>JANPZV010000008.1 GCA_024707365.1 Terricaulis sp.
GGGCGGGCGGGCGCTATCTGGCGCGGCTGCCGGCTTAAGGAAGGAAACAGCGATGACGCGAATTTGGGACAAATTCCTGACGGAACAGGACAAAGCGGTTTACGCCAAAGCCGGCTACGGCAAGCGCGGCGGCTTCGGCACGCGGCCGGCGCTGTTCATCATCGATGTGCAGTATAATTTCTGCGGCGATGAGCCTGGGCAACCCATCCTTGAAGGGATCGATCAATACCGCACCTATTGCGGCGAAGCCGGCTGGAAGGCCGTTCCGCATATTGAGCGGCTGATGCTGCTGGCGCGCGAGAAGAACATTCCGATTTTCTACACCCAAAGCGAACGCCGCCCTGATCTGATCGATAGCGGCGTGCAAGTGGGCAAAAACCATCGCGGCGGCGAAAAAACCGTGCTCGCCGGCACGCATGCGACGCAAACCGTCGCCCCGCTCGCGCCGCGCCCGGAGGACATGCTGATCGGCAAGCGCAAGCCTTCGGCCTTCTTCGGCACGCTGTTCATGAGCCACCTCAATTTTCTTGATGTGGACACGCTGATCATGACCGGCTGCACCAGCTCCGGCTGCCTGCGCGCCTCGAGCGTGGATGCGTACTCTTACAATTTCAAAGTCGTGATCCCGGAAGAAACCGCGTTCGATCGCTTTGAAGCGAGCCACGCGATCAATCTGTTCGATCTCAATTGCAAATATGCCGACGTGATCCCGACCGATGACGTGGCGGCTTATCTCCAAGGGCTCGAGCCGCGCGCGAAGCCCGGCGGCTAAGCATGGCTGAAGCGCCCATCACCCCGGTATGGATACTGACAGGCTTCCTCGGCAGCGGGAAAACCACGCTGCTGTCGCGATTGATGCGGCATCCGGGCATGAGCGATACGGCTGTGATCGTGAACGAGTTCGGCGAGGTGGGCCTCGATCATCGCCTGGTGGCGCAGAGCGCGGAAACCAACGTGCTGCTGCTCGATTCAGGCTGCCTTTGCTGCGCGATGGGCGATGATCTGGCCGAAACGCTCACCGAGTTGTTTCACAAGCGCGCGCGCGGGGAGATCCCTGATTTTCGCCGCGTGGTGATTGAAACAACCGGGCTTGCCGATCCTGGGCCCATCATCGGCACGTTGCTGGCGGATCGGGTGATGACGAGCCGCTATCGCATCGCCGGCGTGATCGCCGTGGCCGACGGCGTGCTTGGCGCAGATCAACTGCTGAAGCACCGCGAGGCGCAGCGCCAGACAGCGCTCGCGGATCGGATCATCATCAGCAAGCGCGATCAAATCACCGAAGCCGATGAGGCCGGATTGCGTGCGCGCCTGAGCGCGGCGAACCCGCGCGCCGAGATCCTCAGCATTGCGCAAGGGGATGTGGCGCCGGAGGCGTTGCTCGCGCCACCGCAGGAGCGGCGCTGCGATGGCGTGGCGCACACGGCTGCGTGCGGCCATGACCATGCGCACGATCACGCCGAACACCGCCATAGCGAAGCGGTCGAGACTGTGTTCGCGCCATTTCCCAAGCCGATGGACTGGAGCGATTACGCGGCGATGGTGGCGTTCCTGCAGCGGCGCCTCGGCGCGGATTTGTGGCGCACCAAGGGCATTGTGCGGATCAAGGGCGAGCCTGAGCCGATGGTGATCCAAGGCGTGCAGCATCTCTTCGCGCCGCCCGCGCAATTGCCTGAGGCGAGCCAAGCGCGGTTTGGGATCGTCTTGATTGGCGAGCGCCTCGGCGGGGCGGCTTTGATCGAAGCGCTCGCGCCGTTTGGCGCGGCGGCCGGCTAAGGCCTGGTGACTTCCAATTGCGCAGCAAGCGGCTTGCGGCGCGTGAAGGTCCAAAGGCTCATGCCCATGCAGATGAGGCAGCCGATGATAAACGCGCCCTGCAGCCCGATCAGCTCGCCGCCGACGCCCATGAAGAACGCGCCAAGATCTGGCCCGCCGCGCGAGATGATGAACCAAAGGCTCATGATCCGCCCGCGCACTGAATCGTCCACGCTGGTTTGCACCAGCGTTTGCGCCGAGGTGGCGAACACCGAGGTGCAAAAGCCAGCCGTGGCGAAAAGCGCGCAACCGGCCCAGAAGTGCGTCACCGTCACGAAAGCGATGATGCAGACCGCGTAGGCGATCGCGCCGCCAATCATGAAATTGGTGAGGCCCTTCACGTCGCGGCCCGCCATCCAGAGCCCGCCGAGCAAGCTGCCGGCCGCAATCGATGAGGTGAGGAAGGCCACGCCCTCAACGCCGCGATTAAACACCTTGGCGACGATCGCCGGCAAAAAGTCCGAAATCGGCCGCGCGAACACGACAACGAAGATCATCAGCACAAACAGCGTCAGCGCGCCTTGGTGCTGTTTGAGATAG
Source organism: Terricaulis sp. (assembly GCA_024707365.1). Classification (GTDB taxonomy): domain Bacteria; phylum Pseudomonadota; class Alphaproteobacteria; order Caulobacterales; family Aquidulcibacteraceae; genus Vitreimonas. Next base: position 2,356 of record JANPZV010000008.1, read on the forward strand.
CTGAAACTGCCGCCGACGTGCTGGAGAAAGCTGGCTTTCTCGGCAGGGGCGGCAGGGCGCATGACCTCCGGCGGCAGCTTTAGCGCGATGATCGCGGCGGCGAAGGCGAGATAGCTGAAGGCGTTGATCAAAAACGCCGGGCCAACCCCGCCAATGGAGATCACAATGCCGGCCACCGCCGGGCCGATAAAGCGCGCGCTGTTGAACACCATGGAGCCGAAGCTCACCGCCGGCCCGATCATTTTGGGGCCGACGAGATTCGGGATCAGCGCCATGCGCGCCGGCTGCGAAAGCGCGACGAAAATCGCCACCAGCACTTTGAAGATGATCAGCAGCCAGATGTTCAGCAGGTTGAACGAGAACAACACAAACAGCGTCATCGACAGCAGAAAGCACATTATCTGCGTCATGATGGTCAGGCGCAGGCGATCGATGCGATCGGCGAGAACGCCGCCGATCAGCCCGGCAAACAGCGTGGGCGCAAGCCCAACCGTGCCCAGCACGCCCAGCCAGAAGGCCGAGCGCGTCAATTCCCACGCAAACCAGGCGAAGGCGATGCCGTGAATCCAAGTGCCCGTCAGCGAGATCGCGTTGCCGGCGGAATAGATGGCGTAATTTCTGTTCGACAGAAGCGCGCGGAGCGCCGCCAGTCGCAGATCTATTCCCCGCCAGCGCGCGGCTTGGTGGTCGGCACGGGCCGGTGCACCCAGCCTTTCGGATCAAGGCGCCGTTCCGGCGAAGGGATGACGTACACTTCGTGATCGGCGTCGCGATCCACGATTTGAGAGTCAATTTCCCAGCCGGCGTCGATGCGGCGCTGGATGATCTGCCGGAATGCGCCTTCAAGCTGATCGGCTTCGGTCAGCAATTCCTGGCCGGGGCGGCGCGGCGGCAGCTTCGGCAGCACGGTTTGCACGATCGCCACATCCTCGCGCACCGCTTGGCGGCGGCCTTCCAGCCGCTCGATATCGGCTTCGGGGGTGAAATCGTAATCGCGCACCTGCGTGGTGAAGGTGCGGGTATTGTAGCGATCGATCGGCGTGCGGTGCGAAAGCGTGCGCTGGCGCAGGCCGTCCGAGCGGTCGATCACGATGCGGTGGGTGATGCCGGTAAAGCAGAAGGCGGTGGTGGCGCGCGTCTTGCCGCGCACTTCCGCGGTCAATTCGCGCATGCGCCCGGTTTTCTGCGACCGATCCGGCGGCGTGCGCTCGCGCGTGGTGCTGGCGGTCCATTCATCGGGCTTTTCGATCGGCACGATGTGCACCTTCGGGTCGCGCTTGCTGCCGAAGGAGGAGTGAACAAAGCTCGGGTGCGCGCCATCGATGGAGTTTTCTTCCGAGCGCGCCCAGTTCGCCGGGGCTTCGTATTGCATCGGAATGCGGCGCCAGTTTTCTTCGTCGAAATATTCCGGGAACCGGAATCGTCGAGGAAGGGCGGGCGCTCTTCTTCCGGCGCATCGCCAAGAAACACCCAAACCCAGCCAAATTTTTCCCGCGTGGGATAAGAATCAACCCGCGCGCGCTTGGGCGGGGTGACGTCCTTGCCGAGCGCGGGGATATAGGTGCATTGGCCTTGGAGGTTGAACTCCCAGCCGTGATAGGGGCAGGCGATGCAATTTTCTTTCACCTTGCCGGCGGAAAGCGCGGCGCCGCGGTGGCAGCACACATCGCTGAGGCACACGGCGTTGCCGTCCGTATCGCGGAACAGCACAAAGTTCGCGCCCAGCATCCGCACCTGCTTGGGCTCGCCGGGCTTCAGATCGGTGGCCGAGATCGCCACATACCAATTGTTCAAGATCATTGTTCTGGCCCGTTTGAGACTTCTTCGACGAATGCTTTGTACGCATCATCCCGCGCGGTCGACGGGAATGTATCATGCATGACGCGTAAAATTCTGCGGATGTAGGCTTTTCGCCACGCCTCCCGCGTGGCGCTCACGGCGGCGGGGGCGCTGTAAGCCTCAACCTCCTCGGCTGTAAACAGGTTCCGCTCGGCGGCGAGTTGCTCGATCGTGTCGAGCCGCTCGCGCAGCACCGCAAGCTCGCCCGCCACAGCCATCACGATCGCGAGCACGCGCTCGGCGTGCGGCTCATTTAAATTGTCGGGCACGGCGCCGGCGGCGGGTGCGCGGGCGTGGGGGCGCTCGGTGCTCATGCTTCGCCTTTCAGGGCAGAGAGCGCCCAATAACGCGCCTTGCCGCTCGGCGTGGGCGCCAGTTCCTCGCGCACGCTGTTGTGAGAGAAGCCGGCCTGCCGCGCCGCCTCGGGCACGTCCATGTCAAACAGGAACGCGCCCCAGAACGGCTCATTGTTGTTGAGCGTATCCCAATCGGCAATGAATTGATCGAACGGGCCAGTGCAGGTGAGGCGGCGCGAAACGTCAAGGTGCAGCGTGCGCCCGCCCGGCGCCAGTAGCCGCTGCGCTTCTTTCAGGATCGCCTCCACGCCGCTGCGCGAGGTTTCGTGGAACAGGATGTGGCTGACAACGAGATCGAAATATCCATCCGGGAAATTGGTGCTTTCCGCGTTTTGCTGCGAAAAATGCACTTTCCGCCCGACTGCTTCGGCGCGCCCATGCGCATAGCGCAAGGCTGGCGCGGAAAGATCGATCGCGTAAACCTCCGCCTCGGGGAAGGCGTCCACATAAGGCAGCGTGTTCATCCCGGCCGTGCAGCCAAGATCCAAAATGCGGCGCGGTTTGAAATCGGGCCAATGGGTTTTGATGAATTTCACCCCGGTTTGCCCGCGCGTATCGTTCATCGAGCCGCGCTGGCCGCGCCCGAAAATGTATGAGCCGATGTCGTAGCGCGCGCCCACGGCGATATCGTCATCGCCATTGTCGCTGAAATAGCCGCCCGGAATGCAGTGGATGTCCACCACCGAAATGTAGCGCGGCGGCGTGATGGAGGCGTCCAGCGCCAGCGTGCCGTGCTTTTGCGGCGCGCTCACAAGGCGCTGATAATTCGCCTGCAGGCGCGGCAGTTGCCGCTCAACGCACTCGGCGGTTGAGTCGACGTAGAGATCTTGCTGGATGCGGCCAAGCGCGCTCCAAAGCTGGTAGGAAGGGTCGTTCTCAAGCGCCCGCGCGGCGTCATGCCGATGCTTGTGGCTGCGGCCGGTCGCGGCCTCGTCTGCGGGGCGGGCGCGTTTTTCGTAGCTTTCCCGCACCCCTTTGATCAGTTCGTCCTGAAGGACGATTTTGAGGTCGATCAAAAAGCTGTGGCGGGCGCGCTCGTCGCTGTTTTGCAGGGGCAGGAGTTCGTGCGCGGCCATCCCCAACATCAGCTTACTTTCTCCTGTTGATATGAAGTCATGATAACAGTATCCCTTGGTATCCGCAAGGTTGGCCGCAGCGGCGATGGAGAGGCGAGATTATGGGGCAGGATCAGACGAAGATCGCGTTCGAGGCAGGCGGGGGCGCCCCGGTGGCCGAGGGGGACATTTTCGTCATCGGCAATGACACCATCCAGCCTGCGGACATGCGCGCCGGCCTGCGCGGCCATGGCCGGGTGCTGCATTGCGACGCCAATCTGAAGGTCAAAGGCGCGCTGCGCACCACCGAATTTGGCCTCCTGATCGGCCTCGCCATTTCGCCGGAAGGGCAGCTTTTTGTCTCCTGCCCGCAGAATTCGTCTTTGGGGGCTTTCACGGTCGCTGGCGCGCCGGCTGACGTGAAATTCCCGCCGCGCCGCCGCTACGGCAATCTCGGCTTTGACAAAACCGGCCGCGCGCTTGTCGGCATCCATTCCGCGCATGGCGAGCAATTTGCGCCGGACGGCAATGGCGATGGCAAGCTGGTGCGCTTTGATCCCAAGAGCGGGGCGTTTGAATTCTTCGATGTCGAGATCGATGGCGGCCGCGGCGGCAAACATTATGTGAGCAATTTCGCGCTCGCCCCCGATGGCGAGACGATCTTCTACGTCTCCGAGGCCGGCCGGCGCGTGCTGCGCTATCACATGGGCGAGCGCCGCCAGCTGCCTGATTTTCTCTTCATCCCGGAAGAAGAGGGCGGCACTTACGGGCTCGATGTCGCCGCCGATGGCCGCGTCATCATGGCCAAAGGCATTGGCGCGGCGATCTATAGCCCCGAAGGCAAATTGATCCGCAGCTATGAGGTCAGCAGCGATAAAGGCTGGACGCGCACGCAGCTCCGCCGTGATGAAAGCCAATTCTTTATCAGCAATTTCCTCGATGGCGTGATCGAGGTGCGCGATGTTGAAACCGGCGCGCTGATTAATCGCTTGGACATCGGCCTCAAAGGCGCGCTCACCAGCGTCGCCGAATATCCGCTTGGGCTCGCCTAATGGGGCGGCTCCTCAAGATTCGCAACCCGCGAACGGGCGTGAACGATTACGAGATCGAAGCCCAAGACGCCGCTGATGTCGCCACAACCGCCGCGCGTTTGCGCGCCAATCAGCGCCAATGGCGTGATGGCGGGCTTGCGTATCGCGCTGAAATCCTTCGCCGCTGGGCCGATGCGGCGGATGCGCGCGGCGATGCGATCGCAGAGGCGCTGATCCTCGATACTGGCCGGGCCACGCTTTCCCGCTCCGAAGCGCATGGCGTGGGCGCCAAGATCCGCCGCTGGTGCAATGATGCGCCGGCGCTGATGGAAACGCGCGAAAGCACCTCCAAGATCGCGCCGGCTGTCGCCTTCCGCCAGCAGCTGGTGCCGTACGATCTCGTCGGCGTGATCAGCCCGTGGAATTTTCCGCTGAGCCTTGCGCTGATTGACGCGCTGCCCGCGCTCGTCGCCGGCTGCGCGGTGATGATCAAGCCAAGCGAGGTCACGCCGCGTTTCATGGCGCCGCTTGCGGAGTCAATTGCCGCCGTGCCCGAGCTTGCAGGCGTGCTCGCGCTTATTCCCGGCGATGGCGCGACGGGCGCGGCAGTGATCAGCGAAGCGGATATGGTCTGCTTCACCGGCTCGGTGCCGACGGGGCGCAAAGTGGCTGAAGCCGCGGCCAAACGCTTCATCCCCGCCTTCCTCGAACTGGGCGGCAAAGATCCGGCGATCGTGCTGAGCGGCGCAGATCTTGAGCGCGCGGCGGATGCGATCCTGCGCCAAGGCCTCGTCAATTCCGGCCAGGTTTGCCTTTCGCTTGAGCGCGTCTATGCGCAGGCGGATATTTTCGAGGCGTTTGTCGACATCCTGATCGAGAAGGCGCGGGCGATCACGCCGAACCTTGAGTCGCTCGAAGCAGGGCATCTTGGTCCGATCATTTCCGCCCCGCAGGCCGATATCATCGAAGCGCAATTGCGCGATGCTTACGCCAAAGGCGCAATTGCGCGTTTGGGCGGGGAAATCATCCGCAAAGGCGGCAATTGGCTGGGGCCGACCATTCTCACCAATGTTGATCACGGCATGGAGATCATGCGTGAGGAAACCTTCGGGCCTGTGATCCCCGTCATGCCGTTCAAGGATGAGGACGAAGCGGTCGTGCTTGCGAACGACACCGTGTTCGGGCTTTCGGCCGCCGTTTTTGCAAAAGATACCGCCGCCGCGCTGGCGGTGGCGTCGCGCATCGATGCGGGCGGGGTTAGCGTCAATGACGCGGGTCTGCAATCGATGACGACGGAAGCTGAGAAAAACAGCTTCAAATATTCCGGCCTCGGCGGCTCGCGCATGGGCGGCGCCGGGCTTATGCGCTTCTTCCGCAAGAAGGCGCTGATGATTCAAAACGGCGCGCCGCGCACCATGAGTGCGTTCGCGGAGCGCCCGGTTCAAGCAGGGGGCCAAACGCATGACGAAAATCTATGATGCGGTTGTAATCGGGGCGGGCCCGGCAGGGCTGACCACCGCGATCTTCGCGGCAGAGCGCGGCGCCAGCATCGCGCTGCTGGAATCTGCGCCGCAAGTGGGCGGCGCCATGCTGATCAATCGCGGTCAGCTGAGCGGCGCGGGCTCCAAGCTCCAGGAAGAGCGCGGCATCAAGGATACGCCCCAGCGCCATTTCGACGATGCGATCCGCATCAGCCGCGGCACGGCCTCGCGCGAATTTCTCGAACTCGCGGTGGGGCTGCAAGGGCCATTCATTGATTGGCTGATGGATCACGGCTTTGAAATGGCCGAAAACATGCCGCGCATCATTCACGGCCACGAAGCGTATGACGAAGCGCGCACCTATTGGGGCCGTGAGGATGGCGTATCGCTGGTGAAAGTGTTGCGTCCGATGCTTGAAGCGCATGTCGCTGCGGGCCGCGTGGATGTGTTCACCAATACAAGCGCGCAAACGCTGCTGCGGGATGAGAAGGGCGCCGTGAACGGCGTGCGCACCGAGGATGGCCGCGACTATTTCGGCCGCGCCGTTGTGCTCGCGTCGGGCGGATATGCGGCCAATCCCACGCTGTTCTCGCGCCTGCATGAAGGCGCCACGCTCTGGTCGGGCTCCTACAAATATTCAAGCGGGCGCGGGCTTGAGATGGGCGAGGACGCCGGCGGCGAGATCATCCTGAAAGAGACGTTCCTGCCCAATTTTGGCGGTTTTCTTGATCACACGCTTGAGCAGCCGCGCTATCGCGCGCCGGGCGGGCTCACCCCGCAGGATCGCCCGCCCTGGGAGATCGTGGTCAATCGCGAAGGCAAGCGCTTTTACCGCGAAGACAATGAAAGCGTCGATGAGCGGACAGAGCTTCTGATCGAACAGACAGAATCGCTCGGCTTCGTGATCTTCGACGAAGCGATCCGCTGCGAGGCGCCGAGCATCTTCTCGTATTTCCCCGATAAGGCCGAACGCTTCTTTGAGCCTGAAGGCGTGATTGAATCGGCCGATAGCCTCGCCGCGCTGGCGGAAAAGTGCGGCATCGATGCGAAAAACCTTGAGGCCACCGTGGAGAAATACAACCGGGCCGTTGCGTCGGGCGTGGATGCTGAGTTTGGCCGTTCGCACATGCCGCGCCCAATTTCGCAAGGGCCGTTCTATGCGCTGCCGATCGTGTCCTACACCGTGCGCGGCTATGCGGGGCTCAAGGTCGATCTCGATTTTCGCGTGCGCAGCAAGGACGGCCAGGCCGTGCAAGGGCTGTACGCCGTGGGCGAGGTGCTGGGCTCATTGCTTTCGGGCAAGGGCAGCGTCGGCGGCATGAGCTTGACGCCGGCGCTGGTGTTCGGCCGCTATCTCGGCGAACGCTTGCCGATCGGTTGAGCAATTATCAGAAGCGGAAAAGAATGAGCCTCGATCCGAAAGGATCGAGGCTCAAGTTATGCGGGAAATTGTAGGGGGTCCCGCCTTAAGCTGCGCGGGATGCGTCCTCGACGCCCAGTACGGCGCGGCCGAACGCCGCGAAGCTGGCATCCCAATTGAAGCTTGGCGCGCTGGCAAACACGCGGAGATCGCGATACTGGCGCTGAACCGGATTGGTTTCTGAAAGCCCCATTGCGCCCATTTGCGAGAGCAGGCGGTTGGCTGCGGCCATCGCTGTGCGCACGATGTAAGCTTGATCGCGCTGGGTTTCGGCGTCGGCCTCGCCGGCGTCGGCGGCAGAGAGCAGCGCTGCGTAAAGCGCGCGGCACACTTTGAGATCTGCGTGGCTTTCGGCGAGGCGCGCCTGCACCTGCGTGAAGCGCGCGACGGCATGGCCGCCCACGCCGCTGATGCGCGCTTTCGTGGCGGTGGTGTAGAGCGTATAGACGCCTTCCGCGCCGCCGAGCACGGCGCCGATCAGCGGATCAAGCCGGGCGCTTGCATCAAGCTTGGCGCCGATGCGGTGCGGCGGAATCTCGATCGCGCTGGCTTCAAGCTTGCGCCACTTCACCCCGCGCACGCCGCCGAAATAGAGAAAATCGCTCGCTTTCAACGCCGAGATCGGCGCGATCACGCTGACGATTTGATCGCCATCGCGGACGCCATCGAGGATCACCCATTCAGCGTGATCAAGCCCGCCCACTGAGGGCCACACGCCGTCGAGGCGGATGCCGCCGCCCGAACGCGTCAGCGTCGCGCTTTGCGGCGCCGAGGCGATGGTGCAGAAGCGATCGCCAGCGCCGATTTCAGCCAGTGCTTCAGCGCTGGTTTTGGCAGCGTGCGCGACGGCGGCCCCACCTGTTGCGGCAAACCAGGCGCTTGCGCCGCAAACTTGGCCCAGCGCACGCAAGCCTTCGGCCTGCACCGAGAAGGGGGCGGCGTGCGTTTTGAAAAGGCCCGCTTGCGCAAGCTGCGCTGCCTGCTCGGCCGGATAGCCGGAGCGATCGGTGGTCGCGGCGCTTTTCGCGAAGGCTTCCGCGAGGCCCGCGGCGTTTTGGGCGGCTGTGTTCGTCATCAAATGGGCTCGCTGAATCAGTCGGCGTTGAGGTCGGGAATGTCGGTCGGCAGATCGAACATCGCTTTTGCGCCGTTGATCATGTTGCGATCCCAGTTCACGCCAATCTGCTGCACCATGCCGAGCAGATCGCGATAATAACGCTGAATTGGCGCATCGCTGCTGATGGCGGCGGTGTCGAGACTATTGACCAGGCGCGATGCGCCGTTGACGCAAAGGCGCGCGGAATAGGTGCGCTCGAATACGTTGGAGATGCGTTCAGCCTTCGGAACCTTCACGGCGCTGAGGGCGGCCTGCACTTGCCGGTCGATCAAGCCCTCGGCCAATCGGCCTGCTGTGGCGATTTCCGCCGCCGCCTCCGCGATGCGGAGCAGGCATTGCGGATCCTCGACATCCTGGCCTGCGGCGCCTTGCGCCATCAGCGCCCGATATTCGTTGAGGACAGCTTCCGCGCCGCCCCAAATCGGGCCCAGCAGCGCGCTTCCTGCAAAGAGGCGGAAGCTGGCGCTTGAGACCACGCTGTCATTGACGGCCGCGCCCGGAGGGTTCGGCGCCATCATTTGCGTCATGGAAATCACCCGATATGCGGGCACGAACGTGTCTTTGACCCCCACGGTTTTTGAGCCTGTGCCGCTCATGCCGCTCACATACCAATCGTCTTCGATTGTGAATTCCGAGCGCGGCACGAGGAAATAGCTTTGCCGGTGATCATTGGTGATGGACGCGCGCATCAGCACCCATGAGGCGTGATCGACGCCGCTGGAAAAACTCCAGCGCCCGTTGAGGATGTAGCCGCCCTTCGCCTCGGCGACGGAGACGTTGCGCATCACCGATCCGGTGGAGATCACAACGTCGATGGAATCTTTCCAGACATCGTCTTGGGCCTCTGGGCTCATCCGCGCCACATAGGCGCTGTGCGAGCCGACGACGCAGGCGATCCAAGATGTGGAGGCGCAATAACGGGCCAGGGTGCGGCCAATCTGGATCTGCACGCCCCAATCCATTTCATAGCCGCCGAGGCGCCGAGGCACGAAATAGCGCATAAGGCCGGCGGCGAAGAGATCATCGATCGTCTCGCGCGGGAGCGAGCGGCGGGCCTCCGTTTCGGCTGCGCGCGCGCGCAGCTTGGGGCCAAGGGCCTCAGCCGCCGCGATAAGGTCCAGCGGCGAGGGGGAGGCGCCTCTCTGTGTTGCCAAGATGGTCAAAGTTGCGAAACTCCCTGTCGCGAACGCCGCCGACTATCGACAAATCATCCTTTAGATGTCCTAATAGCATAATATCATGACGACGGGAAGTAAGGATTGAGGGGCGGGGTGATTTACCCTAGGGTTTTCACTGCCGCTGCGGCGTCCAGAATTGAGGATATCGATGAGGAAAATCGGCTTTTCGCGCCGGCGTTTTGGCCAATGGGCGGCGGGCGGCGTCGCGCTGACGGCGCTGAGCGCTTGCGGCGGCGCGCGTGAGGCGCCGGCGGGGGTGCTCCGCCGCGGCACGGCAAACGAGCCGCAATCGCTCGATCCGCACTATGTTCCCGGCAATGCCGGCGCGGCGTTGATGTACGATATGTTCGAGGGGCTGATGTCCTATGACGCCGAAGGGCGGCTCACGAGCGGCCTCGCGGAATCGTATGAGGTTTCCAATGACGGCCTGCGTTACACCTTCACGCTCTATGACAATCTGAAATGGTCTGACGGCACGCCGCTCACGTCCGAGGATTTCATATATTCATTCCGTCGTTCCGCCGATCCCGCATCGGCGACGCGGAGCGGGCGTGTGCTGGGCGCGGTGCAAAATTTCCGCCAAATCACACGCGGCGAAGCGCCAGTGGAGACGCTTGGCATCACCGCGCCCGATGCGCGCACCGTGGTGGTCGATCTCGAATATCCGGCGAGTTATCTGCCTGACGTGCTCGCTTCGTTTTCAAGCGCGGTCGTGCCGCGCCACGCCATTGAAGCGCATGCCGAGCGCTGGACGCGCCCTGAGAACATCGTTGTCAGCGGCGCCTACACGCTCGCCGAATGGGTGCCGAATACGTCCATTCGCCTCAAGAAAAACCCGCATTTTCACCACGCCGATCAGGTCGAGATCGATGAGGTGATCTTCTATCCGGTGGAACGCCCGGCCACGGCCGTCACGCGGTTTCGCGCTGGCGAACTCGATATCGTGTTCAACATTCCGCCCGATCAGATCGATGCGCTGCGGGAAGCCGGATTTGGCGAGGCGATCCGCTCCTCGCCGACCGTGGGGGTGTTTTACGCGCTGCTGAATAATCGCGAGGCGCCGACCAATGATCCGCGCGTGCGTGAGGCCCTTTCGCTTAGCGTCGATCGCGAACTGATCTGCAACACGCTGCTGCGCGGGGAGGGCGATCCGGCCTATTCGATTGTGCCGGCCGCGATGCCCGATTACGAGCACGCGCAAATCCCGATGGAATCGCAACCGATCGAGGCGCGCCGCGAGCGTGCGCGCGCGCTGCTGAGCGAGGCCGGCTATTCTGCGGCGAACCCGCTGGCCGTGACCTACAAATTCGGCGGTCAGGAAATCAACCGGCGCGTTGCGGTGGCGTTGCAATCGATGTGGCGCGAGATCGGCGTCAACGCGCAGCTTGAGAATGTGGGCGGCAACAGCATCGTCGCTGACGCACGCAACGGCAATTACGAGGCGATGCGCTATCAATATTATGCGCCCTATCAGGATCCGGTGGCGTTCCTGCTCTTGCTGCAAAGCGAAGCGAATACGAATTTCTCGTTCTTCAACAACGCGGAATTCGATCGCCTGCTGGATCGCGCCGATCGCACCCCGGACGAGGCTCTGCGCAAGCAGCGCCTGCGCGAAGTTGAAGAATTCGCCATGAGCCAATTCCCGGTGATCCCGATCTATTTCAACCGCCGCAATTATCTCGTGAACACGCGAGTGAAGGGATGGCGCGAGAATGTCCGTGGGGAGCACCTTTCCCGTTATCTTTCTATCGAATCCTGATTGAGCAAGGCCAGATATGTCTAGACACGACGTTGAAGTTGGAAAATTCGTAAGTGAAGACGGCACGTATCCGAGCGTGCCGCTGCGCAAGGACAATGTATCGATCGGCATTGTGCAAACGCGCGTGCGCGGCGTCGATGGCGATAATCCGGGCCCGCAAATGGCGGAAAACCTGCAATACGTCATCGATTGCATCGACCGGGCGCAGCAATCAGGCCCGTGCGATCTCTTGAGTTTTCACGAGTTTCCGATCCAGGGCTTTAAGCATTACGACCGCGAGCAATCGGTGCGCGTGGCCTTTGAAGAAGGCTGCGATGAGGTCGTCGCCATCGGCAAGATGGCGAAGAAGTACAAATGCTACATCACCATGGGCTCGCTCTGGAAGGATAAGGATTGGGCCGGCCATTCCATGAACATGCAATTGCTGTTCGGGCCGAGCGGCGAGCTGATCGCCAAGCATTGGAAGCAACGCGCCAAGCGCGGCACGCGCCAAACGCGTGAGCAATTCACCACCTGCATCTACGATGTGTTCGATCGGTTCGTTGAGATGTACGGCTGGGACGCGGTGATCCCCGTCACGCAAACAGATATCGGCAATATCGCCATGTCGGCCGTGCAATATGAGCCGGAAATCTTCCGCGCCATGGCGCTGAAGGGCGCCGAAATCATCTGCCGCAGCGCCACCGGCGGCTTCCGCTGGGAAGACATGATGATGTGCGCCTATCACAACGATGTTTTCGTGACGATGGTGAACAACTCGCTCAATCTCTATCCGGATCGCCAGAGCTTTGAAGAAGTGGCGCCGCGCAATGATTGGGTGGGCCGTTCCAGCATCTTTGGGCCCAAGGGCGTGGTGCTGGCGGAGTGCGATAAGTTTGAAACCAAACGCCGCACGGTCATTCGCATGAAGGAATATCGGGAAGGGGCGCCGCCTGCCGGATGTGCACTTCTCGCTCTCAAAGCACGTCTACGATCAGTACCGCGAGCGCTACGACCCCAACCTTTGGCTGGATTATTTGCCGAAGGATAAGCAGGACGCGGGCCGCTACCTGAAAGATAAGGCGCGCTGGCATTCCTATTGGTACGATTACTGATCCTATGAAGCTGAATGTCGTGGATCGCTCAGGCGCGTCGGCCGTTGTCGAATGCGCGCCTGGGCAATCGCTCATGAGCGCGTTGCGTGAGAAGGGCTACCCGCTGCAGGCGATCTGCGGCGGGGCCGCTTCGTGCGCAACGTGCCACGTCTATGTTGAATCGCCGTGGCGCGAGCGGCTTCCGGCGCGCGGCGAGTTTGAAGAGGCGCTGGTTGAGGATACCTACCATTTCCGGCAGGACGCTTCGCGCTTATCGTGTCAGATCGATTTGAGCGAAGAGCTTGACGGGCTGGCCGTCATTATCGCCCCAGAAGATTGAGCGTGCTGAAAGCCTAAGCGGGAAGCTTAGGCTTTCAGCCGTTCGATGACTTCGGAAACGCCCACGACATCGGCATATTTCAGCTGAAGATCGGTGAGGTTGGCGTAGTGATAGCTCTCGTGCTTGTCGGCCACGCATTCCTCCGGCACGATTGTCCGGTAGCCGTGGCTTAAGCTATCGACGGCGGTGGCGCGCACGCATCCTGAGGTGGAGCCGCCCGTAATCACCAGCGTATCGACCTTGTGCCACACCAGATAACTCGCCAGCGACGTTTCAAAAAACGCCGAAGGCATGCGCTTGGTGTAAACCAGATCCACATCCTCGTGGATGTCGGCGCGCGGATCGAATGCGTGCCGCTCTGAATCATATTTGATGTTTTGCAGGCTGTCGGGCGTGTTGGTGCGCGTGCCCCAGACGCCGGCATCGCCCGCGTCGGGCTTGTAGGCCACGCGCGACCAGATCACTGGCCAGCCGCGCGCCCGCGCAAGCGCGCTGATCTCGTTGATATAGTCGATCTGCTTTGGATCGGTGACGTAGGACGTTTTCGGAAACAGGTCGGGCCGCGTGTAGGCCTGCTGTACGTCAATATTCATGATCGCCAGCTTCTCGCCGAAGCCAAAGCGCGCCCGCGCCGGGTTGGCCTTCACCGCCTCGTAAAGCTCCCGCGCCGTTTTGTTCTCGCGGACCATGGTGGGATCAAAGTGCAGCGTCATGCGGGCTCTCGCGGCTCAGGGACATTCTGTTGTTATGATAATAGGCGCGGCTTGGCTTGGCTAGCTTGCGCTTTTCTTGCCATTCGATGACATAAATGTGTTGACGCGATGACATGTTGTTATGACAATAGTACCGTTAACGACGGGAGGTTGTTCGTGGCGTCTAAATCCGGGGCAAACCTATCACGTAGGTTGTTTTTGTCCGGCGCTGCGGCGGCGGGCGCAGTCGGGCTCGGAGCCGGCCGAACCGCCCCTGATCCAGATGTCATCATTATTGGCGCTGGCTTCTCCGGGCTTCGCGCGGCGATGGCTTTGTCGGAAGCGGGCGCGCGGGTGCGTTTGCTCGAGGCGTCCCGGCGCGTGGGCGGCCGGGTGCGCACGCTGGACGATGTTGAAAACCGGCCAGAAGGCGGGGGCACGGAAGTTGGCTCTTCCTTCACCCGTTTGCGCGGCGTCATTGATCGGCTTGGGCTCGCGGTGCGCGAGCGCGTGGGCCCGGCCAACCAGTACGGCTTTTATCTTGGCGGAGAATATGTTGCGCCGGCCGATTGGGAGGGCTCGCGGCTCAATCAATTGCCGGCGCCGATGCGCCGGGTGCTTCCGCATCAGGTGGAAAGCTATTTCATGGCTATGCCCAACCCCTGGGCGCGGCGCTGGATAGCTGGCTCGATCCGACCTACGCGCAATTTGATATTCCGTTCTCAGATTATCTGCGCGGCCTTGGCGCCAACGAGCAGGCGCTAGAATTCTTGCTCCGCGGCGAAGCGGTCGATTCACTTGATCGCCTCTCTACGCTTTGGATGTTGCGCCGCGATTCCGCGCGCGACCTTTCACGCGCCTCGGAAAATCACCGCGCCATTCAGTTCGTGGTCGGCGGCATGAGCCGCGTGCCTGAAGCGATGCAGGCGTCTTTGCCTTTTGAGATCGAATTTGATCGCCACGTCGCCGCCATTCGCGGCGGCCGGAGCGGGGTTGAAGTCGTGTGCCATGACGGCGCGAAATATCGCGCCAAACATGTGATTTGCACGACCCCGCCGCCGCTGACGCGCATGATCGCGTTCGATCCGGGCTTGCCGGCGCTGCACGCCGAAGCGGTGGCGTTCACCCCGTTTGGGCAGGGCACCTCGGTGATGATCCCGGTGCGCGAGCGCTTCTGGGAGATCGATGGCCGCCCTGGCGGCAGCTGGACAGACAACAACCGCCTTGGGCGCGTCATGCAATTGGCGACGCCGGAGGGGGATTATCTTTGGGCTTACATCTCCGGCCGCGCAAACATGGCCTATCGCAGCATGGATGATGAAGGCGTCAAAGCCTCGGTTCTCGCGGAATTGGTGCGCACGCGCCCGGCCGCCGAGGGGCGATTGGGGGAGGCGAAAGTGGTGAACTGGTCACGCGCGCCTTTTGCGCGCGGCACGTTCGCGCGCGCCGAACCGGGGCAGGTTTCGCGGTTTGGCGGCGTGCTCGCCACGCCGGCGAACCGGCGAATCCATTTCGCGGGCGAGCATGTCTCGCTGCGGGCGTCCGGCATCGAGGGCGCTTTGGAAAGCGGGGAACGCGCGGCGCACGACGTCCTCACCGCACTCTAGCAACATATGCGTCAGTCACGGGGGTTTTTATGCGGAAGTCATTGTTGGTTCAGTCGGCGTTAGCCGCATGGTTGGCGTTGGGCGGGGCTGCTGCTGCGCAAACGCACAGCGAAGAAATTATCGTCACCGCCAAGCAGCGCGCGCAAAGTATTCAGGATGTGCCGCTCGCGATCACAGCGGTTGATGCAGCGACGATTGAATCGGCTGGCATCGAAGACATCCGCGATCTTTCGACGATTGCGCCGGGGCTTTCGTTTCACTCAAACAGCGGCCGTAAAGATCTGAGCGCGCTCGCCATTCGCGGCCTTGCGCCCAACACCGTGAACGTGCAGCTCCAGGGCGTTTCCAGTTTTTATGACGGCATCTACACCGGCGGCGCCATCAACCTCATTCCGATGGTCGCGGTTGATCGGGTCGAAGTGCTCAAGGGGCCGCAGAGCAGCACCTATGGCCGCGCGACCTATTCCGGCGCGATCGATTACATCACCCAGACGCCGCAATCGGACACCATCACCGGTTCCGCGCGCTTTGAATATTCGCAAAACGAAGGCGCCGTTGGCGACAACATGGACCTCACTCTGTCGGTCGCTGTGCCGCTGATTGAAGGGCGCGCGTGGCTGCAAGCGATCTACGCGCACAATGTCGAGGGCGCTCTCTACAACGCGCCGACAACGGGCATCCCGATCGGCGAAGAAGTCACCGATTCCTACGGGCTCATCTTCTACACCGAGCCCACGAGCAATCTCTCGATCAAGGCGTTTGCATTCTATGATGTCGCCGATGACGGCCCCGCCGCGATCCACATGCAGCATCCGCAAGAATGGGCGGCCGCCGGCCTGACGGCGGGCGGTTCTGTTTCTCCGGGCGCTGTGTGGCTGGATGACGACGTGCCTGCGCCGCTTTGGGGAACGACCGAGTGCATCAGCACGCGGGACATGTTCCGTGAATCCTGCGGCTCGTACTCTGAGCGTTTGTTCGCCGGCTTGGTGGCGACCTACGATCTGAATGGCTACGAGATTTCCTATCGCGGCGGCTATTACGACGAAGATTCTACGTCGAAATACGATACGACGAGCCGTGGCGCCGCAGGCGGCAGCGATCCGTTCTTCGGCGATTCCGTCGCGGCGCTGTTGCGCAAAGGCACAGCCGGCATCAACCAACGCAGCCTGTTGGAAGGCTACAGCCATCAGCTGCGCATTGTCAGTCCGTCCGATAGCCGGCTGCGCTGGCGCGCGGGTGTCTATTACTTCTACGAAGAATCCAACGGCTATTCGCAAACCTATCTGACGGTCGCCAACCCGCAGGGCGTGTCCGGCGGTACGGAAAGTGTTGAAGATATCGCCGCGTTCGGCGCGATTGCGTACGATTTCACCGATGCGCTCGGCATCGAGCTGGAAGGGCGCGTGCAAGAAGAAACGGTCGTGCTTGGCGCCTGTACCTTCTGTGCGGCTTCAATCGCCAACCCGCTTGAGCGCGAAGCCAGCACGACCGACTGGATGCCGCGCGTCACGCTCACCTGGCGGCCGGCTGAAGACTTTCTGCTCTACGGCCTCTATTCCTACGGTGCGAAGTCGGGCCGCTGGAACAACGCTTCGGCGGTAGGCTTCCGCTTCACGGAGCCGGAATATCTCTCCAATTACGAATCTCGGCGCAAAAACCTCGTGGTTTGACGGCGCGCTGCTGCTCAACGGCGCTCTGTTTGTGCAGGAGGTCACCGATCAGCAATTCACCGCGCGCGATCCCGTGAACACCTCGATCACTTACAGCCAGAATATCGGCGAAGTCGGAAATCTGGGGCTTTGAACTGGATGGCCGCTATCGCATCACCGACGATCTGTCGCTGTTCGGTACGTTGAGCTATGCCGATCATGAATACGCGTCGTTCGCTGTTCCTTCCGTCGCTGGCGCGGCGGTGACGGAGCTGCTCAACGGCGAGACGTTGCAGGGCAAAACCTCGGTGAACGTCCCCGCTGGAACGCCTCGACATCTCTGGTCTACAACACAGAGTTTGGTGCGTTCCCGTTTGGGCTGCGGGCAGATGTGATTTATCGCGGTGAATCCTACGCTGACGCGGCCAATCGCGCCACGCTCGCGCCGGTGACGCGCGTGAACCTCGCGGCGACGCTCGGCATCGGCCTCGTGGATTTCCGCTTCTTCGTGCGGGATCTGTTCGATAATGATGAGGCCATGGGCGCCGCATCTAGTCCAACCTCGTGCGTCTATGGCGTTGGCTTGCCGTCCTCGTTCGTCACAGCGAGCGCGATCGAACCCAGCGCTGCCTTGCGGTGACAGTGCCGCGCGGCCGTGAAATCGGCGCTTCTTTTGCGATCCGCTTCTGAAGCAGGCCGAAATGTGAATGCGATGGCGCGCCCCGGTGGCGCGCCATTTGCGCTTGATGAAGGGGCGTGAGGTGAAGGGTTTTGATGCGCCTGTGCTCATTGTCGGCGGCGGGCCCGTAGGGCTCACTCTGGCGATTGATCTCGCCGTGCGCGGTCAGCGCTGCATTCTCGTGGAGCAGCGCACAAGAAACCACAGCGCACCCGAAGGCGACATTGCTTGGCGCGCGGTCAATGGAATATTTTCGGCGCTGGGGGCTCGAAGATAAAATCTACGCCGCCACCATCAACACCGAGGATCCTTACTACATAATTTTTACAACGCGCCTGGGCGCCAATGAATTGCTGCGCTTTCGTTCGCCTTCGATCCGCGAAATTCGAGATCGCGACCCCGAGGCGTTGGCGCGTTTTCGCGAGCTGGGCTGGTCTCCCTACGGGAAAACGCAGATCGGGCAGCAGGCGCTGGAGCCGATCCTCGTGGAGCATGCGCGCGCCTTGCCGAATATCGATCTCCGCCATGGCTGGCGCTTTGACGGCTTCACCCAGGATGAAGCGGGCGTCACCGCTACACTCACAGAGATCGTCAGCGGCCGCAGCGAAAGCGTCCGCACGCAATATCTTGCGGCATGCGATGGCGGGGCAAGCGATGTGCGCCGCTCTCTCGGCGTTCGCTTTAACGGCCGCGGCAAGATGCGCGCGAACGTGAGCCTTTTGTTCCGCAGCGCGGAGTTTCTCAAGGTGCACGGCCGCGGCGTCGCCAATCTCTATTTCACCTTCGCGCCCGATTGTTTTGGCGTGTTCACGGCGATCGATGGCGCTGAGCTTTGGAATTACCAATATTATTTTATCGATCCGGCAAAGGCCGCTGCGCCGCTGAACGCCGAAGAGGTGCTGCATCGGGCGGTCGGCAAGCCGTTCGCGTTTGAATTGCTGCAAACCACGCACTGGAACCATCACCAATCGGTGGCGCGCAAATGGCGCGATGGGCGTGTGTTCTTGCTCGGGGATGCGGCGCATTTGTTTGTGCCGACTGGCGGGGTTGGCATGAACACCGGCATTGGCGATGCGTGCGATCTGGGCTGGAAGCTTGATGCGGTGCTCAGCGGCTGGGGCGGGGATATATTGCTCGACTCCTATGAGCGCGAGCGCAAGCCCATCGCGGTGCGCAATTCCATCGCCTCGGCCTCCAATTCGATCGCATCGATATGGTGATGGACGAAACCGAGGCCGATATCGATCGTGACGATGCGCTGGGCGAGGCCAAGCGCGCCGCGCTCACGGAAAAACTGCGCATTCTCTCGCGCCAGTTCAACAGCGCCGGCGTGCACCTTGGCTATCGCTATATCCATTCGCCGATCATCGCCGCCGATGGCGCGCCCGAGCCGCCGGATGATCCCTCACAAGTCTCGCCCTCCACCTGGCCTGGATGCCGTGCGCCGCACGCTTGGCTCGCGGATGGACGTTCGACGCTTGATATGTTCGGCGATGGCTTCGTGCTGGTGCGATTGGGTGAGGCGCAGCAAAGCGATGAAGATTTGCGCCTTGCAGCGGAGGGCGCAGGCATGCCGTTCAATGTCGTGGATATTCGCCAGCCGGACGTCAGTGCGCTTTATGAGCGGCGCCTCGTTCTGGTTCGCCCTGATGGGCATGTGGCCTGGCGCGGGGATGAAGCGCCTGCGGATTGCGCGGCGCTGATTGACCGCGTGCGGGGCCTGCAATGAGCGCGCACTATGATCCGCGCGATGTCGTCGCGCCCGCGTACCATTTCATCGCCGGCGCCCCGGTGTTTGAGGGTGAGGCGATGGACGTGCGCCGTCCGTCAGACGGCGCCACGCATACCGGCTTGCCGCTTGGCGATGCCGATCTGGTGGATCGCGCGGCGCAAGCTGGCGCGGCGGCGCAGAAAGTCTGGATCAAGCGCGCGCCACGTGAGCGCGCGCGCGTGCTGCGGCTTTGGGCGGATCTGATTGATGCGCATCAGGAAGAGATCGCGCGGCTGGAATCTGTGGTGTCGTCGCGCTTCTACACCGAAGCGCTGGCCGTTGATGTCGCCAACAGCGCCGAGTGGCTGCGCTATTACGCCGAGTGCAGCGATAAGATCGACGATACGTTGCTGCCAACCAGCGATAAGGCGATGGGGCTTGTCGCCAGTGAGCCATATGGCGTCGTCGGCGCCATCGCGCCGTGGAATTTTCCGCTGATCCTGGCGATGTGGAAGGTGGCGCCTGCGCTGGCCGCCGGCAATGCGATCGTGCTCAAACCTTCGGAATTCACGCCGTTCTCGGTGGTGCGCGTGGCCGAGCTTGGCGTGCAGGCGGGCTTGCCTGCGGGGCTTTTCAATGTGGCGCACGGCCTTGGGCCTTCTGTTGGCGCCGCGATCGTGCGCCATCCGCTGATTGGTTATGTCGCCTTCACGGGATCAACCGCGACAGGCCGCACCTTGATGACGGACGCCGCGCAATTCGGCCCCAAGCCTGTAGGCTTAGAGCTTGGCGGCAAAGGCGCGCAGCTGGTGCTCGCTGACGCTGGCGATCTCGATAGAATCGCTGAGCAGGTGGCCTGGGGCGTCACGCGCAATGGCGGCCAGCTTTGCTACGCAGGCAGCCGGCTTGTCGTGCACGACACGCTGGCCGAGCCCTTGCTTGAAAAGGTCGCCACGCGTTTCGCCGCGTTGCGCCCCGGCGCGACATGGGCGCGCGAGGCGACGCTGCCGCCCATTCTCAATCAAAAGCAGGCGCAGCGCATCGAGTCGATCGTCAATGACGCCATCGCCCAAAGCCCCGCGCGCGCTGCGGCGCGGCGCTGCGAGAGGAAGGCGGCGCATGGTTTGCGCCGACGATTCTGGAGGGCGTAGCCCCCGCGATGCGCGCGATCAAAGAAGAGATCTTTGGCCCGGTGCTCACAGTGCAGACCTTCCGCGATGCCGATGAAGGCTTCGCGCTCGCCGAACATGAGGATTACGGCCTCGCCACGTCCGTCTACACGCGGGACGTTACCAGCGCGATCAAGGCGGCGCGGCGCATGCAGGCGGGAACGGTGTGGGTCAATACCTGGGGCCGCAAGCCTGATTTCACAGCGCCATTCGGCGGCTGGAAGCGCTCAGGCTTTGGCCAGGAAGCCGGCAAAGCGGGCTTTGAAAAATATCGCCGCCACAAGACGATCTGGTTTGATCTCACTTAGCGGGCGTACACCCAAGACCGCGCCGCTGCATCGCGCGCGCGATGGGCGTTGATCGCCTCATCGTGCGTGAGCGTGAGGTCGATCGCGTCAAATCCGTTCACAAGCATCTCTCGCGGCTCATCGGGCATGCTGAAGCCAAAACGCGCGCCGCTTGGCGTGCGGATTTCGCTTTGAACCAGATCAATCTCAAGCGCTGGCGTATCAGCGCTTTCAATTTCGGCGGCGATCGTGGCGATGTATTCTTCGCTCAGCGTCACGGGCGCCAGGCTGTTGCGGATGCAATTGCCATAGAAAATGGCGTTGAACGAAGGCGCGATCACCGCGCGCACGCCGTACTCATGCAGCGCCCACACCGCATGCTCGCGGCTTGAGCCGCAGCCAAAATTCGGCCCGCCAAGGATGATCTTGGCGTCCGCATAACGCGGCTGATTGAGCACGAAATCAGGGTTGGCCACGCGCGCGTCAATGTCAGTGTAGCGCCAGCCGGCGAACAGGCCATCTTTCAAGCCCTGCTTGGTGGTGCTGCGAATTTCGCGCGAGGGGATGATGATGTCGGTGTCGATATTGGCGCGCACCAGCGGCGCGGCGACGCCGGAAACGAGGGGCATGGGCGTGCGGGCGCTCATTTTCGCTCCTTAAAGCTTGCGCGGATCGGCCAGCGCGCCAGCGATGGCGGAGGCGGCGACAACGGCGGGCGAGGCCAAGTGCGTGCGCGTGCCGGGCCCCTGGCGGTTCTCAAAATTGCGATTGGTGGAGCTCACCACCCGCGCTTTGGGCGCAAAGCTTTCCCCGCCGGCAAAAAAGCACATGGAGCAGCCAGATTCTCGCCACTCAAATCCCGCGTCGGCGAACACTTTATCGATGCCCTCGGCTTCGGCCTGCAGCTTCACCTGGCTTGAGCCCGGCACGCAAATGGCTTTCACGCCCGCCGCCACTTTGCGACCCTTCAACACCGCCGCCGCCGCGCGCAAATCGCTGATGCGGCTATTGGTGCAGGAGCCGATGAACGCCGCGTCGATTTTGATGCCCTCCAGCGGCGCGCCGCTTTCCAGCGCCATATAATCAAGCCCGCGCTGATAGCTCTCGCGGCTTTCCCGCGCTGCGACCTCTTCATAAGCAGGCACGCGCGCGTTCAAAGGCGAAGCCTGTTGCGGAGAGGCGCCCCACGTCACCATCGGCGCGACGGCGGAAGCGTCGATCGTCACGTCACGATCGAAGATCGCGTCATCATCGCTTTTCAGCGTACGCCAATAGGCTTCGGCCTGATCCCACAGCGCGCCTTGCGGCGCGAACGGGCGGCCTTTGAGATAGGCGATGGTTTTATCATCCGGCGCGATCATGGCGTTGAACGCCGAAAGTTCGGCCGCCATGTTGCACAGCGTCATGCGCGCTTCGATCTCCAGCGCCTCTATCGCTTCGCCGCAATATTCGATGGCGCAGCCCTTGCCGCCGCCGGCGGAAAGCTCAGCGAGGATATGCAGCGCAAGATCTTTCACCGTGACGCCGAGCCCAAGCGCGCCCGTCACGCGGATGCGCATGTTCGCAGGCTTGGCCACGCGCAGCACGCCCGTCGCCAGCGCATGTTCAGCTTCGGATGAGCCAACGCCCCAGGCCATCGCGCCGATCGCCCCTTGCGTGCAGGTGTGGCTATCGGGCGCGATCAGCGTCACGCCCGGCTGCACGATGCCTTGCTCGGGCGAAACCACGTGCACGATGCCTTGGCGCGGATCGCCAATGTCAAACAGGGTGATGCCGTTGCGCGCGCATTCTTCGCGGAAGGTGCGGATGAAATCCGCGCCTGTGGGCATCACGGTTTTATCGGTGCGGCCCGGAAAGGTATCGACCACGTGGTCCATGATGCCGAACACGCGCTCAACCCCGCGCACGCTGCGGCCGCTGTCACGCAAGCTGCGCAGCGCCACCCCGCCGGTGCGTTCGTGCAGCAGGATGCGGTCGATCGCGAGCAGGCTCACATCGCCCAGCTCTTTTACGCTGTGTTGCGCCCAGATTTTATCGAACAGCGTCTGGCCCACGCGCAATTCCTCTATTTATCCAGCAAGGCGGCGTTATCTTGCCCCGGCGCGGGCGGATCGTTCCAGGCGGGCGCGCGCTTGTTGTTGAATTCGATCGGCAGCGCCGGCAGGCGCGCGCTGCGTGCGTCGGGATGGCCTGGGTGCGGGATCGTGAGTTCCGTCATGCCGCCGGCATTGAGGTGCGGATCGTCCACCAAATCCATCGGCGTCGCCACCGGCGCGAAGGGGAGCCCAATGCGCTCAAGCGTCGCCAGCAGATCGGCCTTCTTCAAGCTTTTGAACAGCGGCCGCAGCCGCCCGAGAATGCGCTCACGCTCGGCCACGCGCTGATTGTTCAACGCCAGCGCTTCATCCGTGGCGAAATCATCGAGCGCAAACGCTTCGCACAGCGTGCGCCATTGCGCATCGCTGACAACGCCCACGAACACCTGCTCGCCGCTATCGGTTTCAAACAAATCATACACCGCCCAGGCGGACGTGCGCTCCGTCATTGGCGGCGGCGCCACGCCTGTTAGCGTGCCCTGCGCGATATGTTGGCCAACCAGAAACGCGGTGGTTTCAAACAGCGAGCAATTGACCAATTGGCCCACGCCGCTGCGATGCCGTTGCTCCAGCGCCGCCAGCACGCCGATGACGCCGAACATGCCGCCCGTTACATCGATCACCGAAGCGCCCGCGCGCAGCGGCCGGCCTTTAGGGCCGGTCATATAGGCCAGCCCGCCCATCATCTGCGCCACTTCATCGAGCGCCGTGCGCTCGCCATACGGGCCGCTCAAAAAGCCTTTGGCCGCGCAGAAGATCAGCCGCGGATTGGTTTGGCGCAGCGCCTCATAGCCAAGCCCGAGCCGATCGAGCGTGCCGCTGCGAAAATTTTCGACCACGATGTCGGCGCCGTCCACCAGCGCGCGCGCCTGCTTCAATCCTTCAGGCGATTTGAGATCCAGCGTCACGCTTTTCTTGTTGCGATTGTACATCGAGAAATAGCCCGCGCCCGAGCCCTTGAGGCGGCGCGTCTGATCCCCGCCCTCAGGCTCGACGCGAATAACCTCAGCGCCTAAATCAGCGAGCAAGAGGCCGATGCACGGCCCCATCACCATATGCGTGAATTCGATCACCCGGATGCCATGCAGCGGCGCTTCTGTGCGGGGCAGGGCTTCCTCAGCGGACATAAACACAACTCCTCAACGCAGGGTGATCCTTGTTAAATTAGTTCTGATGATATAACAATAGTACATGTTGGCGGCTTTATGAGCAAAACCAAGTGACAAAGCGCATCACCATCAGCGAAGTCGGCCCGCGCGACGGCCTGCAAAGCATCGCTCACATCCTCACGCTCGAGCAGAAACTCGCCTGGATCGAGGCCGAAGCCGCCGCCGGCGTCACCGAGATCGAGGTCGGCTCTTTTGTTCCGGCCAAGGTGCTGCCGCAGCTGGCCGATACCGGCGAGGTCGTCAGGCGCTCACGCGAGATTCCGGGGCTTACCGTCGCCGTGCTCGTGCCCAACGCCAAGGGCGCCGCCGCCGCGCTCGAAGCTGGCGCGCACAAGCTCACCATCCCGCTCTCGGTCAGCGAAACCCACAGCCTGCGCAATGTGCGCCGCACGCACGCGCAGATGATCGAAGAGGCGCGCCAGATCAGCGCGATGATCGCTGAATTGCCGCAAGAGCAGCGCCCGCACTTTGAAGGCTCGCTCTCTACAGTGTTTGGCTGCACGCTCGAAGGCGCGATCCCCGATGCGCAGATCGCGCGCCTGGCTGAGCAATTGCGCGATGCCGGCTGCCATGAAATCGGCCTCTCCGATACGACCGGCTACGCCAATCCGGCGCAAGTGCGCCATCTCATCCGCCTCGTGCGCGGCGTTGTCGGCAAGGAGGCCGTCACCGGCTTGCATTTGCACAACACGCGCGGGCTTGGCCTCGCCAACGTGCTCGCCGGCCTTGAGGAAGACATCACCACGTTCGACAGCTCGCTCGGCGGGCTGGGCGGCTGCCCGTTCGCGCCGGGCGCCAGCGGCAATATCGTCACCGAAGATCTGGTGTTCATGCTCGAAGCCATGGGCATCGATACCGGGATCGATTTTGAAGGCCTCATGAAAGCGCGCGCGATCCTCCGCGAAGCCCTCAACCCCGAAGAGCCGCTCTACGGCTTCGCGCCCGAAGCCGGCTTGCCGCTCGGTTTCGCGTATGCGGAGGCGCGGGTTTGAGCGCTTTCAGAGTGCGTGGTGGGCCCGGTAGGACTCGAACCTACAACCAGACCGTTATGAGCGGCCGGCTCTAACCATTGAGCTACAGGCCCCTAAAGGGGTGCACGCATGTGCGGGGCGCGGGCGCTGCCGTCAAGCCTCGCCGCGCGCGTAGCCGACGATGGCCGCGCGCACGAAGTCATCGAAATTGATCGAATCCAGCGTTGGCGGGTGCGGCGCCCAGGGCGGCCCGTCCAGCATTTGCACGGTGATTTCCGGGCGCTTGGCGCTTTTGCGGCGCCTCAGCGCATGCTCGGCCTCCTTAGCCACCCATTCCGATTGCGCCGCGGCCTTGGACCAGCACAGATGAAAGAGATCGGCTTTTTCGATCTCGCGCTTGAGGCGCGGGCTCCATTCCTCGCCGCTTTTGAGGCCGGTGCGATCCCAGAAATGCGTCACGCCCGCCATCTGATACGCGGTGGCGATGGCGGAAACGGTTTCGCGGTCCACGCTGGAATAGGAAAGAAACACGCGCTTGTGCCGCTTGAGCCGCACCTCGCCCGGCTTGGATTCTTTGGCCGCGCCCGTAATCGGCCGCGTGAACGCGATCACCCCGATCTGCGCATCGTCCACGAACACGCGCGCAAGAAACACCGCTTGCTTGGCGTCGTCCGCCGCTTCCACCGGGAAGGCGAAATCAATCGGCTCGCCCATCCATGCGCGCCGCTGCACCGCGCCTTCGCAAGCCGCGCCATGTGTTTCGAGCGCGATGCCGACATGCGCGCCAAGCGCGATGTCGCCGATGGAAATGCCTTGCGGCGCGGGGCGCGCGTTCGGATCGATTTGCTTGGCCGTTTTGATCACGGCTTTGAGCTGGCTCGGCTGGTGAATGACGACGCGCACCAATTCAGGCGTGGCGCGGCGCAGCTTTTTCGGCGCGAAGGCGGTGGCGTCAGCCGGCGCGCTGGGGCGCGGCGGCGCGCCGCGCGCCTGGCGGCGCGCGACCGCATCGCCTTGCGGCGCGATCGGCTCGAACTCGGCGGCCTCATGCGGAGAGTCTTGCGCCGGTTCAGGCGCTGCTGCTTCTGGTGCGGGCGCGGGTACGGGCTCTGGCGGGGCCTCGGCCGCCAAGTCGTCCGGCGCGGGCTCGGCCTCAACTTTGCGCCGGATCATCGCATGGCTGCGCGGTTCGGGCGCCTCAGGCGCGGCGGCGGACATCTCTGGTTCAGGTGGAGAGCCGGCCTCTACGCTCGGCGCGGGCGCCATGCTTTCGGCTGGCGCGGGCGCCGCCTCCGCGGCTGGGCTGTCGCCGCCGCGCATATAAGAGGGGATGTCTAATGCGCCGTTGTCAGTTGGCGCGGGCGGCGTGGCTTCGTCCGCTGGCGCGCTGTTTTCAAAGTGCGCGTCGTCTGCTTCGGGTTGCGGCGGCGCCGGGTCGGGCTTGGCGACGCGGCGCATGAAATCCTCGATCGATTCCGCAGGCGCGCTCGGTTGCGGTTCCGGCGCAGGTTCCGGCTCCGGCGCGCTGGCTTGCGGCGCGGGCGCGCTGGGGCGGATGGGATCCGGCTTGGCCACGCTTTGCAGGAAATCGTCGAGCGATTGCGCCGGCTGTTGCGGCGCTGGCGGCGGTGTGGAGGCAGGCGGCGCCGGCGCGGGCGGCGGAACCGGCTCCTTCTCCCGCACGGCGCGGATCAGATCATCGAGCGGGCCGGGCGCTGCGGGCGGCGGCGTCTCGGCCGGGCGGCGGCGGCCGGCGCGGTCGCGCGCCTCGTCAAACGGCATCGCCGGCCAGTGGGCGGGAAGAAACGCAAACGGCGTGTGCGCGCCGCGATCGATCAGGATCAGTTGCGGCCCTGGCAAGCGCCCGCTCAGCAGCCGCAGCAGCGCGACATAATTGGCGTCAGCCCCGGCCTGGCTGCTCAGCAGAATGCCGACATTGGCCGCCGCCGCCAGCGCATCGCCCAGCACGCGGGCGTCCGTGACCGTCGCGGCGTCGATCACGTCGAGCCCAAAGCCGGTGCTGATTTCGTGCGCGGCGGCCAAATCGGCCCGGGCCGCCAGCAAATAGCCGTTGGACAATCAAACGCCTCCGTTCGTGGCTCAGGGTGTAAGCGGGGCTCTGGGAGAAGCAAGGCTTTACCACGCTTTCGCTTGGCGCGGGATTTTCCTATGCTCGGGAGGGGCAAAGGGAGGCGTCATGCGCCAGATCATCATCATGCTTGGCGCGGCTTTTTTGCTAGGGGCCTGCCAGACCCCGTGCCCCGCGCCGCAGGCCGAGGCCCAGAACGGCGCGCTTCGCCTGCGCGGATGGCTCAACCCTGACGGTGACGTTCACCCGCGTGCCCGATGAGGCGCGCGTGGAGGAAGAGGGCTATACCGCGCTGGTGCTTCCGGCGCGCATTGTTGGCTCGGGCTATCGTTACACGGCGGGCGAAGCCGAATTGCGCGGGCGGGCCGAGGAGATCACCTGGGCCCGCCCTGGGGCCTGAGACGGCGTGCCGGCAGACGCCTTAGGCCAAGCTAGCGTCGCGCTTTGGCGCGTTTCATCAGTGCATCCTTGCGTGCTTGCATCTTCTGGCCGAGCTCTTCGAGATCGAGCCCGGCGCGCCGGGCTTTGCTGAAAATGCCGCCCATTTGCTCTTCCTCTTTGACGTGATGCTGGATCATCTCGCCCAGCACTTTGACCTTGGCGTCCCAGTGCTCATCGCCTGGCTTGCCGGCTTCGATTTCGGCGATCAGCTTCTTGGCGGCGCCATGCTCCACCACGGCCTCGTCCATCAGATCGTCTTCCACGCCAGCTTCACGGCAGGCGGGGTAGAAGATTTCTTCTTCGATCTTGGTGTGGATGGTCAGCGCCGTGCAGATTTGACGCGCGAGCTTTTGTTTGCGCGGCCCGTTTGACGTCTCCTCGAACGCGTCAGACCAATCTTCCACCTCGCGGTGATCGTTCTTCAGCAGCCGGATCGCGTTCGGCGCAGGCTTGGCTCTGGCGGCTGTGTGGATTTCCGCGGCGGCGGGCATGGGCGTTTCCTCCTGATGTGGAGAACAACGCCGGCGCCTGCTGGTTCCAGCGCCTGAGCCCAGCGGAGCCGGCCGGCTCGACGCGGGCCCCGCGCATGGCTATATCCGCGCTTCGCTTTTCCTAGAGGATCGGAACACCATGGCGCAGCAGCCGGCGCAGTACATTTTTGCCATGCAGGGCCTCACCAAGGCCTATCCGGGCGGCAAGAAGGTGTTTGAGAACATCTGGCTGAGCTTCTTCCCGGACGCCAAGATCGGCGTTGTCGGCGTCAACGGCTCGGGCAAATCCACGCTGCTCAAGATCATGGCGGGGCTCGACAAGGATTTTACCGGCGAAGCCAAGCCGATGGCCGGCACCAAGATGGGCTATCTGGAGCAGGAGCCGCAGCTCGATCCGGCGCTGAACGTGCGCGAGAATGTCGAGAGCTGGTGCGAGGAAAAAAGCTCGTCACGCGCTTCAATGAAGTCTCGATGGAGGTGGGTGAAAACTACACCGACGAGCTGATGGAAGAAATGACGGCGCTGCAGGAGAAGATCGATGCAGCGGATGCCTGGGATATCGACAGCAAAATCGAAATGGCGATGGATGCGCTGCGCTGCCCGCCCGATGATTGGGCTGTCGATAAGCTTTCAGGCGGGGAGCGCCGCCGCGTGGCGCTGTGCCGGCTGCTGCTGGCCAAGCCCGACATGCTGCTGCTGGATGAGCCCACCAACCACCTTGACGCCGAAAGCGTCGCCTGGCTGCAGCATCACCTTGAGCAATTTCCCGGCTGCGTGATCCTCGTCACCCCACGATCGCTATTTCCTCGATCAAGTGACGAAATGGACGCTCGAGCTCGATCGCGGCAAGGGCAATCCCTACGAGGGCAATTATTCGGCCTGGCTTGAAGCCAAGGCCAAGCGCGCCGAGCAGGAAGCTTCCGAAAGCGCGGAGCGTAAAAAGGCGTTGGCGCGTGAACTCGAATGGGTGCGCCAGTCTCCGAAGGCGCGCCAGGCCAAATCCAAGGCGCGTCTTGCGCGCTATGATGAGATGGCCGCCGAGGCCGAGCGCGAGAAGCAAACCTTCGCCACCATCCAAATCCCGCCCGGCCCGCGCCTGGGGCAGAACGTGATCGCGTTCGATGGGCTAAAGAAGGGCTTTGCCGAAAAGCTGCTGATCGATGG
The DNA here is from genome assembly GCA_024707365.1 of Terricaulis sp. Classification (GTDB taxonomy): domain Bacteria; phylum Pseudomonadota; class Alphaproteobacteria; order Caulobacterales; family Aquidulcibacteraceae; genus Vitreimonas. The sequence continues at coordinate 31,220 of JANPZV010000008.1, forward strand.
GCTTTCGTTCAAATTGCCGCCGGGCGGCATCGTGGGCGTGATCGGCCCGAACGGGGCGGGCAAATCCACGCTCTTCCGCATGATCACCGGCCAGGAAAAGCCCGATGACGGCGCGATCACGATCGGGGAGAGCGTGAAGCTCGGCTATGTCGATCAATCGCGCGATGCGCTGGATGATAAGAAAACCATCTGGGAAGAAATTTCCGGCGGGCTCGATATTATCAATGTCGGCGGCCGCGAGGTGCCCTCGCGCGCTTACGTATCGAGCTTCAATTTCAAGGGCGCCGATCAGCAGAAAAAGCTGGGCCAGCTTTCGGGCGGTGAGCGCAATCGCGTGCACCTCGCCAAAACCCTGCTCACCGGCGCCAACGTGCTGCTGCTTGACGAGCCGACCAACGATCTTGACGTCGAAACGCTGCAATCGCTGGAGGCGGCGCTGGAAGATTTCGCCGGCTGCGCTGTCGTCATCAGCCACGATCGCTGGTTCTTGAACCGCCTCGCCACGCACATCCTCGCCTTTGAAGGCGATAGCCATGTTGAATGGTTTGAAGGCGATTTCGATAGCTACGAAGAAGATAAAAAAGCGCCGCCTCGGCGTCACCGAGCTGATCCCGAGCCGGATCAAGTTCCAAAAGTTCGGGCGCTAGCAGGAGGCGCGCCCGTTGCGCGCAAAGCCAAAGGGCGGTCGCTTTCGCGGCCGCCCTTTGTCAGTTGAATCATTGCGCTGGATCAGCGCGCCGCGAAGCGGCGGCCGCGATCTTCGTCCGCGATCTGGAAAACCACGCGCAGATTGAGCGGCGTGCCTTCGGCGCTTTGCCCGTTGGCGAGCGTATCGGCATGGCGGAACGTGCGCGCAACGCGCAGCGCGGCGTTGCCGAAGCCGCCGGGGCTGGCTTCAACCTGTTCGCAATTGAGCGCGCCGCGCGCCTGCACCACGCAGGCCAAACGCGCTTCGCCTTCTTGGCCGCGCTCCAGCGCGCGTTCGGGATACATAGCCGAAAGGCGGCGAGGGCTCGGTGTCGAGGCCCAGACCGGGCGGCGCGCGGTGACGACGATCTCATCATCATTGGCGTTGGTTGTGGCGCTCGCGGGCGTGATGCCGATCGTGGCCTCAGGGACCGGCTCGGTGCGCTGTGGCGCGGCGCGGCGCGTGGGCGCGGCGGGCGTTGCGGCGGCAGGCTCGGCCTGCGGGCTGTCGAGCGCGGCGAGATCCTGATTGCGCGTTTCTTCGGCTGGCGAGACTTCGCTCAGGCCGTATGAATCCGCCGGCGTGTTGAATGCGCTTTCGGTTTGCTCTTGCGGCTGCGAGAAATTCTGCACCACGGCGTATCCGCCGCCGATGAGCACGATGGCGGCGGCTGCGCCCAGCAGCCATTTGCCGCCGCCGCCAGTTTCGCCGCCAGTTTCCTTGTCGCGCGGCGCAGGCTTTGGCGCCGGCTTCGGCGCGCTGGTGTTCGGATTCTCGCTCACGTTCGTCTCCTTGCATAACCCGCAACCGCGCAACGCGCGGCGGCGGGGCAAGGTTCCGCGCTCTAATGGATAAGGCCGAGCAAAAGCCCGTAATTTTCGTCCATCAAGCCGTTGCGGCGTGCGCGCTCCACCGCATCGCGCCCTTCGGCGGCGATGGCGGGTGCCCATCCAGCCAGTGCGTTGCAGCGCGCGTCTGCGGGCGCCGGCCGGCGCTCGCCAATGAGGCTGACAAGCGTGATGATGTAGCGCGCGACGCCATCGCGCACCTCGCGCTCGCCGCCACGGCTGGCGGCGGCGTTCATCGCGCCAAGCTCAAGCGCGCCGACAAGCCCGGCATTGACCACATCGCGCATCGGCAGCCGGCACGCCACGCTATCGCCCAGCGCGTGCGACCAGGCGTCCGTCGCCCGATCCACCTGCGCTTGGCTTGGCTGGCCGGCGAGCAGGCTTGCCCACGCGCCCCGGCTCGCGGCGTCGGCATAGCGCAGCGAAGGGCCGGCATGCGGATTGGTGGCGCACGCAGTCAGTACAAAAAGCGCGATCAGCAGGGCGCGGCGCATGAAACCTCCTTGAGCGGAAGGGCTCACACTCGCTCCAGGCGTACGGCAAGCCAAGCCAAAATCTCATCGCGCACCTCGTCGCGGATAAGATCGTTGAGCAATTCGTGCCGGCCTTCGGGGTAGAGGCGCAATGTTTTGTCGCCGGCGATAATGGTGTTGATGAAGCGCTTAGAGCCTTCAGGGTCGGTGGCGCGATCCTGCTCGCCATGCAGCGCCAGAACGGGCGTGATCCATTGCGGGTAGCGCGCCCAGGCCGCTTGCGAAACGCTAATCGCGGTTGCGCCGGTTTTGGCCGGCACGCGCGAATCGCTGATCATCGGATCGTTGCGATAAGCCTCGACCTCCTCAGCGATGCGCGAAAGCCCTTCGGCCTCAAGCGGCGGCGCAAGCCGCGCTTCGGGCGCCAGCGCGCCGGCGAGGCCGGCGATGGCGCGCAAATGCCAGGGTGCGCTTATCAGCAAGGCGGGCGCGCTCAGCACCACGCCGGCCACGCCGTCTCCATCCTCGGCGACGCTGGCCGCCGCGATGAGCCCGCCGAGCGAATGGCCAAAGAGATAAAGCGGCTTGCCCGTGCCGGCCAATTGCGCGCGCGCGGCGCGATGATCGGCGACCGCCGCATGCAGATCAGCCACCCCGCGCGCGCCGGGGGAGCGGCCGTGGCCGCGGAGATCAAACGCGAAAACGTCAAAGCCCAGATCGCGGAGGCGCGGGATGAGGCGGTTATAGCGCGTCACATAGCGTTCGGCATATTCGGCAAAGCCATGCGTCAGCAAAATAGAGCCGCGCGCGGGTGTGGCGCGCCACGCGTAGCCGCTCAGGCCGCGGCCAAAGTTCCAGACTTCCTGCATGAATCGGCGCCCCCGCTCGTTCCGGGCGAACATGGATCAAGTTTTAAACGCGGCGCAAGCGGCGTTCGTTGCATGACCAGTGTGCATAGCCGGCAAATCAGTTCATGCTGCATCTCCGTTGACGTCGTTGCGCGTCCGATGCGCGCGCGCCGTAAAGCGGGAGACGGCCGATGCGCAAATACGCAGCGCTGCAAACGCACCTGATCCGGCGCAATGGGCGGCCGGAAATGCTCACCTTTGAAGAGATCGAAGACATCATCGGCAAGCAATTGCCGCAAAGCGCGATCAAGCACCGATCCTTCTGGGCCAACGATAATGAGGGCCATCACAGCCACGCGCGCTCCTGGATGAAGGCGGGCTACCGCGTGGCTTATGTGGATCGGGATGAGAAGGTCGTCCGGTTCGAGCGGACCCGCTAACGGCGCTTGACGCAGGCCCAGGCTAGAACAAAATACCGCCTCCACCCGGAGGTTTTCATGCGCCATGCTTTGCTTGCCCTGGCCGCCGCCCTTATGCTGACGGCCTGCGCCTCCACCCTGGACAGCGCGTATGAAGAGCAACAGCGCCGCGAGTGTGAGCGGGACAGCCGCGGCGTTGAGCGGGCGATGTGCTAAGGAGGCGGCGATGCGGGCAGGTGCGCAAAAGGCTTGGGGACTGCGGGCGCTGTGTGCGGCGCTGGCTGGGATTGCGCTGGCTGCCTGCAGCGCCGACATGCAAGTTGCGGATACCGATCCGCCCGGCGGCTACACGCTTGAGGTGCGCGCCGAGAATGACGTGAAAGTCTATCTCGTTTCCGCCCCGGATGGGCGCGCTGCGGCCGGGCGCTCCGCCGGAGACGTCTCAGGGCTGATGGAGCCGGAGGCGGCGCGTGCGTTCACGGTGTTGCCCGAGGGCGAGGCGAGCGAACTGCCGGAGGTGATGGCGCTGCGTTTGCCTGGGCTTGATCTTTCGATCCGCGCCGAAGGCGACGCCAGCGGCGCCGAAGCCGCGCGCGTGGCCATCAGTGCGGGCGGGCGCCAAGTGCACGTCAACGCGCAAGACGATGGCGATGGCGGCAACGAGCGCGCGCATGTGCGCATTCAAGGCGCGAGCGAGCAAGAAGCGCGCGAATTCATCGCCGACGCCGATGGGCTCTCGGCGGAAACGCAGGCGGAAATGCTGGCCGCGCTTGGGCTCAATTAAGCAGGTAGGCGAAACTTAACAGCGCCAGCACCGCAAGCACGCACACCGCCAAAAGCGCCAGCTTCTGCGTGGCCTTTCCATTCGGCTCGTGCGCAGGTTCGGTGTGAGAGCTCTCACGGCCGTGCTCGCGTGAATCATCCTTTGGCATAAGGGTGCAACGGCGCGCGGAGGGGCGCGGTTCCCGCTGCGGTGCGGCGCTTGCGCAATGGCGGGGCTTGGGGTCTTCTCGCGCCGAATAAGTGATTTGCGGGGAGCACACATGCAGCGCTTCAAACGCGCCGCCGCTTTGGTTGCGGCGCTGGTTTTTGTCTCGGCGTCGGCTTCGGCCGAAGAGGGGATGTGGACGTTCGACAACATCCCGACCCAGCGGATGCAGCGCGCGCTTGGCTGGGCTCCCGATCAAGCGTGGCTGAACACGGTGATGGCGGGCACGGCGCGCATTCCCGGCTGTTCGGCCTCAATGTCAGCGATGCGGGATTGTTGCTCACCAACCATCATTGCGTCACCGCCTGCATCAGCGCGCTGTCCACCGCGCAGGAAAATTTTCTCGAAAACGGCTTTTTCACCCGTGCGCGGGAGGAGGAGCGCCGCTGCCCCGGCATGAGCGTGCAGGTGCTCACCGGCATCGAGGATGTCACCAGCCGCATCGAGGCGGCGACGGCGAGCGCGGGGGCGGAAGGGTTCGTGCGCGCGCGCGATGCGGAAATTTCCGCGATCGAGCGCGCCTGCGCCGCGGGCGTGCGCTGCGAGGTGGTGACGCTCTATCAGGGCGGGCGCTATGCGCTTTATCGCTACAATCGCTATGACGATGTGCGCCTCGTGTTTGCGCCGGAATCCAGCGTGGCCGCGTTTGGCGGCGATCCCGACAATTTCAATTTCCCGCGCTATTGCCTCGATTTCGCGCTGCTGCGGGTTTACGTCGATGGCGTCCCGGCAGAGACGCCGGCGCATCTTTCCATGCGGTTCACGCCGCCTGAGGCTGGCGAGATCACGTTCGTGGCCGGCAATCCGGGCGGCACCTCGCGCCTGCGCGCCAGCGCGCAACTGGCGTTTGAGCGCGACGTGGTGTTGCCGTGGCAGCTCACGAATTTGGCCGAAACGCGCGGCCGCGTGATCGCCTATGCGCGCCAGGGCGTCGATCAGGCGCGCATCGCATCCACGACGCTGGAGAGCGTGGAAAACACATATAAAGCCCTCTGGGGCCGGCGTATGGCGCTGGCTGATCCGCAAGGCTTCGCGCGGGTGACGGCGGCCGAAGCGGATTTGCAGGCGCGCGTGGCGCGCAACGCCGCGGCCCAGCGCGCCGCCGGCGATCCCTGGGGCGAGATCGCCGCCGCGCAAGAAGCTTATCGCGACATTTTCTATGCGTATCAGCATCTGGAAGCGCGCGCGGGCGAGCGCTCGATGCTGTTTGCCTATGCGCGCGACATCGTGCGCGCCGCAGCCGAGCGTGAGCGCGGCGATGCCGAGCGGATGCCGCGCTACACCAATGCGCGCTTGCAGGGCGTGCAGAGTTTCCTGCTGGCGCCGCGCGTGATCGAGCCGGCGTTTGAGCAAATTCACTTGGAATTGTGGCTCTCCAAAACGCGCGAAATGCTGACGGTGGATCACCCGCTGGTGCGGCGCATGCTGGGGCGGGAGAGCCCGGAGGGGCTCGCTGCGCGCCTCGCCCAATCGCGCCTTGCCGATCCGGCGTTCCGGCGTGCGCTGTGGGAAGGCGGCGCCCCGGCGGTGGCGGCGTCCACCGATCCTATGATTGTGTTCGTGCGCAGCTGGGATGAGCAAGCGCGGGCGCTGCGCACGCAATATCAGGCGCAGGTGGAAAGCCCGATCGCCCGCGCGCAGGAGCGCATCGCGCGCGCGCGCTTTCAAGCCTTTGGCGCCGGCATCTATCCGGACGCCACCTTTAGCCCACGGCTCTCGTTCGGGCGCGTGGAGGGCTGGCGCGAAGGCGCGCAGGATATCCCCGCCTTCACCTATACAAGCGGGCTTTATGAGCGCGCGGGCGGGCAGGCGCCGTTCGCGCTGCCGCAAAGCTGGATCGATGCGCAGGTGCGGATCGATCCGGGCGCGGTGTTTAATCTCTCCAGCAGCCACGATGTTGTGGGCGGTAATTCCGGCAGCCCGCTGCTGGACCGCGAAGGCCGCGTTGTCGGCGTTGTGTTTGACGGCAACATCCATTCGCTCGGAGGCGAGTATTTCTACGACGTTGCGCTCAACCGCACGGTGTCGCTGTCATCGGCGGCGATGCGCATGGCGCTGGCCGATGTGTATGGGCTCGAGGCGCTGGTGGCTGAACTCGAAGGGCGCTGAGCACCAAAATATCAGCCAACAAAAAAGGGAGCGGCGCTGGCCGCTCCCTTTCGTGTTTTGCATTGTCGCGCGCCTACCAGATGGTGACGCGACCGTCCGGCGCGAGATAGAGCGTGTTTTCCGGCGTGACGCTGAACGCGGCGTACCAGGAATCCATGTTCCGCACCGTGCCGTTGGCGCGGTAGGGGCCGGGCGAGTGCGGGCCTGTCATCACCTGATTGCGCAGCGCCTCGTCGCGGAATTGCGTGCGCCAGATTTGCGCCCAGCCCAGGAAGAAGCGCTGATCGCCTGAAAGCCCTTCAAGCGTGGGCGCCTCGGCGCCGTTCAGCGAAATTTTGTAGGCGTGATAGGAAACCTGCAGGCCGCCATTGTCGCCGATGTTTTCGCCAAGGCCGAGCCGGCCATTGAGATGCAGCCCAGGCAGCGGCTCAAATTGCGAATACTGATCGGCCAGCCGGCTCGTCACTTCCTGGAAGCGGCGCACGTCATCGGCGGTCCACCAATCGCGCAGCACGCCGCGCGCATCGGATTTCGCGCCCTGGTCGTCAAAGCCGTGGCCCATTTCGTGGCCGATCACCCCGCCAATGCCGCCATAATTGACCGCATCATCCGCATTCGGATCAAAGAAGGGTGGTTGCAGAATGGCGGCCGGAAACACCACCTCGTTGAACACTGAATTGTAATAGGCGTTCACCGTTTGCGGCGTCATGAACCATTCATCGCGATCGGTGGGCTTGCCCAGGCGCGAGACTTGCTCCTCATGCTGCCACAGCGAAACGCGCTTGGCATTGCCGAACGCATCGCCGGCACGCACCTCAAGCGCCGAATAATCACGCCACTTATCGGGATAGCCGATCTTCGGGCGGAACGCGGCGAGCTTTTCGCGCGCCACCACCTTGGTTTCGGCCGACATCCAGCTCAGCTGATCGATGCGCTGGCCGTAAGCGGTGCGCAGGTTTTCAACCAGTTGCAGCATCTGCGCCTTGGCCGCCGGCGGGAAATGACGCTCGACATAAATCTGGCCGATGGCTTCGCCGAGCGCGCCATTGGTTGCGTCCACCGCGCGCTTCCAGCGCTCGCGCTGTTGCGGCTGGCCTTGCAGGGTTTTGCCGTAGAAATCGAAATTGGCGTCATCGATCTCGCGCGGCAGCAGGGAGGCGTTGTTGCGCATCAGGTGGAACAAGAGATACGAGCGCCACGTAGCCACCGGCGTTTGCATAAACAAATTGGCCAGCGGCATCGCGCTCAACTCGCGCACCACCACATCCTCGGCGGCGCCAAGCCCGCCCGCTTCGAGCCCCGCGTCCCAAGGGAAGCGCGGCGCCAGCGCGCGCAGCTCGGCGCGGGTGAGCAGATTGTAGGTGCGGTCACGCTCGCGCCGATCGGCCACGGGCCAATGCAGCTCGGCGATGCGTGTTTCCAATTGCACCACCTCGCGCGCTTTGCGCGCGGTTTGTCTGCCCGGCAAAGCCCAGCATGCGCTCAACATGAGCTTGGTAGGCTTCGCGGATGGCGGGGAATTGCCCATCGGTGCGGCGATAATATTCGCGCTCGGGCAGGCCAAGGCCGCCATGGGTGATCGTCACGCAATAGCGATCCGGATTGCGCTGATCGAGCGAGACGTAAGCGGCGATCGGGCTGTTGAGCGAAATGCCGGGCGTAACGATAAGCCGGATCGCCTCTTCGTGCGTGCGCAGCGCATTGACTTGATCAATCTCGCCCTGGATCGGGGCAAGGCCCGCCGCGTCAATCGCATCCTGATCGAGATAGGCGTTATAGTAATCGCCGATCTTCTGCGCGTTCGTGCCTGGCGCGCCGCTTGAGGCGGCGAGTTCATCGATGATGGCGCGGGCGTCCTGATCGGCCTTATCGCGCAGGATGTCGAACGTGCCCCAGCGCGAGCGATCGGCCGGGATTTCGGTGCGGTCAACCCAGCCGCCATTGGCGTAGCGATAAAAATCATCGCCAGGCGCCACGCTGAGATCGCGGCCCGTGAGATCAACGCCGAACGCGCCGATGGCGGCAGGCGGGCGCGGGGCGGGGGCGCTTGTGCTTTGTGCGGCGCCAGTGGCGCAGCCGGCAAGCAGCGCGATGCTGGACACGCCCATCGCGCGGCGGGTGAGTTGAACCATGATCTGATCTCCAAGCCCTGGGCTCAGGCGACTACTCAGCCGCCGCGAGCCGCTTCTTATCCCAGCCATATAGTCTGCCGTAGAAGCCCACAAGCCCGCTGACGCCGCGCTTGATCCGCACGCCGATTATATAAAGGGCGGGCGTAAGCAGCAGCGTCACCGGCATGCAAAGCAGCACCCCAAACGCCAGCGCCAACGCCATCGGCTTGAGAAATTGCACGATGGCGGCCTGCTCAAGCAGCATCGGCAACAACGCGACGAACTCGGTGATCGAGGTGAGGAAGATTTGCCGGAAGCGCGAAACCGAGGCGGTGACGATGCCGTGTTCGGCGTTGACGCGCGCGATCTGGAAGCCGGCGGCTTCAAGATCTTCGCTGCGCTCCCGATACTCGCCCTTTTCCCAACGCATCAAATGCGACGAGCGCAGTTCGATGGGGCTTTTCTCAGAGAAATTCATCGCCATCGCGTTGCGCAGCATATCCTCATCGATCTCGGTTTCTTCCTCGAGGGTGACGATCTCCAGCACCTCGCCGTTAGGGCCGGCGAATTCCTGCACGGTTTCATGCTCTGGCGCGGCTTGGCCGGCGCGTTTGAGGCGCATGGCGAAATAGCCGCGAATTTGGTTGGCGCGGTTGAGCAGCACGACATTGTCGTTCACCACCACGCCCATTGCGGCCACCATGCCGAAATAGGAGAACATGGCGAAGCTGATGCCCAAGAGCCAATGGCCCACCACCGCGCCCACGAACGCAAACGGGATCACCGACATAATCAGCGCCGGCTGCGCGTAGGAGCGGAACACGACCGCAAGCAGGAAGTACATGGCAAACAGCGCCATGAGCCCATAGGTGCCGAGCTGCGCCATGAATTCGGCCTGGCCTTCGGCTTCGCCGATGGCGCGGCGCGTCACTGTGGGGTGGCGTGCTTCAAACGCGGGGAAATATTCCTGGTTGAGCGTGCGCATGATCTCCGCGCGCGCCTCAGGATTGGCGAGTTCGGCCTCGACCATGATCGAGCTCATCCGTTGGCGCCGGTCGATGCCGGTGACGCCAGGGCGGAATTCCCAGGTCGCAACCGCTTGCAAAGGCACTTCGCGGCCATCGGCGGTGCGCACGCGGAAAGAGCTAAGGCTCTCCAGCGTGCGGCGGTCATCGCGCGGATAGCGTGCGAACACGCGCACCTCGTCGCCGCCGCGCGGCAGGCGCTGGATCTCTTCGCCATAATAGGCTTGCCGCACCTGGCGGGTGACGTCCTGCAGCGTCAGCCCCAATTGCTCGGCGCCGGGCAGCAGCGTGAAGGAAAGTTCCTCGATCGCGGCGTCCTCGCTGTCGCGCACGCTCAGCACTTCGGAGAAGCGCAACAGGCGCTCCTTAAGCTCATCCACCGCGTTGCGTAGATCCTCCGCGTTCTCGCCCATGAGCGCGAGTTCGACGCGCGCGCCGCCGCCGCCCCCGCCAAGCGAAAGCGAAACACGATCCGCATCCGGCACTTCGCCGAGCAGCGTTTCCAGCCGCCGCGTGATTTCGCTGGAGCGCAGATCGCGCGTTTCCGGCGGGGTGAGGCCCACCCAGGCTTGCACCGAGGTGTCGTTGATCGATTGGCTCCATGAACGGATCACCCCGCGCGAGGAGGCGCCGGTGTTCACATCTTCAACCGCAAAGCGCTGCGTTTCCTCTTCTAGTGCGCGGCGGGCGTTGTCGAGCTGCTCGGCCACCTGCTCCATGCGTGAGAAGGGCGTTGTCTGCGGCAGCTCAATGCTGACCTGCATGAAATCGCCTTCCACCTCGGGCATGAAGGTCTGCTTCACGCGCCCGGTGGCGACGAGGGCGATCGCCAGAACGAACACGCCAATGAAAACCGACAGCGTAAGGTAGCGCAGCTTGACGGCGTGCCGAACAATCGGCCCGTGCAGGTGGCGCGCCACCCACACGATCGCGGCGGCGCATGTCTGTTGAACACGCATGAGCCGCGGCCAGACGCCCGCGCCCTCGGTGTTGATCGGCTTAATGTGCGCCAAGTGCGCAGGCAGGATCAGCAGGGATCCGATCAGCGAGAAAAACAGCGTGGAAAGCACCACCACCGAGATCGCCCGCGTAAATTGCTGGGCGTCGCCATCAATCAGCATCAATGGGCTAAACGCGATCATGGTGGTGACAACCGAGGCCATCACCGGCTTGAGCACGAGCTGGGTGGCCAGGATCGAAGCCTCGACCCCGGTATGCCCGCGCTCGGCCCGCTCATAGATGGACTCCCCGACGATGATCGCATCGTCGATCATGATGCCGAGCACGAGCAGGAAGCCGAACACGGTGAGGAAGTTCAGCGACACATCCACGTAAGGCAGGATGAAGAACGCGCCGGTAAACGCCACGATCACGCCCGCCGTGGCCCAGAAGGCGACCTTGGGGTGCAGCGTCAGCATGAGCAGCACAAAGATCAGGAAAAAGCCCTGCAGCGCGTTGGAGAAGAGGATGTCCAAGAGCGCGTTGAAATCTTCGTTCTCGTTATAGATGGTCGTCAGCGTCGCCCCTTCGGGCAGCTGCGCGCGCGCTTCTTTGAGGTATTCCTGCAGCGCGGCGTTGGTTTCCCAGATGTTGAACTTATCGGCCGTCTGGATGGAAATCATCACGGAGGGCTCGCCGTTCATGCGCGAATAGAGATTCACGTCCTGGAAGCCGTCAATCACCTGGGCGACATCGCCCACGCGCACGACCCCGCCCTCGGGCGTCTGCCGCACGACGATGGATTCAAAATCAAGGGCGGTGTCGGCAAGATTGCGCGCGCTGAGGGAGAAATTGCCGTCCGGCGTGCGCACTTGGCCGGCCGAGGCGTTCAGCGAATTGGCCCGCACCGCGCGCGCCACCTCATCGAAGGTGAGCCCGTAAGCGCGCAGCGCCGCTTCTGAAATTTCGAGCGAAACCTCTGGCGTGCGCGTGCCGACAACGATGGTGTTGGTGGCGCCGGGCAAGAGCGCGATCTGGTCGCGCAGGCGCTGGGCGGTGTCGCGCAGCGTGCGCTCGTCAATGGCGCCGTGCAGGCCCAGAATGATCGACCAATTGCGCCCCACCTGCCGCTGCACGCGGATGGGCTCCATACCCGGCGGCAGGCCCGAGATGGAATCCACCAGCGAGCGCGCCTCGGCCGTCAGCGCATCGATATCGACGCTGGAAGACACTTGCAGCCGCACCCATGCGTAGCCCTCCGATGAGCGCGAGCGCACCCAGTTCACGCCATCGAGCGTTGAAAGCGCTTCTTCGACCCGAACCGTGACTTGGCTTTCCATGTCCTCGGGGCTGGCGCCGGGCCAGAACGCCTGAACAAACACCCCGCCATCGCGGCCAGGGGGGGAAAAAATTCCTTCTCCATCATGTTGAAGGAGAGCAACCCCGCGACCGCGCACGCGACCATGAGCAAATTGCCGGCGACCGGGTTGCGGCCCCACCAATCGACCAGACCTTTAAACATGTCTCTCTCCTGACGCTGCTCTCAGCGTCAATCGCGGATTTCCAATTGTTCTTGCTCTTGCGCGGGCGCGGCGGCTTCGCCGTTTACCGGCTCGCCGGCGCGGTCGATCGGCGTCACCGCCATGCCTTGGCGCGGGCTGGCGAGGTGGCTCACCACCACGCGCTCGCCATCGGCGACGCCCTCGCGGAACAGCACCTCGTCAGCGGTGGTTTGCGCCGGGCGCAGCTGGCGCACGTCGATCGTGTTGTCAGGTTGGATCACCCAAACAAACTCGTTGCGCTTGAGCGCGCTGCGCGGGGCGGCCACCAGCGTTTCGCGCGAATGGCCCTCAAGGCGCACGGTCACGAACATGCCGGGCGCAAGCGGGGCGGCGTGGCGCGCCGCAAACGGTTCGCGCACTTCAACGATGCCGTACACAAGCCGCGTGCGGCTATCCATCGCCGCCTCGGTGCGTGCAAGCCGGCCCTCCCAGGTCAGAATGCGCCCGCCCATCATCATATTGACGTGCGCGGCGGGGCCGGGATTGGCTTGGCTCGCGGTGAAGCCGACGGGCGTGCGCAGCGCGGCGAGATCGGCGTCCGTCAGCGGCACGCGGATTTCCATCGTCTCGGTCGAGAACATCACCGCCACCGGCGAGCCGGGGCCGACATAATCTCCCACATTGGCGCGCCGCTCGCGCATGCGGCCAGTGAAGGGCGCGCGGATATTGGTGCGATCAAGGTCGAGTTGAGCTGAGCGCAGCGTTGCTTGCGCGGCGGCGAGTTGGGCGCGCGCTTGCGCCATTTGCGGCTCGCGCACCGCGAGCGGCGGCGCCTCTCCGCGGCCCAGCGCGGCCCAATCCTGGCGCGCCAGCTCGCCTTCGGCTTCCTCGCGCACCAGCGCTTCTTCCGCCTGCGCCACTTGGCTGCGCGCGCGCGTGACGGCGAGTTGATAATCGGCCTGATCGATGCGGGCGAGGGTGTCGCCTTCGCGGAAGGCGCCGCCTTCGGCGAATTGCGGGCTCACCCACACGATCCGTCCCGCCACTTGCGCCGAGAGCGCCGCTTCAAAACGCGGGCGTGCTTCGCCTTGCACCGAAACGGCGATCGTCGTCGGGCGTGCGTGCGCGGTGGCGAACTGCACCGCGGGGGGTGTGCGTTCGATTCTTTTTCCGGCGGGCGCGGCGCGGTGATGGCCATCAGCGTCAGCAAGGCGAACACGCCCAGGATCACCGCCAGCGGCGCGGCGAAGATCAGCACTTTCTTCACCTTGGACCAAAGGCCGGTCCGGGTTTCATCCTCAACCACGGGGGTCTGCATGTTCAGATCCATCTTGTTCATTGGGCGGCTCCCCGGCGGGCGTCGATGCCGCCCGTGCGCGCGCCGCCTCCAAGGGCGACGTGGTAGGTGATGCGATTGGAAACACGCGCGGCGCGTGCAGAGATGAGCCCGCGCTCAGCGTCGATGCGGCGGGTGTAGGCGTCGATGAGTTCAAACAAGGTGGCGACCCCGCGCGCATATTCGCGCTCGGCCAGGGCCTGGGCTTCGCGCGCTTCATCGGCGGCGATGCCGAATTCGCGCTCGCGCACCTCAAGGCTCTGATCGGCGCTGATGGCCTTCCACCTCGCGCCAGGCGGCGAGGGTGGTGCGCACATAATCGGAAGCGGCCGCGCGCCGATCGGCGGCGGAGGCCTGCACCTCGGAGGCGAGCGCCCCGCCCTGGAAAATCGGCATGGAAAGGCCGGCGATCAGATTGGTGATCATGTTGGCGCTGTCATCGATCTGGTTGAGCGCCTCGCCGGTGGCGCCGGCCGAGCCGCTCAGCGTCAGCCGCGGCAGCAGCGCCGCGCGCGCGGCGTGCACGCGATAGCCGGCGGCGTAGAGCCGATCTTCTGCAGCCACGATGTCAGGGCGGCGATCGAGCAAATCTTCGGGCGCGCCCGCGGCGGGTGAGCGCGGCGAGCTCTGGCAATTGCCCTTGTGCGCGGATCGCCCCGTCGGGATAGCGGCCCATCAATTCTTGCAGGCGGCGCGCTTGGATCAGCAGCGGATCTTGCGCTTGAGCGTGCATGGCGCGTGCGGCGGCCACCTGGCTGCGCGCGGTGCGCAGCGCCAAGGCCGAGGCGATGCCCGCATCATAGCGGCGCTGGGTGAGATCAAGCGCGCGCTCGCGCGTTTCGAGATCTTCTGCGGCCAGCGCCATCAATTGCTGCGATTCAATCAAAGACACCCAGCCGCGCGCCGCTTGCCCGGCGACGGAAAGCCGCGCGCCATCGAAATCGGCGCGCATGGCGTCGGCGCTCAGATTGGCCGCGCGCGCGCTGGAGGCAAGCCGGCCCCACAGGTCGATCTCCCAACGCGCATTGACGCCGGAGGTCATGAATTCGGTGCGCAGGCGCTCGTCCGAGCCGGCGATCGGCTCTTCGCGGCGCGTGCCGTCCACGCCGACGCTGAGCGAAGGCAGAAGCGTGGATCCGGTGGCGCCGCGCGCGCGCCAGCGGGCGGCGCGGAAGCGGGCTTCCACGGATTGGAGTTCAGGGCTGCCGGCCAGCGCCTCGCGCGCCAATGCCGACATCTCGATCGAGTTCATGTCATCGAGCCAGGTTGCCGCTGGGGAAGCGGCGATCTCGGCGGCGCGCTCCGCGCCCAAGGCGCTGGCGGCGACATACGCGTCCGGCTCTTGCGGCAGCGTGTTGCTGGCGCACGCGCTGGCGACAGCCGCGAGGCCGAGGCCGATCAAAAGGCGCGCGCTTTGGCTCAAACTTTTTCCCCTCTATTGCCCGCTGGCCTTAGCATGAGCCTCTCGAAAGTCAATAAATATGTATTGAAAATCGATAAGGTTTTCATTTTCCCAGGCGGAAGTCTCGCCCTCGTCGCTGCTCTGATGCCATCGCTGGCGCTTTTGGATGCGTGCTGCGTTCAGAAGACGGCCGAAGGCGCCAAGATCCGGCTAATTTCGTCGTTTTTGGCGGTGCGTTCGTCGCAATGCCGCAACCATGGGGGCGGGCCTCAAATCCGCGCCGCGCCTTGCGCGACTCCGCGCCCACGGCCTAAGCCGGCCTTGGCATGACCCGATGGACAACACTGCGCGCCCGCATAAGCCAGCTGCCGGCTTCGGCCTGGGCGCTGGGCGGATTTGGCGCGATGCTGGTGGCGGCGGGGTTCGCGGCGAGTCCCCCGGCGGCGCTGTTCATGCTGCTTGCGGCGGGCGTTTGGATCTGGGCGAGCCAGCAGGCGCGCCGGTTTGAGATTGCCGAAAGCCCCGAGCACACCGGCGGCGCGGGGCTGCCGGAGCTGTCGCCGCTTTTGGAGGCGCTGCCAGATTCGGCGCTGTTGGTGGATGCCGAGGGGCGCATCGTCAGCTCCAACAAGGCCGCGCGCCGGCAGATGCAGTTCGAGGCGCGCGGGCAATTCCTGACCTCAATTCTTCGCCACCCGGACGTGCTTGAGGCGGTGCAGGGCGCGCTGCAGGAAAGCGCCACCGGCGCGGTGGCGTATGTGACAACCGCGCCGATCGCGCATTCGATGCGCTGCACGATCGCGCCCGTGGCCTGGGGCGCCGATCGCGCCGCTTTGCTGGTGTTTCATGATGAAACCGCGCGCGTGACCACAGAGCGCATGCGTGCTGATTTCCTCGCCAACGCCAGCCACGAATTGCGCACGCCGGTAGCTTCGCTTTCGCTGCTGGTTGAAACCATCGCCGGCCCCGCGCGCGACGATCCGGCCGGGCGCGAGCGCTTCATGAAGATGATGCAGCTGCAGATCGAGCGCATGAAGCGGCTGATCGATGATCTCCTATCGCTCTCGCGCATCGAATTGGATGAGCACATCCCGCCCTCCGATCGCGCCGATCTTGCCGGCGTGACGCGCGAGGTGGCCGACACCCTGGCCGCGATCGCGCGCGATAAGGGCGTTGCGCTTGAGCTTGTGCTGCCCGAGGGGCCGGTGCGCGTGGTGGGCGAGCGGTTTCAGCTCACGCAAGTGGCGCAGAACCTGATCGACAACGCGCTGAAATACGCCTCCTCAGGCCAGACGGTGCGGGTGCTCGTCGCCGCGAGCGGGGATCGCGAAGAGGTGATCGCCGAGGCGGGCCGCGCCTGGGAGGCGGCCGAGCGGGTGGCCCTGCTCACCCCGCCGGCGGCCGCCAATCGCTCCTACGCCTATGTGCGGGTTGAGGATTCCGGCAAGGGCATCGAGCCGCGCTTCCTGCCGCGCCTTGGCGAGCGGTTTTTTCGCGTGGAGCGGGAAATGGGCGATGAGCGCGGCGGCACCGGGCTTGGGCTCGCCATCGTTAAGCACATCGTCAACCGGCACCGGGGCGGGCTTTTGGTGGAAAGCCAGCCGGGCCGGGGCTCGGCGTTCGCCGCCTATGTCGAATTGGCGGAGGAGGGATGATGCGCCGCATGGCTGGTTTCACATCAGTGTCATCAAACCGAGATATTCGCCCACCCGTCTCCGAAGGGCCGCCAGCCTGGCGCGCGCCGCACCGATGGGGTGGAGCATGCATTACGCATCTTCGGGCGCTGACCGCGCCCAACCGCCCGGCGGCCCGCTCGCGGCTCCGGCGGTCCGGGCTATGAGCGCCGCCGCCATCACCGGGGCGGCCAAGGTGGCCGCGCGCGACATCAACGTGTTCTACGGTGAAAAGCAGGCGCTGTTTGACGTCTCGCTCGACATCCCCGATCGCGCCGTCACCGCTTTCATCGGCCCCTCGGGCTGCGGCAAAACCACGTTCCTGCGCTGCATCAACCGCATGAACGATACGATCGACAATTGCCGCGTCTCCGGCTCGCTGCAGATCGAGGGCAAGGAAGCCTACGCCAAGAATGTCGATCCGGTGGTGCTGCGCACGCGGGTGGGCATGGTGTTTCAGAAGCCGAACCCGTTCCCGAAATCCATCTATGACAACGTGGCCTACGGCCCGCGCATCCACGGCATGGCCAAAACCAAGGCCGATATGGACGTGATCGTCGAAAAATCGCTGCGCCGCGCCGGGCTCTGGGAAGAGGTGAAGGATCGCCTGCAGCAATCGGGCACCGGCCTCTCGGGCGGGCAGCAGCAGCGCCTGGTGATCGCGCGCACGGTGGCCGTCGATCCCGACATTATCCTGATGGACGAGCCGTGCTCGGCGCTCGATCCCATCGCCACGGCCAAGATCGAGGAGCTGATCGACGAGATGCGGGAAAATTACTGCATCATCATCGTGACCCACTCGATGGCGCAGGCCGCGCGCGTCTCGCAAAAAACCGCGTTTTTCCACCTCGGCAAACTGGTCGAGACCGGGGCGACAGAAGAGATATTCACCAATCCTCGCGATACCCGCACGCAGGACTATATTACAGGGCGGTTCGGCTGATCCTGATGGCCGGGCCGCAACGCAAAGCGCCGGCTTTTTTCGGCGCTCGGATTAAACACCAATGGCCGAGCATACAGTTAAAGCGTTCACCGAAGAGCTCGACGGGCTGACCCAAGAGGTGGCGCGCATGGGCGGGCTCGCCGAGGCCGCCGTCAATGACAGCCTCGCCGCCGTCGCCCGGCGCGACACCGATCTGGCGCAGCTCGTGATCGAGCGCGACGCCAAGATCGACGCCGCCCAGCGCGAGGTGGAAAAGCGCGCGATCAAATTGTTCGCGCTGCGCCAGCCGATGGCGTCAGACCTGCGTGTGGTGCTTACCGCCTGGCGCGCGGCGGGCGAACTCGAGCGCGTGGGCGATCTTGCCAAGAACATCGCCAAGCGCGCGCTGATCCTCAACCAGTCAGAGCCGATCCAGCTGATGCGTAGCGTGGAGCGCATGGGCAAGATCGCCGCCGCGCATTTAAAGCAAGTGCTCGACGCGTACGCCAACAAGGACGTGCAAGCGGCGATCGGCGTGTGGATGCAGGATGACAATATCGATGCGCACTACAATTCGCTGTTCCGCGAATTGCTCACTTACATGATCGAAGATCCGCGCACGATTTCATCCTGCGCGCACCTTCTCTTCATCGCCAAGAATATCGAGCGCATCGGCGATCACGGCACCAACATTGCTGAATATATCCACTTCCTCGTCACCGGCGAAGAAATCGCCACCCAGCGCCCGCGCGGCGAACCGGGTGATCCATAAGGACCAGCGCCATGGCTAAAGCCCCGCAAGTTCTCGTTGTCGAAGATGAAGCCGCCTTGGCCGATCTGCTCAAGTACAATCTTGAGCGCGAAGGCTATCGCGTCAGCGTCGCAACCGATGGCGAAGAGGCGATGGTGGTGGCCGAAGAGGTTGCGCCCGATCTGATCCTGCTCGATTGGATGCTGCCGAAAGCTTCGGGCGTTGAAGTGTGCCGCCGCCTGCGCGCGCGCCAGGAAACCCGCAACACGCCCATCGTGATGCTCACCGCGCGCGATGAGGAAACCGATCGCATTCGCGGGCTCGACACCGGCGCGGATGATTATCTCGTCAAGCCGTTCTCCATGAACGAATTGCTGGCGCGCCTGCGCGCCGTGATGCGCCGCATCCGGCCGGGCCTGGCCGACGATAAGCTCATCTGCGGTGACATCACGCTCGATCGCGTCTCGCACCGGGTTAAGCGCGCGGGCCGCGAAATCCATTTGGGGCCGACGGAATTCCGTATCCTCGATCACCTCATGCAGCATCCGGGGCGCGTCTTCAGCCGCGAGCAATTGCTGGATTCGGTGTGGGGCTCTGATGTGTATGTCGAAGCGCGCACGGTGGACGTGCATATCGGCCGGCTGCGCAAAGCGCTCAATATCGGCGATGAATCCGATCCGATCCGCACGGTGCGCAGCGCCGGCTATTCGCTCGATCTCGCCACCGCCGACGCTTAAACGCGCAGCGGAATAACGCGCGCCTGCATCGCGGCGCGCACCTCCGGGCTCGGCGCCAGGGTCTTGCGCGTTGCGGTGTCGAACGTCAGCGCCACCGCTTCCATGCTGGCCCAGGCTTTACCGCTGGCGGGGTCGATCAGCCAATGGGTGAGACGCAGGGTTTTTTCGCCCACCTCGCTCAGCCCTGAAAACACCTCGATCAAATCGCCCGCGCGCGGCCAGCGGCGAAACACCAGCCGCGCCTCCACCACAGCGCCAGCGGCGGCCCCGCCTTCGCTGGCTTTGGCCTCGCCGCGCCAGCGGGCGAGCAGATTGGGCACTGAGTCTGAAACGCGGCCGATAAAATGCTCGGCCCGCAGCCGCCCGAACGCATCGCACTGATCGGGGCTCGCCAGCGCCCCGCCGATGCGCACCGCGCCCGCCGCCAGCGCCGCTTCGCGCGAAGCGTGGCTCGGCGCGCGCGCGATGTCGATGGAGCGCGGCTTGCCATGCTCAGGCGCTTCGATCATCAGCGCTTGCGCCGCCGCGCGCGTGCGGACGGACCAGGGGAAGGGCGCAAACTGGCGCGTATCGACATGCGCGACCCGCAGCGTGAAGCACGCCGATGGCGCGCCATCGCCATGGCGCATGTCCAGACACAGAAGCGCCTCGGCTTCGTCCAGCGCCAGCACGCCGCCATGCATCGCAAGCGGCGCGCCCGGCCGCGCCTCCTTCAAAAAGCGGATATGCGCTTCAACCGGCGCCAGCGTTGCGCCCGCCGCCTGCGTAAACGCGCGCGGCAAGGCCAGATGATGCGCGAAATGCGCAAGCCCAACTATGGCGCGCTCAAGATGAAAGCGCACATTGAGGTGCCCACCCTCATCGCATTCCCAGGTGTTGACGCTGCCCTGATAAAGCGGCGCCGGCAGCGGCGCGGGATGGGCGCTCATGCCACTTGCTGGCACGCCGCGCAGAGGCCCGAGGCTTCGATCATGGTGCGGCGGATTGAAAAGCCGTCCTTGTTGGCGGCGGCGGCGAGATCGACAAGCGCGTGGCCGGCGTCAAATTCGTGCGCGCCGCCGCATCCGTCGCAGATCAGAAAGATGGTCGAGCGCTCGCACGCGCCCACGCCGCACGCGACGAAGGCGTTGAGGCTCTCGATGCGGTGCGCCAGGCCCATGCGCACCAGGAAATCCAGCGCGCGATAGATCGTCGGCGGCTTGGCTTGCTTATCGAGTTGCGGCAGCAGGTCGTACGCTTTCGCCGGCGCATGCTGATCGATCAGCAATTCGAGCACGCGGCGGCGCAGCGGGGTGAGGCTTTCGCCGGCATCGGCGCAGCGTTTTTCCGCCTCGGCGATTTCGGCGGCGTGGTCGTGCTCTTGGCAGGGTGCATGGGCCATGGGGCTATGATCGCAGGCTCTGGTCTGATCCGAAAGATGGGGGCGAACATCAAAAATGTGAGGAGCATGGTGAATTGGAACTTTACAAGAACATCTGAGTCTATTATCCATAGAACATAGAGCGAACGTGAGGCCGGAAGCGCCCGCGCCACGCAAGAAGCATCGGGGGTCAGTCATGAACGAAGCCATTTTCCGCGGCCAATCAGGGCGTTTGCATCGGTTTGCCGTGTTCCGCCCTGATGCGGCGCTGCCGGCGCAGCCGGGGGGTCTATTGCTTTGCCCGCCCCGGCCTTGGCGGGCGCGGCTGGGTGCCGCTGTTCCTCTCGCGCACCGGCAATCTGATGAAGCGCATGGCCAGCCATGAGCAATGGGAAGAAGCCCAGCTGCTCGGCGCCACCCATGTTCTGGTCTGTGACCATGATGAGCGTGACGCGCGCGAATATGTGGAAGCTGATCTCCTGCGCGCGCTCAAGCCGATCATGAACGGCCCCTTGGTCGAGGCCGAACTGCAAGAAGCGGCGGACGGCGCGGGCGTGCGCCTGGTCTGGGCGGCGTAACGATTTTCTTGGTGGGTTGGACTCAAGGGGGCGCCGCAAGGACGCCCCCTTTCTTTTTGCGCGAAGCTTAGCGGTGCGGCCGTGGCATGGGCGGGCGCGGCGGCGGCTCGCCTTGGCCGGGCGGGGGCGCGAGCGGGGCGATGGGCGGGGCCGCAGCCGCCGCGCGCGCCAGCTGAATAAATTCCGCGCGCCAGCCGAACTCGTCGCTCCCGCGCGCGCCTTGCGCCAGCGCGATCACCTCATCCCAGCCGAACTCGCGCGCCAGATAAGGATCGCCGCGCAGCAATTGCCCGTAAGCAGCCACGGCGGCGGCCCAGCGCGTGTATTCCGGCGCGCGCGCCAGCGTGCTTGCCGCATCGGCATTGGTGATCGGCCGCTCGATCAGGCGCGAGTCATCCTCGCCCGGCAGTTTGTAGCGGATGCGCAGGAAGGCGAGCTCATTGGCCGTGCTTGAGGGCGCGGCGCGCTGCTGCTGATAGCGCAGCGGCTCGGTGAAGGTCGGCCCGCCCACCGGGATGATCTCATAGATCGCCGTCACCGAATGGCCCGCGCCAATATCGCCGGCGTCCACCGCGTCATTGTTGAAATCCTCACGGCGCAGCATGCGGGTTTCATAGCCAATGAGCCGATACTCAGCCACGCGCGCCGGATTGAACTCCACCTGGATTTTCACATCGTTGGCGATGGTGAAAAGGTTGGAGGCGAACTCATCGCGCAGCACGCGGCGCGCTTCGTTCAGCGTGTCGATATACACCGCCACGCCATTGCCGTTCTGCGCCAGGCGCTGCATCAGGGCGTCATTATAATTGCCGCCGCCGAAGCCGAACACCGAGAGATAAATCCCGGTTTCGCGCTTGCGCGAGATGAAATCCTGCAATTCCTGCGGATTGTTGATGCCGACATTGAAATCGCCATCGGTGCCGATGATGACGCGATTGACAGCGTTGCGATCGAAATTCTGCTCGGCCAGCGCATAGGCTTGGCGCAGGCCTTCGGAGCCTGCGGTGGAGCCCGAAGCGCGCAAGCTATCGAGCGCGGCGAGGATGCGCGCATGCTCATTGCCGGGCGTGGGCTCAAGCACAGTGCCGGCCGCGCCCGCATACACCACGATCGAAACCCGATCGCGCGCATTGAGCTGATCCACCATCATGCGGAAGCTTTGCTGCAGCAGCGGCAGCTTGTTGGGCGAATTCATCGAGCCCGAAACATCGAGCAAAAACACCACGTTCAGCGGCGGGCGCTCGCGCGGCACGATATTGTAGCCCTGCAGGCCGATATGCACGAGCTGGCGCCCGTCGGCCCAAGGCGAGGGCGTCACCGTCACGTTGGTGGAGAAGGGCTGGCTGCGATTTTCCGGCAACGGATAATCATATTGAAAATAATTGATCAGCTCCTCGGTGCGCACCGCATCGCGCGGGGGCAGGCGCCCCTGGCCAAGAAAGCGGCGCACGTTGGAATATGACGCCGTATCAACATCGACGGAGAAGGTGGAGACGGGCTCTTCGGCGACGATGCGCACCGGATTGGCCTCCACATTCTCATAATTATCGCGGTCCACCGTGCCCGGCGCCGGCTGCGGCGCGGGCATGGCCACAACCCCGCCCACGGCGCGCGAATACATTTGTGATGAGGGTGAGGGCGGCGGAGGAGGCGCGGGCGGTGCGACCACGGCCTCGTTGCTCGTGGTGCGTGAGCCGCTGACAACGATCTGATCCTCAGATGTCTGCGTCTGCCCCGCGCACGAGGCCAAAAAAAGCGCGCAAGCCAGCAAGGCCGCGCGCGTGGTTGGGCGATGTATTGTGTTTAGCAGCATGGACGTCTCCCCTCAGACTCGTCCCGGACCAACGATAGGTGCAAATCAACGCGTGGTAATCGAGCCTGCCGAACGCGGCGGAGATGAGGCGCGCGCGCGGCAATTTATGACATGAGCGCAATCATCACGCAGGCGTGTCAATCGCGCCGCCGCCGTTCGCGCTCGGCCAGCCTTCGCTGTTGCGGAATCCATTCGCGCACGATCTCGGCCAGCACCGAAAGCGGCGTCTCGCCCGAGAGCAGCACCGCGTCATGGAAGCCGCGCAGATCAAAGTCAGGCCCCAGCTCGTTGCGCGCCATCTCGCGCAGGCGCGCGATTTCGCGGCGGCCGATCTCGTAGCCGCAGGCCTGGCCGGGCCACACGATATAGCGATCCACCTCGGTGGCGATCACGCCGGGCGCATCGCCGGTGGTTTCCACCAGATAGGCGATGGCGCGCGCGCGGCTCCAATCCTGCGCATGCAGGCCCGTATCCACCACCAGCCGCGCCGCGCGCCAAAGCTGCCAGCGCAGATAGCCGATGCGCCCGATCGGATCGCCTTCGTAGAAATTCTGCTCTTCGGCCAATTCCTCGGCGTAGAGCGCCCAGCCTTCGGTATAGGCGTTGAACGAAATCAGCCGGCGCAGCAGCGGTATGTCGCGCTGTTCTTGCGCCAGCGCGATCTGGAAATGATGGCCGGGAGCGGCCTCGTGATAATCCTGCGTCGGCAGATCGATGCGCGTCATTTCCGAGAGAGATTGCGCAGATTGATGTAATAAATGCCGGGCGCCGAGCCATCGAGCGCGGGCGGATTGTAATACGCCCCTGGCGCGCCGGCCTCGGCGAACGTGGGCACGCGGCGCACCTCAAGCGGCGCGCGCGGCATGCGGCCAAACCATTGCGGCGCGCGCTCCATCACCCGCGTCACCCGCGCCTCCACATCGGCGATAAGCTGGGCGCGGCCTTCATCCGTATCGGGATAAGCATGGCGCGGATCGGCGGTGAGCTGCGAAAGCCGCGCACCGACTGAGCCCTCCGTTAGCCCGACGCGGCGCAGCGCGATGTCGAGCGCGTTGTTCAGCGCCGCCACGCGATCAAGCCCGATGCGGTGGATTTGCGCTGGCGTAAGGTCTGTCGTGGTTTCGATGCGGAGCGCTGCGGCGTAGAATTCTTCGCCATCGGGCAGGCGCGCCACGCCCGGCGCCTCTTCTGCATCAACGCGCGCGCGCTCGCTGCGCAGGAAGGCGGCGGCGCGCTGGTGCGCGGGGATGATGCGCTCGCGCACGATCTGTTCGGCGCGGCCAAGATATTGCGCGTTCGCGCGCTCGATCTGCTGGCGGCGCGCGGGATCGGCCTCGGCTTCGGCCAGCGCTGTCAGCTTGCGCCGCAGGCTGGTGAAATAGACTTGCTCGGTCGAGCGCGCGCTGGCGATCCGGTCGAGCATGGCGATGACGGTGTCGATCACGAACACCGGCGGGCGCACCCCGCGCTCTGCATCCGCGCGGGCGCGGGCGGTTTCAGCGTCGATGGCGGCGGCGGCGGCTTCAAGCCGGGCGAGGTAGGCCTCCGCGTCGGCGGCGCCGGCCACGGCATGGCGCTCATCCAGGAAGGCCGGCAGCGTGATGAAGGCGCTGTCGAGCTGGTTGAGCACGTAGGGGCGAACGCCGGTCAGCGGGTGGAAATCCCCGTAAGCGAAGCGCGCGCCGGCGGCGGCGGCCTCGAACTGCGCCGAGAGCACGGCGAAGGTGCGCCCATCGGCCCCCGTTTGCGCATCCAGCGCCCGCAATTCAGCCAGCCGGCGCACGGCGGCGCTGCGGCGCGCCTCAAGCGCGATGGCTGAGCGGTCATCCAGCCGGTCCTGATAAGGCCCGCCCGCGGCGTCCTCGGAAACCCCCGAAAGGGTCGCGGTTTCCGGGCTGTCGGCCAGGATCTCGCGTGACCAATCGGCAAGGCGGCCCTCAAACGCCCCCAAGGGCGCGGCCCCGCGCGGGCCGCAGCCGGCGGCCCCAAGCCCCAGGCCCAACCCCAGCGCCAACGCCCACGCCCATGGTTTCATTCGCTTCTCCCGCCAGCGCGCCCGCGTGACCGGGGGCGCCGACGCTGCATAGCATGCGTCGCACCTGGGAAAACCGGGCCCCTCACTTTCCCCCCCTTGCGCTCCAGTGTTGCAGAAAGCGCGCATTCGTGGTTGGAGAGCCCTCCGATTACGTCTGGAAACCTTGGAGAACCCCATGACGACCGCTGGCGCCGGCGATCAACAGACGCTTGGCCAAATTCTTTTCTATCGCCAGCTTGAGCCGCTTTCTCAGGAGCGTCACCGGGGCCTGGGCGTCAGCCAAGTGGCCAATCCGTTTTCGTTCCTGGCCGAAACCCATCTTGTGCCGCTCACCGTGGACGAGTTCGGCCTCGCGGCTGTCTGCTACCCGATCATCTTCGACACCGAGACCAAATCCCCGCTCGCGGTGATGGGCCTGCGCCCCGGCATGAACGTGTTTCTCGGCGCCGATGGCTCGCTTGATCCGGAAGTGTATCTGCCGGCGTTCGCGCGCCGCTATCCGTTCCTGCCGATCATGGCCCAGCAACAGCCGGGCCAGCAGCCCGCGCCGGAAGGCGAGCGCGTGCTGGTGTGCATCGATCGCGCCGCGAAGATGATTTCCACCACGCCGGAGCTGCCCTTCTTTGAAGGTGAGCAGCCCTCGCGCTTCACCCAGGATGCGATCCAATTCTGTAAAGAGTTCGACGTGCTGGGCAAGCGCACCTCCGAGTTCAATCAGCTGATGCAACAGCATGATCTGTTTGAGCTTACGCCGCTGGCGCTGCCGCGCGCCAAGCCGGACGGCACCCCGGACGAGCCGGTGAAGGTGGGCGAGTATCTGCGCATTTCCGAGCAGAAGCTGAACGCGCTGCCGAAGGAAACCTATCTCGAACTGCGCGATCGCGGCGTCTCGGCCGTGATCCACGCGCACCTGCTCTCGCTCGGCCTCTGGCCGAAAATCCTGAGCCGGGCTGCGCGCATCCAGGCCTCCACCCCGCTCAGCAATTGAGCGTTGGAACAAGTCCAAAAAGCCAAACGCCTCCCGAAAACGGGAGGCGTTTTTGCTTTTGAGTGCTGACAAACCTCTGACAAACATCGCTGAGACGATGCGCCGGGCTGAATCTGACCGCTATCGTCCGTATATTGCCGGCGCGCTGGGCGCGAAGCGATGCAAGGATTATTGATGGGCTGGCGCACTTTTTCTCGCCGCGATGTTCGCGGGCTTGGCTCTGGCCGGGGCCGCCGCCGCGCAGCCGATCAATACCGGGCACGTTGAAGGACAACTCCATTCCGCGCGCGCCGCCGTGGCGCCGGGCGAAACCTTCACCATCATCCTGCGCCAGCAGATCGATGAAGGCTGGCACACCTATTGGCGCAATCCCGGCGATAGCGGCGAGGCGACGGAGCTCACCTGGACGGACCCGCAAGGCTTCAGCTTCGGCCCGATCCAATGGCCCGCGCCGGAGCCTGCGCCCTTCGCCGGCATCGTCAATTACGGCTATCACGGCGAGGTCTTGATGCCGATCAGCGTCACCGCGCCCGCCAATGCGCGCGCGGGCGAGACGCTGACGGTGAAAGCCAATGTGTATTGGCTCGTCTGCGCCGATGTCTGCATCCCCGAAGAGGGCGATCTTACGCTCACATTGCCGATTGCGGCCGCTGGCCGCGATGATCCGGCGTGGGCGCAGCGCGCGGCGGATCGCGATCGCATCCTTGCCGCGCCCGCTCGAAGGCGCGGTCGCGCACATCACCGCCGGCAGCCCGGCGCGGCTTTCAATCACGCTGCCCACGCCAGCTGAAATCCGCAACCCGCATGTGTTCACCTATAATCGCGACGTGATGGCCCATAGCGAAGCCCAGCGCCCGCGCGTGGGCGACGCCGGCTTCAGTTTCGACATTCCGCCCGGCGTGGCGCGCGATCTGGGGCAAGTCCCGTTCGAGGGCGTCGTCACCTATGAGGCCAACGAAAACGGCCAATGGGCGCATCGCGCTTTTGAAGTGATCGCCACGCCGGGCGAGGCGCTGGCCGGCACGGCCGATCGCGCGGCTGTAATCACCAGCGATTATCCGCTGGCTGGCATCGAAGGCGCGGCCGCGCCCGCCGCCGCATCAGAGCCGCTCAGCCCGCTTGCGCTGATCGGCGCTTTGGCGATCGCGTTCCTGGCCGGGCTCATCCTCAATGTCATGCCGTGCGTTTTGCCGGTGCTGTCGATCAAGGCGCTGTCGTTCGCGCATGGCGCGCAGAGCGGGGAGGCGCGCAAGCACGGCCTGCTCTATCTGGCCGGCGTGATGGTCACGTTCCTCGCGCTCGCGGGCGTGCTGATCGGCCTGCGCGCGGGCGGGGAGGCGCTGGGCTGGGGCTTCCAATTGCAGGAGCCATGGGTGATCGCGGGCCTAGCGCTGCTGTTCTTCGTCATCGGCCTTAATCTGCTTTCGGTGTTTGAGATCGGCGGCGGCGTGCAGAACGCGGGCGCGGGCCTGGCTTCGCGCGGCGGCGATGCGGGCGCGTTTTTCACCGGCGCGCTGGCGGTGGTGGCGGCCACGCCCTGCACCGCGCCGTTCATGGCCGGCGCAATCGGCGCGGTGCTGACGCAATCGGCGCCGATCACGCTGCTGATCTTCACGTTCCTGGCGCTGGGCTTTGCCGCGCCGCTCACGCTGCTGCATTTCGCGCCGGCTTTGCAGCGGCTCATCCCCAAGCCTGGGCCGTGGATGGAGCGCGTGAAGAACGTGCTCGCGTTCCCGATGCTGGCCACCGCCGCGCTGCTTGTTTGGGTGCTGGCCGAGCAAACCGGGTCAGGCGGGGTGCTGGCGCTTTTGCTGCTGGCGCTGGCGCTGGGCTTTACGCTTTACGTGGCGCGCTGGGGCAAGGTTTGGCTTGGCGTGGGCGTGATTGCGATCCTCGCCGTCACCGCGCTGACATGGCGGCCCTTGGTTGGCGCGGCAACGCTCGCGCATCTGCCGGAGGAGCCATGGAGCGCGGCGCGCGTCGCCGAATTGCAGGCCGAAGGGCGGCCGGTGTTCGTCAATTTCACCGCCGCCTGGTGCGTGACCTGCAAGGTCAATGAGGGCGCCGCGCTTTCCAGCCGCCGCGTGGCGCAAGCCTTTGCGACGAGCGATACGGCCTATCTCAAAGGCGATTGGACCAATCGCGATGAGGCCATCGCCGCGGCGCTGGCCGAACATGGCCGCGCCGGCGTGCCGCTTTATCTCTTTTATCCGGCGTCTGGCAGCGCTCCGGTTGTTCTGCCGCAATTGCTTAGCGAACATCTCATCATCGAGACCATTCAAGGAGACGCACAATGACCAAGCTGACGAAACGCAGCGCCCTCATTGCCGCCGCCGTTTTGGCCGCCGGCGTGTTTGGCGCATCAACGCTGCTGAGCGGCGACGCCGCCGCCGTGGAAACCGGCCAGCGCGCGCCGGCCTTCTCGGTGCGCGACGCCAGCGGCGCCACGCGCACGCTCTCTGAATTCGCCGGCCGCACATTGGTGCTGGAATGGACCAATCACGGCTGCCCCTATGTGCGGAAGCATTATGACGCCGGCAATATGCAGGCGCTGCAGCGCGCCGCCGCCGAGGATGGCGTGGTGTGGCTGCAAATCATTTCCTCGCGCCCCGGCGCGCAAGGCTATCTCGACGCCGCCGGCGCCCGCGCCCGCGTAGCGACCGATAACGCAGCCCCGGCCGCCACGTTGCTTGACGCCGATGGCGTGATGGGCCGCGCTTATGGCGCGCGGGTTTCGCCGCACATGTTCATCATCAACCCCCAGGGCGTGATCGTGTACCAGGGCGCCATCGATGATCGCCCCTCGGCCCGCCCGGCTTCGCTCGAAGGCGCCACCAATTATGTGAGCGCGGCCCTGGCCGATCTCGCCGCCGGCCGCGCGGTGCAAACCACCGATACGACCCCGTACGGCTGCACCGTGAAATATGAGGGCGTGGACTAAGCCTCTACACCCATCCCCGGCCTCGCGGCTTGGCCGCGCTCCGGGGATGGGTGGAGGCGGAATGCGTTTCAATCAAGAACGGTCGTGTTGTAGGGCCCGCGCTTGGCAAGCCCGGCCCGGCGGGGCTAAAACCCCCGCCTGATGCCTGGGCCGCAAAAATTTCATGTCCACGGCGGCGCGCGTCATTGACGCGCGCCGTTCGCGCGCCTGCGCCCCCGTTTGCATCCTTTGAAAATCTGAAAGTCCGCCCTGATGAGCCAGCCTGTTTCCCCCCGCGTCGCCGCTGAGAAGCCGCGCGGCTTCATTGACCGCTTCGGCGATGTCGCCCGCACCGAAGAGCGCATCGTGCGCACGGTGGGCGCTGTCTATGAGCAATGGGGCTTCGAGCGGCTGGAAACGCCGGCGATCGAATATACCGGCGCGCTCGGCAAATTCCTGCCCGACACCGATCGCCCCAACGAAGGCGTGTTCTCGTTCCAGGACGACGAAAAATGGCTCTCGCTGCGCTATGATCTCACCGCGCCCTTGGCGCGCTTTGTGGCGGAAAATTTCGATAGCTTGCCCAAGCCCTATCGCCGCTGGGCGGCGGGGCCGGTGTGGCGCAACGAAAAGCCGGGGCCGGGCCGTTTCCGCGAATTCTGGCAATGCGACGCCGACACCGTCGGCAGCGCTTCGCCAACGGCGGATGCGGAAATGATCGCCATGGCCTGCGCGGCCTATGACGCGCTGGGCCTTGGCGATTCCGTGCAGATCAAATTCTCCTCGCGCCGCGTGCTTGATGCTGTGCTGGAAAAAATCGGCGTTGCGCCCGATGCGTTCGCCACGCGCCTTATCGTGCTGCGCGCGATCGATAAATTTGATCGGCTCGGCCGCAAGGGCGTTGAGCTTTTGCTCGGCGCGGGCCGCAAGGATGAATCCGGCGATTTCACCAAAGGCGCGGGGCTTGATGCGGCCCAAGCCAAAGCCGTGCTCGATCTTGTTGAAGCTGGCGGGGGCGCGCGCGCGGAGGTGCTGGCGCGCCTTGCCGATGTGGCGGGCGAAAGCGCGATTGAAGAATTGCGGCTGATGGATGCGGCGCTCGCCGCGCTTGGCGTTGCTGACGCCCGCGCCGCGATCGATCCCACCATCGTGCGCGGGCTTGAATATTACACCGGCGCTGTGTTCGAGGCGCAGTTGATGGACGCCAATGGCGCGGGCTTTGGCTCTGTCGGCGGGGGCGGGCGCTATGATGGGCTTGTCTCGCGCTTTCGTGGCGAGCCCGTGCCGGCGACCGGCTTTTCCATCGGCGTTTCGCGCCTTGCTGCGGCGCTCAACACGCAGGGCGTGCAATCGGATGGCCCGGTTGTGGTGCTGGTGATGGATCAGGCGCGCGCGGCGGATCTGCTGGCGATGGCCGCAGAATTGCGCGCCGCCGGCGTGCGCGCCGAAGCGTATCTCGGCGCCGCCGGCATGAAAGCGCAGCTGAAATACGCCGATAAGCGCAACGCGCCGATCGCGGTGATTCAGGGCGGGGATGAATTGGCCAAGGGCGTGGTGACGCTGAAGGATCTCAAGCTCGGCGCAAGCATCGCTGCAACCCTTGGTGAAGATCGCGAAGCCTACGCCAAAGCGCGTGAGCAAGTGCAGCAAGAAATACCGCGCGACCAATTGGCCACGGCCGTGAAGAACATGCTCGCGCGCTAGGAGAAGATCGATCACGAACACTTGACCGCGCTGCGGCAAGTTGTCAGTTTCCCGGCCGACCGCTTCGTCGCGCGCGGTCGCGTTTCGGGGAGGAAACGCCGCAAAAATAAGCGACGCGAAACGGCCGCGCCCCCTGTGAGGGCGCGGCCGTTTTTTTGCTCAGCCTGATTTCGCTGGCGGATCGATGTCTTGGATAACGCCGCTGTCTTCGGCGGCGTCCTCGCTGCGGGCGAGGGCGTGATCGGGTTCCGGCGCAACGCCTCGACAGAAGAGCGCCAGCAGCCCAAGCCCCGCGAGCGCTGAAACCAGCGAGCCGCCCAGCACGCCAAAGCGCACCGGCGTTGCAAGCTCACCCGGCCCGAACGCCAGATTGCCGATGAACAAGCTCATGGTGAAGCCGATGCCGGCGACGACAGCCACGCCAAGCATCTGCGCAGGGCTCGCCGGCAAGCGCTGCTTGAGAATGGCCGCCGCAGCGTAAGTCGCCGCCATGATGCCGAGCGGTTTGCCAAGCACCAAGCCAAGCGCAACGCCAAGCGCAATCGGATGCAGCAGCGTATCAAGCCCCGCGCCATGCAGCACCACGCCCGCATTCACCAAGGCGAAGATCGGCATGATCGCAAACTGCACCCAGAGCTTGAGCGCATGCTCGGCTTCAATAAGCGGGGAGGAGTCGTCGGCCCGGCGCATCGGCACGGCAAGCGCGGTGAGCACGCCGGCAATGGTGGCGTGCACGCCCGAGACCAGCATGAAGCCCCACAGCACGACGCCCAGCAGCCAGAACGGCCACAGCTTGCGCACCCCGGCGCGGTTGAGCAGCAGCATGGCCACGAATGTCGCCGCCGCCCCGCCCAGCGCCCAGCCGACAAGATGCGTGGAATAGAAAAGGGCGATCACCACGATCGCGCCCAGGTCGTCGATAATCGCCAGCGCCAGCAGGAACAGGCGCAAGCCGCTGGGCACGCGCGGCCCGAGCAGGGAAATCACGCCAATGGCGAAGGCGATGTCGGTGGCGGCGGGAATCGCCCAGCCGCGCACGAAGGCCGAATCACCCCCGGCGACCAGCAGATAGATCAGCGCCGGCGCCGCCATGCCGCCAAGCGCCCCCGCCAGCGGCAGCCCGGCCTCGCGCGGATTTTTGAACGGGCCCTCGACCGTCTCGCGTTTGAGTTCCAACCCCACATAGAGGAAGAAGATCACCATCAAGCCGTCATTGATGATCAGGTGCAGCGTCACCGGATGCGCGCCGGCCCCAACGCCGACGCTAAACCCGGCGATCTGATCCTCCAGCAGATGGTGGATCGCATCGCCGAAGTTGCTGTTCAGCAAGAGAAAAGACAGAACCGTCGCGGCGATCAGGAAAAAGCCGGGCGTCGTATCGCGTTCCCACCAGCGTGGCGCTGTGCTGCCGTCAGTCATGAATTGCCCGTCCAATTTTCGCGCGGCGCCCTAGCGGCGCGGGCCCAAGGTTCAAACGCGCCAAAATAACAGGAAATTTAACGCGACGGACGGTCGCGTAGCGCCGGCGCCACGCTTCCCAGCTTCGTGCTGCAGCGCAACAAATGTGTCGCAAAAATTTCGACTGTCTGTAAAGAGGGCGCGTTACTTGCCCGCCAGCGCGACGGAGCGCTTGGTGCGCAAGGGTCGCACGGGGGTTTTCCAATGAGAATGAAGCATTTCCTGTCAGGCGTCGCCGTGGCGGCGGTTTCGATGTCGATTGGCGGCACGGCCTTCGCCCAATCGACCGCCTCGCAGCTTGAAGAAGAAGAGATCATCGTCACCGGCGCGCGCCGCGATATTTCGGCGCCATCGTGAACGAGCAGGCGCCGCGCGCACGCGCCACCATCACCGACGAGCTGATCAATCGCCAAACGGCGGGCCAGACGATCCTGCAAACGATCAACCTGATCCCGGGCGTCAACTTCACCAACAACGACGCCTACGGTTCTTCGGGCGGCAACATTACGATGCGCGGCTTCGACGGCAACCGCGTCTCGCTGACGTTTGACGGCATCCCGCTGAACGACACCGGCAACTACGCGATCTATTCCAACCAGATGCTCGATCCCGAGCTGATCTCGCGCGCCAACGTCAACATGGGCGCCACCGAATCCGACAGCCCGACCGCGTCGGCCACAGGCGGCACGATCAACTACGTCACCTACGTGCCGAGCATCGATCCGGGCCTCTTGGTCCAGCCCTCCGTCGGCACCGACAATTACATGCGCCTGTTTGGCCGCGTGGATTCGGGCGAGATCGGCCCGCTGGGCACGCGCTTTTACCTCGCTGGCTCGCAGCAGATCTATGACCAGTTCATGGGCCCCGGCGAGATGAAGAAGTGGCAGATCAACGCCCGCGCCTATCAGCCGATCGGCAGCAACGGCGATTTCATCAGCCTCTCGATGCACTACAACGAGAACCGCAACCACTTCTATCGCAACTTCAACCTGGCCACGTTCAATTCGGGCAATTGGTTGGTCAATGACGCGACCTGCGATCTGCGCAGCGCCGGTTCGGGCTTTGAGCCCACCGCCGGCACCGTGCAAAACGAAAACGGCCGTTGCAGCAATTACTACAACATCCGCATCAACCCCTCGAACACCGGCAACATTCGCGGCCAATCGCGCTTCAGCCTCGGCGAGAGCGTGACGCTGACGGTTGATCCTTCGTTCCAATTCGTGCGCGCCAATGGCGGCGGCACCGAAGCGGTGTTTGAGAACGACATCCGCCTGCGCGGCGCCTCAGCTTCGGCCGGCGTTGACCTCAACGGCGACGGCGACGTGCTTGATCGCGTGATGCTCTACTCGCCCTCCAACACCAACACGTATCGCTACGGCGTGCTGAGCTCGGTGATCTGGGACATCAACGCCAACCACCGCCTGCGCGTTGGCTACACCTGGGATGAAGGCCAGCACCAGCAGACGGGCGAGTATTCGCGCCTCGACCAGTACGGCAATCCCGACAGCGTGTTCGGCGGCCGCAGCGGTTTCGGCACGGGCATCAACACCGCCGAAGGTCTGCTTTTCCAAAAGCGTAACCGTAACTCGGTGGCGAGCCTCTCGCAGTTCAACGCTGAATATCGCGGCGATTTCCTCGATGACGCCCCTCACGGTGATCGTCGGCGTGCGCGCCCCGGAATTCACCCGCGAGCTGGATCAGATGTGCTATTCTTCCAAGGGCAGCACGTCCTCCACGCAATTCTGCACCACGGCGACGGGAACGCCTTCGCCCGTGTCGCCGGGCTTCGTCCGCTTTGGCGCTTCGACCACCGATTACGCGCCGACCTTCCAGGCTGAAGTCAGCTATGACGACATCCTGCCGAACGTGGGCGTGACCTATCGCTTCCTGGGCAATCACCAAGTGTTCGCCAGCTACGCTGAAGGCCTCTCGGCCCCGCGCACGGACGACCTCTACGGCGGCATCCTGGTGTCGCAACTGAGCACTGTCGTGCCGGAAACCACGGTGTCCTACGATATCGGCTATCGCTACCAGGCGTCGAACGTGATCATCACGGCGGGCCTCTGGCTCACCGAGTTTGAAAACCGCATCATCCGCTCGCAAGATCCGGATGATCCGACTGTCTCCTACGCCCGCAACGTGGGCGCGGTTGATCTCTGGGGCGCCGATTTCCAAGCTGGCGTGAACATCACCCCGGACTTCTCGCTGTTCGGCTCGATCGGCTACGTGCAGTCCGAGCTGCAGGACAACCTGCCGGGGCAAACCCAAGGCCGCGGCAACGCGCTGGTGGATACCCCCGAATGGGCCGTTGGCCTGCGCGGCGAGTACACGATCGGCCCGGTCACCGCTGGCCTGCAAGCCAAGTGGACCGATGATCGCTTCTCGAACGACTTCAACACCGAAGTCGCGCCGGGCTTCACCACCGTCAACGCTGACCTGCGTTGGGATATCGGCGAAGGTTGGAACAACAAGAACACCTACATCCAGCTCAACGTGATCAACCTGCTGGATGAAGAATACATCTCCACCATCAGCTCCGGCACAAACGGCGGCACGGGCTTCTTCGGCGTTGGCGCGCCGCGGACCTTCATGCTGACGCTCCGCACCGAGTTCTAAGCAAACGCTTCCTCCCCGAAGCATGGGGCGGCCCGCAAGGGCCGCCCCTATTTTTTGTTTTTGGGGACGCCGTTTTATCTCTTGCCGCTAGCGCAGATCCGTGGATCCATTTCGCTCAGTGGCGACGGAGGCGTGTGATGGCCAAATTCAGCGTTCTGTGCAGGGTCGATGCCTTTATCGACTATGTTGCCGATGTCGAGGCAAGCAACGGAGCCGAGGCTGCTGCTCTTGCAGCTGAAAATCCAGATCGGATACATTGGCGCCGCCGGGGCGAGGCCGAGTTCGATGCACGAACATTCTTCACACTCGACGCACTAGGTAGAGAGATACCCGAGAGCCAACGCGGGGATTTCTAAGGCGTGCGATTTGAGTTCGACGAGGATCGGGCCGAATATGAAAGCCAGCAGCAACGCGTGCGGGCTTGGTCCGAATTTTGGGTTGCGGAGCACATGTATTGCCCCGCCTGTGGCAGCGCATCGTTGTCTAAGCACAGGAATAACCGTCCAGCGGCTGATTTCTACTGCGCTGCATGCGCGGAGGAGTTTGAACTAAAAGCCAAGAACGGTCGCTTCGGGGCGCGCATCGTGAACGGCGCGTATGCGACGCTGCTGGAAAGGCTGGCCGCCGACGATAATCCGAGCCTTATGCTTCTCGGATACAATCTCAGTCGTCTCGCGGTGGAAAGGGTAATTGTCGTTCCGCGATATTTCTTCACGCCAGCCATTGTCGAGGCGCGCCCGCCGCTCCGTCCTCCGGCGAGGCGCGCGGGTTGGGCCGGCTGCAACATTCTTCTTGCCGAGATTCCCGCATATGGCAGGATTGACGTGGTAATTGACGGTGCTGCTGTTCCGCGAGACACGGTGCTTGAGAGGTGGCGAAGAACGGCATTCCTGCGAGATGAGAAAATGCCGTCCAGAGGTTGGCTGATTGAAGTTCTAAGGTGCGTTGAGAAGATCAACCAATCTGAATTCTCGCTCTCAGACGTGTACGCCTTTGAGGGCGAGCTGCAGGCTGTGTTTCCCGACAACAACAATGTTCGTCCCAAAATACGTCAGCAACTTCAGCGGCTTCGAGATAGCGGGGTCCTTGAGTTTCTTGGCGATGGCTCATACCGCCTGATTGAAAAATAAACAAAAACGGCGGCGCTTGCGCGCCGCCGTTTCCATTTTCGCGTTGTGCGTTGGACCTAGAAATCCATGCCGCCCATGCCGCCCATGCCGCCCGGAGGCATGCCGCCGCCGGCGGCTTCCTTCTTCGGCGCTTCGGCGATCGCCGCTTCCGTGGTGATGACAAGGCCGGCCACCGAAGCCGCATCTTGCAGCGCGGTGCGGACAACCTTCACCGGATCGATAATGCCGGCCTTGACCAGATCGACATATTCTTCGGTCTGGGCGTTGAAGCCGTAATTGTCGTCCTTGTTCTCGCGCAGCTTGCCGACAACGATCGAGCCTTCCACGCCGGCGTTTTCCACGATCTGACGGATCGGGGCTTCCAGCGCTTTCTTCACGATGGCGATGCCAACGTTCTGATCTTCGTTGTCACCCTTGATCGAGAGCTTGAAGGCCGAACGCAGCAGCGCGGTGCCGCCGCCGGGGACGATGCCTTCTTCCACCGCAGCGCGGGTGGCGTTCAGCGCGTCATCCACGCGGTCCTTGCGCTCTTTCACTTCGACTTCCGTCGCGCCGCCAACCTTGATCACGGCAACGCCGCCCGCGAGCTTCGCAAGGCGCTCTTGCAGCTTTTCCTTGTCGTAGTCGGAGGTGGTTTCTTCGATCTGCTTGCGGATCTGGCCGATGCGGGCTTCGATGTCTTTCTTCTCGCCCGTGCCGTCCACGACGGTGGTGTCGTCCTTCTTGATGACGACCTTCTTGGCCTTGCCGAGCATGTCGAGCGTGACATTCTCAAGCTTGATGCCGAGGTCTTCGCTGATGACTTGGCCGCCCGTGAGGATGGCGAGGTCTTCCAGCATGGCCTTGCGGCGATCGCCGAAGCCCGGCGCCTTCACCGCGGCAACCTTGAGGCCGCCGCGCAGCTTGTTGACGACGAGCGTGGCGAGGGCTTCGCCTTCGACGTCCTCAGCGATGATCAGCAGCGGGCGCTGGTTTTGCACCACAGCTTCCAGGATCGGCAGCATCGGCTGCAGCGAGGAGAGCTTCTTCTCGAACAGCAGGATCAGCGGATCCTCGAGCGAAACTTCCATCTTGTCGGCGTTGGTGATGAAGTACGGCGAGAGATAGCCGCGGTCGAACTGCATGCCTTCGACGACTTCGAGTTCGGTCTCGAGGCTCTTGGCTTCTTCAACCGTGATCACGCCTTCATTGCCAACCTTGGCCATCGCGTCGGCCAGGAACTTGCCGATGTCGGTGTCGCCGTTGGCCGAGATGGTGCCGACTTGGGCGATCTCTTCCGAGCCGCCAACTTTCTTGGCGCGCTTTTTCAGATCATCGACGATGGCGGCGACCGCCTTGTCGATGCCGCGGCGCAGATCCATCGGATTGCGGCCCGAAGCCACGGCCTTCATGCCTTCGCGCACGATGGCTTGCGCCAGCACGGTGGCGGTGGTGGTGCCGTCGCCGGCTTCGTCGTTGGTTTTGGAAGCGACTTCACGAATGAGCTGGGCGCCCATGTTCTGGAACTTATCTTCCAGTTCGATTTCCTTGGCGACGGTGACGCCGTCCTTGGTGGTGCGCGGGGCGCCGAAGGATTTTTCGATCACGACGTTGCGGCCCTTGGGGCCGAGCGTGACCTTCACCGCGTTGGCGAGGATGTCGACGCCTTGGAGCATGCGCTCGCGCGCATCGGCGCCGAAATTGACGATCTTAGCAGCCATAGCTGTTTGAACCTTTGTGTTTGAATTTGTGAGAAGGCAGTAGGCAATAGGCAGTGGGCAGTAGGGGCTTTGAGCGTGAGGCGGGCGCTGTCGCCCTATTGCCTACTGCCCATTGCCTACTGCCCGCCGCCGTCAGGCGGCGTCCTTCTTCTTCGACTTCTTCTCTTCGATGACGCCGAGGATGTCGCTCTCCTTCATGATGAGGAGATCTTCGCCATCAACCTTCACTTCCGTGCCCGACCATTTGCCGAACAGGATGCGGTCGCCGGTTTGGACGTCCGGCTTGATGTACTCGCCGTCTTCGTCGCGGGCGCCGGGGCCGACGGCGATCACTTCGCCTTCTTGCGGCTTTTCTTGCGCCGTCTCGGGGATGATGATCCCGCCGCGGGTCTTTTCTTCTTCCTTCACGCGGCGGACAAGCACGCGATCATGCAGGGGACGGAAACTGGCCATGCCCTTACTCCCTTGTTTTGCTAACAAAATTCACCAACCGGCGGGTGTTGGCACTCACCCGAGCCGGCTGCTAACGAGGCGGAGATAAGGGTAGGCCGCCGGGGCGTCAACCGGCCCGGCGGGGGCTGGACGCATATTTTAGAGTTACCGCCCGAGCGGCGCGGCGATTTGCGCCGGCGCTTGACACAAGCTGGGCAAGAAGCTGCGAAACAAAGGGCTAGGCGGCGGCGGAGGAGCGGTGAATGGCGGGGCGAATTCTGGCGGCGGCACTTTTCCTGGCGGGCGCGGCAAGCCCCGCTTTCGCGCAAGAGGGGAGCCTTTTCATCACCCCCTGGGGTGAGCCGATCCGCACCGAGGACGGAACCCCTGCGGTGCAGGCATGGTTTGCCGCCGCCGACACCGATCAGGACGGCCAATTGACGCTGGAGGATTTCCTCACCCGCGCCGAAGCCCTCCACGCCATTCTCGACCGGAGCGGCGATGGCATCGTCACCTCTTTGGAATCGCAGATGTTTTATCAGTCGACTGCGCCGGAGATTTACGCCCGCCCGCCGGCGGAGCGGCCCATTGTGCGCCGTCCGAGCGATCCGGGCCGGCTCACCGACCCCAACCGTGAGCGGCGCTCCGCCCCCGCTGAGCCGTTGCGCGGGGCCGCGCGTTTTGGCCTTACGGCGGAGATCGAGCCGGTGATGTCCTGCGATGCGGATATGAGCCGCTGGGTGACGCGCGATGAGTTTGCGGCGTGCGTGACCCGCCGTTTCCGCCTGCTCGACGCCAACAATGATGGCGCGTTCACGCTGTCTGAATCGCCGCGCGCGGCGGTGTTGCTGGGCGAGGCGGAAGAAGAGCGCTGATGGCGCCGAACGCGCCCCTGGCGCGTTAAGCTGGCATGAGCCATCCGCCCCAGCCCGAACCCGATACGCCAGAGCCCGAACCGATCTCGCCGATCGAGCCGGTTGATCCGCCGATCGAAGAACCCAAGCGCCCGCCGCCGATGAGGGCTTAAAGCAGGGGCGCATTTAAGCCCGACGCTTTGGCCCAAAATGCAAAACGGGGCCGCGCCGCGCGCAGCCCCGTCCGCATCCCTCTTGCGCGCGTCAGTAATACATCAGCGCGTCAAGAATAACGCCGGTGGCGACGACAACGAGCAGGACGTCGCGATCCACCATCACATAACGGCAGCCATACGGCGCGGGCGGCAGCCGATAATAGAGATCATACGGCACCGGCTCCCAATAGAGGTGGTGCGGCAGCGCATAGCCGACGCTCCAAATCCGATAGGGGCGGCGCCAGCCGTCATAGCCCCACCAATGGTAATTCCAGCCGTAATAATTGTGCACGATGGTGACATAGCCGCGATCGAAATAATGGCCGTGCCGCACATTGCGCCAATCGGAATAACGCGGGCGCGAGAAATCGCGGTGCGTGTGGCGATAATTGTCGTAGCGGCGATCGCCGCGGCGGCTGTCGCGATGATTGGATGCAAAATCGCGCCGCCCGTCGCGGTTCCAATCGCCGCGGCCTTGCCCGCGCCGATCATTATCGCCGCGTGCGCCTTGGCCGCGCCGATCATTCTCCCATCCGCCGCGCTGGCCGCGATCGGCTTGCTGGCCCCGGCCGTCGCCGCCGCGATTCCAGTCGCCGCGCTGGCCGTCGCCACGCTGGCCGCGATCGGCTTGCTGGCCCCGGCGGTCGTCGCCGCGATTCCAGTCGCCGCGCTGGCCGTCGCCGCGCTGGCCGCGATCGGCTTGCTGGCCCCGGCCGTCGCCGCCGCGATTCCATTCGCCACGCTGGCCGTCGCCACGCTGGCCGCGATCGGCTTGTCGTGCGGGGTCGCCGCGTCCGCCGAGCAGATTGGGATTTTCGCGCGGCGCTGCTTGCGCGCGCGGCGCGCGTTGTGGGGCTGGCGCCTGAGCTTGTTGCGGCTGGCGGCTGCGCCACTCGCCATCGCCGCGCCGGTTTTCGCGGCGCGGCGCTTCGGCGCGCGGCGCCTGCTGGCGTTGCGGGCGCGCCTCGCCGCCGCGCTGTGAGGGGCCTTGCCATTGGCGATCGCCGCCGCCGCGCTGGCCGCCGCGGTCTCCGCGCTCTTGCTGGCCGCGGCCTTCGCGCTGGGCGAAGGCGGGTTCAGCCGCCAAGGCCGTCACGCTCAAGGCGGCCAACGCCGCGATGAGTGCACTTTTCATATGTTACGCTCCCAAGTGCGCCCGAAGGCACACCCTCGCAGGCTGGAGCTTGGACGCGCCAAGCTGAACCCAAGCTGAACAGCGCCTGAGCGCGCCGCCCAGCCGCGGTTCAGCGCCGGATCCCGTACAGGAAGACATCGACGCATTGGCCGATATGGCGCTTCAATTCGTCCTCGGCGGGGGTGGGCCCGCCATCAATGATGGCGCGCATATGATAGCGGCTGCGCCAGAGCTCGAGCAGCATGTCGGGATGGCGGGCGCTTTCGTCGGCCGGGCCGCCACGCGCCCGCAGAAAATCGCTGACGAGCTTGCGCACGTCGCCGGCCCCCGCGCTCAACATCGCGCCGCGCATCTTCGGGAAATTGCATGCCCTCGCTGACCACCAGCCGATAAAACGCCAGCGTGTCGGGCTTGAGCAGGTTGGAGAGATACCGAACGCCAATGGCGCGGAGCCCGTCCTCAAGCTCCAGGTGATCGACGCTTTCAGGGGCCATGTCCGCCGTGAAGCGGGCGTGCTGATCGAGCACGAAGGCGTGAAACAGCCCCTCTTTATTGCCGAATTGCTGATAGAGCGTGGCGAGCGACCCGCCCGCGATGCGCACCACCTCGTTGACCGAAGCCGCGCGATAGCCGCGCCGCAGGAACACCTCCCGCGCCGCCGCAAGGAAAGCCTCCCGGCGCGCCTGGCCGCGATCCTGCGGCCGCCCTTCCTTATCGTCTTCCTCGTCGGCCATGTGTGCGCCGGTTCCTCCCAGGGTTGTGGGAACATAAGCCGTCACCGCGCATGCGCCAAGGCACTGTTAGGCGGCGAGCGCCCGATCGATCGCTTCCAGCACGTCAGGGGAGAGCGGGGTCGATTTGGAGGAGAGGGTTTCCGCGAGGGCGCCATCCTTGCCGATCAGATATTTATGGAAATTCCAGCGCGGCAGGCCGCTCTCGCCCAGTTCGGCGGCGATCCATTGATAAAACGGATGCCGGCGCGCCGCTGCGGTGATCTCGGCCTTGCCGGCCATCGGGAAGGTCACATGGAAGTTCGAATCGCAAAACGCGCGAATCTGCTGCTCGTCGCCCGGCTCCTGCGCGCCAAAATCGTTCGAGGGCACGCCAATAATGACAAGCCCCTTGCCGGCGCGGGCTTCGTACAGCGCCTCCAGATCGCGGTATTGCGGCGTCAGCCCGCAGGCGCTGGCCACGTTCACCACCAGCACCACCTTGCCGGCGTAATCGGCGAGGCGGATCTCGCCGGGTTCGTTGAGCTTGGAGAAGCTGAAATCGTGGGCGTTTGTCATGGGGGCGGATTTAGGCCCGAAGTGCGGCGGCGGCAATCTCGGTGGCGTTCACAGCCGCGCGATGCTAGGAGGCGGCCATGGCGTGGATTGCGCATCATCCCATAGCGGCCTCCCGAATTTGAGGCCCGGCCCGCGTGGAGCAAAGCCTCCGCGGGACCGGGGATCTGCTACACAGCCCACTCGAATGACGGAGACTCTCCCTTGGCCGACGAGCCCAAAGGCCGCGATTACCGCGAAACCATGTTTCTGCCCGACACGCCATTTCCGATGCGCGCGGGCCTGCCGCAAAAAGAGCCTGAGCGGATCAAGCACTGGGCCGAGATCGGGCTCTATCGGCGCCTGCGCGAAGCGGCGAAGGATCGGCCCAAATACGTGCTCCACGATGGCCCGCCCTACGCCAATGGCGCCATCCATATCGGCCACGCCGAAAACAAGATCCTCAAGGATTTTGTCGTCCGCACCAAGCAGATGGCGGGCTTTGATTGCGATTACGTGCCCGGCTGGGATTGCCACGGCCTGCCGATCGAATGGAAGGTCGAGGAAGATTTCCGCAAAGCCGGCCGCAAGAAGCAGGACGTGCCGGCGGTGGAATTCCGCAAAAGCCTGCCGCGCCTACGCCGATAAATGGATCCCGCTGCAACGCGAGGAATTCATCCGCCTCGGCATCGAAGGCGATTGGGATAATTACTACACGACGATGAGCTTTGAGGCCGAAGCCGCCATCGCGCGCGAATTCATGCGCGTGGTGCGCACGGGGCTCGTCTATCGCGGCTCAAAGCCGGTGATGTGGAGCCCGGTGGAGCGCACCTCGCTGGCGGAAGCGGAGGTGGAGTACCAGGAAAAAACCAGCCCGACGATCTGGGTGAAATTTCCTATCGTGAAGGGCGGTGCGAGCGATGTTTCCGTCGTCATCTGGACGACAACGCCCTGGACCATTCCGGGCAACCGCGCCGTCTCGTTCTCATCCGCAATCCAGTACGGCGTCTACCAAGTCGAACGCTTGGAAGAGGGCCTTGCGTTCGAGCCTTGGGTGAAGCCCGGCGATAAGCTGGCGCTGGCCGATAAGCTGGCGGAAGATGTGCTGCGCGCGGCGAAGGCCGCATCGTGGAAGCGCGTGCGCGATTTTGATCCGAGCGGCGTGGTTCTCGCGCATCCGCTCCGCGATTGGCGAGCCTCCCCTCGATGGGGAGGCGCCGCGGAGCGGCGGAGGGGGTGCGCCCGCAAGTGGTGAAGATGCAGCCTCTCATGGCGCCATCGTCAATGACGGCGCCTCTCACCCCCTCAGTCACGCTGCGCGTGACAGCTCCCCCATCGAGGGGGAGCGGGGCGGCTACCAGTTTGACGTGCCCTTGCTCGATGGCGATCACGTCACCGATGACGCCGGCACCGGCTTTGTGCACACCGCGCCCGGCCACGGCGCGGATGACTTTGTGATCTGGACCAAGCATTTCGGCCAGGAGGGCATTCCCTTCACCGTCGATGCTGAAGGCAAGCTCACCAACCAAGCGCCCGGTTTTGAAGGGCTGGAGATCATCCAACTCGAAGGCAAAAATCTCGGCAAGGATGGCCCCGCCAATAAAGCTGTGATCGAAGCGCTGATTGCAGCGGGCGCGTTGCTGGCGCGCGGGCAATTGAAGCACCAATATCCGCATTCGTGGCGCAGCAAGGCGCCGCTCATCTTTCGCAACACGCCGCAATGGTTCATCGCGCTCGATAAGCCGTTCCGCGACGGCAAAACGCTGCGCCAAATCGCGCTCTCGGAAATCGAGCGCGTGGATTGGGGCCAGCATCGCTGGGGCGCGCACAAGGATTATAACCGCATCAAGGGCATGATCGAAGATCGCCCCGATTGGCTGGTCTCGCGCCAGCGCGCCTGGGGCGTGCCTTTGGCGATCTTTGTGCGCAAAAGCGATGGCGCGTTGCTGATGGATGATGCCGTCGATGCGCGCATTGTAGACGCCATGAAGCAAGGCGGCGCCGATGTGTGGTGGGCCACGCCCGCGCAAGATTTCCTCGGTAATGATTACAAGGCCGAGGATTTTGAGAAGGTCGAAGATATCCTGGATGTCTGGTTCGATTCCGGCTCAACTCATGCCTTTGTGCTGGGTGATCGCGATGCGCCGACGCGGGCCTCGTTCAAAAACCCCGAAGGGGTGATCTATCTTGAAGGCTCAGATCAGCATCGCGGCTGGTTTCATTCGTCTTTGCTCGAAAGCTGCGCCACGCGCGGGCGCGCGCCATACGATGCAGTGCTGACGCACGGCTTCGCCATGGACGAGGAGGGCAAGAAGATGTCCAAATCGGTCGGCAACGTGGTCGAGCCGCAAAAGATCGCCCAGCAGAACGGCATCGAAATCCTGCGCCTTTTGATCGCCAGCGCCGAGTATGGCGATGATCTGCGCATGGG
This sequence comes from Terricaulis sp., assembly GCA_024707365.1. Lineage (GTDB taxonomy): Bacteria > Pseudomonadota > Alphaproteobacteria > Caulobacterales > Aquidulcibacteraceae > Vitreimonas. The sequence continues at coordinate 74,625 of JANPZV010000008.1, forward strand.
CAAAACCATCATCGATCAAGCCAGCGAAACCTATCGCAAACTGCGCAACACGCTGCGCTATTTGCTGGGCGCGTTGAATGGCTTTGAAGAAAGCGAGCGTTTGCCGAAGGGCGAAGAAACGCCGCTGCTCGAACGCTGGCTGTTGCATCGGCTCTACGAACTCGATGGAATCGTCCGCAAAGCCTACGAAACTTTCCAATTCCGCGAAGCGGTGTCCGCCATCGTGGAATTCTGCAACGTCGATCTCAGCGCGTTCTACGTCGATGTGCGTAAGGATGCGCTCTATTGCGATGCGCCCGCCAGCGTCCGCCGCCGCGCCTGCCGCAGCGCTTTGGACGAGGTGTTCTCACGCCTCACCGCTTGGCTTGCGCCGATCCTGCCGTTCACGGCCGAAGAAACGTGGGCGACGCGCTTTCCGAGCGAGCCTTCGGTGCACTTGCGCCTCTTCCCCGAAACACCCGCCGCCTGGCGCGACGATTTCGCGGGCGAGGAAATGGCGCGCTTGCGTGAAGCGCGCGCGGTTGTCACCGGCGCGCTTGAAGTGGCGCGGCGCGAGAAGCTGATCGGCGCCGCGCTTGAGGCGCGCCCGCTTGTGTTCGTGGCCGATGAAAGCTTGCGCGCTTGCCTCGAAGCGATCGATTTCGCCGAGCTTTGCATCACCAGCGGGATCAATATCAAAGCAGGCGAGGCCCCCGCCGATGCGTTCCGCCTCAGCGAAACGCCGGGCGTGGCGGTTGTGATCGAAAAAGCCCCCGGCGTGAAATGCGCGCGCTCCTGGAAATATTTCGATCCCGCCAGCGCCGATCCGCGCTACCCCGACATCACCCCCCGCGACGCCGAAGCGGTGGCTGCTTGGGATGCGCGCCATGGGGCGCCGCTTGATGCCCGCTGCGGCCCCGTCCATAAGCCCGGCCATGGTGCGCTTTGGTCTTTCCATCTCGGCAATCGTGTTTGTGCTCGATCAGATCAGCAAATGGCTGGTGCTGGGCGTGCTGAAATTCAGCCCGCCCGGTTGCCTCGAGGCGGGGGTGAATTGCCGCTTCCTGGAAATTTCCCCGATCTTCGATCTGCGCATGGTCTGGAACCGTGGCATCAGCTTTGGCCTGTTCCGCGCCGATAACGATCTGGCGCGTTGGGGCCTCGTGCTTGGCATGCTGATCATCGCCGGGGTGTTCGCCTCCTGGCTGCGCACGGCCGAGCGGCGGCTCACCGGGGTGGCGCTGGGCCTCGTCGTCGGCGGCGCGCTGGGCAATGTGGTGGATCGGATCATCCATGGTGCGGTGGTCGATTTCCTTGATTTCAGTGGGCTTTATTTCCCGTTCGTGTTCAATGTGGCCGATTCGGCCATCACCGTCGGGGCGGTGCTGCTGGCCGCGGATTTGCTGCTTTTCACCGAATCCAAGCCGGGCGAGGGCACGGGCTGGGCCTGGCTCAAAGCCCGTTTCGGGCGCGGATCGGGCTCGTGACGCCGCCGCCCAAGCGCTGCTTTCGCCTCAGAACAGGCGCACTTGGGCGGCATCCCCATCAAGTGGAGGAGCCGCTTGGCGAGCGGCGCCCGTCTCTTTAAGAACCAAGATCGAAATTTCGAGGAGCGCGTAAATGTCCAAACCGGTTGCGATCATGGCGGTGCTGACCGCCGCCGCACTCGCCAGCGGCTGCTCAACGCTGCAGCGCTCGATGGGCCAGGGCAAAATCGTCCCGGATGAATTCCGCGTGGTGACGAGCGCCCCGCTCACGCTGCCGCCGGAATACAGCCTGCGCCCGCCGCGTCCGGGCGAAGCCCGCCCGCAAGAGCTTGAGCCCAGCGCCGATGCGCGCACCGCGCTGTTTGGCCAAGACACCGGCCAAAACGCCAGCGCTGGAGAGCGCGTGTTCGTCAACAATGCCGGCGCGGGCGCTGTCGATCCCAATACGCGCGACGTGATCGATTATGAGAGCCAGGGCGTCGTGCATCGCAGTGAGAGCTTTTCCGATCGCGTGAACGAGTTCGGCCGCCCCGGCGTCGATGACGCCGAGCGCCGCGCCGAGGAAGAAGAAGCCATCCGCCGCGCCACCGGGGGCGGGGATGTCACCATTCGGCGTGGCGGCGGCGTGAAACTGCCGGGGACTTGAGAGGCGGCGTGGGGGGCTTTTTCCAAACGGGCGCACGCATCCTGATTGCCTGCGCCGCCGTGTTCGCGTTTGCGCGCGCCGATGCGCGCGAGTTGCCGCGGCCTGAAAGCTTCACGCTCCGCAACGGGCTTGAGGTCGTGGTCATCACCGATCGGCGCGCGCCTGTCGTCACCCACATGGTCTGGTATCGCGTCGGCGCGGCCGATGAGCCGCTCGGCCAATCGGGCATCGCGCACTTTTTGAGCACATGATGTTCAAGGGCACGCGCACGATCGCGCCCGGCGAATTTTCCCGCACCGTCGCCCGCAATGGCGGGGACGACAACGCCTTCACCTCCTGGGATTACACCGCCTATTTCGAGCGTATCGCGCGCGATCGGCTCGATCTTGTCATGCGGATGGAGGCTGATCGCATGCGCAATCTGCGCTTTAGCGACGAAACCTTCTATTCCGAACGCGACGTGGTGGCCGAAGAGCGCCGCCAGCGCGTGGATAATAACCCCCAATCGGTGATGGCCGAGCGCATGCGCGCCATGCTGTTTCCGCATCATCCTTACGGCACGCCGATCATCGGCTGGATGCACGAAATCCAGGCCTACGATCGCGCCAGCGCCGAACAATTCTACCGCACCTGGTATGCGCCCAATAACGCGATCCTCGTCGTCGCCGGCGATATTGATGCAGCCGAGCTGCGCCCGCTGGCGGAGCGTTATTATGGCCGCCTGCGCCCCACGCGCGATCTGCCCTCACGCGATTGGGTGCAAGACCCCGCGCCCGTTGGCCCGATGCGCTTTGTCCACCGCGACGAGAAGGTGCGCCAGCCTTCGCTTGCGCGCTATTATCGCGCCATCTCCTACGCCACTGATGAGGGGCGAGAGGCGCATGCGCTCGATGTCGCCATCGAAATCCTCGGCGGTTCGCAAACCAGCCGCCTCTATCGCATCCTGGTGGAAGAGCGCGGGCTCGCCGTTGGCGCCGGCGCGAACGCGCAAACCTCCGGGCGCGGCGGCGGCGTCGTCTCCTTCGGCGCCATGCCGGCCGAAGGGGTTTCGCTCGAAACGCTGGAAGCGGCGCTTGATGAGGTGATCGCCGAATATCTGCGCGATGGGCCAACGGAAGAAGAATTGGCGCGCGCCAAATCCTCGCTTTCGGCGGCGGCCATCTATGCGCGCGACAGCCAAAGCAATCTCGCCAACATTTTCGGCTCCTCGCTCGCACAGGGCGAAACCATCGAGGAGGTGGTGCGCTGGCCGGCCGACATCGCGGCCGTGACGCGCGAGGAGGCGATAGACATCGTGCGCCGCACGCTGGTGATCGAAAGCTCCGTCACCGGCTGGCTGATGGCGCCGGAGGCCGCGCCATGAGGGCGATCCTGTTCGCACTCGCCGCGCTCGCCGCGCCGATGATGGCCGCGCCCGCGCTGGCGCAAACGCCGGCGGAGGCGCGCGCTGAATTCTCCGTGCCGGTGGAGCGCGTGGTGTCGCCTGGCGGCATTGAAGCGTGGCTGGTGTCCGATTCCACCGTGCCGATGATCGTGCTGCGCGCCTATTGGCGCGGCGGCGCGGCCACGGAAACAGCGGCGCAAACCGGGCTCACCGCGATGACCGTGGACATGCTCACCGAGGGCGCGGGCGAGTACGAGTCCGGCGCGTTCAAGCGCCGCCTTGAAGAGCTCAACATGTCGCTCGGCTTTTCCGCCGGCGCCGATGGGCTCGGCATGACGCTGACAACGCTGAGCGAAAACCGCGACGCGGCGTTTGAAATGGCGCGCCTGGCGCTCGCCTCGCCGCGCTTTGACGCCGCCCCGCTTGAGCGCATCCGCCGCCAGATGCTGGTCGGCATCCGCCAGCGCGAAACCAACGCCAGCTATCTCGCCTGGCTTGCGATGGACCAGGCGTTCTATCCCGATCATCCTTACGCCCGCCGCGTCTCGCGCGAGAGCGTGGAAGCGGTCACCCGCGCGGATCTCGCGGCGCGTGCGCGCACCTTGTTTGCGCGCGATCGCATGCAGATCACCATCGTGGGCGATATCGATGCGGCCACCGCCGCGCGGCTGTTGGATGAAACCTTCGCCAGCGTGCCCGCTACAGGCGCCGTCACCTTGCCGGCTGACGCTGCGCTCGCCGCCGCCCCGCCGCTGATCGTGCGGGATTTGCCGCAGCCGCAAAGCCTCATCCTGTTCATGGGCCCCGGCATCCAGGATGAGGATCCCGATTGGATTCCCCTGGCTGTCGCCAATTACATTTTGGGCGGCGGCGGTTTTTCCTCGCGCCTGATGGCCGAGGTGCGCGAAAAGCGCGGCCTGGTTTACGGCATCGGCACAAGCCCGCAGGTGCGTGAGCATGTCGCCATGATGCGCGGCTCGGCGCAGACGGCGAACGCCAATGTCGGCCAGGCGATCGAGGTGATCCGCGAGGAAATGGCGCGCCTCGTGCGCGATGGCGCCACCGAGGAGGAGGTGCGCGATGCGATCACCTATCTCACCGGCTCGTTCCCGCTTGATCTCGATTCCAATGTGAAAATGGCCAATGTGGTGCACGCCTACCAAACCGGCGGGCGTGAGATCGATTACATCAATCGCCGCAACGCGCTGATCGCCGCCGTCACCCGCGATGACGTGAACCGCGTCATCCGCCGCCTGTTCGCGCCGGAGAATTTCACCTTCGTCGTCGTCGGCCGCCCCGAAGGCCTCGACGCTACGGAATAGTGACGTACATCGCTGCATGGTGCTAAATCGCGCGTGAGGAAACGCGCGATGACAGATCAATTAGAAAGCTTCCGCAGCGAAACGCGGGCATGGCTCGAGGCCAATTGCCCCGAAACGATGCGCAGCCCGATGGCGGGCGAAGAGGATTTCGTCTGGGGCGGCAGGACTTTTAAGTTCAAGCATCCCGATCAAAAGCTTTGGCTTGATCGCATGGCCGCAAAGGGCTGGACGGCGCCGATGTGGCCCAAGGCCTATGGCGGGGACGGGCTCTCCAACGCGGAAAACGCGGTGCTGGCGCAGGAAATGAAGCGCATCCATGCGCGCCCGCCGCTGTTCAGCTTCGGCCTCTGGATGCTCGGCCCCGTCCTGCTTGAGTACGCCAGCGAAGAACAAAAGCTTGAGCATCTGCCCAAGATCGTGCGCGGCGAAATCCGCTGGTGCCAAGGCTATTCCGAGCCGGGCGCGGGCTCCGATCTCGCCAGCCTGCAAACCAAGTGCGAGGATCAGGGCGATCATTGGCTGATCAACGGCCAAAAAATCTGGACATCCTACGCCAACGAAGCCGATTGGTGCTTTTGCCTGGTCCGCACCGATACAAGCGTGAAGCACGAGGGCATTTCCTTCGTGCTGATCGATATGCAAACGCCCGGCGTCGAAACCCGGCCGATCAAATTGATCTCCGGCTCATCGCCCTTCTGCGAAACCTTCTTCACCGATGTGAAAATCCCGAAGGACGCCATGGTCGGCCGCCTCAATGGCGGCTGGGAAATCGCCAAGCGCCTCTTGCAATATGAGCGCACCAATATTTCCGGCTTCGGCTCCGTCGGCGGCGTCAGTGGCGATCTGATCGAGATCGCCAAGGCCAATATCGGGCTTGAAAACGGCGTTTTGGCCGATGGCGATCTGCGCGCGCGCATCGCCGCCCACAAGATGGCCGAGCGCGCCTACGCGCTCACCACCCAGCGCGCGATGGAAGAGGCCAAAGCCGGGCAGAATGTCAGCCACATGGCCTCGATGTTCAAAGTCGCCGGCGCCACGCTCAACATCGAACGCTGCGAGCTGATGCTGGAGGCCGCCGGCTCGCGCGGCTTTGGTTGGAGCGGGGAAGGCTTTAGCCCCGAAGAACTCGCCGTCACGCGCGGCTGGCTGCGCTCGAAAGGCAATTCCATCGAAGGCGGCACGACGGAGGTGAACCTCAATGTCGTCGCCAAGCGCGTCTTGGGTTTGAGGGATACGCAATGACGTTCACGCTCAACGAGGAACAGCTTCTCCTGAAAGACGCCGCCCGCGCCTTCTGCAGCGAGCAGGCGCCGGTGGGCCGTTTGCGCAAGCAGCGCGACGCCAAGCAAAACGGCCGCGATCCCGAATTGTGGGCTGAAATGGCCGCGATGGGCTGGGCCGGCGTGATCGTGCCCGAAGAATTCGGCGGCGCGGGGCTTGGCTATGTGGGCCTTGGCGTTGTGCTGGAAGAAACCGGGCGCACGCTTGTCGCCTCGCCGCTGCACTCCACGGCGATGATCGGCGCCAGCGCGCTTTTGATCGCTGGATCGGATCAGCAGAAAGCCGAATGGCTGCCCAAGATCGCTGCGGGCGAGGTGATCGTCGCGCTCGCGGTGGATGAGACGCCGCACCATGCGCCAGGCAAAAGCACGCTGGCTGTTTCAGGCGATAAGATCACCGGCGCGAAAACCTATGTGGCTGACGGCCACATCGCCGATCTCTTCATCGTCGCCAGCGCGGATGCGCTTTATCTGGTGAAGGCCGATGCGGCGGGGCTCAGCCGGCGCGAGCTCATCACCGCCGATAGCCGCGGCGCGGCGGATGTGAAGTTTGACGGCGCGGTCGCTGAAAAAATGAGCGGCGGCGTGGCGGAGATCGACGCCATCCTCGATCGCGCGCGCATTGGCCTTGCCGCCGAAATGCTCGGCCAAGCCAGCGCCGCGTTCGAGATCACCGGCGACTATCTCAAAACCCGCAAGCAATTTGGCCAGCTGATCGGCGGCTTCCAGGCGTTGCAGCACCGCGCGGCCAAGCTCTTCACCGAGCTTGAGCTCACGCGCTCCTGCGTGCTCGCCGCGCTCGATGCGCTGGATCGGAACGCGCCGAACCTGGCCGAATACGCCAGCCTCGCCAAAGCGCGCGCGGGCGATGCGCTCCACCTCGCCACCAGCGAGATGGTGCAGATGCACGGCGGCATCGGCATGACAGATGAGCACGACGCGGGCTTGTATCTGAAACGCGCGCGCGTGGCCGAAGCGCTCTATGGCGGCGCCAGCTTCCACCGCGATCGCTACGCGAAATTGCTGGGGTTTTAGAGAAACGGCTCACGCTTCCCGGACGCAGCCCCGGCGTAAGCCGGGGTGCGATCCGGGGTCCAGAGCAACAAGCATCGCTGCTTTGCCACCTCTGGATCCCCGCTCTCTCCCCGCTTGCGCGGGGCTCTCGGCGCGGAAGCGTGGCCTCACCCCTTCACGCACACCACCTGCCGCAGCGTGTGCGCCACATCCACCAGATCCGCCTGCGCGGCCATGACGGCGTCGATGTCCTTGTAGGCCATCGGCGTTTCATCGATCACGCCCGCATCCTTGCGGCACTCAACGCCTTCGGTCGCCTTCTTGTGATCGGCAAGCGTGAAGCGCTGCTTGGCGGCGGTGCGGCTCATCGCGCGGCCGGCGCCGTGAGAGCAGGTGCAGAACGAATCCGGGTTTCCCTTCCCGCACACGATGAACGATTTCGCGCCCATCGAGCCGGGGATGATCCCAAGTTCGCCTTGCCCCGCGCGCACCGCCCCTTTGCGGGTGATCCACACATCGGCGCCAAAGTGATGCTCACGCGCCACGTAATTGTGGTGGCAGTTCACGGCTTCTTTCTCGAGCTTGAACTTGGTGAGGTTGTCACGCAGCGCGCGCAATGTGCGCTCCATCATCACCTCACGGTTCGCGCGCGCATAATCCTGCGCCCAACCCACGGCTTCCATGTAATCCTGAAACAGCGGCTCGCCTTCCATGAAGAAGGCGAGGTCGCGATCGGGCACATGGTAGCCCAGCTCACGGCGCAAAAGTTCTTCGCGCGCGCGCTCGATAAAGTATTGCCCGATCCGGTTGCCCGAACCGCGCGAGCCGGAGTGCAGCATCACCCACACGCGATCCGCTTCATCGAGGCACACCTCGATAAAGTGGTTTCCGCCGCCCAAAGTGGCCAATTGCGCGGTTTGCGCCTTGGCCGAGGCCTTAGGGTGCTTGTCGATGATCGCCTCGTAGCGCTCCTGCAGGCCGCTATTGCGGTATGCAGTTTCAACAGACGAGGGCGGGTCGCGGTGGTTGCCGCCAGGCCCATTGCCGTGCGGCACGTTGCGCTCGATCGCCGCGAATGCGCGCCAGCGAATCCGGCAGATCGTTCGCCGTCAGCGATGTGCGCACCGCCATCATGCCGCAGCCAATATCCACGCCAACAGCCGCCGGAATGATCGCGCCCTTGGTGGGGATCACAGAGCCCACGGTGGCGCCGATGCCGTAATGCACGTCAGGCATCACGGCGATGTGGCTATGGATGAACGGCAGCGCGGCCACGTTGCGCAATTGGTTTTGCGCCGCATGCTCCACCGGCACGCCTTGCGTCCACGCTTTAATCGGCGTGTTCGCACCTTCGATTTCTTCATAACCGGCCATGACCGGATCCTTTTGGTCAGTCGTGAATAGTCAATAGTCAGTGGATCCAGCGCCGCGCGGCGACTGACGATTGACTATTCACTACTCACGCGCAAAGCGACCTCGAGCGGATACGAAAAACCCCTCCGAGGCCGCGCCTTGGAGGGGTTTTTAGAAGCTCAACGCATGTGAACGTCAGCCGCCGAAACCACTCCGCGCAAGGCAATCTTGCTGCTCGCCGCGATAAGCGACGAACATGATTTGCCGGGTGATGAGGTTCAGCTTGTTCACAACACGTCTCCGAATGGGCCGCGCATCTAACACAGCCGATTCTGCTTGGGAAGCGAAAAAGCGCGCTATTGCGTGGTTTTTAGATCGGTCCATCAGGAAAGCGCGCGGCGAGCCCTTGCTCCACCAGCGCCTCCCACGCCGCCAGCGCCGTATCGGCGTAGCGAAACAGCGTGAGATCCGCGCCATCGATCACGCCGTGCTTCACCATCGCATCGAGATTCAAGATCGAGCGCCAATAGCCTTCATCGAACAGCACGATCGGCAGCGCCGCCAGCTTGCGCGTTTGGCGCAGCGTGAGCAGCTCAAACAATTCATCCAGCGTGCCAAAGCCGCCGGGAAACACCACAAGCCCTTTGGCGCGCATCGCCAAATGCATTTTGCGCATGGCGAAATAGTGGAAATTGAACGTCAGCGAAGGCGTTGTGTAGGCGTTCGGCTCCTGCTCATGCGGCAGCGTGATGTTAAAGCCGATCGCCGGCGCGCCCACGTCCATCGCGCCGCGGCACGCGGCCTCCATGGCGCCAGGCCCGCCGCCAGTGGCGATCACGTTGCAGCGTTCTTCGCCATCTTCGCATAGCGCCCCGCCGCGCTCGGAAGCGATGCGGCCAAACTCGCGCGCCTGCGCATACCAGTGCGCATGATCGGGCGGGCCGTTCTCGCGCGTGCGCGCGGAACCGAACACCACGATGGTGGAGGCGATGCGCTGCGCGCGCAGCATTTCCTCGGCCTTTTGGTATTCCAGCATAAACCGCACGCCGCGCGTGGAATCGCCCAGGAGGTAATCCTGATCGAGCGCGGCGAGTTTGAAGGAGGGGCTTTTCATCTGCTCGGCATTGGCCGGCGGGGGGAGGCGTGTCTTGCGTCATGCTGCTATGCTCGCCATTTGAAGCGCGAATCGCAATGCCTATCCGCCGCCTGCCCCCCGAAGCCGTGAACCGCATCGCCGCAGGCGAGGTGATCGAGCGCCCCGCCGCCGCCGTGAAGGAGCTGGTGGAAAACGCGCTCGATGCGGGCGCGAAACGCATTCATGTGCGGATTGAGCGCGGCGGGCTTGGGCTGATCTCGATCGAAGATGATGGCGGCGGCATCCCGCGCGATGAATTGCCGCTCGCGGTGGAGCGGCACGCCACATCAAAGCTCGCCGCCGGCGCCAGCGGCGATGTCGATCTGCTCAACATCCACACCATGGGTTTTCGCGGCGAAGCGTTGCCAAGCATTGGCGCGGTGGCGCGGCTTTCGATCACGTCTAAAGCGCGCGGCGCGGCCGATGCGTGGATGATCGAGGTGGAAGGCGGCGCGCTGCAGCCGCCAAAGCCCGCGCCATGGGCCGCGCTTTCGGAAAGCGGCGCCCGCGTTGAGGTGCGCGATCTTTTCTTCGCCACGCCCGCGCGGCTCAAATTCATGAAGTCAGAACGCGCGGAGATGATGGCCGTCTCCGAGGTGATCAAGCGCCTCGCCATGGCGCGCCCCGATGTGGCGTTCGTGCTTGAGCATGACAGCCGCGTCTCGCTGCGCCTCGCCGCTGAGGCTGATCCTGAAAACGAAGGCCGCCGCGCGCGGCTCGCCGCCATTCTTGGCGCGGAGTTTGCGCCCAATTGCATCGCGCTCGATCAGACTCGAACGGACGTGCGGCTCTCCGGTTTCGCGGGCCTGCCCACCTTCAGCCGCGGCACGCGCGAGCATCAGCATTTGTTCGTCAATGGTCGCCCGGTGAAGGATAAGCTGATCGTCGGCGCGGTGCGCGCGGCGTATCAGGATTTGCTGGCGCGCGATCGGCATCCCGTCGCCGCGCTCTTCCTCGATCTGCCGCCGTCGGATGTGGACGTAAACGTCCACCCCGCCAAAACCGAGGTGCGCTTCCGCGATGCGTCGCTGGTGCGCGGGCTGATCGTTGGCGCGCTGTCCCACGCGCTCGCCGGCGCGGGCCATCGCGCTTCCACCACCACGGCGCAATCGGCGCTCGGCGCCGTGCGCGCCTATGAAGCGCCGCAGCCTTTCCTGCGCCCCGCGCTGCAAGCCTGGGGCGCGGCGGAAGAGCGCTTGGCGCCGGGTGATTTCATGATGCCGAGCGGGCGGGTTGAGTCCTCCCCGTTTACGGGGGAGGTGCTGAGCGCAGCGAAGCGGAGGGGGGCGTCGGCTTCCCCCTCAGTCAGCTTCGCTGACAGCTCCCCCGCACGCGGGGGAGCACGGTGACGCCGAATATTTCCCCCTCGGCGCCGCGCGCGCGCAAATCCACGAAACCTACATCGTCGCGCAAACCGAGGATGGCATCGTCATCGTCGATCAGCACGCCGCGCATGAGCGGCTGGTGTATGAGCGCATGAAGGCGATGCTTGCCGGCGGCGGCGTGCGCCGGCAAGCGCTGCTGATCCCTGAAGTCGTCGAACTCGATCCCAGCGAAGCCGAAGCGCTGCTGGCGCGCGCGGAGGAGCTCGCGGATTTAGGCTTGGTGATCGAGCCCTTCGGCGGCGGCGCCATCCTCGTGCGCGAAACGCCGGCTTTGCTGGGCCATATTGATGCGGCCGGCATGCTCAAGGATCTGGCCGATGATGTTGCTGAACTGGGCGAAGCGCACGCGCTGAAAGAGCGCTTGGAGGAGGTGTGCTCCTCCATGGCCTGCCGCGGCTCAGTGCGCGCCGGCCGCCGGCTCACCGCCGATGAAATGAACGCGCTGCTCCGCCAAATGGAAGCCACGCCCTTCTCAGGCCAATGCAATCACGGCCGGCCAACTTATGTTGAGCTGAAGCTGGCGGATATTGAGAAGCTGTTTGGGCGGCGTTGAGCGATGCGGCGCGCCGGAGACGAACTACTCCACCGCTACAGTAATTGGCCGCCATCGCGAGTACAGTTTGACGGCGAACGCCATGAGCGCGCCAAAGATGAAGGCATTCCACGCGAGAGCGACTGGCATCATTATAGCAAAGGGCACGAGCACCATCAGTATCTGCCCACGATCGCGCACCATCTCTCCGTTGAAAGAAATTTCGCCGCCGATCAAGGCGGCTACCGCAATCAATAGAAATACGGGGACCATAAACACGCCAAATCCCACCAAAATGCCGCAGGAGCAAATTTTCTGTATGCTGCCGAACGTTAGCTCGCCATTGACCACTCGCAACTGCATCTGACACCCTCATTTTTGAACGTTTCGCCATGCGGCTCAGTTCTTAATTTTGCTGGGGCCACGAGCGCGAAAGTCGCAGCTCCGCTCACCAGCTCCCAACATTCCCCATACTCGCCCACGGCTCCTGCTTCTCCAGCGCCGGCCCTTCTTGCAGCAGCTCAATCGAAATCCCATCCGGTGAGCGAATGAACGCCATATTGCCGTCGCGCGGCGGGCGGTTGATCACAACGCCGGCGTCCATCAGCTTTTGGCAGGTCGCGTAAATATCATCGACGCGATAGGCGAGGTGGCCGAAATTGCGGCCCCCGCCATATTCATGCTCGTCCCAATTGTAGGTCAGCTCCACCAGCGGCGCCTGCGTCTCGCGCGCGGCCTCCAGATCCTTCGGCGCGGCCAGGAAAACCAGGGTGAAGCGCCCCGCCGCATTCTCCATCCGCCGCACCTCAACCAAGCCCAGCTTGCTGACGAAGAAATCCAGCGCCGCGTCCAGATCGCCCACGCGGATCATGGAATGAAGATAACGCATTTTTAGCTCCAAGCCTTCGCAGCCGCTTGCCCCCGGCCGCGGCGCGCGTCAAATGGGTTTGAGGGCATAATTATGGGGAATGTGCTGAGATGATGAAAGCAGCTTCGGCCGCGCTGGCCGCGATCGCCTTGATGGTCGCCGCCGCGCCGCCCGCGCAGGCGGTCGCCATGTATTGGACCTTCCGGGGCGTCGCCAGCCTGGATGATTGCCTCTCCCGCGCCAGCTACGCCGCCGGCGTCTACGGCGCGAGCAATATCGAGCGCGGCTCAAACCACGTCCAGGGCGCGCTTGAGCCGGATATGTTCATCACCTTCTTCTGCTTGCCCAGCGCCGAGGGCGCGACCGGCCTGCTGGTGGTCGCCGCAGACGATTCGGTCTCCGACGACGACGTGATGAGCGTGCGCAGCGAGCTTTGGTCGATCTTCACCAACAGCTAGAGCATCATCCGAAGAAGTGGATGCCGGTTCTTCGATAAGATGATGCTTCATCAAAACTTAGCATCATCCGAAGAAGTGGATGCCGGTTGTTCGATAAGATGATGCTTCATCAAAACTTAGAGCCCCGTTCCGATTCTATCGGAACGGGGCTCTAAGGGCTCACCATGTCGCGCTCACCGGCGCATCGCTGAATATTTCCGCGATGCGCCGCCGCGTGCCGGGCGTTGTGCCTTCCGGCAGCGCATCGATGGGAAAGAACGCGCGCTCTGCGATTTCCCCGCCATGCGGCGCGCAGGGCGTCCACGCCTCGATGCGATAAAGCGCGATATGGTCGTTCGGGAAGTTCGCGTGATTGGCGTAAAAGCCGATCAGGCGCGGCGCGCCTGTCGCTGCAACCCCGCCTTCCTCGGCCATCTCGCGCATGATCGCTTCGCTTGCGATTTCGCCATGCTCCACCCCGCCGCCCGGCAGATGCCAGCCCTTGGCGTAGGTGTGCCGCACCAAGAGCACGCGCCCGGCCTCATCGCAGGCGACGCCCCGCACGCCCAGCGTCATCGCCCGGCTTATGCGCCACCACGTACGGAACACCGGCGTCAGCAGCGGCTCAAAGAAAATCCGCCAATTGCGCATATCCCGCCTAAGCCTTTGACCTTACACATCGTGCGAAACCGATTGCAGCAATCACTGCAACGTACGCTTGCCTGAGGCTCTATACTTTGTCATCCGCCGCGCCCATGGCTTATCTTGAAACGCCGCCGCCGAAACTGGCGGGCGGCCCTTACATCATGGGCGTGCTCAATCTCACGCCGGATTCGTTTTCCGATGGCGGCAAATGGGCCGATGGCGGCGCCGCGCGCCATGGGCTTGCGATGCTGGAAGCGGGCGCGGACATCATCGATGTCGGCGGTGAATCCACCCGCCCAGGCGCGGCCGCGGTGGAAGAGGGCGAAGAGATCGCCCGCGTCGTGCCCGTCATCGCCGCGCTGCGCGCCGCAACGGCCGCGCCGATCTCCATCGACACGATGAAGCCGACGGTGGCGCGCGCGGCGATCGCGGCCGGCGCCAGCATTTGGAACGATGTCGCCGCGCTCACCGCGCCCGGCGCGCTTGAAACCGCCGCCGCGCTGCATCGCCCGGTTATTCTCATGCACATGCAGGGCGAGCCGCGCACGATGCAGCAGGCGCCGCACTATGAGGATGTGGTGGCCGAGGTGATCGCGTTTTTAAAGGCGCGCGCGGATGCGGCCGCGGCGCTTGGCGTGGAAGAAATATGGGTCGATCCCGGCATTGGTTTTGGCAAAACATTGGCGCACAATCTCGCGCTGCTGCGCAATGTCGCGCGCATCGGCTGCGAAACTGGCCGCCCGGTGCTGATCGGCGCCTCGCGCAAGCGTTTCATCGCCGCGATTGACGCTGCCGCGAAAGACGCCGGCGCCCGATCGCCTCGGCGGCTCCATCGCCGCCCACCTCATCGCCGCGCAAAACGGCGCCGCAATGGTGCGCGTGCACGACGTGGCCGAAACCGTGCAAGCCCTGAAACTCTGGCGCGCGGTGGAGCGGGGATAGCGCACAGCTCTATCCCCACCTCTGGACCGCCGGCGCCCTCGCCGGCATGGTTCAAACGGCAGGCTTTGTGCGCGTTTCACACATGCCGGCGAGGCGCCGGCGGTCCAGACTCAAAAATCTATCCGACCGATTTCACCTCACGCTTAAACTCATCCCGTTCAGATCACGGGAGGCGGTTGTGCACACCAGACCAATCACGATCCGAACGCGGTTTGAGCGTGATGCGGTTGATGGCGGCGACGTCGGAGACTGCGGCCCCGGTGAGAAACAGGGAAGCCGGGATTCCTTGAGATGTATGGTGCGTCTCAAAGCACGCGAGCCGGGAACGACTGCAAGGCGCTAAGCGCGCCTGGATACCCAGCGTCGCAGCATCGGCGGCGGTGAGGGCGCAAACGGCCATCGCTTTATATGGTGTGGTGCGCATCATCGCCTGGGGAGGAGACCCGGCCGATTGTCTGTCTTATCAACGTATGGCCACCCAGGGCGACATCAGAACGCTGCACGCAGGCGCCGGCTGCAAAACAAATCGCGCGGGGCGCGCTTTAGGCGCAAACCCAAACTAAAATTTCCACGCGTAGCTTAAAGCGCGCCCCGCTCTCCCTCCTTCGCGCTGCGCGCTTCGGAGGGCTTCGCCCACTTATCTCCGCAAGCGCCGCGCGCTGTGCGGCGAAAATCACGCCATAGCGGAGCGCCGGCTTCCAGCCGGCATTTTTGCTTCACGCTCACATGCCGGAGCATTTGCTGGCGCCGTATGCCGGCTGGAAGCCGGCGCTCCGCTGCCGCGCTTACTTGGACCGCCGGCGCCCTCGCCGGCTGCGCTTTATCCGTTTGCGCTGGCGCTTGAAGCCAATAGCCCTGCCGGCGGGGACGCCGGCGGTCCAAGGCCGGCGCCCCAAGGCGGTCCAAGAGGGGATGCGCGCCGCCGGTTTCGTCGCTATCTCAAGCGCCATGCCCCAATCATCCCCCAAAGGCCGTGTCCTCATCATCGCCGGTTCCGATTCCGGCGGCGGCGCCGGCATCCAGGCCGATATCAAAACCGTGACCGCCCTCGGCGGCTTCGCCATGAGCGCGATCACCGCGGTCACCGTGCAGAACACGCTGGGCGTCTCCAACGTCCACGCCATCCCTCCGCATATCCTGCGCGAGCAGATCGATGCGGTGATGGGCGATCTTGGCGCAGACGCCTGGAAGCTCGGCATGCTCTGCAGCGCCGCGCATGCGCGCGAGGTGCTGAACGCATTTGATGCGCTCGGCCGCTGCGCGCCGATCGTGCTTGATCCGGTGATGATCGCCAAGGGCGGGGCCGCGCTGCTGGAGGAGGATGCGGTGGCGCTGATCCGCGATCAGCTCACCCCGCTCGCCGCCATCATCACCCCCAACGCGCCCGAGGCCGAGGCGCTGACGGGCGTTTCCGTCACCGATCTCGATGGGCAAAAGCGCGCGGCCGATATCCTCGTCGCCAAGCTCGGCGCCAGCGCCGCGCTGGTGAAGGGCGGGCATGTGCAAGGCGAGATCATCCATGACGTGCTGCTGACGGATGCGGGCTTTGCGGTGTTTGAATGCCCCCGCATCAACACCCGCGCCACCCACGGTACGGGCTGCACGTTGGCCTCCGCGGTGGCCGCGCATATCGCGCTGGGGGCGGCGATCCCGGCGGCGGTGGAGGCCGCCAAGGCTTATCTCACCGAGGCGATCCGGCGTGCGCCGGGCCTCGGCCACGGGCATCAGCCCCTGGGCCATGGCTGGCCCCTGATCCCGCTAGGAACGCGGCTTGGTTAACCGCCTTTGGCCCTAACCGGGCGCCATTTTCACGCTTAAGCGGGGTGCGCGCTGGCGCTGGCGCGCCCCGCTTGCGATAGGAAAAGCATGAAGATTTGGATCGTCCACAGCTTCACCGATCGCCTGTTCACCGGCAATCCTGCGGCCGTCGTGCCGCTGGAGCGCTGGCTGCCCGATAGCGTGATGCAAACCATCGCGGCTGAGAACAAGCTCTCGGAAACCGCCTTCCTCGCGCCCACGGGCCTCAAGGGCAATTACCAGCTGCGCTGGTTCACGCCTTCCACCGAGGTGCCGCTCTGCGGCCACGCCACGCTCGCCGCCGGCGCGATGGTGCTTTCCGAGATCGAGCCTGGGCTTGAGGTCGTGGTGTTCGATACCCACGCCGGCGCGCTGGTGGTGCGCACCACGCCGGAGGGCTACACGCTCGATCTGCCGCGCAAGCAGCGCCAGCCCTGGGGCCCGCCCGAAGCGCTCGCCAAGGCGCTCGGCGTCGAAGGCTTCGCCGATGCGTTCACCGGCGAATACGCCTGCGTGGTGCTCGAAAGCGAGCAGCAGGTGCGCAAGCTCAAACCCAATTTCGCCGCCATCGATCAGCTGGTGCGCGGGCCGCGCCAGGGCTGCCTTGTCGTCACCGCGCCGGCCGATGAGGGCAAGCCGTACGATTTCGTCTGCCGTTTCTTCGGCCCTGGCGTCGGCATCAACGAAGATCCGGTCACAGGCTCGGCCTTCGCCGATCTTGCGCCCTATTGGTGCGATCGGTTCGATCTGGAAAGCGTCGTTGGCTTCCAGGCCTCCAAGCGCGGCGGCTACATGCGCGCGATCCAAACGCTCTCCAGCGTGCGGCTGCTGGGGCAAATCTCGGTCTATCTGCGCGGTGAGCTCGATCCCGCCATCGCCCGCCTGCACAACCGCGCCGCCGAGGAGCCCGAAGCCCCCCGCCGCCGCAAGCGCCGCGCCAAGCGCGCGCTGCCGGCCATTTTTGAAGAGCCGCTGCTGCCAGGGCTGGAGGAGGGCGCGCCCCCGCCGCCCACATCGCACCCCGCCCCGCCCGAAACCGGCGCTCAACCCGCCCCGCGCATCGTGGTGACGGAAGCGAAATAGCCTTAGTGGTGGCCAGCCCCATCTCTGCGGCGTAAGCTCCGCCGCAGAGGCCCCGCATGCCGCTGTTTATGGATCGGCACGATCTGCCCAGCGTCACCGCCGAAGACGTCGCGCACGCGCACGCCCGCGATCTGGCGGTGCAAGGCAAGCACGGGGTCAATTTTCGCACCTATTGGTTCGATGCGCGCACCTGCTGCGCGTTCTGCCTGGTGGAAGCGCCGGACGCGGAAACGGCGGTGAAAGTGCATGCCGAGGCGCACGGGCTGGCGCCGGGTGAAATCATCGAGGTGGACGCGGCGATGGTCGAGGCGTTCATGGGCCGCATCAATGATCCGGCCGGCGCCGCGCAGGGCGATGCGCCGATCCGCGAAAGCGCCCATCGCGTCATCATGTTCACCGACATCGTAAATTCGACGGACATGACCGCCCGGCTGGGCGATGTGCGGGCCATGGACATGGTGCGCGCGCACGATAGCCTAGTGCGCCGCGCGCTTGCCGCCCATGGCGGGCGAGAGGTGAAGCATCTGGGCGATGGCATGATGGCCGCGTTTGCGGACGCGGGGGCCGCTATCGCCTGCGCCATCGCCATCCAGCGGGCGATCGCCGGCTTCAACGAGGCCAGCAGCGATCCGCTCTATCTGCGCATCGGCCTGCATTGCGGCGAGCCTGTGCATGACAATAACGATCTCTTCGGCGCGGTGGTCCAGCTGGCCGCGCGCATCTGCGATGACGCCGCTATCGAAGCGATCGTGATTTCCGAGGATTTGCGCGCGCTGGTGGAGCGGGATTTCCCGGTGACGGCGCTGGGCCGGCGCATGCTGAAGGGCTTTAAACAGCCCATGGCGCTGTTTTCGGTGGCGTGGCGCGCTTAAAGCAACGCCGCACGAATTTGCTGGGCGGGCGCGGGGTGAACGGTGTTATGTTCCGCGCTTCGGCAAGGAGTGGCCCGCCAGCGATGCAACGAAAACTGACCGTGATCCTCTCCGCCGATGTTGTCGGCTACAGCGCGCTGATGGAGCGGGATGAGGCCGGCACGCTGGCGCGGCTCGGCGAAAACCGCGCGGCGCTGTTTGATCCGCGCGTGGCGGCCCAAGGCGGGCGCATCTTCAAGGTGATGGGCGATGGCGTGCTGATCGAATTTCCCAGCGCCGCCGCCGCCGTGGCCTGCGCGCTGGATATTCAGGAAGCGATGAAGGCGGCCGAAGCCGCGCGCCCGGAGGCCGAGCGGCTGCGCTATCGCATCGGCGTCAATCTGGGCGATGTGATCATCCAGGGCGATGATATTTACGGCGATGGCGTCAATGTCGCCGCGCGGCTGCAGGCGCTGGCGCCGGTGGGCGGGGTGGCGCTCTCGCGCAGCGTGCGTGAGCAGGTGGCCGGCAAGGTGGCGGCCGAGTTCGATGATCTGGGCGATCACACCGTCAAGAACATTGAGCGCCCGGTGCATGTGTTCATCGCCCGGCCCGAGGGCGGGGGCGATATGCTGGGCGTAGAGCCGCCGCAAACCATCACCATCTGCGTGCTGCCGTTCGCCAATATGAGCGGCGATTCCGAGCAGGAATATTTCTCCGACGGCATCAGCGAAGACATCATCACCGATCTCTCCAAGATCTCCGCGCTCGACGTGATCGCCCGCAACAGCGCCTTCGCCTACAAGGGCAAGAATGTCTCCATCCCGCAGGTGGCGCGGCAGCTGAACGTCACCCATGTGCTGGAAGGCAGCGTGCGCAAATCGGGCCGCCGCGTGCGCATCACCGCGCAGCTGATTGACGGGGTGAGAAACAACCACCTCTGGGCCGAACGCTACGATCGCGATCTCGACGACATTTTCGCCGTGCAGGATGAAATCTCCCAGGCGATCGTCTCCGCGCTCAAGCTCACGCTGATGCCGCAGGAGAAGAAGCCCGTCGTCAAAATGCGCGGCACCGATAGCGCGGAGGCGTACAATCTGCTGCTGATGGCGCGGCAGGAATGGTATGGCGGGGAAAGCGATCCGCGCCGCAACAACGCGATCGTGCGTTTCTGCCAGCGCGCGGTGCAGATTGATCCCAATTACGCGCGCGCCTGGGCGATGATGGGCATGGCCCAATCGGGCTCGCGCTATTCCTTCGGCGGGGAGGGCGATGGCGGGCGCGCCGCGGCCGAACGCGCGCTCGCGCTCGATCCGCAATTGGCTGAAGCGCACGCGATCATGGCGCGCGTGCTCGACGATGACGGGCGCGCCGATGAGGCGCTGGCCGAAGTGGAAATCGCGCTCGCGCTTGACCCGGAATCGCATGAGGTGAACCGCTGCGCGGCGCGCATGTATTTCGCGCGCGGCCGGATCACGGATGCGGAGCGCCATTTTCAAAAGGCGTCAAGCTTGGTTGAAGCGGATATCGCCTCAACCTCCATGCTCACCACCTGCCGCGGCGCGCTTGGCGATGCGGCCGGCGTGCGCGAAGCGGCGGAGATCGTGCTGCAGCGCGCCGAAAAAGTGCTCGCCCAGGATCGCAACAATAGCGACGTGATGGGCTACGGCGCCGATGCGCTGGCCGCGCTCGGGGAAATTGATCGCGCCAAGGATTGGATGGATCGCGCGCTGCTGATCGATCCGGACAATCTCTTGATGCGCTACAATTTCGCCTGCTGCCTTGCGCTGCATCTTAAGGATGCGGAGGCCGCGCTCGATATGCTTGGCCCCGTGCTGGCGCAGGCGGCGGCGGGCCAGTTGCACCACACCAAGATCGATCCCGATCTGGCGCTGATCCATGCGCATCCGCGCTTCGCGGCCATGGTGGCCGAGGCCGAGGCGCGCTTGGGCGAGGTTTAGCGGCATTTTACCAAAGCGCGGCCGGGCGCCCGCTTCAATTCGTCCATTGCAATCGCCGCGAAACGGGCGCAGGTGGTCCCTGGGCCATCCGCTCCCAACGGCGGACGCTCATCTGTGAGGATGGGAGTAAGTTGATGACGAATACCGCAAAGCCGGGCGTGCGCCCGCTCGACGCCCGTTTTTCTTCGGGCCCCACCAAAAAACGCCCTGGCTGGACTTTGGCCGCGCTCGAAGGCGCAGCCCTTGGCCGCTCGCACCGCTCCAAGGCCGGCAAGGCCAAGCTGAAAGAAGCGATCGACCGCACCCGCGCGATCCTGGGCGTGCCTGACGATTTCAAGATCGGCATCGTGCCGGCGTCGGACACCGGCGCGGTGGAGATGGCGATGTGGTCCATGCTGGGCGCGCGCCCGGTGGACGTGTTCGCCTGGGAAAGCTTCGGCGAAGAATGGGTGACGGACGCAAAAGCGCTGAAGATCGACGCCACGGTGCATGTCGCGCGCCCGTATGGCGATCTGCCCGATTTCAGCCTGGCGCGCAAAGACGCCGACATCATCTTCACCCAGAACGGCACCACCTCCGGCGCGAAAATTCCGAATTTCGATTGGATCGCCGCCGATCGTGAAGGCGTCACCATCAACGACGCCACCAGCGCCGCCTTCGCGCAAGCCATCGATTGGAGCAAGTGCGATGTCACCACCTTCTCCTGGCAGAAGGTGATGGGCGGGGAAGCCGCGCACGGCATGATCATCCTCTCGCCCCGCGCGGTGGCGCGGCTGGAGAGCTATACGCCCGATCGGCCGCTGCCGAAGATTTTCCGCATGACCAAGAAGGGCAAGCTGGACGCCGAATTGTTTGAAGGCGCCACCATCAACACGCCCTCGCTGCTGGCGACGGAAGATTATCTCGATACGCTGAAATGGGCCGAAAGCATTGGCGGCCTGGCCGCGCTGCATGCGCGCGCGAACGCCAATGCCAAAGTGCTCAATGATTGGGTGGAGCAAACGCCCTGGATCGCCAACTTGGCCGATGATCCGGCCACGCGCTCCAACACCGGCGTCTGCCTCAAGATCATCGATCCGCGCGTGACAGCGCTCGATGAAGCCGGCCAGGCCGAGTTCGCGAAAAAACTCGCGTCCTTGCTGGAAAAAGAGGGTGTGGCGCTCGATGCGGCGTCCTATCGCTCGGCCCCGCCGGGCCTGCGCATCTGGTGCGGCGCCACGGTGGAAGCGAGCGATGTCGCGGCGCTGATCCCGTGGATTGAGTGGGCGTTCGAGGCGCTCGCCGGCGAACTCGCGCAAGCGGCTTAAACATCATGGCGAGTGTGATGTGGCCGCCGCTGCGTGTTGGGCAGGGCGAAAACGAACTCGTGATCCGCGTCGCGACGGCGGACGATATTCCAACGCTCGCGCGCTGGGATGTCGATCCGGACGTGATCGCGGCCACGAGCGACGATCCCAACGCCAAGCACGCGTTCGACGGGACGAACTGGCCCCAGGAGATCGCCGCCAACAGCGATGTGAGCTGCTATTACATCGTTGAGCTTGCGGGCCGGCCGATCGCCGGCATGCAGGTGATCGATCCGCATCTTGAGCCCACCCATTATTGGGGCGAGGTGGAAACGGGCCTGCGCGCGATCGACATCTGGATCGGAGAGCGCGGCGATCGCAATGGCGGCCACGGCGCGCGCATGATGAACGCGGTGATGGCCCAATGCTTCGCAGACGCCAGTGTGAACGCCATCATCATCGATCCGCTCAATTCTAACCGCGATGCGCACCGCTTCTATCAGCGGCTGGGCTTCAAAGTGGTGGGGCGGCGCTTCTTCGAGAAAGATGATTGCCTCGTGCATCGGCTGACGCGGCAAGATTGGGAGCAGCGCCATGGCGCGTGAAACCAGCGCATCCATCGCCGCCTGGGGCGCCGAAACCTTCGGCCCGGTGGCTGATTTCGCCGTGCTCACGGCGCGCGCGCGGCTTGAGTTTGATGAGCTCGAAGCCGCTGTGCGCGCAGGCGATGTGGAAGAGATCGGCAAGGAAGCGGCGGATGTGATGATCCTGCTGCATCGGCTCTGCGGCCTCATCGGCGCCGATCTCTCCGAACAGGTAGACCAGAAAATGCAGATCAACCGCGCGCGGCGGTGGATCAAAAGCGGCGATGGCGTTGGCCGCCACTCCGATTGATCCGCGCGCAGCTTATTGAAGGAATATCCTATGCCTAAAGTTCTGATCAGCGATGAGCTTTCGCCCGCCGCCGTCGAAATCTTCAAAAGCCGCGGCGTTGAAGTGGATTTCCAACCCAAGCTTGGCCCCGATGCGGCCAAGCTCAGGGAAATTATCGGCAATTATGATGGCCTCGCCATCCGCTCAGCCACCAAGGTGAAGGCCGACATCATCGCCGCCGCCAGCAATCTCAAAGTCATCGGCCGCGCCGGCATCGGCGTTGATAATGTCGATATTCCCGCCGCGACGCAGAAGGGCATTGTGGTGATGAACACGCCCTTCGGCAATTCCATCACCACCGCCGAGCACGCGATCGCGCTGATGTTCGCCGCCGCGCGCCAGATCGCGCCGGCGGATGCAAGCACCCAGGCCGGCAAGTGGGAGAAGAACCGCTTCATGGGCGTTGAGCTCTACGCCAAGACGCTTGGCCTCATCGGCTGCGGCAATATTGGCGGCATCGTCGCCGATCGGGCGCTCGGCTTAAAAATGAAGGTGATCGCCTATGACCCCTTCCTCAGCCCTGAGCGCGCGGTGCAGATCGGCGTTGAAAAGGTCGAGTTCGATGAACTCATCGCCCGCGCCGACGTGATCAGCCTGCACGTGCCGATGACGGAGAAAACCAAGAACATCCTCTCGCGTGAAGCCATCGCCAAAACCAAGAAGGGCGTGATCATCGTCAACGCCGCGCGCGGCGGATTGGTGGATGAAGCGGCGCTGCGCGAAGCGCTGGAAAGCGGGCAAGTCTCCGCCGCGGGCTTTGACGTGTTCACGATCGAGCCGGCCAAGGAAAACACGCTGTTTGGCGCGCCGAACTTCATCGCCACGCCGCACCTTGGCGCCTCCACCAACGAAGCGCAGGAAAACGTCGCGCTGCAAGTGGCCGAGCAGATGAGCGATTATCTGATGAGCGGGGCGGTGACGAACGCGCTCAACATGCCCTCCATCACCGCCGAAGAAGCGCCGCGCCTCAAGCCCTTCACCGCGCTGGCGGAAAAGCTCGGCGCGTTCGCCGGGCAGATCGTCGATGACGGGCTCGAAGCGGTTGAGATCGAGTATGAAGGCGATGTCGCCAAGCTGAACATGAGGCCGCTGACGGCCACAGCGCTCGCGGGCCTGCTGCGGCCGCTATTGCAGGATGTGAATGTCGTCTCCGCGCCGGCGCTGCTGAAAGAGCGCGGCGTGCCGCTGACGGAATCCACGCGCGACGACAGCCCGATCTATGACAGCCTGATCCGCATCAAGGTGAAAACCGGCGGCAAGTGGCGCTCGCTCGCGGGCACGGTTGTGGCCGGCGCGCCGAAGATCGCGGAAGTCAAGCAGATGCAGCTTGAGGCGCCGTTCCATCCGGTCATGCTGTTCGTCAACAATTCCGATAAGCCGGGCTTCATCGGCGCGCTGGGCACGATGCTGGCCGAAGCGGGAATCAACATCGCCACCTTCCACCTCGGCCGCGAAAACGAAGGCGCGGACGCGATTGCGCTGGTGGGCGTGGATCAGGTGATCTCCGATCCGCTGATCGCCAAGATCAAAACGCTGCCGCAGGTGCGCTACGCCAAGGTGCTGCGCTTCTAATATGGAGCGCGGGCGTCCTCGCCCGCGTCGCCCGATCTCACGCCGCTGGCGCTTATCCTGCGTGGCGCCGACGCGGGCGAGGACGCCCGCGCCCCATAGGCGCGCGACGCTGCGGGCGCGGAACCGGCTGCGCGCATCTGCGTTTCCCCTTGGCGCCCGCATGGCGCTCGAGGGGAAGCCGATGAAACGAAAGCTATTCAGCGCTGCGCTCGTCGCAACGCTCGCGGGCGCGATGGCGCCTGCGCATGCCAAGGTCGAAGAGGTGCGCCTTGGCCTTGTCGGCAATATCCGCTCTGATCAGGGCGAGGTGGTCGGCGGCAAGTATGGCGCGCTCAACGCCGAGATCGACATCATCTCAAGCTCGCCCGATTTCCTGAACCTGATCGGCTCGCCCCGGCCTTACCTGTTCGTCTCCGTGCCCACGGCCGATGATGGGGTCACTTTCGGCGGGGTTGGCCTCTATTGGCGCAATGAATTCGTGAACAATTGGGCGTTCGAGCTCGGCTTCGGCTACGTCATCCATGACGGGGAGATCGATCAGATCTATGCGCCCGGCACGCCGGAAGCTGCGGCTTTCGTGGCCGAGCATCAATTGCTCGGTTCGCGCGATCTGTTCCGCACCTCGATGGCGCTTGAGCGGGAGATGGGCGAGCGCGCGGCGCTGCAGCTTTACTGGGAGCATATGAGCCACGGGCAAGTCCTCGATCAGCGGCCGCAACCAGGGGCTCGACTATGTGGGGTTGCGCTTCCTCTACCGCTTCGACCCAGACCCGGCCGATTGAACCGCTTCCGACTCAGCCAAAGGCGCGCTAGCGTCCCGGCGCTTGAGGGGGAACGCATGTTTCGCAAGATGGTTGGGTTGGCGGTGCTGGGCGTGGCCGCCCTGGCGCCGGCGCGCGCCGAGGCCGATGTGGCGGACGCCTATGTCGGCGTTTCGCAGCACAATATCTGCGTCACCAATTGCAAGAACGCCGACAAGGAAGATGGGCCAAACATCGCCTTTCAGGTGTCGTTTGACTCGCCGGGCTTTCTGGAATGGGCGTATGCCCCGCAGCCTTATCTGATGGCCTCGATCAACACCCAGGGCGATACGAGCTTCGCCGCGATTGGCCTTGAATGGCGCTGGGAATTCGCGCCCGGTTGGGCGCTTGAGCCGGGCCTTGGCTACGCCGTGCACGACGGGGAGCTGGATAATCCCCACCCCAACGGCTCGCCCGAAGCGGCCGCCTACGCCGAGAGCCATCTGCAATTGGGCTCGCGCGATCTGTTCCGCACCTCGCTGGCGCTGACGCGGGAATTGCCCGGCAATTGGGAGATGCAGCTCATGTATGAGCATCTCAGCCATGGGCAAATTATAGGCGAGGGCCGCAATCAGGGCGTGGATCAGATTGGATTGCGCATCGGGTATCGCTTCGGTGATTGAAGCGTCGTGATTGGGCCTTAAGATGCCCCCGGCTCCAGAAGGGGGATGGCTGATATGGGCGCACATCTGCGCGAGCGTTTTTCCAGGCCCGGCCCAAAGCGCATTTTGGCGCTTGATGGCGGGGGCGTGCGCGGGCTGCTCACCATCGGCATGCTGGCGCGGCTTGAGGAGCAATTGCGCCGCCGCAGCGGCAATCCGCACTATCGTTTGAGCGAATATTTCGATCTCATCGGCGGCACCTCCACCGGCTCGATCATCGCCACCGGCCTTGCGCTCGGCATGAGCGTGGCGGAAATTTCCGCGCTCTACAAAACCGTGATCCCCAAAGTGTTCAAGCGCTTTGCGTTTCAGGGCGTGGGCGTGTTTGCGCCGATGTTTTTGAGCGCGCCGCTCGCCAATGCGCTGAAAGAGCAATTCGGCGGGCGCACGCTGGCGTCGGAAGATTTGCAATGCGGCCTTGCCGTGCATTGCAAGCGCATCGATACCGGCAGCGCCTGGATCCTGGTGAACAACGCCGATTGGACGTATTATCAGGACAATTCCGGCTTCCGCCTGCGCGACGTGGTGCAGGCCAGCGCCGCTGCGCCGCACTATTTCAAAGGCGTGCTGCTGAACCTGCCAGTGCGCGGGGATGCGGATCGTTCGATGTCGGCGTTCGTGATTGATGGCGGGGTGGCCGGCTATAACAATCCCGCGTTTGAGCTTGCGATCGCCGCCACCGATCCGGCCTATGGCTTCAATTGGAAGCCGGGCAAGGATCAGCTCTACATCCTCTCGCTCGGCACAGGCTTCCTGCGTGAGCGGCAAGATGCGCTGCACTATCGCCGCAAAACCTTCGTGGGCCAAACGCTCAACGCGCTGCGCTCCATGATCCATGATGTGTCGTTGCAGCAGATCGCCTATATGCAGGCGCTCTCCGAAAGCGGGCAGCGCTGGTTCATCAATTCCGAAAAGGGCGATCAGCCCAGCGCGCCATACCTTGCGGCTGAGCCGCTGCTGCATTTCCAGCGCTATGATGCGCGCATCGAGGCGGTTGATCCCGATCAGCGCCGGCCTGAGCACGCCCAACGCCTGATCGGCCGGGAATTTGATAAGCGCGAACTCAAAGCGCTTGGCGAAATCACCAATTCCGCCGACGCGAACCTCGATCTGCTCTATGAGATCGGCGATTATGCCGGCCAGCACTACCTCCGCGTCGCCGCCCCGCCGGAAAAATTCAATCCGTGGTGAAGCCCTATCCCTCCCCGCAAGAGGAGGGTGTCAGCGCGCAGCGCTGACGGGCGGGGCGGGCGGCGGCGACGCCTGCAAAGTGCGGCGCAACTCACCCCACCCGTCGCTGCGCGGCCCGCCCCTCCGGGGAGGGATAGGGCCCCGCCTGCGCCAGTGCGCGCCCTTGACCTAAGCCCCAGATAAAGCGAAGCCCCGGAGCTTCGAGGGAGCGTAAATCATGGCTGGTGTCGTCGTTGTCGGCGCCCAATGGGGCGACGAGGGCAAGGGCAAGATCGTCGATTGGCTGTGCCATCGCGCAGACGTGGTTGTCCGCTTCCAGGGCGGGCACAATGCCGGCCATACGCTGGTGGTGGGCAACACCACCTACAAGCTGGCGCTGCTGCCTTCGGGCGTGGTGCAGGGCAAGCTTTCCATCATCGGCAATGGCGTTGTGGTCGATCCCTGGGCGCTGGCCGATGAGATCGCCCGCGTCGAAGCGCAAGGCGTGAAGATCAGCCCCGAAAAGCTGGTGCTCTCTGATTCCGCGTGCCTCATCCTGCCGTTCCACCGCGATCTTGACGCCGCGCGCGAGGCGCAAGCGGGCGCTTCCTCGATCGGCACCACGCGCCGCGGCATTGGCCCGGCGTACGAAGATAAGGTCGGCCGCCGCGCGCTGCGCGTGGCCGATTTGGCCGATGCGGAATCTGTCGCCTGGAAGATCGAGCGGCTCACCGCGCACCATAACGCGCTGCGCTCCGGGCTTGGCTTGCCGGAGATTGATGTCGAGGCGCTGAAGGCGGAGCTTGCGGCGATCGCGCCGAAAGTGCTGCCCTATGCGCAGCCGGCCTGGCGCGTGCTCGATACGGCGTTTCAGGAGAGCAAGCGCGTTCTGTTTGAAGGCGCGCAAGGCTCGCTGCTTGATGTCGATCACGGCACCTATCCGTTCGTCACCTCCTCCAACGTGGCGGCGGGGCAGGCGGCGGCGGGCTCAGGCGTTGGCCCGCGCAAGATTTCCTACGTGCTGGCTTTGGTGAAAGCCTACACCACGCGCGTCGGCGCCGGCCCGTTCCCGACCGAGCTGCACGATGCTGTCGGCCAACGCCTCGGCGAAGTCGGCCACGAATTTGGCACCAACACAGGCCGGCCGCGCCGCTGCGGCTGGTTTGACGCGGTGCTCGTGCGCCAATCGATCATGCTCTCGGGCGCTGATGGCGTCGCGCTCACCAAGCTCGACGTGCTCGACGGCTTTGACGAGGTGAAGATCTGCACCGGCTATAAGCTGGGCGATAAGGTGCTCGATTATCTGCCCGCCGGCGTGAAGGATCAGCAGGCGGTGGAGCCGATCTACGAAACGCTCGATGGCTGGAAAAAAACCACCAAGGGCGTGCGCTCGTCGAAGGATTTGCCGGCGAAAGCCATCAAATATATCCGCCGCATCGAAGAATTGATCGGCTGCCCCGCCGCGCTGGTCAGCACCAGCCCAGAGCGCGAGGACGTGATCCTGATGCGCGATCCGTTTAAGGCTTAAGGCGTTTTTGGCTGCTTAGCGGCCTCTCGTGCGGTCTTGATCGACGATCGATTCTGTTTCGATCGCCAGGCGCGTTAAGCGGAAATCGAAACCATTTTCGCGGACCCAGGTTTGCGCCGCGGGTTCGATGCGCCATCGCCAAGGGTCTTCGCTCGCAATGGAGCGGATGAAGCCTTCGATCCGCACGTTGTCGGCGTCGAGGCCGATGACGCGCGTCGGTATGAAATAACGCCGATCAAAGATGCGCTGCCATTGCGTGGCCGCTTGCTGCCATCCGCGCGCAACGGGGGTGTCCGGGCGCGTGATCTCGATGTCATCGCGAAAAACTAAGGCGACGCTAGCCGCCGTGATGTCGCCGCCGCCGGCGAATGGGATATTCGCTTGCTGCCGCCAAGCTTCGGCCGCGGCGATGCGATCTCCCTCAAAACTCGCGCAAATGCCGAGCACGCCAGGGCCGATCGCCTCCCGGCGCGTGGCGATTGCTTCGCATTGAGGCAAAATACGCACGGCGATGTCCGCCAGCTTAAACGCATAGTCGAATGCCAGCCCCTCGGCGCAAGCAACTTGGGTGCGCCGCCGAGTCTTTGGCTCGTAACGCGGGGCGTATTCGTCAAGCTGATCGGCTGCTTCGACCGTCGCCACCCATTGGTGCAAGCAGCCGGCGGGCTCGCGCGGCTCGCGATCGGACGCTGGTGCGAGCGTGCGGTCGAAATTGCGCGAACTGTTGAGCACCTCGGTCCAGATATCGAGAGGAATTGCGGCGCTCATGTGCACAACGCGGTGCTCGTCGTGCCCGGTCGGGACCATGGCGAAAACATTGAGGGTCGGGTCATGCCCTGGGTGGCGTTCAAAGCTCACCAGAGGCATGTCGCCGCCATGGCCGTTCACGAGAAAGGCGCGACGCACCACCGCGCCGTCCGCTTGCATCGTTTCAACCGCCGCGACCCCGAATGCGGCCAATACGCGCTCGCGCGTCTCGGCGGAGCAGCGGTCAACGCCGTTGTCGTCCATGCAGTGAGGATTCCAGGCGGGCTGCGACAAGGCGGGCGTCGCGCAAGCGGCTAGGCAGAGCGCGGCGAACGGCACGATGAGTTTAATCGCCGACCGCATGCCAATCTCCCAATTCCTTGAATCCACCGCTTAGCCATGTTAGCTAACCACTATGACCAAGGTCGTTGTCAACGTCCATGAGGCCAAGACGCAGCTTTCACGGCTGATCGAGCGCGCCCTGGCGGGCGATGAGGTGGTGATCGCGCGCGCGGGCAAGCCGGCGGTTGTGCTTTCGCCTGCGCGGGCTGATGAAAAGCCCAAGGAACGCCCGTTTGGCCTGCTCAAAGGCGAAATTTGGGTGGCCGATAATTTTGACGCCGATGATCCGACGCTCGAGGCGCTGTTCACCCATGGCGAGGCTGGCAAAGCGTGAAGCTGCTGATCGATACGCACATCCTGCTTTGGGCGCTTGAGGATTCGCCGCGTCTCAGCGGGCGTGCCCGCGATGCGTTAAAGGATGTCGCCAACGAGGTGCGCTTGAGCGCAGCCAGCCTTTGGGAGATCGCCATTAAGCGCGCGGTTGGGAAATTGAAGGCGCCTGAAGCCTTGCCCGAGATCGTCGCGCGAATGGCGATCGATATCCTGCCGGTTTCGGCTGAGCACGCCTGGGCGGTGGGGGGCTTGCCCAGCTTGCACGCCGATCCGTTCGATCGGCTGATGGTTGCGCAAGCGCAGATCGAGGGGCTCACATTCGTGACGCATGATAAACGCCTTGCCGATTATGGCGGCGCGATATGGGTGGTGTAAGGGAGTGATCGATGGCGTCCGATGACCAGCACACCGATAAGCCGGCCGCGCCGCGCCGCTTCAGCGTTGAGAACGCCAAGAAGCAGGCCGAGGAGGCGCTGCACAAATCCGAGTTCATTCTCAGCCGCGCCTATGGCCTGTTCAAAGATCCCAAGGGCGAGTGGGCGCAGATCCGCGATGAAAAAACCACCATCCCGCACATCCTGATCGGGTATGTGGCGCCGCTCGCGGCGATCCCGCCGATTTGCGACATCCTTGGCCGCTACGTGTTCGGCCAGCGCGTGGGCGAGGTGATGGAGCGCCCGGCCTTCGTCGATGCTATCACCAATGGCGTGGTGTTCTGGCTGGTGGCGATTGCGCTGGTGGGCTTGCTGGGCTTCATCCTCAACGCGGTGGCGCCGCATTTCGATGCGGATCAGGATGAGCTTTCGGCGCAGAAAGTGGCCGCGTATGCGCTGACGCCGGCGTTTCTCTCCGGCGTATTTTCGCTGTGGCCGCCGCTTTGGTGGCTTTCGCTGTTCGCGCTCGCGGCCATGGTGTTTCTCATGTATCGCGGCCTGCCGATTTTGATGA
The DNA here is from genome assembly GCA_024707365.1 of Terricaulis sp. Taxonomy (GTDB): domain Bacteria; phylum Pseudomonadota; class Alphaproteobacteria; order Caulobacterales; family Aquidulcibacteraceae; genus Vitreimonas. Next base: position 105,047 of record JANPZV010000008.1, read on the forward strand.
AGGCGCCGGAGGATCGCGCGCTGGCTTACGCCGCGACTGTCACGATCGCGGCGATGGTGTCTGGCATCGTACTGCTTTCGCTCGCGTCGTGTGTGAGCTGACGCGATGATCGAAACGCCCGGCCTCATCGCGCGCGTGCGGGCGTTCATGAGCAAGCCGGCTGAGGCGTGGGATAGGGCCGCCCAAGAAACGCCGGGCGGCGAATTGGGCGGCTATGTGATCCCGCTTGCGTTGCTGACGACGCTGGCCGGATTGCTTGGCGCGGCGCTGGCGGCGGGCTTTGCGCTGGGGCCTAATTTCATCGTGATGGAGCCTGTGGCGGCGGGCTTGCGTTTTCTGTTCGCGCTGCTTGGCGTGCTGGCGCTGGCGAAAATCGCGCAGCTGCTCGCGCCGCGTTTTGGCGCAACGGGAGATGGCGCGCGCGCAACGCAATGGGCGGCCTATGGCGCAACGGGGCTGCTGATCGGCGGGCTCGGCATGCTGTGGGCGCCGATCGCGCCTTATGCGCTGATGGTGGGCGCGATCTATTCGATGGTGCTGCTGTTTCTGGGAACGACGCGCGTGCTCGGCGCGCCGCAGGCCAAGCGCGCGGGCTATTATTGCACTTTACTGGGCGGGGCGGCGGCGCTGCTGGGCGCGGGCGTCATTGCCTATGGCGCGGCCATGGATGGCGTGCGCGCGCTGGCGGCTGAGATGGCTGAAGCAAGCGCGCCGGAAACGCCGGCTGAGGCGCCCGCGCCAGTGCTGGCGCGGGGAGCCGCGCTGGATGCAAACGCGCTGCGCGCGCTGGCGGCGCAGGCGGGAGAGCGGGAGGTGGACGCCACCGTGCTGGCGGGCTTTCTGCCGCAAAGCCTGCCCGGCGGATTTCAGCGCGTGAGCCTTGCGCCTGAGGAGGGGGCGAGCCTCAAGCGCTGTGGCCGCCTATGCGCGCGATGGCGCAACGCTGACACTTACGCTGATCGCACTTGCGCCGGGCGTCGCGCCCGTGGCGATCATGGCGGCGCAGGATGGCTTGGTCGCACGCCAGGAAGGCGTTGATTACGCGCGCCATCAGGTGGCGGAGGGGCGGCTTCTCGCCGAAAGCGTTAGCGGCGGCTCCATCCGTTACGCCTTGATCGGGCGCGGTGTCGCGCTTGCCGCCGAAGGCGAAGGCGGCGCGGCGATGGACGACGCGCGCGCCGCGATCGAGGCGATCGGCGTCGGCCGGCTGGAAGAGGCGTTCCGGCGCTGAGGCGCGTTCAACGCGTCGCATCGAAACCACCCATCCCCGGGACGCCGCGAGAGCGGCGGGCCCGGGGCCCATAAACACAAGCGTCTGCGGTGATAGGCCCCGGACTTCGCCTGCGGCGAATCCGGGGAATGGTGGTTCTACTTGAAGCGAAAACGCGTTTAGTCCGTGCTTACGCCTCAGCCTGCATGAGGCCGCGTTCTGCGGCCACGCGCTTCATCGCCTTCTGCAGCTTTTCAAACGCGCGCACCTCGATCTGGCGCACGCGCTCGCGGCTGACGCCGTATTCGGTCGAGAGTTCCTCCAAGGTGGAGGGCTCGTCCTTCAGGCGCCGCTCTTGGATGATGTGGCGCTCGCGCTCGTTCAATTCGCCCATGGCTTCCTGCAGAAGCGTCATGCGCGCGTCGAACTCTTCGCTGTCGGCGAGGCGGGTTTCCTGGGTGCCTTCGGCTTGGTCATCGGCAAGCCAATCCATCCATTCGCTGTCGCCTTCGCCGCCGGCGCCGCCGATCGGGCTGTTGAGCGAAGCATCGCCGCCGCCGCTCATGCGGCGGTTCATGGAGATGACCTCTTCTTCCGTCACGGCCAGCTTGTGGGCGATGGTGGCGACATGCTCGGGGCGGAGATCGCCTTCCTCGAGCGCGGCCATTTCGCCCTTCATGCGGCGCAGGTTGAAGAACAGCTTCTTCTGCGCGGCGGTGGTGCCCATTTTCACGAGGCTCCACGAACGCAGGATGTATTCCTGGATCGAGGCGCGGATCCACCACATGGCGTACGTCGCCAAGCGGAAGCCCTTATCGGGATCGAATTTCTTCACCGCCTGCATTAGCCCGACATTGCCTTCGGAGATCACTTCCCGATCGGCAGGCCATAGCCGCGATAGCCCATGGCGATTTTGGCGACGAGCCGCAGGTGCGAGGTGACGAGCTTATGCGCCGAAGGCGCATCGCCATGCTCCTGCCAGCGCTTGGCCAGCATGAATTCGTCTTCTTTGGTGAGCATCGGAAATTTGCGGATTTCCGAAAGATAGCGTTGCAGCCCCTGCTCAGGAGAGAGCGCAAGCGTAAGCGCGGTAGATGCCATGTTCGTTCCCCTCTCTTGGCCGCTGGGCAGGTCGCCGTTCTTCACGTTTGAACAAACGGCCGCGCCTGTGGCGCCAGCGCCGAGTATTAATATAGGGAGTGGTCAAGACTTTGCCCGAGGTGTGGCGATGTTTGGCGCCTCCGGGGTGGTCAAAACGAATTTACCACTCCTTTACCGCTAGAACATATCAAGAACTAACCGATTCGGCAAACGAAACGACATCAGCATCTTGATTCGGCGCCGTGAACGTCTTGGCATCGAGGCCCAGATATGGGGTCAGGGGGCGGAGACGGCGTCGGGCGGCGGCGCGCACGGGCCGCCCAGGCCATCCTGCTGGCAGAGCTGTTCGGGGCTGCGCGAGGGCGGCGGCGGGCGCTGGCCGATGCGGATGCAGACGGTGGAATTCTTATCGCGGACGCAGGAGGGCATCACCAATGTCTCGCGCTCGGCCTGGGTGAAGATGCGCTCCATGTTCGGCGCGTCCGGCGGGGCGTAGCGGCCCCCGACAGGCAGGCGCGGGCTCTCCCAGTCCTGCGGGTCGGGCTCGCTGGGGCAGCCGGGCGGGCGCGGCTGGCCGGGGCGCACCACGCAGCGCAGCAGCGCAGCGCCCATCGCCGCATCGATGCTCGGCGTTGCCGAGGCGGCGCTGTTGAAGCTGGCGGTTGGGGCCGAGGGGTTGGCGCGCTGGGTTTGCTGCTCGGGCGGCGCAGGCGGAGCTTGTTCGATCACCATCTCGACCGCAGCGATCGGCCGCTCCAGCATGATCACGCCGCGCGATACAGCCACCAAGAGCGCGGCCAGGCCTGCGCAAGCCAGCACCGCGCCGGCCCGCGACGCGGCGCGCAAACGCCAACCAGCTAGGCTCGCTTGCTCCCCCATATCTGCGCTTTGCCGCTCGAAAACGGCGAAAGTACGCTCAGAGCCGGCGCAGCGCGTCGAGCAACGCTTCCATATCGGCGGGCAGGGCGCTTTCAAAGCGCAGCTCTTGTTTGGTGATCGGGTGCGCAAAGCCGAGCACGGCGGCGTGCAGCGCCTGGCGCGGGAAAGCGCGGGCGGCTTCGTCGGCCTCGCCTGCGTGTGGGCCGGCGGCGTGGAGATTGCGCTGTTTGCCATAGAGCGGATCGCCGATCAGCGGCGCGCCAAGATGCGAAAGATGCACGCGGATTTGATGCGTGCGCCCAGTGTGCAGCCGGCATTCGATCAAGGCGGCGGCGGGCCGGCCCGCGCTTTCGCCAGCGTGCTGGCCGAAGCTTTCGATGGTCCAATATTGGGTGACGGCGATCTTGCCGGCTTCGCTGTCCTGATTGCGCAGCACCACATATTTGCGCCGATCATCGCCGGAGCGGCCGATACGGTTTTCGATTCTGGCGCTGCGCTCTTTCGGCGCGCCGCGCGTGATGGCGTAATAGGCGCGCTCAAGATCGTGCTTGGCGAACAGCTTGGCGAGGCCCTGATGCGCGCGATCATGCTTGGCGACAACGACGAGCCCGGTCGTGTCCTTATCGATGCGATGCACGATGCCGGGGCGCGCCACCCCGCCAATGCCCGAGAGGCTATCGCCGCAATGGGCCAAGAGCGCGTTCACCAGCGTGCCGCGCATCGAGCCGGGCGCAGGGTGCATCGCCATACCGGAGGCTTTATCGACGACGATGAGGTGCTCATCCTCGAACACGACATTGATCGGGATCGCCTCGGGCTGCGGCGCGGCCGGCGCAGGCGGGGGCAGCTCAAGCGCATAGGCGGCGCCTGCGCGCACTTTGTCTTTCGCGGCCGCAATCGGCGCGCCATCGGCGCTGAGCTTGCCCGCGCCGATCAGGCCCTGCACGCGCGAGCGGGAGAGATCGGGCCAGAGCGTGGCCAGCCACGCATCCACGCGCTCGCCCGCGGCTTCTGGCGGGGCGGTGGCGGTGCGGGTTTCGCCGGGGGCGGCATAGTCTTGATCGTCGGTCATGGCGGCCCTTCCCCTTAAGCGGAGGGGGGGCTGTAGAGCTAGGGGCATGAAACGCACGTTTGTAGTTCTGGCGGCCATCGCCACGTTCGGCGCGCTTTGGGCGCTTGGTTTTTACGCCCTGAACTCAAACACAGTGGCCGATGCGCGCGATGTGAAAGCGCGCTTTGGCCAAGCCGAGGCGCTGGCGGGCAATACGCTGAGCATAATTGTGTGGAATCTCGGCTATGGCGGGCTGGGCGCGGGCAGCGATTTCGTGGCCGATGGCGGCGAGCACATGTTTCCGCCCTCGCGCGAAGCGGTGCGCGCCAATGTGGATTTCATCGCGGACGCCGTGGGGCGCGAGGATGCGGATATCCTGGTGTTTCAGGAAATCGCCCACGATGGGCCGGTGAATTATTGGGTGAACCTCAAAGGCGCGGTGGATGAAGCGCTGGCGGGCCGCGACAGCGCCTTCTTCGCCGATTTTCTCACGCGCCTGATGCCGTGGCCGATCCGGCTGCAGCATGGGCAGGCGATCTATTCGCGCTACGCCATCGCGCAGGCTGATGTTGCGCCGCTGCCGGCGGAGGATAGCGCGATCTTTGGCGTCAAGCGCCGCTATGCGTCTCTGATTGCGCAGATCCCGCGCGAAAGCGGCGGGCCTGGCTGGAGCATCGCCAGCGTGCATCTGGCCGCGTTCGATGAAGATGCGGCGGTGCGCACGCGCCAATTGCGCGAGCTTTTGGCCTGGGCGCAGGCTGAGTATGCGCGCGGGCAATATGTGGTGCTGGCCGGCGATTGGAATTTCCAGATCGCGGAAACGCATTTCCCGCACACGACTGATGAGCGCTTTTTGTTTTGGCTTTTCCCATTTCCGCAGGATGCGCTGCCGGAGGGCTGGACGCTGGCGGCGGATGCAAACATCCCCAGCGTGCGCACCAATCATCAGCCTTACGTGGCGGGCGAAAATTATGTGACCGCCATCGATGGTTTCATCGTTTCGCCCAACGTGGCGGTTGAGCGTGTGGAGGCCGAGGACATGGGCTTTGCCCACACCGATCATCAGCCCGTGCGTATTCGCGTACGCGCACGCTAAGCTCAGCGCCGGCGCCTTCTACGTGACGCCGACCTATACCTGGCAATCGGAGATCTTCTTCGATGACGATAATGACTGCACCGATCTGCAGCCCTCGCCGCTGCCGGGGCTGGCCGATACGATCGTGGATGAATATCAGGATGCCTACGGGCTCTTGAATTTCCGCGCCGGGTTCGATCACGCCAGCGGGCGCTGGGGGCTTGGCCTCTTCGTCACCAATGCGCTCGATGAGGAATACCTGATCGACGCCGGCAATACCGGCGATTCCTTCACCATCCCCACCTTCATCCGGGGCGCGCCGCGCCTGATCGGGGCGGAAGTGAAGGTGCGCTTCTAAAATCGCGCGGGCGGCTTAAGGCCGCCCGTTGCGCTTTGCGGTGCAGCTTGCGAGAAATCGCAGCAGGGAGAGACATCCATGGGCAAACGGCATTGGACGCGCCGCGGCGCGCTGGCGGGGCTTGGCGTTGCGGCGGGCGCGGCCTGTGCGCCCAGCGTTGAAACCCCGGCCTATGAAGGCGCTGTGGCGTTCAATCATGGCGTGGCCTCCGGCGATCCTGGCCGGGATCGGCTGATCATCTGGACGCGCGTTTCGCCCGAGCAAACAGGCCCCGTGCCGGTGCGTTGGATCGTGGCGCGCAATCGCGAACTGAGCGACATCGTGAAAACCGGCGTGGCCGAAGCCAGCGCGGCGCGCGACTACACCGTGAAGGTGGATGTGACGGGCCTTCGCCCCGGCGCGCCGTATTTCTACGGCTTCCGCGCGGGCGCGGCCGCAAGCGGGGTGGGGCGCACGCGCACGCTGCCGCAAGGGCGGCTGGATTCTGTGAAGATCGCCATCGCTTCGTGCTCATCCTATCCGCACGGCTTCTTCAACGCCTATGACGCGCTTTCCAAAACCGAGGGGCTCGATCTTATCGTTCATCTCGGCGATTACATTTATGAATACGGCCTCTCCGGCTATGGCGGCGATAGCGGCATTGCGCTGGGGCGCATTCCTTCGCCGGAAGTGGAGTGCGTGCGGCTCGAAGATTATCGCGCGCGCCATGCGCAGTATAAAACCCAGCGCGAATTGCAGGCCGCGCACGCTGTCGCGCCTTGGGTTGTGGTGTGGGACGATCACGAGGTCGCCAACGATACGTGGACGGGCGGGGCGGAAAACCACAATGCGGGCGAGGGCGATTGGGCCGCGCGCAAGGCGGCGGCGTTGCGCGCCTATTATGAATGGATGCCGATCCGCGAGCCCGCGCCGGGCCAAGCCTTCGAGGCGATCAATCGCAGCTTTCAGTTTGGCGATCTGTTTTCCCTCATCATGCTGGAAACCCGGCTCACCGCACGCGATGAGCCGCACGATTACGCCAAGCAATTGCCGCTGCAATTGCAGCGCTGGGATTTCTCCAATCCCGCCGCGCCTGTCGCGTTGCGCGATGGCGAGGCAGACACCGCCGCGATGCAGCGCTTTCCCGCGATCTTTGAAGAGGCGGGCGGGGAGATGCGCCCGGTGCTCGATTGGCGCCGCGCGCAAGGGCTGATCCAAAGCGCGCGCGATCTGCCGCCGGGTTTTTTCCTGGCGCCCGATGTTGCGGCGATCGATGCGCTGCTGGCTGATCGCAAACTGCTTGGCGATGGCCAGCAGCAATGGCTGGCGGGAGAGCTTGCGAGTTCGCGCCGCGCGGGCGTCACCTGGCAGGTGATCGGCAACCAGATCATCATGGCGCCGGTCACGGCGCCCGACGTATCGCGCGCGCCGCCGGCGCTGGCCGCCGCACTGGAGCGGCTGCGGCCGGGCGTCACGCAGCTGATGAAGCTCACGCGTTTTCCGTTTCCGCTTAATCTCGATGCGTGGGATGGTTATCCAGCCGCGCGCGCGAAAGTGCTTGAAGCGATCCGCACGGCGGGCGCGAACGCCATCGTCGTCACCGGCGACAGCCACACCGCTTGGGCCAATGAGATTGAGGATGCGCAAGGGCGCGCGGCGGTGGAATTCGGCGCCACCTCCATCACCTCGCCCAGCGAGAGCGATTATTTCGCGGCGGCGGGGCTCGATTTCGCCGGGGCGATCCGCGCGCGCAATCCGCACATCAAATGGTCAGATGGGCTCAAACGCGGCTTCCTGCTGCTGACGCTGACGCGCGAGCAGGCGCTGGCCGAATTCATGAGCGTTTCCACGATTCAGGCGACAGCCTATGAAACCGCGCGCGATGCGGCGTTTACATTGGCGCCGTCTTCAGGCGCGGGCGTCGGGGCGATCGTTCCGGTTGAGTGACGCCGCCGCCACGTGCGCGGGCAGGCCGCTGTCATAGCGCAGCGCGCGCATCAGCACGGTGTGCACAAAAAGATTGGCCGCGTTGAGATCGCGGCCGGAGGCCTGCGCGTGGGTGCGGAGCGAGGCGGCGAGGGCGATGATGTGTTCTGCGGTCATGGGCGGCTTGGTGCATTGGTTCGGCGACGCCATCGTGACTCGCCCGTGACCCAAATATGGCGCGCGCCCTAAAACGCGTTAAGCCTTCTCCCCGCCCATGCGTGTCACCGGTAGCCGCGCCAATGCGCGCAGATCTTCCGATGGCGCGCCATCGAGCCATTCCTGCGCCAATTCGCCAAAGATCGGCGCGTATTTGAAGCCATGGCCGGAGCAGGCGGAGAAGATGAGCACGCGTTCATGCGCGCGGCTTTGCGCGATGAGGAAATTTTCATCCGGCGTCACGGTGTAGAGGCAGCGCGCCATGCGCACGGGCTCTGGATTGTGTTGCGGCAGGAAGGCGCGCGCATAGTCGCTCAGCATGCGCGCATCTTCTGCATCAGGCTCGCGCACATGATCGGGATCGCTCACCGCGCCGCCGGTGGCGTGCAGGCCGATTTTATATTGCCCGCGCGGGGCGGGCATGCCGTAAAGCCCGTCCTCGTCATCGACGCAGATCACTGGCAGAAGCTTCGGCGTTTGCGTTTCAAACCACGCCACGACGCGCCGCTTGACCGCAAGCTTGCCGGCAAATTCCGGCAGCAGCGCGCGCGCCCATGCGCCGGCGGCGACGATCACCGCGTCAAAGCTGCGCGCCTCGCCCTCGATGGTCAGCGTCAGCCCTTCGATCGGCGCTTCGATGCGCTTGCCGTAAAACAGCTTGGCGCCCCAGGCGCTGGCTTGGCGTTGCAGGAAGGCGCGCGTTGCGTCCGCTGCGATCACGCCGGAATCCTCCTGGCGGAACACGTCCCATTCGCGCGGCATGGCGATGGCCCCGCGCGTCAGCGCATGGATCGCATCGCCGCGCAGCAGCGCCGCAGGCGTGGCCGAAGCCGCCTGGCAGGCGAGCACGAAGGGCGAGCCGCGCGGCCCGGCCATCAGCCCGCCGGTCCATTCGATCAGCGGGCGGCCCGCCAGACCCTCCCAGGTGCGCCATAACGGCGCCGCGCGCTGCGCCAGGCGCACATACACATCGCCCTCGCCGGGGGTGAGGCGCATGATCCGGGTATCGCCGTGGGAGGAGCCGCGCTCATGCATCGGCTCAAATTGCTCAAAGCCGTAGACCTGATGGCCGGCAAGGCTGAGCCGCGCGCAAATGCTCAGCCCCGCTATACCCAGCCCGACAACGGCGATTCTCATCCCCTCGGTATAAGCGGGCTTTTGCGCGCGGGGAAAGCCGCTAGCGTTCGCCGATGAGTCTCAAAGATCGCATCAAGGCCCAGGTGGAGGCGTTTGACGCCTTCGCCCGCCCCTGGGCGCAGCGCTCCAAATGGCATGGCTGGGCGTTTGAGTTTCTGAAATTCGGGCTCAAGCAGGCCTGGGCGTGCCTGTTCGGCGGGGCGATGCTGGCGCTTCTGGTGGGCACGCATTTGTTCTGGCCGGAGAACGCGCCGATCGCGCGCTATGATTTTCTGGTGCTGGCGGCGCTGGCGATCCAGGGCTTGCTGCTGGCCACGGGGCTCGAGCGCTGGGAGGAGGCGCTTGTCATCCTCATTTTCCACATCGTCGGCACCATCATGGAGGTGTTCAAGACAGCGCAGGGCTCCTGGATTTATCCCGAAGCCAGCGTGCTGCGCATTGGCGACGTGCCGCTGTTTTCGGGCTTCATGTATGCGTGCGTGGGCTCGTACATGGCGCGGGCTTCGCGCCTCTTTGAATTCAGCTTCATCGCCTATCCGCCGATCTGGAGCACATGGGTGCTGGCGCTTTTGGCGTACGCCAATTTTTTCACGCACCATTTCATTATCGATATTCGCTGGGGCTTGTTTGCGTTCTCGGCGCTGATCTTTTGGCGCACTTGGATTTTGTTCACGCCCGATCGCGCAGCGCGCCGCATGCCGCTGCTGGTGGGCTTTCTGCTGGTGGCGTTCTTTATCTGGATTGCGGAGAACCTTGGCACCTTCGCCGCCGCCTGGGTCTATCCCAGCCAGCGCGATGGCTGGCATCTTGTGCCGCTGGACAAGATGGGCGCCTGGTATCTGCTGATGCTGCTAAGCTGGGTGCTGGTGAGCCTGGTGCATAAGCCGAGGCGCGCGGAGGCGCCGCGAGCGAGTAGCGAAATAGGGCGTAGCGAATAGGGCAAGCCTATTTCGCTATTCGCTACTCCCTATTCGCAATCTCAGCCGTACCCCGCCAGCTTCAAGAAGCGATTGCGCAGCTCGACATCATCTTTGAAGGCGCCGGTGAATTGGGTCGTCACGGTGGTGACGTCCTTGTGGTGGACGCCGCGCGTGGACATGCACTGGTGCTCAGCGTCGATCAGCACGGCCACGCCGCGCGCGTCGAGCGTGGCGTTGATCGCTTCGGCGATCTGGATCGTCATGGTTTCTTGCGTCTGCAAACGCTTGGCGAAAATTTCCACCACGCGCGCGATCTTGGAAATGCCGACGACAGCCTCGCTCGGCAGGTAAGCCACATAGGCTTTGCCGAGGAAGGGGGCGATGTGGTGCTCGCAATGGCTTTCCACGTCGATCTTCTTGAGCATGACGATGTCATCGTAGCCGCCGACATCCTCGAACACGCGCTTGAGTTCATCGGCCGGGTTCTCGTCATAGCCGCGGAACCATTCGCGATAGGCGTCCACCACGCGCTTGGGGGTGTCTTTCAGGCCCTCGCGGTTCGGGTCGTCCCCGGCCCAGGCGATCAGGGTGCGCACGGCTTCCATCGCCGCCTCGCGCGAGGGGCGGGTCTTCGCCGCCTCTTCAGGCGTGCGCCATTTCAGAATTTCACTCAAAGGGGTTTTCCTCAAGTCTGAGGGACGGGGGTCGAGCCCGGAGGGTCCAGACGGCTGGCACCGGGACTTAACGCCCGCCCGATTTTCACCTCAGGCGACGGGCCATCCACTTGGCCCGCTTTGCATATGGAGTGTAGCACGGCCCACGGCTAGAACCCACCCCGCATGAATATCCAGCTCTCGAACACGTTGACGCGGCGCAAAGAGCCGTTCGCCCCCGCCGATCCTGGCCGGGTGACGCTCTATGTCTGCGGGCCCACGGTCTATAACACCGCCCATATCGGCAATGCGCGCCCGCCCGTGGTGTTTGACACGCTGTTTCGGCTGCTGCGGCATGTCTATGGGGCCGATGCGGTGCTCTACGCCCGCAATTACACCGATATTGACGATAAGATCATCGCCGCCGCGATTCAGCGCGGCGTGCCGATTGGCGACATCACCGGCGCGGTGGAGGCGCAATACGAGGCCGATATGGGCGCGCTCAACGTGCTGACGCCGAGCTTCCGCCCGCGCGCAACCGAGAACGTGCCGGCGATGATCGCCGTGATCGAGAAGCTGATCGCCAATGGCGCGGCCTATTCCGTGCCGAGCGGCGTTTACTTTTCCGTCGCGGCTGACGCCGATTACGGCAAGCTCTCGGGCCGCGCCCAGGATGATCTCAAAGCCGGCGCGCGCGTGGAGGGGGGAGGACGATAAGCGCCATCCCTCCGATTTCGCGCTCTGGAAAGCGTCAAAGCCCGGCGAGCCCTCATGGGGGCGCCGTTTGGCGCGGGCCGGCCCGGCTGGCACATCGAATGCTCGGCCATGATCGAGGAGGTGCTGGGCAGCCCGATCGACATTCATGGCGGCGGCGTTGATCTCATCTTCCCGCACCACGAAAACGAAATCGCGCAGAGCGAATGCGCGCATGGGCGCCCCTTGGCGCGCGTGTGGATGCACAACGGCTTTCTCACCATGGATCGTGAGAAGATGTCCAAAAGCATCGGCAACATCATCACCCCGCGCGAATTGCTGGAGCAAGGCTGGCAAGGCGAGACCATCCGCTGGGCGCTGCTTTCCGCGCATTACAAAGCGCCGCTCGATTGGAACGATGATCTCTTGCAGCAATCGCAGGCGAGCCTGGATCGGCTTTATGGCGCGCTGTTGCGTTTGAAGGACGTGGCGGCTGCTGATGTTTCCGCGCCCGCTGCGTTCGTGGAAGCGCTGGCCGATGATCTCAACACCCCCGCCGCCATCGCCGCGCTCTCCGCGCTCGCCACCGCCGCGAACGTGGCGAAAAAGCCGGCCGAGCAGGCGCAGGCGAAGGGCGAGCTGCTCGCCGCCGCTGCGCTGTTTGGCGTGCTGCAAGCCGATCCCGAACACTGGTTCCGCGCCAGCTTCGGCGCAGCGGCGGCGGAGATTGATGCGCTGGTGGCCGAACGTATCGCCGCGCGCGCGGCGAAGAATTACGCCGAAAGCGACCGCCTGCGTGATGAACTCGCCGCGCGCGGCGTGGAGGTGATGGACGGGCCAAGCGGCAGCACCTGGCGGCGGAAGGGCTAGCGGGGGGGGGGCCGTGCGTCCTCCCCCGCCAGGGGAGAGGTGGATCGCGCGTCAGCGCGAGGCGGGCGCAAAAGTTTGCAAGCAGCAGCGCCGCCCCCTCAGTCAGCGCTGCGCACTGACAGCTCCCCCTGACGGGGGAGCACGAGCCAGAGCTTGCGCAACGCCGCTGTCTCTTCTAACCGCCCGCAGCCCCCAACTTGCCCCCATCCGCCCAAGCCCCTAAAGCCTCGCGCGGGGCGCGCGAGGGACGCATGCGGTTTTTTGCTGTCATTCTGATCGCGGCTTTGGCCGCCTGCGCGGTGAGCGTGGATACGCCTGCGCCCTCCAATCCGCTCGCCGCCGCGCGCGGAACCGCGCTGCCGCCGCCGAGCGGGGTGGCCGGGCAAACTGCGCCGCCCGAAGGCGTGGGCCCCGCCGGCTTTGAGTTCGGCGCTTGGCGCGGGGCCGATCACGCGAGCTATAGCCCCGCGCTGCAAACCCGCGTGCGCGCCCGCTATCAGAATTGGGAACAAGCGCGCATCAAAGCTGATCTGGAAGCGAACGGCTTTGCCTGCGAAGATGGCGGCCGGCTCGATTGCCGGATCGAGATCATGGAGCGCCAATGCGCGCATGATTGGTATGTGGTGGTCGAGGCCGGGCGTGAACCTGTGGCCGGATTTGATGTGATGTGCCTCGGCGCGCGATAGGAGATGAGAAACGCCATGAAAGCGCCTGCCTGGATCGCCGCCGCCGCACTTTTGCTGTTAAGCGCCTGCGCCACGACGCCAACCGGCGTGTCCACCCCGTCCGGCCCCGCAACCATACCTTCGGGCGCGATCGATCTTGGCGATTGGCGCCGCGCCAGCGCTGCTTCCACTCTGCAGAGCTTTGAGCGCACCATCGCCAGCCGCTACGGCGCGGGGCTGCAGCTCTCGGCTGTCACCGCCGATCTGCGCCGCAACGATTTCACCTGCAGCGCCCCCGGCGCCGGGCGCGGCGATCCGCCGGCGCAAGTGTGCCGCCGCACCACGACGGCCGAAGGCTGCACCCATACCTGGCAAGCGCATCTGTTTGACGCCGGCGGCGATGGCCAACTCGCGCGCACCGCGGCCTCTATGATCGCCGCTGCGGCGGCGACGGGCTGCTGGGCGGGCCGGGGAAGTAAGCTCGGGAGGCGGGAATCGGGACTCGGGATTCGGGAAAACCCGAACCCCGAGTCCCGAGCCCCTAATCCCGTAAATACTCCGCCACATCCTCCGGCTCGAGCGTCAGCATCGGCGTGTGCATCATGTTGAGCACCACGTTTTTGCCGCGCAGGCGCGTGAGCGCTTGGCGGCCGCTCAGCCTGCGGCGCGGCGCGGCGGGGCCGAGCACGGAATTCATGCGCGTTTCGCTGGTGAAGATCGGGGTGAGTTGCAATTCGCCGAAGGTCAGCTCCAGCGGCGCGGACTCCGGGCTTGAATCGGCCATGGCGAGCACGACCTGGCTCGTCAGCAGCAGGCGGCGGAATTCCGGGCGCTCATCGGGATCGTTGAGCGCCGCCAGGAAGGCGCGCTCAAGCGCGTTTTCCGGGGTGATCGGCGGCGGGGGCGCGCGCCGGTTTTGCTGCTCCTCCTGCGCGGCGGCGAGGCCCGGCAGGGCGGCGGCGATGGCGGCGGTCAGCAGCGTGCGTCTCAGCATGTGTGGCCCTCAAGCTTTGCCGTTGCATCGCCCCGGCCGAAGGCCACATTAGGGCGATGGACGATCTCTATCACGGCCGCGTTCTGGAATTGGCGGCCGATATTCCGCATGTCGGCCGGCTCGACGCGCCCGATGCGGCGGCCACCAAGGTGAGCCGCGTGTGCGGTTCCGTGGTTTCGGTCGAATTGAGCCTGAAGGACGGGCTTGTCAGCGCCATCGCGGTGCACCCCAAGGCGTGCGCGCTGGGGCAGGCGGCGACGGCGGTTCTGGCCATGCATGCTGTCGGGGCGGCGCCGGCCGAAATCCGCGCCGCGCGCGATGGCCTCTACGCCATGCTCAAGGGCGAGGGCCCGCCCCCGCAAGGCCGCTTCTGGGAGCTGCGCCATCTTGAGGGCGTGCGCGAATACCCGGCCCGGCACGCCAGCACCATGCTGGCGTTTGACGCCGCTGTCGAAGCGCTGGAGAAAGCCGAGCGCGCGCAGGGCTGACCCGTTTCGGGCGCGCGCTGCGCTTACGGGCTTAGATGGATATTTTCTCCAACCCGCGCGGATGGCGCGTGCGCATCGCCCAGGCGGCGATCTATTTCTTTGGCGCGATGATCTTCTGGCTCGCGTTCTTTTCCAATGGCCGGGTCGAGAGTTTTGGCGAACAGATTTTCGTGTGGGTGATCGGCGCGCTGTGCGTGCCTGTCATTCTGTTCATGGCGGCCTATCCGTATTTCTACGTCATCCGCATGCGCCTCCTGCGCGAAGGGCTGGAGATCACGACGCTCACCTTGCTCAGCCAACGCACGTTTTTGGTCGATCCCGCCCGCGTGCAATTGGGGCGGGAGCGGCATGATCTTTTTGTTTGGCGCAGCATCGTCAGCAATTTCTGGCATGGGCTTTGGATCGAGGGCCGCGCCTTGCCCCTGATCGTGGATGTCACCGCAGCTTCGCTCAATGCGCGAGAATTGGAGCGTGCGGTGCGGCAAGCGCAAAGCCCGCGCGGAACCTGACGCATAAGGCTTTGCCGCGCGGCGTTGATGGGCTAGCCTCCTTCTCCAAGGGGACAAAGGGAGGCGCCCATGCTGCGCATCATCATTCTGCTTTTGATCATCGCGGGCGTCGCGGGCTATTTCACCCGGCCCGAAGAGCCGGCCATGCGCGAGGCGGCCAACGCGGTGCTGCGCGATCCGGGCAATCTCACCGAAGGGCTCGAAAGCATCGGCGCAACCGTCGCCGGCGATCGAGTTTATTCAAACTATTACGTCGCCTCGAAATATTCGGTTTCGCTCGATGGGCGCGCGCTGGTTGATTGCTGGGGCGCGTTCACGCAGGTGAAATGCGACCGCGCGGCGCAAAGCTAATTCATGCGCTTATTGCTGCTTTTGATCATTGCCGGGGTGGCCGCGTATTTCACCGTGCCGCAGCGTGCGGCGCATGAGGAAGCGGCCGCCGCCTTCCTCGAAGGGCGCGAGCCTGGCGAGGCGCGCGGGGCCGGCGGCGTCACGCTCGATAGCGTGATCGGCTATGTAAAGGGCATGCTGGCGGGCGAGGGGCGGTATGAGAATTATTACCTCGCCTCCAAATTCACGCTCGATACGCCGGGGGCGGCCTATGTCGAGTGCTGGGGCGCCTTCACCCAGGTTCAGTGCCGGGAAGTGACGCCCGGCGGTTGAGCCGGCGCGCTTCCGGCGCTACATTGGCTCCATGTTCGACCGGCAATTGACCACGACGACTACCTACTAAAGCCGGCGGCGCGGGGATCGGGCGCGCCGCAGCGGCTGCGCTGCGCCCCGGTCAGTTCAACTGAAAACCGCATCGTTTCATGTCGTCGAGCCTGCCAGCCCGGGGCCTCTTGGGCCTCATCCAGCTCTATAAATGGACGCTCTCGCCCCTGATCGGGCGCGATTGCCGCTATTTGCCCACGTGCTCCTCCTATGCGGCGGACGCGATCCGCAAGCATGGCGCCTGGGCGGGCAGCTGGATGGCGGGTGCGCGGATTTGCCGTTGCGCCCCTTGGGGCGGGCATGGCTGGGATCCGGCGCCCGAGGCGTTGAAACGCAATTGCTGGTGGCGCCCCTGGCGCTACGGCGATTGGAAAGGGGCTATCGCGCCCCGCCCGACGCGGACGAGGGGGCCTCCCAATGAAGCCCGATCGTGTAATTGGGGAGGCATTCTTCGGCAAGGTGGCTGGCCTGTTGCACAAAGTGGTGGGGCCTCTCGCGGTGATTGCCGGCGCGGCATGGGTGATCTGTATTGGAGCGAGCATTGTTGGGCTGCTTTGGGTTTCGCTTCCGCCATGGTTGTTGGAAGCAAGCTTGGGCATCTGCTTTGCGCTCTTCTCACTTTCGCTCGTGCTGATCATCCATCACAAGCCACGTGACTTTGGGAGCGAGGACATGTTCCGCGCCGGCCCTGATTGGGCGCGCGACGTAGTTTGGGCGTCGGGCGGGTATACCGCGCTGATGTTCTGCTTGCTTTTTATATTCAAAGACAATGTTGGCGCGATGGTCGGCTTCTCGTCAGTGTTTTTTGCCTGGGCGCTCGCCGTATTTGTGACGATCGCCATGAATGGACCATCGCCAGTCAATTGTGAGAACGGCCACGTTTTGGGGGCGTTCGATAAATTCTGCCCGGAATGCGGCTTGCTCCGGCCTGAGCATAAAAATCAGAAACGAGTATTTTGATGTCTATCTCTCTCAAATTCCCCGATGGCGCCGAGCGCAGCTTTGACGATGGCGTCACGCCGCTCGCCATCGCCGAAGGCATTTCCAAGGGCCTCGCCAAGAAGGTCGTCGCCGCGAAGGTGGATGGCCAATGGTGGGATTTGACGCGCCCGCTGGAAAATGGCGGCAAGTTTGAACTTGTCACGCGCGATAGCGCCGATGGGCTCGAAGTGCTGCGCCACGATGCGGCGCATGTGCTGGCGCAAGCGGTGCAGGAGCTTTTCCCCGGCACGCAAGTGACGTTCGGCCCGGTGACGGAGGACGGCTTCTATTACGATTTCGCGCGCGACGAGCCGTTTTCGACCGACGATTTCGAGAAGATCGAAAAGCGCATGAAGGAGATCGTGGACGCCGATCTGCCGATCATCCGCACGGTCTGGAAAAAAGGAAGATGCGATCGCGCATTTCAAATCGATCGGCGAAATCTACAAGGCCGAGACGATCGACGAAGTGATCAAGCCGGGCGAGCCGATCACGGTGTATAGCCATGGCGATCAATGGGGCGATCTCTGCCGCGGGCCGCACTTGCCCTCAACCGGCAAGCTGGGCAAAGCCTTCAAGCTGATGAAGCTGGCGGGCGCCTATTGGCGCGGCGATCAGAAAAAACCAGCAGCTGCAACGCATCTACGGCACGGCCTGGGCTGATGAAAAGCAATTGGCCGATCACCTGCATCGGCTTGAGGAAGCCGAGAAGCGCGATCACCGCAAGCTGGGCCGGCAGATGGATCTCTTCCACATGCAGGAAGAGGGGCGCGGCATGGTGTTCTGGCACGAAAAGGGCCTGATGCTGTGGCGCACGATCGAAGCGTATATGCGCCGCCGCCTGGATGCGGCCGGCTATGTTGAGGTGCGCACGCCGCAAGTGCTGGACCGCGTGTTCTGGGAAAAAGAGCGGCCACTGGGATAAGTACCGCGCGAACATGTTCGTCTGCGAGACGGTGGAAGAAGAAACGCTTTCGCTGAAGCCGATGAATTGCCCCGGCCACGTGCAGATTTTCAAGTTTGGCCAGAAAAGCTACCGCGATCTGCCGCTGCGCATGGCCGAGTTTGGCGCCTGCCACCGCTACGAGCCGTCAGGCTCGCTGCACGGCCTCATGCGCGTGCGCGCCTTCACGCAGGATGATGCGCACATCTTCTGCCGCGAAGATCAGATCGTGGAGGAAACGCGCGCGTTTATCGAACTCGCCACCTCGATCCACGAGGATTTCGGCATGACGCGCGATCACATCGCGCTGGGCACGCGGCCTGAGCTGCGCGCGGGCAGCGATGAATTTTGGGATCGCGCCGAAGCTGCGATGCTGCAAGCGGCGCGCGCGGCGGGCGTTGAGCCTAGAATCGCCGAAGGCGATGGCGCCTTCTATGCGCCCAAGCTCGATTTCCAATTGAAGGACGCCATCGGCCGGCAATGGACCTGTGGCACGATCCAGCTCGACTACGTGCTGCCCGATCGGCTTGAGGCCGAATACGTGGCCGAGGATGGCCAGAAGCATCGCCCGGTGATGCTGCACCGCGCGATCCTTGGTTCGCTTGAGCGCTTCATCGGCATTCTGATCGAGAACGTGGCGGGCGCGTTCCCGATGTGGCTTGCGCCGGTGCAAGTGGTGGTCGCCACGATCACCTCGGAAGCCGATGGCTACGCCGAGGAGGTCGCCGCCGAGATGCGCAAGGCGGGCCTCAGGGTTGAGCTTGATCTGCGCAATGAGAAGGTCGGCTATAAAATCCGCGAGCATTCCTTGCAGAAAATCCCGGTGATCGCCGTGGTGGGCAAGAAGGAAGCGGAGGAGCGCCAGGTCGCGCTGCGCCGCTTTGGCAGCCAGGCGCAAAGCGTCATCGCGCTCGATGAAGCGCTTGGCCTGCTGGCTGATGAGGCCTTGCCGCCCGATCTCAAGCGCGGGCGGAGCTGAGGCGAATTAAAATCCAAAAAGTTGCTTTAGGCGCTGAGCCCCAGCGCCCGCACCACCGCGGCTTGATCGAAATAGGGCCGCTCGCAGACGATTTTATCGCTGCCCGGCTTGAACGTGAAGCTCGCGGCCATGCGCACGCGGAAGCTTTTGCCGGTGGGGGCGATGGTGCGCCCGCCATGGCGCAGCGGGCCCAGGTGCGTGCCTGTCAGCCAGAACTCCACCAGCACGACATCCCCCGTATGGGCGATGGCGATGATCTCATTGCCCTGGTCTGGAAAGGGGATGCGCGAAGCGGTGAAATAGCCGCGCACGGCGTCCTCCCCGTCAAACACTTGGCCGCCGCCGTGCATTTCGTAACGCGGGTGCTCGAAGGTAGCGATAACGGCGTCCCAGTCATGGGTGACTTCAAGCGCCATGTGTCGGCGCACGACGTCGATGCGGGCGGCGGCAAGATCGCTCATCGGCGCAACAGATCATGCAATGCTGAGACACGCCACCGCAAAAAGAGGGCGCGCGCGAGCATATACGCCCGCTTTTTCGGGCGCCGCCCGTTGCCAGCACCGCGAACTCTTGCAAGTGTTTGCGCAAGCGTTGGGATGAAACCAAACCGGGAGGCAGGCATGGCGCGGGTTGCGTTGGTTACGGGCGGCACACGAGGGATCGGCAAGGCGATCTCAGCCAAGCTGAAAGCCGATGGCTTCAAGGTCGCCGCCAATTATGCCGGCAATAGCGAAGCGGCCGAAGCAACCGCCAAGGAAATCGGCGTCAGCGTCTACAAATGGGATGTGGGCGATGAAGCCCAATGCGCCGAAGGCATCGCCAAAGTGGAGGCCGAGCTTGGCCCGGTGGACGTGCTGGTCAACAATGCCGGCATCACCCGCGACGGCCTGTTTCATAAAATGAACAGTGAAAAATGGCGCGAGGTGATCCGCGTCGATCTCGATAGCCTGTTCTTCATGACGCGCCCGGTGATTGCCGGCATGCGCGATCGCGGCTTTGGCCGCATCATCAATATCAGCTCCATCAACGGCCAGAAGGGCCAAGTGGGGCAGGTGAATTATTCGGCGGCGAAGGCCGGCATGATCGGCTTCACCAAGGCGCTGGCGCAGGAAAGCGCGGCCAAGGGCGTCACGGTGAACGTCATCGCCCCTGGCTACATCGATACCGATATGGTCGCCGCCGTGCCGCCGGAGGTGCTGCAAAAAATCATCGGCACGATCCCGGCCGGGCGTCTCGGCAAGGCCGAGGAAATCGCCGCCATGGTGGCGTTTTTGGCCTCCGATTCCGCCGCCTTCATCACCGGCGCGACCATGACGGTGAACGGCGCGCAATACATCGCCGGCTGATCCCTTGAGGGAACGGGGCGGCGTTTTCGGCGTTTATTCCCCGTTCCCAAGGAGGACCAAACCCAATGGATAAAGAACATCTCAAAGGCGCGGCCGATAAAGCATCGGGCGCGGTGAAGGAAGCCGCCGGCAAAGTGACGGGCAACAAAAAGCTCGAAGCCGAAGGCAAGATCGATAAGGCCAAGGGCGAAGCCCGCGACTTCATCGGCGACGTGAAAGACGCCGCCAAGAAGGCCGATAAGCACTAAGCTTATTGCGTTCGACTAGAAGGCGGCCCGCGCTCATCGCGGGCCGTTTTTCTTTAGCGGTTTGCGCCCGGAACCCAGAGCACGTCACGCTTGCCATCATCATTGGCCGCGCGCGCCATCACGAAAAACAAATCCGAAAGCCGGTTGGCGTATTTCAGGCACGCCGCGTTCGTGCGCGCGTCCTCTTCAACCAAGCGCGTGATCGCGCGCTCGGCCCGCCGCGCCACCGTGCGCGCCAGATGCAGATAGGCCGCCGCCGCGCCGCCGCCCGGCAGGATGAAGGAGGTGAGCGGCGCTTGCGCTTCATGCAGCGCATCCACCTCCGCCTCCAGCCGATCCACCTGCGCCTCGCTCACGCGCAGCGCCTCGAACCTGTCGGTGTGCGGCGTCGCCAAATCCGCGCCGAGATCGAACAGATCATTCTGGATGCGCGCCAGGATCGGATCGAGCCGGCCATCGCCCTCTGTATGCAGCCGCACGACGCCGACCACGGAATTCAGCTCATCCACCGTGCCATAGGCTTCCACCCGCGCGCTCGCCTTGGAAACAGGCTCGCCGGTGACAAGCCGGGTCTTGCCGCCATCGCCGGCCTTGGTGACGATCTTATCGAGCTTAACCATGGCTCTGTTTCCACAGCATCGCGCCCACCAGCACAAGGATGGCTGCAAATTGCAGCAGCACCCGCATGCGCATGGCCTTGTTGGACCAGGAGCGGCCAAAATCGCCGCCCCGGAACATGGCGTAAACACCAAAGCACAGCGTCAGGAACACCGCGCCCAGCGCAATCGGGATCAGGTAATCGAAGGGGTTCATAGTGGGATGAGCTTACGCCCGCCCACGCCGCCGCGCCATGCGCCACATCAACCGAACGCCAACGCTCGTGCTCCCCCGATAGGGGGAGCTGTCAGCGAAGCTGACTGAGGGGGCGGCGCTGGCGCTTGCCAAATTTGGCGGCCACCCCTCCGACACGCGCTTCGCGCGCGCCACCTCCCCCTCGCGGGGGAGGACGAAGCGGGCGCGGATGCTGCTTTTCTTCTCCCTCGTGAAGAAAGGGTGGGCCAAACTCCGCCCATGACCGAATCGCTTCCCTATCTTCTCCTGGTGCTCGCCCTTGCAGCGGGCGGCGCCGCGCTCTGGTTCGCGGTGCGCGCCGCAGGGGCTGAGCCGATCCGCGCCGAGCGGGATCGCGCCGTGGGCGAGCTCGCCGCGCTGCGCCAGGAAAATACCCGCCTCGCCACAGAGCTCGCCGCCGCCAAGGCCGCCACCGAAGGGCGCGCGGAATCGGAGGAGGCGCGTTTCCTCGCGCTCGCCGCCAAGGCGCTGGAAGCCTCGCAAGCCAATTTCATGGCGCTCGCCAATCAGACATTCGAGAAACACAGCCTCGCCGCCGCCGGCGGGGTGAAAGAGGTGCTCGCGCCCGCGCAGGAGCATTTGAACAAGCTCGCCCAAAGCGTCGAGGCGCTGGATAAGGCGCGCCTGGCGGATAAATCTGTGATGGGCGAGCAAGTGCGCCAGATCATGGACGCTGTCGGCTCCACCAACAAAACCACGCAGAACCTGCTCACCGCCTTGCGCGCCAGCCCGAAAATGCGCGGCCGCTGGGGCGAGCAGACGCTGCGCAACGTGCTCGAACTCTCCGGCCTTTCCGCGCATGTGGATTTTACCGAGCAAGCTTCCACCACCGATGGCGAAGGCGCGCGCCTCAGGCCCGACGTGCTGATCAATCTGCCCGGCGGGCGCTGCATCGTGGTGGATTCCAAGGTCGCGCTCTCAGGCTATCTCGATGCGATGGAAGCCACAGATGACGCCGCCCGCGAAGCGCATCTGAAAAAGCATGCGGCCGAATTGAAGGCGCACGTGAAAGGACTTTCCTCCAAGGATTATTGGCGGCACGTGCCCGATACGGCTGATTTCGTGGTGCTGTTCGTGCCGGGCGAAAACTTCCTCGCGGCCGCCGCCGAGCGTGATCCGAATCTGTTTGACGACGCTTTCGCGCAGAAGGTGATCATCACCACGCCCTCCACCATGGTCGCGCTCGCCAAATCGGTCGCCTATGGCTGGCGCCAGGAACAAAGCGCCAAGAATGCGCAGGAAATCGCCGATCTGGGCCGCGAGCTTTACCGCCGCATGGGCGTGATGGTGAAGCATATCGATGATCTGGGCCGGGCCATCATCGGCGCGAATGAGCGTTACAATTCCGTCGTCGGCTCGCTTGAGCGCATGGTGCTGCCGCAAACGCGCAAGTTCCGCGAACTGGGCGCGGGCGATGATGAGGATGTGCCGTCCCCGCGCGGGGTGGAGGTGGCGCCGCGCCTGCCGGCCCCGCCCGAGCAATTGGAACTCACGCCCCCGCCGCAAGCCAAGCGCACACGCTGATATGCTTGGACCGCCGGTGGTCCAAGGGCTGACGCGCGCGCGCCGTCGCGCTAAACCAGCGGCGGAGGAAACGCCATGAGAAGCATCCTATTCGCCAGCGCCCTTGCGCTCGCCGCCTGCGGCCAGCAACCGGCCCCCGAAGATGTGCCCCCGCCCGCGCCGCTCGAAATCAGCGCAGACGCGCCGCAGATCACCGCAGCGCTCGCCGATAGCCGCCGCCCGGCCGAGGATGCCGCGCGCGACGCGAACCGCCACGCAGCCGAAACGCTCGCCTTCGCGCGCATCACGCGCGGCATGCGCGTGGCCGATATTTTTCCCGGCGGCGGGTATTGGACGCGGCTGTTCGCGGTCGCCGTGGGAGAAGAGGGGCGGGTCTATCCCACCATCCGCCCCGATGGCGTGGCTGGCGAATATGAAACCCCGGTGATCGCCGTCGCCGCGCAATATCCGAACGCGACCATGGCGCGCGTGCCTTACGATGCGCTGGCGTTTCCCGAGCCCGTCGATGTGATCTTCACCGCGCAGAATTATCACGACATGGCGCTGACGGACTACGCGCTGGGCGATCGCGCCGCGATGAACCGCGCCGCTTTCGCCGCGCTCAAGCCCGGCGGCTATTACATCGTGATCGATCACGCGGCAGTGGATGGCTCCCCGGTTGAAACCAACGCGCAAACCACGATCCACCGCATCGATCAGGCCATTGTGCGCCGCGAAATCGAGGCGGCCGGTTTTGTGTTCGATGGCGAAGCTGATTTTCTGCGCAATGCCGAGGATACGCGCACGGTCAACGTGTTCGATCCCTCCATTCGCGGCCGCACCGATCAGTTCGTGATGCGGTTTAGAAAACCGGAATAATCGGGGAGCGGTTTTCGGGATTCGGGGATCGGGTTCGCCACGCCCGAATCCCGACCCCCGAATCCCTAATCCCGAAAATCCACTTTCCCGCGCCGTGATTTCACATCGCTGCGGCGTGCTTTGTTTTCGAGGCGCTTCATCTTCACGCCGCGCGGGACTTTGGTTTTCTTGCGCGGCTTGGGCGCGTGCGTGGCTTGCTCCACCAGCGCCACCAGCCGCTCCAGCGCATCGGCGCGGTTGCGCTCTTGTGTGCGGAAGCTTTCGGCCCGCAGCACGATTTCGCCGTCCAGCGTCAGGCGCCGTCCCGCCAGCTTTTCCAGCCGCGCGCGCACGTCATCGGGCAGCGCGGTGAACCCGCCCAGCCGAAAGCGTAGCTCCACCGCCGTGGACACCTTGTTGACGTTCTGCCCGCCCGGCCCGGCCGCGCGGATGAAGCGTTCCTCAAGGTCGCGCTCGTCAAGCGCCAGGTGCTCAGTCACCGGAATCATGGGGCTCACCTTACGGCCATTCGCTTTCCAATCGTTCATAAGCTGGTGAAAAGCGAGACATCCGCCGCCAAGGCCGATACATCAGCCGGAAGCAGCAGGGGAGATTGGCGGATGCGGTTTTTGCTGGCGGGCGTTCTTGGCGCCATCACGCTTGGCGCCTGCGCGGGCGGGGGCGATCCCTGGGCTGATGATGGCGGTTGAGGATGTCAATGCGCGCGCCCCGCACATTGCCGCCGCCATCGCCGATCCGCGCCGGCCCGAGGCTGATACCGAACGCGATGCCTTGCGTCATCCGGCGGAGATCCTCGCCTTCGCGCAAATCCGTCCTGGCGATCGTGTTGCCGATATTGGCCCAGGCGGCGGCTATTATACGCGCTTGCTTTCAACCGCCGTGGGGCCCAGCGGGCGCGTCTATGCGGTGGACCGCGCCGGCACGCCCGAGCGCCCGCGCCCTGCGGCGGCGCTGGTTGCGCCCTATGGCAACATCACCCATCTCGAAACCGGCTATCAAAGCTGGAGCACCGAGGCGCCGCTCGATGCGATCCTGATCGTGCAAATCTACCATGATTTCCACTTGCCGCAGTTCAACCTCGATGTGCCCGCCGCCAACCGCGCGCTGTTTGATGCGCTGCGCCCTGGCGGTGTTTTGCTGATCGTCGATCATGCAGCGCCGCCAGACGCCGCCGATGCGCCCAGCACGCTGCATCGCATCGAGGCCGCGCAAGTGCGCGCCGAACTGGAAGCGGCGGGCTTTGTGCTGGAAGCCGAAAGCCAAGTGCTGCGCAATCCGGCCGATAATCTCAGCCTGCGCGTGTTTGAAGGCGATGTGCGCGGGCGCACCGATCAATTCGTGCTGCGCTTCCGCAAGCCGGCCGCGCCCTGATGCCGCTCGCGCCCAACAACGCCTTCGCTAATTCCCCGCTGGATCGCGCCGGCCATCGGCGCGGCGATGCGGCTTGGCTCAAAGATGCGCTTGCGTCGGATGCGGCGCAGCTGCTGGCGTTTCACGCCGGGCAGATTTTCGTGATCGAAGAGGGCGGCGCGCCCGCGCTTGGCTGGCTTGGCGGGCATGCGCGCGCCTCCATCGCGCCCGCCGATGCGCTCACGCTGTTTCTCGGCGAGGACGCAAAGGGCGCGCCGTATTTCGCGGTGAACCTGCCTGATCCTGCGCCGCTTGAAGCGATCGGCCGCTTTGAGGAATTGCGCCCGCTTGCCGCGCATGCGTCTTGGGATGATCTCGCCATCCTCGGCTGCGCCAAGTCGATCTTTGAATGGCATGCGCGCAATAGCTTTTGCGCAAATTGCGGCGCGCAAAGCGTGATCAGCGAAGCTGGCTGGCGGCGCGATTGCCCAGCTTGCAAGCTTGAGCATTATCCGCGCGTCGATCCCGTCGCCATCATGGTCCCGGCCTTTGGCGATAAGATCCTGCTTGGCCGGCAAAAGGCGTGGCCGCGCGGCATGCATTCGGCGCTCGCCGGCTATATCGAGCCGGGCGAAACCTTCGAGGAAGGCGCCGCGCGCGAAACGCTGGAAGAGGCGGGGCTCAAGGTCAAAAAGCGTGCGCCTGCATTCCAACCAGCCCTGGCCGTTTCCCTATTCGCTGATGATCGGCGTGATCTGCGAGGTGGAAAGCGATCAGGAAAAAATCGATACCGGCGAGCTTGAAAGCGGCCGCTGGTTCACGCGTGAGGAAGCGCGCGCGCTCATCGCCGGCAAGCACCCCGAATGCTTCTGCCCGCCCAATTTCGCCATCGCGCATCAGCTGATCAAGGCGTGGGCGGAAAGTGGGCAATAGGCAGTGGGCAATAGGCGATAGGCAATAGGCAATGGCGCGCAATCTACCGCTGCGCCCCATTGCCGATTGCCCACTGCCTATTGCCCAATCACTTATGCCCGCAATCATGTCGCGCCGTGCGCTCGATCTGCACCGTGACATGCCTGACGCCGAAGCGCTGTTCGATCTCCTGCGTCAGCGCCGCCAGGAATGCGTCATCGCCGCCTTCGGGGCGCACCAGATGCGCTGTCAGCGCCGGCTCCGTCGCGCCCATGGCCCAGATGTGGAGATCGTGCACGGCCTCAACGCCCGGCAGGTCGCCAAGGAACGCGCGCACCGCGCCCACATCGATGCCGCGCGGCGCGGCGTCGAGCGCAAGATCGAGCGATTCCGTCAAAAGCCCCCACGTGCCCCACAGGATCAGCAGCACCACCGCGATGGAGATCGCCGGGTCGATCCATTGCGCGCCGGTGAAAAAGATCGCCACGCCCGCGGCGATCACCGCCGCTGAAACACCCGCATCCGCCACCATGTGCAGATACGCCCCGCGCACGTTCACATCTTGCTTGCGCCCCGCCAGGAACAGCAGCGCCGTGCCGCCATTGATGATGACGCCGATCGTCGCCACCACGATGACAAACAGCGCCTCGGTTTCCGCCGGGCGGAAAAAGCGCGCGGTCGCTTCCCAAAGAATGCCCCCGCACGCCACCAGCAGCACCAGCGCGTTCGCCAGCGCCGCCAGCACGGTGGCTTTGGAGAAG
Organism: Terricaulis sp.; assembly: GCA_024707365.1. Taxonomy (GTDB): domain Bacteria; phylum Pseudomonadota; class Alphaproteobacteria; order Caulobacterales; family Aquidulcibacteraceae; genus Vitreimonas. Next base: position 131,239 of record JANPZV010000008.1, read on the forward strand.
CCATAGGTGCGTTGCGTCCCGCCGCTGCGCTTGGCCAGCCACGCGGCGCCGCCGGCGAGGGCGAGGCCTAAAACGTCGGAAAGATTGTGTGCGGCATCGGATAACAGCGCGGTGGAATTAGCCCAAACGCCGGCGCCGGCTTCAACCACAACAAAGCCGAGATTCAGAACGATAGCGATTGTATAACGTTTATCGCGCCAGGAGGGAGCGGGGTGGGCGTGATCGTGGCCATGTGAATGGCCGTGGTGCGCATGCCCATTGTGCCCGTGCATTGGGCTCATGTGGGGCAGAATCGCGCGCGCCGCAAGGCATGGTGAGGGGGAGAGGATGCACACACGCCGGACGATGATGGCGCTTTCGGGCGCGGGGCTCGCCTCGGCGTGCGCCAGCTTGCGCACGCCCGATCCGCGCAATCGCCTGCCGCCGGTGCGCGTGGATGAAGCGCGCATCATCCGCATCGATGTGGGCCTGCGCCCGTTTCGCCCTTCGGGCTTTCGCGTGGAGCGCGAAGCGTTTGGCGATAAAGCGCTGATCCACAATTACGGCCACGGCGGAGGCGGCATCACGCTCTCCTGGGGCACGGCCAAGCTCGCGCTTGATCTTGGCTATGACTCAAGCATTTCCGAATACGCCGTGCTGGGCTGCGGCGCGGTGGGCCTCGCCACCGCGCGGCTGTTGCAGGAGCGCGGCGCCAAAGTGCGGCTCTATGCGCGCGCCTTGCCGCCGAACACCACCTCCAACGTCGCCGGCGCGCAATGGTGGCCGGCGTCGGTCTACGATTATAGCGCGACAACGCCGGACTATCGCGCCCAGCATGTCGAAGCTTCGCGCTTTGCGTTTCGCCGCTTTCAAAGCTTGGTTGGCGATGCGTACGGCGTGGAATGGGAGAAAAATTACAATCTCGCGTCCCGCCCGATCACATCCTATCCCGCGCGCGAAGATGAGCCGATGCGCCAGTTCGTGATCAATCAGCGCGATCTTCTCCCGCATGAGCATAATTTCCCGCGCCCGTTCGTGCGCGAGTTTGAAACCATGATGATCGAAACCCCGCTCTATCTGCGCCGCATGGAGGCGGACGTGCGCCTCGCTGGCGCCGAGATCGTGGTGCGTGAGTTTTCCAGCGCCGCCGAAATCCAGGCGCTGCCCGAGCGCGTGATCTTCAATTGCACCGGCCTTGGCGCCGGCGCGTTGTTTGGCGATGCCGAGATCATGCCCGCGCGCGGCCAACTCGTGATCCTCTTGCCGCAGCCGGAAATCGCCTACAACACCATCGCGCGCGAGGGCTACATGTTCGGCCGGCGTGACGGCGTCGTGCTCGGCGGCACGTTCGAGCGCGGGGAATGGTCTTTAGAACCTGATCCGACAGACATCGCCCAAATCATCGCCGGCCATCAAAGCATTTTCAGTGCGATGGGCTAACGCCTAAAGCGGCATAAACAGCACGCGCCCGCCTTGTTCACGCGCGAGGCGGCGCGCGGTGCGGCAATCGCTTTGCGCAGGCTGATCTGCGGCCGCCACGCCTTCGAGCCAAGCGCGGCAATAGCCGGCGCGCGGCAACGCCGAAGCGGGCACGCCGGTGAAATCGTTCGGGCCTTCGTAAAAGGCCGCTTCGCTGATCGCGCCGGCTTGCATCGCCATCACGCGCCCACCCCAGCGTTTGGCCAGCCAATCGGCGTGCTCACATTCCATGTGCACGGGCTGATGCGCGGCGGGCAGCGAATCGTATTGGATTTGGCAGCGCCCATCCGGGATCGCGGCGGCTTCGATCGCCTGCGGCGGCGCAAATGTCGGCGTTTGCGCGGGCTTGGCCAAGCTCACGCCAAGCGCCAGCGCCAGGGCGATGCCTGTGGCCAAAGCGGGGGCGGATAGCTTGCTCATGTCCCTCGTAACGCGGTGACGGTGGCTCAGTTTCCCGTCTCTACGTATTTAGGGATGCCGGGAACCGGCTGCCTTGGCTGCGCCGGGGCCGATCACGAAGGCTTGAAGCGCCGTAAGGGCAGGGCGGCGCCAAGAAAAAGCGCGGAGGTTTCCCTCCGCGCTTAAGCACTCCAACCCATTACCGCTCAGCGCGCGAGAGCATCATCCGAAGAAGTGGAAACCCGGTTCTTCGATAAGATGATGCTTCATCAAAACCTAGAGCCCCGTTCCGATTCTATCGGAACGGAAAAGGCTCATTGGCACGCGAGGCATTCCTCGTAATCGGTTTTTTCTTCGATCCGCAGCGTCTCGGTGTCTTCGGCCTTGCCTTCATCGCCGGCGAAGCTCCGCGCGCTGCACGCTCTTGGAGCGGCAATAGTAGAGCGACTTCACGCCGCGCTCCCACGCCATCCAGTGCAGCATGTGCAGATCCCACTTATCGACATCGCCCGGCAGGAAGACGTTGAGCGATTGGCTCTGGCAGATCAGCGGCGTGCGATCGGCGGCGAGTTCAACGATCCAGCGCTGATCGATCTCGAACGCAGTTTTGAAAATGCCCTTCTCGTCTTCGCTCAGGAAATCGAGATGCTGCACGCTGCCCTCGTTCTTGAGGATCGAAGACCAGACCGTCTCGGTGTTCTTGCCCTTCGATTCGAGCAGCTCTTCGAGATAGGGGTTCTTCACTGCGAAGGAGCCCGAGAGCGTCTTGTGCGTGTAGATATTGGCCGGGATCGGCTCGATGCCGGCGCTGGTGCCGCCGCAAATGATCGAGATCGAAGCCGTCGGCGCGATCGCGAGCTTGTGCGAGAAGCGCGCCATCACGCCGTTCTCGGCCGCATCGGGGCAGGCGCCGCGCTCTTGCGCCAGCTTCACCGAAGCTGCGTCCGCACCGCGGCGGATGTGGCGGAACAGGCGGTTATTCCAAACCTTCGCCATGGCCGATTCCATGGAGACGCCCTGCTTTTGCAGGAAGGAGTGGAAGCCCATCAGCCCAAGGCCGACGCTGCGCTCGCGCATGGCGGCATAGATCGCGCGATCCATTTCCGGCGGCGCGCGCTCGATGAAATCTTGCAGCACGTTGTCGAGGAAGCGGAACACGTCCTCCAGGAAGCCTTCTTCCTTTTCCCATTCCATAAAGGTTTCGGCGTTGAGCGAGGAGAGGCAGCACACGGCCGTCCGCTCGCGCCCATTATGATCCATGCCGGTGTGCAGCATGATTTCCGAGCAGAGATTGATTGGCGAACCTTGAGCCCCAGCTTCTTCTGGTGGCTCGGCATCTGCTTGTTCACGGTGTCGGAGAAGATGATGTAGGGCTCGCCGGTTTGCAGGCGCATTTCCAGAATCTTCTGCCAGATCTTGCGCGCGTTGACGTGCTTGAGCGGCTCGCCATTCTTGGGGCTGCGCAGCGCGAACGGCAGATCATCCCGCACCGCGATCATGAATTCGTCGGTGATGTTGAGGCCGTGGTGCAGGTTAAGGCTCTTGCGGTTGAAATCGCCGGCCGCTTTGCGGATTTCGAGGAATTCCTCGATCTCGGGGTGGTGAATATCGAGATACACCGCCGCCGAGCCGCGCCGCAGCGAGCCTTGCGAAATCGCCAGCGTCAGCGAATCCATCACGCGGATGAAGGGGATGATGCCGCTGGTTTGCCCGTTCTGGCCGACCTTTTCGCCGATAGAACGAACCCCGCCCCAATAGGTGCCGATGCCGCCGCCATTGGAGGCGAGCCACACGTTTTCGTTCCACGTATCCATAATGCCGTCGAGGCTATCGCCCACCGCATTGAGGAAGCAGGAAATCGGCAAGCCGCGCTCGGCCCCGCCGTTCGACAGCACAGGCGTCGCCGGCATGAACCAGAGCTTGGACATATAATCATAGATGCGCTGCGCATGGCCGATGTCGTCGGCGAAGGCGGTGGCCACGCGCGCGAACATGTCCTGATAGGTTTCGCCTTGCAGCAGGTAGCGGTCGTTCAGCGTCGTCTTGCCGAATTCCGTCAGCAGCGCATCGCGGCTCGGATCGGTAACGACCTTCTCCACCACCTTGAGCGGGCGCAGAGGCTTAGGTTTGCCGCGATGGACTTGGCCCATGCGGTGAACCCCCGCTTTTTCCGCTCGTGCCTGCATTTCGTGCCCCGAATTTAGCTCTGTGTTAACGCGACTCGGTTCTCGGCCAAACCACATAACCTTGTGGTCGCGGCCGGTGTTTCACCGCTACATATAGTGATGCCATCGGTTAATTGCCGGTCAATGGCGAAGGCGGGCGCAAGCAAAAAATTGGGTGTCGAATCTGTGAAGATTGGCCCGTGGGCGGTGAATATCCATTAACCATAATCAAGAAAAGAGCGGCATTATGATGCCGCCACAACACCCTTGCGCGCCGCTGAAATCCGGCGTTTTTCAGGCAAATGGGCGACTCTGCAGGGCGGACGAAAGCGGCGATGGCCGTCATGATGGGGGCGGCCCTGATCGGGCTCGCGCCCATCCTTATACGGTACTCGGAGCTGGGTCCGCAGGCCTCGAATCTCTGGCGATTCCTCTTCGCGCTGCCGATTCTGGGAATCATGGCGGCCCGCGCGCCCCAAGCGAGTCGGGCGCAGATCGGCTGGCTCGGCCTGGCGGGGCTGCTTTTTGGCTTTGAGCTGAGCCTCTGGGCGGCGGCGTTGTTCCTCACCACCGTCACCAACGCCACGTTGATGTCCAACATGACGCCGGTGGCGGCGGCGCTGTTTGGCTGGGTGCTCTTCCGTGAGCGCTTGGCGCAGCAGACCATTCTCGGCGGCTTGATCGCGCTTTGCGGCGTTGTCGCGCTGGCGCTTGGGCGCGCGCAGATGGGCGTGGGGCCTTCAACGCCCGAGGATGGCTGGCTCGGCGATGGGCTCGGGCTCATCTCGGCGCTCGGCTATGCGGGCTATCTTTTGATCGTGCGCTCGCTCGGAACCGGCGTCAGCGTTTGGGCGGTGATGTTTTGGGCGAGCCTTGCGGCGGCGATTTATGCGCTCTGCCTCAGCCTCGCGCTTGGCGAGGCGCTGCTGCCGCAAACGCTGGCGGGCTGGGGCGTGCTGCTGGCGCTGGGGCTGGTGACGCAGCTCGGCGGGCAGGGGCTGATCGCTTATGGCGTGGGCCGTTTGCCGATTGTGGTCGCCACCATCCTGCTCTGGATGCAGCCGCTCGCCGCTGCGGTGCTCTCTTGGATCTTGTTCGGCGAAGCGCTCGGCCCGCTTGCGCTGTTCGGCGCGGGCCTCATCTTGGCTGGCGTGTTCGTGGTGCAGCGGGCGCGGAGTTGAAGTGATGACCAGCGCGTTCGCGGCGATCCTGGGCGGGCTCAAAGACGTGATCTTTGGCCGGCTCACGCTGTTCGCCATCTGCAATCTTGTGATTGCCGTCGCCATCACCGGCAGCGCCGCCACAGCGATCATTCGCTTCGCCGTGCCGCTCATCCCCGATGGCGCGGGCTGGCTCTCTTATGTTTCCACTGCTGGGGAGTTTGCCGCCTCGATCGCTGCGATCATCGTCGCCATTGCGATTTCGCCGGCGGTGTCGATCGTCGTTGGCGGGTTTTTGTTCGATGTCGCGACGGAGCGCGTGGAAAAAACTATCGGCGCGCCGCAAGCGCGGGCCGTGCCGCTTCGTGAGGGGCTCGCCAACGCCGCGCGCATCGCGCTGCCGGCGCTGGGGCTCAATCTGCTGGCGATCCCGCTTTATTTCATCCCTGTGGTGAACGCGCTGACGTTCTACACGCTCAACGGTTTCCTGATGGGCCGCGAATATTCCACCATCATCGCCGCCCGCCATATGAGCTATGCCGAGGCCGTGGCCTTGCGCAAACGCAATGCGGGCGCGGTTTTCGCGGTGGGCATCGCCTGCAGCGTGATCCCGTTTTTCGCCCCGCTCGTCGGCGCCAGCGCCATGACGCGCTTGGTTCAGGGCTTGCGCCAGAAGCGATAGGTGCTCAGCGCGGTGAAACCTTCGCTTTCGTAAAGCGCGATGGCGGGGGCGTTATCGGCCTCCACTTGCAGGAAAGCCGTGCGCGCGCCCCATTGGTGCGCCCGCGCCATCAGCGCGCCGAACACTTTGCGCGCCCGCCCTTGCCGGCGCGCCTCAGGCGCCGTGCGCATGAGATAAAGCCCAGCGAGATCGCCGCAAGCCGCGCTCATGCCGATCGCCAGCGTTTGGCCTTCGCGCGCCATCGTGGCGAAGGCCGCAGGCTGCGGCGCGCGCAAAGCGATGCCGCGCCGCTCTTCATACTCCGCCACATCGGCTGACACCGCGCGCAGCACAGCGTCAAACGCCGCCGGCATCGCGTCGCTTAGCGCGACATCATCCGGCGCAGCGCGCGCGCGGATCGGCGCTGTCATGATCAAGGTCGGCGTCACTGCTTCATAGCCGCGCCGCGCCAAGCGCTCAGCGAGGTCGAGCGGCGCGTAGGCGCCATCCGTCAGCTTAAAGCGCGCGGGCAGGGCGCGCGCGGCAAGCCAAGCTTCCGCCGCATCAATCGCTGCCTCAACATCTGCCCCGCGCCAATCAATCGGCCACACCGCGTTGACGCGTCCTGTCACCCCGCCTGAAGCCAAATGCAGCCAGCCGTCGCGATCCTCGGTTTCCGCCGCCGGCCAGGTGCGCACGGTGGCCAGATCGATCGCGCGCGCGTTCATGCGGCTTTGCGCTTGGGCTGCGCGGCGCGCGGGGCGGCCACGCTGGCGATGATCGCCACCAGGCTTGCGCCGCCGATCGTGCGCATCTGCGAGCGCACCTCGCCGAAATACGGCGCGAGCCGCTTTTTCACCGCGCGCGCGATCTTGGCGCGCTCGGCCTTCTCCGGCGGCTGAAACACCAGCACGCAGCGGCTCTTATTGTGCATCAGCCGGCGCACATCGCGCGCTGCTTGCCCGCCATCGGTCCAGAACGCGTTCACGTTCACAGCCAGCACGCGGTCAAACAGCGCCGGCTCATGCGCCTCGGCGTGAAACGCGCCGTGTTCAAAGATCGCCCGCCCGCCGCGCGCGTAGGCGCTGTTGCGCGCCAGCGCCGCTTGCGCCGCCGCCGCCGATTGATCGACGCCTTGATAGGTTCCGCGCCCCAGCTTGGCGCAGATGTGCTGCGCGGCCACGCCGCTGCCGTAGCCGATCTCAAACACGTTGTGCTTGGTTTCGAGCTCCAAAAGCTCGATCGCCCATTTGATCCGCGCCGGCGCCAGCGCCTTAATGCTACGCACGCGCTCTTGCAGCCACCAGCTTCACGACTTCGCCCATGATGCCGGTTATCTTGAAATCCTTGGGCGTGTAAACAGCGGCCACGCCCATTTGGCGCAGCGCCAGTGCATCGCCCTGCGGAATAATCCCGCCCACGATCAGCGGCACGTGTTCCAGCCCCTCGGCGCGCATCAGGCGCACCACCTCTTGCACGAGATCAAGATGGCTGCCCGAAAGGATCGAAAGCCCCACAGCGTGCGCTTTCTTCTCTTTCGCCGCGGCCACGATCTCGGCCGGGGTGGAGCGGATGCCTTCATAGATCGCGTCCATGCCCACAGCGCGCGCGCGCGCCGCGATTTGCTCGGCGCCATTGGAATGCCCGTCCAGCCCCGGCTTGCCGACCAGGAAGGTGAGCTGCCGGCCGAGCTTTTCTGAAAGCGCTTCCACATCGGCCCTCACGGCCTCCGCATCTTCGCCGCCGGTTTCGATCACCAGCGCCACGCCCGTGGGGCCGCGGTATTCGCCATAGACCTTGCGCAGCGCCCCGGCCCATTCGCCGGTGGTGACGCCCGCTTTCGCCGCCGCGAGGGAGGCTGGCATGATATTCTTATCGGCGCGCGCATCGGCTTCGAGCTGCGCCAGCGCCGCCTCGGCCGCGCCTGCATTGCGGCTGGCGCGCCAAGCTTTCAGGCGAGCGATCTGCTCGGCCTCGGCGGCGAGATCGACGGTCTGGATATTCTTCTCGCCGGCTTCCAGCGGAGAGGCCTCGCCCTCGGTGTAGGCGTTGACGCCAATCACCTTCATGCCGCCAGCTTCGATCGATTCGACGCGGCGGCGGTTGGAATCCACCAAGGCGGCCTTCATGGTTTCGATGTTCGGCGCCGCCCCGCCTGTGGCTTCGATCTTTTTCAGCTCCGCGCGCGCGCCTTCTATCAGCTCACGCACCTTGGCTTCGATCACGTGCGAGCCGTCGAAAATATCCTCGAACTCGAGAAGGTCGGTTTCATAGGCCAGCACTTGCTGCATGCGGAGGGACCATTGCTGGTCCCACGGCCGCGGCAGGCCGAGCGCCTCGTTCCACGCCGGCAGCTGCACCGCGCGCGCACGCGCGTTTTTTGGACAGCGTCACCGCCAGCGTTTCCAGCAAAATCCGGTAGACGTTGTTTTCCGCCTGCTGCTCTGTCAGCCCCAGGGAATTGACTTGCACGCCATAGCGAAAGCGGCGCGCCTTTTCATCGTCCACGCCATAGCGCTCGCGCCCGATCTCATCCCACAGCGCCGTGAACGCCCGCATCTTGCAGAGCTCAGTGACGAAGCGCATGCCTGCGTTCACAAAAAACGAAATGCGTGAGAACACCGCCGCGAAGCGCTCGGGCGCGATTTCCCCGCGCGCTTTCACCTCATCCAGCACCCGCGATCGCCGCCGCCAGCGCAAACGCCAGCTCCTGCTCGGGCGTCGCGCCCGCTTCCTGCAAATGGTAGGAGCACACGTTCATCGCGTTCCACTTTGGGATCGCATCAAGGCTCCAGGCGATGGTGTCGGCGGTGAGCTTGAGGCTCGGCGCCGGCGGGAAGATGTATGTGCCGCGTGAGAGATATTCTTTTAGAATGTCATTCTGCGTGGTGCCGGTGAGCTTCTTCAGATCCGCGCCTTGCTCCTCGGCCAGCGTCACGTAAAGCGCGATCAGCCACGCCGCCGGCGCGTTGATCGTCATTGATGTGTTCATTTTTTCGAGCGGTATGGAATCGAACAGCGCCCGCATATCGCCCAAATGCCCGATCGGGCACGCCGACTTTGCCAACCTCGCCGCGCGCCGGGATATGATCGCTGTCATAGCCCGTCTGCGTTGGCAGATCGAAAGCGACGGAGAGGCCGGTTTGGCCCTTGGCCAGATTGGCGCGGTAGAGCTTGTTGCTCTCGGCCGGCGTGGAATGGCCCGCATAGGTGCGGAAAATCCAGGGTGAATCGGGGGCGTGCTGAAAAGGCGTTTCCATGGCGCGCTATGCTGCACTGCAAACGCCGCTGCGGCTAGCCAAGCGGGAGACTTTTGACAAACGGCTCACGTTGGGAGAGGCGCGGCGCACCGGCGTCGCGCCGCCAGGGCGTAGCGCCGCGCCGCCTCGAAGACGGCGCGGCGTTGAACGCTATCGCGCCCGCCTGACAAGGCCGAGCAACACAAGCAGGACCACCGCCCCGATTGTTGCGTACACAATCGCGGTGATGATGGGGCTGCCCAGTGAGAAGCCAAGGCCAAGCGTCGGCAAGAGCCATCCCGCCAACACCGCGCCGACAATGCCGACGACGATGTTGCCAACAATGCCAAGCCCGTAGCCTTTGACGATCAAGCCGGCCAAAAAGCCCGCTACACCGCCGACGATCAGCCAAATAATCAGCGTCTGGAGATCCATTGCGTTTCCTCTCTTATGACGCGCCGCCCCGCCTCCGGCGCGGACTCACAATCTAGCACGGCTTGCGGGCGCGTCGGCCTTCTTCTTGTTTTCTTCTTGTTTTGCGCGCTTTGGGTGTTGTGCGCGCGCCGCACCGATCGGCTTTGCGCGGGGCGATCGTCGCCTCAAAGGCGATGTGAGCGCGCACAAGCGCGCTATTTTTCGCGCGCTGGGCGGAAGCGGAGACATGAGCCGCCCGCGACGTTGCGGAAGCCGCTTTTCTCGCCATTGACGTGCTCCCGAAAGGCGCCATTGTGCGGTGCAGCAAATATAAGGGAGAGGCCGATGGCCCAGCCGAACCTGCAAACGGTCAAGGATATTTACGCGGTTGGCGAGGTTCCGCCGCTCTATCATGTGCCGAAGAAGATGTGGGCCTGGGCCATCCGCAAGGAGCGGCACGGCCGCCCCGCCACGGCCATGCAGCTCGAAGAGGTGCCCGTGCCCGAGGTGGGCGAGGATGAAGCCCTCGTGCTCGTGATGGCCGCGGGCGTGAATTATAACGGCGTGTGGGCCGCGCTGGGCGAGCCGATGAGCGTGCTCGACGTGCACAAGCAGCCCTACCACGTCGCAGGCTCGGACGCCTCCGGCATCGTTTGGGCCGTGGGTTCAAAGGTGAAGCGCTGGAAGCCCGGCGATGAGGTCGTCATTCATTGCAATCAGGATGATGGCGATGATGAAGAGTGCAATGGCGGCGATCCGATGTTCTCGCCGTCACAGCGCATCTGGGGCTATGAAACCACCGACGGCTCCTTCGCCCAATTCTGCAAGGTGCAGGCGCGCCAGATGATGCCGCGCCCCAAGCATCTCACCTGGGAAGAGAGCGCCTGCTACGTGCTGACGCTGGCGACGGCGTATCGCATGCTGTTTGGCTGGCGCCCGAACGTGCTGCGCCCTGGGCAGAACGTGCTGGTGTGGGGCGCTTCTGGCGGGCTTGGCGTGTTCGCCACCCAGCTTTGCGCCGTCAGCGGCGCGCACGCGATCGGCGTTGTCTCCGATGACAGCAAGAAAGATTACGTGCTCTCGATGGGCGCGAAAGCGGTGCTCAATCGCAAGGATTTCGATTGTTGGGGCCAATTGCCTAAGGTCAACGGCGAAGGCTTCACCGAATACATGAAAGAGGTCGGCAAGTTCGGCAAAGCCGTGCGCGCCATCACTGGCGGGAAGGATCCCGACATCGTGTTCGAGCATCCGGGCGAAGCCACGTTTCCCGTCTCGGTGCGCGTGGTCAAGCGCGGCGGCATGGTGGTGATCTGCGCCGGCACCACCGGCTATAACCTCACCATGGACGCGCGTTATCTTTGGATGCATCAAAAGCGCGTGCAGGGCAGCCATTTCGCGCACCTCTATCACGCGGCCCAAGCCAACCAGCTGGTGATCGACCGCCGCATCGATCCGGCGCTCGGCGAGGTCTTCCCCTGGGATAAAATCCCCGACGCGCACGAGAAGATGCTCGATAACAAGCACACGCCGGGCAACATGGCCGTGCTGGTGACCTCGCAACGCTCGGGCTTGCGCACGTTCGAGGATGTGCTGGAGGGCGGGGGCTAGCGGCGTCGCTGGCGATGGTGAAAAACGGCGAGGATGCGAATTTCGTCGCCGGCGAGCTCATAAGCCAGCAGGTACGGATAGCGCGTCAGAACGAATTCTCGCACGCCGGTTTTCGATGTGGCCTTGCCAAGACTTGGCGAGGTTTCGAGCGAGCGGGCGGCGGATATATTCGATGACGCGAACGGCGGCGGCTGGACTATTGGCGGCAATGTAATCGCCAATCGCGTCCAGATCGTCGAGTGCACGGTCGTCCCATGCGAGCGTCTTCACTTCAGCCGAGCAATCAATTTATCGATTCGAGTCGGATCGCCGGTTTGAAAGCCGCTGGCGCGGCGGCGTTGCACTTCCTCAAGCTGCTCGTCGGTCAGCACTGACTTTCCGGGCCCATCCTGCAGCGCTTCCGTCAGTTCCATAATCATGTCGGCGATATCATCCTGCCGCTCGGGCGGCAGCGCCTCGAGTGCCTTGATGGCGCGTTCGATTTTGCCCATGGGCGGCTCCAATCTCCCAAAACAATGCCATGGGCCGCGCCTGCTCACAAGCGATGCACCCCAGCCCGCAAGCGCAAGCGATTGACCTTCGCGCCCCGCCGTTCCCTAATCCCGCCAAATAAATGGGGGCAGGGAAGCATATGATCCGTTTAATCCTGGCAGGGCTGGCGCTCGTGCTCGTCGCGCTTGTCGGTTTCGTCGGCTATCGCACGCTCAGCTTCACCGCATCGCCGCCGCCGGCGGAAGCCGCCGTGCCGGATCTCGCGGCCTACGCCATCGATACCGAAGCCGCCGCCAATCGCCTCGCCCAAGCCATCGGCTTTCCCACCGTCTCGCTCGTTTCCGAGAGCGATGATCGCGCCCCGTTCGCGGCGCTGCATGCGTGGCTGCAGCAAACCTACCCGGCCTTCCATGCTGTGGCCAAGCGCGAGGTGTTTGGCGAATTTTCGCTGCTTTACACTTGGGCGGGCTCCGATCCGGCGCAGCCGCGATCGTGCTCACCGCGCATATGGACGTGGTGCCCGCCGCCGCAGATACGCTGGAAAACTGGAACACCTCGCCGTTTCAGGCCGTCATCCGCGATGGCTATATCCAGGGGCGCGGCGCCATTGATGATAAAGGCTCGCTCGTGGCGCTGATGGAGGCGGTGGAGTTTCTCGCCGCGCAAGGGCGGCAGCCGGCGCGCACCATCATCCTGGCGTTCGGCCATGACGAGGAAATCGGCGGCGATCAGGGCGCGGTTTTGATGTCGCAGGCTTTGGTGCAGCGCGGCCAGCGGGCCTGGTTCGTGCTTGATGAAGGCTCCGCCGCCATCGATCCGCACCCGCTCACCGGCGCGCCCGCCGCGATCATCGCCGTGGCCGAGCGGGGCTTTGCAACGCTGCGCGTGCGCGCTGTCGGCCAGCCGGGGCATTCGTCCACGCCGCCGCACGAAACCGCCGTCTCGCTCGCCGCCGCAGCGGTGGATCGCATCCATTCCATGCCGATCACGCGTAGCCTGGAGGGCGGGCCCGCGATCGACATGATGCGTGCTTTGGCGCCGGAAATTTCCTTCACCACGCGCATGGCGGTGGCGAACGAATGGTTGTTTGGCCCATTGCTGCGTGGCCGCATGGAGGGTGATCCCGTCTCGCGCGCGCTGATGGGCACATCGGTTGCGCCCACCATGATCAATGGCGGCGTGCGCCCGAACGTGCTCCCGGCCGAGGTGGAGGCGATGATCAATTTCCGCCTGCATCCGCGCGACACATCCGCCGAAATCCTCGCCCGCGCGCAAGCGGCTGTCGCTGATCTTGAGGGCGTCACGGTTGAGTGGGCCGAGCCCCCGCGCGAGGCCACATCGGTTTCGAGCGCCACCTCATCATCTTACGCGCTGATCGCGGCGGTGACGGGCGCCGCGCTCGATGGCCTGCCTGCGGCGCCGGGCCTCATGTTGGCGGGGGCCGATGCGCGCCATTACCAGCCTGCCGCAGAGAACGTGTATCGCTTCCAGCCGATGCTGTTCACCACGGCCGATCTTGAGGGCATCCACGGCCTCAACGAACGCCTTTCCCTCAACAATTTCGAGCGCACGATCCGTTTCTATATCGGCCTCATCGAAGCAGGAGCTTTCCCATGATCCGCGCCATTCTCATCGCGGGCGTTCTCGCCGTCGGCGCTTGCACCCCTGAAGACGAAGCGGAGGCCCCCGTGGCCAGCAGCGCCAGCGTGCCCGCGCCGACGCCCGATGATGTCGCCATCCGCATCAACGCCGAGCAGAACGGCCAAACCATCGAAGTGGGCGTGAACCAGCGCTTCGCGGTCGAACTCGTGGGCGTGCCCACCGCGGGCTATCAATGGGCGCCTTCGCAAGTCCCGGCCTTCCTCACCCGCGCAGGCGAAGCCTCGGGCGCCACCACAGAAGCGCAAAGCCAGCCTGGCTTTGTCGGCGGCAATCATTGGGAAGTGCTGATGTTCGCCGCCACCGAAGCGGGCGAGGGTGAACTCGTGCTCGAACAGCGCCGCCCCTGGGAAACCAGCGAGCCCGCGAATAACACCTTCCGCGTCACCATCGTCGCTCGCGCGCAATGAGGGGCACGCTGGTGATCCTGGCGGCGCTCGCCGCCTGTTCGCCAGCAGAGCCGCCGCCCGGCGTGATCGGGGGCGCAACCCTGTGTTTGCGCCCTCCAACTCCGCCGCCGCGCCGATCGTGCAGCTTGACGCTTTGCCTCGAAACGGGCGTGTGGAGGTTGCTGTCGGTCAGGCGATGCAGTTCCGCACGCGTTATTCTTCGTCGCAAGGCGAGGTGGTCGAGCGCGCGCCGTGCCCGATTTTGTTGATTATATCGGCGTCGAGGTTTCCGCCGCGGACCCTGGCGCTAGCGCTGATCATGTCTTCACCTTCGTTGCGCGGCGGCCGGGCGAGGGCGTGCTGACCATGCAGCAATACAATCAGCGTTTTGGTGGGCCGCCCGGTTACGAGGTGTTGAACCTCACCGTCGTTGCGCGTTAGCGGGCGATGATCTTCATCGCCCAAATCGCGCTTTACCTGCTCGCCGTCGCCGGCGTGATCGCATCAAGCTTGGGTGCGCTGTTCTTTTTGGGCGGCGCGCTTAATCGCGCCCGCGATGGCGGCTATCGGCGCATGCGCGCGCTTTATGTGGCGCTGTGCTTGGGTGGGATCGTCGCATCCGCTGCGCTGGGCTTTGTCGGCGCGCCCGCAATCCTGTATTGGGCTGCGCCATGAGCGATCTTCTGCGCGATCTTTGGTATTTCGCCGCTGCCAGCCGCGAACTGAAAGCCGGAAAAATGTTCCGGCGCGAAATCCTGGGCGAGCCGATCGCGCTGGGCCGTGACGGGGCGGGCAAAGCCTTCGCCCTGCGCGATATCTGCCCCCACCGCGCTGTGCCGCTTTCGGCCGGCAAAGTGGTTGAGAACGCCGGCGTGCAAACCATCGAGTGCCCGTATCACGGCTGGCGCTTCGGCGCGGGCGATGGCGTGTGCAAGATGATCCCCACTTTGGTTGAGGGCCAGCCTTACGAGCCTGGCCGCATCAAGGTGCGCCATTTTCCAACCTACGAGGCCAACGGCATCGTGCTGGTTTATGTTTCCGCCGATCCGCGCTTTGCCGGCGAGCCGCCGCCGCCGCCCGAATTTGGCCTGGGCGACTTCACCGAGCCGAAATTCGTCATCGAGCGCATCTTCGCGGCCACGATGGACAACGCCGTCGTTGGCCTGATGGACCCCGCGCATGTGCCGTACGTGCATAATCAATGGTGGTGGCGCCCGCCCAGTTCGGGCCGCAAGCTCAAGCAAAAGCGCTTCGTCCCGCGTGAGCGCGGCTGGGCGATTGAGCGGCACGCGCCTTCAGGCAATTCGCTCGCCTATCGCATGCTGTTTGGCGGGGAGGTGACGACGGAGATTTCCTTCATGCTGCCCGGCTATCGCTGGGAGGTGGTGGATAATCCCAAATCGCGCCTGTTCACGCTCACTTGCCTCACGCCGGAAAAACGAAAAACTCCACGCGCATCACGCAAGTGACGTATTGGAAAAACGCGCCGCTCTTAGATGCGCTGAAACCCATCCTCATCCCGGCGGGCAGGGAGTTTCTCGATCAGGACGGCCGCATGGTCGATCTGCAAAACACCGGCCTCGCCTACAGCCCCGCCATGCTCTGGATCGACGACATCGACGTCCAGGCCAAATGGTATCTCAAGCTCAAACGCGAATGGGCCAAGAGCCGCGAAGAAGGCCGCGATTTCGCCAACCCAATCGAGCCAACCACGTTGCGGTGGATGAGCTAAGGCGTGGCCTATGGAGCGCGGGCGTCCTCGCCCGCGAGTTCGCGGCCTACGCGGGCGAGGACGCCCGCGCTCCATAGTGTGTTTGCGCCTGATTGAACGCACGGCGCTATAGCCCGCGCGGCGTCTCACGCGTACTTTTGAACCGCCAGCAGCACCGCCGCCAAGTCGCCTTTCGGCAGCGCGCCAGCGATGCGCACCACGCGCGCGGGCTCAATCGTGGCGAGCTTTACAGGGCGGACCAGTGATGGCGCAGGCAATCCCGCGCGTGTCAGATTGCTAATGGCCACATCATCGGCGCGCCGCGCGCCGCGGTCGCTGGTGATCATCGCTACCCAGACAAGCCCATGCGTGCGTTCAAGCGCGGGCCTGGATATGACAACCGCAGGCCGCTTCTTTTCCGCCAGCTTGTCGCTGTACGGAAACGGCAGCACCAGCACCTCGCCTTGCGCGAACGGCATCAGAGATCCCGGTAGGCGTCATCGTCCGCTTTGCTCGCCCATTCATCGAAGGTGGCGAAGGGGTCGTCTTGCGGTTGAGCCTTTTCGACATGGACGCCCTTGGCGTCGATGCGAAATTCAAGCGTATCGCCTGGGCCGACGCCCAGGCGCGCGCGCACTTCCTTGGGAAGCACGAGTTGGCTTTTGCTTGTCACGCGGGCGGTCACTTTGGGCACGGTAAGGCATCTTACCGTCTTACTCTTGTTTCGTCAACGCAGCGGCGGCTGTAGCGTCACGCTCAGCCGCGTTTCGCGCGCGGGCGCGCCTTCCTGGGGCATGTCCTCTTGGAGAACGAGCGTGGCGGGGGTGTCTTGCGTCACCACGAACGCGAGCTGGGCGCGGAAGCGGACCATGCCGTCCACGCTCTCGATCACCGGCGCTTGCGCGAGCGCCGGCGCTTCGGCGAGCACGCGCCCGTCGGCGTCCATGATCAGCGTGGGGAATTGTTCTTCAAAGAACCAATCGGCGGGCGCTGCGCCCGACACCATAAGCGGGCTGCGCGCCGCCGCGCCCTCCTGGGGCGTATCCAGCACCGGCGGCGCGGCCGAGGGAGCGGGCGGCTCTGGCGCGGGGGCCGGCTCTGGCGCGCAGGCGGCGAGGGCCAGGGCGGCGGTCAGGGCGGCAAGATGGCGTAACGGCATGGGCTCCTCACTGTCCGAATATTGGGATGGCTTGTTCGCAACTGCGAAAAGCTGCTTTAACACCGCCAGACTTTGCGAGGCCCCATGTCTGACCTGCTTAACGCCCTTAACGCAAGCGCCACGGCAGCCGCCGCCTACGCCGAAGCCGCGCGCGCGGCGGTGAAAGCGCGTGTCGGCGCCCGATCGCGGCGCGTTCGACCGGGAGCAGCATCTAGTGCATGGCCTTGCCTGGGTCGCCACCTATGCCGAGACGCTGCGTGAGGTGCGCGATTGGGCGCAGGCGCTCACCGCCGCCGGCAAATTCGGCGAAACCGAGCAGCTTTTGGCGAGGCTCCTCATCGGCGAATACACCGCCCAGCTCGCCGGCGGGCTGCCGATGACGCAGGTGGAATCCATCCGCCCCGCCGATTTCGGCGTCGAAGCCCCGCCCGTTTCCGCGCCCGCCACGCAGGCGGAGAAAAATCGCCTCGCGGTTTTGCTGCGCCAAGCCGCCGGCCGCGCGACGCTGGAGCAAACCGGGCTCGATGAGGATTTCGAGCTGATCCGCGATCAGTTCCGCAAATTCGCCGACGCCGAGGTCGCCCCGCACGCGCACGAATGGCATCTGAAGGATGAACTGATCCCGATCGCGATCGTGGAGCAGATGGGCGCGCTGGGCGTGTTCGGCCTCACCATCCCGGAAGAGTTTGGCGGCTCGGGCCTTGGCAAAACCGCGATGTGCGTGGTCTCAGAGGAATTGTCGCGCGGCTATATCGGCGTTGGCAGCCTCGGCACGCGCTCGGAGATCGCGGCGGAACTGATCCTCACCGGCGGCACGGACGCGCAAAAATCCTATTGGCTCCCCAAAATCGCCAGCGCCGAAATCTTGCCCACCGCCGTGTTCACAGAGCCGAACACGGGTTCGGACCTCGGCGCGCTGCGCACGCGCGCGGCGAAGGAGGGTGAGGACTATATCGTCACCGGCAATAAAACCTGGATCACCCACGCCGCCCGCGCCGATGTGATGACGCTCCTGGTCCGCACCAATCCGGACACCAACAATTTCTCCGGCCTCTCCATGCTGCTCGCCGAAAAGCCGCGCGGCGATGATGCAAACCCGTTCCCCGCCGAAGGCATGAGCGGGGGCGAGATCGAGGTGCTCGGCTATCGCGGCATGAAGGAATACGAGATCGGCTTTGACGGCTTTAAAGTCCCCGCCGGCAATCTGCTCGGCGGCGTCGAAGGCCAGGGCTTCAAGCAATTGATGGCGACATTCGAGAGCGCCCGCATCCAAACCGCCGCGCGCGCTGTGGGCGTGGCCCAATGCGCGCTGGAGCTTGGCCTCAAATACGCAATCGAGCGCAAACAATTCGGCCAGGAGATTTTCAGTTTCCCGCGCGTGGCCAACAAGCTCGTCATGATCGCCGCCGAGATCATGGCCTCGCGCCAGATCGCGTATTTCGCCGCGCGGCGCAAAGACAGCGGCAAGCGCTGCGACCTTGAGGCGGGCATGGCCAAATTGCTTGCCGCGCGTGTGGCCTGGGCCGCAGCCGATAACGCGCTGCAAATCCATGGCGGCAACGGTTTTGCGCTGGAATACCCGATTTCGCGCGTGCTCTGCGATGCGCGCATCCTCAATATTTTCGAGGGCGCGGGCGAAATCCAGGCGCACGTGATCGGCCGGCGCCTGCTCGAGGACGGGCGCAACTGAGATTTACTTCGCCAGGGCCAGCGCCTAGATTCGCGCGCGAGGGCTTGTTGCGGGGGAAGATTCTATGAAATCGATCGCTGTTGCGGTGTGCGCGGGCGTGGCCGCGCTTTTTGTGTCTGTGGGCGCCTGGGCGCAAAGCGTTGGCTTCACCGAAGATATGCGCACCCAGTTTGTGAGCGAGTGCCGCCAAGGCGGGGGCGATGTCACGCTATGCCAATGCGTCTGGAACGGCATCCGCGCGGAATATTCGTTGCAGCAATATAGTGAGCTGTCGAACAGCTACGCGACCCAGCAGCTGCATCCGAACATGGTGCGCCAGGAATTGATCGTCGCCAATTGCAAGGGCGATGCGCCCGCCAATGGCCGCTACCCGGCCTATACCGTGCAGAATTTCAACACCGGATGCCAGGGCGGTGGCGTTTCCACTGCGATCTGCAGCTGCATGATTGATCGGCTCCAGCAGAGCGTCTCGTTCGGAGAGTTTGTGGAACTCGATCTGATGAGCGCCTGGGGCAAGGATTCCGAACACCACGCCTATGCGCGCATGGTGGACGCCGCCCAGCAATGCGTCGCCGCCAATCGCTAGCCGGAACTGAAAAAGGCCTCCAAGCGTTCTGCGCCTGGAGGCCCTTTTTATGCGCCGGCAATTTTCCCGCCTATCCCTGCTCGCGCTGTGCTGCGCTTGCGCGCTTGCGGCCGCCGCTTGCGCCAGCCTCGCGCCTGAGCCGTACTGGACCCAAGCAGCGGATGCCGAGCACGCCGCTGCTGGCGTCGCCGGAGATGAAGCTGTACGCGCATATTAAGGTTGAGTTCGCCACGGCGGCCGCGCTTAACGAAGCTTCTGCGGCGAAGCCTTAACCCTGCCGTGCTAGAATGCTCTTTACGCTCGGCAAAATATGCCGGGCAGGGAGGCTGACATGCGCATGGAGCTGATCGCCTTTGCGGCGCTTGCGCTCACCGCGTGCGGCGAAAAAGAGCCGCACCCTTATCCCGATGGCGCGCGCGCGCAATTCGGCGAGATTTGCACGGCCGATACATCCGCGTGCGATTGCATGTGGGATGAGATCACCCGCACCGTGCCGTATGACGAATATCGTCTCGCGCTCGCGCGTTTTGAGTCCGAGGGCTTGATGGATCCGCGCATCACCCGCGCCCGCACACGCTGCACGACTTAAAGCGCCGCCGTTACGAAGGCCGTCGGCTTTGCAGTGCGGCGAACAGCGTGCCGTCATCGAGCAGATCAAGCTCCCCGCCCACCGGCACGCCATGCGAAAGCCGGCTCACGATGACGCCCAGCGGCGCCAAGCGCTCGGCCAGATAATGCGCGGTGGTTTGCCCATCCACCGTGGCTGAAAGCGCCAGGATCACCTCGCGCACCCCGCCCGCGCTGGCGCGCTCCACCAGCCGCGCGATGCGCAGATCATCGGGCCGCACCCCATCGAGCGCCGAGAGCACCCCGCCCAAAACATGATAGCGCCCCTTGAACGGCCCCGCGCGCTCCAGCGCCCACACATCGCCCACCTCGGCCACCACGCAGATGAGGCCGTCATCGCGATCGGCCGCCTGGCACAGCGCGCACGGATCGGACGCATCCAGCATCCCGCAATTGGAGCAGGCGCGCACTTTCTCGGCCGCATCGCTGAGCGCCGCCGCCAGCGGGAGCATCAGTGCGTCCTTCTTTTTTCAGAAGCTGCAACGCCGCCCGCCGGGCCGAGCGCGGCCCAAGCCCCGGCACTTTGCCCAGCAGCGAAATCAGCGCCTCGATCTCGGGCGCGGCGATGGCGGATTTGGAACGCATCAAGCCGATGTAGCGGCTCGCCCGCGCCGATGCGAGAGGCGGCTGTATTGAGCGGGATGTGTTGATCGGTTAGGTTGTGGTGGTGGGGGCGAGATGATTTGGCGGATTGTGTGCTTGGCGGCCTGCCTTGTGGTGCTCGTCGCCAACGTGCATGCACAGCAGGGGTTTAGGGTCTTTGGCCCTGAGGGCGTGCCGCTGACGGTCCGCCCAGGTCCGGACGAGACTGTCGAAAGCGTCACCGCGCAATTGAGCCGGGCCCTCGCCATTTTTGATAATACCGGCATCGACGTGCGCGAAGGCGTGGTGCGTGAAGGCGAGATCTTCGCCACGCGCGCGCTGCCCTATGAAAACGCAGCCCGGCTGGCCAATGACGTCACGCGCGCCGGCGCCTTGTCGGGCCGCGTGCTGTTGCTGCCGGCAGGAACGCCGCTTTACATGCACGAATTCATTAGCGGCGATGCGGTGCTGTTCAACGGCAGCGCGCGCGTGCGCGGGATGTGGTGCGGCGCCCATGAGGGGCGCGGCTATTGCCTGATCGAGCGCCGCAACGGCTGGGAATCGGCGCAAATCCATTCCGGCTCGCTCTATGCGCCCGCGGCGCTGGGCCCGTTCGTGCCTGCCGATGCGCCGCAACTCACTTCTGAGTCGAGCGTGTGGCGCGAATTGCCTGAGCGCGTTGAGGTGTCCCGCCTTAAGACCATGCGCGGCTCACGCGCGACGATCGCGCGCTTCGTTCGCGCCGGCGCCGATGAGGTGGAGGTTGAGGGCGTGCAGCCGCGACGCCTGCGCCTTGGCTCGATCATGGTGCGCCTCGCGGCTGGCCCTGAGCCCGCAAGCGCCATTGTGCGCGCCGAGCCGCTCGATCCGGCCGATCATCAAACCGAGCTGCGCGCCCTCGCGCGCGGCATTCTCGACGCGCGGCCGCAGGCCATAGCGCGCGAACCAACCCCGCAGGTTTGACTCAGCGCGCCGCGCGGGCGAAGATGGCGCCATCCCGCCACCTTTGAGCATGCGCCCGCGCTTTTGCGCGCTGGAACTTTTGTCATGAGTTTTTTCGATCTCGCCGACTTCAGCGTTCAGGCTTGGATGCCGGCCAACATGCCGCCCGAGGCGGAGGCGCTGATCGGCATTGGCGTTCTGCTCGGGCTCGCGCTGATCGCCAATTTCATCGTCAAGGGCGTGATCCTGCGCTTCGCCGAGCGCTTGCTGCGCTTCAAGAGCGAGACGTTAAAGCGCCTTGTTTCACGCCTCGCCAATATCGTGCCGGCCCTGGTGATCGCGCGCGGCGCGCCGCTTGTGCCGCATCTGCCTGATGGCGCGGCCACGGTGATCAACAATGTCGTCTCGGCGTTTGTGATTCTCATGGTGGTGCTGGCGCTGAACGGCGCGCTGACGCTGGTGACCGAAATCTATCAGCGCCGGCCGGAAGCGGCGCGGCGGCCGATCAAGGGCTACATTCAGGTCGTCAAAATCGTGCTGTTCGCGGCGGCGGCGATCCTGATGATCGCGGCTTTGATGGAGCAAAGCCCGCTGCTGCTGCTTTCGGGCCTCGGCGCCATGGCCGCGGTGCTGATGCTGGTGTTCAAGGATACGATCCTTTCGCTCGTCGCCTCGGTGCAGCTCACCTCAAACGACATGCTGCGCGTCGGCGATTGGATCGAGATGCCGCAATTTAACGCCGATGGCGATGTGATCGACATCGCGTTGCACACGGTGAAGGTGCAAAACTGGGATAAAACCGTCACCACCATCCCCACGCACAAGCTGATCGAAAATTCGTTCAAGAATTGGCGCGGGATGTTTGAAACCGGCGGGCGGCGCATCAAGCGCTCGCTGTTCATCGATCAAAGCAGCGTCCGCTTTCTTGAAGCGGAAGAGGTGGAGGGGCTGCATCGCTTTGCGCTGATCGATGAATATCTCGATCGCGAAGCACGATGAATTGCAGGATTGGAACGCGCGCCTGATCGAAGCCGGGCGCGATCCGGTGAATACGCGCCGCGTCACCAATCTCGGCACGTTTCGCGCTTATGTGATCGCCTATCTGCGCGCGCATGCGCGCGTGCACCAGGGGCTCACCCAGCTCGTGCGCCAATTGCAGCCGACGCCGCAAGGCCTGCCGCTTGAGATTTATTGCTTCACCAGCACCACGGCATGGGGCGAATACGAAGGCATTCAGGCCGATATTTTCGATCACCTGTTGGCGATCATGCCTGAATTTGGGCTGCGCGTGTTTCAGGAGCCCAGCGGGCGCGACATTCAGCTGCTGCGTGGCGACGAGCGCGCCGCGCCCGCCGCAGAGGCGCGTTAGAACGGCATCTTAAACCCAGGCAGCATGCCCAGCCCGCCTGAAAGCCCCTTCATCTCGTCGTTCTGCGCTTCTTCCAGCTTACGGCGCGCATCTTCGTGCGCGGCTTTGATGAGGTCTTCCAAGATTTCGTGCTCCCCCGGCGCCATGAGCGAAGCATCGATGCTGAGGCCGAGCAGCGCGGTTTTGCCGGAAATGCGCACTTTCACCAGCCCGCCGCCGGCGCTGCCTTCCACTTCCATCGCTTCCAGCTTTTTCTGCGCCTCGGCGATCTTGGCCTGCATGGCCTGCGCCTGACGCATGATCTGGGAGATGTCTTTCATCGCTCGGATTCCTGTTTGCGCGCCGCGGCGGGCGTTTGGGATTCAGTCTTTTTAGGGAAGGGCGCGACCTCGCCCCCGCCATTTTCTTCCTCGGGGTGAGTCACTTTCACCACGTTGGCTTCGGGAAAAATTTCAGCGCCTCGGCCACGAACGGCTCTTCGCGCAGCTTTTGCCGCGCGCGTTCGCGTTCGGCCGCGCGCCGCTCGGCCACGCTTGCGGCGGAGACGATCTCCGTCGCTGGGCGGATGCGCCATTCGATGCCGGTTTCTTCTTCCAGCAGCGGCTTGAGCGTGCGGATCAAATCGCGCGGCAGATCATCGCTGTTTTGGAACACCAGATCGCCGCTGGGCGCATAGAGCTGCACCTTCATCCGCTCCAGCACCAGCACCAGCTCCGCCATGCGCTGCTCGCTGATGAAGGCGATCACATCCTCGAAGGTTTTGAGCGCGTGCGTGGGAGCGGCTTGGACCGCCGGCGCCTCGCCGGCGCTCATTCTTGATCCAGGGCCGCCGCTCTCGCCGGCGGGGCGCCGGCGCTCAAGCGGGCGCGCCATCGCGCAGCAGACGCGCGGCTTCTTCCGGCGGCGGCAAGCTTTGCGCCGCGCAGAGTCGCACCATCGCCATTTCCACCGCCGCGATCGGATCGGGCGCCTTGCCCGCTTCTTCCAGCGCTTTGAGCAGCATCTGCCACAGCCGCGAAAGCTGCGAGGGCGTCAGCCCTTGCGCCAAAGCACGCACGCGCGCAGCCCAGTCCGCGCCGCCCACCAGCTTTGCGCCATCGCCCAGCGCTTGCGCACGCGCGGCCTCATGGCCCACCTCAAGCAGATCGCGCAGGATCAGCGCCGGATCGGCGCCGCTATCATATTGGCTGCGCGCTTCGGTGAGCGCGGTTTTCGCATCGCCCTTGGCGATCGCTTCAAACAAATCCAGCACCCGCCCGCGATCAGCGAGGCCCAGCATCTCGCGCACATCAGCCGCGTTCACGCTCGCGCCCGGCTTTTGCACCAGCGCCTGATCCAGCAGCGAGAGCCCATCGCGCGCCGAGCCTTCCGCCGCGCGCGCGATCAGCGCCAGCCCATCGGCATCCACCTCAACGCCTTCCTTGGCGCAGATATGGCCCAGATGGCTCGCCAGCCGCTCGCTATCGATGCGCTTCAAATCAAAGCGCTGGCAACGCGACAGCACGGTGACGGGCACTTTGCGGATTTCAGTGGTGGCGAAGATGAATTTCACATGCGGCGGCGGCTCTTCCAGCGTTTTCAGCAAGCCGTTGAAGGCTTGGGTGGAGAGCATGTGCACTTCGTCGATGATGTAGACTTTGTAGCGCGCCATCACCGGCGCGTAGCGCACGCTATCGAGGATTTCGCGGATGTCGTTGATGCCGGTGCGGGAGGCGGCGTCCATCTCGAACACGTCGGGGTGGCGGCTTTCCATGATCGCCTGGCAATGCTCGCCCGGCGGCTCGAGCGCGATGCTCGGCCCATCCACGCCTTCGCGCTTGTAGTTCAGCGCCCGCGCCAACAGCCGCGCCGTGGTGGTTTTGCCCACCCCGCGCACGCCCGTCAGCATGGTGGCGTGCGGCACCCGGTTCAGCGCGAAGGCGTTGGCGATGGTGCGCACCATCGCCTCCTGGCCGATCAGATCCTCGAACGTGCGCGGCCGGTATTTGCGCGCCAGCACAAGATAGCCGCCGCTTTGAGGTTCGTCGCCGAAGAGGCCGGAAGAGGGAGAGTCGCTCACAGAAGCGAACCTAGGGTGTTTCAGTGCGAAAACGAACCCCGAACGGTGCAGACAGGACGGCGACCCGTACGCAACCCGTTACGGCTGCTTCCTTCCGGACCTGACCGGGTTGGCGGGGCGGCCGTCCGCCGCCTGCCTGCGAGGGCTCATATCGCCGCTCGCGCGCGGAACCGCAACCCCCGCTAACGGCGCAGCAGCGTCAGCCCGCCCGCGACGAACCCCGCGCCAAACAACGCCCCCGCCGCCATCAGCCCGTAGCCGGAAGCCGGCGTCATGCTCAGCACGCCCGCTGCGGCCGGGCTCGCCAACCAAAAGAGCGGCGGCCAAAGCGGCCGCTCGCCCGCACGCAGCCAGGCGATGGAGAGCCCCGCCATGGCGATGGCGATCACGGCCGCGCCTTCGGCATAGGTGGAAAACCCGAACGGATCGGCGTCCGGCCCGCCGATGAAGGAAAAGCCCGCCATGGCGATGATGAAGCTCGCCAAGCCAAGCAGCCCGAGGCGTTCGGCCCGCGCCAGGTAAATCCCGATCAGCCCAAACACCAGCAGCACATCAATGCCGGCATAGAGCCATTCCCGCGCGATCGGGTCGCCGTCCAGCACGGGGAAGGCCGAAATGATCCGCAAGCCCCCGCCCAGGATCGCGGCGGCGCCCGCGAGTTTGAAAAGCGCGTCCTTTTGCATGCGTGGAGCTAAAGCGCGCCGGAGCCCTGGCGCAACCCGCTGCGGAATAGGGGAAAAGATGGCTCGGAACGCCTGCGGCCTCCGCGCGTTTTATCACCGTCCTAGTCAATCGAGAGGCCGCGGGGAGGAGCCGCGGAAACGCCCATGCTGCGCAGCCTTGTTCTCGCCCCGTTTTTGGCCGCCGCCATCGCCGCCCCGGCCATGGCTGACGATTTCCCCGAATCCGCCCTCCACGCCCCTGTGGTGTCCGATACCGGCGTCGTCGTGGGCCATGTCGCCGCCGTGGAACGGGACGGGCAAGGCCGCATCATCGCCGCCGAAATCCCCGGCCAGGAACCGCCCAGCGCGCCGCTTGCGAGCCGCGATCTCGTGGCTGAGCGCGAGCATCAGGCCCGCACGCTCCCCACCCGCGAAACCGTTCGCCGCGAGGGCGCGGCGCGTTCCATCGCCCTGCGCTAGCGCGCTTGCTTGACGGCGCGCGCGGCCCTCCATACCTGTTGGGCATGGCCATTCGCCCCATCCTTGTCGCGCCCGATCCGGTGCTGAAGCAGAAATCGCTGCCCGTGGAGGGCCCGGTGACGGACGCCCATCGCCGCCTCATGGATGACATGCTGGAGACGAT
The DNA here is from genome assembly GCA_024707365.1 of Terricaulis sp. Taxonomy (GTDB): domain Bacteria; phylum Pseudomonadota; class Alphaproteobacteria; order Caulobacterales; family Aquidulcibacteraceae; genus Vitreimonas. The sequence continues at coordinate 156,913 of JANPZV010000008.1, forward strand.
GTACGACGCCCCCGGCATTGGCCTTGCCGCCATCCAGATCGGGGAGCCGCTGCGCATCATCGTCATGGATCTGGCGCGCGAGGGCGATCCGCCCGAGCCGCGCTATTTCGTGAACCCAGAAATCCTCGAATCCACCGAAACCACGCTGCCCTACGAAGAGGGCTGCCTTTCGGTGCCGGAGGTGTTCGAGGAGGTGCAGCGCCCCGATAAGGTGCGGCTGCGCTATCTCGATTATAACGGCAAGCCGGTCGAGGAAGAGGCGTCGGGGCTCTACGCCGTCTGCATCCAGCACGAAATGGATCACCTCGAAGGCGTGCTCTTTATTGACCGCATCTCCCGCCTCAAGCGCGAGAACGCCATGCGCAAGCTGAAGAAAGCCCGCAAGGAAGCGGCGCTTTAGGCGCGCTATCAAAGCTCAACGCGCGAGAGATCGTGCACCGCAAGGTCGGTTTGCGCGATCAGCGCATGCAGTTTCTCAAAGCGAATGCGCCCGGCGTCGTTTTCGTCGAGCGCGCAAACCGGCTGGTAGCCGCAAGCGGCGATGGCGAAGGCGGCCGCCCGCAGCAGCGGGCCGTATTCGTCATCGAACGGGCAATTGATGAAGACGCCCGGCCGTGCGTCAGCGGCCCTTCTTTTCCTCATAAAAGTCCTTCACGGCTTTGCGCAGGCGCGCATCTTCGGCCTTCGGCAGCACCCGTTTGGCGGGCGCCAGCTTCACGCGCACGCCGCCGATCTCGGTGAAACGGCCCGTTTGGGTGTTGCGCGCGGCGGCGGAGGACTTTTTAGCTGCCATACATGCAGTATAGGCGCGCCGGGAGCCTGTTCAAGCGGTCCGCGCTTGCGCTTGGCCTCGCGCTTGGGCACATGCCGGCCATGACCTTGCGCCTCGCTTTCATGGGCTCGCCCGCTTTCGCGCTGCCGACGCTGGAGGCGTTGATCGCGGCCGGCCATGAGATCGCTTGCGTTTACACCCAGCCTCCGCGGCCCGCCGGGCGCGGCAAGAAAGAGCGAAAAACCCCGGTGCACGAACGCGCGGAGGCGCTTGGGCTTGAGGTGCGCACGCCGAAGAGTTTGAAGAAAGCCGAAGCGCAGGAAGCGTTCGCCGCGCTGAAACTCGATGCGGCCATCGTCGTCGCTTACGGGCTCATTCTGCCCAAACCCATTCTCGATGCGCCGCGCTTGGGGTGCTTCAATCTGCATGGTTCGCTGCTGCCGCGCTGGCGCGGGGCCGCGCCGATCCAGCGCGCCATCATGGCCGGCGATTCCAAAAGCGGCGTGCAAGTGATGCGCATGGAAGAGGGGCTCGATACTGGCCCCATCCTCGCCACCGCCGAAACGCCGATTGCGTTCGACGATACAACCGCCACGCTGCACGATCGCCTCGCCGCGCTTGGCGGCCCGCTGATGGCTGATGCGCTCGCAGCGCTTGAACAAGGGCCGCGCATGAAACGCCGCAAGCTGAAGAAGGCGTCACCTACGCGCACAAGATCACGCCCGCCGAAGCGCGCATCGATTGGGCGCGGCCCGCGCGTGAGATCGATTGCATGATCCGCGGGCTTTCGCCTGCGCCCGGCGCCTGGTTTGAGTTTGAAGGCAAGCGCATCAAGGCGCTGCACGCGCGGCTTGGCCAAGGCCGGGGCGCGCCGGGCGAAGCGCTGGACGATGCGCTGCTGATCGCCTGCGGCGAAGGCGCGGTGCGGTTAACCTTAGTGCAGCGTGAAGGCCGCGCGCCGATGCAAGCTGCTGATTTTTTGCGCGGCCAAGCCGTTTCGGCAGGCGCCCAGCTCAGTTGAAGAAAGCCCATGCCGCCGCTAAGATATTGAGCGGAGGGCCCTTTCGATGAAGCTGCGTTTTGCCTGTGTGGCGTTGGTGCTGGCGCTTGCCGCGTGCCAGCAGGAGGCGTCCGCGCCTTCCGCTGCCGAGGCCGAGGCGCCGCAATTGGATGCGCCCGCGCCGGCGTCCGAACCCTCCCGCGTGTTCGGCCCGCAGAACGACGCCGCGCGCAACACCACCGGCCCGCTTGTCGTGGCGATGACGCTGCGCCTGCCCAGCGCCGATGACGCCAGCGGCGAAACCACCGAGGTGCTCGCGCTGCGCGGCCAGAATGGCCTGCTGATCGAAGCGGTGATTTCCGGCGCTGTCTCGCCCGCCACGCAGGTGCAGGGCCAAACCCTGCGCGCCTTGCTGGACATCGCGGTCGAAGAGCCGCGCACGTTGGTCTATCGCGTCACCCGCCAAACCCGGCCCGAAGGCGGCGCCGGCCTCTGCGGCGCCGAGGAGCCGGCTTTCGTTGTGCTGTGGGAGCCCGCCGCCCCTGGCGAGCCGCTGCTGAAAGTGCTCGGCGTCGCCGGCGCAGCCCCCGGCGCCGCCGACGCGCGCGCCTGCACGATGCTGGATTATCGGAGGCAATAGGAAAGTGAATAGTGAGTGGTCAATAGTCAGTAGAACAGGTGAGCCCAGTTCGCCCTACTGACTATTGACTATTCACGACTGACTTACTCCCGCATGCGTTACAAACTCACCATCGAATATGACGGCGGCCCGTTTCAGGGCTGGCAGCGCTTGCCTGATCTGCCCACCGTGCAAGGCGCGCTGGAAGAAGCGCTGTTTAAGCTCACGGGTGCGCGCGGGGAGGTGTCAGGTTCAGGCCGCACCGATGCGGGCGTGCACGCGGCGGGGCAGGTGGCGCATGTCGATCTTGAAAAGCCAATGCCGCCGCAGCGCCTCTGCGATGCGCTCAACGCGCACTTGCGCCCGCACCCCATCACCGTGCTCAGCGCCGAGGAAGCCGCGCCCGATTTCCATGCGCGCTTTGACGCCGTGCGCCGCGTCTATGTGTACGAGATACTCAACCGCCGCGCCCCGCTGGCGCTCAAGCGCGGGCAGATCTGGCGCGTGCCGCGCAAGCTCGACGCCGGCGCGATGAACGCCGCCGCGCAAACCCTGCGCGGGCAGCACGATTTCACCACTTTCCGCGATAGCCAATGCCAAGCCAAAAGCCCGGTCAAAACCCTCGATGTCGCCTGGGTGCAGGGCTATGGCGAACTCATCAGCTGCCGCTTTGAGGCGCGCAGCTTCCTGCATCGGCAGGTGCGCTCCATGGTGGGCTCGCTGGTGGAGGTGGGCGCCGGCAAGATGAGCCCGGAAGAATTCGCCGCCACGCTCGCCGCCAAAGATCGCAGCGCCTGCGGCCCGGTCGCCCCGCCTGATGGGCTCTATCTCATGCGCGTGGATTATTGACTTCACCCCCTCCCCTTGAGGGGAGGGGGTGCAAGACCAAGATCACGCAAAATAGCGCCGCAGCACCGCCTCATACGCGCGCGCCAGCGTGCGCACGTCCTCCACCGCCACGTGCTCATCGACCATGTGCGCGGTCTCGTTGCGCAGGCCAAGCTCAGCCACCGGGCACATTTCGCGGATATAGCGCGCATCCGATGTGCCGCCCGTGGTGGAAAGCGCAGGCGCCTTGCCAAACGCTTCGGCCACCGCCGCGCAAAGCAAATCCGTAAACGGCCCAGGATCGGTGTAAAACGCCACGCTGCGCGAGGTCACGGCCAAGCTATGGCCCACGCCATAACGCGCGCCCGCCGCGCCCGCGGTTTCATCGATCCAGGCCAGCAACGCCTCCGGCGTGTGATGGGTGTTGAAGCGGATGTTGAGTTTCGCGCTGGCCTTTTGCGGGATCACGTTGTGCGCCGCGTTGCCCACGTCCACGCTTGTCACCTCAAGGTTTGACGCATCAAACCCCGGCGCGCCGTCATCAAGCGTGCGCGCTTTCAGCGCCGCCAGCGTTTCGATCATCGCCGTCACCGGATTGCGCGCGCGCTGCGGGTAGGCGACATGCCCTTGCTTGCCCTCCATGCTGATCACGACATTGAGGCTGCCGCGCCGCCCGTTCTTGATGATGTCGCCCACGTAAGCGTCGCTGGTCGGCTCGCCCACCAGGCAATGATCGATCTTTTCGCCCTCGGCTTGCAGCGCTTCCAGCACCGCCTTGGTGCCGTCCACCGCCGGGCCTTCCTCGTCGCAGGTGAGCAGAAACGAGATCGAGCCCTTCGGCGCGCCGCCGCGCAAAAAGCTTTGCGCGCCCGCCACCATCGCCGCGATCGCGGTTTTCATATCGGCGGCGCCGCGCCCATAGATCATGCCGTCGCGGATTTGCGGATCGAACGGATCGGAGGCCCAGCCCTCGCCAGGGGGCACCACGTCCACATGCCCGGCAAAGCAAAAATTCGGCGCCGCATCCCCGAGCCGCGCATAAAGATTATCCACCGCGCCAAACTTGTAGCGCCGAATCCGGAACCCCAGCGGTTTGAGCGCCGTTTCAATCACATCAAGCGCGCCGGCCTCCACCGGCGTCACAGAGGGCGCGCGCATCAGCGCTTGAGCAAGCGGGATAGGGTCGTCCATAGTCGAAGCGTTCATACCGTCAGGGTCTAGCCGCGCTTGGAAGCCGGCAAAGGGGGAAGCCGATGAACGACGCCGCGCCAGCGCCCGCCCCGGTGGCCGAGGGGCGTCGGATCAAAGGCCTTGATGTCGTGCGCGGGTTTGCCCTCTTGGGCATCCTGGCGGTCAACGCCGCCTATTTCGCCGCGCCCATGCAAGCGGCGCAAAACCCGGCCCTGGCGCCGATCGCCGTCACGCCCGATACGTTCGGCGCCTGGTTTGGCATGCACGTCTTCTTCGAGTTCAAGATGATGACGCTGTTTTCCATGCTGTTCGGCGCCAGCATCTTCATGATCGGCGGTGAGCGCGGCGATAAAGAGCGTGGCGGCGTGCTGCGTCGGCGCTTGTTTTGGCTGTTGCTGATCGGGGCGGCGCATGGCGCGCTGATCTGGTACGGCGACATTCTGTTTCCCTACGCGATCGCGGGCTTCATCGTTTTGCTCGCGCGCTCCTGGCGGCCGGCGACGCTTGCGATCGTCGGCGCGATCTTGGTTGCGCTCGCGGCGGCGCTGATGGCCGGGATTGGCGCTTCGCTCGCCTTTGCGCCGGTTGAGGCTCAAGCGGAGGTGCGCGCTGAAATGTGGGAGCCTTCGGCGGCGGAAATCGCGCGCATTGTCGCCGCCTATCAGGGCGGGCTCATCTCCGCCACCAGTGAGAATTTCGCGCTGTGGACCGGCTTTTTGGGCTATCTGGTGTTTATTCTGCCGCGCATCATCGGCTTGATGATGATCGGCATGGCGCTGTTCAAGTGGGGCTTTTTCAGCGGCAATGCGCGGCTTTGGGTTTATGTGCTGGCGATTGTCGCGGGCGGGCTTTCGCTCATCGCTGTGGCCTATCAGGCCGAAGAGAACGCAACGCGCGGCTTTGAGTTTTTGCACATGATGGGCGCTGGCCAATTGGCCAACAGCGCGCTCTCGCCGTTCATCGCGCTGCTTTACGCCAGCGTGCTTGTGCTGGTGGTGAAATTCGGCGCGCTGAAAATGCTCACCGATGCGCTCGCTGCGGTGGGGCGCATGGCCTTCACCAATTACCTCACGCAATCTTTGATCATGACCACGATCTTCTATGGCGGGCGCGGGCTTGGCCTGTATGGCGAGGTGGATCGGGTTGGCCTCTGGGCCATCGTGCTCGCCATCTGGGCGCTGCAACTGATCTGGTCCCCGCTTTGGCTGTCGCGCTTCAGCATGGGGCCGTTCGAGTGGGCGTGGCGGCGCTTGAGCTATGGCCGGCCGCTCGCTATGGCGAGGGCGTGAGGGCCTTTGGAGGATTCGTGATGCAGCGTTTCATCGCCGCTTTGGCGTTCGGTTTGGCCTTTGCCGGGGCGGCGCACGCCGATCCTCTCGAAAGCGCCTATGGCAACACCGTGGTGGTCACGCTCGAGAGCGGGGCCTCGCTGCGCTATCTTTACAATGCCGATAATTCCTTCACCCTGATCGCCCCCGATGGCTCCGAGCACGCCGGAACCTGGGCGATCGAGAACAGCCAGCTCTGCATGACGAGCCAAGCGCTTGGCCGCTCCTGCACCCCGCTCGGCCCCGAGCGCAGCGTCGGCGACACCTGGCAAGCCACCGCAGGCGACGGCTCCACCGTCACCCTCACGCTGCAACGCGGGCGCTAAGCCTTGGACCGCCGGCGCCCTCGCCGGCAATCTCGTTCAGCTTGAACGGACAGTGCAGGTTGAAACACCGCATGCCGGCGAGGGCGCCGGCGGTCCAAGATTATTCCGCCGCTTTCGCCCGCGCCTGTTTCGGCGCGGGCTTTTTCTTGGCCGAGGCGCGCGCCGGCGCCGCCTCATCGGTGGCGTCGCCGTCGATCATGGTCAGCTCAAACGCCTCATCGCCATCGCCCTTGGCGGCGACATGTTTGTGCATCAGCACGCTCAGCAGCGTTGAAAGCGTCGCCTTCAAATTGCGTCGATCGACCACGAGATCGACCATGCCTTTATCCAGCAGATATTCCGAACGCTGAAAGCCTTCCGGCAATTTCTGGCGGATGGTCTGTTCGATCACGCGCGGGCCGGCAAAGCCGATGAGGGCGCCGGGCTCAGCGATGTGCACATCGCCCAGCATCGCGTAGCTGGCGGTGACGCCGCCCGTGGTCGGGTCAGCCAGCACGACGATATAGGGCAGGCCCGCCTCGTGCAGATCCTGGATCGCCAGCGTCGTGCGCGGCATTTGCATGAGGGATAAAATCCCTTCCTGCATGCGCGCCCCGCCAGAGGCGGTCACCATGATCATCGCCGCTTTGCGCCTTACCGCCGCTTCCGCGGCGGCCACGAACGCCTCGCCCGCGGCCATGCCGAGCGAGCCGCCCATGAATTCAAAATCCTGCACCAGCACCACAGCGCCCGCGCCGCCGATCTTGCCATAAGCGGCGGCCATGCAATCTTCGCGGCCCACCTTGGCGCGCGTGGCTTTCAGGCGATCGACGTATTTCTTTTCGTCTTTGAATTTCAGCGGATCGGTTGGCGCTTTCGGCAGCGCGATGTTCTGCCAGGTCGCATCATCGAACAGCAGCTTAAAGCGCGGCTCAGGCCCGATGCGCATGTGAAAGCCAGAGGGCGTCACCCAATGGGAAGCTTCCAGATCGGTGCGATACACCAGCTCGCCCGAGAGCGGGTCTTTGATCCAGAGATTGTCCGGCGTATCGCGGGTTTCTTCGGGCTTCTTCTTCGAGAGCCCAGGCCGCGCGAAATTCGACAGCCAATTCATGCGGGTTGTCCTTCTTTTGCCCGCGCGGAGCGGGCAGCTTCGCTCAGCTCCCGCACCTTGCGCAAGACGCGTTTCGCGGCGCCTTCGCCGCCCGCCGCAATTTCATCCACAAAGGCCGAGCCGACGACCACCGCATCGGCGGTTTCGCCAATGGCGCGCGCGGCCTCGGGCGTTCTCACCCCAAATCCAACGGCGATCGGCAAATCGGTTGCGCCTTTCAGGCGCGCCACAGCGGCGCGCACGGCCTCATGCGTGGCCGCGTTCGTACCCGTCACGCCCGCCACCGAGACATAATAGAGGAAACCGGAAGCGCCTTCGAGCACCTTGGTTAAGCGCTTTTCATCGGTCGTGGGCGTCGCCAGGCGAATGATGGAAAGATCGTGCGCCGCAAACGCCGCGCGCAGCGGGCCATCTTCCTCGGGCGGCAGATCAACAATGATCGCGCCATCGGCGCCGGCCTCGTGCATGGCTTGCGCGAACGCTTCATAGCCCATGCTTTCCACCGGATTGGCGTAGCCCATGAGGATGAGGGGGGTGTCCGCGTTCGTTGCACGAAAGCGCTTCGCCAGCTCCAGCGTTTTGCGGAGTGAGCCGCCCGCCTTGAGCGCACGCTGCGCCGCAAGCTGGATCGAAACCCCATCAGCCATCGGATCGGAAAACGGAAAGCCAAGCTCGATCACATCGGCGCCAGCGGCGGGCAGGCCCTTGAGGATTTCAAGGCAAGTTTCGTGATCGGGATCGGACGCCATGATGTACGTCACGAGCGCTGCGCGATTGGCGGCTTTCAGCGCCGCAAAGCGGGAGGAGAGGCGGTGCGTCATCGGCGTTAGTAGCTCGCCCCATCAACTTTCGTGATCGTCAGCGCATCAAGATCGATCGCCGGGATGCAGCGCACGTTCACCGCCGCCATCTTCACCCCGCCGGGGCCAACGCCCACGCCATGGGTGGCGCAGCCGCAGCGCGCGCAGAAATGATGATCGATCACATGCTTGTTGAAGCGATAAACGCTGAGCGCGCCATCCTCGGCCTCAACGCTCAGCGCCTCCACCGGCCCGAACGCGAGCAGATAGCCCTTGCGCCGGCAATGGCTGCAATTGCACGACATCGCGCCGTCAATCTCGGCGGCGTAGCTGATCTTCACCGCGCCGCAATGGCAGCTGCCTTGGTGCGTGGTCATATCTTCACCCCCAGCGCATCGGCCACGGTGAACACGTCCTTATCGCCGCGCCCGCAGAGGTTCATGATGATGAGCCCGCCCTTGCCGACCTCTTTCGCCACTTCGCCGACGCGCGCCAGCGCGTGGCTTGGCTCCAGCGCCGGCAGGATGCCTTCAAGCCGCGCGCAAAGCTTGAACGCTTCCAGCGCTTCCGCATCCGTCGCCGCGCGATATTCGGCGCGGCCGATGTCGGAGAGATACGAATGCTCGGGGCCCACGCCGGGATAATCGAGGCCAGCGGAAATCGAATGGCCTTCGAGGATTTGCCCATCCTCGTTCTGCAAAAGATAAGTGCGGTTGCCGTGCAGCACGCCGGGGCGCCCCGCCATTGATCGCGGCGCTGTGCTCAAAGCGTTCATCGATGCCGTGGCCCGCCGCTTCCACGCCGATCAGCTTCACGCCTTCATCTTCGATGAACGGATGAAAAAGCCCAATCGCGTTCGAGCCCCCGCCAATGCACGCCACCACCGCGTCGGGAAGCCGCCCTTCGCGCTCCAATATCTGCGCTCGCGCTTCGCGGCCGATCACGCTTTGAAAATCGCGCACCATCTCTGGATAGGGGTGCGGGCCAGCGGCGGTGCCGATGCAGTAGAACGTATCGGCCACATTGGTCACCCAATCGCGCAGCGCTTCGTTCATCGCGTCTTTCAGCGTGGCCGCGCCGTTTGTCACCGCGCGCACCTCCGCGCCCAGCAGCTTCATGCGGAACACGTTCGGCTTTTGCCGCTCCACGTCCGTTGCGCCCATGAACACAACGCAGGGCAAGCCAAAGCGCGCGCACACCGTCGCCGTCGCCACGCCATGCTGGCCGGCGCCGGTTTCAGCGATGATGCGCGTCTTGCCCATGCGCTGCGCCAAGAGCACTTGGCCGAGGCAATTGTTGATCTTGTGCGCGCCGGTGTGATTGAGCTCGTCGCGTTTGAAATAGATTTTGGCGCCGCCGAAATGCGCGGTGAGGCGCTCGGCGAAATACAAAGGCGAGGGGCGGCCCACATAATGGGTCCAGAAATCCTCCATCGTCGCCGCGAACGCGGGGTCGGCCTGCGCCGCGCGATACGCGCGCTCGAGATCGAGCACGAGCGGCATCAGCGTCTCGGCCACGAACCGCCCGCCATACTGGCCAAAGCGGCCCTCGGCGTCCGGCAAACCCTGCCAATTTCGGCGTACGTCCATGAGCCTGCTTTACGCTCGCGCTGCGGCCAGAAAGTGGGCCACCAAAGCAGGGTGCTTTAGGCCGGGCCGGGCCTCGACGCCAGAGGACACGTCCACCAGGTCAGCGCCCGAAGCGGTAATCGCCTCCTGCACATTGCCCGGATTGAGCCCGCCCGAGAGCATCCAGGGCCGGCCAAAGCGCCGCCCGGCCATCAGCCCCCAATCGAACGCCAGCGCGTTGCCGCCGGGCAGCTCTGCGCCAGCGGGGGGCTTGGCGTCGAACAAAAGCATGTCGGCGGCGGCCTCAAACCCCTCGACGCTGGCGAAATCCTCCGCCCGCGCCACGCCCAGCGCCTTGATCACGCCGCGCTGCGCAAAGCCGCGCATCTCCGCCAAGCGCAGCGCGCTCTCAGCCCCATGCGCCTGAATCCAATCGGGCCGCAGCGCGCCGATCTCATGCAGCAGCGCGTCATCGGCGTTGACGGTGACGATCACCGTCTCCACCCGCCCGCGCGCGCGCCATCAGCGCCGCGAGTTGCTCACGCTGCACATGCCGCGGACTTTTTGGAAACAGCACAAACCCAACAAAGCGCGCCCCGCCCTCGATGGCGGCGTCGAGCGCCTCGGGCGTGGTGATCCCGCAGATTTTGGATTGGGCCATTGGGGCAGGCAATAGGCAGTGGGCAGTGGGCAATGGGCAATGGGCAATGGGCAATGGGCAATGGGTTTTGAGCGTAGGGCGCATCGCCCCTATTGCCCATTGCCTTCCACTCACTTCTTCAACAAATCCCTGATTTCCGTGAGCAGCTTCACGTCCGCCGGCGTTTCGGCCACAGGCGCGGGCTTGGCTTCTTCCTTGCGCTTCATCTGGTTCATGCCCTTGATGACCATGAACAGCGCCCAGGCCACGATGATGAATTTCAGCACTGCGGTGATGAAGCTGCCATAGGCGAACACCGCGCCTTGCTCTTTCGCCGCCGCCAGAGTCGTCGCCGTCACTTCGGGCGAAAGCCCGATAAAGTAGTTCGAGAAATCCAAGCCCCCAGTGGCCGCCCCGATCAGCGGCATGATGAGATCATCCACCAGCGAAGACACGATCGTGCCGAACGCCGCCCCAATCACAACGCCGACGGCGAGATCGACAACATTGCCCTTGAGGGCGAACTCACGAAATTCACTCAGCATTGACATGGCGGCACTCCCGCAGATTGCAATTGGCGCGCCCTGATTTGCCAGGGTTCGCAGCCATTTTCCAGCAAGCGTTGACATGCGCCCGCTTGGTTCCAAAGATCGGCGCGAGGGCTGAGGATTGAATCGGGGGCAGGGCGTTGAAGCTGCAAAAAATCTGGCAGGTCGTCTGGCCTGATCGCGGGCCGTTGTTTGCTGTTGTGGGCGGGGTCGTTTCGCTGCTGGGGGATTTCGCCAGCTTCCTGGCCAATATCGCCTCGCCGCAGCTCTTGATCTGGCCGGCCGTGGCGTTGGCGGGCATCCTTGCCTGGTTCTGCCTGGGCCGCGTCGGCGCCCCGAGGCCAAGACGCCCGAGGGCGAGGCCGCCGCCATCAAGTGCCGCGAGTGCGACGCTTTCCGCGTCATGCTGTTCGCCAGCGCCGGCGTCGTGCTGCTGCTGCTCGCCGGCCAAGGCACAACCGCGACCGAGCGGATCGGCGCCCAGCTTGGCCTCATCCAAGAAGATGTCAGCGCCATCCGCGAAGATACCGGCGCGATCCGCGACGTGACCTCATCGGCGGAATTGGTGCGCAACCCGCGCAGCGCCGCCGATTATTTCCGCAACGCCTGGATCTATTCTTTCGTCCGCCGCGACGCCGATGGCGCGTGGAATTCCATCCAAGAGCTTTATCGCCGCCACACGCCCAACAAGCTCGATGCGGCGGAGCTTTATTTCAACGCCGGCCGCAACGCGCTGACGCGCGATCAATTGCTGGCGGAGATGGTGCGCGTGGGCCGTGAAAAACGCGACGCCTCCATGCTCGTCATCGCTGGGCGCAACCAGGAAAGCAACGAAGCGGCCTTCGCGCTTTATGAGGAAGCGCGCGCCATCGATCCGGATTTGCCGTTCGCGTATTGGGATGTCGCGCGCGTGCAGCTGATGCAGATCGGCGGCGGCGCCTCCGCGCGCGAAAACCTCGCCACCGTGCGCGCCACGATTGAAGGGCATGAGCGCTGGCTGGAGGTGGCGGGGCGCAAGCCGGTGGCCTCCTATTTCTATCTGCCCCAGCACCAGGCCGATTTTGAAACGCTCACGCGCGGCCAGCTCGATTCCTTCCGCCGCAACGGCGAAACCTGGGAGCGCATCGTGCAGCAGCAGGATGAAATGGAAGCGCGCCGGCGGCGGTAAATATCTCCACCCATCCCCGGATGCGCGCAGCGCAGTCCGGGGCCTATAAACGCAAGCGTTTGAGGTTATAGGCCCCGGACTTGGCCTGCGGCCAATCCGGGGATGGGTGATTTGGTTTGCCCGCGCGCGTTAGCCGCGCAATCGCACCACGTCCCCGCCGCTGGGCGGAAACAGGCTGCTCAGCGCGCTGGCGATCTGCTCGCGCGTGAACGGCTTTTCCACCGCGCGCACATGGTTGAACGCCGCCGGCAGCGCCTCGCGCCCATAGCCGGTGACGAACACGAACGGCTTGCCCTTCTGCGCCAGCGCGTTGGCGATTTCATCGACGCGATCGCCAGAGAGATTGCCATCCAGCAGCGCCGCATCGAACGGCTCGCTTGCGATCAGCGCCAACGCTTTGCCGATCGAATGCGCCGGGCCCAGCACGCTGCAGCCCAGATCGGCCAAATCATCGCTCAGCGTCATGGCGATCAGCGGCTCATCCTCAATCACCAGAATGCGCCGCCCCGCCAGCGCATGCGCGGGCGTCAGCGTACGCTGTGGCGCATTTGCGGGGCTGAGGCTTTCGTCCGCGCGCGGCGCCAGCGGCGGCAGCGGCATGCTGATTTCGCAGCGCAGCCCCTCGGGCGGATAGCTCAGCCTCACCATTCCGCCATGGGCGGAAAGGCTCTGTTCGATCAGCGTGGAGCCAAAGCCGCGCCGCGTGGGCGCCATCGTCAGCGGCCCGCCGCGTTCTTCCCAGATGAGGCGCAGCTGCGCGCCATCTGGGCGTTCAGTCACGCGCCAGCCGATCTCTACCTGGCCTTGTTCGGCCGAAAGCGCGCCGTGCTTGCGGGCGTTGACGCCCAATTCGTGCAGCACCAGAGAAAGATGCAACGCCGGCTGCGCCGCCAGCCGCACGATCGGCCCGCTCCAGCGGATGCGTGTCCGGTCCCAGCCTTCCAGCGCCAATTGCTCGCGCGCGATTTCGCCCAGTTCGGCGCTTTGGAACGAATTGCCGGTGAGCAGCCCATGCGCGCGCGCCAGCGCCTGGATGCGGCCATTGAAGCTTGAAACGAAGCTGTGCGGATCGGGCGCGCGGCGCAGCGTCTGCTGGGCGATCGCCTGCACGGTGGCCAGCGTGTTCTTGATGCGGTGGTTCAGCTCATCGATCAGCAGGCGCTGCACTTCCTCGGCGCGTTTGCGTCCGGAAATATCGCGCGCGACTTTCGAGGCGCCGAAGATGCGGCCCGTATTATCCAGCATCGGCGAAACCGTGATCGATAGATCAAGCCGCCGCCCATCCTTGCTCAGGCGCACAGTCTCGAAATGCTCCACCCGCTCGCCCTTGCGCAGCATCGCGATGATGTGCGCTTCTTCGCTGAGCAATTCAGGCGGGATGATCTTTGTGATCGGCTGGCCGATCATTTCCTCGGCGCTATAGCCAAAAATGCGTTCTGCGGCTGCGTTCCAGGTTGTGACGATCCCGTCCAACGTCTTGGAAATAATGGCGTCGTCGGAGGAGGAGACGATGGCCGCCAGCCGCGCCGCTTCTTCGCCCCGATCTTGTGCAGACATGGACCTTACCCTTCGCAGAGAAACGGCAAGGCCGGGCTTCGGTTCCCTACGGTTCCTCGCCGCCATTCACCTTGAGCCGAAGTTCTTTGCCCGGCTTAAAGAACGGCACCCGCTTGGCCGAAACCTTTACAGCCGCCCCGGTGCGCGGATTGCGCCCGGTGCGGGCGTCGCGCTTGCGCACGGAGAACGCGCCAAAGCCGCGCAACTCCACGCGCCCGCCGGACGCCAGCGCCCCGGCGATTTCCTCCAGCACCACGTCCACCGCGTACTCAACCTCGGCGGCCTTCAAGGGCTGAAATTCTTCCTGCAGCTTCGCCACCAGTTCCGAGCGCAGCATCGGAGGCTCCCCATTTTTCACCGGCGCTAACAGGCCCGGCAATGATCCCGGCGTCAACACTGTATTTGCTTGAATTGCCAAAGAAAAGCCCGGCGCCTTGCGGGGCCGGGCTTTTCCGAGCGGTTTTGGGCTACCTGACTAGGATTTGGGCTTGTTGAGAGCCGCGCCCAGGATGTCGCCCAGCGAGGCGCCGCTGTCGGACGAGCCGAACTGCGCGATCGCTTCTTTCTCGTCTTTCAGCTCCATCGCCTTGATGGAGAGCGAGACGCGGCGGGCGGCCTTTTTCGTAGCTCGTCACCATCGCGTCCACCCGGTCGCCCACGGCGAAGCGCTCGGGGCGCTGCTCCGAACGGTCGCGGGAGAGGTCGCTCTTGCGGATGAAGCTGCGCAGCGCATCGCCTTCGCCGAACGCCACTTCGATGCCGCCGGAGGCCACTTCCACCACCTTGGTGGTGATGATCTGGCCCTTTCGGAATTCGGCGTCCGCCATCGGATCGGAATCGACCTGCTTGATGCCCAGGCTGATGCGCTCTTTCTCGACGTCCACATCGAGCACCTTGGCTTTGACCACATCGCCCTTGTTGAAGCGGGCGAGGGCTTCTTCGCCTTGGGCGTCCCAGGCGATGTCCGAAAGGTGGACCATGCCATCGAGCTCGGCGTTGAGGCCGACGAACAGCCCGAACTCGGTGATGTTCTTGACCTCGCCTTCGATCACCGAACCCACCGGGTTTTCGGCCACGAACGCATCCCACGGATTGTTCTGCACTTGCTTGATGCCAAGGCTGATGCGGCGCTTGTCGCCATCCACATCGAGCACCAGCACGTCCACTTCTTGCGAGGTGGAGAGGATTTTCGAGGGGTGCAGGTTCTTCTTGGTCCAGCTCATTTCCGAGACGTGGACAAGGCCCTCAACGCCCGCTTCCAGCTCAACAAACGCGCCGTAATCGGTGATGTTGGTCACGCGCCCGGTGAACTTGCCGCCAGCCGGATATTTCGCGTCCACGCCATCCCACGGATCGCTCATCAGCTGCTTCATGCCGAGCGAAATGCGTTGCGTATCGGGGTTGATCTTGACGATCTGCACTTTCACCGTGTCGCCCACATTGAGCACTTGGCTCGGATGGTTGACGCGCTTCCAGCTCATGTCGGTGACGTGCAAGAGGCCGTCAATGCCGCCCAGATCCACGAACGCGCCGTAATCGGTGATGTTCTTCACAACACCTTCGCGCACTTCGCCTTCCTTCAGCTGGCCGACGATTTCCGCACGCTCGCTCGCACGCGATTCTTCCAGCACCGCGCGGCGCGAGACAACGATGTTGCCGCGCTGGCGGTCCATTTTCAGAATCGCGAACGGCTGCACGATATTCATCAGCGGGCCAACATCGCGCACCGGGCGGATGTCAACTTGCGAACCGGGCAGGAACGCGTTGGCGCCGCCGAGATCCACCGTGAAGCCGCCCTTCACGCGGCCAACGAGGGCGCCGTTCACGGCGTCGCCAGCGGCGAAGCTCTTTTCAAGGCGGGTCCAGGCTTCTTCGCGGCGGGCCTTCTCGCGGCTCACCACCGCGTCGCCGAGGGCGTTTTCGATACGGTCGAGATAAACTTCAACGATGTCGCCGGCTTTGGGCGTGCCCGCGCCGTCATCGACAAGGAATTCACGAACAGGGATGCGGCCCTCGGTCTTGAGGCCGATATCGACCACGACGAAATCGTGCTCAACGGCGATCACGGTCGCCGGAATCACGCGGCCTTCGACCATGCCGCGGCTGCCGAGGCTTTCGTCGAGAAGCGCCGCGAAATCGTCGCGGGAGGGGGTAAGGGAATCTTGGGCTTGCGCCATACGTTTGTTGCTCCAATTCAATTGTCACGGCCGGCCGGTTGGCTCCGGCGGTCTCGGCCCCACCATGGGGCCGTGGCTATCTTTTGTTTGCGCCCCCGCGCGCGGGGAGCTGTCGTCCCCGGACGTGATCCGGGGATGACTGAGGGGGTTGGCCGAAAACGCAAAAGCGCCTGGGGCGGGGCCTCAGGTCGCTCAAACGCCGCCCCGCTATGCTGGCAGGGCAGCCTCCAACGCCGCTTCTATAAATAGGGGCGGGCGCGGGAGCAAGGGAGGGGCGGCGCTGAATCATGGCGCAGGGGGCCGCTTGCGGCTATATTTGCAGCCATGAGCGCCGAATACGTCATGGACGAAGAGCTTGAAGCTTTCCTCCGCGAAGAAGGCATCGATCCCGAATGGGTAAAAGCCGAGTGGGTGAGGATGGCCCAATCCAAACGCACGCCCGAAGAAGAAGCCAAGCTGGCGGCGGAGCGGGAGGAGCTGCGGGAGTCGACTGAGGCGCACAATAGGCTCATCGCCGAACGCGGTTCGCTCGCCGATCACGTTCGGGCTTATGAGCAAAGCCGTGCGCGCAATCGCTCGTGAAGCAGTACGACGTCATCAACAACCCTTTCCGGCGTCAGATGGCGGACGCGCCCTTCCTGCTTGTTCTCCAGCACGATCGAAACACAGATACCGTGAATGTGATCGTCGCACCGCTCTCCTTGAGCGCACGCCCATCGCGGCGCGAGGTTAAGCTCACGGTCTCGGGGCGTGATTGCGTTATGCTGCCGATGGAACTCACGTCGATGGCGCGCAGCGCGCTGCCTGATCGTGCTGTGACCAACCTCGCGCACGAAAGCTTCCGCATCCAAACCGCGCTCGACATCGTGTTCAGCGCGGCGGGGTAGGGGGTAAAGAGCTTAGCGCTTCTTCCGGAAGAAAATCGCAATCAATGCCCCGAGCACTGGAAGCGTTATGAACGGAATGTACTCTACGAGTGTCACGTAGGCCGTTGAGCCATGATATGGGATCGGCCAAAGGTGTCCCGTTTCCGAAATTGGGTGCTTCGGATTCCGGTCAAAAATCCAAAAGCCGTACACGAGCCAAAGGCCGCACCCACAGAGCACCAACCAGCCCTTGTCCAACTTCATCCTCGCACCGTCTCCACCACCCCCACCGCCGCCTCCACCGCCGCCGCCACATCCATCTCCGTCGTATCCAGCAGATGCGCATCCGCCGCCTGCCGCAGCGGGCTCTCGGCGCGGTTCGTATCGCGCTCATCACGCTCGGCGATCTGCGCTTTCAGCGCTTCAAAGCTGATCGTCTCCCCGCGCGCCTGCAATTCTTTCAGCCGTCGCGCCGTGCGCGCCTCCAGCGAGGCGGTGACGTACAATTTCACGTCCGCATCCGGGCAAATCACAGTCCCGATGTCGCGCCCATCCAGCACCGCGCCGGCAGGGTCGGCCGCGAACGCGCGCTGCGCATCGCGCAGCACAAGCCTCACCGCCGGGATCACCGCCACTTTGGAAGCCGCCAGCCCCGCCTGCGAGGAGCGAATCCGGTCCTCATCAATGGCGCCGAGGTCGAGCGCCTCGGCCGCCGCCACCGCCGCCGCTTCATCGCCGGGATCGCCCCCGGCATCCAGCACGGCCAGCCCCACCGCGCGATACAGCGCGCCCGTATCCAGGCGCTTGAGCCCAAAGCGCGCCGCCAAATGCTTGGCGATCGTGCCCTTGCCCGAGGCGGTCGGTCCATCAACAGCGATAATCATGGGGCGCACTTAGCAGGCGCAGCGCAAATGCGCGAGCCGCTTTGCTGACGTTGCGTCCGCCTTGACTTCATCGCCCAACCCGCGCCGACTCCGCCCCCATGAGCGAACACGTTGACGTTCTCATCATCGGCGCCGGCCTCTCCGGCATTGGCGCGGGCTATTACCTGCAGCGCGATTGCCCGCGCAAAAGCTATCTCATCTTAGAAAACCGCGACGCCATTGGCGGCACCTGGGATCTCTTCCGCTATCCGGGCGTGCGCTCCGATAGCGATATGTTCACCCTGGGCTATTCCTTCAAACCCTGGAACGGGGAGAAGGCCATCGCCGACGGGCCCTCGATCTGGGCATATGTGAACGAAACCGCGCGCGAGCATGGCATTGATCAGCACGTCCGCTTCAAGCGCCGCGTCGCCTCCGCCAATTGGTCAAGCCAAGACGCGCTCTGGCGCATCGAGGCCGAGCATGAAGGCGGCGTGGAGCATTACACCGCCAATTTCCTCATCTCCTGCGCCGGCTATTACGATTACGAAGAGGGCTACGCCCCCGATTTTCCCGGCGCCAACCGCTTTGCCGGCCACATCATCCATCCCCAGCATTGGCCTGAGCATCTCGATTATAGCGGCCAGCGCGTGATCATTATCGGCTCCGGCGCCACCGCCGTCACGCTCGCGCCCTCGATGGCGGATCGCGCGGCGCACGTCACCATGCTGCAGCGCTCGCCCACCTACATGATCTCCATGCCGGCGGTGGACAAAATCGCCAATGCCATGCGCAAGGCGCTACCAAAGCAATTCGCCTATGACGCCACGCGCTTCACCCGCATCATTATCCAGCAGCTTTTTTTCCGTCTCGCCCGCGCGCGCCCGGAAAAAACCCGCACGCGCCTGCTGGGCCTCATCCGCGAAGAGCTTGGCCCCGATTACGACATGCGCCATTTCACCCCGCGCTATAATCCGTGGGAGGAGCGGCTCTGCCTGGTGCCCGATAACGATATGTTCGCGGCCATCCGCGCCGGCAAAGTCGAGATCGTCACCGATCACATCGAAAGCTTCACCGAAACCGGAATCCAACTCGCCAGCGGCAAGCACCTGCCGGCCGACATCATCGTCACCGCCACTGGCCTTAATCTCCGCATCTTCGGCGGCGCCGCCATCAGCGTCGATGGCGCGGCGGTGCAATCGGGGGAGCTTTACGCTTACAAGGGCTGCATGTTCTCGGGCGTGCCCAACATGATCAACGTGTTTGGCTACACCAACGCCTCCTGGACGCTGCGCGCCGATCTCATCAATCAATTCGCCTGCCGGCTGATCAATTACATGGATCAATATGGCCTGTCCGCCGTCACCCCGCGCCTCAGCGGCGCTGAGGCGCGGGAGGAGCGCCCGTTCGTGGATTTCTCCTCCGGCTATTTCCAGCGCGCCAAGCATCTTCTGCCCAAGCAAACCGCCAGGGCCCCTTGGAAGCAAAACCAATCCTACGCGCACGATCTGCTCGATCTGCGCTTTGGCAAGCTTGAGGACGGCGCGCTCGAATTTTCCAAGGCCCCGGCGCGCGCGGCGTGAGGCTTGAGCCTAGCTAAACCCGCTTTTGCCTTGGCCCGCGCGCGGCCGATAGGCTAGGACGCCTCAAACGGCAGCGGGGCGGCGCGTGAAATTTTTAAGCTTCATCGTTTTGGGCGCGCTGGTCGCGGGCGTTCTGGCAGGGGCGGGCGTGCGCGCCGCAGAAGCCGGCTGGCTCACCGAACTGGCGCACGCCATCGAAGCCTTTGGCGGGCTCTGGCTCAACACCCTGCGCATGACGGTGATCCCGCTCATCGTCTCGCTGCTGATCCTTGGCGTCGCCTCTGTGGCTGACACAGCGCGCACCGGCGGGCTTGTCGCCCGCGCGGTGCTGCTGTTTGCCGTGCTCATTCTTTTCTCGGCCACCTATGGCGTCATCGCCGTCAACGGCTTGCTCGCGCTGTTTCCCGTCGCGCCGGTCGAAGCGCAAAAATTCCTCGCCGGCTTTGGCGAGGTGGCCAAGGCCACAGAGCCGCCCAGCTTCGCGGCGTGGCTCGCAGGGCTCGCGCCCGCCAACCCGGTGCGCGCCGCGGCCGAGGATGCGATCCTGCCGCTTGTCACCTTCGCCATGTTCTTCGGCTTCGCCGTCACCAAGATCGAACCGAAATTGCGCGAGGCGATCGTCACCTTTTTCCGCGGCGTGTCCGAAGCGATGATCGTTGTGGTGCGCTGGGTGCTGCTTGCAGCCCCGCTCGGGGTGTTCGCGCTCTCGCTCGGGCTCGGCGCGCGCGCGGGGCTGGGCGCGGCCGGCACGCTCGCGCATTACGTGTTCATCGTCACCAGCGTTGTCGCCAGCGTCACGGTTCTGGCTTGGTTGCTCGGGGTTTTGTTCTCACGCCAGCCGATTGGCCGCTTCACCACTGCGCTGTTTCCCGTATGGGCGGTCGCCGCCGCGACCCAATCCTCGCTCGCCTCCTTGCCGGTGATGTTGCAGGCCTGCCTGCGCTCGCTCGCCATCCCTGCGCGCGTGGCGGATGTGACCTTGCCTTTGTCGGTCGCGGTATTCCGTTTCACCAGCGCGCCCACCAATCTCGCGGTCTGCTTTTTCGTCGCGCACCTTTACGGCATCGAGCCCAGCATGCTGCAAATCGTCGGCGCGATCATTGTCGCGTTTGCGGTGTCGATCGGCTCTGTCGGCCTGCCGGGGCAGGTGAGCTTCATCGCCTCGATCGCGCCGATCTGCTTTGCGCTCGGCGTGCCGATCGAAATCCTTGGCGTGCTCATCGCCGTCGAGGTCATCCCCGACATCTTCCGCACCCTCGGCAACACCACCGCCGACGTCTCCGCCACCGCCATCCTCGGCAAAGGCGAGAAGGACGAAGAAAAGCCCGCGTGAAGCGGGGAGCGCGCGCCCCGCTATCCCACCCGCCGCCCTCGTCCTCCCCCGCCAGGGGAGGTGGCTCGCGCGCAGCGCGAGACGGAGGGGCGGGCGCAGATGCCTACGGAAATAGCCCAAATATGGAGCGCGGGCGTCCCGCCCGCATCGTTCAAACGCCACGCCTTTGGGCCGCTTCAAGCACCCATGCGGGCGGGACGCCCGCGCTCCATAAGAAATCTATCCGACCGATTTCGCACCATGCCTAAACTCATCCCGTTCAGATCACGGGAGGCGGTTGTGCACACCAGACCAATCACGATCCGAACGCGGTTTGAGCGTGATGAGAAACAGACTGGCGACAGCGCGTTTCTTTGCTCCGGTGAGAAACAGGGAAGCCGGAGAACCTTGAGAGCGATGGTGGCTCTCAAAGCACGCGAGCCGGGAACGACTGCAAGGCGCTAAGCGCGCCTGGATACCCAGCGTCGCAGCATCGGCGGCGGTGAGGGCGCAAACGGCCATCGCTTTATATGGTGTGGTGCGCATCATCGCCTGGGGAGGAGACCCGGCCGGTTCGCTGTCTTATCAACGTATGGCCACCCAGGGCGACGTCAGAACGCTGCACGCAGGCGCCGGTTGAAAAACAGATCGCGCGGGGCCCGCTTTAGGCGCAAACCCAAACTAAATTTCCACGCGTAGCTTAAAGCGCGCCCCGCTCTCCCTCCTTCGCTTCGGAGGGCTTCGCCCACTTGTCTCCGCAAGCGCCGCGCGCTGTGCGGATAAAGGCGCGATAGCGGAGCGCCGGCTTCCAGCCGGCATCACGACACGCAACCGCTTCAGAACACCCTCCACCCATTCCCGGGGTGATGCGCAGCATCAAGCCCGGGACCCATCACCACAAACGCTTGCGGTGATGGCTCCCGGACTGCGCTGCGCGCATCCGGGAATGGGTGGTGTTTTACCTTGAAAGATTGAGGCGCCGCATGCCGGCTGGAAGCCGGCGCTCCGCTGCCGCGTTCTCTTGGACCGCCGGCGGTCCAAGAGCTTACCCCGCCGCCGCGTCCAGCAGCAGAAACACGCGCGTGGCGTCCGCGTTCATGGCGGCGCGGCCGCGGCTCATGAGCTCGGCGATGCGCGCGCCGTCGGTGCGCAAAAACTGCATCGCTTCCTGATTGGCCTCGGCGTCCGTCGCCAGGAAATCCGCCAAGCGGCGCGTTGCGTCGGGCGCTGCATCCTGCACCGCGCGCCGCCGCGCTTGCGTGCCGGAGCGTGAGCGTTGCGCGATGCGCTCAAGCGCCGAAGGCGAGAACACATCCGCCAGCGTCAGCCCCGCGCGGGTGATCGCCTCGGCCATCGGCAGCGCCGCGCCCGCTTGGGCGTAGGGCGCTGGCGTGCGCGCAGGCGGGGCAGGGCGCGTTCCGCCCGCGGAATCCACCGAGGACATAAGATCGCGCCAAGTCCAATCTGCGGGCGCGGCCGGCTGATTGCGCGGTTCGCTCAAGCGCGGCGCGGGCGCTGCCGGGCGCGGCGCTTCCAGCGGATCGGGCTCATCGCGCCAGGAAGCGTCATAGCCGCCCGGCGCCTGCGGGCGCACTTTGGGCCGCGCGCGCGGCCGCTCTTGCTCGGGCTCATGCTCTTCCACCGCAACGCGCGCGCCGATCGCGGCTGCGCGCGCCGCTTCCGCCGCATCGCGCAAACGCTCCAGCGCCACCGCCGCTTCGCGCTCCACGCCCGCCGCTTCATGGCGGATCAGCTCGGCTGCGCGCTTGGCGTCCTCCACCGCGCGGCCTGTGGTGTCGCGCAGCGCCCCGGCGGTGGAGTTTGCCGCCAGCGTCGCCGCGTCCGCCGATTGCCGCGCCGCATCGGTGAGGCTGGTGGCCTTCGCCAACACGTCGAGCGCAGTGGAGAGCGCGGTCTCGAGCCGCAGCGCGGAATCGGCGCTGGCTTGCGCCGCGCCGGAAAGCGATTGGGTGCGATCGGTGATCAACGCCGCGGCCGCGCCAAACGAGGTGAGCCGGTGATCCAGCGCCTGATCGGCCGCGCGCACCTCCGCTTCTGCTTGCCGCGCCGCGTTGGCGATCGATTGGGTGTGGCGCGAGATGGCGTCGCCGATGGTTTGCGCCTGGGCGTTGAGATCGCGCGAGATGCGCAACAGCTCTTCGCGCTCACGCTCCATGCCGGAGATCAATTGATTGGCGCCGGCCTTGGCTTGCCCGCCCATTTCATCGACGGCGCGCGCCTGCTTGGCGATCTGGCCTTCAACCTCCTGCAGCCGCGCCAGCGTCTGCTCCAGCGCGGAATCGAGCGTGGAAATTTCCCCGCGCACGCTCATGGCCAGCTTGCGCGCGTTCTCATCGGCGCTCTGTTCGGGATTGAGCAGCCGATCGGCCGCATCGGCCAGCCGGCGCGCTTCCACCCGCGCGCGGATGCTCTCGCGCACCGTCGCGCCGGAAAACAGCACCATCAGCGCCGGCAGCGCTACAGCAGCGCTCAGCGCGACCCATTCAAGCGCGCGCGCCGCCGCCAGCCGCTCGGCGCCTGCGAACACCAAAGCCGCAGCGATCGCGCCAACGATCCAAAGCACCGCCAGCGCCAGCGCCAGCGTGCTGATCAAGGCGCCGGGTTCACGCGGGCGGGGCGCGTCTTGGTCCATGATGATTTGCGTCCTCACGCGCGCGGGCCCGCGCGCATATGCTTAATCGAAACGCAACAAGTGGGGCAAATTCAAGGGCGCGGGCCAGCGAAGCGAAAACTTCGCGTCAAAAGCCCAAAATCAGCGCGTGGTTTCGCAGGCCGGGGCGGCGCCGCCGGCGCACGCGGCCGGCTCGGGGCGCTGCTCAACGCTGACGCCGACCCAAGCCAACGCCGCCGCGATAATCACGTCCCGCACTGCAATGAGAAAGCTGATCAACATGGCCCTGCGCCTCGCTCAAGGACGCCCCATTTGCGCCGATTGGCCGGCGTCCGCAAGGGTGCGGCCGCCCCCGATGCGCGAATTGTTGATTACAACGACGGGCGCGCCACATCGCGCTTGACGCCGTGCGCGGGCCGCGCCACATCAGCATGCAATGTTACAACGTAACGCGTCTGCGGCTCAGCACGCCCACATCGCCCACGCCACGCTGATCGGGCTGCACAGCCTATGCTGCGGCCTGCCGGCGCTGGCGATGGCCGCCGCTGCGCTCTCCGGGGCTGCGTCCGGGGTGGCGATCCTTTCGGATGCTTTTGAATCAATTCATATTTTACTGCATGGCTGTGAGCTCTGGATCCTTGGCCTCTCGGCCGCTTTGGTGGTGATCGGCGGCGCTCTGGAGCTGCGGGGCCGGCGTTTGGCGGCTGCGCAAGGCTTTCCCTGGCTATTCGCCTTCTCGGCCTTCTGCTTCCTCGCGAACGCCGGGATTGTTCTGATTCATCAGTAAGTTAGCCGAAGAAGCGGCGTCCGCGGGCGATTCTAGCGCTTGGGCTTGAGCACATGCAGGGCGAGGCTCCGGTAGAGGCGCGCGGCCTCGCCGTGCGCCGCATGCAGGCCGCGCCGCCGCGCGAACCCTTCCAACGCCGCCAGCAGCGTCTCGGCCGCATCCTCGGGCGAGAGCGCCGGATAGACCGCCCCCGCCCGCGCCGCGCGGGCGATCGCTGCAGCCAGCTGCGCCCGCGCGGCCTCATCGCGGCGCGCCATCGCCCGCGCCAGCCCCGGATCGCGAACGGCCTCGGCCCAGATGTCGGTCAAAAACGCGGCTTCTGCGCCCTCAAACGCCGCGAAATAGGCGCGCGCCATCTCCGCCAGCGCGTCCACCAGCGCATCGCCCGCCTCCAATTCCTGGAACGCGGCTTCCGCCTCGGCCCGCGCATCCAGCGCAATCGCGGCGATAATGTCGGCCTTGGCGTCAAAATAGCGGTAAAGCGCGCCTGGGCTCACCCGCGCCTCGGCGCAAATCTCCTCCACTGTCGTCTCGCGGAAGCCGCGCGCCTGGAAGCAGGCGCGGGCGGCCTCCAGGATTTGGGCCCGTCGGCGTGCGGGCAGGGTGGGATCAGCGTGGCGCGGCATCGAATCGGCCCAATTTAAGGGCGATTCCTGACGCGCGGTTTAGGTTAAATTCATCCGCTGCTGGCAGCCTCCGCAACCTGGATTTGCGCGCAGGGGCGGCATGACACACACAGCGCTGGCCGACGCCGCAGAGATGCGCAGGCGTGAATTGCCCGCTTCGCTGGCGTTGACCATCCTGGTCGGCGGGCTCGCCGCGGCCATCATGGGCGGCAGCCTGCCGGTGGGCTGGGCCGCCATCGTCGCCCTTATTCTGATCTTCGATTGCGAACTCTATCGCCGGCTCGAGGCGGCGGGCCGACCGCTGACCCCATCCCTGATCGCGGCGCTGGCGGCATGGGCCGGCTTTGGCTCGGCGTTCTATGTGGTGCTGCCGGCGGCGCTTTGGCTCGACGGGCAGGCCGCGGGCGCGGCGGCTGCGATTCGTGCTGTGGGTGGCGGCGGCGGTTCGGCATTTCAGCCCTGGCGTTGCGGGCGCCTGGCCGATCGCGCTGGCGGGCGCGCTGCCGGCTGCGCTTTCGCTGCTTGGCGCGCCGCTCTTGGTCTCGGCGATGAGCGCGCGGCCCGATTGGGGGCTTGCGCTGATCGCGGCGATCGGCGGCGGGGCGCTGATGGCTTATGTCACGCATGCCCGCATCAGCGCCGCCCGCGCCGGGCGGCGCGTCCACACCATCCTGAGCCGCATGAGCCACGATGAGCGCGTGGGCCGGCTTGTGCTTGAAAGCAACGAAACCGGCGGGGTTGCGTTGCTGGATCGCGACGGCCGCGTGCTGGCTGTCAGCGAGAGCATCAAGCAAAGCCTGGGCGGCGAACTCGAAGGGCGGCTGTTTGAGCATGTGACCCCGGTTGCGCGCGAGCGCTGGCGCGATGTGTTCGCCCGCGCGCTGGCCGGTGAGCATGTGCGCTGCGAGGAAGAGGAGGTGCGCCTTGCCGATGGGCGGCACTGGATCGCTTGGGATGCGCGCCCCTGGCGCGATGAAGATGGCGTGATCCAGGGCGTGTTCACCGCCGCACGCGATGTCACGAGCCTTGTCTCCACGCGCAAAATCGCGCTCGGCAATCACGACCTGCTGCGCGCGGCGCTCGACGCCGGCAAGAGCGTGATCTGGGAGGTCGATTACAAGACCCAAACCATCGCCTGGTATGGCGATATCGCCATCTATGGCGAGGCGTTCACGTTCAAGCAATTCATCGACAATTCCACCCCGATCATCCACGCCGATGATCGGGAGATGATGCACGATTATTTCGCGCGTGTGGCCGAAGGCGAAGATTGCGCCATCGAGCACCGCGTCCTGCACCCCGATGGAACGCTGGCCTGGGCGCTTGTGCGCGCGCGCCGCGTGCTTGGGCGCAGCGGCGGGGTGCGCAAATTCATCGTCCTCTCCACCGACGTGACCGATCGGAAAATTCGCGAAGCGGCCTTCATCAAAGCGATGCACCGCGCTGAAAGCACGCTCAAAGCCAAGCGCGCGCTGTTTGGCGATATCGCGCCTGAGCTTGATGAGGCCGGCGCCGCCGCTGTGGGCCTTGCCGAAATGCATGAGCGCCTCGATGCGCTGATGGAGGAAATGAACGCGCGCGATGTCGTGCTGGCTGACACCATGGTCAAGCTCAAGGCCGCGCGCGAAGCGGCGGAGGCGGCGTCTATCTCCAAATCGCAATTCCTTGCTTCGATGAGCCACGAATTGCGCACCCCGCTTAACGCCATTATCGGCTATTCGGAAATCCTGCAGGAAGAAGCCGAAGCGGATGGGCGCGGCGGCGATGTCGCCGATATCCAGCGCGTGCTCACCGCCGCGCGGCAATTGCTGACGCTGATCAACGACATCCTCGACCTGTCGAAAATCGAGGCGGGGCGGATGGATGTCTCGGCGGGCGAGTTCGATGTCGGCGCGCTGATCAAGGAAGCGGCCGCGACGGTGGCGCCCGCGGTCGAGAAAAATCAGAACACGCTCAAGCTCGAGATCGCCGATGACATCGGCCGCGCCTTCACCGATGCGTTCCGGCTCAATCAATGCTTGCTCAATCTGCTCTCGAACGCGGCGAAGTTCACCCAAGGCGGGGTCATCACCATTAGCGCCAAGCGCGCGGCGCGTGCGGATGGCGATTGGCTCGACATCGCTGTCAGCGATACCGGCATCGGCCTCTCGCGTGAGCAAGCCGATAAATTGTTCGCCGATTTCGTGCAGGCCTCCTTCACCACCGCGCGCCGCTTTGGCGGCACCGGGCTTGGCCTTTCCATCACCCGCCGCGTGCTGGCCATGCTTGGTGGGGAGGTCACGCTTGAGAGCGAATTGGGCAAAGGCTCAACCTTCACCATCACATTGCCGGCCATGCTGGCGCAGGAAGGCCAGCCTGCGCCCGCGCATGCGCCGGCCGCCAATGGCGCCTCGCGCACGGTGCTGCTGATTGATGATGAGGAAAGCGCGCGCGATTTGGCCGGGCGGGCGCTGGCGCGGCTCGGCTTTTCCATCCTGCAAGCCTCGAGCGGCGGGCAGGGCGTGCAGATGGCGCGCGCCGCGCGCCCCGATCTCATCGTGCTCGATATCAATTTGCCGGACATGACAGGCTGGGAGGTGATGCAAACGCTCGCCGCCGATAGCGCGTGCGCGGCCATTCCCGTGCTGATCCATTCGGTGGAAGACAACCGCACCCGCGCGCGCGCCGCCGGGGCCTGCGATCTGCTGCTGAAACCCGCCGACCGCGACGTGCTCGCCGCCGCCGCGCTGCGCTTTGCGCGCGCGCCCAAATCGTCTCAGCCCGCATCGCGCGGCGCTGGCCAGAACCCAAAAGCGAAAACTGCATAAGAGGCCCCCATGCGTATCCTGATTGCTGAAGATCATCCCGATAATCGCGAGATGCTGACGCGCCGGCTTGAGCGGCGCGGCTATGAGGTCCATTGCGCCGAAAATGGCGCCATCGCCGTTGAGATGGCCAAAAGCTGCGCGCCCGATCTCATCCTCATGGATATCTCGATGCCGATCATGTCGGGCATCGAAGCCACGCGCGTTATTCGGCAAACGCCGGATGTCAGCGCCGTGAAGATCGTCGCGCTCACAGCGCATGCGATGGAAAGCGCGCGGCGCGAATGCATGGAAGCGGGCTGCGATGATTTCGCCACCAAGCCGGTGGATTTCGCCGGGCTTGTCGCGCTGATCGAAAAAATACGCGGCGTAAGCGCGTTGGGTTTAAACGCGCGTCAAATCCGCAGATCATGGTTAGCGCGGCATCAAGGTAAACCACGCGTGTATGCAAATATTTCGAGCTGGCCTGCAGCTTATTAGCTGTGCCTCAACCTCCCTGCTCTAATAGTGTCGTCTGGTATTGGTGGGGTCAGGTTCGGGCATGTCTTCCGGGCAAGACGAAGCGGGCGGAGAGGCGCCAGTGCGCCTTGGGCGCATTTTACTGGTCGATGACCAGGCGCAAAACCGTGACATGCTGGGCCGCCGCTTAGAGCGCCGCGGCTATGATGTCGTGCTGCGCGAAAGCGCCGTCACCATTGAAGATGACATCAGCGCCGAACAGATCGAGCTTGTGCTGCTCGATTGGATGATGCCTGAGCGTTCAGGCCATGAAGCGCTCAAAGGCATTCGCGCCCGTTATGACGCAGAGCACGTGCCGGTGATCGTCGTCACCGCGCTCGATGATGGCGATGTTGTTTCCGCCGCGCTTGAAGCGGGCGCAAATGACTACATCACCAAGCCGATCGATCTGCGCGTGCTCACCGCGCGCGTGAAGGCCCAGCTTCGATCGCCGCCAGGCGGTGCTTGAGCTTGATGTCATCCGCGACAATCTCGAGCGCACGGTGCAGGAGCGCACGCAGGATCTCGTTGCGGAAATTTCGGAACGCGAAGCGGCTGAAGCGCGCGCGCAAACGCTGGCGCGGCACGATCCGCTCACCGGGCTCGCCAATCGCCGGCATTTCCTGGAAGAGCTTGAGCGGCGCCTTTCGCTGATCGGGGAAGATGCGGACGCCTTCGCGCTTTTGTTCGTCGATCTTGATCGCTTCAAGCCGATCAATGACGTGCATGGCCACGCCATTGGCGATCAGCTGCTGCAAGTGATCGCCACGCGCCTGCAAAATTGCATCCGTGACGATAGCTTCGCCGCGCGCCTTGGCGGCGATGAATTTGCCGTGCTGCTCGAAGGCCCTGGCGGGCGTGAGGGCGTGGGCGTGGCCGCGCGGCGCATTCTCAATGAGCTTTCCGCGCCGATCCTCGTCAATGGATTGAAGCTCACGGTCGGCGCCCTCGATCGGCATTTCCATGTGCCCCACCGATGGGCGCAGCGGCGCAGATCTGGTCCAGCGCGGCGATGCGGCGATGCTGCGCGCCAAGGAAGATCGCGGCGCCTTCAAATTCTTCGACTCCACGATCGACGAGGAGATGAAGTGGAAGGCCGCGCTCGAAACCGAATTGCGCGCCGCCATCCCCAATGGCGATATCGTGCCGTTTTTTCCAGCCGGTGGTGCGCCTCGATACGGGCGAGCTTGCCGGCTTTGAGGTGCTGGCGCGCTGGCCGCATAAAGAGCGCGGCATGATCTCGCCCGCGCAATTCATCCCTGTCGCGGAAGAGGCGGGGCTGGTGGATGCGATGTTCTGGGCGCTCTTGGCGCAAGCCTGCCGCAAGGCGCTCGACGCGCCGGGCGATTTCATGCTGGCGGTGAACATTTCGCCGAGCCAGGTGCGCGATCAATGGTTCCCGGAAAAAGTGCTGCGCACGCTGCGCGAAACCGGCTTCCCGGCGCAACGGCTTGAAATCGAAGTCACCGAAAGCGCGATGATCGGCGATGTGCAGCGCGCGAAAACCGCGCTCATGTCGCTCAAGAACCAGGGTGTGAAAATCGCGCTCGATGATTTCGGCACGGGCTATTCATCGCTGTTCCTGCTGCGCGAGCTGCCGATCGACAAACTAAAGATCGATCGCTCCTTTGTTTCCACGCTGACGGCCGATCGCGAGAACGCCACCATCGTCGGCGCGCTCGTCGGGCTCGGCAAGGCGCTCGGCCTCACCGTGACCGCCGAGGGCGTCGAAGATCAGGATACGGCCGATGCGCTCGCGGCGATGAATTGCGAGTTCGTGCAAGGCTTTCTCTACGGCGCGGCGATCGAGCTGCCGAGCTATATCGTCCGCGAATTGCGCAAGGCGGTTTAAAGCAGCAGGCTTTGAAAATACACCTCAGTTCGATGGCCGGCGCAGAGCGAGTTTAAAGTCCAACTTTGCTTTAGAAAATCTTGAATCTAAAGCGTCTTTGGTGGCTTAGATGCGATGCGGCTTTTGATCCATTGTGTGGGTCGCATTTAAGTCCCGACGCTTAGCCGCCGAGGCGCGATCGCATCGCCGCGTCGATGTCGCGTCCGCGATAAAATATGCCCAGAATAACCACTATGTCGTTGTCGGACATGCGAAAGGCGATCGCGAGCGTTCGCCTCCAGCCCACGACGCGCAGGCCGGCAAGCAGATCATCCCGTCGCACGCCGCGATGGGGCAAGGCGCCGAAGCCTTCGCAATGCTCAATCACACGCCGGACGAATTGCTCGGCGATGAGAGGGCTTCGTTCGGCGATGTATGCGCGGATGTCAGCCAGATCGTCTTGCGCGCCGCGATCAAAAACAACGCGCGCCACCAATTACGCTTCCCCGAAAAGATTGCGGCGTACTTCGTCCGGCGTCAGCGCACGCGAGGCGTCCGCGTCAAAAGCATGAGCGCGCGCGACAACCGTTTCGCGAAGCCACCCGTCCAGCGCGGGATCGCGCGTAGCTTCAAGCGCGTCGAGCGCGTCCGCCACCGCGTCCTCCGGCTTGGCGTAGCGATCTTCGGACATGAGTTTGCGCAGCTTGTCGGCGGCTGGCGCCGCTCAGGATGATTTTTAGATCGCTCATGTCCGCACTATAGCGCGCGCCGCCGGGGTTTGAAACCTCAGGCCGCGTACGAGAACCAGACGTTCGGCTCTTCATAGCGGCCGACGCCGCGTTCGAGATCGACCGATACCGGCGCGAGCCCGCCAGGAATTTCATAGCGGCCCGAGGCGTCAAACGTGCGCCCGGCCCAGGTCTCCCAGAACGGCACCGGCTCTTCCACCACCATCGAGCGCGTGGCTTCGCCAACGATGCGCCCGCCGGCGGCGAGGTGGCTGCGCAGCCATGGATCATAGGCGCGGCCATTGTCATCGCGCCAGGTGATGTAATCGGCCATCGCCACGTCCGGGTGCTGGGCTTTGGAGGTCGGCCGCACGGGGATGACGACGCCGTCAAAGCCGCACTGTACGGCCATGTCGCGCATCGCCTTGATCACGAGCCGCGCGAGGCCCTTGGAGCGATGCACCTGCGGCACCGAAACGCCAAGGCCGCCGAGCATGTTCGGGGTCGTATCGGCGCGGCCGGCGCTCTCGACGATCCAGTCCCAGCCCTCGGCGGGCAGGCGTGCGGGGTCGTCGCAATAAAACGGCACGCAGCTAGCCGATCGCGACCGGATAGCCGGTGGGCTCGTCCACCAGGCAAATCTGGAAATCCTTGTAGCGCTCAAGCAGCGCGTCGTAGTGGCGGAAATGGGCGCGCGTGAAGTTGAGGTAGCCCAGCGCATTCCAGAAGCTTGCTCGATCGCCCTGGCGGCGCGGTCGAGTTCGGGACTGTCGGCTCGCGTTTTCACCACGTACCGGCTCATAGGGCACCTTTTATTAACCATAATGCTTGCCCGGCGAGGCTGAATACCTGGGAAGTCCCAAGGCCGCAGGGCGCGCTGTCAATTACACTAATAAAGCGTAAATGGAACCAAGACAAGCCTTAAACGTGTATTTACCTTCGTTAATAAACGCCGCCGAATTCCGCGGTGCGCAGGCAAAATTAGTCCTCGAAAGAAATAAATAACCCTAATAAAGAATAAATGTCTGCATTTTTGTGTATGTGAGTAACTTAATTTCAAGTGGTTGCGCTGATTATTGCTATCCGGCCGGGATTGACTTGGCTGAGATCTTTGAGTTGGCCCGATCATGCCGCCGTCCATTTCGCGAAGCGCGCATTACAAGAACGACCTCCGTCGCCTGACCGCGATGATCGGCATGGCGCTGGCGTTTTTCGGCGTCGTGCTTGTGGCGGTGATTTTCTACACCGGCTGGTCTGCGGATCGGGACGCGGTGCAGCGCGAGCGCCAGCAGGTGGAAAACGCCCTCGATGACGGCGTGAGCCGGGTGCTCGACGAGCAGAAATCCATCGCATGGTGGGACGATGCGGTGATCAACGTGGCCGGGGGCGAGATCAATTCCACTTGGGTTGATATCGAGATCGGCGCATTCCTCAACGAGACTTATGGCCATGACGAGGTCTACATCCTTAACAGCGCCGACAAGCCGGTTTACGCCTATGTGAACGGCGTCAATGTCGAGCCGCGTGAAGCCTTTACCCGCCATGAGGGCGCCGCCGAGCCGGTCGTGCGCGAGGCCCGCGGCGGTGAGGCGCCTGGCCTGCGCGAGCGCGCGCGCGCGTTCGAGCTTGGGCAAGGCAATTATCGGGAATTGCTTGGCGCCACCCATGCGGGTTGGTCCGCGCATGTGCTGAATGTCGATGGGCGCCCCTATGTGGTGTCGGCCATAACGATTGTGCCAAACGTTGACGCCTCGCTGCTGCACGGGACGCCGTATCTGCTTTTGAGCTTCGTGAGCCTTGATACGGATTTTGTCAGCACGATTGGGGCGGGCCTGCTGCTGCCGGATTTGGCGCTGCGTGAAGCGCCCGTGCGCGGCGCGGCCGTCGTCGCCGAGCCGTTCATGGCTGACGATGAAACCCCGCTCGGCAATCTGACGTGGACCACGCGCCGGCCCGGCCATGTGCTGATGGTGTTTATCCTGCCGCTGGTGATTGTCGGCCTTATCTGCGCGAGCTTGCTGACGGCTGCTTTTATCCGCCGTCTTAAGCGCGCCTCCGCCGCCCTGTCGAACCGCGAAGCTGAGTCTCGCCACCAGGCGCTGCACGACGCGCTCTCGGGCCTGCCCAACCGCCGCAATTTCGTCGAGCGCCTGCAAGGCGCGCTCGACGGCATGGTGCAGACGCGCAACAACACGTATTTGCTCGTCGCTTATATCGATGTCGATCGCTTCAAGGACATCAACGACACGATGGGCCACCAGGCGGGCGATACGCTCATCATGGCCGTGGCCGCTCGGCTTAAGGGCGTGCTTGCGCGTGAAGATTTCCTGGCGCGCTTTGGCGGGGATGAGTTTGCGGTGCTGCGCATCGCCACCCGCGAAGAGGCGGCGGAAGATCTCGCCGGCCGGTTGCGCGCGGCCTTCGACGAGAGTTTTGACGTGTGGGGCCAGCACGTGCGGATGACGGCCTCGGTCGGCATCTCCATGGCGCCTGAGCATGGCTCGACGCCGCAGGAATTGATGCGCCACGCCGATATCGCGCTCTATCAGGGCAAGAACCAGGGCCGGGACCGGGCGATGTTCTTCTGCGCCGAAATGGCCGCAGAGGTTGAGCAGCGCCGCGAGGTCGAGCTTGAGCTTGAAGCTGCGCTCAATGCGGGCGAGCTCATGCTGTATTATCAGCCCGTGGTTTCGTGCGCTGACGGGCGGGTGAAGGGGCTTGAAGCGCTGCTGCGCTGGCGCCACCCGACGAAGGGCGACATCTCCCCGGCACGTTCGTGCCGATCGCGGAGGAGGCCGGGCTGATGCCCGCGCTTGGCGCCTATGTGATCGACAAGGCGTTCTCAGACGCCAAGGCGTGGCCCGATCTCGAGATTTCGATCAATCTGTCGCCTGTTCAATTCCGCCATGTGGATCTGGTGGAGTTGCTGGAAGGCCTGCTGGCCAAGCACGGCGTGGAGCCGAGCCGCATCGTGCTTGAGGTCACAGAAGGCGTGCTGATGGAATCCACCGATCGCAACCGCAACATCCTTGAGGCGGTGCGGGCGCTGGGCTTCAAGGTGGCGCTGGACGATTTCGGCACCGGCTTTTCATCGCTGCGCTATCTCTCAGATTTCCGCTTCGACAAGATCAAGATCGACCGCGCCTTCGTGACCGACATCCAGGAGCGCAAGCGCGCGCTGACCATCATCCAATCGGTGGTCACGCTGGGGCGCGGCCTTGGCATGGTGGTCGTGGCCGAAGGTGTGGAAAACGAGGCCGAGGCCTCGGTGATGCGGCTCGTCGGCGTCAACGAATTGCAGGGCTTTTTCTTCTCGCCCGCGGTCGAGCCTGCGCGGGTGAACGCATTGTGCGCCGCCATCGGGGCTGAGTCTGAGCCCGCCGCCGTCGATCGCACGCGCACGGCGCCGCTTATGGGTGTCGCGCAGCGCAAACCGGGGTAAGCTGCTCGCCTCGATCGGGGGAGCCATGTCCAAGCGCGCGCCGCAAAGCAACGATGAATTCGCCTGGGCGCGCTTTGATCCTGAAGCGTACGTCGCCCATTATTACGCCGATCCGCACCCTGACGATGACGAGGTTGTGCGGCTCACCGCGCGCGCGCTTGCCGCTGGCGCGGGCGATGGCGCGATCGATACGATCGACGTGGGCACAGGCCCAAATCTGTTTCCGCTGCTGGCGGCGCTGCCGGTGGCGCGGCGGGTGAGCGCGTGGGAATATTCAGAGGCGAACGTCGCCTGGCTGCGCAAGGAGCTGGCGGGCGGGCGGTTGCGGGCGCCGTGGGCGCATTTCTGGGAGGTTGCCCGCGGCGCGCATGACCCGGCCCGCGCGGCCATCGCCGAGCCGATCGCCGCCTTGAGCGCCAAAACGGACATCGTGCAAGGCTCGATCTTCGACCTGCCGCCCCGCCAATGGGACGCCGCGACCATGTTCTTCTGCGCCGAGTCGATCACCGAGCAGCAAGAGGAGTTCGAGCGCGCCTGCGCCGCCTTCGCAGGGGCGGTGCGCCCAGGGGGCGTGCTGGCGGCGGCGTTCCTGGCCGGCTCGAAAGGCTATCAGGTGGGGGCGGAGGATTTTCCGGCGGTTTCGGTCAATCCTGCGGCGCTCGAGGCGGCCTTTGCCGGCATCGCCGGCGACATCGTCATTTCCGCCATCGGGGAACGGAGCGAGGAGATTCGCAGCGGCTATACCGGCATGCTTTTCCTGACCGCCCGCGCGCGCTGAGGCGCGGCGCTCGTTTCGCGGGTGAAATCCGCAGCTTGCGCAAAAAATTGCCGGTGCGCCCGGCTATGGACAAAATTCGGTAAAGCCGGCATGCCAAGCCCAAAGCGCCGCCCAGGGACGGGCGGCTGATTTTTGCGGGGTAAAGCGCCGGCGACGCCGGGGGCCAAGGCCTCCGGCCCGACAGGCCCGCCGCCGCCAAGAGGGGATCGGATCCGGCATGAGCCTCACACGTTACACGCTTGCAGGTTTGGCCGTTGCGCTGGTCGGCGCCGCCGCACGCGACGCGCGCGCAGATGATTTGACCATCTCGTCTGCGACGACGACGCCCGTATCCACCTCGAACGCGGCCAATTCCTCTGCTGGCGACATCACCATCACCAATGCCGGCTCCATCACCATCACCGCCGGGCAAACTGCGGTGACGGTCGATTCCGATCATGAGGTCAGCAATTCGGGCACGATCTCTTCCAATGACGCCGACGATGTGATCGGCATCCTGTTGCAAGGGGGCTTCGCCGGCCCGCTGACCATCACCAATGGCGGCTCGATCAATCTGCTCGAGAGCTACACGCAAACCGATACCGACAGTGACGGCAATCTCGATGGGCCGCTGGCGCAGGGAACCAATCGGTTCGCGATTTGGCTGCAAGCGGGCGCGCCGTTCACCGGCGACATTCTGCACAACGGCCAAATCTCGGTCGAAGGCAACAATTCGGGCGCGATCCGGCTGGATGCGCGGGTGATCGGCGATCTGAGCACGGGCAATGGCTCATCGATTTCCATGATCGGCGCCGATAGCGTGGCGATCGCCATCAATGGCGGGGTCGGCGAAGGCGTTGACGGCGATGTGCGCATTGCCTCGGCGGTGACGACGCGCGGCGAGAATTCCGTCGGCTTGCTGGTTGACGCGCCGATCTCCGGCTCGCTGAACTTGGCCGGCTCCTGGAGCACCACCGGCTACAACTCGATCCTGCGTCCCCCGCTGCAATCGCAGCGCGATGCGCTTGATGCTGATGATTTGCTGCAGGGCGGCGCCACCGTGCATGTGCGCCACAGCGTGGGCGGCGGCATTCTGGTCGAGGGCATCGGCGTCGAGGATGATCCCGATGATGACGGCGATGGCGAAGAAAACGAAGCCGACGACAATTTCGGCGGCCTGCTGCGGGTGTACGGCTCAGCGCCTGTGATCCATGTCGAAGCGGACGCCTCCGCGCCGCTGACGCTTGGCGCCACCGCTTCAGGCTACGGCCTGCATATTCGCGGCGTGCTCGAAGCTTCGGGCGTGTACGATAATGTCGAAGCCACCGCCATTCGGCTTGACGGCTTGGCGGGCTTCCCGGTGACCACCGCCGGCGGGATCGCCATCGATAACAGCGTCACGGTGTTTTCGTTCGAGGCGAACGCCTATGGGGTTTATGTCGGCTCGAATGTCGACGTGCCTGAATTTTTGGTGCGCGGAACGCTCGTCTCAACGGCCACGTCCGAAGGGCTCGACACCGCCTATGCGGCCTATTTTGGCGCTGGGGCGAATGTGCCGCTTTTGACCAATGACGGCTCGATCGCCGCCTATCTCTACGGCGAAGAGGGCGCGGCGACGGCGATCTTCGATGCGTCGAACACGCTGGCCACGATCAACAATACTGGCGAGATTATCGCCCTGCTGATCCCCACCGATGACGATCCGACAGACGATGTTGTTCCGGTGACGGTTGGCCCCGCTGTTGCGATCGATCTTTCAGCCTCCAGCATCGGCGTGACCATCAATCAGACCGAACGCGCGCCATTCACAGACGACGATGCGGTCGATGGCGATGCGGCCACGCGCCCGGAAACGCGCATCTTCGGCGATGTGCGCCTTGGCGGCGGCGCCGATACGATCAATTTGCTGGAAGGCTCCATCGTCGGCGCGATCTCGTTTGCGCCGGCGCGGATGTGTTCAACATCGATAATGGCGCGACCTATCTTGGCCGCATCACCGATACGGACGGCCTGCTGACCATCAATGTGCAAGATGGCGTGCTCGATCTGCGCGGCGGGGCGCTGAACATCACCACCGCCACATTCGGCGCCGATTCTGAATTGCGCATTCTGCTGTCCAGCGTGCTGGCCGACACCACAACCATCGTCGCCTCGGGCGACATCACGTTTGAGGCGGGCGCGGTGCTGGCGCCGATCGTGCCCACGGGCTTGCCGGTTTCCGGCTCGCACACGTTCCTGACCGCCAATGGCGTGCTGCACGGCGCAAGCAACGTGACCGGCATCGTCTCCGGCGAGGGCACGCCGTTCCTCTACAATCTCGAAGTGGCTGTGAACGCCTCCAATCCGAACGCGCTCGATGCGATCTACACCCTGAAAACCGCAAGCGAGCTGGGCATGAGCGCCAATCAGGGCGCTGCGCTGGACGCCATCGTCACCGCGTTGCGCACCGATGACCGCGCCAGCGTCGCGCTCGCCGCACTCGGCACGCGCGACAGCTTCTTTGATGCGTATGACGATCTCATGCCCTCTTACGCCTCCGCTGCGGCCGAGCTTGCCGCCACCGCGATCCAGCAGCAGCAGAGCGCCGCCTCAAATCGGCTCGCGGCCACGCGCCTTCAGGGGCTCAACGAGGTTTCGGTATGGGCGCAGGAAATCGGCTATTCGCTTTACCGCGAACCGGCGACGCGCAATGGCCAAGTCTATACCGGGCACGGCTTTGGCTTCGCCTTCGGCATCGATGGCCCGCTTGACAACGGCGCGCTGTTTGGCGTCTCGGCCTCGTTCGTGACCTCCGAGGTCGAAGAAAAAGGCCGCCCCGATGGTGAGATCGCCATGACGTTCGGCCAGCTCAACGCCTATCTCGGCACGGCTTTGGGCGCGATCGATCTTGATTTCGTCGGCGGCTTGGGCGCTGGCCAGCTGAGCTCGCGCCGTTTCGTGCAGATCGGCCCGAACTTCCGCGAAATCGCCGAGGCTGAGTGGTGGGCCTATGAGGGGCATGCTGCGGTGCGCGCGTCTGCGCCGATGCAGGTTACCGATTGGCTCGTGTTCACCCCGCGCGCGGCGCTGACCTACGTGGCCATGCAAGAGGATGGCTACAGCGAAGAGGGCGGCAATTCGGTCAATTACGAGGCCGATGATGCGTTCACGCAGCGCCTGTGGGGCGATGCGGGCTTTGAGCTTTCGGTGAACCATCGCTTGCGCGGGGGCGGCATTGTCGCGCCGCGCCTGTTCGTGGGCTATCGCGCCAACCTCATCAACGAAACCACCGAGCGCAATTTCGTTGCGCTCGCCAGCGGCGCGGCCTTTAGCCTGACCGATGAAGCTTATGACGATGGCGCGCCGATCGTCGGCCTCGGCATCGACGCCTCGAACGGCTATTCGACGCTCTCGATCGGCTATGAGGGCGAGTTCGGCGATCAGATCGAGCGCCACAGCATCAACGCCGCGGTGCGCTTCCGCTTCTAAAGCGGGCGCGATTTGGAAAATGAAAGCGCCGCTCTCTCACGAGAGCGGCGCTTTTTCTAGTGGCGATGTTCGCGGCGATCGTCGCGATCGCGGTCCCGATCTCGGCGCTCGCGCCGATCACGGTCGCGCTGCTCTTGGCGATTGCGATGATATTGCCGATCCGCGCCGGCCTGGTATGCGTCCAGATAAGCGGGCGTTTGCGTATAAGCGGCGTTGTAGCCGTAATCGCCGGGGCAGAGCATGTCTGGATAGGTGCGATTGCCGGTCGACACGTTGCTCAAATTCTTCGGATGGCATTGGGCGCGATACTCATTCTCCATCGCGATTTCATCGGCCGCCATGTTGAGCCCCATGGCGACGCCTTCCCACATTTCCGGGTCGTTGAGGCAGGCTGAGAGCCCGATGCTCGCCACCCCGGCGAGCGCGGCCATGCGCGCGCGTTTCAGCACTGTTTCGATCATGTCATTCCCCCCCTCCGCGCCCATCACGCCCGAGCCAAGCTGAATCTGCGATGAACGGGCCCTGTCAAAGCGGCGGCATGCGCCCATTGTGCCGTTTGTCGATGAATTGATGCTTCAGCGCCGCGCCAACGTGCAGGATGATCAGCGCGTAGGTTGTTTTCACCAGCACGCCGTGGCTGAGCGAAAAGCCGTCATGCCATTCGCGCGGCAGGCCGGGGATGAAAGGCCAGGGCATGCCGCCCAGCAGCGTTGTCGTGCTGCTGTTTTGCGCCGCCCCGCCGGTGGAGATGTAGGCCCAGCCGGTCAGCGGCAGGCCAATCAGGATCACGTAAAACAGCACATGCACGAGGCGCGAGAGCGCCTTTTCCCAACCCGCCATGTCGGCCGGCAAAGGCGGCGGCGGATTGGCGATGCGCCAGCCCAAGCGCACGATGCTGAGCAGCAGAATGGTGACGCCGAGCGTTTTTGTGCCAATCAAACCAGACGCCGCGCTCGGGCCCGCGCGGCATGTCGCCGAAGGTCCAGCCCACATAAATTTGCGCGATCAGCAGCACGGCCAGCAGCCAATGCAACGCGATCGCCACGTTGGTGTAGCGCGTCATGCAAACCCTCCGCCGCAAGCTTGGGCGAAAGGCGCTGGCGCGCCAAGCCTAAAATGGCCGCTCGCGAACGCCCAAGGGCGGCATGCGATTGGCGATGGCGTCGCGATCGATGAATTGATGCTTGAGCGCCGCGCCGACATGCAGCGCCCCAATTTTCATATTGAGAAGCAACCGCAAATCTGACCGGAAGCAAAGTGGTTGCAGTGCAAAATATCTGCGCTATATCGGCCCAGTTCTCGGGGAGTAGCCGTCCGCAGCTGTAGCGGAGCCTCGCGTCAACAAACTTGCCGCTCACGCGGCATGGCGCAGGCGGCGGAGCGAAATGCTCAGATTGGCGAGACCGACGACGCTGCCTTGGGGCTAGGGGCCTCTGGGGTACGCGTCGTCGTCTCATGGCCAGCCCCTTGGAAGTTTCTCTCATGCTTGAAGCGTTCGGCGTTTCCACGCTGCTCGTCGCCATCGCCGAGATTGGCGATAAGACCCAGCTGCTCGCCATCGTGCTTGCCGCGAAATTCAGAAAACCAATCCCGATCATCCTCGGCATCTTCGCCGCCACCTTGGCCAATCATGCGCTGGCGGCCACCGCCGGCTATTTCATCGCGGATTTTCTGAGCGGCCAATGGTTTCGCATCGCCGTGGGCGTGGCGTTCATTGTCATGGCCGCCTGGGCGTTGATCCCGGACAAAGAGGACGAAGGCGCCGCCCAGCGCACGCATGGCGGGGTGTTTCTCACCACCTTGATCGCGTTCTTCCTGGTGGAGATCGGCGATAAAACCCAGATCGCCACCGCGCTGCTGGCCGCGCGCTTTCAGGATATTGTCGCCGTCACGGCGGGCACCACGCTCGGCATGATGCTGGCCAATGTGCCGGCGGTGTTTCTGGGCGAGGCCGCTTCGCGCATCGTGCCGCTGAATTACGTGCGCATCGCCGCGGCTCTGATCTTCGTGATCATCGGGCTTTGGCTGATCGCCGCAGCGCTTGGCTGGTTCGGCTGAGGCGCGGCTCAATCGTGATTTGATCATCTGGCGGGCGCCGGTTAAGCGTGGCCGATCGGAGGATCGGCCATGCGCAATCTACGGATTTTCGGGGCTCTCGCCGCGCTCACCTTCATCGGAAACGCCGCCTCTCTGGCGCCTGTCGGCGCCACCGAGCTGCTGCGCACGCAGCTTTTCTCGGCGCTGTGCAGCCCGCGTGACGCGGGCGCTGCGTGGCGCACCAGCTTGGCGCGCATGCTGGCGAGCGCGGAGGCTTACGCCGCAACGCTGCCGAGCGCCGCCGACGCGCCGCCGCCGCTGTTTGCGGGGCTGGGCGATGCGCATCTGCCGATCACCACCGCTGTGTCGCTGGCGCAGGATTATTTCGATCAGGGCCTGCGCTTTGCGCATGCCTTCAATCACGCCGAGGCCGTGCGCGCGTTCCGCTACGCCCAGCAGCTTGATCCGGCTTGCGCGATCTGCGCTTGGGGCGAGGCGTTTGCGCTGGGGCCCAATATCAACGCGGCGATGGAAGAGGGTGACCACGCGCCCGCTTACGCCGCCGCCCAGCGCGCGCATCAATTGCGCCAAGGCGCCTCGCCGGCAGAGCAGGCGTTGATCGCCGCGATCCAAACACGCTATCTCGCCACGCCGCCGGAGGATCGCAGCGCGCTTGAAGCCGCATACGCCGACGCGATGGCCGCCGCCGCGCAGCAATTTTCGGAAAATGATCTGATCCAGATCATCGCGGCGGAAGCGGCGATGAACACCCAGCCTTGGGATTATTGGGAGGCCGGCGGGCGCGAGCCCAAAGGCCGCATCGGCGATGCGCTGGCGCGGGTTGAAACCGTGCTGGCGCGCAGCCCGAACAATGCCGGGGCGATCCATCTTTATATCCATCT
This sequence comes from Terricaulis sp., assembly GCA_024707365.1. GTDB lineage: Bacteria > Pseudomonadota > Alphaproteobacteria > Caulobacterales > Aquidulcibacteraceae > Vitreimonas. Next base: position 197,664 of record JANPZV010000008.1, read on the forward strand.
GGTGGAGGCCTCCGCCGATCCATGGCGCGCGGAAGCGCCGGCCGGGCGGCTGACGCGGGCCGCGCCGCAAGCGGGGCATCTCGTGCACATGCCGGCGCACATCTATTATCGCGTCGGCCGCTTCCGCGAGTCCATGCGCGCCAATATCGATGCGATGGCCGCCGATGAAGCCTTCTTCCGCGCCGCTGATGCTTCGCCGCTTTATCGCTACGGCTATTATTCGCACAACGTGCATTTCGTGCTGACAAGCGCGGCGATGGCGGGCGATGCGCGCACCACGCTGCTCTACGCCGATAAGCTTGATGAGGCGGTGCCGATGGAAATGGCGCAGGAGGTGGCGATGGCGCAGCCGGTGAAGGCCGCGCCCTGGTTTGCGCGCGCGCAATTTGATGCGCCCGAAAACGTGCTGGCCGCCGCCGCGCCGGAAGCGGGCGTGGCCTACATCACCGGCGCGTGGCGCTTTGCGCGCGGCGTGGCCCAGGCAAGCCTTGGCCGCGCCGACGCAGCGCGCGAAGAGGCCGCAGCGCTTGGCCGCGTGATCGCAGAGGGTGACTTTGCCGCTGCGGAAGCCGCCGCCGTGCCGGCGGCGGAGGTGCTGGAAATTTATCGCGTGCTGCTGCTGGGCCGCGCGCATATGAGCGAGGGCGCCTACCCCGCCGCGATCGCGGAGCTGCGCCGCGCTGTCGAGCTGCAGCAGGCAATTCCCTACATGGAGCCGCCTTTCATCTATTACCCGATCCGCCGCACGCTGGGCGCTGCGTATCTGCTCAACGGCCAGCCGGCGCTTGCGGAAATGGAGTTTCTGCAAACGCTGATCGAAAGCCCGAGCGATGCTTACGCCTATTGGGGCCTTGCCGAAGCGCGCCGCGCGCGCGGGGATCGCGCAGGCGCGGCTGCCGCGCGGCAGATGTTCAACAGCGTTTTCCTTGGCCAGCGCGGGCGCATGAGCATCGCGGCGCTTTAAAGCGCAGGCGGCTTTGCGCTAAGCAGGGGCCATGAGCGGGTGGAGCAATTGGTCCGGCAGCGTGCGCGCGGCGCCTTCGGCGATCGCGCGGCCAAAAACCGAGGCGGAGCTGGCGGGGCTTGTTGCGGGCGCGAACAAGATGCGCGTTGCGGGCGCGGGCCATTCGTTCACGCCGCTCTGCGCCACCGATGGGCTCTTGCTTTCGCTCAGCGAGATGGAGGGGGCGCTTGAGCTGAGCGCCGATCACACGCGCGCCACGGCGCCCGCGGGCTGGAGCCTCGCCAAGCTCACCGCCGCGCTGTGGGAAATGGGCGTTTCGCTGATCAATCAGGGCGATGTGAACCCGCAAGCGCTGGCCGGCGCCATCGGCACCGGCACGCACGGCACCGGCGCGGCGCTCGGCTCGCTGTCCACCACAGCGCGCAGCTTTCGATTGATGGGCCCGGATGGAGAGATCACCACCTGCAACGCGCGGGAGAACAGTGAGCTGTTTGAGGCGCAGCGCATCGGGCTCGGGCTGCTTGGCGTCGTCACGCGCATCGAGATCGAGGTGATCCCGGCGTATCACCTCGTCGAAACGCTCACGGCCATGCCGCTCAGCGAAATCGAGGCGCGCTGGGATGAGCTTACGGCGCAGAACCGGCACGTTGAGTTTTGGAATTTCCCGCATGGCGGGCAAGCGCTGCTGAAACGGCTCAACCCCGCCGCGCCGGAAGGGGAGCTCACGCAAACCACGGATGTGGACGAAAGCGATTTTCGCCTATTCTGCGACCTTTCCGCCGCGATGCCCTGGCTCACGCGCCATATCCAGCCGCGCCTGGTTTCCAAGCGGCTCAACAATCGCCGCGTCGGCCCCGCCTATAAAATCTTCCCCCTCCGATCGCGACCGTGCGGTTTGAGGAGATGGAATATGAGATCCCGCGCGAGGCGGGCTTTGCGGCGCTGAAAGAGGCGATGGCCTTCATTCAGAAAAAGCGCTTGCCGGTGGTGTTTCCGTTCGAGTTTCGCGTGGTCGCGGGCGATGATATTTGGCTTTCGCCCATGCATGCGGGGCCGTGCGCGTCGATCTCGATGCATCAATACGCAAAGATGCCGTATGAGGACGTGTTCGCCGCCATCGAGCCGATCTTCCGCGCCCATGGCGGGCGCCCGCATTGGGCCAAGCGCCACACGCTGACGCGCGCGGATGTGGATGCGCTTTACCCGATGGCCGGGCGCTTCCGCGCCGTGCGCGCCAGCCGCGATCCGGGCGGGAAATTCTTGAACCCCCACCTTGCACCGCTATTTGGATAAGCCATGAGTGATATTGATCTGCACCGCGATCTCATTGGCCAGCAGGGCGGGCGGCTTTGCCTCAACACGCCGGCGCTGGTGATCGATCATGCTGCGCTGACGCAAAACATCGAAACCATGGCCGCATTCGCGCGCGGGGCAGGCGTTGCGCTGCGCCCGCACGCGAAAACCCACAAAAGCGCGGCCATCGCCAAGCTGCAAATCGAAGCGGGTGCGCTGGGCGTGTGCTGCGCCAAGCTGGGCGAAGCCGAAGCGCTGGCGGCGGAGGGGATTGAATCCATCCTCATCACCTCGCCCGTGGTGACGCCGCAAGCCATTACGCGGCTCGTTAAGCTGCATGCGAAGATCGGCGATCTGCGCCTCGCGGCCGATCATCCCGATAATATCGAGGCGATCGCCGCCGCGCTCACGCGCGCGGCGCGGCCGCTGCCGATCGTGGTGGATATTGATCCCGGCATTCGCCGCACAGGCGTCGCTTCCCCGGAAGCGGCCGTTGCGCTGGCGCGGAAGATCAAAAGCTATCCCGCTCTCGCCTATGCAGGCGTGCAATATTATTGCGGCGCGCAACAGCACATCGAAAGCTTCGCGGAGCGGAAAGCCGCGATCGAAGAGCGCACCGCCTATCTGCAAAGCGTGATCGATGCGCTGATCGCGGCGGGGCTGACGCCGGAAATGGTGTCAGGCGGCGGCACCGGCACGCATCGCATCGATGCGGGCCTTGGCGTGCTGAACGAGCTGCAAGTCGGCTCTTACGTGTTCATGGATCGGCAGTACCGCGATTGCGATCTCGCGGGCGAAGGCGCGGGCCATCCGCCGTTTGAAAGCGCGCTATTGATCGACGCCACGGTGATCTCCGCCAATGCGCAAAGCATGGCCACGCTCGATGCGGGCTTTAAAGCGCTCTCCACCGATGGCGGCGCGCCGCAGATCGTGGCCGGCGCGCCCGAAAGCGCGATGTTTGTGTTCATGGGCGATGAGCACGGCGCGCTGATCGCGCCCGATCACCCGTTCAAGCTGGGCGATCGCGTCACCCTCACCGCCCCGCACTGTGACCCGACGGTGAACCTCTACGACGCCTACCACGTCGTCCGCGCCGACACGCTGATCGACATCTGGCCCGTCACCGCGCGCGGGCGGTCACGCTAGCGGCGCTTTATACCGTTTTATCCCCGTTGCGTTAGCGCTAACATCAGCGCTACAAGGGCGTGGCGGCGTGCAGCGGGCATAAGAACCCGCGCCCCGCCAAGGGAGAGCATCGCATGAGCGCAGAGCGCGGCGCAGGCCAAGGCACGTTGGCCGCCTTCATCATCGTCACCACGCTGTTTTTCGCCTGGGGGTTTGTCACCTCCCTGATTGATCCGCTGGTGGCCACGGTGAAGGGCGTGTTTCAGCTCTCCTACACCGAGGCGATGCTCACGCAATTTGCCTGGTTCATCGCTTATGGCGTGGTGTCGCTGCCGGCGGCGGCGGTGCTGATGCGGCTGGGCTATTCGCGCGCGATCATCCTGGCGCTGAGCGCGATGCTGGCGGGCTGCCTGATCGTGCCGCTGGCCACGCATGCCGATTTTTATCCGGGCGTTTTGCTGGCGCTGTTTGTGATCGCTTCGGGGGTCACGTTGTTGCAAGTGGCGGCCAATCCGCTTTCGGCGGCGCTGGGCGCGGCTGAGAGCGCATCGTTCAGGCTGACGCTGAGCCAAGCTTTCAACTCGCTCGGCACCGTGATCGGGCCTTATCTTGGCGCCACCATCATGTTGAGCGGGGGCGTGTTCGCCGCGGACGCCGCCGCCGACCACGCCGCCACGCGCGCGGAATCTCTGCGGTCGATCGATTTTTCTTTCCTGCTTGTGGCCGGATTTTTTGCGGTTTTGACGGTGTTTATCTTCCTGGTGCGCAAGCGCATCAGCGCCGCTGCGCCTGCGTTGACGGCTTCTGAATCTGTGGCGAGCGCCTTCCGCTCACCTTGGGCGTTGTTCGGCGGGCTGGCGATTTTTCTCTATGTGGGCGCGGAGGTCGCGATCGCGTCGATCATGATCAATTTCCTCGTCGAGATAAATTTCATCGAGCATCTGGCGCGCAATGGCGTGCTCGATGCGATGGCGGGCATTGGCCTCATCGATGCAACGCGCCCGGCGGAAGAAACCGCAGGGCGGGTGCTTGCGCTTTGGTATTGGGGCGGGGCCATGGTGGGCCGCTTCATCGGCAGCGTGCTGCTGACGCGCGTGCACGCTGGCGTGCTGCTTTCGATCGCGGCGGCAGTTGCGGCCGCGCTCTGCGTTTACGTGACGATGGGCCAAGCGCCGGGCGCGGGCTTTGCCGCGCTTTCGGTGGGGCTGTTCAATTCGATCATGTTCCCGACGATCTTCACGCTCACGCTGTCGCGCTCTTCCGCGCCGGTTTCGGCCACCTCGGGGCTCTTGTGCATGTCGATCGTGGGCGGGGCGTTTTTGCCGCTGGCCATGGGCGCGACGGCCGATAGCTTCGGCGAAAGCGCGGCCTTCATCATTCCGCTCACGGCCTATCTTGGCATCTTCGCGTTCGCCTTCTTGGCCGCGCGCGCCAGGGCGGTGAATATCGCCGCCCCCATCGCAGCGGGGCATTAGCCGCGCTATAAAGGGCGATGGCTGAACCGATCGAGATCTGGTGCTGGGATGCGGACGCTGAGCCCGGCGATGAAGCCTTGCTCTCGGGAGAGGAGATCGCGCGCGCGCGCAAATTCATGTTCGAGGTGGATCGGCGACGCTACATCGCCAGCCACAGCATGATCCGCCGCGCGCTTGGCGCTTATATGGGGGCTGCGCCCGAGGCGCTGAGCTTCACGCGCGGGGCGCATGGCAAGCCAAGCGTGGCGGGCGGGCCTGAGTTTAATTTCAGCGATAGCGCGGAGCTGGGCCTTCTTGCGATTTCGCCGCGCTTGCCGATCGGCGCGGATATTGAGCGCGTGCGGCCGCGCGCGTTCGGCGTCGATGAGCTTGCCGAGACAGTGTTCACCGAAGCTGAGCAAGCGCGCCTTGCGGCGTTGCCGGAAGAGGCGCGCCTTGCCGCCTTCTATCGCGGCTGGACGCGCAAGGAGGCGCTGCTCAAAGCCATCGGCAGCGGCTTTAGCATCAAGCCGATCGTGTTTGACGTGACGATGGGCGAGGCCGAGGCCCCGCGCTTGAACTGGATTGATCCCGCGATCGATCCTGACGCTGCGGCATGGACGCTGCAATCGCTCGACATCGCCCCAGGCTTTGAAGCCGCGCTGGCGATCCGCAATGGCGGGGCTGTGCTTACGCTCGCGATGCGGCGCATGCTTGATGTGAGGTGATGGGAGATTTGGTGGGTGATGAGGGATTCCGAACCCCCGACCCGCTGATTAAGAGTCAGCTGCTCTACCAACTGAGCTAATCACCCGATACCAAAGCGAACGCCGGCATAGTGTGATTGAGGCGGGCCGTCCAGCGGGGAGGATGAAGGAATGAGCGCATTCGTTTGGGCGCTGGCGGGGTTCGTTGGCTTGCATATCGGCGTCTCGGCCACCGGGGCGCGCGGGCGGCTGGTGGCGGTGCTCGGGGAGGGGCTTTACCGGGCGCTGTTCTCGCTCGCCTCGCTCATTCTGCTTGGGGCGATGATCTGGGCGCTGGGAGCGGTGCGGGCCGATCCGTTCAATCCGCTCAATGAGGTGCTGTGGGCGCCGCCGCTTTGGCTGTATTGGCCTTCTATCATTCTGATTACGCTGGGGATTGTGCTGGCGGTGACGGGGGTTTTGACGCCGGGGCCGACCCAGGCGGGGTTTGAGAAGGCGCTGAGCGCGCCCGAGCCTGCGCGCGGGGTGCTGCGCATCACCCGCCATCCGTTCCTCTGGGGCGTGGCGCTCTGGGGCGTCGGGCATGCGCTGGCCAATGGGGAGCGGTTCGCGCTCATGCTGTTTGGGGCGTTGGCGCTGATGGTGCTGTTCGGCACGCGCTTCGATCGACCGCAAGGGCGCGGCGCGCGATCCCGAAGCCTGGGCGCGGTTTGCGGCGGTGACCTCCAATGTGCCGTTCATGGCCATCACGCAGGGGCGCAACAGCTTGAAATTAGGCGAGATCGGCTGGCGCGCGCTGGCCGCGCTGCTGGTGGCGGCGCTGCTCGCCGTGGGGCATGGGCGATTGTTTGGCGCGGCGCTGTTCTAACCTCGCCTTAAACACGGCGCGGCATAAGGGCGGCATGCTCGTGCTCGACCGCGCCCATTTCCAGCACATGACCGGCCAAGACGCGGGCCTTCAGCGGGAGGTCGCCGCGCTGTTCCGCGGGCAGGTCGCCGGCTGGGAGGCGGCGCTCGCCGGCGGGCAGGATTGGCGCGCAGCGGTGCACACGCTTAAAGGCTCGGCGCGCGGTATTGGCCTTCTGCGTCTTGCCGCCGCGTGCGAGGCCGCCGAGGCCGAAGGCGAGGCCGGTTTGGCTGGCGTGGCTGCCGCGCTCTCCGAAGCGCTGGCGGCGCTGGATCAATTCGCCGCTGACGCGGCTTGAGGCTGGCCATGGAGCACGCCCAGTTCTCGCTGCGCTTTCCGGTGGCCGCCGCCGATATCGATGAACTCGGCCATGTGAACAATATCGTCTATCTGCGCTATGCGCAGGAGATCGCCACCGCGCACTGGCGCAGCCGCGCCAGCGCGGAGATGCTTGACGCTTATGTCTGGGTGGTGATGCGGCACGAGATCGATTATCGCGCCCCGCTTGAGCTTGGCGATGAGGTTGAGGTGCGCACGCGCGTGGATGATGCGGCCCATGGCGCGGTGTGGAAACGCTTTGTCGATATTCATAAAGCCGGCCGAAAAGCCGGCGGCGCAGATTGTCTCAAGCTGGTGCCTGCTGGATGCGCGGACACGCCGCCTTCGCCGCGTGCCGGCCGAGATCATCAGCCGCTTTGCGCCTTAGAATTTGGAATAGTCGGGCAGGCGGTCGCGGATTTCGATGAGGCGGTCATAGGCCATGAAGGCGAGCATGAAGAGCTCGCACAAAAACCGCCACCACACGAACGCCACCGCGCACACCGCCGGCGTCGCCAGCAGGAACACGATCCCCGCGCCGAAATTGCCGCCGAAGAACGCCGTCAGTGCGTTGATGAGGCCAAGCCCCGCGCCCAGCACAATCGCCGCGGCGCCGACGAAATACACAATGCGCACCAGCGCAGGCCCGATCGGGCGGTCAAAGCTCAGGAAACGGCGCAGCAAATCTTGCATGGGGGGCGGCCCTCGCGAATCGCAAATTGTAGCCGATCAAATCACGTCGCCCGCGTCCACCATCAGCGCAGCGCCGGTGAGTGGGCATTCATCGGCCAGCAGCATCAGCATCAGCCCCGCGACATTGTCAGAACCGTAGCGGGCGATCGGCGCGCCCCGGCGCATCAGCGCTTCGCAGGCCGCGCGCTCGGAGCTGTAATCGCGCGCAAGCTGCTGAAAATTGGCCATATCGGCCCAGGCCGACAGGTGCGGGCCGCCAGGGGCGATGGCGTTGACGCGGATATTGTTCGGCCCGCCCTCATGGGCGGCGGCGCGCACCAATTGCAGCAGCCCCGCTTTGGCGGCGGCCTCCGCGCCATCGGCCTCAAGCGGCAGCGCGGACGCGGCGAGGATGATCGCCCCGCCTTGGGTGTTTTCGCCGATCAGATCCATCGCCGCGCGCAGCCCGTGATAGGCGGCGCTGAGATCGGCCTCGGCGCTGGTGCGCCAGTCCACCAATTCGCTGTCGGGGGGCGGGCGCGGCGCGGCGGTGACGATGGCCCAATCGATGCGGCCATATTGCGCTTGGATAAAATTGCGCGCGTCCGCCCAGCGCCCCGGATCGCTGGTGTCGATGGCGAGGGTGGAGACGCGCTCGGGCGGCTGCGTCAGCGCATCGGCGGCGCGATCGAGCGCGTCGGCATCGGCGTCCACCAGGATCAGCCCGCCCTCGGAGCGGCGCGAGAGCAGGCGCGCGCAGCCTGCGCCCAGCGGGGTGGCCGCGCCGCTGATCAGCGTGATGGGGTTGAGGCGATGGGGCTCCATGCTTGCTTTAGGCCATGGCCGCCGCGCCGGTTCAACTCGCCAGCGGCGCGGGCGCGCGCTATATCGCGCAGCCATGACCCGCTTTGCGCTGCAATTTGGCCAGACACAGCCCGGCCTTACCTATATCGAGCGCATCAGCGCCTATGGCGTGTGCGCGCGCGGCGAAGCCAACATCGCCATCGCCCAGATCGGGCGCGCGCCCTCAGCTGAATATGATCTGCCCGGCGGCGGCGTAGAATCCGATGAGGACGAGGCCGCGGCTTTGATGCGCGAGTTCGAGGAAGAAACCGGCCTCACGGTTTGGCCCACGCGCGTGCTGGGCCGCGCCGGCCAGTTCTGGCTACACAAAAGCGAGCCGCGCAATTCGCTCTGCACGTTTTATGAGGTGGAGCTTTCCGCCAGCGACGGCGCCCCGAGCGAGCCCGATCACACCCTGGTGTGGATGCCGCCGACAGACGCGCTCAGCAAACTGCGCCACGAAGCCCATGCCTGGGCCGTGCTGCATTGGATGCGGGCGCGCCGCAGCCGCTAAACGCGCTTTAAGTGTCGTCATCCCCGCGCAGCGGGTTGAGCGCGGCGAGGCGCTGCAGCAGCGTGCGCTCGGCCAAAGCGGGCGCTTCGCCCAGCGGCTCCACCAGATAATCGGCGAGCGGGCCATACGCGGCCGAAACCCGCATCCGCGCGGGCAGGGCCATGGGCGCGTCGATATCTTCGGCCGAGGGCGGCTCGATAAAGCGCAGCGCCCCGCCAACGCCGCCGGCGATGTGCTCCGGCAGCGGGGCGAAGGCGTAATCGGTTTCATCCGCCGTAGGCTCAAACGCCACTTGCGGGGGCGGCGGCTCCTCGGCCCGCAGCACCAGCGCCCCGGTGACGGCGCAGGCGCTCAGCACGCCCAAAGCGGCGGCGGCCCGCAGCGGCGGCTGCCTGACGGCCGGCTCCCACGCGGCCGCAGCCAGGCGCAGCCGATCCTTAAGCGCGTGCCAGGCCTTGCCGCCGCGCTCGCCGCGCCAGGCGGTGAAATCGAGCACCGGCGCGCGGCGCGTGCAGGCCGGGCGGACGCCGCCACGGGTCAGCTCCACCAGCCGCGCCGGTTCGATCGCATTGGCCCATTCGCGCATATAATGCGCGCCCGGCGCCTCTTTCGACCAGATCAGCAGCACCACTTCTTTCGCGGTGCGGGCCTCGGGCAATTCCGCCAGAGATTGCCGCCCGCGCGAGAGGCGCACATCATGCTGTTCAGCCGCGAGCAGACGCATCAGCGTGTCGGCCAGATCGGCCGCGTCGAAACTGCAAACGATGCGAATACTTGTCATGAAATGTGGCTAGCTTGCGTGATGGGCAGTCTTGCTATCACACCGCTGGCGCGGCGGCGCGCGGGGGCGGCAGCCTGCTGTGAGTAACGCGCAATTTTAATCTCGGCTGTGTGCGTGCGCCATCAGGCGCGCGGGGGCGGGATTGCTTTGATGTCATCTTGTTTGTTCCGGCGCCGATTAGGCCCTAAACTCCGCTCAGCGCCCCGCAGATGGGTGCAAGCGGGGAGAAGCAGCGATGGAAACATTCTTGCCTTATCTGGTTCAGGCGCTTGGCGGCGCCGTTGGCGGCAACATATTCGGCGCGATCACGCGCGGCGGCGGCGGCGTGGTGGGGCGCACCTTGCTTGGCGCCATCGGCGGGGTGGGGCTCGCCTTCACCGCCGGGCAGGTCGAGGCGATCGGCAATCTCACCGCAACTTGGGGCAATCTGCTCGAGGGCGAAAACGGCGCCCACCTCGCCAATCTGATCACCGGGGCCGCCGGCGGCGGGGTGGTGGGGCTGATCACCGGCCTGTTGATCCGCCCGCGCTATTAAAGATCGCGCCAGAGCAAAGTGAGAAATTGCGCGTCCGACCAGCGGGCGGTGTTTTCCCGCGCTTGCCGCGCCACGATCAGCCCGGCGCTGGGGATGATATAAAGCCGCTGCCCGCCTTCGCCAGCGGCCATGGCGAGGTCCGCTGGGGCCGGGTGGTTTGTGCGCCAGATGTCCGATTCCACCGGCGGATCGCGCCGCTCTTCGTGGGCGAGCCAAAGCCCCATCGCCGCGCGCGGCTCAATGAAGGAGGCGCGCAGCGCTTCCGGAAAGCGTGGCCGCATCGGCCAATTGCCGCGCCCGCCACACCCCGCCGCGCCGGATCAGCTCACCCGCCTGCGCCCAGCCGCGCGCCGAGGCCAGCACGCCATCGTCAAACCGCGCCGCGCCGCTTGCGTCCCGCGCCCAGCCGATCGGCACGCAGCCGATGGGCAAAAGCGTGCGCGTGGTGAGCCAGCGCGCCGGATCGCTTTCCTTATTCGCCGCCATCAGCTTGCGGCGCGCGATTTCCACAAACAGCATCGATGCGCACGCATCGGCGGAGAAACTTTGCCCTAAGACAGCGTTGGGCTCGAGCGCCAACGCCGCGCTCAGCGTCTCTGCGCCGCGGCCCGGAAAGGCCATGCCGCTGGTGCCGTTCAGCAGCGCGCGGATCGAAATCGCCGCCTTGCGGGGATTTTCGGCCCATTCGCTGAGCGTCAGCATCGCCGGCTCATCCAGATTGAGCAGGCGATCCTGCGCGAGCGATGCGGCCAGCAAGGGCAGAAACAGCCGCGAGCCGCCGCGCAGCGGCCAGCGCGCATCCGGCTCCGCGCCGGGATAATCCTCCCCCAGCACCACCCCATGCCGCGCGACGAGAAGCGCCGTCCCGCCCCGTTCGGAGGAATAGCGCGCCGCGTCGTAAAAGCGCGGGATGGCTTGGGCTTGCGCCACCCGCTGGGCGGATGCGCTCAGCACGCTGCTCGCGGCGGCGGCGGTCAGGAAGGCGCGGCGATTCATCGAGACTCCCATTCCATACTCCCCAAATGGAACCAAGCCGGCAAGCTGCGCGTTGGCCCCGCATGCGCGTGTTTCTTTTCGCCGCGGCGCTTGTTCTCAGCGCCTGCGCGCCCCAGCCTGTTTACCGCACGATCGAGGCGGCTTTGCCGGTCGCCCAAGTGGAGATCGAGCCGTACCTTGGGCTTTGGCATGAGCAGGCGCGCTTGCCCAATCAGTTTGAGCAGGGCTGCGCCCGCGCCACCGCGGAATATGGCTTGCGCGAAGATGGGCTGATTTCGGTTTTGAACACCTGCTTTGCGCCCGACGGCGCATCGCGCGATGCGCGCGCCCGTGCGCGGGTGGTGGGAGAGGGTGGGGAAGGCAAGCTCAAGGTTTCGTTCTTCTGGCCGTTCTGGGCCGATTATTGGGTGGTGGAACGCGCCGATGACTATACTTGGAGCATCGTCTCCGAGCCGGAAGGGCGCTATTTGTGGATCCTCACCCGCGCCGAAGAGATCACCCCGGCGGAGCGCGCGGCGTTCGAGGGCGCGCGTGCGCGCCATCGGCTATCGGCCCGCTGATCTTATTTGGGCTTCGTGACGCGCCGCGCTTAAGGCGCGTGATCGATGATCTTTGGCTCCGGCGCGGGCGGCTTGATCGGGCGCGGCTTCGGGTGCGGCGCGGTCGTGGCTTTGTGGATCGAGTAGCGCAGGAAGGACATAAGCCCCCCGCCCGTGGCCATGCCGAACAGATAAACCAGCGCAATCAGGATCGCGAGCGGGGCGGTAAGCTCAAGCCCGGCGAAGCCCACGGTGACGGATTGAAAATTCATCAGCGCAAATGCGCCAACGAGAACGACAAACAGCAGCAGAACAATCAAAAACACAATGCGCATGGCGGGCGCTCTTTCTCACGATCGGCGGGCCAAATTTAGGCTTTGGCTGTGATCGCGCCAAGCCGCGCCCAAATTCGCTTGTTTGGCGCGCTTAAAGCAACGGACTTCCCGACGCTTTAGCGGCTCAACTCCCGCATCGCGCCGTCCAGGCCCTCGATGGTCAGCGGAAACATGCGGTTTGGGCCGATAATGTCTTGCACCAGCTGGATTGAAGCGGTGTGGCCCCAATGCGCCTTTGGCGTGGGATTGAGCCACACCAGGCGCTCATACACATCAGCCACGCGCTTAAGCCACACAGCGCCCGCTTCTTCGTTCCAATGCTCAACGCTGCCGCCTGGATAGGTGATCTCATACGGGCTCATCGTGGCGTCGCCCACGAACACGATGCGATAATCGGAGGGGAATTTGTGCAGCACGTCCCAGGTGAGGGTTTTCTCATCGTGGCGGCGGCGATTATCCTTCCATACGCCTTCATAAAGGCAATTGTGGAAATAGAAGAATTCAAGGCTCTTGAATTCGGTGCGCGCGGCGGAAAACAATTCCTCGCACAGCTTGATATGCGCATCCATCGAGCCGCCAATATCCAAAAACAGCAGCACCTTCACCGCATTGCGCCGCTCAGGCCGCAGCACGATGTCGAGATAGCCTTCGCGCGCGCTCTTGCTGATGGTGCCGTCAAGATCAAGCTCATCGGGCGCGCCGGTGCGGGCGAATTTGCGCAGCCGCCGCAAGGCCACTTTGATGTTGCGCACGCCGAGTTCGACGGAATCGTCGAGGTTTTTGTATTCGCGCTTATCCCAAACCTTGACCGCGCGGCCTTGCCCGCCTTCGCCGCCGATGCGCACGCCTTCGGGATTGTAGCCTGAATTGCCGAACGGGGATGTGCCGCCCGTGCCGATCCATTTATTGCCGCCCTGGTGGCGCTCTTTTTTGTTCTTCGAGCCGCTGCTTGAGCGTCTCCATCAATTTGTCCCAGCCGCCGAGCGCTTCAATCTGGGCTTTTTCTTCTTCGCTCAGGAATTTTTGCGAGAGGGCTTTGAGCCAATCATCCGGGATCGCCGCATCCACCGCCTCGCCGGTGTTTTCGATGCCCTTGAACACTTGGCCGAACACGCGGTCGAACTTATCGAGGTGGCGCTCATCCTTCACCAGCGCCGTGCGTGAGAGATAGTAAAACTCCTCCACGCGCATCTCGATCGCCTGTTTCTCCAGCGCTTCGACCAGCACCAGATATTCCTTGAGGGAGACAGGCACGCGCGCGGCGCGGAGTTCGGTGAAAAAGCGTTGAAACACGGGACGTTTGTAGCGGCGCCGGCAAAAGGCGCAACCTCGGAGCGCCGGCTTCCAGCCGGCATGCTTCGATGGTGATTGCGCGCCACGAGGTCGCCTGAACAGCGCCTGATTGAAAAAGTGTATGCCGGCTGGAAGCCGGCGCTCCGCTTTAGAGTTACGGCAAAACCCGCGCGCCGCGCTGCGCCAAATCGCGCAAGCGCGGTGTGGGATCGATCACGCCCGCGGGTTGCGGGGCGCCGTGCGGCCAGGAGCGGTTGCGGGCAACGCCCGGCGCATACGTCTCAAAGTGCAATTGCGCCGTATCGCTCACAATGGCGATGCGCTGCCCGGCCGTGACCGCATCGCCCACGCTGACGCGCGCGGGCGCGCGCACCTCGCCATAATTGGCCACATAGCCGGCGTGCGCGATGAGGAGGGCGTAGCTCATCTCCCCGGTGCGTGCGCGCAGGAACGGGTAAAAGCCCGCCGCCACGCCATCCTCGATCGCAATCACCGCATCGCCGGCATGCGCGAAGAGATCGACGCCCACATGATGCCGCGAAGGATTCTCCAGCCGCGAGACCGGCCGGCTGGCGCCGAAACAGCGCAGCCGCACGCAGGAGGGCTGCGCCGAAATCACGTTCCAATCGGGGTGATTGGTGATGACGGGCCAATAAAGCGCGGGCGTTTCTGCGCGCGCCGAAACGGCGAGCGCAGAAACGGCGAAGCCAGCCAGCATGGTGCGGCGCGTCTGCATGGACTATATCGGCTCCAAAAAAGGGGCGCGCGTGTGGCCGGCTAAGGCAAGAGATCGGCGTTGATGGACGCATCGACCGCGCGCTTGGGGCGCACCGGATGGGGCAGGAGGCTGAACGCGGCGCGGGCGCTGGGGCGCATGTCGATGGCGGTTTGGCCGAGGCGCTTTTCTTCCCACACCTGATCGAATTGGCGCTGATAATAGCCGAACTCGGCATCCTGCAGCTTCTTCAACTCCTGGTCGTTGAGCAATTTCTCGACCGAAGCGGCGTTCACATAGGCGAAGCTGCGCAGCCGCGCGGCGAGGACAGAGGCGCGCTTGTGGCCGTCCGCCTCCAGCTCCCATTGGATGCGCTCCACCGCGCGCCAGAAATCGATCGCCTTGGCGTGCGTGAGGCGCAGGCCGCGCGGGGAGGCGGCGCGGATTTCCTTGTGGTCGATCAGCCGCGCCAATTCGCGCACGATTTCGCTGTAGCGCGAATAGCGGTTGAATACGAGCGAGGTGTAGATCGAGATCGCCGCCCCGATGACGATCGAGAGGACCGTCCAGAACATATTGTCCGAAACGGTGAGGCCCATGAAGCGCACGAAGCTCTCGCCGCCGCGCGCGGCCGTGGATGTGGCCAAGAGGATCGGCGACATGGGTTATTGCCCGCCCCGCTGCTCGCGCCGCGCCAGAAACGCCAGGCGCTCGAACAATTGCACGTCCGCTTCGTTCTTTAGCAGCGCCCCCGCCATGGGCGGGATCAGCTTGCCCGGCTCGCGCTGTTTCAGCGTTTCGGGGTCGATGTCATCGGTCAGCAGCAATTTGAGCCAATCGATCAGCTCGCTCGTGCTCGGCTTTTTCTTGAGGCCGGGGACTTTGCGCAGATCATAGAAGATGCGCAGCGCTTCGTTCACCAGCCGGGTTTTCACGCCCGGATAATGCGCTTCGATGATCGCGCGCATGGTTTCATCATCGGGGAAACGGATGAAATGGAAGAAGCAGCGGCGCAGGAAGGCGTCCGGCAATTCCTTTTCATTGTTGGAGGTGATGATGATGATCGGGCGCTGCTTGGCCTTGATGGTGCGGTCAAGCTCGTAGCAATAAAATTCCATGCGATCGAGCTCTTGCAAAAGATCGTTCGGGAATTCGATGTCGGCCTTATCGATTTCATCGATCAGCAGAATGGGGCGCTGCTCGCTCTCGAACGCTTCCCACAATTTGCCGCGCTTGATGTAGTTGGAAATATCGGCCGCGCGCGCATCGCCCAGCTGGCTGTCGCGCAGGCGCATCACCGCATCGTACTCGTAGAGCCCTTGGACGGCCTTGGTGGTGGATTTGATGTGCCACTCGATCAGCGGCGCGCCCAGCGCCTTGGCCGCCTCGATCGCCAGCATGGTTTTGCCGGTGCCCGGCTCGCCCTTGACCAGCAGCGGCCGCTCCAGCGTGATCGCGGCGTTGACGGCGACTTTGAGGTCTTCCGTAGCGATATAGTCTTTCGTGCCGTCGAACCGCATGCCTGCTCCACCTGTGTTTCGCACCAGCAATAAGCGCTACGGCGCTGCCGGCGCAATATGTCGTTAACCTTCGGCGGCGACTCTTAAGCGTGTTGGACTCCCAGAATCGGGAGGTGAGGGCTCATGCCGCTGAAATTGTCTTTGCGCCCCGGCGAGAAATTCGTCGTGAACGGCGCCGTCGTCCAGAATGGCGATCGCCGCGCGGCCCTGGTGCTGCAGAATAAGGCCTCGGTGCTGCGTGAAAAGGACATCATGCAGCAGGAAGAAGCCGATACGCCGGCGAAACGGATCTATTTCCCCGTCATGCTCATGTATCTGGATGAGCAGGGCAAGGATCAGGCCTATACCGAGTTCGCCGCGCGGCTGGCTGAATTCATGGGCGCGGTGCGCGATCCGGCTGTGCTGTCCGAATGCATCGGCGTTTCCAAAGAAGTAATGGCTGGCGAATATTACCGAGCACTCATGCGTTGCAGGAAACTGATTTCCTACGAGGCCGAGCGTCTGGGGCTATCTGAGAATGTCGATCAAGGCGTACCAGCGCGCAGCCACGCAGGCTGACTCCCCCGCGAGCTTGAATATCGCGCCTTCGGCCAAGTCACGGCCGGGCTCGTGCGCGCGAACGAAGATCGCAAAATGCTCGGGCAGGTGGCCGAGGCGCTCGACGCCAACCGCCGGCTTTGGAGCGTGCTTTCCGCCGATTGCAGCGTGCCGGAAAATCAATTGCCGCTCGCGGTGCGCGGGCAGATCATCTCGCTGGCCATGTGGGTGGCGCGCTACTCCAGCCAAGTGCTGCGCGAGGGCGCCGATATCGAGCCGCTCATCGATGTGAACCGCACGATGATGGAAGGGCTCTCGGTGCGCTAGGCAAAAATTGCCGCGCGCCATTCATCATTCCGCTGACGGTTTATTAACCGCCGCTCCTTAAGAACATTGGCAACGCGACGTGTCTTCTCTTCAAAGCGGGGGGAGGTACGGGATTTTTATCCGCGTATGTTGGGCAAAACGCCCCCTGGCCAAAACGGCCAGGCAACATCGTCCAGAAGGACTACATCGATGGTTAGCGTCAACACGAACTATGGCGCGCTTGTCGCGCTGCAATCTCTGAACGCCACGGGCCGCGAGCTCTCGGACGTTCAAAACCGCATCAACACCGGCCTCAAAGTCAACAACGCCAAGGATAACGGCGCTGTGTTCGCGATCGCTGAAGGCCAGCGCGCGCGCGTGGCCTCGCTCGGCGCGGTGATGGACGGCATCGACCGCGCCACCTCGGTGATCGATGTGGGCCTCTCGGCCGGCGAAGCCATTGGCGACATTCTCAAGCAGCTCAAGGAAAAGTCGGTCGCCGCGCAAGCCAACGACCTTTCGGCTGACCAGCGCGCCGCGCTGCAGGCTGACTTCAACGCGCTGCGCAACCAGATCGACCAGATCGCCAACGCCGCGACGTTCAACGGCTCCAACCTCGTCAACGGCACGAACCTCTCGGGCGGCTCGAACGCGTTCTCGGTGCTGACGACGGATGCTTCTGCTTCCGGCGGCGGCCGCTATGTGATGGAAGGCGGCGCGATGGCTGACGGCTTCGGCCCCGCCTCGATCCACGCCAACCTGGAAGACGCCACCGATGGCCTCGATTTCAGCGCCGGCGCTGAGCTGCGCTTCTCGATCACCACCGGCAACGTCACCGAGACGATGACGGTCGCGCTCGCCTCCGGCGACTTCGATCGCCGATTTCATCGAGTCGGTGTCCTCGCAATCGAACGGCCGCGTCACGGCCTCGTTCGACGCTGAAACCGGCGCGATCTCGCTGCACTCGAACGAAGCGTTTGAGGTCGGCTATTATGTCGACAACGGCGGCGTCTTTGAGCTGACCGACGACACCGGCATCTTCGGCTCGGGCGACGGCACCGCGCTGACGGCGATGACCCAATCGGTTGCGCCGGCCACGACCACGAACGTGTTGGCGGTTGAAGGCTTCAACTTCACGCTCGGCGCCCCTGGCCAAGCGCTGGCGGATCTGACCGCCTCGCTCGATATCTCGACCGCTGACGGCGGCGCCGCCGCTTCGGAAGCGATCGACGCCGCGCTCGTCAACCTCAACCGCGACATGGCCACGATGGGCGCGCAAGCGAAAGCCCTGGAAGTCCAGAAGGTCTTCCTCGGCAAGCTGAGCGATTCCATCGAAGCCGGCATCGGCAACTTGGTTGACGCTGACCTCGCGAAAGAATCGGCCCGCCTGCAAGCGCTGCAAGTGAAGCAGCAGCTGGGCGCTCAAGCGCTTTCGATCGCCAACTCGGCGCCGTCGATCGTGCTGTCGTTCTTCCGCTAAAGGAGAAACGGAAAAGGCGGGGAGCAAGATCGCTCCCCGCCGATTTCGCTGAGCGTGAGCCATGGAGTCCATCGCCCCCCCGAAAGCGGCGCCGGAACTTAAGCCGCTCCAAGCGTCCGCCCCAGCCCAGGCCGCAGAGGCCGAAGCTGCGCGCGAGAGCGCGAAAGCCGAAGCCGCCGCGCGCGGCCCGCAGCCGCGCGACCTGACGCCGGCCAAACTGAATGTCAGCCTCGATGAAAACGCCCAGCGTTTCGTCCAGACCTTGACCGATCCCCACACCGATGAAACGGTGCTGCGCTATCCCAGCGAAACGCAGCTCGCTTATTCACGCGCCGTCGTCGCTTATCTGCGCGCGCAGAGTCTCTAAACAGAATGTAAATTTTATCGTTTCGGCGGCGTTAGTGTTAACGCTTCCTTAACCATTGTGTCTCAATTCCTAAAGCGCACAGAACAGCGCCGCGCGGTCGATCTCGCGCGCGATCCGGAAGGAGCGGCTCAATGGTTTCCAGCATCGCACCCGGCGCAGCCGGTTCGCTCAGCGCAGATCCGCGCCTCAACAACGCGCGCAACCCGCTCACTCAGGCGCAAGCCAATCAGCAGGATGCGGCGAAGGCCGATCGGGTCGATGTCGGCGGCGCGGCGGCTTGGGCTTCGGCGCGGCAGAGCGTGCGCGAGGGGCTCGGCCAAGTGCATCAGGCGCTCGCCGCCGGGCATGAAGCCCAATCCATGCTGGCGCAGGCGCAAGCCTTGGCGCGCAATGGCGGCGCGCAGGCTGATCTTGATGCGTTGCTGCAAAACTATCAGCAGCGGCTTGACGCCATCCTCGGCCAAAACGGCGGCGTCGCGGCAGGCGAGGCCATCGCCATCAACGCCGAGCCGGGCGCGGCGCCGCTCGCCGTGCAAGGCGCGGACATGCGCCTCAAGCAAAACCCGCAAGAGGGCGATGTTCTGCAAATCGCGGCGGACGCCAGGATCGATGACGCATCGCTCAATCAGGCGCTGCAACGCTCATTCGAGAAGCTGCAATCGGCGATGGATGCGCTGTTTGCGTCGGCGCGCGCGCTTGAAGCGCACCAGGGTTTCCTCGGCGCGGCCGAACTCGCCAATGCGGCCAACATTGATCTTGATGCGGAAGGCGCGCGCCTGCTGGCGCTCAATGTCAGCCAGAGCCTCGCCGGCGGCGGCTCGATCGCCAATGCCGAACCGCAGGCGGTGCTTTCGCTGTTTAAGGCCTAAGCCTTACAGCGGCCGCCAGGTGCTGCTGGAAATATCGACAAGATCGCCGCCCGCCGCCGCGTAGTGCTCATCTTCGTTCCAGCGCGCCCAAAGCCGCTGGCCGAGGCGATAGGCCATCCAGCCCAGCATCGTGAGCAGCCCGAGCAAGGCGAGCACCGCCGCCGCCAGCGCGCCCGCGAGATCGCGCGTCACCGTGAGCTCGCCGCGCGCCGCTTTCAGCAATTCGCCGTCGCGCGGCAAGCGTTTGGCCGCCGCCGCCGCGCGATCGCCCGCCGATTGCGCCAGCAGCCGAAGGCGCGGCAGATCGGCGGTGGTCTGCGCGTGCGAGAGCAGCGAGACGGCCGCGCCGACTGAGGTTGCGTCGGCGATCTCGCCGATCTGGGCCAGCAGGCTGGCAAAGGCCGTCGCCTCATCGGGGGAGAGCGCTTCGCGGAACGCCGCGGATGCATTGGCGTATGCGCCCGCATCGCCCGCGCCTGCGCCCGCGATCGCCGCGGCGCGGAAATCGGACATCGGCAACAGCCCGGCGACGGCGGAACTGATTTCTGTCTCCAGCGTCAGCGGATAATCATCGCGCCGGCTGGCCATCAGCAGGGCCGCGGCCCCGCGCGACATTTGCGGCGTGAACTCGCCTGCGAGGTTGAGGCCAAAGCCTGTCAGCACAAATTGCAGCGCGTTGCTTTCAGGCGCGCCGAGCATGGCGCGCGCCAGCAATTCAAAATCGCGCTGATCGCCGATCAGCATGGCGGCGTTCGCGCGCTCAGTGGAGCCGCTTGCCGCGCGCCGCGCCAGCAGCGGCACGGTGGCGATGTAGCGCGCGCGCGTGCCGGGCGTGAGATAATCGAGCGCCGATTCCTCAAGCCTGGCGTCGGTCGCGCCCGCGCCGCCGGCGTCGCGCCGGATTTGCGCGCCCGCGCGCCCAGGCAGCATGCCCGGCGCGGAAAGCAAGATGCCGCGCGCGGCGCTGACATCGCCCGCCATCAGCTCCATGGCGACAAGGTCATCCCAGCGGGAGGTGCGGTCAAATTCCAAAGGGATGAGCTGGGCGTTGAGCCGCTCGACCCGGCTCGCCACCGCACGCGCGCCAGCGTCTGAATATTCGTAGGCGTAAAGGTGATCGCGCCCGATCACGATAATCGCCATCGCCGCCGCCACCGGCAGCAAAAACAGGCACAGATTAAACGCAAACGCCGTCATCACGCCCACGGGCGCGGGCTCGCCTTGTGTGCGAGCGCGAACAGGGCGCCATGCGCGGGTGGGCTTCGCGTGCTTCAATCTCTCCCCCGGAACAGGCCGATACAAAAACGGCGCCGCGCGCGTGGGGGCAAGATGAATTACAGGAAAGGCGAATTCATCGCGTCACGAGGGCTGAATCGCGGCCTTATGCTTAAGCGCGGCGATCAAGCACGGCCGGGCGCGGCCCGCTGGGCGCTGCAAGCCCGCCGCTTGCGCCATATTGCGCCTCGCCGCCGCGAATGCGGGCGATCTCTTCGGCCATCGCCTGCACCATGCCCTCGGTGATCATTTTTACCGCAGAGAGCGCGATTTCGTGTTCTGCGAGCATATCCTGCAATCGGGCCGTGTGCTGACGCAGCTTTGTCATCAGCATCGGCGCGGCCGAGGCGATCAGGGTTTTGTCATCCTTGATGCGCGCAAGCTCGAGCCGATAGGCGTTCGCCATCCGCTGCTTTTCTTCCGCCTCCGCGCCATCGAGCGGGGGCTCGCGCGCATCGATGCGGCGGGTTTCTTCCACCACGAGCGCGGTGAGGCGCTCTGTCAGCAGCAGCAATTGCTCAACGCGATCGTTCGCGTCGTCAGCGATCAGCGCCATCGCCATTCTCCTGACTGGGTTGGGCGTCCGCGCGCATGCGGTTCAATTCGGCGATGATGTAATCGGCCACGCCCACGCCGCCGGCTTGCGCGATCGATTGGGCGTAGCGCTCGACCAGCATGGGGCGGAACATGCGCTCGCCCATGCCGCCGCCGCCAAGGCCCTCGGTGTCGAGCGCTTCAAACATTGGCGCGAGCATTTCGGCCAGGAACATCGACTCAAACTCGCGCGCAACGCGCAGGATTTCCGCGTCGGTCGTATCAGCAGCGGCGCGCGCTGTGGGCAGGGGCGCGCCTTGCAGCGGAATGAAAGCGGCGCTGTCCATCACATCACTTCGATTTCGGCTTGGATCGCGCCGGCGGCTTTCAGCGCTTGCAAGATGGCGATCATGTCGCGCGGAGAAACGCCAAGCGCGTTGAGCCCGTTGACCAATTGGCGCAGCGGCACCCCGCCCGGCACCATAACGAGCCCGCCTTCCTCCTCCTCGACATTGATGCCCGTGGAAGGGACGACAACAGTTTCACCGCGCGAGAAGGGCGCTGGCTGAGAGACGAACGGATCTTCCTGCACCGAGATGGTGAGATTGCCTTGCGCGATCGCCACGGTGGAGACGCGCACGTTCTCGCCCATCACCACGATGCCCGAGCTTTCATCGATCACGATGCGCGCCGGGGAATCGACCTCGACCTCAAGGTTTTCGATGCGGCCCACCAGCGCCACCATGTCGCCGGCAAATTCCTGCGGGCGGCGCAAGGCCACCGTGCCGGGATTGACCGCGCGCGCAGCTTCCGCGCCGACGCTGGCGTTGATCACGGCGGCGACGCGCTGCGCGGTGGTGAAATCGGGATTGCGCAGCGCCAGGCGGATTTCCGGCTGGCCGGCGAAATCAAACGGAATCTCGCGCTCCACCAGCGCGCCCGAAGCGATGCGCCCGGCCGTGGGCACCCCGCGCGTGACCGATGAGCCCGATTGCCCGCTCGCAGCGAAGCCGCCGATCGCCAGCGGCCCTTGCGCCACGGCGTAAATCTGCTGATCCGCGCCCATCAAGGGCGTCACCAGCAATTGCCCGCCCGCCAGGCTGCGCGCATCGCCCAGCGCCGAAACCGTGACGTCAATGCGCGAGCCTTGGCTGGCGAAGGGCGGCAGGTTCGCCGTCACCATCACGGCGGCCACGTTGCGGGTGTTGAGATTGCCGGCTGCGGCGTTGACGCCGAGCCGCTCCAGCATGGCGGTCAGGCTTTGGCGGGTGAAGGGGGAGTTGCGCAAGCTGTCGCCGGTGCCGGCGAGGCCCACCACGAGCCCATAGCCGACCAATTGGTTTTCCCGCACGCCCTCGAAATCGGCCACATCCTTGATGCGCGGCGCCGCCCAGGCGCTGGGGGCCGCAAAGGGCGCGGTGACGGCCGCGACCGAAGCGACGGCGGTAAGGGCCGCGCGGGCCGCACGGATTGCGATCTTCATGGCCCCGATACGCGACTGGTTTGGTTAATGAGCCGTCAAAAGTCAGTGATCGTTAATCAGTCGGAAACAGGCGCAGCCAATTGTCCGGCGCCATGAAGATTGAAAGCGGCCGTCCGGTGACCTCAGCGTCTGGCGCAAAGCGCGCGGGCGGGGCCGCCGCCCCAGGCTTCGCGCCGGCGATGGACGCGCCCCAGCGCGCCGCCGCAACGGCTGCAACCCAGGCGCTCACCCCGCTCGATGCGCTGCTGGCCCTGCAGGGGGTGGACGATCCGGCCGCCCGCCGGGCCCGGCAGGCGCGCCGGGGCCAAGCGGCGCTGGATGCGCTGGAGGAATTGGAGGCGGGCCTCTTGCTGGGGCGCGCGCCGGGCGCGCTCAAGGGCCAACTTGAGGCGTTGCGCCGCGAGGCCGAGGCCACCGGCGAGCCCGAGCTGGACGCCGTGCTGCTCGAGATCGACATCCGCGTGGCGGTGGAGCTGGCCAAGCTGGAGCGGGCCCGGTAACCACAATGACACTTAAGTGACGGATTTTACGCGATCTTTGCGACAGGCTTGGTGCCGTCCTTGCGCATGGACGAGGCCGAAGCGGAACGCTATAGAGGCGGCGTTTCGGCGAGGGCGGCCGGGAGACTGACCATGGGTTCGACCACGAAAGAGTATCGTCCCAGCGAAAAAGAGCCGTTCATGAATGAGCGGCAGCGCGAGTATTTCAAGCGTAAGCTCGAAGCCTGGAAGGAAGAGATCCTAGAGGAGAGCCGCTCCACCATCGCCTCTCTCCAGCAGGATACAGTCGCGGAAGCTGATCTCGCTGATCGCGCCACCACGGAAACCGATCGCACGCTGGAGCTGCGCACGCGCGATCGCCAGCGCAAGCTGATCTCCAAGATCGATGAAGCGCTGCGCCGCATCGAAGACGGCTCATACGGCTATTGCGAAGAAACCGGCGAGCCGATCGCGCTCTCGCGCCTTGAAGCGCGCCCGATCGCGACGCTTTCGCTGGAAGCGCAAGAGCGGCACGAGCGCCGCGAGCGGGTGCACCGCGACGATTGAACGAGAGCGGAGCCGCAAGTTCCATTTTTGTGGCGCGCTTTACGTATGCGTTCGCGGCGTTAAGATTGCTGCCTCCTATTTTTCATTGAGGTGTGTGGTATGCGGCTTATTGCTTTGATTGCGAGCGGGGCTTTGTTGTTGGCCGCGCCGGCCTTTGCGCAAACAGCGCCCGCCGCTGAAGAAGCGCCGGCCGCCGCAGCGCCCGCGCCCGCGCCGACGCCTGACGCCGCCACGCCGGCCCCCGAAGCTGACGCCGACCCCGTGGTGTGCCGCGAGGTGCAGCGCGTTGGCAGCCGCCTGCGCAGCCAGCGCGATCGCTATTGCGCGCGCCAATCGGTGTGGGATGGCGAAGATGCCGACACGCGCGAGCGTTTTGGCCGCGTGAACGCCGGCCAATCGATCGCATCGCCAACCGGCGCGCGCGGCGGCGGTCTGGAATAAAGCTGCGGGGGCGTGCGGTGATCCTCGACGCCGCTCTCTCTTATCTGCACTTTGTTTTCGCGTTCCTGATCGTCGGCGCGCTGTGTGCTGAGCTCTTCATGCTGCGCTTGCCGATTGGCGCGGCCGGCGCGCTTCGCATGCTGCGCGCTGATTTGTTTTACGGCGCAGGCTCTGTGCTGTTGCTGCTGGCGGGCGGGGCGCGCGTGCTTTGGGGGCGCCAAGGGCTGGGCGTTTTATGAAGCCGAGCCGTTTTTCTGGGCCAAGATGTTCACGTTCCTGGCGATCGGGCTTTGCTCGATCGCGCCCACGCGCATGTTCTTGCGCTGGGCCAAGGCGGCCAAGGCTGATCCGGCGTTCGCCGCGCCGGAGGCTGACGTGAAAGCCGCGCGCCGCTGGGTAATGATCGAGGTGCATCTGATCGCGCTGCTGTTGCTGTTTGCGGCGCTGATGGCGCGCGGCATCGGCGGCGCAGAGGGCTGACAATCCCACAATCGCGGCTAAGCTTCCCGGCAAAATATAACGGGAGGTTGGCGTGAGCGTGTCATTAGACCCCAGCGAATTCGACGCGATGCCGACATTGGCGGATATGATCCGCCATCATGGCGCAACGCGCGGCGGCGATATCGCGCAGAGCTTTGAGGGCCGGAACACCACGTACGCCGCGCTGGATCAGCACGCTTCGCAAGTCGCCGCCGCGCTGATCGCGGCGGGCGTGCGGCCAGGCGAGGCGATCGCTTATTTCGGCAAGAACAGCGATCAGTATTTTGAACTGGTGCTTGGCGCGGCGAAGGCCGGGGCCATCATCGCCCCGATCGGCTGGCGGCTCTCGCCGGCGGAGGCCGCTTACATTATCGACGATGCGCGCGCGCGTTTGCTGTTTGCGGGCGCTGAATTGATGGATGCGGCCAATGACGCCATCGCGCGCTCGCATACGAGGCCCATCCTGATTGGCATGGAAACGGGCTTTGAAGCGTGGCGCGACGCGCACGCGCCGAACGATCCTGCGCTTCCCGTCGATCAAAACGACCCGGCGATTTTGCTCTACACCTCCGGCACCACTGGCCGCCCCAAGGGCGTCATGCTCACCGGCGCAAACCTGATGCGCTCGCGCCGCGCGCTGGCGGCGGCGCGCATGGGCTGGAACGAATGGAAGAAGGGCGAAACCAATCTCGTCGCCATGCCGGCCGCGCATATTGGCGGCACCGGCTGGGGGCTTGTCGGCCTCATCAATGGCGTGCGCAACGTGATCACGCGCGAGTTCAATCCCGTCGAGGTGATTGAGCTGATCGAGAAAGAGCGCATCGCCAAAGTGTTCATGGTGCCCGCCGCGCTGCAATTCATCGTGCGCCTGCCGCGCGCGCGTGAAATCGATTACGCCAGCCTCACCCACATCCTCTATGGCGCATCGCCCATTCCGCTCGATCTCCTGCGCGAATGCATGGAGGTGTTCGGCTGCGAATTTTGCCAGCAATACGGCATGACAGAAACCACCGGCACGATCGTCTATCTGCCGCCGGAAGATCATGATCCGGCCGGCAATCAGCGCATGCGCTCGGCCGGGCTGCCGATGCCGGGCGTTGAGATCTGCATTCAGGATGCGGATGGCGCCGTGCTCGGCCCCAACGAGATTGGCGAGGTGGCCACGCGCTCGGAGGCCAACATGGCCGGCTATTGGCGCAACAAAGACGCCACCGCCGCCACGGTGGATTCAGAAGGCTGGCTGCGCACCGGCGATGCGGGGTATCTCGATGAAGACGGATACCTCTTCATCCAGGATCGCATCAAAGACATGATCTGCTCGGGCGCGGAAAACATTTATCCGGCCGAGGTGGAAAGCGCGATTTTCGGGCACCCAAGCATCGCGGAGGTGGCCGTGATCGGCGTGCCCGATGATGTGTGGGGCGAGGCGGTGAAAGCGATCGTGGTGCCCAAGCCGGGCGCTGAGCACGATACGGACGGCATCATCGCCTTCGCCAAATCCCGCATCGCGCATTACAAAGCGCCCAAGAGCGTGGATTTCCGCGCGGAGCCCTTGCCGCGCAATCCTTCAGGCAAGATTTTGCGGCGGGAGTTGCGCGAGCCGTATTGGGCGGGGCGGGAGCGCAAGGTGAATTGAGCCTGCTTCTCGGCTGTGAGCGGGGAAGCGTGTCTGCGGCCGGTCCAATTGAGACAGAACGTGGCGTTCAATTGTCCTCGCTGTCCCATTGCTCAAGGTCATCGACCGGTCGCGGTAGCCGGCCTTCAAGCCACTGTGTCACCGTGTTCGGTGTCAAACTGATCGGACATTCAATGACCCAGGGAGAAACTCCTTCGGCCCGCCATTCAGATATGGCGGCGGCGACACCGGTTTGAATGTCGTGGGGAGCGGCTCTTCAATCGATAAATAATTCAACACATAGCCCAATTCTTGAACGACATGCCATGCCAACGGGTGTTCGATGTCGATCCCGAACTTGATCCACCAAATGCCATTTTCCTCGCCGCAACCGATGCCTCGTGACGGTGTATCATTGGATTGCACCGAGGGAACGCGGACCAAGTAGTCGAGCAACTTTTTGAAACTCGTTAGCCATCGCGCGCTCCGTCAAGAGTGAGATGCCACAGAGATTGGATGTCCGCCATCGGCGAAAAGCAAACCCTCGTCATTCCGGGGCAATGCGAAGCATTGAGCCCGGAACCCAGGGGGCAACACGCCGTCACTTGCCCCTGGGTTCCGGGCCCGCGCTGCGCGCGTCCCGGAATGACGAGGGGGCGAATATCCGCTGCCCGCGAGAAACGCGCCGGATCCTCCCACGGTCGGTGGAGGACGCGCGCGCCGAGCGAGGGGGCGCAAATGTTTGCTGGCGTTGGCGCCGTCGCCTCAGTCACGCCCCGCGTGACGAGCGCATCACCAAGGCGCAATCGCGTCGCCCACGCGCTGGCCCCATTGCGGGCGTTGCACGGTGCTGATCGTCCCGCGCCCGCCGTAAGAAATGCGGGCTTCGGCGATTTGCGTGTGGTTGATGCGGTTGTTGGCGGTCACGTCCTCGGGGCGGATGATGCCGCTCACGGTGAGTTCGCGCAGTTCGCCATTGATGCGCACCTCCTGGCGGCCGGCGATGACGAGATTGCCGTTGGGCAGCCGATCCACGATCACCGCGGCGACGGTGAGCTCGATCTTCTCTTCGCGGTTGATCGCGCCAGAGCCGCGATGCTCGCTATCGGCCTGCGCGCCGATCATGTTCTCGGTGTCGAACGCATTGTTGAACACCTGGCCCAGCGCGCGCTCCAGCCCGAAGAAATTGGAGAGCCCCACATTGGTGGTGCTTTCGCGCTGGCGATCGGATGAATTGGAAAGCTCCGCCTTATCGCGGATTTCGATCTCGACGGTGAGAATATCGCCCACGCGCGTGGCGCGGTGATCGTTGAAGAAGCTGCGCGAGCCCGCTTGCCAGAGCGAAGAGGGCGCGCGCGGCTCCGCGTGCGGGAAATTCGGCTGCGGCATGTTCTGCTGCTGCCCGCCGGTGAGCGGTGCGGGGCTCGACACCGGGGTAAATTGCGGCGGCCCCATCGCGCGGCGCGCCGCGTCATAGGCCACGCCCGGCGCGGCGACCGCGTCCTGCGCGAGATCGTGTTGCGCCACACTGGCGCAGCCGGTGATGCTGACGGCGCTGGCTGTCAGCGCGAGAAGGGCGAGTTGACGCATGATCGTCTCCTAAACTTACGGGGCGATCGCCCGCGCCATGCCGGGCGCGGTGACGATAGCGTCGATGGGGCGGTTTGAAGTGGTGTTGATGAGGCGCACGCTTTGGCCCACGGCGCCGTCTTCTGTGGCGCGTGCGCGCGTGCTGAGCTGAACGCCGTGCGAAAGATAAGCGATCGAAACCATGTCCCCGCGCCGCACGGCCGCGTCTGTCACGCTGCGGCTGCTATTGTTCGATGCGGGCAATGTCGCGCGCGCGCCGGCGGGGCGCACAACGCGCACTTCGGTGAGGCCGGCGGGCGGGGTCCACTCAAGCCCGGCGGCGGAAGCGGCGGCGGCGAGCACCGGAATGGAGAGCGTCGAAACTTGCCCCGGCGCCGGCGCTGGCGCGATAGCTTGGCCGGAGGCCGCGCCTGCGCCCTCGAACACATCGCCCAGCGTAACCGCGCGCCCGCTCGCTTCCACGCGCGCGCGCAGCGTAACCGGCTCGGCCAGCGCCGCGCCCGCGAACATCCAGAGGCAAAGACCAACAGCCAGCCAACGCATGATGATCTCCCTCAGCGCAGCTGCGTGGCCGCTTGCAGCATTTCGTCCGCAGCGGTGATGACGCGCGCGTTCATCTCGTAAGCGCGCTGGGCGACGATGAGCGAGGAAATTTCCTCAACCGCATTGACGTTCGAGAGCTCAAGAAATCCCTGCATCAGCGTGCCGAAGCCGGGCGAGCCGGGCGTTGCGGTGTTGGCGACGCCAGAGGCGGGGGTTTCGAGAAAGAGATTGTCCCCGATCGCTTCAAGGCCCGCCGGATTGACGAAAGTGGCGATCTCGATCTGGCCCACTTGGGTCGGATCGGTTTGGCCGGCCATCACCACTTCAACGATGCCGTCGCGCGTGATCTGCATTGCGGTGGCGTCTTGCGGAATGGTGATCGAAGGTTCGATCGGGTAGCCGTCTGTCGTCACCATTTCGCCATCGGCGTTCACCGCCAGATTGCCCGCGCGGGTATAGGCGGTTTGGCCCGAAGGCAGCGTCACTTGCAGATAGCCGCGGCCATTGATGGCGAGGTCGTAGCCGTTGCCGGTGGAGGAAATGCCGCCTTGCTCGGTGAGGCGCCCCACCGCATCGGTGCGCACGCCCACGCCGATCTGAATGCCCAGCGGCAGAATGTTGCCCGAGGCCGACGAGGTCGAACCGGGGCGCTCCATGTTTTGATAGAGCATGTCTTGGAATTCGGCGCGTTGGCGCTTGTAGCCAGTCGTGTTCATGTTCGCGATGTTGTGCGAAATGACATCGACATTGGTTTGCTGGGCTTGCATGCCCGAAGCCGCGATCGATAGTGCGCGCATGTGGGACTATTCCTCCTAGCGGCCCAGCCGCTCGATCGCGCTCTTACGCAATTCATCCGCGCCAGAAACGATTTTGGCGGCCGATTGGTAAGCGCGCGATATTTCAATGAGCCTTGTCAGCTCGATCACAGGGCGAACATTCGAGCCTTCGATCGCGCCTTGCACCACGATCCCCTCGAACTCACCCTGCGCTTGACCTTGCGCGTCCCAAAGGTTGTCCCCGACCTTCGAGAGCGCGCCGGGCGCGGCGAAGCTCGCCACGCCGATTTGGCCGGCTTCCACCCCGGCCACGCGTATAACGCCGTCGCGTCCGATCACCGGGCTTTCGCCCTGCGGATCGAACACGATCGGCGTTCCCCCCGAGTTCAGAACAGCGCGGCCGTCGCCGGTCACGAGCCGTCCATCCCCCGTAAGCGTAAACGCGCCATCGCGCGTAAACAGCGGCCCGTTCGGGCCTTCAACCATGAAGAAGCCATCGCCCTCGATGGCGACGTCGAGCGGATTGCCCGTCATCGCGATCGGGCCTTGGCGCATGTCGCGCATCAAAGTCACGTCGCGGACGAAACGAATGTCGCGCGGATCGGCGTCGGCGTGGGCGGTTGTGCGATTGGCTTCTTCCATTACCAATGCGTCGGCCTTGAATCCGGCGGTGGCGACGTTGGCGAGATTGTTCGCCGCCACGTCCATCCGCCGTTGCAGAACACGTTGCGTCTGCAGGCCGAGCAAAAGTGCGTTATCCATCGCCGTTAACCCTGCAAGCGCCGGGCCAAAGGCTAAGCGCTTGATTTCAGGCGATCCGGCGCGGCGAATATGGTGAATGCGCGGAATCTTTCGCCGGGCTTGCCGGCAAGTTTTGCCGGGTTGCTACCAATCCTTAACCACGTTTTGCGCATCTGGCGGCGGGCTAAAGCGCGAGCGATTCCGTCATGTTCGGGAAGAAGAAGCAAAAAGACGAGGCCGGGCCTGAAGACGAGGCTGCGCCGGCGGTTGAAGGCGAGGGCGAAGCAGCGCCCGCGAAGAAGAAATTATCCGGCAAAGCGCTTGTCCTGTTTGTCATTCTGCCGGCGATCCTGGTGCTCGGGGCCGGCGGCGGCGCGGCGTTCTTGCTGCTGGGCCAGGGCGGCGGCGAGCAGCATGCCGAGGCTGAAACGGGCGGGCACGCCAAAGCGAAAGCCAAGGGCGGGCATGGCGCCGGCCCGCCGGGCGAGCCTGTGCCGGGCCCCAGCGGCACCACGATCACGCAGGGCGAGGATGTGATCTTCGTGGCGCTGCCGGAAATGCTGGTGAACATTGTCGGCCATGACGGCCGCCCGGCCTATCTGAAGCTGCGCCTCACGCTTGAAGCGCCGGATCAGGCGGCCGTCACCGCGCTGACAGAGCACATTCCGCGCGTCTCCGATCAATTCAACGGCTTCCTGCGCGAAATGCGCACCGATGATCTCGCCGGCTCCGCTGGCGCGTACCGGCTGCGGCTTGAGCTGCTGCGCCGGGTCAATCTTGTGATCGCGCCGGCGCAGGTGAACGCGGTGCTGATCGAAGAAATGCTGGTGCAATAATGAGCGCCGAAGCGGCTGGGGCCGCCGCCGACGATTGGGAAGCCGAGGGCGAGGGCGCAGCGCCCGAGCGCATTCTCAACCAGGATGAGATCGACAGCCTGCTTGGCTTTGGCCTCGGCGAAGAAGAAAACACCGGCGCCACCGGCGTGCGCGCCATCATCAATTCGGCGCTGGTTTCGTACGAGCGCCTGCCCATGCTCGAAATCGTGTTCGATCGCCTCGTGCGATTGATGACGACGAGCCTGCGCAATTTCACCTCCGACAATGTCGAGGTCAGCCTCGATCAGATCAGCTCCATTCGCTTTGGCGATTATCTGAATTCAATCCCGCTGCCGGCGATCATCTCCGTGTTCCGGGCCGAGCAGCTCGATAATTTCGGCCTCGCCACCGTCGATTCCAGCCTGATCTATTCGGTGGTGGACGTGCTGCTGGGCGGGCGCCGCGGCGGCATTTCCACGCGCGTGGAGGGCCGCCCCTACACCACCATCGAGCGCATGCTCGTCACCCGCATGATCGAGGTGGTGCTCAACGATATGCGCCAGGCGTTCGCCCCGCTCACTAACGTGGATTTCTCGCTCGATCGGATCGAAACCAATCCGCGCTTCGCCGCCATCGCCCGCCCGCCGAACGCGGCGATCCTGGTGCGGCTGCGGGTGGACATGGAAGATCGCGGCGGCAAGCTTGAGCTGCTTTTGCCTTACGCCACGCTTGAGCCGATCCGCAAAATGCTGCTGCAACAATTCATGGGCGAAAAGTTCGGCCGCGATAATATCTGGGAAGGCCACTTGGCGCATGAGCTTTGGCGCACCAAGCTCGAAGTGCGCGCCGTGCTGGATGAAACGCGCGTGCCGCTCAAGCAAGTGCTCAATCTCAAAGTGGGCGACACGCTGATGCTCGATAGCACGCCCAATGCGCCGGTGTCGTTGATGTGCGGCGCGGTTGCGCTTTCCACCGGGCGGGTGGGGCGCATGGGCGCCTCGCTGGCCGTGCGCGTGGAAGAATCGATTTCGCAGACGGCGAAGAAGGCTGTGATGAAGTTGGGAGGCGGCGCATGAGCCCCATCGCATTGACGATTGAAATTGTGTTGGCGCTGATGCTGGCGGCTTGCCTGTTTTATTTCTGGCGGCTTGATCGCAAGCTTTCGGCGCTGCGCAATGGCCAAGATGGCGTCCGCGCCGCCGCCGCCGAATTGGCGCAAGCCACCGCGCAGGCGGAAGCCGCCGTGCGCAACATGCGCCTGACAGCGCAGGAGGCGGGCCGCGATCTGCAGCAGCGCATCAATGATGCGCGCGCCACCGCCGATCGGCTTGGCCTCGGCGCTGGGCGGCTGCGCTCTTCGGCCGATGTCAGCCCCATGCGCGGGAGGATCTGATGGCGCCGAAACGCCCTGCAAAACCCGCCGCCGCGGTGCGGCTGCTGCCTGCGGCGATGGTGACAGTCGGCGCGCTGCTGGGCGTGAAGGCCGTGGCCATGGCGGCCGATGTCGCTGAGCCTGCGCCTGCCGCGGCACGCCAAAGCGCGCAGGCCGAACCTGCTGCGGCGGCGCCCGCGCCCGCGCCTGCCGCCGCGCAATGCCCGGCGCCTTCGCTCGCGGAGATGGCGGGCCTCAGCCAAGCCGAAGTGCAAGTGCTGCAAGCGCTGGGCGCACGGCGCGAAGCGCTGGATCAGCGCGCGGAAATGTTCGGCGCCCAAGACGAATTGATGATCGCGGCCGAGCGGCGCCTTGAGGAGCGCCTCGCCGAATTGCGCACGCTCGAAGCCAACGTCAACACGCTGCTGGGCCGGCTTGATGAAGCGCAAGAGCAGCGCCTGGCTGGCTTGGTTGATGTCTATCAGCGCATGCGCGCCAAGGATGCGGCGGCGGTGTTCGATGGGCTTGAGGATGGCGTGCTGGTGCAGGTGGCGAGCCGCATGCGCCAGGCCAATCTCGCTGAGATCATGGGCCGCATGGAGCCTGTGCGCGCGCGCCAACTCACCACCATGCTCGCTGAGCGCGCCCGCGCCCCGGGCGGCGGCGAGGATTTGTTGCGGCGCGCGAACGGCGGGTAAACGCGCGCTTAACCGCGCGCCGTGGAGATTGAGCCTTATTCGATGAAGGCGCTGCGCAACTCACCCTTGGCGATCGCCGTCGCGGCCATGATGGCCGCGCCGGGCGCGGCTGCGCAGCCGATGCAGCTCACGCCCCCGCCTGCCGAAGCCGAACCGCCGCCGCCGGCCGGCGCGCCTTTGGCGTTGACGCCGGAGGCGGAGCCTGCGCCCGCGCCGGAGGCCGCCGCGCCATTGCGCGGGCCTTCCGCGCCCGTGCCCGATACGCTGACGCTGGCGCCGCCAACCCCCGCGCCAACGCAGCAAGCGGAGACGCCGCGCATCGCCCCGCGCCCCACCGCGAGCGTCACCGTCGGCCAGCAGGAAGATTTCACCCGCCTTGCGTTCCGCTTCAGCGCCGGCGCCGCCACGGTGACGCCGGCGCTCGCGAACAATCGGCTCGATCTGCGTTTCTCTCGCGCCGCGGATATTGATCTTGCCGAGTTGCGCTCCACCTTGCCGCGCTATGTGCGGGAGGTGCGCCGCGTGAGCGCGGCCGGCGCGCCGCTGCGGCTTGCGCTCACGCTCGATCCTGGCGCGCGGCACCGCCAATTTGCGGACGGCGATCGCGTTGTGATCGATATCCTGCCGCCCGCGCCTGAAACGCCAGCCACCGTCGTGACCGAGAACGGCGCCGCCGCGCCGGCTGCGGCGGCGCAGGTGCGCGGCAATGGCCGCGTGCGTTTGGTGGAGGAAGCTGAGCGCACGCGCATCACTGTCTCCTGGCCTGGGCCGGCGCGGGCCGCCGCGTTTCGGCGCGGCGAGGCGCTTTGGCTGTTGTTCGACGCGGCGGGCAATATTGATCTGGCCAATGTCGCGCGCGTGGGGCCGCGCCATCGCGATATTGAGATCGTGCGCGGCGAGGGCGTGATTGGCCTGCGCATTCCCGCGCCGTCGGAGGTGATGCTCTCGGCCGAGGCCAGCGGCAATGAATGGGTGTTCACGCTCGGCCCCGATGTTGAGCGTGGCGCAAGCGCCGCGCTGCAGCGTGATGTCGTCAGCGATGGCGGGGCGCGGCTATTGGCGCAATTTGGCCGCGACGGCGCAGTTCGCTGGATCAATGACCCGGAGATCGGCGACCGCATCGGCGTGGCGTTGATCGGCGGGCCGGCCAAGGGCGTCGATACGCGCAGGGCGATGATCGAAGCTGCGGTTTTGCCCGCCGCGCATGGCGCGGTGATCGAGCCGCGCGCCGATGGCGTCACCGCCGGCTTTGAGGGCGGCAATCTTGTGGTGTCGCGCGGCGGGGCAGGGCTTATCGCCGCCGCGCCCGATGCGCGCACGGCGGATCTGGAAGCGGCGCTGCTGGCCGAAACCATGCGCGCGCCGGCTGAGCCCGCGCAGGCGCTCGCCAATGGCGAAAGCCTCGTCGCCGTGCGCGCGCGCATCGATGAACTTACGCGCGCCGCCGCGATGGAGGGCGTGGAGCCCGCGCGCCCGCGCGCGCGCGCATGGCGCTTGCGCGCTATCTGCTCGACAACGAGTTTGCGCACGAAGCGATGGCGGCGCTGCGCCTGGCGGCGATCAATCAAGGCGAGATGGCCGAGATCGATCCTGAATATCGCATGCTGCGCGCCACTGCGAACGTGATGATGGGCCGCCCGCAGGCGGCGATGGCCGATCTCAACGCTTCGGCGCTGCGCGATGATCCCACAGCGGCGCTGCTGCGCGGCTACGCCGCCGCGCAACGGCACGAATGGGCCGACGCGCGCCGCGAATTGGAGCGTGGGCAGGGCGCGCTCGAAAGCTTGCCGCCGCGCTGGCGCGCCAGCATGCAGCTTGCGCTCGCGCGCGCCGCGCTTGAGCTGAATGACCTGCCCGCCGCCGAAGCGGCGGCGCATGCGGCGATGGGGCAGGCCGATGATGCGCACGCCCGTCATGCGGCGCGCCTGATCCAAGCGCGCGTGGCCGCCGCACGCGAGGATGCGCCGGCCGCGCTCGCCATGCTCGATGAATTATCGCGCGCGCGCGATGAAGATATCGCCGTGCGCGCGCTGGCTGAATCCATCCGCTTGCGCCGCCAACAAGGGCAGATCCCCGCACAGGCGGCGGTCGAGCCGCTGGAGGCGCTGCGCTATCGCTGGCGCGGCGATGAGACCGAACTGGTTGTCGTCGGCATGCTGGGCGATGTCTATTCCGAGCTTGGCCGCTGGCGTGAGGCGATGGCGGCGATGCGGCTTGCGGCCGATCGCTTCCCCACCAATCCCGCCGCGCGGCATCTGCGCGCCGATCTTTCCAACCTGTTTGAGCGGCTTTTCCTCGATGGCGAAGCTGACAAGCTTGAGCCGATCCAGGCGCTCGGGCTGTTCTACGAATTTTCCGACATCACCCCTGTTGGCCCCAATGGCGATCGCATCGTGCGCGGGCTTGCGGGGCGGCTGGTGCAGGTCGATCTGCTGGAGCAGGCGGCGCAATTGCTGCAGCATCAGGTGGATGAGCGCTTGCAGGGCCAGCAGCGCGCGCAAGTTGCGGCCGATCTCGCCTCGATCTATCTGCTCGATCACAAGCCCGATCGCGCGCTTGTGACGCTTTCAACCACGCGCGTCGGCGATATGCCCGCGCTGCTCTTGGCCGATCGCCGCATTTTGGAAGCGCGCGCGCTGATCGAGCTTGGCCGCTTTGACGCCGCCGCCGAATTGGTGGAGCGCGACCGCAGCGAGAACGCCCAGCGCGTCCGCGCCGAAGCGGCCTGGCGCGCGCGCGATTGGCAGCGCGCGGCCAGCGAAATCCGCGCTTTGCTCTCCATGCGCAATCGCGCCCAGCCGCTCGATGAAGCGGGGCGGCTCGCCGTGTTGCGCGCCGGCGTGGCGCTGACGCTCGCAGGCGATGAAGCGGGCGTGCGCACGCTCTACCGCGATTATGCGGGCGACATGGCCGGCACTGAATCGGCCGATGCCTTCGAGGTGGTGGCCGCCGGCATTCACGCAGAGGGCGCCGCGATCCGCGATGTGGCGCGGGCGGTGGCGCGCACCGATCTCATGGATCGCTTCATGACGGGCTTGCGCGCGCGCATGGCGCCCGATCCAGCTTCGACCGGCTAACGCGCCCGGACCGCCGGCAACATTCTTAGCCGTCCAAGCAAGCTATTCGCTCGCGCCCGCATAGGCGCGTCGGTCGAGCGGGGTGTAGATCGCCGGCCCGCCGGCGGCGAGGCGATCCAGCTCCGGCGTGGGTTGCCCGTAGCGGCGGCGGCAGAGGCTCATATGCGAGATCGCGCGCTCCGCATAATCGCGGCTTTCGGCGCGCGGCATGGTTTCCAGCAGCATCAGCGGATCAATATCGGCGGGCTGTGTTTCCAGCCAGCGGCGCAGCCAGCCCGGCCCGCCATTATAAGCGGCGAACACGCGGCCAAGATCGCCGTCATTGTGGAATGAATTCATCAGCCAATGCAGATAGCTTTGGCCCAGGCGCATATTCAGCCCCGGCTCAAACAGCGCTGCAGGCTGGCGCCGATAATTGGTCGAGCGATCCATATCGCGCGCGGTGGAGGGCAAAAGCTGCATCAGCCCGCGCGCGTTCGAGCGCGAAACCGCTTTCGGATTGAAATAGCTCTCCTGGCGCACCACCGCATAGATCAGCGCGCGATCGAGCGAGAAGCCGTCATCGGGCTCAAACGTCGTCGTCGGGCAAAAACCCGCCGCCACGTCCGGCCCGCCATATTCGGCCGCGCGCAATTGCGCCGCCGGCGCGTGCAGCGATTCCGCCAGCGCCAGGAACACGCGGTCGTCTTCTGCGGAGAGATCGGCGTGCAAGCGGCGCAATTCAGATTCCACTTCCGAGAGCCGGCCAAGCTGCGCCAAAGCAGCGGCGCGGCGCGCGGCGGGATAGCGCTCCACAAAACGCTCGAGCGCTGCGCGATCCACTTGCGGCAAGGTGAAAGAGAGCGGGCTCTCGCGCCCGAGTTGGCGTTCGGCCAATTGGCCGTAGAAGGTCCAAGGCCGCTCGGCCGCGGCTTGCAGATGGTGCGCCACCCCGCGCACCTCGCCGGCGGCGAGCCGCGAGCGTGCGGCCCAATAATGCGCCGCCGCGCGCGCCCAGCCGCCATGATGGCGCCATTGGGTGGAGGCCTCGAATTGGCGCACCGCTTCGGCGTAATCGTGCGCGCGATAGGCGATGAGCCCGAGTTGGAATTGGATCTGGCCCGAACGCGCGCCATCCACATGCGCCGCCGCGATGCTGCGCGCGCCGGAATCGTCGCGCACGCCGATGCGCTCGGCGATCTGCTCCACCGCCGCGCGCGCCGCGCGGCTGTCGCCTTCCACCGGCGGCGGCGTTTCGGGCAAGCGCCGCGCACGCCCGCTCTGCGGGGCGGGCGCTGAAACCCCGCGCCGCCGCGCCGCGCGCGAACGCGAAGCCATCGCCCGCTCATACACAGCCGGCGCGAGCCCATAATCGCCATAGCGGTTGAGCCACGAAACATAAGCGCTCCATTCCGCGCCATAAGCGCGCGAAGCCAGCATGCGCCCGCGCACCACCGGCTCGAGCACATCATCCTGCGCGCGCGAAAGCGCCGTTGTGGCCGCGCGCCAATTTCCCGCCTCCACCGCATCGAACGCGGCGCGGTAGGCGGCTTCATCCTGTTCCGAAAGCGCCACGATGCGCGGCTGTGCCAGCGCGGCCGGGGCGGCCAGCACAAAAAGGGCGAGGGCGGCGAAAGCGGTGCGGATCGTCGTCATCGGAGCCAATCTTGATCAGGAGGGCGCGCGGGTCACGCCCAAATCGTTCAGCCAGGCGTCGGCGGCCAACAGGTCCGCCCAAGCCAGGCGCTTCTGCTGCGGCTGGCGCAACAGATATGCCGGATGAAGCATCACCATCGCGTTGATGGATTGGCCGCCGCGCTCATAACGCAGCTTGCGCCCGCGCAGCTTGAGCACCCCGTCGGTGCGCTCCAGCATGGTGTGGGCGGCGGATTTTCCGTTCAAAATCAGCAATTTGGGCTGCATGAGCTCGACCAGCCGCTCGGCAAACGGCAGGCAGGCCATGATTTCTCCCGGCGTCGGGTCGCGGTTGCCGGGCGGACGCCAATAAATTGTGTTTGAAATCAATATATTGGTTTGGCGCGACAGGCCAATCTGGGCGAGCATCCGATCCAGCAGCTGGCCAGAGCGGCCCACGAACGGCTTGCCCTGCTGATCCTCCTCCTTGCCGGGCGCTTCCCCGATGAGCAGCACCGGGGCGCTCTCCACCCCATCCGAAAACACGGTATTCCGGGCCGTCGCCTTCAAGGCGCAGCCATTGAAACCCTCCACGGCGGCGCGCAGCGCGGCGACGCTGTCAGCGGCCTTGGCCAGCCGGCGCGCGTCCTCATCGGCGGCGGGGGCGGGGGCGACGCGGCGCGCGGGTTTGGGAACAAGCGGCGCGGCCGGCGCCTCGCGCGCCCGTTGCGGCGCTTGCGCGCGGGCAGGCGCCGGCGCTGTGGCGGGGGCCGCAGCGTAAACCGCTTCGGCGACGTCCATATCCACGCCGGCGCTGCGCCAGAAGGCTAATAGCGCGCGGGCGGCGGCGCGGTCTGTTTCCGGCTGCATGGCGCCCTACCTAGCGGGAATCGGCAAAAACAACAAAGCGCTCGCCCTTGCGCGCCCCGCCCACAGCTTTGATAAGCGCATGAACAGGAGGATAGCTTCAGCATGGCCGATGAAGAAGCGCGTGAGTTCATGGAATACGACGTCGTCATCGTGGGCGCAGGGCCTGCGGGATTGGCGGCGGCGATCAGGCTAAAGCAACGCGCGGCTGAGGCGGGCTCGGAGATTTCCGTGGCCGTGCTGGAGAAGGGCGCCGAGGTTGGCGCGCATGTGCTCTCCGGCGCGGTGATCGATCCGATCGGGCTCGACGCGCTGATCCCCGATTGGCGCGAGAAAGGCGCCCCGCTCGAAACCGAAGTGACGAGCGACGAGTTCAAAATCCTCGGCCCCAATGGCGCGGCGGGCCTGCCCACCTTCCTGATGCCGCCGCTGATGAACAATCACGGCAATTACATCGCCTCGCTGTCGAACGTCGCCAAATGGCTCGGCGCGCAGGCCGAAGAGCTTGGCGTTGAAATCTATCCGGGCATGGCCGCGTCCGCGCCTGTGTTTGATGAAAGCGGCGCGCTGAAAGGCGTCGTCGCCGGCGTGTTCGGCATCGCCAAGGATGGCGCGAAAAAGGCCGATTATCAGCCCGGCATGGAATTGCACGGCAAGTACGTGTTCATCGCCGAAGGCGTGCGCGGCTCGCTCGCCAAAGTGCTGCAAAAGCACTTTGATCTCTGCAGCGAAAGCGATCCGCAAAAATTCGGCATCGGCATCAAGGAATTGTGGGAAATCCCGAAGCAAAAGCACAAGCCGGGCGCTGTGCTGCACACCGTCGGCTGGCCGCTGGATGATAAAACCGGCGGCGGCTCGTTCCTCTATCATTGGGGGGATCGCTACGTGTCGCTCGGCTACGTGGTGCACCTCAATTACAAGAACCCCTATCTTTCGCCGTTCGATCTTTTCCAGCAGCACAAGCTGCATCCTGAAATCCGCGCGCACATCGAAGGCGGCAAGCGCATCGCCTATGGCGCGCGCGCCATCACCGAGGGCGGCTACCAATCGGTGCCGCAGCTTTCGTTTCCGGGCGGGGCGCTGATCGGCTGCTCAGCCGGGTTCGTGAACGTGCCGCGCATCAAGGGCAGCCATAACGCGATCCTTACCGGCATAATGGCCGCCGACGCCGCGTTCGAGGCGATCGCCGCGGGCCGTCAGCGCGATCGGCTTGAGGCTTATGACGATGCGTATGCCGAAAGCGAGGTGCGCAAGGATCTCTTCCGCGTGCGCAACGCCAAGCCGCTGCTTTCCAAGCTTGGCACGTTCTGGGGCGGGGTCGTCGGCATGTTCGATATGTGGACCACCACGATGCTCGGCGGATTCTCGTTCTTGGGCACGCTTCGGCACGGCAAGGCCGATTACGCCACGCTGGATAAGGCCGCCGCGCATCAGCCGATCGCCTATCCCAAGCCGGACGGAGTGCTGACGTTCGATAAGCTTTCCTCTGTCTACCTCTCCAACACCAATCATGAGGAAGATCAGCCCGCTCATCTCACGCTGCTTGATCCCTCCATCCCGATTGCGGTCAATCTCCCCGAATACGCCGAGCCGGCGACACGATATTGCCCCGCGGGGGTGTATGAAGTGCTGTATGACGAGGCAGGGGCCAATCCGCGCTTCCAGATCAACGCGCAAAACTGCGTTCACTGCAAAACGTGCGACATCAAGGATCCGAGCCAGAATATAAACTGGGTGTGCCCCGAAGGCGGCGGCGGCCCCAATTATGCCAATCTCTAAGCGCCGGTAATCGGCGGAAAGGCGATATGTATGCGTAAAGCGTTATGGGCGGGATGCGCGGCGGTGCTGGCGATGGCGGGCCCCGCCTTCGCGCAAACTGAGCAAGCCCCCGCCGCGCAGGCGGCGCAAGCGGGGGCGGGCGCTTCCCCGCTGCTGGCCGCGACCTCCCCGCCCGATGCTGCGCCCGATCGCAGCTATGACAGCCCGGAAGCGGCGCTGCGCGCGGCCGATCTCGATTATGTCGTCACCCACGGCCGCGCGCAGATGGCCGAGCCGAACCCGCAGCCGATCTGGCTTGTCGCCGTGTTCGCCGATGAGATGGCCGCGGGCCGCACCGCCGAAGCGCGCCGCGTGCTGGAGCGCGCGCCCGGCGGCCTCAACGGCCCGATGGCCGATATGCTTGAGCCGTTCCTGCTCGCCGCCGAGGGCCGCCCCGATCGCGGCGTCGAGCGCGTGGATGCAGGCAATGACAATCTGCCCGCGCCGCTGCCTGAAGTGGCGCGTGCGTTGGTGTTTGAATCGGCGGGCCGGCTGCCGGAAGCGGCGGCCGTCTACGCCGCGATGGCGGAGCGGCTCGATCTCACCCCGCCGCCGCGCGCTGAGCCTTCAACCTTGCAGGAATTTGAGCGCTCGCTCGCGGCGCCGCGCACGGCCCATTCGGTCTATCGCGCCGCGCTGACGCATCATCGCCTTGGCCGCACCGCCGAGGCGCGCCGCTATTATGGCGTGGTCAAAGAGTTCGCGCCGCGCTCGGTCGATGTCGATCGCAATCTCGCGCGCCTGGAAGCGGGCGAGCCGCCGGTGGAAGCCGCGCTCGATGCGCCGCGCGCGCTTGGCCGCTGGATGCTGTTCCTGGCCGAGTTCGTCACCCAGGCCGAAATGCTGACGCGCGTGCTCGCGGCGGAAGATCCCGCGCTGGGGCTCGACAGCACCACCGGCTCTGCGCTGCTGCAATTTGGCGTGCAACTCGCGGGCGACGCCGATGATTGGCGCCTGCACGCGGCTTCGCAGCTCGCCGGCGTGCGCAGCTTTGATGGGGCCGAGCGCATCCTTTCCACCATGCCGGCCGAAAGCGTGTTCGCGCCCGACGCCGAGATCGCCCGCGCCGGCATTTATATCGAGCGCGATCAGGATGCGCAGGCGATCGCGGCGGCTGAGCGCGCGCTGGCGAACGCTGGGGATCGCTGGTCGATCATCGCCTCGGCGGGCGATATTTATCGCCAAACCTACCGCCCCCGCGAATCCACCGCCGTCTTCGATCGCGCTTACGCGCTGACGGAAGACGCCGAAGAGCGCGCCGATATCCTCGGCTGGCGCGCTTATGCGCATCGCTTCGCCGGCAATTACAGCGCCGCCACCGCAGACGCGCGCCGCGCGCTTGAGCTTGATCCCAGCGTCGATACGCGCATGCTTTACGTGTCGATCCTGATGGACGATCCGCGCGCCTGGTCAGACGGGATCGATGTGGCGCGCGCGCTGTTTGCTGAGCAGCCTGATTCAGTGCTGCGCCTGAATGCGCTTGGCTATGCGCTCATCCAGAAGCCCGAAGGGCTGGAAGAGGGTTATCGTTTGCTGTGGCGCGGCTACGCCTATGGCCAAACCAATTACGCGGTGATCGATAGCCTTGGCTGGGCCTATTATCTCTATGGCCGGTTTGACGATGCGCTCACGCTGATCCAGCGCTCGGCTGAGCTTTCGGTGAATGCGCCGAACGCGGAAATTCTCGATCATTTGGGCGATGTGTATTGGCGGCTGAACCGCCGCGATGAAGCGCGCGATGCCTGGCGCCAGGCGCTCGCGGCCCGGCCCGATACGCCGCGCCGCACTGGGCTTGAGCGCAAGCTCTCGCGCGGCCTCACAGAGCCTGCGCCGCGCCAGCGCGAGCTGCCGCGCGTGACGCTGCCGCAAGGGCCTGGCCAACGGGAAACGCTGTGAGCCTGCGCGCCGCCGCGGCGGCGGCGCTCGCCGCGCTCACGGCTGCGTGCGCCAGCGTCAGCGCGCCGCGCGCGCCGGACGCCTCCAGCGTCTACGCCGATTTTTTGATCGGCCGCGTCGCCAATGCGCGTGAAGATTATGGGGCCGCCTCCGATCGCTATTTCGCGGCGCTGGCGCGTTCGCCGGGGGATGAGGCGCTCATCGCCGGCGCGCTGCGCGCGAGCCTCACCGCCGGCGATGAGACGCGCGCGCGCCGCGCGGCCGCGATGGCGAGCCCCGAAGCTGCGCCGGCATTGGCGCATCTTGTGCGCGCCGCCGATGCGATCCGCGCCGCCGATTGGCGCCGCGCCGAACGCGAGCTTGACCGCACTGAAGGCGATGCGGTGCAGGATATGCTGGCGCGCACGCTGATGGTGTGGGTGCGCGTGGGCCAGCGGCGCACCGATGAAGCGATCAGCCAGCTTGCGCCGCTCACCACGCTGCGCCCCTATGGCGGGCTGTTTTCGTATCAGCAGGCGATGGCCTTCGATATCGCCGGCCGGCGCGAGGAAGCGCGCGCCGCCTACAACACCGCCGCCAATGGCGGCATGTTTCTGCCGCCCGCAGCTGAGCGCCACGCCGATGCGCTGGTGCGCTGGGGCGCGCGCGATGAAGCGCTTGAAATGCTCGCCAGCGTCAATGCGGGGCGCAACAACGCCGCCTTGCAGGCTTTCGGCCGGCGCATCCAAGCGGGCGGGCGCGTGAGTGCGCTGACGCCCGCGCGCGCCGCCGCCATCGGGCTTTATGGCTTCGGCGCCATTCTCTTGCAGCAGGAGCATAATATCAGCGCGGGCCTCATCGCCGAGAGCCTGGCGATGATGATCGATCCAAGCCTTGACGATGCGCGGCTCTTGTTCGCCGAAGGCCACGCCCGCGGCGAACGCTACGATATCGCCCGCCAGGCGTTGTCGGGCGTGCGCGCAAACTCTCCCTATGCGCAAACCGCGCGCACGATGGAGGCGCGGCTTCTGCTCGAAGAAGGCCGCGGCGAGCAGGCGCTCGCCATCGCCAGCGCCAACGCCGCTTCGGGCGATCCGCGTGCGCTGCGCGCGCTGGGCGATATGTATGTCGCGCTCGATCGCTTGGGCGAGGCCGAGCCGATCTATAGCGCGCTGCTCGCGGAAGATGAGGCCAATTGGATGCTGCATTTCGCGCGCGGCGCGGTGCGCCAGCAATTGGGCGGTTGGGATGAGGCGGAGGCCGATCTGCGCCGCGCGCTGGAGATCGCGCCCGATCAGCCCGAAGTGCTCAATTATCTTGGCTACACCTGGGTCGATCGCGGCGAGAATTTGGAAGAAGGCCTTGCCATGATCCGCCGCGCGGCGGAGCTCAGGCCCAATTCCGCCGCCATCATCGATAGCCTCGGCTGGGCCCATTTCCGGCTCGGCGATTATCGCCAGGCGCTGCTCTTGCTTGAGCGCGCGGTGGAGCTTGAGCCTGGCTCGGCCACGCTCAACGATCATTTAGGCGATGTGTATTGGCGCCTGGGCCGCCGCACGGAGGCGCGCTTCCAATGGCGGCGCGCGCTGAGCCAAGAGCCGGAGGACGCCACAGCGATCGAGCATAAGCTCGAGCACGGCCTGCCCGATA
Organism: Terricaulis sp.; assembly: GCA_024707365.1. Lineage (GTDB taxonomy): Bacteria > Pseudomonadota > Alphaproteobacteria > Caulobacterales > Aquidulcibacteraceae > Vitreimonas. Next base: position 241,044 of record JANPZV010000008.1, read on the forward strand.
GCGCGCCGCTATGAGCGTGCGCGTTCTAGCGCCGGCCAAGATCAATCTGACGCTGCGGGTTGGCCGCGCGCGCGCGGATGGGCTGCATCCGCTGCAAAGCGTCGTTGCGTTCGCTGCATGCGGGGAGTGGCTGGAGGCCGCGCCCGCCGATGCGCTCTCGCTCACCATTATCGGCCCGTTCGCAGCCGATCTGGACGCGGATGAAAGCAATCTGGTGATGCGCGCCGCGCGCGCGCTGGCGGCGGCGCACATGCCGGAGGCCGGCGCTGCGCTGACGCTGTATAAAGATTATCCCGTCGCCTCCGGCATTGGCGGGGGCTCCTCTGATGCGGCGGCGGCGCTGAAAGCGCTCAATCAGCTTTGGCGGCTCAATTTGAGTGAAGCCCAGCTGATCGGCATAGCGCGCGGCCTTGGCTCGGATACCCCGGCCTGCGTGCCCGCGCGCGCGGCGTTCATGTATGGAACGGGCGCGGACTTTGCCCCGTTTGATTTGCCCACGCTTTACGTTGTGCTCGTCAACCCGCGTCAGCCGCTTTCCACGGCAGGTGTTTACCGGCAGTTCGATCTGATGGGGCTTGGCGCGGGGTTTGAGGCGGACGCGCCCGCGCCGGTATGGCGGGATGCGGCCTCAGCGGCGGCGGGCATGGCGGTGCTGGGCAACGATCTCTACGCGCCGGCGGCGGCGCTGATGCCGGATCTGCATGAGGCCTTGGCCCAGCTGCGCGCCGATCCGCGCACGCTCTACGCCAATATGAGCGGCAGCGGCGCGACCATGTTCGCGCTGTGTGAAAGCCTGGAGGATGCGCGCGGGCTTGAGGCGGGGTTCGCCGCAGCCAATCCCGCTTTCTGGGTCCGCGCAGGCCCGCTCGGCTAAGCTGCTTGACCGGGCGCGCTCCGGCGCTTAGCCCACCCTCAAGTTGAGGGTTCTTTGATTATCGACCTGATCGCTGGCGCCGGTGTCGCCTTGATCTGCACCTTGCTCGCCTGCCGGGCGATGATCGGGGCGCCGATCGCCGACATGCCCGGAGAGGCGCGAAAGCTGCACGATGCGCCCACGCCCACCAGCGGCGGGGTAGGCATGAGTGTTGGCGTGGCCTTCGGCTTTGTCGCGCTCGCGCTTTTCTCAAGCGAATGGCGCCACGGCGTATCGGCGCGCGGATTTTACCTGACCACGATGGGCGCGGCCTTCGTCTATGGCTTTTTGGTGCTGGGCTTTGTGGATGATGCGCGCGCGCTGGGGCCGCGGCTCAAACTGCTCGTTTTCATTTGCCTCTCGTTGGGCGCGGCCTTCGCCATCGGGCTTGTGCGCACGCTCGATCTCGGGCTCGTGAGCATCGCTTTGCCGCTGCCGATCGCCGCCATCGGCACCGCGCTTTGGGTGTTCACCATGGTCAATTGCGTGAACTTCATGGATGGCGCGAATGGTTTGGCGATGGGCGCGATGGCGATTGGCCTTGCCGTGCTTGCCGCGCTTGGGCTCTCGCTGCACGAATTCAGCGCCGCAGGATTTGCAGCGAGCGCGGCGGGCGCCGCGCTTGGGTTCTTGTTCTGGAATTTCCCCGCTGGGCGCATCTTCGCGGGCGATAGCGGGGCGCTGTTCATGGGCGCGGTTGGCGCGATCGCTGTCACTCGTGCTGTGCAGCGCGGGCGGGATGAGCCCGTTTGCGCCGCCCATCCTGTTTTTCCCGCTGCTGGCCGATGCTTTGCTCACGCTAGCCTGGCGCGCGGGCCAGGGCCGCTCGCTGCTGGATGGCCATTCAGAGCACCTTTATCAGATCGCCCAGCGCGCCGGCTGGGGCAGGCGCCGCATCGCATTGATGTATTGGGCCGCTATGGCGGTGTGCGCGGCGATTGCGGTGACGGTTGCGTTTCATCCTGATTTGGGCCCGTACGCTTTGGGCGTGTTGGCGATTGCGGCGGTGCTGATCGCCTCGCGCGTGCGCGGCGCGGCGATGCGCGCCGGCATCGCAGAAGTTTAAAGCAACGGACTTTAAATTCGCCTCAGTTCGATGGCCGGCGCAGAGCGAATTTAAAGTCCAAAAGTTGCTTTAGAAAACTTTGAATCTAAAGCGTCTTTGAGGACTTAAATGCGACACGGCGTTTGATCCATCGCGTGGGTCGCATTTAAGTCCCGGCGCTTTAGTAGCCGCGTTCGACCACGAAATCGGCGAGATCGGCCAGTGCGTCGCGATAGGCGTTCTGGGTCAAGCTCTCAAGCGCGGCCACCGCCGCGCGGCTGTGCAGGCGCGCGGCCTCCAGCGTTTTCTCAATCGCGCCATGGCGGCGGATCAGCGCCGCCGCGCGATGGAAATCATCCTCCGTGCGCTCTCCGCCCATGACGCGGCGCCAGAACGACAGCTCAGCCTCATCGGCCGCTTCACGCGCGAACACCACAGGCAGCGTGACCTTGCCTTCCTTGAAATCGTCGCCCGCGTTTTTGCCCATGGTCGCGGCGCGCCCGCCATAATCGAGCGCATCGTCCACCAATTGGAACGCAAGCCCAAGCTCGCGCCCATAGGTTTCAAGCGCATCCGCTTCCGCGCCGGGCCGGCCTGCCGCCACCGCGCCGGCCTTGCCGGCGGCGGCGAACAGCGCGGCGGTTTTCGCGGCGATGATTTCCATGTAGCGCGCGCGGGTTGTATCCGCGTCATTGGCGGCGGCGAGTTGCATCACCTCGCCCTCGGCGATCACCGAGGCGGCGCGCGCCAGAATATCGAGCACTTTGATGTCGCCGGTTTCGACCATGAGATTGAACGAGCGCGCGAACAAAAAATCGCCCACCAGCACGCTGGAAGAATTGCCCCACAGCACGTTGGCCGCATCCTTGCCGCGCCGCATGGAGGAAACGTCCACCACGTCATCATGCAGCAGCGTGGCCGAATGGATGAACTCCACCGCCGCCGCCAGCTTGCGCGGGCCATCGCCGCCCCCGCCCAGCAGCCGCGCCGCCGCCAGCGTGATCATCGGGCGCACGCGCTTGCCGCCCGCATCGATGAGGTGCGCGGCCAAGTTCGGAATAACGCCGACGGGGCTACTCATGTGCTGATGGATCAGCGCATCGACGGCGCTCAAGTCTTCGGCCAATAGCGCGGCCAGGCGGTCCACCGCGTGGGGGCCGCCGGCTGGCTTGGCTTGTCCGACAGCCGGTCCCAAAGGGGCTCTCCGCTTGACCGTAATATCTCCGCCAAACGATGGTGGCCGGTGCGGCGCCGGTCAAGCGCCGCGTGTCGCGCAAAGGGTCGCATGGCGCAGCCGGGAAACCACCGAGGACGCCCTTTTGGGCGGGCGTATCCGCATCCGCCAGCCCGCCAAGGGCTATCGGGTCAACATTGATACGCTTTTGTTAGCCGTAGCCGTGCCGGCCGCGCGCACCGGCGCTGGGCCGCTGATCGAGCTTGGCTGCGGCGTCGGCGCCGCCCTGGTTGCGGTTGCGAAGGCGCACGAAACGCACGCGCCTGGGCTGCGCCAATTCGTCGGCATGGAGCGCGATCCGCTCTACGCCGCCCTGGCGCGCGAAAACGTGGCGCTCAACCGCCTCGATCATTGCGTGCGCATCATTGAGGGCGATGCGCTTGCCCCGCCCGAAGATCTGCGCGGGTTTGCACAGGTGTTTTTCAATCCGCCCTATGATGCGCCGGGCGAGGGCCGCGCCCCTGCGCCCGCGCGGCAGGCCGCTTACATCACCCAGCGCCCGATCGCCGATTGGATCAAGCCCTGGTCCAACCGCATGGGCGCCGGCGCCAGCATGACGCTGATCCATCGCGCCCATCGCCTGAAAGAGATTCTCGACGCGTTTGAGGGGCGCTTGGGCGGTGTGGAAATTTTTCCTATTCGGCCGAACGCGCGGGCCAAGGCGCGCCGCGTGATCGTGACGGCCTGGAAGGGCTCGCGCGCGCCGCTGCAATTGCACGCCGGGCTTGATCTGCATCCGCTGGATCAGGCTGAGAAATACACCCCGCGCGCAGAAGCGCTGTTGCGCGGCGAGGGCCGCCTCTAAGCGCGAACGCATTCAGAACATCGCCTTTTGAGCTTCAGGCGAATTTGTCTCCAGCGATGCGCTGTGAATTGTTGAGGCGCCCCATCAGCGCGATTGCGCACGAACGAAACACGAAACGCGCGGTAGCCGGCCAATGCGCGCCGGTGCGATTGACTCCTCATGCATCGCGCACCAGTTTGCGGCTGACGGAACGGGCCGACGCTGAGTCGCTCCCCTCCCGGCCACACAAGCGAACCCCGTGGGAGAGCGCGGCGCAACAAAAGCCGCCCCCGAAGGAGCAACCGCCCCGGAAACTCTCAGGGAACCGGACCGCGGGGGGATGAACACGCTGGATAGCGCGACCTTGGAGCGCCGGAATCTTGCCGGCATGCCGCCTGGAAGGCGGCGCTCCAACGAAGCCGCCGAAGGAGTAAATCTCTCAGGCGCCAGGGACAGCGGGGGCCGCGCGCGGAAACGCGTGCGCCACGTATGCCTGGGAAAAACATGGCCGAAACCGGATCACCGAAAAAGCTGCCGCTCGATGCGCTCTGGCGCGCGCGCACCTCCAAGTTCGGCGATTTCGCCGGCTATGACATGCCGCTGCAATTCGAGGGCCTGATCCCCGAACACAATTGGACGCGGAGCCACGCGGGCCTCTTCGATGTCTCGCACATGGGGCCAAGCTTCTTTGCGCTGCCGAAGGGCCATGGGCTCGAAGGCGATGCGGCGCACAAGGCCGTGGCCGCCATCATCGAACGGCTCGTGCCGGCCGATATTCAGGGGCTCAAGCCCGGCCAAGTCCGCTACACCATGATCACCAATGCCGAAGGCGGGGTGCTGGACGATCTGATGATCGCGCGCCCGGCTGAAGAAGGCGCGGCGGGCGATCTCTACATCGTCGTCAACGCCGGCTGTAAGCACCAGGATTGGGCGCTGATCGAGGCAGCCGCCAAGGGCGAGGCCAATCTGGTGCGCGCCGATGATCGCTGCCTGCTGGCGCTGCAAGGCCCCGCCGCGCACAAGGTCGCCGCAGAGGTCATCGATCCCGCGCTGGCCGATATGAGCTTCATGAGCGTGAAGCGCTTCCCTGGCTTTGGCCGCCTCACCGTGACGCGCAGCGGCTATACCGGCGAGGATGGCTTCGAGATTTTGGTGCGCGCGGAAAACGCGGGCGAGCTTGCGGAAAAATTGCTCGCGCATCCCCAAGTAAAGCCGATCGGCCTCGGCGCGCGCGATAGCTTGCGCCTGGAAGCCGGCCTTTGCCTCTACGGGCACGATCTCGATCCCGCCACCAGTCCGATCGAAGCCGATCTCGCCTGGACCATCCAAAAGCGCCGCCGCGAAGCCAAGGATTTCCCCGGCGCGGCGCGCATCGCGCGTGAGCTTGAACTCGGCCCGCCGCGCAAGCGCGTGGGCATCCGCCCGAACGATCGCGCCCCCGCGCGCGAGGGCGTGGAGATTTACAAAGACGGCAAGCAGATTGGATTGGTGACGAGCGGGGGCTTTTCACCCGTGCTGAACGGCCCGATCTCGATGGGCTACGTGCAAACCGCGCACGCAGAGCCCGGCCATGTGGTTGATCTGATGATCCGCGGCACGCCGCGCAGCGCCACCATCGTGCCGCTCCCGTTCGTGCCGCACAATTACGTGAGGAAGAAATGACGCGCCGTTCGCAACCGCGCACCCTCTCCCCGAGAGGGGGAGAGGGCAGGGTGAGGGGGCGGCGCAAGCGATCGACGTTTCGCGCCGTCTCGCTTCGTCGTGCGTTTTTCTGCACCGCCCGCGCTCCACCCTCACCCCAACCCTCTCCCTCCCAAAGGAGGGAGAGGGCGTATGTTTTCGCTCACCCGGGAGCTTTCAATGAGCACGCGTTACACCAAAGACCATGAATGGGTCCGCCTTGAAGGCGATGTCGTCGTCATCGGCATCAGCGCCTACGCCGCCGAGCAATTGGGTGATGTCGTCTATGCCGAGCTGCCCGCCGTCGGCGCGAGCTTCGCGCAAGGCGCGGATATGGCCGTGGTCGAAAGCGCGAAAACCGCGTCCGACGTGTACGCGCCAATCTCCGGCGAAATCGTGGAAGCGAACGCGGCGATCACCGGCGAGAATTGGGAAATCATCAACGCCGAGCCCGAAGCCGGCGGCTGGTTCGTGAAGCTGAAGCCCGCGAACGCGGCCGAGATCGAGGCGCTGATGGATGAAGCGGCGTACGCCGATTACGTGAAGGGGCTTTGATGGTCGCCGTGCTCAAACACCTCCCCCTCGATGGGGGAGGTGGCCGCGCAGCGGCCGGATGGCGCGCGTGCGCCCGCGCTGACGCGCGTGGCATTTCGAGAATGGAGCACTGATCCCGTGCGATACCTCCCCCTCACCGAAGCCGACCGCGCGCAGATGCTCGGCGTTACCGGCGCCAAGAATATCGACGAGCTTTTCGTCGATGTGCCCAAGCACGCGCTGCTGAAAGATCTGGTCGATCTCCCGCGCGCGCAGGGCGAGCTTGACGTGCATCGCCATTTGCAGCGCCTGGCGGAGAAAAACACCTCCGCCGGCCGCACTGCGTTCTTCCTCGGCGCCGGCGCTTATCGCCATCATGTGCCGGCGAGTGTCGATCACCTCATCCAGCGCAGCGAATTTCTCACCGCCTACACGCCGTATCAGCCGGAAATCGCGCAAGGCACGCTACAAGCGCTTTACGAATTCCAATCCCAGGTCGCGCAATTGCTCAATGTCGAGGTGGCGAACGCCTCGATGTATGACGGCTCCACCGCCTGCGCGGAAGCCGCCATGATGGCCGCGCGGGTGACCAAGCGGAAGAAGATCGTTTTCTCCGGCGGCGTGCATCCGCACTATGTCGATACCGCGCGCACCGCCTGCGAAGCGCTGGGGCTTGAACTTATCGCGCTGCCGGCGGCGGTGGATGATGAAGCGGCGGTGATCAAAGCGCTGGGCGCCGATGTCGCCGCCGTGATCGTGCAATCGCCCAACGTGTTCGGCACGGTGACGGATCTTTCCGCCATCGGCGAAGCGCGCGCGGCGCCGGAGCGTTGATGGTGGCGACGTTCACCGAATGCCTCGCCTTCGGCCTGATCGAACCGGGCGGCGCTTACGGCGCGGACATCGTCTGCGGCGAAGGCCAATCGATCGGCAACGCGCTGAATTTCGGCGGGCCGTATGTGGGCCTGTTTGGCGTGAAGGAAAAATTGGTGCGGCAGATGCCTGGCCGCGTCGCCGGTGAAACCATCGATGCGGACGGCAAGCGCGGCTTTGTGCTCACGCTCTCCACGCGCGAGCAGCACATCCGCCGCGAAAAGGCGACGAGCAACATCTGCACGAACAGCGGCCTCTGCCAATTGGCGTGGACCATCCACATGACGCTGCTGGGCGAAAAGGGCCTCACCCAACTCGCGCAGCTCAATCACGAAAAGGCGATTCAGCTCTCCGATGCTTTGGGCGCGGTGAAGGGCGTTGAGGTGCTGACAAAGCGCTTCTTCAACGAAATCGCGGTGAAGCTTTCCAAGCCGGCGCAAGGCGTGGTCGATGCGCTGGCCGAGCAGGGCGTGATCGGCGGCGTCGCCATGAGCCGGCTTAATCCGCACGCGGGCATGGACAACGTGCTCATCACCTGCGCCACGGAAATGAACACCGATGATGATATCGCCGCGTATGCGGATGCGCTGAAAGCGGTGCTGAAATGAGCGCCGCCACGCGCCGCCCCACCTCCTCCTCGATGGAGGAGGTGGCCGCGAAGCGGCCGGAGGAGGTGCGCCCTCCGTCAATGAAGCATGAGCCGCGCGAGGCTCACGCGACAACATTCTTGGCCTCACCTCCTCAGTCAGTCGCTGGCGCGACTGACAGCTCCTCCATCGAGGAGGAGCGGGCGCTTACCTTCAAGGTCCGTGTGCGATGATCACCCAAACCACCTCCGGCAATCGCGGCCTCTTGCAAGCCGAGCCGCTGATCTTTGAAACCGGCTCCGCCGAAACCACCGGCGTCGATCTGCCGGCGCCGAAAGGCGAGAACCGCCTCGGCGCGCTAACGCGCAAAGCGCCGCTCGATCTGCCCGGCCTCTCAGAGCCGGAAACGATGCGCCATTTCGTGCGTCTTTCCCAAAAGAATTACGCCATCGATCTCGGCCTCTTCCCGCTCGGCTCCTGCACGATGAAGCACAATCCGCGCCTCAACGAGCGCGCGGCGCGCTTTGAAGGCTTTGCCGATCTGCATCCGCTGCAACCCACAAGCACCATCCAAGGCGCGCTCGCGCTGATGGATGAGCTGGCGCATTGGCTCTGCACGCTCACCGGCATGCCGGCCGTCGCGCTTTCGCCCAAAGCCGGCGCGCATGGCGAGTTCGCCGGCATGCTGGCGATCAAGGCGGCGCTCGAAGCCAAGGGCGAGGGCCATCGCAAGCGCGTGCTGGTGCCCAGCTCCGCGCACGGCACCAATCCGGCCACCGCCGCCGCCGCTGGTTTCACCGTCGATGAAATCCCCGCGCGCGATGACGGGCGCGTGCACCTCGATGACGTGAAAGCCAAGCTCGGCCCCGATGTGGCGGCCATCATGATCACCAACCCGAACACGTGCGGCCTGTTCGAGCCCGAGATCAAAAACATCGCCGACGCGATCCACGCCGCCGGCGCGTATTTTTATTGCGATGGCGCCAACTACAACGCCATCGTCGGCAAGGTGCGCCCCGGCGATCTTGGCGTCGATGCCATGCACATCAATCTGCACAAGACGTTCTCCACGCCGCACGGCGGCGGCGGGCCGGGCGCAGGCCCCACCGTGCTCAGCGCCGCGCTCGCGCCGTTCGCGCCCGTGCCGCACATCGTGCTGCGCGGCGAAAAACGCGAGCTGCGCGAGCATGCCGAAGGCACGCAAGCGTTTGGCCGCATGTGCGCGTTCCACGGCCAGATGGGCATGTTCACCCGCGCGCTCACCTACATGATGAGCCATGGCAGCGACGGTTTGCGCCAAGTGGCCGAGGATGCGGTGCTCAACGCGAACTATCTGCTCGCGCGCCTTAAGCCGCATTTTTCAGCGCCGTTCGGGGATGGCCCCTGCATGCACGAGGTGCTGCTCGATGATAGCTCCATCAAACCCAAGGGCGTGGAAACCATCGATATGGCCAAGGCGCTGCTGGACGAGGGCTATCACCCCTTCACCACCTATTTCCCGCTCGTGGTGCACGGCGCCATGCTGATCGAACCGACGGAAACCGAGCCCAAGCGCGAGCTTGACCGCTTCGCCGACGTGATGATCGCGCTGGCCGAGCGCGTGAACGCGGGCGAGGTTGAATTCTTCAAACAGGCGCCGACGCTGACGCCGATGCGCCGCCTCGACGATACGCGCGCCGCGCGCCAGCCTAAACTGCGCTGGCGGCGGGGTGATAACCAAGCGCCCGCGCAGGCGGCGGAATAACGAATGGGATATTGCGGCATGAAGCTTTGGGCGTGGGCGCCGGCGGCGCTGATCTTGGCCGCATGCGCGACAGCGCCAGTTGAAACACGCACGGCCTATCCTGGCACGCGCACGGTCGAGCATGTCGAAACCCATTTCGGCGTCAATGTCGCCGATCCCTATCGCTGGCTTGAGGGCGATGTGCGCACGACGCCCGAGGTCGCGGCATGGGTCGAGGCGCAAAACGCCGTGACGCGCGCTTACCTCGACGCGCTGCCAGGCCGCGAGCAGATCGTGAGCCGGCTGCAAGCGCTCTGGAATTACGATCGCTTCTCCACGCCGGTCGCGCGCGGGGAGCGTTTGTTTTTCACGCAGCAAACCGGCCTGCAAAATCAGCCGGCGCTTTATGTGCAGGATGGCGATGGCGCGCCGCGCTTGCTGATCGATCCAAACACCTGGGTGGCCGATGGCGCCAACGCGATCGGCTCGTTCCATCCCAGCCCCGATGGTTCGCTGCTGGCCTACACCGTGCAGGATGGCGGCAGCGATTGGCGCATCATCCGCGTGCTCGATGTCGCGAGCGGCGAGGCGCTGGGCGATGAGGTGCGCTGGGCGAAATTCACGCCGGTGGAATGGCATCCCGATGGGCGCAGCTTCTATTATTCGCGCTATCCCGAGCCGCCCGCTGACGAGATGTTCACGGCGCTGAACTACAATCACGCAATTTATCGCCATCGTGTGGGCGCGCCGCAAAGCGAAGATCAGCTGATCTACACCCGCCCCGAGCATCCGCGCGACAGCGTGCGCGCGGAGGTGAGCGATGATGATCGATGGCTGGTCATCACCGTCAGCCGCGGCACCGACGCGCGCTATGAGATCGTGCTGATCGATCTTAACGCCCGCAACGCAACCCCGCGCGTGCTGATCGCGGGCTTTGAAAACGATTACCAGCTTGTCGGCGTCGTGCCGGGCGGGCGGCTGATCTTCCTCACCAATCGCGGCGCGCCGATGGGGCGCATCGTGACCATCGATCCCGCGCGCCCGCAGGAAGCCAATTGGCTCACCATCGTGCGCGAGGGCGAGCATGTGCTGGTCGGCGCCGATGTGGTGGAGCAGCAGATTTTCGCGCGCTATTTGCAGGACGCGCGCTCCAGCGTGCGGCGCTTTTTGATGACGGGCCAGCCCGTTGGCGGGGAGCTGGCGCTGCCGGGGCTCGGCTCGGCGGAGGGCTTCCGCGGCTCGCCCGATAGCCCGGTGACGTATTACAGCTTCTCGAGCTTCAATCGCCCCCGACGGTCTATCGCTATGACATCCGCGAGGAGCGCAGCGCCGTGTTCCGCCAGCCGGAGCTGACCTTCAACCCCGACGATTACGCCGTCAGCCAAGTATTCTACAATTCCAAGGACGGAACGCGCGTGCCGATGTTCATCGTGCATCGCCGCGATGTGACGCCGAACGGCGCGCGGCCCACGCTGCTTTACGCCTATGGCGGCTTCAACGCCGCGCAGCTGCCGGCGTTTCAGGTGCAGCGCCTGCAATGGCTGGAAATGGGCGGGGTGTTCGTGCTGGCCAATATTCGCGGCGGCAGCGAGTACGGCAAAGCCTGGCACGATGCAGGGCGGCTGCTGAATCGGCAAAACGTCTATGACGATTTTATCGCCGCCGCCGAAGCTTTGATCGCCAATGGCTGGACCAGCGCGCAGCATCTCGCCATCCAAGGCCGCTCGAACGGCGGCTTGCTGGTGGGCGCCACGATCAATCAGCGGCCCGATCTGTTCGCCGCGGCGCTGCCGATGGTGGGCGTCATGGATATGACGCGCTTCAATCAATTCTCCGCCGGCCGCTTCTGGACCGACGATTACGGCGATCCGGCCGAGGAGGCGCATTTCCGCAACCTCTACGCCCAATCGCCGTACCACAATGTCCGCGCCGATACGCGCTACCCCGCCGTGCTCGCAACGACCGCCGATACCGATGACCGCGTCGTCCCCGGCCATTCGTTCAAATACGCCGCAGCGATGCAGGCCGCGCAAGGCGGCGCGTTTGGGCCGAACGATCCGCCGCGCCTTATCCGCATCGCCACGCGCTCGGGCCATGGCAGCGGCCGGCCCACCGATCAATTGATCGATGAGGCCGCCGATATGTGGGCGTTCATCGCCGCCCATACCGGGCTTGATCCGCGCGCGAGGCGGCCGCCCGCAGAATGACAAAGCCGCCATGCGCGGCGCGCCCTTGGAAAAACGTCATGGCGAGACAATATGACGTTGCGAAAGCGGTGGCGCTCGCGCGCGAGATCGGCTATCCGCACCGTTCCCAAAAAATCTAGGATTGATGCGTGAGCAAGCACTTCCCCACGTTCGCCGATCGCTCGAAAGCCTCCAACGACGCCAAGGCGGCGCTTCTGAGCAAGTTCAAGCAAAAAGTCGCCGAGCCGGTGAACGAAGAAGAGCGGAAGGCCAAATTGGCCGAAGCGCTCGCCCGCAGCGCCAAGCGCGAAGCCGCCGAAGAGGCGCGCCGCGCCCGCGTGCAGGCCGAGAAAGAGCAGCGCACGCTGGAAGCGGAGCTCAAGCGCATCGAAGCCGAAGAAGCCGCCAAGAAAGCCGCTGAGGACGCCGAGCGTGAGCGTCTGGCCGAGATCGAGCGCAAAGAAATCCTCGAAGCCGAGCAGAAGGCCCGCCGCGATCTGCGCTACGCCCAGCGCAAGGCCCGCGCCGGCAAGCGTTAATCGCTTTGATCGCCGGCGTCCTCGCCGGCATGCGTTCCAAAACAAAAGCGCGGGCCTTTTTGGGCGCCGCGCTTTTTCTTTGCGTTGGTTTGCCGGCGAGGGCGCCGGCGATCCAAGAAGATTAGCCGAAATTGCGCTTCAGCTCAGCCACGCCTTGCTGCACCAGCGCGGTTTGCGTGCCGTCATTGATGCGCTCGGCAATCAGCTTCTCGGCGGCGGCGAGCGCGGCGTCCACCGCGGCGGCGCGCACTTCATCCTGCGCCTTGGCGCCGGCATTGGCGATGCGCTCCTCAGCCTGCTTTTCGCGGCGGGCCATGGCGGCCTGCATCGAAGCGCGGGTTTCCTCGGCCACGAGCGCCGCTTGTTCCTTCGCCGTGGCGATGATCGCGGCGGCTTCGGCTTCGGCGGCGGCCTTCTTGGCTTCGTACTCGGCGTGCAGCTTTTCAGCGTCTTCGCGCAGCTGGCGCGCCGCGTTGAGCTCAGCGGCGATGTCCTGCGAGCGCTTGTCCAGCATCGCCGCCACCGCCGCCGGAACCTTGAGATAGATCAAGAGGCCGATGAACAGCACAAGGCCCAGGAAGGCGATTTCTGTCGCGGTGATGTCCATGACGGAACCTTACCTGTTGGCCGGGACGAGCTTGTCGGCGATGTCGCGCGCCAGCGCTTCGGAGATGGCCGGCAATTCGCCCATCGCCTTTGCAAGCGCCTCGTTCACGCTGGCTTCCGCCGCCGCGATCTTGGAGCTCAAGCGCACCTCGGCGGCTTCCTGCTCGGCCGTGAGCTTTGCAGTTACGTCCGCGCGGGCGGCGTCCACCGTGGCGCGGGCGTCGGCGCGCGCCTTGGCGGAAGCTTTTTCCATCGCCTCGCGTGCGCTCTCGGCGGCCGCGCTTTTTTCAGCGGCGGTGTCGAGATCGCTCTTGATCGCTCCCGCCCGCTTGGCTTGGACGCCGGAAACGGTGGGAATGATGAATTTCGAGACGATGTAATAAAGCGCGCCGAACGTGATCGCGAACCAGATGAGCTGGCTCGAGAACAGCGAGGATCAAACGGCGGGAAGCTCGCCGCCGCATCGCCGCCGTGCGCCGCCGCCGCGTGGGCGGCGTCGCCAGCGTGAGAGGAAGTGGCCGGATCAGCCATGGCTCTGGCTTATTTCGGCACGACGAAGAGAAGCAGGATGGCGATCAGCAGCGAGAAGATGCCGAGCGCTTCGGTCACGGCGAAGCCGAAGATCAGGTTGCCGAACTGGCCTTGCGCGGCCGACGGATTGCGGATCGCGGCGGACAGGAAGTTGCCGAAGATGATGCCCACGCCGATGGCGGCGCCAAGCATGCCGAGGCAGGCGAGGCCCGCGCCGATATAAGCTGCTGCAGTTGCGTCCATAATTCTATCTCCCCTCTGGGTGGATGATCGTCTTGGGCCTTAGTGCCCAGGATGAAGTGCGTCGTTGAGGTAAATGCAGGTCAGGATCGCAAACACGTAGGCTTGCAGAAACGCGACCAGGAATTCGAGGCCATAGAGCGCCACCGTCATCGCCAGCGGCAGCGCCGAGCCCACAAGCCCAAGGAACCCGAGGCCCGCGAGCGCCGGCACAAAGCCCGCGAACACTTTGAGCAGGATGTGCCCGGCCAGCACGTTCGCCCAAAGACGAACCGCATGGCTGAGCGGACGGCTGAAGAACGAAATCACCTCGATGATGATCACGAACCACAGAATATAAAGCGGCACGCCCGAGGGCGCGAAAATCTTGAAGAACTTCAGCCCGTTCTTGGCGAAGCCCACGATGATGACGGTGAAGAATACCAAAAGCGCCAGCGCCGCGGTGACGACGATCTGGGTGGTGGGCGTGAAGATGTGATGCACGCCGAAGAAGCCGGGGAACATGCCCAGCATGTTCGACATGAAGATGAACAGAAACAGCGTGAACACGAACGGCAGGAACTTGCGCACGCCTTCTTCGCCAGCGCCGTCCTTGAGCATGCCTTTGACAAAATCGTGCGCGCCCTCGGCCACGACCTGCGCGCGGTTCGGGATCAGCGCCGCGGGCTTCATCGCCCAATTGAAAAACCACGCCGCCAGGCCAACGCCGGCCACCATCGCCAGGCTGGCGTTTGTGAAGCTGGCGTCCCAAGCGCCGGAGGCTGAACTCGAGCGCCGGGTGGATCGGGTGGATCTCGAACTGGTGGATTGGATTGTCAGCCACGTGCCGTTCAGTCCTCTTCGTCGTCCGGGATGGACGGCGCGTTGGGATCGACCGGGTTGGCGTTTGAATATGTCTGCGCCACGCGCACCACATTCACCACGCCCGCCGCAAACCCAAGCCCGACGCCGATGATGAGCCCCCACGGTTGGGAGTTCAAAAACACATCAGCCCCGTACCCGAGCAATCCGCCGACGATGATCGCCGCGCCAAACTCTCCGCCAAACCGAAGCGCCAGCGCAGCCGGGCTTTGGGGGGGGCGGGAATCCTGGGGCCCTGTTCCGCGCGCCGCATCAACGCGACGGCGCAAATCGGAGAGGGCGTCCTCGGGCGGTTTTCTATCAGCCATTGAACGGTCGATGCGCTCCAAGGGGCGACTCGTCAATGAGCCCCCCTTTTTGCGCGCGCGGAAACTAGAAGCGGCGCCCTATAAGGTCAAGGAAGCGGCCCTGCGACAAAAAGGATTGCCCGCGTGCGGCGGAAAACGCCGCAAAATCAGTTTGTTCCGAATGCCAAAAGGGCGAGGGGCGCACCCCCGCGCGGGCAAGCGCCCGGCAAAGCCGAAAAAGCGGGCCGCAAAGTGCGAAACGCCCGATTGCGCGCCGCCCTATCCCATGCGCTGGGCCGCTCCCGCCGCGCAAAATCAACGCCCCCGCCAAAATCAATCCGACCGGCTTGCGCGCTGGCGCATGCTCGCCTCATCGCCGTTCATGCGGAGGGAGTTGGCGCCAAATCCCACACTCGAACGGCGATGCGATCGAGCGAGAAACGCCGCAACTCATCTTCCCCCGCTTGCGGGGGAAGTGGCGAGCGAAGCGAGCCGAAGGGGGAGGTTGTCGCCGCCCCCTCAGTCAGCTTCGCTGACAGCTCCCCGTAAACGGGGGAGCATGAAACAGCGCCATGCCGGCGGGGCAGTGAAACCGTCGGGTCCGGGTTTGGATTTTGGCCAAGCCCGCTCGCCGTTGGCTGGATCGTCCACGCGCTGAACACGCGCCCCGGACATGACGCTGACAGAACAACGATCGCGGGAGCGCAGCGTGCAGCACGCACCGAGCTCAATCCCGCAAAGCGCAAGCTTTGCACCAACACCGCGCGCGCACGCTGCGCTTCCGCCTCCGCAGCTTTTGGCGCGCGAGGGCGCCTGCGCGCGTTCAGTTCAGCCCTGCGCGTTCGCCGTAATAATAGGCCGCGTCCGAAAGCGGGCCGATGCGCTTGATCATTTCTGTTGCGTGCGCGCTTGCGGCGGTGCCGTCGCGCACGCGGCCGGCGATGCCTTGCAGGATGCACGCGAGCCGCCAAGCGTTATAGGCGAAATACCAATCCAGCGCCTCGATGTCGCTGCGCCCGGTTTGCGCGCAATAGAGCGCCACGGTTTCCTTCAGCGAAGGAATGCCAAGGCTTTCAAGGTCCAGCCCGCCAAGCCCCGCGCGCCCATCATGCGGCATCGCCCAATTCATCAGATAATACGTGAAATCGCCCAAAGGATCGCCCAGCGTCGAAAGCTCCCAATCCAGCACGGCGATGACGCGCGGGGCGTTGTGATCCAGCATGAGATTGTCGAGCCGATAATCGCCATGCACGATCGAGCTGCGTTCGCCCGGCGGGATGGTCTGCGGCAGCCAATCGATCAGCTTGTCCATCTTGGGCAGCTTTTCGGTTTCGCTGAGGCGATATTGCTTGGTCCAGCGATCGATCTGGCGCGCGAAATAGTTTCCGGGCTTGCCGTAATCGCCAAGCCCGATCTTTTCGTGATCGGTGTTGTGCAATTGGGCCAGCGTGCTGGTTTGATTTTCATAGAGCGCGCGGCGCTCTTGCTTGGAAAGATCCGGCAGCGCCCCATCCCAGAGTACGCGCCCATCCACCATGTCCATCACGTAAAACATCGCGCCCAGCACGCTGTCATCGCTGCAAAGCGCATAGGCGCGCGCCACTGGAAACCGGGTCGTGTGCAGCGCGGAGATCACGCGATACTCGCGATCCACCGCATGCGCGGAGGGCAGCAATTTTCCGCCCGGCTTTTTGCGCAGCACGTATTTCTTCGTGGGCGTGACGAGCTGGTAGGTCGGGTTCGATTGCCCGCCCTTGAACTGATTGATGCTCAGCGGGCCCTGATAGCCCGCCACATTCTCTTTCAGCCACGCCTCCAGCGCCGCTTCATCAAGCCTGTGGCGTTCATCAACCGGCTTCACGCCAGTAAAGTTTGCGTCGTTCGTCATATCAAAGGCCGCTCATGAGGGCATCGACCGCGCGCACGATGGCGACGCGTTCATCCGCGAGAGAAGCCACCTTTTTACGCAGCCGCGCCACAGGAATAAAGGCGATCTGAAATGGCTCCAGCGTCAGTCGCTCACCTTTGACCTCGAATATCGGATTGACCGCCTCAAGCATTTTCGGCGCGGCGATGCGCACCAGCGGCACGACAACCGTGGTTCGTGCGTTGATGAAATGCTCGGATTGGATGGTGATGACGTAAGGTACGTTCGCCTGACGCGCGCCTTCGGGATTCTCGAAAACGTCAAACTGGTTCATTCCCAGTTGCGCCAGGCTTCGATCCAGGGGCCTTCGCGGTCGTAGCGTGCATTATATTCATCGACGATTGCCGCGGCTGCCGCGCGGGCGGCGTCTGGATCGCGTTTGACGGCCAGTTCTTGACGCAGCGTTCTGTCGATGAGCACATCCACATCGACGCCTTTGGCGCGGGCCGCCTCAAGCAGCGCAGGATCGATCGCAGGCGGTTTCACGTCATCGGCCATGCGCGCAGGCTAGCACGGCCTTGCCGCATCGTCAGCCCAGCGCGCGCCAGCCTATATCGCTGCGGCAGAAGCCGCCCGGCCAGTCGATCCGCTCCACCGCCGCATAGGCGCGCGCGATCGCCGCTTTGAGATCGTCGCCGATAGCCGTAACGGAGAGCACGCGCCCGCCATCGGCGCGCAGGGTGCCATCCTCGTCCTCGCGCGTGCCGGCATGGAACACGACCACGTCCGCCAGCGCGTTCGCCTCCGGCACGCCGCGAATGATCGAGCCTTTCAGCGGCTCATCGGGATAGCCTTGCGCGGCGTACACCACCGTCACCGCCGGCTTTGCGTCCCATTCCAGCGGCGCCGCGCTTGCCAGCTCGCCCTTCGCCGCGGCCAGCAGCACGGGCGCGAAATCGCTGGCGAGGCGCCGCATCAGCACCTGGCATTCAGGATCGCCAAAGCGCACGTTGAACTCGATCAGCTTCGGCCCCGCGGGCGTGATCATCAGCCCGGCGAACAGCACGCCCACGAAGGGCCGCCCCTCGGCCTTCATGCCGGCCAGCGTCGGCAGGATGATCTCGTCCATCGTCTGATCGCGCACCTTGTCGGTGAAAACCGGCGCGGGTGAATAGGCGCCCATGCCGCCGGTGTTGGGGCCTTTATCGCCGTCATAGGCGCGCTTGTGATCTTGCGCGGCGATCAGCGGGATCGCGGTTTCGCCGTCGCAGATGGCGAAGAAGCTGGCCTCTTCGCCCGGCAGGAAATCCTCGATGACGATGCGTTGGCCCGCCGTGCCGAACTTGCGCAGGAACAGCACTTCATCGATCGCCTTATCCGCTTGCGCGCGCGTTTCGGCGATGATGACGCCTTTGCCCGCCGCCAGCCCATCGGCCTTGATCACGAACGGCGGCTCGCGGTTCGCGAGATAGGCTTTGGCGCGGATCGCATCGTCGAACACTTTGTAATCGGCGGTGGGCACGCCATGGCGCTGGCAGAAATCCTTCATGAAGGCCTTGGAGCCTTCCAATTCCGCCGCCGCCTTGCTTGGCCCGAAGCAGGGAATGCCAAGGGTTTTCAGCGCATCGGCCAGCCCCGCCACCGCCGCCGCCTCCGGGCCGATCACCACCAGCCCCGCCTGCTCGCGCGCGGCCAGCGCCGCCAGCTCGCGCGCGTCATCGGCCTTGATCGCCACGCAGCGGCCAAGCGCGGCCAGCCCCGGATTGCCCGGCGCGGCGATGATTTCAGAAACCAGCGGGCTCTGCTTGAGCTTCCAGCCCAACGCATGCTCACGCCCGCCCGAACCGACGATCAGAATCTTCATGGCGCTTTGTTTATGGCGGCCCGCTGCGGCGCGCTAGAACTTCCGCACCCAGGCGGCGAAGGCGTCGAGATAGCGCGCGAGGTACTTCTTTGTCGCCTCGTCGGTCAGCGCGCCGGCCTCGTCGAATTTCTCGTGCGCGCGGAAGACCAGCAGTTCGGGCTGGGGCATGCAGAATGAATTGGTGAATTCAAACGCTTGCCGCAATTGGCTTTGCCCGCGCGCCGAGCCGGTTTGCCCCGGCGATGCGCCGATAATGCCCACCGGCTTGCCGCCTAAGGGCGCGCCGCGCGCGGGGCGGGAGGCCCAATCCACCGCGTTCTTGGTCACGGCGGGCACGCCGTGATTGTATTCCGGGGTCACAAACAGCACCCCGTCCGCGCCGGCGATCGCCGCTTTCAGCGCCGCCACGGCGGGCGGATCGCCGGCGGCTTCCACGTCGCCATTATAGAGCGGCACATCGTTCAGATCGAAGCTCTCGATCGTCACCCCCTCGGGCGCGAGGTTGGCGGCGGCGCGCAGCAGGGCGCGGTTGAGCGAGGCTTGGCGCAGGCTGCCGGCGAGGCCGAGGATGCGGAGGGGGCTGGTCATGCCCGCAAAATAGGGGCTCACGCCGCCGCCCCGCAACGCGCGCGGCCCAATTCAGGGCGCCTCAAAATGAGGCAGGGGCGGCCGCCGCGCACGTTTTCGCTGTTCGCCTTGCCGATTCAATGCGCTAGCCTCCCGTCGATGTTCGATGAGATGCGGACGAAGGAGGGCGGGGTCCGCGCGCCCTATGAGCAGATCGCCGCTTGGCTTACCGCCACGGGCGAGAAAACGCTGCAGCGCCGCCAGGTTGAGGCCGAAGCGCTGTTTCGGCGGTTGGGGATTACCTTCGCCGTCTATGGC
This sequence comes from Terricaulis sp., assembly GCA_024707365.1. GTDB lineage: Bacteria > Pseudomonadota > Alphaproteobacteria > Caulobacterales > Aquidulcibacteraceae > Vitreimonas. Next base: position 260,283 of record JANPZV010000008.1, read on the forward strand.
GAAGGCGGCGATCCTGAGCGGCTGATCCCGTTCGATCTGGTGCCGCGCGTGTTTGGCGCCTCTGAATGGCGCAAGCTCTCGCGCGGGGTGAAGCAGCGCGCCCGTGCGCTCAACGCCTTCCTCTATGACGTCTACCATCGCGGCGAGATCCTGAAGGCCGGCATCGTGCCCGAGGCGCTGGTCTACCAGAACGAGGCGTTCCTGCCGGAGATGGTCGGCTTTGATCCGCCGGGCCGCGTCTATAGCCACATCGTCGGCGTTGACGTGGTGCGCACCAATCCGAACGAATTTCAGGTGCTGGAGGATAATTGCCGCACGCCTTCGGGCGTTTCCTACATGTTGGAGAACCGCGAAATCATGATGCGGATGTTTCCGCAGCTGTTCGCAAGTGTCGGCGTCGAGCCGATCGATGAATATCCCTCCCAGCTCAAGCGCACGCTGCAGGAGGTGGCGCCCCCGCTCTGCCGCGGCGAGCCCACCATTGTGCTGCTGACGCCCGGCCCGCTCAACAGCGCCTATTATGAGCACTCCTTCCTCGCCGATCTCATGGGCGTGGAATTGGTTGAGCCGTCCGATCTTTTCGTCGAAGGCGGCAAGTGCTGGATGCGCACCACCCAAGGCCCGCAGCGCGTGGACGTGATCTACCGCCGCATCGATGACGCTTATCTCGATCCGCTCGCCTTCCGTCCCGATAGCTTGCTTGGCGTGCCGGGCTTGTTTGGCGCCTATCGCGCCGGCGCTGTCACGCTGTGCTCGGCGCCTGGCGCGGGCATCGCCGATGATAAGGCCATCTACGTGTTCACGCCCGAGATGATCCGCTTCTATCTGGGCGAAGAGCCGATCCTTAAAAACGTCGAAACCTGGCGCTGCGCCATTGAAGGCGAGCGCGATCATGTGCTCGCCAATCTCAAGGATTTGGTGGTCAAGCAGGTGCACGGTTCGGGCGGCTACGGCATGCTGATCGGCCCGCACGCGGCCAAGAAGGAGATCGAGGCTTTCCGCAAGAAGATCATCGCCGAGCCGGAAAACTACATCGCCCAGCCCACGCTTGAGCTCTCCTCCGCGCCCACGCTTTGCGGCGATGCGCTGGAGAACCGCCATGTCGATTTCCGCCCGTTTTGTCTCGTGGGCAAGGAGGTGCGCTTAACGCCTGGCGGGCTCACGCGCGTGGCGCTGACCAAGGGTTCGCTGGTGGTGAACTCAAGCCAGGGCGGGGGCGTGAAGGATACGTGGGTGCTTTCCGAATGAGGATGCGCCGCGCACCATCACCCATCCCCGGATTGGCCGCAGGCCAAGTCCGGGGCCCATACCCGCAAACGTTTGCGTTTATAGGCCCCGGGCTCGCCGCTGCGCGTCGCCCCGGGGATGGGTGTTTGTGTGCGAAGCATCGGTGTTCGCCATGCTGAGCCGCACCGCGCAAAACCTCTATTGGATGGGCCGCTATATCGAGCGGGCCGACGCCACCGCGCGCCTCATCGAAATGGGCCGGCGCATGACGATGCTGCCTTCGGCCAACGCCGAATGGCGCTCGGTTGCGCGCGCCTCCGGCAGCGCCAAGGCGTTGGCCGATGATCCCAAGGCCTCGGATCGGGCGATCATCATTCGGCTTTTGCTTGATGCGGAAAATCCATCCTCGATCCGCTGCTGCATCGCCCAGGCGCGCGCCAACGCCAAGGCGATCCGCACCGCGCTGACGTCGGACATGTGGGAGGCGCTCAACGATTCCTGGCGCCTGCTCGAAACGCTGGACGCGGATGAAGCGGTGTCTGAGCTGCCGATCTGGCTCGATTGGGCCAAACAGCGCGCCGCCGCGTTCCGCGGCGCGGTTGAAACCTCATTGCTGCGCAATGACGGCTTCATCTTCCTAAAGCTCGGCGAATTGCTGGAGCGCGCGGAGATGACGCTGCGCCTGCTCGACGTGAAATACTATGTGCTGCTGCCGGAAACCGATGTCGTCGGCGGCGGGCGCGATTTCCATCAATGGACCTCGGTGCTGCGCGCCACCGGCGCCTTGCGCGCCTATCATCATGTCAATCGCGGCGATTACACGCCCTGGAGCATCGCCGAGTTTCTGGTGCTGAACCCGATGTTTCCGCGCTCGGCCGCGTATTGCTTCACGCAGATTGATCGGCGCCTCAATGAGCTTGCTCTGCTCTATGACGGGCAGCGCTTTGCGTGCCACGACATCGCGGCGAACATGGTGGGCCGGCTGGAGGCGTGCGATATTCAGGTGCTGTTCCAATCGGGCTTGCACGAATTCATCGGTGACTCGATCCAGATCACCAATCGGCTCTCGAGCGCGATTTCAAACGCGTACCATTTCTGATCCATGCGCCTCGCTGTCCGCCACCTCACGCGTTATGCGTACGATCCGCCCGCAGCGCGCGCCGCGTTGCGGCTCAAGCTTTTTCCGCCGCGCTTTTTCCTCCCAAGCCGTGCGCGAATGGCGCGTGGCCGTGAATGGCGAAGCGGTTGAGCCCAATTTCGTCAACGGCTTGGGCGAGGGCGAAGCGATCTGGACCAGCCTTCTGCCGCAAAGCGCGATCGAGATCGTGGCCGAGGGCGTGGTGGAGGCCTCCGATTCATCGGGCGTCGTGCGCGGCCTTGCCGACGCCACGCGCCCGGCGATGTTTTTGCAGCCCACCGCGCTGACAGAAGCCAATGACGCCATCGTTGCGCTGGCGAAAAAGGCCAAAAGGCCGGATGCGCTCACCACCATGCACCGGCTCTCGAACGCCGTGCGCGATGCGGTGGATTACACGCAAGCGGCCACCCATCACGCCACCACGGCCGCCGAGGCGCTGGCCCAGGGGGCGGGCGTTTGCCAGGATCACGCGCATATTTTCATCGCCGGCGCGCGCGCCATCGGCGTGCCGGCCCGCTACGTCACCGGCTACCTTGCGCCGGGTTTTGAGGGCGATCACGAAACCCATGCATGGGCGGAAGCCTATGTCCCTGATTTGGGCTGGGTCGGGTTTGATCCATCCAATCGCCAATGCCCGACGGATGCGTATATTCGCCTCTGCGCCGGATTCGATGCGGCGGACGCCGCCCCCGTGCGCGGCGCCGTCAGCCTCGGTGCGGGGGAAGAGTTGAACGTAGCGGTTGAGGTCGCGCAGCAATGACGTATTGCCTGGCGGTGAAGGTGAACGAGGGGCTCGTTCTCTTATCCGACACCCGCACCAATGCGGGGCTCGATGATATTTCGCGCTTCCGCAAGATGTTTATCTGGGAGCAGCCGGGCGAGCGTTCGGTGGTGCTGCTCACCGCCGGCAATCTGGGCGTGACCCAGGGCGTCATCACCCGCATTGAAGCGGCGGTGGATGCGGCCTCGCGCGGCGAGGAGGTGGAATCCATCCTCACCTGTTCAACGCTCTATCGCGCCGCCGAATTGGTGGGCGAAGCGATGAACGCCATGCAGGCGCGCGATCGCGCCCGCATTGAAGCCTCGGGCGCGGCCGCTGACGCCACCATCATCCTCGCCGGCCAGCGCAATGGCGGGGAGATGCGGCTTTTCCTCATCTACACCGCCGGCAATTTCATCGAAGCCACCGAGGACACCTCCTTCTTCCAGATCGGCGAGCATAAATACGGAAAGCCGATCCTCGATCGCGTCATCAACCCTGAGACGCCGCTATCGGATGCGCTTAAGGCGGCGATGATCTCGATGGATTCCACGCTGCGCTCGAATTTGAGCGTCGGCATGCCGCTCGACCTCGCGGTGGTGCATGCCGAGCAATATGGCGTGGTGCAATCGCGCCGGTTTGAGAGCGATGATCCGGTGTTTCGCCAAATCAGCGAAGCCTGGTCGCGCGAATTGCGCGCGGCGTTCCACGCGCTGCCCGAGGTGCCGCTGCGCTAGCGCCGCTTGTTTCGGCTTCGCAGGTGCAGTAGCGCACGCTCATGCTTTTCGTTATCGACCTTCTCTGCTTTCTGGTCGTCCCCGTATTCATGTGGTGGGCGATCCGCGGCGCTGTGCCGATGGCGGTTTTGCCGATCCTCACCGGCCTCAGCGTCGCCATCGCCGCCGATCGGCTCGGCTTCGATAAATCCGCGCTTGGGCCGTCGGAATGGGGCGAAACGCTCGGCTGGCTCGGCGTGCTGGCGCTGGCGTTCAGCGCCGGGCTTGAAACGCGCGTCACCAGCGAAGGCCCCAAAATGGGCGGGCAGGTGGTGTTCGCCGCGCTTGTGGCGTTGGCGCTGCCGTTCGCGGTGGGGTTTGGAATTGCGGCTTCGGGCGTGATGGATGCGGTGCTGTTGCGGCCCGAGGGCGTCAGCCCGCTTTTATCTGCTGGCGCAATCGGGCTTTGCCTGGCTGTGAGTGCGCTGCCGGTGCTTGTCGGCATCGTGCGTGAATTGCCTCTGGCTGATCGCCCGCTCGGCAATCTCGCGCTGCGCATCGCCGCGCTTGACGATGCGATCCTTTGGATTGGCCTTGCCGCGCTGCTGTTTTTGCACAGCGGCGATGGCGGGGCGGTGCTTGCCGGCGATTGGGCCAAGCTTGGCTCGTTCGCCATCTTCGCGCTCATGATCCTGGCGCGAGGGCGCATTGATCGCTTCATCCCCGATCATATCGCCATCACCATCGCGCTGGGGCTTGGCTATCTGTTCGCTGGCGCGTGGGCGTCCGATGCGCTGGGGCTGCATGAATTGCTCGGCGCGTATTTCGCCGGCGCGCTGGCGCCGAAAGTGTTGGCCGCGCGCTTGAAGCCCGAATTGCTCGGCAAAATCGCGCTGTTTGGCTTATCGCCGCTGTTCTTCGCCCATCGCGGCCTTAGCATTGATGGCGCGGTGATCACCGCCGCCGCGCTTGGCGTCACGTTGGCGCTGCTTGTGCTGGCGTGCGGCGCCAAGCTCGCCGCCGTGCACATCGCCCCGCCCGATCGCGCCATGCCCGCGGCTGAGCGCACGCGGCTTGGGCTTTTGCTTCAATGCAAGGGCCTGATGGAAATCGTCGCGGCCACCATTCTGGTGCAGGCGGGCCTCATCACGCCCACCGTGTTCGCGGTGCTTGTCACGCTGGCGCTGGTCTCCACCACGCTCACCGTGCCGCTCTTTCTCCTCGCCGCGCGCGCTGGCGCGCAGGGCCGAGGCGAAGGCTTAGCTCTCCTTCGGCTTCAGCGCGCCGGAGAAGGTCAGCACTGCGAGCGCGGCGAGGATCGCGCCCAGCAGCGCGTAAAGCGCATGCGCCCAGCGCCACAGCGCAACGCCCTCAAACAAGCGCCAATCGCTCTCGCCCAGCGCCATGCCGGCCGGCAGATCAGCGCGCGCGGCGCGCCCCGGCGCGCAGCGGCTTTCCTGGCCCAGATCGATAAACGGCAGCGCCACATCGAGCGCGTAAAGCGCCGGCTCCACCGCGCCATTGCAGGCGCGCCCCTCGGGCGTCACCAGCGCGCCTTGCGCGTTCATGCTCAAAACGCCGGCAACGCCCAGCGCCACAAACAGCACCAGCGCCCGCAGCACCCGCACAGGCGCCAGCCCATAGCCGGCGATCAGCCCGTAAAGCGAAGAGAACACCCAGGCGATCGGCCCCGGCGCGCCTTGGCGCGTGCGCAGATCATGCTGCGCCAAGAGGATGCGCCGCCCATCCTCGCGCCGCCCCGCGCGCGCATAGACATGCGCCAGATGCGTGTAGGGCTGCGGCGAAAACGCTTTGGCTTGCGTGCGCTTCAGCCACGCCAGCCGCTTGCGCCAAGGCGCATCGCTTTCCAGCCGCGCATAATCGAAGCCTTCCAAATCAAGCGCCGAGCCATTGCGCCCCAGCCGGCCTCCACATCATCATTCAGCGCGCCCGCGCGCGCGCCGGAGGCATCGATACGCGCATCGGGCTGGGCTTCAATCGCGCGGGCATCGATCGCGCCGCGCACGCTTGCGTCCGCGAAGGTGAACAGCGCGCCTTGCACGCCGTCAGGCGATGGCCCGCGCAGCGCCAGGTTTTCCCAACCGAGCCCGCCGCCAATCTCCGCGCCCTCAAGGCTGAGCCCTCCCTCAATCACGGTTTTGCGCCCGTGCGGGGTGGGGCCGTCGAGCTTGAAGCTCACATCCCCGCCGGTGTGCAGCTTGGCCGCGCGGATCGCCCATTGGCCTGGATGGATAAAGCGCCCGCCGCCAAAGCCCGCATCGCCATCCACGCGCGCGCCCGTAAGGTTCACCGGCCCCTTTCACAATCGCGCCCTGAAGCAAAAGCGAGCCGCGAATGCGCGCATTGCCCGCATCGATCCCATCGCCGCCGGCAATCTCCGCTTCCAGCAGATTGAGGTTCTTGCCGATCTGCGCGCCGCGCAAATTCACGCGGCCTTCGCGCAGCTTGAAGCTGGCGCGCGCGGAAAAATCCCCGCCCACCTCGATCTTCTGCGCCGAAAGCGCGTGGCGGCGCTTATCGCCATTATGCGCGCCAAGCTCGCCCATCAGATAGACGCTGCCGCCGATCCGGCTTTGGCTGAGGCGCACCGAGCCCCTGGCGTAGAACTGCACATCCTTGCCGCCCTTATCGAGATAAAGGTTGCCGCTGATGCGCGCGCCTTCGAGATCGAGCGGGGTGAACGCGCGCACGCCCTCGGGCGCGCTTGCGCCCATCACCAGCCGCGCGCCGCGCCCGCTGCAATCGCCGGCGATTGCAGCGTTGCGGAAGCAGAGCCACGCCTCCGCCGCATCGCCTTCGGCGAAAGGCTTTACGCCCGCGAAGGAGAGCGGCCCGTCGATCACCACGCCGCGCCCGTTCACTTGGGCGAGCCGCGAATGGCTGAGCGACAGCCGCGCAAAGCGCGCATTGGCGATATGGATCAGGCTCTCGATCTCGCAGCCCTCCAGCGCCAGCGCCGGCAGCCCGGCGCCGCCCGCGCCGGCGCAATCGGAGAGATCAAGCTGGCCCTCGATGCGGGCGCCCTTGATGCGCACGCCTGTGAGCTGCACCGGCCAGCCTTCATTGACGCCCATCAGCAGCATGCGCAAAAACCCCGCGCGCACCGTGCGCTGGGAGCCGTCGCCGCCCGTCAATGTGGAAAAATCCGCCACCGCGCCCTCGCGCGTGCGCTGGATAACGAAATGCTCGCTATCCCTTAGGTCGTTCGCGTCGAACGCCATGCAATCCCCCGGCCGCCCCCCAGCCGCCGCCGGTCTGATCTAACCATCCCAGGGCGCCCGCGCGCGAGTCGGCTTATATGAAAGAGATGTCAGACACGGCCCCCAGCAATCCCGGCGCGAACCTGCCCGAGCTCTCGGTTTCCGAGCTTGCCCAGGCGGTAAAGCGCACGATGGAAACAACTTTTGACCGCGTGCGGGTGCGCGGCGAACTGGGCCGCGTGCTGATCGCCAAGTCCGGCCATCTTTATGTGGATTTGAAGGATGAGAACGCCACGATTTCCACAGTGATGTGGAAGGGCAACGTGGCCGCCCTCGCATTCAAGCCGGAAGAGGGCCTGGAGGTGGTGGCCGAAGGCCGGCTCTCCACCTATCCGGGCCGCTCGCAATATCAATTGATCGCAGAGCGCATGGCCCCCGCGGGCGTGGGCGCGCTGCTGGCTCAGCTTGAGAAGCTGAAAAAGAAGCTCGCCGCAGAGGGCCTGTTTGGGGCCGAGCGGAAGAAGGCGATCCCGTTTCTGCCGCGCACCATCGGCGTCGTCACCTCGCCAACCGGGGCTGTGATCCGCGATATCCTGCATCGCCTGGGTGAGCGCTTTCCCTGCCGGGTTTTGCTGTGGCCGGTGCTGGTGCAAGGCCAGGAAGCGGCCGGGCAAGTGGCGCGCGCGATCGAGGGCTTCAACAAGCTGCAAGGCGATCTTCGGCCTGACGTTTTGATCGTCGCGCGCGGGGGCGGCTCGATTGAGGATCTGTGGGCCTTCAACGAAGAGATCGTGGTGCGCGCCGCCGCCGCCAGCGCCATCCCGCTGATCTCCGCGGTCGGCCACGAAACCGATACAACGCTGATTGATTTCGCGTCGGACCTGCGCGCGCCCACGCCCACGGGCGCGGCGGAAAAAGCCGTGCCGGTGCGCGCTGAGCTGATCCAACGCATCACCACCATCGACGGGCGTTTGAAAAACAGCCTGATCCGCGGCCTCGATAAGCGCCGCACCGAATTGCGCGCAGCGTCCGGCCGCTTGCCGCGCCTGGAAACGCTTTTCCAAATCCCGCAGCAGCGGTTTGACCGCGCCAGCGAAAAGCTCGCCTCGGCGCTGCTTTCCAACACCCGCGCCGCGCAATCCAAGCTCGATCGCATCGCCGCGCGCCTGCGCCCCGAGGCGCTGGGGCAAGACGTGGCGCGCCGCCGCGAGAAACTGGCGCTCAGTTCCGCGCGCATCGCCCCCGCCATGGCGCGCAATCTGCTCAATCACCGCAAGCATCTCGAAGCGTCCGCCCGCATGCTCGAAAGCCTTTCGCACAAAAGCGTGCTCGCGCGCGGCTTTGTGATGGTGCAGCGCGAGGATGGAACGCTGGTGCGCGCCGCGAAAGATCTGTCGCGCGGCGATGCGGTGGAGCTTACGTTTGCGGACGCAAGCCAGCGCGCCGTCATCGATCCCGCCGAAACGCCCCCGCCGCCCAGCGCCGAACCTGCCAAACCCAAACCGAAACCCAAGCCCGCAGGCCAGGGCGATTTGTTCTAGTTTCGCAATCGTGCTAGGATCGCGCCATGAGCGATACGTTCGTCAAAGTCGATGAAAAGCGCGCGGCGGCGCTTGAAGCGGCGGTGTCCTCGGGCGGCGCGGCTTCCGTGCAGGCGGCGGTCGATAGCGCGGTGGATGCTTGGCTGGCCGAGCAGGCGCTTGCCCAAACCGATGATGAAACCCTCCGCCGCCTTTGGGATGAGGGCCTCGCCAGCGGCGATGCCGGCATTTTGGATTTCGCCGCTCTCAAAGCTGAAGCGCGCGGCCGCACGCCGTGAGCCTCGCGCTGCGCTGGAGCAACGCGGCGCGGCGCGATCTTTTGGAAATCTGGGCTTGGTGCGGGCGGGAGCGGCCTGAGCGCGGCGATCTCATGCTTGATCGCATTGAAGCTGCGTGCGAGCGGCTCACGCGCTTTCCTTATCTTGGCCCAGCTTATCCGCGCATTGCGCCCGACGCCCGCAAGTTGAGCGTTGAGGGCTATCTTGCGTTCTATCGCGTTCAAGGGGATGCGATCTTCGTTGTGCGCGTCGTGGATCAGCGCCGTTCGCTTGAAGCGGTGTCTTTCGACGAAAGCTAATCCCGCAGATAAAGCCGCGTCACCGCCAGCGCGCCCGCCGCCGCAGCGGCGAGCCAGATCGCGGCAAAGCCCCAGTGCACGAAGGCCAGCGCGCCAACGCCCGCCCCGCTCACCAGCCCAAGCCACAGCAGCAGAAACGGCGCCCAGGCCCAGCGCGGGCCGCCGGTGAAGGCGCCGGCGATGCGCTGGCCCATGCGCACCAAAGCGCCTGTCATGTAGGTCACGCCGATGCTGACCTCGCCGTCGCGCAGGAACACGGCGTTCTCCGCGCCCATGGCGATCGCCAGCAGCGCCATCGCCGCCGCCACCGCGCCCGTCTGCCCGCTGAGCGCGGCGAGCCCCAGCGCGGCCGTCACGAACGCCAGCACAATCGCCCCGCCTTTGCGATCGCCGCTGCGATTGATCAGCGTGCCGAGAATGACGCCCAGCACAAACGCCCCGATCAGCCCCAGCGCGATCAGCGCCTGCTCCGGCGCTTGGGAGAGGCCAACGCCCAGGCGCGTGGAATTGCCGCTCATGAACGAGACGAAAAACCCGCCCAGATGAATGAAGGCGATCGAGTCCACAAAGCCGGCCAGCGCGGCGAGCGCCGCAGCCAGCACCCAGAACCGGCGCCGGTAACGAATCATGCCGCCCAGCTTGCGCCCGGCGCGCGCGCCCGCCAAGGGTGACGCAGCCTCCCGATGGCGCTACAAAACCCCCATGAACAAGCACGATCCCAGCGGCCCCGAAGCGAAAATCCGCTACGGGGACAATGATTTCACCATCCTCGTCGCCGGCAATTACGTCCGCTGCGCGGTGAGCGGGGCGCACATTCCGCTCGATGAGCTGCGCTATTGGAGCGTGGATCAGCAGGAAGCCTATCGCGGCCCCGAAGAGGCGATGCAGCGCTGGAAGCAAGTGCATGAGGCCAAAGCATGAGGGCGCTGGCCGCGCTTCTGCTTTTGGCGGCCTGCAGCGCTAGCGAGCCCGCGCGCAGCGAAACCGCCGCGCTTGAAACGCCCGCGCCTGCGCCGGCCCCTGTTGCCCAACCCGCGCCGGAACCTGCGCCGCCGCCCGCAACGCTCACGCTCAATTGCGCCGGCGCGTTCACCCAAGGCGGGGTCGTGCTTTGCCGCACGCTGCCGGGGGCGCGCCTGTTTATCGATGGCGCCGCGATGGGCGAGGCTGACGCCGAAGGCTGGGCCGTGCTGGGCTTTATCCGCGACGCCGGCGCGCGCGCAGTGATCACCGCGCAAAGCGGCGGGGCCGAAGCAGAGCAGCGCGTCGAAATCGCGCCGCGCCAGTTTGACGTTCAGCGCGTCGACGGCTTGCCGCCGCAAACCGTGACGCCCACCGATCCGGCCGTGCTCGCGCGCATCCAGCGGGAAGCTGCGCTGAAAAACGAGGGCTTTGCCTCGCACGCCGCGCTGACTGGTTTTCTCGACGGCTTCATCTGGCCGGTGGAGGGGCGCATTTCAGGCCGCTGGGGCAATCAGCGCGTTTTAAACGGCGTGCCCGCCACGCCGCATTTCGGCGTCGATATCGCAGCGCCCACGGGCACGCCGATCCGCGCGCCCGCGGCGGGCGTGGTTACGCTCGCCAATCCGGACATGCATTTTGAAGGCGGGCTTATCTTCATCGATCACGGCCAGGGCCTCATCACCATGTACCTGCACATGAGCCGGCTTGATGTGGCGGTGGGTGATGCTGTTGCGCAGGGCCAAGTGATCGGCGCCGTCGGCGCCAGCGGCCGCGCCACCGGCCCGCACCTGTGCTGGCGCATGCGGCTGAATGGAAGGCAGCTTGATCCGACGGTTGCGATCGAAGGGCTGCAAAGCGCGCGGGCGGCGCTTCTCAACTAAGCTACCCCCGCCTTCGCCCACGCCTCTTTCGGCCAACGCCGGTGCGCCCAGAACCATTGCTCTGGCGCTTCGCGGATTAGGGTTTCGATGAATTGGTTCACGCGGCGCACGCCATCGATCACCGGGGCTTCGCCTTCGCTGTCGTAATCGAGCGGGATCGGATCGTGCACGGTCACGCGGAAATGCGTGCCCTTGAGCCTGCGCCCCGAAATCGGGATCAGCGGCGCTTTGAAGCGCAGCGCAAGCCGCGTGGGCCCATCGGCGGTCATGCAATCATAGCCAAACAGGGGGGCCGCCACGCCCGCATTGTATTTCTGATCGTTCATCAGCCCGACGCTCTTGCCCTTCTTGAGCGCACGCAAAAGCCCCATGCCGCCTTCCTTGCCCTTGGCCGCCTGCAAGGCGAGGCCAAATTCGCGGCGGGTCTCGACGATATATTGATCGATCAGCGGATTGTTGGCGGGCCGATAGGTGAAATAGCAATCGGGATCGACCTGCGCGACGCAAAGCGAGGTGACTTCCCAATTGGTGAAATGCCCGCCGATCAGCACAGCGGCCTTGCCGCGCTGGGCGATCAGCTTTTCTGCGCCGATAAACTCGATCTCACCCGCGTTATACTTATCCAAGAATTTGCGCATGTGCGCGAATTCGCCGGAAAGCCGGCCAAGCTCGGCGAAGCTGCCTTTGCGCACCTCATCGCGCCACGCCGCGCTCTCATTTGGAAACGCCATGGCAAGGTTGCGGCCGGCGGTTTTCCACGCGCTGGTCAGCGGCGCGATCGCGGGCACAAGGCTTGCGCCCCAGCGCGAGGCGCGCTCAAGCCCCAGCGCGCTTAAGCCGCCGACATACGCATTCCACGCCATCGCTTCGAGGCGGAAGCCGAGATTGAGCTCTTTGGGCTTAGCCATGGGGCGCACTCATCCGCGATCGGATCGGGGCAAGCAAGCGCTCCAGCGCCGCTTCATCCTCAAAGCGCGCCTTGACAGGCAAAACCGCAACACGCGCGCGCCAAGCGGGGCTGAGGCGGGCTGCGTCTTTTTCCGTGGTGATGAGTTGGGCGTCGCGTTCCTCGGCCAATTGGCTGAGGAAAGAGAGATCGTCCTCGCTATACGGATGATGATCGGGATAGGGAACGGCCTCTTCCAAATCCGCGCCCAGCGCCTCCAGCGTATCGAAAAATTTCTCCGGCCGCGCCAGCCCCGCGAACGCGATGAGCTTGCCCTTCGGCAAATCCGCGGCGGGCGCGATTCTGGCGTTGAGCATCGGCTTGGAAAAATCGTGCAGCCATTCTTGGAGCGCCGGCGTCTCGCCGGCGTCAGCGCGCCACGCATGCGCGAACACGATCGCATCCGCGCGCTTGAGCCCATCGGCCAGCCGCTCGCGCAGCGGGCCTGCCGGAAACACCGCGCCATTGCCCACGCCAAAGCCGGGATCGACGACGACGAGGTTCAAATCCTTATGCAGCGCCGGGTTCTGAAAGCCGTCATCCATCACAAGCGCATGCGCGCCCGCCGCGCACGCGGCCATGGCGCCAGCCAGGCGATCGCGCGCGACCCAGGCGGGGCCGTCATGCGCATGCAGCAGCGGCTCATCGCCCACCTCGCGCGCGTCCATATCCGGCGTCACACGTAAGGGCCCCACTGCGCGCCCGCCATAGCCGCGCGACAGCATGTGCGCGCCCGGCCCCAGCATCTCGCGGATCGCGCGCGAGATCGGGGTTTTGCCGGCCCCGCCCACGGTGAAATTGCCGACGCACACAACAGGCGCGGGCGCATGGCGCGGGCGTTTGCTGCGTTGGCGCCGCGCCGCCGCTTCGGCGTAAATCCAGGAAAGCGGCGTCAGCAGCGCGCGCAGCATCGGCGCTGCGTCGCGCCCGCGCGGCTCGGCGCTCCAGAATTCAGGCGCCCGCATGCGCGCCTCCCGCCAAGCCGAGCAGCGCATCCACGCTCTGCGCGAACGCCGCATGGCCTTGCGCCGCGAATGCACGCGCCGCGCTGAGCTGCGCTTGCCGCGCGTCCGCATCGTCCCACAGCCGCGTCACCGCTGCGGCGATTTCTGCTGCGTTCTGCACGCGCACCGCCCCCGCCATGGGCGAACAGCGCGGCGAACACATCCTCGAAGCTTTCCACGTACGGGCCGCTGAGGATCGCGGCGTCAAGCTTGGCCGGCTCCACCGGATTGTGGCCCTTCAAAGTCGGCAGCAAGCTGCCGCCGATCAGCGCTGCGGGCGAGAGCGCATAAAGCACGCCCATCTCGCCCAGCGTGTCGGCGATATAGATAGCGCGATCGCCAAGCGCTTGGCCTTGCGAGCGGCGCGGGGCGTTTTCCGCCAGCGCTGCAATCGCCGCGCCGCGTTCGGGATGGCGCGGGGCGATGATCAGCAGCGCGTCGGGGTGGCGCGCGCGCAGCAAGGCGTGCGCTTCAAGCGCGATCTCATCCTCGCCCGCATGCGTGGAGGCTGCGAGCCAAACCGGGCGCGCGCCGATCTCCGCCGCCAGCGCATCGCGCGCGCGCGCATCGGGTTGCGGCGCAGGCGCGGCCACTTTCAGATTGCCCGGCGCGTCGATTGTGCGGCCCGCGATCGCGCCCAGCGCTTGGGCGGTGCGCGCATCGGCGGCGGCGATCCAATCGAATGCGCCGATCACAGCAGCGCCCGCCGCGCCCCAGCTTTTCCAGCGCGCCAGCGATTTCGGGCTCATGCGCGCATTGGCGAGCGCCAGCGGCGTGCCGCTTTGCTTGGCGGCGAGGATCAGGTTCGGCCACAGCTCGCTCTCCACGAACACGCCAAGATCGGGCCGCCAATGGACAAGAAAGCGCCGCACGCAATCGCCGCGATCAAGCGGGGCGTAGACATGGCTCACCCGCTTGAGCGCCCGCTTCGCCGCCAGCGCCGCCGAGGTGCGCGTGCCTGTGCTGATGAGAAAGGAGAGCCCGCTATCGCGCGCGGCCATCGCCTCGATCAGCGCCAGCGCCACATTGGTTTCACCCACGCTGGCGGCGTGAAACCAAACCAGCCGCCCTTCGGGGCGGGGCTCGCTATAGCGGCCAAAGCGTTCGCCCAAACGCGCGCCGTCCTCCTTGCCGCTGCGCACGCGCGCGTCGAGCCAGACGCCGGCGAAGGCGCCCAGGGCCGCCGTCGCGGCGCGGTATGAGGCGAGGGCGAGGCTCACGCGGCGCTCGCCGCGGCGCGCCGCTTGCGCTTTTCATCGGGCGAGGCGGGCGCGATGATCTCAACCCCGGCAAGGCGGTCAGCCTCGGCGGCGATGCGGTTCATCTCCGCTTCCAATTGCGCGCGCGCAGCTTCCATCGCCGCATCATCTGCATCTTCCGCCGGCGCAGGCACAGGCTCGCCCCAGATCAAGACGCCGCGCCCGAACGGAACCGGCAGCATCATCCGGTCCCAGGATTTGAACGCCACCCGATTGTTGGAGGACCAGGCCATCGGCAGCAGCGCCGCGCCGGTGAGCTTGCTCATCTGCACCGCGCCTTTGCTGGCGCGCATGCGCGGCCCGCGCGGCCCGTCGGGGGTGATGCACACCACCTCGCCCTTGGCGATATGGCGCGCGATGGCGCGGCCGGCCTCGAACCCGCCCTTCAGCTGCGCGCCCTTGGCGGCCGAGCCGCGGATCACCCCCACGCGCACCGTCAGCGCCGCGTGCGCGATGATCTCGCCCTCGCGCGAGTTGGAAATCAGCATCTGCGCCCTTGGAACGCCGGGGCCGAACGCCCATAGCTTATGGGCCTGCATGAAACGCCCATGCCAGACGCAGGCGATAACCCGCCCTTGGCCCGCCATGAAGGGCGCCGCTGCGGCGCGGTTGATCTCTTCCCAGCGCGTGGTCGCGCCGGCCAGCCGCATGTAAAGGCCGATGGCGCGCCCGATAAGGAATTGGACGATCGAATTGCCGAGCAGCTGTTTGAGCATGGATCCGTGGGCCGCGGCGCTTCCGGGGGGCGGAAACGCCCTTATACGGGCCCGCGCCCGCTCCGCGCCAGTGCCGGGGCCGCTTTGGAGTGGATATGGCTGAGGTGAAACCCTCTCGTTTCGATCTGGCGACGCCCGAAGGGCGCAAACGCGCCGAGGCGGACCTGATCTGGGCCGATCACGGCTTCCTGCGCGCCGGCTTTTCCAATTTCCACTGGATCGAGCCGGGCAAAATGGCCCGCGCCAACCAGCCCTCGCCGCAGCAGATCGCGCGTTATGCCGCCCAGGGCTTCAAAACCATCCTCAACCTGCGCGGGCCGGGCGATGCCGGCTATTACGCGCTGGAGCAGGAAGCCTGCGCCGCGCACGGGATCGAGATGATCGACGCCCGCATGCACTCGCGCGAGCCGCCCTCGCGCGCCCAAGTGCTGCGCGCCAAGGAGCTGTTCGAGACGATCCAATACCCGGCGCTAATGCACTGTAAGTCCGGGGCGGATCGCGCCGGGGCCATGGCGGTGCTCTATAAGCATTTCGCCATGGGCGCCCGATCGAGGACGCGGTTGAGCAGCTCTCGGCCAAGTACCTGCACATCCGCCAGGGCAAAACCGGGGTGATCGATTTCTTCTTCGAGACCTATCTCCGTGAGGGCGGCGGCAAGCCGTTCCTCGATTGGGTGCTTGCTGATTATGACCAGCCCGCCGTGAAGGCCGCCTTCCGCGCCAATTGGTGGGCGAACATCCTGGTCGATAAAATCCTGCGCCGCGAATGAGTTGCCGAATGGGCGCTTCTCCAGGATAAGAGGCCCGCGATAGGGGCTGCCATGACGGTGAAGATACTCGGGCGTCGGTTCCCGGCGGCGGCGACTTATGCGGTGGCGCTTGGCGCGGCTGTGTTGCTTGTCCTGCTCACTGTCGCCGCCGCGCTTTGGCAGACAGATCATTACCGCGCGCTCAACGCCAATGTCCGTGACCAGGTGGAGGCGCGCGCCCATTTCCGCCTCTTTCTCCGTGGCCTGCAGGACGCCGAGACCGCCCAGCGCGGCTATTTGCTGACAGGCCGGGAGGAATATCTCGCGCCGTTCGCCAGCGGCCGGGCCGAGGTCGAACGCGAGATGGCGCTGATCGAGACCCAGGCCGGGGCCAATCCGGCGCGCGCCGCTGAGGCCAAGCTCCTGCGTTCGATCGCCACCGGCAAGATCGACGAAATGGTGCTCACCATCGAATTGCGCCGCGGCGGGCGCTTTAACGAAGCGCTGCTCATCGTCAATTCCGATCGCGGCCGCCAAGTGATGGATGAATTGCGCGAAATTCTCGGCGCCGCTGAACGGCGCGAGCATGCGGAGATGCTGGAGGCGATGCGCGCGGCTGAGGCCGCCAGCGCGCGGCTTCGCCTTGTCGTGGTGCTCGCGGGCCTGTTGCTGCTTGGCGTGGGCGCGCTTTTGGTGATGACGGTGCGCAACGCGATGGCCGAATTGCGCGCTTCGCGCGATGAGGCCCAGGCCGCGCATCAAAGCCAGCTTGATGAAATGGCCGCGCGCGAACGTGCGGAAGCCAAAGTGCGTCAGATGCAGAAGATGGAGGCCATCGGGCAAATCACGGGCGGGGTGGCGCACGATTTCAACAATATGCTGGCTGTCATCCTCTCGGCGCTGCAACTGGCCAAGCGCCGGATGGACAAGGGCCAAGAGGGCGCGCCCCAATTCATCGACAGCGCCATCGACGGCGCGCGCCGCGCCGCCGCGCTGACAAGCCGCCTGCTGGCGTTCGCGCGCCGCCAGCCGCTCAGCCCCGCCGTGCTTGATGTCAACCGCGTGCTCGGCGGCATGTCCGACATGCTCACCCGCACGCTGGGCGAGCAGATCGAGATGGAAACCGTGCTCGGCGCCGGCCTTTGGCGCGTGCACGCTGATCGGCACGAATTGGAGCAGGCTGTGCTCAATATCTGTGTCAACGCGCGCGATGCGATGGAAGGCGTGGGCAAGCTCACGATTGAATCGAGCAACGCTTATCTCGATGAGGCCTACGCCAGCGCCAATCTGGACGTGACGGCCGGCCAATATGCGATGATCGCCATCACCGATACCGGCGCGGGGATGAGCGCTGAAACCAAGGCGCAGGCGTTTGAGCCGTTCTTCACCACCAAAAGCGTCGGCAAGGGCACCGGCCTTGGCCTCAGCCATGTGCACGGCTTTTTGAAGCAGAGCGGCGGGCATGTGGCGATCTATTCGGAGCTTGGCGTGGGCACCACGATCAAGCTCTATCTGCCGCGCACCCAATTGGCCGAAGCCGAAGACGCCGCGCCCAGCATGTCCATCGCCGATGAGGCTCTCGCGGGCGATCCCGCGACGCTGGTGCTGGTGGTTGAGGATGATGATCGCGTGCGCACGCTCTCTGTCGCGGCGCTGCGCGATCTTGGCTACACCGTGCTGCACGCATCGGGCGGGCCTGCCGCGCTCACGGTGCTGGAGGCCAATCCGGGGGTGGCGCTGTTGTTTACCGATGTGGTGATGCCGGAAATGAGCGGGCGGCAATTGGCCGATGAAGCCAAGCGGCGCTATCCGCAGCTCAAAGTGCTCTACACCACCGGCTACACACAAAACGCCATCGTCCATAATGGCGTGGTGGACGCCGATGCGCGGCTGATCTTGAAGCCCTATTCGCTCGGCGAGCTGGCGCGCAAAGTGCGCGCCGTGCTCGACGAGCGCTAAAGCAACGGACTTTAAATTCGCCTCAGTTTGATGGCGGGCTCCGAGCGAATTTAAAGTCCAAAAGTTGCTTTAGAAACATTTGAATCTAAAGCGTCTTTGAGGACTTAAATGCGACGCGGCAGTCGATCCATCGTGTGGGTCGCATTTAAGTCCCGACGCTTTAGGCTCAGCGCATTTTATACACCACCACCGAACCGTGATCGTAGCGTTGCGCGTCGCGATCATTTTCAGCGATGATGATTTGCGGCGTGCGCCCGTAATAGCGGGCGATCACCAGCGGATGGCCCACATCATAAATCGCTTGTTCTTCGGCAAGGCCGGCGCAGTCGCGGCCATTGCGGCGTTCCTCCAGCGGCTGCGGGCCAGAGCGCGCGCCGCACACTTTGCCGGCGGCGTTGTTGATACGCAGCAGTAGCTGATCGGCGCCGTACGTCGAGTCGAGATTAAGGTCGCGGAACTCCACCACTTGCTGGCGCACTTCGTTGCGCGCGGTTTGATCTGCGTCGCGGGCGAAGCTGGGAACCGTGAATGCGGCCAGCGCAAATGCGGAAACGCAAATCAGCGGGCCGGGCTTGAAAAAACGCGCCATCGTCAAAATCCTTCATCAGCCCCGCCGTCTGAAGGACCAACACCGCGATGGGCGCTCAGTTCCGGGAACGAAAAAAGGGCCGTGCGCGCAGATTGCTGCAAGCGCGCACGGCCAGTCACTCTAGGGTTCGGCTGCTGCGGGGAGCAGCACGGGCGCGTGCATAGGCGCGCCGCATAACGGCTTGATGACGCGAGCGCCCGCAAAAGCGCAGGGCTAGCCTGCGTCCTGGAACTGCAATTGGCTGAGGCGCGCATAAAGCCCGCCGCGCGCGATCAAATCTTCGTGCGCGCCCATTTCAGCGATGCGTCCGCCTTCGAGCACGAGGATGCGGTCTGCATCGCGCACTGTGGATAAACGATGCGCGATCACCAAAGTGGTGCGCCCTTTGGAGAGTTGCTTGAGCGCCGCCTGCACGCGCGCTTCGCTTTGCGCATCGAGCGCGCTGGTGGCTTCATCCAGCAAAAGGATCGGCGCATCGCGCAAGAAGGCGCGCGCAAGCGCAATGCGTTGGCGCTCCCCGCCCGAAAGATTGAGCCGCGCTCGCCCGCGAGCGTGTCATAGCCTTGCGGCAGCGCCATGATGAAATCATGCGCAGCCGCCGCGCGCGCCGCATCTTCGATCTCCGCATCCGAAGCGCCGGCGCGCCCCAGCGCGATATTGGCGCGGATCGTATCGTTGAAGAGCGCCGCTTCCTGGCTCACCAGCGCCATCGCGGCGCGCAGGCTCGCAAGCGTCGCGCCGCGCAACATCCTGCCCATCGATGCGCACCACGCCCGCGCTCGCATCGTAGAGCCGCGGCAGCAGATTGAAGATCGTGCTTTTGCCTGCGCCCGAAGGGCCCACCAGCGCCACCGTCTCGCCCGGCGCGATGGAAAAGCTCACATCATGGAGCGCCGCGCCCTCGCCGTAGGAGAAGCCCACGTTCTCGAACTCAATCGCGCCTTCGCGCACAACAAGCGGCTTGGCGTTGGGCGCATCCTGCACGCTGGAGGGCTCATCCAGCAGCCCGAAAATCCGGCTGAGCGCGGCCAGCGCTTCGTTGAGCACGGTGTTGAAGCTGGAGATCGCGCGCGCGGCGGGCGTGGCGACACCGATCGCGGCGATGATGCCGACAAGATCGCCCAGCGTCATCGCCCCGCTCGTCACCCGCAGGCCGGCGACAAACAGCACGGCCCCCAGCGCCAGCCCGCCAATCACCTCCATCAAAGGCTCGCTGCGCGCCCGGTTGCGCGCCAGCTTCAGCGCGATTTTGCGCCGCGCCTCGAACGCTTCGCCCGCGCGCGCGGCCTCGCGCGCCTCAAGCCCGTAGGTTTTGACAAACCGCGCCGCGCCGAACACCTCCGCCAGCAGCGCCGAAAGCGCGCCGAGCTGCACTTGCGCGGCTTGTGTTTGCGTGCGCGCGCGCTTGGCGATTGCCCGCAGCGCCGGCCCGGCCAGCAGGAACAGCACCGCCACCAGCAGCGTCAGCGCCCAATCGAACCAGATCATCAGCCCGATTGCGCCCACAAGCGTCAGCGCATCGCGGATCGCCACTTGCCCGCCGCGCACCAGCCCTTCGGCCACGACGTTGATGTCGTTCACAAAGCGCGACACCAGCTTGCCCGGCTCTTCCAGCGCGTGGCGCGCGAAATCGGCGCCCATCAATTTGCCGAACATCGCGTTCTGCAAATCGCGGAGCACTTTGAGCGCCAGCCCTTGGCTCATCACCGCCTGCGCATACATGGCGATGGCTTTGATGCTGGTGGCGGCGATCGCCAGCACCGGCGTCCAGGCGATGGCGGCGAGGTTCTCAGCGGTGATGGCGTCGATCGCGTGCTTGGTGATCCACGCATAAGAGGCGGACGCCGCCGCCACCAGCGCCAGCACCGGAACGAGCAGCGCAATGGTCCCGCCATAGCGCGCCACATACTCGCGCCACAGCCGGCCGATGAGGGCGGAGGGCTTCACCCTGTTTGCGGCTTAGCGCGGCCCGTCCGCGCCCGGATCGAGCAGACGGTGGGCGTGGATGATGAAATAGCGCATGCGCGCGTTGTCGACGGTGCGCTGGGCCGCGCCCTTCCAGGCGTCATAGGCGGCCTGATAGTTCGGGAAAGCGCCGACAAAATCGACGGCGGCCGGGTCAACGAATTCGGGGCGGTCGAGGTTTTTCAACTCGCCGCCGATGACAAGATGCAGAAGTTGAGGCTGTTCGCTCATCGGAAAATCATCCTTGGCGCGGGTCGGGCATGAATTTTGTGCGCTCGATTAGCAGCGGATGCAGCTTTTCGCCAGCGGCCACAATGCCGCCCGGCGCGCGCGGATCGCGATTGTTGAGCACGAGCGGCCCGCCCCAGGGGTCGGTCACGCGCCCGCCCGCGGCCAGCACGATGGCCGCGCCGGCGGCGATGTCCCATTCGTTCTTGGCGCCGAACAGGATCGTCCCGTCCGCCTGGCCGGCGGCGACGATGCCCATCCGATAGGCGATGGATTGGCGCCCGATGATCTGCATCTCCGGCCACGGCTCGGGCCATTTGCTGGGTTTGAAGCGCTGGGCTTGGCCGATCATGCGCATGCCTTCCACGGCGGCGCAGGCGCTGGCATGGGCAGGGCGGCCATTGAAGCTCGCCCCTTCGCCCGGCGCGCCAAGATAGAGCTCATCGGTCATGGGATTGTACACCACGCCCGCGAACGGCTTGCCCTCTTCGGCGATGCCGATCGAGATCGTAAATTGCGGCGCGCGCGCAATCATCGCGGCGGTGCCGTCGATCGGGTCGAGCATGAACACGCGCGCCTTGCCGATGCGCTGGCTCAGATCATCGGGGGTTTCTTCCGAGAGCCAGCCATAATCGGGCCGCGCCGTGCGCAGCTTTTCGGTGAGCAGATCGTTGACCGCGTAGTCCACATTGGTGACAGGCCCGGCCTCGCCCTTGGAATGGATCTCCAAGGGCTTCGCCAGCAGCGCGCGCGCCAGCGCCCCGCCTTCGCGGGCCGCCGCCTCAAGGAGCGCGAGATCAGACGCCGCCGATTGCAAGGCCGTCCACGAACAGGCTGGGGATTTGCAACGCGCCGTGATCCTCAAGATCGGAGCCGGCGATGAGGCGCTTGTAAATATCGTTCAGATTGCCGGCCACCGTCACCTCCGAAACCGGATGCCGCACCTCGCCATTCTCAAACCAATAGCCAGCAACGCCAACGGACCAATCGCCCGTGTTCATGTTGAGCGAGGGGGAGAACATTTCGGTCAGCAGCAAGCCGTTGCCCGCATCCGCCATCAGCGCCGCGAGGTCTTTCTCGCCCGGCTTCACAAACTTGTTCGCCGTGCCGATCCCTGGCGGGCCGCCATGGCCGGAGGAGGCGTGCCCGTTGGGCGCAAGGCCCAGCTGCCGCGCCGCCGCGCTGTTGAGCAGCCAGGTTTTCACCACGCCGTCTTCCAGCAAATACATCGGCGCCACCGCCCCGCCTTCGCCGTCGAACCAGCGCGAGCCAAGCCCGCGCTTCACGAACGGATCTTCGCGGATCTCAAAGCCGGGCGCGAACACTTGCTCGCCCAGCTTGTCCTTCAGAAACGAAACCCCGCGCGCCACGGCAGAGCCCGAAATGCCGCTGATGAACGGCGAAAGCATGCGCCCCGCCAGCCGGCTCTCAAAAATCACGCCCGCTTTCTGGCTGGCGATCTTGCGCGCGCCGAGCCGCCGCGCCGCGCGCTCGCCCGCCTTGCGGCCGATCTCTTCGGCGCCCGGCAGATCGGCGAAGAAGCGCTTGGTGCTCCATTCGTAATCGCGCTCCATATCATCGTCGCGTTCGGCGATGGGCTGGGTTCCGAACGAGTAGGAGGAGCCGCTCTCGCCGCCTTCAAAGCCGTGCGAGGTGGCGTAGTAAAAGCTGGACACCTCGCTCGAGGCGCCCGCGCCGGCGGAATTGGCGATGCCCGGAATTTTCAGCGAGGCCGCCTCGCATTCCTTGGCGATTTCCAAGAGCTGCTCAGGGCTCGGGCGCGCCGCATCGGCCATCTCAAGATCGGGGATCGGGCCCTTGGCCAGATATTGCTCTTCCAGCAGCCCGCAAAAGCGATCCTCGGGCGCGGCCTTGGCCATCGCCACCGTGCGCTCGGCCAGCGTGCGCAGGCCCGATGCGGAAAAATCGGTGGTGGAGGCGGCGGCCTGGCGCTTGCCGATAAAGGCGCGCAAGGCCACCGAGCGGGCTTCCTCCCGCTCCATGCCCTCGAGCGCGCCCAGGCGCACCTCGGCCGAGATGCTCTCGCGCGCGGCGTAGCTTGCCTCGGAAGCATCCGCGCCCGCCGCGCGGGCATAGTCGATCAAAGCCCGGAGGGCGTTCTGGAGAATCAGCGTCAAAGGCCATGAGGCCAACATGGGCGCTTCACCGCGCCCCGGCAATCGCCGCTGCGGTACCTGGCCTAAAGCCGCCCGCTTAACCCCGCATAAAGCAGCCCGCCGCCGATCAGCAGGTAGGCGATCCAGCTCAGCAGCGTGCCCACCATGCGCCCGGCGTTCAGCGTGCCCATGCTGAGCCCGACGCCGTGCGCGATCCGCCCGCCGGTCAAAGAAATTCCCGAGGCGTGCAGCAGCCAAAGCGGGGCCGCCGGCTCCAAAAGCGCCAGCGCCAGCAGGCCCGCCAGCCCCGCTGGGGATGAATTCGGCGGCGTTGGCATGGGCCCGGATGGCCCGGTGCATGGCCTCGTTGCCGCCATCGCCCAACGCGATCTTGTGGCGCCGCCGCGCCGCGCTCACAAGATAGGCCAAGATCAGCAGAATGATGATGTTGAGGCCAATATAGATGGCCGCCGCTTCCAAACGCATCATTGCGCGCCTCCCGCTTTGTTTCAGCGCTAACACGCAAAATCTGCATTTCAACCTTTTGTTTTGCTTTCAGAAACCGCGTGTTCATCGTGAACGGCCATAGTGGCCGGACAAACAAAATGCCTCGAAGGCAACGGGAATGGGGTGGACGGCGGCTCTCGCCGTCAGCGGGCAAGTTTCGCGGTGACCGAAAGGCGACGGCCTTGCGGTCGCCGCGATAGCCTTTTGCCGGTAAGCTCTCCGCAAAACGGAGATGCCGATGTTCAAGCGCGCCGCCGCCCTGATGGTTTGTTTCACCCTCGCCGCCTGCGGCCCGCGCGAGGAGGCGGCCCCGCCCGCGCCCACTGGGCCCGATCCTGCGGTGATGGACATTGAGATCGGCCGCTATGGCGCGATGCTCGATCAGGTCGAAGCGCTCACCATGGATCGCCCCGGCGCGGTTGAGCTTGCCAACACCGATGCGCGCGTGCTGGCCCGGCGCCTGCGCGAAACGGTGTGGACTTATAATATCCAACGCTCGCGCCTTTGCGGGCGCGGCCTTTTCCGCGACATCGCCTGCGGCCCTGCGTTTGAGCCTGTCTGGATCAATGAGCCGATGGACGCCGCGCCTTCGATTGAAATCCTGGCTGAGCGCCAAGCGGCGGTGGATGCGCTTGTGCTGCCGTTCTGGAACGCCGTCTGCGCCGACGCGCGCACGCGCGCGGTGCAGGTTGAAGGCGGAATTTGCCCGATGGAATAGGGCTCTCACCCATCCCCGGATTGCGCGAAGCGCAAGTCCGGGGCCTATCACCTCCAACGCTTGCGTTCATAGGCTCCGGCTCGCGCTGCGCTGCGCCCCGGAGATGGGTGGGGGTTCACCGCAGCGCCCACACCGCCGCGCGTTTTAGCTCCGCATCTTCCAGCATGCGCGTGACGGGAATGTCGTAGGCGGCGATCTGCTCAAGCTTATCCTTGGGCAGATATGTCCGCCCTGGATCGCCGATCAGCACGCTTTTGCCGCCTTCGCGCAGCTTCAGCAGCCAATCGAACACACGCGGCGCAAGATCGCGATCGTAGAAGAGATCGCCCACCAAGATCACCTCTTGGCTCACCTCGGGGCCAATCAGATCCGCATCGGTGGTTTCAAGCATCACGCCATTCAGCGCCGCGTTCAGCCGCGCCGCATCGCCGGCGAAGCGATCAATATCCGCCGCGAGCGCATCGCGCGCGCCAGCGAGCATCGCCGCAATGCCCACAAGCCCAGAGCCGGACGCGACATCGAGCACGCGTTTGCCGGCCACGATCTCCGGCTGATCCAGCACATAGCGCGCCAGCGCTTGCCCGCCCGCCCAAGCGAACGCCCAGAACGGCGGCGGCAAGCCAAGCTCGCCCAATTGCTCCTCGGTCAATTGCCAAAGGCTCACCGCATCGTCGGCCAGATAAAGCTTCACCTCGGGCACATAGCTCGCCGGCAAAACGCGCGTGTTCTCGCGGATGAAGGCGGGGATGTCAGTGATCATTTGAGGTGCGACAGCGCCAGCCGGAGCGCTTCGGCTAAATTTCTTGGCCCGCATGCCAGCTGAAGAAATTTGTCGTGGCCGTTTCGTGCGGTGGCGACATGAATCCAATCATCATCTGATCGGTTGGTCATCGTGCTCGTGACGTCGATGTTTTCAAACTTTGTACCAGAGATGCAGATGCGGATTGTCCAACCGGGATTGTCCAAGTTTTCAATTGTGATGCCCTGGCCATGCTCCCATTCGCCGTCGCACAGAGAAACGAACAGATCTTGCAGGGCCAAGATTTCGGAAGCATCGCCCATCAAGCAGGCGCCGCTTCACGCAACACGCTCCAATAGCCCGGCGCGGTTTTCATCCGATGCCCATGCCCCTTCGCGCGCAGCATCTTGTTGAGCCGTTCGAGCCGATAGCAGGGCGTGTGCATGAAGGCGTGGTGCTCGGCGTGATAATGCACCCAATAGGGCGCGATCAGCAGGCGTTCGATGGGGTTCGCGTAGGTCGTGCGCGCGTGGCTCAGCGGATCGGCGCCCGCGCCCACGCAGGCGTGCTCAGCGATGTTGCGCAGCCGCGTCACCAGCGGAAACCATGTCGCCATCGGCAAAAGCCAAAGCGCGAAATACGCCCACCACAGCCCCGCCAGCGAAAGCCCCGCCAGCAGAGCTGCGTTCACGCCCACAAAGCGCCAGGTGCTGGAATTGACAACCTCGCCCGCCTTGCGGGAGCCAAACAATTGCGCGCTGCGTTGTTTGAGAAACGTCTGCCCCGTCAAATCGCGCAGCACTTTGCGCCACAGCGATGCGCGCGAGATCGGGAAGGGGGCCGAAAGCGCAAGATCGGGATCTTCCGGCTGCTCAGTATAGCGGTGGTGCTTTAAATGATAGGCGCGATAGGCCGCAAGCTGCGCGCCCACGGGCGCCGCGCACAGCCATTCGCCCACCCAATCATTGATTTGCGGGTTCGGATGCAGCGCGCCGTGCGCGGCTTCGTGCATCAAAATCGCCAGCCCCAATTGCCGCGCGCCGATGATCATCACCGCCAGCACAAAGCTCAGCGGATTGGGCCACAACACAAACAATGCGCCCGCCGCAAAGATCAGCCCCCACGCGCCCGCCACCAGCATCAGCCCGCGCCAGGATGAGCGCTGCGAAGCGTGCGCCCATTCCTCGGGCGTGAAGATTTCCTTTGGGTCAAGGCGCGCAACGGCCGGCATGGCCGCAATCTAGCGCTTTTCGCCGTTTTCCGGAAACGCGAAACTGCGCTTAAGCGCAGCTTCACCGATGGGCGTAAATTCCAGCACGCGCGATTTGCCCTTCTGGCTCACCCAGCCGCGCTCGAAAAACGCATCCAGCAGCGCAGCGCCCACCGCGCCGGCGAGATGATGCCGCCGCACGCTCCAATCCAGGCACGCCCCGGCAGAGCGGCCGCGCGCCCGCTTCCAGCGCCGTCATCTCCACGCCAAACGAGGAAACCTTCGCCCGCCCCAGCCGCGTCAGCTGCACGCTGCCATCGCGCTGCGGGCTGATCCATTTGTTGCGCACGAACGCATCGTAGAGCCCAACGCCAAGATCGCCGGCAAGGTGATCGTAGCAGAGCCGCGCATGGCGCAGCGCTTCATCCTTCGGCCCCGGCTTGGTGCGCAAAGCCTTGGCGCGCGCGGCCACGCCCATCAGCGTTTCCAAAAGGCCCGCCACATCGGCATCCGCCAGCGTGTAATAACGATGCCGCCCCTGCGCCTCGACCTTCACCAGCCCGCCTGCGGCCAGCTTGGTGAGGTGCGAGCTTGCGGTTTGCTTGGTCACGCCCGCTTCCAGCGCCAATTCGCTCGCCGTCAGCGCTTCGCCGTTGAGCAGGGCTGTCAGCATGTTCGCGCGCGCGGGATCGCCGGCGAGAGCGGCGATCGCGGCGATGTCGGGCGCTTCTTTCATGGTTCGATCCTGATCGAACCATATGGGCGCGTCGCCTCCGCTCGCAAGGGGCGGGCGAGCACTTTGTTGTTGCGCCCCCGATACCGCCCAGAAATTGCGCTATCCCTTGCTCTCTTCGGGCGTTTGCGTGTCCACCACGCGCCACAAATGCCACGCCGCCGCGCTGCGGAACGGGGCCCAGCGTTCGCCATAGGCGCCCAGCGTTTTCGGCGTGAACGCGCGGCGAAACAATTTCTCCGCGCCCTTGCGCACGCCCAGATCGTCGATCGGCAAAACATCCGGCCGGCCCAGCGTGAAGATGAGATACATCTCCACCGTCCAGCGGCCGACGCCGCGCGCGGCGGTGAGGCGGGCGATGATCTCCTCATCGCTCAGCTTCGCCAGCGCGCGCGCTTCGGGGATCGTGCCATCGAGCCGCTTGGCCGCCACGTCTTGGATCGCCGCGATCTTCTGGCGCGAAAGCCCGGCGCTGCGCAGCAGCTCGGGCTTGGCTTTCACCAATTGCTCGGGCGCGGGGTGATCGCACTCGGGAAACAGCGCCAGCATGCGCGTGTGGATCGTGTTCGCCGCCTTGCCCGAAAGCTGCTGAAACACGACAGAACGCACCAGCGCCTGATACGGATCGCGCTTTTTGGGGAATTTGGTCGGGAACGGCTCGTGGCCGGGCGTCACCTTGGCGAAGGGCTTGCTGACTTTGCAAAGATGCGCTTCAGCCGGGTTCATGGGCGTTTCTCTTGATCCTTGCGCACCTTATTGAGCATCACCACGCCAAACACCGTCGCGGCGATGAAGATCAGCAGCGTTGCGCCAAAAAGAATCTGCACCGCCAGCGCCATCAATCAAACCGCTTCTTCAGCCAGGCAAACCCACCCCAGGCGATGAACGCCAGGATCGCCGCCAGCGCAATTCCAAAAATCCACTCGCTCGATTGGCCTTGCCCGAGGCGCAGCGTCCGCCCCAGCGGCTCGGCCGCGAACGTGATCACAACGCCGATCCCGATCAGCGCATTGTGCTTAAAACCCGCCAGCGCGGTGTCGCCCGCCGCTTCATCCACGCGCTGCAGCATCGGCCAGATGAGCCCCGCGCCAATGAAGCCCAGCATCGCGTAGGCAAACAGCCCCGCGCCTGCCAGCGATGCGGCCGCGCCCCATAAAAACAGCGCTCCGATGTAAAACAGCGTCACCCAAAAGCGCCA
This sequence comes from Terricaulis sp., assembly GCA_024707365.1. Classification (GTDB taxonomy): domain Bacteria; phylum Pseudomonadota; class Alphaproteobacteria; order Caulobacterales; family Aquidulcibacteraceae; genus Vitreimonas. The sequence goes on from JANPZV010000008.1 coordinate 287,943, forward strand.
GCCGTCGCCGAAGAGGCGCGCGCGGTGGAGCGCACGCCGACAAGCGCATCATCTTCGCGATCTTGCAGCGCGTAGATGGTGTCGTACGCAATGGTCCACAAAACGCACCCGGCATAGAGCGCCACGTTTTCCCACGGCATATGCGCCGGCCACGCCACCGCCGCGCCGCCCACCAGCGCGCCCCAGGAAAATACGAGCCCCAGCCACGCCTGCGGCCACCAGGTGATGCGCTTCATCAGCGGATAGAGCGCCACCAGCGGCACAGCCGCCAGCGCCACATATTGCGCAAAGCGCGGAAACAGCATCAGCGTCCCAAGCCCGACAAGGCATTGCAGCAAAAGCCACGCCCACGCCTGCCACAGCTTCACCGCGCCGGCGGGCGGGGGCGAAGCTTGGTGCGCTCCACTTTCGCGTCGATGTCGGCGTCCAAAATATCGTTATAGGTGCAGCCCGCCCCGCGCATCGCCACAGCGCCAATGAAAAACGCGAACGCAAATTGCAGATCGATGGCGAAGAACCCATAGCCCGTCCGCGCCGCCGCCAGCCCCATCAGGCAGGGCAGCAAAAGCAATTGCCAGCCAATCGGCCGATCCAGCCGCGAAAGCTGCGCGTAGGGCTTGAGCCCCGCGGGCAGGTGATCGGTCCAGTGTTGCGCGATCGCGTCGGCGGGTTTCAATTCGGTCACAACGGCGTAATGCGGCGGGGTTTGGCTTTACGCAAGCGCCTCGGCCCGCTATCTCAGGGCCACTTCTAACGGAGAAGCGTTGATGGCCACCTATAAGCCCCGCGATTAAATCGCACGGCGCCGCGAACGGCAGCCGTTGAGCAGCAAGCCGCGTGATGCGGCTTCCGCTCCGAATACCCGCAAACGCTTTGTGGAGCCGATCCACAACGCCGCGCGCGTGACCGTTCGCCGAGCCGCTTTGGGGCCGGGCCATCCGGTTTTCTTCCCGCTTCTCGTTCCCATTTTGAATCCGCCGCGCCGCCCTCGCGCGCGCTGACGCTGCATCGGTGTTTGCATGAGTGACGTTTCAGATATCGGCGATGATGAGCCGGGCCGCCGCAAGGCGAGCCTTGCCCAAGTCATCGCTTTCATGTGGAAGCATTGGGCTTCCCAGCCGTGGAAGCTCGCGGCGTTCGGCGCGTTTTTCGCGCTCGCGGTAGCCGCCGATCTGGCGTTCCCGTTCGCCTCCGCGCGCCTCGTCGAAGCCTTGAGCAACGGCCCCACCGAAGAGGGCAAGGCCGCCGCCGCCTGGGGCTATGGCCTTGTCGCGCTGCTCGCTTTCACCTTCTACATGGCACGCAATACCGGCGTGCGCTTCTGGATTCCGTTCGCGGCCAACAATATGTACCGCGTCGTCACCGACGGCTTCCGCGATGTGCAGCGTTTCTCCTCCGATTGGCACGCCGATAATTTCGCCGGCGCCACGGTGCGGCGCGTCTCGCGCGCGATGAACGCTTATGATGTGATCTCCGATACGCTTGTGTGGTTCATGCTGCCGGCGGCGGCGGTGCTGATCGGCGTTACCGTGCTTACCGCCATGCAATGGCCGCTGATCGGCCTCTTCACGGGCGTCGCCATCAGCGCGTTCCTGCTGACGGCGTATTTCATGGGCCGCTATTACATCGCCAAGCCTTTGCGTGAATATATCAAGGCCGACACCGAAATCGGCGCCTCGCTGGCGGATGCCGTCACCTCCAACGCCACGGTGAAGATGTTCGGCGCCGAAGCGCGCGAGCAGGCGCGGTTTGACGGCATTGTCGGCCATTGGCGCCGCCAGGCGCAGCGCACCTGGGGCCGCTCCACCGATGCGTGGATGATCCAGAACATCGTGCTGTTCATTCTGCAGGCCGGCCTTCTCGGCCTTGTGCTGCTGGAATGGGCCGCAGGCCGCGCCACGGCGGGCGATGCGGTGTTCGCCATCACCGCGTTTTTGCTCGTCTCCGGCTATCTGCGCACCATGGGCGAGAACGTGCAGAACCTGCAAAAAGGCATCGCCGACATCGAGGATGTCGTCGCCTACGCGGCTGAGCGCGCGGAGGTGATCGATCGCGCCGATGCAAAGGCTTTTGCGCCCGGCGAAGGGCGTATTGCGTTCGAGCAGGTGAGCTTTGCTTACAAGAACGCCGCGGCCCCGCTCTACAATGATTTCTCATTGCAGATTGCGCCGGGCGAAACCGTGGCGCTTGTCGGCCCCACGGGTTCGGGCAAGTCCACCTTTGTGAAGCTGCTGACGCGGCTTTATGATGTCGGCGGCGGCGCCATCCGCATTGACGGGCAAGACGTGCGCGCCGTCACGCAAGCCAGCCTGCGCGAGGCGATCGCCGTCGTGCCGCAAGATCCGGCGCTGTTTCACCGCTCGCTGCGCGAAAACATCGGCTACGCCAAGCCAAACGCGAGCCTCGAAGATATCATCGCCGCCGCCAAGCGCGCGCGGGCCTATGATTTCATCGCCAAGCTGCCCAAGGGCTTTGAAACCGAGGTGGGTGAGCGCGGCGTGAAGCTCTCGGGCGGTGAGCGCCAGCGCGTGGCTCTGGCGCGCGCCTTCCTCGCCGATGCGCCGATCCTCATCCTCGATGAAGCCACCTCATCGCTCGATGTGCAGACAGAGCGCGAGGTGCAGGCGGCCATGGCCGAGCTGATGGCCGGCCGCACCACGATCGTCATCGCGCACCGGCTCTCCACCATCCGCGAAGCGGATCGGATTTTGGTGTTCGATGAAGGCCGCATCGTCGAGCAGGGCCGCCACGCCGAGCTGATCGAAGCCCACGGCCTCTACGCGCGCCTCAACGCGCTGGCGCAGGGCGATGTGTTGGCGGCGTAAGCTTGGACCGCCGGCGCCTTCGCCGGCGAGGCGCCGGCGGTCCAAGAAGCTTGCGCCGGGCTCTCCGCCAAGGCACCAAGCGCCATGGCCAATCCGCGCCTCCTGATCGATCACCCGCTCACCGCCGGCGCCGAGATTGCGCTCACGGAGGCCCAGGCGCGCCATGTCGGCCTGGTGTTGCGGCTCGATGCGGGCGATGCGCTGCGCGTGTTTAATGCGCAGGATGGCGAATGGCGCGCGCGCGTGGCGGAGAAAACCAAGCGCGGCATGCGCGTGGCGATCGCGGAAAAGCTGCGCGCTGCGCGCGCGGCGCCTGATCTCGATCTCCTCTTTGCGCCGGTGAAGCGCCACGCCACCGATCTCATCGTGGAGAAAGCCACAGAACTTGGCGCGGCGCGCATCCGCCCCGTCATCACCCAGCGCACCATCGCGGAAACCGTCCGCACCGATCGCCTCAGCACAATCGCCCGCGAAGCCGCCGAGCAAACCGAGCGTTTCGACGCGCCCGATATCCTCGAGCCGCTGCCGCTGTTCAAAGCGCTTGAGCGCTGGGATGAGGCCCGCCCGCTGATCTACGCCGATGAAAGCGGCGATGAAGCAGACGCCGCCTGGGGCGGCGAACTCGGCAGAGCGCGGCCCTTACTCGACGTGTTGCGCGCACTCACCCCCTCCCCGCGAGGGGGAGGGGGCAGGGGGCGGGGCGAACCTCGACATTTCAGAGCAGGGCGCGGCGCAAAACGATTCAACACCGCGCATCACCCCGCCCCCCAACCCCCTCCCCTCAAGGGGAGGGGGAGCGTTGGCCCTCCTCATCGGCCCCGAAGGCGGCTTCACCCCGGAGGAGCGCCGCGCGCTGCGGGCGCTTAGCTTCGTGCGCGCTGTCTCCCTTGGCCCCCGCATCCTGCGCGCCGAAACCGCCGTGATCGCGGCGTTAACGCTGATCCAGGCGCAATGGGGCGATTGGCGCGTGGCCTAGGTGCTTGCGGCGCGGCCCCGGAAGCGCCAAATGCGCGCCATGCCGGCCTGGAGGGACTTTGTTGGCTGCCGTGAAAGAACAATCCGCCCCTTTGACCGGCTTCGCCGATCTCGTTGCGCACCTGGAAAAAGGCGTAAAGCCTGACCACACCACCTGGCGCATCGGCACCGAGCACGAGAAGTTCGCCTTCTACCGCGATAGCCTTGCGCCCGTGCCTTATGAGGGCGAGCGCGGCATCGGCGCGCTGCTTGAAGGCCTCGCGCAAAATTATGGCTGGGCCCGCGTGGAAGAGGGCGGCAAGCTGATCGCCTTGTCGCAGGCGGGCGCATCCATCACGCTCGAACCGGGCGGGCAGTTTGAGCTCTCGGGCGCCCCGCTCGAGCACCTGCATCAAACCTGCGCCGAAACCGGCGCGCATCTTTCGCAATTGCGCGATGTGGCCGGCAAGCTCGGCATCGCGTTTCTTGGTCTTGGCGTCTCTCCGCTCTGGAGCCTGGAAGACACGCCGATCATGCCCAAGGGCCGCTACAAGATCATGCGCGATTACATGCAGAAGGTGGGCCGCCTTGGCCGCCAGATGATGTTCCGCTCCTGCACGGTGCAGACCAATCTCGATTTCGGCTCTGAGGCCGACATGGTGAAAAAGTTTCGCGTAGGTTTGGCGTTGCAGCCGATCGCCACCGCGCTGTTCGCCAATTCGCCCTTCATGGAAGGGCGCCTCAACGGCTTTCTCTCCTATCGCGGCCACATCTGGACAGACACCGATCCCGATCGCACCGGCATGCTGCCTTGGGTGTTCGAGCCCGGCATGGGCTTTGAGCGCTACGCCGATTACGCGCTCGATGTGCCGATGTATTTTGTGTATCGCGACGGGAAATATCTCGATTGCAGCGGCCAAAGCTTCCGCGCCTTCATGGAAGGCAAGCTGCCGGCGCTGCCGGGTGAATTGCCGACGAAGAAAGATTGGGAAGATCACCTCACCACCATCTTCCCCGAGGTGCGGCTCAAAACCTATCTTGAAATGCGCGGCGCCGATGCTGGCCCCTGGTCGCGCCTCTGCGCGCTGCCGGCGTTTTGGGCGGGCATCTATTATTGCGATGCGGCGCTCGAAGCGGCGTGGAGCCTCGTGAAAAACTGGACCGCCGAAGATCGCGAAGCCTTGCGCCGCGCCGTGCCGGCGCTTGGCCTCAACGCGCCGATCCGCGGAACCAGCGCGCGCGAGATCGCGCAGGCGGCGCTCGCCATCGCCCGCCAGGGCCTCAAATCCCGCGCCCGCGCCGATAAGGCGGGCCAGGATGAAACCCATTTCCTCTCGGAATTGGACGACATCGCCGCCTCCGGCGTCACCCCCGCCGCGCGCCTGATCGAGCGCTACAACACCGAATGGAAACGCGACGTCCGCCCGGTGTTCGAGGCCTGCGCGTATTGACGCATGTTGCATTACCGTGGTAATGAATGTGTATGTCCGCGATTAAATCCAAGATCACCGCCCAGGGGCAGGTTTCGATCCCGGCCGACATCCGCAAGAAGCTCGGCGTCGGCCCCGGGGGCGTGATCGAATGGGTGGAGGAAGACGGCAAGATCGTTCTGCGGCGCGCTGGCAAATATTCATCCGATGACATTCACAAGGTTCTGTTTCCGAACGGGCCGCCGAAAGGGCCACCCGTGGATGTAAAAAAGGCGATCGCCAAACGCATGCGCGAGCGCTATGCGCGCGATTGATACGAATATCTTGGTTCGTATCCTTGTTCGGGACGATCAGAGGCAGGCTGCTCTCGCCGATGCTTGCATCGCGCAAGGGGCATGGGTGTCACATCTCGTGCTCGCGGAAGCGTTTTGGGTCTTGGAATCGACCTATGGGCACAGCAAGGCTGCAATCGCCGCCGCATTGGAGATGCTCCTCAAGCATCAGAGCATTATTGTCCAAGATGATGATGTTGTTTTGAGCGCGTTGAAGCGGTTCAAGGTGCACGGCAAGGTCGGGTTCACCGATTGCCTGATCCTCGAAACGGCGCGTCGAGCCGGTCACATGCCGCTCTCCACGTTTGATCGCGATTTGGCGAAGCTTGAAGGCGCGGAACGGCTTTAACGCCGTTTACTCCAATGCCGGCGCGCCCGCGCCGGGGCGGGGTGTCGTACTCCCTCGCCAGGTGAGGCCGCGCGCGTGCAACGCCCGAAGCAGCGCCCCCGATTGCGCTTGGCCCGCGCCCGCGTAATGGTCCCTCCCATGCAGGCCGCGCTTGATCGCCAGCTCTTTACCGAACGGCTCCGGATTGTCCCGGTGACGCCGGCGCTCGCGCAGGCTGCCCGCGCCGGCGCGGGCGTGTTCACCGATGCGCTGGGGGCGGCCGCGCCCGCCGATTGGGCGCGTTCAAGCCTTGGCCTTGTCGCCCAATCGGGGACTGAGGCGCCGATGCGCGCCATCGCCATCCATCAATACGAAGGCCAGGTGATCGGCGACGTGCGCTTTGAGCCGAGCCCGCGCGCCGCGCGCGAATTTGAGCTGGGCTATTCCATCGCCCAAAGCCGCCGCCGCCAGGGCTACGCCGCAGAAGCTGCCGGCGCCGTGCTTGATTGGCTGTTCGCGGAGGCGGGGGCCGATTGCGTCATCGCCGGCTGCGACAAGGAAAACATCGCCTCGGTGCGCACGCTGCGGCGGCTTGGCTTCTGGCTCGATTCCAACCCCGGAACCACGCTCTGGTGGCTGATCACGCCGGCGCTGCGGGCTGAGGCGCTGTTGCGCTGAGGCGCGCTTTTTAAAACAAGTCCTCGATGCGCCGCGCCCCATGCACGATGCGGCGGATAACAACCCCGCTCGTGGTGATCTCGAACAGCACAAGGTAGCGGCCATGCACGCCCATCCGGGCGGTTGGCGCGATGTCAGGCCGCGCGGGGTAGCCAAGCGGCGCCTCGCCGATACGGCGGCATAGCGTCAGCAATTCCTCGATAAAGGAGATGGCGCGCGCCGGGTTGCCACGCGCGATATATTCCTCAATCGCTTCAAGATCAGCTTCCGCCAGCCGGCTGAGACGAAAACCGCTCACGCCCCGCCGCTATCCTGCCGCGCGCGGGCCTTCGCCAGTAGGCGCGCGAACACCGCCTCGCCATCACGGAGCGGTTCGCCGTCATCGGCCTCATCCCAGAGCCGGCGGAGCTCATTGACCTCCAGCGCCGCGATTTTGCGCTTGAGCTTCCAGTCGCGCAGGGCGTCGCGCAAGACTTCGCTGGCGGTCGCGTAATCACCGTCCGCAATCGCCGCCCGAACGTCGCCCATCAGATCGGCGGGAATGGACACGCTGATTTTCTCAATGCTCATGTCCCTAGTGGTAGCACTTTTTCCTACCAAATGGAAGAATTGAAGCGCCTAGGTTCGCCCAGGTTGCGCGGCTGGTCCAATGCGCGCGCTGCTGCGGTGAGCGCCGTGACAGGCGGCTATTGAAACAGCCGCTCAAGCCATGAAGACACATGGCTGACCACCTCGTCCGACAAACTCGTTCGTGAGAAATAGTAAGCGCTGCCGAGCCCCCCTATCACGAGCGCGAGCACCACGATTGTGAGCTTTCCCAGAAGTGTTTTCGGCTCGCCATCGGGCTCGTAGGGATCAGGGCTTGCAAATCGGACCATGGCTCTTCGGTGCTGTGACGATGATCGGCCCACCTTAGCCAGGCGCCTCAAAGGGCGCCATGCGTTCCCCTCAGGCGCCCATCGCCCCCCTCACACCGGCGGTCCAAGCGGAATATTCCCCCCATCGCCCTTGGCTTGACGTCAGCGCCGCACCCGTCTTGTCTCTCTCCCAAAGTCAGGGCCGGGCGGGAAGCCGGCTCTTGGGGGAATTTTCATGACCGATCAAACCGCTGGCGCGAGCGCGGAGCCGACCTTCCTCGGCCACCCGCGCGGCCTCGTCACACTGTTTTTCACCGAAATGTGGGAGCGCTTTTCCTTCTACGGGATGCGCGCGCTGCTGGTGATTTATCTCACCCAGCATTTTCTTTTCAGCCAAGGCCACGCCCAGGCGCTCTACGGCGCATATGCGGCGCTGGTCTATCTCATCCCTGTCATCGGCGGGGTGATCGCCGATCGCTATCTTGGCGCGCGCAAGGCCGTCACCATTGGCGCGGCGCTGCTTGTGCTTGGGCACTTTGGCATGGCGTTCGAGGGCTCGGGCTCGCGGCAATATCTTGATGCGGGCGGGGAGAGCTTCCTCGTCACCGCCGAAGGGCGTGACGCAAACCGCGTCGCCTTCATCGAATTGCCCGAGGGCCGCGCGAACCTGCGCTTTGACGTGCTCGATCGCGTGGAGCTTTCCGCCGGCGGGCAGACCCGCACGCTGACGAACGGCGATTACGCGCTCGTCTCCGAAGCGCCCAGCTTTGTCTATTCGCTCTGCTCCATGGTCGGCGCCCCGTGCGGAACCGCCCCGGCCACATCGCTCAATATCGAAGGGCAGGGCGCATATCCCGTCCGCGTCGCGGATGGGGAAACCTTCGTCGATATCAACGGCACGGCCTTCACGCTCAACCAGATCAGCCAGCGCAACGCGGTGGCGTTCGAGGGCGATCGCGTGATCCGCACCTTCGAGGATGGCGCCTATTCGATCGCGTGGAGCAGGAACAGCTCTACGTTCAGATCCTTTATCTCTCGCTGGCGCTGATCATTATCGGCGTCGGCTTCCTCAAGGCCAACATCTCCACCACGGTCGGCGCGCTCTATGCCGAGGGCGATCCGCGCCGCGATGGCGGCTTCACCATTTTCTACATGGGCATCAATCTCGGCGCCTTCCTGGCCACGCTCGCGTGCGGGTATCTTGCCCAGACCTATGGCTGGAAATACGGCTTTGGCCTTGCCGGCGTCGGCATGGCGCTGGGGCTTGTCCAATATCTGTTCGGCCAGAAATATCTGAAAGGCAAAGCCGATCCGCCCAAGCCGATTGGCGCTGCAACAGAAGGGATTTTCTGGGTTTTGGGGCTCTTGGCCGTGATCCCGGCCTGGCTCCTGGTGCAGCAGACCGAACTGATGGAAATGGCGCTGCCGATCCTGGTTCCAACGCTGTTTGCGCTGGTGCTCGGCTACGCGCTGCTGGGCTTTAAGGGCCTTGAGCGCTCCAAGATGGTGGCCGCGCTGATCCTGATTTTCTTCAGCGTCATCTTCTGGATGCTGTTTGAGCAGGCCGGCTCCTCGCTCTCGCTCTATGCGGAAAATTCCACCAACCTCACCATCGCCCAAGGCGGCACGTTCGGCCACACGGCCATGACCGGCATCCTCTTCCTGGTCGCCGCCCTCGGCGCGATCATGGTGGTGGTTTCGGTGCTGGCCTATCTGCGCAAGCAGATCGACATCGTGATGCTGCTCTATGGGGTGGCGTTCTTCGCGCTGCTTGCGGGCGCCGCCGGTTATATCGCCGCCACAACCGGGCTTGGCGGGGGCGTCTATGAAATGACGGCCGCGCAAACCCAGAGCTTCAACGCCGGCTACATCGTGCTCCTGGCGCTGCCGTTCAGCGCCATGTGGATATGGCTGGCCAAGCGGAAGATGGAGCCGTCCACGCCGGTCAAGTTCGCGCTGGGCCTTGTGCAAGTCGGCCTTGGCTTCTTTGTGCTGGTTTGGGGCACGCAATTCGCCGGCCCCGATTTCCGCGTGCCGCTGATCTTCCTTGCGGTGCTCTATCTTCTCCACACCACGGGCGAGCTTTTCCTTTCGCCTGTCGGCCTCTCGATGATCACCAAGCTCAGCGCCGCGCGCGTTGTCGGCTTGATGATGGGCGTGTGGTTCTTGTCGTCGTCGCTGGCGCACATTCTCGCGGGCCTCATCGCGCAGCAAACCGCGTCCGACACCATCGCGGGCGTGGTTGTGAACCCCGCCGCGCAGCTGCAAGCCTATGTTTCGGTGTTCACCGCCGTGGGCGTTTTGGGCATCGCAACGGGCGTGCTTCTGCTCTTGCTTTCACCCATCCTGAAAAAATGGATGGGCGATGTGCGGTAGAAAAAATCGTTAAAAATCAAAGCGAATTAGCTAAGTATCGGCTAAGGCGCGCTTTTTTGAACAAACTGTCCCCCGCGTGGCGTCAAGGCGTTGCGCGGGGATTTTTTCGGGCTGATGTGTGGGCAGACGGGCCGGGGACGCCCCGTCTCCGGCCCCCCTAGGCTCGGCGCGCCAGCTTTCTCTTGGCCGCCGCAATCTGGATCGGTTCCGGCCCCGATTGATTATTACAAGTGATTCATCCGTCTGCATCTCCCCTGCAGCGGGAAGGAGGGTTCACCCATGTCTCGGCCCCGCACCACCCGCACGCGTAAGAAGCCGGTCGAGGCCGCGGTGCAGGGCAAGCCCGAGGCGATGGACCTCCTGCTCGGCTGGAAATCGGATGACAACCGCCGCGGGCCCATGGGCTTTGGCGCGCCCCGGCCGCAGGAAGCGGCGATCGAGGGCGAATCCCCATCCTCTACGGTGAGGACCGGCATCTGGTTACCATCGCGCCCACCGGCGCGGGCAAGGGCCGCAGCGTCATCATCCCGAACCTCTTGCGCTTTGAAGGCTCGGTGATCGTCATCGATCCCAAGGGCGAGACCTGGCACGTCACCCATCGCCGCCGCAAGGAGATGGGCCAGGAGGTGCGGCTGCTCGATCCGTTCGGCGCCATCGGCAAGAAAACCGACAGCCTCAACCCGTTCGATCTGTTCAACCGCCCCGGCGCGCTGCTGGACGCCGACAGCGAAATGCTGGCGAGCCTCTTGGCCGGCGATGTCGGCTTCCACAAGGAGCCCTTCTGGGACAATTGGGGCCGCTCGCTGATGTCGGGCGTGATCGCCGCCGTCGCCGAAACCGCTCCGAAATCGGAGCGCCATTTCGGCCGCGTGCGCGAACTGTTGATGAGCGACGATGCGGTCTACAATCTCGCCGCTTTGATCGAGAGCCACGATCATCTCAACCGGCTCTCAAGCAGAATATCTCAAGCTTCCTGCCGATCACCGAGCAAACCCGCTCGGGCATTCTTTCGACGACGCAGAGCTATCTCAAGGTGGTCAATTCCGATTCCGCGCTGCGTTCGCTCTCGAAATCGACCATCAATCTCGACGCCGTGCGCCGCGGCGATCCGATGACGATCTATATCGTCATCCCGCCCGATAAGCTTGAAAGCCACGGCGCGCTGCTGCGGCTTTGGGTTGGCGCGCTGATGCTCACGGTGATGGGCCGCAAGCGGCGGCCCAAGCGCTCGACGCTGTTCATGCTCGATGAGTGCGCGCAGCTGGGCGAGTTCGGCCCTTTGCGCCAATCGATGACGCTGCTGCGCGGCTATGGCCTGCAAGTGTGGCCGTTCTTCCAGGATCTGAGCCAGCTGCAACGGCTCTATCCGAAAGATTGGCGCACCATCTTCAACAATGCCGGCGTGTTTCAGCTGTTTGGCGTGGCCAACCATCTGATGGCGAAGGAAAGCGCGGATCTGATCGGCGATGTCGATGCGGATTTGCTGCGCGCTATGGCCAAGGATCGGCAGATCATCTCGGTGTCCAACGAAAAGGCGCTCTCGGCGCGCCTGCCGGATTATCTGCGCGATGCGCCGTTTGAGAACCTGTGGGATCCCAATCCCATGTTCGAGAGCGATACGCCCGCCGCCCCCAAACGCCGCACCCGCTCGCCCGCGCGTTAAAATCATGCGCGCTCCCGGAGCGCCGGCTTCCAGCCGTACGATGTAAGCAAATGCTCCGGCATTGTGAGTGTGAAGCAAGATGCCGGCTGGAAGCCGGCGCTCCGCTATGGCGCACTTGGACCGCCGGCGCTCTCAGAACGTCCCGCTGATCTGCGCGATCACCCAGGGCGCTTCGGCGAACTGGCGTTCGCGCAGATCGGTGCGCACGCGCGGGCCGGTGCGGTCTGGCCCATGAAAATGGCGCACGCGGTTCACCGTGCCGTCAAAGGCGTTCGCCGCCCAAAGCCTCAGGCGCATATTGTTCGGCAGCGCGGTGGTTTCCCAGAAGATGTCCACCCACGGGCCTTCCTCGTTCGTATCGATCTCGTTGAAGCGATAGACCTGGAATTCGCCCTGCTTGAAATAATTGATCCCCCAGGCCATGCGCAGCGCCGGAAAATCCTGGCGGAATTCGACGTTGATCTCGCTCTCTGGCTGATAGGAGATGATGCGCGCATCGCCCGTCACCGGATCGGTGACTTCGGTATCCCATAGATAGCCGCGCACCGTGACGCGTGCGCCGGGGATCAGTGCGGTGAGCGGGGCGTTGAAATTCACGTTGAGGCTTGTGGCTTGCCCATCGCCAATATTGCCCGGCGCGTCAAAGCGAATGTCCGGATCGCCGGGATTGGGCCCCGGCGCTGTGAGCATCACCACGTCGGCCACATCTTCGATCCAGTGCTGCGTCAGCGTGAGGCTCAGCGCCGCGCCCCAGAAGCGCAGATCCGCGCCAAGCTCGGCGCGCCACGCCGTCTGCGGCGAAAGATCGGGGTTGCCGCCATTGATCATCGCATCGGCGATCGCCGCGGCGGAAACAAAATCGCCGAAATCGAGCTGCCCCACATCGCGATAAGCGCGCACGCGCAATTGGTTGTTGCCGCCCAGCGTGCGCGTCACCTGCAGCGAAGGCTTCCAGAAATTGAGATCAACCACCTGATTGGCGTCGCCCTCGAACGTCAGCGTCGAGGTTTCCCAGGCCAGGCGTGATTCCACCGACCATTGCGCGTTCGGCCGCCATGTATGCACCGCGAACAGTTCGGCGCGTTCTTCCTCCACCAGCACGTTGGAATTGGGGATCGGGGTCGGCACAGGCCCAGCGCCCGCATCGCGCGCATAGGCCAGCGAAGCGTCCAGCGCGTTGAACGCGCCCTCGGCGCCGAACTCGATGCGTTGGGCCGCGCCCAGATTGCGCGAAAGCGAAGCGCGCAGGATCGTCTCGCCTTCATCCTGCTTGCGCGCTTGTTGAATCGTCTCGATCAGCGCGCCGGCGGCGTCGCGCACCTCAACGTCCTCGGTGCTCTCATAATATTCGCGATTGATGAGGCCGATCAGCGAAAGCTGCCAGGGCCCGAACGCGCGATCGTAATCGGCGCCGATTTCAAAGCCGGGCTCTTGCTCGCGGAACGCGGCGTAGAGCGCGCCCATGGGCGCGCCGGCCGGCGTTGAGGAGATGAAGCCATTGTCGGCGTGGTATCTCCACCATTCCACGGTTCCGCGCGCGCTCAGGCGCCCGCCCGCCAGCGGGAAGGCGATATTGCCGTTGATGCTGGCGCTGCGGCTGTCGCGCGGGTTGGGGGTGATGATTGTCTCGATATGATTGCCGGCGCCGTCATAGATGCGTCGCCAGCCGGGCAGATCGCGATATTCGCTGCGGAACGTCAGCCCCGCGCCGAACTCCACTTGGCCTTGGCGTCCGGCATAGGAAAGGTTGCCGCGCGGGGCCGGCACCTCGCGCGAGGTGTATTCCACCCCAAGCCCATAGACGCCCGAGCCCGCGCTCTCAGTGCGCACCACGTTGAGCAGCACCGATTGGCCCGAAGCATCGCCCGCCACCAGCGTCCCGCGCAGCAGCTCGATGCGCACCACTTGATTGGCCGGGATCTGCGAGAGGATGGTGTCGAGCGATTGGTTCTTGCTGCTGGGGCGCAGGCCATCGATCAGCAAATTGCCCACCGCGCCGGAAAAGCCGCGCCGGTCATCGCCGCCATCGAGCGAAAAGCCGGGCGTTTGCCGCACCATGTCGAGCGCGGTCTGCGGGTTGAATTGGTTGAAGAAGGCGCGGTCATAGCCCACGCGGTCGCCATTGGCGGCGCCGGCGCGCGCGCCGAGCTCGTCGGGGGCGGGCGGCGGGGGCGTCTGCTCGGCATAGGCCGCCCCGCTCATCAGCGCCAAGGCGGACGCCATCATTCGACCGATCATTGCTCTCCCTTTCGCTCGCGCCGCCCGTTCGGCGCGCCCCTTTGCGCAGCGCTCTATGTCTGGATGATTGCAGCAGCGCGCTTGGACGCGCCAGGGCTGGCTTTTTTCGGGCGGAATGCAAGCGCTTGCGACGAAGCGGCGGGCCAGTGCGATCAGCGGCCGCCCTGCAAAACGCCGCCAAATGAAAACGCCGCCGGGCGAACCCGGCGGCGTCTCAATCTTTCAGTTCAGAAGAAGCTTACTTCTTCTTCGCCGCCTTCTTGGCTTTCGCCTTCGGAGCAGCTTTAGCGACTTTCGCCGCCTTCTTCTTCGCAGCCATAGTATCAACCTCCCCAAACAAGGTGGGATGGCGCGAGCTTCTGCTCAGATTCGCGGTTTTGTAAATTGGGATGTTGAAGTCACATCCCGCCGACGGTCAGTCCTGTGATGTAAAGCGTCGGCTGGCCGACGCCGACAGGCACGCTCTGCCCAGCTTTGCCGCAGGTGCCCACGCCTTCATCGAGTTGGAGATCGTTGCCGATCATCGTCACCCGCGTGAGCGCGGAGGGGCCGTCGCCGATCAAAGTCGCGCCTTTGATCGGCGCTTTGATCTTCCCGTCCTCGACCAGATACGCCTCGGTGCACTGAAAGACGAACTTGCCGGAGGTGATGTCCACCTGTCCGCCGCCGAAATTAACCGCGTAAACGCCGCGTTTCAGGTTGGCGAGGATTTCGGCCGGGTCTTTGTCGCCGGCGGTCATGAAGGTGTTGGTCATGCGCGGCATGGGCCGGTGGGCGTAGCTTTCGCGCCGGCCGTTGCCGGTGGGCGCAACGCCCGAGAGGCGGGCGTTCATCCGGTCCTGCAGGTAGCCTTTGAGGATGCCGTCCTCGATCAGCACGGTGCGCTGGGTGGGCGTGCCTTCATCGTCGATATTGAGCGAGCCGCGCCGGTTCTCGAACGTGCCGTCGTCCACCACGGTGACGCCGGGGGCGGCCACGCGCTCGCCCACCATGCCGGAAAAAGCGGACGAGCCCTTGCGATTGAAATCGCCTTCAAGCCCATGGCCCACCGCTTCGTGCAGCAGCACGCCCGGCCAGCCGGGCCCAAGCACCACGTCCATCTCGCCGGCAGGCGCGGGCACGGAATCGAGGTTCACCAGCGCGATGCGCAGCGCCTCATCGGCCATCGCCTTCCAGCGCTCGGGCTGGATGAACACCTCGTAGGGCTCGCGCCCGCCCGCGCCGGCGGAGCCGCTCTCGCGCCGCCCGTCGCGTTCGACGGTCACGGACACGTTCACCCGCACCAGCGGGCGGTGGTCGCCATAGCGCGCGCCGTCGGGCCGCAGGATCGTCAGCGCCCGGTGCGCGCCGGCTAGCGAGGCTGTCACTTGCACCACGCGCGGGTCGCGCGCCCGGCAATAGGAGTCGATCTCGGCGAGCAGGGCGGTTTTGTCGGTGAAGCCCGGCGCTTCGATCGGATCGAAATCGGCGTAGAGCTGGCGGTTGGTGCGCGCCGGGCTGATGTCGAGCGCCCCGTCATGGCCAAGCTTCACCGCGCGCGCCGCTTCCGCCGCGCGCGAAACGGCGCCGGTGTCGAAGCTGCTGGAATGGCCATAGCCCGCGCGCTCGCCGGCGACGATCCTGAGGCCAAAGCCTTGCGTGGCGTCGAAGCTGGCCGATTTTAGCCGGCCGTCATCCCACAGGAAGCTCTCGCTGCGGCTGTCCTCGGCGAAAATCTCGCCATCGTCCGCGCCCCTGGCGGCGTCGGCCAGGATGGACGCTGCGGCGTCCCAATCCATTTCGGCGGCGGTCTCGGGCAGGCGCTGGTCATCAGCCATCGGAAATCCTCTCGTGCGTTCCGTTTGAATATAGGGCGCTTCGCCTAAGACGCACGGCGCAATGCAATATGGAGCGAGGGCGGCCGAAACGCGGGCGGGGACGCCCGCGTTCCATATTAGTTGCCCGTCTCTTCCCCCAGCACCTCGGCCAGCCGCTCGCGCCTTGCGCGGGCGAAGCGGGCGAGTTCGGCGTTGGCGGGGCCCCAATCGGGCTGGATTTCCAGGGAGGTATTATAATCCTCATAGGCGCCGCGCACGTCGCCCAGCTGTTCGCGGGCGGCGCCGCGATTGAGGTAGGCCTTGTGCGGCTCGCGCACCCCAAGGCCCAGCGCCTCGGTGATGGCGGTAACCGCTTCGCCGGCGCGGTTGAGCATAACGAGGGCCGCGCCCCGGTTCAGATGCGCCTCGGCGTGGCGCCGGTCGAACGCCAGCACCGCGTCGAAATCGGCCAGGGCCGCCTCGCCCTCGCGCCGGCGCAGGTGCAGCGCGCCGCGATTGATGTGGGTGGCGATCAAGAGCTGGCGGTTCAGCCGCTCGGTGGAGAGCGCCCGGTTGCAGGCGGCCAGCGCCTCATCCGATGAATTCGCTTCCGCAACATATTGGCTGCAGGCATTGGCGGCCGGAACGCCGATCGTGGTGCGCGCGCCCACTGCGCGCTCGCGCCCCGAACTGGTCTGCCCCCAGGCTTGCCCGCTTAAGGCGGCCCCGCTTACGGCCAGGCCCGCCAGCGCCGCGAAAATCGCAATGCGCCTTGGAAGCCGCGCCCGGCTCATGCTAGCACCCCGCAGGCTGAGAAATTCGGACCAGAAACGGCAAGATGCGGTCGAAATGCCGCGCCCGGCGACTATAGGCGTGAGCGTCAGCCCGCGCCATACCGCTGCTGAATCAGTAAGGAGCGATTGCGTGAAGCGAGGGGCTTTGGTCGCAAGCGCCGCATTGGCGGCAAGCATGCTGTTGGGTGGGGTTGCGCACGCGGCTGTGGGCGCGCCTGTGCCTGGCGGGCTGGATCTGCAGGAACCGGCGACGTCGGTGATGCGCGACATCCGCGATTTCCATAATTTCCTGCTGCCGATCATCGTGATCATCTCGGTGCTTGTGCTGCTGCTCTTGTTGTGGGTGATGATCCGCTACAATCGCGCAGCGAACCCAACGCCGAAGAAATTCACCCACAACATGACGGTGGAAGTGATCTGGACGGTGCTACCTGTCCTCATCCTTGTGGCGATTGCATGGAAATCCTTCCCGCTGCTCTACAAGCAAGAGCGCATCCCGGAAGCGGAGCTCACGCTGAAAGTTGTGGGCAATTCCTGGTTCTGGAACCTTGAGTATCCGGATCTGGGCGTGGCCATCACCGCCAACATGCTGCCCGAGGATGAAGCCCGCGCGCAGGGGCGGCCTTATCTGCTGGCCGCGACCGAGCCGCTGCTGGTGCCGGTCGATACCGTCGTGCGCGTGCTCGTGACATCGAACGATGTCATCCATTCCTTCGCCATGCCGGCCTTCGGCGTGAAGGAAGATGCGATCCAGGGGCGCGTGAACGAAACTTGGTTCAATGTGGAGCGCGAGGGCGTGTTTTACGGCCAGTGCTCTGAATTGTGCGGCGTCAACCACGCGTTCATGCCGGTGGAAATCCGCGCGGTGAGCCGTGAGGCGTTTGACGCTTGGGTGCTCGCCCAAGGCGGGACGATCGCGGCGGCGGAGGAGGCCGCGCCTGCGGCCGCGCCCGCGCCTGCACCCCCTGCGGCGGAGCCCGCCGCGCCGGCGGCGACGCCGACGCGCTGATGAATTTGCGCGCGCTCAAACGGCGCGCGTGAGGAGGATCGCGGATCGGAGCCTTGGCTTCACCGCATGAGAATTGTTCGGGACGGGAAGATGGCCAACGAAACCGTACACGCCGAAGGCGCCGATCATCACGACGATCACCGTCCCAGCCTCTGGGATTGGAAGCGCTGGGTCTATTCGACCAACCACAAGGACATCGGCACGATGTACCTTATCTTCGCGATCATCGCGGGGATCATTGGGGGCGCGCTCTCGGGCCTTATCCGCTGGGAGCTCGCAGAGCCTGGCGTGCAGGTGTTCGCCGAAGGCTCGGCCATCACCGCCTGGCTGCATATGGACAGCTTCCACGGCTACAACGTGGCCGTGACGATGCACGGCCTCATCATGATCTTCTTCATGGTGATGCCAGCGATGATCGGGGGCTTTGGCAATTGGTTCGTGCCGCTGATGATCGGCGCGCCGGACATGGCCTTCCCGCGCATGAACAACATCTCGTTCTGGCTGCTGCCGGCTTCGTTCAGCTTGGCGCTGATCTCGATGTTCGTGCCCGGCAACGGCGATTTCCCTGGCTTTGGCGGGGGCTGGACGCTCTATCCGCCGCTCTCGACCTCGGCCGCGCACCATAGCGGGCCTTCGATGGATCTGCTGATCCTGTCGCTGCACATTGCGGGCGTGTCCTCGATCCTTGGCGCAGTGAATTTCATCACCACCATTTTCAACATGCGCGCGCCGGGCATGACCATGCACCGCATGCCGCTGTTTGCCTGGTCGGTGCTGATCACCGCGTGGCTGCTGGTGCTTTCGCTGCCGGTGCTGGCCGGCGCGCTGACGATGCTGCTGACGGATCGCAATTTCGGCACGATGTTCTTTGAGCCGGCCGGGGGCGGGGATCCGGTGATGTACCAGCACTTGTTCTGGTTCTTCGGCCACCCCGAGGTTTACATCCTCATTCTGCCGGGCTTCGGCATGGTGAGCCACATCGTCTCGACATTCTCGAACAAGCCGATCTTTGGCTATCTCGGCATGGCCTACGCCATGGTGGCGATTGGCTTCATCGGCTTTGTCGTGTGGGCGCACCACATGTATACGGTGGGCATGGGCCTCGATCTTGAAGCCTATTTCGTCGCCGCCACCATGGTCATCGCGGTGCCGACGGGGATCAAGATCTTCTCCTGGATCGCCACCATGTGGGGCGGGAGCTTGCGCTTCACCGTGCCGATGCTGTGGGCGATCGGCTTTATCTTCCTGTTCACCGTGGGCGGGGTCACCGGCGTCGTGCTGGCGAACTCGGGCATCGATACGGTGTTTCACGACACCTATTACGTCGTCGCGCACTTCCACTACGTGCTGAGCCTTGGCGCGGTGTTCGCGATCTTTGCGGGCTTCTATTACTGGATCCCGAAGATGAGCGGCTATCGCTACAACGGCTTCCTGGGGGGCTTGCATTTCTGGATCATGTTCATCGGTGTGAACATCATCTTCTTCCCGCAGCACTTCCTCGGCGCGCAGGGCATGCCGCGGCGCTATGTGGATTATCCTGAAGCCTACACCTTCTGGAACCACGTCTCATCGGTGGGCTATGTCATCACCATTGTCGGCGTGTTCGTGTTCATGGTGATGCTGATCGAGATGTTCGTGGTGCGCCGCAAAGCGGGCGACAATCCCTGGGGCGAAGGCGCCACCACGCTTGAGTGGACGCTCTCTTCGCCGCCGCCCTTCCACCAGTTCAACGAGCTGCCGGTGATCAAGCCGGATAAGCGTCACTAATAGGCAATAGTCAGTAGGGAGTAGTCAGTAGGGTTACGAGCAAAGCCACTGACGACTGACTACTGACTACTGACTGGAGCCCATGTCGAACGTCGCAATTGAGCATCAGGCGGGAGCAGCGAGCGCAGGCGATTACATCGCGCTGCTGAAGCCGCGCGTGATGAGCCTTGTGGTGTTCACCGGGCTTGTCGGCTACGTGGCCGCGCCCGGCGCGGGCGATTGGGTGCTGGGCTTTGCCGCCATCCTCGCCATCGCCATCGCCGCCGGCGCTTCCGGCGCGCTCAATATGTGGTTCGACAGCGATATCGACGCGGTGATGACGCGCACGCAGGCGCGGCCGATCCCGGCGGGCCGGGTGGCGCGCGAGGAAGCGCTGATGCTGGGGCTCACGCTCTCGGCGCTTTCGGTGGTGACGATGGTTCTCGCCGCCGGGGCGCTGGCGGCGGGGCTGCTGGCCTTCACCATCTTCTTCTACGCCGTCGTCTATACGATGTGGCTCAAGCGGGCGACGCCGCAGAACATCGTCATCGGCGGGCTTGCGGGCGCGTTGCCGCCGGCGATCGCCTGGGCCGCCAAAACCGGCTCTGTGCCGCTCGATGGCTGGCTCTTGGTGGCCATCATCTTCATGTGGACGCCGCCGCATTTCTGGGCGCTCTCGCTGATCCAGCATCGCGACTATGCGGACGCCAAGGTGCCGATGCTGCCGGTGACGCACGGGCCAAAATCCACGCGCCGGCATGTGTTCGTCTATTCGATCCTGCTGACGCCGTTCGTGCTCGCGCCGGCCTTCACGGGCCTGGGCGGCGCCGCCTACGCCATCACCGCCGCTGTGGGCGGGGCCTTCTTCCTCTTTCTCGCCTGGCGCATTCTGCGTTCCAAAGCCGGCGAAGGGATCGCCGCCGAGGATAAGCCCGCGCGCGATCTGTTTGGCTTCTCGATCCTCTATCTGTTCGCGCTGTTCGCCGTGATCCTGGTTGAAAAGGTGGTCGCCGGATGAGCGAGCCGCAAACTGATCTCGCGCCCGAATCGGTTGAGCTGACGCCCGAGCAGATCAAGGCGCGCCGCCGGCGCAATCTATGGATCGCGCTCTCGATTGGCGGGTTCATGCTGCTGGTGTTTCTGATCACGCTGGCCAAGCTCGGCGCCAATGTCATCGAGCGTCCGCTATGAGCGCCCCGCAAAAGCCCGGCGCAAAGCGCTTGCGTACAACAGCGCTGCTGCCTCTCGCCGCGGTGGCGGGCATGCTTGGCCTCGCTTTCTCGGCGGTGCCGCTTTACGACGCGTTCTGCAAGCTCACCGGCTATGGCGGCACCACGATGGTGGCGGACGCCGCGCCCTCTACCGTGCTGGATCAGCGCATGAACGTGCGCTTTGATGCGAACGTCACGCCTGGTCTGCCGATCGCCTTCGCGCCCAAACAGCGCGAGCAGGGCCTGCGCATCGGCGAAAGCGGCCTTGCGCTTTACACCGTGCGCAACACCTCCGATGAGCCCGTCTCGGTGATCGCCACGTTCAACGTCACCCCGCACGCGGCGGGGCAATATTTCGCCAAGCTGGAATGCTTCTGCTTTCAGGATCGGGTGCTGCAGCCTGGCGAAGAAGCGGATTTGCCGGTGGTGTATTTCGTCGATCCCGAGATCGTGAACGATCCGGACGCGCGCGAGATCCACACCGTCACGCTTTCTTACACGTATTTCCGTTCAACGACCCAAGCCGCCGCTCCTGCGGCGCAAGCTCCCGGCAAAGAGGGATGAGATGGCCCACGGCGAAGTGAAACACGATTATCACTTGGTGAACCCGAGCCCATGGCCGTTCACCGCCTCGCTCGGCGTGTTTATCGCCGCGGTAGGCGCGGTTGTGCTGATGAAGGGGCTCACCACCGAGGCCGGCGATTTCTTCTTCAGCAAAGGCTCGTGGACGATCTTCACGATCGGCTCGCTGATCATCATCCTCACCTGCATCGGCTGGTGGGGCGATGTGATCAAGGAAAGCCGCGCCGGCGATCATACGCCGGTCGTCGATCTTGGCCTGCGCTACGGCATGATCCTGTTCATCGTTTCGGAGATCATGTTCTTTGTGGCGTGGTTCTGGGTGTTCTTTGAACTCACCATCTTCCACGGCCATCGCGCCGATTGGATGGTGCCGACATGGGATGAAGCCACCGCCGCCGCTTGGGCTTCATGGCCGCCGCCGCACGTGGAAACCTTCGATCCCTTCCACCTGCCGCTGATCAACACGCTGATCCTCTTGCTCTCGGGCACGACGGTGACATGGGCGCACCATGCGCTGCAGAAGGGCGATCGCCGGCGCGCGCCTTGGCCTCATCCTCACCGTGGTGCTGGGCTGCATCTTCACCTGGGTGCAGTTCGCCGTCGAATATCCGGCCGCCGGCTTCTCCTTCGGCAATATGGGCGACACCACGGATGCGAACGTCTATGGCGCGTCCTTCTTCATGGCGACGGGCTTCCACGGCTTCCACGTCATCATCGGCACGATCTTCCTGGCGGTGTGCTTGCTGCGCCTGCTTGTGGGGCAGCTTACGCCGCAGAAGCATTTCGGCTTCGAGGCGGCGGCCTGGTACTGGCATTTCGTGGACGTGGTGTGGCTGTTCCTGTTCACGTTCGTTTACGTCATGCCCTACCTCACCATGGAAGGGGGCTGACGACGCCCCCTCTGCTTTCTCCGCCGGCCTGCGCTGCCGCTGCCCGCAATGCGGGGCGGGGCCGGTGTTCAACTCGTACCTGAAATTCGCCGATACCTGCCGCGCCTGCGGGGCTGATTTCAAATCAGCCGATTCAGGCGATGGCCCGGCTGTGTTCGTGATCCTGATCGTCGGCGCCATTATCGCGCCGCTGCTGATCGTTCTGCAATTCGGGCTCAAGCTTGCGCCCTTGCTGGCGCTGACGCTGACAATGCTCGCGGCTGTCGCGCTCTGCTTGGCGCTGTTGCCGCCGTTCAAATCGCTGCTGTTTGCGTTTCAATGGAAACACAAAGCGGGCGAAGCCACGGCCGAGGATCTGGAATGATCCGCTTTAAACCGCTGCCGGTGATGAGCGTGCTCGCCATTGCGGCGCTGGCGATGCTGATCACGCTCGGCCGCTGGCAATGGGAGCGGTTTGACGAAAAAACCGCAGCCGCCAAGGAGCCGGTGCCGGAAATGACGCTGGCCGCCTATCACCCGATCGAGGGCGCGATCCAATTCGTCTACGGCGTGCGCCCCGATACGAAAGAGCAGGGCTGGCGCGTGTTCGCGCCGGTGCAGGATGGCGATGCGGTGGTGTTCGTGGACGCCGATTTCATCGCCCAAGTGGCGCCGCCCAATGCGGGCGAGGTGCGCGTGCCGGCGCTGCTGCGCTCGGGCGCGCCGGTCACCGGCGCCTCGATCCGGCCTGAGCCGCCGGGCCCGCTGGCGCTCGCGCCGCGGCCGCTGCAGCGGCTCTGGTTTGGCGTCGATCTGCAGGCGATGGGCCGCAATGGCGGGCTTGAGAACGTCTCCGATTATTATATCGCCGGGGCCTATATGGGCGCCGATGGCCGCGCTTCGCCCAATCCGTTCGCGCGCGCGCCCGGCGCGGATGCGCTGCCGCCTGCGCGCCACATGGGCTATGCGCTCACCTGGTATGGGCTCGCGGTGGTGCTGCTGGCGATTTACATCGCCTACCATATCAGCGCCGGGCGCCTCAGCCTGCGCCGGCGCGAGCCTTCGGATCTTTGATGCGCTACACCTCAACCCGCGGCGGGGCCGCCCCCGCCAGCTTCCTCGACGCCGTGCTCGCCGGCCTTGCGCCCGATGGCGGGCTCTATGTGCCGGAGGCGTGGCCAAGCCTTGGCGGCTGGGTGCGTGAGGCGGGCCTGCGTGATTATGCGGGCGTGGCGAGCGTTGTGCTGGAAGCATTCGCTGGCGCTGCGCTTTCCCCGGCCGCGCGGCATGAGATCACGCAACGCGCTTACGGTCCGCAATCGGCCTTCGATGCAAGCGCCATCACCCCGCTCATTCAACTCGGCGCCAATCATTGGCTGCTCGATCTCGCGCGCGGGCCTTCGCTGGCGTTCAAAGATATTGCGATGCAGCTCATCGCCCCGCTCTACGATCATGCGCTCGCCGAGCGCGATCAGCGGCTCACCGTTGTCTGCGCCACCTCTGGCGATACAGGCGGGGCGGCGGTGGAGGCGCTGAAAAAAAGCGATCGCGTTGATCTCTTCGTGCTGTTGCCGAAGGGGCGCGTGTCGGACGTGCAGCGCCGCTTCATGACGGCGAGCGGGGCGGCGAATGTGCACGCCATAGAGATCGACAGCGATTTCGACGCTTGCCAAGCCATCGTCAAAGCGCTGTTCGCGGACGCCGATTTCGCGGGGCGCGCCAGCCTTTCGGGCGTGAACTCGATCAATTGGGCGCGCATCGTGGCGCAGAGCGTCTATTTCCTGCGCACGGCCTCAGCGTTGAGCGCGCCGGGCCCGGTCGATTTCGTGGTGCCCAGCGGCAATATGGGCGATGCGTTTGCTGGTTTCGTCGCCAAAAAACTCGGCGCGCCGATCGGGCGCATTGGGCTCGCCACCAATTCCAACAACATCCTCGCGCGCGCCCTGCAAACCGGGCGGTACGAGCGCGCGGCGCAATCGCTCGCCACCATTTCGCCAGCGATGGATATTCAGGTCGCCTCCAATTTTGAGCGGCTTCTCTATGATGCGACCGGCGACGCCGATCTGGTGGCCGGCGCCTATCGCGCGCTGGCGCAATCGGGCGGCTTTGATGCGCCGCCCGCGGCGCTTGCTGCGATGCGCGAGACCTTCTCCGGCGCTGACGCCAATGATGCGATGACGAAGGCCGAGATCACGCGTTTCTTCGAGGAGGAGGGCGCGCTGATTTGCCCGCACACAGCGGTGGGCTTTGCGGCGTTTCCGCAGCCGGCGGCCGATCGCCCGGTGGTCTATCTCGCCACAGCGCACCCGGCGAAATTTCCTGAAACGGTGGAGGAGGCCACCGGCGTGCGCCCGCCGCTGCCGCCCAAATGCGCTGATCTCTATGATCGGCCTGAGCAGGTGGCGGCGCTCCCCGCCGATGCAGAAGCCGTCAAAGCCCTCATCCGCGAACGGAGCCGCGCGTGGGTTTAGAACTTTTCACCCTGCCCAACGGCGTGCGCGTGGCGCTTGATCCGATGCCGGGGCTGGGCACGGCCGCGCTCGGCGTCTGGCAGCGCGTGGGCGCGCGCTGGGAAAATGCGCAAAACAACGGCGTGGCGCATCTGTTCGAGCATATGGCGTTCAAGGGCGCGGGCGCGCGCGATGCGCGCCAATTCGCCGAAGCGATCGAGGCGGTGGGCGGGATCATCAATGCCGGCACCGGCTATGAGCGCACCAATTATTACGCCCGCATCCTGGCCGAGCATGCGCCGTTCGCGCTCGACATGATCGCCGACATCCTGTTCGCGCCGCACTGGGCGCCGGATGAATTGGAGAAGGAAAAGGGCGTCGTCGCGCAGGAGCGGGGCGAGGCGTATGACGCGCCCGATGATCACGTGTTTGAGCTGCACCAAAGCGCGCTCTACCCCGATCAGCCCTTGGGCCGGCCGATCCTTGGCTCGGCCGAGACGCTGGCGAATGTGTCGCTGCAATCGCTGATCGATTTCCGCGATGCGCACATGACGCCCGAGCGCACGGTGATCGCCATCGCCGGCGCGTTCGATCGCGATGCGTTTCTTGAAACGGCGCAGGCGCGCTTTGGCGCGCTGGCGGCCAAGCCCGCGATCATCGCCCCGCCCGCGCGCGCTGCTTCCGGCTCGGCCGGGGAGGTGCGCAAGCTTGAGCAAACCCATCTGGTGTTCTCCTGGCCTGCGCCGCCTGCGGGGGATGACCGGCTCTACGCCGCGCGGCTGATGGCGGAGATTTTCGGCGGCGGCATGGCCTCGCGCCTCTTCCAAGAAGTGCGCGAAACGCGCGGGCTTGTGTATGCGATCGATTCCTTCCTCGACACGGTGGAGGATGACGGGCGCCTGGTTGTGTATGCCGGCTGCTCGCCCGGCAACGCCAAGGCGGTGGCCGAGATCGTGGTGGCGGAGCTGCATCGGCTGGCCGATTCCGGCGTGCGCGGCGATGAGCTCGCCCGCGCCAAGGCGGTGGCCCAGGCGCAGATGCTGATGGGGGCCGAGGCGCCTTCGGCCCGCGCCGAGGCGCGCGCGGGGCAGGTGTTCTTGCGCGGGCGCGTGTTCGGCTTTGAGGAGGCGCGCACGCGCATCGCCGCCGTCACAGGCGAACAAATCCAAGCCATCGCCCGCGCCGCTTTGGCGGGGCCGGCCTGCGCTGCTGTGCTTGGCCCCAAGGCGGGCCATGGCGCTTTAGCCGCTTTTCATGCAAACTAGGCCCCATGGTCTTGATGCGGAAGGATCACGAAGGGGCGCGCCGTGTGGACGGCGAGGGCGTGTATCTGCGCGCGCCCGAAGCGCGCGACTATCAGGATTGGGCCGAGCTGCGCGAGGCGAGCCGCGCCTTCCTGACGCCGTGGGAGCCTACCTGGTCCAACGATGAGCTTTCGCGCGGCGCCTATAAGTATCGCCTGCGCCGCTACGCCGAGGATGTGCGCGATGATCGCGCCTATGCGCTGTTTGTGTTCCGCGAAACCGATGACGCGCTGCTTGGGGGCTTGACGCTCTCGAACGTCCGCCGCGGCGTCGCGCAAACGGCCTCGCTCGGCTATTGGGCGGGGCAACGCCACGCCGGCCAAGGCTACATCACCGCCGCCGTGTGCGCGGTGCTGCGCTATGGCTGGGATGATCTTGATCTGCACCGGGTTGAAGCGGCGTGCCAGCCTGACAACGCCGCCTCGCGCCGCGTTCTGCAAAAAGCCGGCTTCACCCAGGAAGGCGAAGCCAAAGCTTATCTCCGCATCAACGGCGCTTGGCGCGATCACTTGCTGTTCGGCGTGATCAATCCGAACTAGGCGTTCCCCACATCGCCCATCAATTGGCTTGGCTCGAAGCCGAGCGCGCGGATGGCTTGGGCCCATTTATCTTCGTGAGCCTCCCCGAAGATGATCGCCTCGTCGGGCTCGACCACGAGCCAGGAATTCTGGCGCAGCTCATCTTCCAATTGCCCCGCGCCCCAGCCGGCGCAGCCGAGCGCCAGCGCAAAGCGCGCGGGCGCTTCATCGCCAGCCACGGCTACAAGCACTTCGCGCGTGGCTGTCATGCGGATGCCGGGGCCGACGCTTTGGGTGGCTTCGCCCGCGGCGAAATCTTCCGAATGCAGCACAAAGCCGCGATCGGTGCGCACCGGCCCGCCATCGAGCACCGCGCGCGCGCCGATTTCATCGCCCGTCTCAAGTCCAAGATGCTCGAGCACATCCTGCACCGTCACCTCATCCTTGGGCTTGTTGATGATGAGCCCCATGGCGTGATCATGATCGTGCGCGCACATATAGATCACCGAGCGATCGAAGCGTGGGTCGCCGATGCCGGGCATCGCCACCAAGAGCTTGCCAGCCAGAGTGTCCGTGCTCATGGGCGCATGCTCCTGCTTTGCGGGGCGGGGCGCAAGAGGGCGCTCGCATCCGCCGCCCGCTCGCCCTACATTGGCCGGGATAAAGGCGCCGCCAAGGCGCATGAGGCGATGGAGAACAAGATGATCAAGGTTGGCGATCCGCTTCCCGAGGTGAAATTCAACGTGCCCGGCCCGGACGGCGCCCAGCAGCTCTCCACCGCCGATGTGTTCGGCGGCAAGACTGTCGCGCTGTTCGCCGTGCCGGGCGCCTTCACGCCGACATGCTCGGTCAAGCATTTGCCGAGCTTCAAGGAGAAGGCGGCGGAGCTGAAAGCCAAGGGCGTTGAGGCGATCGCCTGCACCTCGGTGAACGATCAATTCGTCATGGGCGCCTGGGCCAAGGATCAGGGCGTGTTCGGCCAGATCACCATGCTGGCCGATGGCTCGGGCGAGTTCGCCAAGGCGATCGGGCTGGACGCGGATTTCTCAAAATTCGGCATGGGGCTGCGCTCCAAGCGCTATTCAATGATCGTCAAGGATGGCGTGGTAACTCACCTGAACGTTGAAGACGGTGGTGAATACAAGGTTTCCAGTGCGGAATACCTGCTTGGCCAATTAAGCTAAGCGTAACCCATTGGCCGCCGCAGAAGCGGAGGAAACACAAGATGGACGCGGTTATCATTTTCTTCGCCGTAATGGCGTTGGTGCTGGCGTTCAGCGCCATCAAGGTCGTGCCGCAGGGGCGGCAATTCACCGTGGAGCGCTTTGGCCGCTTCACGCGCTCGCTGCAACCGGGCATCGCGTTCCTGATCCCGTTCGTGGATCGGGTCGGCCGGCGCATGTCGATGATGGAAACCGTGCTCGACGTGCCGCGCCAGGACGTGATCACGAAAGATAACGCCGTTGTCTCCGTTGATGCGGTGGTGTTCGTGCAGGTGATCGATGCGGCCAAGGCCGCCTATGAGGTCGAGAACCTCATCCTTGCGATCCAGAACCTCTGCATGACCAATATCCGCACCGTCGTCGGCTCCATGGATCTCGACGACGTGCTCTCCAATCGCGATTCCATCAATGCGCGCCTGCTGCATGTGATTGACGCCGCCACTGATGCGTGGGGCGCCAAGGTGTTGCGCGTGGAGATCAAGGATCTCACCCCGCCGGCCGATCTCACCGCCGCGATGGCGCGCCAGATGAAAGCCGAGCGCGAACGCCGCGCGCAAATCCTCGAAGCCGAGGGCGATAAGCAAGCGGCCATCCTGCGCGCCGAGGGCGCCAAGCAATCGGCGATCCTGGAAGCCGAAGGCCGCCGCGAAGCCGCCTTCCGCGATGCCGAGGCGCGTGAGCGCGAAGCCGAAGCCGAAGCCAAGGCCACCGACGCTGTCTCTCAAGCCATCGCCAAGGGCGATGTGAACGCGATCCGCTACTTCCTGGGCCTCAAATATGTCGAAGCCTTTGGCGAACTCGCCACCTCGAACCAGCAGCGCACGGTGATCATCCCGGCCGATCTTTCGGGGCTGGCGGGGCTTGTTGAGGGCCTGCGCGCGCTCAACGATCAGGCGGGCGGGCCGCTTGGCGGCGGAGCGGGGCGCACATCTGTGCCGCCCACGCGCCCGTAACCTCTCGCGCAAGCGGGCAAGGCTCGCTACATTCGCGGTATGGAAAGCATTCTCACCCTGCTCGGCCAGCTTGGCCCCCAGCATTGGCTGGTGATCGGGCTTGTGCTGCTGATCGCGGAAATGGCGACGGGCACGACGTATCTGCTCTGGCCGGCCGTGGCGGCGCTCGCCACCGCGCTCATCTCCTATTTCGGCTTCACCAATTGGATGGCCGACATCGCCATCTTCGCGGTGCTTGTCATCGTGCTCACCTATTTCGGTCAGCCGATCGTCAAGCGCTGGCGCAGCGAAGGCGGGGCCAAGGGGCTGAATGAGCGCGCGGTCACGCTTGTGGGCAAGCGCGGCGTCATCGCCAATTTCAGCAACGGCGCAGGCTCGGCCAAGGTGGGCGATACGATGTGGCGCGTTGTCAGCGACGAGGTGCTGGAAGAGGGCGCGGAGATTGAGATCGTTTCGGTGCAGGGCGTCACGTTGAACGTGAGAAGGGCGTGAGGGTCAGTCGTGAATAGTCAATCGTCAATAGGGCTGCGGCGCACTACTGACGATTGACTATTGACTACTCACCAATTTTATCCCCGCCCGCGCCAGCGCATCGGCGCGCTCGTTCATCACATCGCCCGAATGGCCTTTGACCCAAACCCATTCGACCTTGTGGCTCGCATTGGCCGCATCGAGCCGGCGCCAGAGATCGTCATTCTTCACCGGCTTCTTATCGGCGGTTTTCCAGCCATTCTTCTTCCAGCCGTGAATCCATTTGGTCACGCCATCCATCACGTATTTTGAATCGGTGTGGAGGCGCACATGCGTTTCGCGCTTCAGCGCTTCGAGCGCGCTGATGGCGGCCATCAATTCCATGCGGTTATTGGTGGTGGCGCGCTCGCCGCCGTTCAATTCTTTTTCCGTATCGCCATAGCGCAAAACCGCGCCCCAGCCGCCAGGGCCGGGATTGCCGCTGCAGGCGCCGTCTGTCCAGATGTGAACCATGCTCATGGCGCTGATGTAGGCGGATTCGCCGCCGCGTCACGATCGGGGCGGCGAATGAGCCAGAAGGTCGCCCCCATGCCTGCTCCCGAGACGAGAAGATAAGAGGCGAGCCATGGCGCGGTTTGAACGCCCAGAAAAATCGACGCAGCGTACACAATCATCCCGCCCGCTGCGCCAGCCAAAGCAATAAGCCAACCAGCTTCTGAGGCGGAGGCGCGACAGCACGACATGCAGCGGCGCGCCAATAACGAAGGAGGCGAGCAATCCTGTCGTCACCGCATATGCAAAGCCAAAAAGCGGCACGATCCAAAAATAGAAGAAATCCGCTTCCTTGCTCACCAGCGCGGCGACTAGGAAGGCGAGCGTCAGGCGAGAACGCAGCCGCCAAATGGCGCGATCATTGTCGCAGCAAATAGCCGGCTCCATTTAACCCCCATAATCCCCCGCATCCTTCGCCTTGCGGTGGAACGCCAGCTTATCCGCATATTCCAACGGATTTTTCGGCCGCACCATCGCGCCTTCGGGGGTTTCGCTCCAATCGGCGAGGCGGGTGGCGAAGAAGCGCAACGCGGCCGCGCGGCAAAGGATTGGCAGGGCCGCGCGCTCGGCTTCCGTCAGCGGGCGGATGGTTTCATAGGCGGCGATCATCGCCCCGCCACGGCCAAGGTCGTAGCGGCCATCTTCCTCAAAGCACCACGCATTGAGGCAAACGGCGAGGTCGTAGGCCAAGAAATCGGTGCAGGCGAAATAGAAATCGATGATGCCGGAAAGCTGATCGCCCAAGAACAGCGCGTTGTCCGGGAAAAGATCGGCGTGGATCACCCCGCGCGGCAAATCCTTCGGCCAATGGCCGCGCACCTCGGCCATGTCGGCCTCGATCTTTTTCGTAAGCCCCGCGCGCAAAAATTCCGCCAGCGCCAGGCGCGGCGCGATCAAAGCGCTCCAGCCTTCGGGGTCGAGCGCGTTGGCGCGCGAAAGCTCAAAGCCTTGCAGCGCCACATGCATGCGCGCCAGCGCTTCGCCGATGGCGGCGCAATGGGCGATGTCAGGCTCGCGCGGCCAGACGCCATCGAGGAAGGTGATGATCGCGGCGGGCTTGCCTTTGACTTGCGTGATGAGCTCGCCAGTTTTCGTTGGGATCGGGCGCGGGGCGGCGACGCCTGCGTCGGCCAGCTTGGTTGTCAGCCCCATGAAGAAGGGCAGATCATCGGCCCTCACGCGCTTTTCAAAAATCGTGAGGATGTAGCGGCCGCGGCTCGTGGCGAGGAAGAAATTGGAATTCTCCACGCCCTCGGCGATGCCCTTCAAAGATGTGGGCTCGCCCAAATCATATTGGCCAAGAAAGCGCGCAAGCTCGGCGTCCGAAAGCGTGGTGTAAACGGCCATGGCTTACTTGGACCGCCGGCGTCCACGCCGGCAACACCGGTGCGGCGTGGCGAGTGCATGCCGGCGAGACGCCGGCGGTCCAAGATGCGCCATCATCGTTCTTCAATCCCGATCACGTTGCGCGCCCTATCCAGGCGCACGATCCAGTGCGCGCCATGATGCCCCGCCAGCATATCGCGTGTCACGCGCTCATAATGCATCACAAAGCGATCCAGCGCCGCATTCTCTTCAGCGGTGAGCGGCCGCCCCAGCGTTTCCTCCTCCTGCTCCCCGCGCCAAACGCGCACGATCTCCCAGGAGGGGGCTTGGAGGTAAATGATGCAATCGAAGGCGGCGAAGAAGATGGCGTACTCATTAGCGAGATCATATTGGATCGCGCTCTGCCAGCGCCAGGATTGGTCGCTGAACTCGATATCGAGCACATCCTCCTGCTCAACAGCGTTCATCGGCGCGCTAGGGGGCGGCGGCTTCGCGCCCAGGCACCAGCCGTCGACTAAAATCGTCGAGGCGGGGCCTTCAAAGACCGGCCAAGCATCCTCTGGTGCGCGGTCATCCTTGCTCTTATCGAAGCGCGGCAGCGGCGTTGGCAATGCTCTGCGCAAGCGCGCCGTCAAGCCTTTTGCAAGGCCAAGATCGTGCGTGCCGGGTGGGCCGCGCGTGACGAACAATTGCTTCAGCTGTGCGTGCGTGGCGGCATCCCGTAAAACCGGCTCACGCCCCGGCGGGAAAGGTGGCGGATCGTCAGCGTGTCTCTCTGCGCGCGCCTCGCGTTCCGCCTTCGTCAGATACACATCATCCAGCGAAAAATGCGCCACGCCCGCATGCGCATTGGCGTACGCCCGGCACACATAGGATTTGCCCGAACCTTGCGCGCCGCCGACGCCGATCAGCGCCGGCCGTTCAGGATGGCGTGCGCGGGTTTCGGTGATGAGCTTGTCGATAAGGGCGGCGATTTCGCTCACGCCGTCAGCACGCGCGGCAGTTTGAAGGTCACGTTCTCGCGCGTCACCACCACCTCTTGCACCGCCGCATCAAAGCGCGCGCCGATGGCGGCGATCAAGGCTTCCACCAGATCCTCCGGCGCGCTGGCGCCGGCTGTGACGCCCACGCTTTGCACGCCCTCAAACCAAGCCCAATCCACCTCATCGGCCGCGCCGACCAGCCGCGCGTCCGCCGCGCCCGCGCGCTTGGCCACCTCAACCAGCCGCACCGAGTTGGAGGATTTGGGCGAGCCGATCACCAGAACGAGGTCCGCGTTCTCGGCCATCGCCTTCACCGCGTCTTGCCGGTTGGTGGTGGCGTAGCAGATGTCCTCCTTGTGCGGCGCCGCGATGCCGGGGAAGCGCCGCTGCAGCACGGCCACCATCTCGGCGGTGTCGTCCACCGAGAGCGTGGTTTGCGTCACGAACGAAAGCTTGGCCGGATCGCGCGGGGCGAAGGCTTCCGCATCGGCGGCGGTTTCGAGCAGCGTGATCGCCCCGTCAGGCAATTGCCCCATCGTGCCGATCACCTCTGGGTGGCCGGCATGGCCGATCAGAACGATCTCGCGCCCGTTCTCGAAATGGCGCTGCGCCTCCACATGCACCTTGGAAACCAGCGGGCAGGTGGCGTCCACGAAGATCATTTCGCGCCGCCGCGCCTCGGCCGGCACCGATTTGGGCACGCCATGGGCGGAAAACACCACCGGGCGATCCACCGGGCAATCGTCCAATTCCTCGACGAAAACCGCCCCCAGCCGCTCCAGCCGCTCCACCACGTGCCGGTTGTGGACAATCTCATGCCGCACGAAAACCGGGGCGCCCCATTTCCCGAGCGCCTGCTCCACGATCTGGATGGCCCGGTCCACGCCCGCGCAGAAGCCGCGCGGGGCGGCCAAGAGGATTGAAATGGGGCGTTTTTCGGGCAGGGCCATGATCTCGCATTGTCCCGGGCGCGAACCGCCCATCAAGGCGCCGGCGCGAGTTGCGGGCCGGGGCGGGCGAAGCTATCACGAGCCAGCGCCTTCGGGGTGAGACATGCGGCCGCCGCCGCGCGTCCGCAAGGCGGTTCGTGAAGGGTGTTGCATGAAGCTCCAGATTCTCGCGGCCTTGGGGGCGACGCTTCTGATCGCGGGCTGCGCCAGCCAGGGCCGGACGATTGAGCTGCCGGGCGGGGTGATGCCCGAGGATGAGCGCGGCGCGCCGCAGCGCGAGCCCAACTGGCTTGACCGCGCGCTCGGCAACGACAACCGCCAGAATGTCGGCCCGTGCCCGCTGATGGGCGTGCTGTACGACAACGCGCGCTTGGTGCAATTCGTTGAGCCGGGCGTGGAGCGTTACGCCAACGTCGCCTTCACCGGGGAGATGCAGGGCGTGCGCGGGCTTTGCCGTTATGTCGGCGATGATCCGATCCGCATGTCGATCGCGGTGGATATGGCGTTTGGCCGTGGGCCAGCCTCAGCCGGCGAAGATCGCCGCACCTATCGCTATTGGGTGGCGGTGGCGCGCCGCGGCCGCGCCCCGATCGCCAAGGAATATTTCGACGTCGAGGTGCGCTTCCCGCGCGGAGAGGATACTGTCACCCGCACCGAGGAAATCGGCACGATCGAAATCCCGCGCGCCAATGGCGAAATCTCCGGCGAGAATTTCGAGATCCTGATCGGCTTTGAGCTGACGCCCGAGCAGATGCAGTTCAACCGCGACGGCAAACGCTTCCGCGTGAACGCCGCAGACGCGGTGGCCGAAGCCAGCCCTTCTTAAGCTTGACGGCGGGCGCTTAAGCCCGCATCCGAAACGCCATGACAGATCTCGCCAGCGCTTTAACCCGCGCCAATGAAAGCGTGTTTGCTGAGCTTGGGCTTGAGCCCAAGCATGCAGAGGTGCGCCGTTCGGATCGGCCCGATCTTGGCGAATTTCAATGCAATGGCGCGCTCGCCGCCGCTAAGGCCGCCGGCAAAAAGCCGCGTGAGATCGCCGATGCGGCCGCCGCCGCTTGGAAGGCTGAAGCGCTTGCGCCTGCGCCCGCGATCGCGGGGCCGGGCTTTTTGAATTTCAGCGTCACGGCCCAAGCGCTCGCCGCGCGCGCGCAGGCGGTTGCGGATGATCCGATGGCGGGCGCAGCCCCGGTTGAGCACAAGCGCCGCGTGATCGTCGATTATGGCGGGCCGAACGTGGCCAAGGGCATGCATGTCGGCCATTTGCGCGCTTCGATCATCGGAGAGGCGATCAAGCGGCTCTATCGCTTCCGTGGCGATGAAGTGTGGGGCGATGCGCATTTCGGCGATTGGGGCTTCCAGATGGGGCTCGTGATCACCGCGCTGGAAGATGAGCTCGGCGGCTTTGCCGATGCGGGCAAAATCGATGCGCGGCTCAAAACGCTGACGCTGGAGCAGCTCGAAAGCGTTTATCCTCTCCGCCGCCGCCAAGGCGAAGGAGGATTCAGCGTTCCGCGATCGCGCCCGCAAAGCCACCGCCGCGCTGCAAAACGGCGCCGAGCCGCACCGCACGATCTGGAAAGCGATGCAGGCGGTGTCGATGGAAGCGCAAAAGCGCGATTTCGCGGCGCTGGGCGTGAATTTCGATCTCTGGCTGGGCGAGAGCGACGCCGATCCGCTGATCCCGGATATGGTCAAAGACCTCGAAGCCAAGGGCTTGCTTGAGGAAGATCAAGGCGCGCGCATCCTGCGCGTGGCCGGCCCCGGCGAAACGAAAAAGAAAAAGCTGGATGACGGCACGGTCGTCGAGGTCGAAAGCCCCGATCCGCTGCTCGTGGTCTCATCCGAAGGCTCGGCCATGTACGGCACCACCGATCTCGCCACCATCTTGCAGCGCACACGCGATCAGAACCCGGAGCTGATCCTCTACGTGGTCGATCAGCGCCAGGCCGATCATTTCGAGCAGGTCTATCGCGCCGCCGCCAAGGCCGGCTACATCGCGCGCGAGGCGCTTGAGCATATCGGCTTTGGCACCATGAACGGGACGGACGGCAAGCCGTTCAAAACCCGCGCGGGCGGGGTGCTGAAACTGCGCGATCTCATCGGCCAGGCCGAAGAAAAAGCGCGTGAGCGGTTGAAGGAAAACGAGATCGGCGCCGATTTCAGCGCCGAAGAATTTGAAGACGTGGCGCACAAAATCGCCATCGCCGCGATCAAATTCGCGGACCTCTCCAATTTTCGCGGCACCTCTTACGTGTTCGACCTCGATCGCTTCATGAGCTTTGAGGGCAAAACCGGGCCGTATCTGCTCTATCAAGCCGTGCGCATCAAAAGCATCCTGCGCAAAGCCGAGGAGCAGGGGCTGAAAGCTGGGCCTATCGCTGTTGAGCACGACGCCGAACGCGCGCTGGCGCTAGCGCTGGATGCGTTCGATGGCGCACTGCGCGCCGCTTACGATAAAAAAGCCCCGCACTTTTTGGCTGAGCACGCCTACAGCCTCGCCCAAGCGTTCAGCGGCTTTTACACCCATTGCCCTATCCTGCCCGCCGAAGGCGCGATCCGCGCCTCGCGCTTGGCGCTCGCGGGCGCAACGCTCAAGCAGCTTACGCTGACGCTCGATCTGCTCGGCATCGCCGTGCCGGAGCGGATGTAGGCTTTAGCGCTCCAGATACGCCGCCGTCGCCATGCCGCCGGCGGTGCAAACCCCGATCACGGCTTTGTTCGCATTGCGCCGGCCAAGCTCCAGCAGCGTTTGGCCGATATAGCGCACCCCGCTCATGCCGTAGGGATGCCCCAGCGCGATGGCGCCGCCATTGACGTTGGTGCGCTCCCACGGCGCGCCGAGTTCGCGTTGGTTATACAGCGTCGTCACCGCGTAAGCTTCGTGCAGCTCCCAGAGATCGACATCGGCCGCGTTGATTGCGTGCTTGGCCATCAGTTTGCGGATCGCGGGCGTGATGGCGATGCTCATTTCCTCGGGCGCGACTGAGCCCAGCGCCATGCCGCGAAAGCGGCCCAGGATCGGCAAACCGCGCCGCGCGGCCAGATCCGCGTCCATCATCACCAGCGCCGCCGCGCCATCGGAGAGCTGGGAGGCGTTGCCCGCCGTTGTCGTGCCGCCCTCGAACACGGGCTTGAGCGCGGAAAGCTTTTCCAGCGTCGTATCCGGGCGCGGGCCTTCGTCGCGATCGAAGCGTGACGTTTTCCATCCGGCTTTCGCCGCTGGCTTTATCGGTCACTTTCATTGTCGTTTGAAACGGGACGATCTCTTGCGCGAACTTGCCCGCCGCAATCGCCGCCGCCACGCGCGCCTGGCTGCCGACGACGTACTCATCCAGCGCCTGCCGGCTGATGCCGTATTTCTCCGCCACGAAATCGGCGGTCTGGTTCATCGTCCACCACACGGCGGGCATCACTTGCTGCAGCGGTTCATAGAAGAAGCCGTTGAGGTTCAGATTGAACTGCACAAGGCTGATGCTTTCGACCCCGCCGGCGATCCCCACATCCATCTCGCCCGCCGCGATGCGGTTGGCGATGATGGAGGCGGCGTTGATTCCCGAGCCGCAATAGCGCGTGATCGTCAGCCCCGGCACGCCCGCGCCGAAGCCCGCATGCAGGGCTGCGTTGCGCGCCACATTATGGCCCGTCGCGCCTTCGGGCAGGCCGCAGCCGAGGATCACATCCTCAACCTCGCCCGCCTCGATGCCGGCCCGCGCCACCGCCTCGCGCAGCACATGCGCGGCCATGGCGATGCCGTGCGTCTGGTTCAGCGCCCCGCGCTGCGCCTTGGCGATGCCGGTGCGGCAATAGCCGATAATGGCGACGTCTCTCATGGCGGCCTCCGTTGCGCGGCTCAGCGTGCGCTTTTTCCGCAATCGCGTCCATCGCGCTTGCCGGCAGGCGCGCGCGCGCGGATGATCGCGCCATAAAAGGGAGGGCCTTCGTGATGAGTGAGCATGGTTTGATCGCGCCAGCGGTGGCGCTGGTGATCTGGTCTTTGGTGATGCTGGTTTGGCTCTACGCCACGCGCATCCCGGCCATGTTTCGGGCCGGGCTTTCGGCCAACAACGCCAGCCGCGCCGAAATCCAGGCGCTGCCCTCGGCGCGCGTGGCCGATAATTACAACCATTTGATGGAGCAGCCGACGATCTTCTACGCGCTCTGCTTTGCCTTGCAGCTGATGAACCAGGATAGCCATATCAATGTCGGCCTCGCCTGGGCCTATGTGGCGCTGCGCGTGGCGCACTCGCTGGTGCAAGCCACGGTCAACATCATCATCCCGCGCTTTCTCATTTTCGTGACGGCTTCCCTGGTGCTGATGGCGCTGGCGCTGCACGCGGCGCTTCACATCTGGGTCTAAGGCGCGGCGCTGCGCCCGGCTGCATCCATGCTGGCGATCCAGTCGCGCATGAGCGCAAGGGCGCGCTCGTCGCGCAATTGGCGGCCAAGCTCGGGCATCATCACGCCGGGATCGGTGCTTTCCATGCGGGAGAGCAGGATCGAGCGTTCGGGATGGCCGGGTTCGATGGAGAATTCGTAGCCGGCCGAGCCGCGCCCGGCCGCGACTGGCCGCTTGCGCACGCCCCACAGCGCCGGATCGGTTTGCGCCCAAGAGAGATCAAGCCCCGACGTATGCGCCGGGCCCGCAGGGTTATGGCAATGGGCGCAGTTCACATCGAGATAGGCGCGGGCGCGGGCTTCGAGCGTTCCGCTGGCGGGGTCGTAGGCGTCCGGCACACGCGGCGCGTCCTCGGGCGCGCGATTAAGAACGCCAGCGGCGGCCCAGCCGTGCAATTGATCGCCATCGTTCAAGTTGCGCGCGCTAGGCCCGATCGGGACGATCTCGCCGTTGCGCGCATGGCAGCCGCGGCAATCGTTCACGTTGGGCACGGCCCAATCGAGCGCGATGGCCGCACCGTCCTCATCGGTGAAGCTGATCGGCGCATCCGCGCCCACCACCGAAAGCTGCGCCTCGGTCTGCGCCTCGTTCCACACATAAGGCAGCGCCACCCAGCCGGCTTCGCGCCGGATCAGCAGCCGCGTTTCGATGAAGCGCACGTTCTCGTTTGGCTGGCGCATGTCCGCCGCGATGGCGAAGGTTTTGACCAGCACCGTGCCGATCGGGAAGGCGAACACGCCGTCCGCATTATATTCGGCCTGAGCGCCCTCCGGCACATAGACGTAGCGGAATTTCAGCGCGCCGTCGGAATAGAGCGCGGTGTTGAGCGCATAGCCGATCACCCGCGCATTCGGCGTGCGCGCGCCCGCGTCAAGGAAGAGGCGATAGTCCGAGAGCAGCCGCGCCGGGCTCGCATTGGCGATCGCCGCATCGTTCACCGGCGCGGGCGCGCTGGCGATGGCGCTCACACAGGTCAATGCGGCGATCGCGGCGATGAAGAGCAAGCGGCGCATGAGCTACCACCCATCCCCGGATTGCGCGCAGCGCAAGTCCGGGGCCCATAACCTCAAGCCTTTGTGTTCATAGGCCCCGGGCTCGCCGCTGGCGCGCCGCCCCGGGGATCGGTGAAGGCGCATCACTCAAACCTGACGCGCGCCGGCTCAGGCAGCGCCACGAGCGGCGGGAACGCAGGATCGCGCCGCTTCCGTGAGAGGCCCGCCCGCCACCGGGATGCCCAGCGAAAGGAACGTGCCGATGCCGCCGCGCGTGGAGCGGTTGTCGCGCATGACGATGCGCACGATCTCCGTGCGCGGCATCGCGCCGGGGACCGAATACATCGTCGCCCCATCCCAGATCACATCGGGCAAAGCCACGCCCATCTGCGCCAGCGCAGCGAGATCACCCGCAGGGGCATAGCCCGTATTGCCGAAGCGATTGTTGCGGATCATCACGTTGCGCGGCAGCGGGTTGTAGTTCGCATCCTCGAATGAGAGCGGATA
This sequence comes from Terricaulis sp., assembly GCA_024707365.1. GTDB lineage: Bacteria > Pseudomonadota > Alphaproteobacteria > Caulobacterales > Aquidulcibacteraceae > Vitreimonas. Next base: position 326,259 of record JANPZV010000008.1, read on the forward strand.
GGCGGTGATGATCACATTGGCCGTGCCGTTATCGGCGATGGTGTTCTCAAACACGTGCACGTCGCGGTTGGCCATGATCAGCACGCCCGTGCCGGCGGGCACGGTGGCCACGATATTGCCGGCTGGCGCGAAGTTCGGCGTGTTGTTGTTGATCACGTTGTTGCGGTAGACACGCACCGAATGGCCGCCCATTTGCGGCAGACCCGGCAGGTCGAACACCAGAATGCCGCCGGTATTGTGCTCGGTGCGATTGCCGAACACATCGGCGTTGAACGAATTTTCAATCTCGATCCCGGCCACGTTGTATTCGGCGATATTGTCGCGGACGATGATGTTGCGCGATTGGCCGACATAGATGCCCGCGTCCGACGCCCCGCGCGCGATCGAAGCGCTCGATCAGCACATTGGTGCAGTTCACCGGGTAGAGCCCATAGGCGCCGTTTTCCGAATTTGGCCCGCGCGTCCATTCGGCGCGCACGCCGCTGAAGGTGATGCCGTTGCAATCGCGCACCTTGATCGCGTCCCCGCGCGCATCTTCCACCGCAAAATCGCGCAGCGTGACGCCATTGGCGGTGACGAGCAGGCCTTCGGCTCCGCGCCGCTGGCCGGTGAAGGAGAGGATGGTGCGCGCCTCGCCCTGGCCGCGAATGGTGACCTGATCCACCGCCAGCGAGAGCCCTTGCGTCAGCTCATAGCGTCCGCGATCGAGCTGCACGGTGTCGCCCGGCTGGGCCTCGATCAGCGCGCGCTGCAATTCGGTTTGCGCGTCAGGGCCGGGGCGGACGCGCCAGGTGCGGGCGTCGGCAACCCCGACAGAAAGCAGAAGCGCCGCGAGTGCGGCCAGGGCGCGTGTCATTCTCTCTCCCACCATTGTTCGCGGGGGAGGTTTGCAAGCCCTGGCGCGGGTGTAAAGCGTCAGCTGTTGCGGCTGAAGCGTGCGGCCACGGAAAGCACATCGCGCATCAGCGTGGGGTGCCGCGCGGCGATGATGCCGCCCAGCGCCGTCACAGCCAGTGAAACCAGCGGCCGGTCCCGCGCGAAATCGCCAAGGCCAAAGCCTTGCGGCAGCGCTTCGGCGATCGCCTGCTGGGCGATCTCGGCCTCGCGTTCACGCTGGGCGCGCGCAGCGCCATGGCCAGCGCAAACAGCGCCACACACAGCGCCGCCGCCAGCGCCACCACCGCCGCCGCCCCGGCCGAGCCCAGCTCAGGCAGGATCAGCGCGTAAAAGCGCAAAGCCGGACGCGAACACCGCCATCACCGCAGCGGCGCTGGCGGCGGCGATGGCGACGATCCGGGTTAAGGCCCGATCAAGCATGTTTAGCGCCGGCTGCCGAGCAGCAAGCCCACCAGCAGGCCGACGCCCACGGCGGTGGCCGCCACGGCCACGGGGCGCTCTTTCCACTGGCGCTTCATATAGCGATGGGTGTCATCGAGGCCGTCCTCGACGGCGCCTTTGGCTTGTTTATAGGTTTCGCGCGCGCTCACCCTGGCTTGATCGAGGGCTTCGCGGGCGGATTCGAGGGCCGCTTCCGCGCGTTCACGCGCTTCGGCGGCGATTTCAGAGGCTTTGGCGTTCGTGGCCATTTTGGGCTCCAGGCTTTTCTAAGCTTTGAGGGCGTTCAGATCAGGCGATTAGCACACACTAGGAAACATGAGGTTTCCATGCGTGCGCGCAATCCCTGGACACGAATCCACCCCCGCGCCGAATATGAACGCCATGAAAGCTCCCCAGGTTCCCATGGCCTGGCCGGTTATCGCGGCCATCGGTTTTAACCTTATTCCGATCATCGGCGTGGCCTTTTGGGGGTGGAGCGCCTTTGCGCTCATCTTCCTCTACTGGCTTGAAAACGTCGTCATCGGCGCGCGGACGCTGCTGAGCATGGGGGCCAACGCCGTGGCGAGCGGGATGCTGACGGGCTTTGCCGCGATCTTTTTCGGCGGCTTCTTCACCATGCATTACGGGCTGTTTTGCTTCGTGCACGGCACGTTCGTGGTGACGCTGTTCGGCGGCGACGTCAGCGGCGACACGATGGGCGAGCTCTGGGCGACAGCGCTCAACCTGTTCGCCCAGCAGCCGCAGCTCTATCTTGGCCTGTTCTCGATCGTCGCCTGGCAGGTGGTGCAGTTCGTGCGCTTCGTCGCCAGCGGGACGGCCAAGACGACAAACCCGATGGCGCTGATGATCCAGCCCTATCCGCGCATCATCATCCTGCACCTGACCATCATCTTCGGCGGCTTCCTGCTCATGGCGCTGAACGAGCCGGTCGCTGGGCTGATTGTGATGGCGCTGGTGAAGACGGCGTTCGATGTGGCCGAGGCCATGGGCAAGGGCCCGCGCTTTGGCGCCGCGAAGGATGAGGATGCGCCCCCGCCGCCCGATCCCACGCGCGGGCGCCCAGCACCGATCAGGCCGCGCCGCCGCTGAGTCGCGCGCGCGCGGCCGCGATCACGCGCTGCGCGTCGGCGGTGAGATTGAGGGCGGCAAGTTCCTCCGGCGCAAAGAATCGCGCCTCGATGGCGTCGTCACCGGCGATCGGTTCGCCTGCGATCCAGCGCGCGGCGTAATCGACGATGAGATAGTGCGCCGCGGTTTCGCCCGGCGCGCCGGGAATCAGCGCGTCGATCACATCGATGAGCCCGGCGAGTTCGGCGCGCACGCCTGTTTCTTCGTTGAGTTCGCGCAGCGCCGCATTGGCTGCGGTTTCGCCCCATTCGATTCGCCCGCCGGGGATGGACCAGCGCCCCTCAAGCGGGGGCTTGCCGCGCTTGATCAAGAGCACCGCATCGCCGCGAAAGCACACAGCGCCCGCGCCGGGGATGGGGATGCGGGGAGGGGGCGTCTCGATCATGGCTGACTCCCTTTCGGGCCAGTGTTTTCAAGGCTCGTAGCGGAATCATCTGGGCCGCCAACGCGCCGAGCATAGCGCGCCTTCGCGCAAAGCCCGCCCCCAAACGAAAGATGCGCGACGCTTTCGCGCCGCGCATCTCACCGGGCCATCGCCCTTATTCAGTTGGAGCACCCCACCAGGTGAAGGCGCCCAAGCCGTTTGAAGCTTAGCGCTTCTTGGCGGCCTTCTTCGCCTTGGCCTTCTTGGCGACCTTGGCTTTCTTGGCAACCTTGCGCGGCGCCTTCTTGGCCTTCGCTACCTTCTTCGGCGCCGCTTTCTTCGTCGCCTTTTTTCGCCTTGGCCTTTTTGGCGACTTTCTTGGTCGCTTTCTTGACGGCCTTCTTCGCTGCTTTCTTAGCCATGCCCTGGCTCCTTCTTAGTCGCGACAATGACGCCGCACTACGTCTTCATAATGTCATGCGCAAGCATAATCGCCAGCGAAAAAATTCAGCGCGACGAATTTGCCACAACACACAACGCGCGCACGCATCGATTCGATCCGCGCGCGTGTGCGATTCGTGATGCGATGTTACGGGATCAGCGCGCGCGGATTCATCACGCCGTTCGGATCAAGCGCGCGCTTGATCGCGCGCATCAGCGTCAGCGCTTGGGCGTCCTTGTAGCGCGGCAGCTCGCCCGCGCGCGCCACGCCGATGCCGTGCTCAGCCGAGATCGAACCGCCGAGCGCAACAGCGATCGTGTTGGCGATCTCCGAGAGGCGCGCGCCGGGAAAGTTCGCCGCCGCATCGCCCTGCGCCTGCACCAGCGTGTAGTGGAAATTGCCGTCGCCCATGTGCCCGAAGGCGACGATGCGTACGCCGGGATATGCTTCGGCCACGGCCGCGTTCGCCTCCGCTAGAAATTGTGGCGTGCGCGAAACTGGAACCGAGATGTCGTGGTTCACCTGCGCGCCTTCGGGGCGATGGCCGGCGGAGATATCCTCCCGGATATGCCAGAAATCCTTTGCCTGGCTTGCGTTTTCAGCGATCAGCGCATCGTGCGCGAGGCCCGCTTCCAGCGCGTGCGCGAGTGCTTGCTCAACGCTCCCGCGCAAGCCTTCGGGATTGACCGCTTCAAACTCGACCAGCACCAGATAGGGCGCGCCCGGCATCGGATCGCGTCGGCCCGGCACGTTCTTGATCACCAGATCAACCGAGAGCCGGTTCATGATTTCAAACGCCGAGACAGCCCCCGCGCCCGCCTTCATCAGATGCAAAAGATCGAGCGCGGCCTCCGGCTTCGCGACGCTTATCAGCGCCGTCTCCCGCGCGCGCGGGCGGGGGAGAGCTTAAGGCTCGCCGCCGTCACAAGGCCCAGCGTGCCCTCCGCGCCGATGAAGAGCTGCTTGAGATCATAGCCGGTGTTGTCCTTCCGCAGAGACTTGAGCCCGTGGAAGATCGAGCCATCCGGCAGCACCGCTTCGATACCCAAAACCAGCTCGCGCATCATCCCGTAGCGCAGCACATGCACGCCGCCCGCATTTGTGGAGATCAGCCCTCCAATCGTCGCCGAGCCCTCGCTGGCGAGGCTCAAAGGGAAGAGTCGATCCGAATCGGCGGCCGCTTGCTGCACCGCGCTGAGAATCACGCCGGCCTCCGCGATGAGTGAGTCGTTGGCTGCATCGATGCTGCGGATGGCGTTCATGCGGCGCATCGAGACAAGCACTTCGCCGTCCGGGATCTGCCCGCCCACCAAGCCGGTGTTTCCGCCTTGTGGGGTGATGGAGGCGCCCGCTTGCGCGCAAAGCCGCACCGCATCCGCCGCTTCTTCGGTGCTCGCAGGCGAAACGAGGCAGGGCGTGCGCCCCTCATAGCGCCCGCGCCATTCTTTGAGGTGCGGCGCGATGAGATCGGGATCGGTGGTGAAGCCCTTGGGGCCAAGGCGCGCCGCAAGGCGTTCGAGGAGGTTGGTCATCGGCCTGATTTACACCAGCACAGTGGTCAAAACAGCCTATGGAGCGCGGGCGTCTTCGCCCGCGTTTGTTCAAACCATGCGGGCGAGGACGCCCGCGCTCCATATCAGCGCGGCGCGGCGGCGCGGGCGAGGCGGTCGCGGATGGCTTCGCCAAGGCCCCGCGCGGGGATCGGCGCGACCGCGATCACCGCCGCGCCCGAAGCATCGAGCGCGCGCAGGTGCGCATAGAGATTGGCCGCCGCTTCGCCGAGATCGCCGCTTTCGGAAAGCGTGAGCCCGCCCTCGGGCGCGGGCGCGCCGAAGGCGAGGTAAGCTTCGCCGGGTTCCGGCGCTGCCGCATCGAGCCGCAGCCGCGCGCGCGGCGCGTAATGGCTCTCCATCATGCCGGGGGCGCTGATCTTGGCGCTCGCCGCCGCCAGCGGGCCGGTGACAGCTTCGATCTCCGCCCGCTCGATAGCCCCAGGGCGCAGCAGCGTGGCGCGGCCATCGGCGCTGACAGCGATGATCGTGCTCTCAAGCCCGATCTCGCTTTGCCCGCCTTCGAGCACGAGCGCGACGCGATCGCCGAGATCCTCGCGCACATGCACAGCGCGCGTGGCGCTGACATGGCCGGAGCGATTGGCGCTGGGCGCAACGATCGGCCCGCCGAAGGCGTGCAGCAGAGCTTGCGCCACCGGATGCGCCGGCGCGCGCAGCGCGATGGTGGCAAGGCCTGCGCAGGCAAGCTCGGCCACGCTGCTCTCCGGCAAGCGCTCGGCCACGAGCGTCAGCGGGCCGGGCCAGAAGGCTTCGGCCAGCGCGCGGGCGCGCGCGGGCAGCTTGGCGTGGCGCTCAGCTTCCTTGAGGCTAGGCACATGCGCGATCAGCGGATTGAAGCTGGGCCGGCCCTTGGCTTCGTAGATCGCGGCCACCGCGCGCGGATTGGAGGCATCGGCGCCGAGGCCGTACACCGTCTCAGTCGGGAACGCGACGAGCCCGCCCGCGCGCAAAATCTCCGCCGCTTTCTCGATGCTCATGGCGCGCGCGCAGCGATCACGCGGACTTGATCGTCACGTTCGGGCCGATCATGTCATCGCCCTCGGCGCCTGCGCCGATGCCGAAATCGGCGCGGGCGATGGAAAGGCTGCCTTCCATGGTCGCACGGTCGCCCTCGATCGCCAGCGTGAAGGGCAGGGCAACGCGGCGGGTGACGCCCTTGATCGTCAAATCCCCGCGCGCCTCATAGCCGTTGCCGCGCGCCACGATCTCACGCGTCACGAACGTGGCGCTTGGGTTTGCGGCGCTGTTGAACCAGGCGGCGGTGGCGAGCGTGTTGTTGTGATAGGCGACCGCCGTGTTCACCGAGGCGGTTTCGATCGCCACGTTCGCGCGCGAGGCGGGGAGGTTCTCTGGATCGAAGCGGATGTCGGCGCGCCAGCGGGTGAAGCGCCCGTTCATCGGCGTCTCGCCGCTTTCATCGGAATAGACGTAAGTGAAATTCACCGCGCTCGCGCCCGCATCGACGCGCCACGCTGGCGGCGCGCCCGGTTCTGCGGGCGCGGCGGGCGCAGCTTCCGCGGTTTCGGTCGCCGTATCTTCAACTGGCGGCGCGGCCGGTTCGGCGATCTCGACACTGGATTGATGCTGCGGCGCGCTCGCGGCGGCTACATAGCCGGACACCGCAAACAAAGCCGCCGCCAGCGCGATGCCGGCAAGCCCAAGGCCAACGCCCAGCACGGCGAGCCGCTGCGGGTTCTTCGGCGGCGGCGCTGAGCCATCCAAGGCGCGCAGACCGGGGATCATGTGCGTGAGCACGTTGTCTTTATCGAACAGGTGATGTTTCAGCGCCGCCCCGACATGCAGCACGACAAGCACAAGCGCCGCCCACGCCATCAGCGAATGGGCGCTCATGGACGCCTGCGCCACCGCCGCGCGCACATCTTCGGCGGCGCGTGAAAGCCCAAACAGGGCCGGCACTTGGAAGGTTCCGAAAAAATGCGTCGGTACGGCCAGCGAAGAATTATCGTGCAGTGACCAGCCGGCTGACACAAACACCCAGCCCGAAAGCGGCAGCCCGATCATCAGCGCGTAGAACGCCCAATGCGTCGCCTTAGCAACGAAGCGCTCACAGGCCGGCATGTGCGGCGGCATGGGCGGGGGCGGATTGGCGAGGGCGCCAGCCGAGCCGCACAAGGCTGAGGATCAGCACCGTAAGGCCGATCGATTTGTGCAATTGGAAAGCGTTGTAGACGCCGCCGCTGGGATTGCCGGCGGCGATTTCGCCGCTCATCCACCAGCCCAGCGGGATCATTAAAAGGATCGCGGCCGCGATCGCCCAATGCAGAACGATCGCGACCGCGCTGTAGCGCTCCGACGAGGGTGTAGAAGCGCTCTCAGTCATGCTTAGTTCGCCGGCGCTTCAACCGGGCGGGTGAATTCCGCGCCGATCACGATGCGAACCTCATCGCCCAGGCCATCGCCCGAACCCGGCGCCATTTCCGGATAGAGCGCAACGCCATAAGCGGCGCGCGAGATGGTGGCGACAGCTTCAAAGCCGATCAGCGAGATTGGCACGCCCATCGGGTGCTGCGCGTGCCCGCCAATATAAGTGACGTCAAACGTTGCCGGATGGGTGACGCCTTTGATGGTGAGGTCGCCGGTGACGCGGCCGGTGTTCGGGCCCGTGCGCTCGGCGCTGGTGGACACGAACGTCGCGGTCGGGAATTGGGCGGCGTCGAGCCACTCGGAATTCACGAGCTCAGCGTTGAAATCACGCCCGCCAGTGACGGCGGCAGGCAGCTGATTAAACGGCGTTGAAAGCGAGGTGATGTCCACCGTGGCGTTGATGGTGGAAGCGCCCGGATCTTCAGCGTTGAAATTCAGCGCGCCCGAAACGCGGTCAAACCGGAAGGTGTAGAGCGAGGGCCGAAATGCTTGACGCTGACATTCACTGTCGCGTGCGTCTGATCGATCGCATACTCGCCCGAAGGGGCGGTGATGGCGATGGGCGTTTCAGCCGGGGCGGTGGGTTCGGCAGGCTGCGAGCAGGCGGCCAGCGCAAGGGCCGCGCTGGTGGCGGCGATCGTCAAAAGTCTCATCAATGAATCTCCCCAGGAAGGAAGCCTCTCATGTAGAGCCCCAGGAAAGGCTTTCTAGCGCACAAGTGTGTAACCGCCTACTGGCGCACCAATTCTGTCTCGATCACGATCTGCACCGTATCGCCCGCAAAGCTCGCCCATTGCGTCACGCCCCATTGCGAGCGCTGAATTTCCCCGTGCGCCGAGAACCCCAGCACCTGCGCCCCGCCGCGCAGCGGATCGATCGCCGCCCCTGCAAAGGAGGCATGCAGGATCAGAGGGTGAGTCTGCCCATTCATCGAAAGATCGCCGGTGATGCGCGCGCTATTGCGCCCGGTGCGCTCGATCGCGGTGGCGGTGAAGCTGATAGGGGCCCCGCCCAGCACGCGGGCGATCTGCCGGTCAAAGCCGCGATCGCCTTGGGCGTTGAGCACGCCGGTGTTTACCGAGTTCGGGTCGATCGTCGCGTTAAGGCGCGAGCGCGCGGGATCAGCCGGATCAAGTTCCAACGCCGCCTCGATTGTATCAAAGCGGGCGGTGAACCAGGCCAGATCCATGTGCCGGATGCGGAAGATCACGCTGGCGTGGCGCGGATCAAGCTGATAGCGGCCCGCCGGCAAATCCACAGCGATCGGATAATCGGCCTCCGCCGCCACAGGCGCCGGCGCGGCGGTGAACGGCGCGGGCGCATCGGCCACGCCGGAAACGCTGGCGCAAGCCGCCAGCGTAAGCGCGACCAAAAGTGCGGCGATGCGCATGGCAGGGCTCCTTAGCGTCAATGGGTGTCGCCGCCTCTTTAGCGCGGCTATGCTGGCGCGAGGAGAGCAAAACGATGACTTACGCCGCCCCCATCGCCGATATCCGCTTCGCGCTCGAAGCGGCCGCCGATTTCTGGTCGCTGCGCGCGCGTTTTCCCGATCTCGACGAGGATTTGCTCGCCGCTATTCTCGAGGGCGCGGCCCAACTCGCAAACGATGCGCTCGCGCCGATTAACCGCTCGGGCGATCTCGCCGGCGTTTCGTTGCAAGACGATGTTGTGACAGCCGCGCCGGGTTTTGCCGAAGCCTATGCGGCGTACCGCGAAGCGGGCTGGCTCTCGCTTTCGGCCGATCCCGCTTATGGCGGGCAGGGCTTGCCGCGCGCTCTCTCGCTGGCGGTGATGGAAACCGTGCAATCGGCGAATATGAGCTTTGGGCTTTTGCCGATGCTGTCGCTCGGCGCCATCGAAGCGCTGGAGCAGCACGGTGCGCCCGATCAGAAAGCGCTCTATCTTGGCAAGCTGATCTCCGGCGAATGGGCCGGCACAATGAACCTCACCGAGCCGCAGGCGGGCTCCGATCTCGGCGTGCTCACCACCAAGGCCGTCCCGCAGGCCGACGGCTCCTACGCCATCAGCGGCCAAAAGATTTTCATCACCTGGGGCGAGCATGAGCTGACGCCGAACATCATCCACCTTGTGCTCGCGCGCATCGAAGGCGCGCCGGCGGGCTCCAAGGGCATATCGCTTTTCATCGTGCCGAAATTCCGTGACGAGGATGGATCGCGCAACGCGGTGCGCTGCATCGGGCTTGAGGAAAAGATGGGCATCCATGCCTCACCCACCTGCACGATGGCCTATGAAGGCGCGCAAGGCTGGCTTGTCGGCGAAGAAAATCGCGGGCTCGCGGCGATGTTCACGATGATGAATTCGGCGCGGCTGAATGTGGGTTTGCAAGGCGTCGCCATTGCCGAGGCTGCGTATCAAAAGGCCCACGCCTACGCACAAGAGCGCAAGCAGAGCGGGGGGCTGATCATCACCCACCCGGATGTGCGCCGCATGTTGCTGCTGGCGCGCGCGAAGATCCAGGCCGGCCGCGCGCTCTGCTACGCCACCGCCGTCGCGGCCGATTCCGGCGATAAAGCGCGCGAAGATCTGCTCACGCCGCTGGCCAAAGCATGGTGCACCGAACTGGGCGTCGAGGCGGCCAGCCTTGGCGTGCAGGTGCATGGCGGCATGGGCTTCATCGAGGAAGCCGGCGCGGCGCAATTTTACCGCGATGCGCGCATCGCCCCGATCTATGAGGGCACAAACGGCATCCAGGCGATCGATCTTTACGGCCGCAAGCTGATGAGCGATCGCGGCGAGGCGATGCGCGCGCTGATCGCGGAGGCGCACGCCGCTTCCGGCAAAGCGCTGCATTTGAAGGAAGCCGCCCAGGCGCTCGATCACGCCACCGATTACATGCTCTCGGCCCCGCGCGAGGATGGCCTTGCCGGCGCGTTTGAATATCTGATGCTGGCCGGCGATGTCGCCGCCGGGACGCTGCTGGCGCAGGGCCTTTCGCGTGATGACGCGAAAGATAAGCGCGCGCTGATGGAGATTTATGACGCCTATGTGCTTGCCCGCGCGCCTTCGCGGCTGGCCGGGATCAAGATTGGCGCAGGCGCGCTGAAGGCGGTTTAAAGCAACGGACTTTAAATTCGCCTCAGCTTGATGGCAGGCTCCGAGCGAATTTAAAGTCCAGAAGTTGCTTTAGAAACATTTGAATCTAAAGCGTCTTTGAGGACTTAAATGCGACACGGCGTTTGATCCATAATGTGGGTCGCATTTAAGTCCCGACGCTTTAGTCCAGCGGATTGAGCTTGGCCCAATCCACCATCAGCTTGCGGAACGGCCGCAGCGAGCCGGGGCGGTAGCGCGGGCGCAGATGCCCCGCGCTTGAGCGCATCAGCACGGAGCGATCGAAATAATAATCAAGATGCGCAGCCTCTGGCTTCTTGCGCTTTTCGGCCCAGATACGCCGATAATTCACTGAATAGTGGATCGGATAGACAATCCGCTTCCACCATTTTGGATAGGTGATCGGCGCGTCATAAGCGAGGCCCGACGCCTTGATGAATTCCTCCGCCGGGGAGCTGTCTCCGCCATAGGCGCCATAAAAGCGCAGGCCCATTTCGGCCGCGCCCTCGGTCATCCATTTCAGCGTCAGCGCCGAAAGCTTGGAGTTTTCGCCCCCGCCCACATCGCCATGCGTGCCGATAAACCAGCGCTGCTGGAAGAACGTGCGCTCGGGCCCCGCGCCGGCGCGGGCGCGCATGGTTTGGTTCGATTCATCAAGCAGCGTCCAAAGCGTGGGCGTGAACGTCCAGCGCCGTTCATCCACCGCCACGGCGTGGCGCGCCGCCAGCACGTTGGGGCACACCTGCAAATTCTTGAACTCAAACCGCCGCCGCCCCCAAGGCGTGCTCGAAGCCAGCACCCGGCCCAAGCCCCGCTGCACCACGGTGTCGAACACCCCGAGAAACGCGATCGTCGGCGGCTCGCCCTTTTGCGTGCGCGTGCCATCGAGGTTGCGCCCGCCCTTGCCGTAGAGGCTGCGGAATTGCTGGGCCGCGTCTTCGTGATCGGCCAGCTTTTCAGCGCTGGCGGTGGAGCGGGGGGCGTTGTGATAGAGCGTGTAGGCGTCCCACGCTTTATGCACGTAGCGACGGCTTAAGATGCCGGAGGTGTTGATGAGGCCCGCGAGCCGCCGTGCGGCGAAGGCGCCGCGGCTGAAGCCGAAGATATAAATCTCATCGCCTTCTTCATAATTGAAGCAGAGCCGCAAATACGCGTCGAGGATGCCGTCCTCCAGCCCGTCGCCAAAGGCGCCGCCAAGGAAACGGCGCGTGTCGCGCAGGAATTTCGCGAAAACGCCGCGCCCCGGCAGGGCGTCAACGGCCGAGCCCACGCCCTGGGTGTAAATCACGATCTGGTGCACATGCTGCTCGGGCGGCCCGTTTGCGCCCTCGATGGTTTGCTTGTGCGCCACCGAGCGCGCGATCAGGGCGATATTGGTGGGCCGATCCTGACGCAGCGTCTGCCAGGTGCCGTCCATGCAAATAACGATGCGCTTCATGCGCGTTCTCCCCCGAGAAGGCGGGCGCACTTTAACCGAACGCCGCGCCATGCCCACCCCTAGGGGAAGGCAAACAGGTGAAAACGAGGGTTTGGATTGCCCCGCCCATGGGGATAGGCTCACATCCATGTCGATGGATGGCCTCGAAGACACCGCCCCCGCGCGCGCCAAGCCGGCGCTTGTCTACCCCTTGGGCGAGCCGCCCGAGCCGGGCGCGGCGCGCGCCATCGCGCCGGGCGTCTATTGGGTGCGCATGCCGCTGCCGTTCGTGCTGCAGGCGATCAATCTCTGGCTGATCGAAGATGGCGATGGCTGGACCATCGTGGACACTGGCGTCGCGCTCGAAGAATCGCGCGATTTCTGGCGCAAGATTTTTGACGAGGTGCTGGGCGGCAAACCGGTCACGCGCGTGATCTGCACGCACATGCACCCTGATCATATCGGCCTTGCCGGCTGGATTTGCCGCAAGTTCGGCGCACAGCTCTGGATGAGCCGGCTCGAATACATCACCGGCCGCATGCTGGTGGCCGATACCGGCCGGCAGGCGCCGGAAGAGGGCGTGCGCTTCTATCGCGGCGCCGGCTGGGAAGATGCAGATATCGAGCGCTACAAAAAACGCTTCGGCGGTTTTGGCCAGGCTGTCTCGCGCATGCCGGAAGCCTATCATCGCTTAAGCGATGGCGATGTGATCGAAATCGGCGGCCGTGCGTGGCGCATCATCACCGGCAACGGCCACAGCCCTGATCATGTCTGCCTCTGGCAAGAGGAGCTGAAACTCTTCATCTCCGGCGATCAGGTGCTGCCGCGCATTTCCTCCAACGTCTCGGTGTTTCCCACCGAGCCTGAGTCCGATCCGCTGACCGACTGGATCGAGAGCTGCAAGAAGCTGCGCGCGGCGATCCCGAACGACGTGCTCGTGCTGCCCGCGCACAACGAGCCGTTCCATGGCCTGCATGAGAGGCTCGATCATTTGGTCGAGGGGCACGAAAAAGCGCTCGCGCGCGTGCTCAGCCGGCTGCGGGAGGCGCCGCGCCGGGCGGTGGATCTGTTCGGCGCGCTGTTTGCGCGCAAAATCGGCTCCGATCTCGTCGGCATGGCCACAGGTGAAGCCATCGCGCACGCCAATTGCCTGATTGGGCGCGGGCTTGCGCGCGCCGTGACCGATGAGGCAGGGGTGGTGCGTTATGAATCCGTCTAATCCGCCCAATCCCGAGCACCGCTCCACCAACGCGCTTTTGTGCTTTTGCCTTGGCTTTGGCATGTCGGCGCTGGCGTATTTTCTCGGCGTCGGCGCGGTGGTCACCACCGTGCTTGCGGGCGGGGATCCGGCATTGGTCGTCGGCTCGCTGTTCGCCGTGATTGGCCTTGCGCTCCTGGGCGTGTGCGGTTTTCTCCTGATGGCGATAGGCGGCGTCTGGATGGTGATCCGCGTCATCGCCGATCAAACCGGCGATAAAAACGAAAAGCGCTATCGGGATGTGAACCGGTAACGCGTCAGCGCCGTTTCCGCGCGAAGCACTTTTCCTCGTGATCGTTCACCATCCCCGTCGCCTGCATGAAGGCGTAGCAGATGGTGGAGCCGACGAATTTGAATCCGCGCTTTAAAAGCGCCTTGCTCATCGCATCCGAGATCGCGGTTTTGGCGGGCACGTCGCGCAGGCTGGCGATCTTGTTCTTAATCGGCGCGCCGCCCACGAAGCTCCAAATATAAGCGTCAAAGCTGCCGAATTCTTTTTGCGCTTTGAGCACCATCTTCGCATTTTGGATGGTGGCGGCGATTTTCAGCTTGTTGCGCACGATGCCCGCATCGGCCATCAGCCGGGCCTCATCCTTTTCGCCAAAGCGCGCCACCTTGCGCGGATCAAAGCCGGCGAAGGCTTTGCGATAATTTTCCCGCTTATGCAGGATCGTGCGCCAGGAAAGCCCGGCCTGCGCGCCCTCCAGCGTCAGCATCTCAAACAGGCGGTTGTCGTCATGCTCGGGCGCGCCCCATTCCTCATCATGATAGGCGATCATCAAGGGATCATCGCCCGACCAGGCGCAGCGATAGGGGGAGCGGGCCATCAGGCCGTTTTCCACTTTCACGCCGCGCGCGCAATGCTTATGTCGAGGCCAGCTTCAGGGAGGCGCGCGCATGATCATCTCCACCACGTTCGACGTTCAGGGCCGGCCGATCGCCCAACACCTTGGCCTCGTGCGCGGCAATGTGGTGCGCTCACGCTTTATCGGGCGCGATATTGTGGCGGGCCTGCGCATGATCGTGGGCGGTGAAATCCACGAATACACCAAGCTGCTGGCCGAAAGCCGGGAGCAGGCGCTGGATCGCATGGTGCAACACGCCCAATCGCTCGGCGCGGATGCGGTGGTGGGCGTGCGCTTTGAAACCACCGACGCCGGCCAAGGCCAGGCGACGGAAGTGCTGGCTTACGGGACGGCCGTGAAGCTGGGCTGACCCAGCCGGCTCGCGCCCGCATGCGCCAGCCGCCAGGCGATCATCGCCACGATCCCGGCTGAAACGTCGATCATCAGCCCGAACGCCAGGATAAACATCAAATGGTGCGCCAAAAGGTGCGCCGCGGGCGCCGCCGCGAGTTCGCCCAAGCGCCAATCGGCGGCGCATTTCAGCGCCCAATCGAACACCAAAAGCGCAGCAAGCCCGCCCACGATCAGCACCGCCCAAACCGGAATGTGCGGCAAATCCAGCGGCAAGCCGGCCACCATATGCGGGGCGGTGTAGGCCACCAGCGCGAGGCCAAATAGCGGGCTCGCCCACGCATGCGCCAGCGTGCGCGCGCTTGCGCCCTCGGGGCGCCCGGCCGCCGCGTTAAGCCGGCGCGCTTCGTTCACGCTCCAGCGCGCATCGCTGTAAAGCCGCCAGATAAACAGAACCCCGATCGCGCCCGCCAGCCCCGCGAACGCGCCGACCAAAAGCGCCGCCAGCCCAGGACCCGCCAGCGCGGGAAGGTCAAGCTGCGGCTGGCGCGTGTTCATCAGCGCGAACGCGCCAAGCGCCGCCAAAAGCAAAAGCGCCGCGTGCGGCGCCAACATCGAGGTTGCGCCAATCGCGCAGGCGAGCGCCAGCGGGCCAAACGCCTTGGCGAGCTGCGGTTGCACAACGGGTAGGGCGCGGGCGGGTAAAAGCATGGCTTCACTCATGCGCCATCGTCGTGAATGGCGCGTAAACATGAGGATAACCAAGCGTTTACGCTTTAATTGGGTAAACGGCCGTTAAGAGAAAGCCCGCCCCGGCGTCGGCCGAGGCGGGCTCTTCATTCTCAGCAGGCTTGCGCGCTTATTGCGCTGGCGCTGGCGCAGGCGCCGGCTCCGACAGCCAAGTCGCATCATTCGGGTGCGCGATGGCGCGGAAGATGCTGTCGTACCGCGAAGGGGCGGACTCAGCGCCCTGATAGCGGGAGCACATGGCGATCAATTGCAGCCCAGGCCGCCACTGGATCGCCGCATGCGTAACGCGATCGCCCGCGCGATAGCTGATGCGGCGGATCGGCCATGGGCCATTGGTTTCCACGGTGTTCGAGGTCACCGTTGCGGGCGTGCCGTCCGGCACCAGGCCGGGGAACATGTTCGCCACTTGGCCGAGATATTCATTTGAAAACCGCGTCTCTTCCAGAATGGCCGAGCGGGCGAGCTCTACATTCGGGATTTGCGCATCCGTTGAATAAAACGCGCAATCATCATCAGGCGCGGCGATTTCGACATAGGAGCGATCCGCCGTCGTTTGGTGCGTGCCATCAACCACCGTGTAGCCGCTCGGCACGTCGATCACGAGGCGGGTGTCGTTCCAGGGGCGGGCCGACGCCGTCGTGGCCAGGGCGGCCGCGCTCAATGCGATGGCTGCCGTAAGCGCAAGTTTGCGCATGCAATTCCTCCACAAAATCTGCGCCCTCTGCCGGCTCAGTTCGGCTGATTTTACGCCCCAGGAGGCGCAAGGGTCAAACCGTGCCGCAGATATGGAGGTTCGGCCCGCCCGCGCCTATGGTGAGCGGCAAAAGGGAGGCCTAGCGCCATGAGTTTAGCCGGAAAAACCTTGTTCATCACAGGCGCCAGCCGGGCATTGGCCTCGCTATCGCGCTCCGCGCCGCCCGCGACGGCGCCAACATTGTGATCGCCGCCAAAACCGCCGAGCCGCACAAAAAGCTCCCCGGAACAATTTATTCCGCCGCCGAAGAGATTGAGCAGGCGGGCGGCCAGGCGCTTCCTCTGGTTGTGGACGTGCGCGAGCCAGAGAGCGTGAACGCCGCAGTCGAAGCCGCCGTCGCGCGCTTTGGCGGCATCGATATTTGCGTCAACAACGCCAGCGCCATCCAGCTCACCGGCACGCTGCAAACCGATATCCGCCGCTATGATCTGATGCACCAGGTGAACGCGCGCGGCACGTTCATCGTCTCCCGCGCCTGCATCCCGCATCTCAAGCAAAGCGCCAATCCGCATGTGCTGATGCTGTCGCCGCCGCTGGATATGAGCCCGCGCTGGTTCGCCGGCCACGTGGCCTACACGATGGCCAAATACGGCATGAGCATGTGCGTGCTCGGCATGGCCGAGGAATTCAAGGATGACGGCATCGCCTTCAACGCGCTCTGGCCGCGCACCGGCATCGCCACCGCCGCGATCGAAGTTCGCGCTCACTGGCGAAGAGGGCCTGCGCCATTGCCGCAGCGTGGACATCATGGCCGACGCCGCCCACGCCATCTTCAACAAACCCGCGCGCGCATGCACCGGCAATTTCTTCATCGACGATGTGCTGCTCTACGAAGCGGGCGAGCGCGATTTCGATAAGTATCGCGTCGATCCCAGCAAGGCCCTGATGCCGGATTTCTTCGTGCCCGAAAACACCCCGCTGCCGCCGGGCGTGAGCATGGGGCCGAAGGTGTGAGCATTCAGGCCCTTCTTCTAATCGCAATCCTCCTCGCGATCGCGGGTTTGCATCTCTATTGGGGCTTCGGCGGGCTCTGGCCGGGGCATGATACGAACGCGTTGCGCGAAACGGTGGTGGGTACGGCGCGCGGGCCGATGCCTGGGCTTGCCGCGTCCGCCATGGTGGCCGCCGCGCTTGCCGCCGGCGCGGCCATCGTATGGGCGCGCCATTCGCCGCTGAACGAGGGGCCGCTGCGCTGGGTGATCTTGGCTGGCTACGTGGTGCTCATCCTCGTATTCGCCGCGCGCGGGCTTGCGCCTTATGTCTCGCCCGTGTTCGAGTACGCGCGCGGGCGGCCGTTCTTCGCGCTGAACCTCTGGCTTTACGCGCCGCTCTGCCTTGCGATCGCTGGGCTCTATATTCTCGATTTTCCGCGCGGCGGCGAAAGATAGCGCCGTAAATCAGCGCCGCGCGGCCGCCACTTCCTCGGGCGTCAGCGCGATCGTGCTCATATCGATCTTGGCTGAGCCTTCCACGATCTCGCGCGAGTGCGAAACATAGATCAGCGTCGAGTTTTCAAGGTCCACGATCCGCCGCAGCGCCACGTTCTTGAAAAAGAGGCTCTGGCGCTGGGAGAAAATCTCATCGCCGGAGCGCCGCGTTTCCACGCCGCTGAGATCGATCGGCCCGATCCGCTCGCAGGAGACGGCCGAATTGGAGGGGTTCTCAAACCAATTGCCCTGCCGCAGCCGGTCCAGCACCGAGCGGTCAAAATAGGCGAAATGGCACACCACGTTCGGGATCGCCGGATCGCGCAGCGCCTGCACCATGATCTCATTGCCCATGAGATCGTTGGAAAATTCGCCCACGCTGTCATTGCCGTCGCCGCAGGCGGCCAGCCCGGCCAGCGCCAGCCCGGCCAGCGCCCATTTCAGTTTCATGCTCATGCCCGCCTCCTTGGCCGCGTGCGATAAAGCGCCGAACGCATTTTTGTTCCGATGTCGGAGCATGGCCCGCTGGGCCGTCCTTGCGAAGCGGGGTGAATCCGCAAACGCTTTATGGGCATGGGCCACTGGCCATTGGCGTCAGGGGCGCCTATGTGCGGCCTGCCGCGCGCAGAGAGAACGGGGGCTCGTGCAGCCGATCATAAGCATCAGGAATGTCTCCAAGACCTATAAGGGCGGCTTCACCGCGCTTAAATCGGTCGATCTGGAGATCAATCGAGGCGAGATTTTCGCCCTGCTTGGCCCCAATGGCGCGGGCAAAACCACGCTCATCTCCATCATTTGCGGCATCGTGAACCCCTCGGGCGGGGAGATCATCGCCGATGGCCACAACATCCTCACCGAGCAGCGCCTGGCGCGGAAGAAAATCGGGCTTGTGCCGCAGGAGCTGCACACCGATGCGTTCGAGCGTGTGATCGATACGGTGCGCTTCTCGCGCGGGCTGTTTGGCTTCCCCCGCGATGAGGCCAAGATCGAGGAGATTTTGCGCAAGCTCTCGCTCTGGGAAAAGCGCAACGAGAAAATCATGGCGCTGTCAGGCGGCATGAAGCGCCGGGTGATGATCGCCAAGGCGCTGGCGCACGAGCCGAAGATTCTCTTCCTCGATGAGCCAAGCGCGGGCGTGGATGTCGAGCTGCGCCGCGATATGTGGGAGATGGTGCGCGCGCTGCGCGAAAGCGGCGTCACCATCATCCTCACCACCCATTATATCGAAGAGGCCGAGGAAATGGCCGATCGGGTGGGCGTGATCTCCAAGGGCGAACTCGTTCTGGTGGACGAGAAAAACTCGCTGATGAAAAAGCTCGGCAAAAAGCAGCTCACGCTCGATCTGCAAACCCCGCTTGCCGCCATCCCCGCAGGCCTTGGCGATTACGCGCTGGAGCTTGCCGATGAAGGCCGCAAGCTGATCTACAGCTTCGACACCCAGGCCGATGACACCGGCATCGCCATGCTGCTGCGCCGGCTCAATGAGCAGGGCGTCGATTTCAAGGATCTCAACACCGAACAATCCTCGCTTGAGGATATTTTCGTCAGCCTCGTGAGCGCCCGGCCATGAACACCCACGCCATCCGCGCCATCTACCGGTTTGAAATGAGCCGCTGGGTGCGCGATCGGGCAGAGCCTCGTCGCGCCCGTGCTTACCACTTCGCTCTATTTCATCGTGTTCGGCTCGGCCATGGGCGGGCGGATGATGGAGGTGGGCGGGGTCAGCTACGGCGCGTTTATCGTGCCGGGGCTCGTCATGCTCTCGATCCTGACTGAGAGCGTCTCCAACGCCTCGTTCGGCATCTACATGCCGCGCTGGGCCGGCACGATTTATGAGCTGCTATCTGCGCCGGTTTCGGCCATCGAAGCTGTCGCCGGCTATGTGGGCGCAGCGGCCACAAAATCGCTGGTGATCGGGCTTGTCACGCTCGCCACCGCGCGCTTGTTTGTGGATTATGAAATCCAGCATCCGCTCTGGGCGCTGGCGTTTCTTGTGCTCACCTGCGTGTCGTTCTGCCTGCTCGGTTTTCTGATCGGCGTGCTGGCCGATAGTTTCGAGCGGTTGCAGATCGTGCCGGTGATGGTGATCATGCCGCTCACGTTTTTGGGCGGCACGTTTTACTCGCTCTCCATGCTGCCGGAATTCTGGCAGAAGGTGATCCTGTTTAACCCCATCGTCTATCTCATCAGCGGCTTCCGCTGGAGCTTCTATGGCGTGGCGGATGTGGATGTCGGCATCTCCATCGCCGCGATCATCGGCTTCCTCGTTGTTTGCTTCCTCGCCGTCTGGTGGATTTTCAAGACCGGGTATCGGCTGAAGAATTGAGGCGTTCTTGAAAGGGAGCGTGTTATGAGCGATGTCGATGGTGCCCAGTCGCCACAGGATGATGAAGGGCCGCCGCTGGAGTTAGGCGCTTGTGAGCGTTCCGCGCCTTCTCATGCGCCGCCATTCCGAACATGCCAAGAGATACTTCCCGCGCTCTACGAGGGCGAAATAACGATAGAGGCTCCTGAATATTCAGTGAGCGATAAGTGGGGCTACATATTCCGCGCGAATATTTCTCCTGCGCACGGTCTCTTCCGTGACAGGTTTGTTTGCTGGACCCACGATGGGACAGCGGTGAGCTTTCATATCGAAAGTCAGATTTTGTCGGCGTAAGTGCGCTTCAGCCTTAACGCCCGTTGACTCTCTTTCTTCGAGGTCTCTGTGGATCACGCGCCCGCGCCGCGCGTTGTTATCCCCAGAGGCACGCCATGGGACATTCATCCGATTGGGCCACGCGCTCGGCCCCGCTTGAGGAGCGCTTTCCGCTGCGCGGCGCCGCGTGCGTCGCAGAGCCGGAGGAGGGCGAGCGCAAGCGCCTCGCCCGCGTGCTGCGCCGCATGGGCTATAACGTGCATGAAACAGGCTCGGGCGAGGCCGCGCGCTTCATCGCCGCGCAAGTGCATCTGGAAGTTCTCGCGCTCAATCTTTTGCTGCGCGATGTGCGCGTGCTGACGCTGATCCGCCAATTGCGCCGCGCCCAGCCGGGCTTGCGCATCATCGCCTTCGCGCCCGCCCGGTTTGACGCCCCGCCTCTGGGGCTCGAACTCGCGCGCGTGGCTGGCGCGGATGCGGCGCTGCAGGCCCCTGTCAGCGCCGGCGCGCTGGCGCGGGCGATCACTGAAGCGCGCCGGGCGAGTGATAGCGGCGTGTCCCAGGTCACAGCAGCTGAATCCGCGCCTTGGTAGGGTCTCTTCATCGAAGCGAGGGCGCTTCGAGTGAAGGAGCCAAGCCAATGACCGCCAAGTTTTATTCCCTGATCGCCGCCGCTTTCGTGATGGCCCCCGTCGCCTATGCGGTGATGAGCCAAGCGGCGCAGATTGTCGCCTAACCTGCCCCCCAGATTTCGAGAGATCCCAAAATGACCAAGCTCTTTTCCTTGATCGCCGCCGCCGCAATGTTCACCCCGATGGCGATGATCGCCCTCAATCAAGCCGCGCAGATCGTTGCGTAACCCCTAGAACGCGACGGACTTGGCGGTCCGAAGGCGCGGAGGCGAAAGCTTCCGCGCCTTTTTTCACGCCCAGCGCACTTCGGCTTTCAGCCCGCCCAAGCCGGCCCGCGAAAGCGTCAGCGCCCCGCCCGTCGCCTGCGCCAGTTCGGCGGCGATGGCCAAGCCCAAGCCATGGCCTTCGCCGCTTTCATCCAGCCTTTGGCCGCGCGCCAAGGCAAGTTCAGCTTCGGCTTCGCTTAAGCCGGGCCCATCATCTTCAATCGCCAACGCCTTGCCATCGCCGCTGATGCGCACTTTGGCTTGCGCGAAACGCGCCGCGTTTTCCAAAAAGCGGCCCGGCGATCTCCATCAGCACGTCTTCGCTGAGCGGGTAGGGGGAAGGCCCCACTGCGTTCTCAAACGCAACGCGCCCGCCCCGCGCCGTGCGCTCGATCACCTGCACCAGCTTACGCACCGCCGCGTGGCCATCGGCTTGCGCCGGCCCGCTGGCCGCCGCCGCGCGCGCGCCAATTCGCGCTCCACCGTGCGGCGCGCCGCCTCGATGGCGCGGTCGAGCCCGTCGGCGGCGTCGGCGGCGCCGGCTTGGCGGGCGAGGCGGCTTTGCGCGGCCATCGCCGCCAGCGGTGTTTTCAGGCTGTGCGCCAAATCGCCCGCGCGCCGCCGCGCGGCGGCGAGGTCCGCCTCGCGCGTTTGGGCCAGCGCATTGATCGCATGCGCGAGCGGCGCGGCCTCGGCCGGATACTCGCGCTCGCTCAGCCGCGCAGAAGGCGCGCGCTGCAGCGCATCGAGCGCGGCGCGCACATCCTCCAGCGGCTTCAGCCCCAGCGTCACTTGCGCCCATGCCGCCGCCGCCAGCACCGCCCACAGCAGCAGAAGAAACAGCGCCAGCTCACGCGAAAACTGCGCGGAGGATTGCGCCACATAGGCGCGATCCTCGGCCACGATCACCTCAAGAGGCGGCGCGTTTGCATCGATTTGGATCATGCGCGCGACGGCGACAAGCTCTTGCGCGAACGGGCCATCGAGCCGCCCGCGCGCCCAGCCCTCGGCTTGCGCGAAATCGGCCTCCGGCAAGGCTTCGTCCCACAGCGAGCGTGAGCGCAGCAGCAGGTCTTGCCCGCGCAACTGCCAGTAAAACCCGCTCGCCGGCGCGCCAAAGCGCGGATCGCCCAGCGCAATCGGCTGGCCTTGCGCATTGGCGGCGCTGGCCACCAGATCGCGCCCGCGCGCGATCAAGTCCTCGGCCACGCGCCGCTCCACATGGCGCTCAAACAAAAAGCTCATACCCGCCCAGCCGGCCGCCAGCGCCAGAAACACCGCAACGCCCGCCGCCAGCAGCAGCCGCAGCCTCAGCGAGCGCGGCCTCATGCGCCGCTCAGCAGATAGCCAAAGCCGCGCCGAGTTTCGATCACGCCGGGCCCGATCTTGCGCCGCAGCCGCGCCACCAGCGCCTCGATCGCATTGGCGTCCACCGCATCGTCGGCGCCGTGCAGATGATCGGCCAGTTCGCCGGCCGAAACCGCGCGCCCGTTTTGGTGCGCCAGAATGTCGATCAGCCGATATTCCAGCGGGGAGAGTTTTTGCGGCGTCCCATCGATCGCCACGCTCATGCGCCGCGTGTCCAGCGTCAGCCGCCCGATCTCGAGCACCGCATGCGCGTGCCCGGCGGCCCGGCGCGTCAGCGCCCGCACCCGCGCGACCAGTTCGCCGATCTCAAACGGCTTGGCGAGATAATCATCCGCGCCCGCTTCGATGCCGTCCACCTTCTCGGTCCAGGCGCCGCGCGCCGAAAGGATCAGCACCGGCATATCCCGCCCCGCCGCGCGCCAGCGTTTCAGCACGCTGAGCCCGTCGAGCTTGGGCAGGCCAAGATCCAGCACGATGACGGCGAAATCTTCGGTGTCGCCCAAGAACCACGCGGTTTCGCCATCGCGCGCCAGCGTTGCGGCAAAGCCTGCGTCTTCCAGCGCGCGCGCCACATCCTCGGCGATGGCCGGCTCGTCTTCAACAATGAGCGCGCGCATCAATCGTCGTCTTCCACGTCAAGCACGCGCGCGGTGGCCGCATCCAAGGTGATCGTCCGCACCCGGCCGTTGCGCGCGATAATCTCCACCTCATAGAGCAGGCGCCCGTCTTCGTGTTCAAGCTCAACCTCGATCACTTCGCCGGGAACCGCCCGTTGCGCAGCCTCCAGAATCCGCGCCAACGGCAGCGCATCGCGCCGCGCGACGGCCGCGCGCGCATCGTCATGATCGCGGCGGCGCTCATCGGCCAGCGCCGGCGCGATGGCGAGCCCGGCAAGGAGGGCGCAAAGGAGCAAGATGCGGCGCATGCGCATGGCCTAGCCGCCCGCGCCTGACGCGCCGCTGACGCTTGGCGCCCGGCGCGCGTCAGGGTCAGTATGGCACAAACCCGCCCAAGCCGGGTTGACCCCCGGCCTGTTCCAAAGAGGGAAAATCATGATCTCCAAGCAAAACATCCTGTTCGCCGCCGCCGGCGCGCTGGCCGCGTCCATGCTGGCCGCGCCCGCCGTGTTCGCCCAGCAGAGCGCGGCCCCCACCGATCTGCTGAGCATCACCGAAGTGGATCAGCGCCTCTCGGCGCAAGGCTTCCGCGTGCTCGAAGTGGAATGGGACGACGACAAATTCGAGGTTGTCGCCTTCAACGCGCAGAACCAGTGCCGTGAGCTTGATGTCCACGCCCGCACCGGCGCGGTGCTGCGCGATCGCCGATGATGATTGCTATGACGATGACCGCCGCCGCGGCGATCGCCGCTAAGCCGCGCGTGCGCTGGGGCTGTTAAAGCGGCTCCAGCGCAAACGCGCGCCCGGCGTTTGGCGCCAGCATCGCGGCAATGCGCGGATCGTCGCCGGCTTGTGCGTAAACCTCAGTGTAAAGCGCGCGCACGATGTCTGAGACATCCTCATGCGCCAATGCGGTTTCATCCGCACGCCCATGGATCAGCAACTGCATCGGCGGCGGCGCGCCGGCGTGATCGAGCGGCAGCAGATAACTCAGCCCGCCAATCTTGCGGCAGCCAAGATTGCGATAAAATTTGAGCCGCCGCACCGGATCATTGCCCGCCGTTTTCGGCGCATGCGGCTGATCCACCTCAAGCACGCATAACGCCCCCGGCGCGCGCCTCCGCGCCGCGTCTGCGGCGGCGTTGAAGAGCGCCGCGCCCGCGCCATGCGCGCGCTGGTCTTGGCGGATGGCGATATATTCCAGCAGCCAGAAACGATCTCCCGCCAGAAACGCCATCAGCGCAAAGCCGCTCACCGCGCCTGCGGCGTCGCGCGAAACCACTGTTAAATAGCGCGGATCGGCGATGTGCGCGGCGAGTCGCGCGGCGGGCTTTTGCTCTGAAGGCTCAATCGCCTGCTGATAAATCGCCAGCACGTGGCGCACGCCTTCGGCATCATCGGCGCGGAGGGGAGAGATGGCGTTCATGCCGCGCACCGTGCCGCCGGCGCGAGCCAAGCGCCACCCCGGTTCGCATCCGCATCGCCGCGCGCTACATTCGCCGCATGCTCTTGTTCACCCACCCCGCCATGCTGGGCCACGATCCCAGCCCCGGCCATCCCGAAAGCCCTGCGCGGCTCGCCAGCGTGCTCAAGGCGCTTGAAAGCTATGATCTGGATCGGCGCCAGGCGCCCGAAGCGGATCGCCTCGTCATCGAACGCGTGCATCCGCCCGGCTATGTCGAGGCTGTGAACGCCGCGCTGCGCGAATCCAGCCATCGCCGCGTGCAGCTTGACCCAGATACGGCTGTCGGCCCTGGTTCGTCCGAAGCGATCTACCGCGCCGCCGGCGCCGGGATCGCTGCGGTGGACGCCGTGCTCGCGGGGGCGGATCGCCGCGCCTTCTGCGCCGTGCGCCCGCCCGGCCACCATGCCGAGCCGCTCTCGGCCATGGGCTTTTGCGTATTCAACAATGTCGCCATCGCCGCGCTGCACGCGCTTGAAGCGCATGGGCTCAGCCGCGTGGCGATCATCGATTTTGACGTGCACCACGGCAATGGCAGCCAAACCGTCGCGGAAAAGGATGCGCGGGTGTTGTTCGCCTCCACCCATCAGGCGCCGCTCTATCCCGGCACCGGCAAGCTCCATGAAACCGGGATCGCCGGCAATGTCGTGAACGCGCCGCTGCCGCCGGGCGCCGGTTCAGCCGAATGGCGCGCGGCGATGGCGCGCCAGGTGCTGCCCGCGCTCGATGCGTTCGCCCCCGACCTCATCCTGGTTTCGGCCGGGTTTGACGCCCACAAGGCCGATCCGCTGGCGCAAATGGCGTTGGACGAGGCCGATTTCGCCTGGGCCGGGGCTCAGCTCGCGGCGGCGGCATCACGACACTGTGAAGGCGCGCTTGTCTCGACTCTAGAGGGCGGCTACGACTTGCCCGCGCTCGCCCGGTCGGCTGCCGCTTATCTGGGCGCGCTGCAGCACGGCTGACACCCGCTCACGGGGAGGGGCGAGCCGCCGGGCAAAGGGTCAGAATGACGACGACGATGGCGCCCAACGAGACGCTTGATCGCCGTGCGGTCACCCGGACAGGGTCGATCGTCATCGCGCGCCATGGCCGCCCCGATTGCGATCGCAACGTTAAAATCGATCAGCACGGCTACCGCGTCTGGTGGGCCGATTATGATCGCGCGCGCCTGCACCCCGATGAGGGCCCGCCCGCCGCTCTTTTGGCCGAGGCGGCGCAATCTGACGTGATTTTCGCCTCCACCTTGCCGCGCGCGATCCACACCGCAGAATCGGTGGCCGGCGGGCGCGAGATCATCACCGATCCGGTGTTTGTCGAAGCGCCGTTGCCGCCGCCGCCCGTCTGGGGCCGGCGCGGGCCCCGCGCTTGGGGCGTGCTGGCCCGCGCCGCGTGGTGGCTGGGCCGCGACGAAGGCGGCGAGAGCCGGGCCGAGGCCGAGCTGCGCGCCGAAGCGGCGGTGGCCACGCTCACCGCGCAGGCGCTGCGCGGGCAAAACGTGCTGCTGTGCGCTCACGGCTGGTTCAACCGCATGATGCGCCCGGTGCTGCGCGCCCAAGGCTGGCGCGAGGTCGCCGACGGCGGGGACAAGCACTGGTCCTACCGGCGGTATGAGAAGGTGAAGTGACGGGGCCCGGGGTTCGGGTTTCGGGGCTCGGAAAGGTTTCGCCACGCCCGAAGCACGAGCCCCGAATCCCGCATCCCGCGCAAACCCCTATTCCCTAATCCCCCCAGAACCCATATTTTCAGAGCCATGACCACCGAAGCTCGTGATCCGGCCCAGCTTTCTTTCGAGGACTCCCTGGCGGAGCTGGAAAAAATCGTCGCGCATCTGGAGCGCGGGGACGTGCCGCTGGCGGATTCGATTCGCATCTACAAGCGCGGCGCGGCCCTCAAGGCGCGCTGCGAAAGCCAGTTGAAGGACGCGCAGCTCGAGGTCGATCAAATTGTCATGGGGCCGGATGGGCCTCGCGCAGAACCCGCCAAGATCGGGCAATAGCTTTCAGAGGAACGCCGACATGGCCGACGATCCGCAAAATAATTCCCGCCTGCCGATCATCTCGTTCGAGGATTTTCTCAAGGTAGACATCCGCCTCGGCACCATCGTGGATGTGAAAGTGTTCGAGGAGGCCAAGAAGGCCGCCTATCAGCTTTGGATCGATTTCGGCGATCCGCTGGGCGTGAAAAAAATCCTCAGCGCAGGTCACGCAAAACTATGACATCGGCGAGCTGCTCGGCCGCCGCGTCGCCGCCGTGGTGAATTTCGAGCCCAAGCAGATCGGCAAGTTCATGTCCGAGGTGCTGTGCCTTGGCTTCCCGATCGCAACGGCAATGTCGTGCTGCTGAATATCGACCGCCCCGCCACAGAAGGCGGGCGGCTCTATTGAGATGACCAAGCTCGATCTCGTCCTCGCCCGCATCCGCCAGCTCCCGCCCGAGCGGCAGGAGGCGGTGGCGCTCTACATCGATCTCATTTTGCAGGACGAAGAAAGCGGCAGTGTCTTCACCGACGAGGAGTGGGCGGATATCGAACCGACCCTTGATGAAGGCGGTCCAACCATGTCGCACGAAGAATTCGCTGCGGAAATCCGCAGCAAATACCCTGGATGAAGATTGAGTGGGAGCCGCGGGCGCAACGCGACCTAAAGGCGATCCTCGACTACATCCTCAAAGAGAGTCCCTCCGGCGCGGCGCGGGTCCACGATCAGATTCTCCACTCGGTCAGTTTCCTCGCTGATTGGCCTGATATGGGCCGTCAGGGTAGACGGCCGAACCTACGCGAACTCGTCATTCCACGGACGCCATACATCGTGATCTATCGCCGCGCCGACGCGCTTGTCAGCATAGTCCGCGTCATTCACGGCAGGCGCCTGCACTGATCCCGGCGCGCGCTGGAGAAACTCAGTCCAGCGGATCCCCGCCCGGCGTCAGCGGCGTTGGCCCTGGCCCTGGCTCCGGTTCGGGCTCCGGCGCCGGTTGCGGCGCGGGCTGCAGCGGCACGGGCCCGCTTGAAGAGGGCGGCTCCTCCAGCACAGGCTCAGGCCCACTGAACGCGCCCGGCGGCAACAGATCAGGATCGACCGGCTCGGCCGGGCCTATGATCTCTTCCGGCAATGCGTTTTCATCCGGCGTCTCAGGCTGGGCGCGCAATTCGGCGATGCGCCCGCGCGCGGCGAGCGTGTTCGCACCGCTGGGAAAATCCGCGACGAACGCTTCCAACGCCTCGATCGAGTCCGCGCTGCGCGCCTGTTCGTAACGCTGCGTTTCAAGCGCGCGCAGCGCGCTTTGCGCTTCGCTGCGCGCCGTCCCTTGCGCTTGGGCGATGAACGCGCGCAACGCGGCGGGATCTTCCTGATCGACAGCGGCCCATTCGCCGGGCCCGCCTTGCGATTGGTTCCAGAAATAATAGCCAGCCCCGCCCGCGAGGGCGACGAACACGAACGTCAAAATCCCGATCAGCGCCATGTTGGGCCCGGATTTTTCGCGGATCGGTTCGGGCGGGCGCTCGGTTTCCAGCGGGCGGTAGGCTTCGCTGCGCGGCGGAGGCGGCGGCGCGCGCACCGGCGCCGGCTCTGCGTGCGGCGCTTGCGGGGGCTCGGCCGCGCGCGGCGGGGCGGCGCTGGCCACGCGCCCAGGCTGAAAAAAGCCCGAGGGCGGGCGCGGCGTTGGCGGGGGCGGGGGCGCAACGCCGGCTTTCTCCGCCAGCAGCGCCGCCAATTGCAGCCAAGGGTGGAAATCTTCTTCGCCGCGCCAGCCGGTCAAATCCACGCGCGGCTCGCCCTTGAACTCTGGCGGCGGATGCACGCTCTGCATGCCGGCGTGCACCAGCTTGCCGATGCTGCTGGCGAAGCCCGCATCGTCATTGACGCCCTCATCGTTGAGCGAGCGCGGAGACCAAAGCCACGATCGCCAGCGCCGCATCGCCGATTGCGGTTTGGCGCGCCGCGCCGGGCGCCGCCTCGATCATGGGCGTGAGCTTGATCTGGCGTAATTTCTCGCCCAGCGCCCTGGCCGGCAGCGCGTCCTCGGCCGCGTGGATGATCACCACACTTGGCATCGAAATTTCCTTACCGTTTCAAGCCCAAGGCGCCGCGTCAGCGCGAGCCCCCACACCACATGATGCCTTCGGCGCGCGCGCTTGGGAAGCCTTCCCGCCAGTTTAGGCCGCTCTTGCGTCGGCAAAGCGGCAAGGTGTAGGCGCGCCGCGCCCGCTCTGCTAACACCCGATCCCCATTAAGCGCGCCAACATTCTAGGTCCGGATGAGCAGCCTCGAAAATCGCCTGAAAGAAGCAGCAGAGCGCATCAATGTCGCGCTCGATGCGCTCTTGCCGAAAAGAGCAGGGGCCCGAAGCGCGCCTCATGGCCGCCATGCGCTATTCGGCGCTGGATGGCGGCAAGCGCCTGCGCCCGTTCTTCACGCTCGAAGCGGGCCGGCTGTTTGACGCCGATGAAGGCCAATTGCTGCGCGCCGCCGCCGCGATCGAATGCGTGCACACCTATTCGCTGATCCATGACGATCTGCCGTGCATGGATGATGACGATCTGCGCCGCGGCCGCCCCACGCTGCACCGCGCCTATGATGAAGCCACCGCCGTGCTCGCCGGCGATGCGCTGCTGACGTTCGCCTTCGAGATCCTCGCCGATCCGGCCGCGCACGCCGATCCGCAAATGCGCTGCAAGCTGATCGCGGGGCTCGCCAAGGCGTCCGGCGCGCAAGGCATGGTGGCGGGGCAAGCCGCCGATATGGCGGGCGATGATATCGGCTCTGATCTCATCGCCGTCACGCGCATGAACCGGCTCAAAACCGGCGCGCTGATCAATTTCGCGGTCGAGGCTGGCGCGCTGATCGGCTATGCCGGCGATGCCGAGCGCACCGCGCTGTCACGCTACGCGCACGATGTCGGCCTTGCGTTCCAGATGGTCGATGATCTGCTCGACGCTGAAGGCGCCGCGCGCGATACGGGCAAGGCCGTCGGCAAGGATCGCGCGCGCGGCAAAGTGAATTTCGTCACCGTGCTCGGCGTGCCCGCCACCAAAGAGCGCGTCGGGTTGCTGGCCGATCAAGCCAAGAAACACCTCGCAATTTTCGGTCCCCGCGCCCGCGTGCTGACCGATGCGGTCGATTTTATTATCGAACGGCGGTACTGAAGCTCCATGAAATACGCCGCCATCCTCCTTGCGCTCGCGCTCTCGGCCTGCGCCTTGCCCACGTTCGAGCCGCCGCAGCCGGGGAGGAGTGCGCCGCGGCAGAGCCAAACCGCGCGCTCGAGCGATGTTGAGGTCAGCGTGCCGCGCAATCGCCGCGATCGCCGCGCCGAGCGTGGGGAGGCCGCCGCGGAATGCGCGCAATATGGCCGGGTGGAGCAGCGGCGCGGCGGAAATGGCGATTACGCCTGCGTCCGCCCCGGCGAGGCCGCGCCGCGTGAGATTTGGGAATAGCTGTCGGCGCGAAGCAGGCTGGCGCTAGCCCCTAGCCCCAAAAGTTCGCACGCCCCCGCGCGCCGACGGCCGCATCGTTGCCGCATGCAAATCCGCCCGCCATCCTCTATTTAGGGGAGGCGCGCGCGCTGGCCGAGATATTTTTGTCATGCGCGGCCTTGCCGCATGAAAAACCCAAGATTTTTCCTTGTTCCCGCCGTCAGCGGGCGTCGATATTTGCCATGAACGGGGCTAGCCTCTATGCCGGCGCGCCCGCATCAGAGAGGCTCCATGGCCCCGCAAACCCCGCTGCTCGACACTGTAAAGCTCCCCGCCGATCTGCGCGCGCTGCCTGAGAGCCAGCTGCGCCAGGTGGCCGATGAGGTGCGCGCCGAAACCATCAGCGCCGTGAGCCAAACCGGCGG
The DNA here is from genome assembly GCA_024707365.1 of Terricaulis sp. Lineage (GTDB taxonomy): Bacteria > Pseudomonadota > Alphaproteobacteria > Caulobacterales > Aquidulcibacteraceae > Vitreimonas. Next base: position 356,185 of record JANPZV010000008.1, read on the forward strand.
CCATCTTGGCGCTGGCCTTGGCGTGGTCGAACTCACGGTGGCGCTGCATTATGTGTTCGAGACGCCGAAGGATGTTGTGATCTGGGATGTCGGCCACCAGGCCTATCCGCACAAAATCCTCACCGGCCGGCGCGACCGCATCCGCACGCTGCGCCAGGGGCAGGGGCTTTCCGGTTTCACCAAGCGCGCCGAGAGCGAATATGATCCCTTCGGCGCCGCGCACGCGGCCACCTCGATCTCCGCCGCGCTCGGCTTTTGCGCCGCGCGCGATGCGGCGGGGAAAGATAATCACGTCATCGCCGTGATCGGCGACGGCTCGATGAGCGCTGGCATGGCCTATGAAGCCATGAACAACGCCGCCGAATGCACCAAGCGGCTCATCGTCATCCTCAATGACAATGACATGAGCATCGCGCCCCCCGTCGGCGGCATGAGCTCGTATCTCGGGCGCCTCGCCGCCAGCAAAACCTATCGCCGCTTGCGCAAGGCCGCGAAAAACGTCGCCGAGCATCTGCCCGCGCCGATCCACGATGTCGGCAAAAAGGCCGAGGAATTCGCCCGCACGCTCGTCACCGGCGGCACCTTCTTTGAAGAGCTCGGCTTTTATTATCTCGGTCCGTTCGACGGCCACGATATGGACGGCCTCGTCCAGATCCTGAAAAACGCCAAGGATATCGGCGATCGCCCGGTGCTGGTGCATGTCGTCACCAAGAAGGGCAAGGGCTACGCGCCCGCGGAAAACGCCGCCGATAAATATCACGGCGTCGCCAAGTTCAACGTCGTCACCGGCGAGCAGGCCAAGGGCGCCTCAGCGCCGAGCTACACCAAAGTGTTCGCCGAAGCCCTGATCCGCGAAGCCGAAAAAGACGAGAAAATCCTCGCCATCACCGCCGCCATGCCTTCAGGCACCGGGCTTGATCAATTCGGCGCGCAATTTCCCAAGCGCAGCTTCGATGTCGGCATCGCTGAGCAGCACGCCGTCACCTTCGCCGCCGGCCTTGCCGCAGACGGCATGAAGCCGTTCTGCGCGATCTATTCCACCTTTCTGCAACGCGGCTACGATCAGGTCGTGCATGATGTCGCCATCCAGCGCTTGCCTGTGCGTTTCGCCATGGATCGCGCCGGCCTTGTCGGCGCCGATGGGCCCACCCATGCGGGCAGTTTTGATGTCGGCTTCATGGGCGCGCTGCCCGGCATGGTGCTGATGGCGGCCGGCGATGCGAACGAGCTGTCGCGCATGGTCGCCACCGCCGCGATCATCGATGATCGCCCCAGCGCCTTCCGCTATCCGCGCGGCGACGCGTTGGGCGAACTCGGCGCGGACGCGCATATCCCGCTCGAGATCGGCAAGGGCCGCATCCTGCGCGAAGGGACAAAAGTGGCGCTGGTCAATTTCGGCGCGCGCCTGATCGAAGCGTACAAAGCCGCCGATAAGCTCAGCGCCATGGGCCTTTCCACCACGCTCGCCGACGCGCGCTTTGCGAAGCCGCTCGATGAAGATCTGATGCGGCGCCTCGCGCGCGAGCATGAGGTGCTGCTCACCATCGAAGAAGGCGCCGCCGGCGGCTTCGGCGCGTTCGTGCTGCATTTCCTGGCGGGCGACGGCCTGCTCGATCGCGGCCTCAAAATCCGCACGCTCACGCTGCCGGACGTGTTCCAGGATCAAGACAAGCCCGAAGCAATGTACGCCGCCGCCGGGCTCGACGCAGACGCCATCGTGAACGCAGCGCTGCTGGCGTTGGGGCGCGGGGTGAACGAGGCGCGGGCTTAGTCTTCGATGCCTAGGCTCGGACGCAAGCCTTGGTGCACCACGAATGTGCTGGATCTAAGTGGCTTTATGTAGTCGTCTTGATACGCGAAGATCGGGCCGCGTTGTCGTGCAACACCTAACACGTTGTAGCGCACGGCGAGTTCTAGCGCGCCTTCAAGTGGCATTAAGTTGCCGCCGTGATAGTGCGGCTCCAAATCAGAAAAAGTCACTACTGGCTTTCCGGTGTTCTCCAGAGTGCCGAAAAAGCTCTCGATTCAGGGAAGACGACGTGCGCTTCATCGACGACTTCTTGTCGGAGGTAAGCGGACTGTTTTGAGTAAAGATAAGGCATGGCGCTATTTGCGATCGGCCAAGTGCTGTGATCGAACGAGAGCCTAACGAAGTTCACAACGTCGCGGGGGCGGTTAAACGATGCGTCGCATAGATGCTTGAAAATCGGCTTTCGCTTGTAAGATTTTGCTTTGTAGATTTTCGTAAATGCCCCACTCGACTCGAAGTGTTTGACGCTGGGATTTTGCATTCGCGCCACGCGGAAATCCGCCAAGTGTTCAAGCTGTTCTTGGGACCACCGCAGGTCAACGACGACGTCCGACCATTTTCCTTTGTCGGCGTCCTTGATTCTTTGGTAAATATCGCTGCGCATCGCGATTATCGGGAAAACTTTCGCCTTATTAGTCTGGGCGAATGATTTTCGTATTGAAAGAACCGCTCTGACGAGGGCGCGCGCGTAGGCGAGGAAATAGTCCTCGCCTAATGAGTCGGTGACCGAAGTGTAGTTCGAATCGATGCCGTCGATCAGTATAAAATACGTTGTCCCATCAATGTAATCACAGAGGTAGTTGCAGAACTCACGTGCCCGCTCAGGGAGCGAGCGCGTTGACTCGCGGGTTTCACTACGCTGACCGGCAGATGCTCCGTGCCCCAGTAACGAGAAGCCAGCGCTTTGCGCAACGGTGACCGATGCTTGACCGGACAGCATTTCGGAGGGGCTTTGTGTGAGCGCTTTTGCCAATTCGCGTTTTATGTTGCCGTCTACATTTTTGCTGTGAAGCATCAGCTTGGCGATTTCTGCCAGGATGGTCATCTGCCACTTAGCGAAGAGCTCGGTGTCTGGCTCAGAGGTCGAAAGTTCTCTCGCGTTGCGGTGAAAAACACCGAAGTCTTGCAAGTCAAAAACGCAAGATTGTGTATTCGGAATTCGCGTTGATTGTGAAAGGTAACGGATTAGGGCGGTTTTCCCGGTTCCCTTACGACCGATAACGATTGCTTTGTGCCCGTTCTCAAGGCCGGAAATCGCATCACGAACCCAATAGTACCTTGATGGATGTGCTTCCTCAGCTGCGTCCAACGACCAATCAGCGATTTCCTGAGTCCAGTTTGGACGTGCCGCCGACTCTATCATCCATCCCTCCGCGATTAACCATAGTTTAGGGAGGCTTTTGCTGGTGGCAATTGAGCGGGCGGTGAGTCTCGCTCAAAAGTTGAGATGGATTTGAAAAATCCCGCGTGGAGTCAAAGCCAAACGAGATTGAAAAAAAATCTATCCGCCCCCACCCAACTCACCTGTATCATACCTGCACCTCTCCCAATGGCGCAGCTTGCCCCTCTGTTTGGCCAGGCGGGTGGGGTGGTGAGTGAGCGTGAAGCGCTGTTGTTTGCGTCCGGCCTCGGCATTGTCGCGGGGGCGGAAGAGGGCGCCGGGTCTGGTGTGCGTGTCGGCGCGAACGCCGCAGGCCAGGCGCCGGATCGCAGCCGCGCAAAGCGGGGATGAAACTCAATTCGGCTTGCAACCACGCGCCCCAGCTCCCGCTTTGGGGGCCGCTTTCTTTCCGCATCTCCGCATCCGCCCCGCTTTCGCGCGCGCGGGTTTCGCGCCATGCTTGCGCCTATCCCAAAGGAGGATTCCATGGCCAAGGGTCAGGTCAAATCGAACAAAGAAAAGCGCAAGCCCAAGCAGAACAAGGACGACAAGAAAAAGAAATAGGCGCGCAAAAAACGGCCCGCAATGAAGCGGGCCGTTTGAGCGAGCGTTTGGGGGGGGCTAGGGGTGCTCGCTCGAAACTCTTATTCTCGCCTTTAGCTCTCGCTTTCCGGGTTCACGCGCTCGCCCGCTTCGTCCATGCCTTGGGCGGCGTCGCGGCGGATTTCGGCGCTGGTTTCGCGCAGGAAGCGGTCGGCCCGTTCGCCAGCGCTTTCCACGGCGTCGGAGGTGTTGGACGCCAGATCGGAGGCGGCGCGATCCACCTCGCGGCCCGCTTGCTCGGCGCTCCAATCATTATCGACCCAGGTGTAGGCCACGATCGCCACCACGGCCGTCACCGCCACCAAAAGCGCCGTGCGCCCGCCGGCGACCGCGCTGGCCCCGTGCGAGCGCGTGAATGCGCCCGCGATCAGCGACAGCACAAACAGCGCCACGAAAATCCAGAAAAGCAGCACGGCCACGCCCGAAAACGCGCTCGCCAAGCCGCCAAAACCAAACACCGCCGCGATTAACGCAGCGACAAAAAAACCTAACGCCCAGCCAAGCATGGGAATGATCTCCTTCGATCTCGAACTTGTGGAACCAACGCCGTTTTGCGCGGCGTGTTCCGCGCGATTTTTCCCGTCTGCGGTGCAGAATTGGCGCCTTGGGCTCACGATCGCGTGTGCGCTCATGCGCATTGGCAAGGGCGGGGGCGAGCCGATATAGCTGCGCGCCGAAGCTTGAGGGCGGATGCATGCGGCGCGGGATCATTGCGGCATTGATGCTTGTGGCGCTGGGCGCTTGCGCCAGCGGCGCGCGCTCAGATTACGATCTCAGCTTCCGCGAAAGCAGCGCCCCGCCGGGCTTTCCCAATGTGCGCTTTGCTATCGAGGATCTGCGCACCGCCGAGATCTTGCGTGAAGGCCTCACCCAAGGCGTGCCGCAGGGGGCGGACGGGCATTTCGATCTCATCGCACTCTCGGGCGGCGGCGCGAGCGGCGCGTTCGCGGCTGGCGTGATTTCGGCCTGGAGCGAATCTGGCGAGCGCCCTGATTTCGAGGTCGTCACCGGCGTCTCCACCGGGGCGCTGGCCGCGCCGTTTGTTTTCCTCGGCCCAGACTATGATGACCGCCTGCGCGAAGCCTATACCGGGGGCTACGCCGCCAACTTGCTGCAAGGGCGCGGCTTTGGCGCCTTGTTCGGCTCCGGCGTTTTCCGTGCGCAGCCGCTGCGCGAATTGATTGAGCGCTTTGTCGATGCGCCGCTGCTTGAGGCGATCGCGGCGGAGCATCGGCGCGGGCGCGTGCTCTTGGTGGCCACCACCAATCTCGATCAGGAGCGCGGCGTGCTCTGGAACATGGGCGAGATCGCTGCGCGCGGCGGGCCCGAAGCGCTCGAACTGTTCCGCGACGTGCTGCAAGCCTCCGCCTCGATCCCCGGCGCGTTTCCCCCGGTGATGATCCAAGCGCAGATGCAGGATCAAAACGGCGTGCAAAGCGGGGCGCCGTTTGATGAGATGCATGTCGATGGCGGGGTGCTCAATCCGTTTGTGGCGCTGCCGCAAATGTTGTGGACGTGGCGCGATCGCGGCCAGACGCTGCAGGGCGGGCGCATCTGGGTGATCGTCAACGGCAAGGCCGCGCCTGTGGCGGTGCTGATGCGCGATGCGGCGCCGGATGTTCTGGGCCGCGCGCTGGACGCCTCGCTCAAGGCCAATCTGCGCGCCAACCTCACCGCCAACCGCGTATTCGCTGAGCGCAACGGCATGCAATTCCATGTCGCGGCGATCCCGCCTGATTTCGCGGGCGGCGATAGCCTCGATTTCAGCCCGGCGGCGATGCTGCATACGTATGAGCTTGGCCTTAGGCTGATGCGCGAAGGCAATGCGTGGTCTTACGGCTGGGAAGCGCCGGTGCAATTGCCCGAAGGCGTGCAGAGCGTCGAGGAGGTGGCGCGCGCGCAGGAAGAAAGCGCCGCGCGCGAGCGTCCGCGTTAGCTCGGGGTTCGGTGTTCGGGACTCGGTGTTCGGGAGGCGTCCCGAGCCCCGACAACCGAGCCCCGATCCCCGAACCTAAATCGGCATCCGCAGAATTTCCTGATACGCCTGGATCACCTGATCGCGCACCGCGATCACGGTTTGCAGCTGCGTTTCCGCCGCCGCGATGGCGGTGACGACATCGACGATATCGCCCTTGCCGGCCGCAACGGAGATCGCCTGCTGCTCGGCCGCGCCGACATTCGCGCCGGCTTGCCGCACGGCCTCCTGCACCAGCGAGCCGAAATCCATGCTCCCAGTTTCTTCACCAGCGCCCGCGCTGCGCGCGGCTTGTGCGGCCTGCTGATAGGCCCGTGCAGCTGAAAGCGGGTCAATCGCCATGGCTCACTTATCTCCGCAAGAGATCAAGCGCGCGCGTCGTCATCGAGCGTGCGGCTTCGATCATGTTCAAATTGGCTTCGTAGGCGCGCGTGGCTTCGCGCAAATCCATCATTTCAACCAGCGTATCGACATTGGGCAGGCGCACATATCCGTCAGGATCGGCCGCCGGATGGTTCGGATTAAATTCCTGGCGGAACGCCGTCATATCCATCGCCGCGCCGCGCACGCGCACGCCTTGGGCGCCGGAGGCGAGCGTCGTGGTTTCCATCAGCGGAATACGGCGGCGGAACGGATCATCGCCGGGATTTGCGCCGGTGGAATTGGCGTTGGCGACGTTTTCGGCCGCAACCCGCATGCGCACGGTTTGCGCGCGCATGCCCGAGGAGGCGGCGGCGATGGCGGCTTGGATGTCTGTCATGGCTTATCGTCCCAATTCATCTTCCAGGCGCGCGCGCGGCGAGGCGCACGAGTTCGAGGCCCTTTTGGTAAAGCGCGATGCCCGTCTCGAACTGCATGCGGGTTTCGGCGGCGCGGGCCATCTGGTCTTCCAGCACCACGGCGTTGCCGTCGATCGTGGTTTCGCTGTCGTCGCGGGTGACGACGCTGGCGGGCGTGGGCGAGCCGCCCGGCGTCATGTGCATCGCATTGGTGCGCATCATCGCCGGGCCTGCGCCTGCGCCCGCATGCGCGGCGAGCGCGCGTTCAAACCCGCTCGTATCCAGATCGCGCGGGCGATAGCCGGGCGTGGAGGCGTTGGCGATGTTTTCCGAAATCAGCCGCTGGCGCTCGCTGAGCTGATCGAGCCGCGTGCGCAAGAGGCTGAAGAATTGGCTGTTGGCGAGATCCATGGGCGGGCCGACTCAAGGGCTGCAAACTTTGCCTAGTGCACCTGCGCATGGTTAATCTGCGCTTAACTCGCGCCCGCAACGTTAACGCGCCGTTTACCAAACCCGCCCAGCGAGAGAGCGCGAAAGCTCCAGAACGGAGGCGGGGTCGTGGATTGGATTGATTGGGCGCGCGCTGTTTGCGCTCACCGCCACTTTGGCGCTGATCGTGGGCGCGGCGTACGTGGCGCGCCGCCTTGGCATGATCCAGCACCGCGCGCAGGGGCCTAAACGGCTCAAAATCGGTGAAAGCCTGATGCTCGATCCACGCCGGCGCCTTGTGCTGGTGCGCTGCGATGAGCGCGAACATTTGTTGCTGCTGGGGCCTGCGGGGGATGTGGTGGTGAGCGAAATGGCGGCCAAGGAATCGGGCGAGGAGGGCGCGGCGTGACGCTATCCAGGAGCGCCGGCTTCCAGCCGGCACCCCAGTTTCAATCACGCGGTGGCGGCGCCTTTGCCCACGCTGCTTGCCGGCTGGAAGCCGGCGCTCCGGCGTTGCGGTTCACGCGCGCGGCGTTGTTCGTCGCCGCCCTCGCCATCGGCGCAAGCTTCGCCCCCGACGCCTTCGCCCAAGCGGCCGAGCCCACGCTCAACGTCAATCTCGGCACTGGCGAGGGGCTGACGGCGCGGGTGCTGCAGCTCGTGGCGCTGATCACGGTGCTGACGCTGGCGCCCTCGATCCTGATCATGACGACGAGCTTTGTGCGCATCGTCGTGGTGCTTTCGCTGTTGCGCACCGCGCTTGGCTTGCAACAAAGCCCGCCCAACGTGGTGATCGTCTCGCTTTCGCTGTTTCTCACCGCGTTCGTGATGCAGCCGGTGTGGAGCGCCGCTTACGATGCGGGCGTCGGCCCGGTAATGCGCGAGGAATTGCCGCTGGACGAAGCATTCCCGCGCATTGTCGAGCCGCTGAAAGCCTTCATGGCGGGGCAGACGCGCGAGGCGGATCTTGCGCTGTTCATCGATATGGCGCGGCTCGAAACCCCGCCCGCCAGCGCCGAGGAAACCCCGCTGCGCATCCTGGCCCCGGCCTTCATGGTGTCCGAACTCAGGCGCGCGTTCGAGATCGGCTTTATGCTGTTTGTGCCGTTCCTGATCATCGATCTGGTGGTGGCCTCATTGCTGATGGCCATGGGCATGATGATGATGCCGCCGGTGACGGTGAGCTTGCCGTTTAAGCTGATCTTCTTTGTGCTGGTCGATGGCTGGCGGCTGGTGGCCGGCAGCTTGATCGAAAGCTTCAATTCCGGCGCGCCGCCGGGTGGATAGCGGGCGAAAAAGCTCAGCGCTTGATGCCGAGATCGGCCATCAATTGCGCTTTGAAATCATCGTCCCTGGAAGAGAAAACGCGCCCGAACCACGCAAACATCGCCTTAAACATCGCCAGCGCCCCATCGTCGCGCCTGCCTCTCGCGGGCAGGGCGGACACATCGTTTCAGCTCCCTCGCATCAGAGCATGCGCTAAATTTCGCAGGTGCAAAGAGTGCGCCGCAAACATGCTGGCGCTGTTGCGGCGGAGACACGAAAAAGCGGGCCGCGCGTGCTTTGTTCGCCCGGCCCGCTGAAATTTTAGGCTGAAGCCAATGTTACACTACGCGCGTGCGCTCCACGCGCGCACCAACTCGCCCAGCACGTCCAGCGGCACGGCGCCGTTTTCCAGCACAGCATCATGGAACCCGGCAATGCTGAAGCGATCGCCCATCGCCGCTTTGGCTTCTTCGCGCAGCCGCAATATTTCGCGCTGCCCGATCAGGTAGGCGGTGGCTTGGCCGGGATTGACGATGTAGCGCCCGGTGTCGCGCGCCGCCGAATGCGGATCGGAGGGCTGATTGGCGAGGATGTAATCGATGGTTTGCTGGCGCGTCCAACGCTTGTGATGCAGCCCGGTATCGACCACCAGGCGGATGGCGCGGCGCAGTTCCATGGTCAGGCGGCCAAACTCCGAATAGGGATCCTGATACCCGCCCATCTCCTTGCCGAGATATTCGGTGTAGAGCCCCCAGCCTTCGGTATAGGCGGTGTAAAAGCTCAGGAAGCGGCGGAAGCGCGGCACGCCCTCCAGCTCCTGGGCGATCGAGAGCTGCATGTGATGGCCCGGAATGCCCTCATGATAGGCCAGCGCCTCGAGCTGATAGAGCGGGATGGCGCGCACGTCGAAGGTGTTGACGTAATAAACGCCGGGGCGTGAGCCGTCGGGCGCGGGCCGCTGATAAAACGCAAGGCCCGCCGAGCGCTCGCGGAAGGCCTCCACCGGGCGCACCTCCATCGCCGCGCGCGGCATCAGGCCGAAATATTGCGGCAGGCGCGCGCGCATCGCATCGATCGCTTGGGTGGCGCGGCGCACATAATCGGCGCGGCCTTCGGCGGTGTCGGCCACGTAGAATTGGCTGTCGGTTTCCATGAAGCGGAAAAACGCCGGCAGATCGCCGCTGAAATTCACCGCGCGCATCACCGCATGCATTTCATTCTGCAGCCGCGCCACGTTCTCAAGCCCGATCTCGTGGATTTCGTCGGCGCTGAGGTCTGTCGTCGTGAAATTGCGCAGCCGCGCGGCGTAGAATTCTTCTCCATCGGGCAGCTTCCAGGCGCCGTCATCCTCGCTGGCGCGCGCCGCTTGGCCCTGCATGGCGACGATGAGATCGTCATAAGCCGGGCGCAGACTGTTCAGCAGCGCCGCTTCGCCCGCGCCGAGCAGGCGGGTCTTTTCAGTGTCGCTGATCTCCAGCGCGTTCACCTTGCCTTTGAAATCGCGCCAGATCGGGCTGTCGGGGCCGTTGGTGAACGGCGCGCCGGTGATCACGGCGGCGCTGGTTTGCAGAATGCCCTCATACGAAAAGCGCGGCGGGGCGATGCCTTGCGCGAAGCGTTCGTTCGATTGCGCCGTCAATTCGCGCAGACGCGGGCCCGCGCCATCGATGCGCGAGACATAAGCCTCCGCATCGCTGACGTCCGTGACGGCGTGCTGGCCAATCAGGAAGGCGGGGATCGATGATTGCGCCCCGCTCATATGATTGAAGATGTAGCCGTGATTGCGCCAGCGCCAGTTTTCCTCCGCGCGGGTGATGCCGTGCTCATAGAGCCGGAAGGAGAGGCGATCGGAGGCGTTGAGCTGCGCCGGATCAAAACGCGCGCGCATCGCCTCGCGTGAGGCGATGCGCTGATCAAGCTCACGGCGCGCCGCCGTTTCGCTGGGATCATCCCATTGGCCGTAGCCGCGCCGGTCTCCCAGGCTGGTGGCCAATTGCGGCGAGGCGGCCACCACCGATTCGAATGCGTCCTCAAAAAAGCCGTTGAGCGCGGCGCCCTGATCGGCCCCGTTCGATGCGGTGGCGCAACCAGCAAGCGCGGCGGCGGAGACGGAAAGCAGCGCCTGGCGGCGGGTAAGGTTCATAAAGCGGATCCCCCTGATGCGTTTCGGCGAGTTTAAGAATGGGTAAGGGGTCTGGAAACCACCTGTTAACGATAAACGCGCTCCTTGTGGCGGCGGTCGGCAGAATTTGCCGAGTTCCCGCATGCGGAGCGTGACATGAACGGCGCCGAAGTTCTCGATCTAGGGCGTGACGCCATCTGGGTGACGGTGCTTGTCGCCGCCGGGCCGATGATTGTCGGGCTTATCGTCGGCCTTGTCGTCTCGCTGCTGCAAACGCTGACTCAGATCCAGGAGCAGACGCTGGTGTTCGTGCCGAAGATCTTATCGATCTTCTTCGCCATCCTGCTGTTCCTGCCGATCATGGGCGGCCTCTTGGGCGGCTTCACCACCAACATCTTTGAACGGATCGCGGCGTTCTGATGATGATGGGCAATAGGCAATGGGCAATGGGCAATGGGGGCGGCGGCGTTAAGCGCTGGCCTGCTATTGCCTATTGCCTATTGCCCATTGCCCGCGCGGCGGAGCCGCGCACATGACCCTCTACGGCGTGGAGATCTGGGCCGTCGCGCTTTTGTTTGCGCGCATGGGCGCGATGCTCATGCTGCTGCCGGCGTTTGGCGAAGCGGCGATCCCTGCGCGCATCCGCCTGGCGTTCGCGCTCGCGCTCGCCATTGCGCTGGCGCCCACTTTGGCCGATCGCGTGCCGGAAGCGGCGCAAACCGTGTTCGGCATGGCCGGGCAGATCATCGGCGAGATCGTGATCGGCATCATGCTGGGCGGGGCCGCGCGCATCCTGGTTTCGGCGCTGGCCACGGCGGGGCAGATCATCGGCTTTGAAGTCGGCATCGCTTTTGCGCAAACCGCCGATCCGTCGCAAATGTCGCAAGGGCAATTGTTTTCGGTGTTTCTCGGCCTGCTGGGCGTGGCGCTGATCTTCGCCACCGGGCTTGATCATATGTTCCTGCGCGGCATCGTGGGATCGTATGACGTGATTTCGCTCGGCGCGCCGCCGCCGATCGAGGATGGAACGGCGATGGCGGTGGAGGCGGTGGCCGCTTCGTTCCGCATCGGCTTTCAGATCGCCATGCCGCTGATCGCGGCTGGCCTTATCTTCCGCGTCGGGCTTGGCGTTTTGGCGCGGCTTATTCCGCAAATTCAGGTGTTTTTCGTGGTGTTGCCGCTGCAGATCATGGGCGGGCTTGTGGTGTTCGCGCTTGGGCTCTCCACCGGCATGCTGATCTGGCTCGATAGCCTGCAGCGCTACGGCGAGTGGTTGGGATAGACCATGGCCGAGCAGAACGACGACGATAAAACCGAAGAGCCGACACCGCGCAAAATCGAACAGGCGCGCGAGAAAGGCGACATCATCTACACCCCCGAGGTCGGCGCCGCGCTCTCGCTGCTGGCGCTCACCGCCGTCGCCGCCTTTATGGCCGGGCCGATCCTTGAAGGGATGGCGCAGAGCTTCATCGGCTTCATCGCCGTGCCGGAGCAATTGAGCGCAGAGCCCGGCGCGCTGCGGGCGCTGTTTGGCGCGGTGTCGCTCAAGACGATGATGATTTTCGGCCTGCTCATGCTCGCCTTCGCCGCAGCCGGGATCGCCGCGCGCTATGTGCAGGATCGGCCCACCTTTACGGCCGAGCGGCTGACGCCCAAGCTCAGTAAGCTCAACCCCGCCGAAGGCTTCAAGCGCGTGTTCGGCAAGCAGGCGGGCGCGCAATTTCTGAAATCATTGGCCAAGCTCTTCATCGTCGGCGCGGCGATGGCTTGGGCGCTGTGGCCGCATGATGCGGTGCTGGAAAATATCTCGCTGCTCGATCCGGCCGCGCTTTTGCCGTTCGTGCAGGAGCGCATCGTCTCCATGCTGATCGCGCTTGTCAGCGCGGCGGCGGCGCTGGCGGTGATCGATTACATTTTCACCCGCCAATCTTACATGAAGCGCCTCAAGATGAGCCGCCGCGAATTGAAGGAAGAGCATCGCCAAAGCGAAGGCGATCCGATGTTGAAGGCCAAGCTGCGCCAGCTCCGCATCGAGCGCTCGCGCCGGCGCATGATGCAGAACGTGCCCAACGCCAGCGTGATCATCACCAACCCGGACTCATTACGCGGTGGCGCTGCGCTATGAGCAGGGCGAGACGGCGGCCCCGGTCTGCCTCGCCAAAGGCGTCGATGCGCTGGCGCAACGGATTCGCGAAACAGCGAACGAGCACGACATCCCGATCGTGGAAGATCCGCCCCTGGCGCGCGCGCTCTACGCCAACGCCGAGATCGACGCGCCGATTCCACGGGAACATTACGAAGCGGTGGCCAAGGTGATTGGCTTTGTCATGCGGCTCGCGCGACGGCGCGGGCGGCGCCGGCTGTGAGGAACTGACATGGCGGACGGATTCACAGGCCCAAACCGTGCTCCCAAGGGCGAGATCGGGGTCAATTGGCCCCCAAATAGGCGCGCTGATGACAGACCAAGCAGAACACCCCACGCCGCAAAGCGGCGCACGGCTCGATCCGCTGCAAATCCTGTTCTGGATTTCGGTGGCGTTTGGCGTGGCCGCCGCGGGCGTCGCCATCACCGCCGGCCCCAGCGTCGGGCGCGTGGGCGCGATCCTGCTTATTCTCATCGCCGCTTCTGGGCTTGTGCTGTTCATGTGGATGTCGCGCGGGGCGGGCCGCAAGTTTGGCGCCTTTCCTGAGCGCGGCGTTGTCGCCGCCGCCAGCTTCGCCATCGGCAAGCCGGAATTCGCCGCCATTGACGCGCTCGATGAAGCGGCGCTGATCACCGATCGCGACGCTCTCGCCGCTTGTCGCCAATACCGGCTACATCGCCATCGCCGAAGAGGCGGGCATGCTGGGCGGCAGCGATCGCCCGCCGATCATGAGCCGCCTGTTTGGCGCCGATCCCGCGCTGTCTGCGCCGATGTTTCGCTTGGCCAAGGCGGCGGGCCAGGGGCTCAACCGGCGCGAGCTGTTGCCGCCCACCGCCATCATCGGCGGCAAGATGGTGCGTTACGAAGCCAGCGTCGGCGCCATGCCGGGCGGCTATGTGCTGTGGCGCCTGCGCGAGATCGGCGCCTCGGTCGCGCGCGAGGGCGGGGCGGCGGAAGAGTCGCGGAATCTGTTTGTGGACGATGCGCCCGTCGGCTTCTTCGCCGCCGCCGCCGATGGCTCCATCATTTATATGAACCGCGCGCTGCGCGCCGTGCTGGGCGTGGGCGATGATCCGGCGCTGCTGCGGGTGAAGGATCTGGTCAAGGAAGATCAGGCGCGCCTCTTGCGCAAGGATCGGCGCGGCTTTGGCCCCACGCGCACGCGCATCACCCTGCGCGCGCGCGACGGCATGGAAACCCAGGCCAGCACGCTCAGCTTCTGGCCGGCCGAGGAAAGCGAAGGCGCGGCGCGGGTGTTCGTGTTCTTCTCCGAAACCGAAGCGCCCGAGGCGCCCGCCGCCGCGCTCAAGGTCGATACCGCCGCCGCTGACGGCGTGTTCGCGCAAGCCCCGTTTGCGCCGCCGTGCTCGATTGCACCGATCCGGCCACCGCCGCTTTGCTCGATTCCAACGGCGCGCTGATGGAAATGACCCAAGGGCGCGCCATGCCGGGCGCGGCTTTCGCCGATCTGTTTGACGCCTCCGAAGGCCCCGCAGCGCTGGCCCAGCGCTTGCGCCAAGCTATCAACGAACCGGTGGAGCTGATGCTGGCGGCGAGCCCGCCTGTCGCGGCGCATGTGCATTTCGCGCGCGGGCCAGATGGGCGCGGGCTTGCCTATGTGATGAACGTCACCGAGCAGCGCGAGCTTGAAACCCGCCTCGCGCAATCGGAAAAAATGCGCGAGATCGGTGAGCTCGCCGCAGGCGTTGCGCACGATTTCAACAACCTGCTCACCGTGGTGATGCAGACATGCTCCACGCTTTTGCGCCGCCACCCGGTGGGGGATGCAGACTATCCGATGCTGCGTGAGATTTCCGATCACGCCGTCACCGCCAAGGAGCTTTCGGAAATGCTGCGCGCCTATGCGCGCCAGCAAACCTTCGCGCGCGAGGTGTTTGATGTCGGTGATTTCGTCGGCGCCCGGCAGGAGCTGATCCGCCGCATCGTCGGCGCCTCGATCCAGTACGAGGTGCGCCATGGCCGCGATCTGCCGTACGTGAAGGTCGATAAAACCCAGCTTGAGCGCGTGCTCGTCAATCTCGCCACCAATGCGCGCGATGCGATGACGCCGAAGGATTCCCCGATCCCGAAGGATGGCAAGCTGATGGTGCGCACCTCGCTCGTCTCAAGCGAAACCGCGCGCGGCTTCGGCCACAACCCGATCGAGGATGGCCAATATGTGATGATCGAGGTGGAAGACACAGGCTCGGGCATCAAGCCCGAACACGCCGCCAAAATCTTCCGCCCGTATCATTCCACCAAGGAAGCCGGCAAAGGCACGGGGCTGGGCCTGGCCACCTCCTACGGCATCATCAAGCAATCGGGCGGCTACATCTTTTTCAGCTCAAAGCTGGGCGTGGGCACCACGTTCCGCATCTTCCTGCCGGTCTATGATCCCACGCCCGAAGAGCTGGAAGAAATCGCCGCCAAGGAGCGCGCGCTCATCGCCCCGCCGACCAAGGACGTCGCCGGGCGCGGCAAGATCCTGTTCGTCGAGGATCAAACCGCCGTGCGCCGCTCCATCGTGCGCAATCTCAAAGAGTGCGGCTACGAGGTGGACGAAGCCGAGAACGGCGAAGAAGCGCTCGAAGTGCTCGAGAAAAATCCCGGCGGCTACGACATGATCATCTCGGACGTCTCCATGCCGATCATGACCGGCCCCGAAATGCTGCAGGAAGCCGATCCGGCGGTGATTGGCGCGGCCAAAGTGCTCTTCCTCTCCGGCTACGCCCCCGAAAGCTTCAGCCACATGCTGGAGCAATATCCGGTGCACTACATGAGCAAGCCGGTGACGATGGAGCAGCTGGTCGGGCGCGTGAAAGAGCTGCTGGCGGCGGCGTAAATCGAGAGGCGCCTGGAGGGGCGCCTGCCTGCCTGATGTCGGGCTTGAGGGTTGATACAAAATATTGTATAGACCCTGATTGTGGCCAAGGTCGCAAAGCCCATCACGTTTCTCGGCGGCGCCCTGGCCGATTTGCGCGCTTTTCCCGCCCCGGCGCGCCGGCAGGCGGGCTATCAGCTCGATCGCGTGCAAAACGGCCTTGAACCCGACGATTGAAACCGATGGCGAGCATCGGCGCCGGCGTTCACGAGATACGCATCCGCGCGGCGAACGGCGCGTTTCGCGTGATGTATGTGGCGAAATTCGCCGAGGCGGTGTTCGTGCTGCATTGCTTCCAGAAGAAGGCGCAGCGCACCAGCCGCGAGGACATTTCGCTCGCCGCCGGGCGTTACAAGCAATTGATGAAGGATCGGAAGTCATGACCCGCAAACGTTACGCGAGCGTCTGGGATGCGATCGAGGAGAACCCGGCGGAAGCCGAGAACATGAAGCTGCGCGCCCGCCTCATGACGGCCGTGCGCGATTACATTGCGCGTGAGGGCCTCAGCCAAGCGCAAGCCGCGAAGCTTTTCGGCGTCACCCAGCCGCGGATTTCCGATCTCGTGCGCGGAAAGATTGATCTGTTCAGCATCGATATGCTGATCAACATGCTCGCGACGGCCGGCGTGCGTGTCGATCTGAAGATCGCCGCGCGCCGTGTCTAACCCGCCGCTGAAAAATCGAAATCCGGCGTTTCGGTTTTCGTGCGGCGCGCCGCCAGGATGATCAGCTTTTCGCTCGGCGGATACGCCACCACCTCGCCCCGCGCGTTTGTCACCACGATCACGTCAGGGTCGGCGCGTCTTGGATCGGCTGGGCGCATCAGCGCCGCCGTTTTCACGCGGAAGGAAGAGACCGATTCAAGCGTCGGCGGAAAGGCGCTGAGCGAGGGCTTGGGCGCGAGGGTTGAGGCCATCCGCGTGTCTCCTTGGGGGGAACATTAACGCTCAACTCCTCATTTTGGGAAAGAGCCCGCCCGCCGCTGAGCTAGGGATTGGGGATTAGCGATTGGTAAGGCGCCGCCGGTTGCGGCCTGGGCCGTCATCCCCAGATCAACGCCACGCAGTAAATGTTGGTAGTGTCTCAGTTTGAATAAAACGGAGCGGGTACAGGGGCTTGACGCGCCTTGATATGGCCGCCGACGCGGCTCATGCTTAGCGGAAAGCATGGCCAGACGCCCCACCAGCCCAGATCCTGAGGATCACCCCCACCGCTGCGGCCTTTACCCGGCCCAATGGAAGCTTGGCCGCGTGGTCACGACGAAAGCCGCCAGCAAGCGCTTTGAGGTCAGCGTGGAGGGCGAGCGCGGCGCGCACAACGCTGCGACCGCCGCCGAAGCCTTGGCGCTGGCCCGGCGCGGCTCCGCCCTTGGCCGCGCTGTTTATGTACGCGACCGCAGCGCGCGACGGCGCTATCTCGATGAAGCTGATCTAATCGCTCTGGCCCAAGAGGAAGCCGACCATGCCTAAAGGCCCTAAGGGGGAGAAACGCCCCGCCGACGCCGTGTCCCGCGCCGTGCAGATCGCGCGTATCGCCATTGGCGAGGAAACGGACGCGCCCGCGCCGGATGACGGCAAAGACCCGAACGCCCAAGCGCTGGGCGCCAAGGGCGGGAAAGCGCGCGCAGAAAGCCTCAGCGCGGCTAAGCGGTCAGCTATAGCTAAGAAGGCGGCGCAAAAGCGCTGGAAGAATAAGGCATAGCGAGCGGGCCAACTGGCTAACTCAGGCTCTTCTCCAATGCCGCCAGGGCCTCGACGTGATCGTCGGTGCGAAGGGGCGCGGTCGAAAAGTAGATGTTTTGGTCGAACGGGATTCCCGCACGGCGCTCCAGGCTGAAATTGATTGGTGCGAAGGAGCGCTCGTGAGGGTCCGGCCCAAACCGAAGCTGAGAAAACTCGAATTCAAACTTGGGTCGGCCAGCGTCCTCCCATTTGTCCCCGATCAATTTGCGAAGCGCCTTGCTCCAAGGTGCAATCTTGTCCGCATTGATTGCAAGTTCAGCGACAACCGCACTCTCGTAAATTCTGCCATGCTTGAGCTGAGGCACCTCAGTTAGCCCCAACTCAGGCCCGATCCATGAAAACAAGTCATCTAGGAATGCATCGAACACGCGCGTGTTTGATGCGCCGCTGACAATCACGCCGTCATTGTAAATTTCAAACTTGTCAATTGCCGTGCCATTGAACACGCCGTGCAGGAACGTTATCGGCGTTTCTTGCATCTGTTCCATAGTGCGAGGAACGCCACCAAAGTGGTAGTGCTCGGTTAGCTTCTTCGCCGCGAATGGAAGAAATAACTGCCCCTCTGGGCGGCGCACGGCGGTCAAGTACGTTATCTTGCTCTGCTGGACTTGCAGGAGTTGCATGAGACAGCCCGATTTGTTGGAGTTTGCCAAGTTGATCCAAGGCGCTCGGCTGCTTCGCAGCACCAGCAAAGTCCCCTAGATCGTTTCGATATTCGTCGTGCACGTCCTCAAAAGGCTCGATTATGACGCGAAGGCGAGCGCGCAACACATGTGCAATTTTCTTAAGCGTCGAGTAGCTCCAGGAGCGATAGTTGGCCTTCTCGATACGAGAGATCGCCGGCTGCTTCGTATCAAGAAGATCGGCCAACTCGGATTGATTTAGGCCGCGCCGTTGGCGCAGTTCAATGATTGCCCGCGCAATTGCTGCGGACGCTTCAGCCTCAAAGAATGCGTTCCGAAAAGCATCGTCTTTCAGCTCTTCGAACAGGTCGAGGTCAATTGATTGCAGTGAGGTCATTGCCATCCTGGGTGTTGCGAAGAATGCGTTCGGCGGTTTTTTTACGCTCGGCGGCGGTTGAGTGCTCGCGAACCTGAAGCTGCGGGCTCGTTTTCTTGAACACGCTAACAACTACAATGATCGTCTCGCCCCATACGAAATAGACCAGCCGTATCTGCTCCTTGTTGACCTTTAGACTGAGTTGCCAAAGTCCCTTTAGGTGCTTGCCCTTCAGGGTCTTGGCCTCCCTAGCCGGAGGTTCGGGGCCATAGGTCGCAAGGTCTCGGATGACACTCGCGACCTCCGCACGCGCCTCGGCTGGGAGACCTTTGATCTCCTTCTTGCCTACGGAGTCCGGGTAGCACTTAACCTCGTAGGGCATAAATATAACAATACTGTTCTGCGCACAAGGGTGGCCGGCTTGCATGACATATCAAAATTGTTATATGCGAGTCCATGCAGGGGTATTATACGCCTCAGACAACCCTAAGTTCAAATCGACATGCTTGACGATAAGCATAAAGTTCAGTATAAGAGAGGTATGGCCAACGTGCTCCCCCTCTCTAAGCGCGTCCAAATCCTCAACATGCTGGTTGAGGGCAGCTCTATGCGGTCGATCTCCCGCGTCTGCGATGTGAGCATCAACACGGTCAGCAAGCTCTTGGTGGACGCGGGCGAGGCGTGCCTGGACATGCACGATGAGCTGGTGCGCGGCGTGAAATCCAAGCGCGTAGAGTGCGACGAAATCTGGTCGTTCATCCACACCAAGGCGAAGAACAAAGCCAAGTCCAAGAACCCCGATAGCGCTGAGACGGGCGACGTGTGGACGTGGACCGCGATCGATGCGGATTCCAAGCTCATGATCTCGTATCTAGCCGGCCAGCGCTCCGCGAAAAGCGGCGAGGCGTTCATGCGCGATCTGGCGGGCCGCGTGACAGAGCGCGTGCAGCTCACCACGGATGGCTTTGGCGTCTATGCTGGCGCGGTCGAGAAAGCTTTTGGCGGCGCGGTTGATTACGCCATGCTGATGAAGATTTACGCCAACGTGCCGGCGCCGGGCGAAACGCGCTATTCGCCGCTGGAATGCGTGGGCACGAAAACCGAAATTTGCTGCGGCAATCCTGATAAGGCGCACGTTTCAACGAGCTATGTGGAACGCGCGAACCTCACGATCCGCATGGGCAATCGCCGCTTCACGCGCCTCACCAATGCGCACTCAAAGAAATACGCCAACCACCTTTACGCGCTGGCGCTGTTCTTCATGCACTACAATTTCGTGCGGGTTCATAAGGCGCTGCGCATGTCGCCAGCTATGGCGGCAGGGGTCAGCGATATGCTCTGGACGATGGAAGATATTATCGCGCGGATGGATGCCGTCGCGCCGAAGCCGGGGCCGCGTGGGCCTTATAAGAAGCGTGTGGTCTGACCGTCGAGTCAGGACTCGAAAAAGGTGAATCAATGCTTGCTAACGCGCTGAAAAGAATCAGCGAAATTGCGCGCTGCGACTATCGGTGCAGCGGTGCAGATCTGATAGCGGGGTCGGTTGCCGAAAACGAAACGGCGCGCAACCCCATCACGAGTGCGCGCCGCCTAGTTAGGCCGCCAAGCGTGTTTGGCTACGCGAGGTGCCCGGACGCCAGATCTTAACACGATTTGGCAACATGCGGTCTAGCCTCCCGCGAGCATGGAGGCTCCAATGAGCCGCGACAAAAAAGGTGGCTGCGGCTGCCCGACTCCCAACACGAAGCCGAAAACGGTCCCGGTGAAGCCGCATAAGCGCGGCAAACCGCGCGACTGCTAGGCAGAGAACGAGCGCGACGCCGCCCGCAGAACGCGGGCGGCTAGCCCGGTCCATCTTCGAAAAATTCAAACTGAGACACTACCTAAATGTTCTACTTGTGTTCTTAGAACAAACGCGGTACATACAGATCCAACACCGAACGGCGATTTTGCATGGCCGCGGGGCATGGACTCAAGGCAGGAGGGCGGGACAATGGCGAAGCTGAAGCTTGTTGAGGCGGAAGTGGAAACGGACAAGCAGAAGGCTCTGGCCGCGGCTCTGAAACAGATCGATCAAGCCTTTGGCAAAGGATCGGTCATGCGGCTTGGCGAAAAGCCGACCGTGGAGATCGAGGCGATCTCCACCGGCTCGCTGTCGCTCGATATCGCCCTCGGCATCGGCGGCCTGCCCAAAGGCCGCATCGTTGAGATTTACGGCCCCGAGAGCTCGGGCAAAACCACCTTGGCGCTGCACTGCATCGCCGAGGCGCAAAAGAATGGCGGCGTGTGCGCGTTCGTGGACGCCGAACACGCGCTTGATCCGATTTACGCCCGCAAGCTCGGCGTTGATCTCGATGATCTCTTGGTCTCCCAGCCCGATACGGGTGAGCAGGCGCTGGAAATCACCGATACGCTCGTCCGTTCCGGCGCGGTCGATGTGCTGGTGATCGATTCGGTCGCGGCGCTCACGCCGCGCGCGGAAATCGAAGGCGAGATGGGCGATAGCCTGCCGGGCCTGCAGGCGCGGCTGATGAGCCAGGCGCTGCGCAAGCTCACCGCCTCGATCAATAAATCCAACACGCTGGTGATTTTCATCAACCAGATCCGCATGAAGATCGGCGTGATGTACGGCAACCCGGAAACCACCACCGGCGGCAACGCGCTGAAATTCTACGCCTCGGTGCGGCTCGACATCCGCCGTACCGGCCAGATCAAAGAGCGCGATGAGGTGATCGGCTCGGAAACCCGCGTGAAAGTGGTGAAAAACAAGGTCGCCCCGCCGTTCAAGCAGGTGAGCTTTGACATCATCTATGGCGAGGGCGTCTCCAAAACCGGCGAACTCATCGAACTCGGCGTGAAGGCTGGCGTGATCGATAAGTCCGGCGCCTGGTACGCCTATGGCGGGCAGAAGATCGGCCAAGGCAAGGAGGCGGTGCGCCGCTTCCTGAAAGAGCACAAGGACATCGCCCACACGATCGAAGATGCGATCCGCAAGCAATCGGGCATGATGGCCGATGCGATGTATTCCCCGCCCGAGGGCGATGAGGAAAAGGACGCCGCCGAGGGCGGCTAAGGTTTTCGCTGGCCGGTTCGGGGCCGTGGACCGACCCGACCCCATGCCCTGGCCCGTCTCCGGGCCGGCCGGCGAATTCTAAAGAAGGAGCCTGATGGAGCCGCGCATTTCCCTGATCACCCTGGGCGTGGCCGATCTTGGCCGCGCCCAAGCTTTTTACGAAGCGCTTGGCTGGCGGCGGTCGCCCGCGAGCGTGGCTGGGGAGGTGGCGTTCTATCAGGCCGGCGCCATGGCGCTCGGGCTCTGGGCGCGCGCCAAGCTTGCAGCTGATGCGGGCGTGGCGCCGGAAGGCGCGGGCTTTGCCGGCATCGCGCTGGCGCACAATGTCCGCACCAGGGATGAGGTCGATCGGCTCTTGGCCGAGGCCGCCGCGGCGGGCGCGGTCATCACCAAGCCCGCGCAGGATTCGCCGCATTTCCTTGGCCGCACCGGCTATTTCACCGATCCTGACGGGCATCTTTGGGAGGTAGCCTGGAATCCAGGTTTCCCGCTTGGGCCAGACGGCGCGCTCACGCTGCCAGAGGGCTAACTGGGGCGAGGATCTGCTGACGCGGAGGGCGGCTTGCGCGCCCGGCCGGTTCCGCCGCTTGGCGTTGGCCCGCCCACTACCTATACCAAGCTCAAATCTTGATTTGCCCGCTCCCGGCGGGCTTTTGGCTTGGAACGGCATGAGCAGCGTCAGCGATATTCGGCGGCAGTTTTTGGATTTCTTCCGCGCGCGCGGGCATGAGACCCCAGCCTCGGCCCCTTTGGTGCCGCAGGATGATCCCACGCTGCTGTTCGTCAATGCCGGCATGGTGCCGTTCAAGAATTATTTCACCGGCGCGGCGCGGCCCCCGTTTCCGCGCGCCTCCACCAGCCAGAAATGCGTGCGCGCCGGCGGCAAGCACAACGATCTCGACAATGTCGGCTACACCGCGCGCCATCTCACCTTCTTCGAGATGCTCGGCAATTTTTCCTTCGGCGATTATTTCAAAGAGGGCGCGATTGAGAACGCCTGGACGCTGGTGACGAAAGATCTCGGCCTGCCGAAAGATGAGCTGCTCGTCACCATCTATCACAATGATGATGAGGCGCACGCGCTCTGGAAAAAGATCGCCGGACTTTCCGACGATAAAATCATCCGCATCGCCACCAGCGATAATTTCTGGTCGATGGGCGATACCGGCCCCTGCGGGCCGTGCTCGGAAATCTTCATCGATCGTGGCGATCACATCTGGGGCGGCCCGCCCGGCTCGCCCGAAGAGGATGGCGATCGCTTTCTCGAATTCTGGAACCTTGTGTTCATGCAGTTCGAGCAATTCGCCGATGGCCGCCGCGAGGCGCTGCCGAAACCCTCGATCGATACCGGCATGGGGCTCGAGCGCATGGCCTGCGTGATGCAGGGCGTGGATTCGGTGTTTGACACCGATCTTTTCCGCACGTTGATCGCCGCCTCCGAAGAGCTCACCAAAACCAAGGCCGAGGGTGAGCGCGCGCCGAGCCATAACGTGATCGCCGATCACCTGCGCTCATCTTGCTTCCTCATCGCCGATGGGGTTTCGCCCTCCAACGAAGGGCGCGGCTATGTGCTGCGCCGGATCATGCGCCGCGCCATGCGCCACGCGCACATTCTCGGCGCCAAAGAGCCGCTGATGCACCGCCTCGCGCCGACGCTGATCGCGGAAATGGGCGAAGCCTTTCCCGAACTCAAACGCGCCCAGCCGGTGATCGAAGCGCAATTGCGCGAAGAGGAAGAACGCTTCCGCCGCACGCTGTCGAACGGTCTGCGCCTGCTGGAAGATGAAATCGAAGCGCTCAAGCCCGGCGAAAAGCTCTCGGGCCGCACCGCGTTCAAGCTCTACGATACGTTCGGCTTCCCGCTTGATCTCACGCAGGATATTCTGCGCGGCAAAACGCTTGAGGTCGATGTCGCGGCCTATGATGCGGCGATGCAGGAGCAGAAGGATGCGGGCGCGGCCTCCTGGAAGGGCGCGGACGGCGCCGATAATCCGGCTATCTGGCATTCGATCCTCGAACGCACCAAGGGCAACGAATTTCTCGGCTACGGCGCCGAAGCGGGCGAGGGCGCGCTGACCGCGATCGTCGCCGGCGGCGCCGAATTGCACGATCTGAGCGCGTCCGCGCCCGCCGCGCTCGTGTTCGATCGCGACGCCGTTCTACGCCGAAAGCGGCGGCCAGGCCGGCGATCATGGCGTCATCCGTTTCGCCAATGGCGCGGTGTTCGCGGTGGAGGATACGCAAAAGCAAGCCGGCGCGCTGCACGTGCATATCGGCCGCTTGATCGAGGGCGCGATCAAAGTGGGCGATAAGGCTCAGCTCGAGATCGATCACGCGCGCCGCGCCGCCATCCGCGCCAATCACAGCGCCACCCACCTTGCGCAACGCCGCGCTGCGCAATGTGCTTGGGCCGCATGTCACGCAAAAAGGCTCGCTGGTGGAGGCCGATTATTTCCGCTTCGATTTCAGCCACGGCCAGGCGCTGACAGCCGATGAAATCGCGCGCGTCGAAGATGAGGTGAACGCCATCATCCGCCAGAACGCCGAAGGGTTGATCAAGGAAACCTCGCCCGAACAAGCGATCGCTGAGGGTGCGCTGGCGCTGTTCGGCGAAAAATACGGCGAGAGCGTGCGCGTGCTGCGGCTTGGAAATGCTTTGGGGGGCGATGCGCTCAGCGCCGATGGCAAGCCTTATTCGGTCGAGCTCTGCGGCGGCACGCATGTGCGGCGCACCGGCGATATTGCGGTGTTTGCGATCCTTTCCGAAAGCGGCGTCGCCTCCGGCGTGCGCCGCATCGAAGCGGCCACGGGCGCCGCCGCGCTCGCGCATCTCAAAGCGCAAGCCGCGCTCGCCAAAGCCGTCGCCGGCAATTTGCGCACGCCGCTCAGCGAACTGCCCGAGCGCGTGAGTCAATTGCAGGACGAGCGCAAAAAGCTTGAGCGCGAATTGGCCGAAGCCAAGAAAAAGCTCGCGCTCGCCGGCGATGGCGCGCAAGCCGCGCCGGCGGGGCCCGAAGATGTCGGCGGCGTTGCGTTGCTGGCGCGCGTGCTGCATGGCGTGCCGGCCTGGGCGAGCTGCGCGGGCTTGTCGATGAAGGCAAAAAGAGCATCGGCTCGGGCGTGATCGCCTATATCGGCGTCGATGAAGGCAAGGCCGCGCTCGCGGTTGGCGTCACCGATGATTTGAAAGCCAAGGTCAGCGCGGTTGATCTCGTCAAAGCCGGCGTCGCCGCTGTTGGCGGCCAAGGCGGCGGCGGCCGCCCCGACATGGCCCAAGGCGGCGGCCCCAATGGCGCCGACGCCCCCAAAGCGCTCGAAGCGATCCGCGCAGCATTGCAAGGCCCAGCGTGAGCTTGCCGGCCCGCCATCCTCCCCCGCTTGCGGGGAGGTCCCGAGCGTTGCGAGGGGGAGGGGGGAAGTTGGCGACGCCCCCCCTCAGTCACGCGCTGCGCGCGCGACAGCTCCCCGCTCCGCAGGGGAGCATGACGTGAGCGCTTACACCTACCGCGAAGCCCAAATTGAAGACGCCGCAGCGCTCGCCGCGTTCGCGCGCGCGAGCTGGGTGGCGACGTTTGGGAACGGGCTCTATCCTCCCGAAGATCTCGAAAATTATCTCAAGGCCAGTTTCAGCGAAGCGATCCAGCGCGCGCAGATCGCAACGCCGGGCGAAACTTATTTCCTCGCGCGCGATGGCGAAGAGATCGTCGGCTATTGCCGCATGGGCGCGCTCGATATGCCCGTCGATGATCCCAGCGGCGTGGAGCTGCATCGGCTTTACGTGCATGAGCGCGTGAAGGGCGCGGGCGTGGCGGCGGCGCTGTTGGAGCAGGGGCTGGATTGGGCGCGCGCGCGCAAGGCGGGCGCGGTCTATCTCTCGGTCTGGGAAAACAATCACCGCGCCCAGAAATTCTATCGCCGCTACGGCTTTGAAGATCATAGCGCGTGGGAATTCATGGTCGGCCGCGTGGCCGATCGGGATTTGATCTGGAAGCTGGCGCTTTAGCGGCGCCGCTTGCTTGGACCGCCGGCGCCCTCGCCGGCTGCGCTCTATCGGCTCGCACAAGCGCTTGAAGCATGCAGCCATGCCGGAGGCGCCGGCGGCCCAAGTAACGTCTCGGAAACCAAATCACCGGATTTCTGGTGACTCGATTCGGTGGGGACCGGGATGACGCAAAACGATGCGCTGGCCGCATTCTTAGGGCCAGAGATATTTGAACGACTCGAGTGGAGCCGCCTCAGCGCTTCTCAGCGTGAAGCGATTCTCTCTGTGTTCCGAGTCGGTTTGGGCGCGGGCGCGCAATCGGGTTCAGTGTCAACGATCGACGCGGTGATGGCGCGCGGGCGCGTGCTGATCTGCGAGGATGGCTCCCAATGGCAGGCGCGCGAGCGCGACGATGCCGAGCTGATCGAAGATTGGGGCGAGGGCGCCCTGGTGGCGATCCACCGCCAATTGGTCTACCGGCTCGATCCGTACCAAGCGGCCGAGGTTGAGCTGCTGCGGCTCTAAAGCGTCGGGACTTAAATGCGACCCAAACGATGGATCGACCACCGTGTCGCATTTAAGTCCTCAAAGACGCTTTAGATTCAAAGTTTTCTAAAGCAACTTATGGACTTTAAATTCGCTCTGCGCGAGCCATCGGACTGAGGCGAATTTAAAGTCCGTTGCTTTAGGTAGCGGCCAACGCCGCCGCGTTCAAAACATAGCGCGACCTTTCCCTCCCCTAGCGGGGAGGGAAAGGCCGCGCGCGGCGGCGGCTTAGCCCGCCTTGCTCATCGCCTTGTCGAGATTATCGCCCACCGCGTCGAGGAAGCCCTCGGTGGTGAGCCAGCTTTGCTTATCGCCAACCAGCAGCGCGAGATCTTTCGTCATCTGCCCGCTTTCGACCGTATCAACCACCACCTTCTCAAGCAGCAGCGCATAGTCGATCAGCTTTTGGTTGCCATCGAGCTTGCCGCGATGGGCAAGGCCGCGCGTCCAGGCGAAGATGGAGGCGACAGAGTTCGTGCTGGTCGGCTCGCCCTTCTGGTGCTGGCGATAATGGCGCGTCACCGTGCCGTGCGCGGCTTCCGCTTCCATGGTCTTGCCGTCCGGCGTGATCAGCACCGAGGTCATCAGGCCCAGCGAGCCGAAGCCTTGCGCCACCGTATCGGATTGCACGTCGCCATCGTAATTCTTGCAGGCCCACACATAGCCGCCGCTCCATTTCAGCGCGGAGGCCACCATGTCGTCGATCAGGCGGTGCTCATAGGTGAGCTTGCGCTTATCGAACTCGGCTTTGAACTCGGCGTCGAAAATCTCTTGGAAGATGTCCTTGAAGCGGCCGTCATAGGCTTTGAGGATGGTGTTCTTGGTCGAAAGATAAACCGGCCAGCCCCTTCATCAGCCCGTAATTGAACGAGGCGCGGGCGAAATCCTTGATGCTCTCATCGAGGTTATACATCGCCATCGTCACGCCCGATCCTGGCGCCTTGAACACTTCCTTCTCGATCACCTGCCCGTCGTCGCCGACGAATTTGATCGTCAGCGTGCCTTTGCCGGGGAATTTGAAATCGGTCGCGCGATATTGATCGCCGAACGCATGGCGGCCCACCACGATCGGCTGGGTCCAGCCGGGCACCAGGCGCGGCACGTTCTTCATGATGATCGGCTCGCGGAAGATCACCCCGCCAAGGATGTTGCGGATCGTGCCGTTGGGGCTCTTCCACATTTCCTTGAGGTTGAATTCCTTCACGCGCGCTTCGTCGGGCGTGATGGTCGCGCACTTGACGGCCACGCCGTATTGCTTGGTGGCGTTGGCGGCATCGATGGTGATCTGGTCGTTGGTCTCGTCGCGCGCCTCGACGCCCAGATCGTAATATTTCAGATCAATGTCGAGATAGGGGAGGATCAGGCGGTCCTTGATGTTCTGCCAGATGATCCGCGTCATCTCATCGCCGTCCATCTCGACGACCGGATTGTCCACCTTGATCTTCGCCATATGCCTTGCCCTTTACGGTCTAAAGTTTCGCCGGGCGTGGTAGCAGTTTGATGCTGCGGCGCAAACTGTGACGCGCCGTCTCCGCTTGCGGCGCGCGCCGGGATGGGAAAAGACGGGGCCAGCCATGACCCGCGCCCCCAATATGCCCGCCCCGATCGAGGAGGCCTGGCCCGCCATCGTGCTGGTGACGCCCCAATTGGGCGAAAATATCGGCGCGGTGGCCAGGGCGATGCTGAATTTCGGGCTCACCTCGCTGCGCCTGGTCAATCCGCGCGATCGCTGGCCCAATCCCAAGGCCCAGCAGGTGGCGGTCGGCGCCGATGTGGTGCTGAACCGCGCGCGCATCGAATGGCGCACCGAGGATGCTTTGGCCGACGCCACCCTGGTGCTCGCCGCCACCGCCCGCCCGCGCGGCATGCAAAAGCCCGTCTGGGGCGCGCGCGAGGCCGCGCTCAAGATCCGCGCCGCTTTGGCGGCGGGGAGCGCCCTGCGGTGATGTTCGGCCCCGAAGCCTCTGGCCTCGAAACCGAGGATGTCGCCCGCGCCGATGCAATCCTGACGCTGCCGGTCAATCCGGGCTTTGCTTCGCTCAACCTCGCCAATGCGGCGGCGATTTTCTGCCATGCCTACGCCGAGGTGCGGCAGGAGGGCGCGATCCCGGCCTGGTTCGCCGATCAGCAAGATCCGCCCGCGCCGCAGGCCGAGCTTGAAAAGCTGTTCGCGCATCTGGAAGAAGAGCTTGATCGCGGGCGGTTTTTTCATCCGCCCGATAAGGCGCCGCTGATGAAGCGAAACCTCAAGGCGCCGCTTTTGCGGGCGCATTTGACCGAGCAGGAGGTGCGCACGCTGCGCGGGGTGATCAAAGCGCTCACAATCGGGCGCGGCGGCCGCAAAAACGACCAGTCTTAGAGCGCGTTAGGAAAAGTGTGACGCGGTTTTCCGTTAAAACGCGCGTCAAATCAAAAGGCTGGAGCAGATCGCTTCGATTTGAAGCGATCTGCTCCAGGAAATATCATTCCCGCGCGGCGGGAAATTGATTATCCACATGCCGCACGCGAAGGGGACATCCTTGCTCAAGGCCAAGCGCAAACCGAAGGGAGCCGAGGCGCGCGCGCCTGCGCCCGCGCGTGCGCTGACCCCTTGGGGCGGGGAGATAGTCGATGTCGATCGCTTCTGGGCCGAGAGCTGGATCGATCTGCTCAACCGCCAGCGCTGGTTCGCGCGCAAGCTGAAGGTCGAGGCCGCGCCCTGGCAGGTGGATCAGCAATCGGGCCTCATCCAATTTGCCCGCAGCGACGGCGCAACGGTGACAGCCCCGGTGCAGATCATCGGCGCCTGGAACCCGCGCACCGAAATGTTCCGCTGGGGCTGGGATCACCCGATGGTGGCCCAGCGCCTGCGCAATGACGCCGAACGCACCCGCTGGTTCGGCGATAAGCACGAGATCGAAGATCTCATCACGCCGTCTTTGCGCATGGACGAGCGCCACGCCTGGCAGATGACGGCGCTGGCGATGAAAGTGAACGCCGCCTTCGGCGTCTACCGCGCCCCCACCGAAGGCCCGGTGATCTTCATGACGCTGGGCCAGCCCAAAGTGGCCAAATAGGCGGACGCGCCCGCCTCTATCCGCCGCCCACATCTTCGTCCTCCCCCGCCAGGGGAGGTGGCTCGCGGCGCAGCCGCGAGACGGAGGGGCGGGCGCAAGAGCCTGCAAACTCAAGCGCCGCCCCCTCAGTCACGCTCACGCGTGACAGCTCCCCCTAACGGGGGAGCACGCGCTGTTTTGAATTTTTGTACGCAAATCTATCCGACCGGTTTCACACCATGCCTAAACTCATCCCGTTCAGATCACGGGAGGCGGTTGTGCACACCAGACCAATCACGATCCGAACGCGGTTTGAGCGTGATGAGAAACAGACTGGCGACAGCGCGTTTCTTTGCTCCGGTGAGAAACAGGGAAGCCGGAGAACCTTGAGAGCGATGGTGGCTCTCAAAGCACGCCAGCCGGGAACGACTGCAAGGCGCTAAGCGCGCCTGGATACCCAGCGTCGCAGCACGGTGCGCGGTTGAGCGCAGAGGGAGGAGACCTCGCCGGCTTGCTGTCTTATCAACGTATGGCCACCCAGGGCGACGTCAGAACGCTGCACGCAGGCGCCGGCTGCAAAACAAATCGCGCGGGGCGCGCTTTAGGCGCAAACCCAAACTAAATTTCCACGCGTAGCTTAAAGCGCGCCCCGCTCTCCCTCCTTCGCGCTGCGCGCTTCGGAGGGCTTCGCCCACTTGTCTCCGCAAGCGCCGCGCGCTGTGCGGCGAAACGCACGCCATAACGGAGCGCCGGCTTCCAGCCGGCATCACGACACGCAACCGCTTCAGAACACCCTCCACCCATTCCCGGGGCGATGCGCAGCATCGAGCCCGGGACCCATCACCACAAACGCTTGAGGTGATGGCTCCCGGACTGCGCTGCGCGCATCCGGGAATGGGTGGTGTTTAACTTGAAAGATTGAGGCGCCGCATGCCGGCTGGAAGCCGGCGCTCCGCTATGCGCTTAAAAATCCCAGCCTAAAAAGAAACTGATATCGCTCGCCGCGGTTTCGGCGTTGGCGCGCACGCGCGGATCGGCATCGTTGAGCGCGGCCTCGATCAGCGGGCGCACGCGCGCTTCATCGAGCACGCCGAGCGTGCGGGCCAAATGGCCGTAAGCCAAAATCGCGTTGGCGCGCACCTCGGCATCCGCATGCGTGGCCAGGCGATGGCAGATCGCCTCCGCCCACGCCGCCTCCGGCGGATCGAGCGACACCACGATCGGCACGTGCAGCAGCTCGCGCGGATCGCCGCGCGCCAGCACCGCTTCCACCTTGGCCTCATCCCAGCCGTCCGCGAATGGCCCCATCTGCGCCTCGATCTCCGGAACATTATGCTTGCAAGCACGCTTACAAGCGAACAGAGGAATTCGCCATGAGAACGATGACCTGCGCCTTCATCGCGCTGCTCGCCGCCGGATGCGGGCAGGCTGAGCAGGCGCCGCCCGCGCCGCACGTGCCGGCCCCCGCGCCGCAAGCGTTGGCGCTTGAGCTTGAGCCGCTGCGCGGGCCAGATATCGAAGGCCGCCTCAGCGGCGAACTGGGCTGTTCGTTCAGTGGCGGCGATGCGGTGCTCGCGGTGGCGCAAGGCCATGTCGATCCCGCCGCGCGCAGTGAAATGCTCATCAAGCGCAACGGCGCGGTGGCGCAATTGGCGGCGGTTGAGCCTGGCGGCTATGACGCGATGGTCGAAGGCGCGGCGTTCGCCGGCGAGGGGCTCAGCGTCGAAATTCTCACGCGCGGCCGCATGGAAACCGGCAATGAGCAGGTGGCCTACAACGCCACGATCACGATCCGCAGCGGCGATGCTGAGCAAATGTATCCCGGCGATTGGACCTGCGGGCCTTAAGCGGCGCTATTTCAGAACGCCCGTCAGCTCATGGCCTTCGCCGCCGGTGATGGTGATGCGCAGGATATCGCCCTGATCGAGATCGGCTTCGGTTTGCACCAGCACCACGCCGTCGATCTCCGGCGCATCGGCCTTGGTGCGGAAGGCGAAGGCTTCGGCATCATCGTCCCAGCCGTCGCAAATGGCGTCCACGGTTTTGCCGATCATGGCTTGCCCGCGCGCGTGGGCCAGCGCGGTCTGCACTTCCATGAAGCGGTCATAGCGCTCGTCGATCTCGTCCTGATCGACATGCCCCGGCAAATCGCGCGAGGGCGCGCCTTCGACGTTTTCATACTTAAAGCAGCCGGCGCGATCGATTTCCGCGTGCTCGATAAAATCAAGCAGCGTCTCGAAATCCTCCTCCGTCTCGCCCGGAAAGCCGACGATGAAGGATGAGCGGATGGTGAGATCGGGGCAGATCGAGCGCCATTTGGCGATGCGATCAAGCACCTTATCCTGATTGGCCGGGCGCTTCATCGCGCGCAGCACGTTGGTGCTGGCGTGCTGAAACGGAATGTCGAGATAGGGCAGCACCTTGCCCTCAGCCATCAGGCCGACAACCTCATCCACGTGCGGATAGGGATAAACATAATGCAAGCGCACCCAGGCGCCGAGCTCGCCCAGCTCCTTGCAAAGATCGTAAAAGCGCGCGCGCACTTGGCGATCCTTCCATTTGCTCTCCGCGTATTTCACATCAACGCCGTAAGCGGACGTATCCTGTGAAATCACCAGCAGCTCCTTCACGCCGGCTTTCACGAGGCCCTCGGCCTCCTTCAGCACGGCGTTGGCCGGGCGCGAAACAAGATCGCCGCGAATGGAAGGGATGATGCAAAAGCTGCAGCGATTGTTGCAGCCTTCGGAAATTTTCAGATAGGCGTAGTGGCGCGGGGTGAGCCGATAGCCGCCCTCGGGCACAAGATCGATTTTCGGATCGTGCGTCTGCGGCAGATGCGTATGCACCGCGCCCAGCACCGCCTCATATTGATGCGGCCCGGTGACTTCGAGCACTTTGGGGTGCGCCTCGCGGATCAGGCCTTCCTCTTTGCCGAGGCAGCCGGTCACGATCACCTTGCCATTCTCGGCGATGGCCTCGCCGATGGCGCTAAGGCTCTCGGCCTTGGCGCTGTCGAGGAAGCCGCAGGTGTTCACCAGCACCAAATCGGCCCCCTCATAGGAGCCCGAGAGCTGATAGCCCTCGCCGCGCAGGCGCGTGATGATGCGCTCGCTATCAACGAGCGCCTTGGGGCAGCCGAGCGAAACGACGCCGATCGTGGGGGCTTTGGCCATGTGGCGCGGCTTCTAACGTAAGCTCGGTCGATCCCCAAGGCGCCGCGTCAGGAGGTGGCGCGGGGTGCGGCGATATTAACTATTGCGAGTGACTTGCAGGAGCTTTTGCAAGCGGCTAGATTATCTTTGCAGGTGAGAGTCACTCGCCCAAAAAGGCTTTGCTTTCAGAGAAGTGCCGCATGTACGTGTGCAATTGTAACGGCGTGACTCGCAGTTTGGTGGATGAAGCCATCGATGCGGGGGCGATGGGACCGGAGGCGGTATTGGCCCACCATGGGTGCGAACCGTGCTGCGGCCAGTGCCTCTCCGAGATCGCCGAAGGCATCACATGCGGCGGCATGGCCCGGATCCAAAGCCGGAGCTTGATCGCCGCCGAATAAGAGGCGCGCGATGAAGGGCGATCCGGACGTTATCAAGCAGCTCAACAAGATTCTCACGAACGAGCTGACATCGATCAATCAGTATTTCCTGCACGCGCGGATGTATCAGTCCGACGGCTACGGCAAGCTGGGCAAAAAAACCTACGAAGAATCCATCGAGGAGATGAAGCACGCCGATCGCATCATCAATCGCGTGCTGCTGCTTGAAGGCCTGCCGAACCTGCAGAACCTCAACAAGCTCCAGATCGGCGAAACCGTGCCAGAGCGGCTGGCCGCTGATCTAAATGCGGAAAAGACGGGCCACGCCGCCATCAAGGAGGGGATCACCCTCGCGGAAGAGAAGAAAGATTACGTCACCCGCGATCTGCTGACCGAATTGCTGGACGACACCGAGGAGCACATCGATTTCCTCGAAACCCAACTCGCCAACCTCGATCAGATGGGCCTGCAGAATTATCTGCAAAGCCAATACGAACTCGACAGCGCGCCCGAATAAGCGCTCACGCCGCCAGCGGCGGCGCATTGAAATGGGCGATATCTTCAAAGCCCTCGCCGGCCACGGCGAGGGCTTTTTTCGCGCCCGCGCAGCAAGAGCCAATCGGCGGCGGCCTCAAGCGTGTCGAACAGGCGCACGTCCGTCATGGCGCGCGGCTTGGCGGTGCGGTCGCCCAGCCAATAATCGAGCGTGTCGCGCGCCAGCGGGCTTTGGCAGACCCAGGCCGAGCGGCGGCGGATCAGCAAGGTCTGCGTCAGGAAAAGCGCCTGGTGCTTGGCAAACAGATCGTCCAGCGCCGCAGGGGTGATGTGGCGCGCATCCGTGCCGGGCAAGACCAGGTTGATATGGTCAAAATTCAGCCATTGCAGATGCGAGCTGCGGAACTTGGCGTGCGCAAGCATCTCCTCGATGGAAAGCAGCCCGCTATAGGCGATGCGGTTGAGCTCCAATTTTGGATTGTGCTGAAAGCTGATGGTCATGCCCGGGCGCGCCTATGATCAACGCGCCGGCGCGGCGGCGGTGAAGCGGGCGAGATCGGTGAAGCCTTCGCCGCGCCGGATCGCCTCGATCTCGGCCGGCCGCAGCATCAGCCAATCGCCCGCTTCGGCGATGCCGCCAAACAGGCGCACGCTGCTGGACATGGCTTTGCGGATGTCGCCGGCCAGCCAGTGGCGGATATGGGGCTCGGCGGCCGCGCTGTGGCAGACCCAAGCAGCGCGCCGCATGATCTCAAGTTTGAGCGGGGCGAACAGCGTGCGGTAGTAAGCGAAGAGGGTGTCGAGTTCGCCCAGCGTGGCGCTGAAATGGGTGCGCGGCGTGATGATGTTGAGCGTGTCGCGCGCCAGCGTTTCGGGGTTGCGCGCATTGTAGGCGGCCAGCGCCTTGAGCTCGGCCAAGCTCACGACGCCCTGATACTCAACGACGTTGAGCTCGAGGCTCTCATTGTGGCGCAGCGTCACTGTCACCGGGGGCATCCTTTCGCGCCAAGGTGCGCACGGCCAAATTGCCGAAGGGTTAAGCGAACTGCACCTCTGTGGCGAAATGTGGCGCGCGCGGTGAGGCGCCGCCGCCGGGGTTTGACTTTTGCGGACGCTTCGCTCACAAGCCCCGCTTTCCGCGCAGGCCTCGTTCTGCATGCGGACCATACTGGATGACGGGCATACCGCCAGGGCAGTCGCGGCCTCATTGGGAGGCCGCCGGGCCCCGTCACGGAAGAAGGCGCAATCGCGCATGACGAAGCGTATCCAAGCCAAATACAAATCGGACCGCCGTTTCGGCCAGAACCTCTGGGGCCGTCCGAAATCGCCGGTGAACAAGCGCCAATACGGCCCCGGCCAGCACGGCCAGCGCCGCAAGGGCAAGACCTCCGATTTCGGTCTTCAGCTGGTCGCCAAGCAGAAGCTGCGCCTGTATTACGGCAACATCACCGAAAAGCAGTTCCGCAAGACCTATGAGGAAGCGGCCCGCCGCAAGGGCAACACCGCCGAGAACCTCATTGGCCTGCTCGAAAGCCGCCTCGATGCGGTGGTCTATCGCGCCAAGTTCACGCCCACCGTGTTCTCGGCCCGCCAATTCGTGAACCACGGCCACGTCAAGGTGAACGGCCGCCGCGTGAACATCGCCTCCTTCCAGGTGAAGGTCGGCGACGTGATCGAGCTGCGCGAAAAGGCCAAGACGATGGCGATCGTGCTCGAAGCGCTGCAAAGCGGGGAGCGCGACACCCCCGAATATGTCGAGGTCGATCCCAAGGCGATGGCGGCGCGCTTTGCGCGCGTGCCGACGCTGGCCGATGTGCCGTACGCGGTGCAGATGGAGCCGAACCTCGTCGTCGAATATTACGCCTCGTAAGCGATCCGCGAACGCGCGCGGCGATTTTGGGCCTCCCTTCGGGAGGCCCTTTTTCGTTCGCGCCGCGCGCTGGCGTTTGCAGCGCCCGGTGCTCATAACGAAACGCAGATTGTGGACAGGGACGCGCCGATGCATGCCTCCGAACTCGATAAAGCCATCCTCATCGCCCCCGGGCGCGCGCGCGCCGCTCAAGGGCCGCGACACCGAGGGGCGGGCCTGTTCGCCAGCAAGGATGAGGCCGAAAAGTCGCTGAAAGAGGATGCCAAGGCGATCAACGATCTGCAGGACCGGCTCTGGGGCGAGCGCCAGCGCGCGCTGCTGGTGGTGCTGCAAGGGATCGACACCTCCGGCAAGGACGGCACGGTGCGCGGCGTGTTCGATAAATGCGGCCCGCTTGGCGTGTGCGTGACCTCGTTCGGCAAGCCCAGCGAAGAAGAATTGGCGCACGATTATCTCTGGCGCGTGCACAAGGCGACGCCGAAGAAGGGCATGATCGGGGTGTTCAACCGCTCGCACTATGAGGACGTGCTGGTGGTGAAGGTGCGCAATCTCGCGCCCGCCGCGGCGGTTGAGCAGCGCTATGCGCAGATCAATGCATTTGAGCAGCATCTCAGCGAGAACGGCGTCACCATCCTCAAATTCATGCTGCACATCTCAAAAGAAGAGCAGCGCGAGCGGCTGCAGGAGCGGCTGGATGATCCGGCCAAGCATTGGAAATTCAATCCCTCCGATCTCGATGATCGGGCGCTGTGGGATGAGTTTCACACAGCTTACGATGCGGCGCTGGCGCGATGCTCCACCGCGCATGCGCCGTGGCGGGTGATCCCGGCCGATAAGAAATGGCGGCGCAACGCGATCATCGCTGCGGTGGTGCGCGGCGCGCTCGAGGCGATGAACCCGGCCTATCCGCCATCGGATTTCGATCCGGCCAAGATCACGATTTCTTAGAGCGGCCGCCGATCAGCGCATCGGCCTCGTTATCGCGGATGATGCCTAGCGAGATCACGCGCTTGAGCGCGTTTTCGGGCGTGAGCTTCACCGGCCGCAGCGAGGCGCGCGGCAGGTAGAGCAAAAAGCCCGAAGTGGGGATCGGCGCCTGGGGCACGTAAACCGCGATCAGATCCTCGCCAATATCGGCGGCGACCTCGCTTGTGTCCTCATTGGTGATGAAGCCCAGCGCCCAGATGCCGGGGCGCGGAAACTCAACCAGCACCGCCTCCTGAAACGAGGTGCGCTCAGGCGCGGCGATTTGTTTGAACACCTGCTTGGCGCCGCCATAGATCGAGCGCACCAGCGGCAGATTGGCGATGCCGCGATCGGCCGCGCCGACAACCCAGCGCCCGATCAGATTGCCCGCCAGCGCCCCAACCAGCGTCAGCGCCGCCACCGCAACGAGCAGCCCCCCGCCGGGGAAGCTTTTCAGGAACGCCAGCTCCGTTGGAAGCAGTGGCTCGACCCGCGTGTCGATAAAGGTGACGACCATCCAGATCAGCCAGATCGTCACCACAAAGGGCAGCACCACCGCGACCCCGGCGAGGAACGAATTGCGCAGCCAGGCGAGGGGGTGAAAGCGGGGAGGCATTGGCTCGCATGTAGGCCAAGTACGGGGGGATGCGGAAGCGGCCTGAGCTCGATTTGCCGGCGCCGGGCGAGGTGCGAAATTTAAGCGGGCGCGAGGCCTTTTTCTTCCAGCAGCGCCTGCAGCTCGCCCGTCTGGAACATTTCGCGCACGATATCGCAGCCGCCGATGAATTCACCCTTCACGTAAAGCTGCGGAATGGTGGGCCAATTGGCGAATTGCTTGACCCCTTCGCGGATCTCGGAATCGGCCAGCACGTTCACGTCGTGAAATTCGACGCCGAGATGATCGAGGATGCGCACCACCACGCTCGAGAACCCGCATTGCGGCTGGGCCGAGACGCCCTTCATGAACAGCACCACGTCGTGGGCGTCGATGGTGCTGCGGATGCGGTCAAGCGCGTCTGACATGGGAGGCTCCGTTTCGCCTGCAGGTAAGGCGGCGGCGGCGGAAGGGCAATAAGGGCTTGCTATTTAGGGCCGGTATCCAAGGCCAGCGCATGCAGCGCCCCGCCCATCCGGCCCTTCAGCGCGGCGTACACCATCTGATGCTGGGCGACACGAGTTTTGCCGCTGAACGCGGCGCTGCGGATCACTGCCCGGTAATGATCGCCGTCTCCGGCAAGATCTTCGATGGTGATGTCTGCATCGGCAAAACTTTCCCTCAAGAGGGCTTCCAATTCGTCAGCCTGCATGGCCATAGGCGAGTTCCTCTACCGCTGCGCCGGATTTTGGGGCGTGAGCTGAGCTTTACGCCCAAACCCTGGTTCTAGCGCCGCATCATATGACGTTCACGAAAGTTTTGATTGCGGCTGGGGACTAAATTGGTGCATCAGCCCCAGGCTTGGGGGTGGACGATCGAAAGATCGCCCACTGCGTGGGAGACGTTGACAAGAGCATCTTTTCCGAAAATTTAGGTGCTGGCGTCGGCAGCCGCCCTGGGATCAAGAGACCGCATCACCCAAGCGGCGGGCCCAGATCGGCATGGTGGGAGGAAGGCGAGCGGATTGCTTGGCGAAACCCACCATCACGAAAAGCAAATTTCGCGGCTCAGCCGGTGCGGTTACGCATGAAGGGCTGGGTCTCTTGAGACAGGGCAGGCAGAAGGGCAGACCATGACGTTGATGAATTCATTGCTGACGTTCGCGCAGCAAGCCGCTCCCGCGGACACCGCGCCGGCCGCGCCGGTCGCGCCCCCCGCGATCACCGATGCGGAAAGGCAAGAGGCGCTTGCGCGCGGCGCTGAGGCCCAGGCCGAAGCGGCGGGCTCGCAAGATGTCAGCATGATCGAGCTCTTCGTCCACCTCAACGCGGTGGAAATGGGCGTGATGATCATCCTCGCCGCGTGCACGATCTACGCCGTCGCGCTGCTGTTTGAAAAAATCTACGTGATGCGCAAAACCGGCAAGCAGACGAAGGATTTCCTGGCTGCGTTCCGCAAGGCCAATTCGGTTGAAGAAGCCGAAGCCATCGTGCGCAAGCTGCCCAATTCCGGCATCAAGGCGATGTTCGACGCCGGCATGGCCGAAGTGCGCCGCACGCAGGATCTTGGCCTTTACACCATGCGCGACGCCCGCGATCACGATGCAGCGCGTTGCGGCCACGATGCAGGCCCGCCAGAACGAGCATCTTGAAGATCTCGGCTCGTCGATGACCTTCCTCGCCTCCGTCGGCGCCAACGCGCCGTTTATCGGCCTGTTCGGCACGGTTTGGGGCATCATGGTCGCCTTCGTCGGCATCGCCAAAACGCAAACCACCTCGCTCGCGGTTGTCGCCCCCGGTATCGCCGGCGCGCTGCTCGCCACGGCTGCCGGCCTTGTCGCCGCTATCCCGGCGGTGCTGATCTACAACTTCGCCGCCAAGCAAATCTCCAAGCAATCGGGCAAGCTCGAAGACTTCGCCGGTGAATTCATCGCGCTGGTTTCGCGCGATATGGACCGTCGCGCCGGCTAACTTAACCGAACATTGGAGGACCCCCAATGGCGGGTAAAGTATCCAGTGGAGGTGGGAAAAAAGGGCGGGATGGACGTGAACGCGGATCCGAACGTGATCCCATTCATCGACATCATGCTCGTGCTGCTGATCATTTTCATGATCGCGGCGCCCATCTCCAGCGTCGACATCCAAGTCGACATGCCATCGTCGAAAATCATGCCGTCGCAGCGTCCGCCGCGGCCGACCTGGGTTTCGGTGAACATGGGTGATGGCGGCATTCGCGTGTTCGTGATGAACGACGAAGTGCCAATCACCAATCTCGGCCAAGCAACGTACGAAGCGGTGCAGGAAAATACGCCCCTGATTCGAAACGATGATTTCGAGGTCAAGGATCAGCGGATTTACATCCGCGCAGACGGCCAGATCGCGTATCGCCACGTGGTGCGCGTGATGAACGAGCTGCAGAACCGCGGCTTTTCCAAGATCGGCTTCGTCGCCGAAGATCGGCGGAGGTAGGCCATGGGTGCGAAAGTAGGGGGCTCGAAAGACGGCCCCGTCGCTGAACCGAACGTCATTCCGTTCATCGACATTCTGCTCGTGCTGCTGGTGATCTTCATGGTCACCGCGCCGATCCCGACTGTCGATATTCGGGTTGACCTGCCGCCGCCGAACCCGGTGCCGATCCGGCTTGAAGGCTTAAACCCCACGATCGTCGTGATCCGTGAGGGGGCTGGCCTTGAAGTCTATGTCGGCCCTGAGCGGGTGACGTTGGCGACATTGGGTGAGCGGACGTTCGAGCACGCGCGCGAATAACCCGGCGCTCGACATCTCGGACTTGTACGCCGAAGCGCGTATCTTCGTCCGTGCTGATCAGGGCGACGGCTTACGCCAACGTCGTGGGCGTGATGAGCCAATTGCAGGAAGAAGGTTTCGCCAAAGTCGGGATCTTCGCTGAACTCGCAAGCGAAGAGGGTTAAGACATGGTTGGCCTTCGCCTTGTATCCATTGCCGTCGCGGGCGTGATTTTTTCGGCGATCGTGTATCTTGCACTGACGCAGAAATTCAGCGCCATCACCGACCTGTTCAAAGATCAAGACGCCGTGAAGGTTGAGATCGAGCAGGAAGAGAAGCCGCCGCCGCCACCGCCGCCGCCGCCGCCGGATCGGCCGCCGCCGCCGCCTCCGCCGGAACAGCGCGTGGCGCCGCCGGATCTCTCCGCGCCGCCGACGCCGACGCCGATCCCGGTCGCGGTTGATCCGCCGCCGTCGCCGCCGACGCCTTCGGTCATCACCGATCCGACTTGGGTGCAGCGTCCCGATGGGCGCGACTTCGCCCGCCACTATCCGCCGCGTGCGCTTGATCGCGGCCAGGAAGGGCGCGTGATGCTCGATTGTATCGTGGCCGCTGACGGGCGCATCTCGTGCTCGGTGAGTTCGGAAGAGCCGTCAGGCTGGGGCTTCGGAGAAGCGGCGATCCGCATCTCGCGCAGCTTCCGCATGGCGCCGGCCACGCGCGATGGGGCGCCCACCTCGGGCGGCCGCGTGCGGGTGCCGATTCGCTTCAACGTCGCAAGCTAAGCGGGCGTCAAAAACAGCAGAAGGCCGCGGCGTGAAAGCGCCGCGGCCTTTTCGCATCCGCACCTTCCCGCAAGTGTGATCGCGCTTCGCGCGCCCGTGATTGGCCATGCCGCAAAGGCAAGCGCAGGCTTTGCCTCCAACGCGCGGGCAGGCGCGGCAATGATAAGGGAGGCGAAGATGGCGTTTGCTGATGCAGGCATGCGGGCGACCTCGCTCGCGGCGTCCGCTGCGCTCTTGGGCGCTGCGCTGTTCGCGGCGATGAGCATGCGGTTTGTGATGATGGCGGCGGAGGCCCCGCCGCCTGCAACGTCGATTGAAATGGTGCGCCCAGAGCCGCCAAAGCCGCCCGAGCCCGAGCGTATCGAACCGCAGATCACCCAGCCTTTGGTGAGCGAACCGTTGACCGCGTTTGCCGCGCCGGCGCCGTTTGATCTGACGCAGCCGCCAACCGAGACCGCGTTTCCCATCGCAGCGCCCGCGCCGCAGCCGCCGATCGTCTCTGATCCGCATTGGCGGCGCCAGCCGCGCGATCTTTCGCGCTATTACCCGCCGCGCGCGCGGGCCGCGAACGTGGAGGGGCATGCCGTGCTCGATTGCGCCGTCTCAACAGCGGGCGAACTTTCCTGCGCGGTTGCGCAGGAAAGTCCCGAGGGCTGGGGCTTTGGCGCGGCGGCGCAGCGCATCGCGCGGGAACACGTCATGGTTCCGGCCATGCGTGACGGCCAAGCGGTGCAAGCGCGCTATCGCATGCGCGTGCCGTTCCGCCTCGATTGAGGCGGGCTACAAAATTTGGCCTTGTTCGGCTCGCACATGGGCGGTTCGAGGGCTAAAGTGCGGGCCGCCCCAAAGTGGCTCCCAGAAGGGTAGGAGTGACGGAATGAGAGTTTTGATTGGCGCTGCGCTCGCGGCGTTTCTGGTCGCGGCGCCGGCGGTTGCGCAGGAAGACGCCGCCCCGCAGCA
This sequence comes from Terricaulis sp., assembly GCA_024707365.1. GTDB lineage: Bacteria > Pseudomonadota > Alphaproteobacteria > Caulobacterales > Aquidulcibacteraceae > Vitreimonas. The sequence continues at coordinate 396,898 of JANPZV010000008.1, forward strand.
GCTGGTGTCGCGTTGCGGCGAGATGCCGCCTGCGCCCACGCTGCCCGATGGCGCGCGCGCGAATGAGCGTGCGATGAACCAGGGCCAGGAAGCCTTCACTGCATGGCGCACCGCAGCTGAGCCCGTGATCCAGTGCCGCAATGCTGAGATGACGGCGTGGCGCCAGCAATATGATGCGATGGGCGCCCGCAATGAAGCGGATGGGCAAGTCGCCACCACGGTTGTCACCTCATGGGCGGCGGCGGTTGAAGCCTACAACGCCCGCACCGAGCGCCGTGGCAACAACAATAACAATAACAACAACCGCTAAGCTTGAGCCTGTTTCTCATGGTCCGCTGTGGCGTTGTAGCGCCACAGCGGCGTGAGCAGCGCCAGCGCAAGCGCGGCGATGGCAAGGCCCACGCCCGGTATCAAAGCGGCGCTGCGCGCGCCCATGTGGCTCACCGCAAAGCCCACGATCACCGATCCGATCGGCGCCCCGCCCATAAATCCCATCGAATACACAGCCAGCACGCGCCCGAGATAACGCGGCTCGGCCGAGCTTTGCACAATGGTGCGGCTCATTGAAATGCTGACGCCGGCGGCAAGGCCCCAGATCAGCACGACCGCCACGAACATCGTGAACGGCTTGTCCCACGCAAAGGTGATGAGCGCCGCCGCGCTGACGAGGTGGGTGATGATGAGCGTGCGGCCCGGCTGTTGCAGCGGCTTCATGCGGCTCAAGATCACCGCTGAAACAAAAGATGCGCCCCAGAAGCAGGCGAACAAGGTGGCCAGCCGCCCGGCCTGCATGCGCGCATCCCCGCCATAAGCGTCGCGGATGATCAACGGAAACAACACCTGGCCGGCGCCGATCATAAACACGCCCACATAGGCCGATGAGATCAGCATGGGCGACATCACCGCGTTGCGGAACGCATAAGAAAGCCCATCGCCCATATCGCGCAGCGCCCCGCTCAGCGTGCGCTCATGCCCGGTGGGCTTGGGCCCGCTCAGCCCCAGCGCAACGATCGCGCCGATAAAGAGCACCCCGGCCTGCAGCGCCAGATAGGGCGCAGGATCGGCGCCCGCATTGCGCGACACCACGATGCCGGCGATTTGCGCGCCGATCTGCACGGCGGTTGTCATCGCTGCGGCGGTGGCGATCGGGGTGTGCTTGCCGCGGGCGGCCTCGCGCGCCACCACCCCGTTGAGCGCCGCATCGCGCACCGGCATCAGCAGCGCCGCGCAAAACCCGACAAGGATCGCGTAGCCGATCAGCAGCGGATAGGTGAGCCAATCCTGCTCGACCGCGAGATAGAGCCCGATGGTGGCGATGACGAACACAAGCTGCAATTGCGCCAGCGTGGTCGAGGGGCGCGCGCGTTCGGCCAACAGGCCGCCAAACAGCAAAAAGCAGAACATCGGCGCTGAAAGCGCCGATTGCGCCAGCCCGACCCCTTCAGGGCTCGCCTGCAGGTAGAACGCCACCAGCGAGGGGAAGAGCACAAATTGCATGCCGAAGGCGAAGAAATAGAGCGCCACCAGCACGTAATAGAGGATCAGCTCCGGGATCAGCCGCGCCTTGGGCGGCTGATCCGGGGCGGCGCGATCTGGGGCGGCTGCCTCGTTCATGTGCGGGCTTTAAAGCGGCGGCGGGGGCGGTCGTCTAGTCCGAACCCGCGATCGTTGACGGAGGCTTAACGCGCGGCGTGGTCACGTCGCGCCGAAATGTCCGCGTCGAATCAATCCCGTCTTGACGCTGGCGGCCCTGCGCCGCTGGAATTGCGCGAGCCGCACGTCTCGCGCGCGCGATAAGCTGATCCAGCGGCTGTGCGATCTGGTGGCGTGGCCCGAGAACCGCATCCCCACGTTTGAGCGCCAATTGGCCGCCGATATTCTCGTTGGCCTCATGCGCACCGCGAGCGTTGAGCACCGCATCCGCTGCGCCAACGGATTGATGCGCGTGCATGACGCGCCCAAGCCGCTGCTGCGCTATCTGGCGCGTGACGAGATCGCCGTGGCGGGGCCGCTCTTGGAGAACGGCGTCGGCTTTGATGATTCGGATTTGATCGCGGTGGTGCGCGCGGGCGTCGCCCCGCACTGGCTGGCGATCGCCCGCCGCCGCGGCGTCACCGAAGCGGTGACGGACACGCTGATCGCCACCGGCGATCCGGCCGCGATCGATGCGGTGTTGCGCAACACGTTCGCAAAATTATCCACCTATGGCGTGGATATGGTTGTCTCGCGTTCGCGCCAGGCGCCGCATCTGGCCGCGCCTCTGGTGGCGCGCCCTGAGGTGCGGCCGACGCAAGCGCTGGTGCTGTTTTGGTGGAGCCCGTTTGAGGCGCGCGTCTCCATTCTCCGGCGCTTCGCCGTCGATCGGAACGTGCTGATCACCGAATTGGGCGATATTTTCCGCCTCGCCGCTGCGGAAGGCTGGAGCGACGCAGACACGCGCAAGGCCATGCAGGTGATTGAACGGCGCCAGCGCAATCGCGCGGCGGCCAAGCAGAGCCCGTTCGGCTCGCTCGAAGGCGCGCTGGCGTCGGCCGAGCATGGGCTCGATCGCGGCCTGATCCACGAAATCGCGCACCTCGCGGGCGTCAAACCCACCACGGCCTCGCAAATCTTTTCAGATCCGGGCGGGGAAGCGATCGGCGTGTTCGCCAAGGCCGTGGGGCTCAAGCGGCCCTTGCTGATCGCGCTTTGGCGCGCGCTCAAACGTCCGCTCGGCGATCCTGACAGCACCGACAATCCCATGGGCCGCACCATCTATGTGTTTGACACCTTGGCGACAGCCAAGGCGCAGACGGTGCTCCGCTACTGGAATTGGTCTTTCACCGCTGACGCCGAAGCGATCGATCGCGTGGGCTTTGATGAGAACGATCTCGATATCTCGTTGGCGAGACGAAACGCTGCGCTGCTGCTTGGCCGTCGCGGCTGAGGAGAACCGCGCCCCAATCTGGCGAATCCCGGCTCACGGCGCTAAGCCTTAAAGCGCGCGCCGGCGGCGCGGGGAGGCTCTCGCCCATGCTTCACGCCGCAGCGATGCTGACGGGATTGTTTTTATTCTGGCTCGCGCTCACCCAGCGCGGCCTGAATGCGGCTGAAGCTGGCGATCGGGTTCGCCGCCGCTTTGGCGTGCGTGCTGTTTGCGCTGCGCTTTGGCGGGGTGGGGCGGGGCTTTTCGCGCGCGCCGCGGCTTTTGATCCTGCGGCTGTCGCGCGCGGGCTATGTCGCGCGCGGCGCGGTGCGCACGCTGAAAGCGGCGATCTCTTCGGATGTGGCGCTGACGCCGGCCTTGGTGCGGGTGCGCTCGCGCGTGGGCGGCGCCGGCGCGCGCGCGGTGCTGGCCGAATTGAGCAGCGCCGCGCCGGGCGAGGTGGCGGTGGAGGCCGACGCCGAGGGCGTGTTGCTGCATGTGCTGAACGAAGATGCGGTGGACGCATCCGCGCTTGGCGCGCTGGAAGCGGACGTGCTCGCCGCCGTGCGCCAGGAGGAGCCGGCATGATCGCGCTGATCGCCGCCGCATGCCTTGGCCTCGCCGTCGCGTTTGCGCTGATCCGGCTGGCGATCGGGCCAACGCTTTATGATCGCGCGCTGGCGGCGAATGCGGTGACGCTGCGGGCTGCGCTGGCGTGCGCGGCGCTGGCGGCGGCGTTTGCGCAGCCGCTTTGGATCGATGTGTCGCTCGCGCTTGTGCTCGGGGCGCTGGTGCTTAACGCGGCGGTGCTGAAATTTTTCCGCGCCAAGAGCTTCCAGCCATCGCTGGCGCGGGAGGAGGCGTGATGCTGGAGTTTGCGCGCATGGTTGCGGGCGGGGTGCTGGTCGCGCTTGGGCTTGCGCTTATTATCGGCGGCGCCATCGGCGGCTTGCGCTTTCCTGATTTTTACACACGCCTGCACGCGGCGCGCGCAGCGGATGGGGTTGGCGCTGCGGTGTTTCTTGCCGGGCTTGCGGTGCTTTCCGGCGACGCGGGCATTGCGTTGCGCCTTTTTGTGCTGGGCGTGCTGATCGTCGCGCTTGCGCCGATCATCGGGCATTTGAGCGCGAACGCGGCGCATGTTGGCGGGCTTGCGCCGCTGGTGGGCCGCTACAAGGCGCCGCGCCCTGGCGCGCAGCGGGATCAGCCATGATGGATGAGGCGCTCATCGCGCAGGCGCTGGCGGCGGTGTTTGCGCTGGCGGCGGCGCTTGCGGCGCTCGCGGCGCTGCGGGTGCGGGCGCTGTTTGCAACCGCCATGGGCGTTGCGGGCGCAAGCGCCTGCGCGGCGGCGGCGCTCGTTGCGCTTGGCGCGGGCGAAGGCGCGCTGGCGCTGGCGCTGTTTGGCGGGGCGCTGGCGCCGGTGATGCTGCTGGCGGGCGTGCTGCTGAGCGCGCGCACCGCCAAGGCGCTGCCGCGCACGCCGATCTGGTTTGGCGCCGGCGCCGCGCTGCTGCTCGGCGCGCTTATGCTATGGGCCGCGCCTGAGCTTGCGGCTGCGCCCGCGCCGGCGGCGCCGCAAACGGCGGTTGGCGCTTGGATCGCGGCGATCATTTTCGTCGCCGGGCTTGGCGTTGTCGCGCTGGTCGGCTTTGGCGAGCGCGGGCCATTTTCGGGGCCGCGCCCATGATGCGCGCGGCGCAAATCCTTTTGCTTTCGGCCGCGCGCTATTATGCGCCGCTGATTGCGCTGTTTGCGCTGGCGCTGATGGCGCTTTACGCGCCGGGCGCGGGCATTGGCCTGCTGGCCGGGCTGGCGTTTGCGTTGGCGCTGGCGCTGCATGGAATTGTGTTTGGCGCGGATGCGGCGCGCGCGGCGTTTCCGCCGTTCGTTGCGCGCATTCTGCTTTCGCTTGGCCTAATCGCCGCGATTGCGGCTGCGGGCGCGCCGGGCCTTATCTATGCTGCGTACGTGATGGAAGCGGGGCTCTTCGCCGCGACCGCGAGCGCCAGTTCGCTGATCCTCATCTCACTGATGGGCCGCGCGCTTGGCTTGCGCGACGAGGATTGGTGATGGCCGATATTTGGCTCACCGCGTTTGCGCTTGGCGCCGCCATGGCGCTGACGCTGATCGGCGCGGTGACGGCCTGGCTTGGCGCCAATGCGGCCAAGCGGCTGGCGGGGCTTGTGTTCGCCCTGATGGGCGCGGTGCTGGCCTTGGGCGTGCTGGGCGCGCCGGCGGCGCTGCTGGCGGGCGGTGTTGCGCTGGCGTTCGCCTATCTTGCGCTCGGGCTCGCGCTCGTGGTGCGCCAGCAGGAAACCTATGGCGGGGTCGAAACCACCGAGATTGACGCGGCCGATCGCGCAAAGCCGAAGCGGCGGAGCGCGAACCGTGAGCCTGCTCGCTCTCGCTGGCCAGCATGCGCCGATGCTGATGATCGCCGCGCCATTGGCGGGCGCTGGCCTTGCGGCGCTGCCTTTGCCTGCGCGCGTGAGTTGGGCGGTGGCGGTGCTTGCCGCCGTCGCCGCCGCCTTTGTGGCGATCGATTTCGCGGTGCGCACGCTGCTGCTTGGCGCGCCGCTGATGCGCTATGGCGAAGCGATTGCGCTAGGGCCTGATGGATTTGGCGTTTTCGGCGCCGCATTGATCGCGGGCGCGGGCGCGCTGGTGCTGGTGGCGATCGGTGATCTCACCAAACAGCTTGCGCCGCGGCTTGCGCCATTTGCATTCGCGCTGGCGCTTGCGGGCGTTGGCGGCTGGTGCGGCGCGATGATGGCGCGCGATCTGATTGGCTTTGTGCTGAGCGTTGAGATCGGCTGGCTTGCCGGCGTTGCGCTGGCCGCGCTTGCGGGGAGCGGGATCGCATGGCCGTGAGCGGGGCCGCGCGCATGCTGGCCGCGGGCGGGGTCGGCGCGGCGCTTTTGCTGATTGGCGCGGGCCTGCTTGGCCGCGCCGTCGGCGCTTGGGAGATTGATGCGTTGGAAGATGCGCGCATCGCAGCCCCGGCGATGGCGAGCCTTGGCGCGGCGCTGATGATTGGCGGATTGGCGATCAAGGCGGGGGCGGCGCCGCTTCATCTTTGGATCGGCGCGGCCTTTGGGCGCGCAGGCTCGCTTGCGATGCTGGCGCTTGGCGTTGTCGGCGCGCTTGGGGCGCTGGCGGCGCTGATGCGCATCAGCGCGCATGCGCTGGGCGCGCCCAGCATAGGCGGCGGCGTGGCGCTGGGGCTTGCAGCGCTTGGCGTGGCGGGCGTGGCGATCGGATCGGTGCAAGCGATCGGGCGCGTAAATCCTTGCCGCGGCTTGCGGGTTATGCGGCGGCCGCGCAGGGCGGATGCGTGCTTGTGTGTTTGGCGCTTGGCTCGCAGGCGGGCTATGCGGCGGCGCTGGTGCAATTGCTGGCGCTGGCGGCGGCGGCGCTGGCGCTGCTTGCGGGGGCTGCGGCCGCTGGCGGGGCGACCAATCTGGCCGCGCTCGATGGGCTTGGACGCCGCGCGCCATTGGCGGGCGCGGCTTTCACCGCTGGCGCGCTTGGCCTCATGGGCGCGCCGCTGACGATCGGCTTCCTTGGCCGCTGGCGCATGATCGAAGCGGCGGTCGGCGTGGATTGGTGGTGGGCCGCGTGCGCGGCGATCGCCGCTTCGCTCGCCGGCGTGTTCTATGGCGGGCGGCTGATTGAGCGCGTCTATTTCCGTCGCGCCAACACCAGCATCGAGGCCGCGCCGCGCGTGGGCTTTGCGTTCGCGCCCGCGCTGATCATCGCCATCCTCGTCACCGCGTGGGGCATGGAGCCGAGCTTGCTGCTGCACGCCAGCAACGCGGCCGCCTCACTCATGCTGGGGGCGGGGCCATGAGCGCGGAGCTTGCGCTGATCGCGCTCCTCGCTGCGCCGCTTGTGCAGGCGCTTTTGGCGCTGGTGTTTGCGCGCCCGCCGGGGCTGCGGGACGTGATCTATATCGGCATCGCCTTCGTGATGGCGGGGCTTTCGGTTTATCTGATTGACGCGGTGGGCAATGGCGCGACGGCGCGCATCGTGATCGCGCGGCCTTTGCCCAATGTTGATCTCGCCTTCACGCTGGAGCCGCTGGGCGTGCTGATGGCGGCGCTCATCGCCATTTTGGGCGCGCCGCACGCGATGCACGCGGCGGGCATCGTGCGCGCCACGCAGGAAAAAGCGCCGGCGCGGCTGATGGCGTTTTTGGCGCTGGCCACGGCGTCAGCGCTGGCGGTGGCGTTTTCGGCCAATCTGTTCAGCTTTTACGTCGCCTACCAGGCGCTCATTTTGACGACCTTCCCGCTGGTGGCGCATCAGGGCGATGAGGAAGCGCGGGTGGCGGGGCGCGTTTATCTCGCCACGTTGCTGGCGGGCGCGATCGGGCTGTTGTTGCCGGCGATGGTGTGGACCTACGCGATTGCGGGCGCGCTGGATTTCCAAGCGGGCGGGGTGCTTGCGGGGCGCGTCGATCCTTGGACGGCGAACGCGCTTTTGGTGCTGTTTGTGTTCGGCGTCGCCATGGCGGCGATGCCGCCGATGCACCGCTGGCTGCCGGCCTCAAGCCGGGCGCCCAATCCGGCGTTTGTTTCCACGCACGCGCTCACCGTTCTGCCTGCGGGCGGCATCGGGCTTTTGAAAGTGTGCGCGCTCGTGTTCGGCCCCGCGCTTGCGGATGCGGAGATCGCGGCGCAGGCGCTGCGCGTGCTGGCGGGCGTTGCGATGTGCGTGACAGCGCTGATCGCGCTGTCCAAGCAGGATATCCGCGAGCGGCTGAGCTATTCATGCCTCACGCAATTGCTGGCGGTGGCGCTGGGCGCGCTTTTGGCCTCGCCGGTGGGGCTGTTCGCGGCGGCGCTGCAGATCGTGGCGCTTGCCTGCGCGGCGGCGACGCTGACAATGGCGGCCGGCACGGTGGTGGCGGCCACGGGGCGAACGGCTGTGGGCGAATATGCCGGGCTTGGCCGGGTGATGCCGTGGACGTTCGCCGGCTTTGCGCTGGCTTCAGCTTCGATGATCGGGCTGCCGCCGTTTTCGGGCGCGTGGGCCAAGCTTTGGCTCATCATCGCGGCGGCGCACGCGCAATTGCCATGGGCCTCGGTGCTTGCAGGCCTCGCCGCGGTGCTGACGTTCGCGCATCTTGGGCCGCTGGCGGCGGGCGCGCTCGCCGCCAAGGCGCCTGCCGATGCGTTCAAGCGGCCCGATGGCGCCTCGATCCTTTTGGCCGCGCCCGTGATCCTCAGCGCGGCGGCGACGCTTTGGCTTTTGGTGCTGGCCGATCCGCTGGCGACCTTCCTCGCCCCAATCTGGACGCCCGCGGAATGAGCAAGCGCAAGCTTCCTTCCGCCTCGCGCGGCGGCGTTGCGGGCGTGGCGCTGCTGTTCTGCGTGAGCGCGGGCGCGGCGGGTCTCGCGTTTGATTTTTTGGCGAGGCGCGCAGCGCGTTCTGGCTTTTGGCCGAGCCCGGCGGGCGCGCGCTTTTGGGCGTGGGCGCGGTGACGGCGATCGTGCTTGTCGCGCATGGCGCGCGCTGGCTGCTGGCGCGGCGCGCGGAGAAAGGGGGCCGCCATGCTGGCGATCACTCTTAACCCCGGCTTTGTCTGCATCATCGCCGCGCTCTTGGTGCTGGCGACGCCGCACGCCGCGCGCTGGATCGTGATGTTCTTCGCGGCGGTGATTGCGCTTGTGCTGTTGCTCGATCGCGAATTTGGCGCGGCGAGCGCGGTGGCGCAGATGGGCTTGCCCGTGGTGCTGCTCAATCTCGATGCGCTCAACCGCATCTTCGGCATCGCGGCGCTGATGGCGCTGATCATGCTGACGATCTTCTCCACCGCGCGGCGCAACCGCTACGAGGATGCTGCCATTCTGATGATGGCGGGCGGGGTGGTTTCAGCGGTTTTTGTGGGCGATCTCATCAGTTTCGTCGCCGCCGCCGCGCTCGCGGGGCTGGCGGCGGCGTGGATCGTGTTTTGCTCGCCCGTTGAAGGGGCCAGCCGCGCGGGCGTGCGTTTGCTGGTGTGGAACGGGCTTGAGGGTTTGCTGCTGCTGGTGGGCGTGGCCTTCCATCTCGCCGGCGGGGCAGAGAGCGCGATGTTCGCGCGGCTTGATCTCGCCAGCATCGGCGGGGGCTGCATTTTCGCGGCGCTGATGATCCGCATCGGCGCGCCGCTGGCGCATGTGTGGCTGAAAGATACGATCGCGCATGCTTCGCCCCTGGGCGGGGCCGCGCTTTCGGCGTTTTCGACCATGGTGGGTGTTTACGCGCTGGCGCGCTTCTTCCCGGCTGAGCCGCTGCTGATCCCGATCGGCGCAGGCATGATCGTGCTCGGCGCGCTCTACGCGGCGAGCGTCGATGATCTGCGCGCGGGCGCAGGCTATGGCCTCATGACGCAAACCGGGGTGTGCGTGGCGCTGATCGGGGTGGGCTCGCCGCTCGCGGTGGCGGCGGCTGAGGGGCATGTGTTCACCTCGATCTTCGTGTTTGCGGCGCTGCAGATGGCGCTGGGCGCGGTGCTGGCCAAACGCGGCGTTGTGCGGCTTTCGCAATTTGAGGGGCTGGCGCGCGCCATGCCGGTGACGACGGCGCTGATGCTGGTGACAGGGCTTGCCGCGTCCGGCGCGCCGGGGCTTGCGCTTTACACCACCCAGGCGGTGGCGCTCGAGGCGGTGGCGCAATGGGATTTGCGCTGGCTCTGGGCGCTGATCGGCGCGAGCGCCGCGGTGCTGTTTGTCAGCCTGACGCTGCGCCCTGCGCTGGCCGCGCATCAGCATGGGGCCAAGCCGCCGAAATTCAACGAAGCGCCGTTTTCGATGTTGCTGGCGGCCGGCGTTGCGGCGTTTTTCTGCGTTTCCATCGGCCTGGCGCCGAGCTGGCTTTACGGGTTGATGCCGACGGCGCTCGCGTTTGCACCGTTCGCGATCGATCGTGTGGCGCCGCAGCTTGAGCTTTTGGGCGCGGCGGGCGCGGCCTTCATCGTGCTGCGCGCGCTGGGGCTTGCGCCGAAGGAGCGCGCGCTCGACCTGCTCGACATTGACGCGTTCTATCGCGGCCCGGTGGCGGAGGCGGCGCGCTGGGCCGGGGCGGTGATGCTGCGCATCTACGCCGCCTGGGGGGCGGCGATTGCTGCGCTGGCGGCGCGCGGCGCCTCGGCTTTGGCCGCGTGGACGCGCAGTTGCGATACGCCCTATCTCGGGCGGGGCTGGGCGGCGCTGCAAATGTGGGCGCTGGCGGCGCTGGCGGCGCTGATCTTTATCGGCGCGCAACTCTGACTATGGTTTAGATCAAGATAAGTATTTACGGACCCACAGAATAGGTGGAATTTTCGCAATCAAATATTTGCCTTCATTCGCACTTGCAACACGGGGTTCGCTCCTTTACTGGGAAAGTCTCACTTCTTTCTCTTTCGCGGCGGGCGAAAATGGATGACAAGCGAGACTTGGTGGGAATGTCCGCGGAAATTGTCGCGGCCTATGTTTCTGCGAACCAAGTCGCCCCTCAGGATCTGCCTTCGCTCATTCGCACCGTTCATTCGGCGCTCGGCGGTTTGACTGGCGCGCACGCGGGCGCGGCGGATCTGGCGCAAGAGCCGGCTGTGTCGGTGAAGAAATCGGTGACGCCCGATTTCATCATTTGTCTTGAGGACGGCAAGAAATTCAAATCGCTGAAGCGCCATCTGCGCACGCGCTACAATATGAGCCCGGAGGAATACCGGGCCAAATGGGGCCTGCCGCACGATTACCCGATGGTGGCGCCCAATTACGCGAAAGAGCGCTCCAACCTCGCCAAGCGCATGGGCCTGGGCCAAGCCCGCAAAGGCGGCTGAGGAAAATAATCCTAGGAAATCTATCCTAATTATATACTTTGCACCACACCCACTAAATCAAGTGGTTAGCCCCTTTGTGGTGTCAAAGGGGCTTCCAGAACGCGCAAACAGTGCGATTCTTGGGTATGTGCAAGGATTTTGATCCTATTTCGGTCAGCCCCCAGATGGTGGAGGCGGGGGTTTCCGCGCTCGACGTTTATCAGGGTTCCGTTGGGCCGGAGCACCTCGTTGAGGTGCTTTATACGACCATGCATCGCGCAAGACAGGACGACCAACCCGACGATAAAAATCTCTCGGGAACACAGAGGGCATGCCCTCAATCACCAGATGAATCCTGATTTTTATAAGGTCCATGGACATAAGAAAGAGAGTTTCAGGGGTGACGGTGTAAGCCTGAGGAACCTGAGCGGAAGAAACAAGGTGCTTGTTGCTCACCAAGAACTCATGCGCGCCCAGTTTCTCCACCCCCCAATGAATGATGTTGTTGCGAGTAGTGTTGATCTCGCCAAGCTGAGCAAGAACGGGCCTGAGGCGCTGTCTTGCTCTATGCTTTCCAGCGGCGTCCAGAACACGGTTTAGCAACCCAATGCCGTCGTGCACTCGAATCGAGCCAAGGAGTGATCGCCCTACTTCTGAGTTGAGATTTGCAACATCACGGATGCACGCAACGAGAGCTCGTTCCGTCGCGGAGAACTCACCGATGAAGGCACCAAGCCTTTCCCAATAGTCCTTATACGGCGCCTCCAGCGCCGGCAGGTTTTCTAGGACACTGTCCATGTCAGACAAGAAAAGCTCCGATCAATACGACGAAGAAGAAGCCAAGCGGCGCGCGGAAAAAGCGCTGCGCGGAGCGTTCAAAACACCGCCAATGCCAAAGGAAAAAGAGGCGCCGCGAGGCGATAAAAGGAAATGAGCGTCACCGCGCTAGCCCGGTGCCGGATCGGGCGGCCCCCCAAACGCGGAAGGAGGCCTTACACTTTGGGCAATACTGACCCGCCGTACGCGCGCCGTCTGGGGATGGCTGCAAGTAAGATTTGTTGTTGGCCTCATAGCAGTTGGGACAAAGAGCGTGCGCTTCCTCGCCGCCTTCCACAAAAGACTGCTTAAGCGAGTAAATCATGCACCCGCCGCTGTCGCGTATGAGCCCGTATCGCTGCTTTTCAGCTTCCCAGTTTTCGAGCTTCATCAACTCGCCTTCAAGTTCACTTACGCGTTGCAGCAATTCCATCTGAGACGCCTGGGCGCTCATTGCGCTCGACTGGGCGGCGATGATTACAGCCTGCAATTCGATAACCTTGGCGCGAGCCTCTGCTTTGACCCCAAGCGAGATAAGAGCGTTGACGATGTCGCCCGCCGTCTTGAGGCTGCTTGCCGCCGATTGAATGGCTTGTAGTTCCGCAAACATGGCGCACTCCGACACATGCGCCATTAGCCACCGGCGCAACGGTGGTTTCTCGGTCCCGGCGTTGGAAGCGCCGGGACCGATCTTTTAGGGCTTTTTCGGCGGCTCGAATAGATCACCGGTTGTGCCGGGATCAGTTGCACGCTTGAGCCTGCGGAATTTTCGACGCCAAGCTTTCAGGTATCTCCTGGCGCGTATGCGCTTGAAGCTATCGTCAGGCGCCGTGAGTCCGCCGATAGGTCAGCCGCTTGCCTTCCGCGCCTTGCACCGCGAGCTTGGCGCGCGCCGCGTCCGAGAAGCCCAGCTTCGTGCGTGTGTTGTGGCGGAAATCAAACTCCGCGAGATATCGGTGCAGATGCTTTTCAGCGCAATGCTGATACGTGCCCTTCATGCCGCGCTTGAACACTGAGAAATAGCCTTCGGCGCTGTTGGTGTTCACGTCGCCGCGCGCGTATTCGCCCGCGCTGTGCTTCACCGTTTCGTGCGAGCCGAGCTTGTTTTCCAGCCCGCCATAGAGGCGGCTTTCATCGGTGTGCAGGCGCGTTTCGGGGTGGACGTTCTCAAGCACAATGTCTTGGACCGTTTTCTTGTCGGCTGAGGGAATGTGGAAGCTGCGCACGTTGCCGCCGCGCTCCACCAGCGCCAGCACGGCGCGCTTGTTCGCGGGGCCTCGGCCGTGCTTGGCGCGGCGGAATTTGCGCCCGCGCGTGTTGCGGTCGCTCGGCACGTCCACTTTGCCGAAATAGGTTTCGTCGGCTTCCACGATGCCGCCAGGGCCGCCCATGGGCGAGGTCAGCCCGCCCGTCGCCATGGCGGCGCGGATGCGGTGCGCGAGAAACCAAGCCGTCTTGTAGGTCACGTCGAGCGAGCGATGCAGCTGGTGGGCGCTCATGCCCTTCTTGCTCGCGGCCATAAGATAGAACGCCATCAGCCAAACGGTCAGCTTGATATGGCTCGACTCCATGACCGTCCCGGTTTTGACGGTGAAGTCCTTGCGGCAGCCCTTGGAGCCGCAGCGATAGCGGCCCTCGCGCTTGGTGGCGTACTCGCCGCCGATTGTCCCGCAATGGGGGCAAACGCGGCCACCGGGCCAGCGCAGCGCCTCCACATAGCGGAGGGCTTCGGCTTCATCGCGGAAATGGGGGGCGTCGAATTTCATGCCTCAGATTCTATATCTGGGGCTTGTGGTGTCAAGTATATAATTAGGAAATCTATCCTACACCTTAGGCGTGCGGTTAGACTGACGCCTCGGCCGGGCATGGGTCGGCTTGGAGGTGTTGGAATGAGGGTGTCGGAACGGCGCGCGGCCGATGAAGCTGCTGCGCTGCTCTCCGCCGGGGCGGCGGGGTATGCGTTAGGCGCGACTTTGGACGACATCGTGAGCCCTGCGCGCGGATCGGCGGATGCTGCGTTCGCGCGCCAGGTGGCGATGTATCTTTGCCATGTGGCGTTCGCCTGGAGCCTGGCGCGGGTGGCGAGCGCGTTTGGGCGCGATCGCTCAACGGTGGCGCATGCGTGCCATCAGATCGAGGATCGGCGTGATGACGAGGTGTTCGATGCGTGGATCGCCGCGCTTGAGCAAAAGCGTGCGCGCCGCCGCGCCCGCGCGCGGGGTGCGGCTGTGAGCGCGCGCGCAATGGAGCGCGCTTTGGCGCGGCTTGCCGATGAAGGCGCGGTGCTGGCGCGTGAACGCGAGGGGGCGGGCTTTGGCGTTTTTTCCGCGCGGCGATCGCCGGCGCAGGCCAACGGCGCGGCTGAGCGCAACAGAGGTGCGCGCGCTTGAAAGCGAAGGCGTGCTGAGCGCTGCGGGCGCGGATGCGTTTGTGCTGAGCCAAGCGGGCCGCGCGCGCACGCGCCGCGAGGCGGCGCCGGATGCGGAGCAGTTTCTCGCGCAACATGCGCCGATCATTGATCGCGCCATTATGGATGGCGCTGCGGAAAAAAACCGTGCGCGGCTTTGATTCCGCAACGGCGTTCCGCCGCTTGGCGGCGTTGCGCGATGCGCGCGGCGGCGCCTGGCTCAATGCGCGCGAACTTGCGGCGGCAAATGCGTTGCATGCCGATTGGGCGCGGGCGCAGGCGGGGCTGGTGCGCGGCTCCGATTGGCGCGCGCCGCCGAAAGGCGCATCCGCGCGCGGCGGCGCAGGCCATGACGCGGCGATGGCGGCGCGCTGCGACAGCAAGCGCGCGTTTGAAGATAAGCTCGCCAAGCTCGCCGCGCCGCTTCGGCGCACGGTGGAGCGGGTGGTGCTTTACGAGGATGGGATTGAGGCGCTGGAGAGGGGCGAGGGCTGGCCGGCGCGCTCGGGCAAGCTGGCGCTAAAGCTCGGGCTCGCGCAATTGGCGATGCACTGATCAGGCGGCGGCGCGCGCGGCCTCCTGCATGCGCGTCATCATGGCGAAGAGGCCGTTGGAGCGTTGCTGCGTCAGCGCGTCTTTAAGGCCCAGCCGCTCAAACACCGCACGCGGATCGGCAGCGAGAATTTCCGCCGGCGTGCGCCCCGAGAAGATGCGCAGCAGCATGGCGATTTCGCCGCGCACCAGGTGCGCATCGGAATCGCCTCGGAAATGGAGCTTTTCCGGCGCGTCGGGGCGACGTTCGCTCACCAGCCAAACCCGGCTGACGCAGCCGCGTACGCGGGTGTGTTCGTTGCGCTCATCCTCGGTGAGCGGCTCAAGCGTGCGGGCAAGCTCGATCACATGGGCGATACGCTCCTCCCAATCAGGGAGGAGCGAAAATTCATCCGCCAGCGTTTGGATTGCGTCGTCGATCGAGGCCATGTGCAGCACATGCGCCCCGACGCGCGCGGGGGCAAGCCCTAACGCTGGCCGCCTGTTGAACTCGGCGCCAGCGCCGTGGTCGCGCCGGGGAGCGCCACATCGCCAATGCACTGGCCGACATCGCGCAAGCCATGCGCGGCCAAGCAGAAGGTGTTCTCATAACGGAAGCGCGCCGCCGACATGCACTGGAACAGCTGCAGTTGCGACATCTCAAGGCAATCGCGCGAGCGCGGATCGTTGAGCAATTGCGAAATCTGCGGCTGGTGCGTGGTTTCGGCGTCGAGCGCTTGCAGCGCGGCGACGGCGGCCATGCGGTCGATCGCTTCGCCGCGGGTGTGGTTGATGCGCCATTCCTGGCGCGGCAGGGCCGATACTTGCGTGACTTCAGCCTGGCCGCTTAGCGCGTCCCAGAAGCGGCGCCCGCCAAACGCGGAGGGATCCTGGTGCGGAGCGGTTGAAAGCGCGGCCACCGAAAGGCGCGGCGCGTAAGCATCCGGCACGGCGGTGGCGGGCGCGCCATTGACCGAAAGATCGCGCACGCGCTGCAGCCGTTGGCGCTGCTGCGGGGCGACGGCGTTGGCCCAGCGCTGGCGCTGCAGCGTGTAGGAAAGCTCGCGATAGCGATCGGCCATTTCGACGATTCGGGCGGAATCGGCGTTGGCGGATTCAAGCAATGTGCGGGTGGCTTGCTGGCCCCCGCGCAGGCCGCGCGCATAGGTGGGATCAACCGTGATCGCCCAGATCACCGCATCGCGGCCATAATAGGCTGCCGCATCGCGCACGCCTTGCACAAATTCCGGCGATTGCGCCGCCGTGGATGCGCCATAGGCGACCCAGCCGCGCGCGAGCTGAGCGCGATTGTGCCGGCCGAGCCGATCAATCACGCCTTCTAGATCGCTATCATTGCGCAGCGTCAGCGTGCGCAGCTCGGAAACATCATTCTGGTAGGCGGCGTAGGCGTTGAGCGCGCTGCGCACTTCCCCGGTCGCGGGGGCTGGCGCTGGGGCGTTGGCATCCTGGGCGCTCGCAGCCCCGAGAAGGGCGACGACAGCCGTTGTGGTCCAGATCGCCAGGTTTCGCATCGTCACGCTCCTGTGAATCTCTGTGGGTGAGTCCGCTTCCAGTTGCGACTCAGAGAGGGCAGCATTGGCCCCGTCGCGTTAAGAAGTCTTTTACTCGCGGGCCGCGCACCAGTGTCAACACAACAGGCCGTAAGCTCAGCAGTTGGCGCACAGCCAAAAGCAGCAACCCACCGCGCCCGCTTGGGCGTGGCGCTGTGGGCGTGGCTAGGGGCTGCGCTTTTGGTGGGCGTGCTGGGCTATGCCAGCGGCGGCGCGCGCGCTGGCGTCGGGCTGGCGACGGCGCTGATGGCCGCGCCGGCTTTGGCGGGATTTGTGCTGCTGCCGCGGCTTTACAGCGCCCGCGCGGCCGATTCGGCGCTGGTGGCGGCTTGGATCGTTGCGGGGGCGGGGCTTGTCGCCGGCGGCGGCGGGGCAAGCTCGCCCTTGGCGCTGATGCTGATTTTAGGCCCGGCGTGGGCGCTTGCCTTGGGGCGGCGCTGGGTGGCGGAAGCGGGCGCCGCTGCGGTGCTGGCGTATGCCGCCGGCGCGGCTTTGGCGCTCGCAGCGCCGGCGGCCACGCTTGGCGCGTTTCCGGAAATGGCGGCGGCGGCGAGCCTTGCGTTCGCCGCCGGGCTGATGGCGTTGGCGCAAAGCAAAGCGCGCCCGGTTCGCGCCATGGGGGAACGCATCGCCGAGGTGAGCCACGAATTGCGCACCCCGCTAACGCATATTCTCGGCTTCTCCGAAATGATCGAGCGGCAGATTTTTGGCCCGGCCGGTGAGCGCAATGTCGAATATGCCGGGCTCATCCGCAAAGCGGGCGGGCATCTGCTGGGGCTGGTGAACGATCTGCTTGATCTGTCGAAGATGGAGGCCGGCAAGTTCGAGATCGTGCGTGAGCGTTTTGATGCGCGCGCGATTGTTGAAGAGGTGGTGCGGCTCTCGGTTGATGCGGCGGAGAAGAAGGCCATCGCGCTGGGGATGACGACGCTGGAAGCGGCGCTTGAAGTGGACGCTGATCCAACCGCGCTGCGGCGCATCCTCATCAACACGCTGGGCAACGCGCTGAAATTCACGCCCGAGGGCGGGCGCGTGATCATCGCCGCGCGCGCCGAAGAAGGCGCGCTGGTGCTCGATACAATCGATAACGGCCCCGGTATTCCAGAGGCGCAGCGCGAACGCCTCGGGCATGCGTTCGAGCGCGGGCCGGGGGTTGAGCGGATTGAAGGCGCGGGGCTGGGCCTCTCGCTGGTGCGCGCGCTCGCCGCGCTGCATGGCGGGGCTTTAAGTTTTCACGATGCGCCGGGCGGGGGCGCGCTGGTGCGGGTGCGTTTGCCGGTTTTAGTCGGCGCGTAACATCAGAAACGCGCGCGCGGCGGCGAGATCGCCCACCTCGACAAGCAAACGCTCGCTCGTGCGCGCGCCGCGCAATTCGATCACCACGCTTTCGCGCGGATCAAGCGCGAGCATGGTTTGGAAGGCTTCATCGGTGAAGGTGAACACAGTTTGCGCGGCGCCGCCTGGGCGCTGTTCTGTACTGCGCGCGCTGGGGAAGGTGCGGGTGGCCGCGCCCGGCGCGGGCGCGCCCGCTTCGAGCCCATAGGCGACGCGGGCGGTGAGATCGAGCGCGCCTGCGCGCGCGCGGCGCGGATCGCGCAGGATCAGGCGCGCGCCCGTGGCGCTGGTCTGGTTGAGCACAAGGCTGAGCGCTTGGCCGCCGCTGAGTTCGCGCACGCCGAAACTCGTATTGGCGTCGATGGTTTGGCTAAGCCGCCAGCGATTGGGCCCGGTGGCGCGGCGCGCTGTCCAGTTGCGGCGCCAGCCGCCAAATTCCATGACGGGCGTGTGCGCCCATTGTTCGTAGGCTTCGCGCGCATCGGCGGCGGCCGCTTGCGTGCGCGGATCGGTGCAGGCGCGGTTCTGCGCCGCGCCATCCACGGCGGCGTCCAGTTCCGAGAGGCGCGCATCGTTCCAGCCGGCGCGCAGCAGCGCGCCGCGCGCCTGGGCCGCGCCCGCCTCCAGCGCCGCGCGCGGGCCTGGGCTAAGCAGGCGGCAGCGATCGCCGAGCTTGATGAGGCCGAGCCGCTCCACCAGCACGGCCTGCGGGCTTTGCGCTTCGGCGGCGGCGGAGCTCGCAAACGCGAGCGCGGTGGCGAAGAAGATAAGGCGCATGGGCACGCCAAGCGTTAAACTGCCCAGGCTAAATTCCGGTGAACGCGCGATGGATGAGTTAAAAACTGATTTCTGGGCCAGCGCCCTCATTCGCCGCGCGCAGATTGCGGGGGCGTTCGCGGGCGTGGTGCGCAAGGGCGATGCGGACGCCGGCGCGGTGCTGGTGAAGGTGGCGACCCTTGATGGCCGTGCGCGGCTCTATGCGCCCGCCCGCAACGGGGAGGGGGAACGCATCTGGCTCGATCTTTCCGCCGGTTCGCTGGGCGATGAAGAGCGCGCGGTGGACGAGGCCGCGCGAAAGCGGGCCGAACGCGATCCCGATCTCTGGCTGATCGAGGTCGAGGATAAGCACGGGCGGCATTTTTTGGAGGAGCCGGTGGATACGGTTCTCGGGGCGCGGGATTAGGGGTTCGGGCGCCGCCGCGCCCTCCGGTGGCCTTTTGAGCTGGCGCTTGCTAACACCCGCTCCCCAAACCCGAGCCCCGAGAACCGAACACCGATGTCCGCCGATCCCGCCGCCGAGGCCGCGCGCCGCAG
Organism: Terricaulis sp.; assembly: GCA_024707365.1. Classification (GTDB taxonomy): domain Bacteria; phylum Pseudomonadota; class Alphaproteobacteria; order Caulobacterales; family Aquidulcibacteraceae; genus Vitreimonas. The sequence goes on from JANPZV010000008.1 coordinate 415,568, forward strand.
AACCTTTGCGATCATTTCGCACCCTGACGCGGGCAAGACCACGCTGACGGAATCGCTGCTGCTGGCGGGCGGGGCGATCCATTTGGCCGGCGCGGTGGCCGCGCGCGGGGCGGCGCGGCGCACGCGCTCTGACTGGATGAAGATCGAGCGTGAGCGCGGGATTTCGGTGTCGTCCTCGGTGATGATGTTCGAGCACGGCGGGGAGGTGTTCAATCTGCTCGATACGCCCGGCCACGAGGATTTCTCGGAAGATACCTATCGCACGCTGACGGCGGCGGATTCGGCCATCATGGTGCTGGACGCGGCCAAGGGCATCGAGCCGCAAACGCTGAAGCTGTTTGAGGTGTGCCGCCTGCGCGACATTCCGATCACCACCTTCATCAACAAGATGGATCGCGAAGCGCAGGATCCGTTCGCGCTGTTGGATGAAATCCATTCCAAGCTGGCGATGGATACCGCGCCGATGTATTGGCCCGCCGCTTCGGGCCAGCGCTTTGCCGGCATGCTTGATCTGACGCGCGATGAATTCGTGCCGTTCAAGCGGCTCGAAGCGGGCGAAGATGGCTTTGCAAGCCAGGAGCGCCAGAAGCGCGGCGGCGCCAATTTCCTTGAAGGCGTGCGCGACGACGTGCGCGCCGAGCTGGAGGAAACCGCAGAGCTGGCGCGCGAGGGGCTGCCGAAATTTGATCTTAAGGCGTTCCGCGAAGGGCATTTGACGCCGGTTTATTTCGGTTCGGCGCTGCGCCGCTTTGGCATTCCTGAATTGCTGGCGGGCCTTGGCGCGCATGCGCCCAGCCCCCGCCCGCTGCCGGCGACGAGCAAGGGCCAAGAGCGGGAGATCGATCCGGCCTTCGGCGAGGTGACGGGCTTTATCTTTAAAATCCAGGCCAACATGGATCCAAAGCACCGCGATCGCGTCGGCTTTTTCCGCGTATCTTCAGGCCGCTTCCAGCGCGGCATGACGCTGAAAACCGCCGCCGGCAAGGCGATCAACGTGCACAACCCGCTGATGTTCATGGCCCAGGAGCGTGAGATCGCCGATGAGGCGTTTCCCGGCGATGTGATCGGCATTCCCAATCATGGCGGGCTGCGCGTGGGCGATAGCCTTTCGCAGAGCGGGGACGTGAGCTTTCGCGGCATTCCGAATTTCGCGCCGGAAATTCTCAAGCGCGTGCGCGTGCGGGATCCGCTTAAGCAAAAGCATTTGCGCCGCGCGCTGGAATCGCTGGGTGAAGAGGGCGTGACCCAAGTGTTCAAGCCGGTGACGGGCGGGGATCTTGTGGTCGGCGCCGTTGGCCAACTGCAATTTGAAGTGCTGGATGAGCGGATGAAGGCCGAATATGGACTTGAAGTGATCTTCGAGCCTTCGCCTTATCAGGCCGCGCGCTGGGTCAGCGCCGAGACGCGCGCCGATCTTGAAGCGTTCACCGATAAGTCAAAATCGCAGATGGCGGCGGATGTGGATGAAGCGCCGGTTTTCCTTGGCAAGAGCGCCTGGGAAATCGGCTATGTGCAGGAAAAAATCCGAAGATACGCTTTTCCACCACCAAGGAGCGCGCGGTTTAAACGCCTCCCGGCCAAGGCGTTGCTTAAGCCGCTTCGGCGGATTTGCGCACTTTGAAGAAGCGCATCGCCCGCTGCGCGGCTTCGATTGGCACCTCGTTATACATGCGGCCAAATTCTTCGGCGCGGCCGATGGCGTCATCGCCGCCGCACGCCAACACGGCGAGCGTCACAAAAAGCGGCCGCTCCACATCGGAGGCGCGGCAGAGCATGGCCAGGCCATCCATATCCTTGCGCGCGATGATGTCTGTTGCGGTTTCGCGGTCAACGCCGGTGAGTTCGGCGAGGCCGCAGAGGAAGTGCTGCGTCTTGGCTTCGCGGTAGAGCGAAACCAAGAGGCGCGCGTTGAGCTCGCCGGAATTGCGCTTTTGCGTGATGTAATGGATGGCGTTGCGGGTTTCGGCGCTGGTGTCGCCCGCGGCTTTGCGCATGCGCGCGCGCGTGCGGGCGAGCGCCTTGTCAAGCGTGGCGGGATCGACGCTGGCGTTGCGCTCAAGGATCTGATCGCGCAGGGCGGTTTCGACCACGAAATACATTTCGTTCAGCAGATCGAGCGGCACATCGCGGCGGCCGATGACGCCCGCATGCAGCTTTGTGTTGGCGCGCGCGCGATCAACCACGGTTTCCATGCTGGCCCGGGAGATGCTCGCGCCGTCATTACGCACCAGGGTGTCGAGCGCCTGGTCATCGCCATGCTGGACGATTGCGTCGGAGACGGCCTCGCTCACCATCGCGCGCGCGGCCACGGCGTTGATGTGATCTTGGCTCTGGCGCTCAACCACTTGAACCAGGGCTTGGTCATCCAGCAGGGCGCTGCGCTTGAGGACGGGGCCGGCGATGGCGAACGCGTGGTTGGCGAGATCGGTGAGCAGGCCCATGGGCGCATCCGCGGCGTCAGCGAACACTTCCGAGAGCTCGGCGAGCACCCCTTCCTGCATCTCGGCGGCGACAAGCTGCAGCACCTCGTCAAACAGGGCTGTCTCGCGCGCGCTGCGGGTGCTGGCCGTTTCAAAAAACAGGTCCGTCACCTCGCGCAGCAGATCGCGCCGCCGCGCGCTGCTTTGGGCCTGCGCCAGATCGATCAGTTTGGCAAACCGCGCTTGGGTCATAGGGAGGGGGCACCCGCGATGCTCAATAAATACAGGATTTTAGCTTTACGCTCGTAAACAAAGCCTGCACGCGGACGCTGTAGGGCGTTAACGGGTGTTTACGTTTCGGCGGCGAGGCTCTCGCGTTTAAGCTCGATGTCGAGCCATTCGGCCTCTGCCGCCTCAAGCGTGGCGCGGGCGGCTTCCAATTGGGCGGCGATTTTCTGAAAGGCTGCCGGATCGCGCTCAAAAGCGCCGTCTTGGGCCAGGCGCGCTTCAAGCGCGGCGATCTCGGCCTGCAGCTTTGGCATCAGCGCATCGAGTTCGGCGGCGCGGCGCTCATCCTTATAGCTCAGCTTGGTGGCTTTGCGCGGCGCGGCCGGCGCGATGGGAGCGGCGGCTTTGGGCGCGGGCGCGGCGGCGGGCTTGCGCGGGAAGGCGCGCTCGAAATCGGCCCAGCCGCCGGGGGATTCCACCCAGCGCCCGCCGCCAATGGGGCCGACGATCTGGGTGGCGACGCCATCGAGAAAGGCGCGGTCATGGCTGACGATCAGCACCGTGCCGTCATAGCCGGCGAGCATGTCCTCAAGCTGATCGAGCGTATCCATATCGAGATCGTTGGTGGGTTCATCGAGCACCAGGAGGTTCGCCGGTTTCGCCAGCGCGATGGCGAGCGCGAGGCGGTTGCGCTCTCCGCCCGACAGCGCGCTGATGGGCTGGCGCAGGCTTTCTGGGCCAAACAAAAAATTGCGCGCGTAGGCGGCGACATGGCGCGGCCTGCCATGCACGATCACTTGATCCCCGCCCATGGGGGCGAGCGCTTCCCATATCGTGTCGCTCGGATTGAGGATGGCGCGGGTTTGATCGACATAGGCGATCTCCAATTGCGCGCCATGGCGCACCGCGCCCGCATCCGGCTCGCGCTGGCGCAGCAGGATTTCGAGCATGGTGGTTTTGCCGGCGCCATTGGGGCCGACGAGGCCGATGCGATCGCCGCGCATGACGCGCAGCGAAAAATTGTCGATGATCTGGCGCTCGCCATAACGCTTGGAAACGCCCTTGGCCTCGATGACGAGGCGTGCGCTTTCATTGCCTTTATCGGCGGCGAGCGCGGCTTTTTGCACATTGGCGCTGGCGTTGCGCTGGCGGCGCTCATCGCGCATGGCCATCAGGCGCGCGCGGCGGCCCTCATTGCGCGAGCGGCGTGCGGTGACGCCGCGCTGCAGCCAATGCTCCTCGGCGCGCAGATGGGTTTCAAGCCGGGAAAGCGCGCGCTGCTCTTCCACCTCGACCTGCTCGGCCCATTGATCGAACGCCGCATAGCCGCGCGGGTTTTTCAAAAGCGCGCGCTGGCGCAGCCAGAAGGTGGTGTTGGTGACGCGCTCAAGAAAGCGCCGATCGTGGCTGACGATCAGGCACGCGCCGCGAAAGCCGGCGATGGCCGCTTCCAATTCTTCGATGGCTTCGATGTCGAGATGGTTGGTCGGCTCATCGAGCATGAGCACGTCCGCATCCGCCGCGAAGGCGCGCGCAAGGCCGGCGCGGCGGGCTTCGCCGCCTGAAAGCCCCGAAGGGGCGCGATCGGGATCGAGCCCGAACAGCGCAAGCGCCGCTTCCGCTTCGTGCGGCGGCGCATCCACGCCGTTGCGGGCGGAGGCGCGCTGCACATAGGCGCGCAGCGTGGGCGCATCCTCAAAGTCAGGCTCCTGCGCGGCGTAGGCGAGGCTTGCGCCGCCGGCGAGGGCGATGGCGCCGGAATCGGCCTCGGCGCGGCCGGCCAGGATGCGCATCAGCGTGGATTTTCCTGCGCCATTGGCGCCCACCAGCGCTGCGCGCTCGCCCTTGTGCAGCACAAGATCGACGCCTTCAAACAGCATCGCCATGCCCATGGAAAGGCGCAAGCCATTGGCTTGGATGAGAACGGGCCCCTGAGCCATCGGCGCTAGCGGAAGATGTCGATGAGGCTTTCGGCGTCGGAATCGCCGAAAGCGCTGGCGAGCGAGTCGAAGAAGGTCGCCATCTCCACCTCGCGCGGGCTGCGCGCGGGCTGCTGATAGCCGGGCAGCGGATGGGGCTCGACGCCGCGATGGGCCACGCGCATCGTGTCGTTCCAGATCTGCGCCGGCAGCGAGCCGCCCGTGGTGCGGCCCATCGAGCGGTCATCATCATGGCCGACCCAAACGCCGGCCACATAATCGGCGCTGTAGCCGATGAACCAGGCGTCGCGCCAATCGGAGCTGGTGCCGGTTTTGCCGGCGGTGTCACGGTCGGGCAGGCGCGCGGCTCCGCCGGTGCCGCGCAGCACCACAGCGCCCATCAGCGAATTCATGCGCTCGACGATATCGGGCTCGAGCACGACCGGCCCTTCATAGGGCGGGCGGCGGTAAAGCTCTTCGCCCGATGTGGTGCTCACCGAAAGCACGATGAACGGATCAAGCCGGTGGCCCTCGGCCATGAAGGCGCCGAAGGCGGTTGTCATGTCCCAGAGCGTGGATTCGATGGAGCCCAGCGAGATCGAGGGCGGGGTAAACTCACCGCGCCCCGGCATGTTGGAGACGCCCAGCCGCCGCGCCACGTCGGCCACGCGCTGCGGGCCGATCTCGTAGGCGACGCTTGCGGCCACGGTGTTGATCGATTGCGCGAAGGCGGTGCGCAGCGTCACCGCGCCGCGGAAGCCGGAATCATAATTGCGCGGCCGCCAGCCATCGATGACGACCTCTTCGTCATAGCGCACATCCTCGGTGGAGAGGCCCGCTTCGAGCGCGGCGGCGTAGACGAAGGTTTTAAAGGTGGAGCCCGGCTGGCGGCGGGCTTGCGTTACGCGGTTGAATTTCGAGGTGCCGTAATCGGTGCCGCCGATCAGCGCGCGCACGCCGCCTTCGCGGTCGAGCGCCATGTAGGAGGCTTGCAGCGGGCGGCGGCCAAAGGCGCGGTTGCCCAAGCGGCGGCGGATCGAATCCGCGGCGGCTGTTTGCAGTTCGGGGTCGATGGTCAGCTGGATCACAAGATCAGGCGCGGTTGAGCCGATCAGCCCGCGCGCCTGCTCTACCGCGAGATCGAAGGCATAGCCCATCGTGCGCTCGACATTCGGGCGTTCGGCCACCTCGATCTCTTCGGCGCGGGCTTCATCGCGCTGCTCTGCGGTGATGAAGCCGGCTTCGACCATCGCGTCCAGCACAATGCGCTGGCGCGCGGTGGCGCGCTCGAAATTCTCGGTGGGGGCCGAGCGCGAGGGCGCTTTGGGCAGGCCCGCCAGCATGGCCGCTTCCGCGAGGGTCAGTTCGTTGGCGGGCTTGCCGAAGAAGCGGCGCGCGGCGGCGTCCACGCCATAAGCCTGATCGCCGAGATAGACGCGGTTGAGATAAAGCTCGAGGATTTCATCCTTCGTCAGCCGCCGCTCGATGCGCGAGGCCAGCACCATTTCGCGCAGTTTGCGGTTGATGGTTTGGCGCGGCGTCAAAAACAGATTGCGCGCCAGCTGCTGCGAAATCGTGGAGCCGCCCTGCACGGTCTCGCCCGCGCGCAGGTTGATGAACAGCGCGCGCAGCACGGCCACGCGGTCCACGCCCTCATGCTCGTAAAAACGCCGATCCTCGATGGCGAGGAAAGCTTGCGGCACGTAATCAGGCACTTCGCCCAGGCTGATGCGCCGCGCGTAATAGGGCCCGCGCACGCCGATAATGTCGCCCTCGCGGTCCACGAACATGACGGAGGCTTGCCGGTTGAGCGCCCAGAGCGCGTTCGCATCCGGCACGCGCGGCAGGCCCCAATAGATCCAGACCCAAACCGAAACGACCCCAAGCAGCACCACGCCCGCAAAGATCGAGGCCACAGTGCTCCAGGTCACGCGCTTCCGCTGCGCCACCAATTGCTTGAATTGCTCTTGAGCGGCTGCGGCGCGCACTTTCGCCCAGTCGATGCCGCGGCGGAGGTTGGGCCGGTCGTCTGACAAAAAGGAACTCCGAAACGCGCTTTAGCTCATAGAGGTATGGCCGAATTCTGGCCAGGAGCGGGGATAGGCTGCGCTCCTATCGCACATTGGGGGCGCCTAAGAAGCGGATTTTGAAGCGCTTCGGCAAAAACAATCCTACCGGGCCGGGCGTTCCGTATGTTTCGGCCATGGTCGAAAAACAGGGTTTGAGACGCCTCCACGAAGCGGTGGCGGCGCTGAAGGAAAATCTGGCGAACGCCGAGGCGGAGCTGCGCAACGGCGAAACCCAGGAGGCGGAACGCCGCGCCAAGGCCATTTCGGCCCTGGTGAAAGCGGCGCGGGACGTGGCCGATCTCGAAGCGCTCGCCCGCGCCCAGCCCCCGGAGGAGAATGAACACGAATTGCGCGCCGAGCTCCGAAGCCGGCTGCGTCGCCTTGTTGAAGCCCAACGTCTTGGCGCGCCTGATGCGACGCTTGAGCGCCTCGCTGATGAGGTTGCTGCTCGATGATTGGGATTTTTGGGGCCGCGCGGAACAATTGCCGCCGGCTGGCGCATGGCGCGCCTGGGTGTTCCTGGGCGGGCGCGGCGCAGGCAAAACCCGCGCCGGCGCTGAATGGGTCTCGGCGCTGGTGCGTGACGGCAAAGCCCGGCGCATCGCGTTGATCGGGCCGACCTTCCATGACGTGCGCGAGGTGATGGTGGAAGGCCCATCGGGCCTGCGCAGCCTGCCGCACGCGCGCCCGCTTTATGAAGCAAGCCGCAAGCGCTTGCTGTGGGAAAACGGCGCGGAGGCGTTTTGCTTTTCGGCGGAAGATCCCGAAAGCCTGCGCGGGCCGCAATTTGATGCGGCCTGGGCAGATGAGCTTTGCTTCTGGTCCTACCCGGAGGAGACGCTGCAAACTTTGGCGCATGGCTTGCGCCTGGGGGCCGCCCCGCGCCTCATGGCCACCACCACCCCGCGCCCCACGCGTGCGCTGAAAGCGCTGCTGGCCCGGCCCGATACGGTGCTGACGCGCGGCGCGACCTGGGAAAATGGCGCGAACCTCGCGCCCGATTTTATCGCCGCGCTGAAAGAGCGCTGGAGCGGCTCGGCGCGGGATCGCCAGGAATTGCTGGGCGAGTTGATCGAGGATGCGGAGGGCGCGCTCTGGCGCCGGGCTGAGCTGGAGGCCATGCGCGTCAGCGAATGGCCGACGCTGGATCGCATCGTCGTTGCTGTCGATCCGCCGGCGGGCGTGGGCGAAAATGTAGCGCAATGCGGGATTGTCGCGGCGGGTGTTTACGGAAACCCGCGCCGCGCTGTCGTGCTGGCGGATGCAAGCGTGCAGGGGCTTGCGCCGCAGGGCTGGGCTTCGCGCGCGGCGGCGTTGGCGCGCAGCTTGGGCGCGCAGGCGATCGTGGCTGAGGGCAATAATGGCGGGGAGATGGTGCGCGCTGTGCTGAAAGCGGCCGCGCCCGATATTCCCGTGCGCCTCGTGCGCGCCAGTGAAGGCAAGCGTGCGCGCGCCGAGCCCATTGCGGCGTTCTATGCGCAAGGGCGCGTGGCCCATGCCGCCGCATTCGCGGCGCTGGAAGATGAGATGTGCTTGTTCGGGGCGCATGGCTTTTCGGCCAGCCCTGATCGGCTCGATGCGCTGGTGTGGGCGCTCACTGATGTGCTGCTCGCGCCCCATGCCGAGCCGCGCGTGCGGATGATTTAGTTCGGGAAGGCTTTATGTTCGGTTGGCTTGAAAAACTCCGCCCCAGGGCGGAGCGCAAACTCATGGCCTGGCACGCGCCGGGCCGGCCTGTGTGGCCGATGCGCGATGCGGCGGCGTTCGCGCGCGAAGGCTATGCGAAAAAACGCGGTGGCGTATCGCTGCGTGCGTTTGATCGCGGAAGCGGCGGCCAGCGCGCCGCTGAAATTTGGGCCGCGCGATCATCCGCTCGCGCGCCTGCTGGCGCGGCCCAACCCGGAGCAGACGGGCGTTGAATTGCTGGAGGCGTTTTACGGGCATCTGCAAGTGGCGGGGAACGCGTATCTTGAAGCGGCGAGCGTTGAAGGCGCGGCGCCGAGTGAGCTCTACGTGCTGCGGCCCGATCGCATGCGCGTCATTCCCGGCGCCGATGGCTGGCCGGTGGGCTGGGAGCATCGTGTTGGCGCGAGCGTGCGCAATTTTGAGCGCGATCCGGTAAGCGGGAGGCGCCGATCCTGCATCTGAAAATCTTCAATCCGCAGGATGATTGGTACGGCCTCTCGCCGATGGAGGCCGCCGCGTATGCGATTGACATTCACAACGCGGGCGGCGCCTGGAATAAGGCGCTGATCGATAACGCGGCGCGCCCGTGCGGGGCGCTGGTGTTCACCGGCGGCGAACGGCTCAGCGAAGAGCAATTCCAGCGGCTCAAGCAAGAGCTTGATGAGTTGCACATGGGCGCGGCGAACGCGGGCCGGCCGATGGTGCTGGAAGGCGGGCTTGAATGGCGGCCGATGAGCTTATCGCCTGCGGATATGGATTTCATCGACGCCCGCCACGCCGCCGCGCGCGACATCGCGCTGGCGTTTGGCGTGCCGCCGATGCTGCTCGGCATTCCGGGCGACAATACGTACTCAAATTACCGCGAAGCCAATCTCGCCTTCTGGCGCCACACCGCTCTGCCGTTGGCGCAAAAGGGCGCGCGCGCGATTGAGGCTTGGATCGGCGAACGCTGGCCCGAAGCTGGCCCCGCCGCGATTGGCGTCGATCACGAAGCCATCAGCGCGCTTGCCGTTGAACGCGAAGCGCTCTGGGCGCGCATCGGCGCGGCGGACTTTCTCGACACCGAAGAAAAGCGCCGTCTCGCCGGCGTGGAGGCGCCCGCATGCAGCCCTCGCTGAAAGTCGATCCGCGCATCACCATCGCCGTGATCGTGACGATCATCCTGCAAACGGCGGGTGCTTTACTGTGGGCCGGCCAAGCGGCGGCGCGGCTTGAGGCGGTGGAGCGCGCTGTGGCCACCCAGCCCGAGGTGGCCGATCGGCTCGCGCGCCTGGAGGAGCAGGTGGGAGACGCCCGCCGCGCGCTGACGCGCATCGAGCGGAAGCTTGATGATGATCGTTGAAGGCTACGCCGCTTTGTTCGGCGTGGCCGATCAGGCCGATGATGTGATCCGCGCCGGCGCCTTCGCCGCAAGCCTTGCGCGCCGGGCAGCGCCCTTGCCGCTCTGGCTCGAACACGAGCCGCGCCTGCAGGCGGGGTTCTGGTTTGATGTGCGCGAGGATGGGCGCGGGCTCTGGCTCGCGGGCGAGATTGCAGAGGATCAGCCCGGCGCCGCGCGCGCCAAGCGCATGCTGGCGCGGGGCGTCGATGGGCTTTCCATCGGCTTTATCCCGCTTGTGGCGCGGCGCGGCGCGGGCGGGCGTGAATTGATCGAGATCGAGCTTCTGGAGGTGTCCATCGTGACCCATCCGATGCAGCCGCATGCGCGGCTCAAACTTGCGCGAGAGTTTGTCCGCGCTGCTTAGGAGAAACGAGTGAAGAAAGAAATCAAAGCCGCGCCGCCTTCCGGCGCGGAGGCGCTGATGCGCGCCTTTGAAGAGTTCAAATCCGCCAATGATGCGCGCCTTGCCGCGCTCGAAAAGGGCCGGGGCGATGTGCTGCTGGAAGAGAAGGTCGATCGCATCGACCGCGCTCTTACCGAGCAGAAATCGCTTTTGGAGCGCGCAGCGCTTGCAGGGCGCCGGCCTGGGCTTGGCGCTGATCCTGCGGTGAGCGAGCATAAATCGGCGTGGAATTCATATCTGCGGCGCGGCGATGTTTCGGCGCTGGCGCAGTTTGAATCCAAGGCGCTCTCGATTGTTGGCTCGCCTGCGGGCGGGCAGGATGGCGGCTATGTGGCGCCGCCGGAGCTCGATCGGCTGATCGAAAGCCGGCTCAAGCAAGTGTCGCCGATGCGCGAGATCGCCACGGTGCGCACCACGGGCGCGAACGTGTTCAAAAAGCCGATCAGCCTCACCGCCGCCGGCGCGGGCTGGGTGGCGGAAACCGGAACGCGCACGCAAACCTCTTCGCCCACGCTGGCGCTGCTGGAATTCCCCACGGCTGAGCTCTACGCCAACCTCGCCGCCACGCAGACGCTGCTGGATGACAGCTTCGTCAATCTCGAAGAATGGATCGCTAGCGAAGTTGAGGAGGCGTTCGCCGGCCAGGAGCGCGCAGCGTTCGTGAGCGGCGATGGCGATGGCGAGCCCAAGGGCTTTCTCGATTACGATCTCGTGGTCGAAGCGAGCCACGTTTGGGGCAAGATCGGCATGGTGAAAACCGGCGCGGATGCAAGCTTTGGAACCACGCCCGTCGATAAGCTGATCGATCTGATCTACGCGCCCAAATCGCAATTCCGCCAGAATGCGCGCTTTGTGCTGAACCGCAAAACCGTGTCCGCCGTGCGCAAGCTCAAGGATGGCGATGATCGCTATATCTGGGAGCCGAACGATAGCGGCGGCTCGTCGCTGCTGGGCTATCCGATCACCGAGATCGAGGATATGCCCGACATCGCCGCCGATGCGCCGGCGATCGCGTTTGGCGATTTTGCGCGCGGCTATCTGATCGTCGATCGCGCCGGCGTGCGCGTGCTGCGCGATCCGTATTCGGCCAAGCCCTATGTGCTGTTTTACGTCACCAAGCGCGTTGGCGGCGGGGTGCAGAATTTCGACGCCATCAAGGCGCTCGTGTTCGGCGATTAAGCGCGCGCTGCGCGCGCGGGCAGTGGGCGCTCATTCCCACTGCCCATTCCCTATTGCCCATTGCCCAGGTTCTCATGTCCATCACCATCATCAACCCGCCCGCCAGCGAGCCTGTCTCGCTGGCGGAGGCGAAGCTGTTTCTGCGCGTGGATCACGAGGCGGAAGATGATCTGATCACAGCGCTGATCATCGCCGCGCGCGAGGCTGTGGAGGCCGGCTGCGGCCGTGCGCTCATCACCCGCCGCGTGCGCGAAAGCCTCGATATCTGGCGGCGCGAGGCGATCAACGGCGCAGTGCTGGGGCTTGGCCCGGTGAGCGCCGTTATCGCGGTGCGCCTCATCGCCGATAATGGCGCGCAAAGCGTGCTTGATCCTGAGCGCTATCGCCTTGAGGGCCAGCGCGATCGGCCGCGCCTTGTATTTCCGCCCGGCTTGCCGGCCACGCTGCGCAGCGCGGGCGGGATCGAGATCGAATATGACGCGGGCTTTGCCGATGATGCGGCGGATCTGCCTTCGGCGCTGCGCATGGCGGTGCTGCAGATCATCGCTTCGCTTTACGAAGCGCGTGATGGCGCGGGCGGCGCGCCGGCATCGGCGCGCGCGCTGATGCGCCCGTTCGCGCCGGTCAGATTGTGACGGGGGCGATTGTGATCGGCGCTATGCGCGCGCGTGTGCGGCTTGAGCGGCCAACACGCACGGCTGATGATCTGGGCGGCGCAAGCCTCGCTTGGGCCAATGAGGGCGATGTGTGGGCGGCGATCGAGGCCGCTGGCGCTGGCGGCGCGGCGGCGTTCGATGCCGCGCCTTCGATCAGCGCCTATCGCCTCACCATCAACCGCCGCGACGGCGTGCGCGCCGGCTGGCGCGTGGTTTGGGGCGCTCGCGTGTTTCGCATCGTTGGCGTGCGCGATGAGGGTGCGCCGCGCGTCGTTCTAAATTGCGAGGAGGAGAAGCTTTGAGTGCGGAAAAGGCGCTGGCGGCGGCGATGCGCGCCGCCTTGATGGCGCATGCGGATGTGAAAGCCGTGTTGGGCGATGCGGCGCGCATCTATGACGATCCGCCGGCCGATCCGGTGTTTCCTTATCTCACGCTCGGACGGCTTGAAGCGCGCCCGGCGGATGCGAGCGAGGCTGAAGCGCTTGAGCATGTGGTGACGCTGCATGTCTGGTCCCGCTATGGCGGGCGGGCGGAAGCGCTTGATGTGATCGCCGCTGTCCGCGCGGCGCTGCACAACAGCCCGCTCACGCTGCTGGGGCGCAAGCTTGTGCTGATGCTGGTGAGCTTCACCGATGTTTTCCGCTCGGGCGACGGGCGCACCACGCACGGCGTTGTGCGCGTGCGCGCGCTCACCGAGCCAGAATGAGGATCATATGACAGGCCAAAAGGGACGCGACGTCCTCATCAAAATCGGCGATGGGGCATCGCCGGAAGTGTTTAGCACCATCGCCGGAGTGCGTGCGAAAACCATTTCGCTCAACGCCCGCAGCGTGGACGGCACAAGCGGGGAAAGCCCTTCTGCCTGGCGCGAACTGATCGCCGGCGCCGGCGTGAAATCGGCGAGCGTTTCCGGGGCGGGGGTTTTTAAAGACACCAGCTCCGATGCGGCCATGCAGGCGGCGTTTTTCGCGCAAGCAGTGCGCAATTTTCAGCTCGTGATCCCCGATTTTGGCGTGATTGAAGGGCCGTTTCTGATCGAGTCGCTCGATTATTCGGGCGATCATGATGGGGAGGCGGCGTTTGCGGTCACGCTCGCGTCTGCTGGCGCGCTCAGCTTTGTGGCGCTCTGATGCACGCTCCGCACAACAAAGCGCGCGGCGAAGTGTTGATCGCCATCGATGGCGCCCCGCGCAGGCTTTGCCTCACGCTGGGCGCGCTGGCGGAATTGGAGGCGGCGTTTGATTTGATCTCCTTTGCTGAACTCGGCGAACGTCTCAAACAGCTCACCGCATCCGATCTCATCCTCGTGCTCGCCGCGCTCACGGGCGGGGGCGGGGCGCCGATGAGCACGGCGGAACTCGCACGCGCCCGCATCGATCCAGGTGAAGCGGCGGCGAAGGTGGCCGAAGCGTTCCGTGCGGCGTTCGATGAGGCTTGAGCCTACGCCTTGGGCGGCTTGGCTGCGCGCTGCGTTTGCGTTCGGCGTTTTGCCCGAGGCGTTTTGGCGGCTGAGCGTGCGTGAATGGCGCGCGCTCGCGGCGCGCAGGCGGCGGCGTTTGATCGCGCCGCGTTTGAAACGCTTGCCGCGCAACTTCCGGATAAAACCGCATGAACACATCTGATCTTTCCGCATTCCAAAACGAGCTCGCCAGCGCGTCAGCGGCGCTCAACGAATTTTCGCAAGTGCAGGCGCGGCGCGCGGCCGATGATGTGGGCGCGGCGTTCGATCGCGCAGGCGATCGTATCGCCCGCGCCATGGGCCGCGCCGCGCTTGGCGGAGAGGCGGCGTTCAAGCGGCTGGCCAAAGTGGTGCTCGAAGAATTCGCGCGCCTGGCGCTCGATCGCATTTTTACGCAGCAAGGCGGGCAAACACCATATTTTTGGTGCGCGTGCGGCGGGTGGGGCGGTGAACGCGGGCGGCGCCTACCTCGTCGGTGAGCGCGGGCCGGAGCTGTTCACGCCAGGCCAACATGGAAGCATCGGCGCGCCGACCGGCGGCGCCGTCAACATTCACTTTCACCTCGGCGGAGGCGCCGATGCGGCCGCGATTGCGCGGCATCAGGGGCAGATCGCCGCTGCTGTCGCGCGCGCGGTCGCCTATGGGAGACGCAATCTGTGAGCGCGTTTCATGAGGTGAGCTTGCCGCTGCCGTTCGCGCTTGGCGCCAGCGGCGCGGTGGAGCGGCGCGTTGATGTCGTCGCGCTAGCCAGCGGGCGCGAGGCGCGCAACACGCCCTGGGCGCATGGGCGGCGGCGCTATGACATTGGCGGCGCGGTGCGCACGCTCGATGATCTGCACGCGCTGATCGCCTTCTTTGAGGCGCGGCGCGGGCGGCTGCATGGCTTCCGCTTCCGCGATCCGTTCGATTGGAAATCCTGCGCGCCCTCGCAGGCGATTGCGCCGACGGATCAGTCACTTGGCGTAGGCGATGGCGAAGCGGTGCAGTTTCAGCTCGTGAAAGCCTATGGCGATTATGCGCGCGTGATCTCAAGCCGATTGCCGGCAGCGTGCGTGTGAGCGTCAATGGCGCTGAAACCGCAGCGTTCGCGCTCGATGGTGCAAGCGGGCGCATTATATTCGATGCGCCGCCCGTTGAAGGCGCGGCCATCAAGGCGGGGTTTCTGTTTGAGACGCCGGTGCGGTTTGATTCTGATCGCCTTGATCTTTCGCTCGACGCGTTCGGCGCTGGGCGCGCGATTGCCGCGCCCTTGATTGAGATCATCCCCTAATGCGTTCTATTCCCGAAGCGATGGCCGCCGCGCTGGAAAGCGGGGTGAGCCATCACGCGCATGTCTGGCGCTTCACCCGCCGCGATAGCGCGCAATTTGCCTTCACCGATCATGATGGGGCGCTGCACTTTGATGCGCTGGCGTGTGAGCCGATGGCCGGCCTCGCCGCCGGCGCGATCGAGAAAAGCCTGGGCCTTGGCGTCGATACCGCCAGCGTCGCCGGCGCGCTGAATTCCGAAGCGATCACCGAGGCCGACATCGCGCGCGGGCTCTGGGATGGCGCGCGGGTGGATCTTTATCGCGTCGATTGGCGCGATCCATCGCAGCGCGTGCATCTCTTTGCCGGGCGCATTGGCGAGGTGCGGCGCGGGGCGCTTGCGTTTGAAGCGGAGCTGCGCGGGTTGCAGGCGCCGCTCAATGTGGCGGTGGGGCGCGTGTTTTCGCGCTATTGCGATGCGGATGTGGGCGATGCCCGCTGCGGGCTTGATCTCGAAGCGGGCGCCTATAGCGGCGCGGGTTCAGTGTCCGCGGTCGTCTCGGCAAGCGCGTTCCGCGCCAGCGGGCTTGAGGCGTTTGCGCCGGGCTGGTTCGCGCGCGGGCGGCTGGTGTGGAGCGGCGGCGGCGAGAGTGAAATCGCCGCGCACGCGCAGAGCGGCGCCGAAGCGCTGATCGAGCTGATCGACGCCCCGGCCTTCGCGATCGCGCCGGAGATGGCGTTCACCGTTTATGCCGGCTGCGACAAGCGGTTCGAGACCTGCCGTGCGAAATTCGCCAACACGCTTAATTTTCGCGGCTTCCCGCATATGCCGGGCAATGACGCGATCCAGGCGGGGCCGATCGAGGGCGAGCGGCTGGATGGAAGCTCACGCTATTCATGATTGAACGCCACGCGATCCTCGCTGAAGCGCGAGATTGGATCGGCACGCCGTATCAGCATCAGGCCAGCGCCAAGCATGCGGGGTGCGATTGCTTGGGGCTTGTGCGCGGCGTGTGGCGCGCGCTCTATGGCGCAGAGCCGGAAGCTGCGCCGCCTTATACGCCCGATTGGGCTGAGCGCGCGGGCGCCGAAACATTGCTCGCCGCCGCGCGCCGGCATCTCGACGAAATCAGCATTGAAGCCGCCGCGCCGGGCGATGTGCTGTTGTTTCGCATGGATGCGCATTCGCCGGCCAAGCACGCCGCCATTCTCGATGAAGGCGATGGGCTGATCCACGCCTATTGGGCGCGCGCCGTGGTGCGTTCGCGCTTTGCGCCGTGGTGGCGCGCGCGGCTGGCGGGGGCGTTTTCTTTTCCGGGAGCGGCGCCATGGCGCAAATGATCCTTTCCAACGCGGGCCAATATCTTGGCTCGCAATTGCCGGGCGCGTGGGGCGCGATTGGCGGCGCGATTGGGCAAGTGGCGGGCGCGGCGCTCGGCTCGGCGATTGATCAGCGCTTGTTCAGCGGAACGCTGCGCCGCAGCGGCGCGCGGCTCACGGATCTGCATGTGCAGACCTCGAGCGAGGGCGCTTCGATCCCGGCATTGTTTGGCCGCGTGCGCATTGCCGGCCAGGTGATCTGGGCCGCGCGCTTTAAGGAGCACGTGGAAACCGTCTCAAGCGGCGGCGGCGGCAAGGGCGGCGGCCCGCGCATGCGCAGCACAAACTATCGCTACACGCTGTCGTTCGCCGTGGGTCTTTGCGAAGGAGAGGTGGCGCGCATCGGCCGCGCCTGGGCCAATGGCGAGCCGTTTGATTTGAGCCAATGCGCCTGGCGGCTGCACAAAGGCGGCGAGGATCAAGCGCCCGATGCGCTGATCGAAGCGATCGAGGGCGCGGCGCATGCGCCCGCCTATCGCGGGCTCGCCTATATCGTGTTCGAGGATTTGCCGCTGGAGCGCTTCGGTAACGCCATCCCGCAGCTTTCGTTCGAGATCGTGCGGCCTGCATTGAGTGGGCGGCGGCTGGAGGATGATGTCAAAGCCGTGTGCGTCATCCCCGGCGCGGGTGAGTTTGTCTACGCCACAACGCCGATTACGCGCAAACTCGGGCCCGGCCAGGAGGCGGCGGAAAATCTCCACGCAGAGCAGGGTCGTGCGAACTTTGAGGTCGCGCTCGATCAGCTCGCGGCGGATTTTCCTAATTGCGAAAGCGTGCTGCTGATCGTGAGCTGGTTTGGCGATGATTTGCGTTGCGGCGAGTGCGAAATCGCGCCGCGCGTTGAAATTGCCGGCAAGCAAACCGCGCCGCGATCCTGGCGCGTCAGCGGGCTTTCGCGCGAGGCGGCGCTTGTGGTTTCATCCAGCGGCGGCGCGGCGGCCTATGGCGGCACGCCCGATGACCGCAGCGTGCTTGAGGCGATCGCGGCGCTGAAGGCGCGCGGCTATAAGGTGGGGCTCTATCCGTTCATTCTGATGGACGTGCCGGCCGAGAATGCGCTGCCTGATCCCTATGGCGGCGCGGCGCAAGCGGCGTATCCCTGGCGCGGGCGCATCAGCGTGCATCCGGCGCTGGGGCAAGCGGAAAGCCCCGATCAGACCAGCGAAGCGGGCGATCAGATCGAAAGCTTCTTCGGCGAAGCGGCGCCGGGCGATTTTACGCTCAGCGGCGGGCTGCCGATTTATGGCAGGCCGAGCGAGTGGTCCTACCGGCGGTTTATTCTGCACCACGCCAAGCTTGCTGCAATTGCCGGTGTGGACGCGTTCATCATCGGCTCGGAAATGGTGAACTTGACGCGCGTGCGCGATAGTGCGTCGCATTTTCCGGCGGTGACGCAGCTTAAAGCGCTGGCGGCGGATGCGCGCGCCATGCTGGGCGCGGGCGTGACCATCACGTACGCGGCCGATTGGTCCGAATATTTCGGGCATCAGCCGCAGGATGGTTCGGGTGATGTGTTCTTCCACCTTGATCCGCTTTGGAGCGATGAAAATATCGATGTGATTGGCGTTGATTGGTATCCGCCGCTCACCGATTGGCGCGATGGGCAAGGGCATTTGGACGCCGCGCTTTGCTCGCATATCCATGATGGCGCCTATCTCGAAAGCCGCATCGAGGCGGGAGAGAGTTATGATTGGTTCTATGCTTCGCCCGAACATCGCGCCGCGCAAACCCGCACGCCGATCACAGATGGCGCCTACAATGAGCCATGGATCTATCGCGCCAAGGATCTCCGCAATTTCTGGGCGCGCGCGCATTATAACCGCCCCGGCGGCGTGCGCAGCGAAAGCCCAACCGATTGGGCGCCGCAATCGAAACCTGTTTGGCTGATCGAGCTTGGCTGCCCGGCTGTCGATAAAGGCGCGAATGCGCCGAACCTCTTCGTTGATCCTAAAAGCACGGAAAGCGCGATTCCGCCGTTTTCCAGCGGCGCGCGCGACGATCTGATTCAGCGCCGCACACTTGAAGCTTATCTGCGCTATTGGAGCGATGCGGAGAACAATCCGCGCTCTGAGATCGATGGCCGGCCGATGCTCGAAGAGGCGTTCCTCTGGTGCTGGGATGGGCGCCCGCATCCGGCGTTTCCGGCGCGCGGCGATGTGTGGGCCGATGGCGGCAATTGGCGGCTGGGCCATTGGCTCAATGGCCGCGCCGGGCTTTTCGGGCTTGGGCGAGATCGTCACCGCGCTCTGCGCGCGCGCGGGTTTTGAGGAGATCGACGTTTCTGGCCTGCGCGGCGCGGTGAGCGGCTATGTGGCCGATGCGCCGTCGAGTGCGCGCGATGTGCTTGAGCCGCTGATGGCGGCGTTTGACGTCGCGGCGGTGGAGCGCGCGGGGCGCATCGTGTTTTTCCATCGCACGCCGCAAGCGCCTTCTGCGTTGGCGCGCGATGATCTGGCGGCGGAAAGCGCCGCCGCCATGGTGAGCGCGCGCGCCGATGGCGCAGATTTGCCGATCGAGGCGCGGGTGCGCTTCATCGATCCGGCGCGCGATTATCTCGCCGCCGCCGTGAGCGCGCGGCGGATCGATCGCGCCCAAGGCGGGGTGGCGACATTAGAAGCGCCCTTGGTGCTTGAGCCGGAAGCGGCGGAGATTTTGGCGCAAGCGCTGCTGGCCGAGCGGCGCGCCGGCGCCGAAGCGCTCTCGCTTTCGCTCGGCCCCGCGCATGCGGCGCTGGAGCCGGGCGATCAGATCACCTTCGCCGATGGGGCCGATGTGTTTGAGATCGTGCGCGTGGAAGAGGCTGAAACGCGCCGGCTTGAGCTGACGCGCGCGCGTGCGCCCTCTTCGATGCGGTTGAGCTTGGCTGAACCGAATGCGCCGCCCGCGCCCCTGATTGCGCCGACGCCGGCCTTTGCGCTGCTCGATCTGCCGCCCTTGCCGGGTGCGGAGAGCGATGAACGCCCGCTGGCGGCAGTGTTCGCCGCGCCTTGGCTTGGCGCGCACGCGCTTTATGCGGGCGCCGATGAAAGCTTGCGTGCGCTGGCGCAGCGGCCGGCGTTGATGGGCGAGTTGTTGTGGGATTTGTGGCCGGGGCCGGTGGATCGCTGGGATGAGGGCAATCGCGCGCGCATCAGGCTCTATGCCGGCGCGCTCGGCAGTGTGTCGCGCCAAGCGCTGCTCAACGGCGCAAACGCGATGGCGATCGAGAGCGCCGATGGCGAATGGGAAATCATCCAGGCGCGCGATTGCGTGCTGGTCGCGCCCGGCGAATACGAAATCTCAGGTTTGCTGCGCGGGCGGCTTGGCTCGCGCCACGCGATGGGGGCGCCGCATCCGGCGGGCGCGCGGGTGGTGGTGCTGGACCAGCGCTTGGCGCGGCTTGACGTGCGCAGCCATGAATGGGGTGAGCCGCTCGCGGTGCTGGCGCCGCCGGCTGGCGCTTTTGTGGGCGATGCGCGTCGGGCGGCGGAGACGGCGCTGTTGCCGCGCGCGGCGGCGCGGCCTTGGGCGCCGGCGCATCTCGGCGCGCGGCGGCTGGCGGGCGGGGAGGTGGCTGTTTCGTGGGTGCGCTGCGCCCGAATCGGCGGCGATTCCTGGGGCGCGGGCGAGCCGCCCCTTGGCCCCGAGGGCGAGCGCTATCGGATCGCGGTGCATGACGGGGCCGAAACGGTGCGCGCCGCGGAAACCGACGCGCCGGCCTGGACCTATGAAACTGCAGCGCAAACCGCTGATTTTGGGACTTTACCCGCCACGCTGACGCTCAGCGTTGCGCAAATCGACGCCAACGGCCGCCCAGGCTTGAACACAAGACAAACCATCACACTATAATGGCGGGCCTTTCACAGCGCCGAGCCTGATTCCCGATTGCGGTCATGGCGAGCGCTTGTAACAAACCCCTGTAGCAACCCTTGTGGGGGGCCGGAGCGAACCTTGAGCTGGGATCCATACGCAGCATTGGGCATTGGGCGAACGGCCACCGCGGACGAAATCCGCAAGGCCTATCGCACCATGGCCAAGGATCTGCACCCTGACGTGCGCCCCGGCGATAAAGAGGCCGAAGAGCGTTTCAAGCGCGCCACGGCCGCCTTCAACCTGCTCTCAGACGCCACCATGAAAGCGCGTTTCGATCGCGGCGAGATCGACGCCGACGGCAATGAGCGCGTTGTCTACAGCCAAAGGCCAAGGCAGGGCGCGCGCGCCCATGCCGGCGCCGGCGCGGGCGGCTATGGCGGGGGCGCTTACGGGCCGGGCCCTGGCGCGGGCCAAAGCGGCGGCGATGCTTTCGATCTTGGCGACATCTTCTCCGATCTGTTTGGCCCCGGCTTCAGCGGCGGGCGCGGCTATTCGCGCATGCGCGGGCGCGACATCCGCTTTACCCTCGACATCGATTTCCTCGACGCCGTAAACGGCGCCAAGCGGCGCATCGCGCTCTCGGAAGGGCGAACACTGGATATTTCCATCCCTGCCGGCGTCGAGAGCGGGCAGGTGCTGCGGCTCAAGGGCCAAGGCGGGCCGGGCGTGCAGGGCGGCCAGGCTGGCGATGCGCTGGTGGAACTCAAGGTGCGCCCGCACCCGCATTTCCGCCGCGAGGGCCAGGATATTCACCTCGATCTCAACATCTCGCTGACGGAAGCTGTGGAAGGCGCGCGGGTGCAGGCGCCCACCGTGGGCGGGGCGGTTTCGCTCTCGATCCCGGCGGGCTCCAACACCGGCAAGGTGCTGCGCCTCAAGGGAAAAGGCGTGGGCGGGCAGGGCGATCAATTCGTGCGCCTGCAGGTCATGCTGCCGGAAACGCCGGACGAAGACTTAAAAAAATTCACCAAGAAATGGGCCAAGCGCGGCTACACGCCGCCTCGCCCAGGCGGCTAAAGCCCTTGTTCAGCGTCCGTTCAGTGCGTTCCCTCTAAGGGAATGGTCATGCGGTTCAAAACGCTCCTCCTCAGCGCCCTGTTGGCGAGCCTCGCGGCGGCAAGCCCGGCGAGCGCCCAGAGCCGTGACCGCGTTTTCCAGCCCAACACCATTATGCCCGCCCAAGGCCGCGGCGACGATAACCGCCGCCAGCAGGCCGAGATCTGCCCGCTGCGCGAGGTGGTCAACGAATTGCGCGCCCAGCATGGGGGCGAGTACATCGCCCATCGGCTTGAGGACGGCGGGCGCCCTGTCTATGTGATCCGGTGGCGGATGCCGGACGGCCAGGTGCGCGATTTCCGCGTCAGCGCTTCACGTTAGGACGAACATATATGCGCGTGCTGGTGGTCGAGGACGATAAGAACCTTCGCGAGCAGCTTGCCGCTGCGCTGGGCGACGCCGGCTATAGCGTGGACACCGCCGACAATGGCGAGGACGGCCAATTCATGGGCGAGACTGAGCCCTACGATCTCGCCATCCTCGATCTTGGCTTGCCCAAAGTGGATGGGCTTTCGGTGCTGAAGGCGTGGCGCAAGGAAGGGCGGGCGATGCCCGTACTGATCCTTTCGGCGCGCGATCGCTGGAGCGAGAAGGTCGAAGGGCTCGATCTTGGCGCGCAGGATTACGTGACCAAGCCCTTTCATATGGGCGAATTGCTGGCGCGCGTGCGCGCCAATGTGCGCCGGCAGACCGAGCACACCTCATCGGTGATGGAGGTGGGCGATCTGCAGCTCAACGCGGCGACGGGGCAAGTCACCGTCGGCGGCGCGCCGATCAAGCTGACGGCGTATCAGTATAAAGTGCTCGATTATCTCATGCACCATGCGGGCCGCATCGTGTCGCGCGCGGAGCTGACCGAGAAAATCTACGCCCAGGATCATGAGCGCGATTCCAACACCATCGAGGTGTTCATCGGCATTCTGCGCCGCAAGATCGGCTCAGACCGGATCATCACCGAAAAGGGCCTTGGCTATCGGCTGATCGATCCCGCGGCCGAAGCGTGAGCGAGGCGGGCTTTCTGCCGCGATTTCAGCGTCTGATCAGCCGCTCGCTCGCGGCGCGGCTTTTGACCATCGCGATGGTGAGCGTGATTGGGCTTGTCGCCGCCGGCTGGGTGGCGCACGCGGCGTTCAACCGCCAGATGCTGCGGCTGCTGATCGATCCTGAGCTTTCCACGGTCGCGGATAATCTCATCGGCAATGCGGGTCCAGGGCTCGCGGGTGAGATCGTGCTGCGGGATTTGCCTTATGATCCGCGCTATCTGCAGGGGCTTTCCGGGCGCTATTTCCAGATCGCGCAGATCGAGGAAGGCGGGTTTCTCGATGTCGAGGTGATCTCGCCCTCGCTTTATGATGTGACGATCAATCTCTTGCCGCAGCAGCAGGCGATTTTCACCGCGCCATCGCCGCCGCTCGATGCGATTTATCTTGATGTGCCGGGGCCGGATGGGGAGCAGCTGCGCGTGATTGCGCGGGTGGCGGAGATTCCCAATCTCGAAGGGCGCTATCTTTTCCTGGTCGGCATCGCCTCGCGCGCCATTCTGGCGCCGGCGGCGAATATTGTCGGCGTGGCGTTTGCGGTGTTTGTAGCGTTCTGCGCGCTGATGGTGGCGGCTTCCACGCTGCTGCAAGTGCGCATTGGCCTTGCGCCTTTGCATGAGCTGACGCGCGACATCGCCAATGTGCGCCGCGGCCAGAGCGAGCGGCTCGAGGGCGATTATCCGGCTGAATTGCAGCCGGTGACGCAGGAGCTCAACGCGCTTGTCGATCACAACCGCGAAGTGGTGGAGCGCGCGCGCCGGCATGTCGGCAATCTTGCGCATGCACTGAAAACGCCGATCGCGGTGCTGAAAAACGCCGCCGGCGAGGGCGGGGGCGATGATGCGGTGCTCAAGCAATCGATCGATGAGATGGAAGGCTTTGTTGAGCGCCAATTGCGCCGCGCGCGCGTGGCCGCCCGCGCCGATGCGCGCGCGGGGGCGCAGGCGTCCACCATCGCCTATCGCACCCCGGTGCTGCAGAACCTCGAAGACCTCGTCTTCATGATGGAGCAGAAATACGATCACCAGAAAGCGATGGATATTTCCATCGAGGCCGAAGCCGACGTGACCTTCCGGGGCGAGCGCGAAGATCTGCTCGAAATGGCCGCTAACCTGATCGATAACGCCTGCAAATACGGTAAGAGCATTGTGGTGGTGCGGGTGCTGCCGCCGTTCGATAGCGGCGGGCTGATGGAAATCGTGGTTGAGGATGACGGCCCGGGGTTGTCCGAGGAAGAAATCGCCCGCGCCATGGCGCGCGGGGAGCGGCTGGATGAAGCCGCGCCCGGCCAGGGGCTCGGGCTCTCAATCCTCAAGGAAACCGTTGATCTCTATGCGGGGGAGCTGATTTTTGAGCGCGGTCAATTGGGCGGGCTCAAAGCGCGGTTAAGGCTGCCGGCCACGGATTAGCGGCTGCGACGCTGCAACGGTTTCGGCGCCCATAAAAAAGGCTAGGCAAACACCCGTGCTGAATCAGCTGTTTGTTCTCCTTGCCGCCGCGATCCTGACGCTCGCCGCCGCGATCTGGGCGCTGCGCGCCTACCGCAATGGCGGCGGCAAGAACGCGCGCGCCAGCGCGTTGTTTGCCGGCGTTGTGGGGCTGGTTGCGTTTGGAACTTACCTTGCGCTCGGCCGCCCCGATTTGCCGGATGCGCCCTATGCGGCGCGGCTGGCCGATATCAAATCGCGCGAAGCCTCGACTTATACCGGCGAGGAATGGATCGCCTATCTTGGCGATGCGGCCAAGGCCGCGCCGGATGATCCGATCCCGCATTTCATGCTGGGCCAAGTTTATTACGCCAACCGCCGCCCGGAGGAGGCCGCGCGCGCGTTTGATGCGGCGCTGCGGCGCGCGCCAACCTTTGCGCCCGCGCTTATGGGCTTGGGCCGCGCGCTGACGGCGATCCAAGGCATGGTTTCGCCCGAGGCGATCGCGGCGTTTCAGCAAGCCGCCGCGCTTGATGATGCGGATCCAACGCCCTGGCTCTATCAAGCCATGGCGGCGATGGAAGCCGGCGACGGGGCCGCAGCGCAGCGGCTTTGGGGCGAAGCCTATCGGCGCATGAGCGAAGATGATCCGCGCCGCGAAATGGCGCTGCGCATGAGCCAAACCGCGGGAGAAGAATGATGCGCCGCCGCGATCAACGCCTGATCCTGATCGCCGCCGCAGGCGCGATCCTGGTGCTGGCCATCTCGCTGACCTTCTTTGGGCTGCGCGATTCCGTCACCTATTTCGTCGCGCCCTCGGATCTCGCGGAGAAGGCCGCGCCTGGGCGCATGCTGCGCTTAGGCGGGCTTGTGGTGGAGGGCACCGTCACGCCGCGCGGCGATGACGGGGTGATCGCCTTCGACGTGACGGACGGCGCAACCGTGGTGCGCGTGCATTATGACGGGCTGCTGCCGGATCTGTTCCGCGAGGGCCAGGGCGTTGTCGCCGAGGGGCGGTGGAGCCCCGGTGAGCCGTTCAAGGCCGACCGCGTGCTCGCCCGCCATGACGAAACCTATATGCCGCGCGAAGTCGCCGAAGCGATCAAGAATCGCGGCGAGTGGAAGGGTGAGAGCCCGTGATCGCCGAAATTGGCGCATTCTGCATGGCGCTGGCGCTGGCGCTTTCGCTCGCGCAGGGCGTGCTGGGCTTGCGCGCGCAAGCGGCGCATGCGGGCGCGGCGGTGGCCGTGGCGCAGGTTGCGGCGCTGCTGTGCGGCGTCGCGATGGCGTGCCTCATCATCGTGTTTGTGATTTCGGATTTTTCCGTCTCGGCGGTGGTGTCCTATTCGCACATCGACAAGCCGCTGATTTACAAAATCGCCGGCTCATGGGGAAACCATGAAGGTTCGATGCTGCTGTGGTGTGCGGTGTCGGCGCTGTTTGGGGCGCTGTTCGCCTCGCTGCGGCGTGGCCAAGCGCTCGGGCTTTGGTCCAAAGCCGTGGGCGTGCAGGGCTTTGTGACCGCCGGCGCGCTGATTTACACGCTGGCGCTGTCGAACCCATTCGCGCGGCTTGATCCTGCGCCGTTGCAGGGGCTGGGCCTTAATCCGCTCTTGCAAGATCCCGCGCTCGCGGCGCATCCGCCGATGCTTTATCTCGGCTATGTCGGGCTCAGCATTCCGTTCTCGCTCGCCATCGCGGCTTTGCTTGAAGGGCGCGCCGATCAAGCGTGGGCGAAGGCGCTGCGGCCTTGGACGCTGGCGGCCTGGACATGCCTCACCATCGGCATCGGGCTTGGCGCCTATTGGGCGTATTACGAACTGGGCTGGGGCGGCTGGTGGTTCTGGGATCCGGTTGAAAACGCCAGCTTCATGCCGTGGCTGATCGCCTGCGCGCTGGTGCATTCGGCGATCGTGACAGAGCGGCGCGGCTCGCTGGCGGCATGGACGATCCTGCTTTCGATCCTTGGCTTTGGGCTTGCGCTGCTGGGCACGTTCCTGGTGCGCTCTGGCGTGCTCACCTCCGTGCATGCATTCGCGATTGATCCGGGGCGCGGCATTGCCGTGCTTGTGCTGCTGGCGGTGGCGATGGGGGTTGGCTTTGGGCTTTACGCGCTGCGTGCGCATAAGCTCGCCAAGCCCTCCGGCTTTGCGGCGGTGAGCCGGGAGAGCATGCTGGTTTGGAATAATTTCGGGCTCTCGGTGGCGGCGGGGATTGTGCTGATCGGCACGCTCTATCCGCTGATGGTGGAAGCGGCGGGCGGCGGGCTGATCTCGGTTGGGCCGCCTTTTTTCAATCTCACGGTGACGCCGGTGCTCGGCGCCTTGTTCTTGCTGCTGCCGCTTGCGCCCTTGCTGACTTGGCGCGTGGGCAATGCGCGTGCGGCGCTTAAGCAGCTTCTGCCCGCCGCGATCCTGGCGCTGCTGACGCTGGGGCTTGCGCTTTGGTTCTCGCATGGGCGCATCGCGCCGGCTTTCGGCTTGGCGATCGGCGTTTGGCTGGTGGCGGGCGGGCTGATTTATCTCTGGGCGCGCGTGCGGCGCGGCGAGGGGCGGCTCATCGCCAAGCTTGCGCTGTTGCCGCTTGCGGTTTGGTCGATGAGCATCGCCCATATCGGCGCGGGCGTGCTCACCATCGGCGCGATTGGCGAAACCGCGTTCCGCAGCGAGCGCGCGGTGGCCTTGGCGCCGGGCGAGGGCGCGGAATTTGCGGGGCGGCGCATCACGCTGCTTGAGGTGGGCGAGATCGAGGGGCCAAACTATTCAGCCACGCGCGCGAATTTCCGCGTCGATCAGGCCGGGCGCGCGGCCGCGCTTTCCGCCGAGCGCCGCTTTTATCCGACATCGAACACGCCCACTACGGAGGTGGGCATTCTCGGCGATCTTGACGGCGATCTTTACATCGCCCTTGGCGAAGCGCTGCGCGATCGTCCTGGCGTGTGGACGGTGCGGCTTTATCATAACCCGGTGGTGCAGCTGATTTTCATCGGGACGATCATGCTCGCGATTGGCGGAGCCTTGAGCCTTCTGGCGCTGGCCCGCCGGCGCAAGGATGGCCCGGCATGAGTTGGCTCACATCGTTGCTGATCGCCGCAACGGCTGGAGCGGCGCTGGGCGATCCGGCGCAGGAGGCGCGGGCGCTTTCGCTGGAGCGCGAGATACGCTGCGTTCAGTGCGAAAACGAACCGATCGCCCAATCCACGGCGGACATCGCCGCCGATATGCGGGCGCTCGTGCGCGAGCGGATCGCCGCCGGCGATAGCGATGCGGAAATCCGCGAATTTTTCCGCGCGCGCTATGGTGATTTCGTCTTGTTCCGTCCGCCCATGGACGGGCGGACCTGGCTTTTGTGGCTCGCGCCGCTGCTGCTGGCCGGGGGCGGGGGCCTGGCGATTGCGCGCATGCGGCGGGACGGCGCGCCGGGCGAGCCCGAAGAGGGCGATCGGTAAACGACCGTTGAGCAGCCTGGGGCGACGGATAAGGCGAAAAATGGCCCCCAGCCGCGCTTTTTCCCAACTTTGCCTCAAACCACCCTTACCCGAGCGCCCTGAGCGCGCTTAATTAGGGGGTGGCCCCGCCTCCCTCGCAAGCGGCGCCATTGAAGGAAGCCTGGATGCCCAACCCTGTCATCGTCAAATCCCTGCGCCGCACCGCCATTGCGGGCGCTGGCGCTTTGGCTCTGCTCGCCGGTTTCGCCGCGCCGGCTCTGATCTCGCGCCCCGCAGACGCGCAAGAGATCACCCCGGCCGCATCGCAGCACCAGGCGGCGCGCCCATGAGCTTTGCCGATCTGATCGAGCGCGTGCGCCCGGCGGTGGTTTCCATCTCCGTGCGGCAGACGCCCAATTCCGCCACCGGGCCGAGCCTTGAGGGCTTGCCGCCTGGGTTTGAGGAATTTTTCCGGGGCCGCCCGGGCCGCCCTGGGGGCGCTGCGCCCACCTCGCTCGGCTCGGGCTTTTTCATTGATGAGCGCGGCACGATCGTGACCAACCATCACGTGATCGCCAACGCCGAAGAAATCACCATTCGCACCAGCGATGGGCGCGATCTGCAGGCCGATATTGTCGGCTCCGATGAGCTCACTGATATCGCGGTGCTGCGCGTGCGCGGCTCAAACCCGCGCTTCCAGTTCGTGACGTTCGATGATTCCAATCATCTGCGCGTGGGCGATTGGGTGGTCGCTGTCGGCAACCCGTTTGGGCTTGACGGCACGGCGACGGCTGGCATCGTCTCGGCGCTGGGCCGCCGCGATGCGGGCTCGACCGCTTATGTCGATTACGTGCAGATCGACGCGCCGATCAATCGCGGCAATTCCGGCGGGCCGACCTTCGACCTCAATGGCAATGTGATTGGCGTGAACAGCGCCATCTTCTCGCCAACGGGCGGCAGCGTCGGCATCGGCTTCGCCATCCCGGCGACGACCGCTTCGCAAGTCGTGGCCCAGCTTGAGCGCGGCGGCCGCGTCACGCGCGGTTGGATCGGCGTTTCGATCCAGCCGCTCGATAACGACATCGCCCGCAGCCTTGGCCTTGAAGAAGCGCGCGGGGCGCTGATCGCCAATGTGGTTGCTGAAGGCCCGGCCGCGCGCGCAGGGTTGCAGCAAGGCGATGTGATCCTTTCGCTCGACGGGCACCGCATCGAGGATAGCCGCGATCTCACCCAGCGCGTTGGCGCCACCGAAGTGGGCCGCAATGCGCGCGTTGAAATTTTGCGCAACGGCCAGCGCCGCACGCTGAACATCCGCTTGCAAGAGCGCCCCTCAGAGCAGCAATTGCTGGCGAGCGTTGCGCCCAATGCGCAGAATCCGCCGCCCCCGCCGCAAGAGCCGGGCGTTGCGGGCGTTTCGGCTTCCGGCCTTGGCGTCACCGTGCGCCCGCTGAACGCGGAAGATCGCACGCGGCTTAGCCTCACGGCCAACCAGGCCGGGCTCATCATCACCGCGATCGCGCCGGAGAGCGATGCGTCGGGCAAGCTGGGCGTGGGCGAAGTGATTTTGCAGGCCGATGGGCGCGCCGTGCGCACCGCGCAGGAGCTTGAGACAGCCACTGGCGCTGCTCAACGCGCCACGCGCCCGGTTCTGCTGCAAGTCGAAGGGCGGGCGGGGCGCCGTTTCGTGGCCGTGGACGTGGCCGCAGAATAAGGATCAGCGCATGAGGGTATTGCTGGTTGAAGACGACGCGGACATGGCCAAGAGCATCGAAAGCGCTCTGGTGGCTGATGATCATAGCGTCGAGATCGCCAATGACGGAGAAAGCGGCGAGGCCAAGGCGCTGGAAGGCGGCTATGATGTGATCGTGCTTGATCGCATGCTGCCCAAGCGTCTCGGCGTTTCGGTGGTGAAGAATTTGCGCGATCAGGGCGTGTCAACGCCCGTGCTTATTCTTTCGGCGCTGCACGATGAGGATCATCGCGTCGAAGGCTTGAACGCAGGGGCCAATGATTATCTTGGCAAGCCGTTCTCCACGCGCGAATTGCTGGCGCGCGTGCGCTCGCTCTGGCATGGCCGGGATCGCACGCCGCAGACGCGGCTTTCCGTCGGCGATCTTGAGATGGATCTGCTCGCGCGCACGGTGAAGCGTTCGGGCAAGAAGCTCGATCTGCAGCCGCGGGAGTTCCGCCTGCTCGAATACCTCATGCGCCATTCGGGGCAGACGGTGACGCGCAAGATGCTGCTGGAAAACGTCTGGGACTATCATTTCGACCCGCAAACGAATGTGATCGACGTGCACATCTCGCGCCTGCGCTCGAAGATTGATCGCGATTTCCCGCAAAGCCTTTTGCATACGGTGCGTGGCTCAGGCTATCGACTGGAGGCATGAGGCCGGGCCTCGCGCTATTCCGCACCACCACGTTCCGGCTTGCCATCGTGCAAGCCGGGGTCGTGCTGCTGTTTGTCGTCGCGCTTCTGCTCTACGTCTATTTCGCCACGGCCGGCCAGCTCATCCGCGACAGCGACGTGCTGGCCGATCAGGAATATTCGGCGTTGGAGCGCGCCTATAACGAAGGCGGCATGCGCCGGCTCAATCAGGAAGTGGTTGAGCGCGCGGCGCGCCAGGGCGCGCTGCTTTACATGCTGGCCGAAAGCAATGGCGCGGTGATCAGCGGCGATTTCCGCCAATTGCCGGCTGTGCCCGCTGACGCGGCGGAGCGGATCGATTTTCATTTTGAGCGGGTGGATGAAGCGGGCGCTGTGATCCGCGGCCGCGCGCGGGGAAAGTGGGCCGTTTGCTCAACGGGCCGATCCTCTTGGTGGCGCGCGATCTCGGCGATACGGCGCTGATCGCCGGGCGCATCACCCGCGTCCTATGGACGGTGGCGATCGTCGGGATCATCCTTTCGATCGCCTCCGGCCTTCTGGCCGCCGCACAAGCCGCGCGCCGCGCGGAATTTGGCCGACACCGCGCGCGCGGTGATGGCCGGCGATCTCAAGCGCCGCGCGCCCATACGCGGCGCCGGCGATGAGTTTGACGCGCTGGCCGCGGCCATGAACGGCATGCTCGACCGCATCGAGCAATTGATGCACACCACGCGCAACGCAGGCGACGCCATCGCGCACGATTTGCGCTCGCCGCTGACGCGCTTCCGGCAGAAGCTGGAAGCGGCGCTCGATGCGCCGGCCAATTCGGACGCCGATCGCGAGGCGCTGCGCAATGCGGCGGAGGAAGCCGATCGCCTGGTTGAGACGTTCTCGGCTGTTCTCAAGCTGGCGCGCGTGGAGGGGGCCGGCAATTGGCGCATGCAGCGCGTGGAGGCCACCACCCTGCTGCGCGAGCTGATCGAATTTTATGAGCCGGTGGCCGAAGAAAAAGGCCAGAAGCTGCTTGGCGACGTAGAGGATGATCTTTTCGTGCGCGGCGAGCTTGGGCTCTTGGCGCAGGCGGCGTCAAACCTGATCGAAAACGCCATCAAATACACCCAAGAGGGCGGCGAGCTTGAGCTGCGCGCCGTGCGACGGCCCGATGGCCGCATCGAAATCAGCGTGGCCGATAATGGGCCCGGCATCGCCCCGGTGGACCGCGATCGCGTGGTGGAGCGTTTCGTGCGCTTGAAAGCGCGCGCTCTTCGCCCGGCGTTGGCTTGGGGCTGAGCCTTGTTGCGGCGGTGGCGCGGTTGCACCAAGGCGGGCTGCATCTGCGCGATGGGCTTGGCGATGAAACCCATAAGGGCCTCGCCGTCGCGTTGGTGCTGCCGGCGTTGCAAGGGGCGCGGACATGAAGATCACCCCAGCGCGCGGCGCCGGTGCGGCGCCGGATGTGTTCGCACGCAGCCCATATGCAGAAGCCGCCGCCGCCGCGTGCGCGCATGCGCCTTATCTGCGGCGATTGATCGAACGCGGCGGGCCGCTGCTCGCGGATGTGGATGAAGGCTGGCCGGGCGCGTTGTCGCGGCGTGCCTTGCCGAAGCGGACGCAATCGCGCACGCGCCTGGGCCGATGGAAGAGGCGATGCCGCGCTTGCGGCGCGCCAAAAGCGCGCTGCATCTGGCGGCGGCGCTCTCCGATCTCGCCGGCGCATGGCCGCTGATGCGCGTCACCGGCGCGCTGACGGATTTTGCCGATGCGTCCTTGCGCGCCGCCGTCGCGCTCGGCGCGCGGGTGAGCATAGAGCGCGGCGATTTCCAGGCAGGCGCCTGGGATGAAGCGCGCGGGCCCGCGCCCGGCATGGCGATGATCGCCATGGGCAAGATGGGCGCGGGCGAGCTGAATTATTCCAGCGACATCGATTTCTCTGTGTTCTTCGATGTCGAAGCCTTGGCCGAGGCGGGCGCGCGCGAGCCGCGCGTGGCGGCGGTGCGGTTTGTGGCGCCGGTTGTGCGCGCGCTGGAAGAGGTGACCGAGGATGGTTACGTTTTCCGCACCGATCTGCGCCTGCGCCCTGATCCTGGCTCAACGCCGGTTGCGGTTTCGCTTGCTTCGGCCGAGCATTATTATCAAACGCTTGGCCAAAAATTGGGAGCGCGCGGCCTTTATCAAGGCGCGCGCCGCTGCTGGCGATCTTGAATGCGGCCGGGCCTTTTTGCGCGATTTGACGCCTTTTATTTGGCGCAAGCATCTCGATTTCGCAGCCTTGGAGGATGTGCACTCGATCAAGCGCCAAATCCTTTCTGCGCATAAAAGCGCTGAGCTTGGCGTGCCGGTGTTTGATGTCAAACTCGGGCGCGGCGGCATCCGCGATATTGAGCTGTTCGCGCAAACCCAGCAGCTGATCCTTGGCGGGCGCAACCGCGCGCTACGCGTTTCAGGCACGCTGGCGGCGCTGGATGCGCTGACGGAGGCCGGCGCGATCGCAGCCGAAGCCCGCGATGCGTTGCGCGGCGCGTATGATTTCTTTCGCGGTGTGGAGCACCGCATCCAGATGCTGGAGGATGCGCAAACCCATCGCGTGCCGGCCGATGAAGGCGCGCGCGTGCGGGTGGCGGCGCTGTGCGGGTTTGAGAGCCTTGCGGCGTTTGATGCAGCGCTCATCGAGCAGCGCAGCATCGTGGCGGAAATCGATCACCAATTGTTTGGCCGTGGCGAAAGTCTTGCCGATCCGATGGGCAGCTTGATCTTCACCGGCGTTGAAGATCAGCCAGAAACGCTGGAGACCATCGCCAAGCTCGGCTTTGCCAACCCCGCGCTGATCAGCCAAACCATTCGCGGCTGGCATCATGGCCGCATCCGCGCCATGCGGGCCGAGCGCGCGCGCGAGCTGCTGACGCGCCTGACGCCGCGTCTGTTGCGGGCCTTTGCCGCCGCAGGCGATTCGATCGGGCGTTTGAGCGGTTCAGCGCGTTTTTCGCCGGGCTCAATGCAGGGGTTCAGGTGCTTTCGCTGCTTGAGGCGCGGCCGGCGTTTCTGGATTTGATCGCGCGGCTGTTCTCGCTTTCGCCATTGCTCGCGGAAAAGCTGGCGCGCCGCCCGGCGCTGCTGGATGCGCTGATTGAGCCGCGCTTTTTGATCCCGCTTTCGCAAGATGCGCCGGGCGCGCGGCTGGCGGATCTGCGCGGGCGCCTTGCCGACGCGCCGGGCTTTGAAGCCAAGCTCAACGCCGCGCGCCGCTTTCAGCGCGAAGAAGCCTTCCGCATCAGCGTGCAATTGCTTGAAGGCATGGCCGGCGCCGCCGAAGCGGGTGCGGCGCATGCGGAACTCGCGGAAGCTTGCGTGGAGGCGATGGCGGAAGCGGCGCTTGCTGAAGTCGAGCGCGCGCATGGCCCTCAGCCGGGCGCGTTCGTGGTGCTTGGGCTCGGCAAGTTTGGCGGCCGCGAGTTGAGCGAGAATTCTGATCTTGATCTTATGGCCGTGTACGACGCGCCGAACATGGATCGGGCGCCGGAATTTTACGCCCGCGTCACCCAGCGCCTCATCAGCGCGCTGAATGCGCCGACGGAAGAGGGCGTGCTCTATGAGATCGACGCAAAGCTTCGCCCATCGGGCTCGCAAGGCCCGGTGGCGGTGCGGCTCTCATCGTTTGAGCGCTATTACGCCGAGGAAGCTTGGACCTGGGAAATGCAGGCGCTGACGCGGCTTCGGCCCGTGGCGGGCGATGCGGCGCTGGGCGAGAAGGTCGCCGCGATTGCGCATGCAGCGCTGGCGCGGCCGCGCGATCGGGGAAAAGACCTTGGCCGAGGTGGCCGACATGCGCGCGCTGATGGATCGGGAGCGCGCCGGAAAAAGCGCGTGGGATCTCAAGCTCGCGCCGGGCGGTTTTGTCGATATCGAATTCATCGCCCAAGCGCTGCAACTCACCTGCGCGGCCGAAGCGCCAGCTGTGCTCAGTGCGAACACCGGGGATGCGCTTGATCGGCTTCAGGCGGTGGGCGCGCTCGCCGCGGCGCAATATCAATTGCTCACGCAGGCTTGGCGGCTTTGGAGCGATCTGCAGCAGATGCTGCGTGTGTGCGCCGGCGGCAATCTTGCGCCGGATGAAGCGGCGCAGCCGCTGTTGGATAAGATCGCGGCGCTGGCGGGCGCGGCCGATTTTGAGGCCGCCCAAGCGCATGTTTTGCAAATGCAGGCCGATGTGCGCGCCGCGTTTGAGCTGATCGTCGGCCCGGTTGGGGCCAAGCGCTAAAGCGTCCGGACTTAAATGCGACCAACACGATGGATCGACCACCCGCGTCGCATTTAAGTCCTCAAAGGCTTACTCAGCCGCTGCGGCGGTTTCGCTATCGCGGCGCCCGCCGAACAGGCGCGGCAGCGTGATCGTCACGATCGTGCCGCGGCCCACCTCGCTCTGGATCGAAAATTTGCCGCCGTGCATCTCCACCAGCGATTTGGTGAGCGCAAGGCCAAGGCCGGTGCCGTGATGATTGCGCGCGAGCTCTTGCTCCACCTGCTCGAACGGGCGCGCCAGGCGCGGCAGATGCTCGGGCGGGATGCCGCAGCCGGTGTCGATCACGCGCAGCGTCAGCCCGGTGGGATTGGCGCGCGCATAGACCATGATCGCGCCCTCATCGGTGAATTTCACCGCGTTCGAGAGCAGGTTGAGCAGCATCTGCTTCACCGCGCGGTGATCGGCCTCGATCTCGGCGCCTCTTCGGCGTCGATGACGATGGAAAGGCCCTTATCTTCGGCGCGGCGCTTGGTGAGGCGCACGGCCTGCTCAATCACCACCATCGGGTCCAAAGGGCGCGGCGCGAGCGTCAGCTTTCCGGCCTCGATCTTCGCCATGTCCAAGATGTCGTTGATAAGATCGAGCAGGTGGTTGCCGCTGTCGAAAATATCGGTGGCGTATTGCTTGTATTGCGGATTGCCGATCGGGCCGAACAATTCGTTCGACATGATCTCGGAAAACCCGATCACGGCGTTCAAGGGCGTGCGCAATTCATGGCTCATATTGGCCAGGAAGGCGCTTTTTGCGCGCGAGGCTTCCTCGGCGCGCTGGCGCTCTTCGTGCGCTTCGCGCGCCAGCGCCTTGATCCGGTATTCCTGGCTTTCGGCGCGGCCGAGCGAATCTTGCAGGCGCCGCTCATTGCGGGCGAGCTCTTCTTCCTTGCGCTTAAGCGGGGTGATGTCCACGCCCACGGTGATGGTGCCGCCATCGGCGGCTCTGCGCTCTACAACGTGCAGCCAATCGCCGGTGCTGAGTTCGATCACGCGCACATCGGGGTGGGCGGGATCGTTTTTCTCGCGGCGGATGCGCGCTGCGGAGGCGGCGGCGATGGCCTCATAAGAGGCGCGCGGGCGCAGCAATTCGGGGCCGAGGCCAAACGCTTGCGCAAAGGTTTGATTGCAGAGCAGCAGCCGGCGGCGCTGATCCCAGAGCGCGAAGGGGCCAGGAAAGTTCTCGATCGCAGAGCGCAGCTGGTTTTCCAGGCGCGACACGCGCGCTTCGGTTTCGTGCCGCTCTGTCGCGTCGATGATGGTGCCGAACACGCGCGTTTCGGCGCGGCCCTTGGCCTCTTCAACGGCTGCGCCGCGCGCCTCAAGCCAGGATAAATGCCCGCCATCGCGCGAGACGCGGAAGCGGGCGTCCAGCATGCCGGTTTGTCGGGCGCGGCGGAATTCTTCCTCAACCACGTGCCGATCCTCGGCGATCACCACGTCAAGCAATTGGCGCAGGCTCAGCACGTCGCGCGGCGCGCCGAGCAGCCGCGCGGCTTGTTCGGAAAGCTGCACCTCATCGGCGCTGGGGCGCCATTCCAGCACGCCCACGCGCGCGCCATCGGCGGCGATGCGGAAATGATTTTCAACGCGCGTGGCCTCGGCCTGGAAAATGCGTGCGCGCTGGGCGTTTTGGCGCATCAGCAGATAAAGCACGCCCATCGCCGCAAACGGGGCGGCCGCGATCAGCGCGAAGCGCGCGAGCGCATCGAGCCAAAGCGCAAGCGCGCTGGGCGCGGGCGATGCGGCCACCACATGAAAGCCGCCCAATTGCGCTACAGCCGCCGCAGCAGCCCATGCCGCGCCATCTGGATCGGCGATCAGGGCGCCGCTCCGATGATCGGCTTGCTGAAGCTGTTGCTGCGCGCCGACGCCGGCGGCCTCAAGCGCGGGCGAGAGGTAAACCGCCGCGCCTTCAGCGCTGGTGATCAGCACGCGCGCATCGGCGTTCAGCTCAGGCAGCAGCCGGCTGGGATCGAGCACCGAAACAATCGCGCGTTCGCCAACATGGCGCACAAGCACAGGCGCGGTTGCATCCGCCTCGGACGCAGCGCCCACCCAAACGCCGGCGCTGCCGGCGCGATCGAAGCGCGGCGCGCGCGAGGCCGGCATAATTGGCGTCGGTGATCGCTTCGATCTCGCCTTGCCGGTTAAGGACAGCGGCGGCCACGACCGGCGCGCTCTGCGCCGCAGCTTGCGCGACATTGGCCGCATCAGCGCCAACCCCGCCATGCGCGCGCGCCAGATCCGCAGCGCCGGCGGCCGCGCCCAGCGCAACAGCGAGATTGGTGTTCGCGCGCTCGGCCAAAAGGCCAGCGGCGGACATTTGCGCGGCGATGATGGTGCGCCCCGCATTGGCGCGATAGGCCATGACTTGGGCGGCCATCGCCGCCGCGAACGCAGCAATAAAGACGAACACGAGCGCCATGAAGGCGCCGCTCGCCTTTTCAGGCGCGGGCGCGCCTGTTTCAGTTGCTGGTGCGTTCGACACGTCTGCCCCGGCCGATGCGAATCGGAATCCCAAACCTTCCATAGCGCAATTCGTAAGGAGAGGGTTAACGCCGGCTGCGCCCCGGCGCTGCGAAAAAATCGTTTATCCTCAGGCCAGCGCGCGGGCGACGACCTCGGCGGAGTTTGGGGATAATTTCCGGGCCGCCAACCCTTCCAGCGCCGCTTTGGCGTGCGTTTGCCGGCCGGAATCGAAGCGCCGCCAGGATTGAAAGCTGTGAGTAACCGCGCGGCGAGGGCGGGGTTGAGCGCGTCGATATCCCCAGCCAAATCCGCCAGGAAGCGGTAGCCGCCCCCATCGGCGGCGTGGAACGCGCGCGGATTGCGGATGGCGAAGGCTGCGGCGAGCGAGCGGACGCGGTTTGGGTTGCGGGGGTTGAAATCGGCGTGCGCGCTGAGCGCTTGGACGCGCGCCAGCGCATCAGGGCGTTGCGCCGAGGCTTGGGCGGCGAACCATTTATCGATCACCAGCGGGTTGGCGCGCCAGCGGGCGTAGAAGCGATCGAGCGCGGCGTCGAACGCGGCTGAGCCAGAGGCCCCGAGCGCTTCAAGCGCGGCGATCGAGGCTGTCATGTTGTCGGCGTCGTCAAACGCTTGCAGCAGCGCCGGCGCCTCTGCTTCGCCCAGCGCGGCCAGAAGATCGAGCGCGACGCTTTTCAGCGCGCGGCGCCCGGCGGCCTCGGCGCTGGGGGAAAACGGCGTTTCGCTTTTGCCGAGGGCTGCGGCCTTGAGCCCGTCGCGCAGGGCCGAGGCGATCGTGCGGCGCAGCGTTTCACGGCGGGCGAAGATCGCATCAGGATCGGGCGCGGGCGAGGCGAGGATCAATTCATTCAGGTCAGGCAGGCGCAGCGCCAGCGCGGCGAAGGCGGGATCTTCCTGCGCGCGCTCAAGCTCACGCGCCAGCGCGCTTGCCAGCGCCTCGGGGCCGATTTCGGCGCGGCCAAGCAGGATGGCGCGCGCAATGCTTTGGCCGGCCTCCCAACGTGTGAACGGATCGGTTTCATGCGCCATTTGCGCGAGGCGCTCGTCAATGGAAAGCCCGTCATCGAGCGTCACCGGCGCTGAAAAGCTGCGCAGCAGCGCCGGGATCGGCTTTTTGTGCGCGCCGGTGAAACGCAGGACCGCCTCGGCCTCGGCGAAGACGATCTCATGGCTGGCGCTGGCTTGGCCATCGCGCGCAAGCACAAGCTGCTCGCCGTCCGCAGCGATGAAGCTGATGGATAGCGGGATCGGCAAGGTTTTCTTGCTGGATTGGCCGGGCGTTGGCGGCGTCGATTGCGTCAGCGCGATCTCATAGGCGCCGGTCTCGACGTTATAGCGCCCGCGCGCGGTGACGTGCGGGGTGCCGGCTTGCTCATACCATTTGAAGAAATCGGCCAGGCTTTGGCCTGATGCTTCCTCAAAGCAGGCGATGAAATCTTCGACCGTGGAGGCGGTGCCGTCGCGCCGTTCAAAATAAAGCTGCATGCCGGCGGCGAAGGCGTCTGCGCCAATCACGCGCTTGAGCATGCGGATCAGCTCGCCGCCTTTTTCATAGACGGTGGCGGTGTAGAAATTATCGATCTTCTGGTAGCTGGAGGGGCGCACCGGATGGGCCAGAGGCCCTGCGTCTTCCGCAAATTGCCGCCCGCGCAGGCGTTTGACATCCTTGATCCGCTGCACCGGGCGCGAGCGCTGATCGGCGGAAAATTCCTGCTCGCGATAAACCGTCAGCCCTTCCTTGAGGCAGAGCTGAAACCAATCGCGGCAGGTGACGCGGTTGCCTGACCAATTGTGGAAATATTCGTGGCCGACGACAGCCTCGATCGCCTCGAAATCGAAATCGGTCGCGGTTTGCGCGTCCGCCAGGATGAGCGAGGAATTGAAGACGTTAAGCCCTTTGTTTTCCATCGCGCCGAAATTGAAATCACGCACAGCCACAATGTTGAACACGTCAAGATCGTATTCGCGCGCGAACACATCTTCATCCCATTTCATCGAGCGCTTGAGCGCGTCCATGGCGTAGAGCGCGCGCGCGCTGTCGCCGGGATCGACATAAATGCCAAGCGCCACTTGGCGGCCGTTCATGGTCGTGAATGCATCGTGGATGGATTCGTATGCGCCCGCGCAAAGCGCGAAGAGGTAAGACGGCTTGGGGTGGGGATCGACCCACACCGCATAATGGCGCCCGCCTTCAAGATCGCCCGCTTCGGTGCAATTGCCGTTCGCCAGCAAGGTCGGGTAAGCGGCTTTGTCAGCTTCGATGCGCACCGCGTAGCGCGCCAGCACGTCCGGCCGATCAAGCGCATAGGTGATGGCGCGAAAGCCTTCGGCTTCGCACTGCGTGCAAAAGCGCCCGCCCGACATATAGAGCCCTTCGAGCTGGGTGTTGCCCGCCGGATTGATGCGGGTGACGATGTCGAGCACGAAGGCGGCGGGCGGATTGTGGATGGTGAGCGTATCGGCGGTTTGCGCGTATTGGGCGCTGGTGAGCGGCGCGCCGTCGATGCTGATGCTTTGCAGTTCGAGCCGTTTGCCGTCGAGCACGAGTGGGGCCGCGCCTTGGCCGTTGCGGCGCACATGGCTGCGCGCGGCCACGATCGTCGCCTCAGGCTCCAGTGCGAACACCAGCGCCATTTCGTCAATCAGGTAATCTGGCGGCCGATAGTCGGACAGACGGATTGTGACGGCTTCGGCGTCGCGCATGAAGATCTCCGATTGGGAAACCTTCACATGTGCCGACACGGCCGCAAAATCAATGCGGGGCTACTCCGCCGCAGCGTCTACGGCGAAATTCGGTCCCCGCTCATGATAGATCGCCGCCAACACGATTTCCGCCTGCTGCGCCAAGTCCTGCAGGTGCGCGGGGGTGTCTTGCGGGTAATCTTGCGCGAATTGAACCAGTTCGCGCGCCACGCGCATGAGCCGCAGGCCGTTGGCGATCACGCGGGCCTGATGCTCGATGCGGATCGGATCGCGGTCATATTCGGCCACGGGCACGCGCCAGCCGCCCCAATCCTGCTCGTCAGTGACGACGACCGGGTAGGTGCCTGGATGGGGATGGCGCGGATCGCGCGCATCGGCCGAAAGCCGGTTGACCGAGCGCAGCACGCGCCAATTTTCAGTCTCGATCAGGTCGGGCTTGGCGTGTTCGAGGTCTTCGGCCGCGAGTTCGTGCGCATGGAACTCGCGGCCCAGCCCCACATCATAGGTGATGCGCAGCGGCTCTTCGACGCCCTTCACCCATTGCGGATTGACGTGCTCGATCGGCGCCCAGGTGCCGACCGGCTTAACATAGACGCGCTGGCCCTTGTGAAAGACAGCCTTAGCCATCGCCTTAACTCCCGAAATCCAAGCGCCCTCTGTAGCAGAACGCGCTTTCGGCTTCGTTGACGCCAAGACAATCTTTCGCCCCGGCCCGCCGCCG
This sequence comes from Terricaulis sp., assembly GCA_024707365.1. Classification (GTDB taxonomy): domain Bacteria; phylum Pseudomonadota; class Alphaproteobacteria; order Caulobacterales; family Aquidulcibacteraceae; genus Vitreimonas. Next base: position 454,966 of record JANPZV010000008.1, read on the forward strand.
CGTTAAGCTCACGTCAACGATAAGCCGGGAGGACGCGGCCTTGAATTTTGACTTTTCTGACGACCAGAAGGCCCTGAAAGACCAGGCGCGCAAATTCCTGGCCGATAAATCCAGCAGCAAAGCCGTGCGTGCGGTGCTGAACGATGACGCAGCCTTTTTTGACGCCGCGCTCTGGAAAGGCGTGGCGGAGCTGGGCTGGCTGGGGGCGGCGATCCCCGAAGAGCATGGCGGGCTTGGCCTTGGGCGGCTGGAGCTCTGCGTGCTGGCCGAGGAGATCGGCCGCGCGGTGGCGCCGATCCCGTTTTCCTCCACCGTCTATTTCTTTGCCGAGGCGTTAATGCTGGCGGGCGCCGAGGCGCAAAAGCGCGATCATCTGCCGAAGATCGCCGCCGGCGAGCGGATCGGCTGCTTCGCGCTTTCCGAAGGGCCAGGCGCGCCGGCGGAGGCCTCGATCGAAGCCAAGTTCGATGGCGCAACCCTGAGCGGCGTCAAAATCCCGGTGACGGATGGCGATTGCGCCGATTGGGCTGTGGTGGTTGCAAAAGAGGCTGCGGGCGTTTCGCTGGTGCTGGTTGATCTCAATCAGGCGGGCGTTGCGCGCGAGACGCTGAAAACCATCGATCCGACGCGCGGGGCGGCGAAGCTTACGTTTACAAATGCAAAGGCCGAGCGTTTGGGCGCGGCGGGCCAAGGCTGGGCGCTGGCCGAGGCGGTGCTTGATCGCGCCGCGGCGCTGATTGCGTTTGAGCAGATCGGCGGCAGCCAAGCCTGCCTTGAGATGGCGATCGATTACGCGAAAAACCGCTACGCCTTCTCGCGCCCGATCGGCTCGTTCCAAGGCATCAAGCATAAGCTGGCGGATATGTATGTCGCCATCGAGGTGGCGCGCTCGAATGCCTATTACGGCGCCTGGGCGCTTTCGACGGAAGCGGCGGAGTTGCCGTTTGCGGCGGCCGCGGCGCGGGCGGCGGCGTCGGACGCCTATTACCTTTGCGCAAAAGAAAATATCCAAACCCATGGCGGCATGGGCTTCACCTGGGAGGTCGATTGCCACCTCTTCTTCCGCCGCGCCAAGCTGCTTGCGCTGCAAGCGGGCAGCCCGGCTGTGTGGAAGGAAAAATTGGTGAAGCGGCTCGAACAGCGCAACGCGGCCTAAAGCAACGGACTTTAAATTCGCCTCAGTCCGATGGCGGGCTCCGAGCGAATTTAAAGTCCATAAGTTGCTTTAGAAACATTTGAATCTAAAGCGTCGGGACTTAAATGCGACGCGGTGCTCGATCCATCGTTTGGGTCGCATTTAAGTCCCGACGCTTTAAGGGGAGGCGAATATGGATTTCAACGACACGCCCGAGGAAGCCGAGTTTCGCGCTGAGGCGCGCGCTTTTCTCGAAGCCAATTGCCAGCCCAAAAAGCGCGGAGGCGGAACGCCTTTCACGCAAGCTTTCGCCGAAGGATTATCTCGCGGCGGCGAAGGATTATCAGCGCAAGAAGGCGGAAGCCGGCTTTGCCGGCATCACTTGGGCCAAGGAGCAGGGCGGGCGCGCCTTGCCGCCGATCTATGCGGTGATCTTCAATTCCGAAGAGGCCAAGTTTGACGCGCCGGCGCATCCGTTCTCGATTGGGCTTGGCATGTGCGTGCCGACGGTGATCGCGTTTTCCGATGAGGCGACAAAGGATCGCTACGTCGCCAAGGCGCTGCGCGGCGATGAAATCTGGTGCCAGCTTTTCTCCGAACCCGGCGCGGGCTCGGATGTCGCCGCCTCCAAAACCAAAGCCGTGAAGGACGGCGGTGATTGGATCATCAACGGCCAGAAGGTGTGGACGACGGGCGCGCATTTTTCCGATTTCGGCATCCTGCTGGTGCGCACCAATCCGGACGTGGAAAAGCACAAGGGGCTGACCATGTTCATCGTCGATATGAAAGCGCCCGGCGTGGAGGTGCGCCAGATTCACCAGGCGTCCGGCGGGCGCGATTTCAACGAGGTGTATTTCACCGATGTGCGCATCCCCGATCAGAATCGGCTGGGCGAGCCGGGCATGGGATGGAACGTGGCGCTCGTGACGCTGATGAACGAGCGTTTGGCGGTCGGCGGTTCTTATGGCCCGGACTACAAGGAAATCTTTGAGTTCGCCAAAGGCATCGCCGCGCCGAGCGGCGAGGGCGCGCTGATCAAGGATGAAGCCTTCCGGCAAAAGCTCGCCGATTGGATCGTGCGCGCCGAGGGCTACAAGCTCGCCAAGTTCCGCACCATGACGGCGCTTTCGCGCGGGCAGACGCCGGGGCCGGAAAGCTCGATTGGCAAGGTGATCAACGCCAACCAGATGATGGACATCGCCAACACCGCGATCGAGGCGCAGGATCTTTACGGCATTATCGATGATCCGGCCTACGCCGCGCTCGAAGGCGCGTTCCATCAGAGTTATATGTTCGCGCCGGGCCTGCGCATCGCCGGGGGCACTGATGAAATCCTGAAAAACATCATCGCCGAACGCGTGCTCGGGCTGCCGCAGGAGCCGCGCGCCGATAAGGGCGTGGCGTTTAAGGATTTGCCGAGCGGGCGATGAGCCGCGCCTAACCCTATTCGGACCAAACCGCGAGTTCGACGCCGTTTGGATCGACGAAATGAAACCGCCGCCCGCCGGGGAAACTGAAGGTTTCTTTTGAAATCGTCGCGCCTGCGCCCTTCACCGCGGCGAGCGTGGCTTCAAGATCGCTTGAATACAGCACGACAAGCACGCCGCCGCCGGGCGCAGCGAGCGCTGCTGCGCGATCGAACCCGCCATCGACGCCCGCGCCGGCGAAGGCCAGATAGTCGGGGCCGTAATCCTGAAAGCTCCAGCCAAACACGTTGCTGTAAAACGCTTTCGTCGCGTCCGCGTCGCGCAGGGGCAGTTCGATATAATTGATGGAATGGTGCTGATGCGCGCTTGCCGGCATTTTGCGGCTCTTTGCTATATCAATCCATCAAATAGGCCGGGCTCCTTGGCGCGCCAGCCTTCGATTTGCAGCAGTTTGAGTTTGGTGGCGATGCCGCCTGTCGCGGAAAATCCCACCAGCCGGAAATTGGCGCCCACCACGCGATGGCAGGGCACAACGATCGCAAACGGATTGCGGCTGAGCGCCTGGCCCACGGCGCGCGCGCCGTCGCGCTCGCCGATGGCGTGGGCGATTTCGCCATAGGTGCGGGTTTTGCCAGCGGGGATGGCGCGCGCTGTATCGTAGACGCGCGCGTTGAACGTGCTCACGCGGCTCATATCCAATTGGATGAGGCGCAGGTTTTTCTTCTCGCCGCGCAACAGGCCGCTGATGGTTTCGATCGCGTGCGCGATTGGCTTGGGCGGCTGCTCGATCTCATCGGCGCTGGGGCAAAGCCGGAGCAGGCGCGTGCGCGTGGCCTCGAACGTGGCTTCCGGCAATTGCACGCCAATCACCCCGCGCGGCCCCCAGGCGATGCCGCAGCGGCCGATGGCGGTGTCGAACAGGGCGTAGGCGTGCACGGAACTAGTCCTTTTCAATTTCGAGCGCGGTGGGAATGTCGCGTGCGCCATGCAGAATGCGGACAATGCGTGAGAGATCGCCTTCGATCTGAAAGATGATAAGATGCGCTTTGGCGACCACGCGGAAATAACCTTTCGGGAAATCGGCGCGGCGCGCTTGGCGCGGGTCGATACGTGCCGCTGCGCGGATGCCGGCTTGGATTGTTCTGGCGGCTTTCGCGGCCGCTGAGGGGCCAAGCGTTTGCCGATTCGTCTGCAGGTCTCGCTGCGCTTGTGGCGCGACCTGCAATGCGCGCGGTTTCACGCGCCAGCCTTGGCGTCGCGCTCCAAATTCTCAATCAGCATGTCCATTTCAGCTAGAAATGCGTCGCCCTCAATCCAGCCGTCGCGATCGGCTTCTTCGATGGCTTGATCCAGCGAGCTGCGGAACTTTTCTGTTTGGATGCGATGAGCTTCAAGGGCCTGCGCGGCCAAATCCGCCACGCTTTTTGCGCGGCCGGCCGCAACTTCAGCTTCAGCCCAAGCTTCAAATCCGCGTGGAAGGGGATGGTCACATTCACACCTGCTTTCAGCTTACGAGCCTGCTTGCCGATATGGAGTCGATTTTGTAGAACATACAGAGAACATGCTGTCCTGTCCATCCCCTAATGCGACCAGCTTCGCCGGCTATGCCGCCATTCTGGCGGGCCAGCCTTTGCACGAGCTCTGTCCGGCGGCGCCTGGGGCGGAGGCGGCGGCGCTTGGCTTTGCCTTGGGGCTGGCGGCGCAGGCGGCGGGGCCGGTGATCTGGGCGGGCGAAGAGGGCGTGTTCGCCGAAGAGGGCGCGCCTTACCCGCCAGGGCTGGCGCAATTTGGTCTCGCGCCCGATCGGCTCATCGTCGTGCGCGCCGCCAAGCGCGAGGAGGCGCTTTGGGCGGCCGAGCAGGGGCTTTCTCTGCCGGGCGCCACGGTGATCTGCACGCTAAGCCAGGGCGGCAAGCCGCTCGATCTCAAGGCCACGCGGCGTTTGCTTTTGTTTGCCGAGCGCACGCGCGCGCGCTGCCTGCTTGTGCGCCCGCTGGCGGAAACGAGCGCGGCGTACACGCGCTGGCGCGTCGCGCCTGCGCCGAGTTTCGCTGGGGCGCGAGAACTTGGCGCGCCTGCTTATGCGCTTGAACTTGTGCGCAGCCGTTCGGGGCCGGCTGGCGCGCGCTTTATCCTTGAATGGAACGCTCATGACCACGCTTTCGCAGAACGCGAGCTGGCTCGCGCTATATTTGCCGCGTCTTTCGACGGATCGGCTGATCCGCGCCAAGCGCGCGCCTGAGGGCCGGGCGCTTGCCGCCTACGCCAAGCAAGGCGGCGCCTTTTTGCTGACAGGCGTGGATGCGCGCGCTTCATCCTTGGGCTTGCGGCTGGCGATGTCGTTGGCGGACGCGCGCGCGATCCATCCTGACCTTGTCGCCATGGAGGCGGAGCCGGAGGAGGATGCGCGCACGCTCGATCATATCGCGGCGTGGTGCGAGCGCTTTACGCCGATTGTCGTGCTGGATGCGCCCGATGGGCTATTTCTCGACATCACCGGATGCGGCCATCTCTTTGGCGATGCTGCGGCGTTGCGCGATCAGATCATGACGCGATTGGAGGCGCAGGGTTTTGCCTGCCGTGCGGCGTTGGCGCAGACACCCGGCGCGGCCTGGGCGCTGGCGCGCTATGGCGCGCGCGCAGAGGCGCAGGATGATCCTGTGCAAAGCCTTGCGCCTTTGCCGGTGGCGGCGTTGCGCTTGGATGACGCCGCCGCAGCGCTGCTGCGCCGCTTGGGGCTGAAAACCATCGGCTCGCTTTTGCACGCGCCGCGCGCGTCTTTCACAGCGCGCGCAGGCGAACGGGCGATGCTGCGGCTGGATCAAGCCTTGGGCGGCGCGCCCGAAGTGCTTGCCCCGCGACGGCCTGCGCCGCCCGTATTTGCGCTGCGGCGCTTTCTTGAGCCGTTGTTCAGCACGGAAACCATCCTGCAGGCGGTGGAGCGGCTTTGCCTTGATGTCATCGCAAAGCTGGAGCTGCGCGGCGCCGGCGCGCGGGCGCTGGAGCTGCATCTGTTCGGCGTCGATGGCCGCGATCGCGTCATCGGCGTGGGCGTGAGCCGGCCGGAGCGGCAGCTCAAGCCTCTCATGCGGCTGCTGCGTGAAAAGCTCGAGCGCGCGGCGGAAAATCTCAACGCCGAATTCGGCATCGAAGCGGCGCGGCTGGATGTGGTGCGGCTTGAACGGATCGCTCATGCGCAGGGCGGGCTTGTCGCGGCCGAAACCGTACAAGCGAACGCAGATCAGATCGCCGGAATCGTGGATGTGCTGAGCGCGCGGCTTGGCCCCAAGCGCGTGCTGCGCGCCAAGCTGCATGAGGCGCACGCCCCGGAAAAAGCCGGCGCCTGGAGCGCGGCTTTGGGGGAAAAAGCAGCGCGCGCGCCTTCGCCGCCGCGCGATGGGGTGATGCGCCGGCCGCTGACGCTGTTTGCGCGCCCGCAGCCGATCCAAGCGCTCGCCGCCGTGCCGGATGGCCCGCCGATCCGCTTCCGCTGGCGGCGCGTGCTGCGCGAGGTGGCGCGCGCCGAGGGGCCAGAGCGCATCAGCGGAGACTGGATGAGCGCAGCGGCCGCGCGCGATTATTATCGCGTGGAGGATAAAGAAGGGCGCCGCTACTGGCTCTATCGCGAGGGCATGTATGGCGGGGATGAAGCGCCGCGCTGGTTCGTGCACGGGCTATTCGCATGAGCGGTTTTGCGGAACTGTGCGCCACCAGCAATTTTTCCTTTCTTCGCTCCGGTTCGCACCCGGAGGAGATGGTGGAAACCGCGCTGGCGCTTGGGCTTGCCGGCATTGGCATGGCCGATCGCAACACGCTGGCCGGCGTGGTGCGCGCGCATGTGATGGCCAAATCGCTCCGCGCGGAAGGCAAGGGCGAGATCAAGCTGATCGTGGGCGCGCGGCTTGTGTTTCGCGATGGAACGCCGGACGTGCTGGCTTACCCAAAAGACCGCGCCGCCTACGCCCTTCTCACGCGCCTGCTCAGCGCCGGCAATCTCCGCGCGCCGAAGGGGGAATGTTTTCTTGATCTTGCGGATCTGCTTGCGCACGCCGAAGGGCTGCGCTGCATCCTCATTCCGCCTGATGATGTGACGGCGTTTGCCCCTGCGCCCGAAACGCTTGCTGCGTTGCGCGCGGCGTGCGGGGCTGTTTGGCTGGCGGCGCCATTCCGGTTTGACGGCGAGGATCGCCGCCGCATCCGCGCGCTGAAAACGCTCGCCGCCGAAACCGGGGCGCGGCTGATCGCCACCACTGAGCCGCTGATGCACGATCCGGCGCGGCGGGCGCTGCTGGATGTCGTCAGCTGCATTCGTGAGAAGAAAAAGCTCAGCGATGCGGGGCTTTTGCTGGCGAAGAATGCGGAGCGGCATTTGAAGCCGGAAGCGGAGATGCGCCGGCTCTATCATGATGCGCCAGAGGCGGTGGATGAAACGCTGGCGTTTCTCGGCGGGGTTTCGTTTTCGATGGATGATCTGCGCTACGAATATCCAGAAGAAACCTCCGAAGGCTTTTCCGATCCGCAGGCGGCGCTGGAAGCGCGGGCCTGGGCAGGCGCACGCGCGCGATACCCCGATGGCGTTCCAGATAAGGTAAGCGCCTCGCTCGTACGCGAGCTTGGCATTGTCGGGCGGAAAAAGTACGCGCCGTACTTTCTCACGGTTGCCGATATCGTCGAATTTGCGCGTTCCGATAAAGATAAGGATGGCGGCGATAAAATCCCGATCCTTTGCCAAGGGCGCGGTTCGGCGGCCAATTCCACGATTTGCTATTGCCTGGGCGTCACCTCGGTTGATCCGGCGCGCAATGAGCTTTTATTCGATCGCTTCGTTTCGGAAGAGCGGAACGAGCCGCCGGATATTGATGTCGATTTCGAGCATGAGCGCCGCGAAGAAGTAATCCAATATGTCTACAAGAAATATGGGCGTGACCGTGCGGGCCTCGCCGCCACGCTCATCTGCTATCGTGGGCGCAGCGCCGTGCGCGAGGTGGCGAAGGTGTTCGGCTATTCCGAAGATAGCATCGGGCTGCTTTCAGGCATGATGCATTGGTGGTCGCGCGGGGTGGATGAAAAAGAGCTGCGGGAAAACGGCTTTGACGTGAATGACCAGCGGCTCATGCAATGCGTACGCCTCGCCAATGAGCTGCAGGGGTTTCCGCGCCATCTTTCTCAGCACGTAGGCGGTTTTGTTATCACGCGCGAGAAATTGCACGATGTCGTGCCGATCCAGAACGCGGCCATGGATGAGCGCACGGTCGTGGAATGGAATAAGGATGATCTTGAGGATTTGGGCATCCTGAAAGTCGATCTGCTCGGGCTGGGCATGCTCACCTGCATCAAGAAGGCGTTTGATCTTTTTGAGCGGCATTATCCAGGGGAAGAACACGTCACCCTCACGTCATCGACGGACGATGAACGCGTCTACAAAATGCTGCACCGCGCCGATTCTCTTGGCACATTCCAAGTGGAAAGCCGCGCGCAGATGACGATGCTGCCAAGGCTCCAGCCTGAGAACTTTTACGATCTGGTGATCGAGGTCGCCATCGTGCGGCCGGGGCCGATCCAGGGCGGGATGGTGCATCCATATCTGAGGCGGCGGCAGAAGCTTGAGATGGTAAGCTACCCGAAGGTGGAGTTGGAAGAGGTGCTCAAGCGCACGCTCGGCGTGCCGCTGTTTCAGGAGCAGGCGATGCAGATCGCCATTGTGGCCGCCGGCTTCACCCCGCCCGAGGCCGATAAGCTGCGCCGCGCCATGGCGACGTTCAAGCGCGTGGGCACGATCAAGTCGCTCAAGGAAAAATTCATCAATGGCATGATTGGCAAAGGCTATGAGCCGGCTTTTGCTGAATCGTGCTTTTCGCAGATCGAAGGTTTCGGCGAATATGGTTTTCCCGAAAGCCATGCGGCGAGCTTCGCCATTCTGGTTTACGTCTCGTCCTGGCTTAAATGCTATTACCCGGACGTGTTCGCCGCCGCGCTGCTGAATGCGCAGCCGATGGGGTTTTACGCGCCCGGCCAGATCGTGCGCGATGCGGCCGAGCATGGCGTTGAGGTGCGCGCGATCGACATCAATCATTCGCACTGGGACAACATGCTTGAGCCCGGCCCCGAGGCGGCCAAGCGTTTGCATCCGCGTCATGCTGAAATGAAACACGATGTGCGCGCCACGCACGCGCTGCGGCTTGGCTTCCGCCAGGCCAAGGGCTTGAGAAAGGCGGAGATGGAAGCGCTCGCCGCGCGCCGCGGGCGTGGCTACGATTCGGTGCGCGATGTCTGGCTGCGCAGCGGCTTGCCGGCCTCCACCATTGAACGGCTGGCCGATATTGATGCGTTCCGTTCTCTCGGGCTGGAGCGACGCGATGCGTTGTGGGCGGTACGCGGGCTTAACCGCGTGGGCGGGCAGGAGGATTTGCCGCTGTTTGCCGAGGCGCATGATCGCACGCGTGAGCCGGATTTCGATCTGCCGGCGATGACGATGGGTGAGCACGTGGTGGAAGATTATCGCACGCTAGGGCTTTCGCTGAAAACCCATCCCGCCGCGCTGTTGCGTGAGGAGATGGCAGCCCGCCGCGCGATCCGCGCCGAAAAGCTCACGCAAATTCCGAACGGCCAGCGCGTGCGCGTGGCGGGGCTTGTGCTGGTGCGCCAGCGGCCGGGCACGGCCTCGGGCGTCATCTTCATGACGATGGAAGATGAAAGCGGCGTCGCCAACATCGTGGTGTGGCCCAAAGTGTTTGAGCAATTCCGGCGGCAGGTGCTGGCGGGGCGGCTGGTGGCCGTGGATGGTCCGGTGCAGAGCGAAAGCGGCGTCATCCATGTGATCGCCGAGCGCATTTATGATTGGACGCCCATGCTGGCGCAGCTTTCAACGCAAAACGCGCTCGATCCGTCCACGCGCGCCGATGAGGCGCGCGCCAATCGCGGGCCCGATCCGCGTGAGCGGCATCCGCGCAATGTGCGCATCAATCTGGATGTTTCCGCCGCGGCGGGCGTGATGCCCAAGGGGCGGAATTTTCACTGATTGCGCCAGCGCGAAAAGATCGCCGTCGGCACAACAAGATCGCGCCCCGCATGCGGCAGCGCCATCTCGCCTGCTTCCCAATCGCCGCCCTCGAAGAATTGCCGCGCCACCTGATCGAGCGCGATGTAGGAAAGCCGCACCGCATACACCGTGGCGATCATAAAGCCCCTGGCGCTGGCGCGATCATCGGGATTGGCGCGCAAAAGCTGCTGGCACGCCTCAAGCAAGGCGGGCAGATCGCTTTCCAGCCGCCAGGTTTCGCCATCGGGCCCGCGCCCGAATTTGGGCGGATCAAGGATGATCCCATCATAGCGCCGCCCGCGACGGATCTCGCGCTTCACGAAAGCCAGCGCATCGTCGCAAATCCAGCGGATCGGCGCTTGGGAAAGGCCGGCCTCGGCCTGATTATCGCGCGCAAAGCCGATGGCTTTTTTTGAGGCGTCCACATGCGTCACCTTCGCGCCCGCTTTGGCGCAGGCGAGCGAAGCAAGCCCGGTATAGCCGAAGAGATTCAGCACCTCGGGCTGCGCGCCGCGATGGGCTTTTATGCAATCGCGCGCAAAGCGCCAATGCACCGAATGTTCAGGGAAGAACGCCAGGTGTCGGAAGGGCGTGGGGCGCGAAAGGAAGCGCAGATCATCCCATCCAAGCGTCCAAGTTTGCGGCAGCTCGCGGTTAAAGCGCCAGCGGCCGCCTTCTTCGTCATCGACTGAAGATGGCGCGAAGATCGCATCGGCGCTATCCCATTCGCGCGCAGCAAGCGCCGGCGCCCAAAGCGCCTGCGGTTCAGGCCGCACGAAGCGGTAAGGGCCCACTTGCTCAAGCTTGGCGCCATTGCCGGAATCCAAAATCCGGTAATCGCGCCAATCATCGGCCACTAAAATTTTAGGCGCGTGCGCCGTCATACCCGCGTCTCCGCCACACATCGTAAAGCATCACCGCGGTGGCGACGGCGAGGTTCAAACTATCGGCCCGCCCGCGCATCGGCAGCTTCACCAGCATATCGCAGGCCGCTTCCATCTCGGCATTGAGCCCCGATTGCTCATTGCCCATGAACACGATCACGCGTTCGGGCAAGGCTGCATCAACGCTCATCTCCGCGCCTTTAAGCGATGCGCCGATCATGGCCGCGCCGCGCGCGTTCCGATAGCGGACAAGCTCGTCCAAGGACGCGCGCGCGAGCTTCATGGCGAAGATCGAGCCCATGGTGGCGCGCACCGCCTCCACCGAAAACGGATCGCAGGTTTCTCCAATCAGCACCACCCCGCCCACGCCGGTGGAATCGGCGGTGCGGACGATGGTGCCGAGATTGCCAGGGTCGCGCACGCCATCGAGGGCGACAATGGTGGCGCCTTCCAGGCTTTCGAGCGGGGCCAAGCGCTGCCGGTAGGCGCCAATCACCGTCTGCGGATTATCCCGTTTCGCGATTTGCGCGAGAATGCTCTCGCTCGTCTCGATCAGCCGCACGCCGCGCCCATCGGCCTGATCCAGAAGCTGCCGCACCGGCGCCCGCTCCAGCGCCGCGGGGAAAAACAGCAGAATATCGGGCCAAGCCCCTAAATCGGCGGCTTCCAACGCCAGCCGCGCGCCTTCAGCCAGGAACAACCCGGTTTCGCTCCGCCCTTTTTTGGCGTGCAGCGCTTTCAGCATTTTAATGAGCGGGTTGGCCGCGCTGGTAATCTGATGGGCCATCGCCGCGCTTTCTTCGCCCGCCGGGGTTTTCTGGTTTTCGCTTATTTCGCCCCGCGTTAGAAGGGCGTTAAGCGGATTGAATTTGTTGCGCCCGCGGCGGGAAAGATGATCAGCCTGTTCTTCTCTCAGTTGATCCTGTTCGCGGCTGCCGCCCTCATTGGCTTTGCGCTGGGCTGGCGGCTGTACCTGCTTTCGATCGCCGCCCGTCGGCAGGCCGATGAGCGTGAACTTGAAAAGCTCCGGGGCGATCTGGCGGAGGCGCAAGTGCGCCGTGCGCGCCTCTCATGAGCCTGCATGAAGAGCCTGCGCGCCGCCCGATTGCGTTCTGGATCGGCATCGCCGGCGTTATGGTTTGCGCCATCGCCGGCATGGTGGGCGCCCATGACGGCTCGGTTTGGCGTTTGCCCGCCGTGCTTGAGGGCCGGGTTGAGCAGGCGCTGAGCGCGGGCGGCCAAGGCGGGCTTGAGGTGCGCATGGATGGCCAGCGCGCGCTGCTGCGCGGCGTTGTCGCCGATGAGGCGGCGATTGAAACGGCGCGGCGCGTGGCGCTGAGCGCCGCCGGCGCTGGCGGCGCTTGGGCGGGCGGGGTCACCGGCGTTGATATTTCGGAGGTCGAAATTGGCCGTGTGGACCAGCCCTTCATCTGGAATATCCGCCGCCAGGACGACACCATCGTGCTCGATGGCGCCGTGCCCAGCGAGGCCACCCAGCGCATGCTGATGCGCAATGCGGCGGCGGCGTTTCCCAATGCGCACGTGGTGGACGGGATGCGGATCGCCGGCGGGGCGGCTTCGCCGCGTTTTGCCGACATGGCGCGTGAGGCGATTGCGCGCGTGGCGGCGCTCACTACGGGCGAAGCGCGCATCGTCAACGAGCAGATCGTGTTTATCGGTGATGGCTCAAGCGCTGCGGTCGCGGCGCTGCAATCGGCCTTCGCCGAGCCGCCCGCGCCATTCCGCGCGCGCTTTGACGTCACCACCGATGGCATTGATCTGCGCCATCCCGAATTGCAGGGGCTCAACCTGCAGCGCGGTGACGCCGATACCTGCTCTGCCGCGTTCGACCGGCTGATGGATCGCAATGTCATCAATTTCGCGACAGGATCGGCGGCGATCGATCCATCCAGCCGCGCGGTGCTGGATGCGTTGGCTTCGGTGGCGCTGCGCTGTGACCGCTTTGCGATCGAGGTTGCCGGCCACACCGATAGCCAGGGCTTGCGCGAGATGAACATGGAGCTCTCAAGTCGCCGTGCCGAAGCGGTGGCTTCGTATTTGGCGAGTCAAGGCGTGGCGCGCGCGCGCCTTACCGCGCGCGGCTATGGGCCCGATCGCCCGCGCGCGAGCAACGCCACGCCCGAAGGCCAGGCGCAGAACCGCAGGATTGAGTTCAATGTGGCGGGCTGACCGAGGACAAACGCCATGATCCATCTGATCGCGCAATTGGCGCCATTTCTTCTGCTCGCCGTGGCGTTCGCCATGTTGGCTGGCTGGGCGGTTTCATCGCAGCGCGATGCAGCCAAAGAGGCGGCGCTCAAGCGTGAGCGCGAGCGGGTGCTGCACGATATCGTGGCGCTCGCCGCTGGTGAAAACGGCGCCGCCAATGATGATGTTGCGGCGGAGCGTGAAAATGATGTGGCCCGGCGCATGGGTGAAATCCACATCGCGCGCATCGCTGAATTGGAGCGCCAGCTCAGCGCCGCACGCTCCAATGCAGATAGCGCAGCCGCGCAGGCGGCGGAATTGCAGCGCATGCTCGAGGCCCGCGAAGCCGCGCCTGAGCCCGCGCACGTCATTGAGCCCGAGCCGGCGCCTGCGCCGCAGCCCAGCGTCGATGAAGAAGCCATCGCGCTGCAGGCTTGGCGCTTGCGCTATTTTGAGCAGCGTGTGCGCTATCTGGAAGGTGCGGCAATAACGGCGCCTGCGCCGCTTGCCGCCCCGTTGGCCGAAGCGCCGCCGCAAGCCCCGGTCGAGATTTGGCGCGCGCGCGTGGCGCAGGCGGAGGCCGCGTATTTGGCGGACGCCTTGCGCGCGGCGCCTGAAAGTGAAGCGTCCTCGCCTGAGCCGTCGGCCGAAGCGGAGGAGATCGCGCCGTTCGCCTCCAATGCGGAGGTGGATGTGCTGCTGCGCTGGCGCATGCTCTATCTTGAGCGGCGGCTGGGCTATCTCCAGGCCAGCTTGGCCGAGGCGCCTGAGCCCGCGGCCGCGCCGCTTGTGGTCGAAAGCGAAGCCGGCCCCGATCCAGATCGCTGGAAATGGCGCGCGCGGTATCTGGAAGCGCGCACGCGGCATTTGGAGCAGCGCGTGGCCGATGCAAACGCCGCCGCGTTGCTTGCCAATGAAGCAGCGTCAGCGGCCCATGACGAGGCGGCGATCGCCCGCGCTGCGGCTGAGGAAGCGGCGCGCGCCGCGCCCGTGCGAAGCGCGCCGGCCGCCGAGCCCGAACCTGCGCCGCCGCCGCGCCCCAGCGTGCGCAGCAAAAAGCCGCTCATGCTCGCCTCCGCGCGCAATGGCGCGCCAGATGATTTCACGCTGATCGAAGGGGTGACGCTGCTGCAGCAAACCACGCTCTATTCGATCGGTGTATTTCACTTTGATCAGATCGCCGCCTGGACGCCGGAGAACGTCGCCTGGGTGGATCAATATCTGCGCTTGCGCGGGCGGATCGAAGAAGAGGAATGGGTTGAGCAGGCGGCCGATCTCGCCCGCGAAGGGCCCGCCGCCGTGCGCCGCGTGCTTGAGGACGAAGACGCCTAAAACCCCGCCAGCAAGATAGCCAACACTTCCGCGCCATAGCGTTTGAGTTTGGCTTCGCCGATGCCCGGCACGCGGGCAAGGGCGATCAGGTCTTTGGGTTTGGCCCCCACGATGGCGGTGAGCGTTGCGTCATTGAACACCACGTAAGGCGGCACATCCGCCGCGCGCGCGGTGTCGCGCCGCCAATTGCGCAAGGCCTCAAACAATTGCGCATCGGCGCCGGCGAGGCCCGCTTTGGCGGCGTTGCGCGCGCCGCGCGCGGCGCTGCGTTCCTCTTTGCTGCGCCGCCCGGTTTTTGCAGGCTCGCGCATGCGCACGGGGCGCGCCTTGCGGAAAATCGCGCGGACCGCGTCCTCATCGCCGATTGCAAGGGTGGGGCGCTCGCCATCGCCTTCGCTCAGCACGCCTTCAAACAGGAGGTGCTCAATCACGGCGCGCCAATGGCCTTCGGGCTGATCGGCGCCGATGCCGAACGTGCTGCGCGCCGCATATTGCTGATCGATCCCATCGCCCGCCTTGCCGAGCAAATGAGCGATCACGCGGCCTCGGCCAAAGCGCTGATCCAGCCGCATGACGGCGGAAATGGCTTTGGCGGCAAGCTCTGCGGCATCAATCGAAACCGGCGGATCGGTGCAGACATCGCACACCCCGCAGGGCTCTACGCCTTCTTCGCCGAAATAGCGCCGCACGCCGGCGCGGCGGCAGGTCAGCCCGTCAAGGAAGGTGTAAAGCTGGCGGGCTTTCTTGATCTGTATCGATTTCACCAGATCCGTCGCGTTGGATTGATTGGCGAACATGATCGCCCGGCGCAGATCGTTGGCGCTATAGATACAAAAGCCCTCGGCGTTTTCGCCGTCGCGCCCGCCGCGGCCGACCTCTTGCCAATAGGCTTCAATGCTCTTTGGTGCGTCCGCGTGAATCACATAGCGCACATTGGGTTTATCGACGCCCATGCCAAACGCGATGGTGGCGGCCATCACGATGTCTTCTTCTTCCTGAAAGCGATGCTGGCGCTCGGCGCGGAGGCCGGCATCGATGCCGGCGTGATAGGCAAGGGCTGGAATGCCGGAGCCTTGCAGCGCTGTGGCGATCTTCTCGACATGATCTCGCGTGGCCGCATAGACAATGCCCGATTTGCCGCGCCGGGCGTGGGCAAGCTCAAGCAGGCGCTCCTGCGGGCGCGGGCTTTTGCGTTCCGCGCTGAGGATGAGGTTGGGGCGATCGAACGAGGCGATGAAAGCCGGCGCATGTTCAAGCCGCAATTGCGTGCGGATGTCGGCCTGGGTTTTTAAATCCGCCGTCGCCGTCACCGCCATGCGCGGGGTGTTGGGGAAGCGATCGGCCAGTTGGCCCAGCGCGCGATAATCGGGGCGGAAATCATGCCCCCATTGGCTCACGCAATGGGCTTCATCAATGGCGATCAGCGCGATCTGGCATTGCTCCAAAAAATCCAGCATGCCGTGCGCAAACAAGCCTTCCGGCGATACATAGAGCAGATCGAGCTTGCCCTCGCGCGCGGCGCTAAGCCATTCGCGCCGGGCATCGCGGTCCTGCGTGGAATCCAGCCGCGCCGCCGCCACGCCGGCCGCGCGCAGGCTTGCCACCTGATCCTGCATCAGCGCGATCAGCGGCGAGACCACAAGCCCAACGCCCTCGCGCAGCATGGCGGGGATCTGATAGCAAAAGCTTTTGCCGCCGCCCGTCGGCAGCACGGCCATGCAATCGCGCCCGGCCAGCACCGCGCCGATCACATCAGCTTGCAGCCCACGAAAATCGGCATGGCCAAATACGCGCTGCAGCAGCGCGCGCGCGGCGGAAAGATCAGGCTCGCTCACGCCCGCGTGGCTACACCGCGCAAGCCGACGCGCCTAGTGCGGCTTTTGCGTTTGCGCGGCGTTGATGCGCACTTTTTCTTCCGTGCCGTCGCGGCGGGTGATGAACACGGTGCGATAATCGGGGGAAGCATGGGCTTTTGCGCCTGTCGCTTCGGCAAGGGCGATTTCACGCTTGGCGCGCGCTTGCAGCGCCTTTTGCTCCGCTTGAGCCATGGGAGGTCTCCTTCCTTCTATGAAGGAGTTTGGCGCTCTAAGACGTGCGGTCAACCCGTGAGAGCGCCAGGCCGCCGATACAGAGCGAGGCTTGCGCAGCCCAATAGATCATCCAGCCGGTAAAGCTGAGGCCGAACGCCAGCGCCGCGTCGCTTTGTGGATGGAACAAGTTGGCGGCGACAAACCCATCGGAGATGAAGAACAAAACACCGCCCAGCATCGCCAGCCAGCGCGCGCTGGGCAGCGTGAAGCTGATCAGCGCCATCAGCGTCAGCACGCCAGTATAGGCCGCCAGCGGCGCGAACATCGAATTATCCGCCGGCACCAAAAGCCCTGTCATCACAACAGCCGCCGCAATCAGCGCCAGCGCGGCGAGCGCGCGCGGCGGTTGTTTGAACGCGGCAAAGCCTAAGCCATTGCGCAGAAACAGCGTGATGTAAAACAGGTGCCCGATCAGAAACGCGCCCGCGCCCCAAAGGAAGGTCGCATCGCCCAGCGCCAGCAATGCATCGCCCGCCGCGCCGAAGGCGAGCGCTATCGCCAGCAAGGGCGCGCGATTCAAAAACGCGATCAGCGCCAGTACGGCAATACCCGAGGTTTTCAGCGCGGCGGGGATCGCCCGATCTGCGCCGCTCTCATACATGCCGGGGCCGAGCACGCCGTATGCAATGGCGAGCAGCGCCGATAGCCCCAGCAAAACCCAGGTGGCGGCGCGCGGCATATTATTCCGCCTTCCGCACCGGCTGGGCATAGCCCAGCTTCATGTTCAGCGCGCTCAGCAGATCTTGCGCGATGTCTGCAATCGCCCCGCCGGGCGGGTACACCGCCGCTGCGCCCATGTCCTTCAGCGTATCCACGTCCTCGGGCGGGATCACCCCGCCGACGACGATCATGATGTCCCCGCGCCCGCGCGCTTCGAGCGCGGCGCGCAAGGCTGGCGTCAGCGTCAAATGCCCGGCCGCGAGCGAGGAGACGCCCACAATATGCACGCCGCTGGCGATGGCCTGATCGGCCACCTCATCGGGCGTGGCGAAGAGAGGCCCGATCTCAACATCAAAGCCCAAATCGCTGAATGCGGAGGCGACAACCTTCTGCCCGCGATCGTGCCCATCCTGGCCCATTTTGGCGACGAGGATTTTCGGCCGCTTGCCTTCGGTTTCCTCGAAGGCGATCACGCTTTGGCGCGCGCGTTCGAGTGGGGCGTCATCGCCCGCCTCGCGTGCAAACACGCCGGTAACAAGCCGGATCGGCGGCTGGTGGCGCGCAAAGGCGCGCTCCATCGCGGAGGACATTTCGCCCACCGTGGCTTTCGCGCGCGCGGCCTGCACGGCGAGTTCCAGCAGGTTAGCGTTGCCGCGCGCGCCGTTTTCCAACGCCGTCAGCGCCGATTGCGCGTCCGCCTCGTTCCGCTCGGCCTTTAGGCGCGAGAGCTTATCGAGCTGCATGGTGCGCACCTTGGCGTTATCGACCTTGAGCACGGGAATATCTTCCGGCTCATCGAGCTTATATTTGTTCACGCCGACGATGGTTTGATGGCCGGTGTCGATGCGCGCTTGGGTGCGGGCGGCGGCTTCTTCGATGCGCGCCTTGGGCAAGCCCTGGTCGATCGCTTGGGCCATGCCGCCGAGTTTTTCGACCTCCTCGATATGCGCCCAGGCCTTGGCGGCGAGATCAGCGGTGAGCCGCTCCACATAGTAAGAGCCGCCCCAAGGGTCGGCGGGGCGCGTCACGCCGCCTTCGCTTTGCAGCAGGATCTGCGTGTTGCGGGCGATGCGCGCGGAGAAATCCGTCGGCAGCGCCAGCGCTTCGTCCAGCGAATTGGTGTGCAGCGATTGGGTGCCGCCATAAGCGGCGGCCATCGCCTCAACACAGGTGCGCACCGCGTTGTTGTAAACATCCTGCGCGGTGAGGGACCAGCCGCTGGTTTGGCAATGGGTGCGCAGCGCGCGCGATTTATCTTGCTTGGGATTAAATTGCGCCACGAGTTTGGCCCACAAAAGCCGCGCGGCGCGCATCTTGGCGATCTCCATGAACGGGTTCATCCCGATCGCCCAGAAGAATGAAAGCCGCGGCGCGAATTTATCGACATCAAGGCCTGCGGCCACGCCCGCGCGCAGATATTCCACGCCATCAGCCAGCGTGAAGCCAAGCTCCAGATCGGCCGTCGCGCCCGCTTCCTGCATGTGATAGCCGGAAATCGAGATCGAATTGAATTTCGGCATTTCTTGTGCGGTGTAGGCGAAAATATCCGCGATGATGCGCATCGAGGGCTTGGGCGGATAGATGAACGTATTCCGCACCATGAATTCTTTGAGGATGTCGTTCTGGATCGTGCCCGAGAGCTTGGCGTGGCTCACATTCTGCTCTTCGCCCGCGACGATATAGAGCGCCATGATCGGCAGCACCGCGCCGTTCATTGTCATCGACACGCTCATCTGATCGAGCGGGATGCCGGAGAAAAGCGTGCGCATGTCATAGATGGAATCGATGGCGACCCCGGCCATGCCGACATCGCCGAGCACGCGCGGATGATCTGAATCATAGCCCCGGTGCGTGGCGAGATCGAACGCCACCGAAAGCCCTTTTTGCCCGGCCGCGAGATTGCGCCGGTAAAATGCGTTCGATTCCTCGGCCGTGGAAAAGCCGGCATATTGCCGGATCGTCCAAGGCTGCTGCACGTACATCGTCGGATACGGCCCGCGCCCGAACGGGGCGAGACCAGGGAAGCCATCGATGAAATCAAGGCCGGCGCGATCGGCGGCGGTGTAGGCGGTTTTCACCGCGATGCCTTCGGGCGTAAGCCACGGCTCGCCGGCGGCGGGCGGCGCATGCGCGATGTCGGTATCGAGCGGAAGCGTGGAAAAGTCAGGCAGGGTCATCTCGGAATTTCTTTCATCGCGGGCACAAGATGGCGCCAGCGGTTGATGGCTGCGTCGATGCGGGACTCGATCGAGAGTGGCGGCGTGTGGGGCTCGCGCGTTGGCCGCCGGAACAGAGACGTGAATAAAATGAGCAAAATCACCGCATATGCGCCGGCAAAAAAATCCGTTCCAGTATTCGCTCAACCCCTCAGGGAAGGCCCGATCAAAAACGGCAAGTCCCGCAACCAGGATCGCGGCAAAAACCACCGCGCCGACGAGCGACTTCAGGTCGTTCCAAATTTCGGACCTATCGCGCGCGCGCGGCGGGGCGTTTCGCCGCCACTCCAGCAGCGCCTGATAGGCCGGGCCCAACGGGCCGGCCGCGCTGGCGCGCTCAAGCGTTTCGAGTGCGTCGAGAACGTGCGCAGGCGGGCCTCGCTCGATCACGCGGCTTCCCCAGGGACGTTGAACTTGAAATAGCGAAGCAGCGCTTGGATGCGGTCACGGTGATCGAGCGCCGGGTGCAGGCGTTCAAGCAAATACGAGACCGACATCGTCACCAGCGCCGCCAGAATGATATAGGGCTGTAGCGCTTGTATGAAATGCAGCCCCGCCATGCCCAGCCCGGCGATGCCGCTTGCCGCTTGGCGCGTTGCTTTTGCCGGCGCAATGATCGCGCCCGCGAAGCCGAGCGCTGCGGCGCTGGTGAGCGCGATTTGCAGAGCATTCAACTTCGCAAGGTCGAAGATCACAAATGCGATGATGGC
>JANPZV010000007.1 GCA_024707365.1 Terricaulis sp.
TAGGTGCCTGTCGATTCCGTTTGTAGTCGTCTGTTTAACCCGTAGCAATACGTAACGGCCGTACTACGTTCAAAAAAAATTTACGTATTGCTAAGGTTAATAGGGAAACACGATAGAATCCGAACAGCACCTGAATCGGCACCATGAAAACGCGAAAAACGTCTTCACCGATCCCCTGCGCCCCGTCGCCTACGAGGGCGAAAACGGCGGCATTCGTGCCCTCCTTAACGGGATCGGAAAGGCTCGGCTGGCATCCGTTCTACGATGGCGAAAACCCCATCGGCCTTCACGCAACAATGAAGTTGCCGGCGGCATTTCCTTGAGCCCGGTGGCCAGTTCGAACTTTCCGGCGCGCCGATACGGAAACCTCCACGGCACGTAGGCGAGCATAGCCGAGCATATGCGCGTTGCCAAAAGTGGCCGCGCGCCGCTCGATATTCATTTCCTCGGGCTCGGGGTCACCCCGCTCTGGGCGGTCAATGAAATCGAAGTCATGCCCAAGTCGCGCTATGGCATCATGACGCCCTGGACAAGGTCGGCACCCTCGGTACCTCGATGATGTACCGTTCCTGTACCGTCAGACCAATCTCGACTTCTCCGATGAAGCCGACATGGTCAAGCTGCCGCGTCAGCCTGGCGCGCTGCAGCCCATCGCCACCGCGCTCTTTGCCAATTCGCCCTTCGCCGATGGCCGCGACACCGGCTATCTCAGCTTCCGCAGCCATATCTGGCTCAACACCGACAATGCCCGCACCGGCATGCTGCCCTTCGCCTTCGACGAAGGCTTTGGCTCCGAGCAATATGCCGACCACGCTCGACGTGCCGATGTACTTTGTCATCCGCAACGGCCAGTACGTGAACGTCGCCGGCGAGATTTCCGCGCACGGGCGGGTGAGCTTCCCCGGCGCTGCCCGGCGAAAAGCCCACGGTGGTGGGAAGACCACCTTTCCACCCTGTTCCCGGAAGTGCGCCTAAAACAGTTCCTCGAAATGCGCGGCGCCGATATGGGCGATGAAGCCCATGTCACATTTCCGCCTTCTGGACCGGCCTTCTCTATGATGAAGTCTCGCTCCGGCTGCCTGGGAATTGACGCGCAACTGGACGCAGGAAGTGCGACTATCTCCGCCGCGAAGTCCCGCGCCTTGGCCTCACCACGCCCTTCGACCGTTCCAGCATTTTTGATGCCGCCGCCCAGGCCGTCGGCATTGCCGAAGCCGGCCTCGTGCGCCGCAACCGCCTCAATGCCAGGGCGGGACGAGACCATCCACCTCGCCTGCCTCGAAGAGACGGTGCGCACCGGAAAATCCAGGCCGGCCGCTACAGCTCGACAAGTTCCGCAACGAGTGGAACGGCGACGTGACGCCGATCTTCAAAGAAGCCGAGATCTTGAGGTCGACCGACCAGCTTTTTCTTGCCCTTCCGTCACTCTCGTGCATCACGCCCGCAGCACGGCATGGAGGCGCGAGATGCGTTCTGGTCATCGGTTCTGGTGGGCGCGAGCATGCCTCCGCATGGAAAATCGCCCAGTCGCCAAAGCTGACCAAGCTCTTCGTCATGCCCGGCAATGGCGGCACTGAAGCCATTGCCGAAAACCTCTCCGTCGACATCGACCACGCCGCGGTGATTGCCGCAGCCAAGGCGCAAAACATCGACTTCGTCGTCGTCGGCCCCGATGCGCAGGTCGTTGCCGGTCTTGGCGACGACGTCCGTGCCGCAGGCTTCACCTGCTTCTGCCCCTCAAAGGCCGCCGGCCAATTGCTGCATGGAAGAGCTCGAAGAGCTTCACCAAGCCCTCTGCGACGAGTTTGATATCCCAACGGCCGGCTATGCCCGCTTCGAGATCAAGGCTTCCGCCCTTGGCTATATCTACACCAGGGCGCACCCATCGTGATCAAGGCCGATGGCCTTGCCGCCGACAAAGGCGTCACCGTCGCCATGAGCGTCGAGGAAGCCGAGGAAGCCATCATCGACTGCTTCTCCGGCGCCGGCACGCTTCCGGCGCCGCCGTCGTCATCGAAGAATTCATGGAAGGCGAGGAAGTTAGCCTCTTCGTCCTCTGCGATGGTGAAACGCTCCTGCCCCTCACCACCGCCCGAGATCACAAGCGCGCCTTCGACGATACCGGCCCCAATACCGGCGGTATGGGCGCCTATTGCCCCCGCCCCCGTCATGACCCGCGAACAGTACGAGTTCGCGATGCAGTATCGATCAGACCCACCGCCCGGGGCCTTGCCAAACGCGGCACGCCCTATCAGGGCGTTCTCTATGCCGGCCTCATGCTCACCGGATGGTCCAAAGCCGTCGAATACAATGCGCGCTTCGGCGATCCCGAGACGCAGGTGATGATGATGCGCATGGAAAGCGACCTGCTGCCCCCTCCTCCATGCCACCGCGACCGGCACCCTTGGGGGTCATGATGTGATGGAAAGACGCCTATGCGTTGACGGTTATCATGGCGACCAGGGTTATCCGGGTGACTATGCTTGAGCAGCGAGATCCAACGGCGCCGACGGCCTCGATACGGATGATTTGACCGTGTTCCACGCCGGAACGAAGCGCGACGGGGCCGTTTGCTCGCCAATGGTGGGCGCGTGCTCAATATCACGGCGCTCGGTAATTCGGTGAGAGAGGCACAGAACCGTGCTTATCGAGGCGTTGACGCGATAGTTGGCCAGAAGGCTTCTCCCGAAGAGATATCGGCTGGCGTGAAATCGCCAGGGAACAGACCTGAACCTTTCCTCAATCTTGCGGGCCTACACTCCCGTCGGACCGTCTTCGGCGAACGCCGCCGGATCGCAAGCTGACCCCGCCTACGTCCACGACCGGAGCCGCCGGTGGACCGGCTGAGCTCAAGGGAAGGGAGCGAAGCGGAATGAGCTATATCTGGCCCCAAGATCGGGCGTTGCCCTGGGCGGCGGGTCCGCCCGTGGCCTCACCCATATCCCCTATATCGAGGCGATGGACGAGCTCGGCATCAGGCCCTCGGTCATCTCAAGGGCACGTCCATCGGCGCGCTGATCGGTTCCGGCTGGGCGGCCGGCATGACCGGCAAGGAACTGCGCGAACATTCCTTTGAAGGGTGCTGGGCACCCTGCGCACCATTGCCACAAAACTCCTGGTCGACGGCAGATCAAAGGGCCTCGGCGGATTGCTGCGCAACGGCATCTCCATGCAGCTCGACGCCACCCATATCGTCGATGCCTTCACGCCGCCGAACTTCCCCAACGACTTCAGCGATCTCAAGATCCGCTCTATGTCGTGGCAACCGACTTCCAGTCCTGGCATCAGGTCGTGTTCAATTCGGGCCCCCTCCGCCCCGCTATTGCCGGCTCCATCTCTATGCCGAGCATTTTCAAGCCGATCGTCCACAACGGCCCCATCCTGGTCGATGGTGCCGTGGTCAATCCGTTGCCCCTCGACCAGGCCGATATCGGCACCGACTTTCTCATCGGCATCGACGTCAATGGCGACCCATCAGTGGGCATCAACAAGACCGACCATCGCCCGCTCGACATCTGGTTCGGCTCGGCGCAGATCATGATGCATTCCCTGATCGCCCATTCCATGGCCGCCTACCCGCCCGATATTCTAGGGGTATCCGGCCCCATGTTGCCATTTCGGCGCCATGGAATTCTGGCGGGTGCGCGAGATCATCACCCATGTGGAATCGGAAAAGACCGCTTCAAGCACATGCTGACGCGCAAGATCGAAGACTATATCCAGAACAAGGTCGAGCCGATCCAGAGCAATCAGCGCTAGCGGCTAGCTTCGCAGCTTGCGGAAGAAGTCCACCAGCATGGCCTCGGCGCGCGAGGCCGAAACCCCGCCGATCACCTCAGGCTTGTGGTGGCAGGTGGGCTGGTCGAACAGCCGGACCCCGTTCTCCACCGCTCCCGCCTTGATATCCTCGGCCGCGAAATAGACCCGGCGCAGGCGGGTATGGGTTAGTGGCCCCCCGCGCACTGCGGGCGGGGTTCGAGCGTACATAGAGATAACGCAGCCATCAAGCCGCCCGGTGCCGCGCGCACTTTCAACGCCTCGCGAATGGCCAGCATTTCCGCATGTGCCGTCGGGTCACCCAGGTGGCCTGCATCTGATTGCGCGTTGCGGCAAGCACGCGCTCACCCTCCATCACCACCGCGCGCCCACAGGTGCCTCGCCAGAAACGCCCCGCCGCCTCTTGGGCAAGGCGCAGCGCGAGATCCATGGGGGCGAGGGATTGGGTCATTGCCGTGTCCTAAACGGGCATGCGTGAGCGGCAAGAGAGGTCAGGCAATGCGACGCCGTCCGGCCATAACGATAGAACAACAGCAATGCCGCCAAGAATGACCGCCGAGGCGATGAGCAAACGCGGCGTCAAAGCCTCGCCGATAAAGACCACCGCTCCAAAACCGGCGATGACCGGAACGCTCATTGCACGACCGCGTGCGCGGGTCCGGCTCAGGTGCGGCAGGGCCGCGTACCAGATGGCATAGCCGAGGCCGGAAGCGAGGGCGCCTGAGGCCACTGCCGATTGTCCCCTCAAGGCGCGGCGCCCCGGTCCACACGCCCACAATGATCAACAGCACGGCCAGCGGGAGGCAGCGCACAAAGTTGCCCGCGGTATCGGAGAGCGGCTGGCCTCGAACCGCGCCCCAGGAGCGAATAGCCGGCCCAGCACAATCCCGCCGAGGATCGGGTGAGCGCAGCGCCCAGCGGGTGCGGCGCGGCAAGGCCCGCTGACACCAGATGAGACAAAAGGCACCCGCTGGGCGTGCCACGAGGCCGATCCATTGGCGAGAGGCGGAGGCCGACGTCGCCGGCTGACGGCCCGCGCCACCTGGCGCCGGATCTGCATCGCTGGCAAACAGGATCGGCGCCCCCTGCTAAGCCCCGAGCAGGTTGTAGGGGAGCGGACAAAAACAGATGGCGTAGCCGAAGAGCGCGAACGATTGTGCCCTTTAAAATGGTACCGGTCAACTGCACCAACGCTCGCGGCGAGAGCCATCTCCTGAACCACAGAGCAGCAGACCGAGAACCACGGCTCCCCGATGCCAGCTCCTCACGCCGGTAAAACCGGCCGCGTCAGTGGCGCGGCGAGGCAGGCGCCAGGCGCGGCCAATACGGAATTGGGCCGGCAAAGGCCACGCAGAGCTTGGGCAGAAATAAGTCGGGCACGATGATGCGCAGCTTTGGATATCCTCTACCTCAGGATAGGCTGTAACCGCAGCGCCTCATCGCTTCGGCGCAATGCCATCGAGCAGGAAGTCGAGGACCCCTTCGGAACGTGCCGTCCCAATCATCATCGAGCAGTGGAGGACGCGAGTGCTCGATCGAGGGTAGAGGGCACCGAGTTCCGCCAAACGCGGTGCTTGGGAGGCTGCCTTTACTCGTCGAAGGTCCAAAGCCGGCCCGCGTGACCGTCGCCCCCATCACATAGCGCGTTCCACAGCGACCAGATGGCGGCATTCACATCAGTGTCCGACACGCCACCAGCC
The DNA here is from genome assembly GCA_024707365.1 of Terricaulis sp. Taxonomy (GTDB): domain Bacteria; phylum Pseudomonadota; class Alphaproteobacteria; order Caulobacterales; family Aquidulcibacteraceae; genus Vitreimonas. Next base: position 5,478 of record JANPZV010000007.1, read on the forward strand.
GAGAGGCATTTGGGGCCTCAGCCGCTCAAGGCGCACAGAGTAGTCGGACCAAGCGCCCGGCGCGGCAGCAACGATGCCGACCCGCAGTGGTGACGCAGCATGGTGGCGCGCCAATCCTCCAGCACGTGCACGATATCGCCCCGCCAATCCTGCAGCGCCGTCGGACCGCGATATCTCGAGCACACTATCGAGGCGCCAGGTCGAACACGTCCTCCCTGTTCTGGACGTGCCAGTAAAGACCATGACGCGCCTACTTTAACGCCTCGGCCAGTCCCCGCATGGTCAAACCGTAAAGGCCGTTCGCGTCCAGCATGCCCACGGCCGTTGAAGCGATCCGCTCACGCGTCAGCCCCGGTTCATTCCCCTGCGCTTCTGCCCCCTGCCCCTGCAGGCGCCTGCCGCGCCGACCGGCTACCCTTTTGTTCGCCTTCCACGTCCGCGTTTCCCCGCTCGCTTTTTCGCTTTTCTTTTTTTTTTTTTGCTTTTCGCTGTCATGCATTACAATTCTGACCACGAGCACAAGCCTTGTCCATGGCCGGCGATTGACTCGTACAACGTAACGATGCAATAAATTGTACACTGTACCGCCAGAGTCTTGCCTAACGACATCCGCGACAAAGTTCAATCGTGCGGAAACCGCCGCCATGCCCCGCGATCCGCCAAGCCACGGAGATCATCATGCCAAACGCCATCACGCGTCTCATCATCGGAGGAACCATCATCATGACCGCAAAGATTGCAGCACCGGCCAACGCGGCCGAGAACAAGCTGACCATCGTCAACCCGCCCAATCTCGGCGACCCCCGCACCCAATGGCTACAGCACGGCAGTGATCGTGGCGCCCAATGCCCGTGGCATCGCCTATATTTCAGGCCGTGGCGCCAGAGCCAGCACGGTGGCCTTCCTCGCCCGATTTTCACCCAGGTCAAACAGGCCTGGCGCCAATCTCGGCGCCGCGCTCGAGGGGATCGGCGCCAGCCTCGATCAGGTCGCCAAGCTCACCGTCTATGTCGTCGACCACGACATGTCCAAGCTCGGCGTGCTGACCCAGAACGTCGTCGAAATGTTCGGCGCCAACCTGCCGGCGCAGACCTCGTGCCTGGTGCCGAAACTGGCCATCGATCCCATGCTGTTCGAGGTCGAGGCGGTGGTCGTGCTCGACTAGTTCGGCCTGTCTGGGCACAAATGCCATTCCGGGTCGGCGCGGCGCGGCTCTATATTGTGGGGCAAGGAGAATCGCCTGCCCATTCGCCAGCTACCTGAAGACCTGATCAACCGCATCGCCGCCGGCGAAGTGGTCGAACGCCCCGCCAGCGTCGTCGTGGAAGGAACTGGTCGAAAACCTGATCGACGCCGGCGCTCGCCGCATCACCATTGCCACGGCCAATGGCGGCATGGATCTCATCCGCATCACCGATGATGGCCACGGCATGGATCGCGACGACCTGATGCTTCGGTCGAGCGCCACGCGACCTCCAAACTCGGCCAGCGCAGACGATCTCGATGATATCCGCACCCTCGGCTTCCGCGGTGAGGTCACGCCTCCATCGGCTCCGTCTCGCGCCTCTCGGTCGCCTCGACCTGCCGGGGCAGAAACCGGCCTCGCCGTCGTCGTCGACAATGGCCGTCACCGACCCATGCCGCGGTGGCGAGAACCGCGGCACTGCATCGAGATGCGCGATTTTGCAGGTGCTGTTCGATTTCCCATCGCTCTCATTAACCTTAGCACATGTAACTGAACGCAAGCATATCAAAAAAAAAAAAAAAAAAAAAAAAAAAAAAAAAAACACACACACACACACACACACACACACACACACACACATGCTACGTATTGCCAAGGTTAAACAGACGCGATTTCTCACAACGGAATTTACAGTACCTGGGTGTCGGCCCCGATGGCGCCGCGTCTCAGCGCGCGGCCTTGTTCTGGTCGGGGTGATGGGGCGCGCATTCGATTGTCCGCCGGCAGCATGGATTTTCATCTGGAAGGCGAGACCTACTCCAGAGAGCACCGTGCGGGCGATGATGCCGTTCCGGTTTGAGGAGCATCATCTCGAAGGCTGGGCTCTCCAACGTCAATTAAAATGGTTTCTGCGCGCAGGGCGGCACCTATAGCCTTTGCGGCCGCGCGATAAGCGGCGCTGCAGCCTTTATCCAGACCCCGATGAAACCATCGAGGGCATGCTCCAGCCAGAGGTGATCGAAAAACACTTGCAACGCATCGTGCCGAAAGACACGCCATACGAAGTGATCGATCTCAGGCCCTACCGTGTGCATATGCGCATCGTTGAAAAATATCACCTCGGCCGCATGGTGCTGGCCGGAGACGCCGCGCACATCAACAGCCCCTCGGGCGGCATGGGCATGAATGGCGGCGTGCACGACGCCTTCAATCTTTCCGAAAAACTGCTGCAGATCTGGAACGGCGCTTCGCTTGATCTGCTCGATCTTTACACGCGCCAGCGCCGCCCGGTCGCCGAAGAGGAAATTCTTGGCCAAGCGGCACAAAAATCGCGCCCGCATGCAAGAACGCAACCAGGATCGGCGCGAAGAATTGCTGGCCGAGCAGCAGCGCATCGCCGGCGATCCCGAGCGCGCACGTGCGCGGCTGCTGCAAAGCTCAATGATCATCGGTTTGGAACGGGCGGCGGCGATACAATGACGGAATCTTATGCAAGTTTTGGGCGCTTCGGCGTCGGCGTGCCGCAATCGAACCTGACGGTGGAGGCCGAATTTGGCATTATTTTGCCGCGCACGGCCTCGCTGCACGTCACGCGGCTGACGAGCCTGGCGGAAAATCCGCTTGATCGCCTGCGCGCGTATCTCACCGATCTGCCGACTTATCTCAGCGCCTATGACGGGCTCAAGCTCGCGGCGTTCGCGTTCGCGTGCACCGGCTCATCCTATCTTGTCGGCGCCGAGGAGGAGGCGAAGATCGCGGAGGCGTGCGCGCAGCGCTTTGGCTATCGATCGCGCTGGCGGCCGATTCCATCGTTTGGGCGCTGGAGAAGCTGAACGCCAAGAACATCGCGGTGATCGCGCCGTATCCGGCCGATCTCATCAAGGCGGGGCACGATTATCTTGAATCGCGCGGCATTCATATCGCGGCGCTTGAGCGCGTGGTGACGAAAACCACCGATACGCGCAGCATCTATCTCACCGGCGTGGCTGACGCGCGCGCGGCGCTGGAGCGGATGCCGAAAACCGGGCTTGACGCTATCCTGGTCAGCGGCACGGGCATGCCGACGCTCGGCGCCGTGGATTCACGCGGCTTGCCGCCGGTGATTTCCTCCAATCTGTGCGTTGCGGCGCGCGCGTTGGATTTGGCCGGAAAAAGCGATGCGCTTGATGCGCTGGGGCTGGAGCCGCTGGGCTGGCGCAAGCGCTTGGATGAAGCTTATGGGCGCTAAGGTGAAGCTCGACATCATCGATCCGGCGAGCGAGGAGATCGTCGCGCGCATCGCGGAGGATGATGCGGGCGCTGTTGACGCCGCGGTGAAGAAGGCGCGCGCGGCGTTCGAGGGCGGCTGGCGCAGCGCTTCGGTTGAAACCCGCCAGCGCGCGCTGCGCGATGCGGCCAAGGCGATTGGCGATCACGTTGAAGAGCTCGCCACGCTCGAGACGCTCAACACCGGCATTCTGCTGAAAGACGCGCGCGCGCGATACGCAGGCCGGACGGCGCGGAATTTTGAGTTCTTCGCCGAATATATCGGCCAAACGGCAGGGCGCGTGTTCGATCAGAACCCAGCCTATATCACCAGCGTGCGGCGCGAGCCGGTTGGCGTGGCGGGGCTGATCGCGCCGTGGAATTTGCCGCTGGCGCTGGGCTCGATGAAGATCGCGGCGGCGATCGCGTTCGGCAATACGTGCGTGATCAAGCCTTCGGAGCAGGCGCCGCTGGCGGTGATCCGCTTGGGGGAGATCCTGGCCGAGATTCTGCCTGAGGGCGTGGTGCAGGTGATCAATGGGCGCGGGCATGTGACGGGCGCGGCGCTGGTTGCGCACCCGGGTGTCGCCGCGATTTCCTTTACAGGCGGCGCAGAAACCGGCCGCCGCATCGCCGCTGCGGCGGGCGATGGCATGAAGCCGGTGACGATGGAATTGGGCGGAAAATCCGCCAACATCATCTTTGAATCTGCGGATTTTGAACGCGCGCTGGATGCGGCGCTGCTGGGCGTGTTCGCCAATAATGGCCAGCAATGCCTCGCCGGCTCGCGCATCCTCGTGCAAGCCTCGATCGCGGATCGCTTCATCGAAGCGTTTGCTGCGCGCACGCGCGCGATCCGCATCGGCCATCCGCACGATCCGGCGACGGAGCTTGGGCCGGTCGCCTCCGCGGTGCAGCGCGATAAGGTGCTTGGCGCTTATGCCGAAGCGATTGAAGAGGGCGCGCGCCCGCTTGCCGGCGGCAAGCGCGCGCCAGGCTTTGAGCGCGGCTATTATGTTGAGCCGATCGCGGTTGAGGCGCCGAGCAATGCGCTGAAAGCGTGCCAGGAAGAAATCTTCGGGCCGTTCGCCACCATCATTCGCTTTGATACGGAAGAGGACGCCTATTCCATCGCCAACGGCACGCGCTATGGCCTGGTTTCTTACGTGTGGACGCGCGATCTGGCGCAATCCATGCGCGCGCAGGAGCGTTTGGAATCGGGCGTGGTGTGGATCAACACGCCGGTCACGCGCGAGTTGCGCGCCCCGTTTGGCGGGGTGAAGCAATCAGGCATCGGCGCGGAGGGCGGCGCTGCGTGCGAGGCGCTTTATACGCGCGAGAAAACCATCACCATCCCGCGTAGCGATTTCCCGATCGAAAAGATCGGCGCCGTTTAAGCGGCGGGCTTCGCGATCCAGGCGTGCCAGAAGCCGGGGGCCGGCCGTGCGCGGCACCTTGGCTTCTTCGACGCTGGCAAAGCCTGCGTCTTTGAGCTCCGCGCCAAAATCGCAGCTGCAATATTCCACCCAGAAGGGCTCGTTATTGTAGCGCAGATCATAGGCGCGCTCGGCCTGCTCCCAGGGGCTTTTGCCGCGGAACAAGAGATCAACGTCCTGATGCACGACGATGCCGCCGGGCGCGAGCAGGCGCAGGCTTTCGCGCGCCACGGCGCGGCGATCCTCGCCGGAAATCTCGTGCAGCAGATTGTGCGAGACGATCAGATCAAAATGCCCATCTGGGAATGTCGTTGCGGCGGCGGACATCTGGTGGAAATGCACGCGCGTCCCCATCGCTTCGGCGCGCGCGTGCGCATAACGCAGCATCGAGGCGCCAAGATCGATCGCGTGCACATCGGCGTCCTTGAAGTGTGAGCCGTACACGGTGGAAGCGCCGCCGGCGGAGCAGCCCATATCGAGGATGCGGCGCGGGCGGAAGTCGGGATGCAGCTTTTCAAGGTGCGCGATCACCGCGCCGGCTTTGGAATCTTCCTTGCCCATGCCGCGGCCCATCGAATAGAGCCGCCCGCCGCTTTCATAGAGCGCGCCAACCGTGACCGAGCGCGCGTCCGCGTCGTTGCAATAGCCTTCGGGCTGCAAGTGGATGTGCACGTCATCGTAGACGGCCGGCGCGGTGAAATTGGGATCGAGCGTCAGCGAGCCAAGCCGCGTCGAGGCGTCCATCAGCGCTTGGGCGGTTTCTTCCATCCGCTCTTTTTCGCGAAACACGGTCTCGCCGATCGATTGCCACATCATCTCTTGGGCGGTGCGGTCAATCGCTTTGGTGAAGCGATAATGGGTGGTCTTATCGAGATCGACTTCCGCCTCCCGCCAATCGGCCGGCGCGCGCCCGTGCGCGGCGAGGAAGGCGGGTTCGGCTTCGTGCTTCACGACCGTGGGCACGGCGCCGCGCAGCGGGCCCATGACATGCCGCTTCAGCGCCAGCACAAAACGCTGCTGGGCCATTTCTTCCGGCGTTTGCCGGGCCAGCATGGCGTGCGGTTCGTTGCGTTTCATGGAGCGTCTCCCGTTAGTCCAGCACCAGGCCGCCGCTAAGATTGATCGATGCGCCCGTAATTGAGCGCGCGTGTTCGGAAAGCAAGAACGCGGCGGTGGCGGCGGCCTCCGCCGGCTCGATCAGCGCGCGGGTGAGCATGGCGTTCTTCGCCGCTTGCAGCGTTTCGGGCGAAAGCCGATCCAGCATCGGCGTGCGCACCGGGCCTGCGATAATGGTGTTCACCCGCACAAGCGGCGCCCATTCCTTGGAAAGATAGCGTCCGAAATTTGCAAGGCCCGCTTTGGCGACGGCGTAAGCGGGGCCCGATATGGCAGAGCCGCCATGGCTGCCGTTTACCGAGCCGAAGAACACGGCCGCGCCGCTGTTTTGCTTGAGCTGCGGCTCAAGCGCCTGGGCGAGCAGGAAGGCGGAGGTGAGGTTTGCGTCCACCACATCGCGCCAGCCTTGGGCGCTGATCTCCGCAACCGCGCCGGGGCCGACAATGCCGGCGGCGTGCACGAAGCTGTCGATGCGGCCGAAATGGGCGAGCGCTTCGGCGGCGGCGCGTTTGGCGTCGGCTTCATCGCTGGCGTTGCCGGTGATGCTGAACACGCCTTCGCGCGCGGGCGAGGGCGCAAGGTCAAATGACGCCACGCGCCCGCCCGCGGCGAGATATTGCTCCTGAACGGCGCGCCCAATGCCGCCGGTCGCGCCACTCAAAAAGAGGACGCGACCTTCGGCCTTGAGCAGCGCAACGCTCACGCCGCTTCCTTCACGTTCAGCGAAGCGAGGATTTCAGAGAGCATGTTGTAGCGCAGCGCCGCCGAGCCAGAGACGGCTTGGATCGCCATCTGCTGCTTCTCGGGCGTATCGGCGTAGCGGTTGCACAGCTCCATGCCGATGGCGGCGTGCTCATCGTCATTCTCGACGTGGACGTGGAAGAATTCCAGCTCATCGTCGCTAAAGCCCATCTTCTCCATGGCGGAGATGTAGGCTGGATAGAGCGTGGGCAGCTGGCCTTCGAGCGCAACCATGATGCCGGCGCAGGATTCGTGCATCGGGCGGATTTGCGAGAGCTCCCAAATCCAGGCGCGCATCGCGCGCGTGGAGGGCAGGATGCGGCCTTCGCGCTCGGCGTTCTTGACGTAATCGTCGGTGAGGCCGCAAGCGCGCGCGAATTTCAGCAGCAGCGCAGGGTGGGCTTTATCCGGTTGCTCGGGCGGCACCTCGCCGGCGAGGTTTTCCATAATCAGCTCGCGGCCGTCATCATCGGGCATGCGGGCGTAGAGCGCGGCAAATTGCGGGGGGATGGCCACGATATAGTAATAGTGCTGCACCGCCCATTCGCCGAGCTGCTGGCGGGTGAACTGCCCGGCGGTCCAGGTCGCGCTGAAGGGGTGCTTGCCCGAGCCGCGCGGCTTGCGCGCATCGTGCAGCGCCTGGGTGAATTCCTCTAAAGAAAGCTTCGTCATGGCCATTGATCCTTTGGTTTAAGCGGCGGGGCGTGAAGGCGCCTTGGATTCCTCCATGGCGTCGATGCTGACCGGATTTCCGGTCTGGATGATCAGCGCCTTCTTGCGGATGAAGCGCTGGATGGAGGCGGGCCCCATGCGGGAGCCGCCCATGCCGGAAAAGCCGAACGAGTTCTTTTCCGGTTCGTAGGTCATGATGGTGAGGCCGCAATCGTTCACCGAGAGCCCGCCTGCATTGATCTCTTCGGCGATCACGCGGGCTTCATCGGTGGTGGCGCCGATCACGGCGGCGGAGAGGCCGAACGATGTGTCGTTGGCGAGCGCGATGGCTTCTTCCACGGTGTCGAACGCCATCACCGGCAGCACCGCGCCGAAGGTTTCTTCGGTCATGATCGCCATGTCGTGATTGACGTTCTCGAGCACGGTGGCGGGGCACCAGAGGCCGCCATCGCGTTCCAGCACCTCGCCGCCGGCGCGCACTTTGGCGCCTTTGGCGATTGCGTCCGCGAGATGATCGGCGATGATCTTGGCTTGCGGCGCATGGATCACCGGGCCGATATGGCCCTGGTGGATGCTTGGCCAATTGATCTCGAGCGCGGCCGCCTTGGCGGCCAGTTTTTCGACAAACGCATCATGGATCGAACGGTGCACGTACACGCGCTCGATCGAGAGGCATGCTTGGCCTGCATTGGAGAGCCCGCCGCGCACGACCGATTCAACCGCGCGGTCGATGTCAGCCGAGGGCAGCACGATCACCGGATCCTTGCCGCCCAGTTCCAGCGATGCGGGAATGAAGCGGCGGGCGGCGGCTTCGGCCACCTTGCGGCCGGTTTGCACCGAGCCGGTGAAGCAGATGAGATCGACCTCTTCGATCAGCGCTTGGCCGGCTTCGGCGCCGCCGAGCACGAAAGCGAGCACCTCTTTCAGCGCGGGCACATCATTGAGCGCCTCGCGCAGCGGCTCAACAAAACGCGGCGTGATTTCCGAAGGCTTGATAATCGCAGCGCAGCCGGCGGCGAGCGCGGGCACAGCGTCGATCAAGCTCAGCGTCACCGGGAAATTCCACGGCGAGATAAAGCCCGCCAGCGGATAGGGCACATATTGGTTTTGATAGCGCACGGTGGGGATGAGGGCGGAGGCGCGCTCTTCGCCGCGCATGTTCGCGCCGAGCGCTTCAGGCGCAAGCTTGGCCCAGCGGCGGATATTGCGGATCGCGCCGTCAACCTCGGTTTCGGAGAGATGCCAGCGGCCGGTATCGTGCGTGAGCGCGGCGATCAGCGCGGCGCGCCGTGCTTCGATGGCGTCAGCCCAGGCGCTGAGGGCGTTGGCGCGTTCAGCAATGCCGAGCGCGCGCCATTTGGGCTGGCGCGTGCGAAGCGCTTTTGCGATCTCTGCGATCTGGGCGGGCGTGTCGGCGGCGAAGGAATAATCCACCACGCCGGTCCGCGGATTGCGCACAGCGAATTGATGTGAACCAGCCGCGTCAGCCATGGGCGCACTTCCTATCTGTTATAATGATATAACAACAATACAGGCATTGGGGCAAGTGCTTTAGCCCGCCGCCGAGTCGGAAGCCTTAAGGGCGTCGAGTTCGTACGAGAGCACGCGGAACATGCGCGTGACGAAGGCTTGATCCCACTCGAGCCGCTCTGCCTGGACCGCGTTGTCCGGCTGGTACGAGGCGAGCGCATCCTGGCTCAGTAAGCCGTTATTTTCTAGAACTTTCTCAAGCGTATCGAGGCGCTCGTTGACGGCGGAGAGCTGAGAAGCCACCGCCAAAAGCATCGAAAGCAGGCGGTCGCAATCGGCGCTTTCCAGGAAATGCGGGCGCGGGCCGGATGAGGCCGCCGCCGCATGCGCCACCGCTTCTAGCTTGCGCACAGCCGAGACTCCTATTACAAGTTATATGACGTTATGATGATAGCATAAGACGAGCTTGAAAGGCAGCCTTTGTTTCATGGGCTGCAATGGGCGCGTCGCGGGCGCAGAAGGGCAGGATATGTCGATCGAGAAGATGGCCTCGCAGCGTACGCCGCGCCCAGAAGAGCAGGTCAATCTCACGCTGCGCGCGCCGCGTTATGCGCAGGTGTACGCCGTGCTGCGCGATTGGGTGCTGCAGGGCGTTTATGCGCCGGGCCAGCGCATGCCTTCGGAGAGCGAATTGTGCGCCTCGTTTGATGTTTCGCGCATCACTGTGCGTTCGGCGGTGGAGATGCTCGAGAAAGAGGGGCTGGTTCAGCGCATCCAGGGGCGCGGCACGTTTGTGCGCTCGGATTTGAAGGACGTGCCCAGCCGCGGCGATCTTTCAGAACTGGTGCGCCGCGTGCGCCAACTCGATGCGCGCTCCATGCCCGAAGATGTGGTGGTGCGCGATGAGATCGCCGATGACGGCATTGCGCGCGATCTGCAATTGAACGCGGGCGAAACCGTGGTGCATTGCTCCTACATGCGCTTGCGCGATGGCGAACCGATTGGCGTCGCCGATATCTATGTGCCTAAAAGCCTTGGCGTGACGCTGACGGCGGAGGATTTCAAGGAAACAGCGCCCACGCTGCTTGAGCGCAAAGGCATTGAAATCTTGGGTGCGCACCAATTGCTTACGCCACGCTGGCGGATGCGAAAATCGCCTCGCGGCTTTCAATTCCTGTGGGCGCGCCGATCGTGCAGGTGCGCTTGCTGGTGCTGGCGGTGAACAGCCAGCCGGTGGAGCTGTTGCTCGCGCATTATCGCGCCGATCGCTACGTCCACCACGTTTTCCTGGCGGCGCGCTCGTCCTGATCGGCTGATCAGGAGACGTCCACCTTCGGGTGCGGCGTCCCTTCCGGGCCGGCGACGAGATCGAGGATGTCGTTATAATCCATGCCGGCGGGTTTGGAGGCGCGCTCGAAATCCGCCGTAACCAAGCGCATGACGCGTTGCACGAAGGCGTTGCGCTTGCGCGTGCGCTCGGCGGCGAGCGCCGCGTCCGGCACGAAATTTTCGACATCAGCCGGGGTGAACGCGCCCTTGGCGGCGACATGCGTGAGATTGTCGAGCTTATCGTTCAGCATGCTGACCTCGGCGGCCAGCGCCACGATCATGCTAAGCAGCCGCTCGGAATCATGATCTTCCAGCGAGCCGGGGCGGCCGCCGCGCGATGCTTTCGGAAGCGGGGGAATGGCGTTCATTGGCTCAGCCCTCACTCTTGCGCGCGCCATAGGCGAGCCAGCCGCCTTGCTTGCCGTTGAATGTCGGGGCCACGGCCTCGAACACGTTTTCTTCGGCAAAGCCGGCCTTCACCGCGGGCTTGATGAGATCCATTTCGGCGAGCGTGGACCAGAAGGGCTCGGCGTTGTGGGTGGCGTCCCAATTGGTGATGAATTGATCCACCGCGTCGGTGCGGCGCACCGGCACCTCGATGTGCAGCATCAAACCGCCCGGCCGCAGCAGACGATGGCATTCGGCGACGATGTTGTAGAGCGCGTCGTATGAGGTTTCGTGCAGCAGAATGTGCGAAACGATGAGATCAAACTCGCCATCCTGGAAATTGGTTTTCTCGGCGTTGCCTTGCGTCCAATGCACTTTTTGCCGAGCGCTTCGGCGCGCGCGAAGGCATAGCGCAGCGAGGGGGCCGAAAGATCAAGGCCGTAAACCTCCGCTTCGGGGAAGGCTTCGCAATAGGGCAGCGTGGAAAGGCCCACGGTGCAGCCGAGGTCAAGCACGCGCCTCACTTTCAAATCGGGAAAATTGGCTTTTACATAAGCCGCGCCGGCAAGGCCCTTATCCTCATTGAGCGCGCCGTGCTTGCCCATCGAGAAGATGAAGGAGCCCAGATCGCTGCGCGCGCCGGCCCACACATCATCTTCCGTGCGCTCAAGGAAATATGAGCCGGGCACGCAATGGATATCCACTTCGCGCTGATAGGGCGGCAGAGTGATGTTCGGATCCAGCGTGATCGAGCCCTTCACATCCCCGCCGGCGATGGTGCGGTAGCGTTCGATCAGGCTCGGCAGTTCGCGCTCGCAAACCGCGGAGGTGATGTCGAGGTAAAATTCCTGCTGCGCGCGGCCGAGCGCGCTCCACCAGCGATAGGCTTTATCCTCGCCCAGCGCATCGCCCACTTCAGTCCAGCTTTGCGGGCGGCGGCCGTGCTTTTCCTGCCAAGCGGGGGCGGCGCGGTGCTCGTACACCTCCGGCAGCGCTGAGCGCAGCGGGCCGCGCAAATGGCCTTTGAGCGCAATAGCGAAATCAAGCAGCGCCTGCTCCTCGAAATTCGGCATCGGCGACATGGCGTGCGGGAGGGGGCGGGGCGTGCTCATTCGGCGGCGACTCCTGACGAGGTGTTGGCGTCGCGCAGGAGGGCGTCCCAGCCGTCATCCGTGCGCGGTTTGGTGGTGGGGCAGGCTTCGTGCGCCCAGCCGGTGGGATCGAGCCGGCGCGCGGGGGAAGGGATCACATAGACTTTGCGATCCCATTCGCGCTGCACCTTCTCATGATCGATCTCCCAGCCGGCGTCGATCATGCGGAAAACGAGGTGGCGGAAGGTGGATTCCATTTCATCGGCGCGCACCAGCACCTCATCGCGGAAGGCGGTGGGGCCAAGCGCGGGGCGCACGAAGCTGATCACGCCAATATCTTCGTTGATAGCGTTCCAGCGGCCGGTGAGGCGCTCCTGATCGTGTTCGGGCTCGATCGCGTAATTGCGCGCCTGCAGGCCAAATTGGCGGCTGGTTTTGGCGTCTATCGGGGTGGTGGCCGAGAACGTCACTTGCGAAAGGCCGGGGCGGAAGGTCGGGTTGATGCGGTGGCAGACGCCGAGCACCGAGAACTCAAGCTCCACCGTGGTTTTCTCGCGCTCTTCTTTCAAAAGCTCGCCCAGCACGCCGGATTTTTGCGAGGCTTTTGGCGCGGTTTTCTCACGCTTGAGGCGCGCGCCGTAGGGCGTGCGCACGATCGGCACGGAAACGGCCTTCGGATCAAGGCGCGAGCCGAAAGTGGCGTGCACGAAGGCCAAGTGCGCTGTGTCGAGCGAGTTTTCCTCGAATTTCTGCCAATTGGCCGGGGCTTCGATCACCATGCGCGTGGTGCGCCAGGTCTCGGTTTGCTCAAACTCCGGCAGCAGGCGCGGCGGGGCGGGGCGTTTGTCCTCGGGAAGATCGCCCAGGAACACCCACACCCAATCGTAGATTTCCTCGGTGGGGTAAGAATCGATCTTGGCCCGCTTCGGGATCGGCGCATCTTCGGCGATCGAGGGGATTTTGGTGCAATTGCCCGAGGGATCGAATTGCCAGCCATGGAACGGGCAGGCCACGGTTTCGCCCACGCACTTGCCGCGCGAAAGCGAGCGCCGCGATGCACGCACACATCCGACATGCAGACGACCTTGCCGTCCGGCAGCCGGTAAAGGACATAATCAAAGCCCAGCATCCGCACGCCGAGCGGCTGGCCCACGACGACATCCTTGGATTCAGCCGCGACGTACCAATTGTTCATCAGCATGAGCGTTGGTCTCTAACTCTGTTTGCGCATGTCATATTATTATAATAACATTCCAGCTTGCCGCAAATGGTTTCTCTGCGTCGAACAGGCGCGTTGAGCTTTAAGGAGGGTGTCGGTGGCCGAAGAGAGTAGCAAGGCGTTTGTGCGTCACGACGGAACGTATGAGACCGCGCCGCTGCGGAAAGAGCAGATCGCCGTAGGCGTGGTGCAAACGCCGGTGCGCGCCGTGGATGGCGACAATCCCGAGCCGGGCATCCAGGAGAACCTGAAATACCTGCTGAACGCGATCGATAAGGCGCAGCTTACCGGCGGCCGCTGCGATCTTTTGTGCTTCCACGAGTTTCCGCTGCACGGCTTTGCGCCCTGGGATTTGAAGCAATATCTGCGTGTTTCGCGCCATCCGGATGGGCCGGAGATCGCCGCGATCGGGCCAAGGCCAAGCAATATAATTGCTACATCGCCATGGGCTGCCAGATGCTCGACGATGATTGGGCCGGCCACACCATGAACACGCAATTGCTCATTGGCCCCGATGGCAAGCTGCGCGCACGCCACTGGAAGCAGCGCAATATGCGCGGCATGTGGCCGGGCGTGGAGCAATTCACCACCACGATTTATGACGTTTATGACCGCTATGTTGAGATGTATGGGCTCGACGCGGTGATCCCGGTCGAGCGCACCGATATCGGCAATATTTCCATGTCCGCCGTGCAATTTGAGCCGGAATTGTTCCGCTGCATGGCCATGAAGGGCGCGGAAATCATCCTGCGCACCGCCACTGGCGGCTGTGAATGGGATGATATGCGGCTCACCGCTTATCATAACGACGTGTTCGTCACGATCGTGAACAACTTCGATCGATGTTGAACGCAGCAACGAAAATTATTTCGTTGAGCAGGCGCCGAAGAACAATTGGGTTGGCCGCTCAGCCATCTTTGGGCCCAAGGGCGTGGTGCTCAACGAGGCGGGCATCTTTGAAACCAAGCGCCGCGCCGTGTTTGATATCGCGGATTTCCGCAAGCGCCACCGTATCCCGGATGTGCACTATTTCCTCTACAAGCATGTGTTTGAGGCGTACCGCGAACGGCACGATCCGAACCTTTGGCTTGAGCGCGTGCCGGAAACAAAGCGTGACGCCGCCGAATATCTGAAAGACAAGATGCGCTGGACCAATTACTGGCAAGGCTAAGCTTTGTGTGCGCCTGCGAAATGGTGGCCTGCGTTTCAGGATAACATAACATTGTTTTTGTTGTGTTTTTTCTTCCACGTTCGCCCGTCTGGTGATATAGGCATGTTGTCATATTGATGTGATGGCTGCCTGCCTGATGGGCGCGCGTGGGGAAAATTCATGCTTGAGGCTAAGGATTTACGTAAGGTCTATAACGGGTATGAGGCGCTCAAGGGCCTCAATATCAGCGTCGGCGCGGGCGAGATTTATTGCCTCCTCGGCGCAAATGGCCGGCAAAACCACGACGATCAATCTGTTCCTGAATTTCATCGATCCCACCAGCGGGAGCGCGAAGGTGGACGGGCTCTCGGTGGTTGATCATCCGATCGGAGACCAAGCAGCGCCTTGCCTACATTCCCGAGACAGTGATGCTCTATGGCATGCTGACGGGGCTCGAAAACCTCGAATATTTCGCCAGGCTGGGCGGGCATACCGAATATAGCCGCTCCGACCTCATCGGGTTCCTGGATCGCGTGGGGCTTCAAAGCGAAGCGGTGAACAAACGCGTCTCCACCTATTCCAAGGGGATGCGCCAAAAAGTCGGCGTCGCGATCGCGCTTGCGAAAAAAGCCAAAGCGCTGCTTTTGGATGAACCAACCTCCGGGCTTGATCCGCGCGCCAGCAATGAATTCTCTGAGCTGCTGAGGCAATTTCAAGCCGATGGCGCCCGCGATCTTGATGGCGACGCACGATCTTTTCCGCGCCAAGGAAACTGGCACGCGCATCGGCATCATGCGTGGCGGCAATCTCGTGCGCGAAATGGCGACCCAGGATGTCAGCCATGCCGACATTGAGCGCATCTATCTTGAGCACATGCAATAAGCGGAGGCGGGGATGTCCAGTGTTTCTGCGGCTTCGGGTGCTACGCCTCAGCGGCCGAATATGATTTTTCACGATCGCACGCAAGGAATTGACGGAAATTCTGCGTGACGGCCGTTTCGTTTGGACCGCGTTGATCATGCTGGTGCTGCTGGCGTCGGCGCTCGTGGTTGGCGCGCACCGTTATGCGACCTATGCCGATATGCAATCGCATGCGCAGGAGGTGTCTGACGGGCAGTTTTATACTCAAGGCGATAAAAACCCGCACTCTGGCGCGCACTACGGAAATTATGCGTTCCGTCAGGCAGGCCCGCTCTCGTTCTTTGACAATGGCGTTGACCCTTACACGGGCAGCTTCATTTTCATGGAAGCGCATGAAGCAAAATCCCGCACGCGCCGCGCAGGCAGGGGATACATCGGCGCTCACCCGCTTTGGCGATCTGAACGGCCATGATCCTGCAGGTGCTGATGCCGCTTGTGATCATTTTCCTGGGGTTTTCTGCGTTCTCGGGTGAACGCGAACGCGGCACGTTGCGGCAATTATTGTCGATCGGCGTGCCGCGCGGCCAATTGCTGTGGGGCAAGGCGCTTGGGATTGGCGCAGCTGTCGCGCTTGTTGTCGTGCCGTGCATGGTGCTGGGCGCGGTTGCGATTGCGTTGCTGGAAATCACGCCCTCGGGCGATGCGTTTGGCGCGCGCGTCGGGCTGCTTTTCGCTTTCCTACCTCGCCTATGGCGTCATTTTTCTGTTCGTGACGCTCGGCGTTTCTGCGGTGGCGGGCAGCCCGCGCACGGCGCTGATTGCGCTTGTCGGCTTTTGGGCCTTTAGCGCGTTCATCATGCCAAAGGCGGCTGCCGAGATTTCCAAGATCGTGACGCCGACGGCCGCGTTAGGTGAATTCGACGCGCGCCTGCAGGAGACGCGCCGCACCGGCTTTGGCGGGCCAACCCCGCGTGAGCGTTTGGCCGAATATCGCCAATCGCTGCTCGATCAGTATCAGGTGGCCGATGTCGCGGATTTGCCGGTCTATTGGGTTGCGCTCAGCATGCAGCGGCTCGAGGAGATGGATCACGAGTTCTTCGATCATTACTACAAAGGGCTCGATAATTCTTACCTTGAGCAGCGGCGTCTGCAGGATGCGCTTGGCGTTTTAGCGCCGACTTTGCCCTTGAGCTCAATCTCCATGGGGCTATCGGGCACCGATCTCTTGCATCAGCGCGATTTCGTGAACGCCGCCGAAGAAACGCGGCGCGCAATGGTCGATAAAGTGAACGCTTATCTCGCGGAGATGGCGGCGAGCTTTAACGCCAATCTTCGCGAAGGCGCAACGACGGACATTGAGTCCAATGATCGCGTGCTGGTCGCGGATGAGGCCGTGTTTCAAATGGTCGATCCCGTTCGCTATTCGCCGCCGACGCTGAACACAGTTTTGGGCGAGTACCGTATGGCGTTCTTGGTTTTGGCGCTGTGGATCATTGTTGCGCTGATTTTTGCGCGCATCGCTGTTGGCCGCATTGGCATTCAAACGCGCTGAGGCGTCTAGTTTCGAGGGGTGAGACGCGATGTATTCTTTACTTCTTAAGCATGAAACCAAAACCCTTGTCAGAACGCCCGCGTTCGCATGGATTTTGCTATTGCTTGCTGCCGCTGTGGCGATTGGCGCTTGGGCGGGCGGGGCGCATTTGGGGCGCATCGAGCGTGGGGCGAGTTACTACCTCGCCGATGCAACAGCCGATCGGGCGAAGCTGAGATCTGATCTCGAACGCTATGAAGAGCGCGTGGCCGCGCGCGGCGAGCAGGTGCAGATCGCCGCCTACAGCCACACCCAGCGGGGCGCTGTCCCGCAAGGCACAAACGCCGGTTCTGTCGGGGTGAAAGCGGCGGAAATCGCCACGCTGCCGCCAACAGGCATCCAGGCGTTTTCGGTGGGGCAAAGCGATTTGCTGCTTTCCTATGTGCCGGTGACGACGGCGGGGCTGACAACGGCTTTGCAAGCGTCCGAGATGGGCAATCCCGTCAATCTCAAGCGCGGGCCGTTTGATCTTTCGTTCGTCGTGATCTTCTTGTTGCCGATCTTCATTCTGGCGATCAGCTACGACATGCTCTCCAGCGAGAAGGAGCGCGGCACGCTCGCGATGGTGCTCGCCAATCCGCTGAGCTTGCAGAAGCTCATGTCGAGCAAAGTGGTGTCGCGGGCGGTGATCATCCTCGGCGTTATCGCGGCGCTTGGCTTTGGGTCGCTGCTCACGGTCGGCACGGCGCTTGGCGAGCCGGACACCTGGGCGCGCTTTGGCGTCTGGCTGGCCGCGACGCTGCTTTACGCGGTGTTTTGGTTCTTGCTCTCGGTGTTTGTGAACGCGCTGGGGCGCAATTCGGCCACGAACGGCATTATCCTCGCCGGCGCATGGCTTGCTTTTGTGGTGGTGATCCCAACGCTGGTCAGCGTCGGGGCGACGACAATGTACCCAGCGCCGTCGCGGTTCGATTTCATCACCGCCTCGCGCGAAGCCCAGACCGACAGCGAGCGCAATTATATGCGCGAGCTCAATCAGTATTATTACGACCATGTCGAGCATGTGCCGGAAGAGCGGGTGAACGATTTTCTCTCCGTCACGCGCGCCAAAAACGACGCGGTGGAGCGGGCGGTTGCGCCGCTCTTTGCGGAATTCCGCAGCCAGCAGATCAAGCAGGATCAATTGGTGTCGAACTTTCAGTTCGTGTCGCCGGCGATCATGATGCAGCGGGTCCTGAATGACGTGACGGGGGTGAGTGCGGCGCGCTACCACCGCTTCGTCGATCAGGTGCAGGCCTTCCGGGAGCAATGGGTGAGCTATTTCACCGTGCGCTTTTTGACGGCCACGCCCATGCGCTCGGCTGAGTTCGACGAATTCCCGAAATTTCAGTACGAGGAAGAGCCGGTTTCGGCCGTGGTCACGCGCAGCTTGCCCTCAATCGGCGGGATTATCGTGATCCTGGTGCTGCTGGGTGGGGCGGCGATGGCGACGTTGCGGCGCTATCAGGTCGCAAGCCGCTAAAGCGGCGAACTTCGAGGAACGCGCCCCGCTTAAGCCCGGGGCGCGTTTTTTTTGCGTGCGTGCGTGCGGGCGATCGCGGGGATGTGCGCGGCGTGCGGCGTTTGACGTGTGTGGCGTGAACAGATGCAGCGCGCTTGCGGCGCTGCATTCTTGCCTTTTGCTTCGCAATGCGCGCCGTTTGTGGCCGCGTGCATCCTTGTTGCGATGTATCCGCGCAAAGAAAAACGCCGGGCGCTTGGGGCGCCCGGCGTTTGTTTAGTCGGGTGTGTTTTTTAGAAGCTTGCGCCCACCGTCACACCGCACATCCGGCCCTCGCGGGCGCGGACGTAATAGTGTGGCGTGCCAAGGAAATCGCGCGATTCAAACGCGGTCACCGGCGTGGTGTCTTCAAACAAATTGTTGCAGAAACCCATGAAGCGCAGGGTGTCCGATTGGATGCCGAAGCGTAGGCGAACCTGCTCGCTGCCCGGCACCCAGCCGACATTGCCCGCGTCAACATAACGGCGGCTATCGGCCGTCACGTCCGTGCGCGCATACCATTCCCAGCCTGTGAAAGCGGGGACGGTGAGCTCAATGCCCAGCGTGCCTTGATGCTCCGGTGTGAATTGCATCGCGTTGCCGTCGAGCCGGCCGGTGGTGACGCCGCCGATACATTCGAGCCGCGGCAAGTCCGCGCAATCGACGAAACCGGCGAAGCTGCTGGTGACGGCGTTTTCGTAGCGTGCATCGTTGTAATTGTACGATGCATCGATCGCGAGCCAGCTCAGCGGGCGCCAGCGCGCGCCGATCTCGAAGCCGTCGACTTTGGATCGCCGATATTGCCGGTGATCGAGGTCGCTGGGGTCACGCCGGTGGCGAACACCAGGATCTGCTGATCGGTCCAATCGATATGATAGAGCGCGGCGGCGACCTGGAGCGTGTTGTTCAGGAAGCTCGCTTTGGCGCCGAGCTCATATGTCCAGTTGGATTCTGGATCATATTCTTGCTCTGATGCCAGGCTCGCTTCGGGGTTTGCCCCGCCTGATTTTGTGCCCTGCGCTGCAGACAGATAGAAATTCAAAGTGGACGAAGGTTGGTATTCCAGGATCACGCGCGGCGAGAAGTATTCAAAGTTATTGGTGTAGTCGCCCAGCGTGCCAGCGTCGGAGCCGTAATTGTTTTCAAGCACGGTGGCGCGCTTGCGTTCCCAGGTATAGCGGCCTTCGGCGGTGATCGTGAAGTGCTCCGCAAAATGATAATCCACCGAGGCGTAGACCGAGTAGAATTCGTTGCGGATCAATTCGCTATAGTCCACCAGCGCGCGGCCATTTACGGGCGCGGGCGCGGTGGTGCCAAACGCGGGGCTCGCGAAACGCACATCGGCGCGATCGTTATTTTCATAGCTATAATAGGCGCCAACGACCCAGTTGAAGTCACCGGAATTGCGCGGTTGCAGGCGGAAATCCTGGCTGAACTCCCAGCGATCTTCGATGTCGCCACTCGCGGTTTGCCGCCACACGCCAGAGAGAAGCGTGCCGTTCGGCGTTTGGTCGAGGTCAACAAGGGTGGAAACCTCGCGCTGCTCGTAGCCGGTGCGCGCGCTAAGCGTGAACGCGCCGATGTCGAGATCCGTCACGAGCATGGCGCGCACCGATTCGCGATCGCTGTGCGCCAAATCGTCGAAATAGAACGTCTCCGAATAATCGGTGATTTCACCCGCCACGCGGCGGCCAATTTGGTTCGGGCTTCGCGCGGTGGGGGCCGGCTTGCCCACGCGACGCGGGCTGCTATCCGGGACGACGATGAGCGGCGAGGGCGTGGCTTCGTCTTGCGACCAGCTCAGCGTGCCATACATGCTGAGATTTTGCGTCGGCGTGAAGTTCACGCCGAGGCGCACAAGGCTTCCCACGGTGCGGTTGAGGCGTTCGCCGTTCACTTGGTTTGTGAAATAGCCGCCGCTGTCATTGAGCGCGGCATCGAGGCGCACGGCGAGCACGTCTTCAACCAAGGGCGTGGACCCATAAAGCGTGATGCCGCCCATCAGGTTCTCGCCGACAGTCACCGAGCCGCCGTACTCAAGATCATTGCCGGGGCGGCGCGTGATGTAGTTGATCGCGCCCGCGAAGGTGTTGCGCCCGTAAGCGGCGCTTTGCGGGCCGCGCACGACTTCAACGCGCTCAAGGCCGACAAAGCTCATGTCGATGCCGCTCATGCCCGGCGAATAGACGCCATCGACGAACACGCCCACATTGGCCACATCACCCGATGAGCGGCCGAGCTGGGTCATCCCGCGGATCAGCGGGCGTGACGATGTTGAACTCGCGGCTTGCTGGAATTGCAGGCCCGGCGTCATCGCCGCCAGGTCGCTCATCGAGGTGATTTGGCGCTGCTCCAATTGCTCGCCGGTGATCGCGGTAATGGAGATCGGCGCCTCAAGCACCGTTTCCGTGCGCGAGCGCGCGGTCACAACGATCGTATCAAAGGTCTGATCATCCGATTCAGCGCTCGCAGCCGCTTGAGCGGCGGCGAGATCAATCGGAGTTGCTAAGTAGGCGCCGAGCACAGCAAGCAGCGCCGTCGTTTTCTTCATGGCTTAACCCTCCCGCGCATGGCGATCCGCCATCCGCGCCATGAGTATGTTGTCATAAGAAGATGAGGACAAGACAAGCTTTGCGGCTGTTTTAACTTTATCGGCGCCTACACATTGGTCACGTACAGGTAGTGTTGATCTTGCCACACCCGCAGCTTGAGGACGTCGCCGACGGCGACATCCACGGGAGCGGGGAATGAGTAAAGCCTTTTATTCCAAACAGATACGGTGTCCATCGGGTGGTTCTCGTAGCTCACGCCGGGGGCGAGATCGAGCCGCAGCCACTGTAAAACGCCATAACAAAGCCCTGGCGCAACAATGGGCGCCTCGACGATGGTGTCGGCCGGTTGCAAAGTTGAAATATCATTAAAGTTGTAATCAAGCAGGGCGAACTCGTCAGAAAACGCCTCATAGGCGATCTTTCCCGGAATGGCTTGCTGCCAGGGCTTGAGTTTTGCGAACGAGCTGACGTCAAAACCGCATGCGGTGTTAAGCCCAAGCAGATAGGCGATGTATTCGCCGCCAACGAGCACGCTCATTGCTTTGCCGCGTTCTGGAATAATGCGCGCCCCTGGCGCGACCAGGCGCTCCATGACGTCGATCAAGCTCGGCAGTGCGCCCTCGCCGACGAAATCGTCGGCGAGAATTTCCGACACCAGCACGTCGGCGCGGCGCGGCAAATGTTCGCCGATGCGCAGTTCGCGCGAATGGGCGTGCACGATGCTGATCCTGTCAGCGAAGCCATTGCGCGCTATGATCGCTTTCGCCTCGTCAGCGACCTCCCGCACCATTTCGCAGCCGACCACTTGGCCGGCGCCGGCTTCGGCCGCGAGCATGGAGAGCAGGCCCGCGCCCGTGCCGAGGTCCAGCACAAGGTCGCCGGGTTTGACCGCGCGCCGGATCGCATCGCGATAGGCGTTGTTCCGCTTGGGCTCATTCATCATCGGGATGTGCCAGGGCGGTATCAGGTTGGCGCGCGCCTGGGCGAGGCCAAATTGCGCCGGTGCGTGTTTCGGGTCGATGGAAAGCGCGGTTTTAAAGGCGTTGAGCGCGTCCTCGTCCTTGTTCAGCTGAATGCAGATCATGCCAAGATCGGTGAGGGCGCCGACATGGTTTGGCTCGGCGCGCAGGAAGCGCTGATAGCTGGCCGCAGCTTCTTTGAGGCGGCCTGCGTCATGCTCAATGCGCGCCAAGCTCAAGTCGAGGCGATGATCATCTGGCGCGCGTTCTTGCGCGGCGCGCGCGGCGTCCGCAGCTGCGGTAAAATCGCCGCGCCCGTGCTCGATCGCGATAAGATTGCGGAGCGCCTCTATATTGTCCGGGTCGAGCGCGAGCGCCTGCCGCGCAAGCGGCAGCGCTGCGTCGAAATCGCCCTGCGCGCGCAGGGCGTCCGCGAGATTGTTATGTGCGCGCGCATCCGCCGGCGCGATCTCGATTGCGCGCCGATAGGCGGCCTCGCACGCGGGCCAACGCGCCGCGAACCGATAGGCGGCGCCGAGCAAGAGGTGGCATTCGGCGTGATCGGGGTGGCGTGCAGCGAGTGGCGCGAGCACGGCGATGGCTTCATCGGCCGCGCGCTGACGCAACAAGCCTTTCGCATGAGCCAGAGTGCGGTTCAGGTCGTGCGGCATAAAGGGCCCCCGGCGGGAAAATCGAAAGTGCATATTGTCATGAACACATGACGTGTTATAAGGCCCTATGTCGAGCGCCCTTGTCCTTGAGGACACCGATTCTATCGCTGACCCGGCCCTGTTGCGGCGCGTGTGCGCGACATACCCGACCGGCGTGGCGATTGTGACCGCTTCGGACGGGGAGCGGCGGCGCGGCGGGCTCACGATCAATTCATTCATCTCTGTATCGCTTGATCCGCCGCTGGTGCTGTGGAGCTTAAGCAGCAGATCGCCCAATCGCGCGTTTTTCAACTCCGCAACGCAGGGCGCAATCACGATTTTGGCGCATGATCAGGCTGAGTTGGCGCTGCGCTTCGCGCGGCCGCATCAGGACAAGTTTGATGGCGTGCCGTTACGAAAGGTGGCGGGCGATGCGCCGGTGATTGACGGCGGCGTGGCGTTCATGCGCTGCAAGCCCTGGAGCGTCACTGAGGCGGGCGATCACCTGCTGCACATTTGGGAGGTGAAAGCAGCGGCGGTACTTTCACCTGAGGCGCCGCTTGTGTTTCATGGCGGCGAAATGCGGCGCGGTTTCGAGTAATGCGCTGTTTCATCTTAAGGGCAGGGATGCGGGGCGCGTCATGTTGAAGCTTATTGCGCGTCGGCTCATGGTCGCGATCCCGACGGTTTTCATTATTATCGTGCTGTCGTTTCTCATTATCAAAATGGCGCCGGGCGGCCCGTTTGACGCCGAGGCGGAGATCGACCCCGAAATTCTCGCCAATCTGGAAAGAGCGTATTATCTGGATCGGCCGATCTGGGAGCAGTTTTGGCGCTATTTCACCAATTTGCTCCAGGGGGATTTTGGCCAATCCTTTATCTTCCGGGATCGCTCGGTCGCGGACATTATCATTCAGGGCTTTCCAGTTAGCGCTCAGATTGGGCTTTGGGCCATTTTCATTGGCGCGTTCGGCGGCATTGCACTCGGCATCATCGCCGCGCTGCGCAAGAACAGCTTTGTCGATTATGGCGTCATGACCGTGGCCATGACGGGCATCGCGGTGCCGACCTTCGTCACCGCGCCGACGATGGCGCTGGTGTTTGGCCTTTATCTCGGCCTTCTGCCCATTTCGGGATGGGGCGGAGGCGCGCTCCCGAACATGATCCTGCCGATCGCGGCGCTGGCGTTGCCGAAGATCGGGGTGATTGCGCGCATCACGCGCGGGGGCATGCTTGAGGTGCTGCGCGCCAATTATGTGCGCACCGCGCGCTCGAAGGGCTTGCGCGAAAGCATTGTGATCTGGCGCCACACGCTGCGCGCGGGGCTTACCCCTGTTGTCAGCTATCTTGGCCCAGCGATCGCAGGCGTGATGACGGGGTCTGTCGTTATCGAGCAGATTTTCGGATTGCCAGGCATTGGGCGCAGCTTCGTTGAGGGCGCGGTGAACCGCGACTACCCGGTGGTGATGGGCATCACCATCCTTTACGCCACGCTGATCATCATCATGAACCTCATCGTTGACCTGAGCTACAGGCTGCTCGACCCGCGCGTGGAGATGTCGAAATGACCGTCGCAGGGCTCGATAACGATAAAGCGGCGGCGGGCGCGAAGCCGGATGCGGGCGGCGATTCCCGTTCGCCCGCGCGGCGGGCGTTTGATCGCTTCATGCGCAATAAGAGCGCGGTTGCGGGGCTCATCATCATCGGGCTGATGACGGTGACCTCGATCTTTGTGCCTATTCTGAGCCCCAAGGATATTCAGACCGTCAGCTGGGAATATGTGCTGAGCCCGCCGTCGCTTGAGACAGGCTATTGGTTCGGCACCGACGTGAACGGGCGCGATTTGTTTGTCCGCACCTTCTATGCCGGGCGCATCTCTCTGGCGATCGGGCTGTTGGCGACGGCGATCGCGTTCATGATCGGCGTTATTTACGGCTCTATTTCAGGCTATTTCGGCGGTGCGCTCGATTCCTTCATGATGCGCGTGTGCGACGTGCTTTATGCGCTGCCGACGCTGTTCTTCATCATCATCCTCGTCACGGTGCTGGGGGCGAAGAACATCTTCATTGTGTTCATGTGTATCGGCGCGGTGGAATGGCTCACCATGGCGCGTATCGTGCGCGGGCAAACACTCTCGGTGAAACAGAAAGAATATGTCGAGGCGGCCAAGGCGATCGGCTTGCCGACATCGAAAATTCTCGCCCGCTACATCGTGCCGAACGTGACAAGCGCCGTGATCGTTTACGTGACGCTGCTGATCCCGGTGAACATTCTCATTGAAAGCTATCTCAGCTTCCTCGGCCTTGGCGTGCAGGAGCCGCTGACAAGCTGGGGGCTGCTGATTTCGCAAGGCAGCGTGGAAATGGAGAACGCGCCTTGGCTGCTGTTCTTCCCTGCGCTGTTTCTCACTGTGACGCTCTTTGCGTTCAACTTTATTGGCGATGGACTGCGCGATGCACTCGACCCCAAGGACAGATGATCCGCCGGTGCTGGAGTGCCGCGATCTCGCGGTGCGGTTCGCCGGCGATAGTGGGGAGGTTTGCGCCGTCAATGGCGTTAATCTCACCGTGCGCGCGGGCGAATGCTTCGGCGTTGTGGGCGAATCTGGCTCCGGCAAGAGCCAGGCTTTCATGGCCGTTATGGGCTTGCTTGCGGAAAACGGACGCGCCAGCGGCAGCGTGAAGTTAAACGGCCGCGAGATCCTCAACGCGCCGCGCAAAACGCTGAACGCCATTCGCGGCGTTGAGATGTCTTTCATCTTCCAAGATCCGATGAGCTCGCTGACGCCGTTTCTGCGCATCGGCGATCAGATGTGCGAAACGCTGATCGAGCACTCCAAGATTTCGCGCGACGAGGCGCGCAATCGCGTGCTGGAAGTGCTTGAGATGGTGCGCATCCCGGCCGCGAAGCGCCGGTTCGGGCAATTTCCGCACGAGCTTTCAGGCGGCATGCGCCAACGCGTGATGATCGCGCAGGCGCTTTTGTGCAAGCCGGCCTTGCTGATCGCGGACGAGCCGACAACCGCGCTGGATGTCACCGTGCAGGCCGAGATCCTCGATATTTTCGCCGGCCTGAAAAAGCACACCAACACCGCGATCGTGATGGTGACGCACGATCTTGGCGTCATCGCATCGATCTGCGATTCAGTTGCGGTGATGTATGCTGGGCGCATCGTTGAGCGGGGCGCGGCGGAGGGGGTGTTCTACGATCCTCAGCATCCGTACACGCGCGGGCTGCTGCGCTCGATCCCGAGCATCACGGATGATCCGAACGCCGATGCGCAAGTCATTGGCGGGCAGCCGCCGAATTTGCTGAATCTGCCGAAAGGATGCCATTTCCGCCCGCGCTGCGAAAACGCGATGGCGATCTGCGCGCAGGAATTGCCGCCCTTACTTGAACGAAAACCGCAACATTTTGGTGCGTGCCATTTGGAGGTCACCCCATGAGCGCGCCTTTGTTGCAGGTCGAGGGCCTCAAAGTGCATTTTCCTGTCGGGCGCGAGCGCGGCAAGAATGCGCAAGTGCTCAAGGCGGTTGATGGCGTCAGCTTCTCGATCGCGCCGGGCGAGGCGCTCGGCGTCGTGGGCGAATCCGGGTGCGGCAAGTCAACGCTGGGGCGCGCGATCATCAATCTGATCAAGCCGACCGCCGGCAGCGTGATTTGGCAAGGCAAGGACATCGCGCAATTTTCGCGTGAGGAGATGCGGCCGCTGCGCCGCGATCTGCAGATTATTTTTCAAGATCCGCTTTCAAGCCACAACCCGCGCATGACGATCGGCCGGATCATCGCTGAGCCGCTGGAAGTGTTTTTCCCGGAATGGGATGAAGCCAAGCGCATGGCCGAAGTGCGCGAGATCATGGGCAAAGTTGGCCTCAATCCGGAGCTGATTGGGCGCTATCCGCACGAGCTGTCCGGCGGGCAATGCCAGCGCGTCAGCATCGCGCGCGCGATGATCCTCAAGCCCAAGCTCGTTGTATGCGATGAGCCGGTGAGTGCGCTGGATGTTTTCGACCCAGGCGCAGATTATCAATCTGCTGCGCTGGCTGCGCAAAGAGTTTGGCGTGGCGATCCTGTTCATCAGCCACGACCTCTCGGTCGTACGCCGGCTTTGTGAGCGGGTGATGGTGATGTATCTCGGCCATGTGGCCGAGATCGGCGGCCGCAACGATATTTTCGATCAGCCGCTGCACCCTTACACGAAAGCGCTGATTTCAGCCGCGCCCATCCCTGATCCGCGGCGCGAAGCGGCGAAGGAGCGCGTGCGCATCGTCGGCGATATGCCTTCGCCAATCGATCCGCCGTCGGGTTGTGTTTTCCGCACGCGCTGCCCACAGGAAGCGCCGCCGTGCCGCGCGCGTGAGCCTGTGTTTGAGGTTGTGGATGGGCACGGCGTGGCCTGCCATTTTGCACGCGCGCCGCGCGTGCTGGAGCCGTCGGCGTAATGCAAAGCGATCGCGTTTTAATTATTGGCGCCGGGCCTGTTGGCTTGGCGGCGGCGATGTTTCTGGTGGAGCGCGGCGTCAAAGTGCGCGTGCTTGAAGCAGAGCCTGCGCTTTGCGAGGATATGCGCGCTTCAACCTTCCACCCCGCGACGCTCGATTTGCTTGCGCCCAGCGGCATTGCCGACGCCCTCATCGGGCAAGGGCATCGCGCTGATAAGTGGCAGTACCTCAATTTCGAGACCGGCGATCGCGTCGTGTTCAATCTCGGCGTGCTGGAGGGGCTGACGCGGCATCCGTTCCGCCTGCAATGCGAGCAGTTCAGGCTGACGCGGCAAATCGTCGAAACGCTCGCGGGCAATGATCTGTTCGAGATTTCTTTCAATGCGCAGGTGCGTGCTGTCGGTCAGGATGAGGCCGGCGCGTGGGTTGAGCTCGCTGACGGGCAAAGTTTACGCGGCGCCTATGTCGTGGCCGCCGATGGCGGGCGCAGCACCGCGCGCAAGGCGCTCAACTTGCCGTTTGAAGGCGAAACCTATCCCAAGACATCGATCACCGTGGTGGTTGATCATGATTTCGGCGCGCGCTTTGATGGCGTTCTGTTCGTCAATTATGTTTGGACGGCGGACGATCATTTCAGCCTGATGCGCGTGCGCGATCATTGGCGCGTGGGTTTCTCGCCGCAAGCTGGGCAAAGCGTGGAAGAGGCGGTGAGCGCCGAGGGCGTGAACGCGCGGCTGAAAGCACTCTTCCCGCGCGATGAAGATTATCGGCTCGTGCATATCGGCTGGTATTCGGTGCATCGCCGCGTGATCGATAAATTCAATCACGGGCGCATCCTGTTTGCCGGCGATGCGGCGCATTTGAACAGCCCCGCCGGCGGGATGGGCATGAATAGCGGCGTGCACGATGCGCACGAATTGGCCGTGCAACTCGCCGCCGTGCTCAAGGGCGGCGCGCCCGATTTGCTTGATCTTTATGATCGCCGCCGGCGCACCATCGCTGTCGAAGAGGTGCAAGCGCAATCGGATCGCAATTATCGCCGCCACCGCGAGAAAGACCCGGCCAAGCGCGTGGAGATCTGGAAGGAATTCCAGCGATTGACCGCGAGCGATGATACGATGCGCGATTATCTTTTCCGCAGCTCAATGCTCGCCTCGCTTGAGCGCGCCGCCGCCATCAATTAGCGGCGCGCGTTTACAGCATATCGAGCATGAGGCCTGAGCGTAGGAACGCGCGGCGCGCATCGCGGTCGCGCACGCAGTCTTGAATGTAAGCCAGCCAATCTGCGCCCTTGGACACGGCCTGATCGGCGCGCCCAAGCAGATAGTCCACCGCCACAAACCGGCGCTGCGCCGCGCAATCCTCAAGCGGCTTGAGCGTGTTGCTCTCCAGCGCTTTTGCCGCGGCGTAGGCGTAGGCGTTGGCGTCATGCACGCCGCAATTCATGTTCATGCCGCCGCGCGTGGATGAAATATGCGCGGAATCGCCCATCAGAAAGGCCGCGCCGGCCTGGTAAACTTCCGCCGCGCGCTTGCCGATGGAGAAGATGTCCGAGCTCGGTTCGCGGATTTTCTCCACCTTGTCGCCCAGGAACGGGCGAATGCGGCTGTTATAATAGTCTGGGCTCAGCGCCACCGCATCCTCAACGCCGACCTCGGCGCGCGTCACGATGCGCCAGCAATCGGGCA
The DNA here is from genome assembly GCA_024707365.1 of Terricaulis sp. Lineage (GTDB taxonomy): Bacteria > Pseudomonadota > Alphaproteobacteria > Caulobacterales > Aquidulcibacteraceae > Vitreimonas. The sequence continues at coordinate 33,742 of JANPZV010000007.1, forward strand.
TCTTCAGGAAGGCGAGCGAGCGCCCGCCGACAAAGATGTAGGAGAGCGGGCGAATGCCGGGAAGAATTTCCGAGAGATCCATGCGCGTCATCACGCGCAACACGCGCTCGGCGTAGGTGGAGCCTTCAAAGGCTATGCCAAGTGAATCGCGGATGCTGCTGTTGGCGCCGTCGCACACGAAAGCCGCGCGGGCGCGATGTTCTTCATCGCCTTCGGCGGATTGGGTTTTCACCACCGCGCGCCCGTTTTCGGTGCGGACCTCCGTCACATTGGTGTTGAAGCGGATGTCGATATCGCCACGCGCGTTCACCTTCTCGAGCAGCATCGACATCACCGCCGCTTGCTCAAGATGGATGCGGAACGGGTATTTGGTTTCGTCCGCCAGTTCCGCGCAATCGAACAGGGCAAGCTCGTTGTCCTTGTCGTCGCGGTATTGAATGAAATCCACTTTCTGGCCGATCGCCAGGATGTCATCCATAATGCCGAATTCATCGAAGATTTCGAGCGTGGGCGGGTGAAAGCATCCCGCTTTTGAGGCCCGGTTTGGAAACGGGCGCTTCTCAAACAGCTGCACCTTGATGCCGAGCGAGGCCATGCGCAGCGCTGCCGTCAGCCCAACGGGGCCGGCGCCGATGACGATAATCGTGTTGTCCATAGTGCGGCGCAGCCTCAATAATTCGCCATTAGCGCGCCAAAGCCATCGATCTGATCCTTGATGCCGAGCGTGCGCAGCGTTGTGCCAATAGGTGGTGGTGTTGCAGGAAAGAACGGGAATGCCGAGGCGCTGTGAAGCAGCGGCGGCGGCGTTGGTGGACGCCATGTTCGTGCCGGGCTGGATGATCGCCTCCGGCTTGGCGGCCGCGAGCGCATCAAGCAAACTGGCGATGTCATCTTCGCGCACCGAGGCGATTGAGAGCGGGCCGGGGCAGGCAAGGCCCTTGATCTCGCAAATTTCATAGCCCGCGCTTTCAAAGAAGCTGCGCACCTGCGCATCGCCCGGCGGCCAGAACGGCGTCAGCGCCGAGATGCGCTTGCGCGCGCCCAGCGCCTCAAGCCCGCGCAAGAAGGCCAATGAAGGCAAGATCACCGGGATGCCGCCCGCGTGCGCTTCAAGCTCCGCTTTCAGATTTTGCGCGCCATCGAGGCCGCCGCGAAACGAGTTGATCGAATGCGCCAGCACGATGATATCGGGCACGCACGGCACGAGATCATCAATGCCCTTGAGGATCGGCCCGGCGCCGCGCTCCAGCCGCTTGGCGTAGGTCTCAAGATCGCCGGGCTTGATGCCGTCGGAGGAGGGCGCGATGCGGGCATGGTGATTGGTCACGCCCTGCGGCCGCAGCGCCTCGAATTCCGGCTGGACAATGGTGTTCGTCGTCGGCGCAATAACGCCAATCTTGGCGCGGGAGGCCAGGGCGTCGGACCGCCCGCTGGTATCGAAAAACATGCGCCCTCCAGCCCGGCGCACACGCCGGCCACATTTTCGAGTTTGCTTAAGCCGCTAAAACATCATAACAGCATGATGACATGTAAATAGTCAAGGATTGGCTCATGGCCGGCGGGATACGCAATGAAGATGGTCTCGGTCCGCGCGCCAAGGTTGGCGTGCTCGTGCCGGCCACCAACACCATCGCCCAGCCGGAATACGAGGCGCTGCGGCCGCTTGGCGTCACCAATCACGTCGCGCGCATGGCGCCCTCTGACCGCGGCAAGGCGATCGGCGATCTTGACGCCTATCGTAAAAGCCTTGAGCGCGGGCCCGAGCATATCAAGCAGGCGATCGATCAGGTTGTCCCGTGCGAGCCCAACATCATCGTGCTTGGGCATTCGATCGATACGTTTCGCGGCGGGCAAGCTGGCGCGCGCGCCATGGGCGAGGATCTCACCGCGCACGCCAAGGGCGTTCCGGTGGTGCTGCCGTCAGAGGCGTTTGTCTCGGCGCTGAAGGCGATCGGCGCGGGGCCGAAGATCGCTGCGCTGACGCCCTATTTCCCGCCGGGCGATGAGCAGGTGCTCTCCTTCTTCGAGGATGCCGGCTATTCGATCACGCGCCTCATCGGCCTCAAATGCCCCGGCCCGCTCGCCATTGCAGCGACGCCCGAGCGCGTCGTGATCGATGCGCTGCGGGAGCTTGCGGCTGAGAAGGTGGACGCCATCATCCAGCCGGGCACGAATTTGGCGACGTCCAAATTAGCGGCGCTGGCGGAGCGTTGGCTCGGCATTCCGGTGCTGGCGTGCAACACCGTGGTTTATTGGCGCACCATCCGCGATCTCGGCATCCGCGATCAGTGCGATGATTTCGGTGTTTTGCTGCGCGATCATTGATCGCGAAAAGCGCTTTAAAACGGCGAATTGAGCGGCGTGTTGCGGATCGAGTTGCGCGTCAGATAGACGTGATGCTCGTAGCGGTCGGCGAGATAATAGGCCGTGCTGCGCTCGACCGCGCGATTTTCATCATCGAGCACGATGAGCCGGATGCGCACCAGCGGCGCGCCGACGGTGGTTTCGAGTTGGGTCGCCAGGCTCGGGTCGGCAAGGCAGGCGCCGATCAGCTGGCGTGCGCCGGAAACGGCCACGCCATGCTTCTCGAACAATTGCAGCATGGTTTCGCCCTTGATCTCCTCGGCGGAGATGGCAGGGGCGACATCGAGCGGCGTATAGGAAATGCGGCAGCCGGTGGGCTTGGAATCGACCGTGCGCACGAACGACGTTTCGCGCACTTTAGAGCCTTTGCGGATTTGAAGATCGCGGCAGGTTTCGTCATCGCCAACCACTTCGCGGATGCGCACGCTGGTGACGCGGCTTTTTTTGGCGAGGCGCGAGGTCTTGCGGATCAGCTGATCCATATCGCCGATATTGGGCGCCGCGCCGATATCTTCGGAGACGTATGTGCCCTTGCCCTGGACGCGCGAGAGCAGCCCCTCGGCGACCAGCAGGTCAATCGCCTTGCGCGAGGTGATGCGCGAAACGTTAAAGCGCTCGCACAATTCGCCCTCGGCGGGCAGGCGGCTTCCGGGCGCGTAAACGCCGTCGAAAATCCAGCCGCGAATGACGGAATAGACCTGATGGTAACGGAGCGGCCGGATCCCCGGTTCAGCGCTGTCTGCGGGCACGAGGCGCTCCCAAGGGCTGCGTTTGAATCGCGTTTTAGTCTGTATAGGGCGCATCAGCCTGTGCACAAGTTGGTTTTTCGCGACTTCTTACGCTTCTTGTCTGGACAAGATGGCATGTTAATATGACAACATAACACCATCGCGCAAATCCGTTTAGCTCCAAGAGGGCCATTTTGTCTGATCGTTCTTCGCCTGCCGCCACCTTCACGCCGCCGCCGCGCATTTCCAGCATTGTGGGGGGGCGGATCGGCGGGCTCGCCGGCGGTTTTGAAATCCCGGTGATCAATCCGGCCAACGAGGCGCAAATTTCCACGCTGCGCGAGGATGGCGCCGAGGAGGTCGATGCAGCCGTGCGCGCCGCGCGGGCGGCGTTCGACACGACCGACTGGCCGAAGCTTGAATTGGGGGAGCGCAAAGCCATCATTCGCCGCGCGCTCGATCATGTGCGCGGCCACGCCGATGAGCTGGCATATCTTGATTGCCTCGATACCGGCGTGCCGCTCTGGGATATTCGCGGCCGCAAGATCGGCCGCGTGCTGGAGAATTTTGACTTCTTCCTCGAAGTGGCCAGCACAGCGGCAGGGCAGACCTTCCAGCAAAATCCGAAATACATCACCTATGTGACGCACGAGCCTGTCGGCGTCGCCGCCATTCTTGCGCCGTGGAATTCGCCGATGTCGTTGGCGAGCATGCAAATCGCGCCGGCGCTGGCGTTCGGCAACACTGTGGTCGTTAAGCCTTCGGAGCAGACGCCGGTTTCGCTGTATCGCCTGGTTGAGCTGCTGATCGAGGGCGGCATCCCCGCCGGCGTGATCAATCTCGTGAACGGCCGCGGGCCTGTGACCGGCGCTGCGCTGGTGGAGCATCCGGGCGTTGATCTGGTGAAATTCATCGGCGGCACCGAAACCGGGCGCTCCATCATGGCCAGCGCGGCCAAGGGCTTGAAGAAGGTTGGCCTCGAGCTTGGCGGCAAATCCGCCAACATCATCTTTGCCGACGCCGATCCCGAGGATGCGCTCAATGGCGCGCTGCTCGGCATTTATTCCAATAATGGCCAGCAATGCCTCGCCGGTTCGCGCATTCTCGTGCAGCGGTCGATCGCGGAGGATTTTATCGCTCGCTTCGTTGAACGGGTGAAGAAAATCCGCGTCGGCGATCCGCTGGATCCGAAAACCGAAATCGGCCCGCTGGCGTTCAAGCAGCATTACGAGCGCGTGCTCTCGTATGTCGATATCGCCGTGGGCCAGGGCGCCAAGCTGCTGGTGGGCGGCGAGCGCGCGCCGGGCTTTGAGAAAGGCAATTATCTCTCGCCGACAGCGGTGCTTGCGCCGAGCAATGATCTGCGCGTGTGCCAGGAGGAAATCTTCGGGCCGTTCGCCACCTTCCTGATATTCGATGAGGTTGAGGACGCCATTCGCATCGCCAATGAAACCAAGTTTGGGCTCGTGGGCTATGTCTGGACGCAGAATATCGACACCGCGATGCGCGTGAGCCAAGGCATGCGCACGGGCACGGTTTGGGTGAACAGCCCGCTGGTGCGCGAAGTGCGCGCGCCGTTCGGCGGCTTCAAGGAAAGCGGCATTGGCCGCGATAGCGCCATGGGCGCGCTTGAATTCTACACCGAAGAAAAAACCACCACGATCCCGATCGAGAAGCTCACGCTGCGCAAGATCGGCCTGGGCTGATCATGGCGCGGGCGCCGATTGTTGTTGTCGGGGCGGGGCCGGTTGGGCTTTGCCTTGCCCTGCGCATCGCGCAAAGCGGCGCGGCGGTGCTGGTGCTGGAAAAGCGCGCGGGGCTGAGCAAAGCCTCGAAGGCGTCCACCTTCCATCCGCCGACGCTCGAAATCTTGAGCGCCCTTGGCGTGTGGGATGAGAGCGCGCGGCAGGGCCAGGTGGTGTCGCGCGCGCAGTATCGCGATAGCGAGGCGGGGGTGGCGGCGGAGTTTGATCTCGCGGCGATCGCGGATCAAACCCGCTTTCCCTTTCGGCTTCATCTCGAACAGGCGGTTTTAACGCCGATTTTGCTCGCCGCGCTGGAGCAGCATCCGCTTGCCGAGGTGCGCTTCGGCGCCGAGGTTTCGGCCATTACGCAAACGGCGGATGGCGCGCAGGTGCAATTGGTCGATGGCGCGATGGAGGCGGCCTCGTGCGTCATCGGCGCCGATGGCGCGCGCAGCGCGGTGCGCGGCTGGATTGGCGCGGCGTTTGAAGGCGCAGATTATCCGACGCGGGTTTTGCGTTTGATGACCAAAGCCCCGCTTGATGAATTATGCCCGGGCGCTGCGCCGCTAACGTATCTGTTTGCGGGCCGCAGAATCCTGCAGCTTCCTGAAGATGAGCGGTTGCTGGCGCATCATTCTGCGCGCGCCGGCGGAATTGAGTGACGAGGTGGTTCTCTCCCGCGATTGGTGGGGCAAGATGCTGCCGCTGTTTTTCGCGAGCCGGCTTGAGGCGCTGGAGCCGATCGAGGCGGATGTGTTTTCCGTGGGCAAGCGCGTTGCCGGCGCCTATCACAATGGCCGCGTGTTTCTTGTCGGCGATGCGGCGCACATCACCAATACGCGCGGCGGCATGAACATGAATTGCGGCATCCATGACGCTTGGGCGCTGGGTGCGCGCTTGGCCGCCGTGTGGCGCAACGAGGCGCCGCTTGAAGCTGCGTACGCCTGCGCTGAGGCGCGCCGCCGCGTCGCGCTTGAGCAGCTGATCCCGCGCACCGATCGCAGCGTCGTTGGCGGCGGGGCTTGGCTTGAGCAAGTGCGCGCGCTTGCCGCCGATCAAGCCGCATCGCGCGCGTATCTGATCGAAACCTCGATGCTGGATATGGCTGAGCGCCCGTAAGCGCCCAGCCCATACCTCACTTAATCCACCGGCGCTTTGAAGATTTCGCCGTATTTCTGGTCGAAACTCTCGGTTTCGAGAAAGCGCGCTTCCAGCGCGCGCAGCGTCGGGTAATCCATCAGCGCCATGATATCGTCGATGCCCACGAGCAGGTCGGGGCGATCGGCCGTGCCGCCGGCGGCGACCGTTTCTTTCAGGATCGAAAGCGCGTTCTGCATCGCCATGATTGCAGCGGCCGGCAGCATGCGCGGCAGCGTCACGCGCTTGACGCCGATTTCCTTGAGGCGCGCGAAGGGGATGAGCGGGGTTGTCGGGCGCGAGCGGATGCCAAAGCCCATATTCACCGAAACCGGAACGGGCACGGAGTCCACGAGGCGCTTGATGTCTTCCTCGGAATGGATCGCGTCCGCGAAAATCAGATCGGCGCCAGCGGCGGCGTAAACGCGCGCGCGGCGGATGGCGCCTTCGATACCTTCGACGGCGATCGCGTCGGTGCGGGCGAGGACGACGAAATCATCGTCGCGCCGCGCGTTGCAGGCTGATTCGATCTTGTTGGCCATTTCGGCCACATCGATCACATCCTTGCCCTTCATGTGGCCGCAGCGCTTGGGGCTCACCTGATCTTCGATATTGACGCCGACAACGCCCGCTTCCTCGAAATAGCGCACCGTATGATGCACCGAGACGGGGTTGCCGTAGCCGGTGTCGGCATCGGCCATCAGCGGAATCGAGAGGCTGCGGGCGATGTGATAGCAGGCGTTCACATTGTCGCTCATGCCCATGACGCCGGCGTCGGGCTGGCCGAACAGGGTGTTGGAGAGGCCAGCGCCGGTGGTGCAGGCGGTTTTAAACCCGGCGCGCTCCACCAGGCGGGCGCTGTAGCCGTCATAGACCCCCGGCGAGATCACCAGATCATCCCCGGCCAGCAATTCGCGCATGCGCGCGGCCTTGGTTTTTTGCGGGGTTTTAGCGGTGTCTTGGGGGTTGCTCACGGAATGGCCTTCTCATCTCAACTGTTGTCATGTTAATATGACAACAGTTATACTAAGTCCAGCCTCGGCGTGCGTCGAGTGGGAGTGAAAACAAGCCGTGACAGCGCCGATCGAGCCCGCCCCCTTGCGCGCGATTCCGCCTTTGGCGGGGGCTGAGGGCGAGGTGCGCTTTATCGATCTTGCGGCGCTGGAAGCGCAAGGCTTGGCCCGGCTTGAAACGCTGCCCTATTGCCTGCGGGTGGTTTTGGAAAACGCCGTGCGCAATCGCGCGCAATTGATGCTCTCGGACGAAGAGATCGCGCGCGTCGGCCTTTGGGCGCCGGGTGATGAGGCGTTTAGCGTGCCGCTGCTCGTTTCGCGCGTGATCTTGCCTGACTCCAGCGGCGCGCCGGCGCTGATCGATCTCGCGGCGCTGCGCAGCTCGCTCGCGCGCGCAGGCGTGGCGCCCGAGCAGGTGGAGCCGCGCATTCCGGTTGATCTTGTGGTCGATCATTCTCTGATCGTGGAGGAGGCCGGCCATCCGGGCGCGGCGTTGCGCAATTCGGCACTGGAATATGAACGCAACAGCGAGCGCTATAGTTTGCTGAAATGGGCGCAATCGGCGTTTTCGAGTTTACGCGTTGCGCCGCCCGGTATCGGCATTGTGCACCAGGTGCATATCGAGCGCTTGGCGCGCGTGATTGATACCGAGGCGCGCGACAGCTATCGGCTCGCGTTCCCGGAATTTGTACTGGGCGGCGATTCGCACACGCCGATGGTGGGCGCGCTGGGCGTGTTCGGCTGGGGCGTTGGCGGCATCGAGGCGGAAGCGGCGATGCTGGGCCAGCCTTACATGGTGCGCGTGGATCGCGTGGTCGGCGTCAAACTCGTCGGCCGCTTGCCGGCGGGCGCCACGGCGACCGATCTTGTGCTGACGATCACCGAGAAGCTGCGGCAAGTCGGCGTTGTCGGCCAATTCGTGGAATTTTTCGGCGAGGGGGCGCGCGCGCTCAGCGTCACCGATCGCGCCACGTTGGCGAACATGGCGCCCGAATATGGCGCAACCATCGGCTATTTCCCGATCGATGACGCAACCATCGCCTATCTGCGCCAAACCGGGCGAGAAGATGCGCATATCGCCTTGATCGAAGCCTATGCGCGCGCCGCCGGCTTCTTCCGCGCGGCGGATGCGCCCGATCCAGCTTATAGCGAATATGTCGAGATTGATGTGGGCGCGGTGAGCGCCAGCGTGGCCGGCCCGCGCCGCCCGCAGGATCGGCTGCCGCTGCATGCCGTCAAGCATGGCTTTGAAACGCTGCTTGCAAAGTCCACGCAGGATGGCGGCTTTGGCGCGCGCGAAGCTGAGGGCGTGGCTGCGCGCTTTGGCGAAGAGGATGTCATGCTGCGTGACGGCGCCATCGCGATCGCTGCGATCACGTCTTGCACGAACACGTCCAACCCCAATGTCATGCTCGGCGCGGGGCTCATCGCGCAGCGTGCGGTGGCGCGCGGATTGAAAAACCAAGCCCTGGGTGAAAACCTCGCTTGCGCCCGGCTCGCGCGTGGTGACGCGCTATCTAGAACGTGCAGGCTTGCTTGCGCCGCTTGAAGCGCTCGGCTTTCACGTTGTCGGCTATGGCTGCACCACGTGCAGCGGCAAGTCCGGCCCGCTCGCGCCGGAAATGGCGCAGGCGATCGAGGAAAGCGGGCTGGTGACGGCTTCGGTGCTTTCCGGCAATCGCAATTTCGATGGCCGTATCCATCGGCTGATCCGCGCCAATTACATCATGTCGCCCATGCTTGTGGTGGCGTACGCGCTGGCGGGCAGCGTCAATATTGATCTCACCACTGAGCCGCTTGGGATCGGGCGCGACGGCGCGCCGGTCTATCTCGCCGATCTCTGGCCGAGCCAGGCCGATGTTCAGGCGCTCGCGCTATCGCCGGATGAATCGGCGCTCTACCGCGAAAACTACGCCGACATGTTCAAAGGCGACGCGCTTTGGCGCGATCTTAAGGCGCAGGATGGCGCGTTGTTCGGCTGGGCCGATCAATCCACCTATATCCTTGAGCCGCCATTCTATGATCTCGCGCAGACGTTGCCTGATGATCTCACCGGCGCGCGCGTGCTTGGCCTTTACGATGATTTCCTCACCACCGATCACATCTCGCCCGCCGGCGAAATTCCCAAGGAGAGCGAGGCGGGGCGCTATCTCAGTGAACGCGGCGTGCCGCAGCGCAGCTTCAACGCCTATACGCAGCGGCGCGGCAATCATGAGGTGATGGCGCGCGGCGCGTTCGCCAATCCGCGCATTCGCAACCTTCTCGCGCCCGATCATATCGGCGGCGTCACCCGCCACGCCTCGGGCGAGGAAATGAGCATGTTCGCCGCCGCCGCGCGTTATCGCACGGAAAGCACCCCGCTCATCGTGTTGGCGGGCAAGGGCTATGGCATGGGCTCAAGCCGCGATTGGGCGGCCAAGGGAACGGCGCTGCTTGGCGTGCGCGCGGTGATCGCCGAAGATTATGAGCGCATCCATCGCTCCAACCTCGTCGCGCTTGGCGTGGCGCCGCTGCAATTCGTTGAGGGCGAAAGCTGGCGCGGGCTTGGCCTTAGCGGCGGAGAAGAATTTGAGCTCATTGGCCTTAAACAAGCTTGCGCGGAAGGCGGGCTTGTGCGCGTGCGGGCGCGCGGCGCCGATGGCGCGGTGAAAGAATTCAGCGTGAAAGCCGCGCTCGATTCCGCGGCGGAGCGCGCGTGCCTTGCCGCCGGCGGGATGTTCGCAACCATCAAGCAAGCGTTCTTGAACGCGGCCTAAGGGGATAAAAGTGAAGCTCGATCTGTTTCTGAAAAATGGCCTGCTTGTGCACCCAGACCAGGGCGTCGCGCCCGGTTCGATCGGGATCAAGGATGGCAAGATCGCAGTGCTGTGCGCGCCGGGCGAGCGCTTTGACGCGACGGCGGAGATTGATTGCGGCGGGCGCTGGATCATGCCGGGCGTGATCGATCCGCACGTGCATTTCGGCTTCGGCAGCCCGGAAACGGATTTCTTCACCGAGTCGCGCTCAGCCGCGCTGGGCGGCGCGACGTTCGTGATCTCATTCTATCGCACCAAGGATTTCCGCGACGGCTTTGATGCGCAGCGCGAGAAGGCCGAAAGCCAATCGCTGATCGATTTTGGCTTCCACCTTGGCCTCACCAGCGATCTGCATGTGCAGACGTTGGAGGAATGCTATCAACGTTTCGGCGTCAGCTCCTACAAGATGTACCTGATGTATAAGGGGGCGGCAGGCCTCTCCAAAGGCTTTACCGAGATCGACGATGGCTTGCTCTACGCCGCCATGCGCGAAACCGCGAAGCTGCCGGGTGCTGTTCTGGGCGTGCATTGCGAGAACGTAGAGGTGATCCCGTATCTGCGCGAGCCGCTGCGCGCCGAAGGGCGTAGCGATCTTGGCGCATGGGATGATCAGAGCCCCGATTTCCTCGAAGCGGAGAACGTGCACCGCACCTGCTATTTCGCTGCGAAAACCAATTGCCCGGTGAACATCGTGCACCTGTCGAGCCGCGAGGCGCTGGACGAGGTGCGCCGCCATCGCAGCTATCGCAAGGCGCAGATCGCGGTTGAAACCGGGCCGCACTATCTGCACCTCACGCGCGATGCGGCCAGCGGCGTACTCGCCAAGGTGAATCCGCCGCTGCGCAGCCAAAGCGATGTGGATGCGATGTGGGAAGGCGTGCTCGATGGCGCGGTGACGACAATCGCCTTCCGATCACGTGCCGCGCAAGCGCGCCACCAAGCAGGAGATCTGGAGCTCCACCAACGGCTTTCCCGGCGTCGGCATGATCCTGCCGATCATGATCCACGCGGGCTATCATGAGCGCGGCGTGCCGATTGAGCGGCTCTCTGCGGTGATGAGCAAGAATGCGGCGAAAGCCTACAACGTGCCAAGCAAGGGCGCGCTGATGGTGGGCCAGGATGCGGATATCGCCGTCGTCGATCCCGATCTTGAGAAGACCGTGGACGCCACAACGCTTGGCTCGTTTGCGGATTATTCGCCATGGGAAGGCCAAAGCATTCGCGGCTGGCCGGTGATGACCATCGCGCGCGGGCGCATCGTGGCGAAGGATGGAGAGATTGTGAGCGCCGCCGCCGAAG
>JANPZV010000003.1 GCA_024707365.1 Terricaulis sp.
CCGATGCGCCCGCAGCGCCCTTCGCGGTGAATCAGATCGTCCACAAAACCAATGAGCGGCTGGAAGCGGATGTGGCCGTCTGCGTGAAGCACAAAGTGCCGATCGTGATCACCTCGCTCGGCGCGCGCCCTGAGGTGAACGATGCGATCCATTCCTATGGCGGCATCGTGCTGCACGACATCATCAACATCAAGTTTGCCGAGAAGGCGCTCGAGAAGGGCGCTGATGGCCTTATCGCCGTGCGCTGGCGCAGGCGGGCACGCGGGCGCGCTCGCCATTTGCGCTGATCAGCGAAATTCGCAGGTTTTTCGATGGTCCGCTGCTGCTTTCAGGCGCGATCGCCACGGGCGGCGGCATCTTGGCGGCGCAAGCGATGGGGGCCGATCTCGCTTATATGGGCTCAGCCTTTATCGCCACGAAGGAAGCCAACGCGCCCGAGGCGTATAAGCAGATGATCGTGGACTCTTCGGCCGAAGACATCATCTACAGCAATCTCTTCACCGGTGTGTCTGGCAATTATCTCAAAGGCTCGATCGTCAATGCCGGGCTTGATCCCGCAGCATTGCCGCAAAGCGATCCCAGCAAGATGAGCTTTGGCTCGGGCGAGCAGGGCTCGAAAGCCAAAGCCTGGAAAGATATCTGGGGCGCGGGGCAAGGCGTGGGCGCGGTGCATGAAATTGTGCCCACGGCTGATCTCATCGCGCGCCTCAAGCGCGAATATGATGCGGCCAAGCGGGGATTGTGCGCCGGCTAATCCTCCCCGCGCGGCGTTTCAGCGCATATCCAACTATCTGACGCAGCAGGCCATTTGCGTCTGACTTTGCGCACGCGCCGTCCATCTATCCGACAGGCGCCGCCGCGCCCCTAGGCTCGCTCCATCAAAGAGGAGCCTATGAGCCAAATTTTTCCAGAACGCGCCGCGCTTCAATCGCTCACGCTGCGCAGCGCCGCCGCCATCGCCGTTGCGGCGGCGGCCAGCCGCCTTGGCGTCGAGCTGCCTCCCGGCGCGGCGCAGGAGCTCGCTGGCGCGGCCGTCGATCTCATCATCACGCTTGGGCTTATCGGCATCGCCATCGGGCGCGCACGCGCGCGCGGCCCCATCGTCTAAACACAGGAGAATAGAAATGCGTCACCCGCTCCGGGCGCTTGCGCTTGGCGTCGCGCTCGCCGCCATGCCTGCGTGCTCTAGCCTGCAATTGGGCGAAACCCGCCTTGAGAACCCCGCCGCCGCCGCGCGCACGCCTGATCAGCGCGCCTATGCGCTGCTGCACGCTTATGCCGCCATTGTGGAAGAGGCGGCCGACATCGTGCGCGATCCGGCGGCCCCGCTTTCGCTCAAGCGCGCGCTTGGCCAGGCCGAACGCGCCGCCACGCCCGCGGTGGAAACGCTGCAGATCGCCGTCACCGGCTATATGCGCGCGCGCGCCGATTATGACGCGGCCACAAGCGCCGATCAGCCCGTGCTCGAACGCGCCGCCAGCGCGCTCACCATCGCCGCCAATCGTTTGAGCGAAGCCATCGCCGCCGCCGATCGGCCCATCGCTGAACTCGAAGCACTCGTGCGCCGCCGCTGAAGGAGAAAGTCATGTTCAATCTGATGCTGCAATTGCAGATGCTGCTGGCCGCGCTTTCGGCTTTCCTGCCGCTCGTGCCGGAAAAGCAGCGCACGCGCGCTGGCGTATTCCTGGAGATGGCCGCCCAAGCGCTCTCGGCCGGCTCATCGGTGGCGGCCAATCTTGACGATCTCGCCGCCAAGCTCGCCAGCGTGCGGGCGGAGGTGGAAGCGATGGCCGCCGCAGGCCGGGCCGTGACGCCCGAGGAATTGGACGCGGCGTTGATCCGCGTGCGCGCGGCCTCCGCATCCTTCCGCGCCGCGCTTGAGATTGCGGAGGCGGGCGCGCCCTGACGCCCGCACCGCATAGGGGAGGCGCCGCCCGAAGGCTGAGCCCCCGTGTCCCCCCGCCGGTCTTCGGATTGACGTTGGCGCCTCCCCGCCCTTTTCTATACCGATGAGCACCCATATCCTCGCGATCGATCAAGGCACCACCTCAACCCGCGCGATTGTGTTCGACGCCGCGTTTCAGCCGGTGAAGATCGCGCAGGTTGAGTTGCAGCAGCATTATCCTCAGCCTGGCTGGGTGGAGCACGACGCCGAAGAGATTTGGAGCGCCACATTGGCGGTTTGCCGCGAAGCCATCGCGGCGGTTGGCGTCGAAAATATCGCCGCGATCGGCGTCACCAATCAGCGCGAAAACCACCATCGTTTGGGACCGCAAAACCGGCGCGCCGGTGCACAAAGCGATCGTTTGGCAAGATCGGCGCACGGCTGAAACCTGCGCCGCGCTGCGTGACGCGGGCCATGAAAAGCGGGTGCAGGCCATCACAGGGCTTTTGCTTGATCCTTATTTCTCCGCCACGAAAATCGCTTGGATACTGGATCAGGATTCCGTTTTGCGCGCGCGCGCAGAGGCGGGTGAGCTGGCGTTCGGCACGGTTGAATCATACCTAGTTTGGCGGCTTTCAGGCGGCGCGGCGCATGTGAGCGACATCACCAATGCCTCGCGCACCTTGCTGTTTGACATCACGCGCGGCGCCTGGAGCGATGAGCTCTGCGCGCTGCTGCGGGTTCCGCGCGCGCTATTGCCCGAGGTGAAGGCGTGTGATGCGCATTTTGCCTCAACGGAGGCTTCGCTCTTTGGCCGTGCGCTGCCGATCCATGGCATCGCCGGCGATCAGCAAGCCGCGCTTGTCGGCCATGGCTGCCTCAATCCCGGCATGGCGAAAGCCACATTCGGCACAGGCTGCTTCTTGGTGATGAATATGGGCGCGGAGGCGCCGCGCTCGAAAAACCGATTGCTCGCAACCATCGGCTACGAAGCGCAAGGCGCGCGCGCTTATGCGCTTGAGGGCTCGATCTTCGCCGCCGGCGCCACCATCCAATGGCTGCGCGATGGTTTGAAGCTGATCAAAAGCGCCGCCGAATCCGAAGCCATCGCGGCAAGCTTGCCTGATAATGGCGGGGTCTATCTTGTGCCGGCGTTCGCAGGCCTTGGCGCGCCGCAATGGAAAGCGGAGGCGCGCGGGCTGATCAGCGGGCTCACCCGCGATTCACGGCTTGAGCATTTGGTGCGCGCCGGCCTTGAGGCCGTTGCGTATCAAACCGCCGATTTGCTTGACGCGCTAAAAGCGGACGGCGCGCCGAAGATTGAGCGCCTGCTGGTTGATGGCGGCATGACGGCCAATGCATGGGCGATGCAATATCTCGCCGATATTTGCGATGTTGAGGTGGCGCGGCCGGCGTTCCAGGAAATGACAGCGCTTGGGGCCGCCAAATTGGCGGCGTTGGGGTTGGGGCTTATCCCGACGCTGGCCGCTTCGGGCGATTCGAGCCGGATCTGGCGCCCAGGCATGAGCCCAGCCGCGCGCGCGGAGGCGCGGGGCGGGTGGGCTCGGGCCGTTGCGGGAAGTTTAGCCGCCGCTGGCTAAGGCTTGCATGTTTGGGCGTGTCCGCGTAACTCGCGCGCTCTCCCAGGAAGGGAGCCTGTAGCTCAGCCGGTAGAGCATCTGACTTTTAATCAGAGGGTCCCGGGTTCGAATCCCGGCGGGCTCACCATTCCTGGGGGCTGCTTGCCTCATCAGCCTCGCTCGGTGTGGCCTCGCTTGGCTCCGGGGCGGCTTCCGTATCAGCGGGCTGCGCTTCGGCAGGCGCGGGCTCAGGCAGCGCGAACTCGTCATTCAGCGGAATAGGCGCATAAGGGCTTTCGCTCGCGTCCGCGAATTGCTGTTCTTGAACCAGCGGGGTGTTCGAGGCGCGATCGATCTCGTCTGAATAGATCGCATAACCGGCGGCTGCGACGCCCAGGATGCCCGCGATCGCAGCCACCCGGATCACCCGCCCCGATCCTTCCTTGTGGCGCGGCGGCGGCGGCGCGGGCTCAAATTCAGGCTTATGATTCTGCATAAGAAAAACTCCGATGGATATGAGGGGTCAGCAAGCCAACCCCGCTTATCGCCCGGGCGTTCCCTCAAACGCTTGTGATGTGAGCGCAACATCGTATCCGAAATGACCGCGGGGGCCTTTTCGGGCTCGCCCCTGGCGGGCCGCTCGCCCTAAGGTCTTAGCGACGTTCCGGCGGGGGTCTCGCATAGAGGCGACGCAGCAGGGGCGAAAAGGGGACTGGGGCCGCGCCGGGAGGGGGGTGCGGCCCCTTTCATTTTGGTTAGGTTTCTCCTAACGGGCGATGCAGGGAAAAAAGGCAACGCTCCCCCAAAAAAGTGCAGTTTTAGGGGCTCGTTAATGGACTTTGACCGGGCGCTCGGGCAAAGTCGCCGCATCGACTGAGGGTTCGGAACCGTTTTATACATCGCGCGTTCGACACAAGGGGCTTGCCCCTGTTTGATGTGCGTTCGGTTCTGGCCGGCAGTCGTGAGCGCGTTTGGCGCGAAGACTGCGTTTGGCTTTGGAATAGGAACGCAGGGGAAATCGCTTGAGAGGGGTGACTATGAAATCGCGCATCACCAAAACAGTCGCGCTCGCGGCGTTGATGGCCGGCGCCGCTGGCGTCGCGCATGCGACCGAAGGCTGGTACGGCCGCGCCGACCTCGGTTATTCGACCGGCGGTGAATTCGATATCGGCACGGGCAACGGCTATAGCTGGGGCTCGCCTGGTCTTGAAGCTGACACGAGCCAGCACATTGGCCTTGGCTACGCCTTCATGAACGGCCTGCGCCTCGAAGGTGAAGTCGGCCACCGTTGGAATGAGCTGGAGACGACTCCGGCTCTGGATTACGGCGGCGACGTGCATGCTTGGTCGGCGTTCTTGAACGTCTTCTATGATTTTAACCGCAGCTCGAACGTCAACCCGTATATCGGCGTCGGCGTCGGCGGCGTGCGTCTCAACGCGAACGGCAACGATGGCGGCCCGCCCGCGCGTTCGTTCGACGATGAAGACACCGTGCTTGGCTACCAAGCGCTGGCCGGCATCGGCATCGGCGTCACCGAGCAGCTTACGCTCGACATCGGCTACCGCGCTCTGTGGGCGCCGGATGTTGAGTTCTTGGCGAACCAGCCCGGCCCGGTGACGCGCAAGGCTGATTATGAGCATCAGGCGATCACGGTCGGCCTGCGCTGGCAGTTTGCCGGCGCCGCGGCTGCGCCGGTTGCGCCCCCGGTTGCTCCGCCGGTTGCGCCTCCGCCCCCGCCGCCGCCCCCGGTTGTGCAAACCTGCCCGACGGGCGCGTACACGGTGTATTTCGAGTGGGATCGCTCCACGCTCAACGCCGAAGCGCTGGCCGTTATCGATCGCGCGGTGTCGAGCCTCGCGAACTGCAACCTCTCCGGCATCGCGCTGGTGGGCCACACCGATACGTCCGGTTCGCCGCAATACAACCAAGGTCTGTCCGAGCGTCGCGCTTCGGTCGTCCGTGACGCGCTGACCGCGCGTGGCGTGGCGGCTGCGGCGATCCGCACCGAAGGCCGCGGCGAAAACGATCTCGCCCGTCCGACGGGCCCGAACGTTCGCGATCCGCTCAACCGCCGCACCGCGATCACGATCACCTTCCGGTAATCGTCCGCGACACGGTAAAAACTATGACGGGCCCGGCCAAAAGCCGGGCCCGTTTGTATGTGGGTGGACACCTCGCGCGCGCCTGGGCAAGTTTGCGCCTATGTCACAATCAAGTGAAGCGGCGGCCCTGGCCGCGGACGCCGGCCCGCTTTTGCAAAGCCTGGATGCTGAAGCCGAGGCGTTGGTCAGCCGCACCGAGCGCTGGGCGGCGATCAATTCGGGCTCGTATGAGCGCGCCGGCCTGCTGCGCATGCAGGCTGAACTGGCGGAGGCGTTCTCAGTTTTGCCGGGCGCGGTAAGCCTGGCGCCGCTTGAGCCGTCCGCCCGTGTGCGCGCCGACGGCTCAGCCGAGGAGATCGAGCATCCGGCGTCGCTGCGCGTGCGCGTGCGGCCCGAGGCGCCGATCCATATCGCGCTGACCGGCCACTACGATACCGTCTTTCCCGCCGCGCATCCGTTTCAAGCCACCTGGCGCGATGGCGATGTGCTGCATGGCCCCGGCACAGCCGACATGAAGGGCGGCCTCAGCGTGATGCTTGCCGCGCTCGAGGCGTTTGAACGCGCGCCAGGCGCAAAGCGCGTCGGGTATGACGTGTTGATCAGCCCGGACGAGGAAATCGGCTCTCCCGCGAGCGCAGTTTTGCTCGCTGAACTTGGCGCGCGCAGCCATTTGGGCATGACGTACGAGCCGGCGCTGGCCGATGGCGCGCTGGTTGATGCGCGCAAGGGCTCGGGAAATTACAGCTTGGTGTTTCATGGGCGCGCGGCCCATGTCGGGCGCGCCTTCGCCGATGGCCGCAGCGCGCTGGTCGCGGCGGCGGATGCGGCGCTGCAATTGCATGCGCTGAACGGCCGGCGCGATGGCGTGACCTTCAATGTCGGCGCCATCGATGGCGGCGGGCCCACCAATGTCGTGGCCGAGCGCGCGGTGCTGCGTTTTAACGCGCGCGCGCCGGATGTCGAAAGCGCCGCTTGGGCCGAAGCGGAGATCGCACGCATCGCGCAAACCCCGCGCGACGGCGTCAGCGCGCATTTGCACGGGCGGTTCGCGCGCCCGCCGAAACCGCTGACGCCGCCGCAACGCATCATGGTGGGATGGACGCGCGAGGCTGGCGCCGCGCTTGGGC
Organism: Terricaulis sp.; assembly: GCA_024707365.1. Classification (GTDB taxonomy): domain Bacteria; phylum Pseudomonadota; class Alphaproteobacteria; order Caulobacterales; family Aquidulcibacteraceae; genus Vitreimonas. The sequence continues at coordinate 6,695 of JANPZV010000003.1, forward strand.
TTGATCTCAAATTCCAAGCCTCAGGCGGGGTATGTGAGGGCAACAATCTCGCCGCCGCCGGCTGCCCCAATATCGATACGCTCGGCCCCTGCGGGGGCGGGCTGCATAGCGATCAGGAGTTTGCGTTGATCCCCAGCTTCGCCGAGCGCGCCAAGCTTTCCTTGCTGCTGCTGCTTGGCGTCAATAGCGGCCGCTTTGATGTTGCGAGCCTCCGCGCATGAGTGCGCCGCTTTATCTCATGCGTGCGGCTGGGCCGCAGGATCTTGAAGGCTTCAAGCAATTGCGCGCCATTGCGGGCGCGGGTTTCACCAGCCTTATGCTCGATGATCGCGCGCTTGAAGAAAAGCTCGCGCTTTCTGCCGAAAGCTTCGCCAAGCAAACCGCGAGCGCCGGCCCCGAGCGCTATTTCATCGCGCTTGAGCATGTGCAGAGCGGGGTGTTGGCGGGCTGCTGCGGGGTGAAGGCCACGATCGGGAGCGCCCGCCGTTTTTCAATTTCCGCATTATCCGTGAGGCGCAATCCTCATCCGCGGTGGACCGCCGCTTCGATATGGGCGTGCTGATCGGGGTGAATGATTTCACCGGCTGCACCGAGGTGGGCTCGCTGTTTGTGCGGCCGGAACACCGCGTCCCAGGCGTGGGCCGCGCATTGGCGCAGTGCCGCTACATGCTGATGGCCGCGGCGCCGCATCGGTTCCATCATCAGGTGGTTTCCGAATTGCGCGGCGTGGTTTCCGATGATGGCGTCTCACCGTTCTGGGAAGCGGTGGGGCGGCATTTTTTCCGTATGGATTTTTCCGAAGCCGATCAGCTTTCGGCCACGACGGACAATCAATTCATCCTCGATCTCATGCCCCAGCATCCGCTCTATGTCGATCTGCTTCCGGCCGAAGCGCGCGCGGTGATTGGCGCCTGCCATCGCGCGGGCGCGGGCGCGCGCAGCCTTCTGGAATGGGAGGGCTTCACCTTTTCCAACGTCGTCGATATTTTTGACGCAGGCCCGCTGCTGAGCGCCTCGCGCGATGCGATCCGCACCTTGCGCGAGAGCCGGCGGGCGCCGATTTTCCCAGGTGAGGGCGTGGCCCGCTGCTTGCTGGCGCGCCCTGCAATTGACGGCTACCGCTGCGTGGCCGCGCGCGCGAGCGTGAAGGATGGCGCGATCTATGCGAGCGCCGAAACGCTTGCCGTGCTTGGCCTCGAAGCCGGCGCCGAAGCTTTGGTGTGGAGCGAAGATGCGCACTGAGAATTATATCGGCGGCGCCTGGCGCGCGGGCGAAGGCGCGGTGTTTACAGCGCACGATCCGGCCACGGGCGATAAGGTCTGGGAAGGGCGCGCCGCAAACGATGAGGATGTCGCCGAAGCGATGGCGGCGGCAAACCTTGCGTTTCCCGCCTGGTCGCGCCGCCCGGTGGAAGAGCGCATCGCCCTCGTGCGCGCGTTTGGCAAGCTTATCGAGGCGCGCAAGGAAGAATTCGCCCAAGCGATCAGCCGCGAGATGGGCAAGGCGCTGTGGGATTCGCGCGGCGAGGTCGCCGCCATGATCGGCAAAATCGAAATTTCGATCCGCGCCCAAGCCGAGCGCGCGGGCGCGCGGGAGGAAGCTGCGCCCTTTGGCGCGATGACGCTGTCGCACCGCGCCCATGGCGTGCTTGCGGTGTTTGGCCCGTTCAATTTCCCTGGCCACTTGCCGAACGGGCATATCGTGCCGGCGTTGCTGGCCGGCAATTGCGTGATCTTCAAGCCCAGCGAGCTGACGCCCGGCGTGGGCGCGATGATGGTGGAGGCTTGGGAAGACGCCGGCTTGCCCGCGGGCGTGCTCAATCTCACGCAAGGCGCGCGCGAAACGGGCGCCGCATTGCTCGATGCGCGCGGGCTGGATGGGGTGTTGTTCACCGGCTCTGCGCAAACCGGGGCGATGATCCATCGCAAATTCGCCGGCCGGCCGGAGATTTTGTTGGCGCTTGAATTGGGCGGCAACAATCCGCTGATCGTTTGGCCGCCCGTCGATGCGCGCGCGGCGGCGAACCTGATCGCGCATTCGGCCTACGCCACAAGCGGGCAGCGCTGCTCCTGTGCGCGGCGGCTGATCGTACCGGAAGGCGAGGCGGGGCAAGCCGTCATTGATGCGCTGGCCGCGCTCGCGGCGGATATTGCCGTCGGGCCCGCAACGCAAACGCCCGAGCCCTTCTTCGGCCCGCTGGTGAGCGCCGAAAGCGCGGCGCGCGCGGAAAAATTCGGGCACGCGCTTGGCGCGATGGGCGCCAAGGCGATCGTGCCGCTCAAGCGTGACGGCGCGTTTGTGCGCCCGGCGCTGTTTGACGTCACCGGGCTTAATCCGCCGGACGAGGAATTGTTTGGCCCGGTGCTGCAAGTCTATCGCGTGCGCGATTTCGATCATGCGCTCGATATCGCCAACGCCACGCGCTTTGGCCTCGCCGGCGGGCTGATCAGCGATGATGCGGCGCTGTGGGGGCGCGTGAAAAATGAAATGCGCGCCGGCATTCTGAATTGGAACCGGCCAACGACAGGCGCGAGCGGCGCCATGCCCTTCGGTGGGCCGGGGCTTTCCGGCTCGCTGCGGCCGAGCGCTTATTATGCGGCTGATTACGCGGCCTATCCGGTGGCGACGCAATTGGCGGAAAAAGCCGCGGCGATTTCCGCGCCAGGTTTGCCTGCATGAGCCTTGCCGAAATCAATTTCGACGGCTTGGTTGGCCCCACGCACAATTATGCCGGGCTTTCCGAAGGCAATCTGGCCTCCGCGCGCAACCGCGATAGCGTTGCGCGCCCGCGTGAGGCGGCGCTCGAAGGCATCGCCAAGATGCGCAAGCTGGCGGCGCTTGGCGCGCCGCAAGGGGTGCTGCCGCCGCACGCGCGGCCTGATGTGCATTTCCTGCGCAGCCTCGGCTTCAGCGGAAGCGATGCGGCGGTGTGGCGGCGTGCTTGGGAAGAGGAAGAGGCCGCCGCGCGCGCGGCTTTGGCGGCCTCGGCCATGTGGGCGGCGAACGCGGCCACGATCTCGCCGAGCCCAGATTGCGCCGATGGGCGGCTGCATGCGTCCGCCGCCAACCTCTCCACCATGCTGCATCGTTTTCTGGAGGCCGAGCAAACCCAGCGCACATTGCGCGCGCTTTTGCTCGATGAGGCGCGCTTTGCGGTGCATGAAGCGCTGCCGGCGCACGGCGCATTTTCCGATGAAGGCGCGGCCAATCACATGCGCTTGCATGCGGGCGGCGAGGGCGTTGAGGTGTTCGTTTATGGCCGCAGCGCCGCCGAGGCGCGCGCGGGCTTTCCCGCGCGGCAAACGCTGGAGGCGTGCAGCGCCATTGCGCGCCGGCACGGGCTGAGCAAAGCGCGCACCGTGTTCGCGCGCCAGGCGCCGGAGGCGATCGATGCAGGCGCGTTTCACAACGACGTTGTGGCTGTGGCGCATGAGCATGTGCTTTTCCACCACGAACATGCGTTCGCGGATAAAGCGGCGCTTTATGCTGAGATCCGAGAGAAGGCGCGCGGGCTGTTTGAGCCTGTGTTTGTAGAGGTTTCCGCGCGCGATGTTTCGCTGGCGGAGGCGGTGAGCTCCTATCTCTTCAATTCGCAATTGGTGTCAGAACCAGGCGCGTCCTCGCTCACGCTGATCGCCCCTACGGAGGTGCGCGATAACAACCGCACTGCTGCGTTTGTGGCGGACATGATCGCAAAGCCGGGCGCTGCGATCGGGCGGGTGGAATATGTGGATGTGCGCCAAAGCATGCGCAATGGCGGCGGGCCGGCGTGCTTGCGCCTGCGCATCGCCGTGACGGCGCCTGAGCGCGCGGCGCTGGCGCAAGGTTTTTTGCTGAGTGATGCGTTGGCCGATCAGCTCGAGGCCTGGGTGCGGAGCCATTACCGCGAAGCGCTCGCGCCCGAGGATTTGGCCGATCCCGCGCTCATCAGCGAGACCCAAACCGCGCTCGATGCGCTCACGCGCATCCTGCCGCTGGGCGGGGATTTTTATCCGTTTCAGCGCGGCTAAATGAAAACGGCGGCCGTTTTCACGGCCGCCGTGTCATTGCGATTTAGTTCAAGCTCTCCGGGCGCAGCTTGTAATCGCCCTCATCGGTTTCATCGAACAGCAGCTCAATCTGCGGGTGCTCAACCGGCTCGCCGCTATCATCGGCCATCAGGTTCTGCTCGGAAACATAAGCCACGTAATGGCTGTCCGAATTCTCGGCGAAGAGGTGATAGAAGGGCTGGTCGCGCCGCGGGCGGATCGGCTCTGGGATGGCGGTGAGCCATTCTTCCGAATTGGAAAACTCGGCGTCCACATCGAACACCACGCCCCGGAACGGAAACAGCTTATGCTTAACCACCTGGCCGATGGAGAATTTCGCTTCGTGCATCTTCTCCTCCTTCTTCAACCTCCTTGTGATCTCTCGCAGAGGTAACGTAGGCATGGGTAACGCCTGCAACAAGCGGCGGCTCCCAGGCGGCCGCTTTGCACACGAAGATGTGTCCGCAGCAGCCTTCCAAGCTGAATTGTGCCTGAATCTAGGGCAAAAAATGCGCTGTGACGCGGCGCAAAGCCGGGCTAGCATAGCCCCTGATTTGGTGATTGCGGGCCCTCGCGGGGCCTGCCGGATAGTTTGAAAATGGCTCATGAGGGCAGGGGCGAAGCGCCGCGTGGCGGCCGCGGGCCCCGCGCGCGCCAGCGCGCGCCGCTTTATGCGGCGCTCGATCTTGGCACGAACAATTGCCGGCTTTTGATGGCCGCGCCCGAGCCGGGCGGCGGCCTCAAGGTGCTGGATGGATTTTCGCGCATCGTGCGCTTGGGCGAGGGCTTGTCGCAAACCGGGCGCCTCGGCGAAGCGGCGATGGCGCGCGCCTACCAGGCGCTGCAGGCCTGCGCCCAGCGCATCGAGGCGCGCAAGCCCGTCGCCATCGGCTGCGTGGCCACCCAAGCGTGCCGCCAGGCGGCGAACGGGGCGAGCTTTCTCAATCGCGTGAAGCTCGATCTTGGCCTCGATTTTCAAGTGATCAGCCCTGAGCAGGAAGCGCGTCTTTCGGTGCTGGGTTGCGCCAGCCTCATGCAGCCCGAAGGCGATGTGGCGATGGTAGTCGATATCGGCGGCGGCTCGACGGAGATTTCCTGGGTGAACCCGCAGGCGGTGAAAGCCAATCGCGTGGCCCCGCCGATCCTGGGTTGGAGTTCCACCCCGCTGGGTGTTGTGACGCTGGCGGAAGAGGAGGTCGAACCCGAAGGCGATCGCCGCGAGTGGTATGAGGCGCGCGTGGAACGGCTGATGGCCCAATTGCGCGCTGCGCCGTGCCCGCCTGCAGTGCGCCAAGCCTTCGCCGAAGGGCGCGCGCACATGATCGGCACGTCGGGCACGGTCACCAGCCTTGCCGGCGTGCATATGAATTTGCCGCGCTATGATCGCAGCCGCGTGGACGGCTATTGGTTTGACGTGAGCGATTGCCGCGCCGCGATTGGCCGGCTTTTGGCGCAAGATTTCGCAGGCCGCGCCGCCCATCCGTGCATCGGCAAGGATCGCGCCGATCTCGTTGTTGCGGGCGGGGCGATCCTTGATGCGGTGCTGCGCGTCTGGCCGGTGGGGCGTATCCGCGTGGCCGATCGCGGCTTGCGCGAGGGCGTGCTGATGCAATTGATGGCGGCCAAGCCATGAGCGAAGGTGATGACGGCAAGCGTCGCTGGCGCCCGAAAGCAGATTCCGGCGCGGGCGAGCAGCGCCAGCTGACGACGCGCGTGAAAAACAAAAAGGCCAAGGAAAGCTCAAAAAAATGGATTGAGCGCCACATCAACGATCCCTACGTCGCGCGCGCCAAGGCCGAGGGCTATCGCGCGCGCGCGGCCTACAAGCTGATCGAGCTCGACGAGAAATTTCAGTTTCTGAAGCGCGGCGCGCGGGTGATCGATTTGGGCGCAGCGCCCGGCGGCTGGGCGCAAGTGGCGGTCAAGCGCGGTTGCGCGGTGGTGGGCGTCGATCTTTTGCCGGTCGAGCCGCTGGCGGGCGCTGAATTTTTTCAGATGGATATTCTGGAGCCCGAAACCGGGCGCGCGCTGATCGCGGCTTTGGGCGGGCGGCCCGATCTTGTGCTCTCGGACATGGCGGCCAACACCATTGGCCACACGAAAACCGACCAGATCCGCACCGGCGCGCTGGCGGAAGCCGCCGCCGATTTTGCGATCGAGCACCTCGCGCCCGGCGGGGTGTTTGTGACCAAAGCCTTCCAAGGCGGCCTCGATGGCGCGCTGCTCACGCGGCTCAAACAGGGCTTCGCCAAGGTAAGCCACGCCAAGCCCAAGGCGAGCCGGGCGGAGAGCTCGGAGGTTTACGTGGTGGCGACGGGAAGGAAGCCGACGTGACAACTGATTTTGCAGACCGGTCCTAAAAAGCGGTATGCTGAGCATTGATGGATCACGGATCTCGCACCTTTGCCATCTGCGCGGCGGCTCTCGTCGCGCCGTACGTTTGGACCGCCACGCTGATTGTACCCGAGACGGGATTGGCGAATTGGCTGGCCGCGCTGCTGTTGCTGCCGCTCTTCGGAGCTGTGGTTGGATTTGCCGGCGCACTGATTTTTTGGACGCTCTCAATCGTTTTGTTTGAAAAGAGACTTCTCTACTGGGGCGTACAACCGAGTTGGCTTCGCGGAGTCCTCCTAGGAACGATTGCCGGCCTGTTACACACGGGGGCATGTCTATTGGCGGTTGTGAAGCCCGCATTTTTGCCCGATGCGCTGTTCGGTTTCGCTGGAATTGTCTTGGGAATTTTTCCCCTACACCTCCCGCTGCCCTGGCAAAGCTGGTGGCCGATTGTGGCGCCTCCATTGGCGGCAGGCTTGGCATCCGGCCTCGTCTACGCGCGGCTTCGAGGGGCTGGACAAACCGCCCAAGAATCTCTACCAGCCGTCCATGGAAATCCGTGACGCTTTGACTTTTGACGACGTGCTCCTCGTGCCGGGGCCGTCCGAAGTGTTGCCTGCTGACGTGAACACCGCCACCCGGCTCACGCGCGGCATCAATCTCAACATCCCGCTCATCTCCGCCGCCATGGACACGGTGACCGAAGCGCGGCTCGCCATCGCCATGGCGCAAGCTGGCGGGCTTGGCGTGATCCACCGCAACATGACGCCCGATGAGCAGGCCGATCAGGTGCGCATGGTCAAGAAATTCGAGAGCGGGATGGTGATCGATCCGATCACCATCCATCCCGATCAGACCATTGGCGAAGTGATCCTCATTAAAGAGGCGCGGAAGATTTCCGGCTTTCCGGTGGTGGATCGCGAGAGCAAGCGGCTTGTCGGCATCCTCACCAATCGCGACATGCGCTTTGCCGATATGAGCGAGCGCGTGGCGGACGTGATGACGAAGGAAAACCTCGTCACCGTGCGCGAAGGCGTGAACGAGGCGGACGCCAAGCGGCTGCTGCAAAAGCATCGCATTGAGCGGGTGATCGTCGTAGATGATGCAAGCCGCGTGGCAGGGCTCATCACGGTGAAGGATTTCGAGAAGGCGCAAGCTTTCCCCAATCGCGCCAAGGATGAGCAGGGGCGCTTGCTTGTCGGCGCGGCCTCCACGATTGGTGACGCGGGCTTTGAGCGCTCGCTGGCGCTGATCGAAGCGGGCGTTGACGTGGTGGTGATCGACACCGCGCACGGCCATTCGAGCGCGGTGCTGGCTGCAGTGAATCGCGTTAAGCGCGAGAGCAATAAAACCCAGATCATCGCCGGCAATGTCGCCACCGCCGATGGCGCGAAAGCGCTGATTGATGCGGGCGCGGATGCGGTGAAAGTCGGCATCGGGCCGGGCTCGATCTGCACCACGCGCATCGTTGCGGGCGTCGGCGTGCCGCAGCTCACGGCTGTGATGGATGCGGCCAGCGCGGCGCTGAAGGCCGATGTGCCGGTGATCGCCGATGGCGGCATCAAATTTTCGGGCGATCTCGCCAAGGCTTTGGCGGGCGGCGCGGAAGTGGCGATGATCGGCTCGCTGCTGGCCGGCAGCGAAGAGGCGCCGGGCGATATTATCCTCTATCAAGGGCGCTCCTATAAATCCTATCGCGGCATGGGCTCGCTCGGCGCGATGGCGCGCGGCTCGGCTGATCGGTATTTCCAGAAGGAAGTCACCGATCAGATGAAGCTGGTGCCAGAAGGCATTGAAGGGCGCGTACCGTTCAAGGGCGCGGTGGCGAACATCATTCACCAATTGGTCGGCGGCTTGCGCGCCTCGATGGGCTATGTGGGCGCGGCGAATTTGAAGGAAATGCGCGAGAAGGCGCGGTTCGTGAAGATTTCTTCCGCGGGCTTGCGCGAGAGCCACGTGCATGACGTGGCGATCACGCGCGAGGCGCCGAATTATCCGCTCGGCGGCTAAGCCGCTGTCGCGCTGTTTGAATTTCTTTTTGAGGGGTTTCTCCCATGCGTCCTGGCGCGCGCCAAGCGGCGGCGATTGAAGTTTTGGCGGCGCTGGCAACCCAGCATCGCCCCGCTGCTGAAATCCTGAAGGATTGGATGAAAAGCCATCGCTTCGCCGGCTCGAAGGATCGGGCCGAGATTGGCGATTTGGTGTTCGGCGCGCTGCGCTGGAAGCAATCTTCCGCATGGCGCATGGGCGCGGATGCGCCGCGCGCTTGGGTTTGGGGCGCGCTGCGCTGGGGCTTTGGCTGGAGCGCCGAAGCGATTGCGCAAAGCTGCCAGGATGATCCGCACGCGCCAGCGCCGCCCAGCGATGCCGAGTATGCAGCGCTCGCGGGCGACAACATCGCCGGCGCGCCGGCTTATGTGGCGGGCGATTATCCAGAATGGCTCGAGGGCTCATTTACGCGCGCGTTCGGCGATGCGCGCGCGCAAGAGGGCGCGGCTTTGGCTGCGCCCGCGCCGCTGGATTTGCGCGCAAACACGCTGAAAACCACGCGTGAGAAATTGATCGCCGCCCTGGGCGAAAGCCCGAAGCTGAAAGAGCCGCCGGCGCCAACACCGTTCGCGCCCGAAGGCGTGCGCATTCCGTGGGCGCAAGGACGCACGTTTCCTTGGGCGACCGAGCAAAGCTTCCTCAAAGGCTGGTTCGAGGTGCAAGACGAGGGCAGCCAGCTTGCGGCGCTGCTGTGCGAGGTAAAGCCCGGCATGCAGGTTGCCGATGTGTGCGCGGGCGGCGGCGGCAAGACGCTGGCGCTTTCGGCTGCGATGCAAAACAAGGGGCAGATCTTCGCCCATGACATCGATGGCCGCCGCCTCGCGCCGCTGAAAGAGCGCGCCGACCGCGCAGGCGCGCACAATGTGCAAATCCGCGCGCCGATGCGGACGAAAGATGCGCTTGGCGATTTAATCGGGCGCATGGACGTTGTGCTCGTGGATGCGCCGTGCACGGGGGCGGGCACTTGGCGACGCAGCCCGGATTCCAAATGGAGGCTCAAGCCCAATGCGCTTGCTAAGCGCCTTGAAGAGCAGCGCGCGGCGCTGGCTTTGGCCGCGCCCTTGGTGAAGCCGGGCGGGCGGCTGGTTTATGTGACGTGCTCGGTGCTGCCGGAAGAGAATGAGGATCAGGCCGCAGCGTTTGCAGCATCATATGCTGATTTCACGCCTGTGGGATTGAACGCGGATTTCCCCGCGCATCCGCGCGCGATCGGCCTGCAGATGAGCCCGCTGCTGACAGCTTGCGACGGCTTTTACGCCGCCGCCTTCATGCGCAAAAGTTAAACCTCGATATCGACGTGCCGGCCGCGCTCGTCATGGCGTTCGCGGGCGGCGTCTTCTTCGGCATGGCGCGCCTCGCGCGTCGCTTGGCGCTCGCTTCCAGCGCGTGCAGGTGAGGGCTCGCGCATGCGCTCTGTCACGGCCGCCGGATCAACGCGCAGCTTCGCTTGCACCGCTTCGCGGTGTGAATTTGCTGCGCCGAAATTCAGGCCATGGCGTTGAGGCTGACGTTGCTCGTGCCCTTGCTGGCCGGCCGGCGCGGCGATCGGATCGATAGCCTGCGTCATGGCGCGAATATCTCATGGCAAGCTTAGGGTTTCGTTCAGAAACAACACAAATTTCCGCTAACCATGCGTAAGCGCCGCATGCGGCGCTGCGCTGCGTTGAAGCCAAATCATGCTCCGTAAGTGGGAGCCGGGGCGCGCATTGTGCGCCGATGGTTTGGTACGGGCCGGCCTTGCGGGCCGGCCTTGCGGGCCGGCATGCGCGCAAGGCGCGCCCCGTTCGCAATGTGCTGCGATGGCTCCGTCGCGGAGGGTATTTCACCTCCGGAGGCGGCTACGCCATCGGCGTGCTGGGCGCGGTGTTCGCACGCGCTCCCATCTTTATTCCCGCGCTTTTGACTTCCCGCAGGCTTTGCACTGCTGCGTCCGGTATGGGGCGTGCGGCGTTCGCGCCGACGCATACCTTGCCCGGAACCCTCTTCCGACACCGCGACAATGCCGGGGCTGGGTTTCTACCAACAGCGCTTCACGCTCCATTACGGCGCTTCGCTTTGGATGAACTGGCCAAATGCTCCCATGCGAAACGCAGGGAGGAGTATGCGGCAGGTTTTGAGGTGTGGGATAGATTTTTTATGGGCTCCTCACGACGACTGGCGGATCGGCTCGTGCGGCCTCGGGGCGATCTGGGGAAGTGAACAAAAACTGCGCAAAGAGCGCGAAAGCACTCGTCAGAAGCGTGAGCCAGCCTGTCGCCTTAACTTCTCGGTCTGGATGCTGAAAGAGAAGGAAATATGGGTTTGAGGGGAAATGTATCCTTGCGAGGTATGTCGCGCCGATGGCCTCTGGCTCTTCCCAGTCCTTATGAAATCGCCGGGCGATCATATTGCTTAAGTTGCCGCGGTATTTGCGCAATGCGACACGCGTTAAGTATTCCGCGCGGTTTTTGATCTCTTTCTCGATGTCTTCCTGGAAGGCGAACTGACCATCCCGCAGCAATGTGGTTTGCTTTGACATCGCATTGAGTTTGAATGCGCGCCGGAATACGCGAACGCGCCGCGATAGTTGCCGGTCGCCGTGAGCGATAAGGAAGCGGTGCTCGACAATGATTTTCGCAGGGAGTCGCTCGGCCCGCGTGTCGAAGGTGCGGCGTGTGAACAAAACGTCTGCAGCGCCGTAACCGGGACGATCATGAGAGATGACATCGATCGCCATGTCGCGGTTTTGAATCTCCCCGCGATACACGTCTCCTATCACCCAAAGAAGCGCGATGACGGCGATGACCAAGAGCAGGTATTTGATCAAGGCGGCGGTCGAAAGATCGAGGTCGAGTGCTGCGAGGATTTGTAGAAACGATGCCCAAAGCTCGCCGCTCGCCGCACTCCAATCCATCCCCCGCCTCCCCAGACATCATGGTTAATAAACCTTAACGACTGTGGATAAGGTTGCAACCAGGGCGCTAGCTGGCGGGGTCGGGCGCGCCCCGCCGCCGCTCCACGCGCGCCCAAGCGCGTTCGTGCAGGGCGTACGCCACCGTCTGCACCAGCGGCTCGATCAGGCCGACGGCGAGGGCGGCGCGCCAATCTTGGGTGATAAGGAAGGTCACGGTGATCGCGACCGCGAAATGGGTCAGCGAATAGGTTCCGGTTTTCAAGGCGAGGCGCATGATATTCAGTCGCAATTGCGAATGATTATCAGATAGGGTGCGTCGCGAAGGCGTGCAAGGGGGCGGGGCTTGAAAATAAGGGGCGGGCGGCGCTCGGCTGGTGGTTTTGCGCCGCTGGCGGGCAGGCTTGCGCCGGCCGCAATTGACGCTGCGCGCAACGCACTCCATTTCAGGCCATGACCCAGCCCGCCCTTAGCGCTCAGGTTCACGAGCGCGTTCTCATCATCGATTTCGGCTCCCAGGTGACGCAGCTGATCGCGCGGCGCGTGCGCGAAAACGGCGTCTATTGCGAGATCCATCCCTACAACAAGGTCGATGCGGCGCTGCTCAAGAGCTTCGCGCCCAAGGCGATCATCTTTTCCGGCGGGCCGGCCAGCGTGCTGGATGATCCGAGCCCCCGCGCGCCGCAGGAGGCGTTCGAGCTTGGCGTGCCGATCCTGGCGATCTGCTACGGCCAGCAGACCATGAGCGTGCAGCTTGGCGGCGTTGTCGAAGGCGGGCACGCGCGCGAATTTGGGCGCGCGGATGTGGAAATCAGAAAAGCCTCGCCGCTGTTTGAGGGGCTTTGGGATGTTGGCGGGCGCTATCCGGTATGGATGAGCCATGGCGACCGCGTCACGCAATTGGCGCCGGGCTTTGAGGTGATCGCGACGAGCGAGAACGCGCCGTTCGCCATCGCGGTGGATGAGGCGCGCCGCTACTACACCACTATGTTTCACCCCGAAGTGGCGCACACGCCTGATGGCGGCAAGCTGCTGCGCAATTTCACGCACCGCATCGCCGGCCTCAAAGGCGATTGGACCATGGCCGCGTTCAAGGATGAAGCGATCGCGCGCATCCGCGCGCAGGTGGGCGATGGCAAGGTGATCTGCGGGCTTTCGGGCGGGGTGGATTCATCGGTGGCCGCCGTGCTGATCCATGAAGCGATCGGCGATCAATTGACCTGCGTTTATGTGGATCACGGCCTGATGCGCAAAGGCGAGAGCGAGCAGGTCGTTTCCCTCTTCCGCGATCATTACAATATCCCGCTGATCCATGCTGATGAAAGCGATCGCTTCCTCGGCCAGCTTGAAGGCGTTTCCGACCCGGAAGTGAAGCGCAAAACCATCGGTAAGCTGTTCATCGATGTGTTCGAGGAGAAGGCGAAATCCATCGGCGGCGCGGCGTTTCTGGCGCAAGGCACGCTTTACCCGGATGTGATCGAGAGCGTGAGCGCGATCGGCGGGCCAAGCGTCACGATCAAATCGCACCACAATGTGGGCGGGCTGCCGGAGCGGATGAACATGAAGCTGGTGGAGCCGCTGCGCGATCTCTTCAAGGATGAGGTGCGCGCGCTCGGGCGCGAACTGGGCTTGCCGGAGACGTTCGTGGGCCGGCATCCGTTCCCCGGCCCAGGCCTTGCGATCCGCGTGCCCGGCGAGATCACGCGCGAGAAGTTGGATATTCTTCGCGAGGCCGATGCGGTTTATCTCGATGAGATCCGCAAGGCGGGGCTCTATGATAAAATCTGGCAGGCGTTTGCGGTGCTGCTGCCGGTGCGCACGGTTGGCGTGATGGGCGATGGGCGCACGTATGAATATGTCTGCGCCTTGCGCGCCGTGACCAGCACGGACGGCATGACGGCGGATTTTTTCCCATACTCGATGGATTTCCTCGGCCGCGCCGCCACGCGCATCATCAACGAAGTGCGCGGCGTGAACCGGGTGGTCTATGACGTGACCAGCAAGCCGCCCGGCACGATCGAGTGGGAGTGACGGGCACTGGCTGGCAATGTCTAGCAACGGCAGGCATTTCGGCTGAGGGTAAAAAGAACTTTCCGCTAAGCGATAGACTGTATGTAAACACAGTATTGCAAGGACGCGGAACATGCCTCATGTGGCGGCCAGGACGGCCAGCCGGGATCGGGATACTGGTCGTTACCAGAGCCACCGACCCGAGCAAACCCTTCTCTATCAGATCGTTGACGAGTATTACCCGGCATTCGCTGCGCTTATGGCAGAGCAGGGAAAGGAATTGCCGGGCTATGTGCAACGGGAATTTGAAGAATTTCTCCAATGCGGGCGGCTGGAGCATGGCTTTCTACGGGTTCGCTGCGAGTCTTGCCACGCCGAGCACCTGGTCGCTTTCAGCTGTAAGCGTCGCGGTTTCTGCCCGAGCTGTGGGGCGCGGCGGATGGCCGAAAGTGCCGCCTTGCTGGTTGATGAAGTACTGCCTGAACAACCCATGCGTCAGTGGGTGTTGAGCTTCCCGTTTCAGCTGCGTTTCCTGTTTGCCAGCCGGCCCGAGATCATGGGGTGGGTGCTGGGCATCGTTTACCGCGTCATTGCCACGCACCTGGTCAAGAAAGCGGGCCATACCCACCAAGTGGCCAAGACGGGCGCGGTCACCCTGATCCAGCGTTTTGGATCGGCGCTCAATCTGAATGTTCACTTCCACATGCTGTTTCTCGACGGTGTGTATGTCGAGCAATCCCACGGCTCAGCGCGTTTCCGCTGGGTCAAGGCGCCGACCAGCCCAGAGCTCACCCAGCTGACGCACACCATCGCCCACCGGGTGGGTCGCTATCTGGAACGGCAAGGCCTGCTGGAACGGGATGTCGAAAACAGCTATCTGGCCTCGGATGCGGTGGATGACGACCCGATGACACCCCTGCTGGGGCACTCGATCACTTACCGTATCGCTGTCGGTTCACAGGCGGGGCGAAAGGTGTTCACTTTGCAAACTCTGCCGACCAGTGGTGATCCGTTCGGTGACGGGATTGGCAAGGTAGCCGGGTCCAGCCTGCACGCCGGCGTGGCGGCCAGGGCCGATGAACGCAAGAAGCTCGAACGGCTGTGCCGGTACATCAGCCGCCCGGCGGTATCCGAGAAGCGGCTGTCGTTAACACGAGGCGGCAACGTGCGCTACCAGCTCAAGACGCCGTACCGGGACGGCACCACGCACGTCATTTTCGAACCATTGGATTTCATTGCAAGGCTGGCCGCCCTGGTACCGAAGCCCAGAGTCAACCTAACCCGCTTCCACGGGGTGTTCGCACCCAACAGTCGGCACCGGGCGTTGGTCACGCCGGCAAAACGGGGCAGGGGCAACAAGGTCAGGGTGGCTGATGAACCGGCAACACCAGCACAACGGCGAGCGTCGATGACATGGGCGCAACGGCTCAAGCGTGTTTTCAATATCGACATCGAGACCTGCAGCGGCTGCGGCGGCGCCATGAAAGTCATCGCCTGCATTGAAGACCCTATAGTGATCAAGCAGATCCTTGATCACCTGAAGCACAAAGCCGAAACCAGCGGGACCAGGGCGTTACCCGAAAGCCGGGCGCCACCGGCTGAGCTGCTCCTGGGTCTGTTTGACTGACGAGCCTGAAGGCCAACGATACCAATCAAAATGCTGCGTTCACAGCGCCGCGGCAGGGATCCGCCGTGCTGGTTGTCGGAAAAGGAGCCGCTAGTGGGAAAGAGGAGGGTAAATTTTCAGCGTTGCTGGCTCCCCGTCAGCCGGATTGGGTTGCATCGCAGGGGTGTCGAAAGAGTCAACTGCGGTCCAAAGCTGTTGGACTTGGGTGAAAAGGGCGTTTATTCTTCCTATACGTTGTCGGCAGCGGGCCAAAAAGGAATACGTCCATGCCCATCGAGGTGAAACCGGCTGTGAGCGCGGGTTCAAGCATATAGCCCGACAGGCGCGTATCCTTGCCGATCACGACACGATGGCGGTGGTCACCGCGACGAAAGACACGGCCAGCCGCCATGCCGACGCGCAAGGCGGTTTCCGCCGTCATCGCGCCTTCGTTGGCTTTGCCACGAATACCGTCTGTGCCGAAATATTTGCGCACCATAAGGTCGATTATCCTGTCGTCGGGTCGCCCTCAAAGGGGACATGCCTGCTGAACCGCGAATATAGAGAAATATCCCGAATGTGCAGTTAACGAATTCTTGCGGTTTCTTTCAGCGCCGCCAATACCGCCAGCCCGTCGCGCAAGGGGCGCGGCTCGTGTGTGCGGATGAAGTCAGCTCCACCTGCGGCGGCGGCAAGCTCTGCAGCGAGTGTCGCGGCCCCGACATCCCCCGGACCACGGCCTGTGAGCGCGCGCAGAAAGGATTTGCGCGAAACAGACAGAAGCACCGGCAAATCGAAGCGCAGCCGCAATTCATCGAACCGCGCCAGCACCGAGAGCGAGGTTTCGGGAGCAGCCCCCAGAAAAAACCCCATGCCGGGATCAAGGACAAGGCGGTTGCGTTTGATACCGGCACCCGTCAGCGCCGCGATGCGCGCGTCAAAGAACGCCGCAATGTGATCCATGATGTCGCCAGCGGGTGCCTCGCGCCGATCTGCCTGCCCGTCTTGCACCGAATGCATAACGACGAGTTTGGCAGATGATTTCGCCAATTGCGGATAGAACGCAGCGTCTGGAAAACCGCGAATATCATTGAGATAGGCCACACCACGCGACAAGGCATAGGCTTGCGTCGCGGGTTGATAACTGTCGAGCGAGACGGGAATGCCATCTGCCTTGAGCGCGTCCAGCACCGGCGCGATACGCGCGATTTCTGTGTCGGACGAAACAGGCGCGGCGTCGGGATTGCTGGATGCCGGACCGAGGTCGATCACATCTGCCCCCTCGGCCATCAGCTTACGCGCCTGCGCAATGGCTGCGTCTGGCGCCAGATACCGGCCTCCATCGGAGAAACTGTCCGAGGTTATGTTGACGATGCCGAAAATGATGAGCGATTTATTCATGGGGGCTTCTATAATAATAATAATCGAGCATGAGTCTCATACGGATGCTCGGGTCGAAAGGGAATCCCCAGGCGAGTAACCTGTTTGCGGTGATCCATTAGCTGCAGGAGCAGAAGAGCATACATCTGGAAGCAAAGCCAGGAAAGCGGCCTATGGAGCTGTGCGGCAGCGCTCAGTAGGCAATTTTTCAAAATATTGTTAAGCCTTTTCTGAGCATGGTATTTTTCATGGTATTACCAATTAGCAGGAAAATAAGCCATTGAATATAAAAGATAAAAATGTCTTGTTTACAATAGAGTGGGAGTGACGGGTATTATCAGCTTCAGTCGGTTGCGCGCGGGGTAGAGCGAGGGGCGGGCGCTGGGGCCGCCACGCAGCGCATTTTGCCCGCGGCGCACGAAGCGTGTAACAGCACGCCTATGGCGGCGATATTGGGAATGGGCGCGCCGGCGCCGCGGCTCCTGCTCTTGGGCGGCGCGATCTGCCTGTTGGCGCTGGCGGTGGTGCTGGCGGCGCTACACGGCGCCGCGGACGGCGATGTCGCGTTTCGCTCCCCGGCGGAGCTTGATCCGCGCTTTTGGGCGGCGTGGGCGACGGGCCTGATCGCGGCGCTGCTCTCATGCTGGGTGTGGGTGCTAAAGCCGCGCGATTTGGCGGTGCGCCTTTATGCGCTGAGCGGGCTGGCTACGCTGACCTTCTGTTTCGCGCGCCTTGCTGCCGCCGAGCGTGCACTTGCAATCTATCGCGCATGGCTTGGTGATGCTCAATGTCGTCGGCGCATGCGCTTTTTGGCGTTATCATGATCGCTCTGTTTGCGCTCTATCCGGTGCCGCTTACTGGTGCGCGCTGGATTTGGGGCGGTGCGCTTGTCGTGTTCGGCGGCTGGATGCTTTGGGCGCTTTCTGATCCGGATCATCTATTCACCGCAGTGCACCGCATCACTTTGGCGGAGATGCTGCTGATCGTGGCGGTGAGCGGCGCGCAGGTGCTGGCCGCACGCGGCGATCCAGTTCGTTTCGCGATCGCACGCTGGCTTGCCGTCAGCGTGCTGTTGGGGGCGGGTGGGTTTATCGCCACGGTGGCCGCCCCTTCGGCGTTCGGAGCGCCATCGCTGATCGCGGGCGAGTATGCATTCGCTTTTTTTCTCATTATTTATGCAGGGCTCGCGGTGGGGCTGTTGCGCTATCGCTTGTTCGGCCTGGGGCGCTGGGCGTTTCATATTCTTTACGCTGCGGCGGCCGCGCTTGCGCTGTTGCTGGTGGACGGGGTCCTGATTGCGGCGTTCTCGTTCGATTCCGGGGCGGTGTTTGGGGTGTCGCTGGCGGCGGCGGCGCTCTTTTATTTGCCGTTGCGATCCTGGCTCTGGAACAAGTTTACGCGCAGACGCCCGCTCGATCAGGCGGCGCTTGCGCGCGCGATGATTGATATAGGCATGGAGCCGATGCGCGCGCAGCGCACTGAGAAATGGCGCGCGCTTCTGATCCGTTCGTTCGCCCCGCTTTCGATCGCCCAGCATGAAGAGGCGATGGGGGCGGTTTCGGGCCTGCGCGATGACGGGCGGGCGCTGGTCACGCCTTCTTCGGCTGGTTTCCCAAGCTTTATGCTGCGCGATCGTGACGGCGGCAGGGCGTTGTTTGCGCCTGGGGACGTCGCCGCCGTGAATGAATGGCTCGCTCTTGCGGCGTATCTTGAAGAGGGTCATGCCGCCTACGAGCGCGGCGCGGGCGAAGAGCGTGCGCGCATCGCGCGCGACATCCACGATTACATTGGCGCGCATCTGCTGAGCGCGTTGCACATGCGCGATGCGGCGCGCAAGGACGAACTCATTCGCGACGCCATAGGTGAGTTTCGCGCGGTCGTGCGCAATGCCGCCGGTGAGAAGGCGGATTTCCTCGGCGTGGTGGCCGATCTTCGCGCTGAAGTCGCTGAGCGCCTTGACGTGCAGGGCCTCGAACTCTGCTGGCGTGTGGAGGACGCCGCAGCCGGCGCGGCGCGGCCGCAGGCGATGCTGGCGCTGCGCGCTTTGCTGCGCGAAGCGGTGAGCAATATCTTGCGGCACGCAGCCGCCAAGAGTGTTGATGTGCTGATCGTGGCGGATGGTCCGGTGCTGCGCTTGCGCATCCGCGATGACGGCGCCGGCCTGGCGGGGGGCGAGTCTGCAAGAGCAGGGCGCGGCATCGCCAATATGCGCCAGCGAGTCGCCGCATTGGGCGGGCGCTTTTCCATAAGTTCCGATAGCGGCGGCGCAACAATCTCTGCGGAGTTCTCCGCCTTTGACGCGCCCTCAGAGGCCGAGCCGCGTAGCGTGCCAGGCAGCTTCGGCGCGGGTTGAGATGCCCAGCTTGCGATAGACTGATTTGATGTGCCCGGCGACCGTGTGATCTGAAATGCCGAGCGCTTTGGCGGCTTCGTGGTTGCGCAGCCCGCGCCCGACATGCGCAAGGACATCCCGTTCGCGCTGGGTCAGGGCGGCGTCCTCGGCTGCGGGGCCGGTGCGTTTGAAATGCTCCATCAGGCGCCGCGCGATCGCAGGCGAAAGCGCGGGGCGCCCATCAAGCGTTTCGCGGATTTGGCGCGCGAGGATGTCCGCGGGCTGGTCTTTCAGAAGGTAGCCGTCCGCGCCAGCGGCAAGCGCGCCGACGATCGAGGCGTCATCGCCAAGTATGGTCGTGACGATGCAAAAGGTTTCCAGATTGTTCGCTTTAATGGCGCGCGCGACGTCCAGGCCCGAGCCGTCAGGCAGGCCGAGGTCGATCAGGGCGATCCGAAAAGGCGCCGTTTCCAGCGCCGCCAGCGCCGCGCGGACGCTGTCGGCCTCTTGTATTTCGGCCCCCGCACAAGCTGCGCGCGCGACCTCGCAAAGCCAGGCCCGCACATCCGGTATGTCTTCGACGATGAGCACATGCGACATGCCGGTACTATGCACGCCGCTTCAATTATGCACACCCCCGGTACGGGGTATGTTCGCAGCCTGACCGGGAGCGCAATGTCGGCGAGATCGCCGAACAGCCGCCGCATGCGCGGCGGGCGGCGTTGGCGTGCTCAATGCACCATGTAGCTGACGCGGCCGGTCATGACGTGATTGTCGGCGCCGGTCGCGGTCCAGGTGAAGGTGTATGCGCCAGGCGAGAGCGGCGGCAGCGCCACCGACGCCGCTGGCGCCAACGTGCTCTCGGGGATTGAAACCGCCAACGGATCGCCGCCGCGGCGCGTCACCACGAGGCTGGTCAGCCGGGCCGGGTGCGGAAAGGTGGCGGTGAAGTTGGCGGGCGCGGGCCCCATGGCCATCGGCTGGCGTTGTCTGCACCGCATGTTGCGCCCCATGGCCGCCGCCGTGATCGTGCTGGGCGGCGGCGAGCGGCGCAGCGGCGAGCAGCGCGAACGCTGCGCCAAGCATCAAAAGAGCGTTACGCATGTGAGAACTCCGTGTCGGGTCAGAACCAGGCGCGAACGCCGATGAGTGCGCGCGCCGCTTCAGCATCGCCGCCGCCAGCCTGGCGCATGCTGCGTGTCTCGCCGAGCGCGCTGGCCCATTCAAGGCCGATATAAGGCGCAAAACGGCGATTGAACTCATAGCGCAAGCGCAGGCTGAGCTCGATGTCGGTGAAGCCCGCGCCGAGACCGAGCGCGGGTGCGTCTTGCGCGGCGAGATGGATTTCGGCGCTGGGCTGAAGGATCAGCCGTTGCGTCAGGCGGAGATCATATTCGGCCTCCGCGCGCGCGGTGAGCTCGCCTTCTGTGGAGAGGAAGGCTTCGGCGCCGACCTCGAACCAATAGGGCGCAAGACCTTGCACGCCGAGGACGAAATCTGTGCGATCCCGGTCGTGGGCGTAGCTCTGGCGAATGCCGGCTTGCACATCGAAATACGGCGTCACGGCGCGGCTATAAAGCAATTGCAGCTCAGCCGCTTCGAGTTCGCCCGCGATTGCGCCTTCGCCTTCGCTTTTCCACCAGAAGCGATGAATATCCCCGCCATACCAGCCTTGCGCGGCCCACGCGTAGCCTTCGCGCCCATCAGCGAAGGTCGCTTCAAGCTGCTCGATGATGAGCGCGTGGGTGATGACTTGCCCGTTCTCGATGCGCATCTGTTCGCGTGCGCGTGCCATCTCGGCTGGGTCGAAATAAAGATCAGCCGCATGAGGTGTGGCGTCAGGCGCAGATAGCGGCTGCGGCGCAGAGTGATCGGGATGCGCCTCCGGCGCCGCGCGATGGCCAGCGTGGTTTTGATGCGCGGAATGATCCTGCGCAATCGCTGGCGTGGCGCACGCCAAGAACGGCGCGAGAGCGGCGGCGGCCACGTTCATGACGAGGGCGCATCCAGCGGCCGCACCGTGACGACGTTGAACATGCCCGCGTGCATATGCATCAGCATGTGGCAATGAAACGCCCAATCGCCGGGCGCATCGGCGGTAAGGTCAAACGAGAGCCGCCCGCCAGGGGCGACATTCACGGTATGCTTCAAGGGCTGATGGCCGGCGTGGCCATTGACCAGTTCAAAGAAATGCCCATGCAAATGAATCGGGTGAGCCATCATTGTGTCGTTCACCAGCGTAACGCGCACACGCTCGTTGCGTTCAAAGCGGATCGGCTCGACGATCTCGCTGAACCGGCGCCCGTCAAAGCCCCACATGAAGCGCTCCATGTTGCCGGTGAGGTGGATTTGCAGCGTACGCGCTGGCGGCCGGGTGTCGCGGTTCGGATTGAGCGCGACAAGATCGGTGTAAACCAGCACACGGTGGGTGACGTTTTCCAAGCCCAGCGGCCGCTCGGCCAAGCGATTTTCCGGCGTCGGCGAAATGGATTGCACGCCAACCCCCCACCGCCATGTTTTCAGGCGCGCGCGCGATCGCGCATGTTCATGGCGCCGTGGTCCATCGCGCCGTGTCCCATTGCTGCGCCATGATCCATTCCGCCCATATCCATGCCCATGTCGCGCATGGTGAGATTGGGGATTTCCCGCACCGGCGGGATCGCGGCGCTCATGCCCAAACGCGGCGCCAGCGTGGCGCGGCCCATGCCTGAGCGGTCCACCGCTTCGGAGACGATGGTGTAGGCGCGATCGTCTGGCGGGGTGACGATGACATCGTAGGTTTCCGCCACCGCGATTTGAAACTCATCCACCTCGATGGGGCGCACATTCTCGCCATCGGCCTGAACGACCGTCATCGCCAAATCTGGGATGCGCACGTTGAAATTGGTCATTGCTGCGGCGTTGATGATGCGCAGGCGCACACGCTCGCCGGGCGTGAAAATGCCGGTCCAGTTGTCGTCGGGGCCGTGGCCGTTGACGAGGTAAGTGTAGGTCGCGCCGGTGACATCGGAGATATCGCGCGGGTCCATCCGCATCCCGGCCCACATGCGGCGCTCGGACACGCCCATACGGTCCGCGCCTGAAAGAAGCCCGGCGACAGTCGTGCGCTGCTGATTGAAATAGCCGGGACTGACTTTGAGCCGGCGCAGAATTTCGTGCGGATGCAGAAAGCTCCAATCGGAAAGCACGATGACATGCTCGCGATCGAACGCGATTGGATCGCGCTCGGCCGGGTCGATGATCATCGGCCCGAAATGGCCCATCGCTTCCTGCAGGCCCGAATGGCTATGGTACCAATAGGTGCCCGATTGCCGGATCGGGAATTCATAAACGAACGTCTCGCGCGGGCGGATGCCTGGAAAACTGATACCCGGCACGCCGTCCATCTGGAACGGCAGCAACAGGCCATGCCAGTGGATCGATGTATCTTCATCAAGCGTGTTGGTGACGGAGAGACGAACATTCTGCCCCTCGCGCAAACGAATGAGCGGCGCGGGCAGCGCGCCGTTCACGGTGACAGCATGGCCGGTGCGTTCGCCCAGGCGGAATGGTGAGTGGCCGACGGTGAGCGCAATGTCAGGGCCGTTCAAACTCTCGAGCGTTGGGCCAACGCCGTGGGATCCGGTGTGCGCCCATGCTGGCGTCAGCGGCTGCAGCGCGGCGAGGGTCGCCCCGCCGCCGGCTAATCTGAGCAATGTCCGGCGATCCCAGATCACGGGCGCTCCTTTTTCTCGGCCGTTTCATCGCGCCCCGTTCCGCGATGCGATGATGGGCGCGCGCCCTATGTTTAGTCTAAGCGAGCCGCCTTGCGATTGGACTTGGCGCCGCCGCGGCTTGCGGCCTCGGCAAGTGTTGTCCCTTCTAGGATCTGCGCTGAGGCCTCTCGAACTTTAATCATCGTCTTGCGAATGGCGCAAACGGCCTCGTCGAGACAATCTTCGCAACGCTGGTAGGATGTGCGGCTCGTGCAGGGCGTCAGCGCGAGCGGGCCGTCTATGGCGCGGATGATATCGGCGAAGGTGATCTCGTCGGGCGCTTTCGCGAGCGCATAGCCGCCGGCTTTGCCGCGATGGCTGATCACCAAGCCGTGTTTGCGGAGTTCGAGCAGAATATTCTCAAGGAAGCGGCGCGGTATGTCCTGCCGCTGGGCGATGTCGGCGATGAAAAGCGGCCGCCGGGGGCCAGCGCCTGTTTGCGTTGCGAGGTCGAGCATCGCCCGCAGCGCGTATTTCGCCTTGCTTGTAAGCATGCGCGCATCAGAGCCCAAATCGCCTCAGCCGTCCAGCATTTAGCCGATCAAGTTAGGTGAGTATGGGGGCCTCGTTTGTTTGTCGGCGTTCAGGCCCAGTGCATCTGCACGGTTTGCTGCGTCGGCTCTGCGCGCTCGATATTCTCCACGATCCACGCCGTCATGGCGCGGCAGCCGAGTTCGCCGCCAAGATCGGCGGTGCGCGCGCCTTGCTGGATCGCGGCCTGCACCGCCGCTTCAATCGTGGCGGCTTCTGTCTCGAGCTTGAGCCCGTAGCGCAGCATCAGTGCGGCGGAGAGGATGGCGCCAATGGGGTTGCAGATGTCGCGGCCGGCGATGTCAGGCGCCGAGCCGTGCACCGGCTCGTATAGCCCAGGCCCGCCCGCGCCGAGCGAGGCGGAAGGCGCCATGCCGATGGAGCCGCCAAGCACCGAGGCCTCGTCCGAAAGGATGTCGCCAAACATGTTCTCGGTGAGGATCACGTCAAACCCGCGCGGATTGCGGATGAGCTGCATCGCCGTGGAATCCACCAGCGCGTGCTCAAGCTTCACATCGCTGTAGCGCTCGGCGTGCAAGCGGGTGACGACCTCTCGCCAGAGGCGGCTGGTTTCGAGCACGTTGGCTTTATCGACGGAGGTGACCTTGCCGCGGCGCGCCCGCGCGGCGGCGAACGCCATGTGCGTGATGCGCTCAATCTCCGTGACGGAATAGTCGCAGGAATCGCTGGCCTTTTCAGCGTCGCGCTGTTTCGCGCCGAAATAGGAACCGCCTGTCAGTTCGCGGAACATGACGAAATCGACGCCTTCCACATATTCGCGCTTCAGCGGCGACTGCGTGATCAGCGCGTCGTAAATGCGCATCGGGCGGACATTGGCGAAGAGGCCCAGCGTTTTGCGCAAGCCCAGCAGGCCTTGTTCGGGCCGCACCTTGCCGCCTTCCCATTTTGGCCCGCCCACCGCGCCAAGGAAAATGGCTTCGGCGCGGCGGCATGCCTCGATAGTGGCCAGCGGCAGCGACTCGCCCGCAGCATCGATGGCGGCCCCGCCAATCAGGGCCGTTTCATACACAAAGCGGCGATTAAACCGCTCGCCGATCGCATCGAGCGCGGCGCGGGCGGCGATCGCCACTTCGGGGCCGACGCCGTCGCCGGGCAAAATCGTGATGGCGTGCGTGGCGGTCATGGCTGACTTTCTGTGCGTTGTTCAAAGGCTTGAATGGCCGCCTCGCGCTCTATGATCCAGCCGAGGGGATCGACCCCTTCGATGAGGCAGCGGCGCGCGAAAGGCTCGGTTTTAAAGGGAATAGGCTCGGCATTGCCGATCGACAGCGTGCCCGCTTCGAGGTCAATGCTGATGCGCCCGCCAGGATCGGCCAGCAGGCGCTGATGCGTTTGTTGATCGACCTCGATCGGCAAAAGGCCGTTCTTCAGCGCGTTTGAAGTAAAAATATCGGCGATGCTGGTGGAGATAACCGCGCGGAAGCCGTAATCGAGCAGCGCCCAAGGCGCGTGTTCGCGCGAGGAGCCGCAAGCAAAATTATCGCCGGCGACAAGGATTTTCTGCTCCGCCGGGTCGGCTGTGTTAAGCGGCGCGTCTTTGATCGGCGCGCCGCTCTCATCGTAGCGCCAATCATAGAAGGCGGCTTTGCCGAGGCCTTCGCGGCTGGTGGTGGTGAGAAAACGCGCCGGGATGATCTGATCGGTGTCGATGCTCTCTTGCGGCAGCACGAGCGTGCGCGACGTGAGCTGGGTGAAACGCTCAGCCATGGGCCGGCTCCTCGGCAAAGATGCGCGGATCGGTGAGCACGCCGGTGATGGCGCTGGCCGCGGCTGTGGCGGGGCTCGCCAGGATGGTGCGCGCGCCTTTGCCTTGGCGGCCTTCAAAATTCCGGTTGCTGGTCGAGACCGCGAGTTGGCCGGGCGCGACGAAATCACCGTTCATGGCGATGCACATGGAGCAGCCGGGCAGGCGCCATTCGGCGCCGGCGGCGATGATGATTTCATCAAGCCCTTCTTCCTCGGCCTGCGCCTTCACCGCTTCAGACCCAGGGACGACGAGCATGCGCACGCCAGCTTTCACGCGGCGCCCGCGCAGCACCTCCGCAGCGGCGCGAATGTCGCTCAGGCGTCCATTGGTGCAAGAGCCGACAAACACGACATGCACCGGCTGGCTTGTCGTCGCCTCGCCAGGCTTAAAGCCCATATAGGCAAGGGAGCGGGCCTGTGACTCACTCTGCGGGAGGGGGCGGCCGCGCCGATCGGGATGGCGGCGTCGGGCGTTGTGCCCCAAGTGGCCATCGGCGCTATGGTGGCGGCGTCGAGTGTGATCTCTTTATCAAACACCGCGCCTTCATCGGTGGCGAGGGCGAGCCAGCGTTGCGCCGCCGCGTCAAAGGCCCCGCCTTGCGGCGCCCTCGCGGCGGCCGCGCAGATAGGCGATGGTTTTATCGTCGGGCGCGATCATGCCGGCGCGCGCGCCAGCTTCGATCGACATATTGCAGAGCGTCATGCGCCCTTCCATTGAAAGCGCGCGGATCGCCTCGCCGGCATATTCGATGACGTATCCAGAGCCGCCGCCGAAGCCGATGGCCGCGATGACCGCAAGCGTGAGATCTTTTGGCGAGACGCCGGAAGCCAGTTGGCCATTGACCGTCACCCGCATGGTTTTCGGCTTGCGCTGCAACAAGCATTGGGTGGCCAGCACATGCCCGACCTCGGATGTGCCGATGCCGAATGCAAGCGCGCCGAATGCGCCGTGCGTGGCGGTATGGCTATCGCCGCACACGATCGTCATGCCAGGCTGCGTGAGGCCGAGCTCCGGCGCCATCACATGCACAACGCCGCGATCTTCGCTGCCCCAGCCCGCGAGGCGGATGCCGAAGCGGGCGCAATTTTGCTGCAGCGTTTCAACTTGGGCCGCGGCTTGGGCTGTCACGTAAGGGCGCTTGCCGTCAGCGCCGGCGGGCAGCGTCGGCGTTGAGTGATCGAGCGTGGCGTAGGTGCGATCCGGGCGGCGCACTTTGAGGCCGCGCGCTGCAAGCTCTGTGAACGCTTGCGGGCTTGTCACCTCGTGCACGAGGTGCAGGTCAATATAAAGGATGCCCGGCGCGTCAGCCGTTTCGGGCTGCACAACGTGGGCGTCCCACACTTTCTCGAACAGGGTGCGCGGCCGCTCAGACGACATGAGCGCCTCCCTGCGGCGCGAGATCAGTTTCGCGGCCGCGATGAATGGAGAGCACGCCCGTGCGCGAAAGCTCGGTGAGGCCAAGCGGGCGCATAAGCTCGACATAAGCGTCGATCTTATCGCTCGCGCCGGTGATCTCGAAGATGAAGCTTTCGAGCGTCGTGTCGATCACCTTGGCGCGGAAAATTTCCGAGACGCGCAAAGATTCGATGCGGTCCTGCCCGGAGGCGACAACCTTCACCAGCGCCATCTCGCGCAGCACGCCGTTCGGATCGCGCGTCACGTCCGCCACGCGGCGGACTGAAACGATGCGGTCGAGCTGCGCCTTGATTTGCTCGATGGTTTGCGGATCGCCGCGCGTGACCACCGTGATGCGGGATGTGTGGCGCCAACATCTGTCTCGGCCACGGTGAGGCTCTCGATGTTGTAGCCGCGCGCGGAAAACATGCCGACGACGCGCGCGAGCACGCCCGGCTCGTTATCGACCAGAATGGCGAGGGTGCGGGATTCGATCGTGTTCGGCATCAGACCAGCTTCTTGCCCGCATCGTCGATGCGCGCGTGCGTCACATCATCGGCCAGGATCATTTCATTGTGCGCCTTGCCCGATGGGATCATCGGGAAGCAGTTTTCTTCGCGCGCCACGCGGCAATCAAACAGAACGGGGCCGGGCGTTTCGATCATCTGCTTGATCTTGGCGTCGAGCTCATCTGGGCGATCGGCGCGGATGCCGGTGGCGCCGAAGGCTTCGGCCATTTTCACAAAATCCGGCAGCGCGGCGGAATAGGAGTGCGAATAGCGCTCCCCGTGCAGCAGCTGCTGCCATTGGCGCACCATGCCCATCCATTCATTGTTGAGGATGAACACCTTGATCGGCAGATTGTGCTGCACGGCGGTGCTCATTTCCTGCATCGTCATTTGCACGCTGGCTTCGCCGGCGATGTCGATGACGAGCGCGCCGGGGTGCGCCGCTTGCACGCCGAGCGCGGCGGGCAGGCCATAACCCATGGTGCCGAGCCCGCCGGATGTCATCCAGCGCTTGGGCTCGTCAAAATGGAAATATTGCGCGGCCCACATCTGATGCTGGCCCACCTCGGTGGTGATGTAGACGTCCTTATCGCGCGTGGCGGCGAATAGCCGCTTCGATCGCGTATTGCGGCTTGATGATGTCGTCGGAGGCGGCGTAGGCGAAGCACTTGCGCGCGCGCCATTCTTCGATGCGCTTCCACCAAAGATCAATTTTCGGCGTCGGCGAGTTGCGTGCGCGCCAAGCGCGCAGCAGCGCTTCGATGGCCTCGGCGGCGCCGGCGATAATCGGCACATCCGCGCGCACGTTTTTGTTGATCGAGGAGGGGTCGATGTCGATGTGAATTTTAGCCGAGTTGGGGCTGAAGGCATCGAGCCGCCCGGTGACGCGATCGTCAAATCGCGCGCCAATGCAGATCATCACGTCGCAATTGTGCATCCGCATGATTGGCTTCATAAGAGCCGTGCATGCCCAGCATGCCGAGCCAATTTGGCCCGGAGGCGGGATAGGCGCCGAGCCCCATCAGGGTTGAGGTGATCGGGAAATTGGTTTCCGCCACGAGCGCGCGCAGGGCGTTGCTGGCGTCGGCGCCGGCATTGATGACGCCGCCGCCTGTATAGAAGATCGGCCGGCGCGCATTGGCCATGAGCTCGATCGCTTCGGCGATGCGGGCGTCATCCACGGCGCGCGTCACGCGCTTGGAGCGCGCCGGCGCCTCTTTGCGCGGCACATAGACGCCGCGCGCGAATTGCACGTCCTTGGGAATATCCACGACGACAGGCCCTGGCCGGCCTGTGCGCGCAACGTGAAAGGCTTCATGCAAGATGGCCGCGAGATCTTCGACGCGGGAGACAAGCCAATTGTGCTTGGTGCAGGAGCGCGTGATTCCAACCGTATCGCATTCCTGGAACGCGTCGGTGCCGATCAGGTGCGTCGGCACCTGGCCGGTGATGACGACCATGGGAATGGAATCGAGCAACGCGTCGGCCAGCGGCGTGACCATATTGGTCGCGCCCGGCCCTGAGGTGACGAGCGCGACGCCGACTTTGCCGGTGGAGCGCGCATAGCCCTCCGCCGCGTGGCCGGCGCCTTGCTCATGCCGCACCAGAATATGGCGCACGTCCTCGCTCTGGAAGATGGCGTCGTAGATGGGCAGCACCGCCCCGCCAGGATAGCCAAATAGCGTATCCACGCCCTGATCGCGCAGCGCTTGGATGACCATTTCGGCGCCCGTCATTTCTACGCCCGCCTGCGCGGCAGGTTTGGGCTTTTCGATCTGGGCTGGCGTGGCGGTGCTCATTATCGCGTATCCGATTTAGGAATTGGACGGCTGTTTCAGCCAAGCCATGCGCTCGCGCAGGGCCTTGCCGGTTTTTTCGATCTGCTGGGCGTAGTCGGAATTCAGCAGCGCTTGATAGCGCGGCTTGCCGGCTTGGTTTTCGAGAATCCATTCGCGGGCGAACGTGCCGTTTTGAATGTCGGTCAGCACCTCGCGCATGCGGGCGCGGGTTTCGTCAGTGACGATGCGCGGGCCGGAAACGACAGCGCCGTACTTGGCGGTTTCAGAGATGAATTCGTGCATCTTGGTGATGCCGCCCTCGTAGAACAGATCCACGATCAGCTTGAGTTCGTGCATGCACTCGAAATAAGCGACTTCCGGCTTGTAGCCGGCCTCAACCAGCGTCTGGAAGCCGGCGATCACCAATTCCTTGGCTTCGCCGCACAGCACGGCCTGTTCGCCGAAGAGATCGGTTTCGGTTTCTTCGGGGAAGGTGGTTTCGATGAGGCCCCCGTGGGCGCCGCCATTGCCCTTGGCGTAGCTCATGGCGATGGCGCGGGCCTTGCCGGTGGCGTCCTGATGCACGGCGAACAGCGAGGGCACGCCCCGGCCGCGCACATATTCGCGGCGCACGAGATCGCCAGGGCCCTTGGGCGCAACGAGCACGACGTCCAGATCCGCGCGCGGCTTGATGCGGCCGTAATGGATGTTGAAGCCGTGCGCGAACAGCAGCGTGGCTGCCCTTTTTTGGCGTTGGGCGCAATCACGTCCTTCCAGATCTCTTCCTGAACCATGTCCGGGGTCAGCACGGCGATGAGGTCGGCATCCTTCACTGCATCGGCCGGCTCGGCGGTGGCGAGCTTATCGCCCTTGGCCTGGCCTTCGCCCTTGCCGCCCGCGCGCACGCCGACAACAACGTCATAGCCGCTATCGCGCAGGTTCTGCGCGTGGGCGCGGCCCTGGCTGCCATAGCCGATGACGGCGATGCGCTTGCCGGCAAGCGCATCCTCGGTGATGTCGTCGTTGGTATAAACTGTCGTCATCTCTTTTCTCTCAGGCCTTTTGTGCGGCGCCGGGCGTTTGCGCCGCCGGCGGGTTGGGGATGGTGACTGCGCCTTGCGATGCCGAAGCAACCAGCGCGGCGTACTTGGCGAACGCCCCGCGCGCCGGCTCTTTGACCGGGGGCTCGGGTTTACGCGCGCTCAAATCGGCATTGGTGTTGATGGTGCGCCCCGGCACATCGATGGTGATGATGTCGCCCTCGCGCAGCAGCGCCACTGGCCCGCCCACGGCGGCCTCGGGCGCAACGTGCCCGGCGACGAAGCCGTAAGAAGCGCCGGAGAAGCGCCCGTCCGTCATCAGCGCCACATTGGTGATGCCGCGCCCTTTCAGCGCGGCTGTCACTTGCAGCATTTCCGGCATGCCGGGGGCGCCCTTGGGGCCCTCATAGCGAATGACGATCACATCGCCTTCATTGATGGCGCCCGCCTGCACGGCGTTGAACGCATCATGCTCGCTATCGAACACGCGTGCGGGGCCTTCAAAGCGGCTGATCTCATGGCCGGCCAGCTTGATCACCGCGCCTTCGGGGGCGATGTTGCCGTAGATCACCGCGTAAGAGCCGCGCGGGATCACGGGCGCCGCGAAGCTGCGAACCACCTCTTGGCCCGGCGTTTCCACCGCCTCGCGCGCTTCTTCAAACATGCTGCGGCCAGAAACGGTGGGCGTATCGGCGATGAAGCCGGCGTCCATCATGCGCTTGGCCAAAACCCGCGTGCCGCCGGCCATGAAGAGATCGTTCGCCAGAAAGCGCCCGCCGGGCTTGAGATCGCAGATCACCGGGGCGGTTTCGCAAGCCTGGTGGCAATCCTCGATCCCGAATTCGATTCCAGCTTCGGCGGCGATGGCGGTGAGGTGCAATACCGCGTTGGTGGAGCCGCCGCTGGCGGAGGTGGAGAGCGCGGCGTTCATCAGAGACTCGCGTGTGATGAATTGGCGTGCGTTCAAGCCCTTTTGCGTCAGCTCCACCGCGATGCGGCCGCAGCGTTCGGCCTCAGCCGGTTTATCGGAATGCACGGCGGGCACATCGTTTGCGCCCATCGGCGAAAGCCCAAGCATGGTGAGCGCCATCGCCATGGTGTTGGCGGTGAATTGGCCCCCGCACGCGCCCGCGCCGGGGCAGGCGGCGCTTTCAACCGCCTTGAGCTCAGCGTCATCGATGGAGCCGGCCGCGCGCGCGCCGATGGCTTCAAACACTTCTTGGATTGAGATCGCCTTGCCGTGATGCCGGCCGGGCATGATCGTGCCGCCATAAAGCACGCAGCCGGGGATATCCATGCGCGCCAGCGCCATGGCGGCGGCGGGGATCGTCTTATCGCAGCCAACGACGCAGACCACGCCATCGAGATGGTGGCCCTCCACCGCGAGTTCGATGGAATCGGCGATCACCTCGCGCGAGATCAGCGAGGCCTTCATGCCGGGCGTGCCGTTGGAGATGCCGTCCGTCACCATGATGGTGTTGAAATCGATCGGCACCCCGCCCGCTTCGCGCACGCCGCGGCGCACATGTTCAGCCAGATCGCCCAGGTGCATGTTGCAGGGCGTGACCGAGGACCAGGTGTTCACCACCGCGATCAGCGGGCGCTTGAAATCGTCATCGCTCATGCCGGCGGCGCGCAGGTAGGAGCGCGCGGCGGCGCGGTTGGCGCCGGCGGTGATGATGGTGCTGCGCCATTTCGGCGGATCGGAGGGAGGAGAGTTCGTCATCAGCGTCCAAAAGCGGATCGCGCGTAACAAAAAACCCCGCTGCTTTCGGAGCGGGGTCTTGTGGGCGATCCTGTTAAGTTCAGGTCACACGCAGCCAGCCCGCCCCGGCGCAAAGCGCCAGGCCGATTACGCTAAGGAGCGATACGAGCGCAAACGCACGCGCCTGCCCGGCGGCGGCGATCGCGCGCGAACGGACAAGGACGGGGCGGCTTTTGATCACGGAAGGCTCCTGGGCTGCGTTTAGAGCGAAATTTTGCGCCTAGGGCAATAAAAAAGCATCGGGCGGTGTAATTTCTCTCTCGATGCTCCAATTTAGGCAGATATTTGCGCGCCGGGCGTCCGGCGGTGCAAGGACGGCATGGCCAGATAAAGCGCGGCGGCCACAGCCAGCATCCCCCCGCTGAGCCCAAGGGCGAGGTTGTAGTTGCTGGTGAGGTCATAGAGGCGCCCATAGCCGGCGATGCCGGCGGCCGAGCCGAAAATGGCGATGGTGAAAAATACGCCATAAATCGTGTTGTAGGCGCGCAGGCCAAACAGCCGGGCGATGAAATAAGCCAGAACATCCGCCTCGGCGCCTTGCATCAGCCCGATGAGAATGACGCAGGCGACCGCATAGCCGATGGGCGGCGCGCCATGCATGAGCATGACAAAGCCAACCAGCGCCGCGGCGGTGACGGCGGCAGAGACAAATTTGGGTTCAACCCGGTCGAACAAAACGCCCACCCCAAGCCGGCCGGCAAGCACGGCCATTGCATAAACCGAGATGAGCGTCGGCGCCGCTGCGCGCAGGCCTTTCTCGCCGAGCAAGGGTGCGATCTGCGTCAACACGCCGGTGGAGGCGGCGTTGACCAGCAGCATGATGACGGCGAGCAGCCAGAAGGCGCGCATGCGCGCAGCTTGCGCGAGCGTGGCGCCTTCGAGGGCGAGGGGCGTGCGTGCTGCGGCCTGCGTCTCTTTTGGGCCGCTGCGCAAGCCCGCGAGCACGACGATCACGCCAAGAACGCCCGCCAGCGCGCTCAATGAAAGATAGCCGGCGCGAAATCCGTGCTGAGCGATGACGCCGGTTAGGATCGGCGACATCACGAATGTCGCGACCGAAAGCCCGGACGCCATCACCCCGAGCGCAAGGCCGCGGCTTGCGTCAAACCAGCCGTTCACCGCGCGCGAGAACACCAAGCTCGTGCAGCCCGGCGCGGCGATGGCCAACACGGTGACGCAGGCGATGAATTGCCAAATCTCGCCCGTCATCGAGGCAAGGCCGATATAGGCGCACGCAACTATGAGGAGGCAGGCCACAGCGACGCGCATGGCGCCGACTCGATCGGCGATCATGCCGATGAACGGCGCGCTTAGCGCGCCGAGCAGGCCAATGGCGGCCGCGCCGGCGATGTCGCCGCGGCTCCAGCCGAAGGCCGCTTCAAGGGGCGCGATGAAGAGGCTGGAAACATACTGATAAAGCCCCGCCCCAACGCCCATGCCGATGAAGGATGCGGCGGCCACGCTCCAGCCGCGCCGCCACTCTGCTGCCGCGCCGATCGGCGCTCCGGCGTTGGACATGATCTTCCCCCCCTTGCCGCGCCTGCCTAGCGCATGCGGGGCGAGATTGGCTAGCGGGTGAGGATGTCGCTGAGGGCGCGGTACAGCGCCTCCATCTCGCCATCGGTTCCGATGGTGATGCGCAGGGCGTCTGGCATGGCATAGTTGGAAAGCCCGCGCACCAGGATGCCGCGTTCGGCCAGCGCACGCTCAAGCGCCGGCGCATCGAAGGCAAAGCCCGGCGGCGTGCGCACGGTGACGAAATTTGACGCCGGCGGGATGGCGATGAGCCCGAGCTGGGTGAGGTGGCGCGCAAGCTTTTCGCGGCCTGTGCGTGCGTGTATGCGCGAAGTCTCGACAAAGTCCGCATCGCCCAGCGCAGCAATCGCCGCCGCTTGCGACGCGGTGGGGACATTAAACGGCAGGCGGATGCGATTCAGCGCGTCCGCGATGGGCGCAGCTGCATAAGCCCAGCCAATGCGCAGCGCGGCCAGGCCGTGGATTTTAGAGAAGGTGCGCGTGGCGAGCACGTTGGACGCATCCGCCGCCAGCGAAAGGCCCGGCTCATAATCGGCCTCGCCTTCGGCGTATTCGGCATAGGCGCCGTCAAGCACCAGCAGGACGTTCTCCGGCAGGCCGGCGTGCAGGCGTTTAATCTCTGAAAACGGGATGCGCGTGCCGGTGGGGCTGGCGGGGTTGGAGATAAAAACCACGCGTGTCTTTGGCGTGAGCGCCGCAAGCAGCGCGTCGACATCTGCAGTATAATCGCGCTCCGGCGCGCTGATTACCTCAGCGCCCGCTGCGCGGCCGGCAATCGCCCAGGCGGCGAAGGCGTAATGGGGCTGCAGCATGGCCTCGCCGGGATTGAGATAGGCTTGGCAGGCGAGTGAGAAAATCTCGTCCGAGCCTTCGCCAAAAATGATCCGCGCAGGATCAAGGCCATGCTTTGCCGCGATGGCGTCGCGCAGGTTCGCCGCATACGAATCCGCATAGCGATGCAGCGTGTCCGCGCTGGCCAGGAACGCCGCGCGCGCAGCCGGGCTAAAGCCGAGCGCGTTTTCGTTGGACGAAAGCTTAATCGGCTGGGCGATGCCGGCGATCTTCGACTTTCCCGCCACATAGGGGTGGATCGCGGCGATTGTCGGCTTTGGGATAGGGCCGCTCATGGTGTCTTCGCGCGCTCGGCGAGCACCGCCATCACATCGTCAAACCCAAGCCCGCGCGCGCGCAACAGGACGCCAAGGTGATAGAGCAAATCCGCCGCCTCGCTGCAGAGCTCGGCCGCATCGCCCGCAGCGCCAGCGAGCGCAGTTTCAACGCCCTCTTCGCCGACCTTCTGCGCCGCGCGCTTGGGCCCTTCGGCGATGAGGCGCGCGGTGTAGCTTTCAGCGGGCGGGGCGCTGGCGCGGGCGATCAGCGTGCGTTCGAGCGCGCCGAGGCGGCCAACGCCTGGGGCGTCCGCTTCGCCGAAGCAGCTTGTTGTCCCAAGGTGGCAAGCAGGGCCCATGGGCT
Organism: Terricaulis sp.; assembly: GCA_024707365.1. Classification (GTDB taxonomy): domain Bacteria; phylum Pseudomonadota; class Alphaproteobacteria; order Caulobacterales; family Aquidulcibacteraceae; genus Vitreimonas. Next base: position 40,875 of record JANPZV010000003.1, read on the forward strand.
CGACCGAGACGATCAGCGCGTCGCCATCGCAATCGGCGGTGAGCGCTAGAACTTTCAGCCGATTGCCGCTGGTTTCGCCCTTGCGCCAGCGCGCGTTGCGGCTGCGGGAAAAGAAGGTGGCTTCGCCGCTTTCGATCGTTTCATCCAACGCTTCGCGGTTCATGTAAGCCAGCGTCAGCACTTGCAGGGTTTTGCCGTCCTGCACGATGGCGGGGATGAGGCCGCCACCTTTTTCAAAGTCGAGCTTTTCAGGGTTCAGCATGGGCGCACCTCAAAGCCTGCGGCGGCGACGGCTGCTTTTGCGTCGGCGATGGACACGCGCTGGAAGTGAAACACGCTCGCCGCCAGCGCGCCGGAAACGTCCGCCTCGGCGAACACATCCGCGAAGTGCCGCGCTGCGCCCGCGCCGCCGGAAGCGATGAGCGGGATGGAGAGCAAATCGCGCGCCGCGCGCAGCTGCGCGATGTCGTAGCCATCGCGCACGCCGTCCTGATCCATGCAATTGAGCACGATTTCGCCGGCCCCGCGCTCCTGCGCTTCGACGATCCAATCAAGCGTGCGGCGCGCGGTTTGGCGCGTGGTCTCAGCGCTGCCGGTGTATTGATGCACGCGCCAATCGCCGTCCTCAAGCCGGCTGTCAACGCCAACGACAACGCATTGCGAGCCCGCAACGCGCGCGAGCTCGCCAATGAAATCTGGGCGCTCCAGCGCGGGAGAGTTGATGGAGACTTTATCGGCGCCGTGTTCAAGGCAGGCGATCGCCTGTTCCAGCGTGCGCACGCCGCCCGCGACGCAAAGCGGCACGTCAAGCGAACGCGCGATGCGCGAGAGCCAGCTATAGTCGATCACGCGCCGCTCGGCAGAGGCGGTGATGTCGTAGATCACGATCTCATCTGCGCCTTCGTCGCGATAGCGCTGCGCCAGCGCCAGCGGATCGCCGGCATCAATATGCGCCTCAAAGCGCACGCCTTTAATCACGCGCCCGTCTTTCACGTCGAGGCAGGGGATGATGCGTCTAGCTGGCAAGCGCTTGCTCCAGCGTAAAGCGCTTCTCATAGAGCGCACGGCCGATGATGGCGCCGGCGGCGCCGGTTTCACGCAGGGCGGGGATATCTGAAAGCTGCGCCACGCCGCCGGAGGCTTGCACTTGAAGATCCGGGCGATGCGCGCAAAGCCGGCGCATCAGCTCCACATTCGGGCCCGTGAGGATGCCGTCGCGCGAGATGTCGGTCACCAGGATGTGGCGCAATTGGCCGACAGGATAGAGCGCCAGCGCATCGCGCAGCGAGATGCCCGCGCCTTCTTTCCAGCCGTGCGCGGCGACCTCCCAGCCATTCTCCGTCTCACGCACATCAAAGGCGCAGCAGATGCGGTCGAGCCCATGGATCGCCGTCCAATTGCGCACCGATTCAGGGTCGCGCACGGCGGCCGAGCCGATGACAACGCGCTGAACGCCGGCGTTCAGAAGCATTTCCACGTGCGCCGGTGCGCGCACGCCGCCGCCGCTTTGGATGTTCACGAGGCCTTTGCGTGCGAGTTCGCCGATCAGCGCATATTGGCGCGGCGCGCCTGCTTCAGCCCCATCGAGATCAACGACGTGCACCCATTCTGCGCCGGCGCGCGCAAAGTCGCGCAACTGTGGCTCCGGCTCGCCATATTGCGTCACTTGGTCAAAGCGGCCTTGTGAGAGGCGCACGCATTGGCCGCCGCGCAAGTCGATGGCGGGATAAATCAGCATGGCAAGCTCAAGAAATTTTGCAGGATGCGCGCGCCGACCGCGCCCGACCGCTCAGGGTGGAATTGGCAGCCCATAACATTGCCGCGTGCAACGATTGCGGCGAATGATGCGCCATAGGCGGCCTCCGCAATGGTCGCTGCGCCTAGCGGGCAGACATAAGCGTGCACGAAATAGGCGTAATCGCCTGCTGCGACGCCTTCTGTGAGCGGGTGCGCTTGTTTGAGGTGGAGCTGGCTCCAGCCCATGTGGGGCGAGACATCCTTGGGTGAGATTTTTAGCCGGGTCGCCGCCCCAGGGATGAGGCCGAGCCCTTCAGCATCGCCTTCCTCGCTGCGGTCAAACAGCAATTGCTGGCCAAGGCAAATGCCAAGTAGCGGGCGCTTAAAGCTGGTGAGCACTTGGCGCAGGCCCTTGGCGTCGATCTGCGCCATCGCGTGCGCGGCCGCGCCCACGCCGGGCAGGATCACGCGCTCCGCGTCGGCGATCGCTGCGGCATCATCGGTGAGCTGTGCGTCGGCGCCGAGGCGCTCCATCGCATAAAGCACCGAGGCGGTGTTGCCGACGCCGAGCTTGACAACCGCCACTCCCATTAGAGCGCGCCCTTGGTGGACGGCAGCGCTTCGCCTTCGATGCGCAGCGCTTGGCGCAGCGCGCGGCCAAAGGCTTTGTAGCAGGCTTCGGTTTTGTGGTGATCATTCTCGCCCTCCACCTGCAGGTGGATGGATGCGCCCATGCTTTGCGACAGGGAGCGGAAAACGTGCTCTGTCATTTCTGTTGGGTAGGCGCCAACGTGTGAAGCGGTGAAGGCGCCGTTGAACACCAGGAAGGGGCGCCCGCTCAGGTCCACGGAAACGCGCGCCTCGGCCTCGTCCATCGGCAGCATGAAGCCAAAGCGGGCGATGCCGCGCTTGTCGCCGAGCGCTTGTTTCAATGCCTGGCCGAGCGCTAAGGCGCAATCTTCAATCGTATGGTGGCCATCCACCTCAAGATCGCCGGCGCAGGAAAGCGTCAGCGAAAAGCCGCCATGCATAGCGATTTGCGAGAGCATGTGATCGAAGAAGCCGATGCCGGTGGAGACATCGCAGACGCCTTCACGGTCAAGATCCACAGCGGCGACGATGCGGGTTTCGGCCGTATCGCGCACCACTTCGGCTGTGCGTTGCGGGCGGGCGGAGGCCGCGCCGAACGCGGCAAGCGCGCGCTCATTCGCTTCGGGCGTGGATAGCGCCAGCAGGAAGCGCTCGCCGCGCCACTCGCCCTCAAGCGCAAAGCGGCGGATGACGGCGCGCGCCGCATCTTGATCCTTGGGCGCTAGCCAAACGAATGGCCCGCCTGCTTCGCGCGCCTCGGGCAAGGCGGCGGCCAAGCGCGCGCGCGCGCCGCGCAGCGCGGCGATGCGCTGCGCATTGGCGATAAGGCGCTGCGGCTCCAGCACGGCGGCGGCGAGCTTGGAGATCGGCGCAGGCAGCGCGCCGGGCTCCTCCGCCTCGCGCAGCGCAGCGATGGTGCTGGGCGCGGCGAGCAAGGCTGCGCACGGCGCGCCAGCCAAGCCATACGCTAAGCTGAGATCACGCAGCACGATGAGGTTTGGAAGATCACCGTTCAAAGCGGCGGCGGAGGGCGCATCCGAAAATTCGATCAGGCTCTCATCGAGAACAAGCAGCGTTTCGCCGAGCGCCTTGGCGCGGGCGGTGATGTCTCTGAAAGAAAGCGCGGCGCCATCAAGATCCGGCGAAGCCAGGATGAGCGCGCCAGCGCCGTTCGCGTTTTCTGTGAGCGTGACACGATTGATCGCCGCAATGCGCGCAAGGTCCGCGCGCGGCAAGCTGGCGATCGACGCCTTGCCATTGAGCGCAACACGCCGCGCGATAAGCGCCATCGCTTGCGCCGCACCTTGCGCGGGCAGCACGCTTGCTTCCTCAACGCCATAGACAGCCGCCATGCGTGCAATCAGCGCGGCGGGGCGTTCTGGAAAGGCGGCGAGATCATCGCCGCCTGCGATGAGCGGAGGAAACGGCGCACGGGCCATCAGATCGCCCTCAGATCGGCGGCGCGGGCATGCGCTTCAAGGCCTTCAAGCCGCGCAAGGCGCGCGGCGGCGGGCGCCAGCGCGCGTGCGCCGGCTTCGCTCAGCGTTTGCACCGTGAAGGAGCGCATGAACGAGCCGGTGCTCACCCCGCTCCAGGCGCGGGCGGCTCCGTCAGTCGGCAGAACGTGGCTTGGGCCGCAGACATAATCGCCGAACGTCTCCGCGCTCCAGCGGCCAACGAATATCGCGCCTGCATTGTCGATTGCGGCGATCAGCGGCGCGGTATCGCCCACATGCAGCGCCAAGTGCTCGGGCGCGTAGGCATTGGCAATGGCCGCGGCCTCTTCGGCGCTGCGCGCGAGGATGAGGCGCGCCTGATCCATCGCCGCACGCGCGATGGCGGCGCGCGGAAGCGTGGCAAGCTGTGCTTCAAGCGCTGTGGCCACCGCGTCCAGCAAGCGCGCATCAGTGACGGCGAGGATGACTTGCGCGTCCGTATCGTGTTCGGCTTGGCTTAAGAGATCAGCGGCGATCAACGCTGGGTCCGCTTCGGCGTCAGCGATCACCATGAGTTCGCTCGGTCCCGCAGGCACGTCGATCTGCGGCCCGCCCGGCAGGCCGGCGGCGTAACGCTTGGCTTCGGCGACGTAGGAATTGCCGGGGCCGAAGATTTTTTCCGCTCTCGGCAGGCCGGCGCCGAAGGTGAGCGCCGCGATCAGCTTGGGCGCCGCCGACGAGCCAGAGTGTTTCGATCCCGCACGCGGCGGCGGCGGCGATCATCATCGGGTGCGGTGTGTCACGCGCCGGCGTGGTGACGATGCGCTGCGGCACGCCCGCTGCGCGCGCGCGGGCTCGGCCAGCATGATAAGAGTTGAAAAAAGCGGGGCGGTGCCGGCTGGAATGTAGAGCCCGCAGGACGCGATCGGCCGCCACACGCGCTTGCAGCGCACGCCGGGCGCGGTTTCGATCTCGCTGTCCTGCGGCAGCGTGGCGGTGTGAAACGCCGCGACGTTGGCGATTGCGGTGTCGAGCGCTTCGAGGTCATCCCCGGCCAATTTGGCGCGCGCGGCGTCCACTGCAGCGCCGGAAAGTGTGAGCGCCTCGGGTGCGCGCTGATCCAGTTTCAGCGCCCAGCGCGCGACGGCGGCTTCGCCTTCGCGTTCAACGTCATCGAAGATCGTGCGCACAACATCCGCCACGGCGGTTTCGCGCCGTTTGAGGGGGCGGGCGAGCGCCTCGGTGCGCGCCGCCTCTGAGAGTTCGCTCCAAACCAGGCGCTGCATCACATCATCTTCTCGATATTGAGCACCAAGATGGCGGGCGCCGGCGGCTTTGAGCTGCTCCAGCGTTTCCCAGAACACCGATTCCTGGCAAACCGCATGCACCGCCACAGCGTCCTCATCGCCCGCCAGCGGCGTCACGGTGGGCGCGCCCGCCCCCGGCAGGATGGCGCGGATTTGCGGCAAGGCCGCGCGCGGGGCGTTCATCATCACGTATTTGGCGCCGCGACTGGCGGTGACGCCGCGCACGCGGGCGATAAAGCGCTCAGCCGTGGCGGCGAGATCGTGTTGCGGCGGCTTTGGTCCGCGGATCAGCACGGCCTCGCTTTCCAGCACGGGCTCAACCGCGCGCAGGCCGTTCGCTTCGAGCGTTGCGCCGGTGGAAACCAGATCGCAGATCACTTGCGCGAGCCCAAGGCGCGGCGCGACCTCGACCGAGCCGGTCATCGTCACGATCTCGGCCTTCACGCCATGCTTATCGAGAAAGCGCTCAAGGATGTGCGGATAGGAGGTGGCGATGCGCACGCCATCGAGCGAATAGGGGCCTTCATAGGCCACCTTCTCAGGCGCGGCGATTTTAAGCGCGCAACGTCCGAACCCCAAGCGCATCACCTCTTTCGGGTTGCGCGCAGAGCTTTCGCGCTCTTCCAGCACGTTCAAGCCAACGATGCCGAGATCGGCCACGCCATCGGCGACGAGGGTTGGGATGTCGTCATCGCGCACGCGCAGCACGTCGATCGGCGCGTTATCGATGCGATAGAAGAGCTCGTTCGCGCCCTTGGTGACGGTAAAGCCGGCCGAGCGGAGCAGCGCGAGGCTCTCTTCGGCCAAGCGGCCGCTTTTCTGCAGGGCGATGCGTAGGCGTTCGCGGGTCATTTGCGGCGTTTCAATCTATCGAGCAGCAGGCGGTAGCCTTGGTGCGGCATTTCTTTCAGGAAGCGGGCGACGCGGACGACGGTGGCGGTGGAGGAACTCGCCTCTTCGGCGATTTCTCGGTAAGAATGCTCTCCGCCGTCGAGCAGCCGGGCGATGGTCCATCGTTCTGAAAACGTCTTTATTTCTCCAGGCGTGCAGAGATCGGCCAGGAAGGCTTCGGCCTCCTGGCGGCTCTCCAGCGCAAGGAGTGCGTCAATCAGATCGGGGCGCTTGCTGAGCGTCATGTTTTAGCGTAGTAAAACAATAAAACAGCAAAGGCAAGCGCCGCAGGCAAGCTCTTAAGCGCGTTGTAAGGTTTCAGGGGCAAGGGCTCGGCAAGGTTCGGGCGAACACCTATGTGGAGGCGGGCCGCCCGCCGGAGAAGAAAGTGTGAGCGCAGATAATAAAGACGCCTTGCCGCCATTTGTGAGCCTGCGCGTGTTTGAGGCCGCTGCGCGGCTGCGCAGCTTCGCGCGCGCGGCTGAGGAATTGGGCGTCAGCGCCGGGGCGGTAAGCCAGCACATCCGAGTATTGGAAGATTATGCCGGCCAGCCGCTCTTCCGGCGCCTGGGGCGCGGGGTGGAGCTCACGGAGGCGGGGCAAAGCGCGTTTGCTCATGCTGGCGCGGCGATGGCGGAGATGATTCAGGCGGGGCGGGCGATGCGTGCGGCCACGCGCGGGCGCCGCGTGTCGATTTCGACCGCGCCCTCGTTCGCCTCGAAATGGCTGATCCCGCGCCTCGATCGGTTTCAGGAGCTTTACCCGGAAACAGAAGTGCGCCTCTCGGCGGACATGGCGCTGGTGGAATTTGCTGGCAGCGATATCGACCTCGCCATCCGCTATGGGCCGGGCGGCTATGAAGGGCTCTATGCCGAGCGGCTGATGACGGAATCGGTGATCGTCGTGTGCAGCCCCCGCTTGCTTGAGCAAGGCGCGCTCAAAAAGCCGGCCGATCTTGCCGGCGTGCCGCTGATCCACGATGACGGGCCAGAGCGCGATCCTTCTTGCCCGACCTGGGCGATGTGGTTCGCGGCGCGTGGCGTGAAGCGGCCTGAGAACGAGCGCGGCCTGCGGTTTAATCAATCGAGCCTCGCCATTGAGGCGGCGGTCGCCGGCAAGGGGCTGGCGCTGGCCAAGCGGCAATTGGCGCTGCGCGATATCGCTGATGGGCGCTTGGTCGCCCCGCTGTCGGAGACGGATTCGCCGGTGAATTTCGCCTATTGGCTGGTCTGGCCGCGCGGGCGGCGCTTTGAGGCGGCGCAGGTGGCGTTCCTGGAATGGTTGCGCGCCGAGGCCATGGAAGGCGATTCCGTCGCCGACCAAACCGCATAAACTACAGTGATGTAGTGGGGTATTAGGCGGGCTGACGCTACGCTTAAGCCAAGCGGTCTACCTTCGGCTTGGGCCGGTCGGCATGGTCCTCCGCTCTAAAAGGCGGCGCTTCGCGGCCGCGAAGCTGGGTTTGGGCCGACTAATGTACCGCTACGACGCCGTCGATCGCCTCATCGTAGAGGAGCGCGTGGCGCAATTCCGTGATCAGACCCGCCGCTATCTTGCGGGCGAGTTGGATGAGGATGCGTTCAGGCCGCTGCGGCTGCAGAACGGGCTCTATATTCAGCGCTACGCGCCGATGCTGCGCATCGCCATTCCTTATGGCGCGCTTTCCACCACGCAGCTGCGCAAACTAGCGGACATCGCCCGCCGCTATGATCGCGGCTACGCCCATTTCACCACGCGGCAGAACATTCAGTACAATTGGGTGCGCGTTGAGGATGTGCCTGACATTCTGGGCGATCTCGCGAGCGTATCAATGCACGCGATTCAAACCAGCGGCTCATGCGTCCGCAACGTGACGACGGATGCTTTAGCCGGTGTGGCCGCCGATGAGATCGTCGATCCGCGCCCCTATTGCGAAATCTTGCGGCAATGGTCGACGGTGCATCCAGAATTCGCGCATTTGCCGCGCAAGTTCAAAGTGGCGTTCAACGGCGCCAAGGAAGACCGCGCGGCCACGCCGGTGCACGATCTTGCGTTTGATCTTGTGCGCGATGACGCGGGCGAGGTGCGCGTTGTCGTGAAGGTCGGCGGCGGGCAAGGGCGCACGCCGCGCCTGGCCTCGATCATCAAGCGCGATCTGCACTGGAGTGAGCTGCTCAATTACACCGAGGCCGTGCTGCGCGTGTATAACCGGCTCGGCCGGCGTGACAATATCTTCAAGGCCCGCATCAAAATTCAGGTGCAGGAGCTCGGCGCCGAGGAATTTGCCCGGCTCACCGATGAGGAATGGTCGCACATCAAGGGCGGGCCCAATACGCTCACGCAAGATGCGCTTGACCGCGTGCGCGGCTATTTCGTGGATCCGCCGCTTCAGCCGCGTGGTGAAGCATCATCGCGCTTGGCGCTTGGCGCGAACTTCCGCGCCTGGAAGAAGCGCAACCTGGCTGCACACAAGCATGCCGATTATGCGGGCGTGAGCATCAGCCTCAAGCGTGAGGGCGTGGCCCCCGGCGATGCAACGGCCGATGAAATGGATTTCATTGCCGATCTTGCCGATCGCTATTCCTGTGGCGAGGTGCGCGTTTCCTATCACCAGAACCTGATCCTGCCGCACGTCGCCCGCGCCGACCTTGAAGCGCTTTACAGCGCGCTGGACGGCAAGGGACTTGCGCGCGCCAACATCGATCTGGCGTCCGACATTATCTGCTGCCCCGGCGGGGATTTCTGCTCGCTCGCCAACGCCAAATCGATCCCGCTTTCGGCGCGTATCGCTGAGAAGCTGGCGCCCGATCGAGGAGGATCTCGGCGCGATCGCGATCAATGTGTCTGGCTGCATCAATGCCTGCGCGCACCATCATGTCGGGCATATCGGCGTGCTTGGCGTCGAGAAGGCGGGCGAGGATTGGTATCAGGTGTTGATCGGAGGCCGGCCCGATGGCCCGGGCGCGCTCGGCGTGCTGACAGGCAAGGCTGTGCGTGAAGAGGATGTGCCGGCGATCATTGATCGGCTGGCGCGCCACTATCTCGCGGAGCGCGCGGATGGCGAGAGCTTTATCGCCGCTGTGGAGCGGCTGGGCGCTGAATCCTTCAAAGCCATGCTGGCGCAAGCGGAGCATGAACCGGCATGAGCTTGATCATCGAACTTGACGCAGATGGCCCGCAGGTGCGCGGCCAGGCGCCTGAGCGCGCGGCGCCGGCGCCGCCGAAGCCGGCCAATGAAGGCCACGGGGATATGCGTAAAAAGATTGTCCCGGTGGTGAAGCCGGCTGCGGGCCCTTCGGCGAGCGCGTGGGAGGGCGGGGCCTATGTGTCGATGCAGCAATGGCTTGATGGCGAGCCGGAGGGGGGCGCAATTCTGCTTCAGCCGGGCGACGATGTGCGCGCGCTGGACGGGCGCATCGGCAACGCCGCGCTGATTTCGGTGGACTTTCATCGCATCAATGATGGGCGCGGCTATAGCCACGCGTTCTTGCTGCGCAATCGGCTCAAATATCGGGGCCGGTTGCGGGCGCTGGGCGCGGTGACGGCCGATCAAGTGTACGCGATGGCGCGTGTCGGATTCGATTCCTTCGCGCTGCGGGCCGATCAAAAGGCCGAAGTGGCGCTGAGCGCGCTTGAGAGCTTTTCAACGCCCTATCAAGGCGCCGTCGTCGCGGGCGATGCAGCGGCGCGGCGCGATGCGAACGCCCGCGCGCGCGTGCGGCTGCTGGAGCGATCGCTGACAGAGATCGCGGCGCGGCATGAGCGGCCGGCGCTTGCCTCCAGTCTTTCCGCTGAGGACATGGTGGTCACCGATGTGATCGCGCGGCTGGGCTTGCCGATCGATGTGTTCACGCTCGATACCGGCCGTTTGCACGAAGAGACGCTGGCGCTGATCGCGCAAACCGAAAAGCGCTATGGCATCACGCTCGCGGTGCATCGCCCCGATGATGAGGCGGTGCAGGAGTTCGTCGCGCGCTACGGGCGTGATGGATTTTATGAGGGGCTGCCCCAACGCAAGGCGTGTTGCTTCGTGCGCAAGGTGCTGCCGCTGGGCCGCGCGCTGGAAGGGCGTGACGCCTGGATCACTGGCCAGCGCCGCGAACAAGCGCTCAGCCGTGGCGCGCTGGCCGAAGCCGAGCAAGACGCCGAACGCGGTATCGCCAAATATAATCCGCTTGCCGAGTGGAGCTGGGCCGATGTGCTCGCCTACGCGGGGCAATACGATATTCCGATGAGCGCGCTCTATGCGCGCGGGTACGTATCCATTGGCTGCGCACCCTGCACCAAGGCGATCCGCCCTGGCGAGGATCCGCGCAATGGCCGGTGGTGGTGGGAAAATCAGGACGGCAAAGAATGCGGCTTGCATACGAACACGGTGGCGCGCTGATGGCTGGCGAAGCGCTGGAAGCGCAAGCGCCGCATGTGGCGGCGGCGCGCTTGGATCGGCTGGAAGCCGAGGCCGTGCATATCCTGCGCGAGCTTGCGTTCTACGAGCGCGCAGCGATCATGTTTTCCGGCGGTAAAGATAGCGCGGTGCTGCTGCACGTCGCGATCAAGGCGTTCGCGCCCGCGCGCGCGCCGTTCCGGCTGTTGCATATCGATACCGGGCACAATTACCCGGAGGTGATCGCCTATCGCGATGCGCGCGCGAAAGAAACCGGCCTCACGCTTATCGTGCGCGAAGTGGAGGATTCCATTCGCCGCGGCAGCGTGCGCCTGGCCAGCGCCACCGCCAGCCGCAACGCCGCCCAGGCGGTGACGTTAACGGAAGCGCAGCAGGAATTTGAGTTCGACGCGCTGATCGGGGGCGCGCGCCGCGATGAAGAGAAGGCCCGCGCCAAGGAGCGCATATTCTCACATCGAGACGCTTTTGCGCCTGGCAGCCCTCGCGCGCAGCGGCCAGAGCTTTGGGGACTCTACAACCGCCATATCGGCGTGGGCGAGAACATGCGCGTTTTCCCGCTCTCCAATTGGACCGAGGCGGATATTTGGGCCTACATCGTGCGTGAACGCATTGAATTGCCCTCGCTCTATTTCACGCATGAGCGCGATGTGGTGCGGCGGGATGGCTTGCTGTTTCCGGTCACCCAGCTTACGCCGCCGCAGGAAGGCGAGGTGGCCGAGCGGATCAAGGTGCGCTTCCGTACGGTCGGCGATATCACCTGCACCTGCCCGGTTGAGAGCTTCGCGGCGGACGCGATCGACGTGTTGACCGAAACGCTGACGGCCGCGGTCTCCGAGCGCGGCGCGACGCGCATGGACGATCGCGCCAACGCCGCGGCCATGGAACGCCGCAAGCTTGAAGGATATTTCTAATGGATGGCGGCGCAGCACACGGCGCGGCGCGCTCCTGGAGCGGCCAGCAGATCCGCTTCATGACGGCGGGCAGCGTCGATGACGGCAAATCCACCTTGATCGGCAGGCTTCTGCTCGATCCGCATGCGCTGATGCGCGATCAGGCAGCCGGCCTTGAGGGCGATGATATCGATCTCGCCGCGTTGACCGATGGGCTCGAAGCCGAGCGCGCGCAGGGCATCACGATCGATGTGGCCTATCGCTATTTCGCCACGCCGCGCACCAGCTTCATCATCGCGGACGCCCCAGGGCACGAGCAATACACGCGCAACATGGTCACCGCCGCGAGCGTCTCTGACGTTGCGGTGCTGGTGATTGACGCCGCGCGCGTTGAAAACGGCCAGCTCAAGCCGCAAACGCGCCGCCATGCGGCGGTGGCGGGGCTGATGGGGCTCGATCTCATCGTTGTCGTGAACAAGATGGATCTGGTTGGCTGGTCGCAGGAGCGGTTTGACGAGGTTCGCACCGCATTTGGCGACGTGGCCGGCTTGCTCGGCCTGAAGAACATCGCCTTCACGCCGGTTTCGGCCAAGCGCGGGGATAATATCGTGCGCCGCGGCGGCGCCGATTGGTATGACGGCCCAACGCTTGTGGAGCAGCTTGAGAGCGCGCGCCCGCGCGAGAGCCAGGCGGATGGCCCTTTGCGCTTGCCGGTTCAGGTTGTGCTGCGTCATGGCGGCACGCGCTATTATGCCGGGCGCATCGAATCTGGCGCCGTGCGGCCCGGTGATAAAGTGCGCGTGGGCCCCGCCGCTGTGGAAGCCAGCGTGGCGCAAGTACGCATCGGCGGCGTTGGCGTTGCGCGCGCGGAGGCGGGCGCTTCGGTGGCCTTGGAGCTGGCCGAGGATCGCGATTTGGCGCAGGGCGGCGTCATCGCGGACGCGCAGGTGCGCTATACGCGGCGCTTTGCCGCCGATCTTTGCTGGCTTGATGAAAACGCCTGGGTGCGTGGGCGCCGCTACAGGCTCCGCCAGGGTGCGCTCGAAACCCAAGCGCTGATTGAAGATGTGCGCTTTGTGCGTGATATGAGCAGCCTGGCCGAAGCGCCCGCGAGCGGGCTCAAGCTCAACGACATCGCGCGTGTGAGCATCGGCGCACGCGACCCGATCCTAGCTGATCTCTATGACGACTTGCCGGGCACCGGCGCGTTCGTCTTGTTCGATCCTGACACCAACCAAACCGCCGCCGCCGGCATGATCAGGGAGATTTTGCCGTGACGGGGATTGTTTATCTTGTTGGCGCCGGCCCTGGCGCGGCCGACCTGCTGACGCTGCGCGCGGCGCGGCTTTTGGCCGAGGCGGATGTGGTGCTGTACGACGCGCTGGTGAGCGCCGATGTGCTGGCGCTGGCCGAGAAGGCCAAGCTTTATAATGTCGGCAAGCGTGCAGGGCGCGCTTCGGTGGACCAGCGCTTTATTTGCCGGCTTTTGGCGCGCATGGGGCAGCGGCATAGCGTCGTGGTCCGTCTCAAAGGCGGCGATCCGCATCTGTTCGCCCGCGCGGCCGAAGAGATCGATGCGTGCCGCGCCGTCGGCGTGCCGGTGGTGACGGTGCCCGGCGTGAGCGCTGGTTTTGCAGCAGCATCGGCGCTCGGCGTTTCGCTTACCGCGCGCGGCGTTTCGCGCTCGGTGACGTTCGTGACGCCAGCGAAAGGGCGGGGCGAGGCTGAGAACGCCCATTGGGCCGAAGCCGCGGCGGCGGCGGAAACGGCGGTGATTTACATGGGCGCGGGCGAGGCGTCGCGTGTCAGCGAGGCTTTGATTGCGCGCGGCGTGCCCAGCCAGCGCCCCGTCGCGGTGATTGAGAGCGCTTCAACGGCCGAGCAGCGCGTGCTGCGCGGCGTGTTGGCGGATTTGCCGGAACTTGCCGCGCAGATAGGCGTTGGCCCTGCGCTGATGATTGTCGGTGAAATCGCCGCCTCGGCGCGTGCGGCGCTGGATATTGCAGAGGCCGCGGCATGATCCCGCTTTATCTTGATCCGGCGCGTGCGCGTATCGCGCTGATCGGGCGTGGAACGCTCGCGTTGCGGCGTCTGCAATGGCTGATCGGCGGCGGGGCCGCGCCAGATGTTTGGTCTGACGCGCCGAGTTTGGAGCTAGAACAAGCCGCTGGCGCCGCCCTGCGCCACACATTGCCTGAACGCCGGGCGCTTTCGGCATACCAAGCGATCTGGATCGCCGATCTGCCGCGTGATGAAGCGGATGTGATTGCCTCGCAGGCGCGCGAGGGCAATGTTCTTGTCAATGTCGAGGATGTTCCGGCGCTCTGTGATTTTCATACCCCGGCGGTGTTGCGGCGCGGCAAGCTTGTTCTAAGCGCCGGCACGGGCGGGGCGAGCCCGGCTGTGGCCCGCGCCGCGCGCGAGCGTCTGGAGGCGGCTTTCCCCGAAGCATGGGCCCCGGCGCTTGACGCGATAGCGGCCTCCCGCGCAAATTTGCGCGCAGAGGGCGCAAATTTTGATGCGCTGGTTGACGACGCGCGCACGCGGCTTGCGCAGCACGGATTGATCTGATCGATGGACGCGTTTTTCTGGCAGTCTGTCTTGGTGGGGTTTCTCGCCCAATTCGTCGATGGCGCGTTGGGGATGGCTTACGGGCTTGTCTCCACCTCGTTCCTTTTGGCGCTTGGGGTGCCGCCCGCGCACGCGAGCGCGGCGGTGCACACAGCGGAGATTTTCACGACTGGCGCTTCGGGCGCCGCGCACGCTTGGCGGCGCAACGTAAATTGGAAATTGGTGGCGCGTCTTGCGCCGGCGGGCGTGCTGGGCGGCGTCGCCGGGGCTGTCACGGTGTCCTACCTGCCGATCGACATCATCAAGCCGATTGTCTCGCTCTACCTGCTGGGCATGGGCGTGTTTGTGTTGTGGCTCGTGTTTCGCAATCCGCCGCAGAAGCCGGTGGGCGCCGGAGGGCGCGGTGGGTGTCGGCTTGGTGGGCGGGTTTTTGGATGCTGCTGGCGGGGGCGGTTGGGGGCCAATCTCCACAACAACGCTTCTGGGGCGGGGCCATCCGCCGCGTGAGGCTGTGGGCAGTGTAAATCTTTCAGAGTTTTTCGTCACCGCCGCGATTTCAGCGACCTTTTTCATGACGCTCGGGAGCGTGCGTTGGAGCGATATCGCCGGGTTGCTGATCGGCGGGGTGGCGGCCGCGCCCTTGGCGGCCTTCGCGGTCAGTAAGGTTAAGCCGCGCGTGCTGATGGGCGTGATCGGGTGCTTCATTTCGACGCTGGCGCTCTACCAGATCATCTCTGCTTTTCCGTATCTTACATTTTGGCGTCATTGAGCGTTTTGGGGTAGTTTAGCGTCCATGGCAGATCAGGCAGGCATCGTCGCGCCGCCCCCGGCGAGCGTTTCAGTCGCGCGCGTTACGGCGGTTAAGCATTACACCGACTCGCTGTTTGCCTTTTCGTGCGAGCGGCCGGCGAGCTTCCGCTTCCGCTCAGGCGAGTTTGTCATGATCGGGCTGATGAACGGCCCCAAGCCGCTATTGCGCGCCTATTCGATCGCCAGCCCCGCCTGGGATGAGCAGCTTTCATTCTATTCGATTAAAGTGCCCGATGGGCCGCTGACGAGCCGGCTGCAGCATATCAAGGTTGGCGATGAGGTGCTTGTCGGCAAGAAGCCGACAGGCACGCTGGTGCTCGATGCGCTCACGCCCGGCAAGCGGCTTTTTCTTGTCTCCACCGGCACGGGCGTCGCCCCGTTCGCCAGTCTCATCCGTGAGCCGGAAACCTATGAGCGCTACGAGGAGGTGATCCTCACCCACACCTGCCGCACTGCGGCCGAGCTGGTTTACGGCGCCGAGGTGGTTGAGGCGGCCAAGCAAGATCCGCTGGTGGGCGAAGAGGCGTCCGCCAAGCTGCGGCTTGTCACCAGCGTGACGCGGGAGGCCCATCCGCTTGAAGGGCGGATCACAACGCTGATCGAAAACGGCGCGTTGTTTGAGCATCTGGGCGCGGCCCCGCTCAATCCGGAAAGCGATCGGATTATGATCTGCGGCTCGGCGGCGGTGCTGCAGGCGATGAAAACGCTGTGCGAAGCGCATGGCTTTATCGAAGGCGCCAATAGCGAGCCCGCCAGCTTCGTGATTGAGCGCGCCTTCGCCGGCTAGGCCGCCTCCATCAATTCAAGCGCTTCACGGTCACGAACAATAACGTGGCGCGCGCAAGGCAGCGCGATGATGCGATCCCGCTCCATCTGCGTGAAGGCGCGCGAGACTGTTTCGATGGTCAGCGCCAGATAATCGGCAATATCAGCGCGCGACATCGGCAAGTCGAGATCGGCGTTGGCCTCGAAGCGATCGGTCAGATGCAGGATGAAGGCCGCCACGCGCTCGCTCGCGCCTTTGAGGCCAAGCACCAGTGCGTGCTCCTGCGCAGCGTGCAATTCGCGGGCGAAAAGCTGCGTCAGCGCGAGAGCCGCGCGCGGATCTTCGGCAACGGCGGCTTCGATGAGTGAGCGGCGCACGAGCGCAACCTCCGCGCCCGCGATTGATTCGGCGGAAAAGGAGTGGCGCGCGCCCGTCTCCAGGCCGAAAATGTCTCCAGGCAGGTGGAAGCCGAGGATTTGCCGCCGGCCATCGGCGGAGAACCTAATTGTGCGCACCGCGCCCGAGACAACGCGATAGACGTATTCGGCTTTCTCGCCCGCGCCGAAGATCTCGGCGTTGCGGCCATAGCGCATGCGCACGCCCTGCAACGCCATGCCCGGCGCCAGCGAAATGCAATCGGAAACGGAAAGGGCGGCGCCCGCAGTCTCAAAATTCAGATCACGCATGGCCATCTCCCGTTCGGCTGGGCATGGCTACGCCTCTGCGTTGGCTCGGAAAATTCGGGGGGCAACGCTTAAGGGAAATCCCGTAGGCTAAACTGCCGCAGCTTGGCCGCGTCGGGCGGCGGCGCTAAAGGAGGCCATGACGTTCGAGGCGCTCAGAGCCAGGGTTGGGGCCAGTGTCCGCGCCCATCCGCGTGCGGCGGCCTATTTTGGCGTCGCTGCGGCCAGCGCTTTGACTTTGCTGGTCGCGTTCTGGCTGAGGGCGCTTTCGGCCGATGCGCCGATGCTTTTGCTGTTCGCACCGATCGTTTGCGCTGGCGCGTTGCTTGGGGGGCTCGGGCCTGGGCTTGCGGCCGTGGCGTGCGGGGTCGGCGCTGGCGCATTGCTTGGCGCGCCGGCGATCGAGCAGAACGTCTTCCTCGTGCTCGGCGCACTTGTCGCGCTTGCGGGCGGGCGCCTCTACGCCAACCGCGCATTGGGTGAGCGCACATCGCGCGTGCTGGCCGAGCGCGAAGCGCATCTGCGCTCGATCTACGATACTGCGCCCGATGCGTTGATCGTGATTGATAGTCGCGGCGTGGTGCAGACATTCAGCGCCGCCGCGGAGCGTATTTTCGGATGGGGCGCCTCCGAGGTGCTTGGCCGCAACGTGCGCATGCTGATGCCCGAGCCGTTTCGCGCCGCGCATGACGGCTATATAGGCCATTATCTCGATACGGGCGAACGGCGCATCATTGGCATCGGCCGCATCGTTGTTGGCGCGCGCAAGGATGGATCGACCTTTCCGATGGAGCTTGCTGTGGGCGAGGTGCGCTCCGAGCGGGGGCGGCTGTTCACGGGGTTTGTCCGTGACCTGACCGAGCGCCAGGCCACCGAAACCCGCCTGCAGGAATTGCAGGCCGAACTCGTGCATATGTCGCGGCTCACCGCCATGGGCGAAATGGCCTCCGCGCTTGCGCATGAGTTGAACCAGCCGCTCAGCGCCATGGCTAATTATTTGGGCGGCGCCCGCCGGCTGCTGGCGCGCCAACAAGGGGCCGATCCGCGCGCGGACGAGGCGCTAGAGAAGGCCGCCGGCCAAGCGCTGCGCGCGGGCGATATTATCCGCCGCTTGCGCGATTTTCTGGCGCGCGGCGAAGGGGAGCGCCACCATGAGAACCTCTCCAAGCTGGTGCAGGAAGCCTGCGCGTTGGCGCTGGTGGGCGCCAAGGAAACGGGCGTGCGCATTTCCTATCAGTTTGATCCGCAGATCGGCGCGGTTTTGGTTGATCGCGTCCAGATTCAGCAGGTGATTTTGAATCTCGTGCGCAACGCGCTTGATGCGATGGCGGGGCAAGAGGGGATGCGCGGCATAGAGGTGGAGACAAAACCGGGGGAGGAAGGCTTTGCGCTGGTCAGCGTAACCGACACCGGCCCCGGCGTGGACGAAGCGACGGCGCAGAAGCTGTTTCAGCCCTTCGTGACAACCAAACCGGAGGGCATGGGCGTCGGGCTTTCGATATCGCGCACGATTGTTGAGGCGCATGGCGGGCGTATCTGGTGCGAAGCTCATCCCGATGGCGGCGCCGTGTTCCGATTTACGGTGCGCCTCGCGCCGGCGGGAGGCGATGATGAGTGAGCAGACCGTCCATATCGTCGATGACGACGAGGCGATGCGGGATTCACTGAGCTTTCTGCTTGGGGCCGAGGGCGTGGCGACGCAGGCTTATGAAAGCGCCGCCGCCCTGCTTGATGGCGGTGATCTGGCGTCAGGCTGCATCCTCACCGACATTCGCATGCCCGGCATGAGCGGGCTCGAATTGGTGGGTGAGCTTAAGCGCCGCGGCGTGACCCATCCTGTCATCGTGCTGACGGGCCACGCCGATGTCAGCCTCGCGGTGGAGGCCATGAAGGCGGGCGTGCATGATTTTTTGGAGAAGCCGTTTCAGGATGACGCGCTGTTGCGCGCCGTAAGGGCGGCGCTGCGGCGCGGGGCCGATGCGAGCGCCCGCCATCGCGAGCGCGCCGAGATCGACACCCATATCGCCGAGCTTACCCCGCGTGAACGGGATGTGTTTGAAGCGATTGTCTCCGGCGATTCCAACAAGGCAGCGGCCCTGCGCTTAGGCATAAGCCCGCGCACCGTGGAAATTTACCGCGCCAATGTGATGGCCAAAATGCGGGCGCAGACGCTATCGGATCTGGTGCGCATGGCGCTGCTGCGCGATCAGGTTTAGGCCGCGCGGCGGCCCAGTTCGCGTACTGTTTCGAGCCGCCGCGCATGTGGCGCATCGGCTTTGGCTGCGCCGCCGAAATACGTCATGCGCACAGGGCCGATGCCGGCCAATCGCAATACGCTGCGTGCGAGCGCACGCACGCCAAAGCCGCCAAACCATAGCCGGTAAAGCAGCGCAGGCCCGCCCATCGTTACGATGAGGCGCGCAGAGCGCCCTTCCAGCTTTGAACGCCAGCCCTTGCTGTGATCGACCTCCGCGAAAAAGCTTGCGCGCCCCGCATGCTCAAGAAAGGCGTGGAG
The DNA here is from genome assembly GCA_024707365.1 of Terricaulis sp. Taxonomy (GTDB): domain Bacteria; phylum Pseudomonadota; class Alphaproteobacteria; order Caulobacterales; family Aquidulcibacteraceae; genus Vitreimonas. Next base: position 59,456 of record JANPZV010000003.1, read on the forward strand.
CAAGGCCGGCGCGCCGCCAAGCCAAAGCGGAAAAAGCAGCGTGATGTGTTGCGCCCAGCTGATGTCCTCGCGCGCCGCCACAAGGCCGGGATCAATGGGCGGGGAGGCGAACTCGGCGCTGCTGCGCAAGAAGGTCAGTTGAAGATCGGCGAGGCGGAGAAGGCGCACTTCGTGGCCCGATGCGCGGGCCCCGTGGGCGTAGGCTTCAGCCAAGGCGTGGCCCAAAGCAGGGTTTGGGTCTGGATGGGCGTCTATTACCAGGATTTTGCTCATCGGCGGGGCTGCGCATGGTTTGGGGCCAGGCGCACCATGGCGGCGGCGAGCAAAAGCGCCGCAGCGCCCGTCAAACAGGCAGGGCAATGGCCCATGATGCTTATCTGGGTCTGCCCGCAAAAAGAGCGCGCAAGCGCCTGTTCAAGCGGGCTCAGCGTCAGCCCCTGAATGGTGCAGAGCGCCGCCGGCCAAAGCACCGCAGCGCCCGCCAGAATATGAGATGCAGCCTCACGCTTGGTCATGACGGCCTCCGTTGCTGCGCTCAGCGTTTAACGCGCACGTTTTGCCGCACCTTGCGCCGGATCAAATCGCGGCCAACGGCCCGCTGTTAGCCAAGCGGCTATCGCAGGGAATCGGGCCGCTGAGGCGGCTGGGGAGCGGCGCATGAACGCGGAGATTGGCGGCAGGAAGGCATGGGGCGGCGACGCCTTGGCGATTTTTGTGATCATCTTGCTTGGGGCGTTCTACGCGCTCTGGGGCGCCGCGCACGCAACCGATCGCGCTTTTGCAATTCAAATGTGGACCGCGCTCGCCGCGTTTGTCGCGGGCGGGGTGATGCTTCTTTTCTTCATCGGCGCGGGGCCGCGCGCCGATGATAGCGGCAAGTACGCGAACGGGGTGATCAAGGCCGGCGTAATCGCCTCGATGTTCTGGGGCGTCGCTGGGTTTCTCGTCGGCGTTATCATCGCCGCGCAATTGGCGTTTCCAAATATCCTCTATTTTGAAGATCTGGGCTGGACCAATTTTGGCCGCTTGCGGCCGCTGCACACCAGCGCGGTGATCTTCGCGTTCGGCGGCAATGTGCTGATCGCCACGAGCTTTTATGTCGTGCAGCGCACCTGCCGCGCGCGTTTGGCCGGCGGGCTTTGGCCGTGGTTTGTGTTCTGGGGCTATCAGCTCGTGATCGTGATGGCCGGCACGGGCTATCTGCTCGGCATCACGCAAGGGCGCGAATACGCCGAGCTGCCTTGGTACACCGATATTTGGCTCACCATCGTCTGGGTTGCGTACCTGCTTGTCTTTCTCGCCACGATTTGGCGGCGTGAGGAAAAGCATATCTATGTGGCGAACTGGTTTTACCTCGCCTTCATCGTGACGATCGCGATGCTGCATATCGTCAACAATCTGGCGATCCCGGTGAGCTTTGCGAGCTGGTTTTCCTATTCAGCCTTCGCCGGCGTGCAGGATGCGCTGACGCAATGGTGGTACGGCCACAATGCCGTGGGCTTTTTCCTCACCGCCGGCTTTCTCGGCCTCATGTATTACTTCATCCCGAAGCAGGCTGAGCGCCCTGTCTATTCCTACCGGCTTTCGATCATCCATTTTTGGGCGCTGATCTTTCTTTATATCTGGGCGGGCCCGCACCATCTGCATTACACCGCGCTGCCGCAATGGGCGCAGACGCTGGGCTTCACGTTCTCGATCATATTATGGATGCCAAGCTGGGGCGGCATGATCAATGGCCTCATGACGCTCTCTGGCGCGTGGGACAAGCTGCGCACTGATCCTGTGCTGCGCATGATGGTGGTGGCCGTCGCCTTCTACGGCATGAGCACGTTTGAAGGGCCGGTGATGTCGATCCGTGCGGTCAACTCGCTCTCGCACTATACAGATTGGACGATCGGGCACGTCCATTCAGGTGCGCTTGGCTGGGTGGGCTATATCAGCTTTGGCGCGCTCTATTGCCTTGTGCCGTGGCTATGGAAGCGCAAAGCGCTGTTTTCCAACGCGCTGGTGGAATGGCATTTCTGGCTCTCGACGATCGGCATCGTGCTTTACATCACCTCGATGTGGGTGGCGGGCGTGATGCAAGGGCTGATGTGGCGCGCCTATAATGAGCTCGGCTTCCTCGAATACGCTTTCGTCGAAAGCGTGGAAGCGATGAACCCGTACTACATCATCCGCGCGTTGGGCGGGGTGTTGTTCCTCTTGGGCGCGCTCGTGATGGCTTACAATTTGTGGCGCACCGCGCGCGGCGATGCGCCCGCGCATGAGCGTGAAACCGATCGGCCCGCGCAAGCGGCGCCCGTGGCGGCTGAGTAGGGGCGCGGCGCATGTGGAATTTACACAGATGGTTTGAACGCCACACGATGATCCTGCTCGTCGGGATTCTGGTGGTGGTGTCGATCGGCGGGCTGGTGCAAATTACTCCGCTGTTCTTCATCGAATCCACGATCGAGCGGGTTGAGGGCGTGCGCCCGTACACCCCGCTCGAACTCGCCGGACGGCAAGTCTATATCCGCGAAGGCTGCTATACTTGCCATTCGCAGATGATCCGCCCGCTGCGCGACGAGGTCGAACGCTATGGCCATTATTCGCTCGCGGCCGAGAGCATGTACGATCGGCCCTTCCAATGGGGCTCAAAAGCGCACAGGCCCCGATCTTGCGCGCGTGGGCGGCCGCTATTCGGACGAATGGCATCGCGCGCACATGGAAGATCCGCGCTCGGTGGTGCCGGAATCTGTGATGCCGCCTTATGCGTTCCTTGCGAACGCCGATCTCGACGTTGCGCGTATGGGCGATCACTTGCGCGTCAACCGCACGCTCGGGGTGCCGTACACCGATGAGCAGTTGGCGAACGCAGCGCTTGATGCGCGCGCGCAAGCCGAGCCGCTGGGCTCCAACGCGTACGATTTTGAGCAGCGCTACCCAGGCGCCGCGGTGCGCGATTTCGACGGCAATCCCGCGCGCGTGACAGAGATGGATGCGCTGATCGCGTATCTGCAAATGCTGGGCGCGGGCGTGGATTTTCAAAACCTACCAGGCCGACGCGCCTGAAAATCGCAGGTGAGGCCATGGATTATCTCGCGATTTCACAATTCGCCGCGACTTGGGGGCTCGTGCTGCTTTGCGGTGGGTTTGCAGCGGCGCTGATCTACGCGCTCTGGCCGGGCAACAAGGATAAATTCAGCCGCGCCGCCCAAGCGCCGCTCGACGATGGGGACGATGATGGCCGGTGAGAGAGAGCGCGATGATATCACCGGCACCGAGACGACCGGCCACGAATGGGATGGCATCAAGGAGCTGGATAATCCGCTGCCGCGTTGGTGGCTGTACATTTTCTACGCCTGCATCGTGGCCTCAGTGATTTATTGGGTGCTGATGCCGGCGTGGCCGCTCGCCAATTCATACACCAAGGGTATTCTCGATTGGTCTGATCGCGACAATGTCGCCGTCGAAATTCAAAAACTGCGCGGCGCGCGTGCGCCCATGTTCGCCCGCCTTGCTGAGGCAAGCGCGGCCGACATCGCCGCAGATCCTGAGCTGCAAACCTTCGCACGCGCAGCCGGCGAGGCTGTGTTCGGCGATTATTGCCGCACCTGCCATGGCGCGGGCGGCGCCGGGGCGCCCGGCTATCCGGTGCTTGCTGATGATGTGTGGATCTGGGGTGGGTCGCTTTCGGAGATCGAGCATACGCTGCGCGTCGGCGTGCGCGCCGATCACCCCCAGACGCGTTTCTCGCAGATGCCAGCCTTCGGGCGTGATGGCCTGCTGAGCCCGCGCGAGGTCAGCGATGTCACAGAATACACCATTTCCATCTCCGCCGCGCGCACCCGCTTGGCGCCGGACGCCGCCGCTGCGGGGCGCGGCGCTGCAATCTATGACGCGCAATGTGCGATCTGCCACGGGCCGAGCGGCGCGGGCGATCGCAGCGTCGGCGCGCCGAGCCTCAACGATGATTTGTGGCTCTATGGCGGCTCGCGCGATGAAATCCGCCGGCAGATCGAAACGGGACGCGCCGGCGTGATGCCCGCATGGGAAGCGCGGTTCGATGCGGGCACGCTGCGCGCGCTGGCCTACTATGTTCATGAGATGGGCGGTGGTGAATTGGACGCAGCGCCTGCGCCAACGCAAAGCCAAGCGCCGCCCGCAGCGCCAGAATGAGGCGATGAGCAAAGTCACCCTCATTCCGCGCAAGCCAGAGGGCGAGCACGCGATTGACGTGCGTGCCGTCAATTCTGGAGAGGCGCGCGCGCTTTATAAAAAGCGTGAGCAGATTTACCCTAAGCTGGCGCACGGGCTTTATCGCAACCTGAAATGGGCGGCGATGATTGTTCTGCTGGCGATCTATTACGTCACGCCCTGGCTGCGCTGGGACAGGGGCGATGGCCGCCCTGACCAGGCCGTGCTCATCGATTTCGAGGGGCGCAGGTTCTATTTCTTCTTCATCGAGCTATGGCCGCAGGAGGTTTATTACTTCGCGGGTCTGCTCATCATGGGCGCATTCGCCATCTTCCTATCGTCCGCGCTGTTTGGCCGTGTCTGGTGCGGATATGCTTGCCCGCAAACTGTCTGGACGGACCTATACATTTATGTGGAAAGGCTGATCGAAGGTGATCGCAACGCCCGTATGCGGCTCGACAAAGCGCCGATGAGCCCGGCGAAGGCGGCGAAGAAAGTAACAAAACACGCGATCTGGTTGCTGATCGCTGCGGGCACCGGCGGCGCTTGGGTATTTTATTTTGCTGACGCCCCTACGCTATTGGTGAATTTGTCCGCCGGCCAGGCCTCGGCCTCAGCCTACATTTCAGTCGTCATTCTTACTTTCACCACCTACGCGCTTGCTGGCACGATGCGCGAGCAAGTGTGCACTTTTATGTGCCCGTGGCCGCGCATCCAGGCGGGCATGATCGATAAAGACGCGCTCTCGGTCACCTATCGCGCCGCACGCGGTGAGCCGCGCGGCGCCCATAAGAAAGGCGAGAGCTGGGAGGGGCGCGGTGATTGCATCGATTGCCGCCAATGTGTGGCTGTCTGCCCGCAAGGCATCGATATCCGCGATGGAGATCAGCTCGAATGCATCAATTGCGCGCTGTGTATCGATGCGTGTGATGGGATCATGGAGAAGGTGGGCCGCCCCAAGGGGCTCATCGCCTATGATAGCTACGCCAATCAGAGCCGTCTCGCGAAAGGCGAGGCGCCGCAGATCCGCCTCGTGCGCTCGCGCACCATTCTTTACGCGGTGCTGTTCGTCACCGTCGCGCTCATGCTGGTTTGGGCGTTGGCGGCGCGCCAGACATTGGATCTCAACGTTATCCGCGATCGCAGCCCGCCCTTCGTGCAACTCGCGGACGGATCGGTGCGCAATGATTACGCGCTGAAGCTCATCAATATGAGCGATCGGCCGCGCCGGCTGGTGGTGGAGGTAAGCGGCGCGCCAGGGCTGCGCCTGCAAGCGCCTTCGCTTGATTCAGACGGGCGCCTCCATGCTGCTGCAACAGCCGATGCTGTCACCAGCCTGCGTGTGCATGTCGCGGCGGCGGGCCTCACCGGTGCGCACGATATCGCCTTTACGATCCGTGATCTCGATAGCGGCGAAGTCGCGAGCAGCAGCGCGGCGTTCGTGGCCGGAGGTGAGCGATGAATGTTGTTCTGCGTGGCTGGCATGTGCTGGCGGGGCTGCTTGGCTTCTTTGGCGTGATTATTGCCGTCAACGCCGCTTTTATTACGCTCGCCGTGCGCACGTTTCCCGGCGAGGATGTGCGCCGGTCATACACGCAAGGGCTCAATTACAACGAGACGCTCGCCGCGCGGCGGGCTCAAGCGGCGTTGGCGTGGAACATCAGCGCCGCGTTTGAAGCAGGCAACGTGGTGATAACGATTACCGATCGCGACGCTGCGCCCGTCGATGGCGCGGAAATTGAAGCAAGCTTGCTTTGGCCAACCAATGCGCGCTTTGATCATGATCTCGCCTTCACGCAAACCGGGCCGGGAAGATACGCGGCGGCGGTCAGCGATATGCAGGACGGGCGCTGGCGCTTGCGCGGGCGTGTCCAATCATCTGCGGGCGTGGGCGAATTTGAAGCGAATTTGACATGGCGCTAGCTGCAAGCGGCTGCCCGTCAGGGCTCGCGGCGCCGGCGCCGGAGATCCCGCGCGCGGACCCTGCCGCATTCGTGCGCCGCGACGCCGAGGGCCGTGATGCGCTCGAATTGCTTGTGCAAGGCGCGCGATGCGCGGGCTGCATCAGCAAGATCGAGCGCGGACTTCTGGACTTGCCGGGCGTGATCGAAGCGCGCCTCAATCTCTCGACCGGGCGCCTGCGCGTCGCGTGGCGGGCCGGCGCGCTGGCGCCTGCGCGCATCAGCCAAAAGCTGCACGATCTCGGTTATGCCGCGCAGCCCTTCGATCCCGACGCCGCGAATGCGCAGGCCGATCATGAAGGCAAATTCCTGCTGCGTTGCCTGGCGGTGGCGGGGTTCGCCGCCATGAATATCATGATGTTCTCGGTGCCGATCTGGGCCGGGCACGGGGAGATGGGCGAGGCCACGCGCACTCTGCTGCATTGGGTGTCGGCGTTCATTGCTGTGCCGGCGGCGATGTATGCGGCGCAGCCTTTCTTCCGCTCCGCATGGCAGGCGTTGCGGGCGCGGCGTGCAAATATGGATGTGCCGATTTCGCTCGCGGTCGTGCTCACATTGGGGGTTTCGATCTCCGAGACATGGCGGCAAGGCGCGCACGCCTATTTTGACGGCGTGACGATGCTGCTGTTTTTCTTGCTGATCGGCCGTTATCTGGATCACAGGCTGCGTGAGCGCGCGCGCACGGCGGCGCGCGATCTGCTGGCGTTGCAGGCCGTCAGCGCCGCGCGCATCGGGGCCGATGGCGCGATCGATGCGGTCCCTGCACAAGCGCTTCAGCCGGGCGATCTTATTCAGATTGCGCCGGGAGAGCGCGCGCCGGTGGATGGTGTGGTGATCGAGGGCGAGTCCGAACTCGACCGCGCGATGTTAACGGGTGAAACGGCGCCGCAATCGGTGCGCGTCGGCATGCGCATTCATGCGGGCGTGATCAATCTCAGCCAGCGTCTCGTCATGCGCGCTGAGGCGCGCGCTGGGGAATCATCGGTGGCGGAGTTGGCGCGCCTCATCGAGATGGGAGAGCAACGCCGGGCGCGTTTTGTGCGCATCATTGATAAAGCCGCCGCGCTCTACGTGCCTGTGGTGCATACGATGGCGGCGCTGACATTCCTGGGGTGGCTGGCCGGGCCAGCTTTGCTGCAGGCGTTTGGGTATGACGTGGCGGAGGCGGGCGTGCGCATCGCCATCCTCAACGCCGCGGCAGTGCTCATCATCACTTGCCCCTGCGCGCTCGGGCTGGCGGCGCCGGCTGTGCAAGTTGTCGCCACGGGCAGGCTGTTTCAGCGCGGCGTGCTGGTGAAATCGGGCGATGCGCTCGAGCGGCTGGCCGAGATCGATACTGTGGTTTTCGACAAAACAGGCACGCTGACATTGGGCCAGCCGCGCCTTGTCGATGGGCCAAGCGGCGAGACGTTGCAGCAGGCTGCGCTGATGGCGCGTGCCTCGCGCCATCCGCTCTCTCGCGCATTGGCGCACGCGGCGGGCCCTGGGCCCGCGATTGCTGTGCGGGAATTGCCCGGCGTGGGGCTGGAGGCCGAACGTGACGGCGCGCCAATGCGGCTCGGCAAACGCAGCTTTGCCGCCCCGGACGCTGCTGGCGCGCCCGCCGATGGCGCGGCCGAATTGTGGTTCGCCCATGGTGACGCGCCGCCAGTACGCTTTGCGTTCGAGGATGCGATGCGCGCCGATGTCGGCCCGGTGATTGCGGCGCTTAAGCAGCGTGGGCTCGCGGTCGAGCTTGTCAGCGGCGATCGCCTCGTGGCGGTGCAAAGCGCAGCGCGCGCCGCCGGAATCGAAACCTGGCGTTCAGACATTAGCCCCGCTGGGAAGGTGGCGCATCTTGAGGCGCTGCGCGCGGCTGGGAAGAAGCCGTTGATGATTGGCGATGGGTTAAATGACGCGCCGGCGCTCGCCGCCGCGCATGCCTCGGTCGCGCCAGGGGCGGCGCTGGAAGCCAGCCAGGCCGCCGCCGATCTCGTCATCCAGGTGCGCTGCTTGCGCCTTTGGTTGAAGCGATTGATGTTGCGAAAGCCGCGCGGCGGCGCGTGCGGGAAAATCTGCAGTTTTCGGCGGTCTATAATCTTATCGCCGCGCCGCTTGCCGCAGCCGGGTTTTTAACGCCGCTCATCGCTGCGCTCGCGATGTCGGGTTCGTCGCTCATTGTCACGCTCAATGCGCTGCGTCTGCAGGGGGGGCGCTCATGGACATTATGATTGTCCTCATCCCCATCGCGGTGCTCATGGGGCTGGTGGGCCTTTTCGCGTTTTTCTGGAGCCTCCGAAGCGGCCAGTACGACGATCTGGAAGGCGCCAAGCATCGCATTTTGATCGACGAGGATGAGGGCTAGCCGGGGGCGGGCGGCGCCTCCTGGGAACGGCGGCGCGGCGCGCCAGCGTGTTGGCGCCGTTATCGCGCGCGCGTATATGCTGGCCCCAGCCTCTGGCGTTGGCTGCCGTCACCCCTTGGGAATGCTAAGCATGGAAGATCGCCGCACTGTCATCTCCGGGATTGCGGCGGCGCTTGCGGCGGGCGCGGCGCCTCAGGCGCTGGCGCAGGCGCGCGGGTTGAGCGTGGGCGTGATCGGCGCGGGCTGGTTTGGCAAGCTCAACCTCAATGCGCTCATGCAGATTGCGCCGGTATCACACATCGCGTTTTGCGATGTGGATCGCCGGATGCGCGAAGAGGCGCGGGCGCTGGCGCTGGCGCGCAGAGATTCTGTTCTGCCGCAAACAGAGCATGCGGCGCTATTTGCCGATTATCGCGAAATGCTGGCCGCGCGCGCCTATGATATTGTCATCGTCGCCACGCCCGATCATTGGCACGCGCTTGCCGCGATTGCCGCGATGGAGCGTGGCGCGCACGTCTATATCGAAAAGCCGGTCAGCGTTGATGTGCGCGAAGCGCAAGCCCTGGTGGCGACGGCGCGCCGCACCGGCGTGACCGTGCAGGTAAACACCCAGCGCCGTACAGCCCCGTTCGCGATTGAAGCGCGTGAGCGGGTTTTGCGCGCCGGGCTGCTCGGGGCGATTGGGCACGTTGAGGTGTTCGGATATTTTCATCAGCGCCCTGTGCGTTTTTGCCGCGCCATCCAGCCCGCCCGCGCAGCTTGATTGGGATTTTTACTGCGGCCCCGCGCCGCTTTTGCCGTACCGGCCCGATATCCACCCAATCCAGTGGCGTGCGTTTGAAGCGTTCGGCAACGGCTATATGGGCGATATTGGCGTGCACTTTGTCGATCTGAGCCGCTGGATGCTTGGCCTTGGCTGGCCGCGCCGCATTGCCTCAGCTGGCGGCGCTTATGTGGCGCGCGAGAGCGCTTCGGATTTGCCCGACGTGCAAACCGCCACGTTCGCCTACGATCACCTATTGATGACATGGACCAATCGCCAATGGGGCCGCGCGCCCGATCCGCGCAGGCAATGGGGAACGGCGATCCATGGTGAGCGCGGCACGTTGTTTGTGTCGGGTGAAGGCTATGAATACGCCCCGCGCGAAGGCGATGGTTTCTCCGGCGCGCTCGATATGGAGGCGGGGCGCTATGCCGGCGATGCCGCGATGCCAGAGTGGGAGCGCCCGCTCCAAGTCATGACGCGCTGGCACATGCGCGATTTCCTCGCCGCCATCGCCGCGCGCCGTGCGCCCGCGGCCTCCATTGAAGATGGGGCGATTTCCACCTCGTGCTGCGTGCTGGCGAATATCGCGCTCCGGCTTGGCCGCACGCTGGAATGGGACGCGGAGAACCAGCGCGTCATCGGCGATGATGCGGCCAATGCGCTTTTGGCGCGGCCATACCGGGCGCCATGGCGCCGCCCCGCCATCGCCTAAAGCAACGGACTATTCCGCCGCGCCTATGGCGTGCGAGTTGCGGAACGGGGCGGCCGTCACCCCCGGCCAGCCGGGCGGATAATAGCTCTGGATGCTTTCGTAATAGGCCAGCGGATGCTCGGGCGCTGCGAACCCGTCAGGGATCGGGCGGCCAGATTTCGATTGGAAATACGCGATGCTCGCATCCCGCCACCATTGCGCTTCCCGCTCTTGGATGGCGAGGAAGCCGCCGATGTGATGTGCGCGCTCAGCATCGATCATGGGCGCAAGCGTGGCCCATGTGGCGCGCATGTCGCGCACTTGCGCCACGCCAAGCGTGTAGCGCGCCACCAATTCATCCCAAAGCGTACGCCCCGAAGCCATGCGATAATCCCAGGGCAGGCGGTGAAACCAGAGCAGATACGCTTCGTCCACTTGCGAAAGATCGGCAAAGCGGGCGGCGAGCGAAGGGGCGTATTGCGCGATGGCGTTGCTTCCAGACGCGGTGCGGTCAAACCCGATATGGGCCGCATCGGCGCGGTGATAATAGTACGGGTTCCAGTCGGGGCGGCTCAGATTGTCTACCCACGGGCCTGGCCCGAAATGGTGGCCTGTGGCCATCACATGCGTGAGGCCAAGCGGGGTCATGTAATTCACCACAGCTTCGCGCGAGTCCATCATCATGGCGACAGCCGGCTCAACAAAAGCAGGCGCAGGCGTGAACGTCATGGCCGCCCAGTCCCGCGCGATTGCTTCTGCATCGAGTTCATGATCCCAAGCCAATCGTCCGAAAGCGTACCAATTGGCTTGATCGAAATGCGATCCAGTCCAATTGCGTGACGCGCCGATATTGGACACGCCCGCGATCGCTGTAATGCGCATGGGCCGAACGCGCCCATCGATAATGCGGCCCACCGTTGAGCCTTCGCCCTCCACAAATGTATCGGCGTCAAACACCTCTTCCCAGAGCGTGCCGAGATAGGCGAGATTGGTGGCAAGCCCGAGATATTCCTTGGTGATCTGCAATTCCATCATCACCGAGGTGTGCCGCATCGCGCCAAAGAGCGGGCTGAACGGCTCGCGCGGCTGGAAATCGAGCGGGCCGTTCTTGGCCTGGATCACCACGTTTTCGCGGAAATCGGCGTCAAGCGGCGCGAACTCGTCATAGGCCTGCATGGTGCGGTCAACGGCGTTTTCCGCCGAATACACAAACGCCCGCCACATCACGATCCCGCCATGCGGGGCGAGGGCGTCCGCCAGCAAGTTTGCGCCTTCGGCGTGCGTGCGGCCGTAATCCTGCGGGCCGGGCTGGCCTTCGGAATTGGCTTTCACCAGAAAGCCGCCAAAATCGGGGATCGCCTGATAAATATCAGCCACCTTCGCGCGCCACCACGCTTGCACGGCCGGATCGAGCGGATCGGCCGTGTTGAGCCCGCCAATTTCCACTGGCGCGGAAAAACGCGCGGTTAGATAAATGCGCACGCCATAAGGCCGCAGCGCATCGGCCACCGCCGCCGCGCGCGCGAGGTAGTCTCGCGTCAGCGCAATGGCGTTGGCGTTGACGTTGGTGATCACCGCGCCATTGATCCCAATCGATGCATTCGCCCGCGCATAATCGATGAGGCGCGGATCGACCCAGCGCGGGAGCAAGTGCCAATCGAAAATCGAATGGCCCGCATAGCCGCGCTCCACCGTGCCATCGAGATTGTCCCAATGATTGAGCAGCCGCCGCTGCACGCGCGGGGCGGCGTTGATATCAAGCGCGGCGACGGGCGCGCCGGTCTGCATGAGCCGCAAAAAATGAAACGCGCCATAGAGCGCGCCGATATCGGTATTGGCCGCGATCACGATGGCGCGCCGCCCGCGCGCCTCCACGCTTCGGATCACATAGCCTTCATCGCCAAGGGCGCTCAGATCGAGATTGAGCGCTGCGATGTCGGGGGTGTTTTCCGGCGTGCCAAGCAGCACCGCGCCCGAGCGTCTCCAGCGTGGCGCATCGGCGGGCGCGCGGCCAATCATGCCGGCAAGCCCGCGCTCAAGCTCTTGTCGCGCCGCCTCCAGCGTGGGGGAGCGCTGCGCGGGCGTCACCAATTCCACTGCGGCGGAGCGATAGGTGCGCTGCGCGGCTGCATCCAGCGGCCGGTAGCGCAGCCAGAGGTCATAGCCATCCTCGGCGTGGGCCTGTGCGGCAAGCCCAATCGCCGCGAGCCAGGCGCAGAAGAGCGTCCGCGCCGCCATCGCCCAAGGGAAGGTGTGTTTCATGTCGCCCTCCTGGCGCTGCGCTTTACTGGACGTGTCAGCCGCGCGCGTGAGATCCGATCGGGGCGAGCTGGGCCTCGTACCAGCGCCGAATCCAGAAACCGCGCCGCCTCCCCATCGTCTGGTTTTTCTTATGGTAGCGCTAACGTATCTGTACGCGCGCTTAGGGTCAAATTGCTTCACGCTGCGTCGCCGCCAATTGGGAGAGGCGCACGAGGGCGGCTGGGCTTTTGCCCTTTCCTTCGCCGTCGGCGGAATATACACTAATAAAAATATTTTCAGGACTGAAATGTCGAGGCCGTCCCGATCCAGCGCCCGGCGCGCGCGCGACGTGGTCACCATCCATGACGTGGCCAAGCACGCTGGCGTTTCGCCGATGACCGTCTCGCGCGTGGTGAACGGTGAGCGCTATGTGCGCGCCGAGACGCGCGATGCGGTGCTGGCCTCGGTGCGCGCGCTCAATTATGCGCCCAATCAGGCCGCCCGCGCGCTGGCTGGCGCCGAAGAACGCAAGGTGGGTTTGCTGTATGGCAATCCATCCGCGGCGTATCTCGGGAATTTTTGCTCGGCGCGCTCGATGAGTGCGGGCGCAAATCAGCACAGCTCATGCTGCAGAAGTGCGCCACCGATGATGACAATGTCGAGCGCGCGGTGCTGCGCAAACTGATCAAGAGCGGCGCCGATGGCGTGGTGTTGCCCCCGCCGCTCGGGGAGCATGCAGGCGTGCACGCCTTGCTGCGTGAACACGATATGCACGCGATCGCGGTATCTCCAGGCTTGCCGCTCACGCATTGTTCAAGCGTGCGCATTAATGATTTCAAGGCGGCCTACGACATGACGCGCCACCTCATGGATATGGGGCACACCCAAATCGCCTTCATAAAAGGCCACCCCAGCCTCAGCGCCAGCGGCGAGCGCTTGCGTGGATTTGAGGCGGCGATGCGCGAAGGCGGCTGCAAGGTGCAGCGCGCGTTTCTTGTGCAAGGCTATTTCGACTATCGATCCGGCCTTGATGCGGCCGAGAAATTGCTGGCGCGGGCCGAGCCGCCCACGGCGATTTTCGCCAGTAACGATGACATGGCGGCAGGTGCGGTATCGGCGGCGCATCGGCGCGGCCTTGATGTGCCTACCGATGTTTCGGTTGCGGGCTTTGACGACACGCCGATCCTCGGCGCGCTTTGGCCTGCAGTCACGACAATCCGCCAGCCGGTCGCGCAGATGGCGGAGCGCGCGGTCGATCTGCTGTTCAAAGAGATGCGCGCCAGGCGCCAGGGGTTGCGCACGGCGTTTGTCGATCAGGTGGTTGAGCACAGCCTGGTCAGGCGCGAATCTGTGGCGCCGCCGCGCCGGCGCTGAGCGCTCAGTTCGTCGGCGGCGGCAAGTTTTGCATCGGCAAGCCGGCGGCGCGCCACGAAGCAAGCCCGCCGCGATACCAATAGAGCCGCGTGTAGCCGGCCGCGCGCGCCCGCAGGACGGCGTTGTAGGATTCCCAGCAGGCCGCGCCCGCGCAGAAAAACACAAGCGGCCGATCATTTCGTCCGCCTGTGAGATTCCGCAGCGCTTGGACTGTTTGAGCCTGGGCGGCGTCATTGAAGCCGCCCGGCTGGCCCGCCGCCGGCACGTAGCGCGCGCCCTGGGCGGTGACGTTGTGCGGGTCAACCAGGACGTCGATCAGAATGACATTCGCATCGGCGCGCATCATGTCCACCACTTGCTTGGTGGTGATGCGTTGCCCGCCCGGCACGGTGATGGGCGTTGGGCTGCCGACATTGCTTTCAAGCGAGTCTTTGGCCTGCACGCCGGTATCGTGCATTTCCCCGGCATAGCCTGCATCACTCAGTTGAACATCGGGCAGGGCGTGCGGCGAGGGTGTGGCGCCGCCATTGCCCAATAACGGGAGCGCCAGCACGCCCAGCGCCACAACGCCCGCAGCGATCGCTCCGTGCAAGCGTGTGATGGGCGTGCCTTGGAATGTGAACAGCACCTTTTCCAGCCCGAGCGGTGATTGCGCCGGCTGCTGCGGCGCATGCGGCTGCTGTGGCGCATAATGTGTCGGCGAAATCCCTGGCGCGAGCGAAGCGCTGTGCGAGGGCGGCGGATGATACGAGGCCGCCGCCGTGGGCTGTGACATGCCCGCCCAATCTTGCGCCGGCGGCGCGCTCGGCGCGGGCGCAGCTTCATAGACCGAGGGCGGGGGCCCAAGATCAAGCGCGTACGCCAGCGCGCGGATGACTTGCTTGGCAAGGTCGGGCCGCAAGCCCACCGATTGCTCGAGCTTATCGGCTTGGCGATCCATCTCCATGCCAAGCAGGCGCCGCTCGACACTGCTCAATGCTTCCATCGCGCCTTCATCCAGCGCCGAGGCGATGGCGCGAATTTCGCGCCGCGCCTCGGGCAAGGAATCAGCCAGGAGTGAAATCACGCGCCGGCGATTGTCGAATGCGTCCGCGCCGAAGCGTTCGCGCTGCGCGCGCAACGCTTCCCCCAGCTGGTCGTACAGAGCTCCCGACACATCGCACTCCGCTATTGCATCTTGCCGCAACCGATCGGCTGGTTGCACTGGGCGTCCATCACGCAGAAATCAGATCCCGAAATCTGCACTTCTTGCTGGCCTTGCCCGCCAAGGAAGGCAAGGCACACATTGCCGAGCCCGATATTATCCTGCTGCATCTGGATTCGGGCAACGCGCACCGGATGATTGTTGGATTGCACCAGCTCAAACTGGCCTTGCCCGCCGGCGCCGACATTCTGGCCGGTCGTATCGCCCGGCATCGCCACCATAAAGCCCACAGGCCCCGCCTGCCAGCTGCCCTGCGGCAGCAGCACGATGCCGGGCGCGGGCCCGCGTTGGGTTTGCAGCATGAAGCCAAATCCCGGCGCGCCCGATGAATGCTGCTGCACTTGCAGCATTGGCCCGCCAGAGCCCGCTGGCTGCAGCGCTGGGAAATTGTTGCCGCCGGTATTGTTGTTGGGCGGCGGTTGCTGGTTGTTGTTGGGCGGGGGCTGATTGTTGTTTGGCGGGGGCTGATTGTTGTTGGGCGGTGGCTGCTGCTGGTCAAAGCGCGGGCCTTGATTGTCAACGGGAGGCTGTTGCTGCCCGCCGCCGCCGAAATTTTGATAGAGCAAGAACCCCGCGACCGCGACGCTCGCAATGATCGCAACTGGATTTTTGCTCCACGTCTTGACCTTATCTTGCATGCTCTGCGGCGCGCCTGCCTGCGGTTGCGGGGGCGGGGCATAGCCGGGCGCTGGCTGTGCGTAGCCGGCAGGCGGGTGTTGCGGCGCATAAGCGGGCGCAGCCGGAGCGGCCGGCGCAGCTGGCGCACCGACGGCGACAGAATCTCCGGCCCATCCGCTTGGCGATGGCGCAGGGGTGCTTGGCGCGGGCGCGCCCAGCGGCCCAATGCGGCGCGCAACGCTGATCGCCGGCGTGATCGACGTCATCGACAAGCGCTCGGCCACTGCGATTTGCGAAGCGATGGCGTTGGCTTCCGCATCTGGATTTGGAGACGCCGCGATGCGCGCGGCCGCGCCCATGCTGAAGGCGGCGGCAAGCGCGCGGATCTCTGCGTGCAGATCCGGCGCCTGGCTGTTAAGCCGTGGCGCAAATTGGCTTGCGTTGAGCAGGAATGCATCGCCGCCTTGCTGGCGGCATTGTTGGGCGAGAGCGAAAAGGCGTTCTTCTACTGACATGATGTCATACCTTCACTGCAATTTGCCGCAGCCGATCGGCTGTTGGCAGGCGGCGTCCGCGACGCAGAATTCTGCGCCTTGAACCTGAACGTCTTGCTGGCCGGCTTGGCTGCGAAATGCGACGCAGAGATTGCCCAAGCCGAGATTGTCCTGGATCATTTGAAACTGCGCGATGCGCAGCGCGCGGCCGTCAACCTGCTGGCCGGTGTAAGCGGCGGCGCCCATTGTCTGCGGGCCTGCTTGCGCGCCGTCAAAATCGCCTGGGCGGGTCATCAGAATGCTGCCGTCGCCTTGCCAGTTTTCCGGGAAGGCGAGCGTGGTCGGGATTTGCCCTTGCGGCGTTTGCAGCGTGAACAGGAAATAGATCATGCCCGGCGTTTCGCTGCGGCGCACATTGATGGTCGGCCGCTGGGCTTCCTGCACGGCGAGCGTGGGGAAATCGTTTGCGGTGATGGCGCCGCTACTTTGGCCGCCGCCGCCGTTTTGTTGGCCGCTCATGCTTTGGAACAAAAAAAAGCTGCCGATGGCGATGGCGCCGATGATCGCCGCTGGTTGTTTGAACCAGGGTTTTGCTTGGCTTGATGGCGGGGCTGCGGGGGCTTGCGGATACGGCGCGGCGGGCGGCGCGTATTGAGGCGCCGGCGCGTTCGCCCATGTGCTTGGCGGCGGGGCAGGCGGGGCAACCGGCGCAGCGGGCGCCGCCCCGACAGCCACCGAATCGCCCGCCCACCCGCCAGGAATTGGCGCGGCGGGCGCGTTTGCGCTCAGCGGCCCGATGCGCCGGGCGACAGCAAGCGCGGGGGTGACGGAAGCCATCGAAAGCCGTTGCGCAACAGCAAGCTCGGTGGCGATCTTTTGGGCTTCCGCATCGGCGTCCGCCGCTGCGTTGATGCGCGCGGCCGCGCCCGTGGCCAATGCGGCGGCGAGCGCGCGGATTTCGGCGTGGAGATCGGGCGCCTGGCTGCTCAAGTGCTGCGTAAGTTGGCCCGCGTTTGAGAGCAGCGCATCGCCGCCTTGCTGACGGCAATGCTGAACAAGCGCAAAGAGACGTTCTTCAATAGACATAAGCTCTCACCAGATAATATCGCTGACGTCTTTGGCGCGGGCCGCCTCCTGGGCGGTGCGCTGGGCCAGCGGCGCAAGCGGGTCGGGGGCGTTGGTCGGAGACGATGCGGTTTTGACCGGAGCGGTTGTCGCCCATTTGATGTGGCGCACTAGGTCTGAGGCGTTGTTGGCCCGAAGCGGGCGAAGCGAGGGATGGCGGATAAAGCGCTCCAACACTTCAAAGTCGGCTTCGCCGCCGATGGCGATCGCAAGCCGGGTGGCTGACGCGGCATGATCTGAAGCGAAGAAGGCGGCAAGGCCTTCTTCCCAATCATCGGTTGGGTAGCCGTCCGAGGCCATCACGATCACAGGCGGCAATTGCCGCCCAGGCATGGCGTCCGCGGAGAGCGCCTTCCCAATCACGCGCAACGCCGCGCCCATGCTGGTTTCCCCGCCGGCGGCAAGATCAGTCCAGCGCGCTTGCGCGACAGGAACAGGATCGGCCACATGCCATTCGGCTTCGGTGGAAAAGCGCAGCACGCGCAAGCGCACATCGATCTCCGGGTTCTCCTCGGCCACTTTGCGCAATTCCGGCAGCGTCGTGCGCAGCGCGTAATTGAGCGATGCGATACGGTCGCCCTGCATGGAGCCTGAGCAATCAAGCGCCAGGATCACATGAAGCTGGCGGCGCGCCAGCCCCATCTGATCCATGTTGAGGAGAGAGGTCACAGCGCGCTCCTCAACCCAGTGTGCGCACCGCGCCGATCAGATCGGCGCTGAACGCGATCACAACGCCAGGCGCAAGCCGGACATTCTGGTTCGCTTCGATGGTTTGCACGCCGCCATCGCGCAGCCGCGCGGTCCAAAGGCCCGAGCCCGCATTGCGCAAGCCAAGCACGCCAGGGCGGCTGGGGTGGGCGACCACCTCGCCGATCACGCCCGCGCCGCGCCCGCCAAGCGCAGGCTCGGAAGCGGGATCGACGCGCCCGCCCGCGCGCAGCGGGATGACGAAGCCATCGATATCCAGCGCCAGCGGCAGCTCAGCGCTCGCTGCCTGTGCTGGCGCGGCGGGTGCGGGGGCCGCTTGCGGCGCGGCGGCGGGCGGGGGCGCGTAAGCCGGCGGCGGTGCGTAAGCTTGCGGCTGCGGTGCGGGATAAGCCGCCGCCGGCGTTGCGCGGTCGACAAGGATGGAGCCTTGGGTGTCAACCGCCACGCCGCTGCGGCTCGCATCGATCTGGCGCGCTTTGAGCACGCAGCCCACCAGCGCCACCGCGCAAATCACCGCCACAACATAGAGCAGCATGGGCGAAGCAAACGCCGAAGTGTTCCACGCCGTATGCACGAGGGTCGAAGCGGCAAAGCCGATGCCCAGCAATTGCCAGCGCTGCTGCGGCCGGATCACCGAAAGCCCGATGAAATAGCCAAAGATGCCCGAATAGGCCATGTGCCCGACGAGCCCGCCCAGCACGCGCGGCAACAGCAGCGAGAGCCCGGTCGAAACCGCAACGCCAACATCATTGGTCTGCTGCAGCACTTGGCCGGAAATCCGCGGGATGTAGTCAAACGCCGTTTCAAAGAAGATGAAGCCGCCGCCAGCGAAGATGCCCATCAGCACCCCGTCCAGCGGGCCGCGCACATGCATCAGCTTGTAGGCGGCGTTGCTGACAAAGCTCGGCTGCTTCAGCGCCATGTGCGTCAGATAGGCGCCGATCAGGATTGGCGTCGCCTTGAGCAATTCCTCCATCATGCCCGCGCCAAACAGCATGCCGATGAACACCTTCATCAGCGTCAGCTGCTGGGGATTGCTCATATCCACGTTGCCGGGAAGAATTTCGCGGAAGATGAAAAAGAACGGCATCGCCAGCGGCGTGAACAGGATCGCCACCACCACCGCGAAGGGGATCATGTAGATGAAGAAGGAACGGCCCGGCTTGGCGTAAAGAAACGCCGCAAGCTGGATCATCATCAGCAGCACAAACACCCCGACAATGCCGGAGACAACAAGCGCCGCCATGCGCACGCGCGGATCTTCCGCCCCCGCCGCGTTGCCGCCCACAACGAACAGAAACGGCGTGGCCAACGCCACCAGCACCGTCACGATAAAAAAGCGGGCTCTTCCAGAGCTTAATCTTGGAGGAGCTAAACGGCATGATCTCCGAATTGCTGGCGACGTTGTGATCGCGCGGCGTCGGCGTTTGCATGTGGTGTGGGTTATGATCGCTCATGGATCAGGCTCCGGTTCAGGGTGCGGTGCGGATTGCGACGCAGAGAGTGGCGTCGTCGCCGCTGCCGCGGCTGGAGACGGTGGAAAGCCAATCGGGCGCTTCGGCGAGGAAGCGGCCCCAATCAGCGAAAGCCGAAGCGCGCAAGCGTGCGACCTCGGCGCGGAAGGCGCTGTCATCCTGGAAGGATTTGGAAACCCCATCGGTGGCCATGAAAACGAAATCAGGCCAAGGGCGCTCGGCGTCGCGCCAAAGCACCGCCGAGTGAAACCAGGAAAGCGCGTCCTCCTGGCAGAGCGAAAAAGTTTGCTCGCCAACCAGCGCGGGGCCGAGCGGCAAGGCGCGCTCGATTGGCGCATCGCCATAGCCCAGCAGCAGATCGCCGTCACCGATCTGCAGCAGCGCCAAAACGCCTGCGTTGACGCCAGCTGCGATTAAGGTGGCGCCATAAGGGGCAAGCGGCGGTTCGCCAACCAAAGCGTATTCGGCGTCACTGAATGGGTGGGCCGCCATGTCCGCGCGCACATCGGCGCGCCAGCGATTCAGAATGGCGCTGGCCATGTCGGCGCCGTCAGCGTCATTGATCTGAGTTTCCATGATCGCGGCGGCGGCGCGCACGGCAATCGCAGCGCCTGTGTGTGAGCGAAAGTGCGGCGCCGCGCCATGCCCGTCTGAAACAGCCGCCACAACCGGACGCGCGCCGTCTTCATCGAGGCAGAGCCAAGCATCCTGATTGGGCGCGCCGCTGCGGACATGGGAGGGCCCTCGCACCGATGCGCCGCCGACGCGCCAGCGTGTCCGAACCTCCGTCCTCATGCGTTCTGCTCCAGTTTCGCGGCGAGCACCGCGCCCGTTAGTTTGCCGAAATTGATGCCGAGCCCTGGCAAGATGCGCACAGCTTGCCCCGCTTCGACGGTGTGGCTTTCCCCGCCCGGCAGCGTCGCCTGCCAGGGCGTGTCGCTGAGATTGCGCAGGCCGGTGATCTCAGGGCGAGCGGGGTGGGCTTCCACCAGCGCGGCCGCGCCTGCGCGCAAGCCCAGCGCATCGCCCGGCACGCTCTTGCCGCGCGAGAGCCCGATCACGCGCCGGCCAACGCGCAGCCCCTCCGGCGCGGTGATGGCCTTGCCGCAGGCCAGGCACGCCATCGGCGCCAGCATTTTTCCGGCGCGCCAATCGGCGACATGCTCATATTGGCAATCGGCGCAGCCGAACGCGGCGTCGATCACCGCTTGAAGCGGGGCGCGCCACTCTGTCTCCAGAACGCGCGCGTGCGGATCGTGCAAGCCTTCGCCGAAGCTGCGGATGAACAGCGCGCGCAATTCGCCATTGAGGCTGTTCCAGCGCGCCACGATCGGCTCATGGAAATTCCGCACCGGCCCGTTCGCGCCATTGTGCGGATCAAAGATAAAGAGCGGCTCTGCGCCATAGAGGCGATGCTCTGTATCCGGATCCAGCAGGGCCGCCGCGTGCTCGCGTTTGCCGTCCAGCGGATGCCATCCCAGCAGCGTGTAGAAAAATAGCACCGCCATGGAGAAAAGATCGGTGCGGCTGTTCGGCAGCATCTCGCGCCGCACCACTTCGGGCGCCATGAACTTGCGCGCGCCGTAGATCGAGGCGTCAGCGCCATCAATATTCACGTTGTCATTGTCGCAAATCAGGATGCGTGCGTTTTCCGGGTGCAGGAAGATGTTGCCGAAATTGATGTCCTGATAGCAAAAGCCGCCCGCGTGCAGTTCCAGGAATGAATTGGCCAGTTGCAGGCACACCGAAGCGCGGTCCGCCAGGGTGAGATTGAGCCGCTGCGGCGGCGCGGCGATGAGATCGCGCATGCCGCGGAAATCATCGCTGCGCAGCGGCATCACATAGCCAAAGCTGCCAGAGCCGTGGATCTCCACAAGATCAAGCGGCCAGAGAAAATCGGGCGTCGGCGCGCCGCGCCGAATGGTGCGCTCAAGCCGCGTGCGCAGGCCAATATCGAGATCGATATAATGGCGGTGATACCATTTCAGCGCGAAGGGCAGCCCCTCGACCGTGACGTGATAAACCTCGCCCTGGCCGCCCGCGCCCAGCAGCGCGCCCACGCGGCCCGGCCTGCCGTTCACCGTCATCAGCGGCTGGCCTTCGGCCAAGGCGCGGGTTTCGCCCTGGCTCACGGCGCGGCGCCCTTGCTGTTTTGCTGGCCAAGCTGAGCCGACACGGAATTTCCCCTTTGAACTGTCAGCGTATTCGCGCCGAATTTCGGCTCACGGCTGGCGCAAGAATTCGCCAGTCGTCCAAGCCTCAACAGCCCACATGAATGGAGACTTCATGAAGTGCGGCCCGTTTCGGGGTCGTAACAGCGCTCGACCTCGCGGATGGAGTCGATACGGTCGCGTTGCTGGCGGTCGTCGCGCGCTTGGTCGCGGCGCCATTGATCCATATCGAAGCCTGTGTTTGGGCCGCTGCTATAGCGTGGCCCGCGCGATGAGGGCCGTTGGGGGGCGGAAACGGTGCGGATGGTTTCATCCACTTGCCCGCGCCATTGCGGATCCCATTGCGCCGCCGCGATCAGCCCGCGCGCGGTTTGCAGCAATTCTTGCACGCGCTGCTGAGAGGATGCGCGAACCGAAACAATCCCGTTATTGTTGTTCAGAACGATCGGCGGCACGCCTTGGATCATTTGCGGGTAGGCCAAAGCATACCCATCGGCGACCAACACCTCGGTCGCGCCATCCTGATGCGTGAGCCAAGCTTCAATGGTGTAGACATCAATGCGCACGCCCGGCGAGGCTTGCGCCAGCTGCTCCATCTGCGCCTTCTGCTGCTGCTGGCTGGGCGTCAGCGGCGCGCTGACGATGCGATCAATCCGCACCCCTTGGCGCAGGCGCGGCAAGATCACCGTGCGCATCAACACATCGCCCGTGGGCGTGTTGGCGAGCACGCAGAAATCGCCCGGCTGGGAGCCGCGATTGGTGATGTTCGAGGAATCTGTGGTCACCAGATAGCCCGGCAGGATTTCGATCAATTCCCGCCGATCGCCACTCGTCATGCGAATGTGGGGGCTGGCGAGGCCAGCGCTGCATTGGCCGTTCACGTTATCCCAGCGAATGGTGGATTCAGCCTGCCAGCCGTTCGGGACCGGGATGGTCAGCGCGCGCACCGGCTGGGCAAAGCCGTTAGGGTCGATCACCTCGTGCGCGGTTGTCCCTGAGGGCGCGCGCGTGTTGGAGGGGCCAGGGGTGTTAGAGCCAGGGGCCGTCATCCCGCCATCGCTTGGGCCCTGAGCCGGGCTCGGGCCGCGATCGGCCATGCCGAAAACCGCGAGTGCTCCAACCCCGGCGATGACCGCAGAGGTTACTTTATGAGCGGCGACAAATTGCGTGATCTTATCCAGCATGGCTGCGCCTCATGGTCTGGGGCGCGTCTTGTGGCCCCTTCACTCAGATGGCGCAGCCCCGCCGGAAAACGGGTCAAGGAAGGCGCACGAGCCGCGCGGCGACGTAGCAGGGCGCGACCGTGCAGGTCTGCAACACGATCCGGACGCTATAGAGCCCGTCCGTCTGCGGCGTGAAGCCGACGATCGGGTAATCATCGTTTTCAACGTCCGCGCCCAGGG
This sequence comes from Terricaulis sp., assembly GCA_024707365.1. Taxonomy (GTDB): domain Bacteria; phylum Pseudomonadota; class Alphaproteobacteria; order Caulobacterales; family Aquidulcibacteraceae; genus Vitreimonas. The sequence continues at coordinate 82,207 of JANPZV010000003.1, forward strand.
CGCGCAGATCCGGCCCTTCAACGATGAGGTCTACATCGTTGCAATCGTCGTCGCAGGCGCCGAGCACGGCGTAAGCTTGCCCGCCGCGCAGCTGAAACTGCCAGCGATGCTCGGCCTGCGGCTGCAGCGCCGCGTAGAGATCCGGCACGGCGTTGATCCGAACGCCGTTCGGGGCCAATTGGCGCGCATAATTGTCGAGATACCGCGAAAGCCCTTCCTGGGCCTGGGGCGGCATGCCTTGCAGCACCCCGCCAACAACCGCCTCGCCGCCGCCTTGGCCCGCCTGCGGGCCAGAAAGCGGCTGCGGATTTGTGCTGGGCGCGCCGAAATCGAAGTTAAAGCCGCCATCCGCCGGCGCCGGCGCTGGGGGCGGCTGCGGCGGAGCCGCAGGCTGTTGCTGGCCGCACGCGGCCAAAGCCAACACCGCCGCCATCGTCAATAACCGCTTGCGCATCGGGCGCCCTCTCCCCTTGCGGCGCGTTGCGGACCATCCCGCCCCACGGCCTAAAGGCTTAGGCGCAGTGAGGCGGGATTCCGGTTCACGGGCGGTGATTTAGCTAAGCAACGGCGTCAGCAGCCGACATGGATCGACACTTCATAGCTGCGGCCGGTTTCGCTGTCGTAGCAGCGCTCCACCTCGCGGATGGAGTCGATGCGGTCGCGCTGGATTTGATCCTCCCGCGCCTGGGATTGCCGCCAGCGCTCCATTTCCGCGTCGCTATCGTAGCCGCTGTCGGCGCGCGGGGCGTAGGTGGGTTGATAATCGCTGTTTTGCGGCTGCGCCGGTTGTTCATAGGCCCGTTCATTATATCCGGGCGGGGGCGTTGCGGCGTTGGGGTCGCTAAAGTCGCCGAATGTCAAATAGGCGCCGATCGCCGCGCCAATGATCAGCGGAAATTTGTATTTCATCAGAAAATCTTTGGCCTTGCTCATGATGCGCTCTCCGTTCGGCGGCTGCTCTGCAAACAGCAGCTCGCTTCATGACAGACAGCGCAATCGCGCAGGCGAACGGATCATGGGTCGGTCCGCTTGTGTGACCACGGTCAATATCGGCGCGCGGCAGGGGATTGAACGCCCGCCCTTGCCCCAACTGACGCAAGCAATCGGCCGCCAATTCATTGTTCAGGCGTATCGCCCCAGGCAATCCAGCTTCCGCGCGCGCTCTATTCGTGCAATGAGGCGGCCGAGCATCTAGCGAGTGCGGGCAAAGCCCTCAAACAATCAGAGAATGTCGCAAACTCAGCCGCATACCTTCAGCGTAGCTCCAATGATGGATTGGACGGATCGGCATTGCCGGGCGTTTCATCGCATGCTGAGCGCGCGCGCCTTGCTGTATACCGAGATGCTCACGGCGGATGCTGTCGTCCATGGTGATCGCGCGCGTCTGCTTGGTTTTTCCGGTATCGAGCATCCCCTCGCGCTGCAACTCGGCGGCAGCGATCCTGTTAAGATGCGCGCGGCGGCGGAGATCGGCGCGGCCTTTGGCTATGATGAGATCAATCTCAATATCGGCTGCCCTTCTGATCGGGTGCAGGCCGGACGGTTTGGCGCTTGCCTGATGCGCGAGCCTGATCTGGTCGCGCGCTTGTGGGCCGCTGCGCAGGAGGGCGCGCCCAACACGCCGGTGACGATCAAATGCCGCATCGGCGTTGACGATCAAGAGCCGCGCGCGGCGCTGTTTGAATTGGTGGACGCATGCGCCGCCGAAGGCTGCCGCACATTCATCGTGCACGCGCGCAAGGCTTGGCTCGAGGGGCTCTCGCCCAAAGAGAATCGCGACGTGCCGCCGCTCGATTATCCGCTGGTGCGGGCGCTCAAGCAGGCGCGCCCCGCGCTTACAATCATTCTCAATGGCGGGCTTTTGGATCTCGATCAGGCGCGGCGCGAAAGCGAAGGGCTCGATGGGGCGATGCTCGGCCGCGCCGCGTATCAAAATCCTGCGGTTCTGCTCGATGTCGATCCGCGTTTTTTCGGCGCGCCGGCGCCGCACGCCAGCCGCGAGGCCGCTGTTGAGGGGTATTTTGAGTATGTCGCTGCGCGGCTGGCTGACAATCTGCCGTTGCATGCGATGACGCGGCACATGCTGGGCCTGTTCAACGGCTTGCCTGGCGGGCGGCGCTGGCGGCGGGTGCTCTCCACCGAAGGCGTGCGCAAGGGCGCGGGGCTTGAGGTGCTGCGCGCGGCGCTTGGCGAAGTGACGCACGCAAGCGCGCTGAGCGCATGAGCGGCGAGCTTGCGATTTTTATCATCGCGCTTGCTGGCGCGGGCTTGTTCGCCGGCTTTGTCGGCGGCCTGTTCGGCATCGGCGGCGGCGCTGTGCTGGTGCCGGCGCTCTATTATCTTTTCACCGTGCTGGGCGTGGATGAAGCGGTGCGCATGCATGTGGCGGTGGGCACATCGCTCTCTACGATCATCTCAACCTCGTGGCGCTCGCTCGATGCGCACCGAAAGGCCGGTGCGGTGGATTTTGCGGTGCTCAAGGCCTGGTGGCCATGGATCATCGCCGGCGCGGTGATCGGCTCGGCGCTCGCGGGCGTTGCCGACACCGATGCGCTGCTGATCGTGTTTGGCGCGGGCCTCATGCTGGTGGCGCTGCAGATGGCGCTCGGCAATCCCGACTGGCGCATCGCCAGCGACTTGCCGCGCGGCGTTCCCCGCGCGCTCACAGCGGGCGGGATCGGCGTGCTTTCGGCGATGATGGGCATTGGCGGGGGCGCCTTTGGCGTCACGGTGATGACGCTGTGCGGGCGCCCGATCCACCAGGCGGTGGCGACGGCCTCCGGGTTCGGCGCCCGCGATCGCCGTGCCGGGCACAATCGCCTACATCCTCACCGGCTGGGGCGTTGCGGGTTTGCCGCCCTGGTCGCTTGGCTATGTCAACGCGCCCGGCTTTATTTTGCTGGCGGCGTTGACGGCGCTGACAGCCCCGCTCGGCGCGCGCCTGGCGCACCGGCTGCCGCAAAAAGCCTTAAAGCGCGTGTTTGCGGTGCTGCTCGCGCTGCTGGGCGCCAACATGCTGCGCGGCGCGTTTTAGCCGGGCGCCTTGACGCCCGCCTTGGCGAGCCGCGCGGGCAATTCCGCCATGATCTCCAGCCGCCGGGCCTCATCATATGAGCTCCAGGCCGCGATCTCGCGCAGCGTCCGCCCACAGCCGATGCAAAGCCCGCTTTGGCCTTCAACGGCGCAGACCGTTCGGCACGGCGTGGATATGGGCGGGCGGCTCATCCGGGCACTGCTAAGCGTCTCAGCGCGAGGCGGCAATCACCAACGCTTACAAATATCGTTTTTCAATAAAAACGCATTGACATTCAATGCAACATAGGCAATTATCCCGTTTACATACCAAGACGCAATAGGTAGACACCGCCTCATGATGGACGGGCAGCGTCTCTTTATAATCTCGGCTGGTGTTTGGGCGACGATCTTCGTTCTGACCGGACTGCTTGATCCGATGCCCGCGTATTACATCCGGTGCGCGAGCTTCGTGAGCTTGGCGGCAGCGCTCCTGGCGTTCAACTGGCGCTCACTGGAAAACCGCTGGGGCTGGCTTGCGGGCGCGGTAATCACTTCCGCGCTGCTGATCTACATGGGGTATCCCACTAGCGATTAAGAGGGGCGGGACTAGTCGTATCGAACGGGGCGATGGGCCAGGGCTGTGCCGTCTACGTCCAAAACGATTTTCGGCAACAGACAGCCGCCGAGCCGACCGGCATCAATTTCCAGTCTGTCAGGGATCAAAAGGCCGATCTCACGCGCCTGTTTCATCCGATTTGGCGGAGCCGCCCAACGGAACCGTTTCTCGGGAAACCGCTGCGTCAGATGGCGAAGCGCTGGAAGCTGGTCCGTATCGGCAGTCACGAGGACTGCGCAGTCGAACAAATCGTCGTGGGCATCGCCAACCATGGCCACCGCGATAGCAACGTCTGTCTGCTTCTCCTCCCGGTCAGGGCACATGATTTTGTTTTTCGGGCAGTGCCTGGGAGCCTCCTTGAAATTGCCCTCGACCACGCGAACCCCTTTGGCTTTTTGGGCGTTGATGTATTGCCGGTGCCTGCCGCGCTTTTCCGTGTCCCAAGTAGAGAGTGCAGTGAAGTAATCGACCTTCGATAAAACCTCGTCTGGTTTGCAAAAGGACTTGCCCAATGCCCAAAGGTTCAGCCACTTTAATTTTGGCTGATTCAGATCATCTATGGCGTGATACAAGTTAAAGCCGTCTACATATACGGCTACTCTTAAGGCACTTACGGCGCTTGACATGGAATCAGCTTTGGCTTAGATATTTGAATATTCACCCGGCGGCGAATGCTGTCGGAAAAGGGGGTTCAGCCGTAACTGGTTGGCCCCCTTATCTATTTGAGGTGAGCGGCGGGAGCCAAAGCCCCCGCCACCCTGACGCCCCATGGCGCCTGCTGGCCGGCACGGGATGGTCCCCCAAGCCGGCCAGGATTCCGCGCTAAGGAGGGTCACTCATCCGATGCCTCCTTATTTTTCGGTTGGATCGGGAAGCACAAGTCAAGCACCGTCCCGAAGGCGTTAACGAATTTATCGCGCCGGTCCTTGCTCCACCCGTCGTCTGCGGTCGGAAGCGTTGCCAAAAGCCCCGCAATTGGGGCTGGAAGCTCCGGTACAGAACTCGATGGCTTATGGAGTGGAGGCGGGGTCGCTATCCTCACGATGCGCTTTGCAGGGGGCAATTTGGGTGCGTGGCGGGCTGGCCTTGGTGGCGTTTGCTTCTCTGGAATAACACCCGCCGCCGCGTAGAGCCCCTGAAACAACGTGACCATGCGAGGCTGTTGGCCGACGGGCTGATAGGCCCGGAACGCATCGCGGATCGATACCTCATCGGCGGTCGCGGGATCGATGAAGTTTAAAACGTCCGCATACGCACCATTCAGCCATTCGACCATTCGGGTTTTGAATTCGGCCTCGGGCGCCAACCTTAGCCCTTCAAGGGTCTGCGTGGGGGGCACCCTTCTCATCAATTAAATCAAGCGCCAACAACGCCTGTAACGTGCGCGGAATGAGGCTTTCAGACACGCCGGCCCGGGCCAACACCTCTGAAGAAATAGGTGACGGCAGGCCGCGAGCGCGATGTTTCGCGACCACCTCCATAATGGCCGAAGGCGCTGTGTAAGGGGCTGCGGATGTTGTTGTTACGGGCATAACAGAATCTGGTCCGGTAAATGTGCTCAAGTAACATAAACGCTCGGTACAAATATTTCAATGGGCGACCGAATATTTGATACGGTACACTATAAGTGCCTGATTTTGGTTTGCTTTTTCTCGCGAACGGCGCGACCATCCGTGCGTGTTGGAGAAAGCATCATGAACCTACCCGCTCCTGCCTGGGGGGCGATCCGCCCCGTCGTCTTTGATAGGGAGTGCGGGGGCTGGCTCGCTGTCGCGCCGGAGCACTCGCCCCTTCGCATTGGAGTTACAGCAGACACGGAGGAAGGTGCGCGAGACTTGTTTGACGATGTAGTCGCCAAGTGGCGTGAAACTCTTGAGCAAAAGCCCTCATGACGGAAGAGGAGCGCCCCTCAAGTATCGCGGCAGATTTTTCCGAAGAAGAGATCGCGCGCCGCCGCGATGAAGTCGTGCGCCGCATGCTGAACACGCCCTACGCGCCGCAGAAGCCAAAGGGCGAAGGCAAAGCGAGCAAGCCCAAGAAAAAGAAGAAGGCGCCGGCCAAAGCCTAGCGCCTTCGTTTTTTGGTAATCCAGCGCGTGTGGCGGCGCTTACGCTTCGGTTTGGGTTTCTTCTCTGAGCATAAGAGGATGATAGGTCAGGCGCCGCCCGACCGTCCCCTTTAGCGCGCGCTCAGTGCGCATGTTGTCGTCTACGCCGAGGGCGGCGCGGTTGGAGTAGCGAAAATCGAACTCCGCAGCGTAGCGGTGCAGATGCTGCTTGCCGCAGTGTTGATAGATGCCTCGCATCCCGCGCTTGAACACGCTGAAATAGCCCTCAACGGTGTTCGTGTGGACGGTGCGGTCAGTGCGCTTCACGTATTCGCCAACGCCATGTTTTACGCTCTTATGGGCGGCAAACGCCTTTCCCGGCGTCTTGTAGGCCGAGGCTTCATCCGTCAGCAACCGCGCTTCCTTGGCGATGTTCTCAGAAAGGATCGGCGTCAGCGCTTCAATCGAGAAGTCCGGCGCCATGAGCGAACGCGCGCGGCCCGTTTGGCGGTCAATCAGCGTCAACACCCGATTTTTATTCGTGGCGTTGCGCTTCTTGCCGACCGGCGCATCGGGGTTTTGCCCGAAATAGGTTTCATCGACCTCCACGTCGCCGCCGCCCGAGCCAAACGGCGGCGCCAGATCGCCTTCGCGCATGGCCTCGCGGATGCGGTGCGCCATAAACCATGCCGTCTTGTAAGAGCCGAAGCCCAGCATGCGCCAAAGCTGGTGGGCGCTGACGCCCTTCTTGCTGGCGCACATGATATGCGTCGCCAGCAGCCACTTATGCAGCGGGATTTTGGAGCTTTCATAGATGGAGCCCATCGTGGCCGTGAACGGCTTGCGGCACTCTTTCTCTTTGCACTTGTAGAGGCCGGGGCGCGTGGTCTTGCCCTGCATTTTCGTGGCGTTATCCACCGAGCCGCAATGCGGGCAGATCGGACCATCCGGCCAGCGGATCGCCTCGTAATGGGCACGGGCGGCGTCCTCATTCGTAAAGTGCGGGGCGGTCAAATCCGTTTTCATGCCGCCAATCTACATATTGGGGCTTGGTATGTCAACGGGATAATTGCCTGCAACATATCGCAAAACGATATCAGCCTGAAATCGCCGCAAGGTCGCATCTAACCAGCGCCCTGGCGGCATCTTTTTCTTGAGTTCGGCGTATGGGCCGCGCCGTGGGATAGTCGTTATGCGCTCCGCATTGTTCGCCGCATCTTTGGCCATCGTTTTCGCCCTCCCGCTGGCGGGCGTATACGCACACAATCAGGTGAACGGGGTCAGCGCGGCGCAGCTGGCCGTCGCCAACCCCGCCGGCGCAGTTATGATGCATGCCGGGGAAGCGGCGGCGCGCGCCGGCGGATCGGCCGCCCGTCAAGGCGGGCAAAACGCGGCGTAAAGCCAAGCGGGCTTTGCGCCCGCCTCGGGAGGGAGAGGGATATGAAATCTGTGCTTGCTGTTGGCGTGCTCGCCATCATCGCTTGGCCTTCCGTTGCGTCCGCTGAAGCTGTCTCGCCCTGCCAGGCCGAAGAGCCGCGCGCCGCGATCAGCAGCACTGAGCGGGTGGAGCCCACCGCCGTTGCAGCGCCATCAATTGTCACCTCGCGCCAAGCGGGCGCGCAGCGCGAAACCGCAGAAGCGCGCGCCGACGCCACGCGGCGCCGTAGCGGCAAGCGCGTGCCGGATGCTGAGTTGATAGGCCCACGCGGCGCTTTATAGTCCTGCGCAAAGCGCGCGAGGAGGAAGCGCGCGCAAGGCAGGCCATAAAATGAATTTAGATTTTTCGCCGGAAGAGATCGCGTTCCGCGACGAAGTCCGCGCCTTCATCGAACAGAATTATCCTGCGCACCTCAAAGGCAAGGCCATGCGCGAGGATTTGAGCCGGGATGAGTTTCTCGCCTGGCACAAAATCCTCGGCAAGAAAGGCTGGTCCGCGCCGGCATGGCCCGCCCAATATGGCGGCACAGGCTGGACAGCCACGCAGCGCTACATCTGGCTTGAAGAAAATGCGCGCGCCGAAACCATTGCGCCCTTGCCGTTCAGCGTCTCGATGGTCGGCCCCGTGATCTACACGTTCGGCACCGAGGAGCAGAAGCAGCGTTTTCTGCCCGGCATTCTCTCGGGCGAGGTATGGTGGTGCCAAGGCTATTCGGAGCCGGGCGCGGGCTCAGATCTTGCCTCGCTCAAAACCAAGGCGGTGCGCGAAGGCGATTATTACATCGTCAACGGCCAGAAAACCTGGACGACGCTTGGCCAATACGCCGATTGGGGTTTCTTCCTCGTCCGCACCGATTCAGAAGCCAAACCGCAGGAAGGCATTTCCTTTTTGCTGATCGATATGAAATCGCCCGGCGTCAGCGTGCGGCCGATCAAGCTGCTCGATGGCGGCCATGAGGTGAACGACGTTTTCCTTGAGAACGTGAAAGTCCCGGTCGATCAGCGCATCTATGAAGAAAACAAAGGCTGGACCTGCGCGAAATTTCTGCTCGCGCATGAGCGCGCGGGCATTGCCGGGGTGGCGCGCTCCAAGCGCAATGTCGAAAAGCTGAAAGCCATCGCCAAAGCCGAGATCGGCGATGATGGCGGCCCGCTGATCGAAAGCCCCGATTTCCGCGCCAAGCTGGCGCAGCTTGAGATCGATCTTTCAGCGCTGGAAATGACAGAGCTGCGCACGCTGGCGCGTGAGCAGGCGGGCAAGGGGCCGGGGCCTGAAAGCTCGCTGCTGAAAATTCGCGGCACGGAAATTCAGCAGCGGCTGACTGAGCTCACGCTCGAAGCTGTCGGCAATTACGCGCAGCCGTTCCCGCGCGGGCTTGGCGACAACGAATTTTCCATCGGCCCCGATTATGCGGGCCCCGCCGCGCCGATCTATTTCAACTGGCGCAAAGCCTCCATCTATGGCGGCTCCAACGAAATCCAACGCAACATCATCGCCAAGATGGTGCTGGGGCTCTAACCATGAATTTCGATTACACCGAAGAACAGAGCATGCTCCGCGACTCGATCGCGAAATGGGCGGCCGGCCAGTACGATTTTGAAAAGCGCCGCGAGGCGCTCAAAAGCGAAGATGGCTGGAAGAAAAATTGGGCCACGTTCGCAGAGCTTGGCCTGCTTGCAGCGCCGCTCCCGGAAGATGCCGGCGGCCTCGGCGGCGGGCCGATCGACATCGCGGTGGTGATGGAAGAATTCGGCAAGGCGCTGGTGGTTGAGCCTTATGTCTCCACTGTCGTGATCGGCGCAGGCGCGCTGCTCGCCGCCGGCGATGACGCGCAAAAGGCCGCGCACCTTGAAGCCATCGCGGGCGGGGAACGCATCATCGCGTTCGCCCAGGCCGAACCGAAAAGCCGCTGGGCGCTGAATGATGTCTCCACCACCGCCAAGAAAGACGGCGCGGGCTATGTGCTGAACGGGCAAAAAGCGGTGGTGCTCGGCGCGACGCAGGCCGATTATCTGCTCGTCTCCGCGCGCACGGCGGGCGGCCAGCGCGATGAGCAAGGCGTTTCGCTTTTCCTCGTGCCGAAAAACGCCAAGGGCGTTTCAACCCGCGACTATCCCACCATGGACGGCGCGCGCGCGGCGGAAGTTTATCTCGAAAACGTCAGCGTCGGCGCCGAAGCTTTGCTCGGCGCAGCCGATGGCGCGCTGCCGCTGATCGAGCGCCTCGTTGATGAAGCCAACGCCGCCTATAATCACGAAGCCGTCGGCGCCATGCGCATGATGACATCCTCCACCCAGGAATACGCCAAGACCCGCAAGCAATTCGGCCGCGCCATCGCCGAATTCCAAGTGCTGCAGCACCGCATGGTCGATATGTTCATGCATACCGAAGAAAGCGTCTCGATGGCGCTGCTCGCCACGCTCAAGCTCGGAGAAAGCGATGCCGAGCGGGCCAAGGCGGTTTCGGCCTCGAAAGTCTCGATCGGCCGGGCCGGGCGCTTCATCGGCCAGGCGGCGGTGCAGATCCATGGCGGCATGGGCGTCACCGATGAGATGCGGATCGGCCATTATTTCAAGCGTGTGACCATGCTGGATTCCACTTTTGGCAATGCCGATTATCACCTGAAGCGCTATACAGCGCTCAGCGCCAAGGCGGCGTGAGCATCAAGGAGGGGTCCATGCGTTTTGCACTCGCGGCTGCGCCGCTGGCTTTGTTCGCGCTCGCTGCGTGCGATGGCGGCCAGGTCAATTCACTGGCTGCCGCTGGCGGCGGCCAAGTCGCCACGCCGGCCGCGCTCACCTGCGAAGCGCCAGCCAACCCGATTATGATCGGCGCAATGACGCATGGCGAAATCACCGCGGCGCAATCTTACCCGGAAAACGCGCGCTATTATTGCTTTAGCATCCCCCAAGGGGTGCAATCGGCGACAGTGACGCTTTCGGGCATGACCGCCGATCTCGATCTTTACGTTGGTTCTGGCTCGATCACCTCCGTGCAAGGCAATGAGGCCTATGAATGGATGTCGAACGTCTCAGGAACCGGTGACGATACCATCACCATCAATCAGCCGGTGGCGGGCGTCTATTATGTCGAGGTCGTCTCCTATGAGGGCCTCGCCTCGCGCTTTTCGCTCGTGGTCCGCTAGCGCGCAGCAAGGTCCGAATCCGGCGAGACGGGGCGGCCGCGCCGCGCCATACTCGCCCCATGTTGGATGCGGAAACCTGCCACGGCGCATGCGAAGCCAAAGATCGCCGGTTTGACGGCCGCTTCTTCGTGGGCGTGGCCTCCACCGGCATCTATTGCCGCTGCATCTGCCCCGCGCGCACGCCCAAGCGCGCCAACCGCAGCTTCTGGCCTTCGGCCGCCGCCGCCGAGGCGGCCGGCTTTCGCCCGTGCCTCATTTGCCGGCCAGAGCGCGCGCCTGGCCTTGCGCCAATCGATGCGCCCGCGCGCCTTGCGGCCGCCGCCTACGCGCGCATCGAAGCGGGCGCGCTGGAAGAGGAGGGCCTTGAAGCGCTGGCCGACGCACTGGGCGTCACGTCCCGGCATTTGCGCCGCGTGATGAACGCGCAGTTCGGCGCAAGCCCCATTCAAATCGCGCAAACCGGCCGCTTGCTCGCCGCGCGGCGGCTGCTCAACGAAACCGCGCTGCCGGTGACGGAAATCGCCTTCGCCTCCGGCTTCCGCTCGCTCCGCCGCTTCAATCACACCATGAAAGAGCGTTACGGCGCCCCGCCAACGCGGATGCGCGGCCGCAAAGCCATGCAGCGCGGGGAGAGCTTCACCGTCTCGCTTTCGCCGCGCGGCGATTACGCCTTTGCGCCGATGCTGCAATTTCTCACAGCGCGCGCGCTTGCGGGCGTGGAGCTTGGCGGGGCCAAAACCTATGCGCGCACGATGCAATGGGGCGATGCGGCGGGCTGGATCGAGATCGGCTTTGGCGCAAAGGGCCTCCTGCTCACGCTCAGCGAAAACCTCGCGCCGCACTTGCGCCCGCTCGTCGCCAATGTGCGCGGCGCTTTTGATCTTGACGCGGAAATGACAAGCGTGGACGCCCACCTTGCCGGTGACGCCGAGTTCAAAGCCGATGTGAAACGCGAGCCTGGCGTGCGCGTGCCTGGCGCGCTGGATGGCTTTGAAACCGCGATCCGCGCCGTGCTTGGCCAGCAAGTCACCGTCGCTGGCGCGCGCACGCTCACGGAGCGCCTCGTCAAAGCTTTCGGCGCGCCGCTTGAGCAGGCGCCCGAAGGGCTCACGCATCTGTTTCCTGCCGCCAGCGCGCTCGCGGAGGCGGGGCCAAGCGCGATTGCAAAAATCGGCGTGCCGCTCAAGCGCGCTGAGACGCTGCACGCGCTGGCGCGCGCAGCGGCGGACGGACGCTTGCCCTTGGCGCGCGGCGCGATTGCGGCGGGGCGCGCGGCGCTTGCGGAGATCCCCGGCATTGGGCCTTGGACGATCGAGTACCTCGCCATGCGCGCGCTCGGCGATCCCGACGCCTATCCCGCAACCGATATCGCCCTCATCAACGCGCTCGGCCGCAAAGGCGAGAGGCTCGAACATCTCAAACCCTGGCGCGCCTATGCCGCGATCCGGCTGTGGCGGCGCGGCGCCAAGAAAGGCATGCGGCCATGATCAGCACGATTTACGAAAGCCCTGTCGGGCCGCTGACGCTCATCTCCGATGGCGCAGCGCTCGCGCATCTGCAATTTGAGAACCCGCGCTATGCTTACGCGCCCGCGCCTAAGGGTTCGGATGCGATCCTCGATGCGGCGCGGCGCGAGCTTGATCTTTATTTCGCCGGCAAGCTCACAATGTTCAGCGTGCCCGTCGCCCCGCAGGGCACGGCGTTTCAGCGCCGCGTCTGGGCCGCGCTGCAAGCGATCCCCTATGGCGCAACCCGCACCTACGGCGCGCAGGCGGCGCTGATCGATGCGCCCAAAGCGGTGCGCGCGGTTGGCCTCGCCAACGGGCGCAACCCGATCTCCATCATCATCCCATGCCACCGCGTCATTGGCGCGAGCGGGGCGCTCACCGGCTATGGCGGGGGCCTGGCGCGCAAGCGATTCCTGCTTGAGTTGGAGCAGGGCCAAGCCCGCCTCAGCCGGCAAGCCAGCTGAGGATTACCGAGCTTCAACGGTCTTCGGGCATCGCATGCTGGGTGCGCCGGTGCTAAGAGCGCCAGGGACAGACTCAGGCGGGAGAGAAGCGATGCGGAAACTGGCTGCGGCGGCGGTATGCGTGTTGGCGCTTGGCGCAGCGGGCGCGGCGCTCGCGCAGAATCAACCCGGCTGGCGTTACGCCTATACCGACGGCGTCGCCACCGCGACCCAGAGCGATGATCGCGGCCGCGTCACCGCCACCTTCACCTGCCGCCCGCCTACCGGCGATATTGTGATCACCGATCACACGCTCGGCCCGCGCGCGCGCCGCGTCACCACCGCCTCGGTCACGCTCGGCAATCTCACCATCAACGTGCCGGCCAGCGTCGAGGGGCGCGGCCGTAACGCGCGCGTGGTGATCAACCTGCCGCAGCGCCCGCCCATTCTGGCCGGCGTGCAAGAACGGGACGTCGTCACTGTCGTGGTCAACAACCAGACGCACACCTACCAGGCCGGCTCCGCCTTGCGGCTCAAGGAAGTCGCCTATGGCTGCTGGGGCAGTTAAGGCGCGTTGATCCTTCGCCAGAGGTTGCGTACGTTACCGCCATGGGTTGAGGCGCCGCCGGGGGGCGGTGAGAACGCATGGCTGATGGCGATGATGGCGCGGCGCCTTCCGGCGCGATTTGCGTAACGGTGCGTCTCCAAGCGCAGCCGGGCGAGGATCGCCGCGTGGCGCGCATGATGGCCGATTTCGCCGCGCGCGTTGCAGCCGATGAGCCGGGCTGCACGTATTACGCAGTGACGCGTCAGATCGGCTCGCCCCGGCATTTTGCGGCGCATGCGCGCTTTGCCGATTGGAGCGCGTTCAACGCGCACGCGGACACCGCGCACATGCAGGCGGCGCTACCGGAGCTGACGGCGGCTTTGGCGGCGCCGATTGCCTTGGAAATTTTCGTCGAAATATGAGCGCCGCCGCGTGGCGGGGTTGGCGCGCGTCACTCCGCCCGCGAAGTTAAGCGCGATCGCCAGCACAAACGCAGCCGCGCCCACCATCGGCCCGAACCAATCGGGCCCGCCGCCGCTGGTTTGCAGCGCCACCAGCGTCGCCATGGCCGCCATCATCAGCGTGCCCGCGCCAAGCGCGAGCCGCGTGCGCATCACCGAACCGCGCCCGCGCCAGAACGCCCAATGCGCCCAAAACAAAAGCGCCGGCGCAAAAAAGCCAAGGCCGGCGAATTGCAAAATCGGGCTCGCATCCAGGTTGGGGGAGCGCATGCTCCAGTGCGGGGTGAGCCACAGCAAGGTGATCAACGCGCTCCCCGCCAGCGCCAGCGCGCCCAGCGTCGTCGCGGCGGCGGCGCGCACTTTCTGGCTTTGGGAACGCGCGTTGGTCGCCAGAACGAGGCTGAACAGAAGCCAAAGCGCGATGTGCAAGCCCGCTTCGGGAAAGCTGATCGGCGTCAGCATGATCGCCCCGCCTGAAACCAGCAGGCGCAGTGTCAGGCTTGCGGTTGCAACGCCAAAGATGATCGCGATGGCTTCAAAAAAAGCCCGCGCTTGCTTGCGCGGCGCGCGCGCCGGCGAGGTAGGCGCAAAGCGCGGCGAGTGCGGCGGGCGCGGCAAGGCCCAGCCCGAGCTGCAGCCAGGGCGAGCCTTGCTCGCTGAGGAAAAGCACCGCGGCCACCGCCCCTGTCAGCAGGGCGAAGCCGCCTGCGGCCCAGGCAAGCGTAAGCCAAAGCGCGTGCGCAATCCGCCAATTCAGCAGGATGAGGCCAAGGGCGGCCAGCATAAACGCGCTCGCCGCCAAAGCCGGCGCGCCCAGCAGCAACATGGCTGCGGCGAACGCAGAGAACGCGCCGCCCGCCAGCATCCACAGCGTCAGCTTCAGCGAAGCCAGCGTTCGCGCCCCGCGCGCCGCCGCCGCCGCAATCAGCCAAGCGAGCGCCGCCGCCAAAACAAGCAGCGCGCCCGCCGCCGCATAACCATCCGCCAACGCATGACGCGACATATGCAGCGCTACGATGGCGCCGAGCGGCCCAAGCACGCCCGTGCCCGCAAGCGTCACCGCGCGCGAGCCAAGCTCAGGCACGCGGATGACAGCCACGCCAAAAAACAGCGCGCCCGCCCAGGCCGTAATGGGGGTGAACCAGATCGCCGCGCTGTCTTGCCCGCTGAGCGCAAACAGCCCGATCAGCGCCGCGGCGAAGGCGCCAATATGAATGGCTTCGAGGCGCAGATTGAGCGCGCCCGCCATCGCGCTCAGCGTAATGATGGCCGCCAGCGCCGCGCCTGGAGGCCCGATCATGGCTGTTTGCAGCCCAAGCCAAGAGCGCGCCCGCCGCCGCAATCGCAGCCAGCGCCGCGCCAGGGGCGAGCCGCGCCAGAAACGCTTGCACCAGCCCCGCGATAGCCGCGCATGTCAGCGCGCCGGAAAACAGCAGCGCCGCGCTCTGCGCGCCGCCCACGGCGAGCGCCGCGATCGCCCAGCCTGCGGTTGTGAGCACCGAGGCCCACGCCGCCGCGCTCCAGCTTCGGCTCAGCGCCAGCAACATCATCAGCGCGCCAACCGTCACGCCGATAACGCCGATCAGCGCGAAATCCACGCCCGCGAACAAGCCAAGCGCAGGCGCGGCCGCCGCCAGCGCCAGCAAAGCGCCGCGCCGCGTGTCCGAGAGCGCGGGGCGCGCGGCGGGCTCTGTATCGCGCTTAAAACGCAGCACGCGCGCGCCGGGCGGCTTGGCCGCGCTCGCACGCTTGGGCGGCTCATCGTTCTGCGCCAGATGCAGGTTTGCGCGCCGGCGCATGGCGCCCGCATTTTCCAGCGCCTCCACCTGCCGGCGCAGCGCGCCAATCTCATCACGCATGCTTTCCATCCGGCGCCAAAGCAGCCAGAGGGCGGCGCCGGCCAGCGCGGCGACAAGCAAGGGGGCGAAAAGAGCAATCGTCATGGTTCGCTGCCCGAAGGGACTCAGCGCGCCCTCAAGGATAGCGGGTTTGTTAACGACTTTGGCTCAGCCGCGCATGCGCAAAACGCGGCGGCGGCTATGCGGCGGCCGCTTCCCAAACGCTGCAGCTTGCGTGCAGTTTCGTTAAGTGGTGGATTTTCTGAGAAATTTCTGTGTTTGCAGATGCCCGCCGGCATAGGCTTCGGCGCCGGCCGGATCGGTGATGGCGGCCCAATGATCGCGGATGGCTTCCGCTGCGGCGCTGGCGCCCAGGTACGCCCCCTCGGTTTCCACGATCTGGGCGAGGGCGAACACGCCCGCGCCGGCGGTCAAGATTGCGCCGTTCGGGGCGTCCTTCGAGGCTAGATAGACAACACCCGGCGTCACCTCCTGCGGGCCGAGCTTGGCCAGCATTTCCGGCGGCATCAGGCTTTCGGTCATGCGCGTGGCCGCGACGGGCGAGATCGCGTTGACGCGAATATCATTCTTGGCGCCCTCGAGCTTCAGCGTGTTCATCAGCCCAACCAGCGCCAGCTTCGCCGCGCCGTAATTGGCTTGCCCGAAATTGCCGTAGAGCCCGGTTGATGAGGTGGTGACGACGATGCGCCCGTAATTCTGCGTGCGGAAAATCTCCCACAGCGCCTTCACCGGCTTCACCGTGCCCATCAGGTGCACGTCCACCACGCTGGCGAAATCACCGAGCTCCATTTTGGCGAAGCTTTTGTCGCGCAGGATGCCGGCATTGGCGATCAGCACGTCCACGCGGCCCCAGCGGCTCATCGTGGTTTCAACCAGATTGGCCACGCCCTTATCGTCGGTCACGGAGGCGCCGTCAGCGAACGCCTCCCCGCCCGCGGCTTTGATTTCCGCAACGACAGCTTCCGCGGCCGCGGAGGAGCCGCCCGAGCCGTCAACAGCGCCGCCCAGATCGTTGACCACCACCTTCGCGCCGCGCCGGGCGAACTCCAGCGCGTGCTGGCGTCCCAGCCCCCCGCCTGCGCCGGTGACGATGACAATCTGGCCGTCGAAACGAATATCGGACATGCGAGCCTCTTGGCGCCTCAATCTCTGCCGTTTTGATGAAGTTGCAGCGCGTTGCGGTCAAGCGATTGCGGGGGGCGCGCTGTCGCACTAGCGTTGCGTCACTGTCATACGCGGGGGCGGGGCTTGGCCTATTCATTCGACAACGCGCGCAGCCTTCTGGCCGTGCTCGCCATTTTGCTGATCGCTTGGCTGCTTTCGGAGAATAAGCGCCGCTTTCCGATCGCGCTCGTCCTGGGCGCGATCACCGTGCAGGTGGCGCTGGTTTTGGCGCTGTTCGCCATTCCCAATTCCCAGGCGGTGCTCGCCGGCGTCACCGGCGCGGTCGATGGTTTGGCCAACGCCGCCGATAAGGGCGCGCAATTTGTGTTCGGCTTTCTGAGCGGCGGCGATCAGCCCTATGGGCAAACGCCCGAAAGCGCGCCGTTCATTTTCGGCTTCCGCGTTTTGCCGCTGATCCTTGTGATCTCCGCGCTCTCTGCGTTGCTGTGGCATTGGGGCGTGCTGCGCTGGATCACGCTGGGCTTTGGCTTTGTGTTCGAGAAGACGATGAACCTTGGCGGCGCCTCCGCGCTTGCCGTGGCCGCCAATATTTTCATGGGCATGGTCGAAAGCCCGATCGTGATCCGCGCCTATCTCGATAAGCTGACGCGCGCGGAATTGTTTTTGATGATGGTGGTGGGCCTCGCCACCGTCGCGGGCTCGACCATGGTGGCTTACGCCGTGATCTTGGGCCCGGTGCTCACCAACGCGGCCGGGCATGTTCTTGTCGCCTCGATCATTTCCGCGCCCGCCGGGATTTTGCTGGCGCGCGTCATGATCCCCGAAACGCACCAATCGGGCGCGCCTTACGATCATTCAAGCGCCCTGAAATATCAAAGCTCGATGGATGCGGTCACGCGCGGGGTGCAAGATGGGGTGATGGTGGCGGTGAATGTCGCGGCCTTCCTCATCGTGTTCGTGGCCTTCGTTTGGCTGATCAACAATGCGTTGGCGCTGGCCCCGGATGTCGGCGGCGCGCCGCTGACGCTACAGCGCATTTTCGGCTATGTGTTCGCGCCGGTGGCGTATGCGATCGGGCTGCCCTGGGCGGACGCGCAAGCGGGCGGGCAGGTGCTCGGCACGAAACTGTTCCTCACCGAATTCATCGCCTTCATCGATCTTGGCGCGATGTCCGCCGATCAGATCAGCGAACGCGGGCGCATGATCATGACATACGCGATTTGCGGCTTCGCCAATGTCGCCTCCGTCGGCATCATGACGGGCGGGATGACGGTGCTGATGCCCGAGCGCCGCGCCGAGATCATGAACCTTGCCTGGAAGGCGCTGATCCCCGGCTTCATGGCCACGTTGATGACGGCGGCGCTGGTGGCGGCCTTGCCGGCGGGCCTGTTCGCCCCCTAAGCTTAAGGCCATGAAACTCTATACCGCACCCTACGCGCCCAATCCCCGGCGCGTGACGATGTTCGTCGCCGAAAAGCGCATCGCTGATCTTGACACCATCAGCATGGATTTGCCGGCGGGCGAGCACCGCAGCGAAGCCTTCCGCGCCAAGAGCCCGCTGGCGCAATTGCCGGTGCTGGAATTGGAGGATGGCCGCTGCCTCACCGAAAGCCGCGCCATTTGCACCTATCTTGAAGCGCTTTACCCCGATCCGAATCTGATGGGCCGCGATGCGTTTGAGCGCGCCTTCATCGAGATGTGGGATCGGCGCATGGAGCTGTTATTCTCCATGCCGCTGATGATGTGGGTGCGCCACGGCAATCCGGTGCTGGCGGCGGTGGAGCGCAATCAGAACGCTGAGGTGGCGAGCTACAATCAGGGCCAGGCCATGCGCATGGCCAAATGGCTCAACAGCGAATTGGCGGATCGGGAATGGATCGCCGGCGATCGCTTCACCATCGCCGACATCACCGCCGCCTGCGGCATGGATTTCGCCAAGATGATGCGCTGGCGCCCAGGCGAGGAGCTTTCCCATTTGCGCCGCTGGCGGCTCGCCATCGCCGAGCGGCCAGCCGGGCAGGCCGCCGCTTAAGCCAAAGCGCGCCCCAGTTTCGCACCCAGTTTGTCGGCGCGTTTGCGCCAATGCTTTGCGCGCGCCTTGAGCGCTTTCAGCGCGCGCTTGGGTGTTGGCTCTGCATTGGCCGGCAGTGGTGCGGAGGTGAGGCGGTCCAGCAAGATCACCGCATCGCGCTCCTTGCCCAGCGCATCGCATAGTCGGGCGGCCAGCCTGCGCCGACGGGGGCCTGGCCAAGCGGCGCCCAGCGCCTCGGCCGCGTAGAGCCGCTCTTTTTCGCGCCGCCGCCAGCGATGGCGGGTCGGCTGATGCTTGCGAGCGAGCCCGGCCTCGCGCGCGCGGTCAGCGCGACGGATCATCTGCGCTGCGCCCTGCGCAATCTGGCGCGGTGTAGGCGCAGGCCAGACATGCGCGAGCGCGTGTAAATCTTTGAGCGCTGCCAGCACCAATTGCTCATCGGCTTGGCAAAGCGGTGTAGCGGTCGCTTCTAAATAATTCGCGGCGGTGTTGAGCGCAGTTGCGGCCTTAAGCCCCCTGGCTGCTGGCGGTGTCGCGCGCAACGCTGGCGAGCGCTGCAGCTTCACGCGCCGCCGCCATCAGCCGCATCGCGGCGCGCGCGCTTTCATCGAACACATCGGCAAGGCCCGGCGCGCCCACGCCGCCGATACGGGCGATGGCGCGCGCCCGCTTAAGCCGCACGCGCGCGGCGTGCACGGCGTTAGCCGAAAAGCCATTGTCCAGCACATCTTGGGCGGCGCGAATTTCCGCGCTAAGCGCGCTGCGCATATCAAACGCCGGATCCGGCGGTCGCACCTTTCGATCCTCCCCCTTGGCATTCTGCCTTTAGGCGATCTTCTTGAGCGTGCCCGAAAATGCAAGCAGCGTCCGCTCTTCCTGGCGGATGAGGCCGCGCACAAACAGAAGGCTCTTTGTCGCGCGCAGCACCTCGCCGCCGGCCTCCACCATGATGTTCGGCGCGCCCGCGGAAATAAATTCGCTGTTGAATGTGACGGTTACAGCGTTTGAATTGGCAAGCGCGCGCCGCGCGATCGCGAACAGAGAAAAATCCGCAAAGCTCATCAGGCAGCCGCCATGAATGGGCGCCGCCGCCGTTCAAATGGCTTTCCGTCGGCATGAAGGCGGCGCGCACGCGCCCATCGGCCTCATCGCGGAAGCAGAAGGGGCCGATGGAACTCTCGAACGGATCTGAGCCGCCGCTCCATGTGTACCAACCTTTGAACGGCCCGTCGCTGAGCATATGCGGCTCATACGCTTGCTCGCTCCCCCCTCTGCGCCCATACTCATCTCCCATTGAAGCGCGGTTGCTCGCATGGGCGGGCCGTGCAGGCAAGGCTGGGGCGCAATGCGGTTGGTGTTCGTCATCGTGGCGGTGCTGGCGCTCTGCCAGTGCGCGTCCTCATCCGCGCGCGGGGAGGGGCGGCGCGCCACCATCATCATCGGACTCGCCGCCGCCGCCGATCAGGCTGATCCGCGCTACACCATGCTCTGGCGCCGGCTTGATGAAGAAAGCGGCGGCTTCACCGCTTATGGCTGGGGCGGGGATCGGCTCGAATTCACCACCCATAGCGGCTCAACCGTGCGCGCGCCCGGCTTGCCGGGAGAATTTGAGGTCGCGCGCGTGGATCCGGGCGTTTACGCGCTCGATGGCGTGTTCGCTACGCTGAACGAAGATGGCGTCACCTACACCGCGCAGGGCTCCATCATCGGGCCTGAGCGCCCGGCGTTCGAGGCGCGCGCAGGCGAGGTGATCTTTCTCGGCATCTGGCAGGCGAGCATTGACGGGCACCTTGCGGTGGTGCGTCCCTGGCGGCTCTCGCAGGACGATTTGCGCGCCGTTGCGCGCGCGGCGGAGATCGAGGGCGTCATCCATCTGCGCGCCACCCGTGTTGAACCTGTTCCCTGCGCCCCCAGGCGGATTCATCCCGCGCGCGCGCGCCAAGTGTGCTGAGCCATGTCTGATCCCGAAGATCGGCCCGCGCCCTCCAAAACGCTGCTGGCGCATGCGCGCGGCCTTGCCGCCTTGCCGGGCGAGAAGCTGGCGGAGCTGAAAGCGCTCGGCGCCGAAAAGCTGCAGGAAACCATGGCCGCGTTCCAAGCCGCGTTGCCGCATCTGCGCCAAGCGGGGTTTGAGCTGCGCGAGTTTGAGATCGAGCTTGGCGTGAACCCCAAGCTCATCCCGCATTTCATCCATGTGGCGGCCACGCCCGAGGATGTCGCCGCCGCGCGCGCGGCGCTGAAGGAGAACAAGCTCGGCGCCTCCATGCTCAGCGTGCTGATCGGCGCTGGAGAAACCCATGCGCAAATCAAAGTGCCCGGCTTTCACCGTGCGCACATGGAGATTGAGGTGGGCCTTATTCCGGCGGTGCGGCTCCGCTTCCGTGCGGACGATGCGCGTCTCTAGCCGCCGCCGATGAGCGCAGCGCTGAGCGCCCTCGTCGAAGAGATTCGCGCCTGCCGCGCGTGCGCGCTGCCGCATGCGCCGCGCCCTGTTGTGTGGGTGCATGCCAAGGCGCGCATCCTGATCGCGGGCCAGGCGCCAGGCCGGCGCGTGCATGAAAGCGGCGTGCCGTGGGATGATCCATCGGGTGACCGCTTGCGCCAATGGCTCAATATGGATCGCGCCGCCTTCTATGACAAAACCAAGATCGCCGTCGCGGCGATGGGGTTTTGCTATCCAGGCACGGTCAACGGCGCGGACCTGCCCCCGCGCGCGGAATGTGCGCCGTTGTGGCGGGCGCGGCTTTTGCCGCTGTTGAAAAACGTGCGCCTCACCCTCTTGGTTGGGGCGTACGCGCAACATTATCATCTGGGCGCGGCGGCCAAACGCACGCTTGGCGAAACCGTGCGGGCGTGGCGTGATTATCCGGCGGATGTCATGCCTTTGCCGCATCCATCCTGGCGGAATAGCGCATGGCTGAAACGCAATCCCTGGTTCGAGAACGAGCTTTTTGCCAGTTTTGCGCGCGCGTGTTGCATCGGCCTTGCGCTGACGCTGCTTGGCGCATGCTTGCCCACGCAACAGCGCATCGGCTCGCCCGCAGACGGCTTTGCCGGCCCGCGCTTTGATGTGGAGGCCGAGCGGTTCATCTCGTTTGACGGCGCGCCGCTTGGCCTCAGCACTTGGGGCAGCCCGAAGAAGAAGTCGAGCCCTGGGCGGTGCTGATCGGCCTGCACGGCATGAACGATTACGCTGGCACGTTCTTTTATTCCGGCCCCTGGTTCGCCGAGCGCGGCGTCATCACCTACGCTTATGACGCGCGCGGCTTTGGCCGCTCGCCCCAACGCGGCGTCTGGGGCGGCGAGCGTTTGATGACCGAGGACGTCCGCGCCGCTGTAGCTGTCGCGCGCCGTCGGCACCCAAATGCGATCATCGCCGTGATTGGCGATTCCATGGGGGCGGCCACCGCCATCGCCGCCGCTGGCGATGAGGCAGGGCTTGGCGCGGATCGGCTGATCCTTGTCGCGCCCGCCGTGTGGGGCTGGAAAACATTGCCGGATAGCTTACGCGCTGACGCTGTGGGTCGGCGCGCACACCTTCCGTGGCGCGCTCTCGGCCCGCGCAACGTCACGCGCCGGATCACCGCCTCCGATAATCGCGAGGCGCTGCTGCGCGCCGGGCGCGATCCGCGCATGATCTGGCGCACGCGCATCGATGCGGTCTATGGCCTCGTCAATCTCATGGCGGCGGCGGCCGATCGGCTCGGCCAATTTGCATGGCCCGGTGCTGTTTCTCTACGCGCCCATGATCAGATCATTCCGCGCAACGCAGCCTTCGCCGCCGCCGCGCGCCTGCCGGAGACAGCCCGCACCGCCTATTATGAAAATGGCTACCATTGGCTGCTGCGCGATCTGCAGGCTGAGGTGGTGTACGCCGATATTCTGGCGTTCCTGGCCGATGCGAACGCGCCTTTGCCCTCCGGCGCGGGCCCGCTCCAAGCAAATCATTAACGGGATCAGGCTATGATCACCCGGCTATGGCGCTTGCTCTTAACGCTTTATTTGACAAACGCGCCCGCGCGCTGGCGCGGGCGAAATTCCGCGCCTGGTGGGAAGGCGAAGCCTTTGACGAAGAGGCCGCGCTCGCCGCCATCGCCGCCAATGATTCCGGCGATGCGGATGACGCGCTGTTTGATCCCCCCCCCATTTGACATGCCTCCGCGCCTCACTGCGCTTGGCCTGCTGTGGGGCGAGGGTCGCGTGCGCCCCGGCGACGACGGCGCCGATGCGGCCGCGCCTGCGCTTGTCGCCGCTGATGCGGAGGCGCGCGTTGCCGTGCTGGGGCCAGGGCGTGCGGGCCCGGTGATCGCCTTCGCCGGCGCGCACAAAGGCCCGATCGATATTTTCGAATGGCGCGAAGAAACCCTCGAGGCGCTGCGCTATGGCATCGCCAAGGCCGGCCTTGAAGCGCGCGTGACGGTGACGCGCATCGATCTTGAATCCTATGTCTGGGCCCCGGCAAGCTTTGACGGCTTCTGGAGCGTCGATGATTTCGCCTATTGCTCCTATCCGCCGCATCTGGCGCAGCAATTCTTCAAAGCGTTAAAGCCCGGCGGGCGCGCGGTGGTGGAAACCTATCTCGGCGCCCGCACGGACGCCTTCGCCACCGCCTTCGCCTCTTCGTTTTCCGAACCGCAGATCCGTGCGCACGGCGATTTGCTGCAAATCTTCACCGATACCGGCCTTGAACTCGTGGCCGATGAAGATGTCACCGAGGCTTTCCTGGCGCGCGCGCGCGTGCGCGTTTCCTCAATCTCGGCTCGCGCATGAGCGGGCAGAAAAGTTCGATGTTGCGGCGGTGCAGGAATTGGCATGGGAGGCTGAGGCTTGGCGCATGCGCCTGAAGCTGCTCACCCAGCGCAGATTGGAGCGTCGCTTGTTTGTGCTGCGACGCCCGGCCGAAGCGGGCGCTCAGCCCGCGGCTGAAAACGCGAACGCGCCCGAAGCCTGAATCGCCACATCCACGCGCGCGCCAAGCGGCGTGCGCGGCGGAATCAGTGCGCGCCAAATCACGCCCTCGCTCTCCACCCGCGCCAGATCGTGTGCGCCATGGGGGCGCACATCGATCAATTGCGCTTGCCGCCCCGGCGTAAGCTTCAGCGCTTCGGCGCGCACGGCGATATCGGCTTCAGCGCCGGGGATGAGATGGCGTGCATCCACTGCGCCGAACGGTGTTTGCGCCACGCTGTTTTTCCACGCGCCCGCGAAACACATTGATCGGCCCAAGCGCGGCGGCGGCGGCGAGCGAGGCGGGCTTATCATACGCTTCGCGCGGCGCGGCCTCTTGCAGCAAGCGCCCGCCTTTGAGGATCGCCAGGCGATCGGCCACCATCAGCGCTTCTTCGGCGTCGTGGGTCACAAACAGCGCGGTGGTGCCGGTTTCAGCCAGCGCCTGCACAGTCGTTTCGCGCAATTCATCGCGTAGCGCTGGATCAAGCCCGGAGAACGGCTCATCCAGCAGCACCGCGCGCGGCTTGGGCGCGAGCGCCCGCGCCAGCGCCACGCGCTGCTGCTCTCCGCCTGAAAGTTCATGCGGAAAGGCGTTTCCGCGCGCACCAAGGCCAACGCGGCCAAGCCATTCAAGCGCCAGCGCTTCGCGCGCCGCGCGCGGCAGATGCGTTAAGCCGAACGCCACATTGGCCGCCGCGCTCAAATGTGGAAACAGCGAATAATCCTGAAACACCATGCCCACGCGGCTTGGCCTCTCGGCCGGCGCTGTGCGCTTGCGCGTGGAGGCGATCTCATCGCCAAGCCAAATTTCTCCGCCATCCACCGCCTCAAGCCCGGCGATCAAGCGCAGGATGGTGGATTTGCCAGAACCGGACGCGCCCAGCAGCGCCAGCACCTTGCCTTCGGGCGCGGTGAGCGAAACATCGTCCACCACGGCTTTGCCGTCATAGACGCGGCGCAGGTTTTTGAGCGTCACGCTGCTCATCGCGCACCCGCGCGGCCGCGCGCGATGGAGCGCGTCAGCAGAAGGATCGGCGCAAGGCCCGCAAGGAAGATGAGCAGGCAGGGCGCGGCCGCCAGCTCCATCTGTTCGTCGAGGCGTAAGAATAAGCGATCACAGCAAGCGTATCGAAATTGAAGGGGCGGATGATGAGGGTGGCGGGCAATTCTTTGAGGATATCGACAAACAGGATCAGCGCCGCCGCCGCAAGCGATGGCGCTGCAATGGGAAGGTCCACTCGCCAAAGCCGCCGCGCGGGCCAGCGCCCAGCGTGCGCGCCGAAGCGTCGAGGCCCTTGGTGAGCCGCGCCAGCCCCGCATCGATTGGCTGCACCCCCGCCGCCGCAAAGCGCGCGGCGTAGGCCCAGATCAGCGTCACCAGCGCAAGGCTTGCGCCCACCCCGCCAATCCAGCCCAGTTCGCGCATCAGCCCGAACATTGAAAACGCGCCCAGCGCCAGCACCGCGCCGGGACGCCGCATAGCCCATGCCGGCGGCGAACAAGGTGGCCTTGCCCCACGCGCCGCCGCGCCGCGCGCTCACCGCGATGATCGCGGCCAGCGCCAGCGTCACCAACGCGCCGATGCTCGCCAGCGTCACGCTGTTGAACAGCGCTTTGCCCAGCGCCCCGCCATAGGAATGCTCCACCGCGATCAGCGCCAGCCAGCCCAGCGGCAGCAGCGCGCCCAACGTGATCAACGTCGCGCAAAACAAAAACGCACCCGCGCTCGCCAGCGGCGAAAGCGTATAGCGCGGCAGCGTACGCCAGCGCGCCGAGCCGCCGGCAAATCCCGCCCGCCCGCGCGCGCGCCGCTCAATCACCAGAAACGCGATCGCCGCCACCAGCAGCACCGCCGCAATCTGCAACGCGCCATAGGCGCTCTGATGCGCATACCAGGCGCGGAAGATCGCGGTGGAGAGGGTTGTCAGCCCAAAGTGCTCAGCCGCGCCGTAATCGGCGGCGATTTCCATCAGCGCCAGCGCGCCGCCCGCCACAATCCCCGGCCGCGCCAGCGGCAAGCCAACGCGGAAAAACAGCGCGCCGGGTTTTGCCCCCCAGCGTGCGCGCAGCTTCGAGCGCGCAAGCCGATTGGCTGGCGAACGCCGCGCGCGCGGCGAGATAGACGTAAGGATAAAGCCCTATGGCATAAACCAGCGTCGCGCCCCAGAAGCCGCGCAGCGGAAACGGAATAGGCCCGCCCGCCCATGTGAGGCCGCTATAAGCGTAGGCCAAAACGTAAGAGGGCGCGGCCAGCGGGATCACCAGCAGCCATTCAAAGACGCCGCGCCCCGGAAACCGCGTGAGGCTCACAAGCCAAGCGGACGTCGCGCCCAGCGCAATCGCGCCCGCGCCGCCCGCCAGCGTCAGCGAAAGCGTGCCGATCACCCCATCGCGCAGCAACGCGCCGCCAAAGCGCGCGCTTTCACCAGGCGCCAGCGCAAAGCCCACCACCGCGATCGCGGGCGCCGCGCAAACCAACGCCGCCGCAACTGCAAACAGCGCGACGGCGTCGATATTCCAATTTAGCCCTCTGCGCGCCTGCATCAGCCTGGGTTAGCGCCAGCCGACCTGCTCGTAAATGCGCGCCGCTTCCGCTTGATGGCGGCCCAGCGCGTCAAGCGGGATGTCCTCTTCCTTGAATGCGCCCATGGCGGCCAAATCCGGCGCCGGCGCAATGCTGGGGCGGATCGGGAATTCGACATTCACCGGCGCGAGCAGGTTTTGCGCTTCATCGCTCACCAGCCATTCGAGGAATTGCTTGGCCCGGCCCGGACGCTTGGCGTGGCGGGCGACGCCGCCGCCCGAGATGTTGACGTGCGTGCCAGCGCCCGCCTGATCGGGGAAAACAAAGCCGACTTTTTCGGTGATTGCCCGGTCGGCCGCGTCCTCAGAACGCATCAGGCGCAGATAATAATAATGGTTGCAGAAGGAGGCCTGCGCTTCGCCTGCGGCCACCGCCTTGATCTGATCGGTGTCGCTGCCTTGGGGATCGCGCGCGAAATTGGCGCGCACGCCGGCGGCCCAGGCTTGCGCATTCTCAGCGCCCAGGCGCTCGATGCGCGAGGCCAAAGTCGAAAGCTGATAGGTGTTGGAGGAAGATCGCGCCACGATCTGGCCGCGGAAACGCGGGCCAGCCAATTGATCGAAGGAGGCGACCTCCTCGGGCTGCACCGCATCCTTGCGATACACGATAATCCGCGCCCGCTTGGAAAAGCCCCAGAACGCGCCTTCCGGGTCGCGCAGGCGCGCCGGCACATTCGTCTCCAGCGTTTCGGAGGTGACGTTCTGCAACAGGCCCGCGTCCTTGACGCGCCAGAGATTGCCCGCATCGGCGGATACGAAGAGGTCAGCGTCCGTGGCTTCGCCCTCGGTGCGCATGCGCTCCAGCAATTGCGCGGCGTTGCCGCTTTGCGCGCGCACTTCAACGCCGGTTGCTTCCTGGAAAGCGGCGTAGAGCATTTTGTCCGCGTCATAATGGCGGGCGGTGTAGAGGTTCACGAAGGTGGGCTCGTCGATCGTCGCTTCGCGCGGGGCGCAGGCGGCGGCGAGGGCGGTGGTGGCGGCGCCAAGGGCGAAGGCGCGGCGGCTAGGCGTGAAAGACAAGGGATCCCCCTACATTGCGAATTATTCGCAATAAGGGCGTTTGCGGTGGAAAGGTCAAGCCCATACGCACGCGCGCCTTGACGCAGCGGGGCCGCCCGGTATGTATGCCGCCCTTTCCGGCCTTGGCCGGGCGCGTAGCTCAGCGGGAGAGCACTCCCTTCACACGGGAGGGGTCACAGGTTCAATCCCTGTCGCGCCCACCACGGACGTTAGTCCGCTGATACCAGAGTGATTTTTCTGAAAATCTCCCCGCTATTCCGCAGGTTTGCGGGGGCGGCTGCGGGCGGAGACGTCTCCGCGTCAATTTATCATCGCCGATTGCCGGCCTTTTCTCCACGCGCCCGCATCGGACCCCGCCTCGCGCCCGACAGAGCATGCGTTCGCATGTGAGGCGCGGGGGCCACGCACGGTTTCGTATGAAGAGAGCGAGGCGGCGCTAGGCGAACGTCGCAAAGACGGCGCGTTGCGCATTCCAAAGGACAGGGAGCGGCTTTGCGATCAATGCCGCGAGCGACAAAGCGGGCGGCTGCCGACCTTCCAGGATGGCCTCGACCAGATCCGGCGCCAAGAATGCGAGCGGCAGAATTTGACGTGCATAGCTTGGGCAGATGTCTTCACGCTTGGCGATGGCGCGTAAGGAGGGCGCGTGTCCGGCGGCGAGTTCGCGCGACCAAGATCGCGCAAACGCCAAGGCGCGGACCAGCGGCCGATCTATCCGCGTCGGTGCATGCTCGCCATTGCTCGCGACCAGCGTTCGCGCGCGCTTGGTCATGCGCAGGCGCAGCGGCGCCTCAAATGACGCCTCTTCATCGCTGACGCTTATGTGCGGCAAAGCCAAATGTGCAAGATCAATGGCTTGGCGTCGCATGTTCAATTGTAGACGACCGGCGCATAGGACGATCCTTGCAACCGCGTCGGCAACACGCGCAGCTGGCCTGCCGCCGGGCCGCCATGCGGCGTCGAGCATCGGTGTGATCAGCTCAGCCACTGCATATTCAAGCTTAGGCGCAGACACGCGGGTGATGCTGCCGCGTGGCTTGCCGGTGTTGAGTGCGGTGGAGACGTAATAGAAGTAGCGCTTGCCGGCCTTATTGGCATGCGCGCTGGTCATGGCGTTCCCAGCATCGTCGAACAGCTTGCCGAGCAGGGCGGCGCGTCGCTTACTGGTGCGTGCTTGAGGCGGCTCTGGCGCGGCGGCTTCGAGTTTGTCGCGTACGGCGTCAAACACGTCCGGCGTGATGATCGCCTGATGCTGTCCCGGATAGGCTTTGCCGCGATGGGTGACCTCGCCGAGATAGATGCGGTTGCGCAGGAGGTGGTTGAGCCCGCCGCGTGAGTAGACAAAACCGCCCTTGGCTTTGCCGGATCGGGTGGTCCAGACTTTGGAGCGAACGCCGATGCGCTCCAATTCCTCGCGTAGGGCGATGGTGCCGGGCAATTCGAGAAAGCGAGTGAAGATGGCCCGAACGGTTTGCGCCTCCGCTTCATTGATATGGAGACCGCGATCACGCGCATCGTAACCGAGTGGGGAATGCCGCCCATCCACATGCCCTTGGCTTTCGAGGCGGCGATCTTGTCGCGGATGCGCTCGCCGGTGACCTCCCGCTCAAACTGCGCGAATGAGAGCAGCACATTGAGCGTGAGCCGGCCCATTGAGGTTGTGGTGTTGAAGGCCTGCGTGACCGAGACAAAGGAGGCGCCGCTTTTGTCGAGAGTATCGACGATGCGGGCAAAATCGGACAGCGCCCGGGTCAGGCGATCGACTTTATAGACCACCACGACGTCGATGCGCCCTGCGTCAATGTCGCTGAGCAGACGCTTGAGGCCGGGGCGCTCCATATTGCCGCCCGAGAAACCTCCGTCGTCATAGAGTTCTTTGATCGCGATCCAGCCTTCGCCAGCTTGGGAGAGGATGTAGGCGGCGCAGGCTTCACGCTGGGCGTCGAGCGAGTTGAAGCTCTGATCGAGCCCTTCTTCGGTGGATTTGCGCGTATAGATGGCGCAACGCAAACGCTTCATCGCAGGCTCCTCCGGTCGAGGCGATGGAGATCGAAGAACAGCGGGCCGCTGCGATGCTGGCCGGTGATGGCTTTGGCGACCTGGGTGAGCGAGGCGAAGGCGCGCTCCCCGTACTGAAAGCCGTCGGCGGTGACCAAAACCACGTGACGCACGCCGTTCCATTCGCGCACCAGGGCGCTGCCAATGCTTGGCGGCGCACGCGGGGCGATGGCGCGATTGGGATCTTCGGTGAATTGGCGCGTAAGTTCTGTGAGTCGTTTCTTGGCCCAAGGCTTGAGGTCGCGATCATGCGCGACCTCAAGCTTGTGGATGAAGGCGTGCATCAACAACTCGCGCGAGGCGAAAGGTGGGGCGATTTCGATAAACTCGGTCGCCCATGCCTGACGCAGGGCGTTGAGTTTGAGGGCGGCGAGCCGTTGATATGCGAGGTCAGGCGCGATCATGGGCGCTGTCTCAGCAGCGTGGCCGCCTGCGCGGCGACCGCAATCTCCATGGCGATGCGCGCTATGCGCCGCGCAGCTGCGCGCGTGGAGCGTCGCTGCGTCTTCACGATATGGTCGTGAAGCGCCTCAGCGCGCGCCACCATCGTCTCCCATAGGGCGGGGCGTGGATCAGGTTGGCTCATCCGCGGGCTACGATTCGGTAGATGCGTTCGCCATTCGCCTTGGTCGAACTGACCTTGAGGCCGCGCTTCTTCTTTAAGGCCCCCGCAATTGCGCCCCGAACGGAATGCATTTGCCAGCCGGTCAGCGTCATCAAATCTGTGATGCAGGCGCCCTTGGGCGTGCGTAACGCCTCGACCATTTGGTCGAGCTTGCTTGCGTTCACGGCTGGCTTGGCGGACTTGGCTTTGGCCTTTGCAGTACGTGCCGTAGTGCGTCGTTTTGCTGGTTTAGCGGTCATGTCGCGCTCCCTTAACCGGCCAAGCGCCGGCACGACCGCAAGCCCCGGAAAAGCGGGGCGAAGAGCTTGGGAGGGGCTGGCTCAGCCCGAGGGCGTGTTGCAGCGCGACATCAGTGGTTTCATGCCCACCATGCACGCTCCGTTCAGCGCTGAAGTCCAGTCAATGTTTGGCGCGGGGCGCAGCGGCTGCTTCGGGGCAGATTCAGCCGTCAGACCCATGCGCGAAATGCGAGAAGCGGACGTTTAGCGCCGAGGTCACGGCGTCACGGAGACGGCGACGTACAGGCCGATGAAATCGTCGGCCGCGCCGCCGAAACTGCCGGAGACGGGCGATGTCTGCTCGATCGTGCGGGCGACGGCGATGCGGATCAGATTGGCGGAGCCGAGCGCGCGATTGGTGGGGTCGAACGTGATCCAGCCGGCGCCGGGGAGATAGATTTCCGCCCAAGCGTGTGTGGATCCTGCGCCTTGCATGCCGGCGAGCGTCGCATTGGGATTGTACAAATAGCCAGAAATGATCCGCGCGCCGAAGCCGAGCATGCGCGCGGCTTCAACGAACAGCACCGCGAAGTCGCGGCACGTACCCCAGCCGCGGGCGAGCGTTTCCATCGGCGCCTGCGTGCGCTCGTCGTCCCGGGCCCGGTAGGAGATCCAGCCGGAAAGGCCAGTGTTCAGATCCTTGAGCAAGGATAGCGTATCGGTCCGATCACCCAGCACGAACGCCTGCGCCCAAGCCTTCAGACGACCTTCGGGATCGGGATAGTGCGGGATCAGCAGCGCGCCGAGGTCGGTGCGTTCATCAGGCGAGTACGTGAACGGATAGTGGAGCGCGAAAGCGGCGATCGCGAAAACGGGCCATTGAGGCGCGCATTGCTCGACGACGATGCGGCTGGTGATAGAGAGCGTATCGGCGGGCTCTGAGAAGGTGGCGTGGGTGAGGGAATTGCCGAACACGTCATGGGACCAGGTGAGCGTCGCCGGCGGCGCACAGGTCAGATCGGCCGAGATCAGCCGCAGGTCGTGGCTGTCGCGCGGGCGAAGCATCAGGCGATGCGCGCCGATCGCGACGGTGCGGCGATAGCGGTAGATCGTGGAATGCCGGACCTGGAGGATGGACATCGAACTCTCGCGCCGAACGGCGCCGGGTCCCGGCGCGGGCGCTTCTATGGAAGCGCCCGCTGGGCGTCGGCGTTAGGTTCTTTCCGCTCTTTGAAGGCCGTGGTCTTCGCCGTGCGGATGAAATTCTCGATGTCTCCGTGCGCGTGGGGTGCATCCGCGCGATCGTCCACGATGACAGCCTGGTCGATGATGAGATCCTGAAGAGAAACCGGAAGCGCGTCCCATTGCAGCACAAGCGCGCCGCCGAGCCTGCGCAGCAAATGCTCCTGGGCGTCACGGTACTTCAAGGTCCGCGCGACCGGTTCCGGCGCGCGGGGCGGCAATTCTTGGGCGTATTTCCGATGTGGGTCAGGCATAGGTCAGAACCTCGAGGCGGGCTTCATCGACGACGCGCTCAAATGCTTCGTTCTGGTGCTTGATCCGATATTGGGTCGGCCCGCGCTCCGCGGGCAGCGCCTTGACGATTTCATAGATTCCATCGGGCGGGAAAGGCGGCCGCATCCGCAAGATAGATACGCGCTGGCCGGCGCTGAATCTCGGCGACGCCATGTTCATGGGCTCCGTTTGAGGAAATCGCATTCTGGGAAGGAGAACGAACATCAGAGATGGGGCTCGTGCGCCATTTATCAAGTGCGGCTGCGGGAACTTCGCGCGAAAAGCCGATTAAGCCATCGCATTCCGCGTTTATGTGTTATGCTGCGCGTCTTCAGCAACAATCGCTCGTGCTTTTCGGCGCCCCGCGTGGCGGCCGCGATGCTGGTCGGATGGCTCGTCGGATAGCGGCGCGCCAAAGCAGATGCTGCAAGACGCCCAGAGCGTGAGACCGAGCAAGCCCGCTCAAGACGCAGGAACTAAGGATTAAACCAGATGGCCAAAGGCCAAAAGCGCAGCAACCGAGAAACCAGAAAACCCAAGCAGCCGAAGAAACCACCAACCGTGGCGAGCGCGGGCGGCAATCTCGACCCTATCCGGGCGATCGTTGCGACACGTCGCAGCAAGTGATGGCCGCGCGGCGTATATCGATCCCGAACGGGACTAGACACCTGCAAGCGGCGGCGTTGGTAGCGGCGCTGAGCCTGATTGGATTGGTGCCGGCTTTTGCGCAAGCACCCGAGCATTCCTATGAGACGATGAGCGGCAATTGGGGCGTGCGCGTATGGCTTTGAGAAACGTGACGCGCGATGCGATCCGATCACGCCGCCCGACAATGCGCGTTTGAACGGGCGCGGCGATGGCTGGGAGTGCGCGCGCGGATTTCGTCGTGCCGAGGCGTTTTGTCAGGCGATCGTAGTCCCGCCGAACGGATATCTCGCGCAATTTTCCGGAGGCGCTGGGTGGGAGTGCGGCCGCGGCTATGTGGTCCGCGACGCGACATGCGTGGCCATTGCGGTTCCGGCGAACGGATATCTGAGCGATCGCGGAGACGATTGGGAATGTCTGCGCGGTTACCAACGCGCTGGATTGGCGTGTATCGCGATCGTGGTGCCCGCAAATGCGTTCCTGACGCGCGGTTTCAGCAATGGCAGAGGCTGGGAGTGCGCGCGCGGATTCTCGTCTCCGCCCACGCTTGTGTGGCGATCGAGGTTCCCGAGAACGCTTTCATCAATTCCCGCGGCGATGGTTGGACTTGCGAACACGGCTATCGGCGATCAGAAGCCGTATGCGCCTTGGTCATCGTGCCGCCCAACGCCCATATCGACCAATCCGGCGGCGCTTGGGAATGCAATGCCCCGTACAGGAGGCGCGCGGACCAATGCGTCCAATCCTGAAGCTCTTTTGCGGATTTGCAGCCGCGCGTGGCGCGAGGGCGCCGTTATGACGGTGCAGCTCAAGCGTGTGGCCTTTATCGGCAATTCGCTGCCGCGCCGGTGCGGTATTGCGACCTTCACCACCGATCTTCAGCAAGCGATCGCCGCGTCGCCCACGGATGTGGACACTACCATCGTGGCGATGAACGATGAGGGCCATCGCTATGCTTATCCTGGCGCGGTCGGCTTTGAGATCAATGAGGACATTCAAGACGATTACGAGCAGGCCGCCGCGTTTGTGAACGCTGGCGGCTACGACGTCGTCTCCTTGCAGCATGAGTTCGGCATTTTCGGCGGCGATGCGGGCGGCTACGTCATTCCACTGCTCGCGCGCCTGGAAGCGCCGCTCGTTACAACGCTGCACACGATTCTGGCCGAACCGGCCGCACTGCAAAAGCAGGTGTTGGAACAGATCATCGAGGCGTCGGCCAAGGTCGTCGTCATGGCGGAGAAGGGCCGGCAATTGTTGCGGGAGGTGTACCAGACGCCGCCTGAGAAAGTCGACATCATCGCCCATGGCGTGCCCGATTTTCCCTTTGTCGAACCGGATCAGGCCAAGGCTAAGCGCGGCTTCGCCGGCAAGGCGGTCATCCTGACGTTCGGCCTGCTTTCACCGAACAAGGGCGTTGAGGTGATGATCGACGCGATGCCGTCGATCCTGGCGCGTCGCCCGGACGCCATCTATGCCGTGCTCGGCGCCACGCATCCGTCGCTGGTGCGCCGCGAGGGCGAAGTCTATCGCGAGCACCTTATAGATCGCGCGCGCGATCTTGGGGTCGAGGATCACGTCGTGTTCCTCGATCAATTCGTGGACAAGGCGACTTTGCTCGGCTTTATCGCGATGTGCGATGTCTACGTCACGCCTTATCTCAACGAGGCGCAGATGACGTCGGGCACGCTGGCCTACAGTTTCGGTCTCGGCAAGGCGGTAGTGTCCACGCCTTATTGGCACGCGCGCGAATTGCTTGCCGATGGCCGGGGCATCCTCGTTCCATTCCGCGACGCCGCGGCGCTCAGCGATGCAATCGCCGGATTGCTCACCGATGATGTACGCCGCCAGGCGATGCGCAAGCGCGCTTACGCCGAGAGCCGATCGATGACTTGGGAGCGAACAGCGAAGAAATATCTTGCGACGTTCGAACGCGCGCGCCAGCCGGGAAAACCGATGCCTCAGCATTCCATCCCGCTTGAGCTCAATACTGAACATTTCCTATCGATGTGCGACGACACGGGCCTCTTGCAGCACGCGATCCATTCTGTCGCCGATCGCGCGCACGGCTATTGCGTCGATGACAATTCTCGCGCGCTGCTGCTGGCGTGCGCGCTCAATGCACCGGGCGAGCGGCTTCTGCCGGCCGCGCTGACCGGCCGCTTCGCCGCCTTCATCCAGCACGCCTGGAACCCCGATCTGAAGCGCTTCCGCAATTTCATGAGCTTCGAGCGGCGCTGGCTGGAGCCCAGCGGTTCGGAGGACAGCCATGGACGCACGCTTTGGGCGCTCGCGCCTGCGCGCGCAATGATCCCGATCCGTCGCGGCGGCTTTGGGCGGCGGGCCTGTTCGCGCAGGCGCTGCCGATCGCCGAGAGCTTTACCTCGCCGCGCGCCTGGGCCTTCACGCTGCTAGGGCTAGATCTCTATTGCGTGGCGTTTGCCGGTGATCCCGCCGCCGAACGCATGCGGCGCATGCTGGCCAACCGGTTGATCGCGCTGCTGGCGCAGGTCGAGACGGAGGATTGGGCGTGGTTCGAAGCCGGGCTGAGCTATGACAATGCGCGCTTGCCACAGGCGCTGATCGCAACCGGGATGGCTACAGGCACGCCCACCTATCTGCTCGCGGGGTTGAAATCCTTACGCTGGCTGATGCGCTTGCAGAGCAATCCGGCCGGCTTATTCCGGCCGGTCGGCACCGAAGGATTCGGTGCGCTGCGCACTGTGCCCGAGCCGTTCGATCAGCAGCCGGTGGAGGCAGCGGCGACCATATCGGCCTGCCTTGCGGCGCACCAAGCCGACGGCGATCCCGAATGGCGGCGCGGGGCCGAGTGCGCGTTCGCCTGGTTTCTCGGCGCTAACGATTTGGCCACGCCGCTCGTCGATATGGCCACCGGGGCTTGCCGCGATGGCTTGCACGCCGATCGCGCCAATGAAAATAGGGGCGCTGAGTCGGTATTGTCTTATCTTCTGGGTCTTGCCGAGATACGTTCGCTCGCCCGTATGGGCAGCCGCCAGAAGCGGCCCGCGTCCTCGCATGCGCGCCGCGTCTGAAACATTTCGGGGCCGCCTTTGACACAAGTTGATTTTCTGAGGCGCCAGGCGTTGCAATTGCGTCCAGATGCGTCGCGTGTCGTCGTGCGTCCATTCAGACCCGCGATCGAACCGCGGGATATCAACCCAACAGATCGAACGCGCGCGAACCATATCGTCGAACGCGTGCTGGCGCTCGGCGCCGAAGCTGCGGCGATGCAATTGGCGGACGTGTTGGAGAATTTCGAAAGCCGGCACCGCAATCTTCTCAAGGCGTTTGAGGCGCGCGCCGACGAGATGGAAGACGCGCTGGCGGCGCACACGCGCTTCACGACGATTCAACGCCAACTCGTGGGCGCGTATTTTCTCCAGGAGAACAGTTTCGAGGCTGCGGCGCTGTTCAATCCGAGCATCGTGCCCCACCCGGACCAGACCGGCGCGCCCAAAGGCGGGCTGCGTTTCATCCTCAGCCTGCGCGCGGTGGGAGAAGGGCACATTTCGTCCTTGACCTTCCGCGCAGGAACGATCGCGGCCGATGGCGAGGTGAGTATCGATCCGTCCGCGCGCCTTGCGTCGATCCCCGGCGTGCGCGATAGGAGCGCCGGTCCTGATGGAGATAGCGTCGAAGTGGTGTTCAACTCCGAGGAGGACATCAGCGAACGGGTGATCTTCCCAGTCACCCAATCGCAATCGAACGGCATCGAGGACGCGCGCTTCGTGCTGTTCGAGGATGGCGGGCGTAGAATCTATTACGCGACATACACAGCCTATAGCGGCCGCGCGATCCGATCCGAGCTGATCGAGACAAGTGATTTCACGTCATTTCGCATGTCGCCGTTGCATGGCGCCGCCGCGCAGAACAAAGGCATGGCGCTGTTTCCGCGCAAAATCAGCGGCAAATACGCGATGATCGCCAGGCAGGATAACGAAAATCTCTACCTCATCTATTCCGACGGGCTGCACGCCTGGGAAGGCGGCGCGGTGGTCCTGAAGCCCGAGTTTCCGTGGGAGTTCGTGCAGATCGGCAATTGCGGATCCCCGATCGAGCTCGATGAGGGTTGGCTTTTGCTGACCCACGGCGTGGGCCCGGTGCGGAAATATTCGATCGGTGCTGTGCTGCTCGACAAGGCCGATCCCTCCAAGGTGATCGCCCGCCTGCGCGAGCCGCTTGTCGGCCCGGAGCCGGCCGAGCGCGAAGGCTATGTGCCAAATGTCGTCTATACCTGCGGCGCCATGCGGTGCGGCGACCAGATCATCTTGCCTTACGCGGTCTCGGACACGTTCTCGACGTTCGCAACCATCGGGCTCGCCGCTTTGTTGGAAGCTATGAAGCGCTGATTTTTGCCGCCGCGCGTCTAGACGGCTTTTGGACGCTCAAGATGGATGATGGAGACACTGGTTCCGGCGGCGCTGGATTTGGTCGAGACGTGCGCGTCCAGCTGCGTGGCTAGCGCATTCACGAGGCTCGTGCCGAGTCCGCCCTTAACGTCTGCTGGGCCAAGATGGCTCTTGCCAATTCCGTTGTCGGCGACCGTCAGGGTCCAATCCGATGATTCGGCCTCATAGGCGACAATTATGGCGCGACCCAGCTGCGGTGCGGGAAAGGCGTGCTTGAGCGCGTTGATAACCAATTCGGTGATGATCAGACCGAGGCTCACCGCCGCACTCGATGTTGTTTTGCCGCCGGACACCGTCACCGAAATCGCAACGGCGCCTTCTTCCTCGGGGATCATCGCGCCAGCGAGGCTGCCGCACAATTGCGTGAGGTAAAGTTCAAGCAGAACCGCCTCGGCGCTGGTGGAAGCGTGCAGTTGCTTTTGCACCGCGGCGACGGCCAGCACGCGCTTGTGCGCGTCGTGGAGGTACGCGCGCGTCTCTTCCGAGTTCACGGCGCGGGCCTTCATCAGCAGGATGCTGGCGATGATCTGGAGGCTGTTGGAGACGCGATGCTCCATTTCCTCCAGCAGCATCTGCTTTTGCTTGAGCAATTCGTCGCGCTCGCGCTCGATGGCGCGGCGCTGAGTGACGTCGTTGACGGTCACGAGCATCGCGCCGTCGCTGTCAGGCCCGAGCAGTTTGCGGACGTTCAGCAGAAAAATGCGATTGCCTATGCGGGGGAATTCACGCTCGACTTCGCAATCGCCGGCGACGCCTTCATCCAGCTTGGCGCGGTCGAAGAACACGCGCAGCGATGGGATGTCCCATTGTCGCTCGCCGAGCTCATAAAGCGAGCGGCCGAGCGTTTCCGATGGATCGACCTCGAAATCGCGGTAAAGGGATTGGCTGGCGACAATGACGCAAAGGTCTTTGTCGAGGACGAGAAGGGGTTCGCGAACCGTGTCTACAATCGCCTGCGCCAGCGCGTGTGAGGCCTCGATCCCCCGCTGAGGGGCGGATGACGGCATGATCTGAACTTTCGAAGAATTGGTACTATGCGCCTCAAATCCTGAAACGCCTAAGGTATTCCATAAACAAGCGCGCTGCGCGTTGCTGTTCGCGGCTAACGAGGCCTTCCGCCTGCGCAGCTTCATGTGCGCCAATTGAAGTTGGGGCGGCGCACGCCCATATATTCTCAGCTGATCCACGCCGTTGCGGTCGGTCAGCCAATGAGCCGACCTGATGCGAGGGCCTGAGCCCATTGCACGGTCAGATGTTCCCCATGAATTATTCCATATGCCTGCTGGACAAAGCGGGGCGCACGCAGCGCACGCGGTTCGGCCCGTTTGACGACGATGTCGCCGCCCTGGCGCAGGCGCGGTCGGAAGTGCCTGACGCCGCCATCGTGGAAGTTTGGAAGGACGATCACTTATTGGCGCGTTTGTTTCGAGAGCCGCCGGAGGCTGCACTATGATCCGCATCCCATCGGCATCGTCGCGCCGCCAAGCGAGCGATAGCTTGGCGGTTTGGGAAAACGAAGGCGGCGCAAGCAGGTTTTCAAACGTTGCCGAACTAGCCGCTTCGCCGCGTTGGACGCCGACTTACCCCGTCATTCAGGATGAGGCGCATCTTCACGGCGCGGATTCCGGCATTGCCGACAGGCATGTTCTGGGCGTGCTGCAAGTTTCGCTTGCGCTGCTTATCCCCGCGTTCGCGGCGATGTTGATCTTCTGGAACGGCTCCGGCGCGCAGCGCGGGTGGCTGGAATGACGCGCTTCGACGGTGAACCAGGCAATCGGCGTCTGCTGTTGGCGTGCGGCGTCATGGCGCTTCTTGCGGGCGTCTCCGCTTGCGTTCCGCCGGCCGCGCCGCAAGCGCGGCGCGGTCTAACCAGTTCGATTGAAACGGTGGAGCGCGCTGAAACAGCGGCGGGCTTCATCGTGCGCTTCGCGCCGGCTCATGCTTTAGGGCGCGCGCATGCGCTGCAAGGGGCTGGCCGCCACAGCGATGCGTCAACGCTCGTCCGCACCACGCTGCTCAGCGATACGGCGCTCCACGGCTTTTGTTTCGACCGCTTCACGCTCGGCGGCGCCGAGATTGTCTTGAACATATGCGCGCCATCAGCGGCGGATCAGACGGCGCCCGCGCAGCGCGTTTGGTTGGAACGGCTGACAAACATGCGCGGCGTCGCCTACGCCGAGCTGAATCTCGTCGCGCACGGTGCGAGCGCCGTTGCGGCGGAGGCATAGTTTATGGAGCGTTCCACATTCCAGATCACGCTTCGGCACGGCATCTGGCGCATCCTGCTGGATGGCCGTTTCTTCGGCGACTACAGATCGAGGGATCACGCGATGGAAGGCGCCGAGGAGGCCCGCCGCGCCATGGCCGCCGGCGGACGGCTCGCCAGCATTATCGTGACTGGGGAATAGCGAGCGGCTTTCGCGACGTCATCCAGAACAGCGCCGCCAATCCGCCTACGCCGGCGACGATCGACGCGGCCAAAATGCCGAGCTTCGCCGACACCAGCAAAGCCGGATCGAAGGCGAGTTCGGCGATGAACAGCGCCATGGTGAAGCCGATGCCGGTGAGCAGCCCGCCGGCGGCGAGCACCGGCCATGAGAGGCTTGGCGGTTTCATAGCCAGCCCCAGGCGCACAGCCAGATAACTGAAAACCAGCACGCCCAGCGGTTTGCCGATCACGAATCCGGCGAGCACCGCCACCGCGATTGTGGTGTCAAAGTTTGCGGAGGCTATGGGCACGCCGGCGTTCGCCAAAGCGAAAACCGGCATGATCGCGAACGCGACCCAAGGGTGAAGCATGATTTCGAGGCGCTCGACCGGCGAGAGCGCTTCCTTGGTCGCAACACGCGCGCGCTGCAAATCCCGTCGCTCGTCGGTGTCGCCGCTCCAATGCTCGCCGGTGGGGCGCGCCAGAACGCGGCTTAGGATCGCACGCAGGCGGTTGTCGCTCACCCAGCCGCGCGCCGGCGTCATCAGCCCGAGCAGCACGCCGGCGAGTGTCGCATGGATGCCGGATGCGTCCAGCGCCAGCCAGATCGCGCCGCCGGCGAGAAAATAGAGCGCAATGTCGCGCACGCCGAGCCGCGCCATCAGCGCGACGCCCGCGAATCCAGACGCCGCGAGCGCGAGCGCCGGCCAATTGAGCGCGCCGCCATAACCGACCGCGACCACCATGATGGCGCCGATGTCGTCGAAGATGGCGAGCGAAAGAAGGAAAAGCCGCAGGCTCAGCGGCACGCGCGGGCCGAGCAATGCGAGGCACCCGATGACGAAGGCGGTGTCCGTCGCCATGACAATGCCCCAGCCATGCGCGCCCGCGCCGCCGCCCGCCAATAGGAGATACAGCCCGGCCGGCGCCGCCATGCCGCCGAGCGCCCCGGCCAGAGAGAGCGTCGCCATGCGCGGATCGCGCAATTCGCCCAGCACGATCTCGCGCTTCAGCTCCAGGGCGACGACGAAGAAGAAGAGCGTCATCAGCCCGTCATTGATCCAATGCTTCAGGGAGCGGGCGTATTCGAACCCGCCCACGCTGAGCCCTGCTTGCGTCTCCCAGAATCCGAGAAAGGCGGCTGACCAGGGCGAATTGAAAGCGCGACGGCGCAGATCGCGCAGAGCAACAGAACGATTCCGGCGCCGGCCTCGATCCGCAGGAACCGCCCAGACGGTTCGGTGAAACGATCGATCGGTTCCTGAGGTAGCCGCCCGCTGTTTTCATTCATATTCGCGGCTTTCGCTTGTGAGGTTACAGTGGCGGGTAGGCGGCCTCCGCGCGGTGCAATGGCATGGCGAGCGTTGGTTCGGCTTTTGAGTGAAGCAGAAGCATAACATAGGTAGGCTCCGCATCGGAGGCGCGGCTAACGACTTGAACGTCTGCTTTGCAGTGGTTTGCCATTACCGGCCGTTCCTGATGCAGTGGACGGCGCCCACCCGGCGGCGGTGAACCTGATGTAGGGTTCAGCTCCGTCAAAGGAGGGCGGCATGCAGAACGTTGTCACAGTGGGTCTCGATATCGCGAAAAACGTGTTTCAAGCTCACGGCGTCGATGCCGAAGGCGGTGTCGTGTTCCGGAAACGCATAACGCGGGCAAAGGTCCGAGATTTCTTCGCAAGCCTGCCGCGGTGCCTAGTTGGCATCGAGGCATGCGCCAGCGCTCACCATTGGGCGCGGGAGATCGGCGCGCTCGGGCACGCGGTGAAGCTGATGCCGCCAGCGTATGTAAAGCCTTATGTGAAGAGCCAGAAGAATGATTGCGCCGACGCGGAGGCAATCTGCGAGGCGGTGACACGGCCGAAACATGCGCTTTGCCGAGGTGAAATCGGTGGAGCAGCAAAGCGTGTTGGCTATGCACAAGCTCCGCGCGACGCTGATTCGGCATCGAACGCGCGTGGGCAACAGCATCCGCGCGCATATGGCGGAGTTCGGCCTAGTGGCGCCGGTCGGCCGTATCGGGCTCGAAAGTTTGGTGCAGATCATCTGCGATGAGAAGGATGATCGCATCACCTCGATGGTCCGTCGCGCCCTGGGATATCTGGTCAACCAATTTGATCAGCTGCAGGCGCAGATACTCGACTGCGACCGTCAGGTGCTTGCATGGCATCGGAGCAACGAAACCAGTCGGCGGCTTGCAACGATACCGGGGATTGGGCCACTGGCGGCAAGCGCGCTCGCCGCCACGATCGGCGACGCAAAGACGTTCAAATCGGGGAGGGCTCTATCGGCTTGGCTTGGTCTTGTGCCGAAACAGAGCTCGACCGGCGGAAAGGAGCGCCTGGGCGCAATATCGAAGCGGGGCGACAGTTACTTGCGATGGCTGCTCGTCGCTGGATCGCTCTCGGTGATCCGCTACGCCCAACGCCATGGCACGAAGCGCCCTTGGCTCGTCAAATTGCTCGAGCGAAGAACATCTAAGGTCGCCGCAGTCGCACTTGCGAACAAGATCGCGCGGATGGTCTGGGCTTTGATGACCAGGGGTGAGAAATATCGCGAACCTGTATTGCAGGTCGCGTAACCAACGCGCGTCCCATCGCGGCGCGCTCAGAGGTTGGAAAGGGCGATCACGAAATCATGCAAAACCGGTCGAACCGGGGACCAGCCAAACCCATCTATCCCAGAGCGCCATCGAGCGCGTGCTTTTGATCGGGATCTGGTCAGCGGATAGCATGAAGGCCAGCGGTGTTCGCGCTGCATCAACAGGCCGGACACATGGGCGCACCGACCGCCGAGTATGATGAGAGATTTTCCTTGCCAACAGGGTGCCGTCCACACATGGGATAAGCCGGCTTCCATGATGTAAGGCCGTTTGCGCTTCCGCGTTCTCGATCTGAGCCTAAAACGACCGGGGCGGCGGCATAACGGCTAAGGCGCCGCTTTCAGATAATAGCGAAATGGCTGATCCGCCGTGCCTTTGCCGCTGCGTCCAATTTTTCCCTGCAGGCGCCACCAGCGACAGTGACGGCCGATGTCAGAGACAGGCGCCCCCGGGATCTGTGCTGCAAGCTGCATTTCCGTTTGAGGATTGCTCTTGTGCTGAGCCAACACAATCAGAATGCGTGCGCGGAGTGGGATTCGCTGATCCTTCACGCTCCGTCTCTAGAGCGCCAAGTGGGGCGCGAGATCGTGATGATTGGCTTGCGCGAGGCAGCTGAGATCATAACGCTGTCCACAAACGACGCAGCGATTTAAGCGCTTGTGAGTGAAGACCGCGTCAACGGGCCTGGTGCGCAATTCCAGATCATGCGGAAGACGGCTGAGCGCCGCGGAAGGATAAAAATTCATGATCGACCTACACACAGGTCGTCTAAGGATCGCGCAAGCTTGGTCTCCAGCTCATCACGCGAAATCGGCCTCGCCGAAAGGGTAAAAGCGTCAAACATTGTGCGATGCACGATCCAGTGCGCCTCGTTGATGTCCCCAACATGCTTCATGGCTTTAGCGATCATTCGCTCGGACTGCTTCACGGTGTCTAATCGCCAGAGATCTGTGATTTTGGTCATAGGAGCCTCGGTACAGGCTCAAGGCCGTGCTCATTCGCGGCGAAAAGCGTGCATAATGTTGCGGGTTAAGACGCTCAGTATAGCGCATGAAGGGCGCGTGGTCGCGCCAAATCGGGCTCCTGCGCTTGATCTTCAGCATGTGCGCACCATGTTAATGAAGGCGTAATGCGCGCGCATGCGCGCTCGCTTCCCAAAAAGAGAGGTTGTTCCATGGCGCAGACAAAGTTCAGCGCAGGGCAGATTGTGACTGTGGTTCAATCGGGCGCGTTCTCGGCAATGACCGGGGCTTATCATGTGGTTAGCGTTATGCCGATTGAGGGCGGGGCGCAGAGATATCGTGTGAAAAGCACCGGTGAAATGTTTGAGCGCGTTCTCGATGAAGTGCGCCTGGAGGCGATGCGCTATGATTGAAGCTCGCCAGATTTTGCTGAAATCGTTGAAGTATCGCGTCCAGGATGAGCGCGTACTGCGCAGGCTTGCGAGCGCGCTTGTGCTGCAATGGGACGAGCTAAGTGATGAATTTCAAGATCTGATCATTGATCAAGCCGCAATGGTCGAGGATCGAGAGCCCGAACCTGTTAGTGTGGAGGAGATCGAAGCTTTTGTACGTTCGGTCAAAACCACTGCGATCGTGAAGCCGCGGCAAGCTGGTGAAGCGCCTGGGCAATAGGGGCGATTGCCATGGACTTTCACATCGATGCCGCCTATATGGTTGTTATCGATCCTCGTCGCGTCACGCTTTGATCCCTCGCTGTCGCGCCGGTTATCTGCTGTTTCCCTCGAAAAGTCGTTGCTCGCGCGTATTGCCGCGCGGGCTCATTCTTACTTGGAGACGGCAATGGCCTCCGGTACGGTTAAGTTCTTCAATTCTCAAAAAGGCTTTGGCTTCATCGCGCAGGATGATGGCGGCAAGGACGTGTTTGTTCATGTTTCCGCTGTCGAGCGCTCGGGCCTGCGCGGGCTTGTGGACGGGCAGAAAGTGACTTTCGACCTAGAGCGCGATCGTCAAGGTCGCGATGCAGCCATCAACCTCAGCGTTGCGGCGTGATTGTCGATCGCATTCCTGATCTCTCCGATATTGAATTGGAACGGCTAAACGCGAACGCCTTGCGTTTAGCGGAGTCAGGAACCTCAGCGCAGCGGGAGCAGGCGCTGGCGCTGCTGCCGTTGCTTGGCGCGGCGCTGGACACGCGCCGGCAAGCGCAAGCTGAGGCGCAGAAGACTGCGCGGCGCGCGACGCGGCGCAAAGCGGCGGTCGAGCAACAGGCAGAGGCGCCCGATGAGTATGATTGAGGACGCCGCGCAGGAAGCAGGGCTTGGCGTGTTTGCTGAAGCATTGCGCGCGAGCCCGTACGGTGACGTGCTCGACGGTGGCGGGCCGTACACGGTGTTCGCGCCCACTGACGCCGCGTTCGCCGCATTCACTCGTGTGCCGCTTGAGCAATTGTTGCATGGCGACGAAGTGTTGATGCGTAGGGTGATCGGCTATCATTTCGCTGTCGGCAAAGTGATGGCGCGCCGCTTCAAAGGCGCGCGCATCCGCGCCACCATGTACGCTGGAGGGCATGTGATCATTGATGGTCGGAACGGTTTACGTGTGAATGCCGCCAATCTTGTTCAGCCGGATATTGTCGTCGGCGCCTGCGTGCTGCACGGCATTGACGAAGTTTTGTGGCCGCGTGAGCCGGCGATGGCCGCATCGTGATCGGAACTGTCAAGTCCTACGATCCGCGTCGGGGTGTGGGTGAAGTGACCCCTGAGAACGGCGGCGCAGGTGTTGCCGTTTTTGTGAGCGAGGTCGAGCGAGCTGGCCTCGCGGCGCTAACGCCTGGCCAGCGCCTCAGCTTTTCCGTTCAGACCGATCGCGTGCGGCGGCGGAGCTTCGCTGTGCGGCTGGAAGTGCTGTAACACACGGCAGAGGGGCCAGCATAAGTGGCGGATCGCTAATCCGTGTCCTT
Organism: Terricaulis sp.; assembly: GCA_024707365.1. Lineage (GTDB taxonomy): Bacteria > Pseudomonadota > Alphaproteobacteria > Caulobacterales > Aquidulcibacteraceae > Vitreimonas. Next base: position 126,435 of record JANPZV010000003.1, read on the forward strand.
ATCTTTGCGATTTGTCACGCCGTTTGCGTCAGGGCGGTTACAACGCTTGCGACCGAACCTTGCACCGTTTCCGTGGCGCCAATTCCGCGAAACAGGATGATGGTCTTGCCGTGAGAGTCCCGCACTGCGGCGACCTCCTCTGGATTGATGTGCACTTCGGTCTTCGGATCATTGGCGGAGTTGAACTTCACGAACCTGATCATGTCCGCTCCTTATAGAATCAGCTTGGCCCACCCTTCATGGACGCGATGCGCGCAATCGCGCAGATTAATCGCGCAATGGGCTTCGGGGTGTGTTAGGCTTGATCATCAGCAACCAGAACCAGCGCTTTCGGCGGCCCGCTTGGGCCGTCCGCGCCTGCGCGTCTGCGAGTTTGGCGCCATCGCCTGGAGGAGCCTTATTGGCCTTTATCGTGAACTCGTCGCCAGGCCCCGGGCTGCGTTTCGAACCTAGTAAAACGCTAGCCGACATGAAGGCGGCGCTTGATTGGGCGGAAGGGTTATCGCGGCGCGGCATGCGTCTTATCCGCATCCGCGACACCGACACAGACCGCATTTTCGACGAGCCAGAATTGCGTGAAGAGATCAAGCGCCAGGGCGCTTCGTGAGCAAATTAGCGTTGTTTCAAGCTGCACGCGCTGCAGAAAAAGCTTGGACAGACGAGATTGTTCGAGTTTTCGGCGAGCGAGAAGCGGGGCTTGCACGCTTTCAGGGGCGCGCGAGCGGTGAGCCGGGCTCGGCTCTGCGCGGCCTCTATGATGTGTATGTGAAGGCGCGGGACGCTTACGAGTTGGCGATGCGATAGAGGATTGATTGAAATATGGCTGGATTGTCTGTTGTGAGCGTCGCCGATCGCGCCGGCTTTTACATTTTCGCCGCCGCGTTGCGTTCCAGCGATCATTTTGCCGAGCTGGAGGCGGAAGGGCCTTTCACAATGTTCGCCCCGATCGACGCCGCGTTTAGCGTGATGTCGCCCGTTGTGCTCGACGGTTTCCTGCACCGCGATCGCGATATGCTGCATCTAGTGTTGGGACATCACGTTGCATCTGGCCGCGTGGCGGCGGCGCGCTTCGCCGGCAAGCGCATAAGGGCGAACATGCGAGCCGGCGGGGAGGGTTATGATCGATGGCCGCGCTGGCCTGAAAGCCAATAACGCACGTGTCATCAAGCCCGATCTCAACGCCGGAAACGGCGTCGTCCATGGCATAGACGCCTTATTGTGGCCGCGGGCTACGCGCGCGGGCTTGGTCGCTTCATGATCGCGATCGTGATGTCGTATGATTCTCGTCGTGGCGTGGGTGAGCTTTCGCCCGAAGGCGGCGGCGGCGCGATTGCGGTGTTCGTGAGCGAAGTGGAGCGCGCCGGCCTTTCCACCCTCATTGCGGGGCAGCGGCTGAACTGCAGCATCCAGACCGATAGAGCGCGAAAGCGAAGCTTTGCTGTGAGGTTGGAGCTGCTTTAGGCGACTAAAGCGGGCGATTAACTCAGCGCGACGTGAAAAGGCGTGCTATACTTGCGCTTCCAGCAACAATCCTACGCGCTTTCTGCCGCCCGCGAGGTCGGTTGCGCACGCTTGAAAGATAGATCATGTCTACGACAATCATCGCGATCCTTACGCAGAGGGCGGGTTTGTGCCGCAGCGCCTTGCTGCGCACGCGCGACGTGAACGAAGCCTATCTCGCCGTTCACGCCGTCATGACACGGGCGCTAAGCCAGGCTGGCGGTTCTCAGCGAGACCTTGAGCGGGATTTGGCCTATGCGCTCGATAAGCGCGCAGCGGTGCTCAGTGCAGCGGCATGAGCCCCTTCAACTCCATCTTCGAGATAAAACTCAGTCGAGGCATTTGGCGGGTTACGCTCGACGGCGCCTTCTACGGCGACTACCGCACGCGCGGACACGCCAATGATAGCGCTGAGGCCGCCGCCGCGGCGTTGCGTAAGCAAGGGCGCACGGTGAAGATCGTCGCGCCGATTGAGGGCGCATGATGGCCGCCGCGCATCGACAACCCATCACGCTGATCGGCGCATTGGTGATGTTTGCCCAAATCCTGGTGATTGCGCCCGCGATAGCGCAGGACGAACGTTCCGCGCCGCCTGCCAATGCGCACATTCGCGATTATGGCGTTGGCTGGGAGTGCGACCATGGCTTTGCGCGCGTTCGTTCGGGGTGCGTCGCTGTTGTTCCACCGGAGCATAGCCGCCTCAATAGCCGCGGCGATGGCTGGGAATGCGTACGCGGATATCGCAGCGCAGATGCAGCCTGCATCGCGATCGCCGCGCCCGCAGGTGGCTACCTTTCCGCTTATGCGGGGTTGCGAGGCTGGGAATGCGGCCGCGGATACATTCGGCGCGCCGAGGCCTGCCGGCAGATCGCTGTGCCGGAGCATGGTTTTCTGAACGAGCGCGGCGATGATTGGGAATGCGCGCGCGGCTATCGGCGTACGGCCAACACCTGCAATGCGGTGATCGTGCCGGAGAATGGCTTTCTTGTGCGAACGGGTCCGATCGGATGGGATTGTAGTCGTGGTTATGCGGCTTCGGGCGAGCGCTGTGTCGCCGTCTCGATACCGGCGAACGCGCACCTCAACCGCCGCGGCGATGGATGGACTTGCGATCATGGTTCTGTTCGTACTGGTCGCACATGTGTCGAGCTTCGTGTTCCGGCAAATGCGCACGTGAACGCTGCGGGCAATGATTGGGAGTGCAATCGGCCGCTCCGGCGCCGGGGCGGCATTTGCGTCGCGGCTTGATAGAGGTGCGCTGCTTGGACGGGGACCGGTTCTTTGAACTGCGCGATCGCGCCTATCAATTGGCGGACGCCGGACGCTGTAAAGATTGGCGACAGGTGGCTTCCGCGTTGCTTGCTGAAGGTTTTGAGATCCAGCTTGTCAAGCGTCTCGACGCCGACGCACTCGCTGTGATGATGATCTCGCGTTGTTGTGTGCGATCGCGCGCCAACCCGTCCCGTCCCGCGCGCGAATAAAGCCGCGCAATCGGTCAGTCGCCATTGCATTGGCGGGGGCGCATAGCCACTTCTAATAAGTCAGAGTCTTCTGACGCTTTCCAAGAGATTTGATATGAGCAACGAGCCCAAGGCGGCGCCGCAGGCGCCGGCGAACGAGCCCGCGAACCAACCGGCCAACGCCACGGAAGAAACCAAGCCGGCCGCTGCGCCGGCGCCTGCCGCCACGCCGGTCGCGGAACCCAAGAAAATCTAAATGTTCGCCGGAGGCGTGCACGATGCGTGCCTCCGGCGCACTCGACTCGAGAAAGTCTCGAGTGCGAAACTCGCTTGCCGGCTCTGATAAGCGGGCTTGCGCCAGCTGCGTCCGCGGAGCGGATCAAATGAATTATTCCATCCGATATTTGAACGATCGCGGTATAACCGAGCGTTCGGAATTCTTGTCCTTCGAAACTGACGCGGCGGCGGCGGCCCACGCACAAGCGGAGCTAAGCAGGCACTTCATCGTCGAAATCTGGAAGGGCGAGAGCCCCGCCGCACATTCCGCGACGCACCGACGAATTAGGCGCCCATCGTCGTCGTTCAATCTGCGTTAGGGCGGGGCGGCGTGATGACGGTTCCTGCAATATCCAAGACAAGAAAGGGCTTGCTTCGGCGGCCATTGATTAGCACGCACGAACGCGGGCCACGCCTCGGCGATCACCCGATGGGCGGAGCGCAAAAACAGCGTCGCGATCACAAGACCGATCACGATGTCCGGCCAAGGGGAGCGAAACAGCGCCACCCCGCCTGCCGCAACGAGCACGCCGACATTGGCGATCACATCATTGCGTGAGCATTCGAATGTGCTGGACATGTTGATGTCCTGCTTGCGGAACCGCCAGAGCAGAGCCAGGCAGATGAGGTTGGCCGCGAGCGAGCGTCGGATCGAGTGGGGGAAGCGCGGCTAATCAAAAATCGTTGGTGATGAGACAAGGTGGCCGCCCCAGGAATTCACCAGCTCAGCCTGCTCGTCCGATTACATCCGGTTCGGAATACTCGCACGTTGGGCGCGTACGGCTGAATCGGCAAGCGCGGCGAGGTCGCTTAGAGTGTAGACGATGGTCATCTGGTCGAAGCGTTCATTTGGCGCGGTTACGCTCAGAGTGGCGCCGTTTCTACGCCATCGCGTGACGGTTCGATCAAACACAGCGCCCATGGCGTTGCGAACCGGCGCCGCTGTGACCTCGGTTGGCGCGCCAAATCTATCGCGCAGGGCGTCGAGGATGGCGGCGCGGGCGTCAATGTGCGTAAAGATCACAATTCGATAGAGGCGCGGCTGGCCGGATTCAGGATCGGGGAAGAAGTCAAAACGATAATGGCGCGAGATCCTGGTGGTGGCGGCCATCAGCAAGGTTGCGAGAGTGTCGGACCCGCCATAGCGCGAGCTATTGTAAAACGCGCAGCGCACAACGCCCGCTGCAGACTCTTCGGGGCTGGTGCGGGTCTCGAAATGGCTGATCGCATTAATTTCAGGGTCTCCGGTGCAGACGGCCCTTGCATTGACCGTGTTGCGGTCAGCGGGGCGTGTTGCGCGTATGTCCTCGAGCGTGATGCCGAGCGAAATACCCTTGAAATCGAATGTCTCTACCGCGCTCGTTTGCGCATGCGCAGATGTGGTTGCTAGAAATGCCAGCGCGATCAATGCATAGCGGCGCACTCACCCCTCCATGATGACTAAGAGTCACACGTTGGAGCCATGCCGGGGAGGGGCAGTCAAGAAAAAAGAGACTCATAGTCTGTAGTCTTATAGGCCCCATGGCGGCGCTCTCCTGGCTATGGAGATTCAGCGACGTTTGGCCAAAAACCTTGTTCGCCTGCGTGACGAGCGCGGGTGGAGCCAGGAAGAATTGGCTGACCAAGCTGGCCTGCACCGCACCTATGTGTCGGGGATTGAGCGGCGGGTGCGCAATCCCACTGTGTTGGTGTTGGAGCGGATCGCCAGGGCGCTCAAAGTGCCGGCGAGCGCCTTGATCGAATAAAGCCGTTGCGCGCCCCGGCGTCAGGATCGAGGCCTAGGGCGGCTCCTCTTCTGGCGGCATTGGCCGTCCATGCGCACTGGGTTCGGCGAGGAGGCCCTCAGCGCCGGGGATGCCGTGCAGCGGGTCTTTCGGCAGCAATTCGCCTGCAGTGGCCTTCTCCCACTCGTCAGCCTCCATGATTGGATAAACGACCAGCACGCCGGTTTTTCCGGGTTCCGGCGCTGGGTCATACAAGCCCGTTTCGCGCAACAATTTCAGCGCACGATCCATTTGTCGTTCGGTGGCGTCCTTGCGCATGCCGCGATCGATGATGGAGCGTACCAGAAATTCAGCTTTGCTCATGCGCGCTGGCCCGTTGGAGGTTTGAACATCGTGCTCCTCAAGCGCGATCTTGCGCACGATGTTCTCCAGCTTTTTCGCTTTTGCGTTCTGCTTGCGTTGTTCTTTTTGCTCGCGCTCACGTTTTTTCTGACGTTTGCGCGCCCAGCCTCCATCAGGGCAGGGGGATGGCGCGCCCTTCTTAAAGCGATGTTCTTCAGGCGGTGGTTTACGCCCGCCTTGAGGTGGTTTCGCCATAGGGATGGCTCCTGCAAGTGTGCTCGCTGACGCGGGCGCCAGCGAGCAGGTGGGGCGTTAGGCGGTGGCGGCTGGGCGACGTTCGGCGAGATCGTCAAACGCGACGCCGCTTGAAACGAGGCGCGCCGCCTTCCCCGTGAAGGCCTGAAAGCGGCGGACGATGACGTCGCAATAGCGCGGATCAAGTTCGATCAAGCGGGCGCTGCGGCCGCACTTTTGCGCTGCAATCAAGGTCGTGCCTGAGCCGCCAAATGGGTCAAGCACGATGGCGCCGCGCTTGGTGACGTCTTTGATCGCGTCTTCCACCAGCGCTGTGGGTTTTACAGTGGGGTGCATGGCGAGTTCAGCGTCTCGCGCCGCACCAAAGGCGTTTACGCCGGCATAATTCCAAACATTGGTGCGATTTCGCCCGAATTTTCCAAGCTGGACATTGTTGAGATGGGGCGGCCCAGCTTTCTTAAACACGCACACGAGTTCGTGTTGAGAGCGATACAGCGATCCCATGCCGCCATTGGATTTTACCCAAACGCAGATGTTTTTAAGGTCCTCGAAGAGCGGCTCTGCGGCGGCCAGCAGTTCGCCGATATGGCGCCAGTCCATGCACACACAGGCGATCGCGCCGGCTTTGGCGTGGTCTGAGGCAAGCCCCAGCGACGTGTTCAGAAATGCCTCGAATTGGGCGCGGCTCATTTCGCCGGACGCCATCGCGAATTCATGGCGCGTGACTTTGCCTTTGCCGCCAGCGTGACCGTTGATGCGGACATTGTAGGGCGGATCTGTGAAGATCAGGTCCGCCCGCGCTTCCCCGAGCAGGTCAGCATAGACAGAGGCGTCGAGCGCATCGCCACACACAAGTCGATGCGATCCCATTTCCCAGATGTCGCCAAGCTGCGTGATCGCTGAGGCGGGTGGTGGCGGCGCCGCATCGGCTCCATCCGACGCAGATGGATCTGCGTCTTCTTGGGCCGTAATCAACAGGTCTAGTTCGGCAGTCTCAAAGCCAATGACTTCGATGTCGAGGTCAAGAGCGATGAGTTCTTTGAGTTCGAGCGCTAGGATTTCTGGATCCCATCCCGCTTGTTCGGCAAGGCGGTTGTCGGCGATGATGTAAGCGCGGCGTTGGGCTGCATCTAAATGCGAGACCCTTAGAATGGGGATCTCATTGAGGCCGAGCAGCTTTGCCGCCTCAAGGCGGCCGTGCCCGGCGATGATGGTGAGGTCGTCGTCGACCAGAATGGGGTTGACGAAGCCAAATGCTTTTATGGACGCGGCGATCTGATCGATCTGTTTCTTGGAATGCGTGCGCGCGTTACGCGCATAGGGCTTGAGCGCCGATACGGCGACAAGCTCGATGTTCCGCGACATGCGGGTCTCCATAGCTCGTGTGCGAGCCTTTGCAGCTGCGTGCGTTCGCGCTGCGCTCGGCTCAGGGAAGGATGAAAACAAGGGACGCGCCGACGCCCATCGCGGGCGTTCCGGTTCAGGCGAGGCAATCGCTGCACTCGCCGCTCCGCGGCGTTCACACTTGGCTAGCGGCGAAGCCGCCCTGGCGCGAAGGTCGAAGCATCGCGCCGCGCCCTCGCACTCATCCTGCACACGAAGCGAAACTCCGGCCCATCGCGGGCCTGCCGAAGAGGGAAAGTCGCAGCATCGCGCCGCGCTCTATCATTCGGCGTCGCATCGACGCTTGACGGAGCCAATATAACATTGCGGCGGCGAAACGCCAAATCGCGCCTCCGTCCGGTATCGTTTTAGCGCGCCACTGCTTCCGCTGTGCCTGCCGCGCCTGCATGCAAAACCGTGACGCCTGCATAAAAAGTCGCGAAACTGGCGAATAGCGCGTGCAAAGATAATAAAATCAAAGCCAAAGGGCCGTTCTCATCGTGGCGCACGGTGTGGGCCGCGCAAGAATATGCCTGCATTGAAAAACCAATGCAGGCATATGCAGGCGATCGGCAGATACCGGTTCGCTCTGGACTGTCCACACCACCATTTCTTTCGATTCAAAATCAAAGAGTTGCGTGTCGCAAAGCTGTGTGCGCCTACGGGCGTGATCGGCGGCGATGCGTCAGCCGGTGGCTGCCTGCGCAATTTAATGTCTTGGGCGGCTGAGGCGCGGCAGGCGCGGGTCGCCGTGACTCGCGGAAACCACCGGATACCTAGAGCGCGCGCGGGACGACCCGCGCTATTGATCCGATCCGGGACGGCCCGGCCCAGAGGGGCTGCGTCTTGGCTGATCCAATCAAACAATTCGAGATTAAGCCGCTCGTCAGTTTGGGCGAAATTGGCGGCTATGAGATCATCGTCACCAACGCTGCGGCCTACATGATGCTGACTGTCGGGTTGGCGGCGGGGTTTATGCTGCTTGGGATGCGCCCAAAGGCGATGGTTCCGGGCCGTTGGCAAGCAAGCGTTGAATGGCTGCACGATTTCATCGCTAAAACGCTGCGAGACAGTACGGGGGAAGCCGGCATGCGCTTTTTTCCCGCTGGTTCTGACGCTTTTCCTTTTTATCCTGACGGCCAACCTGATTGGGATGTTTCCTTACGCCTTCACCGTAACGGCGCATATCATCATCACCTTGGCGCTCGCGTTGATCGTGTTCGCCACGGTGACGCTCTACGGCGTGGCGCGCAACGGGTTTGGCTTTTTGCGGATATTTATGCCGCCAGGCGTGCCCATTGCACTTTCTCCCTTTATCGTCCCGATAGAGATCATTTCCTATTTTGCCCGGCCGCTCAGCCATTCGTTGCGTTTATTCGCCGTCATGCTCGCTGGCCATATTACGCTTAAGGTGTTTGCCCAATTTGCGGTGGATTTGGCTGATCTTGGTATGATCGGATTGCTTGGCGCAATCCTTCCTCTGGTCATGACAGTGCTCATCACCGCGCTTGAGTTGCTGATGGCCGTATTGCAGGCTTACATATTCACGCTGTTGACCTGCATGTACTTAGTTGACCTGCATGTACTTAAAAGACGCTGTGGGCGGTGCGCATTAAAGCAACGGACTTTAAATTCGCCCTCAGTTCGATGGCGGGCGCAGGGCGAATTTAAAGTCCATAAGTCCCGACGCTCTAGCGCTTGAACCGCGCGCTGCGTGTCCCATATGCCCAGGCAGAGGACGACCTCCGCTTTTCCATCGCGCCGCCGGGACGACCCGGCGATAGAGGCATCGTCCATGGCTTGGTTTTACTTGATCGGCGCAGGCGCGCTTGAAATCGTTTGGGCGTATTTCATGAAACGCTCAGAGGCACGTTGCTTGGCCCCCACGATCGGGGCGATGATCGCCAGCTTCGCTTTATTGTCCGTTTCAATGAGGACGTTGCCGCTCGGCACGGCATATACGATCTGGACCGGCATCGGCGCGGTTGGCGCCTTTGCGCTGGGAGTGGTGCTGCTCGGGGAGGCGATCACGCCGATGCGCGTGGGCGCGGCCCTGCTCATCGTCGCCGGGATTGTGATGATGAAGCTGTCGAGCGCTTCCTAAGACCGCCCGTCGTCAGATTATTTCAGACATCTGAGCATTTTCGGATCGGCGGCTTTGGCTCATCGGAAATCCTCCCTTGCCTGACGGCGAGCGAGCAGAGCGGCTTCGCCTGTCATTCACGCGCACGAGAGTGAATGTTGACAGTGCGCCAATTTGGTGGCTCACTCTGGGGCAAGCGCCGCCGATACGAGCGGTGCAAGGGGAGGATGATAATGAGAGCGTTGCTCTTCGCGTCGGCTTGCGCCGCCGCACAACTGGCTTTGTGCCCACCGGCATTTGCGCAAAATTCTGGCGATCAAGCGCCTCAGTCCGCGCGCGGGGATACCAATAACGAGATTGTCGTCACCGCCACGCGGCGCGAGGAGCGGCTGCAGGATGTCCCGCTCGCGATCACGACGTTTTCGCAGGACGAACTCGATGAGAAGGGCATCGTCGGCTATGAAGGGCTCGCGAGCGAAACCCTGGCGTTGTGCTGAACCGGGCCAGCGCGAACTTCAACAATTTCACCGCGCGCGGCATCGCCACCAACGGCTATGGCGCCAATCTGCAAAGCACTGTGGCGATTTATATCGACGAATTGCCCATTTCATCGAACGGCAATTCCACGATCCTGGATCCCAGCCTCTACGATGTGCAGCGCATTGAATTTCTACGTGGGCCGCAAGGCACGCTGTTCGGCTCCGGCTCGCTCGCGGGCGCGCTTCGGATCATCACAAACAGCCCTGATCCGAATGCGTTTGACGCATCATTCTTGGCCGATCTGGGCATGACCGGATCGGATCTGCTGCGTCAGCGCTATAATGGCATGGTCAATATTCCGCTGGTGCGCGACCATCTGGGCCTGCGTATTGTTGGATTTGTCCGCGACGAAGAGGGCTATATCGACAATGTCGGCACCGGCGTTGACAACGCAAACGCCTTTGAAAGCTGGGGCGGCCGCGCCAACCCCTGCTGTGGGAGCCGACAGATCGCCTCTCGGTTCAGCTGCGCTACACAAAAGAAGTAAGCGAGCCGCAAGATGCGTCGCTTGAAAATCCCTCGCGCGGCCAGGATGTGCGACTGACCGATCGGCCAGATCGCTTTCAGGGCGATATGGAGACGCGCAACATCACGATCGGCTACCAGTTCAACGGCGCGAGCCTCACCAGCTCGTCCACCTGGACCGATTATGCCGCGCTGTTTTACGTCGATCTCGCCGGCACCTATGCGCAGGCGTTCCCGTTCGCACTCGATGCGGATGCCTGGGATGAGGTGTTCGTCCAGGAAGCGCGCTTGGTCTCCGATCCGGGCGGGCGGTTCGATTGGGTGCTGGGCGGCTTCTATTATGAGCGCCAGCGCGATGTGGATTACAACTATCGTTCGCGCCAGGATTTCCTCACGGCGCGCGGCATCACCGGCCTGCCGGACGAATATTATTCGCGCTCGCGCGCCTATGCGATCTCGCATGAGAAGGCGGTGTTCGGCGAATTGACCTATCGCTTCACCGAAGATCTGTGGACGACGGTGGGGCTTCGCTACGGCAGCACTGACGCGCAGGGCTTTCAAGCGGCCGGCGGATACACCAGCAACTATCTTACCTATGCGTTTTTCGGGCTTTCCGGCCCGGTGACGATCACGCCTGTTGCTGCGGCCACCGGCGTCAAGGTGGAAGAGGATGGGCTGTCCTATCGCGTCAGCCTTTCCTGGCGGCCGACGCCTTCGCTGACAACTTACGGGGCTATCGCCACCGGCTTCCGCGGCCCGTTGGTGAATGCGCGCGCAGGGCTCGTCAGCGCGATCAATCCTTCCGACATCATCATCCCCAACGGCGCCGCTTCCGATGAGCTGATCAGCTACGAAGTCGGCATGAAGGGGCGCTGGTTCGACAATCGCTTCTCCACCAACCTTGCGTTCTATTACATCGATTGGAACGACATTCAGGTTCAGGCCAATCGGGTGTCCGATGCGGTGCAATTCGCCACCAATATCGGCGGCGCTGTCAGTCGTGGCGTGGAATTGGAGCTTGGCTACTTCGTAACAGACAAGTTTTCGATTTTCTTCAACGGCTCGTTCAACGACGCCGAGGTGGATCTGCTGACGGCGCAGGAAGCGGCGATTTCGGGAGCGGTTTCAGGCGCGCGCCTGTCGGGGCCGCGCGTGAGCGGTTCGCTGATCTTCAACTATCGTTTCGACGCCTTCGCCAATTCCATCGGCAACGCCTCGGTCTCTGTGGTTCATGTGGACGGCTTTCCAAACATGTTCCCCAATGTGCCGGGCCAGCCAGGGGTCGTTTCCCGACCTATGACCACACGGACGCCTATACCTACGTGAATGCGAACCTCGCCTTCGGGTTCGAGCATTTCACAATCGGCGCCTATGTGGAGAATGTGTTCGACGACCGTTCGGTCACGTATATTCATCCGGAATCCTTTGTTGATGGACGCTACGGCCGCTTGCGCCCGCGCACGATCGGCGTCCGGCTGAAGTACGATTACTGATGCAAGCCTCGTCGTCTGTCTCGACAAGCCCGGCCGCGCCATACGCGCGGCCGGGCGCGCGCGCCTGGACCGCGCTGGCCATCCTTTGTTTTGTCTATGTCCTGAACTTTCTTGACCGCCAATTGCTGTCGATCTTGGCAAAGCCCATTCAGGATGAGCTCGGCGTCACCGACACCCAACTCGGCCTGCTCGGGGGGCTCTATTTCGCGGCCTTCTATTGCATTTTGGCGATCCCCGTCGGCTGGTTGGCGGACCGCACCAATCGCGTGCGCGTGCTTTCGCTTGCGTGCGGATTGTGGAGCGCGGCGACAGCTGCGTGCGGGCTGGCGCAGACTTACCCGCAATTGGCCATCGCGCGGATGACGGTGGGCGTCGGCGAGGCGGGCGGGGTTCCGCCGTCCTACGCGATCATCTCCGATTATTTTCCGCCCGGCATGCGCGGCACGGCGCTTGGGCTTTACAATTTCGGCCCGCCGATTGGGCAAGCGCTTGGCGTTGCGTTTGGCGCGGCGGTGGCCGCCAGTTTTTCCTGGCGATCGGCGTTCATCACCATCGGCATCATCGGCGTGTTCACGGCGCTGATCGTGTGGCTGTTCGTGAAGGAGCCCAAACGCGGCGGACTTGACGTTGCGCCCGCCGGCGCGGATGCGGCGGCAAAGCCGGCGCCTGCCGGGTTCTGGAAAACGGTTGCCGATTTTTTCGCCAATCCTGTGCTGTTGCGTATGTCGGTCGCTTGTGCGGCGACGCAATTTGTCACCTACGGCATCCTCAATTTCACCGTGCTTTTGCTCATGCGCGAGAAGGGCATGACCCTTGAGCAGGTGGCGATTTATTACGCGCTCTTGATTGGCTTTGGCACTGTGGCCGGCATGTTCGCCTCGGGGCGGCTGATTGATCATTTCGCACGCCGCAGCAAGCAGGCCTATGCGTGGATTCCCGCGATTGGGCTGATCCTGGCGGTGCCGTTTTTCATCGGCTTTGTGTGGGCGCCGCGTTGGGAGCTGGCGCTTCTGTTCCTGATTTTGCCGACGGCGTTCAATTACTTTTATCTCTCGCCAGCCGTGACGTTGGTGCAGGAGGAAGTGCGCCCCGATCAACGCGTGCTCAGCGGGGCGCTCTTGTTGCTGGTGATGAATCTTGTCGGGCTTGGCTTTGGCCCCACATTCGTCGGGTTGATGAGCGATTATTTCCGGCCGACCAACCCGGAGAACTCGCTGCAGCTTGCCTTCTACTGCCTGGTTCCTTTCTACATTGTGGCGGTGCTGTTCTTCGCTTGGCTCGCCCGCGCCATCAAACGCCAGACCGGAGCTTCGACATGAAGGGATGGATCAACGCTGTCGTTGGTTTGTTTGCGCTTTGCTTTGCCGCGCCTGTCGCGGCGCAAGCCGGCCCTGTTGTTTCTGCGCCGGCGGGCCGGCTGCAAGGCGAAGCCTTGGATGGCGTCAACGTCTTTCGCGGCGTGCCTTATGCGCAGGCGCCGGTGGGGTGGCGGCGCTGGCGGCCGCCTGAGCCAATGAACGCCTGGCGCGGCGTTCGCGATGCGCGTGAATTCGGCGCGGCCTGCCACCAGCCTGTGGCGCGCGGCGCCAGCATCTATGCCGGTGAGACCCCGCCGATGAGCGAGGATTGTCTATTCCTCAACATTTGGGCGCCAGCCGACGCGCAAAACGCGCCGGTGTTTTTCTGGATTCACGGCGGTTCGCTTACGGCCGGCGCCGGCAGCGAGGCGATGTATGACGGCGCGCGCATGGCGCGTGAGGGGATCATTGTCGTCACCATCAATTATCGGCTGGGTGCGCTTGGGTATCTCGCCCATCCCGAGCTTAGCGCCGAGTCCCGGCAACGCGTTTCGGGCAATTACGGTTTGCTTGATCAGATCGAGGCGTTGCGCTGGGTTCAGCGCAATATCGGCGCTTTTGGCGGCGATTCCGCGAATGTGACCATCGCAGGAGAATCCGCCGGCGGCTTGAGCGTGATGTATCTGATGGCCGCGCCCGATGCGCGCGGCTTATTTCATCGTGCGATCGCGCAGAGCGCTTACATGGTCACCGCGCCGATGCTGCGCGATAATATTTACGCCAATTTCCCGCCAGCGGAGGCTATCGGCGTTTGGGTGGCCGGCCAGTTGGGCGCATCCAATTTGCGCGCGCTGCGAACGATGAGCGCCGAGGCGATCACGAACGGCCTTGCCGGCTCCGGCTATTTCCCGTTCCCGAATATTGATGGACGTGTGCTGCCGCGCCAATTGGTGGATGTGTTCGATCGGGGTGAGCAGGCGCCGGCGCCGATCCTTGCCGGTTTCAATGAGGGGGAAATTCGCTCGCTGAGATTCCTGCTGCCGCAGCCGCCAGCCGACGCGGAAACCTATGAGGCGGAGAGATCTGCGCCCGCTATGGCGATCTCGCCGAGGCCTTTTTGGCGCGGTATCCAAGCGACAATATTGCCGAGAGCATGCTCGCGACGACGCGTGACGCGATGTATGGCTGGACCGCCGAGCGCCTGGTGCGCCGGCAGACGGCGCTTGGCGCGCCATCGTTTTTATACTTTTTCGATCATGGCTATCGGGCCATGGACGATGCGCATTTGCACGCTTTTCACGCGGCGGAAATTCCTTATGTGTTTGGCAATCTAACCGCCACGCCGCCGCGTTGGCCGGCCATCCCCGACACCCCGGAAGAGGCGGCGCTGTCTGATGCGATGTTGCGCTATTGGGTGAGTTTCGCCCGGGACGGCGCACCCAGCGCGCCTGGCGCTGCGCAATGGCGCCCCTACGGCGCCGAGCGCGCCTATATGGCTTTTGACGGCGCGCCCCAGGCGCGCGCTGATTTGGCGCCAGGGACTTATGGCCTGCACGAAGCGGTGGTATGCCGCCGCCGTGTGAAGGGGGGGCTGGCTTGGAACTGGAATATCGGCCTTGCCGCCCCGCCTATTCCGCCGCAGGCCGCGCCATGTTCTTGAGCGCTGGCATGGCGGGGCGGCGGCGTTGCAGCGTGCGGCGATCAGCCGTGTTCGCTTGTATCGTGCCGGTGCGCTACGTTTAGAAAGAACGAGATCGAGGGAAAGATGCCGGCCAAATCAGGGGCGAAGCGGGCGATTGAGCCGGCGAAAGCCAAGGTGCGCAAGGCTAAGGGCGCGGCAAAGCAGAGCCAGCGTCCGAGCACCAAGGTTCAGCAGCGCGAAGAGATGATGGAACAGATCCTCGACGCCGCCGAGTATCTGTTTTCACGCAACGGATTGCATGGCGTGACGCTGAAGGATGTCGCCCATCGCGTGGGCGTGCATCATACGCTGCTGAATTATTATTTCACGGACAAAGAGCGCTTGTTCGACGAGGTGATCGCGCGCCGCGCCGGCGTCACCAGTTCACGCCGGATGGCCGCGCTTGACGCCTATGACGCCGCCACCAAGGGCAAGCCGACTGTTGAAGGCGCGCTGCGCGCTTTTCTTGACACCGACCTCGATCTCTATGGCCAGGGCGGGGAGAATTGGAAGAATTACGGCGCGCTCGGCGCTTGGGTTTCAAACACCCCTTACGGCGCCAAGCTGATGGATCTGCATTTCGATCCGGTCGTCATGCGCCTGATCGGGCTGATCAAGAAGGCGCTGCCTGATTGCCCTGAAGAAGATTTGTTTTGGGGGTATCACTTTGTCACCGGCGCGTTGATGCTCACGCTCGCCCGCACCGGCCGTATCGACACGCTCTCGGGCGGGCTTTGCAAGTCGGATGATTTCGAGGCCGTGAAGCAACGCATGACAGCTTTCATGGCGGCCGGCTTCATGGCGATTTACGAAAAGGCCAAGAAAAAAAGAAGGCCAAGCGTTAGCACGGCGTTGGCGGCTGCGGCGCGCGGCGCACGGCCAAGCCGTGGCGCCATGTCCAGGCTTCACCCGCGTGACGGCGCCGGCATGTCAGTGCATCGACCAGCTCAAACGCGCCGGGATTCAGCCGCGCGCGCGGCTGTGGCGCGCCTGCGAACAGCATGTAATTGCGCGCCTGCGCATATGCGGGCCAGTCCGGTGCGCTTGGCGCGCTCGGCGCGCCGCTCGTGGCGAAGCTTGTCCAATAGCCGATCATGGCGTCTGAGAGGCTGGTTTCGCCGGGCTCATCGGGCACGGGCGGCCAATTGACGGGGAACGTATCGAGTGCGCCGAATATGTATGGCAGCTCGCTGGCGTGAAACGCACGCAAGCCCGCCTCATCCGCCGCAGGGTAGGAATGGTCGAAATAATAAAGATAGGCCGGCGCGCCCAGCGCCGTCTGCGCGCGCGCCAAACGCTCGGCGGCCCAGCCTGAGATGCCGTCGCGCGTGGCGGCATAGATGTCTTCCTGCTGATCTGCGCCGGGGTAAAGCCGCAAGAATTCATCGGCCAAATCGCCGTAGCTCTCGCGGATCGCGCGCACATAGGCGGCGTGGCTTTCGAGTGGGCGCGGCGCGAGCGCAGGGAAGGTGCGGATCTCGCCGCTGGTGAGGCCAACGAGCACCGGCGCCGGCGCTTGTTCGCCGTGATCGAGCGTTTCGATCAGCTGGCGCGGCAGCACAGCGCCATCGATGGTCGGGCGCGCACTATAGCCCGCGCGCATTGCCGCTGCGCTCAGCGTTGCGCCATCCAGGCCGCGCAAGGCGGCAAGGCTCGGCGCGTCCAGCGCGGCGCCCAATTCAATGCCCGCGCTTTCGGCGGAACCGACGCCAAACCGCGTCTCCCGCAAATGCGGGACCATCAAAAAATTGGTGCTTTGAATGATGGCTTTGGCGAACAAATCCCGCGCTTGCGGCGCTGCGAGCAGATAAGACGCGCTCAAAGCCCCTGCTGATTCACCGAAGATGGTGACATTGCCCGGATCACCGCCAAACGCCGCGATATTGCGCTGAATCCAGCGCAGCGCCTCGATCTGATCAAGCAAGCCATAATTGCCCGATACGCCAAGCGGGGATTCCGCGCTGAGCTCTGGGTGTGCAAGAAAGCCCAGGACGCCAAGCCGATAATTGATCGATACAAACACAATCCCGCGCGCGGCCAAGCGCGCGCCGTCATACATCGGCTCGTTGGACGATCCAGACACCAAAGAGCCGCCGTGAATCCAAACCAGCACCGGCGCGCCGCTGGCGTTCGCGGGCGCCCAGATGTTCAGCGTCAGGCAATCTTCGCTTATGGGGCCGACCTCGTAGGCGTAAACGGATGTCGCCGCCCTCGGCAATTGCACGCAGGCGGGGCCGAAGGCGCCTGCATCATGCACGCCCCGCCAGGGCGCTTTTTGGCTGAGGCGCACGCCACCGCGCCGCGCCTGTCGGTGGTTCTGCGTAAGGTACGCCCTTAAAAACATTGAGCGCGCCTTGCGCGCGTCCGGCCAACGCGCCGGCGGGGGCGTGCACGATGACGGCGCCGGCCTCGCGCGCGGGCGATGGTGAGGCGCAGGCGGCGAGCATCGCCACGCATGACGCCAACGCCGCGAGGGCTTTGTTTGTCTCACGCATGGCTTGCGTCTCCCTGAATTGATTTTGCGTTGCATGGTGTGGGCGGGCTCTGCTAGCGTCAAGGTTCACTGGCGAGAGAGTGAAGAAAATGCCGCGCAGCCGGCGCCTCGCAGTGGCGAAGATCAGCGGCGAAACAAAAATAAACGCCGCTGCAGGGGGAGGAAGGCGGCCATGAGCACAGCGCCCGCGCGCGCGCCTGAGGCGATCGGCAAATCCACAGGTGTGAAATCGCCGATGAAAGTCGCCCTCACGGCATCCGCGGGCGCGACGATTGAATGGTATGATTTCTTTATCTACGGCGCGGCGGCCGCATTGGTGTTTCCGCAGCTTTTTCTTTCCGGCTGACCTGCCGCCCTTTGTGGCGCAGATCGCCGCCTTCAGCACCTTCGCGGTGGGCTTCATCGCCAGGCCGCTAGGCGGGGTCGTGTTTGGGCATTTCGGTGATCTGATCGGGCGCAAGCACGCGCTTGCCGCCGCGTTGGTGATCATGGGGCTCACCACCGCAGCGATTGGCCTGCTGCCGTCCTATGCGCAAATCGGCGCCGCGGCGCCGTTGATGTTGGTGGTGCTGCGTTTCATCCAGGGGCTCGCTATCGGCGGGCAATGGGGCGGGGCGGCGCTCATGGCGATTGAAAGCGCGCCGGAGAACAAGCGCGGTTTTTACGGAAGTTTCGTGCAGATCGGCGTGCCGCTTGGCGTTATCGCCGCAAATGTGGCGTTCTTCGCCGTTGGCGCCGCGGTTTCGGCCGAGGCGTTTCATGATTGGGGGTGGCGGCTGCCGTTCTTGGCCTCGATCGCGTTGGTGTTTGTTGGCTTTTACGTCCAGTTTCATCTTGAGGCGCCTGCCGTGCGTCAGGCGGAGGCAAAGCAAGCGCCCGTGCGAAAATCGTCGCCCGTATTGGCGGTGCTGCGGCGGCATTGGCGGGATGTGTTGCTGGCGGGGCGCCTTCATCGCCAACAATACCTGCTTTTATGTCGCCATTACTTACGTGGTCGCTTATGGCGTGGCCGATCTTGGCTTCTCGCGGCAGGATCTGCTGGCGGCGGTGATGATCGGCAGCGCGTGCATGATCCCGGTGTTGATCGGCTGCGGCGCATTGTCGGATCGGTGGGGGCGAAAAGGAATCTTCATGGCGGGCGCGGCGCTGACGGGCGTGTGGGCCTTCGCTATTTTTCCGCTGATAGAAACCGGGTCATTCTTCTTCATCACGCTCGCGATTGCTGTGGCGCTTATGCTGATCAGCTTGATGTACGGCCCGCAGGCTGCGTTGTTCGCCGAATTGTTTCCCCCCGAGGTGCGCTATTCGGGCGCCTCGCTTGGATATCAGATCGGCTCGGTATTCGGCGGCGGCCTTGCGCCAATCATCGCAACGCTTTTGCTTGCGCATTTCGGGTCAAGCCATGCGATCGCGTTCTATCTCGCGGCAATGTGCGTGATTTCGTTCCTTTGCACCTGGTTTCTTGGCGGGCGCGCCGCCCGCGCCGGCAGTTGAGGCCGCCATGCTTTCTCGCAAGCAAGTGCTGATGGGCCTCTCCGCCATGCCGCTTGGCGCATGCGGGGGCAAGGCCGGCGCGGCGGTCGAGCCCGGCTGGGTGATCTCCGAAGCGGAGGCGATCGGCTGGCACCGCGCCAAGAATGAGCATGGGCCTGCGCTTACCGGCACGGAGAGCTGGCGTCGCTTTATGGCGTTCATTGAGGAACGCCTGCGCGCCTATGGTTGCGTCGATATTGCGCGCGCGGCGTGGCCGTTCACACGTCGTTTTTCGAGCACTTGGCCCGATGCGTCGGGATGGTCGCTGACGTGCGAAGGCCGCGCCATTGAGGTGGCGAACTACGCCGCCAACTGCGGCCTCACCGGCCCCGGCGGCGTCACCGCGCGTCTGGTGCTTTGGGATGATGACGCCCCGCCGGATGTCGATGGCAAGATCGTGGTGTATCGGCCCGCGCCACGTGCTGATGTGCGCGATCCATTCGCCGATAGCGATTACGAGCGGATGACGCCATTTGATAGCTGGCCCGATGAGGGGCGGCCAGCGCCTCAAGCGCAGAACGCGACGCATTCGATCGCCGCGCCGGTTTGGGATGAGATGACGGCCTCGTCGAATTTTCTTACGGCCATGCGCGCGCGCAAGCCGGTCGGGGTTATCTTCGCGCTTAGCCTCAACCGCGCCGCCGCCGCCGGTTTATATACTTTTCGTGTGCCGACCCCATACGAGTTTCCCGCTGCATATCTGGATCGGACAAACGGAGATACGCTCATTGCGGCTGCGCGCGCGGGCGCTTTTGCGACGCTGCGGGTTGAAGGCCGCGAAGAGCAAAGTGAAGCCTATCAACTCATCGCCTATCTGCCGGGCGCCGCCTACGGAACAGCGGATGATGAAATCATTCACGTGCGCACCCATACCGACGGCCCCTCTATCAGTCAGGATAATGGCGCGCTCGGGCTCTTGGCCTTGATCCGCTATATGGCGCACGTCCGCGATAGGCCGCGCACGCTGATGCTTGAGTTCGATTGCCGCCATTTCATGCCTGGCGCGGAAACGGCGTGGGCGCATGAGGATTATTTCCTGAAGCACCCGGAGGCCTATGCGCGCGTCCGCGCCCTTATCGCCATGGAGCATCTTGGCCAGATCGATTACATAGAAGCGGGCGATGACATCCGCCCCTCTGGCCGATCGTTGCCGACATGGATTTATGCGTCCGCCAATGAGACAATGATCGCCGCCGCCTACCAGGCGGCGCGCGCAAACAATGTGCGCTCAGCCATTATTCGTTCGCCCGGCCGCATCGGCGCCAATGGCGCCACGCAGGGCCCATGGTATGGCATGTCGCGCTATGGCGCGTTGCGCGGCTTGCCGAGTTTCGGCGTGCAGGGTGATCTTGGCGCATATTGGGCGCATAGCGCGGGGATTGATCGTTTTGATCCGCGCTCGTTCGTGCGGCAGGTCGCCATGTTTTGCGAGCTGACGGATTTTCTCATGCGCGCCGATCTCAGCGCGTTGCAGCCGGCGCCTGTCGATTTTCCCCAGCCGACAGCGTTCAGTTGGCGCGTTGGGCATTGAATGCTGCGTGTGCCGATCGGCGGCTGTCAGCTGCATTCATACACATGCACGCAAGCCCGAACGCATGTGGGCGATAAGCTCCGCCTCTGCTTCGGTGGAGTAGATCGCGTGGATCGAATAGGAAAAAAGCTGGCGCATTCGGCACAAGATGTAGTTTTTTCTGCGCTATGAATGGCTTTACGATGTTGGATCGGAAATAGCCGCAGCCGCCAACCTTCAAGAGATAATTCAGCGCCAGCGGCCCAAGCGAGCAGGACACCGCGGCGTTGCTCAGATGCGGGAAAGCCGCGCTCAAATTGTCATTGAATGGCGCGCCCCAATCGACATGGACATAATCCTCCGGCGAGGGTGATCGTTGTTTGGACGAGCTCACCATCAACAGCTTCTCATCGGCCAGCAGCTCAATGGTAAGGCCTGGCTGGTTGGGCGGATCATAGGCGAGCGCCATGTCGAGCGAGCCGTCACGAACGCGCTCCATCAATTGCGCCAAGGGCGCGACCTCGACATTGAGCGCGAGCGTGGGGTGGTTGGCGTGCATCCAGATGAGCCAGTTGGAAAGCATCGGGCTCGCAAGGCTGAGTTCTCCGCCAATGCTGGCGATGTTCGCGCGCCCGGCCGGCAGCGCGACCCGCTGCCGCGCGCGCTCCCATGCCTGCACCAAAATGTTGGCGTCGCGCACGAACCGCTCACCCGCAGGCGTGAGCCGCGCGCCGGCCTTGTTGCGCACGAACAGCCGCCGCCCCAACTGCGCTTCCAGCACGCGGATGCGCGCGCTGATCGCGGTTTGCGTGAGGTGCAGGCGCTGGGCGGCGGCCACGAAGCTGCCGCTGACGGCGACCTCCAGGAAAGTGCGCGCGAGAGAGATGTCCACGGCGTTTATATAAAAAATATTGTAGATAAACGGCAAGAGGATTCGTTTGTCTGCGCTTATCCGCCCATGACAGTGCTTACCCGCGCGCCAGCGGCCAGGGGGGATCAATGGGCACGACCGAAACTTGCGACATCGCCATTATCGGGGCGGGGCCCTCCGGGGCCGTCTCGGCGGCGCTGCTGGCCGAGAAGGGCTGGTCCGTGCGCGTGTTTGAGCGCCAGCATTTCCCGCGCTTCTCGATTGGCGAAAGCATGCTTTGCCAAACCATGCAGCTGCTGGAAGATGTCGGGCTCTACGAGGATATCGCCGCGGCTGGCTTCCAATATAAAGACGGCGCCGCCTTCGCCTGGGGCGATCGCTATACCGACATCTACTTCCCAAACAAATCCGCGCCCGGCCAAGGCACGACCTTCCAGGTCCGGCGCGAGATATTCGATGACGTGCTGATCGGCGCGGCGCGCAAACGCGGCGCGCAGGTCAGCTTCGGCGATTCCGTGATCGCGTTCTCCAGTGACGCGGCGGGCGCGGTGCTTACCGTCCGTGACGAGCGCGGCGCGGAGAAAGAAGTTCGCGCGCGTTTTTGCCTTGATGGCTCTGGCTTTGGCCGCATCCTGCCGCGCCTGCTCAATCTCGAGCAGAGCTCGACGTTCGACAAGCGCCGCTCGGTGTTCCGCCACGTCTATGATCATGCAGACAACACCAGCTTCGACCGCAACAAAATTCTGGTCACCATAAATCCCGATGCGCCGCAGATTTGGTATTGGATGATCCCGCTGGCCGATGGGCTGACTTCGGTTGGCGTCGTCGGCCCCGACGCCGATATTGAAGCGGCCGGGGCCAATGCGGAGGAGCGCCTCGATACGCTGCTGCCGCGCGCGGCGCTGATGCATCGCGTGCTGGCGAAAGCGGAAAGCGCCCGCCCTGCGGGCGAGATCATTGGCTTTTCCGCCAACGTGAAATCGCTGAGCGGCCCAAGCTACGCTTTGCTGGGCAATGCGGCGGAATTTCTCGATCCGGTGTTTTCTTCCGGCGTCACCATCGCGATGAAGTCTGCGGTGCTGGCCGCGGGCCTGGTGGACCGCCAATTGCGGGGCGAGGCGGTGGATTGGGAAACGGAGTTTGCGGCTGAACTGAAGGTGGGCGTCGAGGCGTTCCGCGCCTGCGTCGCCGCATGGTACGATGGCAGCTTGCAACGCATCATCTTCGATCGTCCAATGGAGGACGCCAAGATGACCGCCTATCTCACCTCCGTGCTTGCCGGCTATGCGTGGGATAAATCCAACCCCTTTGTGCGAGAGCCCACGCGCACGCTGCGCCTCATTCACGGATTTTGTGCGCAAGAATAGGCGGGACCTGCGTGACTGATCCCATCGCTTTCTTGTTGGCGTGTGTGGCCGTGCTGTTCGTGCCGGGGCCAACGAACACGCTGCTGGCCGCCTCCGGCGCCGCCAGCGGCGTGCGCCGCGCGCTGAAGCTGCCGCTCGCGGAACTGATCGGGTATTCCATCGCCATCTGGACGATGTCGCTGCTGATTTCGCCTTTCGTGCACCAATCATCGCTGCTTTCCAACGCGCTGCGCTTGGCCTGCGCGGGGTATCTGATCTGGTCGGCGATCCATCTGTGGCGCGAGGGCGCGGACGCGCTGGCCAGCAGCGAGCCGATCAGCTTCATGCGTATCTTGATCGTGACGCTGCTCAACCCGAAGGGCGCATTGTTCGCCTTCGTGATCATCCCGCATTTGGGCGCGCGCGATTTCGCGGCGGCTTGGCCCTACTTGGCGGCGCACGCCTGCATCACCGTGGCGGCTTCGCTATTCTGGATTGGCCTTGGCGCGCTGGTCGGCAAAGGCGTGCGCGCGCATGCGGGCGCCGGGGTGATACGGCGCGTGGGCGCCTCCGCGCTTGGGGTGTTTGCGATCCTGCTGACAAGCGCGACGCTGCGTGCAGGCTAGGCGCGATGCGCCCGCCCACGGCAAGCGCCGCCCCGCCGCGGCCGATCTCGAACGGCGGCGCAGCGCGCTGCGCAAGCTGCTAAGGTCAGCGCATCGTGATGGATGCTTCGATTCTCGCCGCCAATCTCGCCCATGTGCGCGAACGCATGGTTTCAGCCTGCGCCCGCGCCGGACGAGATTCGAACGCGGTGCGGCTCATTGCCGTCACGAAAACCCATCCGGCGTCGCTGGTCCGCGCCGCCTATGCGGCGGGCTTGCGCGA
The DNA here is from genome assembly GCA_024707365.1 of Terricaulis sp. Lineage (GTDB taxonomy): Bacteria > Pseudomonadota > Alphaproteobacteria > Caulobacterales > Aquidulcibacteraceae > Vitreimonas. The sequence goes on from JANPZV010000003.1 coordinate 149,577, forward strand.
GATCGGAGAAAATAAGGTCCAAGAGGCGCGCGAGAAGCAGGCGGCGCTTAGCGATCTCGCGTTGCGCTGGCATGTCATCGGCCATTTGCAGACCAATAAGGCCAAATATGTCGCCCGCTTTGCGCACGCGTTCCATGCGCTCGATTCGCTGCGCCTGGCGGCCGCGCTCGATCATCGGCTTGAGCTCGAAGGGCGCGAGCTTGACGTCTATGTGCAGGTGAACACGTCAGGCGAAGCAAGCAAGTTCGGCATCGCCCCGGAGGAGGCGCCGGCTTTTGCCGAGGCTCTGGCGCCGTTCACGCGGCTCAAGCCGAAGGGGCTTATGACGCTGGCCTTGTTTTCCAAGCATGAGGCCGGCGTGCGCGCTTGTTTTCAGCGCCTGCGCGATGTCCGGGACGATCTCTGTTTGCGCGGCTTTGCAGGCATGGCCGAGCTCTCGATGGGGATGTCGGGCGATTTTGAGATCGCGATCGAAGAGGGCGCAAGCATTGTGCGCGTCGGCCAGGCGCTGTTTGGCCCGCGCGCACTGCCCGATGCGCATTATTGGCCAGGGGGCTAATCGCAGGCGCCGCCGGGCCTGCATACAGCCCCTTGGTCCTCGGCCGCTTGAGCCGCGCCGCCCATTTCCCCAATCAGCGCCATGATTTCCGCACCCAATTGAAGGTCGGGTAAATGGCCGAAGGCTTGGCGGCGCAAGCGGCCCTCCCGGTCGATCAGGAGCGTCGTCGGCGTGCCTTGCATGGCGTAGGCGCGCATGGTGCGCGGAATTCCGCCGCCATCGGGCATATCGACACCCACAGGAAAGCCGATCCGATATTCGTGCAGAAACGCCTTGAGCGCGTTGGGGTTCATCGCGTCGTGATGCTCAAACACCGTATGCAGGCCAATGACGGCGATGTCCTCGGCGCGGAACGTCTGCGCCACGCGCTGCGCTTGAGGCAGGCCGTGGCTGACGCATCCAGGGCAAAGCATCTGAAAAGCGCACGCCATCACGACACGGCCGCGCAACGCCGCCAGCGTCAGCGGGGTTTCGGTGTTGAACCATTGCGCGATGCGCCATTCCGGCGCGGCTCTCAGTGGCGGCATGTCGGTTCTCCTAAGTGAAGGATCGGCGCGGCGGCGGCGCAGCGCCGATCCCTGTTGTCAGCCGCCTTTTACGTCGGCCATGGAGGCGCCGAAATTGATGTGGAACGGGGAGCCGCCAATGACGAACGCAGGCACGGAAACAACGCCCGCGCGCTCGGCCTCGGCGATGCGCTGAGGCGTCTCTGCAAAATTGACGATCTCCACGTCATATCTTTGCGGATCGAGCGCGCCCGCCAATTGCTGTTCGGCCGAAACGCACACGGGGCATCCCGCATGATAGAAGATGGCTTTGGTTTTCATGTTAGGACTCCTATATATATTGCGCGAAATCAGGCGCCGCGCGCGCCAGCGGAGGCGGCTCCGCATTGCTCAGGCGGCGTGCGCCTCCTGGTGTTCGGGGCAATCGATGCGCAAATCGCCTTCGCCAAGCGCGGCGCCGATCAGGCGGCAATGGTGCGGGCGCGCCGCGCCAGGGTGCGCGTTCTCAGCGAAAAACTGGCAGGAAAGACACATGCGCTGCCGCGACACCGCGCCTTGGCGCTCAAGCGCGGCGATGGCGCGCACAACGATGCCCATCAGCGCCGCCTGATCCTTCGGCGAAAGCGTATCGATCACGCGCGCGAAGCCATCGGGCCAGCGTTTCGCCAGCGCGCGCCCCTTGCGCGAAAGCCGCAGCAGCGTCGCGCGCTTATCTGTCGGATCGGCGTAGCGCTCGATCAGGCCTTTCCGGTCGAGCGCGGCCAGCGCATCGCTGGCGGTGGCCTGGCTGACATGAATTTGCGCGGCCAGCGCGCCAACGCGCATGCCTTCGGCGCGCTGCGCCAGCGTGGTGAGGATGTCGCCCTGGGTGGGGGTCAATCCCTGCGCTTCGCCCGCGCGCCATTCATCCTGGCGGGCGAGCGCGGCGAGGCGGGCAAGGCCAAGGGCGAGCTGCATCACGCTATTATATAGGATACCGATGCAATATTCAAGCCGCGTTGATGAACGCGCTCGGCCTCACTTTTTTGGTTCGACATGGCCGCCAAAGCCCAGGCGCATGGCGGAAAGCAGCTTGTTGCCGAACGCGCCCGGCTGGCGTGAGCGGAAGCGCGCAAACAGCGCGGCGGCCAGCACGTCAGCCGGCACGCTTTCCTCGATCGCCGCTTCAAGCGTCCAGCGTCCTTCGCCGCTATCTTCGACCGAGCCGCTGAACGCGGCGAGGTCGCCATCCTTGGCGAGCGCCGAGGCGGTGATGTCGAGCAGCCATGAGGTGATGACGCTGCCGCGCCGCCAGACTTCGGCGACATCGGCAAGATTGAGATCGTAGCGTTCATCTTCCGGCAAATGCGCCGCGTTGCGGCCTTCGAGGATGGCGAAGCCTTCGGAGTAAGCGGCCATCATGCCGTATTCGATGCCATTGTGGATCATCTTGACGAAATGCCCCGCGCCGCTGGGGCCTGCGTGGAAATAGCCGCGCTCGACGCTTGCATCCGCCGAAGCATCGCGTTCAGTGCGCGGGATGTCGCCGATGCCGGGCGCGAGCGTGGCGAAGATCGGGTCGAGCCGATCATAGGCGGCCTTATCGCCGCCGACCATCAGGCAGAACCCGCGCGCCTGGCCCCAGACCCCGCCGGAGGTGCCGACATCAAGATACGCGATCTGTTTCTCCGCCAGCGTTTTGGCGCGGCGGATGTCATCCCGATAATAAGTGTTGCCGCCATCGATGATGACGTCGCCGGGCGAGAGCAGCGTGCTAAGGCGCGTGATGGTGTCTTCGGTGGGCGCGCCCGCCGGCAGCATCACCCAAACCGCGCGCGGGGCCGAAAGCGCAGCGACCTGAGCCTCGAGACTCTCTGCGCCGATTGCGCCGTCTTGCGCGAGGGCGGCGATATTGGCGGGGCTGACATCATACACAACGCAGCTGTGCCCGCCCGCTATCAGCCGGCGCGAAATGCCGGCGCCCATCCGTCCAAGCCCGATCACGCCAATCTGCATCGCAGCCTCATTTGCTCATCGTCGGCGCGCCCAAGCACGCGGGATTATTCGTCGATCGGCACGTCGTTTTTCTCCACCCGATCGCGGTAAAGCGCGGCGCGCACCAGCAGGATCAGCGTCACCGGCGTGGTGATGGTGGTAAAGACGCCGATCAGGATTTCATGCAGGATCGGGCGCGTCTCCAGCACCGAAAAGCAGATCATCGAGCCGATGAGGATGAGGCCCGTGCCGATCGTGGCTCCCAAGGTTGGCGCGTGCACGCGATCATAGAAGCGCTTAAAGCGCATGAGGCCAATCGCGCCGATCAGCGTGATCGCCGCGCCGCCGAGCATGCACAGCGACACCAGAATGGCCGCCCAGGGCGGCAGATCGGTTTCGGCGATCATTCGATCACTTCCCCGCGCATCAGGAATTTGGAGAGCGCCACGGTGGCGCCAAAGCCGGCCAGCGCGATCACGAGCGCGGCCTCAAAATAAACCGCGCTGCCGGTGCGCACGCCGAACGTCAAAATCATCAGCATGGCCGCGACATTGAGCGTATCGAGCCCCAGCACGCGGTCTTGCGCGCGCGGGCCTCTCAGCATGCGCAGCACGGCGAGCCCCATGGCGCCCGCGATCATCGCTTGGGCCGCCAGCAGCGACCAGTGCAGGATGAGGGCGCTGCTCATTCAAAAATCTCCATCAAGCGGCGTTCGTAGCGATCCTTGATCAGCGTCACCCAATATTCGGGCTCAACCAGATCAAGCACATGCAGCAGCATTTTTTGCCGGCGTGAATCATACTGCACCCAAAGCGTGCCGGGCGTGCTGGTGATGATGACGGCGAGAATGGCGAGGCCGTTTGGGTCCGTCATGGTGAGCGGAATTTGCACAAATCCCGAAACGCGCTCGCGCCGCCGGCCCGCCAGAATGATCGTGCCCACGGCGAAATTGGAGCGGGTGATGTCAAACAGCACGATCGCCAAAAGGCGCACGATCGACACCACATTGCCGACAATCACCCGCGGCCGCTCCAGCGCGCCATAGGCGAGCGGCGCCAGAAAGGAAAGCAGCACCCCGCTCGCCAGCACCGCGGGCGTCACGCTGTTGTTGAGCAGCACCCAGATCGCCAGCAGCGCCAGCGACATCAAGGGATAAGGCATGATCCGCTTCATGGCGCCTGCTCCGCCAAGGGCGCTGGAGCGGGCGCGGGCGGCGGGGTCAGCACCGCATGGATGTAATCGCCCGGCGAATGCAGCCACGCGGCGGTGGCGGCGAGATAGCGCGTGGCTGGCCCGCCAAACACCGTGAGCAACAGGCAGCCCGCGAGCAGCGCGCCAATCGCCGCGCCCTCGGGCGCGCGCATCTGCGGCGGCGAAAGCGTGGAGGCCCAGAACACCTCAATGCCGATGCGCGTCAGCGCCAGCAGCGTGGCGAGGCTGGAGAAGGTCAGCGCGCCGATCAGCACCCAAGTGCTGAAAGGCGCGTTGCCGGTTTCGGGCATCAGCCCGGCCATGATGGCGAACTTGCCGATGAAGGTGGGCAAGGGCGGCATGCTGGCCAGCAGCAGCGTCGAGAGCAGAAACGCCCCGCTCAGCAGGCCGATCGTGGCCGGGATGAGAAAGCGCACCTCTTGGGCGTCATCCTCATAAGGGTCGCGGTATTCGTCATCGAACACCGCCCCGGTTTCCGCCGGCGCGGTGGTGCCGCGCGCGCGGTTGATCAGCTCAATCAGCAGGAAGAAGGCGCTCGCCGCCAAGGTGGAGGCGATGAGATAGAACAACGCGCCGGGCAGCGCCCGCTCAGCGCCCGCGCCGATCACCGCCAGCAGCGTGCCCGATGACATCAGCACGCAAAAGCCGGCGATGCGCGACATCGAGGTGGTGGCGAACGCGCCGACGGCGGCGAACAGGATGGTGGCCACCCCGCCGATCAGCAACCATGGGCCGCCGAGATCCAGCCGAAGCTTCCGCCTCGGGCCCGAACATCAGCATCGAAAGCCGAAGCACCACATAGACGCCGACTTTCGTCATGATCGCAAACATCGCCGCCGCCGGCGCGCTCGCGGCCGAATAGGCCGGCGGCAGCCAGAAGCCGAGCGGCCACATGCCTGCCTTCACCAGAAAGGCGATGCCCAAGAGCGCGCAGCCCGCTTCCAGCAAGGCGCGGTTTTCCGCCGGCACTTTGGGAATGGCGGCCGCGATATCGGCCATGTTGAGCGTGCCGGTCACGCCGTAGATCATGGACACGCCGATCAGAAACAGCGAGGAGGCCGCCAGGTTGATGGCGATATAATGCACCCCCGCTTTCACGCGCGGCACGCCCGTTCCGTGCAGCAACAGCCCATAAGAGGCCGCCAGCAACACCTCGAAGAACACGAAGAGGTTGAACACGTCCCCGGTGAGGAACGCGCCGTTAAGCCCCATCATCAGCAGCAGGAACAGCGCATGAAAGCGCGGCCCCGCATGATCCCAGCGCGCGAAGGAGAATGTCAGCGCCGCCACCGCCAGCGTGCTCGTCAGCGCCAGCATCAGCGCCGAAAGCCGATCGGAAACCAGCACGATGGCGAACGGCGCGGGCCAATTGCCGAGCCGATAGACATGCGCCTCGCCGAATTGCGCGTCCGAGGCCGTGGATGAAGCCCAGAGCAGCCCCACCGATGTCGCCGCCACCAGCAGCACAGTGCCGAGCGTGATGTGCCGGCGCCATTTATCCGCCGTGACCAGCGTGAGCGCCGCCCCGATCAGAGGCGCAACGATCGGCAGGATGATGAAATGCTCAAGCTGGTTCATGCGTCAGGCTCCGTGCCTTCGACATGATCGGTGCCGGTCAGCCCGCGCGCGGCCAGCAGGACGACAAGAAACAGCGCCGTCATTGCAAAGCTGATGACGATGGCGGTCAGCACCAATGCTTGGGGCAGCGGGTCCGCGTACTGGCTGGGATCGACGGGCACGCCCTGTTCCAGCACTGGCGGGGGCGCCGATGCGCACGCGGCCCATCGCGAAAATGAACAGATTGACGGCGTAGGCGATCAGCGAAAGCCCGATGATCACCTGGAAGGTGCGCGGCCGCAGCAAGAGCCACACGCCCGAAGCGAACAAAACGCCGATGCCGATGGCGAGAACGATTTCCATCAGCGCGCGGCCTCCTGCTCAGCGGCCTGCGGATCGGGCGCGGGGGCGGCGTCGGTATCGACCTCTTCCTCGGGCGTGCGCTCGATCACGCGCGGGGTGCGGATCGATTGGTGCGCCAGCGCGATCAGCATCAGCACGGTTGCGCCCACCACCAGCATCATCACGCCAAGATCAAACAAAAGCGCGCTGGCGATCGGGATGCGGCCAAGCATGGGGATGTCCGCGTATTGGAAATAGGAGGTGAGGAACGGCGCGCCGAAGAACCAGGCGCCGATGCCTGTAAGCGCGGCCACAAGCAGCCCCAACCCGATCCAAAGCACCGGCAGCACCCGCAGCCGCGCCTCCACCCAGCGCGCGCCGGAGGCCATGTATTGCAGAATGATGGCGACAGAAAGCGCAACGCCCGCGGCAAAGCCCCCGCCTGGTTCATCATGCCCGCGCAGGAAGAGATAAATCCCAAACACCAAAATCACCGGGAACAGCCACTGGATCAAGACGCGCGGGATGGCGAGGTAATCGTGCAAGGTGTCGCCTTCCTCGCGGTGTTCGATGCGTTGATCGGCGGCGCGCTGGCGGATCTGCTGCGCCGGCGCGCTTAAACTATCGGCCGCAGGCCGGAAGCGGCGCAGCAGCGCAAACACCGTCAGCGCCACAACGCCGAGCACGGTGATTTCACCGAACGTATCGAACGCGCGGAAATCCACCAGCAGCACGTTCACCACATTGCGCCCGCCCGCATCCGCGTAGGAGCGTTCGAGGAAGAAGGTGGAAATCGTCTCGCCAAGCGGGCGCGTCATCACCGCGAAGGCCAGGAACGCAGCGCCCAGCCCCGCGCCGATCGCCAGCGCCAGATCAAGGCCGCGCCGCGCATAAGCGCGCACGCGCGAGGCTTTGGAATAATGCTTCATCTCCACGCGCCGCTGCGGCAGCCAGCGCAAGCCCAGCAGCAGCAGTACAACGGTGACGATCTCCACCAGCATTTGCGTCAGCGCCAGATCGGGCGCGGAGAGCCACACGAAGGTGAGGCAGCTCACCATGCCTGCGCCGCTCATCAGGATGAGCGCCACCAGCCGGTGGTATTTCGCCTGCACGGCGGCGCCTATGGCGCACGCCGCGCCAAGCACCCAAAGCATTGCAAACGCCGGATCGATCTGCGTCAGCGTCAATTCCGTCCAGCCCAGCGCCTGCGCCAGAAATACGATGCCCCCGCCCAACAAGGCCGTGGCCACCAGCGCGCGCAATTGCACCTGAAGCCGGCGTACGCCCAAAGTTTGCTCCAGCGCATTGGCGCCGCCGCGCAGCGCGGCCAGCGTCGCTTCAAACGTGCGGCGCGCCTGAAAGCGGCTCATGAAGGGCGGCGCCCCGCGCGGATTGGTGTTGATGCGGTCGCGGAAGATCGCATAGAGCGCAACGCCCGCGATCAGCGCGATCATGCTCATCACCAGCGGCGCATTGAAGCCATGCCAGATCGCCAAGCTATAATAGGGCTTGTTCTCGCCCAGCACGGAGGTGACGGCGGCTGAGAGGAACGGCCCGATGGTTTGGCCCGGAATGATGCCGACAAGCAGGCAAAGCGCCACCAGCAGCGTCACCGGCAGCCACATCCAGAACCTGGGCTCATGCGGCTCGCGCGGCAGATCCTTCGGCGGCGGGCCAAAGAAGCTCTGATGGATGAAGCGCAGCGAATAGAGCACCGCGAACGTGGAGGCGAGCGTCGCCAGCGCCGGCAGGCCGTAATTGGTGTGTGCGCCCGCGCTCGCGTTCAGCGCCTCGGCCAGGAACATTTCCTTGGAGAGAAAGCCGTTCAGCAACGGCACCCCCGCCATCGCCGCCGCAGCGATGATCGCCAGCGTGCCGGTGATCGGCATGTAGCGATAAAGCCCCGAGAGCTTGCGCAGATCGCGCGTGCCGGTTTCGTGATCGATAATGCCGGCGGCCATAAACAGCGAGGCTTTGAACGTCGCGTGGTTGAGCGTGTGGAAAATCGCCGCCACCGCCGCGAGCGGGCTGCCGAGCCCGAGCAGCAGCGTGATGAGCCCCAGATGGCTCAGCGTCGAATAGGCCAGAACGCCCTTGAGATCGTGCTGGAAGATGGCCGCGAAGGCGCCCAGCAGCAGCGTGGCCATGCCCGCCCCGCCCACCAGCACATACCAGGCGTCCGTGCCCGACATCACAGGCCACAGCAGCGTCATGAGATAAATGCCGGCTTTCACCATCGCCGCCGAGTGCAGATACGCGCTCACCGGCGTGGGCGCGGCCATGGCGTGCGGCAGCCAGAAATGGAACGGAAACTGCGCGCTCTTGGTGAAGGCGCCGATCAGCACCAGCACGAGCGCCGGCAGATAGAGCGTGTGCTCCCGGATCAGATTGCCCGAGCCGAGCACGACGTCGATATCATAACTGCCGACGATGTGGCCGATCACCAGCATGCCCGCCAGCATGCAGAGCCCGCCCGTGGCGGTGACGGTCAGCGCCATGCGCGCGCCGTCGCGGGCGTTGGCGTTGTTGTTCCAATAGCCGATCAGCAGGAACGACCAGAGGCTCGTCAGCTCCCAGAACATCACCAGCTGGATGAGATTGCCCGACATGATAATGCCGAGCATCGCCCCCATGAACCCCAGCAGATAGGTGAAGAAGCGCGGCACCGGATCTTCGGGCGACATATAATAGCGCGCATAGAGCACAACCATCGCGCCGATCCCGAGCACCAGCGCGGCGAACACCCATGAGAGGCCATTGAGCCGAAACACGATGTCGAGCCCGAACGTGGTCAGCCAAGGGATGTCGAGGCGCGCGCCCGCGCCGGTCGTCGATGCTTCATAAAGGGCGGCCAGGCAGGCGCAGCCGGCAAGGGCGATCACCGTGGCCAAGGAGGCGGCGGCGTTGCGCGCGCGCGTGGGCAAAAATGCAGCGATGATCGCGCCCGCAAAGGGCAGCATGATCATGATCAGCAAAAGCGCGCCCGTGCTCATCGGGCCCCCGCGCTTGCGTGAAGGGCCCCGATCAATGCGTCACAGGCGGGATGATGGTCTTGGCAGGCCAGTGGCGATCCTTTGGCAGATGCGCGCGTGCGAATCAGTTGGATTGGAAGCCGGCCAGCAGCGGCCGCGCCTTCAGGCGCAGCGCCGCGTGGCCAGCGACGGGCGCGGCGCGCCGCATCAGAAGCGCGCTGCACATTATTCATAGAGGGGCGCTGTGCGATTGAGCAAGGCGTCATCTTTACGCCTGCGGCGCGGTGTCTTGTCCGCGCAACGCCTGGGCGCGTTTTTAACGCCTCGCGGCGCGGGGCTCGCGCACGATCAGCACGTCCGTGGGGGCGTTTTCCACAATGCGCTTGGCGATTGAGCCGATCAGGATGTCAAACATCGCGCTGCGCCCGTGCGAGCCGGTGACGATGAGATCGACCGGCTTGTCGGCGGCGTAGGCGGCCAGCAGCACTTCGGGCGCGCCGCGTTCGATCAGCAGCTGAATGCGCGCGCGGTTCGCCGTGGCGATTTCGCTGTTGGCCAGGAAGGGCTCGGCGGTTTCGGCCTGATAAACGGCGATCTGCGCGCTCCAATCGGTGCGCGTGGTCAGCGTTTCAAAGGGGATTTCAAAGCCATGAAACAGCGTCACGCCGGCGTTGGGGAAGAATTTAAGCGCCGCTTCGAGCGCGTGTTGTGACAGATCGGAGAAATCGGTGGCCGCCACCACCGCCCGGTACGCCCCTGCCGCCCGGTTTCTCACCACCAGCACCGGCGCCGGCGCATGGCGCAGCAGCCGCTCCACGGTCGAGCCGAGAATGGAGCGCTCGAACGTGCGCGCCCGCGCGAGGCCGGAAATGATGAGCCCGCAGGCTTCATCGCGCGCGATCTCTTCAATGCGCTGCGCCGCTTCGCCGTCCGTCACCCGCACAACCAGCGGGCCTTGATAGAGCGGGGCGAGCTCCTTGCGGATTTGCGCCTCAAGCGCGGCGGCCCGGTCCGGGCCGCGCCGCCAGCTGGGGGCGTCGTCGTTTTCGAGGCTGTGCAGATCCTCGAGCCGCGTTTCCATGACATGCGCGATCACCAGCACCGCGTTCCAGCTCTCTGCGAGCGCGATGGCGCGGGCGAGCGCGCGGTCGCAGCGGGCGCTCAGATCGGTGGCCAGCAGGATTTTGCTCGGCGGGCCGTTAAGCCAAAGCGGTGCGGACATGGTGTCTCCTCTCGTCGGCGGCGGTAAGCCTGGGCGGCGGGGTGTGGCGCCAAGAGCCATAATGGACGCACGCGCGCGGCCATCGGCTGATCTCGCGCAAAGCTTAGCCAATTCATGCGCGCGGCGGGGGGATTTGTGGTCCGCGGGGCTCGGCGCTGACTGCATGGCCGGCATGCGCCACTGCGCGCGCCGCGCGGCAGAGCAGCAATTATCTAAGCGCATCAATATCTTGCCCCGCCAAGACGGGGCGCCGCCAGGTCAGGGCGCTAACCTCTTCGTGAACGTGAATTGCGCGTCACCCGCGCGCTCGCCATATCGCCGCCTCGCTTGGGCGCAATGCTTGGGCGAACTGGCTGGAGCGATCAGGGGGCTGACGCGAAAGCGCGGAGCGTATGTCCGCGTGCATGGTTCCGGGCGATGAGCCTCACCCCGGAACCGATTTGTGCAAGTGGTGGAGCAGGATGGATCACGATTTCTGCAATGTGGATGGCGCGCGGCGCCTCAAACAGCGGATCGAGGAATATTGGCGCGAACGCGGCTATAATGTCGATGTGAAGCTGATCGAGGCTGGCTTTGTTGCGGCGATGCGCTCAGCGCGCACGGACGTCCGCAGCGACATGGTCAACGGCATGCCCACGCGCCGCGACCAGGAGAATGACCGCTCGCGCCCTAGCGCGCGCGGCGTGATGGAAGTCGCGTAAGCAAGCCCTGCGGCTGGGGCGCGCCTGGGTGCAGGCTCAGGCGCGCGCCGCCAACAGGCGGCGGCAGGTTTTTGCCAACTCAAGATAATCATCAAGCAGGACGTCGGCGCCCAGGTGCTCGACGTCCTCTTCGCTATAGCCAAAGCGCACCAGCGCCACAGGCGCGCCCGCGCCGCGCGCCGCGCCCACATCGGCGGCGCTGTCGCCGATCATGATGGCGCGCCGCACCACGCCGCCCGCGCGCGTCACGGCGGCGCGGAAATGATCGGGATGGGGCTTGCGCTGGGCCACCGCATCGGCGCCCACAATGGCCGAGAAGCGCGGGCTCAGCCCAAGCGTATCCAGCAGAAGCAGCGACAGATCCGTGCGCTTATTGGTGCAGACGGCGAATTTCGCGCCCAGCGCGGCCATCTCGTCCATCGCCGCCTCCACGCCTGGATAAATCTTCGAGGCGCCGGCGATGTCGGCGCGGTAAAATTCGATATAGGCGTTGGTGAGCTGATCGAGCCGCTCGGCCGAGAAGGCCGCCCCGGCGCGCTGGGTGGCGCGGGCGATCAGCTGGCGCGCGCCTTGGCCCACCATGGCCCGCACCGCCGCCGGCGACACATGCGCCAGCCCTTCAAGATCAAGCGTTTCGTTGAGCGCGCGCGTCAGATCCGGCGCTGTATCGACCAGCGTGCCGTCCAGATCGAAGACGATGGTGGCGTCGGCCAGTTCGCCGCTGGGCATGGCTTTCCCTTCCGCCTCAATGGGCTAGAAGAAGCCTCAGATTCTCACAAGCGGAACCCTTGCATATGAGCCGTGCACGCGCAGCGATCATCCTGGCCGCCGGCCAGGGCACGCGGATGAAATCCGATCTGCCCAAGGTGCTGCATGAGGTGGGCGGCCGGCCGATGCTGGATTGGGCCATCGCCGCCGCCGAGGGCGTGGGCGCATCGCGCATCGTCGTCGTCACTGGCCGCCACGCGCCCAGCGTGGGCGAGCATGCGGTGGGGCGCTTGGGCGCGGGCGCGGCGGTGGTGCAAGATCCCCCGCTCGGCACCGGCCACGCGGTGCGCGCCGCCGAGGGCGCGCTTGCCGATTTTGATGGCGATGTGATCATCCTCTATGGCGATGCGCCGTTCGTGCCGGCGGCGCGGATCGAGGCGATGTTCGCAGCCCGCGCCGCCTCGGGCGGGCTCGCGGTGCTCGGGTTCGAGGCCGCCGATCCCACAGGCTATGGCCGCCTGATCGAAGGCCAAGACGGCCTGCTTGCGCGCATCGTCGAACACAAGGACGCCAGCGCGGCTGAGCGCGCGGTCAAGCTCTGCAATTCCGGCGTGATGTGCGCGGACGCCAAGACGCTGTTTGCGCTGCTCGCGCAGGTGAACAACAACAATTCCAAGGGCGAGTATTATTTAACGGATATCGTCGCGCTTGCCGCCGCAGGCGGGCTCAGCACGCACATCGTGCGCGGCGCAGAGAGCGATGCGCTGGGGGTGAACTCCCGCGCCGAGCTGGCGCAGGCGGAAGCTGTGTTTCAGCGCCGCGCGCGGCTTGCGGCGATGGAGGCCGGCGTCACCCTGCTGGATCCGGGGAGCGTCTATTTCAGCTACGACACCGTGATTGAGCCTGACGTGGTGATTGAGCCGCATGTCGTGTTCGGCAAGGGCGTCAAAATCGCCAAGGGCGCGCGCATCAATGCGTTCTGCCATTTCACCGAGGCCGAGATCGGGCCGGGCGCGCAGGTGGGCCCGCATGCGCGGCTGCGGCCCGGCGCCAAGCTTGGCCCGCGCGTGAAGATCGGCAATTTTGTCGAGGTGAAGAATTCCACCTTCGGCGAGAAGGCCCAGGCCAGCCACTTGGCTTATGTGGGCGATTCCGATGTCGGCGCGGGCGCCAATATCGGCGCGGGCGCGATCACCTGCAATTATGACGGCTTTTCCAAATCGCGCACGGTGATCGGCGCAGGCGCGTTCATCGGCTCCGATACCGCGATGGTGGCGCCTGTCAGCATCGGCGCGGGCGCCTATACCGGCGCGGGCAGCGTCATCACCAAGGACGTGCCCGATGGGGCGCTGGCGGTGTCGCGCGCGCGCCAACAGAATTTTGAAGGCTGGGCCAATCAATTCCGCGAGGCCAAGCGCAAGGATAAGGAAGCCAAGTGAGCGCTGATCTCGCCAAGCTGAACGCGGCGGAAGCTGCGCTGCAATTTGTGAAGGACGGCATGGTGGTGGGCCTCGGCACCGGCTCCACCGCCGCGCATTTCGTTCGCCTCTTGGGTGAGCGCGTGCGCCAAGGTTTGCGCGTGACGGGCGTGCCCACATCGGAAGCCACGCGGCTGTTGGCCGAGCAGGCAGGCGTGCCGCTGATCGACATTGCGCGGGTTTCGGCGATCGATGTGGATGTCGATGGCGCCGATGAGGTCGATCCGGCGTTTCGGCTGATCAAGGGCGGGGGCGCGGCATTGCTGCGCGAGAAGATCGTCGCCGCCGCCAGCGGCGAGATGGTGGTGATCGCCGATTCATCGAAATGGGTGGAAACGCTCGGCGCCTTTCCGTTGCCGGTGGAGGCTGTGCGGTTTGGCTTTGCGCTGACGCTTGAGCGCGTGCGCGAAGCGATGGCCGCGGCCGGGTGCGCCGGCGCGGATGCGGTGCTGCGCGTACAGGGCAAGGGCGCAGACCCGGTCGTCACCGATGGCGGCAATTACATTATCGACGCGCACTGCAAGGCCATCCCCGATCCCGAAGCTTTGGCCGATGGCCTGAAGCGCATTGTCGGGGTGGTGGAGCATGGGCTTTTCATCGGCATGTCCCGCACATTGGTGCTGGGCAAGGCCGTGGGCGCTGAGGTGAAGCGGCTTTAGCTTGGCGGCTTGGACCGCCGGCGTCCCCCGCCGGCAAGTCTCTTTCCTCAAGCGCCCGCGCAAACGGATAAAGCGATGCCGGCGGGGACGCCGGCGGTCCAAGGAATCAGCGCTTTTTCGCCGGTGTTTTCTTCACGATCTTTTTTGCTGGCGCGCGTAGCCGCGGCTGCGCGCGGGGCGGCTTCGGGCTTGCATTTGGGGCAGCCGCAAATGTCTTTCAAATACTGATTGAAATAGTTCACGCCGTAATTGTAGGCGAGCTCTTCGCCCTCTTTGATGTTGCGCTTGGCGTGGATGTAGACGCGGCCCTTATGGATGTTGGGCTCGCAATTGGGCCGGCAGGAATGATTGATGTAGCGCGCGGTATTCCAGCGCGGGGCGCCGTCAATGGTTTTGCGAGTGCTGATCTCGAACAGATATTTCGAGCGGCTGGTCTGCTCCTGCTCCTTGGTGATTTCCACCCCGGTATATTCGATGATGCACGCGCCCTTCGGGATCGGCTCGCCGGCGAACAGGCCAAGGCCAGTCTTTGAGCGCTTGACGAGGAGCGCGTGGTCGCCGGGTTTGTAGCTCAGTCGGGCCATGATCGATTCCGTGTTTGAGGCCGCCCTTAACACCTAAGCCGGGCGGCAATGGCAAGCCTTGATGCTGCGTCTTATCGCAGCGTGAGGCCGATGCTGACGACGCGGGCAGGCGCGAAGCTTTCCACGCCAAGGCCCGTCTCCCCCGTTTCGATCGCGGCGTCGAACAGATTCTCCGCCGCGAGGATCACCGCCGCGCGCTCATTGAGCCGCCAGGCCAGGCGCGCATCGACGCCCAACGCGGCCGAGAGGCGGCGGGTGTTGAGATCATCCTCCCAGCGCGCGCTTTCCCAGCGGCCATCGAGCGCAAGGCGCCATGCCGGGCTGATGCGCCAGCCAAGGCCGATGGTGGCGGTGTATTGCGGCGCTTGCGCGGGGCGAAGGCCCTCAAGCTGCGGGGCGGCGCTGGCGCTGGTGACTTCAGCGTCCGTTGCGGCCGCGCCCAGGCGCAGGTCCAGCGGGCCAAAGCTCCAGTTTGCGTCGGCTTCGACGCCGATGGCTTCGATGCGGCCAAGGTTCTGCCGCTGCCGGTAGGCGCCGCCCTCGGGCAGAAAGCCCACGCGCGGGAACGTGCCCGGGCCAATGCCGAGGGTGACATTGCCGATCGCGTCATCGAGCTGATTGTAGAACAGCGCCGCGCGCCAATTGGCGCCGCCTATGCCGATCTCGGCGCCGGCGAGGCGCTCTGATTTCAGCGCGGCGTTGGCTTCGGTGACGTCATTGCCGACGCGAAAGGGCCGGTGCAATTCGTTGAGAGTCGGCGCGCGGAAGCCGCTATAGGCTGCGGCCCGTAATGCGAAGCCGCCCATGTCGCGGCGCACGCCCACGCGCGCGGTGGGCACGATCTCATCGGCGTCGGGCGAGGCGTCGTTTAGCGTGTGCGCGCCGGTGGCGAGATCGTACTCGATGCGGCGCGCATCGAAGGCGCCGGAATAATCGGCGCGCAAGCCCCCGGTGAAGAGCCACGGCCCGCTTTCATGGCTGGCCTCGCCATAGAGGCCGGCGATCAGCGTTGCGCCGCCGGCGATGCGCCCGCGCGTGAAGCCCGCGCCAAGATTGCGGAAATGCTCGCGGCTTTCGCCGTCGGCGTAGCGCGCATCGGCGCCGATTTCCCATTCAAACCCATCGCGGCGCGCGCGATAGGCGATGTTGGCGCCAAGGCCGAGCGCGGGCGTTTCGTATTGATCGGCGGCGGGCGTTGCGGTGTTGCGGTCGGCGGAGATGGCGGCCGATGAATTGGCGAAATCGCTGAGCGCGGCCCAGCCTTGCACGCGCCAGCTCTGGCCTGCGCCCTCGCGCGCATAAGCGGCGCTCCCATGCGCGCCGCGCGATTGGCTTTCGGCGCCGACGATCCCTGCGCCGCGGCTTTCATCATAGAGCCCAAGCCGCAGCGAGGCTGCGCCACCGGCGAGCGCGCCAACCCAGCGTGCGCTGGCGGCGAAGCTTTCATAATCGGTTCGATTATCCGCGGCGCCGCGCCCTGTGCGCACGGGAATATCGCCGTTGAAGCTTTCGCCGCTGAACGCGAGCGTAACGCCATCGCCGCTCCATGCGCCCGCCGCGCGGCCGTAGCCGCGTTCGCCATAAGCCAGATCAAGCACGCTGGGCGCATGCGCTTCTTGCAGCGCGATCACGCCTGTGAGCGCGCCTGCGCCGTAAGGGCCTGCGCCCGCGCCGCGCACGATGGAGATGCTGTCGATGGTTTCGCTCGGGATCGCGCTCCAGATCACCCAGCCGCCGAACGGATCGTTGATCGGCGCGCCTTCAAGCGTCACCAGCGCGCGGCCTGCGCCCGAGGGCGCGATCGCGCGCAGGCTGGCGCCTTGAATGGTGGCGTTCGCCACCAGCGAGGTAGAGCGGCGGAATAGCGACGCGCCCGCGCTTTGGCTCAGCGCCTCATCGATGCGCGGGGCGTTGGCCGATGCGCCAGGATCGATGCGTTCGACGGAATAGGCTTCATCACGCGCAGCGTCGGGCAGGCGCGGGGCGGTGATGACGATTTCGGCTTGCGGCGGCGGGGGAGCATCCATGGCCGCTAGATAAGGCGCTTTGGCCTAAACGACCATCCGCGCTGCTGTCGCGGCGCGAATGGTCGGAGTAGCAAGATCTGAACTTACGACCCCCACGTCCCGAACGTGGTGCTCTACCAGGCTGAGCTATACTCCGAGGGGGCGGCTTATAGAGCCAGCGGCCGGCGTTTGGCAATCGCTAGAGCGCATGACGCAGTTGCATCGGCGCGCGAGCCCATCTAGATAGCCGCTTCCCAGGTTTTGGGGTGTCGCCAAGTGGTAAGGCAGCGGTTTTTGGTACCGCCATTCCTAGGTTCGAATCCTAGCACCCCAGCCACCCTTCGCTCGCTGCGCTAGAGCGCCCCTGGGTTCATCACCAGCCACAGCGCCCCGAACGCCGCCCCGGCGATAATCGCCCATTTCGCCGTCTCCGCCGTCGCGTGGATCGCGCGCCGGAACGGGCCCAGCAGCGAGAGCGAGAGGGTGATGAGAAAGCCCGCGATGGCCGCGAGCCAAGCTTCAAACGCGCCCAATTGGGCGTCTACGGCCGCGATATAGGCGATATAGGCCATGCCCGCGCCCAGCGCGAAGCGCACCAGGGCCTTGGAGAATCAGGCTGCCGCCGAAGGAGGGATCGGGCCGGGCTTGGGCCAGCGCAGGCGCGGCCAGGGCGGGCGGCGGCTCAGGCGGGCGGGCGTGAACCTCGCGCAGACGGCGCCAGGCCTCGGCCTCCAATTCGGCCCGGAGCTGCTGCTCGGCCATCCATTCGTCGCTGGCGGGCAGACGTTGAGACATCGCTGCGGCCTCCCAAGCGCCCTCACTCGCCGCAACAATGCCCCCTTTGGGCGTTTCCGCCAAGGGCGAGCGGCAGGCGGGCGGCCTTTATCATTTTTCGATAAGAAAGGGCTGGACAAGCGCGCCCTGGCCCATATCATTTATCGATAAGGCGGCCTGCGGGCCCGGCCTGGAGGCGGTTTCGTGAAGCAATTTCTCATTACGGTGGCCGGCGTGCTCGTCGGCTTGCTGCTGGCTTTTGTCGGCGTGCTTTTCCTGGTTGGCGGGATCATTGGCGGGGCGATGGCGCCGGCGCCGCAGCCCGGCCAGATGGTGCTGACGCTGGATCTGCGCCAGCCGATGACGGACCAGACGCCCTCCAATCCGTTCGCCGCGTTTTTCCGGCACGCCGGCGCTGCTGCCGGTGCTGACCCGCATCGATGAGGCGCGCCAGGATGATCGCGTGCGCGGCATTTTCGTGCGCGCCAATACGGGCGGCATGGCGCCTGCGCAGGCTGAGGAAATTCGCGCCGCGCTGCAGGCCTTCCAGGCCTCGGGCAAGTTCGTGATCGCGCATCTGCAAAATGACGGCGTGCGCATGTCGATGCCCGGCTACATGGCCGTGGCCGATGCGGACGAGGTGTGGCTGCAGGCGGCTTCCGAATTCATGCCGATGGGCCTTTCGGCCGAGGTGATGTTCTTTGGCAATACGCTGCGGCGCTTTCATGCGCAGGCGCAGTTTGAAACGCGCGAGGAATACAAAACCGCCGCGCACACGCTGACGCAAACCGGCTTCACCCCCGCGCACCGGGAATCGACCGAGAGCCTGCTCAATGGCCTCTATGACAACATGATCAACACCATCTCCGCCGATCGTGGAGATCGCGGCGGCGGAACTGCGCCGCGTGGTGGAAAGCACGCCCTTTACCGGGGCGGAAGCGGTGCGCTTGCGCCTGGTGGATCAGCTTGGCCGGCCAGAAGATGCGCAAGCGGCGGCGCTGGCGCGCGCCGAGGGCGCTGAGATTTTCGAGTTTGCGCGCTATCGCGCCCGCCCACATGCGGGCGGGCCGGTGATCGCGGTGGTGCAGGGCGAAGGCGCGATCATTTCCGGGCCTGAGCAGAATGATTTCTTCAGCGATGAATCGGTGATGACGAGCGATCGCATCGCCCAGGCGCTGCTGGATGCTTCGGCTGCGGAGGATGTGCGCGCGATCGCTGTTCCGGGTGTCGAGCCCCGGCGGCTCTGTGGTGGCCTCCGACCAGATCCTCGCCGCGCTGCGCACCGCGCGCGAACGCGGCAAGATCGTGGTGGTGTCGATGGGCGATGTGGCGGCCTCCGGCGGCTATTATGTCTCGGCTGATGCTGACGAGATCATCGCCTCGCCTTCGACCATCACCGGCTCGATCGGCGTTGTTGGCGGCAAGCTGATCTTGGGCCCGGCCTTTGATCATTATCTTTCGACCAATACCGAGACGATCACCGTGGGCTCGCCGCTGGTGGAGATGTTCACCACCGAGCGCGGCTTCAACCAGGCCGAGCGCGCGGCGTTCCAGGGCTTCATCGATCGCGCCTATCAGGATTTCATCGGCCTTGTCGCCGATGGGCGCGAACTGACGCGCGAGCAAGTGCGCGAAGTGGCGCGCGGGCGGGTGTGGACCGGAACGCAAGCGCTGGAGAGCCGCTTGGTGGATCGCCTTGGCGGGTTCTCCGTTGCGGTGGCGCGCGCGCGCGAACTGGCCGGCATTGATGCGGATGCGCGCGTGCAATTGCGCTTCTATCCGGCCGCGCAAAATCCGTTCGACTCGCTCGGTTCGGTGTTTGGCGTTTCGGCCGAAGCGGTGGAGGGGCTGGCGCGTGTGAATGCGGCGCTTTCCGATCCGCGCGTGCAGCGCGCCATGGCGGCGCTGCGCGAAGAGGAAGCCGCCGCCCGCGCCGAAGCGCAACAGCTCAACGTGCGCTGATACAGATTAAGCCATAGCCTGCCTGGCCCCCGCGCAAGCGGGGCCTTTTTCTTTCGCCATAGCGGCGCGCCGGCTTCCAGCCGGCATGCGGCGCCTCAATCTTTCAAGGTTAAACACCACCCATTCCCGGATGCGCGCAGCGCCGTCCGGGAGCCATCACCTCAAGCGTTTGCGGTGATGGGTCCCGGGCTCGATGCTGCGCATCGCCCCGGGAATGGGTGGAGGGTGTTCTGAAGCGGTTGCGTGTCGTGATGCCGGCTGGAAGCCGGCGCTCCGCTATGGCGTGCGTTTCGCCGCACAGCGCGCGGCGCTTGCGGGTTCGGGCGAAGCCCTCCGAAGCGCGCAGCGCGAAGGAGGGAGAGCGGGGCGCGCTTTAAGCTACGCGTGGAAATTTTAGTTTGGGTTTGCGCTTAGAGCGCGCCCCGCGCGGCATGTTTTTCAACCGGCGCCTGCGTGCAGCGTTCTGACGTCGCCCTGGGTGGCCATACGTTGATAAGACAGCGAACCGGCCGGGTCTCCTCCCCAGGCGATGATGCGCAGCACACCATATAAAGCGATGGCCGTTTGCGCCCTCACCGCCGCCGATGCTGCGACGCTGGGTATCCAGGCGCGCTTAGCGCCTTGCAGTCGTTCCCGGCTCGCGTGCTCTGGAGCGCACCATACACTCCAAGGAATCCCGGCTTCCCTGTTTCTCACCGGGGCCGCGATCGCGGATGTCGCCACCTTTGATCGCATCACGCTCAAACCGCGTTCGGATCGTGATTGGTCTGGTGTGCACAACCGCCTCCCGTGATCTGAACGGGGAGAGACTAAGCGCGGTGTGAAATCGGTCGGATAGATTTTTGAGTCTGGACCGCCGGCGCCCTCGCCGGCATGGTTCAAACGGCAGGCTTTGTGCGGCTTTCACACATGCCGGCGAGGGCGCCGGCGGTCCAGAGGTGGGGGATAGCGGCGTAGGCTATGCGCTTATTGGAAGGCGCTCAGCCTTTGCTCTCAACCTCGTATTTCGGCAGGTCGGCGCGCAGCGTCTCGTAAAGGCGCTCGACGAAGCGTTCGGGATCGTCATCGACGAAATCGTCGAAATACGCGTCGAGATTGCTCTCAAACACGTACTCGCCATCCTCGGCGAAGATGAAGCCGAGTTCTTCATCGGTCTGCACGTGGATGATGGAGATTTGCGTCTCGTCATCATCCTCATCGCCGAGCGAGAACGCCAAACGCCGCGAGGCGATTTTGGCTTCCAGCAGCGGCGCGAGCTCTTGCAGGGCGGCGAGATCGTCAAAGCCGGTTTCTTCGGAAAGCGCGGCCTCCAGGCGCTTGCGCGCGCTATCGACCTCGGCGTCGAAACCGGATTTGGAACTGGGCGCGGGCGGTTTTTTCGTGCTCATGCCGCTTCCATCAGGCTTTCAAACACCGCCCGGCCGCCAACATGACCCAGCACCGGATCGGAGGCGCGCTCGGGGTGGGGCATCATGCCGAGCACGTTGCCGCGCGCATTGATGATTCCGGCAATATCGCGCGCTGAGCCATTGGGGTTTTCGAGATAGCGAAACACCACCCGCCCTTCGCCTTCGAGTTGGGCGAGGGTTTCTTCATCAGCAACGAAACGGCCATCGCCGTGCGCGACCGGGATTTCGGTTTGCCGCTCCTCGCGATAGGCGCGGGTGAAGGCGGTGTTGGCGTTGGCGATGGCGAGCGGCGCGTGCTTGCACACGAATTTGAGCCCCGCATTGCGCGCCAGCGCGCCGGGCAGGAGGCGGGTTTCGGTGAGCACTTGAAAGCCGTTGCAGATGCCAAGCACCAAGCCGCCGCGCTCGGCGTGCGCGATCACGGCTTTGACGATCGGGCTTTTGGCCGCCATCGCGCCCGAGCGGAGATAATCGCCATAGGAGAACCCGCCGGGCAGCACGACGAGATCGAGCCCCTGGGGCAGATCCGTATCCTTGTGCCACACCATGGCGGGGGCCTTGCCGGTGATGCGCTCAAGCGCGCGGGCGGCGTCACGGTCGCAATTGGACCCTGGGAAAACGATCACGGCTGATTTCATGGGGGCTAGATAGAGCCCCGCGCGATTCAGGCCAAGGGCCGAAAGCGGCCCATTCGCCGCAAAGCGGGCTTGTTTAGGGGCTTGTTTGGGGGGCTTGGAGCGGTTAGGCGCGAGCCATGACCACGTTTGTGCTGATCGCCGTGCTGGGCTCGATAGGGCTGACGCTGCTGCTGGCGTCGCTGCTGTGGCGGATCAATCGCCCGCGCGGGGACCAGGATGGCGACGGCGGCGCCGCGGCTGCGAACAGCGCAGCGGCGAAAGATGCTGATGGCGGTGATAGCGGGGATGGCGGCGGCGGTGGCGGCAAGTAAGCCGCCAGACTCAAAATCGCGCGCCCGCCGCCCTATCTTGAGGACATGACCGCAATCAGCATCATCGCCTTGGCGATCGGGGTTGGGTTTTTCTTCGCGCTGGCGAGCGTCTCGATCGCATTTTCGCGGCGCGGGCCCAGGCGGCGGCATGGCGCAGACGATTAGAGATTGGCGTCTGGGTTTGGCGTGCGCGGGCTGAAGGCGAGGGCGCGCGCGCGCGCCTGTTCGGCGGCCAGCGGCGGCGCTTGTGCGGCGAGCGTTTGCGCCGCGCTTTGGGCTTCGCCATCCCCGCCCGCGGCGGCGAGATAAAACCAAAACAAAGCTTCAAGCGGATCGGCGCTGACGCCGCGCCCTTCGGCGTAGAGAACGCCGAGATTGTATTGGCTATCTGTCACGCCGAATTCGGCGGCTTGGCGGAACCAGCGGAACGCGGCGGTTTCGGCGGCCTGGCCGGCGTCTTTGGCGTAATAGACGCCAAGATCGTGCATGGCGCGCACATGCCCGCCGGCGGCTGCGCGCTCTGTCCAGGCGCGCGAGGTTTGGATCTGCTTCGGCGTAGAGCTGGGCGAGGCGATGTTGCGCGGGCGCGTGGCCGGCTTCGGCGCTCATGCGCAGCAGCGGCAGCGCTTCATTCTGGCGGCCTTCGCCGATGAGCAAAAGCGCGGAGGCATAGCGCGTGGCGGCGGTGGGCGCAGGGGCGGGCGCGGGCGCGGCGGCGGCTTGCGCGACCGGGGTGAGCGGCGCCTCGAAGTTGCGCCAGGCGACGCTGAGAAGCGCGAGCGCGGCGGCGGCCGCCGCAAGGCTGATGCGGCCCCAGCGCAGGCGCGGGCGCTCGCTCTGGCTGGCGTCCAATTCGCTTTGCGCGGCGGCGCGCGCTTTGGCGAGATATTCGCTTTCGGCATCGCCTTCATAAGCGGCGGCAAGCGCGCCGACGCTGGTTTCGCGCGCGTGAGCACGAGCACGTTCTCGCTCGGCGCTGGGGCGGAATCGCGCAGGCCGCGCTTGGGCGATTTGGCGAAATCGGCCGGCACGTCGCGGGCGAGGATCGCCGCATCGGGGGCGCGCTTGCGCGGATTGGGCTTGCGCCCGGTGAGCACGGTGGCGAGCGCATCGAGCGCGGCGGCGGTTTTGGACAGAGGATCGGCTTCCCCGATCATCTGATTGCTGGTTTCACACTGGCCAAACAGCAGCGGCTCGAAGGCGAAGGATGCGGCGGGGCTCACGCCCACGGTTTCGGTGAAATCCTTCGCTGAAATCTCAGGCCGCTTGGGCACGCCTGTCATCGATAGCGCGCACAGCACCGGGCTTTTATCCGCGCGCAGCGGCGCGAGCGTTTCGACCATGCTCTTGGCGTTGCGCAGGCTGGCGAGATCGGGCGCGGCCACGAGCACCACCTCATCGGCGCCCGCGAGCGCTTGTTTGACCCACGGCGTCCAGGCGTGCGGCAGATCGAGCACGACGTAAGGATTGGCGCGGCGCGCGCAGCGGACAAGCGCCTCCACCGCTTCGGGCTCAAGCTCTGCGCCGCGCTCAAGCGCTGCGGGGCCGGCGAGAAGCTGGAGGTGCTTGGTGTGCTGCACGGCGGCGCGGGCGAGCATCGCGTCATTCACTGCATCGGGCGCGGAAAGCGCATCGGCCATGGCTTGCGCGCCGGCTTTGCCGAGGCTGAACGCGGCGGCGCCAAAGGCGAGATCAAGATCGATCAGCGCCGCGCAGGCGTCCTGCCGCTCGGCGATCGACCAGGCGAGGTTGCGCGCGATGGTGGAGGCGCCCACGCCCCGCGCGCGCACCGATCACCGCGATGACGCGCGATTGATCCTGCACCGCATAAAGCCGCGCCACCGCGCGGGCGAGATCTTCGGGCTTGAAGGGCGGGACGATATATTCGCTCACCCCGCGCGCGGCGAGATCGCGCAAAAGGCCAATATCGTTGACGGTGCCGATGATAATGATCTTGCAATCGGCTTCGATGGCGAGCGCGAGCGAATCGAGCGCCGCCAGCAATTCGGCGCGCCGCAGCGTGGTGTCGATGATCAGGAGATCGGGGCTTGGCTGGCCGGCAAAGCGCGCGGCCGCGCCATCAATGCCGCCGCGGGCGATGGCCATGTCGGCGCGCGCCAGGCGATGATCGCCGGCCGCATCCCAGAGCAAGCGCCCGATCTCGGGCCTATCCCAGCTGGCGTGAATTTGGATCGGCGGGGCGGGCGTTTCGCTGCTTTTGGCCTCGGGCGGGGGCGCGGGCGCCGGCTCCTGGCTGAGATCGATCTCGGCGTAATCGAACAGCAAAGCGTCGGGCGCGGGGAGCGAGGGGTGGGGCGCATCGGCCTCGGGCGTGCGCTCAAACAGCGGGCCGAGCACGGCGTCCGATGCATCGGGCGCATCGAAGGGCGGCTCATCGTCATCCGCCGCCGCCGCGTGCGCGAGCGGATCGCCGACAACCTCCTCCAGAATGGCTTGCAACGCCGCGTCCAGCGCAGGCTCGGCGGCGCGGGCCTCATCTTCGGCGAAGGCGAGAACCTCTTCTTGCACGGTGCGCGGGCGCCGCGGGGCGGCAGGCCCAGGCGCGTAGAAAAGGTCAGGCGGGGCTGCGCCTTCCTGGCCCACCTCTAAAGCGGGCGCTTGGTGCTCGGGCTCATCGCCATCGGCGGCGCCGAATATATCGTCATCCGGTTCGGGCGGATCAAACGGCGGGTCTTCGTTGAGCAGGGCGTCATTATCGGCGGCGGGGGCGCGCGCGTCATGGCTGAGCAGATCGGCGGCGCGCAAAGTTTGCGTTTCATCAACCACGTCATTGGCGGGCGTGTGCGTCTCGCCCAGCAGGCGCGCGGCAAGCGATGGGCGGCGCGCCCAAGCGGGCAAGCGTCGTGCGGGATGAGACGGAGCAGAACTCATGAACGCCGTTTGCTGAGAAATGAACGCGGGATCGCCACGCGTAAGATTACATTTTTCTCTTGCAAACCGATTAGGAAGTAATGTGAACGCCGCGTTCGCCATAGTCGCGCGGACGTCACACAGCCATGCGAGCAATAGGCGATGCCGCGCCCTTCCAACGACGCCCGTTTCTGGGACCGCATTGCGCGCAAATACGCGGCCGATCCTATCGCCGACATGGAGGGCTATGAGCGCACGCTCGCGGCGGCGCGCCCGCACCTGGCCGATAGGATCGCGTTGGAGTTCGGCTGCGGCACGGGGGCGACGGCGGTGAAGCTGACGCCCGCCGCGGCGGGCTATATCGCCACCGATTTTTCCAGCGAGATGATCGCGATCGCCAAGGAGAAGGCCGCCGAGGGCGGCTCGAAAGCCGAATTCGCGGTCGCCGCGCCCGATGCGGCGCCGGTGGCGGATGGGAGCGTCGATGTGGCGCTCGGCTTCAATGTGCTGCATCTCATTGCGGCGCGCGCGGCGGCGCTTGAGGGCGTGCATCGGATGCTGAAGCCGGGCGGGCTGTTCATCTCCAAGACGCCGTGCCTGAAGGAAATGAACCCGTTCATCCGCATGGCCGTGCCGGTGATGCAGGCGCTCGGCAAGGCGCCTTATGTGGATTTTTCTCCGCCGAAGCGCTGGAGCGGGAGATCGCGGCGGCGGGCTTTGAGATCGTGGAGCGGGCGCGGCATGGCTCGAAACGCAAGGAGCCGCGTATTTTTATCGTGGCGCGGAAGGTTTAGGGCCGGAGCGAGGTTGATATCGCAGGATCCTTTCAAGCGGAGCCCTCACCCATCCCCGGATGCGAGCGCAGCGAGCAGTCCGGGGCCTATGAACGCAGGCGTTTACGCGTAAATCTCCGCCGTCCGTGTTCATGGATCCCGGACTTGGCGCTGTGCGCCAATCCGGGAAGGAGTGGTTTTTTAAGCGCTTAATCGCGGCCCCAGCGCCAGCGCCAGCCGCCTTCGGTGGTGCGCCAGCTGATGGCGACGAAGGCGATGGTGAGGATCGCGGCGATGGTGAAATAGGTGAGCGCGCGCGCTTCGGGCGCGGCGGCCATCCAGGCCGAGCCAAGCAGGAGCAGCGCCACATAGGCGCCCGTAAACGCCCAGCCCTCCCACGTGGCGGGGCTGGCGCCGAAGCCATAGCGCTTCTGCTTGAACCAGTAGCGCGCCATGGGCGTCAGCCTGCGATCTCGACGCGGTAGCTTTCGATCACGGTGTTGGCGAGCAGCTTCTCGCACATCTCGGTGACTTGCGCTTTGGCGGTGTCGGGATCGAGGTTTCCGTCGAGCCGGATTTCGATCACCTTGCCCACGCGCGCATCCTCCACCGCGCCAAAGCCCAAATCCTTGAGCGCGCCGGCCACGGCCTTGCCTTGCACGTCCAGAACGCCGGGCTTCAAACCCACGGTGACGATGGCTTTCATTTAGCTCCCCCTTTGAGGGGAGTAGGCAATAGGCAATAGGCAATGGGCAATAGGGAGCGGCGGCGGCGCGCGCTGAAATCCCATTGCCTATTGCCTATTGCCCACTGCCTACTCCCTAATCAATGCACGCTATCGCCGCCGCCGACGGCCGCTTGCTTGACGATGCCAAGCCGGCGCGCGACTTCGACATAGGCTTCAGTGACATTGCCGAGATCGCGGCGGAAGCGATCCTTATCCAGCTTCTCGTTGGTCTGCACGTCCCAGAGGCGGCAGCTGTCTGGGCTGATCTCGTCGGCCACCACGGTGCGCACCATGTCGCCTTCATAGAGCCGGCCGAACTCGATCTTGAAATCCACCAGCTTGATGCCGACGGCGCCGAACATGCCGAAGAGATAATCGTTGATGCGCAGCGTCAGCGCCATGATGTCGTCGATCTCCTGGGTGGAGGCCCAGTTGAACGCGGTGATGTGCTCTTCGGCCACCATCGGGTCGTTCAGCTCATCTTTCTTGAAATAGAATTCGATGATCGAGCGCGGGAGCGGGGTGCCTTCCTCGATGCCCAGGCGCTGGGAGATCGAGCCGGCGGCGACGTTGCGGCAGACAACCTCAAGCGGGATGATCTCCACCTCGCGCACGAGCTGCTCGCGCATGTTCATCGTCTTGATGTAATGGGTGGGCACGCCGATCGCGTTGAGGTTCTGCATGATGAACCCGCTGATCTGGTTGTTGATGACGCCCTTGCCCTCCAGAATCGCCTTTTTCTGGGCGTTGAAGGCGGTGGCGTCGTCCTTGAAATATTGGATCAAGGTGCCCGGCTCAGGGCCCTCGAACAGGATCTTGGCCTTGCCTTCGTAAATCTTCTTGCGACGGGACATGGGGCTTTCCTCCTCCTTGGAGGCGCGCCGCCGGTGGGGCCGGGGAGGCGAACATTTGTAAAAAACCCGCGGAATCGCCGCTGGGCCAAAGCGTAATCTAGGGTATCGGGGGCGGCGCCACAATCAGCCGCTGCGGTGGGAGGTGGTGTTATTTTACCGGAAGCTGAGGCGTGTTGAGTTAAATCGCCGCTGGGGCGGCGCCATTGTCTGGCCCCGGCGGGCTGGTATGGATAGGCGAACACCACCGGAGATCCCGATGAGCAGCTTTGACGACCGTGAACGCGCCGAAGAAAAAGAAATTTCAGCTCGATCAGGAGCTGGAATTCAAGGCCCAGGCGCGCCGGGCGAAAATCGTCGGGCTGTGGACGGCTGGCCTGATCGGTCTTTCGGGCGATGAAGCCGAAGCCTACGCCAAGGCGGTGGTGATGGCCGATCTCGAAGAGGCGGGCGAGGAAGATCTCTTCCGCAAGATCCGCGGCGATCTCGATATGCACGCGGTCACGCTCAGCGATCACCAGATCCGCAGCAAGATGGCCGAAGCGCTGGATGAAGCCCGCGCCTCGGTGAAGGCCGGGTGAGCGCGAAGGCGGGGCGGGTTTCCGTTCCGCTGACGATGTGGCGGGGCGTGCGGCTCTCATGCCCGCAATGCGGCCGGCGCACGCTGTTTCGCGCTTATCTCAAGCTCAATCAGGCTTGCCCCGCGTGCGGGGCGGATTTTTCACGCTCGGAAACCGCGGACGTTGCGCCGTATCTGACGACGCTGATCATTGGCCTGACCTGCATGCCCGCGATCGTGGCGCTGGCGCTGAACGCCGGTGAAGCCACCGAATGGATGATCTGGCCGGCGCTGGGCGTGGCGGTGTTGCTCGCGCTGGTGCTGCTGCCGCGCGTGAAGGGCGTGCTGGCCGCGCTGCTGTGGCGGGCGCGGCGGGAAATGTGAGCGCGTGCGCTGCTAGCGCAGCACGCCGCGCTTTTTCATCGCGAAAGCGTACCAGATCAGAAAGAGACAGATCGCGCCGATCACCACGCTCATGATGATCCCGGTTTGGCTTCCACCACGGCTGCGCCATTGCTCATGCCGTATTGGTACACGACGGTTGCGAGATAGGCCGCGAACGAGACGATGAACACAGGCCCGGCCCATTTGCTGCGCAAGAGCAGTAAAATCGCGCCGATCGCGCCCCCGCCCACGCCGATGAACCATGCTGGCGTCGTCCAGCCTGGCATCGAGGTGTAATAGGCGATCATCTCTTCGCTGAGCCCATAGGCGCGCAGGTACTCAGCGCCGCCGGTGGTGGTCATGTAATAATCGTACGTGCCGTAAGCGTTCCACAGCAGTGCGATCACGCCCACCACCCAAAGGTGCCAAGGCGCGCCAGCTTTTGTTTGGCTCATGATGTCCTCCCGAAGGCGGGAGGCTAGCACTGGCGCGGCAAAGCGCCAGCGGCGTTACGGCGCGAGATCGCCCAGCACGTAATTCACGATCCGGTCCGCGTCCTTGAAGATGGCGGCGAGATCGGCGGCGGCGCCCTTGGCCTGATGCAGCGAGAGCGCGTGCTCAAAGCCGAAGCGGCGCAGCTCGATCATGGTGTCCTCGTCCCACTCGTCGCTGATGTCTGCGTCGCTCATGGCCGATCTCCCCGAAGCGGGGGCGCTGTTCTTGCGCCCCGATGTCTCGGGTTTGGGCCAGATCTCGCCGGCGCAGGCAAGCTTATGCCGAACGCGGGTTTAACCGCGCTTCTGAACCTTTCGTCCATGCTGGGCGGGCATGGTCGCGGCCATGAAGATGATCGCGGCCGCTTGCGCGGCGTTGGCGCTGGCGGCGTGCGGGAGCGCGCCTGAAGCGATGAGTGTGGGCGAAGCGTCAGCGTTCTTGGCGCGGTTCGCCGCCGGTGAGGCGGACGTGTGCGGCGCCGAGGGGCGGACGCACTTGCGCGGCGCGGTGCGGGCGTATGGCCAGGAAATGGCGACCCATGGCGTGGCCTGGCCGCAATTCAATCCGGCAGAGGCGCGCGCGCAGGGCGGCTCAGCGACCGATCTTGCGGTGATCGCAGCGTTTTCGATTGGCTTTGTTGAGCGCGGCGATTTGATCGGCGCGGCGCAAAGCGCAGCCGAGCAAGCGGCGCGCGCGCATCTTGCCGACATGGCGCGCGTGCGCGGCGGCGCGGTGCAGGCCTGCGCGGAATTTGCAGCGCTGAATCGCGCCGCCACCGGCTACATGGCCGCGGTGGAGCGGCAAGAGGCGTTGAGCGCCTTCGCCGCGCGCAATGGCGGCGCCGCGCACGATCTGGCGCTTGTGCATGTGCAGGCGGTGCGCCGCGCCGAAAGCGATCTGCGCGTGGCGCTGCACGTGGCCGAGGCGCGGCTGAGCGCGCGCTGACCGGTTAATCCTGGCCGAACACGCGGGCGAAGATCGCGTCCACGCGCGAGAAATGGTGCGCGTCGTCAAAGAAGCTTTCGAGCTTCTTGGCGTCGAGCTTGGCTGTGACGTCGGCATCGGCTTTCAGCCCGATCGAGCAGCGCGGTTTCGGCGCGCGGGGGCGGGCTTTGCCACACGGCCATGGCGTTGCGCTGCACCAGCCGATACGCATCCTCGCGGCTGACGCCCGCTTGCGTCAGCGCCAGCATGACGCGCTGTGAATTGTGCAAGCCCCCGAGCAGCGCGAGATTGCGCGCCATGTTTTCGGGATAAACCACGAGTTTTTCGACCACGCTGGCCAGGCGATGCAGCGCGAAATCGAGGTGGATGGTGGCGTCCGGCCCGATGCCGCGCTCAACGCTTGAGTGGGAAATATCCCGCTCATGCCAGAGCGCGACGTTTTCCATTGCGGGCGTGACGGCGCTGCGCACAAGCCGCGCAAGGCCGCAGAGATTTTCGGTCAGCACCGGGTTGCGCTTGTGCGGCATGGCCGAGGAGCCCTTCTGGCCGGGCTCGAAAAACTCTTCGGCTTCCAGAACCTCGGTGCGCTGCAAATGCCGGATCTCGGTGGCGAGGCGCTCAACGCCCGAGGCCACAATTCCAAGCGCGGCGAAGAAGGCTGCATGGCGATCGCGCGGGATCACTTGGGTTGAGACCGGCTCGACCACGAGGCCGAGCTTTTCGGCCACATAGGCCTCAACGCGCGGATCGATCTGCGCGAAGGTGCCGACGGCGCCGGAGATGGCGCAGGTGGCGATTTCAAAGCGCGCCATGTGCAGGCGCTCAAGATTGCGCGCGAACTCGGCGTAATGGCCGGCGAGCTTGAGGCCGAACGTGGTCGGCTCGGCATGGATGCCGTGGGAGCGGCCAATTGTGGGGGTGAATTTGTGTTCGATGGCGCGCTTTTTCAGCGCCGCCATCACCCGCTCGCAGCCGGCGATCAAAAGATCGGACGCGCGCGTGAGCTGCACGGCAAGGCAGGTGTCGAGCACGTCGCTTGAGGTCATGCCCTGGTGCGCGAAGCGGCTCTCGGGGCCGACATGCTCGGCGACGCTGGTGAGGAAGGCGATGACGTCGTGCTTTACCTCGCGCTCGATCTCATCGATGCGGGCGACGTCGAACTTGCCTTTGGCGCGGTATTCTTCGGCGGCGCTTTTGGGGATCACGCCAAGCTCGGCCATAGCCTCCATGGCCAGGGTTTCGATCTCGAGCCAAATGCCATAGCGGCTCTCTGGCTCCCAAAGGGCGGCCATCTCGGGGCGGGAATAACGCGGAATCATGGGCGCTTGTTACGGCGCCCAGGCCGGTTTGTCAGGCTTGGGCGGCGGCTAAATCGCGGCGAATGGTGCGGCTCGCCATCCAAAAGCAGAAGAGGCCGATCACAACCACGACAGAGGTGACGAGCAGGGACATTTTCAGCCCCTCCGCTTGGGCCGTGAGGCAGGCGGCGTCGCCGATGCCGGGCGGGCAGGCGGCTTTGAAGGCGGCGGCGTCCACGCCGAAATGCCGGGCGGCGAAAATATCGCTGAACATGCCGACAGCCGTGGGCCCAAGGCCAAGCGCGATCAGGTTGAGGATGAAGAACATCACCGCGACGGCGGTGGCGCGGGTGTGCGGCTTCACGAGGCCCTGGATCGCGGCGTAGACCGGGCCATACCACACCGAATTCATCGCCGTGGGGATCGCCAGGATCGCCAGCACCACATAGCCGCTGCTTGGCCCGGCCGGATGGAAGATGGCCCAGAGGAAAAATGGCGTGCCGAGCGCGAAAGCGATGGCCGGCAGCGTGACGTAGGCGCGCGCGTCGTGCTTGGCGTATTTGTCGGCGATTTTGCCGCCGGCCCAGGTGCCGATCACGCCGGCGATCAGCACCATCACCGCAAACGCCACGCCCCGCTCTTGCAGGCCCATGCCGTGCGTGCGCGCGAGGTAGGCGGGCAGAAAGTATGCGTGCCCATAGCCGAGGAAGGAAACCACCGTGGGCGCCGAACACGGCGTACCAATAGGAAGGCTTGGCCGAGAGCTCTTTGAGCGCGTCGCCGAAGCTGATCTTGTGCGCGGGCGGCGGGGCGATGCCCAGCTTGCGCGGCTCTTTGAGCGTGAGATAGGCGATGAGGCCCAGCACGACGCCCGGAATGCCGACAACGAAAAACGCCATGCGCCAGCCGAAATTGGCGGCGATCACCGCGCCCAGCGCAAAGCCGGCGAAGGTGCCGATCGGCACGCCCATCGAGTAAAGCGCCAGCGCCGAGGCGCGCTTTTCGGGCTTCACGTAATCGGAGATCAGCGAATGCGCCGGCGGGGTGCAGCCCGCTTCGCCGACGCCCACGCCAAAGCGATAGAGCAGGATTTGCAGAAAGCTGGTGGCCGTGCCGCAAAGCGCGGTAAAGCCGCTCCACACCGCCAGCGCGCCGGAAATGATCGCCACGCGATTGCCGCGCTCGGCAAAGCGCGCAATCGGGATGCCGAGCACGGTGTAAAACAGCGCGAAGGCGAGCCCGCCAAGCAGGCCAAGCTGGGTGTCGCTGAGATTGAGCGCTTGTTTGATATCCTCGCCCAGCACGGCGACGATCTGGCGATCGACGAAATTGAGCGTGTAGATGGCGAGCAAAAGCCAAAGCGCGTAGCGGACGTGGCCATCGCTGAGGCCGGGCGCGGCAAGTTTATTTTCGCCCGGCTGGGCAGCTGCGTCCGTCATACATCCTCCCGCGCGCACTTATGTGCGTCTCGATACAGGAGTGTATGGGTAAGCCGTTTCCCCGCCAAGCCCCGCACGTGATGCGGGGCGCCAGGGCCAAAAGCGCGCTTGTGGCTCTGGATCCCTGCTCTCGGCCCGGCGTTCGCCGGGCGCTCGGCAGGGAAGCGTTCAGCGGCTCAGCGCGGACAATCTCCGCTTCGGCGTATGCCGAGCCAGACGATCTTGTCTTGAAGCGGGGTGAAGGTGTTGTCCGTCACGTAGCCGATGCGCACGCAGCGCCCTCCAAGGTCTGGCCCCCCCGCGGCTTGCGGTGTGACGAAAGGCGGGCGTTTGGCTATTCGCCCTTATCTCAAAGCTGACGCCATTGACCGAAAAGGTCTGCGGAATGTTTCCACCCGGAGAACCGGGCTCAAAATTCTCGACCCGCCCTTCGGCGATATTCATGCGTCCTTCGGCCATCGCACGCTGGAGCGACTGACTTTCAGACCAATGACCCCAAGTTATGGTCAGCGCAAAAATCAAAGCAAAGCAGAAGCCGACCGCCGCCGCGATTTGTAGCCCGTGCGCCGCGCGCGGCATACATTGCCGCTGCTGCAAAAGCAA
Organism: Terricaulis sp.; assembly: GCA_024707365.1. Lineage (GTDB taxonomy): Bacteria > Pseudomonadota > Alphaproteobacteria > Caulobacterales > Aquidulcibacteraceae > Vitreimonas. The sequence goes on from JANPZV010000003.1 coordinate 182,096, forward strand.
AGTGCATGAGGACGATGAGCGAAAACCATGGGGGCTGATAGGCGCGTGTGCTCAGATCAAAAAGCACCGTGTATGCACTGAGATCGTCCATGCGCACGCGTGCCCCTAGATCAGCCCCAAGCTCTTAAAGCTCGCCACCCCGTCGCGGCCGACGACGAGGTGATCGTGCACGCGCACGCTGATGGGCTCGAGCGCCTTGATGATCTCGCGCGTGATGGCGAGATCCTGGGCGCTGGGCTTGGGATCGCCCGAGGGGTGGTTGTGCACGAGGATCACCGCGCCTGCGGAAAGCTCGAGCGCGCGGCGGGCGATTTCGCGCGGATAGACAGGGGCGTGATCGATGGTGCCTTCATTCATCACCTCATCGGCGATGAGTTGGTTTTCCCGTCGAGAAACAGCACGCGGAATTGCTCGCGCGGATCATGCGCCAGCGCGTTGCGGCAATAATTGACGAGCTGCGTCCAGGAGGTGATCACCGTGCGCTTGGCGAGTTCGCCCTTTTGCGCGCGCAGCATGAGCGCGTGGGTGATTTTCAGATCCTGCGCCACGGCCGGGCCGGCGCCGCTCACCTCCGCGATGCGCGCAGGCTCAGCCGCCAGCACCCCGGCAAGGGAGCCAAAACGCGCGATCAGCGCCTTGGCGATGGGTTTTGTATCCTGGCGCGGGATGAAGCGGAACAGCATCAGCTCCAAAGCTCGTAATCGGCTAGCGCATCGGCGCCGGCGTCGGCGAAGCGCTCGCGCAGGCGGTCGCGGTGGCCGTGATAATGC
>JANPZV010000001.1:0-202500 GCA_024707365.1 Terricaulis sp.
TATGGCGTCGCCACCAGCGATAAGCTCGATTGGAACGCCGGGATTATGGGGATGGATGACGGGGCGAGCTGGAGCCTCGCGGGCGGCGTGCGGCTTTGGTCCTAAGTCGATGTGGCCTCGTATTCTTACAACGAGATGGAATATTCCTGCTGCACCCCCAACAACACCAGTGAAACGCGCGTGATGGCGTATACGCCACCTACAATCTCAAGCTCTTGCCCGGTTGAGCCTTATGCTGGCGCAGGCCTTGAAAGCTTTCGTGGGTTACCTATGAAAGCGTCGGCTCATACAAAAAGCGAAGCCGGATGCGGAGTTCGCCTCTCAGGTGATTGGCGGCGTGCGCGTGCCGATCGGCGCGCGCTGGGGCGTGTTGGCGAGTATCGCTATCAGGCGCTGTTTCGGCGACGCCAAAGGCGAGCGCGCGTTGGGCATGGTCGATGTGTGGGAGCACGAGGGCACCTGTTCCTGTTTGGCGTGCTGCTTCAACATCAATTGATCGCCGCTTTTTGCCCCCCTCCAAACTCAAACGCCCGGCTTTCTGGGGGCGTTTTTGTTGTGTCTCTAGAGCCCGATCAGTTCCAGTGCGCCAGCACCGCCGGCAGCAGCAGCGCCACGATATAGGTGATGCTGATCATCGGGTTCACAGCAGGGCCGGACGTATCCTTGTAAGGATCGCCAACCGTATCGCCCGTCACCGCCGCCGCTTATGGGCGTCGGGCCTGCCGCGCATGATGGCCTACTCTTCGATCAGCTTCTTGGCGTTGTCACGCTGCCGCCGCCGAGGTCATCGAGATGGCGACGAAGAGGTGATGGTCATGATCACGCCAACCAGCAGCGCTCCGCAGCGGTAAACGCAGTGGCCAGGCCCGAGATCGTAAAGATCACGGCGAACAGGCACGATCAGCCTGTACCGGCAGCTGCTGAAGCACGATCGTTTCGCGGATCTCCACTCGTCAGGATGTCCACCGCGCATAATCAGGCTTGGCCGTGCGTTCCATGATGCCGGGGATTTCGCGGAATTGGCGGCGCACTTCCTGCACCACCGCTTCGGCCGCGCGCCCCACCGCCGTCATCGACCAGCCGCCGAACAGGTACGGCAGAGGCCGCCCACGAACAGGCCAACGATCACATACGGATTGGAGAGCGCAAAGTCAAGGATCACCCCTTCAAAGAAGCGATACTCGCCCGGATGGCTGGCGTAATATTTGAGATCCTCAAAATACGCCGCAAACAGCACCAGCGCGCCAAGGCCCGCTGAGGCGATGGCGTAGCCCTTCGTCACCGCCTTGGTGGTGTTGCCCACCGCGTCGAGCGCGTCGGTCGTCACGCGGACTTCCTTCGGCAGCTCGGCCATTTCAGCGATGCCGCCGGCATTGTCCGTCACCGGGCCGAACGCATCGAGCGCGACCACGATGCCCGCCACCGAAAGCATGGTCGTCACCGCGATGGCGATGCCGAACAGGCCCGCGAGCGTAAAGCACGCGATGATGCCGGCCACGATGGTGAGCGCCGGCAGCGCCGTCGATTCCATCGAAACCGCGAGGCCCTGGATCACGTTGGTGCCGTGGCCCGATTCAGGAGGCCTTGGCCACGCTTTTGACCGGGCGGAAGCCCGTGCCGGTGTAGTATTCGGTGATCAAGCGATCGCGCCCGTCACCAGCAAGCCGATGAGGCCGCATATGAAGAGGCTTTGGCCGGTGATGGCCGCCAGCGGGTTCTCAACGCCAAGGCTCGGCGCAATCGATTCCCAGCCCACCGTCACATGGATCGCCGCCGCAAGGCCGACAGCCGAGAGCAAGCCCGCAGCCACAAGGCCCTTATACAGCGCGCCCATAATGTTCTGCGAAGCGCCAAGGCGCACGAAGAACGTGCCGATGATGGAGGCGATGATCGCCAGCCCGCCAATGGCGAGCGGCAGCATCATGATGGCCGAAACTTCCGGCGCGGCGCGGAAGAGGATGGAGCCAAGCACCATCGTCGCCACCGCCGTCACCGCATAGGTTTCAAACAAATCCGCCGCCATGCCGGCGCAATCGCCCACGTTGTCGCCGACGTTGTCTGCGATGGTGGCCGGGTTGCGCGGATCATCCTCGGGGATGCCCGCTTCCACCTTGCCGACCATGTCGCCGCCAACGTCCGCGCCCTTGGTGAAGATGCCCCCGCCGAGGCGCGCGAAGATCGAGATCAGCGAAGCGCCAAAGCCCAGCGCCACCAATGAATCCACCACCGTGCGCGATGTCGGCTCGAGCCCAAGGAAATTGGTCAGCAGCAGATAATAGGCGGCCACGCCAAACAGCGCCCCGCCGGCCACCAGCATGCCCGTCACCGCGCCCGCCTTGAACGCCATGTTGAGCCCGCCCGCGAGAGACACCGCGCGCCGCTTCCGCCGTGCGCACATTGGCCTGCACCGACACGTTCATGCCGATAAAGCCCGCAGCGCCCGAAAGCACCGCCCCGATCAGAAAGCCGATCGGGATTTCCCAGCTTTGGAAAAGAATGAACAGCAGCACAAACACGCCAACGCCCACCCACGCGATCGTGGTGTATTGGCGCTTGAGATAGGCGCGCGCGCCTTCTTGAATGGCCGCTGCGATTTCCTTCATCCGGTCAGAGCCGGCTGAAGCTTTGGTGATGGCTTGAGTTTCAAACCAGCCGTAAAGCGCGGCGATCACGCCGCTGGCTACGACGAGCCACAAGATCAAATTCAGGTCCATTGTCACCTATCCTGGGCGAAGGGAGGGCCCCCGCGCCGGTTGGGGAGAACGGGTTGGCCGCCGCGCGACATTCTTGTCTGCGTGAACGCTTCCCCCTAGGTGGCGCCGTCCTGCCTCAATTCGCCGCAATGCGCAATGGAGGGCCCCCAGCGGGTGCTCAGACCCCGCCGCCCTGGCTGGAAAAGGTCGCCACGATCGTCACGGCCGCGACCGCCCGCTCGCCCAAGGCCGCAATCGCGGCGGCGCGATAGACCTCGATCGCCCGCGCCTCGTTGAGGCTGTGCGGATCGTCGGGGTTGGAGAGATCATGTTCGTGGCTGGCCCGCACCAGGGCGTCGCGCAGAATGTGCGCCTGCTCGCGCGTGCGCCAAAGATCCACCCCGTTGGCGATCTCCACCCGCACGGACACGAACAGATAATTTGCCAGATACCCGTCCCGCACCACCGGAACCGCCAGATACGGCGCATCCATCGAGCGCGAGGAGAGCTGCTCTGCCTCGCCCTTCTCGGCCTTGGCTTTCGCTTTGGGCGCCGCATCCGCCGAGCCTGCCGCGGCCAAGCCCGCCAGCAGCACGCCCGCAAGCGCGGCGGCGGCGATGCTGCGAATCATGGAAGAGCGCTTCATGGTGCGCCAAGGATCAGCCGCTTCGGTTAGCGCCGCGTTAGCGCCCCAGCTTATGGGCGTGCCCGCCCTCATCCAGCGGCAAGGCCGCGCCTTGACGATCCACCATCCGCACGCCCTCACCGGCCTCCGCCACGCCAATGCGCGAAAGCCTGAGGCTTCCATCTGCGTCGAGCGCGGCGATGGCCGCGCGATCGGTGGGCGCGGCGGTGAACAGCACGACGTAATCGTCCCCGCCGCTGATCAGCTTGCGCACATCCCCGCCGGAAAACGCCCAGCGTAGCGCCGGCGGCGCAAACGGGATCGCGTTCGCCTCAATCCGCAGCGCCACGTTCGAGGCCGCCGCCAGCTTGCGCGCATCCGCAACCAATCCGTCCGACACATCCATCGAAGCCCGCGCAAACGCCGCCACCAGCCCGGCGCATTCGGTGTGCAGCATCGGCGCAAGATAAAGCGATTGCAGCCACGCCGCTTCGGCGTCGAATTCCTCGCCCGGCAAGCGCAGAAAATCCGGCATCTCCGCCGCCAAAGCCTCGGATTCGGCGCGCGCGGCGGCTTCATCGCGCTCGCGCCGCAGCTCGGCCATGCCCATCGCGCCGGTGCGCAATTGGAGACCCATCCAGGCCGAGCCGATGTCTCCGCCTGCGAGCCACACATCATCGCCCGCCAGCGCATCCGCGCGCGCGGGCGTGCGCGGGCCGAGCGGCTCGCCAAACAAAGTCACCGAAACCGTGAGCGGGCCTTTGGTCGCGGTCGTATCCCCGCCCAGCATGCTGATGCCGAAGGTTTCAAACTCACCCGCGATCGCATCGCCGAAATAGCGCAGATCTTCCGCGGGCCGCGTATCGGGCCAGATCAGCGTCAGCAGCGCGTAGCGCGGCCGCGCGCCCTTGGCGATGAGATCGGAAACATTCACCCGCACCGCCTTCATCGCCACCGTGGCGATCGGATCTTGCGGCAGAAAGTGCACGCCTTCGACGATGGCGTCTGTTGTGATCACCAGCCGCCCGCTGCTTTCCAGCACGGCCGCATCATCCTTGAGCCCGCGCGCCGCGGCATCCTTGGCCAACGGCGCAAACCAAGTGCGGATCACATCGAATTCGTCAGCAGACATAAGCTTTCCTCCCCCTCCCCTTGAGGGGAGGGGGTTGGGGGGCGGGGTGAACCACCGGCGTATGAAGGGCAGGCGTCATATCAAAACAGCTAAAATTTCAGACATCGCGCGTCACCCCGCCTTCGCCCTCCCCTCAAGGGGAGGGGGTGAAAGTCGGCGGCGTCACGCCCTTAAATCCTTCGCACACGCATCCAGCGTCGCGTTCACAAAGCCGGGCTCTGGCCCCTCGAAGAAGCTTTTGGCGATCTCAACATATTCATCGATCACAACGGCAACGGGAATATCATCGCGTTGTTCCAGCTCCGCCGCGCCCGCGCGCAAAATCGCGCGCGCTACGGCATCCAGCCGCTCGAGTTTCCAGCCTTTGGAGAGATGCCGCGCGATCGCCTGATCCAGCGTCAGCTGCCGCTCCACCGCTTTTTCCACCAGCGTCGTAAACAGCGCCATATCGCCGTCGATCTCGTTGATCAGCGTGTCGCTATTCTCGCGCGGCAGCTTGCCGGCGTCGAAATCGGCGATGGCTTGCGCGGTGGTGGAGCCGGAAATTTCCATCTGATAAAGCGCCTGCACAGCCGCTAGCCGTGCTGCGCGGCGTGCGTCGATTTCACCGGGCTTCACGGCGCCTCTCCGCCGAAGCGGCGCTGCAGCGCGATCATGGCGATGGCCGCTTTCAGCGCCTCCCCGCCCTTATCGCCGCGCGCGGGATCTGCGCGCTCCTTCCGCTTGCGCGAGGTTTTCCACGGTGAGGATGCCATACCCGATCGCCACCCCTTCCAGCGAAAGCTGCATCAGTCCGCGCGCGCTTTCCCCGCACACATAATCATAATGGCTCGTCTCCCCGCGCACCACGCAGCCGAGCGCGACAAAGCCGTCATACGCCCCGCACGCCAGCGCGATCGCGCCCGGAATTTCAAACGCGCCCGGCACGTTTACGCGCTCAAGCTCAACACCCGCCTCAGCCGCCACCGCATCGGCGCCTCGCCAGCATCATCTCGGCCACGCCGCGATAATAGGGCGACACCACAACAAGCACGCGCGCCCCGCCCGGCAGCTTTTCGACCGGCGTTTTCTCAACATCCTTCACGGCTCAAACCCCCGCCAGCCGTCCATGGTGAGGCCATAGCCCTCAAGGCCGATCAATTTGTGCGGCGTGTTGGAGAGCACGATCATGCGCCCCACGCCAAGATCATGCAAAATCTGCGAGCCGACGCCGACAACGCGCACCACATCTTCATGCTCAAGCGCGCCCTGCTCGCCGCGCAGCCAGCGCGTGATGCTGTCGGGCTGGCTGTCGCGCAGCAGCACCAGAACGCCCGCGCCTTCGGCCTCGATCGCTTCGATCGCCTTGTTGATGAGCCCAGCGCGCGCCGTCGCGCCCATAACATCGGCGCCGAACTCAACGCGATGCACCCGCACCAAAGTCGGCGTATCGGCCGCCACCGCGCCCTTCACCAGCGCCACATGCTCCACCCCGTCAATCCGATTGCGGAAGACGACAAGCCGGAAACGCGCGCCAGATGCGCTGACGAAATCTTCCTCATGCGTCCGATCAACGTAGCGATCATGCGCGCGGCGATAGGCGATGAGATCATCGATCGCGCCAATCTTCAGCCCATGAAATTGCGCGAACGCCACAAGCTCGGGCAGCCGCGCCATGGTGCCGTCATCGTTCATGATCTCGCAGATCACCGCAGAGGGATTAAGCCCCGCCGCGCGCGCGATATCCACGCTCGCCTCGGTATGGCCCGCGCGCAGCAGCACCCCGCCATCGCGCGCCGTCAGTGGAAATACATGGCCGGGCGAGACTATGTCGTCAGCGCCCTTGGTCGCATCAATCGCCACTGCGATAGTGAGCGCGCGATCGGCCGCCGAGATGCCGGTGGAAATGCCTTCCTTGGCTTCAATCGAAACCGTGAACGCCGTGCCCAGCCGCGCCTGGTTGCGCGGCGCCATCGGCTCAAGCCCCAGCCCGCGCGTGCGCTCTTCCGTGAGCGCCAGGCAGATCAGCCCGCGCCCATGCTTGGCCATGAAATTGACCTGCGCCGGCGTTGCGAACTGCGCGGGGATCACAAGATCGCCCTCGTTCTCGCGATCCTCGGCGTCCACCAGGATGAACATGCGCCCTTCGCGCGCTTCTTCGATAATTTCCGGCGCCGGCGAAATCGCGCGCTTCAAATCTTCGATCGGGGACGGCTTGGCCGTCATCAGCGTCTTCCTTCCAACAGGCGCGCCGCGTAGCGCGCCATCATATCCGCTTCGAGGTTCACTTTATCGCCGGCCTTCAAGCGCGATAAAGTCGTCACGCCCCAGGTGTGCGGGATCACCAGCACGCCAAAGCCCTCCTCATCCACCTCATTGACGGTGAGCGAAACCCCGTTCACCGCCACCGCGCCCTTGGGCGCAATGAGATACGCAATCTGCGCCGGCGGAGCGATGCGCACGCGCCAGCCCTCGCCGTCGGCCACAACCGAAAGCACTTCGCCCAGCCCATCCACATGGCCCTGCACGATATGCCCGCCCAATTCATCGCCCAGCTTCAACGAGCGTTCGAGGTTCACCGTATCGCCTGTTTGCAGATCGCCCATCGTCGTCAGCGCCAGGCTCTCGGGCGCCACCTCCACAAGATAGCGCGCGCCCGCTTGGATCGGCGCTTTTTCCACCACCGTCAGGCACACGCCCTCATGCGCGATCGAGGCGCCGATCTCGATGCCTTCGGCCTCGTAAGGCGCATCAATAGTGAGGCGCACGAGCCCATTGCGGCGCTCAACGCCGGTCACGGCGCCCTTGGCGGTAATGATGCCGGTAAACATGAAACTCCGATCAGCCCCGCTCGTAGCTTTCCCAGAGATCGGGGCCAAGGGCTTGGAATGCAACGCGTCGAAACGCCGGGGCCTGGCTCAGCTTCCCCAGCGCGAGCGCCGCCACCGCCGGGCGCCCCTCCGCCCCCAGCAGAATCGGCGCCCGGAACCATTCCAGCCGGTCCACCAGGCCCGTCGCGATCAGCCCGGCGGCCAGCACGCCCCCGCCTTCGACCAGCACCGATTTTACGCCGCGCGCGCCGAGCCGGCTCAGCACAGCGCCCAAATCGACGCCCTCGCCCAAAGCAGGCGCGGCCTCAACCTGAACGCCCATCGCGTCCAAAATCGCAACCCGCGCCGGGCTCGCGCGCTCGCGGCCAAACACGATCAGCGGCGAATGCTCAAGGCGCGCGTAGAGCTTGCCCTCCAGCGGAATATCCAGCCGGTTTGTCACCACCACGCGCGCGGGCTGCTTTGCCGGCGGCGGCTCCGTGCGCGCCAGCAGGGACGGATCATCCGCCCGCGCCGTGCCCGCGCCGATCATCACCGCATCGTGGGCCGCGCGCAGGTTCTGCACCTCGGCACGCGCGGCTTCACCCGTGATCCAGCGGCTTTCGCCCGCAGCGGTCGCAATGCGCCCGTCAAGCGAGGTCGCCAATTTCAGGGTGACGCGGGGCCGGTCCATGGCCGCTTCCTAGCACCACCGCCGCTCCCGCGCATCCAACGTGCTTACCGGATTTCCAGCTCAAACCCCGCCGCCGGCAGATCCTCGGCGTTGTAGAGGTTGCACACCGGCGCATCGCCCCAGCAATAGCGCACAAAGGCCGGGTCGAGGCCGCCGCGCGGGGAGAGCACGATCTCCTCGCCCTCCACCAGCGCATCGACGAACTGGCACGCGCGGCTTGCATCGCAGAGCTCAAACCCGATCGGCCGGTGGCCGCCATAGCTCAGCAGCGGCCCATGGCTGAAACGCACGCGCACGCCATCGCCTACGCGCGCGGCGCTCAGCGGCTTGGGCCCATCGGTGATCACGTCCACGCCGTAAATCATCGCCAGCGCATGCCGCGCCAAGCGCTGGCCCACGATCAGCTTTTGCGTGGGGTGGATGTCGTAGCGGTCGCCAATGTCGATCGTCACCGCAAGGCCGGCGCGGCCATCGGCGTCCACGACGCGCCGCTGCACATCGCGCAGCCCGCCCCAGGAAAACGGCGCCGGCTCGCCAAACGCCGGCATGCCGAAATTCGCAAGCTGGGTGATGAAAAACGGCAGACGCGGCGCTTCAAACCGCGCGCGCCAATCGGCCATCCAAGCCGGCGTCAGCCGCGCATATTCATCCGGCGCGCCCGCATTGGATTCGCCCTGATACCAAACCACGCCCGCCAGCCCATAAGGCGCAAGCAGCGCCACCATGCCGTTGAACAACACCGCATGCCCGTTCGGCCCGCCCCCATGGCGCTTGCGGCGGCGCAGACACAGCGCCCAGCGGCGCTGAGATCGCATAGCGCCACACATTGTTCAGCGGGATCACGCTGCCATCGCTGAGCCGCAGCAGCTTGGCATCCGCCGGCCCCCAAAAACCGCCGCCGCCGCCGCTATCCAGCACCGCCGCCGCCAGCACATTGCGCCCCGCGCGCAGCGCGCCGGGCGCGACGTCATAATTGCGCGGCTGATCCCAGCCGCTCATCGCGCCAATGGCGCGGCCGTTGAGATACGTCGCGTCGATATCGTCGGCCGGGCCAAGCTCAAAGCGCCCGCCCAGCGCCGCTTGCGCCGCCGTCAGCGTAAATTCGGTGCGATACCAGGCGATGCCGTCAAAACCCGCCAGCGGCGCTTCGCCGATGCTTTCCCAGAAGCCTTGCGGCATGATCGCACGCCATGCGCCATCATCGAAATCCGGCGCAAACCACCCCGCGCGCCCGCCCGGATCATTCTCGGCCCACCAGCTTTCCATCAGCGCCGTAAAGCGCCGCCGCGCCGCGCCCGGATCGGCGCGGTTTTGCTGCATCAACGCCACCGCCTCGTCATAGCCGCCAAGCTGCGTAAACGCGCGCTCGCTCATCCAGGCTTCGATGATCGTCCCGCCCCAGGAGGCGTGGATCAGCCCGATCGGAACCCCGGTTTGCAGATGCAGATCGCGCCCAAAGAAATAACAAACCGCCGAAAAATCCGCGACGCTTTCGGCGCTCGCCGCCGCCCAGCGATCCGCCGGCTCCGGCAGCGCGCGCGGGCCATCGTCGGCGATGCGGCGCGTCACTTGAAAGAGCCGCAGGTTCGGATGATGCCCCGCCGCGACTTCAACGCCTGCATTGGTGGCGTAGCGCGTTTGAAATTCCATGTTCGATTGGCCGGAGCAGAGATACACATCGCCCACCAGCAGATCTGAAACGCTTTGCGCCGCCGCCCCGCTCTCAACCCGCAGCGTCAGCGCCGCAGCGCTCGCCGCGCGCGCGGGCAGATCAACCCGCCAGCGGCCATCGGCGCCAGCACGCGCAATACGCGCGGCGCGATCCAGCGTCACCCGCACCCGCGCGCCGGGCTCGGCCCAGCCCCACACCGCAATCGGCTTGCCGCGCTGCAAAACCGCGTGATCTTGGAAGATGGGATGCAGCAGCGGGCGCTCCTGCGCCTGGCTCTCCGCGCACAGCATCAAAGCGATCGCCGCAGCGATCGCCCCACATTTTTCTCATGCGTTTCCCCGCCTGCCCCTCAGTGCTTGGCTTTGGGGCCTTTGCTTGCTTCTTCGATGAAATCCGCGAAATCGCTGGCTTCGCGGAAATCCTTATACACCGAAGCATACCGCACATAGGCGACAGGATCGAGATGATTGAGCGCCTCCATCACCATCTCGCCGATGGTTTCTGAGGCCACCTCACTTTCGCCCTGGCTTTCCAGCTTACGCACGATGCCGGAAATCATCTGCTCGATCTGATCCTGCTCGATCGGCCGCTTGCGCAGCGCGATATTGAGCGAACGCGCCAGCTTATCGCGATCAAACGGCACCCGCCGCCCCGAGCGCTTGAGCACCGTGAGTTCACGCAATTGCACCCGCTCAAACGTGGTGAAGCGCGAGCCGCATTTATCGCACTGGCGCGCCGCCGCCGAATGGCCGCGCCATCCTCGGTGGGGCGGCTATCCTTCACTTGCGTATCTTCGTTCTGGCAAAATGGGCAGCGCATGGCTCGCTATCGCTCGCTAGGGAATGGGCAATGGGGATAAGGGAATGGGGGCATTCCCAGCGTTTCCGATCCAACTGATTCGTTAGTGTCGCCCGCGATTGTGAACGAAACCACCCTCCACCGCCTCCCCGCCGAGCGCCCCGCGCAAGCGGGGCCGAGAGCGGGGATCCAGAAGTGACGAAGCGCTCGTGCGTGTTGCTCTGGATCCCGGATCGCCCCCGGCTTTCGCCGGGGCTGCGTCCGGGAAGCGTGCGGGCGCGCCCCTAATAGATCGGAAACCGCGCCGTCAGCGCCTCAACCTTCTTCGCCACGGCTTCTTCAACCGAAGAATTATCGCCGTTGCTGCCCTGCAGCCCATCCAGCACTTCGCAGATCAAATCGGCGATCTCGCGGAATTCGGCCGGCCCAAATCCGCGCGTCGTGCACGCGGGCGTGCCGAGGCGAATGCCGCTCGTCACCATCGGCTTTTTCCGGGTCGAACGGGATGCCGTTTTTGTTGCAGGTGATCAGCGCATGCTCGAGCGATTTCTCCGCCGCCTTGCCGGTGGCGCGCTTGGGGCGCAGGTCCACCAGCATCAAATGGCTGTCGGTCCCGCCGCTCACCACGGCAAGGCCGTTTTCCACCAAACGCGCGGCCAGCACGCGGGCATTGTCCAGCGTGTTCTTGGCGTAAGTTTTAAACTCAGGCGTCAGCGCCTCGCCAAAGCTCACCGCCTTGGCGGCGATCACGTGCATCAGCGGCCCGCCTTGCAGGCCAGGGAAAACCGCCGAATTGATGCGCTTTCCAAGCTCTTCGTCATTGGAGAGGATCATGCCGCCGCGCGGCCCGCGCAGGGTCTTGTGCGTCGTCGTCGTCACCACATGCGCATGCGGCAGCGGCGAAGGATACACTCCGCCGGCGATCAGGCCCGCATAGTGCGCCATATCCACCATGAGATAGGCGCCGACTTCATCGGCGATCTCGCGGAAGCGTTTGAAATCGATCGCGCGCGAATAGGCGCTGCCGCCGGCGATGATCAGCTTCGGCTGCTCGCGCCGCGCGATCTCGGCCACCGCGTCATAATCGATGAGATGATCATCCTGGCGCACCGTGTAGGCCACTGGCTGAAACCATTTGCCCGACACATTCGCCGGCGCGCCGTGCGTCAAATGCCCGCCCGCCGCGAGATCCATGCCGAGAAACTTATCGCCGGGCTTCAGCAGCGCGAAGAACACCGCCTGGTTCGCATTTGCGCCCGAGTGCGGCTGCACGTTGGCGAATGTGCAATCAAACAAGCGCTTGGCGCGTTCGATGGCGAGCCGCTCAACCTCATCGACAAACTCGCAGCCGCCATAATAGCGCCGGCCGGGATAGCCCTCAGCGTATTTGTTGGTCAGCACCGAGCCTTGCGCCTCAAGCACGGCGCGCGAGACGATGTTTTCTGACGCGATCAGCTCGATCTGCTTTTGCTGGCGGCCAAGCTCTGCGTGGATGGCTGCAAACACATCGCCATCGCCCTCTTGAAGAGAGGTGGCAAAAAAACGGTCGCGCTGGCCCGCGCGTCCGGCTGGCTCACTCATGTATCGCCTCGTTCATCCAGGGATTCTGCGCGCGCACCATAAAGCCGCCCCGCTAAGGACGCAAAGCGCCCCGGCGCCCCGGCGTCAACGTAACCTCAACTTCGTTCTACTTGGACTCGCGCGGTTTGCTTAAGTAATTGTTGCAAACTCGTAGGGTTAGGCGCTATATCCAGCCATGAGGGCATTGTATTCGCTGGGCAAAAAGGCTGCGCAATGCGAGATGAAGACGATGAACCCAGCGCACCCCGCGGGAGGCGCTGCGCATGACCACGGATATCGTCGCCTCCTACCTTCGCAACAACAAGGTGTCGCAAGAGGAGCTGACAGACCTTATCCGCACGGTGCATGGCACGCTCTCGGGCCTCACCGATGGCGGACGCGATCGGGCGGAGGAGCGCCCAAAGCCGGCCGTGCCGATCGGCAAGAGCATCCATCACGATTACATCGTCTGCCTGGAAGACGGCAAAAAGCTGAAAATGCTCAAGCGCTACCTGCGCTCGACCTATTCCATGTCGCCCGACGAATACCGCAAGCGCTGGGGCCTGGCCGCCGATTACCCGATGGTCGCCCCCGCCTACGCCGCCCGCCGCAGCGAGTTCGCCAAGCGCATCGGCCTCGGCAAAGGCGTGCGCCGCAAGGATTGATCACTTACTCGGACCGCCGGCGCCCTCGCCGGCGGGGCTTTATCCGTTTGCACCGTGCTTGAAGGAACGAGCGCTGCCGGCGGTCCAAGCACTAAACCAGTTTGCCGCGCCCGGGCGGAGGCTTCGCCCCCGCTTCGCCGCCCGCCTCACCGGCCAGCGCCCGCTCCAGCTTGCGCAGCGCCAGCGCCTGCACATCCTCGATCGCCGCGCTCGCGGGGGCCACCACCACCACCTCCACGCCGCTGGCGACATCCACCGCCGCAACGCGCTGCGCATCGCCGATGCGCACGATCTCGAAAATGATCTCGCGCTCGGCGCTCACGCCGGCGGGATATGCACCGGGCACTTGGCCCAGACGCTTTTGAACGCCGCGATCAGCCCATCCATCAGCGCATCGTCATGGAACGGGCTTGGCGTGATGCGCAGCCGCTCGGTGCCCACAGGCACGGTCGGATAATTGATTGGCTGCACATAGATGCCGTGCTCATAGAGCAAAATATCGGAAATCTTCTTGCAGCGCGCCGCATCGCCCACCAGCACCGGCACGATATGCGTGGTGCTTTCGGCCATCACCGGAATGCCGGCCTCGCGCAGCAGCGCTTTGAGCCGCTCGGCCCGTTCCTGCAAGCGGTCGCGCAGATGCGGGCATTCTTTCACCACGCGCACGCTTTCCAGCGCCGCCGCCGCGATCGAAGGCGCAAGCGAGGTGGTGAAAATAAAGCCCGAAGCGGCGGAGCGGATCGCGTCGATCGCCACAGCCGGCCCGGTCACGTACCCGCCCATCGTGCCAAAGGCTTTGGCCAGCGTGCCTTCGATGAAATCGACGCGGTGCATCACTCCATCGCGCTCGGCCACGCCCCCGCCGGTGGGCCCATAAAGGCCAACGCCATGCACTTCATCGAGATAGGTCATCGCGCCATAGGCTTCGGCGAGATCGCAAATCTGCTCGATCGGCGCTGTATCGCCATCCATGGAATAGACGCTCTCGAACGCGATCAGCTTGGCGCATGCGCGGGCGCTTCGTTCATCAGCGCTTCGAGGTGCTGAATATCGTTGTGGCGGAAAATCCGCCGCTCACACTTCGCGCGGCGAATGCCTTCGATCATCGAGGCGTGATTTTGCTCGTCCGAGAAAATCCAAAGATCGGGAAACAGCTTCGCCAGCGTCGAGAGCGTGGCGTCGTTCGACACATAGCCGGAGGTGAACAGCAGCGCCCCCTCCTTGCCATGCAGATCGGCGAGTTCCCGCTCAAGATCGACATGATAGCTCGTCGTGCCGGAAATATTGCGCGTGCCCCCTGCGCCCGCGCCGACGCGATCCAGCGCCGCATGCGCCGCATCGAGCACTTCGGGGTTTTGCCCCTGGCCAAGATAATCGTTCGAGCACCAGACGACGATGTCGCGATACGCTCCATCCTCAAGCCGCAAGCGCGCATGGGGAAACCGCCCGCGCTCGCGCATGATATCGGCGAACACCCGATAGCGCCCCTCGTCGCGGATCTTCGCCACCGCGTTTTCAAAAACTTGAAGATCTTGCGTTTTCACTGACGCCTCCGGGGTCGGCCAACCCGCGCGCATGCACCGTATATGCTAGATGGCCAGAACAAAGTAACTGGGACTTGAACGCGCAGACAGCGCCATTATTTGCGAACGGTTCGCATGAGCTTCACTGGACGATACCCCACAACCCGCCCGCGCCGGCTGCGCCAAGCCGATTGGGTGCGCCGCCTCACGCGCGAATGCGCGCTCACGCCCAATGATCTCATCTGGGCGATGGTGGTGCATGATGGCGCGGAGGATGAAATCGCCGTGCCCTCCATGCCCGGCGCGCCGCGTCTTTCGGTGCGCGCCGCCGCCCAGGCGGCCAAGCGCGCCGCCGCGCTCGGCATCCCGGCGATCGCGGTGTTTCCGCATATTGATCCGGCCAAGAAAGAGCCCGCCGGCAAAGAAGCGCTCAATCCCAACGGCCTTGTGTGCACTGCAACGCGCGCGATGAAGGATGCGGCCCCTGATGTGGGCATTATGGTTGATGTCGCGCTCGATCCGTTCACCGATCACGGCCATGACGGGCTGCTCCGCGATGGCGTCATCGCCAATGACGAGACCATAGAGGTGCTCACCCAGCAGGCCTTGATCCAGGTCAAGGCCGGCGCCGACATGGTCGCCCCCTCCGACATGATGGACGGTCGAGTCGGCGCCATTCGCACAGCGCTCGACGCCGAAGGCTTTCAAGACGCGATGATCATGTCCTACGCCGCCAAATACGCCTCGGCGTTTTACGGCCCCTATCGCGACGCGATCGGCTCAGGAAAGCTGGGCGGCGGCGCGGTGAAAAATCCCGGCGATAAGCGCACCTATCAGATGGATGCCGCCAACAGCGATGAAGCCTTGCGCGAAGTGGCGATGGATATCGCCGAAGGCGCGGACATGGTGATGGTCAAGCCCGGCCTTGCCTATCTCGACATCCTCGCGCGCATCAAACAAAGCTTCGGGGCGCCCACCTACGCGTTCCAGGTCTCCGGCGAATACGCCATGCTCAAAGCCGCCGCCGCCAATGGCTGGCTCGATGAAGAGCGGGCGATCATGGAAACGCTGCTGGCGTTCAAGCGCGCCGGCGCCGATGGGATCATCACCTATTTCGCGCCTTGGGCGGCGGAAAAATTGGGCTAGCGCACCGCGAACTCTACGATGCCGAATTGATGACAGACCAAACGCGATCAAGAGCGGCTTTGAAGGCGACCTCCACATCAGCCGCGTTATAATCCCCAGCGATCGCTCTCGAGCATCCCCAAGCGAAAGCTCGTGACTGTGGAAGAAGAGAGTTTTCTTGCCCGCGAATGACACATCAAGCACGGGGTAGCCGCACAAGCACATCACATGCGGTTCGCGGGCGCGAAACATTCGCCACTCGCCATAGATGTCGGCAAAAACGTTCGCGATCGCGGTTGGATAATAGGCCACAAGCGCCTCGCCGATCACGTAGCGCGTGTCGAACTCCTGAGGCAGCGCCGCAATCACTTTCCGCCAGTCAACTTTTTCCGGCGCGATCGCAACATTGCTATGCGGCACATCGGGCAGATCAGGATCGAATTGTATCTGAAATCGGCTCATCTCGGGCGCTCCGAACCATAAGCAAGCATACCACGCTTCCCCGCAGCGCGCCCCGCGAAAGCGGGGATCCAGGGTGACAAGCGCAACCCTTCGTCATTCCGGGGCAATGCGCAGCATTGAGATTCCGGCCAGCGCTGCGCCCGACCGGAATGACGAAATGCGGGAATAGCGCCGCGCGCTATCCAACACTGCACGCCGCTCTCGCCGCGCAAATCAACGCCCCGGCCAAAATCAATCCGCCCTGCTTGCTGGCCAACCTACGCTCACCCCATCGCCGTTCACGCGGAGGGAGTTGGCGCCAAATCCCAAACTCGAACAGCGATGCGATCGAGCGAGAAACGCGGTTTCATCTTCCCCCGCTTGCGGGGAAGTGGCGAGCGAAGCGAGCCGAAGGGGGGAGGTTGTCGCCGCCCCCCTCAGTCAGCTTCGCTGACAGCTCCCCCGCAAACGGGGGAGCATGAAGCAGCGCCATGCCGGCGGGGCAGTGAAACCGTCGGGCCCGGGATTGGATTTGGCCAAACCCGCTCGCCGTTGGCTGGATCGTCCACGCGCTGAACACGCGCCCCGGACATGACGCTGACAGAACAACGATCGCGGGAGCGCAGCGTGCGAACGCACCAGAGCTCAATCCGCAAAGCGCAAGCTTGGCGCCAACACCGCGCGCGCACGCTGCGCTTCCGCCTCCGCTCGCCGCCGCGGCTTACGCCGCGCGCGTGGCGATCGCTTTGGTCACAGCGTTCTGCGTGCGCTCGGCCAGGAAGGCGCGCTCGGCGGGTTTCAGCTTCTTGGTGGTGAGGACCATCACGCCATCGACGCACGATTCAATGCCGAACCGGCGCGCGTCAGCCGGAATGTTCTGCGCCGCGATCTGCTGGGCGAAGGCGCGGCACACGCTCATCAGCGGCGCGTCATTGGCGTTCACCGCATGCGCCTGCACAAAACGCAGCGCCGCTTCGCAGGTTTTGGTTTGCTTGGGATCCATCAGATAAAGCGAAGCGGCCGCGCCGAGCGCTTCGGCGGCCTGTTCCAGCGTCAGCGTCGGCGCGGGCGCGGCTTCTTCAGCCTGATCGCCCTTGCGCCGCAACACCGGATCCCCCGCCGTGACGATGCCCGCACGCCGGCACGGGCCGACATAATTGGGCGCATCGATAAATTCGCGCGGGTTGAGCAGCACTTTGCGGATCGTGTTGAGCAGCGTGCCCGCCGAAAGCGGCTTGCCGATCAGCGCGTTCGCGCCGGCATGGCGGCATTGCTCGGCCATGGTGCGCGAAAACGCGGCGGAGGTGACAAACACCGCCGCCTTGCGATTGGCCACATCCTTGGAGCGGCGGAATTTGCGCGTCCAATCGCCGGCGGTTTGATCATCAAGTTCAAACGAGGTGATAATGACGTTGGCGCGGTAAGCTTCGAGCACCTCAAGCGCCTCGTTAGCATACTCCATCACCGTCAACTTGCCGACATTCGCGTAGCGCAGCAAATCAATCACGATCTGGCGTTCAAACTTGTTCGGCTCGATCAGGCAGACGGCCCAGTCCTTAACGTCCATTAGCGGTTCGTCCCTACGAAGCCGCGATCCTATAGGCCAAGACGCTTAAATTTCGATTGACCTTCCCCCAAAGGTCACTTTGCCGGCGGCTCCAGCCGCGCGATCAGGCTTGAGGTGTCCCAGCGCCGCCCGCCCATCGCCTGCACGTCCGCATAATACGCATCGATCAGCTTGGTGAGCTCCAGATTGGCGCCAATCTGCGCGCCCTCCTCCAGCACCAAGCCCAGATCCTTGCGCATCCAATCGACCGCGAAACCGAAATCAAAGCGCCCCCTCTTTCATCGTTTTCCAGCGGTTTTCCATCTGCCAGCTTTGCGCCGCGCCCTTGGAAATCGCGGCGATCACTTTCTCCACGTCAAGCTCGGCCCGCTTGGCGAAATGCAGCGCCTCGGCCAGCCCCTGCACCACGCCGGCGATGCAGATCTGGTTCACCATCTTGGCCAATTGGCCCGCGCCCGCCGGGCCGATCAGCGTCATGTTCGCCGCATAAGCGGCCATGATCGGCTGGGCTTCCGCAAACGTGCTCGCCTCCCCGCCCGCCATCACCGTAAGCCGCCCCGCTTCCGCGCCCGCCTGCCCGCCCGACACCGGCGCATCGAGAAAGCCAAGCTCGCGCGCGGCGGCCTTCTCCGCCAGCTCCCGCGCCAGCGCGGCGGAGGCGGTGGTGTGATCGACCATGATCGCGCCCTTGCGCATCGCGGGCGCGGCCGCATCGAACACCTCGCGCACGTCGCGATCGGCGCCCACGCAAACGAACACGATGTCCGCGCCTTCGACAGCGGCGGCGATATCGGAATAGGTGCGGCCCTTGTGCTTTTGCGCCCAATCGCGCGCCTTGGCCTCGGTGCGGTTATAGACGGCGATGTCATGGCCCGCCGCCGCCAGATGGCCAGCCATCGGGCCGCCCATCACGCCAAGCCCGATAAACGCCGTTTTCGCCATCACGCGCCCCCTTCGTGCGGATCTTCGGCGCGGCCATAGCGGCCGCGATAGAATGTCAGCGCCGCGCCGGGCCTTGCCTGAAAGCCCAACACCTCGCCGACGATAATCAGATGATCCCCGCCCTCATGCCGCGCATGCGTGCGGCAGGCGAAATGCGCCACGCCAGCGCGCAGCACCGGCACGCCGGAAAGCAGATCGCTTTCCTCGATCGTCTCGGTGTGTTGCCGCGTGAAGCGCCGCGCCAATGCTTCATCGCCATCGCCCAGGATGGTGAGCCCCCAATGCTCGGCGCGCGCAAACAGCTCAAAGCGCTCGCACGTCTTCTGCAGGCACCACAACAAAAGCGGCGGCTTGAGCGACACCGAGGCCAGCGAATTGACGGTGAGCCCCGAAAGCGCCTCCCCGCGCACAGCCGAAACCACCGCCACCCCGGTGGCGAAGGCGCCCATGGCGCGCCGATAGGCGATATCTGGCTCAGACTCCATTCCGCTTCCTTCATCCGCCCGCGCGCCCGGCGCAACCTGATCTTAACGCTGTTCGTCCATTGATGCGCCCCTCTCCGCCAGAATGGACGGATCATGGCTGCCGCGACCAATCAACGCCCGATCATCATCAAGAAAGTCAAAAAGGGCGGCGGCGGCGGCCACCATGGCGGCGCCTGGAAGGTCGCCTACGCCGATTTCGTGACGGCGATGATGGCCTTCTTCCTTTTGATGTGGCTCATCAACACCACCAGCCCCGAGCAACGCCGCGGCATCGCCGAGTTCTTCGCCCCCGCCAGCGTCTCCCGCGTGGCCTCCGGCGCGGGCGGGCTGCTGGAAGGCACCAGCTTTGCCGAAGAAGGCGTGCGCCACGGCCATTCCGCGCCCGTCGCCCCCGCCTCGGAGCCGCAATACACCTCCAACGCCGCGGGCGAAGATAACGATCAGGCCAAAACCGAGCCAGGCGGGCAAACCACGCCCAGCGAAGACAGCCTCACCCGCGCCCGCACCCTGCGCGAAAACGCCGAGTTCGCCCGCGCCGAAATCGCCATCCGCCAGGCCATGCAGGACATGCCGGACGTCGCCGAGCTCTCGCGCAACGTCATCATGGAGCAAACGCCCGAGGGCCTGCGCATCCAGATCATCGATCAGGAAGGCCGCTCCATGTTCCAGCCCGGCGCAGCCGAACTGAATGACCGGGCGCGCCGCCTGCTGCGCACCATTTCCAGCGTCGTCGCCCAATTGCCCAATCGGCTCACCATTTCCGGCCACACCGACGGCACGCCCTCCGGCTCACGCTACAACACCAATTTCGAGCTCTCCGCCGCCCGCGCCAGCGCCGCGCGCCGCGCCCTCGCCGCCGAAGGCATCCCCGCGGGCCGCTTCTATGAGGTCGCCGGCCGCGCCGACAGCGAGCCGATGTTCGCCGACGATCCCACCTTGCCCGGCAACCGCCGCATCGCCATCACGCTCCTGCGCGAAGCCCCACCGCTGCCGGCCAATCACGGGCTTTAAGCGCGGCCATACGCGCCGCACCTCTATCAACGCCCTGCACCCATCGTCCTCCCCCGCCAGGGGGAGCACGAATTGTCGCCAATTTGCCTTTGAATCTATCCGACCGATTTCGCGCAGCGCCACCTCACCCCCCCTTTTCAGACTTGACTTCCTGCCTACGCCCCGCTACCTTTTTTACACAAGGTAGCTTATGCCAACTGCTGACGAACAATTCGCCGGGCTCCGCAAAGGGCTCTTGGAGTTTGCGCTCCTCTCCCTGGTATCGGGTCGGACGGTCTATGTCGGGGATATCCTCGCGGCGCTTGCCCCCACCCCGTTCGCAACGCAGGAGGGCACGCTCTATCCGCTGCTCTCGCGCCTGCGCCGGGAGGAGCTGGTGGATTACCAATGGGTCGAAAGCGGCCAGGGCCCGCCGCGCAAATATTACTCGCTGACGGAAAAAGGCGCGGGCCGCCTTGAAGAGCTCAACGCCTATTGGCGGCGTCTTATCTCCACTCTCGAAACACTGGGGCGATAAATCCATGGAACGGGTTGTCACCATCAATCTCAACGGCGCCGCCTATCAGCTGGAAGAGCCCGCTTATGACGCCCTGCGCGCCTATCTCGGCCGCGCTGAAGCGGCGCTGGGCGCCAATCCCGATAAGGCCGAGATCATCCGCGATCTTGAGCAGGCCATCGCCGATAAGTGCGGCGTCATCCTCGCGCCCGGCAAGAATGTCGTGAACGCCGCCGAAATGGCGCGCGTGCTCGAAGAGATGGGCCCGGTCGAAGGCGATGCGGAAACCGGCGCGCCGCGCGCCGAAAGCGGCGCTTATGAAGGCCCGCACAAGCGGCTCTACCGCATCAAGGATGGCGCCAATATCGCCGGCGTCTCAACCGGCATGGCCGCGTTCTTTGATCTCGACGTCAACATCATCCGCCTGCTCTGGATCATCGCCGCGGTGTTCACCTCGGGCGCTGCGATCGTTGTCTATATCGCCATGATGTTCCTGGTGCCTTCGGCGCATACCAGCCAGGAATGGGCCGCCGCGCACGGCATGCCCTTCAACGCCCAGGAAATCATCGAGCGCGCCAAGCGCGAAGCGCAAAACGTGGCCGAGAACGCCACCCGCGCCTGGAAGCGCGAAAGCCGCAATTGGAACCAGCATTCGCGCAGCGCCGATTGGGGCCTTGGCGGTTTGCCGCCGCTGCACGCCATGGAGCCCGCGCAGCCTGTCGGTTACGCCACGCGCATCACGGCGGGCTTCTTCGCCTTCCTCTTCTCGGTCGTCACCGCTGTGCTGCTGATCGCCTTCTTGCTCGCGTTTTTCGGCTTGCTCGCCACCGGCTCTGTGTTCGGCTGGACCCCGCCCGCAGGCGTGCCGATCTGGCTCGCCATCGTCGTGCTCGCCATCGCGTATGCGGCGATCTCGGCCCCGTTCAGCGCGATGCGCCGCTCCTCCTACGCCACGCTCGGCGGCTATCGCGATGGCGGGGGCTGGACTGATGGGCTCGCCACGCTCGCCATCACCGCGATCGCGCTCTGGTTCGCTTGGATGTTCTGGCCCGATGCGCGCGGCTGGATCGATGAGGGCGTGATTGTTATCCGCGATTTCGCCGATTATTGGCGCGACATGTGGATCAGCATCCGCGCCTAGCCACACAACCTCCATAGCCTTGAGGCGCGGCGGAAAACCGTCGCGCCTCATTTTTTGTTTAGCCCCAGGGCCCTTTACCCGGCGCTTCAACCCGCCCGCCCGCATATTGCGCCAGCGCCTTGATGCGCTTGGCGATCGGAGGGTGCGTGGCGAACAGGCTGGCGAATTCCGAGTGCGGGTTCTCGATGAACATCTCGCGCACTTCGGAGGGCGCATCCACCGCCGCATTGCCGGATATCTTCTGCAAAGCCGAGATCATCGCGTCGGGGTTTTTGGTGAGCTCCACCGCCCCCGCATCGGCCAGATATTCGCGCCGGCGCGAGAGCGCAAAACGGATCACGATGGCCAGCGCATACGCAATCGCGATGATCACCAGCGCCGCCAGAATGGCGATGATCGCGCCCCCGCCATCGCTGCGCCCGCCCGATGAGGAAGAGCGCGAGGATGATCCGCCAGAGGATGAACGCGAGGCCCCGCCAAAGCGCAAGCTGCGAAACGCCATCTCACCCACGAAGGAGAAGATGCCGACAAACACCACCGAGATCACCAAGAGCCGCACATCGCTGTTGCGGATATGCGTGAGCTCATGGGCCAGCACCGCCTCGATCTCCTGATCATTCAGCGTGTTCATCAGCCCGCGCGTCACGGTGATGGAATATTGGCCCTTATGCAGCCCGGTGGCGAAGGCGTTGAGCGCATCGGTTTCCATGATGCGCAGCGCCGGCATGGTGATGCCGCGCGAGATGCAGAGGTTCTCAAGCAGATTGTAAAGCTTGGGCTCGGCGCTGCGCTCCACGCGCCTTGCGCCTGTCGCCGCATCGATGATGCCTTGATAGGACACATAAGCGATGCCGAACCAGAGGATCGCGCCGGCCACCGCGAACGGCCAAGATTGCGCCAGCGCATCCGCCGCCCAGATGAACGGCCCGGCCACCGGATCGGGGCCCACACTGACGCCCGAAAACCCCGCAAACAAAAGGAAAAGCGCGTAAAGCAACAGGATCAACAGAATTGGAAACCCGGCCATGAGCAGCACGGATTTCCAATTGTTGTTCCAGATATGCGTCTGAAGGCCGTAAGCGCCCACGCGCGATCCGCCTTAGTTGAACTTCACCTGCGGAGGGGCCGCATCCATCGAAGCGCGCGTGTCCTGGCCGACATCGAAGAAATCGCGCCCGCCAAAGCCGAACATGCCGGCGAAGATCACGGCCGGGAATTGCTCGCGCGCCGTATTGTATTCGCCCACCGCGTTGTTGAAGAAGCGGCGCGCGGCGGCGAGCTTGTTTTCGATGTCGGAAAGCTCGGCCTGCAATTGCTGGAAATTGGCGTTGGCCTTAAGATCGGGATAGGCCTCAGCCAGCGCGATCAGCCGGCCAAGCGCTGCGCCCAGCACGCCTTCGGCCGCGCCCATCGCTTTGGGATCGCCCGTGCGCTCGGCGCTCACAGCGGCGTTGCGCGCCTGGATCACCTCTTCGAGCGTGCCGCGCTCATGGGCGGCGTAGCCCTTCACGGTTTCGACCAGGTTGGGGATGAGGTCATGCCGCTGCTTGAGCTGCACATCCACATCGGCGAACGCCTGATTGGTGTTCTGCCGCAGCGCCACCAGGCGGTTGTAAATGCCGATGACCAGCACCGCCAAAACGACGACGACGATCAGCGCAATCAAAAGGCCGCTCATGTGTATCCTTCCGTTCGTTCTTGGCCCGTCTTAGCGGAAACGCAGCCCCCGCGCTATCCGATTACGTCGGAGAACCGGCCAGAGCGGGAGAAACCCTTGGGAGCCAGCTTGCCCGCGCCGCCGCGCTTGCCGCGGAACTCCTTCCACTCGGGCACGGCGCGCACGCGGCCCGCGCTATCTTCCCAGGTAAGGCCCTCGGCCTTGTCGAACACCTTCACGTCCGCGAGGCCCCGGTCGTGATAGCTCTGCAGCTTCACGCCCTTGCCGCGCGTCATCTCAGGCAGTTCGCTGAGCGGGAAGATCAGCATCTTCTTGCGCTGGCCAATGACAGCCACCTGATCCCCGAGCACCTTCGCCGCCGCCATGGCGCGGCCGTTGAGGATTTGCTTGCCGCCGCGCTTGGCGGCCAGCATTTCGCTCTCGGCGATGATGAAGCCATAGCCTTCATTGGAGGCCACGACGCGCCGCGCGCCTTCTTCGTATTTGAAGAGGGCCACCACCTCGTCGATATCGCCAAGCTCAATCGAAAGCCGGATCGGCTCGCCATGGCCGCGCCCGCCCGGCAGCTTGTGCGCATCCAGCGTGAACGCGCGCCCATCGGAGGCGAACAGCAAGATCTTATCGGTCGTCTCGCAATGGATGATGTGCTGTGGCCCATCGCCCTCTTTGTATTTGATCTCGGTGAGATCGGTGAGGTGGCCCTTCATGGCGCGCACCCAGCCTTTCTCGGAAAGCACCACCGTCACCGGCTCGCGCACGATGAAAGCTTCGAGATCAACCTCAGCCGCGACCTCGCCGGCTTCGCCAAGCTCGGTGCGCCGCTTGCCCCAGGGCGTGCCGGGGCCGAACAGCTTGCGCGTCTCCTTGAGTTCGCCTGCCACCTTGCGCCATTGCTTGCGCGTATCTTCCAGCAAGCCTTGCAGATCGGCCTGCTCGGCGCGCAGCGCCGCATCCTCGCGGCGGATTTCCATCTCCTCCAGCTTACGCAATTGGCGCAGGCGCGTGTTGAGGATCGCCTCGGCTTGGGTTTCGTTCAGCTTGAAGCGCTGGATCAGCTTGGCCTTGGGATCATCTTCATTGCGAATGATGCGGATCACCTCATCGAGATTGAGAAAAACGATCAACAGGCCCGCCAACACGTCCAAGCGCGCAGCGATCTTCTCAAGCCTGTGCTGGGTGCGCCGCTGAAGCACATCGCGCCGATGATCGAGGAAGGCGCGCAGCACCTCCTTCAAACTCATCACGCGCGGCGCGCCCTGCGCATCGAGCACGTTCATGTTGAGCGAAATCCGCGTCTCGAGCGCGGAGAGCTTGAAGAGGCTCTCCATCAGCACCGCCGGCTCCACCGTGCGGGCTTTCGGTTCGATCACCACGCGCAGATCTTCGGCGCTCTCATCGCGCACATCGCCCAGAAGCGGCGCTTTCTTCTGCTCGATGAGGCCCGCGAGCTGTTCGATAAGCTTGGATTTCTGCACCAGATGCGGAATTTCGGTGACGACAATGCGCCATTGTCCGCGCCCGAGATCTTCCGTCATCCAGCGCGCGCGCACGCGGAAGCCGCCGCGGCCTGTCTCATACGCTTCGCGGATATTTTCGGCGGGTTCGACAACGATGCCGCCGGTTGGGAAATCGGGGCCAGGGATGATCTTGAGCAGATCATCGGTTGTGGCCTTCGCATTCTCGATCAGATGAAGGCTGGCGTCGATCAGCTCGGCCAGATTGTGCGGCGGGATCGAGGTGGCCATGCCGACAGCGATGCCGCTGGCGCCATTGGCGAGCAGGTTCGGAAACGCCGCCGGCAACACCACCGGCTCTTCCTTGGAGCCATCATAAGACGGGCGGAAATCCACCGCATCCTCATCAATGCCTTCAAGCAAAGCTTCGGCGGCCTTGGTGAGCCGGCTTTCGGTGTAGCGCATCGCCGCTGGGCTATCGCCGTCGATATTGCCGAAATTGCCTTGCCCATCGATCAGCGGATAGCGCGAGTTGAAATCCTGCGCGAGCCGCACCATCGCATCATAGATCGCCTGATCGCCGTGCGGGTGATAATCGCCCATCACATCGCCCACCACCTTCGCGCTTTTGCGGAAGGCCGCATCAGCCGTGAGGTTGAGCCGCTTCATGGCGTAGAGCACGCGCCGGTGCACGGGCTTCAAGCCATCGCGCACATCCGGCAGCGCGCGGCTGGTGATGGTGGAGAGCGCGTAGGCGAGATAGCGCTTGGACAGCGCCTCGCCGATCGGCTCCTCTACAATGCGCCCGCCTTCTTCCGGCGTGCGGGTGATGTCGTCAGCCATTCTTGGCTCTCCGAAACGAATCCGCGCTCTGCTGCGCTGTTAAATCAGAGTCTGCCGGCAAAGCCCAAGCGCTCGATCAGGCGGCGGCGCGCATCGGGCAGGCCCTCGCCCTTATGCTCAAACACGCGGCGCTCCAGAAAGAAACCCGCCAGCGCGAAAGCATCGGCGACATCGCCGGAAACTAGTTCCGCTTCCGCATCGAGCAGAAACGGCGGCAGCCGAAGCAGCACATCCTTATGCGGCGCGCCTGCATCATACGTGGCTGCGCGCCCGGTGCGGGGGCTCACCCAAGCAAGGTTCTCAGTCTCGCCCGTCACCGCGCAGCGGGTTAGATCAAGGCCATAGCCCATCGCCGTGAGCAGCCCGAGCTCAAAGCGCGTATAGAGCGCGGGCCAGATGTCGGTATGCGGCATCGCTTCGATCAGCACGATCAGCGCATCGTAAAGCTGCGGATAGGCCTGCCGCTCCGGCGTTGCGCCGCGAATGAGCGACACGGCGGAAGACAGCCCCGCGAGCGCGATCGGATCATCGAGCAGCCGCGTTGCGTGCGGCTCTTGCATTTCAAGCGGGCTGAAAAATCCGAGTTGTTCAGAGAGCCGCGCCTTCCAGCCGGCATGCACCACATTGCCCGCTTGCAGCACAGGCTGCGCCTTGCGCCCGCCATGCACCACCCCGCCATAGCGCCCATGATTGCGCGAGAACACTTCCGCGACGAGCTTGCCCTCACCAAGCGGCCGCGCGCCGAGCACGATGGCGTCGTCAACCCATTGCATGGGTCACGCCTCGTAATCTAAGCCCAGCCGCTGGTAGAGCGCGCGTTCTTCGCTCCAGTTTTCGCGGACTTTCACATGCAGGAAGAGGTGGATGCGGCGGTCGAACGCCGCTTCCATTTCCTTGCGCGC
This sequence comes from Terricaulis sp., assembly GCA_024707365.1. GTDB lineage: Bacteria > Pseudomonadota > Alphaproteobacteria > Caulobacterales > Aquidulcibacteraceae > Vitreimonas. The sequence goes on from JANPZV010000001.1 coordinate 26,237, forward strand.
GGCTTCGCCGATGATCTTGATGGTCGCGCCCTTGGCGCCGATGGCGATCTTGCGCTGGCCTTCGCGCGCCACGTAGATGATCTGATCGATCTTGGCCGAGCCGTCCTTGCGCTCTTCCCAGGTTTCGGTTTCGACCACCATGTCATAGGGGATTTCATCGTGGAGGCGCAGCATCGCCTTCTCGCGCGTGATCTCCGCCGCCAGCACGCGGGCGGGCGCGTCCATGGTTTGATCTTCGGGAAAGAGCCAAGGGCCAACCGGGGCGCGCTCAACCAAAGTGCGCATAAGATCGGCCACGCCATCGCCCTTGCGCGCGGCGATCATGAACACGTCGGTGTAGAGGCCCTCTTCCACCAGCTTGGTGGTGAGCGCCAAAAGCTCGGGCCGCGACACCGCATCCACTTTGTTGATCGCCAGGATCGAGGGGATATCCATCTGCTTGAGCTTGGCGGCGATGGCTTCGCTATCGGCGCGCGCGTGCGCATCGGCGCCGCTTGGCTTTTCACCCACAAAAGCGCTCGCATCCACCACATGCACGATCGCGTCCGCGCCTTCGAGCGCGCTCCAGGCGGCGGCCACCATGGCGCTGATCGAGGCGCCGTTTCGGCGCGAACACGCCGGGCGTGTCGATCAGGATGATCTGCGCCTCGCCCTCCATGGCGATGCCGCGCACCAAGGCGCGCGTTGTCTGCACCTTCTGCGTGACGGCGGCCACCTTGGCGCCGACAAGCGTGTTCACGAGCGTGGATTTGCCCGCATTCGGCGCGCCAAGAACGGCCACCACGGCGCAGCGTTGCTCAACCATTGATGCCATGCTCCGCCAGAAACGCCGCCGCCGCCGCGCGCTGGGCTTCGCGCTTGGAGCCGCCTTCGCCGCGCGCGGGCGCCATCGCATCCACACGCGCCTCGATCAGAAAACGCGGCGCGTGCTCTGGGCCTGATTGTTCGATCAACACGTAACTCAAATTCCTATGCCGGGCCGCAGCCCATTCCTGCAGCACCGATTTCGCATCGCGCGCCGCATCGTTCACGTCTTCAAACGCATCGCCCCAAAAGCGCGTCACGAACCTACGCGCCATGTCCATGCCCGCATCGAGATAAAGCGCGCCGATCACCGCTTCGCAAAGATCGGCGAGGATGGTTTCCTTGCCGCGCCCGCCCTGGCCCTCCTCGGAAGGGGAGAGGATCGCAGCCGCGCCCAAATCCGCCGCACGCGCCGCCGCCGCGCAAGCGTGGCGATTGACGAGCGCATTGAGGCGCGGGGCGAGATCGCCCTCATCGAGCGACTTATCCTCAGCCAGCAAACGCTCGGCCACGATCAGCCCAAGCACCCGATCGCCCAGGAACTCAAGCCGATCATAAGAGCGGCGCTTGCCGCGCTTGCCATCGAGCGCGCTGGCGTGCGTCATCGCTTCCAGCAGCAGCGTGCGATCCTTGAACGTATGGCCCAGGCGCGTTTGCAGCGCATCAAGGCGGGCGTCCTGCGTGGAGCCCGGCTTGCTCATGGCAGGATCATTCCACCGCCTTGAGGAAGCGTTCGGCGCGGAAGCCGGTGAACAGCGTCCAAGGCATGAAGAGATTGGTGGTGTGGTCGAAGGAGACGACCACGAACGTGGCGGGCCCAACGAGATTATCGGCCGGCACGAAGCCGACGGAGCGGCGGCTGTCGTCGGACTGATCGCGGTCATCGCCCATCATGAAATAATGGCCTTCCGGCACCGTGACCTCGCGCGTGTTGTCGAGCTCACCGCGCGGGGAGCGATCGAAGATCACGTGGCTTGTGCCGCCCGGCAGCGTTTCGCGATAGGCGGGGATGCGTTCAACGAAGCCCGAATGGCCGTTCGCGAACTCCTGCACGCCCAGCGATTCCATGCCCACGGCCTCGCCATTGATGTGCACCACGCCGTCGATCATCTGGATGCGATCGCCGGGCATGCCGATGACGCGCTTGATGTAATCCTTGTGCGGCTCATGCGGCGGACGGAACACGACAACGTCGCCGCGCTCAGGCGATGAGCCGAACAGCCGCCCGCTCGGCAGCAGCCCTTCGAGCGGCGCGAGCGAATAGCGGCTGTAGCCGTAGGACCATTTGGTCACGACGATGTAATCGCCAACCTCAAGCGTGGGCTGCATCGAACCCGAAGGAATGCGGAAAGGTTGGGCGATGGTGAAACGCAGCACCATGGCCAGCGCCAGCGCATAGAGAATGACGCGCACATTCTCCCAGAACGCGCTCATCGCCGAGCCTTGCGAAGTCGAACTCATGCTCATGCGTTTCTCACTTAAGACCCCAGCCCAATCAGAGCCGCCAGGGCCCTGCGTTTAACTGGGATCGCCCCCTCAATGGGCCGGAACATCCGGCCGCGCCCCTGACCTACTCATAGGCCATTTACTCACAGGCCCAACCCCGGCTGCTTCGGCTCCAACTCAGCCGAAATGATGACATAGCAGAAAGCCAGGGGGTGTTCGTCCGTCAAGCTCACATGGATATACGGGCGAAATCCCGGCGGGGTGAGCGCCGCGAGCCGCGCGGCCGCCCCGCCCGTCAGCTCCAGCGTCGGCTGCCCCGAGGGCAGGTTCACGACCCCCATATCCCGCCAAAAAACCCCTTGATTCAATCCTGTACCCAGAGCCTTGGCGCACGCCTCCTTGGCGGCGAAGCGCTTGGCGTAGGAGCCGGCCCGCAGCAGCGGGCGCCGCTCGCACCGGGCGCGCTCAAGGTCTGTATATATCCGGCGGGTGAACCGATCGCCAAAGCGGGCGAGGCTCTTCTCAATCCGGCGGATGTCGCAGATGTCGGAGCCGACGCCGAGGATCATGCCCCGGCCCTCGCGGCGTCCATGCAGCGGCGCATTTCGCCGACAGCGGCCGCCAGCCCGGTGAATACGGCCTCACCGATCAGGAAATGGCCGATGTTCAATTCCCTGATCTCCGGGATCGCCGCAACCGGGCCGACATTCTCAAAAGTGAGCCCGTGGCCGGCATGAATTTCAAGCCCCTGCGCATGCCCGGCCGAAGCGGCCGCGCGGATCGCCTGTAAAACAGGCTCCGCTTCGCCGGCCGCGAACGCCTCGGCATAGGCGCCGGTGTGCAATTCCACCACAGGCGCGCCGAGCCGCACCGCCGCCTCGATCTGGCGCAGGTCCGGATCGATGAACAGCGACACGCGCGAGCCAGCCTCGCCCAGCGCGCGGACGTAAGGGGCGATGTGCGCGAATTGCCCGGCGGCGTCGAGCCCGCCTTCGGTGGTGCGCTCGGCGCGGCGCTCGGGCACCAGGCACACCGCATGCGGGCGCGCCTTGAGCGCGATCGGCAGCATCTCCGCCGCGCACGCCATTTCGAGATTGATTGGCAGCTGCGTGATCGCGGCGATGGCGGCGAGATCTTCCTCGCGCACGTGGCGGCGATCTTCGCGGATGTGCAGCGTGATCCCGTCCGCGCCCGCTTGCGCGGCGATTTCCGCCGCGCGCGCCGGATCGGGATGGGCGCCGCCGCGCGCGTTGCGGATGGTGGCGACGTGATCGATGTTCACGCCAAGCCGTAGACGCTCAGTCACGTTGACGCCCCTTGGGAAAGCCCCCGGCTGCCGGGCTTGATCGCCGGCAACGCCGCGAGCTCCGGCGGCAGCGCATCGGCGGCGTAAGCGGGCGCTTCAACGCTGGCGAGGCACACGCGAGGAACGCCGATATCGGCCGCGCCCCCCGAGCGATCGATCAGGCACGCGGCGCCCACAAGCTCCCCCGGATGGCCGCGAATGGCGTCCAGGCACTCACGCGAAGACAGCCCGGTGGTGATCACGTCCTCCACCATCAGCACACGCTCGCCCGGGGCGATCGCAAAACCCCGGCGCAATTGGAACTCGCCCTTTTCGCGCTCGACAAACATCGCCTTGGCCTTGAGCCAGCGCGCGGTTTCATAGCCCGGAATGATCGCGCCCACCGCAGGGGAGATGACGACATCGATGCGGCCAAAGGCGGCCTCGGCCTTCTCGGCCAGCGCCTTGCACAACCGTTCCGTGCGCGCCGGATCCATGAACACCGCGTTCTTCTGGAAGAACACCGGCGAGTGTAGCCCCGAGGAGAGGATGAAATGCCCCTCCAGCAGCGCGCCGGCGGCGCGGAACTCATCGAGGGCTTGCTCTTGATTCATGCAGGCTATGTAGCGGTTCCGGGCTCGCCCGTCACCGGGCGCGGCGAGTGTTGATCCAGCGCAAAGCCGGCTCTAGCCTGCGCCAAACTCAATCGGGGGATTTCATGCGCCTCATTCGCTGCCTTGCCGTCAGCATCACAGCACTCGCCGCCGCCTGCGCCAGCTCAACCACGCCGTCGGCCGATCTTTCGGGCATCGACGCGGATGTGGCGGTGCTCAACGGCGCGCCCGCTTCGCCTGAAGCGTTCACCGCGCGCTGCGATGCGCTGCTGGGGCACGCAAGCGCGCTGCGCACCGCGCTTGAAGCGCGCCAGGGGCCCGCCTCCATCGCCGTCGATTTCGTGCAATACGATCGGCTCTACAACGTGATCAGCGCCGGCGTCAGCGATGCGGCGCTGGTGCAGGAAACCCATCCCGATCCGGCCACGCGCGCCGCAGGGGAGGCCTGCACCACGCGCGTCAACGCCTTCTATTCCGAAAGCACGCTTTCGCGCCCGCTCTATAACCGGATCGCCGCGATCGATCTGAGCGGCGCCGACGCAATCGATCGCCACGCGGTGAACCGTGCGCTCACCGGCTTCCGCCTCGCCGGCGTCGATCAGGATGACGCAACGCGCGCGCGCATCAGCGCGCTCAATGCCGAGATCACCGAAATCGGCCTCGCTTTCGCGCGCACGCTGCGGGAGGATCAGAGCGCGGTCTATCTCACTGGCGCAAACGCGCTTGCCGGCCTGCCTGCCGATTACATCGCCGCCCACCCGGCGGACGCCGAGGGGCGCATCCGCATCACCGGCCAGTATCCGGATGTATTTCCCATCCTCACCTATGCGCGCACCGATGCCACGCGCCGCGCCGTGTATGAGATGTTCAGCAACCGCGCCTATCCCGATAACGCCCCGATCCTGGCTTCGCTGATCGCCAAGCGCTACGAGCTTGCGCAATTGCTCGGCTTTGGCAATTACGCCGAAGTGGCGATGGCCGATAAGATGATCGGCGATCCCGCCAACGCGCAGAGCTTTATCGAGCAATTGGCCGTCTATGCGCGCCCATCGGCGCAGCGCGATTATGACCGCCTGCTGCAGCGGCTACGCCAGGACGATCGCCGCGCCACAGCGCTGCAAGGCTGGGACCGCGGCTATGTGCAAGAGCTTGTGCGGCGCGAGCAATACAATCTCAACAGCCAGGAGGTGCGCTCCTACTTTGCGTACAACAACGTGCGCGACGGCATCATGACGCTGGTGAGCGATCTGTTCGGCGTCGAATTCCGCCCCTGGGCGGATGCGCCGATCTGGCATGAGAGCGTCGAAGCGTATGAGGTGTATGAGAACGGCCAATTGCTGGGCCGCATCTTCCTCGACATGCATCCGCGCGAGGGCAAATACAGCCACGCCGCCAATTTCCCGATCCGCAATGGCGGGCCGGGCGCGATTCCCGTTGGCGCTCTCATCTGCAATTTCCCCGCAGGCGATCACGAAACCGGGCTGATGACGCACGGCGAGGTGGTCACGTTTCTGCACGAGTTCGGGCATTTGATGCACGGCATGTTCTCGGGCCATCAGCGCTATGCGCAGCTCAATTATGCCGGGCTTGAGTGGGATTTCATTGAATCGCCCTCAACGCTGCTGGAAGAATGGGTGTGGGATTATGAAACGCTTTCGCGCTTTGCCGTGAACGCTGAGGGCCAAACCATTCCGCGCGCGCTGGTCGAGCGGATGAACAGCGCCCGTTATTTCGGCCAGGCGCTCGGCGCGATGCGCCAACTCGGCCTCGCTTCGGTGTCGCTGAATTATTACAACCGCGATCCGGCCGGCATGGATCTTGATGCGCTCTATCGTGAAAGCTACGCGCGCTACGATCTTTCGCCGTACCCCGAAGGCGTGCATCCTTACGCCAATTTCGGCCATTTGGACGGCTATTCGGCGATCTATTACACTTATCTTTGGAGCGGGGCGATCTCGGCTGATCTGCTTACGCAATTTGAAGCCAATGGCTTGCGCGATTCCGTGACGGCGCATCGCTATCGCGATGAGATCCTGCGCCAAGGCGGGGCGCGCCCTGCGGCGGCTTCGATCGAAGCGTTCCTGGGCCGGCCGTATAATCTCGAAGCCGCGCGCGCGCGCGCTGGCGAAATAGCGTTCAACGGGCGGGGCGGGGCGTGTAACGCGCCTCGCCCTAGCCTTTGACACGATCGGCTTCTTTCACGGCTTTGCTGGCGCGCATGGCGGCGAGGATGTTGGTGAGGTGGCGCGCATCGGCCACTTCGACATCGAAGATCATGTCGAAGAAATCGGTGGTGCGCTTGGCCATGCGGATATTGAGGATATCGCCCTCATTCTCGGCGATGATGCGGCAAAGATCGGCCAGCACGCCGCGCTTGTTTTCCACCGTTGCGATGATGCGGCCTACCGCCAGCGTGCGGCTGAGCGCGGTTTGCGTCCAGGCAAGGTTGATCCATTCCACATCGCCAAGCCCGGCGAGGGTTTCGCAATCGATGGTGTGCACCTCAACGCCCTTGCCCGGCGCCTGAACGCCGACAATGCGATCGCCCGGAATGGGCGTGCAGCATTCGGCAAAGTGCAGCACAACGCCGGGCGTGAGATCCCCGCCCTTGACGTAGAGCTTGGCTTTTTCGGCCTGCATCGGCTTGCGGCCCTGATCCTTGCGCACGCGCTCTTCAAGGCCGGGGAAGGCCGCCACCGCCACAGCGCTTGGCTTGAGCGCGCCTTCACCCACGGCGATGAAGAGATCTTCCGCGTCGTGCTTGCCCAAGCGTTCCGCCGCATCCTTAAGCTGGGTTTCCGCGAGCTCATGCCCATAGCGGTGCAGCGCATGCGAGACGAGTTCGCGCCCCAGCCGCAAGAATTCCTCGCGCCGGGCCGAGCGCGCCAGCCGCCGCTGCGCGGCGCGCGCGCGGCCGGTTTTCGTCAGCGCCTCATAGCCGGGCACGGGGGCGGCGATCGGCGGTGATGATTTCCACCACATCGCCATTGTGCAGCGCCGTGCGCAGCGGGCGCTCCACGCCGTTGATCTTGGCGCCCACGCAATGATCGCCAACATCGGAGTGCACCGCATAAGCGAAATCCAGCGGCGTCGCCCCATGCGGCAGCGCAATCAGCGCGCCCTTGGGGCTGAAGGCGAACACATGGTCCTGATACATTTCGAGCTTGGCGAGCTCGAGAAATTCTTCCGCCGCCCCGCCATGCTCGGCGATTTCCAGAAGCGCGCGCGTGGCTTCGCGCGCATCGAGCCCGGCGGAGGCGGCCTGCTCTTCATCAAAGCCGTAGGATTCGTTCTTATAGCGCCAGTGCGCGGCGACGCCCACCTCGGCAAGCTGATCCATGTCCTCGGTGCGGATCTGGATTTCCACGCGCACATTGCCCGGCCCGATCACGATGGTGTGGATCGAGCGATAGCCGTTGGGCTTGGGGTTGGAGATATAATCTTCCACCTGATCAGGCACACAGCGCCATGTCTGGTGAATGAGCCCAAGCGCGCGGTAGCAATCATCGGGCGTGGGCACGATCACGCGGAAGGCGTAGACATCGGCAAGATCGGCGAACTCGACGCTTTTGCGCTGTAGCTTGCGCCAGATCGAATAGGCCTGCTTTTCGCGGCCATAGACACGCGCATCAATGCCGGCGAATTCAAACACTTCGGAAATGGTTTGCGAGACGTTGGCGACGTTCGCGCCCTTTTCAATCCGCAGCTGATCAAGCCGCGCATTGATCGCCGCTTCCGCTTCGGGGAAGGATTCATGGAAGGCGAGGCTCTCAAGCTCGCGCGCCATCCGCTCCATGCCGATGCGGCGCGCGAGCGGCGCGTAGATTTCCAGCGTCTCCATCGCGATGCGCCGGCGCTTCTCGGGCTTTGGGATGTGGCTGAGCGTGCGCATATTGTGCAGCCGATCGGCCAGCTTCACGATCAGAACGCGCACATCCTTGGACATCGCCAGGATGAATTTCTGCAGGTTCTGCGCCTGCTTGTTCTCTTCCGATTGGATTTCGAGCTTGGAGAGCTTGGTGACGCCTTCGACCAGATCGGCGATCTGCGCGCCGAATTTTTCCTCGATCTCTTCGCGCGAGGCGTCGGTATCCTCGATCGTGTCGTGCAGCAGGCCGGCGGCGATCGTGGCCGCATCGAGCTTGTATTCGGTGAGAATGCCCGCGACCTGGATCGGGTGCGCGAAATAAGGATCGCCCGAATGGCGCTTCTGGCTGCCGTGCTTGACGGTGGCGTAGACGTAGGCGCGGTTGATCAGGTTCTCATCAACCTGCGGATCGTAATCGCGCATCCGCTCCACCAGCTCGAACTGGCGCAGATAGCGCGTGCGCGGGCTCTCGCCCGCGCCAGCCTGTTGAGGGGCCGCCGGGGTTTTGGCGGCGACTCCGTCACCGCCGCCCATGGGCTTAGTACCGTTCGTCGCGCTGGGCTTCGGCTTCTTGCTGGAGCGCGCGCAACACATCGTCTTCGCTGGTTTCCACCGGGGCGATGAGGGCGGCGCGATCTTGCGCGTCCTCGGCCTGGGCGGCCGGCTGGACGTCCTGATAGAGATTCACGAAGCTATCGCGCAGCTCTTCGGGGGTGATCGCGGAATCGGCGATCTCGCGCAGGGCGACGACCGGGTCTTTATCGCGGTCGCGCTCAACCAGCGGCTCGGAGCCTGAGGAAATGTTGCGCGCCCGGTGGGCGGCCAGCAGCACCAGCGAGAACCGGTTCGGCACTTTATCTACGCAGTCTTCAACGGTTACGCGGGCCAAGGCGTGCTTCCTCTGCAGCGATTGGGGAAAGATCGAACCCTAACCTAGTGCGCTGCGCGGGATTTCGCAATGCGAAGAAGCGCCCGTTTTCAGGCCCCCTGCCCCGCCATTTCGGCCCAATCCGCGTTAAGACGCCGGCAACCTTCTACCGGCCCCAGCCCCGCCAGCAGCGCGGCGGCGGTTTGCCCGGAGGCAGGATGGCGCCAGTCGGGGGCGATCTCGGCCAGGGGGGCGAGCACGAACGCCCGCTCGGCCAGGCGCGGATGCGGCAGCTCCAGATCGCCGAAACGGCCGTCAAATCCTTCCATCGCCAGAATATCGAGATCCAGCGTGCGGGCGTCCCAGCGGACGCGGCGCTCGCGGCCAAAGCGGGCCTCGATGGCGCGGAGAAGCTCATAAAGCGGTTGCGGGGTAAGGCCAGCGGGGTCGAGTTCGGCCACGGCGTTAAGATAGGCCGGCTGATCGCTCGGCGGCCAGGGCGCGGTTTCCCAGAGGCTTGAGAACGCCAGCGGCCTGAGCCCGGCCTCGCCCAGCGCCGCCGCCGCGCGCGACAGGGTGGCGGCGGGGGCGCGCCCCTCAAACGGCAGATTGGCCCCAAGGGCGATAAAGGCGCGCGTTTTGGTCACGGACGAGATATGGCGCGGGGGCGCTGCGGCGCAAAACGGATTCGCTGAAGGACGAAACGCTTGAGCACGCCCGCCCCCGCCGAAGCGCCGGCCAAATGCCCGCTCTGCCCGCGCCTGGTGGCGTATCGGCAAAAGAACGCCGCGCTTGAGCCGGCCTGGTTCAACGGCCGCGCCCTCGTTCGGCGATAAGAATGCGCGGCTGCTGATCGTGGGCCTCGCGCCCGGCCGCACCGGGGCCAACCGGACGGGCCGGCCCTTCACCGGCGATTATGCCGGCGATCTGCTTTACGGCACGCTGAAAAAGCTGGGCCTTGGCAGCGGCGTTTATCGCGCCGATCCGCAGGATGGCTTCACCCTCAAGGGCGCGATGATCACCAACGCGGTGCGCTGCGCCCCGCCGGAGAATAAGCCAACGCCGGCTGAGATCACCCAATGCCGCCCGTTTCTCACCGCGCGCATTGAAGCGCTGCCGAAGCTGAAAGTGCTGTTCGCGCTCGGCTCGATCGCGCACGAAAGCGTGCTGCGCGCGCATGGGCTGAAACCCTCTTACGCGAAATTCGGCCATGGCGTGGAAGCGGCGCTGCCGGGCGGGCGGATGCTCGTTTCGTCCTACCATTGCTCGCGCTACAATACGCAGACACGGCGGCTGACGGCGGAGATGTTTGAAACGGCGATGGCGCGGGCGAAGGAGCTGGCTTGGACTTAGCCGCGATCCTGAGCAATCACCCCGCCGATTGAATTGGGCCGCTAAAGCGCCTCACACATTTCGGGGTTAGCTGGTGTTTCGCCCGCCTTGCGCTGATATACGCAACGCTGCCTCTGCAAATTGCGGAAACCCTCTTGATCCATTCGCCAATAGGATTCTGGCGATAGATCTATCACTCTCTCAATGTCTGCAGCCGCCTCGGCGTAATTCCCCAAGTCGGCATGCGCGCGGGCGCGCCATGACAGGGGACTGTCAAATGTTGGATTGATCTCCACTGCCCGCGTAAAATCCGCAATCGCATCGCCATAACGTCCAAGACCGACGCGCGCGCGGCCGCGGTTAAAATAGACAGAGGCGCGTGTGGGGGCCGGCTCGAGCGTGATGGAGCGGTCATAGTCGGCGAGCGCTTCTTCCAGCCTGCCTTGCTCCATCAGGATAAAACCGCGCGCGTGGTAGGCTTCCGCCAACTCGATCTCTGCAAGCTCGCCGGACACCAGCAACGCTCCGCAGCGTTCGAGCCGCACCTCATCAGGCAAACGCGTATCGTTGCAGGCATTGCGATGCTCGGCCTGCGGCAGATCAGGGGCCGGCGCACCGCAACCCAAAAGCGCCAACGCGCAGAGAACGAGTACAAATCGCTTCAACCCCGATCCCGCAACAACCGGCCCTGCTGGCGCTTCCAATCGCGGTCCTTCTCACTCGCGCGCTTATCGTGCGCCTTCTTGCCCTTGGCCAAACCGATCAGCAATTTGGCCACGCCGCGATCGTTGAAATAGAGCTTCAGCGGCGCGATGGTGCGGCCTTCGCGCTCAACCGCGCCGATCAGCTTTTTCAGCTCGCGCGCTTTCACCAGCAATTTGCGCTTGCGGCGCGGCTCGTGATTGAAGCGGGAGGCCGCCGCATATTCTGGGATATGCGCGTTGATCAGCCAAAGCTCGCCGCCATCTGGGGCCGCATAGCTCTCAGCAATATTGGCCCGGCCCGAGCGCAGCGATTTCACCTCGGTGCCGAGCAGTTGAATGCCGGCCTCGAGCGTATCCTCGATCGCGTAATCAAAGCGTGCGCGGCGGTTTTCGGCGACCAGCTTGTTGTTGGGATCTGCTTTCTTGGCCATGTTAAAGCAAATCCGCCTGGATCATGGCCGCGCGCACGATGCCCTTGGCGGATTCGCTGCACGGGATCAGCGGCAGGCGCACCTCTTCGCCGCACTTATCGAGCAGCGAGCAGGCGAATTTCGCCGGCGAGGGCGAAGGCTCGATAAACACCGCGCGATGCAAACCCGAAAGCTTCGCATCAAGATCGCGCGCCGCTTCCATATCGCCGCCACGCAGCGCCGCCTGCACTTGCGAGCACAGCTTTGGCGCGACGTTCGCCGTCACCGAGATGCAGCCCGCGCCGCCCAGCTGGCAGAAATCCACCGAGATATCGTCATTGCCCGAAAGCATGATGAAATCATCGCCGCAAATCTCACGATGCCGCTCCACGCGCGTAAGATCGCCGCTGGCGTCTTTGACGCCAATCACGTTCGAGAGCTTGGCCAGCCGCCCCATGGTTTCGACGCTGATGTCCACCACCGTGCGCGAGGGCACGTTGTAGATCACCATCGGGATATCCACCGCGTCGTTGATGGCGGTGTAGTGCGCCACGAGGCCATCCTGGCTCGGCTTGTTGTAATAAGGCGCAACCAGCAGCACCGCATCCGCGCCGGCCTTCTTGGCCGCTTGCGCCAACTCGATCGCGGCGGCGGTGTCGTTGGAGCCCGCGCCGGCGATCACCGGCACACGGCGGGCGGCGGCCTCCACGCACAGCGCCACCACGCGCATATGCTCCTCCAGCGACAGCGTGGAGCTTTCCCCGGTGGTGCCACAGGGAACCAGGCCGTTGGAGCCTTCTGCGATCTGCCATTCCACCAAGCGCTGGAAGCGCGCTTCATCGACTTTACCGTCTTGGAACGGGGTAATCAGGGCGGGAATCGACCCGTTAATCATGGAGACTTACTCATCTGCGGCCAGACAGGCTGGCATTGGCGCGATTCCTGCCACAGTGTCAGTCCAGGTTAAAGCTCGCCCCGCTGAACAAGCGCGGGCGGTTGAGGATTTCGATGGCGGAGGGTTGGATGCAGCGCGCGCCCAGGCTGATCGGCATCGCCGCGCTGGCGATCGTTTCGACGGCGGCGATCGCCGTAAGCGCCGGCAGCCAGCCGGGCCAGGAAACCGGCCCCACCGCCGCGGCCGCCGAGGTCGCAGCCCCCTGCCGGCGCCAACATCAAGCGTGGAGCGGATGCGCGTGCGCGATGGCCTCGCCGCCGCCGCCAGCCGCGATTGGGCGGGGCTTGCGCAATTGCGTGACGGCGCGGCCGATCCGATGGTGCGCCGCCTGCTGCACTGGCGGCTCGCCACCTCGACCGAGGCGGCGCTGAGCTTTGAGGAGCTGGCGCGCGCGCTGAATGACTTGCAAGGCTGGCCAGGCCGCGCCGGCATCCGCAGCCGCGCCGAGCAAGCCATCTTCGACAGCCGCCTTTCCGCCAGCGATCGCGCCGCCTTCCTGCGCAGCGATGGCGGCCCCGCCACCGGCGATGGCCGCATCGCCCTCGCCATCGCGCTGCGCCAATTGGGCGAGCGCACCCAAGCGAATGACATCGCCCGCGCCGCCTGGCGCGATGACGCGCTGACGACGAACGCCGAAAACCAAGCGCTGGAAGCGTTTGGCTCTGTGTTCAGCGCCGAAGATCACGCCGCGCGCGTGGATGGCCTGCTCTGGCGCGGCCAGCGCAGCGCGGCGCAAAGGCTGGCTTCGCGGCTCAATCCGGCGGATCGGCTGGTGCTCAACGCGCGTGTGGCGCTGCAAACGCGCCAGCGCAGCGGCTTACAGGCGGCGGTGGACGCGGTGCCTTCCTCGCGCGCCGATCATCCAGGCTTTGTGTATGACCGCGTGCAATATCGCCGCCGCACCGGCAATCCGGTGGAGGCGATGCCGCTGGCGGCGCAGATCAATGCGCTTGAGGCGCCCCCGAGCGCACGCGCCGATATTTTCCGCGAAAAGCGGCTCTATATTCCGCGCGCGCTGCGCGCCGGCAATGCGCGGCTGGCCTATCAGCTCGTCAGCAATCACGGCATGAGCCAGGGCGAGCAATTCGCCGACGCCGAATGGCTGGCCGGCTGGCTCTCGCTGCGCTTTTTGAACAACGCCCAGCGCGCGGCTGAGCATTTCGCGCATCTGAGCGAAAATGTCGGCGCGCCGGTTTCGCTCTCGCGCGCCTTCTTCTGGCGCGGGGAAGCCACGCGCGCGTTGGGGCGCGCCGATGAAGCCAATGCGCTCTACAGCCAAGCCGCCGCCTATTCCTACACCTATTACGGCCAACTCGCCGCCGGGCGCATCGGCCGCGAACCGGTGCTGGCGCTGCCGCAAAACGCAGGCGTCACCGACGCCGCGCGCAGCCGGTTTGAAAACCGCGAATTGGTGCGCGCGCTGCGGGTGGTGAGCGAAGCGGGCAGCTTGCGCGATTTTGAATCGATCGCTTTCTATCTCGACGACACGCTCGACGATCCGATGGAGCTTGAACTGCTCAGCCAGATGGCGCGCGAGCAATCGTATCACCGCACCGCGCTGCGCAACGCCAAGGCGGGCCTCTTCCGCAATGTCGTGGCCGTCAACGCCGCCTATCCGCTGATCGAGCTGCCCGCCCGCGTGCGGCAAAGCGGCAGGCCAGAGCCGGGGCTGGTGCTGGCCATCATCCGCCAGGAAAGCGAGTTCGATCAGAATGCGATTTCCAGCGCCAATGCGCGCGGCCTCATGCAACTGATCCCCTCCACCGCCCAATTGCAGGCGCGGCGCGAAGGCATGGGCTATGAGCGCGGCATGCTGACCAGCGATCCGCAATACAACATGACGCTCGGCTCGGCGCATCTGGCCGATCTGATCGACAATTTCGCCGGCTCTTACGTGCTGGCGATCGCGTCCTACAATGCCGGGCCCACCAATGTGCGCAATTGGATCAATGATTGGGGCGATCCGCGCTCGCGCGGGGTGGATACGCTCGATTGGATCGAGCTCATCCCGTTTGGCGAGACACGCAATTACGTGCAGCGCGTGATGGAGAACCTGCAGGTCTACCGCCACCGCCTCGCCGGGGCGCCGACGCCGATCACGCTTGAGCGCGATCTTGAGCGCGGCGAGCGCTAAGCGTTCAGCGCATCGATAAAGGTCGGCTGATCGACATTGCCGCCGCTGGCGATCACCGCCACGGTTTTGCCCTTGATCTCCACCGCGCCGGTCAGCGCCGCCGCCAGCGCAATGGCGCCGGAAGGCTCAAGCACCAGCTTGAGATTGCGGAACGCGAACGCCATCGCGCGTTTGACCTCGATCTCGGGAATGGAAAGCGCGCCGGCAAAGCGCGTGCGCGCGATCTCATAGGTGATGTCGCCCATCTCTTCGGTGAGCAGGCCATCGCAGATGGAGCGGATGCCGGGGGCGTTGCGCTCGCGTTTGCCGGATTTGAGCGAGCGGGTGATGTCGTCATGGCCTTCGGGCTCGATGGCGAACAGCTTCGCTTGCGGCAGCGCGATGGCGATTCCAGAGGCCAGCCCGCCGCCGCTGCCGGGGCAGAGCACGATGTCGGGGCTGATCTCCTCGCCGATCTCGCGCCCTGCCGTGCCTTGGCCGGCGATGACGAAGGGATCGTCGAACGGCTTGATCAGCGCCAGCCCGCGTTCGCCGGAGACTTTCGCGCCGATCGCTTCGCGGCTTTCATTCACGCGATCATAGGTGATCACCTCCGCGCCATTGGCGCGGGTGGTGTCGAGCTTAATGCGCGGGGCGTCCGCCGGCATGACGATAGTTGCGCCCACGCCAAAGATGCGCGCGGCGGTGGAAACAGCGATCGCATGATTACCGGAGGAAAACGCCAGCACCCCGCGCGCCCGCACCTCCGGCGTCAGCGCGGCGATCGCGTTGGTTGCGCCGCGCATCTTGAACGCGCCGCCGCGCTGTAAATTCTCCGCTTTCACCCAAATGCGGGCGCCGGTGATTTCATCCAAAAGATCATTGCGCACCAGCGGGGTGCGCACGGCGATGCCTTTGATGCGCTCGGCGGCGGCGGCGATATCGTCAAGTGTCGGGATCATCATCACGTACCTTTCGGTTTGGCGCGGCGCGTGGGCGCTGCGCTGACCGGATCTTCGGGCCAAGGGTGTTTCGGATAGCGCCCGCGCATATCGGCGCGCACGCCAGCGTAAGAGCCGCGCCAAAAGCCCGGTAAATCCTTGGTGGTTTGCACCGGGCGATGCGCGGGCGAAAGCAAGCGGATGGTGAGCGGGATGCGCCCGCCGGCGATGCTTGGATGCCGATCCTGCCCGAACATTTCCTGCAAGCGCACCTCAAGCGCCGGCCCGCCCTCGGCGGCGTAATCGATCAACAGGGATGAGCCGAGCGGGCTTTCAAAGCGCGCGGGCGCTTCGGCGCTGAGCCGCTGGCGCAGATCGTAGGGCAAGCTGTTCAGCAGCGCTTGCGCCACGTTCACATCTTTCAAGCGCGATGCGCTGGCAAGTGCGGGCGCAAGCCAGTGCGCGGCGCTTTGCAGCAGCGCCGCATCGCTCCAATCGGGCCAAGCCTCGCCATCAAGCGCGCGTAGGAACGCAACCGCGCGCGCGCCTGGATTGCGGCCTCATCCCAATCCAGCAGTGCAAGGCCATCATCACGCACCGCGTTGAGCAGTGCTTCGGCAAGATCGGCGCCGCTCAGCCGCTCGAGCGGGGCTTCGCTCAGCGTCAGCCGGCCGAGCGCGCGGATGCGGCGGCCGCGCATGGCGCCGGTGGCGGGATCGATCGTGACGCTGGCGCGGGTTTCGATTCCATCGCCAAAGCGCGCTTCGATCTCCGCCAGCGTGATCGGCGCTGCCAGCAACGTTTGCGCGCGGCCCGCGCTGCCGGCGATGTCGGCGATCACCACGTAAGGCGCTTGCGACAGCGGCTCGGCTGCGTCCATGGCGGCGGCGCGGCCATTGGCCATAAGAAATCCGCCGCCGCGCGCTTTGGCGATGCGATCGGGATAGGCCCAGGCCAGCACCGCGCCGGCGCGTTCAACATCGAAGCTTTCCCCGCGCCCGCCCGCGCGCTCGGCAATGCGCTTGGCAAGTCCGCGCGCCGCTTCCGCGCGCTGGCCGCGCTCTTGGCCGAAACGCTGCAAGCGATCGCGCAGATCAACGCCGCGCCCGCCAAGGCCCTGCTCAGTCAACACCAGCGCGATGCGCGCGGCGAGCGCAGCTTCCCCGTCGGCTGCGGCGGCGATCACCATATGCGCCAAGCGCGGCGGCAAAGGCAGCGCCGCGATGGCGCTTCCGTGCGGCGTGAGCGCGCCGTTTTCATCGAGCGCGCCAACGCGCTTCAGCAGCGCCAACGCCTCAGCCCAAGCCGGCTTCGGCGGCGGATCAAGCCAGGCGAGCGCCGCAGGATCGGGCGCGCCCCAGGCCGCAAGATCAAGCGCGAGGCTGGCAAGATCGGCATCGAGAATTTCAGGGCGATCGAACGCCGGCAGCGCGCGGGTTTCGCCCTCGCTCCACAGCCGCACGCACACGCCCGGCTCAAGCCGCCCGGCGCGGCCCGCGCGCTGGGTGATCGCCGCCTGGCTGGCGCGCACGGTTTCGAGCCGCGAAAGCCCAAGCCCAGGTTCAAACACAGGCCGGCGCGCAAGCCCGGCGTCAATGACGATGCGCACGCCTTCAATGGTGAGGCTGGTTTCGGCAATCGAGGTGGCGAGCACAACTTTGCGCCGGCCTTCCGGCGCGGGCGCGATCGCCGCATCCTGATCAGCCGGGCTCATCGCGCCATAGAGCGGGCGCACGTCGATGCTTTTATCCGTGAGCGCAGCACGCAGGCGCTCGGCCGTGCGCTCGATTTCGCGCGCGCCGGGCAGGAATACGAGCGCGCTGCCCGCTTCCTCGCGCATCGCCGCGCGCACGGCGCTGGCGGCCTCATCCTCAAGCGGGCTGCGCGGGTCGCGCGGGCTATAGCGCAGCGCGACCGGATACATCCGCCCTTCGCTCACCACCACCGGCGCATCGGCAAGCAACGCGGCGATGCGCGAAGCATCGAGCGTGGCCGACATCACGATAAGCCGCAGATCAGGGCGGAAGGCGCCCTGCGCCTCGCGCGCGAGCGCAAGGCCAAGATCGCCATCGATGCTGCGCTCGTGAAACTCATCGAACAAAATCGCGGCGACGCCTTTGAGTTCGGGATCGGTTTGGATGAGGCGGGTGAACACCCCTTCGGTCACAACCTCGATGCGCGTGCGGCCGCTCACGCGGGAATCAAGCCGCACGCGATAGCCCACCGTGTCGCCCACGCGCTCGCCCACCTCCGCGGCCATGCGGGCCGCCGCCGCGCGCGCGGCGATGCGGCGGGGCGAAAGCAAGATGATCTTGCCTTCCGCCGCCCAAGCCGCGCCAAGCAAAGCGGGCGGGACGCGCGTGGTTTTGCCCGCCCCCGGCGGGGCGACGAGCACGGCTTCGCTGCGGCTCTCTAAAGCCGCCAAAAGCTCTGGCAGGGCGGATTGGACCGGAAGCATCGCGGCAAGCGCTTTAGCGCGGGCGGCGCTCCCTTGTCTCGCCGCATTGGCGTGATTGCGTGGCGGCGGTATAGAAAGCGCAGAAGACGAAGGGGCCGCTATGCGCGCAACATTGATACTGGGCTTGATCCTGGCGCTGGGCGTTACCGCCTGCTCCACCGGGCGCACCGCCGACACACGGCGCGGCGTGATCAGCGCCACGGCCCAGCCGCTGCGCGATGTAAACCTCGTGCGCCAGGAAATCCCCATGGTGCTGCGCGGGCTTGAATATCCCTATTCCACCGCGACGCTGACGGAAGGCTGTCCAGAAATCGCGCGCCAGATCGCGAGTTTGGACGCCGCGCTCGGCCCCGAAAGCTATCAGCCGGGCCAGAGCCGCAATGTGTGGGATCGCAGCGGCGATTTTGTTGAAGATCAGGTGATCGAGGCGGCGGAAGACACGGTGAATGATTTCATCCCGTTCCGCTCCTGGATCCGCCGCATCTCCGGCGCCAACCGGGCCGAGCGCGATGCGCTGCGCGCGGTGGCGAACGGGCAGCAGCGGCGCACCTTCCTGCGCGGCTACGGCGCCTCGCTAGGTTGCCCGCGCATCATCCCGCCCCCGCCGCCGCAGCGGCAGGGCCGCTAAGCGGCGCGCGCTAAAGCAACGGACTTTAAATTCGCCTCAGTTCGATGGCGGGCGCGGCGCGAATTTAAAGTCCATAAGTTGCTTTAGAAAACTTTGAATCTAAAGCGTCTTTGAGGACTTAAATGCGACACGGCTATTGATCCATCGTGTGGGTCGCATTTAAGTCCCGACGCTTTAGGCCGGCGCGAAAATTTTCACGGAAAGCGGTGAAACGCCCTTCAGAGATGGCCGCGCGCATACGCGCGGTGAGGCCCTGATAATATGCGATATTGTGCCAGGAGAGCAGCACTTGACCGAGCAGCTCATTGGCTTTGAAGAGATGATGCAGATAGGCCTTTGAATAATCGCGGCTGGCCGGGCAATCGAGGCTTTCATCCAGCGGGCTTGTATCTTCGGCAAAGCGCGCATTGGTGATGTTGAGCGGGCCAGCGTCTGTCCAGGCTTGGCCGTGCCGGCCCGAGCGCGTGGGCAGCACGCAATCGAACATATCCACCCCGCGCGCAACGCTTTCGACCAGATCAAGCGGCTTGCCCACGCCCATGAGATAGCGCGGCCGATCCGCCGGCAGATGCGGAATGGTGACATCAAGCGCGCCCAGCATCGCCTCATGCCCTTCGCCCACCGCGAGCCCGCCAATGGCGTAGCCGTCAAAGCCTTCGCGCACGAGCGCAGAGGCCGAAAGCGCGCGCAGTTCGGGATCGACGCCGCCTTGCACGATGGCGAACAGGTTCTGGCTTTCGCGCTGGCCAAACGCACGCTTGCAGCGGCCCGCCCAATCCAGCGAAAGCTCCACCGCCTTTTTGATCTCATCGCGCGGCGACGGCAGCGGCGGGCATTCATCCAATTGCATGATGATGTCCGCGCCGATCTGATCGGCCTGGATTTCCATCGCCCGCTCGGGCGTTAAGCGATGCTCGCCGCCATCGACATGGGAGCGGAAGGTCACGCCATCCTTATCCAGCTTGCGCAGTTGCGAGAGCGACATCACCTGATAGCCGCCGCTATCGGTGAGGATCGGCTTATCCCAGCGCATGAAGCTGTGCAGGCCGCCAAGGCGTTTCAGCCGCTCCCCGCCGGGGCGGAGCATGAGGTGATAGGTGTTGCCGAGAATAATATCCGCGCCGGTTTGCGCGACCTGATCCACCGTGAGCCCCTTCACCGTACCCGCCGTGCCCACCGGCATGAAGGCCGGCGTGCGGATATCGCCACGCGGGGTTGAGAGCACGCCGGTGCGGGCCAGCCCATCTGTGGCGTTGAGGGTGAAGGCAAATGCGCTCATGGCGCGCGCCATAGCAGGCTGGCGTCGCCATAGGAATAGAAGCGGTAGCCCTCAGCGATGGCGTGGGCGTAGGCGGCGTGCATCCGCTCAAGCCCAGCGAAGGCCGAAACCAGCATGAACAGCGTTGAGCGCGGCAGGTGGAAATTGGTCCAGAGCCCATCAACCGTGCGCCAGCGATAGCCAGGCGTGATGAAGATCGAGGTGTCGCCCGCTTCGGCGCGGACGCTGCCATCTTCGTTGGCCGCGCTTTCGAGGCTCCGCAGCGCGGTGGTGCCCACCGCGATCACGCGGCGGCCTTCGGTCTTGGCGCGATTGATGGCGGCGGCGGCGTCTGCGCTGATCTCGCGCCATTCGGCGTGCATTTTATGTTCGGCCGTATCGTCGGCCTTCACCGGCAGAAACGTGCCGGCGCCGACATGCAGCGTCACGCGGGTTTGCTCCACGCCCGCAGCGGCGAAGGCTTTGAGCAGATCGTCCGTGAAATGCAGGCCCGCCGTGGGCGCGGCCACCGCGCCATCCCTGGCGGCGTAGATGGTTTGATAATCGCGATAATCCGCCGCATCTTCCGCGCGCTTGGCGGCGATGTAAGGCGGCAGCGGCATTTCGCCATGCGCAGCGATGGCGCCGTCAAGATCGGGCCCGGCGAGATCGAATTGAAGCGTCACCTCCCCGCCTTCGCCCTTGGCCGTGATGGTTGCGTCAAGCCCGCTCATCGCGCAGGCGGTTTCGCTTTCGGCGCCGAAGCGGATGCGATCGCCTTCCTTCAGCCGCTTGCCGGGCTTGGCGAACGCGGCCCAGGCGCTGGGCGAGAGCCGCTTGTGCAGCGTGGCTTCAACCGGCACGCGATTGCCCGCCCGATCGCGCACGCCCTTGAGTCGCGCGGGGATCACGCGCGTATCGTTGAACACCAAGAGATCGCCGGGGCGAAACAGGCTTGGCGCATCGCGGACGATCATATCCTCAAAGCCGCTCTCGCGCACATGCAGCAGCCGCGCGCTATCGCGCGGGCGCGCCGGCCGCAGCGCGATGTTTTCTTCCGGCAGCTCGAAATCGAACAGATCGACGCGCATCAGCCCGCAACCATGCGCCCTGCGCGCATTTCCTCGCGCTCCCATTCCATATTGGCGCGGGCGGCCTCGGCCAATTCGGCTTGATAAAAATCGGTGCGGAAGAGACGCGGCAAGGCCAATTGCTGATCCAGAAAATGGCCGCGCCCGGCGGTGTAGAGGGCGTCCGCGAAAGCCGCGAACTCCGCGCGCACGCCGGCGGCGTAGGCGCGATAAGCGGCGCGCGGCGCGCCGAGGATGGCGATGTCCATATCCAGAAACAGCGCGGCGTCGCCATCGGCGTCGCCTTCATGGTGTTTCTTGGTCATCTCGATCACCTGGGCGACGCGCGCCGCCATAGGCTGATCTGAGATCGCCGCACGCGCCCAATCGGCGCTAAGCGCCTCATTGTCGGGCGCGCCCGGCTGGTAGATCGCGTCGTGAAACCAGATCGCGTAGCCGACAAAAGCGGGATCGCGGATCAGCGCCGCGCGCCGATCCGCTTCTTCCAGCAGCCATGTGAGATGGCTCTGATCGTGATAGCGCCGCTGAGGCTCACCCCACGCGGCGATCAAGGCCTCCCCGAGAGCGCCTGCGCCCTCGCCCGCCAGCGCGCGCCAGCGCTGGAGGAGGCTTATGCTCACTCGGCCCGCGCGGAGACGATCTTGCCGGGCGTGCGCGGCGGCTCGCCCTTGGGCAGTGCATCCACCGCATCCATGCCTTCGATCACCTCGCCCCAGACGGTGTATTGCTTGTCGAGGAAGCGGGCGTCATCGAACACGATGAAGAACTGGCTGTTGGCCGAGTTCGGATCGTTGGTGCGCGCCATCGAGCACACGCCGCGCACATGCGGCTCGGCTGAAAACTCAGCCTTGATGTTCGGCTTGGATGAGCCGCCCGTGCCGTTGAAATTCTTACCGTCGCCGCCTTGGGCCATGAAGCCGGCGATGACGCGGTGGAACGGCACGTTGTTGTAATAGCCTTCGTTGGCCAGATCGCCGATCTGCTTGACGTGATTGGGCGCAAGGTCCGGGCGGAACTTGATTTTCACCACGCCCGTATCGAGCTCAAGCGTCAGGGTATGAAAGGAATTATCGACCACCAGCGTCTCTCTCTTTCGTTGTCGCGCGGCACGCGCGCGGGGATTTCAACATCGCACACCGAAAAATCGGCGCGGCGATCGCGCCGCGTGCGCTCAATCAGCTCGCGGAACTCAGGCCCATCGGTGCGCAGCACATAAATGGGCGCGCGCTCCTCTGGAGGCAAATCGGCGGCCACGCGCACGGCCAGCATCCGGTCCGGATTGGCGGGCGGCTCGCCCGTCACGATCGCATCCACCGCGTTCTGGCCCCAGACCACCCGCCCCCAGGCGGTGTAGGTCTGGTTCAGCGATGAGCGCGCGCCGCGCATCAGGAAAAATTGGCTGTTGGCCGAGTTCACCGCGCTCGCCCGCGCCATCGAAGCCACGCCCCGGCAATGCAGCGCGTAGGAGAGCACCCCGCGCGTATTGATGGCCAATTGCGCATCGGGCTGGGTTTGGATCGGCAGCGCCTTGTAGAAGCCGAGCGGCCCATCGCTTTGCGCGGCGGCCTGCACGAACGGCATCGATTGGGTGCGCCGGAAGGAAAATTCCGGGTTGAGATCAGGCAGGTTCGAGGCGCCCTCGCCCGTGCCGAGCGGATCGCCGGTTTGCGCCATGAAGCCGTCGATCACGCGGTGAAACAGCACCCCGTCATAATAGCCAAGCCGCGTCAGCGTCCTGATCCGATCGACATGCGCGGGCGCGATCTCGGGATACATCTCGATCACGATCCGGCCATGCACCGTATCGATATAGAGCGTATCTTCCGGGCTCAGCTCACGCCAATTGCGCGGATCGGGGCGCTCCTGCGCCAGCGCGGCGCCATGCAGGCCCAGCGACATCAAAGCCGCGGCGAAAAATCCAAACAAGCGCAGCATTCAAGGCACCCCGAACTTTGCCTTCAGTCGTCTTTCTACTTCCTGCGGCACAAAGTGCGCGACGCTTCCTTGCAGCCGCGCGATTTCCTTGACCAGACGCGAGGCGATGGCCTGATGCGTCGGATCGGCCATCAGAAAGACCGTCTCCACCTCGGGATTGATCTTCTGGTTCATTCCCACCATGGCGAACTCATACTCGAAATCCGCGACGGCTCTAAGTCCGCGGACGATGATTTGCGCCCCTACGCTCTCGGCGAATGACATCAGCAATGTGTCAAAAGGTTGAATGATGATCTCGGCGCCCTTGATGCCGGCGCATTGCTGCTCGACCATCTCGACCCGCTCGGCCAAAGAAAACAGCGGGCCCTTATCCTCGTTGATGGCGACCCCGATCACCAGCCGATCCACCAATTTGGCGGCACGGGTGATGATGTCCACATGCCCGTTGGTGACGGGATCGAACGTGCCAGGATAGAGGCCGACCAGCGGCTTGCTCATTCTCCGCCCTCCTCGGCCCCGCCGAGATTTTCCAGCCGCTCAGCGGCCACGACATGCTCATCCTCGGCCACATCGATCAGGATCACGCCCTGGGTGGCGCGGCCGGCGATGCGGATGTCGTCAACGCCGGTGCGGATCAGCTGGCCCTTATCGGTGACGAGCAGCAATTCCTCGCCATCCTTCACCGGGAAGGAGGCGGTCAGGCGCCCATCCCCGGTGAGGCGGTGCGCGATCAGGCCTTTGCCGCCGCGATTGGTGACGCGGTATTCGTAAGCGGAGGCGCGCTTGCCGAGCCCCGTTGAGGTGACGGCCAGGATGAATTGCTCCTGCGTCTTGAGCCAGGCGAGCCGTTCAAACGGGGTGGGCGCATCGCCCTCGGCGGCGGGCGCATCCTCTTCGGCTTCGACCTCAACATCGCCGCGCGACTGGGAATCCCATTTGAAATAATCGGCGACCTCTTTGGTGGTCACGTCCACATGGCGCAGCACGCCCATGCCGATGACGCTATCGCCCTCTTTCAGATCGATGCCGCGCACGCCGGTGGAATCGCGGCCCTTGAACACGCGCACATCGGTGGTGCGGAAGCGGCAGCACATGCCGTTCGCCGTCGTCAGCAGGATGTCGTCATCCTCGGTGCAGATCTGCACCTCGACGATGCCATCGCCTTCATCGGGCTTCATGGCGATCTTGCCGTTGCGGTTCACCTGGATGAAATCGGAAAGCTTGTTGCGCCGCACCCCGCCCGAGCGGGTGGCGAACATCACATCGAGCTTATCCCAATCATGCTCATCTTCCGGCAGCGCCATCACCGAGGTGATGGTCTCGCCCGCTTCGAGCGGGAAGAGATTGACGAGCGCGCGGCCCTTGGCGCGCGGATCGCCTTGCGGCAGGCGCCATGTCTTCATTTTGTAGACCATGCCAGCCGAGGAGAAGAACAGGATCGGCGCATGCGTCGAGGCCGAGAACACGCGCGTGACGAAATCCTCGTCCTTCATCACCATGCCGGCGCGGCCTTTGCCGCCGCGGCGCTGGGTGCGGTAGAGCGCAAGCGGGGTGCGCTTGACGTACCCGCCATGGGTGACGGTGACGACCATATCTTCGCGCGGGATCAGCGCTTCGTCGTCAATCTCGCCTTCGCTTTCGCTGATCGGCGTGCGGCGCGGCACGCCGAAGGCGTCTTTCACCTCGCCCAATTCAGTTTTGACGATCTCGAAAATCTTCACGCGGCTGCCGAGGATTTCCAGCAGCTGGCGGATTTCATCGGCGATTTCATTGGCCGCCTTGGCGATGTCGTCACGGCCAAGGCCGGTGAGGCGCTGCAGGCGCAATTCGAGAATGGCGCGCGCTTGCTCGTCGGAAAGGCGGATGGTCTCGCCCGCGCCTACGATGGTGCGCGGATCGGCGATCAGCGCGATCAACGGCATCATATCGCCCGTTGGCCAATCGCGATCCATCAGGCGCTCGCGCGCCTCGTTCGGATCGGCCGAGGTGCGGATCACACGGATCACTTCGTCGATATTGGCGACAGCGATGGCGAGGCCCACGGTTTCGTGCCCGCGCTTGCGCGCCTTGGCCAAACGGAACTTGGTGCGGCGTGTGACCACCTGCTCGCGGAAGCCGATAAACGCCTGCAGCATCTCGCGCAGGCCCATCTGCAGCGGGCGGCCATTGTTGAGCGCCAGCATGTTGACGCCGAACGAGGTTTGCAGCTGCGTGAAGCGATAGAGCTGGTTGACCACCACATCGGCCACGGTGTCGCGCTTGAGCTCGATCACCAGGCGGATGCCAAGCCGGTTGGATTCGTCGCGCACTTCGGCGACGCCTTCGATCTTCTTTTCACGCACCAATTCGCCGATGCGCTCATAGACGCTGGCTTTGTTCACCTGGAACGGAATTTCGGTGAACACGATGGCTTCGCGCCCGCGGATCGCCTCGATCTTATAGCGCGCGCGCGTGGCGACAGAGCCGCGCCCCGTCAGCAGCGCCGCGCGCGCGGCGGTGCGGCCGAGGATTTCGCAGCCTGTCGGGAAATCAGGGCCCGGCACGATGTCGAGCAGATCGACATCGGAAATATCCGGATTGTCGATCATCGCCACGGTGGCGTCGATGATCTCTGAAAGATTGTGCGGCGGAATATTGGTGGCCATGCCCACGGCAATGCCGCCCGCGCCGTTGACAAGCAGGTTGGGATAGCGCGCCGGCAGCACCGTCGGCTCGCGCCGCTCGCCATCATAGTTATCCTGGAAATCGACGGTGTCTTCGTCGATGTTCGCCAGCAGCGCATTCGCAGCTTTGGCCATGCGGCTTTCGGTGTAACGCATCGCCGCCGGCGGATCGCCGTCGATCGAGCCGAAATTGCCCTGCCCGTCGATCAGCGGCAGGCTCATGGAGAAATCCTGCGCCATGCGCACCAGCGCATCATAGATCGCCTGGTCCCCGTGCGGGTGATAGCGGCCCATCACTTCGCCGACCGTGTTGGCCGATTTGCGGTAGCGCTTGTCGGCGGTGTTGCCGGCCTCATCCATGGCGAACAGGATGCGCCGGTGCACGGGCTTGAGCCCATCGCGCACATCGGGCAGCGCCCGGCTCACGATCACGCTCATCGCGTAATCGAGATACGAACGCTTCAGCTCATCCTCGACGGTGATGAGCGAGACGCCTTTGGGAAGGGTTGGGCCGCCGCTATCGGCGGGATCTGACGTGTCTGACACGGATCGCCGGTCTCAATCTGCTGCTGAACGAAATAAAATAAAGGCGGTGAAAACTCGCCCTCGAATCCAAGGCAAACTAACATCGCTGCGCCCCCGCCGCAAACCAAGGAGCCCCCCCATGCGCCGCCTCGCCGCCCCGGTTTTCGCAGCATTTTTCCTAAGCCTCGCCGGGGGCTGCGCGAGTTCGGCGCCGGAGCGTTCGCCGGCGCTCGATGCTCCGGCGCGCACCGCCTGGATCGTGAACCGTCAAGGCGGCGCAATCGGCCAGGCCCAGTTCATCGAGGCCGCCTCTGGCGTCTTGATTCGACTAGAATTTTCGCCAGGCGCGCTTGAGCCGGGCTGGCATGGCCTGCACCTGCACGCGCGCGGCGATTGCAGCGATTTCGCCGCCGGCTTCCAGGCCTCGGGCGGGCATTTGGGCATGCGAGAAGGCGTGGCGCACGGCTTGCGCAACCCCGAAGGCCCCGAGGCGGGCGATCTGCCAAACATTTTCGCCGGGCCCGGCCCGTTCGGGGCGGAGCTGTTCAGCCCTTATGTCACACTGCACTCGGCGCCCGTCGCGGGGCGCGCGCCGCTGCTGGACGGCGATGGCGCGGCCCTGCTGATCCACGCCGGGCCGGACGATCACCTCACCCAGCCGATCGGCGGCTCTGGCGCGCGCGTCGCCTGTGCGGCGCTGACGCCGCTGCCCTAAAGCGTCTGAGCTTTAAAGTCCGTTGCTTTAAACGCTCTCGGCCAGCTCGTCCCGAACCTGGGCGGCGATCTCATAAGCGCGCACGCGGGCGCTATGATCGTAAATGTGCGAGGCGAGGATCAGCTCATCGGCGCCGGTGCGGCGGATGAACGCCTCGATGCTGCGCTTGACCGTGCGCGGGGAGCCGATCGCTGATGAGGCCAGCACCATTTCCAGCTGCGCGCGCTCGGTAACATTGAGCCCGCTTTCAAAATCCGCATCAGGCGGCTGCAATTTGCGCGGGACGCCCCGGCGCAAGCTCACAAACGCCTGCATCAGCGAGGTGGAGAGCAAGCGCCCCTCCTCATCGCTCGGCGCGGCGAAAATATTGAAGCCAAGCATCACGTACGGCTCTTTCAGGGTTTCAGAAGGCCGGAACGAGCCGCGATAGACGGCCAGCGCCTCCATCATCTGCGCCGGCGCGAAATGCGAAGCGAAGGCGAACGGCAAGCCAAGATAGGCCGCGAGCTGCGCGCCAAAGGTGGACGAGCCAAGAATCCAGAGCGGCACATTGCTGCCCTCCCCCGGTATGGCGCGCACCGCCTGGTGGTGCTCGCTTGGGCCAAGCAGCGCTTGCAGTTCGATCACGTCCTGCGGGAAGCGATCTTCGCCGCCGATCAGCGTGCGCCGCAGCGCTTGCGCCACCGCGCGATCCCCGCCCGGCGCGCGGCCAAGGCCAAGATCGATGCGGCCCGGATAAAGCGCTTCCAGCGTGCCGAATTGCTCGGCGATCACGATCGGCGCGTGATTGGGCAGCATGATCCCGCCCGCGCCAACGCGGATCGTCTTGGTGGCCGCCGCCGCGTTCATGATCGAAAGCGCGGTGGCGGAGCTGGCGATGCCCGGCATGGCGTGATGCTCAGCCAGCCAGAAGCGCTTGTAGCCCAGGCGCTCGGCGTGCTGGGCGAGATCGCGGCTATTGGCCAGCGATTGCGCCACATCCCCATCTTCGGTGATGGGCGCAAGGTCGAGAACGGAAAACGGGATCATAAGAGCAATATGGGCGCTCCTTGCGAAGCGCCCAAGACATGTTCGGTAAAGACTCTACGGTGCTTAGAACGGAATCTCGTCGTCGAGATCCTGGTTGAAGCTTTCGCGCGCGGGCCGTCGCTGACGCGCTTTTTGCCGGCGCCGGAGCTAAAGCTTGAGCCGGACTCATCGTCATAGGAGCGGCCACCGCCATCGCCCTTGCCGCCGAGCATGGTGAGTTCGCCGCGGAAGCGCTGCAGCACCACCTCTGTTGTGTATTTCTCGACGCCGTTCTGCTCATATTTGCGCGTCTGCAGCTGGCCCTCGATGTAAACGGTCGAGCCCTTCTTGAGATATTGCTCGGCCACTTTGGCGATGTTCTCGTTGAAGATCACCACGCGGTGCCACTCGGTCTTTTCCTTGCGCTCGCCGCTTTGCTTGTCGCGCCAGGTTTCCGAGGTGGCGACGCTGAGATTCACCACCGGATCGCCGTTATTGAGGCGGCGGATCTCGGGATCCTTGCCCAGATTGCCGACCAAAATCACTTTGTTGACGCTGCCAGCCATCGCCGACCTCCTGTTTCCTGCGCTGTACTCGATGGACGAGGCATCCGCCGGCTAAACCCGGACAAATGTTCTCTCTATGTTCTATAAGCCGACTCGCCCCAGAGGTAAAGAGGGTGTTAACAGGGCCATATCGTAGACGAGCCGCAACCATCCGGGGCCGGGCTGCACAACATCGCGGCCATCGCGCATGTGTTTCCTATTTGTTCTTGATGCCGATGCGACTCTCGCTACTAAATATGGTGTCCGCCGCTGGGGTTTAGCGGCACGCAGAAAGCCCGCCATGACCAGCACAGCACCGGCCCTTTTCATTGGCCACGGCTCGCCGATGAACGCGATTGAAGACAGCCCTCCGCGCGCGGCTGGGCTGAGATTGCGGCCGCGTTTCCGAAGCCGCGCGCCATCGTCTGCATTTCCGCCCATTGGGTGACCGAAGGCGTGCGGGTGACGTCGAACATCAAGCCCCGCACCATCCACGATTTCGGCCGCGGCTTTCCGCAGGCGCTGTTTGACGTGCAATACCCCGCTCCGGGCGATCCGGCGCTTGCCGCGGACATCACCCAGCGGCTCGCGCCGTTTGGCGCTCAACTGGATGAAAGCTGGGGGCTCGACCACGGCACATGGTCGGTGGTCAAGCATATGTATCCTGAGGCGGACGTGCCCATCGTGCAGGTGAGCCTGGACGCCCGGCGCGGCCCGCAGGAGCATTACGCCATCGGCCAAGCGCTCGCTTCGCTGCGCAATGAAAACGTGCTGCTGATCGGCTCGGGCGACATCGTGCACAATCTGCAAAGCTTCTTCCGCAACCAGGGCAAGGAAACGCCCTGGGATCAAGAGTTTGACGATTACATCATCGATGCGGTGGCGCAGCGCGATCATGCGGCGGTGCTGAACTACGCCGCCCACCCCGCCATCCCGGCCGCCAACGCCGATTGGGAGCACTTTTTCCCGATCTTCTACACGCTCGCCGCCCAGCGCGACGGCGAAGCCCCGCACGTTTTCAATCGTCATTTTTTCCCAGGCATCTCCATGACCTCGATCGCGTTTGGCCTGCCGCAATGAGAGATGCGCTTACCCATATCCGCGTGCGCGGCGCGCGCGAGCACAATCTCAAAAGCGTCAACGTCGATATTCCGCGCAATGAGCTGGTGGTGATCACCGGGCTTTCCGGCAGCGGCAAATCCTCGCTGGCGTTCGATACGATCTACGCCGAGGGCCAGCGGCGCTATGTGGAATCGCTTTCGGCCTATGCGCGGCAATTTTTAGAGTTGATGCAGAAGCCGGATGTGGATTGATCGAGGGGCTCTCGCCCGCGATTTCGATCGAACAGAAAACCACATCGCGCAATCCGCGCTCGACTGTCGGCACTGTCACGGAAATCTACGATTACATGCGCCTGCTCTGGGCGCGCGTGGGAATTCCCTATTCGCCCGCCACCGGCAAGCCGATCGAGGCAATGCAGGTGAGCCAGATGGTCGATCAGATCATGGCGCTGCCGGCGGGAACGCGGCTTTATTTGCTCTCTCTCGATCGTGCGCGACCGCAAGGGCGAGTATCGCAAGGAAATGGCGGAACTACTGAAGAAGGGCTATCAGCGCGCCAAGATCAATGGCGAGTTTTATGAGCTCGCTGAGCCGCCGACGCTGGATAAGAAGCTCAAGCACGACATCGAGGTCGTGATCGATCGCATCGCGGTGAAGCCCGGCATCGAAACCCGGCTCGCGGATTCGCTGGAGCAGGCGCTAAAGCTCGCCGATGGCGTGGCTTATGCAGAATACGCCGATGACAAGAGCGGCGCTCATGCGGGCGAGCGCATCATCTTCAGCCAGAAATTCGCCTGTCCCGTGTCAGGCTTCACCATCCCGGAGATCGAGCCGCGCCTCTTCTCATTCAACAATCCCGCCGGCGCCTGCCCGACCTGCGACGGCCTTGGCGTGCAGTTAAAATTCGACGCCGCGCGCGTCATCCCCGATCAGGATAAAAGCCTCAAGGAAGGCGCCGTGGCCCCTGGGCCAAAGGCCCTTCGCCGCTTTACGGGCAAACGCTCGAAGCCATCGCCAAACATTTTAAATCGAAAACCAGTGTACCCTGGCGCGACCTGCCCAAGCCGCTGCGCGATGCGATCCTCAACGGCACGAAAGAAGCGATCAAATTCGTCTATGACGATGGCGTACGCCGCTATGAGACGACGAAGAATTTTGAAGGCGTGCTGCCGAACCTTGAGCGCCGCTGGAAGGAAACCGATTCCGCCTGGGTGCGCGAGGATCTGGAAAAATATCAGAGCGAGGCGCCCTGCCCCTCTTGCCATGGCAAGCGGCTAAAGCCCGAGGCGCTGGCGGTGAAAGTCGCCATGCTCGACATTTCCGACGCCTCGCAATTTTCCATCCGCCAGGCGCGCGATTGGTTTGAGGGCCTCAATGGCAAGCTCAGCGCCAAGCAAAAGGAAATCGCGGTTCGCATCCTCAAGGAGATCAACGATCGGCTGCGCTTTCTTGTCGATGTGGGGCTCGAATATCTGTCGCTCAGCCGCGCTTCGGGCACGCTGAGCGGCGGGGAGAGCCAGCGCATCCGGCTTGCCTCGCAGATCGGCTCGGGGCTGACGGGCGTGCTTTACGTGCTCGACGAGCCCAGCATTGGCCTGCATCAACGCGACAACACCCGCCTGCTCGAAACCCTCGTGCGCCTGCGCGATCTCGGCAATTCGGTGCTGGTGGTGGAGCACGATGAGGAAGCGATCCTCTCGGCCGATTATGTGCTCGATATGGGGCCCGCCGCCGGCGTGCATGGCGGCACGGTGGTGGCCGAAGGCACGCCCGCGCAGATCCAGAAAAACAAGGCCAGCATCACCGGCCTATCTCACCGGCGCACGCGAAATCGCCATCCCCGAAAAACGGCGCTGGACCAATAAGAAGCGGCAGATCACCGTTAAAGGCGCGCGCGGCAACAATCTCAAGAATGTCGATGTCGATATTCCGCTGGGCGTGTTCGCCTGCGTGACCGGCGTTTCCGGCGGGGGCAAATCCACGCTGGTGAACGAGACGCTTTACAAAGCCGTCGCCCGGCAATGGCACGGCGCGGGCGATGTGCCGGCCGCGCATGACGCGATCCTCGGGCTTGAGCATATCGATAAGATTATCGATATCGACCAAAGCCCGATCGGGCGCACGCCGCGCTCCAACCCCGCCACCTATACCGGCGCGTTCACCCCGATCCGCGATTGGTACGCCAATCTGCCCGAAGCAAAAGCGCGCGGCTATGGGCCGGGGCGGTTTTCGTTCAACGTCAAGGGCGGGCGCTGCGAGGCGTGCCAGGGCGATGGCGTTATCAAGATCGAGATGCACTTTTTGCCGGACGTGTACGTCACCTGCGATACCTGCCAGGGCAAACGCTACAATCGCGAGACGCTGGAAATCCTCTATCGCGGCAAATCGATCTCTGACGTTTTGGATATGACGGTGGAAGAAGGCGCAAACCTTTTCCATGCCGTGCCCTCGATCCGCGATAAGCTCGAAACGCTCAAGCGCGTGGGCCTTGCCTATGTGCATATCGGCCAGCAGGCGACGACGCTTTCGGGCGGGGAAGCCCAGCGGGTGAAGCTTTCCAAGGAGCTGTCAAAGCGCGCCACCGGGCGCACGCTTTACATTCTCGATGAGCCCACAACCGGGCTGCATTTCGAGGACGTGAAAAAGCTGCTCGAAGTGCTGCATGAGCTGGTCGATAACGGCAATTCGGTGCTGGTGATCGAGCATAATCTCGATGTGGTCAAAACCGCCGATTGGGTGATCGACATGGGCCCCGAGGGCGGGGATGGCGGCGGCCAGGTGGTGGCCCAAGGCACGCCCGAGGATGTGGCGAAGATCAAAGCCAGCCACACCGGGCGCTACCTCGCCGAAACGCTCAAGCGCCACGCCGAACGCCGCGCCGCCAACGCGCCCAAGCGCAAAGCCGCCGCAGCGCAAGCGCCCGCGCCAAAAACCGCCCGCAAGAAAAAACCGCCGCCGGCTAAAGCGCTGATCCGTTTTCCGCCCGGCGTGCGCCTACTTCCGTGCAACGCGCATAAGCGGGGGAAACATTCATGCGTTTGGCGGGCATTTTGATTGCGGCGGCGCTCACCTTGGGCGCTTGCGATGAAGCGCAAATGATGGAGCAGCAAGATCCCTACGGCCAGCAGCAGCCCGGCCCGCATGGCCAGCAGCCGTTCGGCCAGATGCCGGATTTCGCCCAGCACCAAGGCCAGCAATTGCAAAACCCCTATTGCAGCGTGCCGACCTACCAAAACAATTCAGTGCCCTATCGCGGCTTTGCCATGATCGGGCCGAACGGGCCGGTGATCTATATCCGCCAGGACGGCATGAGCGATCAGAACCTCTATCGCTTCATCCTGGCGCACGAATGCGGCCATCACGCTGCCGGCCACGTCAATTCGCAGCCGCGCAGCCAGGAAGAAAACAATCAGCGTGAGCTCGAAGCCGATTGCTGGGCCGCGCGCACGATTGCCGGGCAGCTCGATTCCATGGCGCTGCAAGCGGCCTTCAATGACGCGAGCACGCAAGGCCCGTTCGGCCAGCAGCGCAATGCGATGATCCAACAATGCGCCGCCAGCATGGGCGGGCAAGGCATGCAAGCCCCGCCGCAGCAGCAGCCCCAGCCCTTCCAGCAGCGGCCGGGATTTTAATCGCAGCCATCGCGCTGGCCTTGGAAGATCACATCTTCCAAGCCATCGCTCAGCACTGCGATGCGCAGCGTTTCCTCGCCCGCGTCCACAAACACGCGCCCGCCCTCCAGCGAGCCGCCTTCGCCTTCGGCGATCTTCCAGCAGATCGGCTCATCCTGCCAGTGCGAGCACATGACATGATGATCGGCGCGCGGCTCGATCGTGTAGCGCGCGGCGTGGTTTTGCCCTTCGGCCCGATATTCCAGCAGATCGCCGACCAGCACGCCTGGGCGCGCGCGATCGGGCAGCCAGCGCATGGTCGTGCCCAAGCCATCGGCGCCGCGATCGATCCAGCAGCCGGCCACGCGCTCGGGCGGCGTGGGCGCGATCGGCGCCGTCGCGCATGCGGCGAGCAGAAGAAGGGCGACGCTGGCTCTCATTGGGCGGGCAATTCCCCACTCGCTTCAAGTTCGATCGGGCCTGTCATCAGCACTCTATCATCGCCGGCGCGCCACTCAATCTGCAGTGATCCGCCATCGACCAGCACCTCGACCTTGCGCCCGGTGCGCCCCTGGCGATGGGCCGCCACCACCGCCGCGCACGCGCCGGTGCCGCACGCCTTGGTGAGCCCGGCCCCGCGCTCCCACACGCGCAGGCGCATCTGCTCGAGCGAGCGCACCTCGGCGAAGCCGACATTCACCCGCTCAGGGAACATCGGGTCATGCTCGATCTTCGGCCCCAGCGTTTCGATCGGCGCCGCGCGCACGTCATTGACGAAGAACACCACATGCGGATTGCCCATGTTTACAGCGCCCGGCCCCTCAAGGCCGCCGGCGCTGAACGCCATGCGGTCGGTTTCCATCGGCTGCGCCAGCGGGATTTCCTCCCAGCGCAATAAAGGCGAGCCCATATCGACGGTGATGATCTGCGGCCCCGCGCGTTCGGCATAGAGCATGCCGGCCGGGGTTTCGATGCGGCGCGAGGCGGCCCCGCCCTCTTCCATCAGCAGCCAAGCCACGCAGCGCGTGGCGTTGCCGCACGCCTCCACCGACCCGCCATCCTGGTTCCAGATGCGCATGAACGCATCGCCCCGGATCGAGCGCTCCAGCGCGATCACCTGATCGGCGCCAAGGCCAGTTTTTCGATCGGCGATGGCCCGCGCCTGGGCTTCCGACAGCGGCAGCGCCCCGCGCGAACGGGCGTCGATAATCACGAAATCGTTGCCGCAGCCGTTCATCTTGAAATAGCGCATGCCCCCTATCTAGGACGCTTCGGCGCCCAACGCACCCCCGGCGAACGGCGCCGTCGAGACGATGAACCGCGCTTCACTTTCGCTTCCCCCTCTGCTTTTTAGGTTGCTGCCATTTTTGAGAGGGATCACATGCGCCAGTTTTTCGCTGCGGCCTTCGGGGCGTTCGCACTCGCCGCCTGCGCCTCTTCGCCCGCCGCCACGGAAACCCATCGCATGACTGAAGATCCCTACCTTTGGCTGGAAGATATTGAAGGCGAGCGCGCGCTTGCCTGGGTGCGCGAGCAGAACGCGCGCTCGCTGGCGGTGCTGGAGGCCGACCCGCGCTATGCGGCGCTCTACGCCGACGCTTCGGCCATCGCCAATAATCGCGACCGGCTCCCGCTCGGCAGCGTGCGCGGCGGGCATTATTACAATTTCTGGCAGGACGCGACGCACGTGCGCGGCATTTGGCGGCGCGCGACGCTGGCCTCCTTCAGCGCCGGCGCGCCGGTTTGGGAAACGCTGCTCGACATCGACGCGCTGGCCCAGGCCGAGAACGCCAATTGGGTCTATAAGGGCGCGAACTGCCTTCAGAACCGCTGCATGGTCGCGCTCTCCGATGGCGGGCGCGACGCCGCCGAATGGCGCGAATTCGACACCGAAACGCGCAGCTTCGTCAGCGGCGGCTTTGCCGTGCCCACAGCCAAATCATCGCTCGCCTGGGTTGATCACAACACCCTGCTCGTCGCCACCGATTGGGGCGAAGGCTCCATGACCGAGAGCGGCTACGCCTATATCGTCAAGCGCTGGACGCGCGGAACCCCGCTTTCAAGCTCGGTGGAGGTGCTGCGCGGCCAGCCTTCGGATGTGGCCGTGTTCGCGGGCGTGCTTGAGGATGTGGATGGATCGCGCCTGCCGATCGCGATCGAGGCCGACACCTTCTTCGAGATCCAAAAACTGGCGCCTGGACGGCGCAGCCCCGCAGCACATCGCCCTGCCGAACAAGGCCAGCATCCAGGGGCTTTTCAGAGGCAATCTGGTGTTCACGCTGGAAGAAGCGTGGAACGGCTTGCCGCAAGGGGCGCTCGCCTCCTATCCGCTCGCGCAAACCGGCGCGGCCGCGCCCGCGGCGCAACTGATCTTTGCGCCCAATGCGCGCCAATCGATCGAAGGCGTTTCAATCACGCGCGATGCGGTGCTTGTGGCAGGCTTTGAGAATGTGCGCGGGCGCATGCTGCGCTTTGCGTGGGAGAACGGCGCCTGGACGCAAAGCGCGCTCGATCTGCCCGCGACCGGCTCGATCGGCACGGCCGGCGCATCGCCCACCGAGAGCGCGGCGTTTGCGGTGTATGAGGATTTCATCACCCCGCCGACGCTCTTTGCGCTTGAGAACAACGCCACCGCCGCGCGCGCCATCCGCTCGCTGCCGCCGCTGTTTGATGCGTCGTCCTACGTGACCGAGCAATTCGAGGCCGTGAGCGCCGACGGCGTGCGCGTGCCTTATTTTGTGATCCGCGCGCGCGACATTGAACTCAACGGCGAGAACCCGACGCTGCTTTACGCCTATGGCGGCTTTCAAGTGTCGATGACGCCGGGCTACAGCGCCAATGTCGGCAAGCTCTGGCTCGATCATGGCGGCGTCTATGTGATGGCCAATATTCGCGGCGGCGGTGAATTTGGCCCCGCCTGGCACCAGGCTGGGCTCAAGACCAATCGCCAAGTCATCTACGATGATTTCTACGCGGTGGAGCGCGATCTGGTTGAGCGCGGCATCACCAGCCCGCGCCGGCTCGGCATTCAGGGCGGCTCCAATGGCGGATTGCTGATGGGCGTCATGCTCAATCAGCACCCGGAAATGATCAACGCCGCCATCGTGCAAGTGCCGCTGCTCGATATGCTGCGCTACGATCAGCTGCTCGCCGGCGCATCATGGGTTGATGAATATGGCTCGCCCTCCGTGCCGGAAGAGCGCGCGTATCTGGAAACCATGTCGCCCTACCAGAACCTGCGCCAGCGCGATGATTTCCCGCTGCCGTTCGTGCTCACCTCCACCAAGGACGATCGCGTCCATCCTGGCCATGCCCGCAAGTATGTGGCGCGGCTGATGGAATTGGGCATGCCCGTGCTTTATTACGAGAATATCGATGGCGGCCATTCGGCGGCGGCCAATCTCAATGAAGCGGCCCGGCGCCGGGCGCTCGAATATGTCTATCTCATGCAGCGCCTGATGGATTAAAGCAACGGACTTTAAATTCGCCTCAGTCCGATGGCGGGCTCCGAGCGAATTTAAAGTCCATAAGTTGCTTTAGAAACATTTGAATCTAAAGCGTCTTTGAGGACTTAAATGCGACGCGGGTGGTTGATCCATCGTTTGGGTCGCATTTAAGTCCCGACGCTTTAGGCTGAAGCCTCGGAGACCTCATGAACATCGCGCGCGCGGCCATCGGCATACTCGGGCTCGCCCTTTTGGGGCTGATCATCTGGGCGTTCACCGCCCAGCAGGATCTGCACGGCAGCTTCTTTGATCAAGCCGCCGTGCTGCTCACGCTGCCCTGGGGCGTTGTCGGCATCGCGGACCTTTTGGTCGGCTTTATCCTGTTTGCGGTGCTGGTGTTCTTGACCGAGCGCTCTTTGCTCGTGGCCGCGCTGTGGGCCGCGCCCGTGCTTGTGCTCGGCAATGTGTGGGCGGCGGTTTGGTTTGTCATCCGCCTGCCGCATCTGGCCAAGCAGCTCTCTAAGCCGGATTGGCCGTCTTAAAGAGATCGCGCAGCAGGCTCGCCAAAAGCCGCGCTTCTTCCTCACGCTGGCCGCCCTCGCGCCAGGCGACGCCAATGGAGCGGCCCACGATCGGCTCGGCGAACGGGCGCATCTCCACATGCGCGCCCGCGGCCGCGCCGCCCTCTGCGGCGATCTTCGGCAGCAGCGTCACGCCCATGCCGCCCGCCACCATCTGCACCAGCGTCGCCAAGCTTGTGGCGCCCACGTCAGCCGCGCGCCGGCCCGGCTCAGAGCGGCAAACGCTCAGCGCATGCTCGCGCAAGCAATGGCCGTCCTCGAGCAGCAGCACCTCCTCGTCT
Organism: Terricaulis sp.; assembly: GCA_024707365.1. Classification (GTDB taxonomy): domain Bacteria; phylum Pseudomonadota; class Alphaproteobacteria; order Caulobacterales; family Aquidulcibacteraceae; genus Vitreimonas. Next base: position 63,383 of record JANPZV010000001.1, read on the forward strand.
TTGAGGTGGCCCGGCTCCAAATCGTTGCGCGCCGCCAGCGGATGGCCCTCCGGGCAAAGCAGGAAAAACTCATCCTCCGCCACCGGCACGCTGGCGACGCCATGGGCGCTGTAGGGCAGCGCGATCACCGCCGCATCCAGCGTGCGCGCGCGCAGCCCTTCAGCCAGACGCCCGGTTAAATCCTCGCGCAATTGCAGCCGCAGCCCAGGAAAACGCTTGCGCAGCAAAGGCAAAACCCGCGGCAGCAAAAACGGCGCGATCGTCGGGATCGCGCCGAGCCGGAACACGCCGCTGAACGGCCTGCCCGCCGCCTGCACCGCGCGCACCAAATCCTCGACCTCGCGCAGCGTCCGCGCCGCGCGCTCCGCCGCTTCGGCGCCCGCCGCCGTCAACACCGCGCCGCTGCGGCCGCGCTCCACCAAGATCGCGCCCAGCGCGGCCTCAAGTTCCTTGATGCCGGCCGAGAGCGTCGGCTGGGTGACGCCCACCGCCTCGGCGGCCGCGACGAAACTGCCCTCAGCCTGGACAGCAGTGAGAAATTGGAGCTGCCGCAGCGTCGGCAGCGACGAAGCTGGAATTCGATCGTCCATAGACCATCTCTATTGAATGGAGATCGATATATTGATTTTACGAGCAGACGCCAAGGGCCGGCGCGCTAAGCTGCGGCGGCCTGGGTCCGCATTGGCGCCACCCGCAGCGGCACGCGGATGGTGAAGGTGGAGCCCACGCCCATCTGGCTCGTGGCTGTCACATCTCCGCCCATCGTGTTGGCCATGCGTTTGGCCACCGAAAGGCCAAGCCCCAGCCCGCCCTTTGCGCGCGTATGCGCCTGCTCGACCTGCGTGAACGGTGAAAAGATGCGCGCAAGATCGGCCTCGGCCACCCCGGCGCCAGTGTCGGACACAGCGATCGTCAGCCATTCCTGACCCGCGCTCGCTTCACGCTCGGCGCTGACGGCGATCAGCCCCGCTTGCGTGAACTTCACCGCGTTCGAGAGCAGCGCACCAACACACACGACCAATTTTTGCGCGTCATTGTGTGCGAACTCAGCGTCAGCCGAAACGCGCAGCGCGATCCGGTTGCCGCCCGCCTGCGCATCTTCGCGCACCAGCGTCAGCGCTTCATCAAGCAATTTGCGCACGTCGAAATCGCGCGGCGAGAGGCCATCGGCGCCCGCATCAACGCTCGACATATTGAGGATTTGATCAATGAGCCCAAGCAGGTGCCGCGCCGAAGCGGTGATGCGGTCAGCGTCGGCGGCCAATTCCGTGCGGCCTTCGGCCTGCATATCCTCGCCGATGATTTCCGCATAGCCGATGACGGCGTTCAGCGGCGTACGCAATTCATGCGTCATCACCGCAAGAAACTCAGATTTCGCGCGGCTTGCTTCTTCGGCTTCGGCGCGTTTGGCTTCGGCTTCGAGCTGGCGCTCTTTCGCGGCCTGATGCGCGGCGCGCCAGCCGGCGGCCATCTGCCCGTTCATATAAGCAGAGCGCGCAATGTACGCCAAAAACCCAGCAACCCCGCAGGCCACCGCGATGGCCTCATACATCGGCTCGCCATGCACGGCGGTGCTCAACGGGATGAAGGGGATGATCAGAAGCGCCAGCGTCGCCGGGGCCGCGGAAATCAGCATAAAGCGCGGCGCTTGGAAGAAAAACAGCATCACGCTCACCAGCGACGACACAGCCATCAGCACGCTGAGCACACGCGCCGCCCCCGCCCCGAACGCGGCCAGGATCATCGGCAGCGCCGCAAAAATCATCAGCGTGAACAGGCAGCCCCACACAAACATGAGCCCGCCCGAGCGGCGTTGTGCTTCACCGCGCGCTTCGAGGTAAGATCGCGCTAACATCGCGTCAAAACCCATCGAAAGCAGCACAGCCAAGAACCAGCCAAGCCCGATTTCGTAGGAATTGAGCGCAAAACCAGCGCCCACCGCGAACAGTGCGGAGATCAGCACCCGCCAGCGCAGGCTGCTGACGCGCCCTCGCGCCGCCGCGAACATGGAAGAATCGTGAAAGTTCAACACTAATGCACCCGCTCGACTCAATTGTAGGCAAACGAGATTGCGTTTGGATTAACCGGTTCCCAATTCCGGCGCGATCAGCGACGTTCAGCGAAAGGGCCGAGCCATGAGCGATTTCGATGCCGCGATTGTGGGCGCGGGCGTTGTGGGGCTCGCCGCCGCCTACGCGCTGGCGCGCCGCGGCCAAAATGTTGTGGTGCTGGAGCGCGAGGCGCTGATTGGCGCGGGCGTTTCCTCACGCAACTCCGAGGTGGTGCACGCAGGGCTTTACTACCCCACCGGCTCTTTGAAGGCGCGGCTGTGCGTGCAAGGGCGGCGCGCGCTTTACGCTTTCGCCGCCGCCCATGGCGTGGCGTATGAGCAATGCGGCAAGCTGGTCGTCGCCACCAGCGAAAGCGAAATCCCCGCGCTCGAAACCATCGCCAAACAAGCCGAAATCAACGGTGTCGAGGGCGTGCGCGCGATCAGCGGCGATCAAGCGCGGGCGATCGAGCCTGGGCTCAACGCCGCCGCCGCGCTCGACGTCGCCGTCAGCGGCTTGGTGGATTCTGCACGGCTTTATGTTCGCGCTGCAAGGAGAGATCGAAGCCCATGGCGGCGTGATCGCCTTCAACGCCCCGTTCGTGGGCCGAAAGCCACCCCGAGGGCTTCATGGTGCGGCTGGGCGATGCCGACGGCGCGCGCTTCACCACGCGCAGGCTGGTGACGGCGGCGGGGCTCGCAGCGCAAGCCTGCGCGGCCGCGATCGCGCCCTATCCAGCGGCGCGCATCCCCAAGCGACATTTGGGCAAAGGCAATTATTTCGCCCTCAGCGGGCTTAAAGCGCCATTTCGGCGCCTGATCTACCCGCCGCCGATCCCCGGCGCGCTCGGCACCCATTATCGGCGCGATCTGGGCGGGGTCGCGCGCTTTGGGCCGGATCTGCAATGGGTGGAGGAGGAAGAGTACCGCGTGGATCCCGCGCGGGCCGAGAGTTTCTACGCCGCCGTGCGCCGGTTCTGGCCCGGCCTGCCCGACGGGGCGCTGACGCCCGATTATTCCGGCATCCGCCCGAAAATCCATGGCCCCGGCGAGCCTCAGCCCGATTTCATGATCGACGACCCCGCCGCACACGGCGTCGAGGGCCTGATCTGCCTCTTCGGCATCGAAAGCCCCGGCCTCACCGCCTCGCTTGCACTCGGCGAGGAGATCGCCACCCGCTTACGCGCATAATTTGACCTTTCCGGCGCGCGCCACTAAAAGCCCGCCCACGCGCCAAGCCTTTTTGCGCGCTTTGACCGGCACAGCGCCCCATATAGGGCCAGAGGCTGGCGAGGCCCCCCGCCCGACGTGATCGTCCGGCGGGGCGAAACGCGTTTGGCCGTATGGAGTTATGATGTTTGAGGCCCTCACAGAGCGTTTGACCGGCGTGTTCGACCGGCTCACCGGGCGCGGCGCGCTTTCGGAAGCCGATGTCGAGGCGGCGCTGCGCGAGGTGCGCGTGGCGCTGCTGGAAGCCGACGTCGCCCTCCCGGTGGTGAAAGATTTCATCGCCAAGGTGAAGCTGGACGCGGTTGGCGATTCCGTCGTCAAATCGGTCAAGCCCGGCCAGCAAGTCATCAAGATCGTGCATGACGCGCTGGTGGAGATGCTGGGCGGCGACGGCGCGCCCGAAGGGCTTCGCATCGCCGGCGAGCCGCCGAACATCATCATGATGGCCGGCCTGCAAGGCTCGGGCAAAACCACCACCTCAGCCAAAATCGCGCTGCGCCTGACCAAGCAGGATAAGCGCCGCGTGCTGATGGCCTCGCTCGACACCCGCCGCCCGGCGGCGATGGAGCAGCTCACCACGCTCGGCAAGCAGATTGGGGTGGACGTGCTGCCGATCGGGGCCGGCCAATCGCCCGCCGAGATCGCCAAGCGCGCCATGAGCAGCGCGCGGCTTTCGGGCCATGACGTGCTGATCCTCGATACGGCGGGCCGCACCACGCTCGACGACGAGATGATGGATGAGGCGGCCGAGATCGCCAAAATCGCAAAACCGCAGGAAATTCTGCTGGTTGGCGATAGCCTCACCGGCCAGGACGCAGTCGAAACCGCAAAGCGCTTTCATGCGCGCCTGCCCCTCACCGGCCTTGTGCTCACCCGCGCCGATGGCGATGGGCGCGGCGGCGCTGCGCTCTCGATGCGCGCCGTCACCGGGTTGCCGATTAAGTTCCTGGGCGTCAGCGAGCGGCCTGACGGGCTTGAGCCGTTCGACGCCAAGCGCGTTGCGGGGCGCATCCTCGGCCAGGGCGATATCGTCGGCCTGGTTGAAAAAGCGGTCGAGCAGGTCGATCGGGACGAGGCCGAAAAGCTCGCCAAGAAGATGGCCAAGGGCCGCTTCGATTTCGACGATATGGAAAAACAGCTCGCCCAAGTGCTGCAGATCGGCGGCCTCAAGGGCGTCATGGGCATGCTGCCCGGCGCGCAGAAGATCAAACAGCAGGTCAGCGACGCCCAGCTCAACGACAAGCAGATCCACCGCCAGATCGCCATCATCCGCTCGATGACCAAGGCCGAGCGGCAAAAGCCGGATCTGCTCAATGGCCGCCGCCGCGCCCGCGTCGCCAAAGGCGCCGGGGTGGAGGTCGTGGAGGTGAACCGCCTCCTTAAGATGCACCGGAACATGGCCGACATGGCGAAAGCCATGGGAAAGGGGAAAATGCCCTTCGGCATGCCTGGCATGGGGGGGATTTGGCGGCCGCGGCCCCAGCCCCGAAGCGCTGAAACAGCTCGGCGCCGGTCGTTCTTTACCGGGATTAACTGCGCCTTCGGGCCTTCCCGGCCTACCAGGCACGCTGCCGGGGCTTCCCGGCGGCGACAAAAAAAGCTAAGAGTTCAAAGGAGAAGCACGAAATGTCGTTAAAAATTCGCCTCGCCCGCGGCGGCGCCAAAAGCGCCCATTCTACTCAATCGTTGTGGCGGACGGCCGAAGCCCCCGTGATGGGCGTTTCATTGAGAAAGTTGGAACCTACAATCCTATATTGAAGCGTGACGATCCGGCTCGGGTCGTTCTGAAGCTCGAACGGATTCAAGATTGGATGAAGAAGGGCGCCCAGCCGACGGACCGCGTGGCGCGGTTCCTTGACCAAGCTGGCGTCCTGAAGCGTCAGGCCCGCAACAACCCGCAAAAGGCCGCACCCGGCAAGAAGATGCAGGAACGCGCAGAAGCGCGCGCCAAGGCTTCCGCCGAACCTGAGGCCGCCTCGGAGGCGTAAAGTCCTTGCCCACGAAGAAACCCGCCAAGTCCGCCGCCAAGCCGGCCGCTAAAGCCAAGAAGGCCGCAGCGCCCGCCCCCGCCGCCAAAAAGGCGGCGGCGGCCAAGCCGGTCGCGCGCCCCGCCCCCGCCAAGGCGGCGGCTAAGCCCGCGCCTGCGCCCAAGCCCGCGCCGAAGCCGGCGGCCAAGGCGGCGCCCGCGCCCAAAGCAGCGGCCAAGCCTGCGCCAAAGCCTGCCGCGAAAGCCGCGCCGAAGGCCGCCCCCGCTCCAAAGGCGGCGGCAAAGCCCGCCGCGGCGGCCAAGCCGGCCAAGCCCGCGCCGGAGCCGAAGGTTGAGGTGAAAGCCGCAAAGCCCGCGACGGCCCCGAAGCCGGAGCCCAAGCCGAAAGCCGAAGCCAAGCCCGCCCCGGCGCCGAAGCCGGCCAAGGCGGCAAAGCCGGTGAAGCCGCCCAAGCTCGCCCCGGTTGAAGCCGCGTTCGCCAAGACCCCGCCGGCCAAGCCGCTGGCGGTGGCCGCTGGCCGCGCCCAACCGGTGACGATGGCCAACGGCGCAACCGCGCGTCCGCTGCCGCCGCCGAAAACCTTGGCCGCGCCCAAGCCGGTCGCGACCGCGCCCGAGCCTGAGACGGCGGGCGAGTCCAAGCCGGTGCCCGCCTTCAAAGGCAAAGTGGGATCAGCCAAGGGCATGGTGCTGGTGGGCGCTATCGCCGGCGCCTATGGCGTCAAAGGCGAGGTGCGCATCCGCGCCTTTACCGAGAAGAAGGAAGGCGTCATCGCCTACGGCCCGCTGCACGGCGAAGACGGCAAAGTGCTGCTCAAGCCCAAGAGCTGGCGTGAACTGAAAGACGGCGTGGCCGTTATTGCTCCTGAAGTGAAAACCAAGGAGCAAGCGGATCAAATGCGTGGCGAACGCCTCTACGTGCCCCGCGCCAACCTGCCCGCCACGGCGGAAGACGAATTCTACATCGTCGATCTGCTGGGCTGCCGCGCTGAGGCGGTCGATGGCAAGGTGCTGGGCGAGATCGTAGCCGTGTGGAATTTCGGCGCCGGCGACATCATCGAGTATCGCCCCCCGAACGGCGGCCCCAACGTGCGCATCACCTTCACGCGCGACAGCGCCCCGCTGGTGGATCTCACCGGCAAGCGCGTCGTGCTTGACCCGCCCGCGCCCGAGCCGGAAGCGGTGGGCAAGTAAGCGCACGCAGCTTACAAGCTCAGGCGATGTTCGCCGCCTCGATCATCACCCTCTTCCCGGAAGCGTTTCCGGGCACGCTCGGCGTTTCGCTGATCGGTAAGGCGCTGCGCGAGGGCGCATGGTCGCTTGAAACGGTGAACCTGCGCGATTTCGGCGCCGGCCCGCACAAGAACGTAGATGACACCCCGGCCGGCGGCGGCGCCGGCATGGTGCTGCGCGCGGATACAACGGCGGCGGCGATTGACTCGATCCCGCGCAATGATCGCCCGCTGATCTACCTCTCCCCGCGCGGCGAGCAGCTCAGCCAAGCGATGGCGCAAGAATGGGCGAGCGGCCCCGGCCTCATCGTGCTGTGCGGGCGCTTTGAAGGCCTCGATGAGCGCGTGATCGAAGCGCGCGGCATGCGTGAAATCGCTGTCGGCGAAGCCGTGCTCGCCGGCGGCGAAGCGGCCGCGCTGGTGCTGCTGGAGGCGTGCGTGCGCCTGCTGCCCGGCGTGCTGGGCAATGCGCACTCCACCGTCGAAGAAAGCTTCAGCGACGGCCTGCTCGAGCATCCGCAATACACCCGCCCGCGCGAATGGGAGGGCCGCGCCATCCCCGACGTGCTGCTTTCAGGCGATCACGCCAAAATCGAAGCCTGGCGCAAAAGCGAACGCGAACGCATCACGCGCGAGCGGCGCGGAGGCTAAAGCAGATGCGCCTATGGAGCGCGGGCGTCCTCGCCCGCGTTTACGCCAGCCAGGACGCCCGCGCTCCATAGGGCGGTTGCATCGAATGTAACGCACGACGCTTTAAGCCCTCAACGCATCCGCATGCGCTGAGATCAGCGCCAGCGTGCTTTCATCGCCATCGAGCACTGAATACCAGCCCTGCGGCTCGTGCGGGGGATCGCCCATGTACGCGGTATCGCCCACAGCGAAGCGCCAATCGGCATGCGCGGCGCGCCCCTCTCCGCCCCAGGCCCAGAAATTGGAGCCTGCCAGCGGGCCGTTTTGCGCCACGCTTTCTTCCACCGCATCATAGATGATTTTGTAGAAGCGATCGCGGTGCGTGGTTGGCGCGGACGCATCAAACGATTCCGCTTCGCGCGGAAAGCCAAACTCCTCAATCACCAACGGCTTGCCGAGTTGCTGCGCGAGTGTGAGGTGCTCGGTGATGTAAGCGCGCGTGTGCGCTTCGGCGTTGGCGAATGTGCCTTCGATATCGCGCGGATCGATCCAGCTCCAATTCTGCGGCCAGATATGGGCGGTGAGATAATCGATGTTCGGCCCTTCATGTGAAGCGATTACGCAATCGCTGCGCTCCATGCAGCCGCGCACGCCTTCGCTGCCGGTGGAGACCAAATGGTTTGCATCGAGCGATTTGATCAGCGCCGCCGTTTCGTTGATCCACGCATAAAAATTGGGAAGGTTCGCGCCGCCGATCGCATCCGTGCCGCCAGGCCTCGGCTCGTTGGCGAGTTGCCAGGACATGATGGTTGGATCATCGGCATAGGCGCGGCCGGTGACGGAATTGGTGCGGCCCACAAGCGCGCGCACATAATGATGATAAAGCGCGATCGCTGCTTTGCTTTGATAGAACGCGGCGTTGAAATCGGGGAATTGCGGCCACGGATGCGCGGGATCGTTCATGTTGATGTAGCGCCCGCCATTGGTCCAATAGAGGTAGGTCATCATCCCGCCGGACCATTCCCAGAAATTGGTCAGGTAGATCACCGCGCGCATGTCGCGCGCCGCCATCTCGGCCAGCAGCAGATCGAGCCCCTTGAGCAGATCTTCGTTGTAGGCGTCGCTTTCGGTGCGGAAGGCGGGGGTGATGGAATTGGTGAGCGGCGAAAGCTCCGAGCCGCCGAGAACGCGCAGATTGCGCACCCCGGCGCCGGCCAGCCGATCAAGCTCGCGCGTGAGCCGGGCCGGATCGCCATAGGCGGTCCTCGCGCCCAGATAGGCGCCGAACCAGAGATTGGCGCCCACAAACCGGTAGGGCGCAGCGCCATTCCACAATTTGCCGTCAGTTGCGGTAATAAAGCCCGCGCCGGGCCGGCTTGGCGTACAGCCGCCCGCCAGCCCAAGCCCGGCCAAGCCCGCCGCGCCGCCAAGCGCTTTGCGCCTTGTTATCATGGCATTTCTCCCCATATCGCGCCCGCTGGCCCCGGCGCCCTAGGCCCCGCCCAAGCCAGCGTTAGCGCTCCCATACTGGGGCCTCGACAAGCGCCGCGCCATCCCTTATACGCCCCGCTTTCCGGTTTCCTTGAAAGGAGGGTGCGGCTGCCGCGCCCCTGGTGTGGCCATGAATCTGATCCAAACGCTCGAAAAAGAAGAAATCGCCCGCATCACCAAGGGCAAAACCATCCCCTCCTTCGATCCCGGCGATACGCTGCGCGTGAACGTCAAGATCAAGGAAGGCGAGCGCGAGCGCGTGCAGGCCTATGAAGGCGTGTGCATCGCCCGCTCCGGCGCTGGCCTCAACGCCAATTTCACTGTCCGCAAGATCAGCTTCGGCGAAGGCGTTGAGCGCGTGTTTCCGCTGTTCTCGCCCACCGTCGATCTGATCGAGGTTGTACGCCGCGGTAAAGTTCGCCGCGCGAAGCTCTATTATCTGCGTGATCGCCGCGGCAAGTCGGCCCGCATCGCCGAGCGTTCGGGCGGCGCGCGCGAAGAAGCGTTCGTTGGCGAAGCCGCCGACGCCGCCGAATAATCGGTTCGCTTGCATCTGCTTTGAAAAGCCCCGCAAGGTGACTTGCGGGGCTTTCTCGTTCTTGACGCCGCCGCATCGGGCGCGCACCTGAACACTGTTGCATGAGCGCGCAAAAGCCCCCGAGGTCGAAACCCGGCCGGATGTCGAGATCCTTACGCTCGGCTGCCGGCTCAACGCTTACGAGAGCGAAGCCATGCGCGCGCTCGCGGGCGAGGCTGCGCTTTCCAATGCGGTGATCGTCAACACTTGCGCGGTGACGGGCGAAGCGGTGCGCCAGGCGCGCCAAACCATCCGCCGCGCGCGGCGTGAGCGCCCCGATGCAGAGATCATCGTCACCGGCTGCGCCGCGCAGATCGATCCACAAGCGTTCGCGGCGATGCCTGAGGTATCGCGCGTGATCGGCAATGCCGAGAAGATGCGCACTGAGAGCTTTGCGCCCGCCGCGCACGCGCGCGTTTCGGTGTCCGACATCATGGAAGTGCGCGAAACCGCGAACCATTTGATCGACGGCTTTTTCCGAGCGCACGCGCGCTTACGTGCAAGTACAAAACGGCTGCGATCATCGCTGCACGTTTTGCATCATCCCGTATGGGCGCGGCAACTCGCGCTCAGCGCCTGCGGGCGAGGTGGTGGGCCAGATCCAGCGGCTTGTCGCCAATGGCGCGCCGGAAATCGTGCTCACCGGCGTTGACCTCACCTCCTGGGGCGCGGATCTGCCGGGCCAGCCGCAGCTCGGCAATTTGGTGCAACGCATCTTAAAGCTTACGCCCGATCTTAAGTTGCTGCGCCTTTCCTCGCTCGACGCCATCGAGATGGACGAGACGCTGTTTGAATTGGTGACAAGCAGCGATCGCATCGCGCCTTATCTGCATCTTTCTCTGCAGCACGGCGATGATCTCATCCTCAAGCGCATGAAGCGCCGCCATTCGCGGGCGCAAGCGATCGCGCTTTGCCAGCGCGTGAAGGCCGCGCGGCCTGAGATCGCGCTCGGCGCTGATCTCATCGCCGGCTTTCCGACTGAAACCGAAGAAGCTTTCGCCAACCTCATTTCCCTGATCGACGAATGCGGCCTCGCCTATGTGCACGCCTTCCCGTTCAGCCCGCGTGAGGGCACGCCCGCCGCGCGCATGCCGCAAGTGGATCGCCGCGTCGTGAAAGAGCGCGCCGCGCGCCTGCGCGAAAGCGGGCGCGGCGGCGCTCGCGCGCCACCTCGATCAATGGATCGGCCGCGAAGCCGAAGCGCTGGTTGAGCGCGACGGCTTTGCCCGCCTGCCCGATTTCACCAGCGTGAGCATCAGCGCCTATCCTCCCCCGCGCGCGGGGGAGGTGTCGCCGCAGGCGACGAGAGGGGCGTGCGCGCCTCCCCCTCAGTCTCGCTCCGCTCGACAGCTCCCCCGCATGCGGGGGAGCATCAAAGGCTGCGCTTCACCGCGCATGACGGCGCGCATTTGATTGGTGAAGCCGCATGATCTGGAGCCTGTTCGACAAAAAGAAAAAGCCGGAGGAGCAGCAGGCCGAAAAGAAGGGCCTGTTCGATGGGCTGCTTAAATCATCCAACAAATTGGCCGAAGGCGTTGCGGCGATCTTCACCAAGGAAAAGCTCGACGATGCGGCCGTGAGCGAATTGGAAGATGCGCTGATCGCTTCGGACATGGGCGCCCCCGCCGCCGCGCGCATCGCCGCTGCCCTGGTTGATCAGCGCTTTGCCAAAGAGAACGCGCAAACCGAGGCGCGCGAGGCGCTCGCCAATGAGGTGGCGCGCGTGCTCAAGCCGCGCGAAGCCCAGCTTGATCTCACCACCGGCCCCAAGCCGCGCATCGTGCTGGTGATCGGCGTCAACGGCTCAGGCAAAACCACCACGATCGGCAAGCTCTCTAAGCGCCTCTCCGACGCCGGCGCGAAAGTGGTGATCGGCGCGGCCGATACCTTCCGCGCCGCCGCGATTGAGCAATTGGAAGTCTGGGCAGGGCGCGCGGGCGCGAGCTTCATCGGCGCCAAGCAAGGCGCGGACGCCGCTGGCGTTGCGTTTGAAACCGCCCAGCGCGCCAAGGCCGAAGGCGCCGACATCGCCCTCATCGACACCGCCGGCCGTTTGCAAAACAAATCCGAGCTGATGGCGGAACTCGCCAAGATCGTGCGCGCCATCCGCAAGGTGGATGAAGATGCGCCTCATGACGTGATGCTGGTGCTCGACGCCACAGTGGGGCAAAACGCGCTCTCCCAAGTGGAAAGCTTCCGCTCCGTCGTGGAAATCACCGGCCTTGTCATGACCAAGCTCGACGGCACCGCCAAAGGCGGGGTGCTTGTCGCGTTGGCGCAGCGGCACGCGATCCCGATCCATTTCATCGGCGTCGGCGAAAGGGCCGAGGATCTGCAGAGCTTCGACGCGCAAAGCTTCGCGCGTGCGTTGGTGGGTTTGAGTTAGCCCTGCGGCGCAACGCGGATCGGCAGCGGCGCGTTGCACACATTGATGCGCCCCGTGGGCTCAACAAACCATTCTTCGCGCCGCGTGCGCCGGCTCTCCACCACATCGCGGAAACTTTCGCTCTCGGTGCGCAGCGCCTGCAAGCGCGGCCGCTCGGCCGTTGGGAGTTCAGAGCCCAGTTCGATTCTGCTGATCATCGGGCGCGCCGCGCCCTCTTCGTAAAAGCCAAGCGGCCCCGTCCCGCGCGGCATCACGCTCAAATGCTCCATCCCCTGCAACACGCGCCCCAGCAGCGTGACGTTGCGATCGAGGTGCCGCGGCGCATGGCCGATGACGACATAAAGCTCGGCGCCGCTGCCGCTGTCGGTGGTATCGCCGCGCCCAGCGCCGACCATGCCGTAGCAATGGGCAAGCCACGCGCGCTCGCCATTGCCGGCGACGGGAAAGCCGTCCGCAAAGCCGGTGACGGGCGCGTATGAATCTGGATCCTGCAGGCGCGTGATGGAGAGCCCTGCGGCGGGCCGCGCAAACTCAGCCTCCAGGCGCTCTTGCGCCGCGCCGCGCGAAGCGGGCTGGCCCTCATCGGGCCCATTCCATTGCACCACGTAATTTTCCTGCGAGCGCGCGATCGGGGTTCCATCCCAAAAATGCGCGCGCGCCAGCGCCTGCACATTGGCGACGTGGTTCGGCGCAAAGCTCGGCGCAAGTTCGATGATCACTGTCCCGCCATTGGCCAGGCGCATGAACAGCATGTTCTCAGGGGCGATGTCGCGCCAATCGCTGGCGGGCGCTGCGTTGATGATCTCATCCATGCTGCGCGGGGCGGTTTGCCCCTCAGCCGGCGGCGCGCTGGCGCACGCGGCCAAAACCCACAATCCCGCCAATAAAGCCGCCCGCATCCGCGCCTCCGCCTCATCCCGGCCCGATTGGGCCAGGGATTTGCCGCGCTGGCAACACCCAAGCGCTGGCCCGCGCGCGCAAGGCGCCTTATCACCCGCTCATGTCCGAGAACGCCCCCGCGCCGCGCACGCCCGCGCCCAATCAATTGCTGATCGAGTTCGGCCCCGTCGCCATCTTCGTGGCGACCTACAACATCCTATTGCGCATCGCCTCGATGAAGGATCAGGCGGTTTACATCGCCACCGGCGTGTTCATCGCCGCCACTTTGGCGGCCATCGGCTATACGTGGCTGCGCTTTAAGCGCGTGCCGCCGGTGCTGATCGTGACAGGCGTGATCGTCACCGGCTTTGGCCTGCTCACCATCGCGCTGCACGATGAGGAATTCATCAAGATCAAGCCCACCTTCAGCTATATGTTCTATGCGGCGGCGATCCTGTTTTCGCTGCTGATCAAGCAAAACATCTGGAAGCTGCTGTTCCGGCATATTTTCACGCTGCCCGAGCGGATCTGGACTGTGCTGGCGCTGCGCTGGGCCGGTTTCTTTGTGTTCATGGCCATCGTCAACGAAATCATCCGGCGCACGCAGGATACCGATTTCTGGGTCAATTCCCGGCTCATCATCGTGTTTCCGCTGATCCTTGTGTTCTCGCTCGCCAACACGCCGCTAATTATGAAGCATATGCAAAACGCAGATGATGAGCCGCCGAAAGCCGAAGCAGGTTGAGCTCAGCCTGAATTTCGCCTTTCTAGCGCATGATGCTTGCGCCCATGTGCAATCGCGGCTTCAACGCTAGCCTTCTTCCGCGCGCGGGGGCGGGCTATGGGGCGGGATATGTCGGACGAGGCTGAGGCCGGCCCTTACCGGCTGGCCCATTCACCCAGCCATTTGCTGCATCGCGCCGAACAGATGGCCGCCGATCGTTTTCCCAATTGGTCGATGGCGCGATCACCTTGCGCCAATTCGCCGTGCTGGCGGCGGTGGCGCAGCGGCCAGGGCTTAGCCAAAGCGAACTCACCAGCGAAACCGGGATTGACCGTTCAACTCTCGCCGAAATGCTCGCCCGCATGCAAAAGCGCGGCTGGATCACGCGCGCGGCGCATGCGCTGGATCAGCGCGCGCAAACCGTGCGGTTGACGGAGGCGGGCGAACTCATGTTGCGCAACAGCGCCGTGCCGCGCGCGCCGCCGACGCCGCCATCCTCGACGCCCTGCCCCGCGCCAAACGCAAATCCTTCTTGAACCTGCTCACCAAGCTTTCGGCCTACGCCGCAGAAGCTGCTGAAAAAGCCGCCCGCGCCGCCAAGCGGGACGCAAAGCGCAAAGCCAAGGCGCGCAAGAAAAACGCGGCGCGCCCGAACCTGCAGCTTAAGGCGCGCGCAACGCCGGCTCGATCAATTCGCGCACCTCGCGCTCTGTCAGCACGCCGCGATGCACCGCGCGCACTGTCCCGTCCGCGCCGATCACGAAGGTTTCGGGCACGCCGGCAAGGCCAAGCTCAAGCCCAAAGCGCCCGTCAGGATCAAGCGCCACCGCCGTGAACGGATTGCCGAGTTCGTTGAGGAAACGCACGGTGTTTTCCGGCCGATCCTTATAGGCCACGCCCACGATTTCCACGCCCGCCGCTTGCAGCGCCATCAAATGCGGATGCTCGGCCCGGCACGGCGCGCACCAGGAAGCGAAGAGATTGACCACGTAGGGCCGGCCCAGCCGCTCCGCGCGCGTCACGGCCTCGCCGCCGCTCAAAGACGCAAGCACATAATCGGGCGCCTCGCCCGATCATGCCGGCGGAAAACGTCTCGCGTTCGCCGCCGCGCAGCAGCAGAAAGGCGCTCACCAGCACAAGCACGGCGAGCACGATCAGCGGCGCGAAAGCGGCCCAGCGGTTCATGGGCGCTCAAGCTTGCGCGCCTCGCGCGCCCAATGGCGCGCGCGCAACAGCACAACCAGCGCAAGCCCCGCAAGCGAAACCCCAGCGAGCGCGTAGGACGCCCACACAAAAGCCAAGCCGCCCTCAACCATCAGCCCGCTCCCTTCAGGCGCGCGGCCTCGACGCGCCGCCGCTGCACCGCGGCGCGCATGTTGGCGAGCGTCAGCCCGCCGAACAGGCACAGATACGCCCCCGCCATCGTAAACAGCGGCCCCATCATCGAAGGATGGATCGATGACCCGCCCTCGCGCAAAATCGACGCCGGCTGATGCAGCGTATTCCACCAATCGACCGAGAATTTCACGATCGGCAAATTCACGAGGCCGGCGAGGCAAAGAATGGCGGCGAGGCGCGCGGCCTTTTCCTCATCCTCGATGGCGGACCAAAGCGCGATGTAGCCGAGATAAGTGATGAACAGCACGAGCATGCTCGTCATCCGGCCATCCCATTCCCACCACGTGCCCCAAGTCGGCGCGCCCCAGAGCGAGCCGGTGGCGAGGCACAGGCCCGCGAACACAGCGCCGATCGGCGCCGCGCGCGCGCGGCCACATCGGCCAGCACATGCCGCCAGACGAGGCTGACAAAACTCGCCGCGCCCATGAAGGCGTAAACGCCCATCGAGAACCACGCCGCCGGCACATGCAGGTACATGATGCGGACAGTTTCACCCTGCTGGTAATCGGCGGGCGAATAAAACAAGCCCCACGGAACGCCGATGGCGAACAGCACAAGCGCCGCGATCAGAAACAAGGGCGCGGCCCAGGCTGAAAAGCCCATGAAGCGCGCGGGGTTGGCGAGATAGCTCAGCATCCGCGCCTCAGGTAACAGCTGCGATGCAGCGGGCAATTGGGCATTGTGACACCTATTCCGCCTGAAGCCGCAGCGCCGCCGCCGCCGCGATCGGCCCGAGTGCGGTCGCCGCCAGCGCGCAGCCGGCCAGGATCGCAAACGCCGCCGCCACATCCTCGCCCGCAGCCACCGCCGCGCCGAAGATAACCGGCGGCGCAAAGAACGGCAAAACGATCAGCGCGATCAGCACCCCGCCCCGGCGCACCCCTCGCCGTCACCGCGGCGCCAATAAGCCCCGCGCCGATAAAGGCCGCAGCGCCTACCGCAACACTCGCCGCGATCAGCGGGACTTGCGCCACCGGCGCCTGCAAGGCGATCGCGGCTGGCGCGGACGCCAGCGCCAAAGGCAGCCCCACCGCGCACCAAAGCGCCGCGCCTTTGGCCAGCACGATCAGTTCAAGCGGCGTCGGCGAAAGCAGCATCTGCTCCAGTGAGCCGTCTTCGAGATCGGCTTGAAACAACCGCTCCAGCGTCATCAGCACCGCCAGCGCCGCCGCGATCCACACAAGCGGCGGCCCCGCCGCTTCCAGCAGCGCCCGCTCCGGCCCCATCGCCAGCGGCACAAGCAAAGTCGCGCCAAAGAAAAACCCAAGCGGCGCAATCGCGCCCGCGCCGCCCGCCCACATCAGCGCCAGATCGCGCCGGAAGCTTGCCGCCACCCCGCTCATGAAAGCGCCAGCGTGCGGCTGGGCGTTGGCCCCAAAGCTTCGTGCACCGCCGCGAGCGCCAGCCCTCCCGCTTCCGTGTGCGCCGCGATCAGCCCGCTTAGCATCGCCCGGCCTTCGTCATCGAGCGCCGCCGCCGGCTCATCCAGCAGCCAAACCGGGCGCGGGGCCAGGATCAGCCGCGCCAGCGCCAGCCGCCGCGCCTGCCCCTGGCTCAGCACCCGCGCGGGCAAATCCGCCTGCCGCGTCAGCCCCAAGCGCTCCAGCACCACACCTTCATCGCCCGCCGACGCGAATAGCCCGCCCCAATAACGCAAATGCGCGCGCACGCTGGCTTGGCCTTTCAGGCCATTCTGGTGCGCCACATAATGCAGGGCGAGCGCGCGCTCCTCAGCGCCAGCCAAGCTGACGGCCCCAGCACGCGGGCGCAAAAAGCCGGCGATGGCGCGCAACAGGCTGGTTTTGCCCGAACCATTGGCCCCGCGAATTTCGATATAATCGCCGGCGCCGGCTTTGAGGCTCAGGTTTTCAAACAGCGTCCGCGCGCCGCGTGTGAGCGTCAGCGCCTCCACCTCCAGCGAAGGCGCATCTTGGAATGGTCCGAACCCGCTCATATTGCCGCCTTAGGTTCTAGAAAGGCTTGCGTGATCCGCCAAGGCGGGCCCTTCTGCGGATGGGAGGAATATATGCGTCGTATCGCTGCGGCATTGATCCTGGCCGGCGCCCTTGCGGGCTGCGCCCAGGAATACGCATCCGAGGCTCCGGCCATGGATTCGGCCTCCTTCCGCTCCGAGGCCGCGCCGATGTCGCCCCAGGGGGGCGCCGCCCCTGCGCCGGCGGAAGAGGCGGCCGGCGCTTCGCCCACCGCGCCCCAGCCCAGCGGCCCCGCGCCCACGCTCTACCTGGCCTATGCCTACGCGATGGGCCTTGAGCTGCCTTCCCAGCGGCTTGAGCCGCTGCTGGCCCAGCATGCGCAAGCTTGCATCGATGCCGGCCCACGGCTTTGCCAATTGGTCGGCTCGCAAGTGAGCGGCGATCCGGCGAGCTATATCGAGGGCAATATCTGGCTGCGCGGCGAGCCCGCGTGGCTGCGCGCCTTTATGGCCGGCATGGAAAACCAAGCCAGCCAAGCAGGCGGGCGCATCACCGCGCAAAGCACCAGCACCGAAGATCTCACCCGCGCCATTGTGGACACCGAAGCGCGCCTGCGCGCCCAAACCGCCCTGCGCGACCGCCTGCAGCAATTGCTGCGCGAGCGTCCAGGCCGGCTGGCCGATCTGCTTGAGGTGGAGCGCGAGCTTGCGCGCGTGCAGGGCGATCTTGATTCCATCCAATCGAACCTCGCCGTCATGCGCACGCGGGTTTCGATGTCTGAGCTGACTTTGAGCTACCGCGCCGCCCCGCGCCCGATTGGCTCGGACACGTTCGAGCCGCTGCGCCAAGCGTTTGCGGATTTCTTCGGCATCATCGTCGGCGTGCTGGCCGCGATCGTCACCATCGTCGCAGCGCTCATCCCGATCCTGGCGATCGGCATCCCGCTCGGCTGGGTTTTGCTGCGCTGGCGGGCCAAGCGCGGGGGCCGGTTTTTCCGCAAATCGCCGCCGCCCGCCGCCAGTTAGGAATCGCTCGCAAACATAAGTTTTTCAGTCGATTGCACCGGCGCGCAACGGCGCTACATAAGCCTTGCCGCGCGCCCGGTTTGAGTCCGGATTTGGGGCGCACCCCCAACGCGTTTGCATCTCTGAAGCTCTTTCAAGCCGGATGCATTCCCATGCCTTCTCTGAACTCGTTCAACGCCCGCTCCAGCCTCAGCGCCGGCGGAAAATCTTACGCCTATTTCGATCTCAACAAGGCCGCCGCCAATGGCCTTGGCGATATCTCCAAGCTGCCCGTCACGCTCAAAGTGCTGCTGGAAAACCTGCTGCGCACCGAAGACGGCGTGGCCGTGAAGAAAGCCGACATCCTGGCCATGACTTCATGGCTGGTGAACAAGGGCAAGAACGAGGTCGAGATCGCCTTCAGCCCCGCGCGCGTCTTGATGCAGGATTTCACCGGCGTGCCGGCGGTTGTCGATCTCGCGGCCATGCGCGATGCGGCGGTGAAGCTCGGCGCCGATCCTGAGAAGATCAATCCGCTCGTGCCCGTCGATCTTGTGATCGATCACTCGGTGATGGTGGATCATTTCGCCTCAACCAGCGCTTTTGCGATGAACGTCGAGCTTGAATACGCGCGCAACGCAGAGCGCTATCAATTCCTGCGCTGGGGCCAAGGCGCGTTCCAGGATTTCCGCGTTGTCCCACCCGGCACCGGCATCTGCCACCAAGTGAACCTCGAATATCTCGGCCAATCGGTTTGGGTGCGCGACGTTGAGGGCGAAACCTTCGCCTATCCCGACACCGTGGTCGGCACCGACTCTCACACCACCATGATCAATGGCATCGGCGTGCTGGGCTGGGGCGTGGGCGGCATCGAAGCGGAAGCGGCGATGCTGGGCCAATCGATCTCGATGCTGATCCCCGAAGTGATCGGCTTCCGCCTCTCGGGCAAGCTGCCCGAAGGCGCGACCGCGACCGACCTTGTGCTCACCGTCACGCAGATGCTGCGCAAGAAGGGCGTTGTCGGCAAATTCGTGGAATTCTACGGCCCCGGCCTTGATGCGATGAGCGTGGAAGACCGCGCCACCATCGCCAACATGGCCCCCGAATATGGCGCGACCTGCGGCTTCTTCCCGGTCGATCAGAAAACCATCGATTATCTCACCGCCACCGGGCGCGACCCCGCGCGCGTGGCGCTGGTGGAAGCCTATTCAAAAGCCAACGGCCTCTGGCGCGGCGAGGAGCCGGAATTCACCGATACGCTCGAATTGTCGCTGGCCGACGTGCGCCCCTCGCTCGCCGGGCCCAAGCGCCCGCAAGACCGCGTGCTGCTGGGCGATCTTTCCGACGGCTTCACCAAGGTGATGAGCGACGAATTCCGCAAAGGCGGGGAGCTGAACAAGCGCGCGCCCGTCGCGGATGCGAGCCACGATATCGGCCATGGCGATGTGGTGATCGCGGCGATCACCTCTTGCACCAACACCTCAAACCCAAGCGTGCTGATCGCGGCGGGACTTGTGGCGCGCAATGCGCGCGCCAAGGGCCTTAAGACCAAGCCGTGGGTGAAAACCTCGCTGGCGCCGGGCAGCCAAGTCGTCACTGACTATTTGCGCAAGGCGGGCCTGGATGACGATCTCGACGCGCTCGGCTTCAATCTCGTGGGCTATGGCTGCACCACCTGCATCGGCAATTCGGGCCCCTTGCCGCCGGCGATTTCCGCGGCGGTGGCGGAAAGCGATCTCGTGGTCGCCTCCGTGCTTTCGGGCAACCGCAATTTTGAAGGCCGCGTGAACCAGGACGTGCGCGCGAACTATCTCGCTTCGCCCCCGCTCGTGGTGGCGTATGCGCTGGCCGGCAGCGTCTATCTCAATCTCGAAACCCAGCCGCTGGGCGAAGATAAGGATGGCAAGCCGGTGTTCCTGAAGGACATCTGGCCGAGCAATAAGGAAATCGAAGATGTCGTGCGCCAATGCGTGACGCGCGAGATGTTCGCTTCGCGCTATAGCGACGTGTTCAAAGGCGATGAGCACTGGCAGGCGATCAATGCCGGCGCCGGGCGCACATACACGTGGGACAACAAGTCCACCTACGTGCAAAACCCGCCTTACTTTGAAGGCATGACGATGCGCACCACCCCGCCCAAGGACGTGACCAACGCGCACGTGCTTGGCCTCTTCGGCGATTCCATCACCACCGATCACATCAGCCCCGCCGGCTCGATCAAGAAAGTCAGCCCCGCGGGCGCCTATCTCACCGAGAACGGCGTGGCGCAGGCCGATTTCAATTCCTACGGCGCGCGGCGCGGCAATCATGAAGTGATGATGCGCGGTACCTTCGCCAATATCCGCATCAAGAACGCCATGGTGCGCGATGAGGCGGGCAACGTGGTCGAAGGCGGCTGGACCATCCATCATCCCTCGAACGAGAAGATGTGGATCTATGACGCGGCGATGCGTTACCAGCAGGAAGGCCAAGAGCTCATCATCTTCGCCGGCAAGGAATACGGCACCGGCTCCTCGCGCGATTGGGCGGCCAAGGGCACGACGCTGCTTGGCGTGCGCGCCGTGGTGGCCGAAAGCTTTGAGCGCATCCACCGCTCCAACCTCATCGGCATGGGCGTGCTGCCGCTGCAATTCAAAGACGGCCAATCCTGGTCGAGCCTGGGCCTGACCGGCGCGGAAACCGTCTCGATCGAGGGCGTGGCCGGCTTTAAGCCGCGCCAGGACGTGATCCTCAAAATCACCCGCCCTGACGGAAAGGTGGATGAGGTGACCGTCCTCTGCCGCATCGACACCGAAAATGAGGTCGAATACCTGCAGAATGGCGGTATCCTGCATTATGTTCTGCGGGGTTTGGCGAAATCGGCGTGAGGCATTTACGGCCCGTCACGCTGGTTTGATTTTATGACAGCGGGCGGGCCGGCCATGCTGGCGGCCATGATCGGCCGCATTCTCGCCGCCGCGCTTTTATGGCTCGCGGCGGCCAGCCCCCCGCGCCCGCGTACGCTCAGGCGGAGACGCAAGGGCGGCGCGCCAGCGTCGTGGTGGAGCTCTACACTAGCCAAGGTTGCATTCAGTGCCCGCGCGCCAACCGGCTGCTGGGCAATTTCGCGCGCGAGGACGGGGTGCTGGCGCTCACCTTTCCGGTGGGGATCTGGGATTATCTCGGTTGGAACGACACCTTCGCCCGCCCCGAATTTGCAGAGCGCCAACGCCAATACGCCCGCACGATGCGCGCGCGCGGCCGCTTTACGCCGCAACTTGTGCTCAACGGCGCGCGACAATTGAGCGCCGCCGATTGGGAGGATGCGCGCCTGGCGCTCGATTCGATGCGCGCAGCGCCCCAGCCGCTCGCGCGCAACGATCTTGCCATCTCCCGCCTGCCCAACGGCCGCGCGCGCGTCACGCTCAACGCCAATCCGCGCGGCGCGGGCGCGGAGATTTTGCTCGTCGCGTACGATCCCGGCCCGCTCGCTGTCATCGTCTATGGCGGGCTCAACACCAATCGCACGGTGCTGCACTACAATCTCGTGCGCACGATCGAGCGGCTCGACACCTGGGACGGGCGCGCGGTCTGGTTTGAGCGCGGACGCTGCACGCCGCAATGCGCGGTGATCATTCAGCGGCCCAATGGCGGCGCCATTCTCGGGGCCGCTTATACGGAGCGCCGCTAATCAGCGCCCGGCACGAGCGAGGCCAGCGGCGGCGCCAGCGCGCGCGCATCCTGCTCTGAAAGCCCATAAGCCCACGCAGCGGCGTGATTGTTGAGCGCAAGCGCGGCCGCTTCATGTTCGGGCGCGCTGGCGCGGGCCACCAGCTTCACCCAAGGCCGGCCATCGGCCTCGATGATTTCCGCATCAATCGCCAAGCCGTCAAACGTTGTGGCGCGCACACGGGCGACAGGGGCCCCTGGATCGCCGGCGCGGGCTGCACATCGCGCGGGGCGATGGTGGCGATCCGCTCGGCGGCGGCGCGCACCGTGGCGGTGGAAAGCGGCGCCAGCGCGGGCGCTGCAATGCGCCAGGCGCTCTCGGCATCGTCGCGGCCCAGAATGTAGGCGCGGCCCTCAGTCGGCATGATCTCAACCCGCGCCAGCGCCGCAGGCTCCAGCGGCGATCGGGCGCAAATCGAGCCACGCCGCAATATCGCGCAACGGCGGCAGCACGCCCTCGGCGGCCCAGGCCTGATCGTCATCGGGCCGGCGCACATAAAGCCCGCTTGGCTCCACGCCCAAGATCAGATTGACGAGCAACGCCCCACGCCCATCCTCGATCTGCACCAGCACCCCGCGCCCGCCTTGGCGCGGATCATCCACGCCAAGGCGCGCATGCTTGGAGGGATCGTTCGTCATCCGGCGCGTGGTGCGCAGCGTGCGCAAGCCGTCGGTCAATTGCGTGAGCCGGCCCACCGAGACCGGATAATCGCCGCGATCGCGCATCACCCACACCGCCTGATCGCCGCGCTGGGCGCGCTCGATGCGATAGCTGGCTTCGGCGCTCGTGATCGTGACGCGCTGGCCCGCGGCGATGGTTTCACCGATGCCGGGCAGCACCAGCCCCGCTGCGCTGTCAGGGCGCGCGGCGCGATATTCGATCCCCACCGATACAGCGGCGATCGCGGCCATCACGCCGGCGATCAAGCCGTAGCGCAGCGCCTGCTGCTTTCGCTTCTGCGCGAGATCCGTGCTCATCGCGCCTCTCCCTGACGGGCGCGCCGCTGCCGGCGCCAGAAGAAGAACAGCCCGGCCCCCGCCACCAGCAACGGCGCGAGCCAAACATTGATGAACACCATCAGCGTCTCAAGCCGGCTGACATCGCCGCGATGCTCGCGCTCGGTGCGGCGCAATTGGCCGCGCACCTCAAGGATCCGCGCCTCCAATTCGCGCACGATCGCGGCCTCTTCGGGCGTCATTTCCGCGCCGAGCGCGCCTGCAAACGCGCCCGAGCCGCGCCCTTGTTCTTGGATTTGCGCCAGCCGCGCCTCGGTGGCGGCAAGATCGGCGCGCAATTCTTCCTCGCGGCTTTCGATCGCGCTTTGCGCATCGCGCTCAAGCGCATCGATCATCGTCATGCGCCGTTCGCGCGGCGCGCGTGAGCGCAGCGAAACCAGCGCGTCCGAACCGCCGAGAATATCGATGGCGTTCAGCGCGAAAGCGGCGTTATCCGCTGCGGCCGCGCCGCTATTGGGATCGATATAAAACGCATCGTCCAGAAAATCGGTATCGGCGATGATCACGATCTCCGCGCCCGCTTGCGAACGCGCCAGCACCTGGGCGGGCGCCGCCGCGCCCTCCGGCGCGCCAGCGGGGAAGGCCGTTTCCAGCGCGCCTGAAAGCCGCACGGCCACGGTTTCCATCCGCCCGCCGCCGCCCTGACGCCAAATCTGCGCCAACTCAAACGGCGTTGGCCGCGCCAGCGCCGCTTGCGCCGGAATGCGCATCGTATCGCCGCTCGTGCGCGCCAGCGTGATGCTCTCAACGCCGGGCCTCGCTGTCACGTTCAGCGTGCCGGCCATGCCGACATTGATCCCGCGCCGCAGCCACGCCGTCATCAGATCGTCGCGGCTGAGCCCTTCGGCCGTCAGCGCAAACAACAGCGGCTGCGGCAGCTCCACCACCTCGCCCGTATCGGGCCGCTCGGTGCGCACCGGCAGCGCGTTTTGCCCATCGAGCACGACAATGCCGTCAAAGCCCACGCCCCACGCCGTCAGCAGCGGCTCCAGCGTGGAAGCAGTCGGCGCTGGCATCGCGGGATTGAACGGATCAAGCCCGGTCATGCCTTGATCTTGCGCCATCATCGAAGCGGGATCGACAGCGATAAACGCCCGCCCGCGCCGAAGGATAAATTGATCGATGGCGAAAAGCTGCGCCTGCGAAAGATCGCCCGGATGGATGATGGCGAGCACGTCAACATCCGGGATTTCCGTAAAATCCGGCGCGATCTGCACAATTTGCAGCACCCGCGCCATCTCGCTCGCGAACACTGATGTCTGCTGCCCGCGCGCGGGCGCTGAAGGATCGATCGACAGCGCGGTGATCAGGCCCACGCGCGTGCGCGTTGGGTTTTCGAGCTCATAGATCAGGCGCGTCAGCTCATATTCGAGAAACGCCTCGCGCGAAGGCTCGAAGAAGGGGATGGCGCGCGTATCATCGATGGCGTTGGCGCCGACGAGGCCGAAATAAATTGCATCCGCCCCCTGATAGGGGCGGAACGGGCGCAAGCCCGCTTCGGCCGCCACATCCTCTTGTTCGCTGAACGGGGCGACATTCACCTCAACAAACCTGACCCGCCCGCGTGAGCGCGCGGCATAGGTTTGCAGCATTTCGCGCACGCGCACGGCGTAATCCTGCAAGGGCTTGGCCGCAGCGCCCGCGTCGCGCGAATAATAGAGCGTCAGCGTCACCGGCTCGCTCAGCTGATTGAGGATCGTCTGCGTGCCGGGCGAGATTGAATAGAGCTGATCTTGGGTAAGATCGATCCGCCACGAGCGCAGCCATGAATTGGCCAGCACATTGACGGCGACGAACATCACCAGAAACGCCAAGGCGGCGATGGCGGCAAAGCGGCGCGCGCTCATTTCGCGCCCCCGCGGCGCGCGTCCACCAAAAGCCCCGTCAGCGCCAGGCACAGCCCAATCAGCGAAAGGAAATACACGATCGCGCGCGCCTCAATCACCCCGCGCTGGGCGGCGTCGAAATGATGCAAAATGGAAAAGCGGCTGATCGCTTCGGAAAGCGCCCCGCCGACAAAGCCATTGAAAAAATCCGCAACCAGCGGCGCGCCCAGCGCCGTCAGCAAAAACGCGACCAGCACCGCCAGCACGAACGCCACCACTTGCGCGCCCGTCAAAGCCGACATCATCGAGCCGATGGCGATGTAAGCGCCCGCCATCAGCACGCTGGCGAGATAGGCGGTGATGATGCCCGCATTATCGGGCGCGCCCAGCACGTTGATGCTGATCCAGAGCGGCACAGTCAGCACCAGCGCGGCTGCTGCGATGGTCCAAGCCGCCAGGAATTTGCCGAGCACAAGCGCCCAAGTCGGCGCCGGCAGCGTCATCAGCACCTCGATCGCGCCGGAGCGTGTTTCCTCCGCCCACAGCCGCATGGCGATGGCGGGCAAAAACACCATGAAGATCCAAGGATGAAACGCAAAGAACGCCGAAAGGTCCGCGCGCCGCGCTTCAAACAAGCCGCCCACTTGGAAGGTGAAGAGGCCAATGGCGAACAAAAACACCGCCACGAACACGTAAGCGGTGGGCGTCGTCAGATACGCCAGCAGCTCGCGCCGATAGATGGCGAGCATGGAGGCAAGACCAGGGCTCTTTTTCACACCCGTTCCTCCCCACGCGTCAGCGCCGTGAAGGCTTCATCGAGCCCGCCATAACGCTCGCGCAGCGCAGCGGGCGTTTCATCGGCAACGATGCGCCCCTGATCGATCCACGATGCGCGCGTGCACACCGCATCCACCTCTTCCAAGGAATGGGTGGAAATGATCAGCCCGCGCTCTTCGCCCAGGCGCTTGATGAGATCGCGCACCGCGTGGCGCTGATTGGGGTCGAGCCCATCTGTCGGCTCATCGAGGATCAGCAGCATGGGATCGTGCAGCAGCGCCGCCGCAAGGCCCACGCGGCGGCGATAGCCTTTGGAGAGGGTGTCGATCGGCCGGCCCGATCAGATCGCCCAGCCGCGCATCCTGCGCCGCCCCGCGCACCGCGCGGCGCGCGGCGTCCCGGTTCATGCCGCGCGCGCCTCGGCGATGAAGCGCAGATAGGTCCAAGGCGTCATCTCGCCGATAAAGCGGCGCGCCTTCGGGCAGATAGCCCAGCCGCTCCTGCGCGCGGCGGCGCTCCTGGGCGACATCGATATTGAAAATCCGCACCACGCCCTCGTCCGGCTCCAGATAGCCGGCGATCATGCGCATCGTGGTGGTTTTGCCCGCCCCGTTCGGCCCCAAAAAGCCGACAATCTCGCCCACGTCCAAAGTGAAGCCGACGCCATCGACAGCGAGCCGCCGGCCGAAGCTTTTCCGCAACCCGTCAACTTGCAGAAGCATGTGGATTAAGCGCCCCGTTCAAGCGAGCCGCCGCTCTTAAGGCGGTTTCAGGCAAAACGCGAGGACTACTTATCCACAGAACCGCCCCTGGATTCGCCGAATCGCGCCCGCGCTGATTCTGGGATTCTTTGCGTAGAGGTTAACGCCCAAACGCCGCGCGCGCGCGGCGGCGGCAGCAAAGCATCACGCCGGCCGCTCACGCCGCGCTGGCGAAACAGCAAATAAAACGTCAGCAAATCAGCGCCCTGAAAGCAGAAAAGCCCGCGTGTAACGCGGGCTTTTCGTAAAGTGTGTGGCCAGCCGAAGCGCGTACTGGGGGGCTGGGGGCTGATGGATACCCAGCACGAGCCTTTCTCCGGCCGGCCACATTGATAAGGTCGCGCTTGGATGCGGCGAGAGCAAGTGTAAATTCAGGCAATATCCGGCACCGTTCTGATTTGTAATCTTGCGGCCGCCGCGAACAGCTTCAGTTTAACCCCTCTCTTCTGTGTTGGGAGCCCGCCCTTCGATATGAGCCGCCGCACCATCTTCTTCGACCGCCCCGAGCTTGACCGTCTGTTGCGGTTTTACGGTCGAATGGTGGCGGCGGGGGAGTGGCGCGATTACGCCATGGACGCCTTGCCGGATCGGGCGCTGTTCAGCGTCTATCGCCGCACCAGCGAGGCGCCGCTCTATCAGATCGAAAAGCAGCCCGGCGCCAAGCAAGGCCCCTATAGCGTGCGCGCCGTCGATGGCCGGGTGCTGCGGCGCGGCGATGATCTCGCCCGCGTGCTGGCCGTGCTTGAGCCGCGCCACATGCGCGTGGTGGACGCCTAAAAGAAAAACGCCCCGGCTTTCACCGGGGCGTTTGAATGTGCGCTGTGCGCCGCTTTTAGTCGCGCGAGCTCATCAGGCTCAGCAGCATCTGGAAGATGGTGACGAACGCGATGTAGAGGTTGAGCGCCCCCACATTAGTCGCCACCGCCTGGCCGCGCTGATCATTGGCGAGGTAGTAGTAAGACTCGCGCAATTGGTTGGTCTGCGTGGCCACCAGCAGCGCGAACACGCCCAGCGTCACCACTTGCATGATGATTTCAAGCATCGGCGATTTGAACAGGAAGAAGTTCAAAAGGCTGATCGCCACAAGGCCGAACGTGGCCATGATCATGAAGGAGTGCAGGCCAGAAAGGCTGCGCTTTGAGGTGTAGCCATAGAGCGAAAGCGCGCCGAAAGCCGCAGCCGTCAGCAAGAACGCCTTGGCCATGCCATCGAACGTCACGGTCAGCGTGCGGCCGGTGACGGTTTCAGCGCTGATCGCGTTCGCGGCGATGAACACCCAAACCCCAAGGCCCGCGCCCATCAGCGTGACGATGGACCAATAAAGCAGGCCCGAAGCGGCCGGCGAGGCGTTGCGCATGAAAAAGCTGGAACCCATCAGGATCACCAGCGGGCCCCATTGCACCAGATAAATCACGGGCGGCGCGAGCACCACGCTCGTCACCGCCGGCACCGTGCCGATCACGTACGCGAGCACCGCAGACCAGACGAGGCCAAGCCCCATCTTCTGGTAAACGCCCAGCATGAACTTCCGCAGACCCGGATCCATGGCCAGTTCATCGCGGCCAGCCGGGATCGAGCGGGTTTGGTAGTCGCTCATCAATTCCTCCTTACCGGGGAAAATCCCCAGCACTGCCGCCATATATGGCGGCGACTCCCCCTAGGGGCAAGCAAAAGCCGATTTTGCCGGCGTTGCCGGCAGGCTGCGCCGTCACCAAATTTCGCCTCACAGGGAACCGGGAACGCGGCGCCGCGCGTTACCCTCCCGCTCGGCGGGAACCGCAGAGCAACGCCAGAAGCGTCGTCGAATCGCGGTACCAGCGGCGCGGAGAGGTTTAGCGGGTGGCAGACGAAGACGATCCCAAGCAGCCGGGCGAAGATCCGCCCGAGGCCGGGCCCGAACAAGGGCCCGAACCCTCGCGCGCGGCGCCAGAGCAGCCTGAGTCGCCAGAGCCGCCTGAGCCGGAAGCGTTCGAGCCGCCGCCGATGCAGATCCTCGACGGCGCGCCAGAGCCAGAGTCAGAGCCCGAACCAACACCCGCGCCTGCCGCCGAAACCGAACTCCCGCCGCATTATTTCCGCGCCGCCGGCGATCCAGACGAGCCCGAGCCCGAACCGGAGCCAAGCGCGCTCGCGCGCATGCTCGCGTCGCTGCAAAACGCCGCCGCCGCGGCGCGCGCCTGGGCCGAGCCGAAATGGGTGGCTTTCACCGGCCGCGCGCGTGCGGCCGGCGCCGGGCTTGTGCGTTTCTTCAAAGGCCTGCGCCGCCCGCGCGGCGTGCGCGAAACGGCGGTTTGGGCGGGCGCAGCCGCTGGCGTCGTGCTGGCGTCGATGGTTGCGTTTTTCTTCTTCGTCACCTGGGGCATGCCCTCGACCGACGATTTGTGGGAAGCGCGCCAGGGCCAATCGATCACCTTCCTCGATCGCAACGGCAACGTCATCCTGCGCGAAGGCGCGCAGAACGCCCCGCCGGTCGAACTCGACACGCTGCCGCCCTATGTGGCGCAAGCCTTCATCGCCATCGAGGATCGGCGTTTTTACGATCATTGGGGCGTGGATCTTTCCGGCGTGATGCGCGCGGGCGCGGAGAATTTGCGCGCCGGCCGCGTCGTGCAGGGCGGCTCCACCATCACCCAGCAATTGGCCAAGAACCTCTTCCTCACCAATGAGCGCTCCTGGCGGCGCAAGGCGCAGGAAGTGGCGATGGCGCTTTGGCTCGAACGGCGCTTCAGCAAAGACGAGATCATCGCGCTCTATCTCAGCCGCGTCTATTTCGGCGCGGGCGCCTACGGCATCGAAGCAGCGGCCGAGCGCTATTTCGATCGCCCCGCGCGTGAGCTGACGCTGCTGCAATCAGCCATGCTGGCGGGGCTCGTCAAAGCGCCCTCGCGGCTCAATCCCGCCCGCCAGGACATCACCGCCGCGCGCGAACGGGCTGAGCTTGTGCTGGCGGAAATGGTGTCGATGGGCTTCATCGGCGAAGCCGAACGCCGCGCCGCCGCGCAAGAGGAATTGCTGATTTCACGCCGCAACCCGGCGGGCATTCTTGGCTATTATCGCGATTGGATCGATCCGTTGCTGCGCCAGGTGATCGGCGATCAGCGCGACGATTTCGTGGTGGAAACCACGCTCGACATCGCCGCCCAGCGCGCCGGCGCCGAAGCGGTGGAAGCCGTTCTCGCCGAACAGGGCGAAGATCGCCGCGTCGGCCAAGCCGCGCTGCTGGCGATGGGCGAAGATGGCGGCGTGCGCGCCATGGTCGGCGGACGCGATTATGATGAGAGCCAGTTCAACCGCACCTGGCAGGCGCGCCGCCAGCCGGGCTCTGCGTTCAAATTCTTCATCTATCTGGCGGCGATGGAAAACGGGCTGACGCCCTGGTCGATCCGCCGCGATGAGCCGGTGCGCATTTCCATTCCCGGCCAGCCCGATTGGACGCCGGGCAATTATACCGGCCGCTTCAACGGCCCGGTTTCGCTCACCTCGGCGTTCGCGCTATCGTACAACATGGTGGCCATCCGCATCGCCCATGAGGTGGGCCACGACAAAGTCATCGAAACGGCGCAGCGCCTGGGCGTGCAATCGCCGCTGCACAATTATCACTCGCTCGCGCTCGGCGCGCAGGAAATGACGCTGCTCGACATCACCCAGGCGTATGGCGCGATGGCGAATGGCGGGCATCGCATGTACGGGCACGGCGTTTCCCGCATCCGCCGCGCCAACAATGATGAAACCATGTGGAGCTGGCGCGCGCCCTCCAACGAGCGCGTCATTGAAGAGCGCCCGCTGCGCTTCATGAACGCGATGATGCTGCGCACCGTGGAGGCCGGCACCGGCACGCGCGTGCGCATGGAAGGCCGCCAGATCGCCGGAAAAACCGGCACCGGCAATGATTATCGCGATGCCTGGTTCGTTGGCTTCACGCCCGGCTATGTCGCCACCGTGTGGGTCGGCAATGATAATTTCACGGTGACCAACCGCGTCACCGGCGGCGCTCTGCCGGCGGAAATCTGGGCGCGTTTCGCCGCGACCGCGCTGGAAAATGTGCCGGTGCGCGCGCTTGATCTGCCGACGGACGCCGATTTTGACCTCGGCGTCCCAGACCCTGGCGCGGTGCAGAGCGTCAGCGTTGTCGGCGCGCCCATTGGCGCTGTGCTGGGCGGCGCCGATGCGCCTACGCCGGCCGATAGCGAAGACCGATCTCTGGATTTCGGGCCGGAAGGCTAAGCGCCGCGCAATGGCTGCGCCTATGGAGCGCGGGCGTCCTCGCCCGCGTTTACGCCAGCCATCGAACTTAACGCGCAGGGCGCTCAGAGCAAAAATCGCTTTGCGTCGCCCTCAGCGCGCCATGCCGATGGCGTGCAGGCCGCAGCCATGCTCATGCAGCCATTGCCGGCCCGCTTCATAGTCAGGGATGCAGCGGCGCACATGCGCCCAAAAGCGGCGCGAGTGATTCATCTCGCGCAGATGCGCGGTTTCATGCGCGGCGAGATAATCGAGCACGAAAGGCGGGGCCAGGATCACCCGCCACGAAAACGCAAGCACCCGATCCGATGAGCACGAGCCCCAGCGCGAGCGCAGCTCCTTCACCTGGATGCGCTCGGGCTTCACCCCAAGCGTGACAGCGTGATGGGCCACCCGATCAATCAATTCAGCCCGCGCCTGTTCTTTGAAAAACCGCAAGAGCCGCGCTTCAAACAGCGCAAGGTCGGGCGCGGGCGCGATGAGACGGGGCCAAAGGCCCTCTTCAATGGCGCGGCTTGCCGCGCCCATGGGCGAACACCAGCTCATGATCGACGCCGCGAAACGGCGCAAACGCCCCAGGCGTCAGCGAAACCCAGCGCGGCAGCCGCGCCAGCTCTTCGGCGATCCAGCCCGCGCGCTCGGCCGCGAACTGCGCCGCGTGCTTCAAATGCCGCGCGCTTGGCGCGGTGGCGATCGCCTCGCGCCGCGTCGGATCGATGCGCACCGAAACATGCCGCGCGCGCGGATTGACGATCAGCTTCACCGGCGTGCGGCGGCCGTCGATCGTTTCGATCTCAATCTGAGTTGGCGACGGAGGCGAATCGAATCGCATACGCAAGAATCTCACGCCTGCCCGCCACCGCTCAAGCATATCCGCTAGCCAACAACTGCTTTAGGCCGCGCCCGCTTCACCGCGCCGCCCCCGCGCATGAAATCGCGGATGCGCGGATAGATTTCGGTTTTGTAGCGCCGGCCCGAGAACACCCCGTAATGGCCAACGCCGGGCTGGATGTAATCGCGGCGCATATGTTCGGGGATGTTCACGCAAAGATCGTGCGCGGCCTGCGTTTGCCCAATGCCGGAGATATCGTCGTTTTGGCCTTCAACCGTGAGCAGCGCGGTTTTGGTGATGGCGCCGGGATCGACCTTGCGCCCGCGATGCATCATCTGCCCGGTGGCGAGGGTGTATTTCTGAAACACCTCTTCGAGCGTCTGAATATAAAACTCTTCGGTGAGATCCATGACGGCGAGATATTCGTCATAAAACTCGCGGTGCTTTTCGGTGCTGTCGCCATCGCCGCGCACGAGGTTCTGGAAATACGAATAGTGCGCATCAACGTGCCGCGAGAGGTTCATGCCCATGAAGCTCGCGAGTTGCACAAAGCCCGGATACACCCGCCGGAACGCGCCCGGATAAAGCGCGGGCACGGTGTGGATCATGTTCTTCTTGAACCAATCGATGTCGCGCGTTTCGGCAAGCAAGTTCGGCGCGGTGGGGGAGCGGCGGGCGTCAATCGGCGAGCCCATGATCGTCATCGTCAGCGGCGCGCACGGATCATCTTCCGCCGCCATCAGCGAAACTGCGGCCAGCACAAGCGGCCCCGGCTGGCACACCGCCGCCACATGCGTTTCCGGCCCCAGCGCGCGCAGCATGTCGATGATGTGGTCGACATAATCGTTGAGATCAAAGCGGCCCGCCAGCAGCGGCACCATGCGCGCGTCAGACCAATCGGTGATGTAAACTTCGTGCTCGGGCAAAAACGCTTCGACCGTGCTGCGCAGCAGCGTGGCGTAATGGCCAGACATCGGCGCGACGATCAGGATGGTGGGATCGGCGCGCTTGCCGCGCGCGCGCTCCAGCGCCGCTTCATCGCGCGCGAAATGCAACATCCGGCACCAAGGGCTCGACCAGGCCACCTTCGGTTCAACGGAAACATCAACCCCGTTCACCACGGTTTTCGGCAGCATCCAATCGGGCTTGGCGTAGCGCCGCGTCATGCTCTCAAAAAGATCAGACGCCGCAGCGGCGGTGCGCACGAGATCATGATCTGCGGCGGGATTGAGCGGTGAGCGCAGCACGCTCGATTGCATCAGCGCCGCCAAGCGCCATGGCGCCACAGACAAGTGCCCGAGTTCGTAAAGCGAATAGAGCATGAGCGCCCTTACATGCTGCGCCGCAACAAGCTGGTAGTCTGCCGCGCGCCGCGTTTCCAACAAGCTGAAGGCGCCGCACAGGCGAATTATGACGCAGCGCAGCACCCAGCCTCACCTGAACGTAATGTCAGCTACCGGTGGCGCAAGCGCTGTTTTCAGGAATTGATGGGAAATCGCGCCCTAAGGTTCCCGATCCAGCCCCGCCGCGATGCAGGCTGCGATCACCTCTGGCGGGGTCGGGGCGCGCGGGCTGCGGGGGGTCGCGCGGGTCTTCCTGGCGCCAGGTCGGCACCGCAACGCGCGTGCGCCATTGCCCATCGACCACATAAAGCAGCGATGAATGATCGACATTATACGTCCCCGCCGGGGCGCCCTCGATCGCCGCGCGCTGCGCATAGACGTTAAACGCCCGCCGCGCCGCCTCAACCTGCGCTTCTGTGCCCGAAAGCCCCACAAGGCCCGCCGGAAACCCTTCTGTTTCAACATAAGCGCGCATCACCTCGGGGTGTCGCGCGCGGGGTCAACGGTGATGAGGATGGGCTGCACGTCATAGCCGCCCGGCAAGGCCAGCGCTTCGGCCAGCGTGAACATCGTCATCGGGCAGACATCAGGGCAATTGGCGAAGCCGAAATAGATCGCCGCCGGCTGGCCGGCGAAATCGGCCTGCGTCACCGCCGCGCCCGTTCCATCGACAAGATCGATAGGCCCGCCCACCGCATCGACATTTTCAATAATGCAATCGATCGGCGCTTCGCCGGCTTTGCCGCCCTGGCGATCCCCGCCGACAATCAGCAGCGCCCCAAGCCCCGCCAGCGCCGCCACGGCCAGCGCAGGCGCCACAGCGCTTGTGAGATTGCGGCGAGGCGTCTCAACATTCATGCCTGAACGCTGCTGTCCGGCGCGCGCCTGCGCAACGTGGCGCGAGCGCGCACCGGACCCATTGCCGCAGCCTTACGCCGTCGCCTGCGCGATGGCCGCGCGCGCCTCGCCCAGCGCGGGCGCTTGCCCAAGCTCCCCGCCATGGATGCGGTCGGCCAGGCCCATCAGCTGCTCGCTCGTCACCGAGCCCCATTCGGCCAGCTCTGCGATATGAATGCGGCCCCGCCCGCGCGCGATCGCTTCGTCCCACGCCTGACGCACGCCGCCCCAATATTCGGCGGTATCGGCCCAATAGGCGTCGCCCGCCGCAACCGGATAATCGGAGAAATGCAGATAGGTGTTGAACCCATCCTCCTGCACGACCGCCTGCGGCTGGCCCTCGCGCTCGCCGAGCTTTGTGTTGTCCTGCTCATGCACCCAGCCATTGGGCAAAAGCGCGTGGCGGTTGATGCTGCGATAGGAGCTGTAAACCGGATTGCGCACCGCATCGCGCCGCGCCAGCGGCCGCAGCGTGGGCGCGCTTTCCCAGACCACGCGCCCCGCATCGTGCGACCAGGCGCCGACCCCGCCATAACGCGGTGAATCATCGGTCTGCCACACGGTTTGCGACCAGACGCCGCGCCGCGCCGCGGCCGAGACGCTCTCGGTGCGCCAATGATCGCGCCGCTCATACACCAGCACGTTGCGCGGCTGATAGGTCCAATCCTGGCGCCAATGTTTGATGATGAAGGTGCGCCCCTCATGCTGGGCCACCAGCCAGTGCTGCAGCGAGATGAAATCGCCGCGATCTTCGATCACGCGCACGCTTTCATGGCCGCCGCTGCGGCTCGGGTCGCGCGGGGTGTAATCCGGCGTAAACGCCACCGTCTCGGTGAAATTGAAGCGAACATGATAATCGCCCGCCATGGCCAGGATCGCTTGGCGATCACGCTCCACCGCACTGCCGCGCGTTTGCGCGAATGCGAGGGAAGGCGTGAAAGCCGCAACGCCAGCCCCGGCCAGGGCGAGCATCGATGCGCGGCGGGTGAGTTCACTCATAACGCTTTATCCTCCATCAAAAGCGATAGCTGATCGAGGCGGAATAATTGCGCCCCGGCTGGCTGTAAGAATCGAGCACGGCGGGCGTTCCAGTCAGCCCGCGCACATCGCTCCACCACCAGTATTTTTCATCCGTCACGTTGAACACGCCGACGCGAAGCGTCGCCGCCTCGGTGATATTCCAGAAGGCGGTGATGTCGCCAATGGTGAAGCTCGGCGGGCGATAGGCCGGCGGCCGCTTCACCCTCATCCTTGCGCGTCGCGTAGGTGACGATCACTTGCCCGCCAAAGCGCCCTTGCGGCTCGGTATAGGAGAGCCCCGCCACCACGCGCAGCGGATCGATCGGATCATACGGCCCGCTTGCGCCCGTCCGCTCAAAATCGCCCTCGGCGAAAGAGGCGGCGATGGAAAAGCCAAAGCCGTTATCCCACGCCGCGTCCGCGCGCGCTTCAAGCCCCCAAACATCAAGTTCGGTGAGGTTCACATACTGATAAATGATCGGGTCCGCGATCGAGCCCGTGCCGCCCACCGTTTCCTGCGAGATAAAATTCTCATACCAGGCCGAAAACGCCGACGCGCTCGCGCGCCAGGACGCGCCGGCGAAGGTCACATCGCGCAAGCGCACGCCAAGCTCCACAGAATCGCTGGTTTCCGGGTCGAGGTCCGGGTTGGGGATGGAGCGATAGGAGAAGAACGGCGAGGTCAGGTTCTCGAAATAATTGTTCACCTCGGAAGGCGCCGGCGCCTTAAAGCCCGCGCCATAATTGAAGAACGCGCCAAAATGATCAGTCGGCCAGGCCACGATGCCCAGCTTGGGCGAAACGTGTGAGCCATCCTGCCCCGAAAGCGCGCCGTAATAGAGCGCGTCCGCCTGCGGATCTAGCTCATAATAATCGTAGCGCAGCGCCGGATAGACGACGAGCTGCCCGTTCAAGAACGAAATCTCATCGACCACGAACACGCCCGCGCGCGTGTACTCGGTTTCCGGGAACGGGCGCTCGGGGAAAACCGCCGGCGCGGTGGGCACGGCGCCATCACGGATCGCGCCTTGGGTGGAGAACGAATAATCGCCGCCGATGATCAGCCGATGGCGCGCAGGCCCGGTGCTAAACACCAGATCGCCCTGCACATTGCCGCCCCAGACATCATTGTCGTACGTCGTATCGCGCGTGCGATCGACTGCCGGCTCGCGGTCCTCATAGGTGAACTGGCGCAGCCAACTTTCCTGATAATACGCCGCTGCGAACACGCGATCGAAAGCAAGCCTTCGCCCTCATAGGTGTAGTCCAGCGCCACGCGCGAGCGTTCGCTTTCATCGAGCCCATCAAGATCAACCACCGTCGCGCTGCGCGCGGTGTAGGCTTCGGTCACGATCTCACGATCGCTATAGTCCGCCGTCAGCCGCACGCGATGGCCGGCGCCCGGCTCAAACACCAGCCGCCCCAACACCGCGTTGGAGCTAATATCCTGCGGGTTCGGCGCCGTGCGCGCGCTGGTGAGCGTATTGTCCTCACCTTGGTTTTCTGTTTCATGCCCATCGCGGCGCGTATAGGCCAGCAGCCCGGAGAGGCGGCCAATGCGCCCCGCGGCGGTGACGCTTTCGGCGAAGCTGTCATCGGCGCTGGCGTAGGCCACGCGCACGCGCGCGCCGAAACTTTCGTCATCGCGCAAGAAATCACTCGGATCTTTGGTGATGAAGCTCACCACGCCCGCCAAGCCGTCGCTGCCATACAGCGCCGAGGCCGGCCCGCGCACGATCTCGACAGAATTCAGCAGATCAAGATCCATGTAATCGCCGCGCCCGAACGCATTGGGCCCGAACGAAAACGCATCCGGCACGCGGATGCCGTCGATCTGAAACAGCACGCGGTTGCCGTCGAGGCCGCGAATATTGAAGCCGGAATTGCCGCTCCGGCCGGTTGCGCCGAGCGCCGCCGCAAAGCGCGACGGCTCGGTGCGCACCGAAACCCCCGGCTCAAACCGCACCAGGTCTTTGATGTCGGTGTAGAGATTGCGCTCAATCTCTTCGGCGGTGATGACAGTCACCACCGCCGGGGCGTCGAACGTATCGGTCGGCGCGCGCGTAGCCGTGACGGTGATGGTCCCGTCCTCGGCGTCCGCCTCTTCGGCCATGGCCGTGCCCAGCATCCCCGCACCCAGCGCCGCCGCGATGGCCGTGCCGCCCCAAAACCCCAATTTCCGCATCGTCATCCCCGTCTGGGCCAATATCCGCCCGCTCTATTGCGAGTGCTTCGCAGAATCAATAGCGCTTGGTCGCAATCTGCTGACTTGAGGGCTGCGGCGCGCCAGCGCATGCAGGGCCCATGGCCATTCAAGACGCCCGCCGCGAACCCGCCCCCGTCCCCAGCATCTGGACCGCCCAGAGCCGCGTGCGGCTGCGCACGCTCATCATGCTGCGCTGGCTCGCCATTATCGGGCAGGTCGCCGCCGTCCTGTTCGTGCGCTACGGCATCGATCTTGAGTTTCCGGTCGGCTGGGCGATGGCGGCGATCGCCGTTTCGGTCGCGCTCAATCTTGGCCTCATCGCCACGCGGCGCAGCCAAGAGCTCGCGCGCGAATGGGAGGCCGCAGCCCAGTTGGCCTATGACGCTGTGCAGCTCGCCGTGCTGCTGGCGCTGACGGGCGGCCTGCAAAACCCCTTCGTGTTTTTGTTCATCGCGCCCGTCGCCGTCTCGGCCACGATCCTGCGCCCCTCCATCACCGCGATGCTGGCGGCGCTGACCTTCGCGTGCGTGGCCGTCATCTCCGTGTGGCGCTTGCCGCTGCCTTGGCCCGAAGGCGGCACGCTTGAATTGCCGGTGCTCTATGAATTGGGCGTCGCCGCCGCTTTGCTTGTCGGGCTTGGCTTCACCAGCGTTTACGCCTGGCGCGTGGCCGCCGAAGAAGAGCGGCTCAACATTGCGCTTGCCGCCGTTCAAGCGGTTTTAGCGCGAGAACAAACGCTTTCCGCGCTGGGCGGGCTCGCCGCCGCCGCCGCGCATGAACTCGGCACCCCGCTCGCCACCATTCACCTTGTCGCCAAGGAATTGGCGCGCGATGCGGGCGCCGATGATCCGCACGCCGAGGATTTCGCCCTGCTCGTCACCCAAAGCGAACGCTGCCGCGCTATCCTTGGTCAACTTTCAGCGATGCGTGAGCAAGGCGATGTGATGGTGCAGCGCGCGCCGATCCGCGCGCTGCTGGAAGAGGTCGCCAGCCCGCACGAAGGCTTGGGCGCGGAGATCAGCATCACCATTCATGGCGAAGGCCCGCTCGAAATCCGCCGCATGCCCGAACTGGTGCACGCGCTTGGCGGCTTCGTGGAGAACGCGGTGGGCTTTGCCAAATCCGCGTCGTGATCGAAGCGCATTGGGATGCGGAGAAGCTGGAGATCATCGTGCGCGATGATGGGCCCGGCTTTTCCTCCGCCGTGCTCGCGCGCCTGGGCGAGCCCTATCTCACCGAGCGCGACGAAGAAGGCGCCGCCGGCGGGCTTGGGCTTGGCTTCTTCATCTCCAAAACCCTGCTTGAGCGCACCGGCGCGCGCCTCACCGCGCGCAACAAAAAATCCCCTGAGGAGGGGCGCCATCGTCCGCGCCCGCTGGCCGCGGGCCGTGATTGAGGCGCCGGCATTGTAAGAATGCCGTGAATTCCCCAGTAAATTGGGTGCGCATTGAATCAAAAGCGCCTAAATACAGCGGCATCGGAGAGACAATATGAATACGGTTGCGCCGCTGGACGGCGAAAAAAGCCTTCTGATCCTGGATGACGACGCCCCCTTCCGCACCCGCCTGGCGCGCGCGCTGGAGCAGCGCGGCTTTGAGGTGACGGCAGCCGCCAGCGTCGCCGAAGCCAGCGAGATCGCCGCCAACGCCCCGCCCGCCTACGCCGTGCTCGATCTGCGCCTGGAGGACGGCTCGGGCCTCAGCGTGGTGGAAGCGCTGCAAGTCAGCCGCGCCGATTGCCGCGTGGTGATCCTCACCGGCTATGGCGCGATCGCCACCGCCGTCGCCGCCGTGAAGGCGGGCGCTGTCGATTATCTCGCCAAGCCCGCCGATCCCGAGGACATCGTCAAAGCCCTGCTCGCTTCGCCCGACGAAAAGCCCGAGCCGCCGGACAACCCGATGAGCGCGGACCGCATCCGCTGGGAGCACATCCAGCGCGTCTATGAGCTCTGCGGCCACAACGTGAGCGAAACCGCCCGCCGCCTCAACATGCACCGCCGCACGCTACAGCGGATTCTCGCAAAGCGCGCGCCGCGTTAGCCGGGATCAGGCGCCACAGCCGTCTTTTTGAAGCCGTGCCTGAACAAGAAAACGATCGCCCCAACAGGGATGGCGAACGTCACGATCCACGCGTCGAGCATCGAGCCCGACCAGATCGCGCTGGCTGAAAATAGCAGGACATAAATCGGCGATATCTCCCATGCCCCTGTTGAAGCGTTAACGGAGAATGCCGCAAAGCCCACCGCGATGAATATCAGCCAAAGCCAGCGGCGCTTGAGCCCTTCCAAAAACAGCGCCCGCAAAAACATCGCGAGTGAGAAAAGCGCAAAAAACACGGCCAAGACCACAGCCGCCACAACAACAGGCTGGCCTTCGCTTAACGCCGCCAAGGGCGAACGCACATCGGCGTTCGGCACGACATTGATGTGAAACCCAGCCACCCGCCACGGCGCATCGGCCGATGCGCGCGCCAAGATCGTTTCTGATTGCGCCACATGATCGGGGTAAAGATGCTCTTGCACGCCGCGCAGCATCCGCGCTTCGCCATTGAAAGAGGCCGTCCAATGCATCAGACGCCCGCGCGGCGGATCGAATGACGGCAACAGCGCCCGCACCTCGGCGATCTGCGCACGCGCTTGCTCGGCATCCTCCACATTGTCGAGCCGCGCGATCAGCGCATCCAACTCTCCTCTGCGGATCTCATCGAATGGCGCGGCGAGCGCCGCCCGATCGTTCGCATTCAGGCCCGGCGCCGCGGGCAGCGTAGCCAGCGCCAGCCCGTTCATAAACGCCGCAATCGCGATGATGCCGCCGATAACGATAAAAGACGCCAACGCGCCAAGAATCCCACGTCCCCAAGGCATTCCGCCCCCCACGCAACCTTGAGGTCAGTAGAGCAAATACTTCGCCCGCTCCGCAAGCCAGGCTTGCTCATCCGGCCCCGCAAGCGCGTCCAGATCGCCCGGCGCGGCGTTTGCGTCATCCACCCATTCGCGCAGCAGCGGGCCGCCATTGATCACGTCGATGGCGAGCTTATCGAACACGTACTCATACGCGAACTCGCGCCACAGCGCGTAATCGGGATAAAGCCGCCGGATCGCCTTGAACGCCAGCGCCTGCACGCGCCAGGGCTTGAAGGCATCGTGATCGTAAAACGCCGGATCTTCGCAATGGATCTGCACGCCGTGGCAGAGCTCATGCTCCCATTTATGGAAGGTCGGCTCGAACCAGATTTCGCGCAAGCGGCAGCCCTTGAGCCAATGCGGCGCAAGCGCCTGCATTTGCCTAATCACATCCGCCGCGTTGATGTCTCCGGCGCCGAAAATTTCCAGAGGCCGCGTCGTGCCGCGCCCTTCCGAGAGCGTTGCGCCCTCCACCATCACCGTGCCGGCATAGGCGCGCGCCATCCAAAGATTAGGCGCGTTCGGCGAAGGGTTCACCCAAGTGCGCTGGCCAATCGGCCAGCCATAGCCCGGCGCTTCATTGGGGCGATACCCCTCCATCTCGATCACGCGATACGCCACGTTGAGCTTGAAATGCGCAATGAACCACGCGCCCAATTCGCCCAGCGTCAGCCCATGGCGCATCGGCATCGGCCCTGCGCCCACAAAGCTCTCCCAGCCGGGACGCAAGCTGAGCCCTTCCACCGGCCGCCCCGCAGGATTGGGCCGATCCAGCACCCACACCTCTTTGCCGTGCGCGGCGGCGGCTTCGATCACGTAAAGCAGCGTGGTGATGAAGGTGTAGATGCGGCAGCCAAGATCTTGCAGATCGATCAGCACGACATCGAATGTGCTCATCATCTGCCCGGTGGGCCGGCGCTGATCGCCATAGAGCGAAAACACCGGCATGCCGTAAACCGGATCGTTATAATCCCGGCTTTCGACCATATTGTCCTGCTTATCGCCCTTCATGCCGTGCTGGGGCCCGAAGGCTGCGGTGATGTTCACGCCCGCCGCGATCAGCGCATCAAGCGAGTGGGTGAGATCGCGCGTCACGGAAGCGGGATGGGCCACCAGCGCCACGCGCTTGCCCTCAAGGGCGCTGCGCAGCGAAGGCTCTTCCAGCAGGCGGTCGATGCCGAATTTCATGCAAGCTCCAAGGTAAAGCTCTCGCCGTGGTGAAAATCCGGCGCGCCGGGCGGATGCTTGAGCGCCCAATAGGATTTCGCACCGCCGGTTTCTTCAATCACCGCGCTCAGCGCCAGCCGCCACGGCGCCTCCGATGGCGGCAGATAAATCAGCGCGTCCACATCAATGTGCGTGGCGTTGGCGCCGGTGATGATCGCGGGCGGGGCAAGCTCGGCCAGCGCCATGCCTTCGCGGTAGCCGGTGAAATGATAGGCGGCCCATTTGGTTGAGGGCGAGAGGTTGAACTCGTAATAGCCCGCGCCCGGCGCGGCCTCCACGAACGCCTCAAAACAGGTGGTGCGCCAAAGCTCATCGGTGCGCAGCGGCTCCGCAGGCGGCGCAAGGCTGATCTGCGCGATCCGCCCCGCCACGGTGTAGCGCAGCGCCAGCACCCCCGGCTGCGGCCGCGCGATGGCGACATCGATCCGGTCAACGGCCTCAGAGGGCGTTTCCGGGTGGCGGATAAGTTCGTGGATCACCGCGCTCTCCTAGCACACGAACCGCTTAAGAACGCAGTAACGCCCTCGTAAGCACGCAATGCGTGGCGCCCAACGCAAAAATTGCGTAGTCCCTCCGCCATGACGGACGTTTCCTCCCCCTTCCTCCGCGACGCCATCGCGCGCGGGCAGTTTCATCAATGCACCGATTTGGAGGGGCTGGATAAGGCCGCCCTCTCTGGCGTCACCGGCTATATCGGCTTCGATATGACGGCGCCCTCCCTGCACGTGGGCAACCTCACCCAGATCATGTTCCTGCGCCGGCTGCAGCAAGCGGGCGGCAAGCCGATCGTGCTGCTGGGCGGGGGCACCACGCGCGTCGGCGATCCTTCCGGCAAGGAAGAGATGCGCCAGATGCTGAACGAAGATCAGATCGCCGCCAACATGGCCTCGATCCGCCGCGTGTTTGAAAAATTCCTGAGCTTTGGCGAGGGCAAGACAGAACGCCATCCTCGTCGATAACGCCGAATGGCTGCTCAAGCTCAATTATCTCGATTTCCTCCGCACCGTCGGCCGCCACATGAGCGTGAACCGCATGCTGACGATGGATTCAGTGAAGCTGCGCCTTGAGCGCGAGCAGCCGATGAGCTTCATCGAGTTCAATTACATGATCCTGCAGGCCTACGATTTTGTGGAGCTGAAGAAGCGCTACAATTGCACCCTGCAAATGGGCGGCTCCGATCAATGGGGCAACATCATCAATGGCGTTGAACTGGGCCGACGCATGGAGAGCTTTGAGCTCTACGGCCTCACCCAGCCGCTGATCACCACCGCCTCCGGCGCCAAGATGGGCAAAACCGCCCAAGGCGCGGTGTGGCTCAACGCCGACATGGTGAGCCCGTACGAATATTGGCAATATTGGCGCAACACCGAGGATGCGGACGTCGGCCGCTTCCTCAAGATTTTCACCGATCTGCCGCTCGATGAAATCGCGCGTTTGGAGGCGCTGCAAGGCGCGGAAATCAACGACGCCAAAAAAGTGCTCGCCACCGAAGCCACGGCTTTGCTGCACGGCCGCGATGAGGCGAACAAAGCCGCCGCCGCCGCGCAAGCCACGTTCGAGCAAGGCGCGCGCAGCGACGATCTGCCAAGCTTCCCCGTCAGCGCCGATGAACTCGCCGCGGGCCTCCGCATCGCGGCGGCCTTCACGCGCGCCGGGCTTGTGGCCTCAAACGGCGAAGCCAAACGCCACATCGCCGCCGGCGCGCTGCGCGTGAACGACGAGCCCGTGAAAGATGAAACCGCGACGCTCACCGCCGCCAACCTCATCGACGGCGCGATCAAGCTTTCGCTCGGCAAGAAAAAGCACGCGCTGCTGAAGCTCTAGCGCATCAGCGGTTGCGGCGGCTCGCCTCTACACCCATCCCCGGATTGGCGCACAAGCGCCAAGTCCGGGGCCCAAGAACACCGATGCTTGGAATCAATACTGCAAACCTCGCGCTGATGGGCTCCGGGCTCGCGGCGTCGCCGCGCCCCGGAGATGGGTAACGACCCGCGCGCCAACCACGAATGAACGCGCTCTAAGGCATGCCCGCTTGTGCCCCGCCAGCGGGGCTTGGGGCAGGTTCGTCAACGTCGCCATCGCCTTCGCTGGGCGGGGGCGGGCTCGTGCGCACCAGCGGCTCGAAGATGCGCCGGAAAATCCCCGGCGCCAGCGCCGACACCGGATTGACGCCCACGCGCGGCGCAGCCGCTGGCCCATTGAGCGCATACGTCATCGCAAACACGCCCTCGCCGCGGCGCGAGGCGATGAGATCGCCGATCAGCGGAATTTCGCTAATAAAGGAGAGATTCAGCGTCGGCGAAGGCACGACAACGCCATCAACGTTGAGATTATCGCGCGCAAGTTCATACGAGCCTGAGCCCGTCAGCCCCAGCGAAGGCCCGCTCATCCGCCCTTCGGTGAACGTCACCCGATCATTGGCGTAAACCAGATTGGCTTCCAGCAGCACAAAGCCAATGCCGTCCCCGTTCAGCGCTTCGGCCAATCCCGTCAGCGAGCCGACAGAAGAAAGCAGCCGCGCCATCGCCGGCACGCGCACCACTTCATAATCGCGGATGCTGACCTCAAACCGCGCCAAGCTGGGCGGGCCGGGCCGCCATGTGCCGTTCGCGGTGGCGACGCCGCCGATAATGTTGTCCGCGCCCGTCAGCGCGCGCACGGCAAAGCCTGCGTCCTCGGCGCGGAACACAATCGCCCCGCTCGGATCGGAAGCGCGCGGCCCCAGCGCCAGCGAAAAGCCGCGATCGCCGGGCGAAAAGCCTTCCACCGTCAGCGTCCGCAGCGCCCCGCGCGTGGTGACGAGATTGACGCGCGCATTGCGCAATTCGGCATCGCCCCGCATGCGCAGGCGATCCACCGCCACATCGGCGCGCAGCGGCTCTTTTTCGTGCGCGGCGGCGCCCGCGCCTTGCGCCTCCGGCGCGCCGCTGCCGGCCATATCCATAAAGGGCGCGGCGTCGAACATCGCCCCGCGCACCTCGACCTCAAGCACGCCGTCAGCCCCGCGCCCGGCGCGCACGCGCGCATTGGCGCGGCCATCAACGCTGAGCCGCGAAATATCGGCCTCCGCCAGCGCGCCCGCTTGCGTCAGGCGCGCCGCGCCTTGCGCAAACAACCCCGCCCCGCGCGCATCGATATTGCTGAACATGAGCCCGCCATCGCTGGCGCGATCCACGTTAAAGCGCGCGGACGCCGCCGCGCCAGCGCGCTTTTCCCAGAAGCGGAACGGCGTCTCGACCGCAGCGTGGGTGAGATCAAGCTCCACCTGCGCGCGATCCACGTCAAAGCCGCGCCCCTCGCCCGAAACCGTGACGCCAATGCGCCCCTGCGCGATGGAGGCGACAGGATAGCCAAGCCGCTCAAGATCGTTCGCGTCAAACACCCCGCCGATCCGATAGACAGATCGCGCCGGCCCGCCCGCGCCGATCTCCTCGGTCCAGCGCACGTCGGCGATGTGCGAGCTTCCGGCCGTCACCGGCCCCGCCACCACCACCGCGCGCTGATCGCCCGAGACGGTGAACTGCCCATTGCTGACGGCGACATTGCGCCCAACCATCGCCCCGGCGAGATTGGTGACGCGCCCATCAATCGTAAAGCGCCAATCCTCGAACGGCACGTGATCGCGCATCGGCCGCTGCAAACGCAGCGTCACCGCCCCGTGCCCCGTCACCGTGTCAGGATTGATCGGCAAGCGATCGCGCAAATTCAGCGGCTCTTGCAGCAGGACCCCAATCAGATTGCGCGCATCGCCCACCGCATGCCCGCCCACCGTCAGCATCGCGCCGCTTGGCTTAAATTGCGGCACCTCAACAACGCCATTGGTGACGTGCAGATTGTTGAAGCGCGCTTCGCTGACGCGCAGATCAAAGCGATTGCCGCGCAGCACGCCCGATCCGCGCGCGCCCGTCACCGGAGACATCGTCGGCGCAAAGCGGAATGCGCCCTCGCTCACGTTGAAGCGCACATCCACCGCCGCATTGCGCCAGCCATTCGCCGCAGCCAGATCGGCCGGGCGAATATCCAGCACCGCCACCGCATCGCTCACGCGCCCGCCCTCAAGCGCGCTGAACACATAGTGGCGCGCGCTTTCGCCAAGGCCGATGGGCCAGAAATCCATCACCTTGCGCGCGTCCGCCACCCCGGTCAGCCGCGCATTCATTTCAAAGCCGGGATAGGTGCGCCCGTTCGGCGCCGCCGCCCAATAGAGCCGCGCCGAAAGATCAGCGCCCGCGCCATCCGATTGCGCCGTCAGCCGCGCCACGCGAATGGCCCGATCGCCCAGCGCGATCTCGCCATTGGCGTTCACATTCGTGAGCGACACCGGGTTCGGAAAGATCCCAGGCAGATCAAGCCGCATCGAGGCGAAGCGCAATTGGAAGGGCGCGCCTTCGCCCGCGCCGGCGCGCATGATCGCCGAGGCGTTTTCAACCCGCACCTCGCCATCGATCGCTGTGTTTTCGCCGCCAAGTTCGATCTGATCGATCACCAGGGCGTCGCTTTCGAGATCGTAGCGCCCGCGCAGGCGCCCGCCATGGATGCTAAAGCGCCCCGCCTCGGTGACAGCCACGCCCGCGCCGATCTCGGCCTCGCCCTCAAACCGGTTCACCCCGGTTTGGCGATCGAGCCCGATCGCGGATCGTGGTGGTGAGCGGGGCGTCCAAATCGGAAAACGGCCCAAGCGCGGCGGCCGAGA
Source organism: Terricaulis sp. (assembly GCA_024707365.1). Taxonomy (GTDB): domain Bacteria; phylum Pseudomonadota; class Alphaproteobacteria; order Caulobacterales; family Aquidulcibacteraceae; genus Vitreimonas. The sequence goes on from JANPZV010000001.1 coordinate 108,356, forward strand.
ACAGCGCCCGCGGCCGCACTTGGCGCGCGCCAAACTCCAGCAGCGCCGATTGAAAGCGCGTGTCGGTGGTGATGCGCACCAGCGCCGGCGCTTGCCCTTGCGGCCCCTCAAGGCTTGCGCTGGCTACGAGCGCGAGCGTGCGCCCGTCCCGCGCCAAGTCGAGCGTGGCGTCATCGGCGGTCCAGCGGCCGCCGCCCTGTTCATCGACCACGGTGAGCTTGGCGTTGCGCACGGCGATGCCGCGCAAACTGCCGCCAGGGCCCACAGGCCGGAACGTGTTGGCCAGCCCATCCAGCACCCGCCCCACGCGCGCTTCAAGGCTTTCATTCGGCGGCGGCGCCGGGATCACGATGTCAGGCTCGCTGCCTGCGGGCCCCATCGCCAGATGGGTTTCCCCGTCGGCGCGGTGAGTCAGCGTCAGCTCTCCGCCGAGAAACTCCGCCTCCTCGACCGAGATGCGCCCGATCAGCAGCGGCAGCACCCGCAATTCGATAATCGCGTCCGAGCGGGAGAGCTCCTGGCCCTCGCTATCGAGCACGCGCACGCTCACAGCGCGCAATTGCAGCGCCATGCCGCCGTCGCGGGCAAGGCCCAGCTCCACCCGCTCCAGATCCACCGGCCGGCCAGAGCGCACCGCGCTCAATTCAGCCTCGACGTGCTGGGCGATGAAGCCAAGCTCCATCGGCCCCTGTGCGAGACGCCACCAGACCACGCCAAGGCCGATCAGCGAGCGCCGCGACCAGGCCCAGCAGAACTTCGACCGCTAAAAGCGTTGAGCGGCGAATCATTCGCGCCTCTCCGCCCCCACCCGGCGAACTCTAGCGCGTCCGCCGGTTTTGACGCAAAGCCATCCCCCAGCGAGGCGCAGCGCCTTGCGGGGGCCGCGCCCTGGGGCGCGGCGAACGGCCAGGAGGCCAGCGATGGCGAACGAACTCAAACCCGGAGACCCTGCACCCAAATTTCGACCTGCCCGCCGCCGGCGCCGGGCGGGTGAGCCTGGGCAAGCTGAAGGGCCAGATGGTCGTCCTTTATTTTTATCCGAAAGACGACACCCCCGGCTGTACCACGCAAGCCCTAAACTTCACTGAAAAGACAAAGGCCTTCGCAAGCGCAAACGCAGTCATCGTCGGGGTCTCGCGCGATAGCCCCGTCAAACACGATAAGTTCGCGGCCAAACATGGGCTCAAACTGCTTTTGGCCTCCGATGAGGATGGCGCGGTCTGCAACGCCTACGGGGTTTGGGTCGAGAAGAGCCTCTATGGGCGCACCTATTGGGGAATCGAGCGCGCCAGCTTCCTGATCGACGGACGCGGCCGCATCGCCCGCATCTGGCGCAAGGTGCGGGTGCCAGGGCATGTGGATGAAGTCTTGAAAGAGGTTAAGGCGCGCGCTGCAAAAGCCTAGAATTTCGCTGTTCGGCGCAAGATTTGGCCTGGAATTCGCACAACCCCCGTTAAAGATACTGAAATTCCTGTAAACGGCGCAGAGCGACTGTTGCAATTCGGGAGGGTTTCAGGTTGGAATGAAGTCTGGCGGGGCTAAACGGTTTTTTGTTTAGATGAAGGCGGGCGGTGGCGGACCATGAGCGAGTTCGGATCGCGGGCGCGAGCGTTTTTCGATCGCATTTTCCCGGAACGGCAGATTTACCATCGTAGCGGCGGCACGGTCCGTTACGTTTCACTCTCACCAGGCAAACAAGCCCTTCTGGCTTTAAGCGCCGTCGGCCTCGCGGGCTGGTGCGTCTACGCCACGGCGGACGTGCTGCTTGAGGGCCCCCAGGCCACGGCCTCCAACGCCGAGATCGAGCGCGAACGCGCCAAGTATGATCGCTGGCTCAACGAATCTCGCGCCCAGGCCGCGGCCGCCCAGGCCCAGCTGGCCGAACGGACCCGCCAGTTCGACGTCGCCACCCAGGATTTCGAGAGCCGCCACGAAGTGCTGCGCTCGCTGCTGGAATTCGCCGGCGGCCAAACGCTCCAGCTCGCCGCCTCCCGCCCGATCGAGCGTGACGGCGCGCGCATGATCATGGCCGCCTCGATCGACGAGGCCGAGCCGCGCCAGAGCCGGGCGATCTCGTCCGAGCCCTATATGGTCACCACCGTCGGCTACCGGGCCCGCCAGGACCGCCTCGCCGCCGACCAAGAGCAGACCCTCTCAGAACTGGAAGATTCCGTCGTCGAGAGCTCCGAGCAAGTCCGCGGCGTGCTGCGGCTCACCGGCGTCTCCATGGCGTCCCTGACGGGCACGGAAGAAGCCGTCGGCGGGCCGCTCGTGCCGCAGGATTTCGTCGCCTATCTGCGCGATAGCGGCCTTAACCCCGCCTTCGCCGAGCGGGTGACGCAAGTGGCCGCGCGCATCAGCGAAAGCCGCCGCCTCGCCGCCGTCGCCAATTCCACCCCGCTCGCCGCGCCCGTCGCCGTCGATTACCGCGAGACTTCCGGGTACGGCCAGCGGATGGACCCGTTCACCGGGCGCCCCACCTTCCACCAAGGCCTCGACATGGCCGCCTTCGAGCGCGCGCCCGTGGTGGCCACCTCGCCGGGCGTGGTGGTGCACGCCGGCAGCCGCTCAGGCTATGGCAACACAGTTGAGATCGACCACGGCCACGGCTTTAAGACTCGGTACGCACATTTGCGCGATATCCAAGTGCAGCGGGGCGATCGCGTGGCGATCGGCCAGCGTGTAGGTTCGATGGGGTCAACGGGGCGCAGCACCGCAACCCACCTTCATTATGAGGTGTGGTTCCGCGGCCGGGCGGTTGACCCGGTTGGTTTCTTGAGGGCAGGTCGGCATGTTCACGAACAAGGGTAGAGCCTCGGACAGCAATTTGCCGGCCCTCCCAGATCCCCCGCCCCAGCGCCGCCAGGCGCCGGGCCGCGCCGGCATCGCTTCCATCATCGCCAATGGCGTCAAAATCACCGGCACGATCGACGCTGACGGCGCCGAGGTGCAGGTCGATGGCGAGGTCGAAGGCAATATCCGCGGCGGCTCGCTCACCGTGGGCGACACCGGCATGGTCAAGGGCGACATCGTCTCCGAAAGCGTGACGGTGCACGGCCGCGTCGAAGGCTCGGTGCGCGCGCGCAAAGTCATGCTGGCCCGCAACGCCCATGTGCTGGGCGACATTGTTCATCAATCTCTTTCTGTTGAGATGGGCGCGGTGTTTGAAGGCCAATGCCGCTACCTGCAGGATCCGCTGAGCCAATCGGGCCAAGGCGCGCCTGCGCAGCCGCAAGCAGCCCAGCAGGAAGAGCGCCCGTTTGGCGCGGCACAAGGTTCTGTGTTCGGCGAACCCACCGAGGACCGGATGGTCTCCGGCGTGATCGTGACGGGATCGTCGAACTAAAAGTTTGCTCAAAAGTTTGGTACTGGGAAAAACACACTCCAGGCCCGGCGCAAGCCGGGCCTTTTTCTTTGCGCGCAAAGCTCAATCGCCCGGTGAGATCGCGTCCAGATCCGCCGCGCGCGAAAAACGGATCTGGGAAAACCGCGTCCACCGCCCGTCGATCTCGCGCTCGGTTTCGACCACGAACGCATCGGCGCCCTCAAGCACCCAGTTCGCACGCAAACGGTATCTCTCCCCGTTCGCGCCAAAATGGGTGAACGGCGCGATGGCGTAGCCGCGCGCGGTGCGCGCGATCTCGCCGTTGGAGCGCCCGCCATCATTGGCGGCGTAGGCCCAAACGATCGCGCCCGTGGCGTCATCGGCGTGATAGGTGGTTTCCCCGCCATAAAAGGTGGGCCGCACGGCATGAATATCCACCACATGCGGGCCCAGCCGCTCAAAGCAGCGCTCATCGCTGATCGCGGCGTTGCCCGCGAACGCGCCGCGCCAGCAGCCGAGCAGCGGCGCAAGCAGTTCGGCGGCGCTTGGCGGTTGGGCCGCCATCGGCCCCGCGCACGCCGCAAGCATGCCCGCGAGCGCAAGCGCCTTGAAACGCAACATCGCCATAGCCTGCCTCCCGCTCTTGAGCCCCTCACCCTCGCGCATAAGCTGGCGCGATCGCCTCAAACGCTTCGCGCGATAAAGTCAGCGAGCCAAGCGGCAGCACCCCGTTCTGCTCCAGCAGCACCGCAAGATAGCGCCGAAACACCCGCCCCTCTCTGTAGAACACCGCCGCGCACGGCCCCTGGTCGGTCTGCACCCAGCGCACGAAGCCGCGCCGCTCGGGGCCTTCGGGCCAGATCGTGCGCATCGCCGCCGCCGCGCCATCACCCAGTTTGAGAAAACGCAAGCGCGCCATGTCCGTCAGCGCGCGCACGGCGCGATGGGTGGGATCGCTATGTTCACGCTCCGCCTTGCGCGCGTCATGTTCGGCGCGGCGCCGCGCCGCGAGCGGGTTGGCGGCCGCATAGGCCGCGCACGCGGCGCGCGCCTCATCCTCGCCCAACGCACGCAAGCTTGGCAGACGCCGCAGCCAATCTGCATGCAGCGGCGCCAGCGGCGCAGCGACGGAAAGATCGCGCACTTTATCATCCAGCGCGCGCCAGCCCGCGGCCACATTGCGCCAGCGCTTTTGCTTCAGCACCGCGCGCCGCGCCGTTGCATCGGGCGTCATCAGCCGCGCGAATGTGGCGATCACCTCATGATACGCATCCGCCCCCATGCTTTTGAGCGCTTGGGCCGCACACAGCATCGCCAGCGCATCGCCGCTGCGATTGGCCCAATATTGCGCGTGCCCGCCGCTGAGCGCCTGGGCCAGATAATCGCGCACGTAATAAGAGCCCGCCGCCTCCGCCGCGAACTCACCCGGCAGCAGCAACGCCTCGTTGCGCATCGTCTCGGCAAAGCCGCTCACCGCGGCGATCAGCGCCTCTGGGCTGGCAAGCGCATCGGCGCGCACGATGATGGCGTCGGCAACCAGGCCCTGGAACGTCGTCAGCGCGCTGTCGCCCGCGCATCTTTGCCGCTGCACGTCAGCAAGATAGCCGCCAGGCTCGGAGGCGGCCCCAAGGCTCACTCAATATCCTGCACCGGCTCGCCCCCGCCCTGCACCCGCGCTGCCAGCGAAGCGGCCATGAAATCATCGAGATCGCCATCGAGCACGCCGGCGGTGTCGGAGGTTTCCACGCCCGTGCGCAGATCTTTCACCATCTGATAGGGCTGGAGCACATAAGAACGGATCTGCCGCCCCCAGCCGATCTCGGTTTTCGCATCTTCCAGCTTTTGCGTTTCCGCTTCACGCTTTTGCAGCTCCGCTTCGTAGAGCCGCGCGCGCAGCATGTTCCAGGCGGTGGCGCGGTTCTTGTGCTGGCTGCGCTCGAGCTGGCAGGCGACGACGATGCCCGTCGGCATGTGCGTGAGGCGCACCGCGGAATCGGTTTTGTTGACGTGCTGGCCGCCCGCGCCGGAGGCGCGATAGGTATCGGTGCGCACATCCTTTTCGTTGATCTCGATCTCGATATTGTCGTCGATCTTGGGATAGACCCAGGCGCTGGCGAACGAGGTGTGCCGGCGCGCGTTGGAATCGAACGGCGAAATCCGCACCAGCCGGTGCACGCCCGCTTCGGTTTTCAGCCAGCCATAGGCGTTGTCGCCCTGGATCAGCAGCGTGGCCGATTTGATGCCGGCCGTATCGCCATCCTGGCGCTCGAGCTCCTCGACCTTAAACCCGCGCGCGCTGGCCCAGCGCGCATACATGCGCAGCAGCATCGAGGCCCAATCCTGGCTCTCAGTCCCGCCGGCGCCGGAATTGATTTCGAGGAAGGCGTCATTGCCGTCAGCCTCGCCTGAAAGCAGCGCTTCAAGCTCGGCCTTGGCCGCGCGCGCCTGCACAGCTTTGAGCGTGGCTTGCGCCTCATCGACCAGGCTTTCATCGCCTTCGGCCTCGGCCATCTCGGCAAGCTCAACGCTATCTTTGAGATCGCGCTCAAGCGAAAGGATCGCGCCCATGGCGCTATCGAGCCGGTTGCGCTCGCGCATCAGCGCTTGGGCCTTCTCTGGATCGTTCCAGAAATCGGCCTGCTCGGAGAGCGCGTTCAGCTCATCGAGGCGTATCTGGGCCTGATCCCAGTCAAAGACGCCTCCGCAGCAGCGTGACGGCATTCTCGATTTGCTCAGCCAGGGCGGCGATTTCAGCGCGCATATGTGTGCCTCAGATTCAAAGATTGCCGTTTAGATAGGCCAAGCCAAGCGCGGGCGCCACCGCACCCGCGCTTTAGATTCAACGCGCCTATTTTCTAGTAGAGCCCGCCCAAATCCTCATCTTCGCTTTGCGCGGGCGTCTGGGTGCTGGGGCGCACATCGCCCCCTTCGCTCGGCGTCAGCGCCCCGCCGAGCCCGGAGAGCACGCGCGGATCGATCGGATCGGTGCCGCCGAACACGAACGGCGAGGAGCTGATCTCCCGCGTCGGCTCGGTGCCGGGGCGGAAGGCTTCAAGGATCGTGGTTTGCGTCTCCCCGCTCGGTAATTGGCCGCTGATGGCGTCGATGCGCACAAGGCGCACGCCCGAGGGGATGCGGAACGGCGTCGGCTGGGTGTCGCGCAGCGCCTCGCGCATGAATTCGCGGAAGATCGGCGCGGAGATACGCCCGCCGGTTTCGCCTTGGCCCATATCGCGCGGCCGGTCAAAGCCGGCCCACACGCCGACGACGAGATCGGGCGAAAAGCCGATGAACCACGCATCGCGGTAATCATTGGTGGTGCCGGTCTTGCCGCCGAGCGGATAGCCCAGCTGCGCGATCGTCGTCGCCGTGCCGCGCTGCACCACGCCTTCGGACATGGTCACAATCTGATACGCCGTCACCGGATCGAGCACTTGCTGGCGCGTATCGGCCAGCGCCGGCGCACTTTGCCGCCGCCACTCGGAGGTGCACTCGGCGCATTCACGCTGATCGCGGCGGAACACCGTGCGCCCGCTGCGATCTTGAATGCGATCCACCACAACCGGCTGGATCCAGCGCCCGCCATTGACGAACATCGCATACGCCGTCGTCATCCGCAGCAGCGTGGTTTCGCCCGAACCAAGCGCGAGCGCGAACACCGCCTGGGTGTTGTCGCCATAAACGCCAAGCCGGCGGCCATATTCGAGCACGCGATCAGGCCCAAGCTCATAGGCCACGCGCGCCGTCATGGCGTTGCGCGAAAGCTCAAGCCCCCGGCGCAGCGTGGTGGGGCCGTAAAATTCACGGCTGTAATTTTCCGGCGACCAATTGGTGCCATCGCCCGCCGCGATCGCCATCGGGCCGTCATCCACCAGCGTCGCCGGCGTTGCGCCCGAATCCAGCGCGGCGGCGTAGACGATCGGCTTATACGCCGAGCCCGGCTGGCGTTGCGCCTGGGTGACGCGGTTAAGGCCGGTGGCCTCCGTCGGCGAGTAGCCGCCCACCATCGCCAAGACGCGCCCGGTGTGCGGATCCATCGCCACCAGCGCGCCCTGAATTTCCGGCACCTGCCGCACCGCATAGCGCCCGTTCTGGCCGCGCTCTGCGTATATGATCGCGCCGCGCGGCAGATTGCTTGCGCGCGCCCAAGTCACATCCTCGGCGACAATGCGGCCGGTTTCACCTTGATCATCGGTCACGGTGATGTTGGCGCCGCTGGCGGCCGTCACCATCGCGCGGCGCCAGTGCGACATCGCCGGCGGTGCGGCGGCGGCGCGCAATTGCGCGGCCACATCGCCGTCCGCTTCCCCGCGCGTCAGCGGCCCGCGATAGGCGTAGCGGCGATCATAATCTTCCAAACCGCGCCGCAGCGCGCGCGCCGCCGCAAGCTGCAAGCGCGTATCGATCGTGGTGCGGATCGCAAGCCCGCCGTCATACACCGCATCTTGCCCGTATTGCGATTGCACCTGCCGGCGCACCTCTTCCACGAAATGCGAGGCGGCGATGAATTCATCGCCCGAGAGCCGATCCACCGTTTCCAGCGGCGCCGCGCGCGCTTCGGCGGCTTGCGCCTCGGTGATATAGCCGCGATCGAGCATGCGCGAGATCGCGTAATTGCGGCGATCCACCGCGCGATCATGGTGGCGCGGCAATTGATAATTGGCCGGGCCCTTCGGCAAAATCGAAAGATAGCCCGCTTCGGCGATGCTCAGATCATTGAGCGACTTGTTGAAATAATTGAGCGCGGCGGAGGCCACGCCATAGGCGCGGTTGCCGAGATAAATTTCGTTGAGATAAAGCTCAAGGATGCGCTCTTTATCGAGCGCGCGCTCAATGCGCTGGGCCATCAGCGCTTCGCGGAATTTGGTGAACACCGCGCAGAACAGCGGCACGCGCGCGCCCTCGCCGGTTTCCGAATTGTAGGGGCGGCAATCGGCGGCGCGGCCCGTCAGCATATTGCCCGCCACCTGCTGGGTGATGGTGGAGGCGCCCTCAAGCCGGCGCCCGCGCAGCACGTTGCTGACATTTGAAAGCATCGCCCGCGCGATGCCCGCATAATCGAGGCCCGAATGTTCAAAAAAGCGCGCGTCCTCAACCGCGACAAAAGCATTCTTCACATGATCGGGGATCTGCTCGATCGGCACGAACACGCGCTGCTCGCGCGCGAACTCCGCCACCAGCGCGCCATCGCCCGCATAGACGCGGCTCGTCACCGGCGGTTCGTAATCCTGCAATTCCTCAAGGCTGGGCAGCCCCTGCAGCGCGGCGACCAAAAAACCAGCCACGGCGAGCACGCCCACAAGCGCCAGGATCGCAAGGCCGACAAGCGCCTTGCGCCACCAGGGGCCGCCAAAGAAGCCGCCGCCGCGATCATCGTCGTCCCAGCCCCGGCCGCCTCGGTAAGTACTGCTCATAACGCCCCGCTTCCGCTCGCGCCGAACCCAATTCCGGGCCCGCCTCGCCCCGCAATACGGCGCGATTAAGGCCGCGTGCAAGGGAGGCGCACCCTAATCGACGTACCCTGAGAATCGAGCCGGTTTTAGGGCGCCCTGCGCGTAAAGCTGCGGAGCCGCGAAATAGGCGTCCGCCGCATCGGCGATGGCGCGGGCCATCGCCGCGCGCTCGGCGGGGCGGCTGAGGCGCCGCTCATCCTCGGCATTGGTCAAAAAGCCGGTTTCAATCAACACAGCCGGCACGTCCGGGGCGAGCAGCACATAAAGATTGGCGCTGCGATGGGTGTTGCGCAGCAGCGGCGCGACAGCCCCAAGGCGCGGAATGACGATCTCCGCGAACTGCGCCGAGCGATTGGTGGTTTCACGCTGGAAAAGATCGACCAACACGTCCCGCGCTTGGCCGCGCACAGGGGTGGCGCCCAAATCGATCGTATCGCCCAGCATCGCCTGCCCGCGCCGCGCGCCGCGCTCGTTGACGGTATAAACCGACGCCCCGCACGCTTCGGCATTGGCGTTCGCATCCGCATGGATCGAGATGAACAGATCGGCGTTGGCGTCGCGCGAAATGCGCACGCGCTCGGCGTGTTCGACATACCGATCCGCGTCGCGCGTTAGCACCACGCGGTACTGGCCGCGCTGCTCGAGCACATCGCGCAACTTAAGGGCGGTGTCGAGCACCACCTCTTTCTCATGCAAGCCCAGCGTGCGCCCCACCGCGCCCGGATCGCGCCCGCCATGGCCGGCGTCGATCACCACCGTGCGGCGGCCCGATGCGCGCGCCGGCTGGCTTGGCGCCGGCGCGGCGGCTGCGAACGGCCCGCGTGCGGCGAGATCAAACTGCAACCCCGGCGCGCGCGCCCCGCCCAGCGCCTCACGCACCAGGCTCGCCTCCGCTTCGAGATCGAGCACCAGCCGCGACACCCCAGGATGCTGCGCAAACCGGTAGCCGCGCACCACGCCCGCGCCCGGCCCCGCCCCCGAAGCCCCTTGCGGCATCGCCCACATCGCGTCTTGCACGTCGATGACGAAGCGGTGCGGCTCGGCCAGAAACATCGTCCGCGCCCGCGCGGCTTTATCGAGCGCGAGGCTCACTCGCGCGCTGGCGCTCCGAAGCCTCCACCGCCACGGCGCGCACCAGCGCCGGCGCGTTGGCGTAGGCCCGGCCCGTCAAGGCCGCGCTGCCCAAAGCGGTGGCGCCAAACAGCGCGAAGGAGCGGCGGGTCATAACCATGAATGGCTGGAAACTACCCGAGACGGCTTGCTATCGCGTTGAAAAGGAAGGTGAATGGTGCGGTAACCATGCTTACGCCGCCAGAACGAGCCTTGCCCCGCCTGCCCGAGCCGGCGTTACCGCGAAAATAACCGCCCGATCACCGTCCAGGCGCTTTGACTTTGGCAATACAAATCATGCAAGGTGCGCCTACGCCGCGTGCGCCGGGGGCTTTCCGCCCCTTCAACGCCCGGCGGCTCCCGTCCACGCGGAAGCGCGAAGGCAGCCCGCGGGCGGCCGCCCCCTCGATTGAAGGCGGCCACCGAACCCGGCTCAACAGCACGCGCGCCGTCCGGGAGCACGAACGGAGCAAACGATGATCCGCACAGCGCTCACCATCGCCGCCGGCCCGACGGCCGCCGTGCGACTGAGCGCGCGGGTCCGCCACTCATTACCCATAGCGCGTCCTGACGCTGCGTATCCTTACGCGCGCGACGCTGACGGAGCCCCGCCAGATGGCCAAGAAAATGCTGATCGATGCAGCGCACCCGGAAGAAACCCGGGTCGCGGTGCTCGATGGAAACCGTGTTGAAGATTTCGATTTCGAGGTTGCGAGCCGCAAACAACTCAGAGGCAATATCTATCTCGCCAAGGTGACGCGCGTTGAGCCGTCGCTGCAGGCGGCCTTTGTGGAATATGGCGGCAACCGCCACGGCTTTCTCGCCTTCTCCGAAATCCACCCCGATTATTACGCCATCCCCCAGGCCGATCAGGAAGCGATCAAGGCCGAGCTCGCCGCCGCGCAAGCTGCGGCCGATGATGCCGACGAGGATGAAGAAGCCGCCGATGAGCGCCGCCGCAAGGTGCTGACGCGCCGCTACAAGATCCAAGAGGTGATCCGCCGCCGGCAGATCATGTTGATCCAGGTGGTGAAGGAAGAGCGCGGCAATAAAGGCGCTGCACTGACGACCTACCTCTCGCTCGCGGGCCGTTATTGCGTGCTCATGCCCAATACCGGGCGCGGCGGCGGCATCTCGCGTAAGATCACCCAGGCCACCGATCGCAAGCGCCTCAAGAAGATCGCCCAGGATCTCGACGTGCCGCAGGGCCAGGGCCTCATCATCCGCACCGCGGGCGCCAAGCGCACCAAGACCGAAATCAAGCGCGATTACGAATATCTCTCCCGCGCCTGGGAAACCATCCGCGACGACACGCTCAAAAGCGTCGCGCCGGCTTTGATCTATGAGGAAAGCTCGCTGGTGAAGCGCGCGATCCGCGATCTTTACGATAAGGACGTGGATGAAATTCACGTCGAAGGCGATAGCGCCTATAAAGAGGCGAAAGATTTCGTCCGCATGCTGATGCCTTCCCACGCCAAGCGCGTGCATCCGTGGAAGGAAGCCACCCCGATCTTCACCAAGACGGGCGTGGAAAAGCAGCTCGAGAGCATCTACTCGCCCGTCGTGCATCTCAAAAGCGGCGGCTATCTCGTCATCAACCAGGCCGAAGCCCTGGTGGCGATCGACGTGAACTCCGGCCGCGCCACGCGCGAACGCAATATCGAGCAAACCGCGCTCAAGACCAACCTCGAAGCCGCCGACGAAGCGGCGCGCCAGATGCGCCTGCGCGATCTTGCCGGCCTTGTCGTGATCGATTTCATCGACATGGAGGAAACCAAGAACGATCGCTCGGTCGAAAAGCGGATGAAGGATAATCTCCGCTTCGATCGCGCGCGCGTGCAGATGGGCAAGATCAGCGGCTTTGGCCTGCTTGAGCTGTCGCGCCAGCGCCGCCGCACCGGCGTGCTGGAAGGCACCTCCCATGTCTGCCCGCACTGCCAAGGCGCGGGCCGCGTGCGCTCGGTGGAATCGGCCGCGCTGGCTTTGATCCGCGCGCTCGATGACGCCGCCGCGCGCCAGAAGGGACACAGCATCGAGGTGCGCGCCGCCACCGAGGTGGCGCTTTATCTGCTCAACGAAAAGCGCGCGGCGCTTGGCGCGCTCGAAGCGGCGCGCGGCGTGCGCGTGCGCATCCTCGCCGGCGCAGGCCTCACTCCGCCCGATTTTGAGATCAACATCTCAAGCGAAGGCTATCTCGAAGATGAGCCCGAGGCGCGCGCCCCCGCGCCGCGCCGCGAGGCCGCCCAGCCCGAACCGGCCGAGATCGACGATGACGCCGTCGAGGACGAAGAAGAGGAAGAGGTCGAGGCCGAAGCCGCCGCTGAACCCGCGGAGGATGGCGACAGCCGCCGCCGCCGCCGTCGCGGCCGCCGTGGCGGGCGCAAGCGCCGCGAGGATGAAGAGCCGTCCGCCGCTGAAGCGGGCGCCGATCAGCCGAAAGCGCCAGCCCCCGCCACCGCTGAGCAGCGCGAGGATCGCAACGGCCGCCGCCGCCGGCGCCGCAGCCGCGGCCGCGGCGGGCGCCGCACCTATGAGGTCGATGGCGGCGAATGGCTGGATTTCGTCGGCGCCGATCTCAAGCATCTGCAGCCGCGCCCCGAACGCCGCCCCGCGCCTGCAGGGGCCGAAGCGGCTGAGGACGCAGCGGCCGAGGCGGATGCGGAGATCGGAGCTGAAATCGTCGCCCATCCCGCGCTGGCCGAAGCCGCGCCGGAGCCGAAGCCTGAGCCGGAGATCGCGCCAGCGCCGGAGATCGTGACGCAGCATGCCGCGCCGCCCCCGGAACCCCAGCCCGAGCCCGTGGTCGCGCTGGAACCGGCGCTCGCGCCGGAGCCCGCCGCGCCCGCGCCCGATTACGAGCCCGATCAGGAGCGGCGGGATAAGTTCTTCTCGCGCCTGTCGCGCTGGTCGAAAAAGTAGGCGGGCCTTGCTCCCGCCCCAAAGCGGCGCTTCAACGGAAGCGCCGCTGCAAGCCAAGGAGCGAACATGAAGGCTCTCCCGCGAATGCTCGCCGCCCTGGCGCGCGCCGGCTTTGCGGCATGCGCGGCCGTGCTGGCGTTCGCCATGAGCGCCGCGCCCGCGTCCGCCCAAGGGCTGATCCGCGATTCCGAGATCGAGGAAACATTGCGGGTTTACACCACGCCGCTGCTGCAAGCGGCCGGGCTCGATCCCAATGATGTGAGCCTTTACATCGTCGGCGATAATTCGCTGAACGCCTTCGTCGCCGGCGGGCAAAACATCTTCGTGCACACCGGCCTTATTCTCGCGGCCGATACGCCGAATGAATTGATCGGCGTGCTCGCGCACGAAACCGGCCACATCGCCGGCGGGCATTTGGCGCGCCAGCGCGAGGCGGTGAACAAATCCATGCGCACCGCGCTGATTTCCATCGGCCTTGGCCTGCTCGCCATCGCCAGCGGCGCGCCCGATGCGGGCGCGGTGCTGATGGCGAGTTCTTCCAATTTCGCCATGGGCAACATGGTGCGCCACACCCAGGTGCAGGAAAGCGCGGCCGATCAAGCGGCGCTCGATTATCTCGTCCGCACCGGGCAAAGCCCGCGCGGGCTGATCGATTTCTTCAACAAGAACGTGCGCCCGTACGAATTCATGGTGCGCCGCTTGCCGCCTTATCTGATGACGCACCCGTTCAGCTCCGATCGCGTCGAGGCGCTGCGCCAGGGCGCGCAGGGCAGCCCGCTTTATGAGGTGGTCGATAGCGAAGACTACCTGCTGCGCTTTCGCTTCATGCAGGCCAAGCTGGTGGGCTTTATCCTCACCCAAGGCGAAACCCTGGCGCGCTATCCGCTGAGCGACACCTCCCAGCCCGCGCGCTACGCCCGCGCGGTGGCCTATTATCGCGCTTCGGATTTGCCGCGCGCCCGCGTGGAGATGCAAAGCCTCATGGCTGAGGATCCGCGCAACCCCTATTATCAGGAATTGATGGGCCAAATCCTGTTCGAGAACGGGCGCGCCGAAGAGGCCCTGCCCTATAATCGCCGCGCGCTCGAGCTCAAGCCCAATGACGCGCTGCTGCAGATCGCGCTGGCGCGCGCGCTGATCGCCGGCAATGGGCGCGAGGGCGCCGATGAAGCCGTCACGCTGCTGCAAGCGGCGATCAATTCCGATTCCGACAACGCCTATGCCTGGCGCGAACTGGCCGCCGCGCGCGAATTGCGCGGTGAGCGTTCGCTGGCCGAGCTTGCCTCGGCGGAGCTGAATTTCTCCATCGGCAATTATCCCGCCGCGATCAGCTTCGCCGAGCGCGCGCGCCGCGATCTGCCGCGCAATACCCCCTCCTACCAGCGCGCCACCGATATCTTGACCTTCGCCAGCGCCGAAATGCGCGAGCGCCAGGGCCAGCAGGGCCGGCGCGGCCTCGCCCCTGCGGCCGCCGCACACCCGCACGCGCACTAACAGCTCCTACGCTTGCCCCCGCGTTCAATTGCGGCCATGACCTGCCCTTCGCATCGGAGATCGCCCATGGCGCGCGCCCTTTCCTTGTTCCTGCTTGCATTGCTCGCGCTGTCGCCCGCCGCCGCCGCCGCGCAGAGCTTCAATGCGCAAGAGCAATCGGAAATCCGCGCCATCGTCCGCGACTATCTCGTCCGCAATCCCGATGTGCTGCGCGAGGCGCTGGATTCGCTTGAAACCCGCGTCAGCGAAGAGCGCTGGCTCGAAATCAGCGCCGATCGCCGCGATTTTTCCATCGGCCCCGCCGATGCGCCGATCGTGATCGTCGAATTCTTCGATTATCGCTGCACCTATTGCCACGCCGCGCTCGATTGGGTGGTGCGCACCCAGCGCGCGCGCAATGACGTGCGCTTTGTGTTCAAAGAATTTCCGATCCTGTCGCAAACCTCGTTCGAGGCGTCGCAGGCGGCGCTCGCCGCGATCCCGCAGGGGCGTTATTTTCAGTTTCACCGCGCGCTGATGGCGTTCCGCGGCGATCTCACCTCAGAGCGCATCGATGAGCTCGCGCGCCAAGCCGGCGTTGATGTCGCGCGCATGCGCCGCGATATGGCCAACCCCGACATCACCGCCCACCTTGAAGAAAACCGCGCCCGCGCCATCGATTATCAAATCAGCGGCACGCCCGGTTTTGTCATCAATGGCGAATTGATCTCGGGCTTTGACGAGGGCCGCCTCAACACGCGCCTGCGCCAAGCCGCGCTCGAAGCGCGCGAGCGGCGCGCCGCCACGCGCTAAATCCGCCCGCGCGCGCTCGCCCACACCAAGCGCAGCTTGCGCGCAAACGCCGGCGCCGCAATCTCTCCCCGCGCCAAAGCCCGCAAATAAAGCGGAACCAGCGCCACATACCCATACCCCGCGAACGCCTCCGCCGGCATCGCCCGCGCCAAGCCTTGCGCTTGGGCATAAGCGGCGCGCGCGCCAGCGCACAAATCTTCGATGCGCACGCCCGCCGGCAACAGCACGCGCCCGCGCGCACGCCATGCCGGCTCTGCACGCGCCAGCCCCGCAAGCCCCCACGCGCGCGCAGCAGGCGCGGAAAACGCACCCACAGCATCGCTTTGCGCATCCACGCCGCAGCAGGCGAGGCCCGCCTGCATCACGACGCCCGCCGTGCCGTCGATATAGGCGTGAAGCGCTGCAAGGTTTGCAAACGGCGCGGCTTCCAAATCCGCCGCGCGCGCCGCCGTCAGCGCCGCCAGCATGCCGGCGAGTTGCGGCGCGGCGGCGCAAAGCGCCTGCAGCGCCGGCTCACGCGGCGGGGCGGCGCCTTCGGCAATCGCCTCAAGCCCCTCGCGCCACCATTGCAGGCGAATGGCGCCCAAGCCCGGCTCGCGCACCGCAGCGGCAACCGAGCCAATCTCATGATTGACAGCGTACACCGCCTCAAGCGCGGCCCGCACCGGCGCGGGCGCAAAGCGACTCGCCATCCAGCGATCCTCGTCGGCGCGGCGCGCCAAAGCCGCCGCCGCCTCAGGCCCGGCCGGCAATCAGCCCGTCGCGGGCGCAGCATCCACGCCCTTGCCCGGTTCTGCGCGATTGCGCTTGACGCCCCAAAGCAAAATCGCGGGCGCAGCGACATAGACCGAAGAATACGTGCCCACCACGATGCCGAAGATCATCGCCAGCGCAAAACCCGAGAGCGCTTCACCGCCAAGATAATAGATCACCACCAGCGCCACCAAGGTCGTCACGCCAGTCATGATCGTGCGCGAGAGGGTTTCGTTGATCGAAAGATCAATCACATCGCCCAGCGGCATTTTCTTATACTTGCGCAGATTTTCCCGCAGCCGGTCAAACACGACGACGGTGTCGTTGATGCCGTAGCCGATGATGGTCAGCAGCGCGGCCACGATCGTCAGCGTGAATTCCAGCCTGAACACGGAAAACAGCCCAAGCGTCAAAATCACGTCGTGGAAGAGGCCCAGCACCGCGCCAACGCCGAACTGCCATTCAAACCGGAACCAGATGTAAACCAGCATCATCAAAATCGCGAGGCCAAGCGCCATGAGCCCGCCGGCGAACAATTCTTCTGACACCTGCGCGCTGACCGATTCCGTCCGCTCGATCTGCACCTCCGGCGCTTCGGCCGCGAGGGCTGCGCGCACGCGGGCGATATCGGCATCGGCGCCCGCCTCGGTGATCTCAAACCGCACCAGCGCGTTGGTGGCCGCGCCAAACGCCTGCACCTGCACATCGCCAATGCCGAGCCCGCCGACGATCGAGCGCAGCGCCGCAAGATCGACCGGCTCGTCAGCGCGCACCTCAAGCAGCGTGCCGCCCTTGAAATCAACGCCGAGATTGAAGCCTTCGCTTAAAACATGCGCGACGCGATGGCCCACCGGGCCCTCGACCTCATTGTAGATCGCCCAAGGGGTCGCGCGGAAACTGCCTGTCACCATCGAAGCAAAGCTGGCGAGGATCAGCAGCGTGGAGATCGCGCCCATAAGCGCCGCCACCGCGACGAATTTGAAATTCGTGCGCTCGGGCAGATAGCGGATGAAAGGAAAACGCATATCGACCTCAAATCGGCAGAGTCTTGGGCCGCGTCAGGCGGAACCACCAAGCGATTAAAAGCTGCGAAATCATCACCGCGCTGAACACCGAGGTGATGACCCCGATCGACAAGGTCCAGGCAAAGCCGCGCACCGGCCCCGCGCCGAATTGGAACAGGATCAAGGCGGCCAGGATGGTTGTCAGGTTGGCGTCGATGATGGCCACCATGGCGCGGCCAAAGCCGGCGTCTATGGCGATCGCAGGCAATCGCCCGGCCTTCTGCTCATCGCGCATGCGCTCATAGATCAGCACGTTGGCGTCCACCGCCATCGCCATGGTGAGGATCAGCCCCGCGATGCCCGGCAAGGTGAGCGCCGCGCCAATCATGGACATCGCCGCCAGCAGCAACACCATGTTCACCGCCAGCGCCAAGCACGCGAACACCCCAAACAGCCCATACGCCAGCACCATCAGCACCAGCACGCAGATCCCCGAGATAATCCCGGCGATAATGCCGGAATCGATCGCATCTTGGCCAAGCCCCGGCCCCACCGCGCGCTCTTCAATCACCGAAAGCGGCGCAGGCAGCGCCCCCGCGTTCAGCATGATCGCCAAATCGCTCGCGCTTCTGGCGGTGAAGCTGCCGGAAATCTGGCCTTGGCCGCCGCAGATCGGCTCATTGATGACAGGCGCGGTGAGCACCTGATTATCGAGCAGAATGGCGAAGCGCTGGTTCGTGAACTGGCGCGTGATCGAGCAAAACTGACGCGCGCCTTGGCTATCGAGCTGGAAGGAAAGCACCCATTGATTGGTCTGCGGGTCATTGCGGGGCGCGGCGTCCACCAGCCGCTCGCCGGTAAAGCGCGGGCGGCGCTCCACCAATTCGCGCGCATTGCCGACGCCCGGATAGGGCTCGACGATCATCGCGCCCGCCGGGATGCGCCCGGCGGCTGCATCCGCCTCGTCCATCACGCGCACCATGTGGAATGTCATCAGCGCGGTTTGGCCGATGCGGCTTTTCAATTCATCCGGATCGCTCAGCCCCGGCGCCTGCACGACGATGCGCGCATCGCCCTGGCGAATGATGGTGACTTCGCTGGTGCCCGTCGGGTCGATACGGCGGCGGATCACTTCGATCGATTGCTGCGCGGCCTGGCGCGTGAGTTCGCGCAGATAGGTCGGCGCCATGCGCGCTTCGATCAGCCCGTCTTCGGCCACGGAGAGATTGAGGATGTCGGCTTGCGATGTGGGGGAGCGCACGACATCGCGCAGCGCCCGACGCGCCGCATCGATATCGGCCGGCGCCACGCGAATGCGCGCCGCATCGCCCACCACGCCGCGGCCGCTGAAATTGATCCGCGGGTTCGCATCGCGCAGAGCGGCGCCCATCGAGTCCGCGATGTTTTCCAGCCGCTGGGTCTGCATCACGCCGGCGTCCACCTCGAGCAGCAGGTGCACGCCGCCGCGCAGATCGAGGCCCAAATTCAGCGCGTTGCTGGGCAAGAACCCCGGCAGCGCGTCACGCTGCTGCGGCGACAAGAAATTCGGCGCTGCGAACGCAAGGCCGAGCAGCGTCACCACCACGACCACAACGATGCGCCACCGGGCGAGCTCCAGCATGGCTATGTATCCTGCGCGCGGGCTTTATTAAGCGGGTTTAGAATCGTTGGCGGGCGCCGGATCGGGCTTAGAGCGCAGCGTCGCCACCGCATGGCGCGCCACGCGCACATCGATGTTCGGCGCCAATTCGATCCTGAGCTCATCTTCGGCCACCGATTTGATCTTGCCGATCAGCCCGCCCGCGGTTTCCACCACATCGCCCTTCTTGAGCGCGGTCAGCATTTCCATGTGCCGCTTGCGCGCCTGCTGCTGGGGGCGAATGAGCAGGAAATAGAACACGATCACGATCAGCACCAAAGGCGCGATATTCATGATCATGGCTGTGGTCGGGTCTGGCGCGGCGCCGGCCTGCGCGTAAGCGTCGGAAATGAACATTGAACCTCTCAGAAGGGGCGTGAAGGCGGCGCTATCGCTGAGCGCGCCCGGAAGGCCCCGAAGCGAAGGCCGGGACTATATCGAGCAGCGCCTCTATTTCAATTGGCGGAAACTGTTCGCGCGCGCCGTTTCGCCGCAGCCCCCTCACCGGCGCCCAAGCAGCGGGGCCGGATCCTGCGCCACCCCGCCGTGCCGCACCTGAAACAAAAGCCGCGCGCCCCCGCCCTGGCGCGGGCCCAGCTCCGCGATCGGCGCGCCCGCGCGCACCTGCTGGCCCTCCCGCACCAGGGCGCGGCGGTTGAAGGCGTAGGCCGTCACATAATTATCCGCATGCGCGATCAGCACGATAATGCCGTGATTGGGCACGCTTTCCCCGGCGAACACCACCTGCCCCTCGGCCGCGGCGCGCACCACCGCCCCCACCGCGCCGGAGATTTCCACGCCATCGAGCCGCCCCCCGCCCGGCAGCGGGCCAAAGCCGGCGGCGATCGCCCCCTCAAGCGGCCAGGCAAAGCGGCCATCGCCGCGCGGCGGCGGTTGCGCTGCAACATCCGGCGCCGGCTCAGGCGCGGCGCGCGCCATGGCCGGCAGCACCACGCGCGCGCCCGCGCGCACCGCATAGGGCGGCGCCATTCGGTTGAGCAAACCCAGCGAGCGCGTATCGACATTGTAGCGCTGCGCGATCGCCTCAAAGCTCTCCCCGCGCGCCACAATGTGAAAGCGCGGCGGCGGCAGCGCCAGCTCGCGCCCCTCGGCCAAGGCATAAGGCGGCTCAAGCCGGTTCTGATCGATCAGCGCGCGCAGCGGGATCTGATAGCGCGCGGCGATGTCATACAAGGTCTCGCCCGCGCTGACGCGATGGCTTTGCGGCAGCCGCGCCGGATCGAACGGATGCGCCTGCTCTGGCTGCAACGCATAATCCGATAGCGGCCGCCCTTCGCCCGCCGCCCAATTCGGCGCCGGCGGCGCGCTGCGTTGCGCTTGCGGCGCGCAGGCGCCGCCGCCGAATGCGCAGCTGCGCCGCCATAGCGAATCGGCGCCGGCGCGCCGCTGGCGCAAGCCGCGGCGCACAGCGCCAGAAGGATCGCCAGCCGCCGCATCACGCATCGGCCCCCAGGCCCTCGTCCAGCGGCGCGTATTTCACAGCGCCCAGCGCCTCGGCCGCGCCATCGCGCCAGCGCGTCAGCATTTGGCCCTCCGCATCCCCGATCGGCGCCAGCAGCACCCCGCCCGGCTTCAATTGCGCCAGCAAAGCCGGCGGCGGCGCCGCCACCGCGCCATTGATCACGATCCGATCATACGGCCCATCCTCGGCCCAGCCTTCGCGTCCGTCCGCCACATGCGCGTAAACCCGCATCAGCCGCGCCTGGCCAAAGCGCTGGCGCGCTTCGGCCGCCAGCGCGCGCCAGCGTTCCAGCGTCGTCACCTTATGCGCCAGCTGCGCCAGCACCGCCGCCTGATAGCCAGAGCCCGCACCGATCTCGAGCACGTGATCGCCCTCTTGCGCGTCAAGCGCGGCCACAACCCGGCCTACCAGCGCCGGGCGCGTCATGCTTTGCCCATGCGCGAGCGGCAGGGCGATGTCGTCATACGCAAGATCACTCAAATGCGCCGGCGCATAATCGGCGCGCGGCGTGCGCTCCATCGCGCCCAGCACGCGCGCATCGGTGACGCCCGCCTGGCGCAATTCAAGGATAAAGCGCATGAGGCGGGCCGGATCGCTCATTCAGGCCCCTTGGGCGCGGCCCCGCCCAGCACGCCTTTGAGATCATGGATTGTCTGCCGATGCGTAAGATCAACATGCAGCGGCGTCACCGAAATCCGCCCCTCATACACCGCGCGCAAATCCGACCCTTCCGGCGGCTCAGAGCGCTGGCCGCGAAAGCCGAGCCAATAATAAGAGCCGCCGCGCAAATCCTCGCGCTTATCGGCGTAGACCACCTGATGATCGCGCGCGCCCTGGAACGTCATCTCCACCGCGCGCACCTCATCGGGCGCCACGTCAGGAAAATTGACATTCATCACCACGTCTTTGGGCCAGCCATGTTTCAGCAATTGGCCGACAACGCCCGCGCCATAAGTCTCCGCCGTTTCCCAGGGAATCGCCGCCTCAGCCCCGCGCAAGCCGCGCGCTTGCGAAAGCGCGATCGAGGGAATGCCCAATTGCATGCCCTGCATCGCGCCAGCGATGGTGCCCGAGAACGTCACGTCCTCGGCCATGTTCTGCCCGCGATTGACGCCCGAAAGCACAAGATCAGGCTTTGCCCCCTCGATCAGATGCTCAACCCCCAGCAGCACGCAATCGGTCGGCGTGCCGGCAATCGCAAAGCGCTTTTCGCCCGCCGCGCGCACGCGGATCGGCGCTGTCAGCGTCAGCGCGCGCGAAGCGCCTGATTGTTCCTGCTCGGGCGCGATCACCCACACATCGTCACTGAACGCGCGGGCGATCTTTTCCAGCACCGCAAGGCCGGTTGCATGGACGCCGTCGTCATTGGTGCAGAGAATGCGCATGGGCTGACTAGGCAATAGGGATGGGGCAATAGGCAATAGGGAATGGGCAATGGGCAATGGGAGAAAGAACAGGCGCCGCGCGTTCCCCTGCCGCCCCATTGCCTATTGCCCATTCCCTATTGCCTCAACCTATTTCCAGGCCCCCAAAACCGCCCCCGCCGCCGCGTGCGTCAGCAGCAAGTGCAGCGTATCGAGGCCAAACAATTCCGTGCGCTCGAATGAATAGACCCAGCCATACATCCGCGCCGCCACCGCCAAAAACACCGCAAGCGCGAGCCCAACCCTCAGCCCGTCAAACCAGCCCGGCTCATCGCGCCATTTAATCACCAGCGCGATCCCGATCGCCTGCAACAGCGGCATCACCACCATGAACGGCATGCGCGCCGCCCCGCTTTCGGTGTCCGCCGGGCTCCAGCCCATCCATTGGATCCAGAGCTGGTTAAACAGCACCGCATAAAGCAAAAAGCCGATCAGCCAGATCAACGCGGCCGCCGCGAGCACCGCCAGCAGGTTAAGCCCCATCACCCGCACGATCATTCCTCCGCCGGTTCAAACCGCGACGGCGATGCTAGGCTGAGTCTTGCGATGCGCCGCCCTCACGCGCGGCAATCGATCGCCCAAATATCGTAGCTTGGGTGATCCAGCGCCGAAATGCCGGGGCTTGAGGCGAACAGCCAGCCCGACCAAAGCGCCTGGCGCTGGCTTTCCTCGCCGCGCGCGCGCGGCGGCGTACTCAAACACCTCCACGAAGATGCGCACCTCAGGCGTTTCTTCGGGCGCGCTCTTGGAGCAAGTGCGCGCAATCACTTCCAGCGAGCCGATGCGCGCGGGCCGGCCGATCGTCAGCGTATAATCGCTGGCGTGGCCCGTCACTTTGTCGAGCCCGCGCACCACCGCGCGCTGCGCATAAGCGGGCGCGGCGGCCGCGACGAACAAAGCAAACGCGCAAACAAGCGTGCGGATCATGGCGCTGCGCTTTCCTCATTCGATTGATCGCTCGATTGATTGCCTTGGGCGAAGCTGGCGAACAGCGTCAGAAGATCGATCGATCCGCGCGTGTTTGGAATTTCCGCGCCAGCGGCCAGCGCATCAAAGCCCGCCGGCTCGATGCTCACATACGCCCCGCCCAGCAGCCCGTCGCTGGCGATGCTGGCGGTGCTTTCATCCGGCACCTGCACGCCCTGGTTCACGTTCAGCACCAGCACCGCGTCAAACGTATTGGGATCAAGCGTCACCGAGCGCACAACCCCCACTTTTACGCCGGAAACACGCACGTCCGAACCGGGCGCAACGCCGTTCACGCGCTGAAACCGGCCGGTGAGTTCATAGCCGCCGCTCGCGCCGCTCTGCCCCGCTTGGGCGGCCGCGAACGCAAAAAAGCCGACAGCGACAAGCACCACCGCAGCGCCCAGCAGCGTTTCACCCCAGCGTTCCATCACGCCTCGCCTTCAGGTTTCCAAGCTTCATAATCGCTCGCCGCGGCCGCGCGCGCGCCGCCGCGCGCCAGCGAGCCCTTGGGCCGATAGGCGAGGCGCGTGCCGGTGAGATTCGGAATGTGCGGCAGCTCCCATTTCTGCCGCTTGAGCGGCTTCACCGTGGGCGGCTCATCAACAATGTGGTGCATCCAAGGGTGCCAATCGGGCGGCACGCGCGAGGCTTCGGCGAGGCCCTTATAAATCACGTAGCGGCGCCGGCGGCCCTCAAGGCTGGGGCGGCGCTCCTCGTAATAGCGATTGCCTTGCTCGTCCTCGCCCACGAACGCCCCGCGACGGCCAATATCAAACAGCGCGCCAAGCGTGGCGCCGTTCCACCAGGTGAAGATGCGAGCGAGCATGGGCCTTTTTACGTCTCCTAGACGCCGGATTTGCGGCGCTTACGCCCCAAATCAGCGGCGCGCACTATGGCGAAGCGTCTCAATGGCGTCCAGTGCAGTTGCGAAACAATATCTTGGGATAAGTGGCGGTCGTTTCATACTAGATATTGATCCAACCCTCTCGAAAGGGGTAAAGTGGCGCCTGCTTTGAGGAGGCGGGCATGGCCCAGGATTTCGAGCACGACGCGCCGCAAGCGGCGGAAGCCCCCGGCATGGACCGAGGCCATGGCCGCCGCCGCGCTCGACGCAGGCGTCGCCATAGACACCGCCGCGGGCCCCAGCGTGGCCGCCGCCCTCATGCGCGCCGCGCACCGCATCGGCGCCTGGGCCCAGGATGAGGCGCTCTCCCGCGAACTCGCCGCGCTTTTGGCCGAAGCCAAGATCATCCTCGATCCGCCCTTGATGCGGGCCGCGCTCGCCGCCGGGGCCGAATTGCCCTTCACCAGCGCCCTCATCGCCTGGCCGCGCGCCCCGCGTGAGGAATTGGCCGCGCTTTCGCGCGCGCAAACCCTGCTCGCCGCAGGCGCCAAGCTCGGCATTTCCGGCGCGCCCTCGCCCGCCGCGCTCGACGCGCTCGACGCCGCCGCGCGGCTGGCCGATCCCTCCGGCCGCGAAGGCCCCGCCATCTGCGTGCGCGCCGAGGCGGACGCAGCGCTCGATCTCACCAGCGATGAAGCCGCCCGCGCCCGCGCGAGTGAAGCCCTTGCCGCCGGCGCGCGCGCGCTCGATGCGGCGCTGGCTGAACTCGCCATCGAAGCGGTGCGCAACGGGCTCAGCACCGAACATGGCGCGGTGCGCCGCAAAGCCGCCGCCGCGCGCCTCGTCGGCGCGCCCGATGCGGATATTCTCGCCGCGCTCTCCGGCGCCGTCGCCCATGGCGCCTACAGCGCAGCGCTCGACGCCGGCGCAAGCGCGCAGCGCACCCGCCTTGTGATCGCAGCCCCAGAGCCAAGCGCGCACGCGCTCACCGGCTTTGCGCCCGGCGCGATCGACCCCACCGGCGCATTCGCCAGCATCGAAGAAGCAGACACAATCGGCGCCAGCATCGCCGCCCCGCGCTTCTTCGCCGCCAGCGGCTTTGACTCAAACGCCTTCGCGCACGCCATCCGCACGCTGGTGCGCGCGCTCGACGCCGCCCACGGCCGCCACGGCGGCGCGCGCCGCCCCATCCTGATCCGCATCGAAGGGCTCGCAGCCCTCATCATGCGCGCAGGCTTTGCCTATGACAGCCAAGCGGCGCGCAGCCTCGCCGCAGGCCTCGCCGCCCTCGCGCACGCCGCCGCCATCAGCGAAAGCGCCGATCTCGCCGCCGCCAAAGGCGCCTACCCCGAATGGGCCCGCCATCGCCGCGCCGAAGAAAGCGCCGTCAAAGCCGCGCGCGAAGCGGCAAGCGCCTTCACAGAAGGCCCCGGCGCACACGCGCTCGCCATCTATCGCGCGCTGCCTTCGGGCAAGGGCGCGAGCTTGCGCGTGTCGCCCGCCATCGCTTTTGCGGCGGACGAAGCCTCCGCCCGCCGCGCCGGCTATGACGCGCCCGGCCTTGCGCCCACCCGCGCGCTCACCAGCTTCGGCTTGCGTGACGATGGCGGCTTTGGCCGTCTGCTCAGCGCCGACGCCCGCGCCGCGCTCACCGCGCTCGGCTATGAGGATGACGCGATCGAAGCGCTCGCGCGCCACGCCGAAGGCCGCCGCACGCTGAAGAACGCGCCCGGCGTCAATCTTGAGCGGCTGGAAAAGCTCGGCCTTTCTGAAACCACGCTCGAAGCCATTGAAGAAGCCGCCGCCGATGCGTTCAATCTGCGCGCCGCCGTGCATCCGCTCGTCATCGGCGAGGATGTCTGCGCCAGCGTGCTGAAGCTGCCGGCTGACGTAGCCGCCGGCAAACGCGGCGATCTCTTGATGACGCTGGGCTTCACGCCCGAGGATATCGCCGCCGCCGAAGCCTTCTGCATGGGCGCGGGCCATCTTGACGGCGCGCCGGGGCTCGACCCTGCGCACGCCGATGTGTTCGCGCGCGGCGCTGCCGCCGAAGCGCACATCGCCATGGCCAAGGCGATCAAGCCGTTTGCGCGCACCGCGCTTGATCTTGCCATCACCGATCTCGCCGCCCGCCCCGCGCTGCAACAGGCGGCCAAGGAAGCGGGCGTCAGCCTGCTGCGCCTCCGCGCCGAGGCCCCGCCGATCACGCTCACGCTCGGCGATATCGATGATGAGGAAGAGCCCGCAGCGCCCGCCCCGCGCGCTGCTGCGCCAGCAATCGCGCCCGCGCCGAGCGAGCCGCAAGGGCGCCGCCGCCTGCCCGAGCGCCGCAAGGGCTATATCCAAAAATCCGTTGTCGGCGGGCACAAAGTCTATCTGCACACCGGCGAATATGATGACGGCGAGCTCGGCGAAATCTTCATCGATCTGCACAAGGAAAGCGCCGCCTTCCGCTCGCTGATGAACAATTTCGCCATCTCGATTTCCATCGGCCTGCAATATGGCGTGCCGCTGGAAGAATACGTGGACGCCTTCCTGTTCACGCGCTTTGAGCCCGCGGGCGAGGTGAAGGGCAACGAAACCATTCGCCACGCCACCTCGATCCTCGATTACATCTTCCGCGAACTTGCCGTGAGCTATCTTGGCCGCACCGACCTTGCGCAAGTCGATCCGTTCGACGCGCGCGGCGATGGCCTCTCCAAGCGCGCCACCGACGCCGAAAGCGCCGCGCGCCTCATCTCACGGGGCTTTGCCCGCACCGCGCCGGACAATCTCGTCATGCTGCGCCCGCGCGCCATCGTCGAAAACATCCGCGAAACCCGCGAAGCCAAAATCGCGCCCGCCGCTGCCGGCTATCGCGCGGATCCATGTGACGCCTGCGGGCATTTCACCGTGGAGCAAAACGGCGTTTGCGCCGCGTGCGGCGCGAAGGGTGAGGCGAGCGGGGGCTAACGCTCTCCGCGCGAACCTGCTAGCCGCTGCGCTTCGCGTAAAGAACAGCAGTCCGCACGGCTGCCCCTAACGCGGCCACGAAGAAAACAAAGGCCGGCAACGCCTTGCTTACCGCGAGCGCCCAAACGCCTAAGGCCAGGAATAGCACCGTCCAAAAGGAGCTCAGAAGAAAACGCGCAACGGGGTTCGCGCTGATCCGGCGCTCCAGATACGCGCCGATCACGATCACCGCGAGGGCCAAGAGCCACACCCACTCGTAGGATTCTACGGGCAACATGGCGCTAAGCTTGAAGCCCGCCAGCGCCGGACGCAATGCCCGCTCTCCCAAAACCGGCATCAGGGCCAAGCGCGGGGAGCCAGGGCGACAAGCGCAACACCCTTCGTCATTCCGGGGCAATGCGCAGCATTGAGCCCGGAACCCAGGGGCGGCAGGCGCTGCGCGTTTTGCCCCTGGATTCCGGCCCGCGCTGCGCGCGTCCGGAATGACGAATATGAGAACAGCGCCGCGCGCTATCCAACACCGCACGCCGCTCCCGCCGCGCAAAATCAACGCCCCCGCCAAAATCAATCCGACCGGCTTGCGCGCTGGCGCATGATCACCCCATCGCCGTTCACGCGGAGGGAGTTGGCTAAATCCCACACTCGAACAGCGATGCGATCGAGCGAGAAACGCTGCGACTTCATCTTCCCCCGCTTGCGGGGGAAGTGGCGAGCGAAGCGAGCCGAAGGGGGACTCCCCCCTCAGTCTCACGCTTCGCGTTCGACAGCTCCCCCGTAAACGGGGGAGCATGAAGCAGCGCCATGCCGGCGGGGCAGTGAAACCGTCGGGTCCGGGTTTGGATTTTGGCCAAGCCCGCTCGCCGTTGGCTGGATCGTCCACGCGCTGAACACGCGCCCCGGACATGACGCTGACGCATAAAACGATCGCGGGGATGCGCGAAAAAGCGTGCAACACATCTGCGGATCGCAAGGTCCGCGCCCTTCTTCAGCGCGCTTGCCGCGCATCCCCACCTCCGCACCCAAGCGAGAGAAGGCGAACCCATGTCTGCACACACAAGCCGCCGCGCCGCCCGCAATGCGCGCGCACGCGCCGCCAACGCCGATGCGCTGCTCACCCAAGCGCTCGCCGCGCTCAGCGCCGGCGATGCGCTCAGCGCCCAGCGCACGCTGCGCGCGGCCGAGCAATTCGCCGCGCTTGAGGCCCGCCTCAGGCGCCGCGCGGCGATGGAGGCCGAGGCCCGCCGCGCCGCCCGCGCAGGCGCCATCGAAGCGCGCGAGGCCGCGCTCAACGCCCGCGAAGACGCGCTCGAACAGCGCGAAATGGCGCTGCTGGCCGAGTTCAAAAGCCTTGAAGAGACGCGCGCCAGCGTGGAAGCGCTGTATGCGGAGATGTATTCCAAGGGCGCCGAACATGAAGACGCCGAAATACTGACCCCAATCTCAGCGCCTCCACAGGATTAACTGTTCCCGAGGCTGAAACACTCGGTAACAATCCTCGCTTACTGCAACTTCACTGGCGCGTCGGCGAATCCAGGCCTAATCCGGCGCCGTGCTGACACAATTGCGCCCCGCTTTGTTCGCGCTCGCCCTGGCCGCCGGGGTCTGGGCCGGGGTGGCCTCGGCCCAATGGCAGAGCGCCGAAGCGGTGCGGCTCGATCCCGGCTTTGGCGGCGTCTGCGAAGGCTGCGATCTGTCGGGCCGCATCCTCACCGGGGCGCGGATGCACCGCTCGGTGTTCACCCGCGCCAATTTCGCCAACGCCGTGCTCACCCGCGCGGACGCAACCGGGGCGGCGTTTGAAGGGGCCGATTTTTCCGGCGCCGAGCTTAGCCGCGTCCGCTTTGACGGCGCCGATTGCAGCGGCGCGGATTTCTCCGGCGCGGTGCTCAGCCGCGCCTCCGCGCGCGGGGCCGATTTCAGCCGCGCCGATTTCACCCGCGCGGAGCTCGATCACGTCGATTTCTCCGGCGCCGATCTGCGCGGCGCGCGCGGGCTCACCCAAGCGCAGCTGAGCCGCGCCTGCGGCGATCGCGCCACCCGCCTGCCGCGCGGGCTGCGGCTGGCGAATTGCGGCTAGCCCTTCGGCGGCTCGACCACGCGGATGTGCAGCTCTTTGAGCTGTTTGGGCGTGACTTCGCCGGGCGCGTTCATCATCAGATCCTGCGCCTGCTGATTGAACGGAAAGACGATCACCTCGCGGATGTTGTCCACGCCCGCCAGCAGCATGACGATGCGGTCCACGCCCGGCGCAGAGCCCCCGTGCGGGGGCGCGCCGAAGCGGAAGGCGTTCAGCATGCCGCCGAACTTCTCTTCCACCACGCTCTGCGGATAGCCGGCGAGATCGAACGCTTTGATCATGATCTCGGGCTTGTGGTTGCGGATCGCGCCGGAGGAAAGCTCAACGCCGTTGCAGACGATGTCGTATTGAAACGCGGTGATGGCTTCGATCGTCTCACGATCGGCCGGATCGAGCTTGAGGAATTCCTCATGATCGAAATTCGGCATCGAGAACGGATTGTGCGAGAAATCGATTTTCTTCTCTTCCTCGCTCCACTCATACATCGGGAAATCGACGATCCAGCAGAACGCGAACTGATCCTTGTCGGCAAGGTTCAGCTCATCGGCCACTTTGTTGCGCGCAAGGCCGGCGAATTTGTAAAACACCTTCGGATCGCCCGCGACGAAGAAGGCCGCATCGCCCACCTTGAGCCCCAGCTGATCGCGGATCGCATTGGCTTTCTCAGGCCCGATATTCTTCGCAATCGGCCCCGCCCCGCCCTCTTCGCCATCACGCCAGAAGATGTAGCCAAGCCCCGGCTGGCCTTCGCTTTGCGCCCACGAATTCATCTTGTCGCAGAACGCGCGGCTGCCCCCGCTCGGCGCCGGCACGGCCCACACCGCATTGCCGGCTTTATCGAGGATCTTGGCGAACAAGCCAAAGCCGCCGCCGCGGAAGTGTTCGCTCACATCGGCAAGCACCAGCGGATTGCGCAGATCGGGCTTATCGCTGCCGTATTTGGCGATCGATTCCGCATAAGGAATGCGCGGAAACGCGCCGGCTTTGGTCACGCGCTTGCCGTTGGCGAATTCCTCGAACACGCCCGCCAGCACCGGCTCGATCGCCTGGAACACATCCTCCTGCGTGACGAAGCTCATCTCGAAATCGAGTTGGTAGAACTCACCGGGGCTGCGATCGGCGCGCGCGTCCTCATCGCGGAAGCACGGCGCGATCTGGAAGTATTTGTCGAACCCGGCCACCATCAAGAGCTGCTTGAATTGCTGCGGCGCCCTGCGGCAGCGCGTAGAACTTGCCGGGATGCATGCGCGAGGGCACCAGGAAATCGCGCGCGCCTTCGGGCGAGGAGGCCGTCAGGATCGGCGTCTGAAACTCGGTGAAGCCCTGGTCGATCATCCGCCGCCGCAAGCTGGCGATCACTTGGCTGCGCAACAGGATCGAGCGGTGCAGCTTCTCGCGCCTGAGATCGAGGAAGCGATATTTGAGCCGGATGTCCTCTGGATAATCCGGCTCGCCAAACACCGGCAGCGGCAGCTCCTCGGCCGCGCCCAGCACCTCGGCGCTACTCACGCGCACCTCGATCTCGCCCGTCGCCAGTTCCGGGTTCACCGTCTCGGCCGAGCGGGCGATCACCTTGCCGTCCACCCGCACCACGCTCTCGGCGCGCAGCCGCTCAAACAGCGGAAACGCGGCCGAGCCCGGATTGGCCACCAATTGCGTCACGCCATGATGATCGCGCAGGTCGATAAACAGCACCCCGCCGAGGTCGCGCTTTCTGTGCACCCAGCCGGAGAGCCGCACGTCCTGGCCCGCGTCGGCAGGCCGGAGGGCGGCGCAAGTGTGGGTACGATATGCGTGCATTGGTCGGCTCCGGACGAGTCTCGAAGGGTGGGGAAACTTGCGCGGGACACCGCATGCCGGGCGCTGGCTTGTCAAGGCGGGCGCGGGATTGGGCGCCGCAACCGCAGGTGGCCCCCTCGGCAATGAAATCAGCCGCCAATCCAACGCCTTCGCTAAGAATTGCGGGTGTTCCCTTGACCCAAGCCCCGGCGCACCCCAACCAACCACGCATGCGTCTCATCACCACCACCGCCGATCTGGCCGCGTTCAGCCGCGAGCTGGCCGCCGCCCGCTTCGTGGCGGTGGACACCGAATTCATGCGCGAAACCACCTATTGGCCCAAGCTGTGTCTGATCCAGGCCGCCAGCCCCGAGGCCGAGGCGGTGATCGATCCGCTGGCGGCGGGCATTGATCTCGCCCCTTTTCTCGACCTCATGGGCGATGAGAAGGTGCTCAAAGTGTTCCATGCCGCGCGGCAGGATTTGGAGATCTTCCTCAAACTCGCCGGCGCGCTGCCAAGCCCGGTGTTCGATACGCAGATCGCGGCGATGGCCTGCGGCTGGGGCGATTCGATTGCGTATGACGCGCTGGTGCAGCAAGTGCTCAAGCGCCGGCTCGATAAGTCCTCGCGCTTCACCGATTGGAGCCGCCGCCCGCTCTCGGACAACCAGCTCACCTACGCGCTGGCGGACGTCACGCACCTGCGCGATCTCTATCCGAAGATGGAAGCGAAGCTCACCACTGAGAACCGCCTGCATTGGCTGGATGAAGAGCGCGCAAACCTCACCGATCCAGATATCTACGACACCACGCCCGAGAACGCCTGGAAGCGGCTCAAGCTGCGCAAAACCACCGCCGATTACGTGCTGGGCCTGCAAGTCGCCGCCGCCTGGCGCGAGCGTCAGGCGCAGCTGCGCGACGTGCCGCGCGGGCGCATCGTTAAAGATGAAGCGCTCTATGAAATCGCCGAGCATCGCCCCAAAACTCCCGCCGATTTCGAGCGCATGCGCGCCGTGCCGCGCGGCTTTGGCAATTCGCGCGCGGCGCAGGAGCTGATCCAGGCGCTCGATCACGCCTTCGCCGATCCCAAACGCGCGACCTACAAGCATGAGCGCAGCGCCCCGACCCCGCCCGGCCTTGGTCCGACGGTGGAGCTGCTCAAAGTGCTGCTGCGCTATGAGGCCGAAGCCAATCACGTGGCCCCAAGGCTCATTGCGTCCGCCGCTGATGTTGAAGCCATCGCGGCCAGCGATGACGCCGAGGTGCCCGCGCTCACCGGCTGGCGGCGCGAGGTGTTCGGCGAACGCGCCCTCAAGCTCAAGCACGGCAAGCTCGCGCTGAAGCTCAAAGGCGGCAAGGTCGCGGTGGAAGAGGTTTAAGCCCGGCTGGCGGCTTCGGCGCAGGCGGCTTTGAAATCGTAGGGCGCATCCGCGGCGCAATCGGGCCACTTGCCGCTCTCGATCCAATAGCGCGTCAGCCCCAGCCGCGCAGCCAGCGCCGGAAAGCGCGCGCTACGAAACAGCGGCGCCCCGCCGGCGGGAATGAAGATCTGCATCGCGCTTTGCGCACGCGCCATGCCGAAGGCGTCATGGCTATCGGGGCGAATGGGGCGGCCCTGATCGAGCGCAGCTTCGATCGCATCGAACGCCGCCGCCGCATCGCCCATGCCGGCGCAAAGCGCGATCACCGCAAGCTCAAGCGGGCCTTGGCTTTGCGCTTGCGCCTCAAGCAAATCCGCGCACGCCTTGGCGCGCTCAGCCTGCGGCGTCAGCAGCAGCGCCACTTGCGTGCGCAGCGCATCCACATCGCGCTCTGTCACCTCCGGGCCTGGGCGCGCGCTGGGCGCAGCCAGCGCCATCGCCTCGTTCACGCGCCCGGCAAGGCAGAGAATGGTCCAGGCGCGATGCCAGATGAACGCCGAATCCGGCCAGCGGGCGCGCGCATCGAGGATGATCTCGACAGCATCCTCCACATTCCCGCGCGCGGCGGCCAGATTGGCGCGAAAGCCCTCCACTGCAATACCCAGCGGATCAAGCCGGCGCGCGTCCTCAAGCGCCGCGCCCGCATCGCGCACGCGGCCAACGCCAAGCAGGAAGCTCGCGCGCGCCAGATGTAGCGAGGAATCATTGGGCATGCGCCGCAGCGCCTCATCCATGAGCGCGAGCTTTTCGCCGTGCGCGCCAAAGCCGGGCTTGAGCAGCGCCAGCGCCGCGAACGCGGTGGCGCAATCGGGATCGATCACCAGCGCCCGGTTGGCCGCATCGAGCGCGGCCCGATGCGCCGGCGCGCCGATCACATCGCGATCGCGCGGCAGCAGAAACGCCCGCACGCTGGCGAGCGCGGCCCAGCCGGCGGCGAAATTCGGCGCAAGCTTGATGCAGCGCTCCAGCAGCACGGCGGCCTGCACCTCGCTGACATCGCTGAGATCAAGCCACACTTGGCGCGCGCGCAGGTAAAGCTCATGCGCGGCAGGATCGATCGGCGCGGCGGCGCGCTCGCTCTGCGTCAGCGAATGTTTGAGCGCGGCGGCCACTTTGGCGGCGATGGTTTCCTCAAGCGCGAACGCATCGGCGCGCTCGCCGGTATAACGCTCGCTCCAGATCGCCACGCCGCTGGCGGCGTCGATCAATTGCGCCGCAACCCGCATGTGCGCGCCCGAGCAGCGCACCGCGCCGTCCAGCACGTGCGTCACGCGCAAGGCGGCGGCGGCTTCGCTTTTGCGCGCGCCGCGGAATTGGAACGCCGAGGTGCGGCCGATCACTTTGAGCGCCGATTGCCGCAGCAGCGTGACGATCACCTCATCGGCCACGCCCTCGGCGAAATAATCCATCGCGGCGTCGCCGCTTTCATTGTCGAACGGCAGCACCGCCAGCACCACCTCGTTGCGTTTGCCGCGCAGCCGGTTGGCGGGGGCCGCTTCGAGCGTGAACACCTCGATGCTCTCGCTCATCTTATCGAGCTGCACCTCGCCGAACGGATGCAGCCGCCGCGCCAGCTTGCCGCGCACCGCGCGCTGCACGTCCACCGAAACCACAACCGCGCCTTGCGGCGCCAGCTGCTGCAGCCGCGCGGCCACGTTCACGCCATGGCCGAGCAGATCGCCGCCCGCCGTCGCCAGCACATCGCCCATGTGCAGGCCCACGCGCACGCGTGCGCCTTCATCGCTGGCGCGCAGCGCGGCGGCCGCGTTCACCGCGCCGGCGGCGGAGCAGAACTCAAGCATGAAGCCATCGCCGGCGGTGTTGAAGATGCGCCCGCCTTCCTGCAGCGCCAGCCCGTCCAGCAGCGCGCGCAGGCGCGCAACAAGGCCCGCGGCCTCGCCCTCGTCGGCTTCGGAGATGGCCGAAAAGCCCGCGATGTCGATCGACATGATCGCGGCCAAACGGCGGATGCCTGGGTCTTCGCTCACGGAGCGCTGCTTAGCACAGCCGCGCCCGGCGCGTGAGCGCTAAGCGTCCTGGAAAAAGGGCTCAACCACCCCGGAATACTTAATGGTCAGCTGCTTGCCGCGCCGATCCACGGTTTTGCCCACAGCCAGGCGCACCCAGCCTTCGCTGACGCAATATTCCTCCACATTGGTTTTCTCTTCGCCCTTGAAGCGAATGCCGACCCCGCGCGCCAGCACGGCCTCGTCATAATAGGGGCTGTCAGGGTCCACCGAGAGGCGGTCAGGCGGGGCTTCACTCATGTCGTCCTCATTTCCGCGGCCAGCCCAAGCGCGCTTGCGGCGGCGTCCAGGCGGCGCTGTGCGGTTTCCGTGGCCAAATGGCCGAGCGCCTTCTTCACACGAAGCTCAAGCCTTCCGTCAACCGCCGAAAACGCAAAGGCGGCGAGCAACGCCTCGCTGCGCCCTGAAATATCGGCTCCCAGCCGCAGCGCCGCGCCCAAAGCGGCCGCGCCGGCGCGCTGCTCGTCGCCCAGCAGGCGGGCGTAGGCTGGCGAGAGGCGCGGCGGGGCCTTGACGTAGCGATGGTGGATCGCGGCGGCCAAGAACGCGCGCTCCTCATGCGACACCGCCACAAGCGGCGCCCGCAGCACCAGATCAAACATCACCTCGGCGCGCTGATCGGGATGGAGCGGGCCGCCAATATCAGCAAGGCGCGCCGCCGCCCCGCGCAACACCCGATCCTGCGCCAGCGAGAACACCGGCGTGCGCGCATCAAACACCGGCGCAAGCCATTGCTCCAGCGCCGCGCCAAACGCACGCGCCCGCAACGAGCGGCCCGCGAACGCCGCCGCCGAAGCGATCAGCGGATGCACGCAAAGCGCCTCTTTGCTCATCCGCTCCAGCAAGACGCCCTCACGCAAGCCAAGCGCGGAGAGGATCACCCGGTCAAACTTGCCAAGCAGCATCACTTGCTCAAGCACCGCCGCCGCATAGGGCAGCGAATCCGCGCGCTTGGCCGCCGCATCTTCAAGCCGCTCAAGCGAGCGCTTGCTCTGCTTGCGCACCACGTCCACGAGCTTGAGCACGTCCGCGCGCGCGATTTCATAGTGATGCAGCACGCCGAGCGGATGATCGCGCAGCGCCATATCGATGCGGCCCAGCGCGCGCCAGGCGCCGCCAACGGCGTAAAAATTGCCGCCCTTGCGCTTGAGCGCTTTGGCCTTCGCCAACACCTCGGCCGCATGCTTGGCTACGCGCGCATATTCAAAGCCGTCATCGCGCGCGAGCGCGAGCGGGCCGAGCGCGAAGGTTTCGCCCCCGCCTGGGCCTTCGGCGCTCATGGGGATGAGTTCAAGGCTCGCCCCGCCGAGATCGCCAACCACGCCATCGGCCTCCGGCGCGCCGGCGGCGACCCCGAGCGCGGAAAGCCGCGCTTCATCGGCGCCGCTCAACACGCGCAGCGCAAAGCCGGTTTCATCCTTCACCCGCTCAACGAAGGCCGCGCCGTCGCGCGCCTCCCGCACCGCGGCGGTGGCGACAGGGAACACATCCTTGACGTCGCGCGCTTCCACCAGCGTGTCAAAACGCTTGAGCGCGCGCAGCGAAGCTTCGACGCCATCTTCAGCAAGAAAGCCGTTCTTGGGCAGATCGCGGCCAAGGCCGGCCATCACCTTTTCATTGAGGATAGGCGTCATCGCCCGCCCGTCGATCCGGTAGATCACCAGGCGCACGGAGTTTGAGCCGACATCGATGACGGCCGCTTCCTGGCCGTCCTTCAGGCCCCGCGCCCGCTCACGGGCGCACCGCCTTAATAGCCGCGCGCGCCGATATGATCGAACGCCGCAGGCGCATCGCCTTTGATCGCGCGCCCGCGCCCCGAGAGGCTCGGGTTGCGCATGAAGTAATTATGCGCGTTGAAGGGCTCGTCCGGCAGTTTGGAAACATCGACCCGTTTAAACACCCCATCCTGGTCCATGTACCAGGATTGCGCCTCATCGTTGAGGTTCGCGACCATGATCTGATCGAGAACTTGCTGGTGTACGGTCGGATTTTCAACCGGGCACATGACCTCAACCCGCCGGTCGAGGTTGCGCGGCATCCAATCGGCGGAGGAGAGGAACACTTTGGCCTTCGGGTGCGGCAATTTCGCCCCGGCGCCGAAGCACACGATTCGCGAGTGCTCGAGGAATCGCCCGACGATGGATTTCACCCGGATGTTTTCGCTCATGCCCGGAACGCCGGGCCTGAGGCAGCAAATGCCGCGCACGACAAGATCGATCTTCACGCCCTCATTGGACGCACGATAGAGCGCATCGATGATCTCAGGATGCACCAGCGCATTGAGCTTGGCCCAGATGTTCGCAGGCCGGCCCGCGCGCGCGTGTTCAATCTCATCATCAATCAGCTGCAGCAGCGTTGATTTCACGTTGATCGGGCTCATGGCGATCTTTTCAAGCTCGGCCGGGCGCGCATAGCCCGTGACGAAATTGAAGAGGCGCCCCGCATCGCGGCCCAACGCCGGATCGCAGGTGAACAGCGAAAGATCCTGATACACGCGCGCGGTGATGGGGTGATAATTGCCGGTGCCGAAATGGGTGTAGGTGCGCAGGCCGTCCGCCTCGCGCCGCACCACAAGGCTCACCTTCGCGTGCGTCTTGAACTCGATGAAGCCGTACACCACCGAAGCGCCCGCGCGCTCCAGCATCTCCGCTTGGCGCAGGTTCGCCTCTTCGTCAAAGCGCGCCTTGATCTCGATGAGGGCGGTGACGTTCTTGCCCGCTTCGGCGGCGGCCACGAGCGCGGCGACGATCGGTGAATCGCGCGAGGTGCGATAGAGCGTTTGCTTGATCGCCACCACGGCCGGATCGGCGGCCGCCTGACGGACAAATTGCACCACTGAATCGAACGATTCATAGGGGTGGTGCACAAGAATGTCTTTCGCCCGGATGGCGGCGAAACTATCGCCGCCGAAATCCTTGATGCGCTCAGGAAAGCGCGGCTCATAGCGGGGAAATTTGAGATCCGCGCGCTCGATCGCCACAAGCTCATCCAGGCCCGACAGGCCCAGCATGCCATCCACGATGATCACATCGCGCGGATTGGCCTGGATTTCGCTGATGATGAAAGCGCGCAAATCTTCGGAGCCGACGATTCAAACTTAAGGCGCACGATTTCCCCAAGGCGCCGCTCTTTGAGCCGCACCTGGAATTCGCGCACCAGATCTTCGGCCTCTTCGGCGATTTCGATGTCGCTATCGCGCACGATGCGGAAAACGCCATGCGAGACGACCTTGTGGCCGGGGAAAAGCTCGTTGAGGAAAAGCGTGATGGTGTTTTCGAGCGAAAGGAACCGCCGCGCCCCGCGCTGCGGGCTTGCTTCGGCGCCCGTCACCTCGATAAACCGCGCCACTTGGCTGGGCACTGGGATCAGCGCATTGCGCGCGCGCTCATCCTGCTTGCGCTTGAGCTTGAGGGCGATGGCGAAGCCAAGATTGGGGATGAACGGAAACGGGTGCGCCGGGTCAACCGCGAGCGGGGTGAGCAGCGGGAAGATTTCCGCCATGAAAAAGGCTTTGAGCCATTTGCGCTCGGCCTCGGTGAGCTCTTCGACATCGAGCACGCTCACGCCCGCTTCGCGCAATTCGCCTCTCAGCAGCCGCCAGTTTTGCTGTTGCCGCGCGATCAGTTCTGACGCCGCCGCATGGATCGCCGAGAGCTGCTCGGCCGGGGTGCGGCCATCCTGGCTTAGAATGGAAACGCCGGCCTTCACCTGCTCATGCAGGCCCGCCACGCGCACCATGTAAAATTCATCGATATTGGACGCGGAGATGGAGACGAACCGCAAGCGCTCCAGCAAGGGATGGCCGGCATTCTCCGCCTCTTCGATCACGCGGGTGTTGAACGCGAGCCATGAGAGCTCGCGATTGATGAAGCGGTCCGGGCTTGTCAAAGTTGGCGTATTCTCCGCCTGCCCGCGCGATTTCTTGCGCGCCTTCGCCATTGATTAACCGTCTCCAGCGGCCCGCCATTGGGCCTCAGCCTTTTCCAACGCCTTGCGCGCCACGGCGAGGGTCACGGGTTTGGCGGCTTTGGCCAAATCCGCATCCAACGTCGCGGCCCAATCGCGCGCCGCCGCGAAGGTTCGCGGCAGCCGGCGCGCCAAGTAACGGGCCGCACTATCGCTCAAGAGAATGAATTGTTCGCGACATACGCGGCGTAAAACCACCTCCATCAGCGCCTCATCGGGCTCGCCCAGGCGCGCAATGGCGAGATTTTGCAGCCTTGAGCGCAAATCCGGTATGGTTGACGGCCAGTGAACGGGGGCGCCCGCGCCCGTCAGCAGCAGCGCCCCGCCTTGCGCGCGGGCCAAATCCAGCAGCCGCCACAGCATCGCTTCATCGGCGCCCGCATCCGCATCATCGATCAGCACGCGGCCTTGGGCTGCGCTGAAAATCGCCGCCGCATCGTCCGGACCGGCGCCCGGCGCGATGCGCCGCGCGCCTGCTTCCAGCGCCCAGGCCAGCGCCAGATGGGTTTTGCCCGAGCCCTTGGGCCCAACCAGCGCCATCGCGCCCGAAGGCCAGCTGCGCCAATCCTTGATGAGCCGCACCGCATCCTCGTTGGCGCGCGAGACAACATGCGTCTCGGGGCGCGTTCGCCCATGCGGAATTCAAAAAGGCGCGGCTGGCGCATCTATCGATTTGCAGCCCGCAGCACTGGGCCCATGCCGGTTTGCTCAAGCCGCACGCCGCGCCGCTGCAATTCGGCCTGCAATTGGTTCGGATCGCCCACGAACGAGAAGGAGACAAGCGCGCCTTCACGCCCCACCGCCTCGATGCGGATTTCGGAGATCAGCGTTTGCGCCGCGCCTTCGAGGCCCTGCTTGATGCGTTCCCATTGCGCCTGATCGGTGTAGAGCGCAGAGGCTGAAAGCCGCCCGCGCTGGCCCCCGCCAATGGCGATGCGCGATTTCCATTCATTCTGGATGCGCAGATTGGCTTGCTCAGCCAGCGACGCGAACGCGGCGCGATAGGCCGCCGCATCGCCGCCATTGATGCGCGCCGTCACCTCGCCGCGATCGCGGCGGTTGGCGCTGTCCACTTCAACTAGGCTCGCGGACGCCGTTTGCCCCAGCACGCGCACGGTGGCGTAAAGCGCAGACGCCGCGCCCGCCGCTTGCGCATAAGGCTGAGCCGCCGCCCAATCGGGCGCGCCTTGCAGGCCCTCGGGCGCGAGCGTCAGCGGCGCAAGCTCATCGCCAAAGCCGCCTTGAGCCCAGACCTGGCCAAATCGCGGCGGTTTCCGGCGCCACGTCCGGCCCCGCCGCCGCAACAGCCAGCACCGGCGCGGTGCGCGTATCGACGACGGCGAGATTGTGCCCGCGCAGATAGGTGCGCACGCCGCTCGGATCGAACCGCACCGTGAGGCGGCCGATATAACGGGTGGAGGAGCGGCGCTCTTCCTCCACGTCCACGCTCAGCACCAGGCGCTCAAGCACCGCTTCATCGATCGCCGGCAGGCTGGTGCGGGAAAGCTCATCGGGGATGGTGAGCCGCTGCACCAGGCGGTTGAAGGCTTGGCGCTGGGCGGCGGAAAAGCCGGCCTGCTGCGCGGCGGCGGCGTTGGCGGCGGTTTCGTCCACCTGGACCCCGCCCACGGCGTAGACATTGTCGCGGACCTGGGCGCTTGCGAGCCCCGGCGCGAACGCGCACAAGGCCAGGGCGAAGGCGGCCAGGGCGGCCAAGGGCGCAGCTTTCATCGGGAACCTCGTGACGCGGGATGATACGACCCTAACTGGGGCGGAATCGCCTATCAATGCGGCGACATTCGGAAACAGCACTTGACCCAAGCTCCCAAACCACCCGCAGGAACCAACGGCCTGACCTATCGGGACGCCGGCGTCGATATCGACGAGGGCGAGCGCCTGGTCGATCTCATCAAGCCGGCGGCGAAATCCACAGCCCGGCCCGGCGCTGAGGCCGCCTTGGGCGGATTCGCCGCCGTGTTCGACCCAAAAGCCGCTGGATTCAAAGACCCGCTGTTTTTGGCCACCACCGACGGCGTCGGCACCAAGCTGAAAATCGCCATCGAAAGCGGCCGGCACGAAACGGTGGGGATCGATTTGGTCGCCATGTGCGTGAACGATCTTTCGGCCCAGGGCGCTGAGCCGCTGATGTTCCTCGATTATTACGCCACCGGAAAGCTCAACGCCGAGGATGCGGCCAAGGTGGTGCTCGGCATCGCCGAGGGCTGCCGCCAAGCGGGCGCGGCGCTGGCGGGCGGGGAAACCGCCGAGATGCCGGGCATGTACGCGCACGGCGAATATGACCTCGCCGGCTTCTCCATCGGCGCGGCCGAGCGCGGGACGCTGCTGCCGCGCGTGGATGAAATGCAGGTTGGCGATGTGATCGTGGGCGTCGGCTCAAGCGGGCCGCACTCGAACGGCTATTCGCTGGTGCGGAAGATCGTGGAGCGCTCAGGGCTCGCCTGGGATGCGCCCGCGCCGTTTGAGGCGGGCAAGAGCCTCGCCGAAGCGCTGC
The DNA here is from genome assembly GCA_024707365.1 of Terricaulis sp. Taxonomy (GTDB): domain Bacteria; phylum Pseudomonadota; class Alphaproteobacteria; order Caulobacterales; family Aquidulcibacteraceae; genus Vitreimonas. Next base: position 148,299 of record JANPZV010000001.1, read on the forward strand.
TCGCGCCCACGCGCATCTACGCCAAGGCGCTGAAACCCGTGTTTGAGGCCAAGCTGGTGAAGGGCGCGGCGCATATCACTGGCGGGGGCCTGGTTGAAAACACCCCGCGCGCATTGCCCGATCACCTTGCCGCCGATTTTGACTGGAACGCTTGGGCGCGCCCGGCCGTGTTTGAATGGCTGCAAGCAACCGGCGGCGTGCCCGAAGAAGATATGCGCCGCACTTTCAATCTCGGCATCGGCATGGCGCTGATCGTGGATGCGGGACATGCGGACGCGGTGATCGCGCAATTGAGCGCGGCGGGCGAAGCTGCGTTCAAGATTGGCGTTCTCAAAAGCGCATGAAACACCACCCATCCCCGGGGCGCCGCGCAGCGGCGAGCCCGGGGCCCATAAATGCAAATGCTTGTGTTTATGGGCCCCGGACTTGCGCGTTGCGCAATCCGGGGATGGGTGAAAAACCGGTGCGGCGCATCATGAGTAGAAAGCGCGCCGCCGTCCTCATCTCCGGCCGGGGCTCGAACCTGCAAGCGCTGCTTGAGGCCAAGCAGGACGCCTATGAGATCGTGCTCGTGATCTCCAACAATCCCGATGCGCCGGGCCTTGCCATAGCGGGCGCGGCGGGCGTTGAGGCGCTCGCCATCGATCACAAGCCGTTCGGCAAGGACCGCGAAGCCTTTGAGCGCGCGATGGACGCGGCGCTCAGCGCACGCAAGGTCGATCTCATCGCGCTGGCGGGCTTCATGCGCGTGCTGACGCCGTTTTTCGTGCGCGGCTGGGAAGGCCGGCTCGTCAACATTCATCCCTCGCTGCTGCCCAAATATCCCGGCACGCAGACGCATCAGCGTGCGCTGGAAGCAGGCGATTCCGAGCATGGCTGCACAGTGCATCTGGTGGTCGAAGAGGTGGACGCCGGCGCCATTCTCGGCCAAGCGCGCATGCCGATCCTGCCCGGCGATACGCCCGAGGCGCTGGCCGCGCGGCTGTTGCCGATTGAGCACGAGCTTTATCCGCGCTGTCTGGCGGCGTTAGCGCAAAGTAGCGAGTAGCGAGTAGCGAGTAGCGAGTAGCGAAAGAAAAAAGGGCGCCTGCGTTTCCGCAAGCGCCCTATTCGCTACTCACTATTCACTCTTCGCTCAGCCAACGATCTCTTGATCGTTGAAGAAGAACTTGATCTCGCGCTCAGCGTTTTCGAGGCTGTCTGAGCCGTGCACGGAATTGGCCTCGATCGATTCGGCGAATTGCTTGCGGATCGTGCCGTCAGCGGCGTTGGCCGGATTGGTCGCCCCCATCACGTCGCGATACTTGGTCACCGCGTTCTCGCCTTCGAGCACCTGCACCACAACCGGGCCGGAAATCATGAAGCTGACGAGATCACGGAAGAACGGGCGCTCTTTGTGCACGTCATAAAAGCCTTCGGCTTGGCCTTCGGAGAGCCAGATGCGCTTTTGCGCGATGATCCTAAGGCCCGCGCCTTCGATCACGGCATTGATGGCGCCGGTGAGGTTGCGCTTGGTGGCGTCGGGCTTGATGATCGAGAACGTGCGTTCGGCGGACATGAGTTTGGCTCCGGGAGGAAATTCGAGCCGGGTCTATAGCCGCGCCTTTCCGCGCCGCCAAGTGCGTCAGAAACACCGAAGCTCGGTCACGCGGCCGTTTGCGTCGGTCAAGATGTTTAATCGATCCTCGCGCAAATCCATGGTGACAGCGTCATTCGGCCCGATGATGCGCGTGCGCGGGGGCAAGCTGGCGCGATCGATCGCGCCGGCGTCCGCCCCGATCAAATGGCGGAAATTCGCCGAACGGCAGAGATCGCCGGCCGGAGGCGGCCCCTCAGGCGAAACCGGCGCAGGCGCGCTGGCGCAGGCGCCCAGCAGCAGCGCCGCCGCGAACAGCCCCGCGCGCATCAATAGCACGCCAGGGATGAGACCAGCCCATCTGTCCCGCTCATGATGTTGAGCCGATCGGGACGGAAATCCTGGGTGACGATCGAATCCGGCGTCAAGAGGCGCGCGCCCGAGGGCAGCGTGGATTGATCGATATCGGCCAAGGGCGTGCCGATCAGGTGCTGAAAGCGGGAGGCGTCGCAGGTGTCCTGCTCGGTCGCTTCCTGCTGATTTTGCGGGAGGGCCTCAGCCGTCTCGGCCGGCGTTTCCGGCGCGGGCTCGGGCGCGGGCTGGCTGCACGCGGCGGCGAACAAGGCGGCGGTGACAAAGAGGGTCGCGCGGATCATGCCTGCTTCTCCCATTTTCCCTGTGCGCTCTCGCGCCAGTAGGAGGCGATGATGCCCGCCTCTTTGGCTTCTTTCCAGCGCCGCCGCGCCGATTCCAAGGCGGCTTCATCGCGGCCATCGAACATGAGGCACGCGCGCTCAAAGCTGGCGAGATCGCCCGCTTCGGCGCCGTCGATCAAGAACAACGCCTTGGCCCCGTTCGGGTTTCCCTCAGCCGTGGTGAGCCAAACCGGCTGGCGCGCGGCCTCGCCTTCGCCCTCGCGCGCGTGGGGGAGGAAGCTTTCATCCCGCCAGGTCCACAAGGTTGTATCCAGCGCCTCCAGCCGCTCGGCGCTGCCGCCGCGCACTAAAGCCCGCCAGCCACGCTGCAAGCATTTTTCCAGAAGCGGCGGCAGCGCCCGCTCAAGCTCCGTGCGCTCGAGATGGTAAAACCAAAGCTCAGCCATCGGCGCCGCCCGCGACATGGCGAACCGTTACGTACATAGGCAGCTGCGGATCATCGAGCGCGCGATGGATCAGCGCCATAGCCTCTGATGCAGCGTCAGCCGGAACGGGGATCGAGAAATCCTCCAGCGCCGCCATGCGCGCATCAAGCGCCGCCAGATCGACCCAGCCTTGCTGCGCCGCCGCGCGCCACACCGTTTCGATGTAGCCGGCGAAGCGCTCCTCTTCGAGATCGTCAATCGGCCCGCGCAAGAGGATGTCGATGCGGTCCAACGCGCCTAATCCTCGAACTTGTTCGCGATCAGCCGGTTGAGCAGGCGCACGCCATAGCCGGTGGCCCAGGCGGGCGAGAGCGGATCCTCATAAGGCCCCGGCTTCCAGGCGGTGCCGGCGATGTCGAGGTGGGCCCAGGGCGTGCCGTCCTTGACGAAACGCTTGAGAAATTGCGCCGCCACGATGGAGCCGCCGGCGGGCTTGCCGGAAATGTTCTTCATATCCGCGTTGGGCGTATCGATCTGCTTATCGTAGCCGGCGTCCAGCGGCATGCGCCACACCGGTTCGCCCTCGGCCTGGCCGGCCTGCTGCAGCGCGTGCGCGAGATCATCGTCATTGCAGAACAGGCCGGCATTTTCGTGCCCCAGCGCCACGATGATCGCGCCCGTCAGCGTGGCGAGATCGATGATCGTGGAGGGGCTGAACTTATCCTGCGCGTAGGTGAGCGCATCGCAAAGGATGAGCCGGCCTTCGGCGTCGGTGTTGAGCACCTCGATGGTTTGGCCCGACATGGTGGTGACGATATCGCCCGGCCGCTGCGCGTTCGCGCCCGGCATGTTTTCCACCAGCGCCACAACCCCAACCACATTGGCCTTGGCCTTGCGCAGCGCCACGGCCTTCATCGCGCCGGCGACGGCGGCGGCGCCGCCCATATCGCCCTTCATTTCATCCATGCCGGCGGGCGGCTTCAGCGAAATGCCGCCCGTATCGAAGGTGACGCCCTTGCCGACAAGGGCGATCGGCTTGGCGTTCTTGGCGCCTTTCCAGAACATGGTGACAAGCCGCGCCGGGCGGGCGCTGCCTTGGGCCACGCCCAGAAGCGCGCCCATGCCGAGCTTTTCCATCGTCGCCGGCTCAAGCACCTCAACCTCAACGCCGAGCGTTTCGAGATCGCGCAGCCGCTCTGCGAAGCTTTCGGGATAGAGCAAGTTCGGCGGCTCGCTGACGAGATCGCGCGCGAAGAACACGCCTTCTGCGATCGCCGCATCCTTATCGGCGCGGGCGCGGGCGGCGGCGGCGCCGTCCATGGCGATATCCACAGAGGCGAGCGTGGGCTTCTGCTCGGGCTTGAGCTTGGTGCGATAGGTATCGAAGCGATAGCTGGCGAGGCGCGCGCCCAGCGCGGCGTGCGCGCCGGCGTCAGCCTTGGAGACGCCCGGCAGCGCATCAGGCTGCAGCACCAGCTTTTCGGCGGAGGTCAGCGTGCGTTTGACGGCGTGGCCGGCCCAGCGCTCCACCGCCAGCCCATCGGCGCTCTCGAACTTGCCGACGCCTATCACCAGCACGCGGGCAAATTCCAAACCTTCGGGGGCCAGAATATCCGCGACTTGCCCGGCCGCGCCGGTAAAGCGCATCGCCGCCATCGCCTTGGTGAGCCGGCCATTGGCGGCTTTATCCAGCGCCTCGCCCGCGGGCGTCAGCGCCGCCCCGTCTCCGGCCATTACCACAACCACATCGCCGCTGGCCGCGGCTGAAAATCGGATATCCATAATTTCCCCTAAGGAAGCCGCCCTCCGCCGGCGCCGGGAGGCGCGCATGCGGCAAGCTTTGCGCTTAGGTAGCCGTGAGCGGGGCGATTGAAAAGCGCGCCCCAGCCGTTAGGGAACGGTAGGCGCGCGGCGGCGCGCCGCAAAGGAACGGCATGAACACAATCTCGGCTTACGTGTTCCGGCAGGCGCTGGGGCCGCTTTTGGCGATCCTGGGGGCGCTCGCGGCCGTTGCGATCCTGACCCAAGGGCTCAACCAGCTCGACATCATCGTCAACAATCGTCGCGCGGGGCTGGCCTTTGCGTGGGTGACGCTGCTGACGCTGCCGCAATTGATTTCGCTGATCCTGCCGATGGCGGTGTTCATCGCCGTGGTTTACGCGATCAACCGCATGCACAATGACAGCGAGATCGCTGTCTTGTTCGGCGCGGGCATGTCGCGCGGGCGGATTGCGCGGCCGATCATTCAGCTGGCGGTGCTGGCGGCGCTGGCGCATCTGGCGATCAATGTGGTGATCCAGCCCTGGTCTTTCGCCGAACGGCGCGAGACGTTCTACGAATTGCGCACCGATCTTGCCTCAAGCCTTGTGCAAGAGGGCTCGTTCACCTTCCCGAACAAGGATCTCACGCTTTATGCGCGTGAGCGCGGCGGCGGCGGTGAATTGCGCGATCTGCTGATCAATGACGCCCGCCCCGAACATGACATCACCTACACCGCCCGCGCCGGCGTGATCGTGACGATTGACGGTGAGCCGGCGATCGTGATGCGCGATGGGCAAGTGCAGCGCCAGGTGCAGGACGGCTCCGTCGATGTGCTCGATTTCGATCGTTACGTGCTGCAATTGGGCGTCGCCAACCTCGATGACGATGATTTCTTCTACCTCAAGGCCTCCGACCGCACGCTGCATCAATTGTTCTACCCAGACCGCACCGCCCATTACGACCAGCGCAATGTCAAACAATTCATCGCCGAAGCGCATGCGCGGCTTTCTGCGCCGCTGTTGAACATCGCGCTGGCTTTGATCGCGCTGGCGGGGGTGCTGTCGGGCGAGTTCAGCCGGCGCGGCTATGGGCGGCGCATTGTCATCGCTTCGGTTGTCGCGCTGGTGGTGCGGCTTTCGGCGCTGGCGACGCAATCGATCGCCATGGACGAGCCCGATCTCAACGTGCTGCAATATCTTGTGCCAATCGTTGTGATTATCGGCGCGATCGTGGTGATGCGCGGGCGCGCGCCGCGCAAGAAACGGCGCGCGATCGGCCCCTCCGTGCTGGCGGAGGCGTAAGGGCATGGGCTTTTTGTTCTCCCGGCTTGGCTGGTATGTCACTGTGCGCGGGCTATTTGGCATCGCGGTGGCGCTTGTGGGCGTCGTCGTGTCCATCCTGCTGGTGGACATGGTCGAGCAGATGCGCACCGTGGGCTCGCGGACCGAGCTCAGCATCGGTGAAGCGCTGTGGCTTACCCTGCTTAAAACCCCGATGCTGATTGAGCAGACGCTGCCGTTCATCGTGCTTGCCGGCGTGATGATGGCGATCGTCGGGCTTAATCGCTCAAGCGAATTGGTGGCCATGCGCGCCGCCGGTGTTTCGGCGTGGCGTTTTCTGGCGCCTTCGGCTTTGCTGGGGCTGGTGATCGGATTTGCGGTGATCACGCTGCTCAATCCGCTGGGCGCCTATTGCTACCGGGTGTTTGAGGGCGAGGTGTCAAACCAGCTCTCCAATCGCAACGCCGAAGCCGGCGCCAATGGCGTCTGGATTCGCCAGGGCGATGAGAGCGGCCAGGTGGTCATTCACGCCGAGGGCGTGGATTCGGGCGGGGCGACGCTTTTGGGCGCCACCTTCATCTTCTTTGACGTGCGCGAAGAGGCGCTGCGCTTTACCCGCCGCATCCGCGCCGAGCGGGCCGAACTCAAGCCTGGCTTTTGGCAGCTAACAGATCTTGTCGAAGCCACCCCCGGCGCGCGCCCTGCGCCTCAAACGCACTTGGCGATCCCGACCTCGCTTGATCCGTCCGAATTGGTGAACCGCTTTGTGAGCCCGGCCACGCTGTCGTTCTGGGAGCTGCCCGGCTTCATCGCCGAAGCGCGCCAGGCCGGGTTTGCGCCGACGAGCTATGAGATCAAATGGCAGGCGCTGCTGGCCTATCCGGTGCTGCTGGCGGCGATGGCGCTGCTGGGGGCGGCCTTCTCGCTGCAATTGCAGCGCTTGGGGAACCTGGCGCGATGGGGCGCGGCGGGCGTCGGGGTGGGCCTCTTCCTCTTCTTCTACAGCCAGCTCGCCGGGGCCTTCGCCATGACCCAGACCGTGCCGGCCGCCGTGGCGGCCTGGAGCGCGCCGCTGGCGGGGGTGTTCATTGCGCTGTCGCTGGTGGCGTTTTTAGAGGACGGCTGAGGCGCAAACGTCACGGAGCTCGCCCAAGCAGCGTCCCGCGCTGGACGCCCGGCTGGGGCCCCGGCTAGGAATGGGCGGGGGAGTCGGACAAAGGAATTAGGATGCTCCGTTCGGGGGGAATGGCTGGACGGACGGCCGAGCGGGCGCCCTGGACATGGGCGGCGCTGGCGGCCGCGCTCGCGGTGGGCGCAAGCCCTGCGGCGCTCGCCCAGCAGGCCGAGCAGGCGCCGCCCCCGCAAGAAGCGGCGCAAGATAACCGCCAGGTCATGCTCGAAGCCGATGAGCTGATCGACGATCAGGCCGCCGGCACGATCACCGCGCAAGGCGATGTGCAGGTCCGCTATCAGGGCCGCACCATGCGCGCGGACCAATTGGTCTATAATCTCAACACCGGATCGATCCACGCCAGCGGCGATGTGCAGATCGCGCTGGAGGACGGCTCCATCACCTACGCCGATGAGGTGGAGGCCGATGAAGGGCTCAATGTCGCGGTGGCCAGCGAATTGCGCGCCCGCCTTGGCAATGAAGGCACGCTGGCCGCGCGCGCCGCGCTGCGCCACGGCGAAGGCGAGAGCGAACTGCGCAACGTCATCTACACCTCCTGCCCAGTGTGCGAGACCGGCGATCAGCCGCCCACCTGGAGCCTGCGCGCGCGCCGCGCCATCCAGGATCAGCAGACGCGCACGATCTCTTATCAAGGCGCGGTGTTCGAGCTGGCGGGCGTGCCGGTGCTTTATCTGCCGTATTTCGCGCACCCCGATCCGAGCGCGGGCCGCACTTCGGGTTTTTTGGCGCCTGACTTGGGGCGCAACCGCCGGCTCGGCGTGTTTTACGCGCAGCCTTATTATTGGGCGATGTCGCCCTATGACGATCTCACCGTCACGCTGCAGGCGCACGAGACGGTCAATCCGCTGCTGGGCCTCGATTATCGCCGCCGCTTCTGGTCGGGCCATGTCAATATCAACAGCACGCTGACAAGCGAGGCGCTGTTTGACAGCGAGGGCTCGCGCTTCGGCAATGAAGAATGGCGCTCCTCGGTGTTCGCCGATGGCGAGTTTCGCATCAATGATTATTGGCGCTGGGGCTTTGGCGTTGAGCGCATCACCGATGACGATTACCTGCGCCGCTACGATGTCGAGGGCGCGGGCGAGCGGCGCGGGCCTTATGCCGGCAACGAAAACCGGCTGATCTCGCAGCTGTTCGCGCTCGGGCAGAGCCGCAACGCCTATTCTTCGATCGCATTTGCGTCGATCCAAGGCCTGCGCGCGGCCGATACGCCCAATCTTCTGCCCACGATCGCCCCCTTCGCCGAGACCGAGCATGTGTTCGTCGATCCTTGGCTGCGCGGGCAATTGCGCCTCAACGCAAACCTCGCCGTGCTTGAGCGCGATGACAATATCGCGACCCCGGAATTTGAGGGCGGCACGGGGCGGCTCTCGGTCGGCGGGACGTGGCGCAAGGATATGATCGTCGGCCCCGGCCTGGTGCTCAGCCCGTTCGCGCAGGCGCGCGCCGATATGTTCAGCGTGGAAACCTCATCGACCGAACGCGAGACGTTCTCACGCACGCTTGGCCTTGCCGGCGCGGAGGTGAGCTGGCCGTTCATGCGCCCGGGCGAGCGCTTCGACATCGTGCTCGAACCTGTGGTGATGGCCGCCTACGCCACCAGCGACGCGGACGATCCGCGCATCGTCAACGAAGACAGCCTCGGCTTTGAACTCGACGATTCAAATCTCTTCCGCCCGAACGCGGCCCCGAACTACGACCTGTGGGAACCGGGCGGCAGGGTAAGCGCCGGCGTGCGCGCCACAGCGCGCGCCCGCACCGGCCAAAGCGCTTCGCTCATGCTCGGCCGGCGCTGGCGCGACGAGGTGGACCCCGCCTTCGGCCCGCGCACCAATATGAACGACAACGCCTCCGATTGGGTGGCTGCGGGCCAACTCGATCTTGGCCGGCATTTCTCCACCCAGGCGCGGCTTCGCCTCAATGACGAAACGCTGGATATCGAACGGGTCGATTGGGGCGTGCGCGGCGCGGTTGGCCGGTTCAGCGGCTCTGCGCGGTATTTCCAGTACGATGAGAGCTTCGTCACCGATCCCAACACCCCGACCGAGGAAATCAGCGCCAATATCGGCGTCGAATTGCTGCGGGGCTGGCGGATGCAAGCCGGGCTGACCCGCGACCTAGATTCAGACATAAATCTGCGTCAGGACATCCGGGCGATCTACGAGGACGATTGCACCTTCCTCGAGATTTCCTACACCCGCCGGGAACGGCGCACGAGCACCCAGGGGCCGGACGAAGGCATTCAGATCCGGATCGGCTTGCGTTCGCTGGGGGTCTTTGGCGGAAGCTAAGGCGGAGTTGAGAGAGAAAATGAACATAAAACAGGCATGTGCGGCGGCCCTCGCAGTCGCGGCCCTGGCCGGCGCGCCGGCGCCCGCTTCCGCCCAATTGGCCGAGGGCGTGGCCGCGATCGTCAATGATTCCGTGATCTCGACCTATGACGTGCGCGTGCGCGCCAACATGCTGCTGGTGTCGGCCGGCATCCAATCGACGCCGGAAATGCTCGAACGCGCCCGCGCCCAGGCGCTTGATGAGCTGATCGACGAGCGCCTGCAGATTCAGGAATATCGCTCGCGCGCTGATACCCCGGTTAATCCGGATTCGATCGATCGCCGCATCGGCGACATCGCCCGCTCCAACAATTTGACCTCTGAGCAATTTGTGGAATCGCTGGCCGCCGCGGGCGTGCCGGTGTCCACCTTGCGCCAACAGATTGAAGCCGACATCGCCTGGCAAGCGCTGATGAACGGCCTCTACGGCTCGCGCCTGCGCATTTCCGAGATCGAAGTGCGCGAGACCCAAGAGCGCCTCGCCGCCAGCGCCACGCGCCCGCAATATCTGATCTCCGAAATTTTCCTGCCGGCCTCCAATGAGGGCGAATTTCAGAACATGATGCAGGGCGGCATGCGCCTCATCCAGGAAATGCAGAACGGCGCGCCGTTCCCGCTGGTGGCGCGCCAATTCTCCGCCTCGCCCACCGCCGCCGCCGGCGGCGATGTCGGCTGGATCGCCGCGAGCGAGCTTGCGCCAGAATTGCAGCCCATCGCCGAACGGCTGCAGCCCGGACAAGTTTCCCTGCCGGTGCGCACGCCGAACGGGGTTTACATCATCGCCTTGCGCGAACGCCGCGAGGGCCTCTCCGAAGGCGCGCCTCGACGGTGATCTCGCTGCGCCAAGTCACCGCGCCTGCGGCGCGCCTGGCGCAATTGCAGCGCGCGCAATCGCGCATCAATGGCTGCGGGGCGCTGGAGCGCGAAGCCAATACGTTCGGCGGCAGCGTCGTCGATCTTGGCCGCGCGGTGGAAAGCGATCTTTCGGCCGATGTGCGCAGCCGCATTGACGGCGTCGCCAACGGCCGCGCCTCAACCGCGGTTGTGAACGGCGATACGGCGAACATCTTCGTTGTCTGCCAGCGTGAAGCGGGCGGCGCGGCCGTGCCCAGCCGCGAGGAAATCGAAGCGCGCCTGCGTGAGCGGGAAATGTCGATGCTCTCGGATCGCTACCTGCGCAACCTGCGCCGCGAAGCCACCATCATCACGCGGCAATAACATGAGCCCGCTTGCCGTCTCGATGGGCGATCCCGCCGGGATCGGCCTCGAACTGGCGGCGCAGGTTTGGGCTCGGCGCGAGAACGCGCCGGATTTCTTCCTGATAGGCGACGCCGACGCGTTCGCGCGCGCATCGCGCCGGCTGGGCCTGCCCGAACCGAACATGCAGCGCGCGCGCAGCATCTCCGAACTTGCGTTTGCGCCCGATGCGCTCACCGTGCTCGACGCCCCGCTCGCCATCGAGGAAACGCCGGGCGCGCCCGATCCGGTGAACGCCAGCGCCGTCATCACCGCAATTGAGCGCGGGGTGGAGGCGGTGCGCGCGGGCGCGGCCAGCGCGCTCGTGACGCTGCCGATCGCCAAATCCGTGCTGCACGACGCCGCTTTCGCCTTTCCCGGCCACACTGAGTTTATCGCCCACCTCACCGAAGCAGATGTCTGGGATCAGACACGCGGGCCCGTGATGATGCTCGCCGGCCCGTCGCTGCGCGTTGCGCTCACCAGCATCCATGTGCCGCTGGCCGAGGCCGTGCGCACGCTGAGCCGGGAGCGCATCGTGCATGTAACGCGCATCGTGGGCGAGGCGCTCAAGCGCGATTTTGGCGTTGCTTCGCCGCGCATCACGCTTTGCGGGCTTAATCCGCATGCGGGCGAGCATGGCCATATCGGCCGCGAGGAAATCGAGCTCATCAATCCCGCCGCCGCCATGCTGCGCGCCGAAGGCTGGGATGTTTCCGACGCGCGCTCCGCCGATGTGCTGTTTCATGAAGAGGCGCGCGCCGGCTATGACGCGGTGATCGCGCTTTATCACGATCAGGGTCTCATCCCGATCAAGACGCTGCATTTCTGGGACGGGGTGAACATCACGCTGGGCCTGCCGATCGTGCGCACCTCGCCCGATCACGGCACAGGCTTTGACATTGCGGGCAAAGGCCTCGCCCGCGCCGACAGTTTCCGCGCCGCACTGGCGCAAGCGGCGGCGATGGCTGCACGCCGCGCGTCGCGGGCATGAACGCCGACGATCTGCCGACGCTGCGCGAAGAGCTGGAAGCGCACGGCCTTTGGGCCAACAAGGCGCTGGGCCAACACTTCCTGCTCGATCTCAACATCACCCGCCGCATCGCGCGCGTGGCCGGCGATCTTGCCGGCAAGCGCGTGATCGAAATCGGCCCCGGCCCCGGCGGGCTGACGCGCGCTTTGCTGGAGGCGGGCGCCGATCTCATTGTGATTGAGAAAGACGCGCGCTTTCTGCCGCTGCTTGAGCCGCTGGTGGAATGGAGCGAAGGCCGCTTGCGCATCGTGCATGGCGATGCGCTGGAGGCGGATGAGGCGGCGCTGCTTTCTTGGACCGCCGGCGAGGGCGCCGGCGGTCCAAGAGCCAGCGCACGTCATTTCCAACCTGCCCTATAATGTCGGCACGCCGCTTTTGGTGAAATGGCTCAAAGCCGCACCGTGGCGCGGGCCGATGACGCTGATGTTTCAGAAAGAGGTGGCCCAGCGCATCGTCGCCAAGCCGGGCTCGGACGCATATGGCCGTCTCGCCGTGCTGGCGCAGGCGCGCTGCGAATGCCGGCTTGCCTTCACCGTGCCGCCGCGCGCGTTCACGCCGCCGCCGAAGATCGCCTCGGCGATCGTGCATCTTACGGATTTGGCCGCGCCCTATCCGCATCTCGGCGCCATCGAACGCGTCACCGCCGCCGCGTTCGGCCAACGCCGCAAGATGCTGCGCGTGGCGCTGAAGGCGCTGACGCCGGATGCGGAGGCTTTGCTGGCCGCAGCGGAGATCACGCCGACCGCGCGCGCGGAAGAAATCGATCAAGCCGGCTTCCGCCGCTTGGCTGATGCTTGGCGCGCGCTATCGGCCTGAGGCCAAGCGTTTCAGCATCGCGCGCTGATGATCCTGTCCGCCGAAAAACACAGCCAGCACGCGCACAAGCCGCGCGTCGTCATCGACCGTGAAATAAAAGATCGCGCGATCTTTCGTGACATGGCGCAGGCCGGGCATGAGGTGAGGCAAGAGCGTGCCTTGATGTGGCGTTTTTCCGAGCGCGCGCAAATCAGCCTTGATGCGCGCCGCACGTTGGGACGCGCGCTCCACCGCCGCCTCCAAGTCGTCATCGAAATGTAGATAGCTTTCGACCAGAAAATCGAACAGCGCGTCGAGGTCGTCATTCGCCTGACTAAGGCGCGCGACCCTATAGCTCACGCGTTTTGCCCAGATAGTGCGCGCGCTTGCGCTCGATCAGTGCGTCAATCTCCGCGTCGCTCTCTTCCATCGAGATGAACGGCCCCTTTGCGCGTTCTTCAAGCAGCGCCTTGAGCGCGGCGATCTCGGCGTCCTTGGCTTCGGTTTCGAGGCGCAACATTTCGAGGCCCTGCTGCAGCACGGCGCTCAGGCTCGGGTAACGGCCATCATCGACCAGCTTGCGCGCATAGGCTTCCTGCGCGTCCGTGAGCGAAATAGAGGTTTTCACCGTCATGGTGCGACTGGGTAGCACCACCCGGCCGTTTTGTCGAGGTCGGCCCCGCGCCTCAGATCCCGCTTTTCAGCCGCTCCACATGCAGTTTGAGCCAAAGCTGGCGGTTTCGCTTTAGGCGCTCGGCGGCGAGGATTTGCTTCACTTGCGTCAGCGTCTGCTCGAGCAGCGTGTTGACGAGCACGTAATCGTATTCTTCCCAATGGCTGATCTCGTTGAGCGAGCGGGCCATGCGGCTTTGGATCACCTCTTCGCTATCCTCGGCGCGGGCGCGCAGGCGGCGCTCAAGCTCGGCCATCGAGGGCGGCAGAATGAAGATGCCGACAACATCCTGCGGCTCAGCCGCACGCAGCGCGCGCGCGCCCTGCCAATCGACGTCGAACAAGACGTCCTTGCCCTGAATCAGCATCGCCTCCACCGGCGCGCGCGGGGTGCCGTAATGATTGCCGAACACCATGGCGTGTTCGAGAAACTCGCCGCGATCGGCCATCTGCTCGAATTGCTCTTTCGGCAGGAATTTATATTCGCGCCCATCCACCTCGCTGGGGCGCGGCGGGCGCGTGGTGGCCGAAACCGAGAGCGATACGTTGTCATCGGCCTCAAGCAGCTTTTTCGCCAACGTGGATTTGCCCGCGCCCGAGGGGCTGGAGAGCACGAACATCAAGCCGCGCCGCGCGACGTTATCATTCAACATTGGCGGCTTGCTCCTTGATCTGATCGATCACGGTTTTGAGATCGAGCCCGATGCGGGTGAGCTCAAGTTCTGAGGATTTTGAGCAGAGCGTGTTGGCTTCGCGCGTCAGCTCTTGGCTTAAAAAATCGAGCCGGCGGCCAGCGGGCTCCGGCTTGGAAATCAGCGCGCGCAGCTCAAGCGCGTGCGCGGCGAGCCGCTCCAATTCTTCGGCCACGTCGGCGCGCGCGGCGGCGAGCGCCGCTTCCTGCGCCAGCCGCGCCGGATCGAGCTTGATCTCGGGCGCGAGCGCTTCAAGCCGCTGGCGGATGCGCTCAAGCAAAGCGGCGGGCGCTGTGGCGGCGCTGGCGCGCGCGGCGGCGATGAGCGCATCGAGCCGATCAGCCGCTTCGGTGAGGATGGCGGCGAGGCTGCGCCCTTCGGCGCGGCGTGCGGCGTCGAGCCCGGCGAGCGCTTGGTGGAAGCCAGCAATGAGCGCCGCTTCCAGCGCGGCGCGGGCTTGTTCGCTCATCTCCGCGCCATCTTCGGCGAGGATCACGCCGCGCGCTTGCAGGATCCCATCCCAGCGCGGCTTCTTGACTCGTTTATCTTTGACGAACGCAGCGCCCGCTTCGATCAGCTTGCGCGCGAGATCGAGATCGACGCGCACATTGGCCGCGCCCTCCGCGGCGCGCGCCAGTTGCAGATTGGCTTGCAGCGAGCCGCGCTTGAACTTGGCGTTCGCCGCGGCGCGCGCGGGCTGCTCCAATCCATCAAACCCTGGCGGGGTGCGCAGCTTCAGATCGAGCCCGCGCCCATTGACGCTTTTCAGCTCCCAGGTCCAATTCTGGCCTTCGTGTTCACCCTCGGCGCGGGCGAAGCCGGTCATGCCCGATATGCTCATGGGGGCTGCTTACAGCGGAATCAGGGACAACGCACCCTTCACGTTTCAGTCGAGATAACGCGTCTGAGGCGCAACCCACGCCGCCGGCCAAACGCCTGAATCCAGAATTTCCGCCAGATCCGTCACGGTGAGCTCGTCCGGAATGTTCAATTGCGGCTTGCGCATCCGCCCATGCCGATCGAGCACCAGAGGCCAGCGCATCCCAAAGCGCGTATCGAGTTCTTCGATAACCCACTCAAGGTGTTCGGTGTCTGTTTGCGCAGCGATGGCGGTCAAATTCGTGTTGGGCCCGAACACGAAATGATCCAGCTCGAAATGCTTGCCCACGCTCAGAAGCACCGCGTCATAAGCGCGGGGCCTCGCCATTACCGTCCGCCGCGCTGCTGGGCTAGGCGCTCGGCCTCGATCTCGCGCCAGCGGCGCACGTTGGCCTGATGCTCGGCCAGCGTATTGGCGAAGATGTGCCCGCCCGAGCCGTCGGCAACGAAGAACAGCGCTTCGGTTGTCGCCGGATTGGCGGTGGCTTCGAGCGCGGCGCGGCCGGGATTGGCGATCGGCGTCGGCGGCAGGCCGTCGATACGATAGGTGTTGTAGCCGGTGTCGAGCTCGATCTCGCTTTGGCGAATGGTGCGGCGCTGGCCTTGGGCGTTCACGAGGCGCCCGTCATTGCAGCGATCGGGAAGCGCAGGCACACGCCATAGATGATGGTGGGATCGGTTTCGAGCCGCATCGGCCGGCGCAGGCGGTTGACGAACACGCCCGCCACCATCGCGCGCTCTTCGCCGATGCCGGTTTCGCGCTCCACCAGCGAAGCAAGGTTCACCAGCTCCGCCGGCGTGCTGATCGGCAGATTCGGCGCGCGGTTTTCCCAGATTTCAGCCACGGCGCGATCATGCGCATCGCGCATGATCTGCAGCAGCGCCGCCCGGCTCATGCCGCGCTGCACGTGATAGGTATCCGGCAGGATCGAGCCTTCGGGCGGTGTCTCCGGCAGATCGCCGGTGAGCACGTCGCTTTCCTCAATGATGCGCATCACCGCGCGGATGGTGATGCCTTCGGGAAAGGTGATGGAATGCATCAGCGCTTGCCCGCTTGTCATCATTTCCACCACGCGGCGCACCGAGGCGCCGGCAGGGATGGCGTACTCGCCCGCCTGGATCGGGCCTTGCGCGTAGATGCGATTGGCGATGCGGAACAGAAGCGCATCGGTGATGACGCCCTCACGCTCCATGGTGTCAGCGATGGCCGCGCCGGTTGCGCCGCGTTCGACCATGAAGGCGCGATCGGAGGCGAGCGGGCCCGGACGTTCGATGGCGCTGTAGAAGAAGGCCGCCGCGAACAGCGCCGCAAAGCCCACGAGCACGATGAGCCAGAACAGCGGGTTGCCGCCGCGCCGGCGTGCGCGCGCCATCAGCTCACCGCTGTGAGGATAACGGCCGCATTGGTGCCGCCGAAGCCGAACGAATTGGACATCGCCGTGGTCACGGGCCGTTTCTTGGCCTTGAGCGGCGTCAAATCTATGGCGGATCTCGACTGAAGGATTTTCAAGGTTCAGCGTCGGCGGAACCACGCCGTCACGGATCGCCAGCGCGCAGAAGATGGTTTCCACCGCGCCCGCCGCGCCGAGCAAATGCCCGATCGCCGATTTGGTGGAGGAGAGCGAAAGCCCCTCCGCCGATTGGCCGAACAGCCGCTCGATCGCGCGCAGCTCGATCTCATCACCCAGGGGCGTGGAGGTGCCGTGCGTGTTCACATAGTCGATATCGGTCACGGCCATGCCGGCGTCTTTCAACGCCGCTTGCATGGCGCGGTAGCCGCCATCGCCATCCTCGGAAGGGGCGGTGATATGGTAGGCGTCGCCCGAGAGGCCGTAGCCTTTGACCTCGGCGTAAATCTTCGCGCCGCGCGCTTTGGCGTGTTCGTACTCTTCGAGCACAACGCAGCCCGCGCCTTCGCCCATGACGAAGCCGTCGCGATCCTTATCGTAGGGCCGGGAGGCTTTTTCAGGCGTGTCGTTGAAGCCGGAAGAAACAGCGCGCAGCGCGCAGAAGCCGGCAAGGCCAAGCCTGCAGATCGCAGCTTCGGTGCCGCCGGCCACCATCACATCCGCATCGCCATGCACGATCAGCCGCGCCGCATCGCCCACGGCGTGCGCGCCGGTGGCGCAAGCGGTGACGACGGAATGGTTCGGCCCGCGGAAGCCGTGCTTGATCGACACTTGGCCCGAAGCCAGATTGATCAGCGCGCTTGGAATGAAGAAAGGCGAAAGCCGGCGCGGGCCTTTTTCTTCCAGCAACAGCGCATTGTTGGCGATCGCATTGATGCCGCCAATGCCCGAGCCGATCAGAACGCCGCTGCGATTCTTCTGCTCATCGGTTTCGGCCACATAGCCGCTATCGGCCACCGCTTCGTCAGCGGCGGCGATGCCGTAGAGGATGAAATCATCAACGCGCGTCTGCTCTTTCGGGGAAAGAGTCTTATCGGGATCGAAGGCGTGCGGATCGCCCGCACCGCCCCCGCGCCCATCGACGCGCGGCACAAGGCAGCCAATCCGGCTCGGCAAATCGTCCACTTTAAAGTGTTCGATTTTGTTCGCGCCGGATTTGCCAGCGATCAGCCGCTCCACGTCGCCGGCGCATTGCCGGCGAGCGGGGAAACAAGCCCAATGCCTGTGATGACGACGCGCCTCATCGGCGGGGCGCGCAGGGCGTTAGCCCTGCTTCTCCGAGATGAACTTCACCGCGTCGCCGACAGTTTGAATATGCTCGGCCGCGTCGTCCGGGATCTCGATGCCGAACTCTTCTTCAAACGCCATCACGAGCTCGACGTTATCGAGGCTGTCCGCGCCAAGATCGTCGATGAAGGAGGCTTTCTCAGTCACCTTCTCCGCCGGGGCTTCGAGATGCTTGATCACGATCGCCTTAACGCGCTCAAAAACTTCCGACATGCACGCCTCGCCAGTGCTGAGAACATAGATATTTGCTCACCCGCCCCCGGTAAGTTCCGTGGGGGCGGTGGTATGAGCGGGGTTTTGGACAGCCTCTCGGCCACACGCAAGCTTTTTTTCGCTTTGAGGGGCGCCCATAAGGCAGCACGCCCCCCAGTTTTCAGCCTTTAGATCATAACCATGCCGCCATTCACGTGCAGGGTTTGGCCAGTCATGTAGCCACTCTCCTCTGAGGCGAGATAGACGGCCGCGGCGGCGATATCGCCCGGCTCGCCCAGGCGAGCGGCGGGGATGCGGGCCAGGGTGGCGCTTCTTTGCTGCTCGTTGAGCACGTCGGTCATGGGCGAGGAGATAAAGCCGGGGGCGATGCAATTGGCCGTCACGTTGCGGCTGGCCACCTCTTGGGCCAGCGCCTTGGTGAAGCCGATCATGCCGGCCTTGGAGGCGGCGTAGTTCGCCTGCCCCGGATTGCCCATCACGCCCGAGATCGAGGTGATGCCGATGATGCGGCCCCAGCGGTTTTTCATCATGTTGCGCAACGCCGCGCGCGAGGCGGAAATAGCTTTCCAGATTGATCTTGATGACGTTCTGGAAATCCTCATCCTTCATGCGCAGCAGCAAGCCATCCTTGGTGATGCCCGCATTGGCGATGAGAATATCGAGCCGCCCGCCCAGCGCCGCTTCGGCTTGGCCCACCAATGCATCCACCGCTGCGCTATCTGAGAGATTGCACGGCAGGATCTGGTGATCGGCGCCGGCGAGTTCTGCGCGCACCGCCTCGAGCGCTTCCACGCGCGTGCCCGAAAGCGCCACTTTCGCCCCCTGCGCGGCCAACGCCTTGGCGATGCCGCCGCCAATGCCGCCTGACGCGCCCGTCACGAGCGCGGTTTTGCCTGTGAGATCGAACATCGCTGGTCCCTCTAATTTTGGCCCCGCTTAGGCCGGGCGGGCCGCGCCTGCAAGTTTTGCGGTTTAATCGGTCACGGTGTAGCGCGCGCCGCCGCCGGCGGAGATATGCATGCGCTCGGCGGCTCAATCGCCTCTATGCCGCGCACAGCGCGGCCGCAAGCGGCGCGCTGGCGGATATGATGCAACCGTTTATTGTACGGCGCACGGGAGGGGTTCGATGCGCGCGCTGCAATGTATTTTCATGATCCTGGCGCTTGGGGCCTGCCGCACCACCAAAGGTGGAGCCCTACACGCCGCACGCCGTACAAGCGCCGCAGGGGCAAGCTTACATCCACGTCAACAGCGGCATGGTTTTCCCGGTGGGGGTTGGCCCATTCACCCGCGTGGGCGTGACCCGCTATTCGGAGAACGCCTATGACGAGAGCGTTGGCTATAGCACCCTTGTTGCAGCGCCAGGCTCTGAAATCGCAGCCACGGTTTATGTCTATCCCGCGCCGCAATTGCGCAGCTACGGCTCCCCGCCGGACGTGATCGCCAGCGCGCGCGCCTATTTGTGCGCCTCCGATTTCAGCCGGGCGCGCGTCGACATTGAACGCGCCCACCCAGGCGCCACGCTCATCAGCAGCAGCGAGGCCGTGCTTTACAATGCGGGCGTGATGCACAACGGCTTTCAGGCGCACTACAGCTTCACCGCGCCCCGCTTTGCGATGCGCGACGCCGTGCCTGTGCGCTCAGAGCTTTATGTGTTTTGCGCGAGCGAACGGTGGCTGCTGAAATATCGCTTCACGTATCCGGCCGATTATGACGCCGCGCCGCAAATTGACGCTTTCCTGCGCGGCCTGCGCTGGACCATCCCTTCGGCGCTCAATTGAGCTTTAGAGCGTCTTTGCGAACGCTTCCAAATCGGCAGGCTCATTCAGCGCGAAGGTGTCCTTGCCGACGCCGCGCTTGACCATGCCCGAAAGCTGCTTGCCCGCGCCGACCTCGATGAAGCGCTCAACGCCGCCACCTTCTTGTTCTTTGGGCCGCGCCATCCACTCAACGCTCTCACGCCAACGCACGCGGCCGGTGACTTGCTCCACCAGCAGCTTGCGCACGCTCGCCGGCTCGGAAACGGGGCGCGCGGTGACGTTGGCGATGAGCGCGGGCGAAAATGGCGCGATGCTCGCGCCCGCCAAGGCTTCGGCCATCGCCTCGGCGGCGGGCTGCATCAGCGGCGAATGAAACGGCGCGGAGACGTTGAGCGCGATCGCGCGCACGCCTTTTTCTTTCGCGTAAGCCAGCGCCGCATCGATGCCGGCCTTGGCGCCCGAGATCACCACATTGCCCACATTGTTATCGTTGGCGACGACGACAACGCCGGCGCTCTCGCCGGCCTTGGCCACCTCTTCCGCCACCGCGACATCGACCTTGCCGATCAGCGCCGCCATCGCGCCTTCGCCAACCGGCACGGCCGCCTGCATGGCGTTGCCGCGAATGCGCAGGAGCTTAGCCGCATCGCTGATGGAGAGCGCGCCCGCCGCCGCAAGCGCGGAATATTCGCCGAGCGAATGGCCGGCGACGAACGCGGCCTTGGCCGGCGCCACGCCAAACTCGCGCTCCAGCGCCTTCATGGCCGCAAGGCTCACAGCCATCAGCGCGGGCTGGGCGTTGGCGGTGAGGGTGAGCTCATCCTCAGGCCCCTCAAAAATGAGGCGCGAAAGTTTCTCGCCCAGCGCCTCATCGACCTCCTCAAACACCTCGCGCGCGGCGGCGAAGGCTTGAGAGAGCGAAAGGCCCATGCCGGGGGTTTGGCTGCCCTGACCAGGGAAAATGAAAGCAATACTCATGGTGCGGCGGGTTAACGCGGCCGCCCGCCCCCGGCAAGCCCAGGCCGCGTTTCGCGCCTGAGGCGAATTTTCAGCATGCGCTACGCCCCGCCGCTGGGGAAACGGTTCGCCAACCTATACACGTCATGATTGCATCCATATCCGGGGTTCTGGCGGGAATCCCCCTTTGTTGGTTGAAGGGGAACAGCAATGAAAACATTGATAAAAACAATCACCGCTGGGTTCGTGGCCACGTTGGCCATGACATCGCAGGCGTCCGCGCTCTGCATTCTGAACATCATTTGCCTCGGCGGTGGCGGCGGCAATGGCGGCGGCGGCGGCGGTGGCGGTGGCGGCGGCATTCCTGAGGCGCCGGAAATCAACGTGGCGCAGGGCCTTGCGGCCGTGGCCATCTTGATCTGCGCGGCGCTTTTCCTGCGCGAGCGCTTCTTGCGCCGCAATTGAGCCTTGGCAGGCCGGAGCCGGCCCGCATGACAAGCCCTCATCTGACGGCGCCGGCTTCCGGCGCCTGGCGCGATTTTGCGCGCGCCGGCGCCATTCTCATTCTTCTGCTGCTGCAATGCGCGGCGCTGGATCGGGGCTATTCTTACATCCATGCGGTGTCCGGCCCGGATGCGGCCTTGTGGGCGGAAGCCAACACGCTGCTGAAATGGCTCGTGTACGGCGCAGTGTTTGGCGGCGTCGCGTTTGCGTTGAGCGCGCTGGCGAGCGGGCGCAATTTCGCAAAGCTGTGGCGCGAAAGCGTTGAGCGCCACCTCTGGGGCCGATGGCTCGCGGCGGAGGCGGCGTGCTTTGCCGCGCTCTACGCCATGCTGCCGCTGTTTCAGCGCGGCGCGGAGAGCCCGCCTTGGCTTGCCTTCGCGGTTTTGTTGGCGCTCGGCGCATTGATGTTCGCATGCGCCGCGCTGGCGCTGGCGCCGCTGCGCTTTTGGCGTGCGTTCGCATCGCAACGGGCGAGCGCGTATTGGGTTTCGGCCGGCATCGGGCTTTTAACCTTCGCGGCGCTGCCGCTTTCACAAAATTCGTGGACCGCGCTTTCCTCGGCCACGCTGCATCTTTCCTACTGGTTTTTGCAGCTTTATGAGCCGGCCGCGCGCATGGAGGCGGATCGCTTCCTGCTTGGCGCCGGCGATTTCGCCGTCTTGGTGCGCGCCGCGTGCTCCGGCTATGAGGGCATCGCGCTCGTGCTCGGGATGATGGGCGCTTATATTTACGCATTCCGCGCGCATTTGCGCTTTCCGCATGTGTTGCTGCTGCTGCCGATCGGCGTTGCGGCGATCTGGATTTTCAACGCGCTGCGCATCGCGCTGCTGGTCAGCATCGGCGCACGCATTTCGCCACAATTGGCGCTGGATGGATTTCACGCGCAGGCCGGCTGGGTGCTTTTTCCTTGCGGTGACGATTTCGCTGATGGCTGTCGCGCATCAGGTGCGCTTCTTCCGCAGCGATGCGCCGGCGCGCGACGCGGCGCCCGATCCTGCGCTCAAACGCGCCGCGGCGCTGCTGGCGCCGTTTGCGGCCTTGATGGCCGCGCGCATCGGCGGGGCGATCACGCAGGATCTGTGGATCGGCGCGATGCTGATCGTGCTGCCTGTGCTGGCTATTTTTCTCTATCGCGCCGAGATCAAACGCGAACTGGGCCGCATTAACGCCGAGCCATGGCTTGTGGGCCTCCTCGTCGGGGCGCTGTGGATCGCCACCGAGCCGGCGGTCGAGAGCACGCTCGGCGCCTTCCTGGCCGCACAGCCCGCGGGCGCGGACATCGCCTGGCTGGCTTTGCGCCTCATCGGCTTTGTGCTGATCGTGCCGATTGCTGAGGAATTGCTGTTTCGCGGCTATCTGCACCGGGCGCTGATCAGTCGCCGGTTTGAGACGGTGGCGCCGGGGGCGTTCACCTGGGCCGCGTTTTTGGTCACCACGCTGATTTTCGGCGCCATGCACGGGCGCTGGCTGGCCGGGGCGCTGGCGGGCGCGGCGTTTGCGTTCACGCTTTACCGCAGCAACACGCTGGCGGGTCCGATCGCGGCGCACGTGGCGGCCAACGGCCTGATCGCGGCTTGGGCGGTATGGTTTGCCCGCTGGGAATTTCTCTAGCGCCCTTGCTTCCGGGCCGGAAATGACGTTTATGCGCCGCTTCGTGGCCGGCGGCCCTGGGGCAATTCTTGCGCCTGGGGTCCATCGTTTTGCGGGTTCTTCCCCCGCGAGGCGCCGCCGGTCCGCCAGGAAGAGGAAAACATGGCATTTTACGAACACGTGCTGATTGCGCGGCCTGAAATCTCGCCGCAGCAAGTCGAAACCCTGATCGAAGACATCAAGAAAACGATCCAGGATCAGGGCGGGATTGTCGGCAAGACCGAATATTGGGGCTTGCGCAACCTCACCTATCGCATCCGCAAGAACCGCAAGGGCCATTACGCGCTCGTCAATATCGACGCGCCGGCCGCCGCCGTTCACGAGCTTGAGCGCCTGCTCAAGATCAATGAAGATGTGATGCGCTACAAAACCATCCGCGTTGAAGAGCTCGACGAGGAGCCCTCCCCGATCCTGGCCCGCCGGGACCGTGAAGAGCGCCGCCGCGCGCGCCGTGAAGGCGGCCGTGACGGTGAGGATGGCGGTGATTTTGAAGGCGGGGAGGACTAAGCCATGGCTGCCAAAGGCGCTCCCAAATTCAATATTTCCAACATTCCGGCCCGCCGCCCGTTCGGGCGCCGGCGCAAGGTGTGCCCGTTCTCCGGCTCTGCTGCGCCGAAGATCGATTATAAGGACGTGAAGCTGCTCCAGCGCTATATCAGCGAAAAGGGCAAGATCGTCCCGGCGCGCATCACCGCCGTTTCCGCCAAGAAGCAACGCGAACTCGCGCGCGCCATCAAGCTGGCCCGTGAACTCGCGCTGCTGCCGTTCGCCGTTCAGTAAGGGAGGCTGGTCACATGCAAGTCATCCTGCTTGAGCGCGTCGAAAATCTCGGCGTCATTGGCGATGAAGTGAAGGTGCGCGACGGTTTCGCCCGCAACTTCCTGCTGCCGCAGAAGAAGGCGCTGCGCGCCACCGATGCGAACCGCAAAGCGTTCGAGGCGCGCCGCGCCGAGATCGAAGCGAAAAACGCTGAAACCAAGGCCGCCGCCGCGAAAGCCGGCGACAAGATTGACGGCGCCTCCTACGTGCTGATCCGTCAGGCCGGCGAAGCGGGCCAGCTTTATGGTTCGGTTTCCTCGCGCGATATCGCCGATGAAGTCGTCAAGGGCGGCGCCAAGATCGAACGCAGCGCCGTGGTGCTGGACAAGCCGATCAAGACGGTCGGCGTCTATGACGTGCGCGTGCGCCTGCACGCGGAGGTCTCCGCCACCATCAAGGTGAACGTGGCCCGTTCGGCTGATGAAGCCGAGCGCCAGGCCAAGGGCGAAAACGTGATCACTTCGGCCGCCGAAGCCGATCGCGCGGAAGCTGAGGCGCAAGCCGCAGAACTCGCCGCCGCCTCGATCACCAACGATCCGGCCGCGCGCGCCGAATAAGCGCCTGCGTCTATGGTTCAAGGCAAGCCGTCGCCCGCAAGGGCGGCGGCTTTGTCGTTTACGGCGCCGGCGCTCCGCTATGGCGCATGATTTCATCCGCACAGCGCACGGCTTGGCGATGTGACTCGTCGTTGCGAGGCAACAACAAAATTGCGCGCGCGACTCGGGAAAAGCGGCGTCAAGGTTTCGGGCCGTCAACAATTCGCCCAGCGAATCGGCTCATCCTGGCGGGGATGAGCAATCAACCCGCCCTCCCCCTTGGCGCCCCCGCAGCAGCCGCGCCGGCGCCGGCCCCGCGCAGCGCGCCGCACAATCTCGAAGCCGAGCAAGCCTTGCTGGGCGCGATCCTGTTCGACAACGAGACCTTCAACCGCATCACGCCCGATCTGCGCGATCATCATTTCTACGATCCGGTGCACGGCCGCATTTTCGCGGCCTGCGCGGACATGATCAACGCCGGCCAATTGGCCGATGGGCTCACGCTGAAAGAGCGCTTCGCGCGCGATGGCGGCATCAAGGAAATCGGCGGCGCGGTATATCTGATGCAGCTGATGGATCGGGCAGCGCCGCTTTCGGCGCAGGCGCAGGCCTATGCGGGGCTGATCCTTGATCTCGCCATGCGGCGCCAGCTGATCCATGTGGGCTCGACCATTACCGAGCTCGCGCAAAATCCGCCCGACGGCGCGCAAGCCAAAGAGATTATCGAAGAGGCCGAGCGCTCGCTCTTCAGCCTCGCCGAAAGCGGCTCGACCAATAAGGGCTTTCAGGATTTCAAAACCGCGATCACCGCTTCGATCGAAGTGGCCACCGCCGCGAAAAATCGCGGCTCTGACGTTTCGGGCATCTCCACCGGCTTCCGCGATGTGGATCACCTGCTGGGCGGCCTGCACGGCTCGGATCTTCTGATCCTCGCGGGCCGGCCTTCGATGGGCAAAACCGCCTTCGCGCTCAATCTCGCCATGAACGTGGCGCGGATTAAGCAGAAGGCGACGGAAAGCGATCCGAACGCGGAGCATTTCGGCGGCACGGTTGGCTTTTTCTCGCTCGAAATGTCGGGCGAGCAATTGGCGACGCGGATTTTATCCGACTTCGCGGAAATTGAATCGCACCGCATCCGCCAGGGCAAAATCAGCGGCGATGAATATGCGCGCCTCGCCGACAGCGCGGCGATGCTGCACACGCTGCCGCTGCACGTCGATGAAACCGGCGGCATTTCCATCGGCATGCTGCACAACCGCGCGCGGCGATTGAAGCGCACGCATGGGCTTGATCTCATCGTGGTGGATTACCTGCAGCTTGTGACCTCCTCCTCCAAGAAGAGCGACGGGCGCGTGCAGGAGGTTTCCGAAGTCACCCAGGGGCTCAAGGCCATGGCCAAGGATCTGCAGGTGCCGGTGCTGGCGCTGTCGCAGCTCTCGCGCCAGGTGGAGAGCCGGGAAGATAAAAGGCCGCAGCTTTCGGATCTGCGTGAATCCGGCTCCATCGAGCAGGATGCCGACATTGTGATGTTCGTCTATCGCGAGGAATATTATCTTTCCCGCGCCGAGCCGGAAAAAGGCACCGAAGCGCACTTAAACTGGCAGGTGAAGAAAGACGCCGTTGCGAACCGGGCCGAGCTGATTATAGGCAAGAACCGTCACGGCCCTATCGAAACGGTGCATCTCAATTTCCACGGCCAATACACCCGCTTCTCCTCCATCGCGCGCTGAGCCTCGGCCGGCGCGGCTGACGGTCGATCTTGCCGCCATTCAGGAGAATTGGCGCTTCTTCAAACGCGCCGCGCCGAATGCGGCCGCCGCTGCTGTGCTCAAGGCCGAAGCCTACGGGCTGGGCGCCGCGCGCGCCGCTACGGCGCTGGCGCAAGCGGGCGCGCGCGTGTTTTTCACCGCGACCTTGGGTGAAGCGCTGAGCGTGCGCCAAGCGCTGGGCGATGGGCCGCAGATCCTGGTTTTGAATGGCCCGAGCGAAAACGACGTCGCGCTGTTCACGCCAGCGCGGATTGCGCCGGTGCTCAATTCGCTGGCGCAGATCAAGCTTTGGGACGGGCGCGGGCCGGCGGCGCTGCATATCGATACGGGCATGAACCGGCTGGGCATCGGCCCCGAAGAATTGGCGCAGGCTGCAAGCTTGCTGAAAGGTTCAAGCCTTGTCTCGGTGATGAGCCACCTCGCCTGCGGCGGCGATCTTGGCCACGCCTTCAACGAAACCCAGCGCGTGCGTTTTGTCGATGCGGCCAGCTTGTTTCCCAACGCTCCGCTTAGCCTCGCGGCCACCGCCGGCGCGCTGATGGGGCCGAGCTTTCATTTCGATCTCATCCGCCCCGGCATCGGGCTCTATGGCTCGGGCGGGCTCGACGCCGGCAACCCGACGCTTGCGGCGGCGGCGAAGATCGAAGCGCCGATCCTGCAAGTGCGCGATGCGGCGGCGGGCGAGACATTCGGCTATGGCGCGGCCTTCACCGCGCCCAGGCCAATGCGCACCGCGACCGTGGCGATTGGCTACGCGGACGGGTTCTTGCGCGCGCTCGGGCAGCGCGGTTATGGCTTCTTCGCGGGCGCAAAACGCCCGATCCTCGGGCGCATCTCCATGGATTTGACGATTGTGGACGTGACAGGCTGCGCCGAAGCGCAACCGGGCGCGATGGTGGAATTTCTCGGGCCGAACGCGCCGCTCGATGAGGTGGCGCAATTGGCCGGCACCGCGCCGTATGAAATTCTGACCACGTTCGCCGGCACGGTGCGGCGCGGAGGCGCGGCATGAACCCGTTTGCAGCAATCGGGCGCGGCACGCTTTCGCTGCTGGCCGAGGTGGGACGCTTTGCGGCGTTCGCGGGGCGCGCCGCCGCCGCCTGCTTTGCGCCGCCGTTTTTCCTTGGGCAGTTTCTGCGGCAATGTTTGCAGATCGGCTATTTTTTCGCTGCCGGTGATCGGGCTGACCGCCGTGTTCATCGGCGCGGCGCTCGCACTCAATATTTATGTGGGCGGGGCGCGCTTTAACGCCGAGCAATTTGTGCCCAACATCGTGGTGCTGGGCATTACGCGCGAGCTTGGGCCTGTGCTGGCCGGGCTCATGCTCGCAGGCCGCGTGAGCGCGGGCATCGCCGCCGAGATCGGCACCATGCGCGTGACAGAGCAGATCGATGCGATGTCGACGCTTTCGACAGATCCGTTCCGCTTCCTGATCGCGCCGCGCGTGCTCGCGGCGGTGCTGACGCTGCCGGTGCTGGTGCTGGGGGCGGATATTATCGGGGTGATGGGCGGCTACCTCGTCGCCACCGGCAGCCTTGGCTTCAACGGCGTGGTTTATCTGCGCAACACGTTTGAATTCGTGGAAAGCCAAGACGTGATCCTCGGCCTCGTGAAAGCCGCCGTGTTTGGCTTCATCATCGCGGTGATGGGCGCCTATCAGGGCTACAATTCCTCGGGCGGGGCGCTTGGTGTGGGGCGCGCGGCCACCAATGCGGTGGTGGGCGCGATCGTTTTGATCCTGGCGGTGAATTATCTCATCACCGCATTCTTCGTGGAGTGAGGCGATGGGCGCGCACCTCCAACTTGTCGGCCTCAAGAAAAAAACTGCGCGGGCGGTTTGTGCTTGATGGCGTTGATCTCGATATCCCGGCCGGCCGTTCGCTGGTGCTGATCGGCGGCTCGGGCCAAGGCAAATCCGTCACGCTGAAATGCACGCTCGGGCTGATGCAGCCTGACGCTGGGCAAGTGCTGGTGGATGGAGAGGACATCACCGCGCTGAAACGCAGCGAGCGCGAAGCGGCGATGCGCAAGTTCGGCATGCTGTTCCAGGGCGGGGCGCTGTTTGACTCGCTCACGGTTTGGGAAAACATCGCCTTCCGGCTGATCTACGCCGATGGCGTGAGCCGCAACGAAGCGCGTGAGCGTCGCGATCGAAACCATGAAGCGCGTGCGCCTCGCGCCTGAGTTTGCCGATGTGCGCCCGGTTGAGCTTTCCGGCGGCATGCAAAAGCGCGCAGGGCTGGCGCGCGCCATCGTCGCCAAGCCGGATATTTTGTTTTTCGACGAACCCACCACCGGGCTCGATCCGATCACCGCCGATGCGATCAATGATCTGATCGTTGAGATGGTGAAGGAGCTTGGCTGCACCGCGCTTTCCATCACCCACGACATGCCCAGCGCGCGCAAGATTTCCGATGAAATCGCCATGCTGCATCACGGCAAAATCGTGTGGCGCGGGGCGACGGCGAGCCTCGATTCCAGCGGCAATGCGATGGTGGATCAGTTCGTCAACGGCCGCGCCGAGGGGCCGATCCAGGCGGTGGTGTGAGCCGCCCGCCTTCACGCCCCCCGCACTATATCGATGCGGAAACCTATGGCTGGAGCACCGATCTCTGCGCTTGCAATCTGATCGATACGCTGGCCAGCTTCGCGCACACGGGGCTTGCGTTCAAGGGCGATGCGAACGGGCGGCTTTGGGCGGCGCAGAATGCGCGCACCGATGCGCAATTGGCGTTCACGAGCGATGCCGGCGAAGGCGTGATTGCGCTCAGCGTCGATGAAAGCGGCTGGGTGCGGGCTGAGCTCTATCTCGGCGGCGCGTTCGTGCTGCGGGCTTGGATCGAGGAGCCATACGAGGAAAAAGAATTCTGGCCCGATGGGAGCGATGGCGCCATCCCGCCTAATGGCGATGCGCCGGGGCGCATTTCTAAGCGCGGACGCTGGCTGCAAATCCGCTGCGCGGACTTTCCGGGCGTGGCCGATAAGGGCAATGGGTTTTGGGATGTGGAGGCGGTGGAGGACTTTCCCTCCCCTTAAGGGGAGGGATTCGCTTCACAGCAATTCCAATGCGTCTTTGACAATCTGGTTATGATCGAACGCCAGCTTCTGCGTGCGCCAATCCGCCACAAATGCGGCGCTTGAGGCGTCATCACCGGCGCTTGGCGCGCCTTGGGTTTCGATCAGAAAAGCCACCGCGACGGTGTGCCCGCGCGGATCGCGGCTCGGCTCTGAATACACGCCAATCAGGCTGATCAGCCGTCCATCAAGGCCAGTTTCTTCCTTCAGCTCGCGCAGCGCCGCGGCTTCCACGGTTTCGCCGACATCAACAAAGCCCCCAGGAAGCGCGTATTGGCCTTCAAATGGCGGATGCCCGCGTTCGATCAGCAACAGCCTGCCCGCCTCGTCAAACACGACGCAATCGACGGTGAGCGCGGGGCCTGCGGGGCGGCTCACAGCAGCTTCTCGATACGGCGCTTAAGTTTCTCGGGCTTGGCGAGCGGGGAAAACCGCGCACGCACTTTGCCTTCGCGGTCGATCAGGAATTTGGTGAAATTCCATTCCACATCCTTGCCGCCGAGAAAGTTCGATTTCTGCGCTGTGAGATAGGCGTAGAGCGGGGCTTGGCCATCGCCCTTCACGTCAATCTTGGCGAACAGCGGGAAGGTAACGTCATAGGTGAGCGAGCAGAAATTCTTGATCTCCGCCGCATCGCCCGGCTCCTGGTTTTTGAACTGGTTGCAGGGAAAGCCCAGCACCTCGACGCCCTTGGCCGCGTAGCCCCGATGCAGCGCCTCCAGCCCCTCATATTGCCAGGTGAAGCCGCACTTGCTGGCGACATTGACGATCAGCAGCACCTTGCCGCGAAATTCGCTCAAGCTGCGCTCGCGTCCTTCAATGTCGCGCACGGTGAAATCATAGATGCTGGCCATCGCGCCCTCCCTTACGGGGCATGTAGCGCTGAGCCGCCGCCGCGCGCTAGGCTCTCGCCCGGATTCGGAAGCAATCATGGCCAAAACGCAAAACGTGTTCACCTGCCAAGCCTGCGGCGCGATCTGGCCCAAATGGGCCGGAAAGTGCGAAGCGTGCGGGGAATGGAATACGCTGGTGGAGGAAAGCGCCCGCCCTGTCGTGCCCGGCGCGCTGGCTGCGCCCACCGGCAAGAAGGGCAAGGCGCTGGCGTTTGTGGAGCTGGCCGGAGATTCCGAGCCGCCGCAGCGGCTGGCAAGCGGCATTTCCGAATTTGACCGCGTGTGCGGCGGGGGCTTGTGCCCGCTTCGGCCATCCTGATCGGCGGCGATCCGGGCGTCGGCAAATCCACATTGCTGCTGCAAGCGGCGGCGGCGCTGGCGCGGCGCGGCATGAGCGTGGCCTATGTGACGGGCGAAGAAGCCGAAGCCCAAGTGCAAGAGCGCGCGCGGCGGCTCGGCGCGGCCAGCGCGCCGGTGCAGCTCGCGGCGGAAACGGATCTGCGCAAAATTCTTGAAGGGCTCAAAGCGCTACGGCCCGACGTGGTGATCGTGGATTCGATCCAGACCGTGTGGGCCGATGGCGTTGAGGCCGCGCCCGGCACGGTGGCGCAAGTGCGCGCCTGCGCGCATGAACTCGTGCGTTTCGCCAAGAAAAGCGGCGCTGTGCTGATCCTTGTCGGGCATGTGACCAAAGACGGCCAGATCGCCGGCCCGCGCGTGGTGGAGCATCTGGTCGATGCGGTGATCTATTTCGAGGGCGAGCGCGGCATGCCGTTTCGCATTCTGCGCGCGGTGAAAAACCGCTTCGGCCCCACCGATGAAATCGGCGTGTTTGAGATGGTGGAGCAAGGCTTGGTGGAAACGCCAAACCCCTCCGCGCTTTTCCTGGGTGAAAGCGGCGAGCGCGCGAGCGGAGCGGCTGTGTTCGCCGGCGTGGAGGGCTCGCGGCCGGTGCTGGTGGAAATCCAGGCGCTTGCCGCGCAAAGCGCCTATGGCACGCCGCGCCGCGCCGTTGTGGGCTGGGATAGCGCGCGCCTCGCCATGATCCTCGCCGTGCTGGAAACCCGCTGCGGGCTCTCGTTCGCAGGAAGGGATGTGTATCTCTCGGTCGCGGGCGGCTTGCGCATCACTGAGCCTGCGGCCGATCTCGCTGTCGCGGCCGCGCTGATCTCATCGCTCACGGACACGCCCTTGCCCAAGGGCTGCGTGGCGTTTGGCGAGGTGGCGCTTTCGGGCGAAGTGCGGCCCGCAGGCCGAAGCGACCTGCGGTTGAAAGAAGCGGCCAAGCTCGGCTTTGAGAGCGCGTTTGCGCCCGCGCAGAAGAAGGGCGCGGGCACGGCCGTGAAGGTGCGGGCGATTTCGCATATCAGCGCGCTGGCGGCGGCGCTGGGCGCGGGCGAATAGGCTTTTCAGCAGGCGGCGCTGCGTTTATCGATTGGCGCGGGTCTGACGCCCAGAATCGGGCGTACTTTTGGGGGAAGAGGCGATCATGGATCTTGGCCTGACCTGGTTCGATTTCGCGGCGTTCGCGGTGCTGGCGCTTTCGGGCGTGATGGCGTTTGCGCGGGGGCTGATCCGGGAAGTGTTCTCCATCATCGCCTTTATCGGCGGCGTGCTGGCGGCGATCTTCTTTTACCCGATGCTGGCGCTGGTGATTGAGCGCTTCACCCCGCTTTCGGGGCTGCTCGCCATGTTCGCGGCGGGGTTGGCGATTTTCCTTTTGGTTTTCATCATCATCACCGTGGCTGTCTCGACGCTGGCCAAATCGGTGCATCAATCCACCGAGATCGGCAGCTTTGACCGCGCCGGGGGCCTTGCCTTCGGGGTGCTGCGCGGGGTGATCGCGGTGGCGGTGTTTTTCGTGATGCCGTTGCGGTACCAGGAGGGGATCGAGCCGGGCGCCCGCCCCGATCCGATCCGCGAAGATATTCAAAACGCCCGCACCTACCCTATGTATGAGAGCGTGGCGAAGCTGCTTGAGGCGGTTCTGCCTGTAGCCCGCGAGCGGGCCGGTGATTTATACCAAAGGCAGCGGGGCGAGTCGGCCCTATCCCGCCGGCAGAGCCTGCGGAACCGGCGCCAGAGGCGCCAAACTGAGGCTAAAATGACCGCCGAGCGCCCCTCCCTCCGTTTTCTCCCGGCGCCGGCAGAGTCTCCAGATAAATGGGAAAATGACGATAAGCCCCGCGAGGAATGCGGGGTGTTCGGCGTGTTCGGCCAGGAGGATGCGGCGGTGCTCACCGCGCTTGGCCTGCATGGGCTGCAGCATCGCGGCCAGGAAGGCTGCGGCATCGTTTCCTATGACGGCGCACGCTTTCACCATGAGCGGCACTTGGGCCTCGTGGGCGAAAACTTCTCCGACGCTGAGGTGCCCAAGCGCCTGCCGGGCACGATGGCGATCGGGCACACGCGCTACGCCACCCAGGGCGGGACCATTCTTCGCAATGTGCAGCCCCTATTTGCCGATCTGGCGCTGGGCGGCTTTGCGGTGGCGCACAATGGCAACCTCACCAATGCGCGGGATCTGCGCGAACGCCTCGTCGAAGACGGGGCGATTTTTCAATCCACCTCCGACACCGAATGCATCCTACAGCTGATCGCGCGCTCGCGCCGGGCCAAGGTGCTCGATCGCCTTGTTGAGGCGATCCAGGATATTGAGGGCCTATGCGCTGGTGTGCCTCACCAACAATATGATGATCGGGGCGCGCGATCCTGTCGGCATCCGCCCGCTCGTGCTGGGCGATCGCGATGGGGCGCCGATCCTGGCCTCCGAAACCTGCGCGCTTGATATGATCGGCGCGAAATTCGTGCGGACGATTGAGCCGGGCGAAGTCGTGCTCGTGACGCGCGAGAAGAATGGCGAGATCAAAATCGAGAGCCATTTCCCGTTCCCGCGCCAGAAGGCGCGGCCGTGCCTGTTTGAGTTCGTGTATTTCGCGCGGCCCGACAGCGTGGTGGATGGCCGCTCAGTCTATGAAATCCGCAAGCGCATGGGCATGCAGCTGGCGCGCGAAACCGCGGTTGAGGCGGACGTCATCATCCCCGTGCCAGATTCGGGCGTGCCGGCGGCGATGGGATTTTCGCAGGAAAGCGGCATCCCGTATGAGCTCGGCATTATCCGCAGCCATTATGCGGGCCGCACCTTCATCCAGCCCAAGCAGGAAATCCGCGCGCTTGGCGTTCGTTTGAAGCACGCGGCTAATCGCGCCGTGATCAAGGGCAATCGGGTGGTGCTGGTTGACGATTCCATCGTGCGCGGCACCACCTCGCAAAAGATCGTGCAGATGATGCTGGACGCCGGCGCGCGCGAGGTGCATTTCCGCAGCGCCTCGCCGCCGATCAAATTCCCCGATTTCTACGGCATCGACATGCCCTCGCTGGATCAGCTGATGGCCGCGCAGATGACGCTGGAAGAAATGCGCAAAACGCTGAGCGTGACGACGCTGGGCTTTCTCTCGGTCGAAGGGCTTTACAAGGCGATGGGCGAGGAGCTGCGCGACGCCGCACACCCGCAATTCACCGATCATTGCTTCACCGGCGAATATCCAACGAAACTGACTGACCTCGCCGCCGATCGCGCCGTGAAGGATTTCCAGCTCTCGCTGCTGGCCGAAGCTGCGGAATAATATGGCGCGCGGGCGTCCTCGCCCGCGTGTCGGCGCCTAGAACGCGGGCGAGGACGCCCGCGCGCCATAGTCAGCGCGGCGCCCGGACTTCCACCGCGAAATTTTTCGGGCGCTTTTTCCAGAGCACCTTGCGGGCGATGGCTTCGTGCGTCGCCGGCTCCTGCGTGGCGGACATCACCACATCGCCCACCGCGCTCAAGGCTTCGATGAAAGCCCAGGTGGCCTCCATCGTCGCGCGGCGCGAGCCGAGGAAGCCGGCGCTTTTGCGCACATCCTTCCAGAAGCTGCGCGGATGCAGCGAAAGATGCACCGGCGCGCGGCGCGTTTTGGCGAAACCCACCAGCGCGTTCATCACGCGATACTCATGCCCCTCAATATCGACCTTGAGGATCGCGCGGCCATCGCCGGCGGCTTGCGAAAGCTGATCGAACGTCACGGTTTTGACCTTGATCGCTTCGCCTTGGCCGATCGAGGAGGTTTCCGAATTGCCGAGGCCATCGCCCACATAGAGCGTGAGTTCGCCCGGCGCGTTATCGATCGCCGCGTTCCACACCTCCACGTTCGGCGCGTTGGCGGCGACGTTCTCCGAAAGCTCGCCATGCGCCACCGGATCAGGCTCAAGCGCGATCACTTTGGCCACCTTGGGCGAAGCGTAAAGCGCCACCGGCCCAATCCAGGCGCCGACATCCACCAGCACCGCGCCAGGCTCTGCCGTGACGGCGTCGAGGAAGCGGAAGGTTTCATCCTCCCAGCGGCCATTGGCGGCGGCGGCCCAAAATTCCGCGCTCGAGGGCCGGGCGGCGGCGACGGTGTAGGCCCGTCCCGAAAGGCTGACGCGCATGCGGCCATCGGGCAGTTTTTCGGCGCTATCGCTCATGCCCGCTTAGAAGCACACTTTGCCACGCGCGGCGAGGCTTTAGGGCGGGCCCGGAAGCGGCTAGAAGCCGCCCATGGCTCAAGACAAACCCATCGCCCTTATCACCGGCGCCTCGCGCGGGATCGGCCGCGCCGTGGCGCTGGAGGCCGCACGGGCGGGCTTTCATGTGATCGCCGTGGCGCGGGCGCAGCGGGCGCTGGAAAAGCTGGACGACGAGATCAAGGCGCTGGGCGGGGCGGCCACGCTGATCCCGCTCGATCTGCGCGATGGCGCGGCGATCGATGCGCTGGGGCCGGCGCTCTATGAGCGCTTCGGGCGGCTCGATGCGCTGGCGGGCTGCGCGGGCGTGCTGGTGGCGCTGACGCCGGCGCAGCAGGCCACGCCCTCGCTGATGGACGAGGTGATGATGGTGAATTTCGCCGCCAATCAGCGCCTGATCCGCACGCTGCATCCCTTGCTGCGCGCAAGCGAAGCGGGCCGCGCGGTGTTTCTCACCTCCGGCGCTTCGCGCAATCCGAAAGCGTATTGGGGGCCGTATGCGGCGTCCAAGGCCGCGCTCGATGCGTTCGTGACGAGCTACGCGGCGGAGCTGAACAATGTGACGCCGGTGAAAGCCAACCTCTTCAACCCCGGCCCCACGCGCACGGCGATGCGCGCCAAGGCGTTCCCCGGTGAAGACCCGATGACGCTGCCCGCGCCCGAAGAGGTCGCGCCGCAGATCGTGGCGATGATGCGCGCCGAGTATCAGGAGAATGGCGCGTGGGTGCAGTTTCAGCGCCCGTAAGGTTTGACGCGATCGTCATCGGCGCGGGCGCGGCGGGGCTTTATGCGGCGCTGCACGCGGGCCGGCGCGGGCGGCGCGTGCTGGTGCTTGAGCACAATGCCGAGCCGGGCGCGAAAATCCTGATCAGCGGCGGCGGGCGCTGCAATTTCACCAATGTGCATGGCGCTGATCCCGCGCGCTATCTTTGCGCCAACCCGCGCTTTCCGCGCTCGGCGCTGACGCGGCATGGGCCCGATGCGTTTATCGCGCTGGTGCAAAAGCACGGCATCGCCTTTTACGAAAAAGACGCTGGGGCAGCTCTTTTGCGAAGGCGCGCGGGCCGCGCACAAAATCGTGCGCATGCTGCTGGATGAGTGCGAGGCGGCGGGCGTTGCGCTTGAGCTGAATTGCCGCGTAGGCGCAGTGCGCCGCGGCGAACGCTTCGTGCTGGAAACCAATCGCGGCGCGTTTGAAAGCGAAACGCTATGCGTGGCCACGGGCGGGCTCCCCATTCCCAAGCTGGGCGCGAGCGGGTTTGCGTTCGAGATCGCCAAACAATTTGCCGTTCCGGTGACGCCGACGCGGCCAGGGCTTGTGCCGCTCACCTTCAGCGAAGCGGATCTCAAATGGATGCGCACGCTTTCGGGCGTTTCGGCCGAGGTGATCGCGCGCGCGGGCAAGGCGGCGTTTCGGGAGGCGGCGCTCTTCACCCATCGCGGCCTCTCTGGGCCAGCCATCCTGCAAGCATCCTCCTATTGGGCGCGCGGGCAGAGCATCGAGATCAATTGGCTGCCGGATGCGGAAGACGGCGTGCTGGCAAAGCGCAAGCGCGAACGCCCCAAGGCGCAACTGAAAACCGTGCTGGCCGAGTTTCTGCCGGAGCGGCTGGCCGAGACGCTGCTGGCGCATACCGCCGGCGAGGCGCAGCAAGAAATTGGCGCTTCCAAAGACGCCGCGCTGATCGACCTCACGCGCGCGCTGAAAGCCTTCGCGCTCACGCCGGCCGGCGATGAGGGCTATGCGAAAGCCGAAGTGATGGTGGGCGGCGTCGATACCGATGCGCTCTCGCAGAAAAGCATGGAGGCGCGCGCAGCGCCGGGGCTTTTCTTCGTGGGCGAGGCGACGGACGTGACCGGCTGGCTGGGCGGCTACAATTTCCAATGGGCCTGGGCCAGCGGCTGGGCCGCCGGGCAAGCGCTTTGAAAATCGTCATTCCGGGCCAATGCGCAGCACCGCCCGGAATGACGAGACGCTTATCGGCCCAGCGCGATCACCATGTCATCGACCTTCACCCCGCCGCGTTCGACCACGAGACGCTGGTAGTTGCGCTCCCCATCCATCGAGCGGGCGCCGATGTTTTGCTCGGCGGCAAAGCGCCGCCAGAGATAGGAATGCAGCTCCCCGGCGGTGATGATCCCATCGCTGTTTTCATCAGCCTCCCCGTGCAGGCCCGTGCGCAGGAAGTGCGAGAGGTAGCCGCCGGCCTGGAATTTGCCGGCCACCGCGCTGGTCAGATCCTCATCGGATGAGAACAGCCCCATGATGCGCGGATTGGTGACGACATCGCGCGCGAAGCCGCCTGAGAAGCAGGCGTCGAGCGCGATGATCGAGAGCCGTGAGCGCAAGCCCGCGAACATGCGCCCCACCTCGTCATCGGTGAGATAGCCATCGCGCAGGACGAGGAATTCCTCGCGCCCGTCGAGTTCATTGCTATTGGCGCCGGCGGGCTGTTGGCCGCCGTGGCCTGAGTAGAAGAAAAAGAACAGATCGTTCGGCCCAAGCTGGCTGGCGATCCGCTGGAACGCGGCGCGCATTGGCCATCGTGGCTTGCGCATCGGTCAGCACCACGCTGCCCTCCGCAAGCGAGCCGCTGGCGCGCAACGCCGTGTAGAGATTTTGCGCGTCCTCGGCGGTGTAGGCGAGGTTGCTGGAGAAACCGGCATAGTCGGAAATGCCAACCGACAGCAGGAACACGCGCCCGCCCTGTCCGCTCGCCGCCGCTTGGCGCTGACCCGCAGGCGCTGTCGCTTGCGCCGAACCGCCGAGGCTGAAATTCACCCGATAAGCGCCGCCTTGGCCTGATGAATACGAGGTGATGGCGACGAGATAATCGCCATCTTCCGGCAGCCCGCCCGCGAGCCTCGAATTGGTGGAGCCGGCGACGCCGTCATCATCTTCGATCATCTCGCCCGAAGGGGTGAGCAGCACGAGATACGTGTCGAACGCGCTGGAAGTGACCTCAAGATTGAGGTTCTGCCCGCGCCGGCCGCTGAAACTGTAGAGATCATAGAGCCGGCCATCATCGAAGGCATTATCGCCGCGCGCCAATTGTCCGCTCGCGGCTTGGCCGCTGCGCAACGCCAGCGCGCCTGTGCCGCCGCTGCTTGCGGCAGGGGGCGCATCAGGGCGAACCGCCGCGCCAAGATCGGTGATGACGA
Source organism: Terricaulis sp. (assembly GCA_024707365.1). GTDB lineage: Bacteria > Pseudomonadota > Alphaproteobacteria > Caulobacterales > Aquidulcibacteraceae > Vitreimonas. The sequence goes on from JANPZV010000001.1 coordinate 185,402, forward strand.
GCTGATAGGCGCCGCTTTCGCCGGGCTGATAAGACGTGGCGTGCACGCCATACTCGCCGGTTTCGGTGAGCGTCATTTCGATGCGGCTATTGGTGCCCATGCCTTCGCCGTCATCGTTATCGGTCTGCTCGCCGCTTGGCGTGCGGAGCAGAAGGTAAGGATCAAATTCCGACGAACGGAGCTCAATCGCGATGCGCTGGCCGGCTTGGCCCAGGAAGCGGTAGGAATCGACAAACTCCCCGCTGCGCAGCGTGCCATCGCCCTGCTGCAAGCGCCCGGTCGCGGGCCGGCCGACAGTGATGATTTGCCCGGCGCTGGCTTGCGCGGCGTTGCTGCTGGAGCCCTGGCCGACGCTGAGGCTGTAATTGCCCGTCGCGCCGGTGGCGAACGAGGTGGCTTGGATCCGGTACTCGCCCGATTGCGGCAGCGTAACGACGATGCGGCTGTTGCGCAGCGGCTCATTGCTTTGCATGTCGTCGTCATTGTCGATCTGGAAATTGCCGGGGCCAGTGATCGAGAGGAACGGATCGAACGCGCCCGAATTCATGCGCACTTCGATGGTTTGGTTGGCTTGGCCTTGGAAGGTGTAGGCGTCCGCGAACTGGCCGGAGCTGCGCGTGGGATCGCCGCGTTGCAGCGCGCCATTGATGGTCTGCCCAACACGCACCGAGCCCGTCGCCGCCGCGCTGGAGGCCGCCGTGCGCGGATCGAACTCAGCCACGCGCAGCCGGTAGGCGCCGTTGGCGCCGGCGTCATAACTGGTTGCGATCACTTGATACTGGCCGTTCGCCGGCAGCGTGATGTCGAGCATCGCGTTGAGGCGGCCGCCGCTGTCATCGTCCTCGGCGGTGAAATTGCCGGGGCCGCGCACGCGCACCAGCGAATCCAGCTGCGTGCTTTCCATCGTCACGCGCAGCGTTTGACCGGCGCGGCCGGTGAAGGTGTAGGTATCCTCAAATTGGCCGCCCGATGCGCGGCGATCGCCGCTGGCGAGCGCGCCGCTATAGATTTGGCCCAATTGCAGCGCCCCGCCGCTGGCTTCGCGCGGCGCCTCGGTTGCGGCGATCTCGCTGACGCGCAGCATGTAATTGCCGGTGACGTCCGCGCCGAAGGTGGTGGCGGCGATGCGATATTCGCCGCTGGCCGGGAGCGTCACCTCAAGGCGCGCATTGAGATTGCCGCCGGAATCATCGTCCTGCGCGGTAAAATTGCCGGGTCCGGTGATGCGCACCAGCGAATCCATCGAACTTGACGTCATCTCGATGCGCAGCGCCTGGCCGGCTTGGCCGCGCAGGGTGTAGACATCCTGATATTGCCCGCCCGAGGCGCGCTGATCGCTTGACGCCAATTGTCCGTTAATGGTGCCGCCTGGGGCGATGGTTTGCGCCGACGCAGCGCCAGCCGCGCAGAGGCCGGCAAATCCAACAAACAGGGCGCGCACGCCCTTCAGCCACGCACCCATGCCACCGCCCTCATCAACCGCAGAATCTGACGAGCGCGTAAGATGCGCCAACCCTCTCGCGCCCGCAAGCACCCGGTTCTAGGGGATGTTCGCGCAGAAATTGCGCTCAGCCTTCGTCCGCGAACGGGTTCTTGCCCTGTTTGACGATCAGCCGGATCGGCGCGGCGTGCAAAGAGAACGCTTCGCGCAGGCCGTTGACGAGATAGCGCTTATAGCTCTCAGGCATTTCATCGGCGCGCGAGGAGATCAGCACGAAGGTCGGCGGGCGGGCTTTGATCTGGGTGAGGTAGCGCGGCTTGATCCGCTTGCCGCGCACCGCCGGCGGCGGATGGCGGGCGATCTGATCATAGAGCCAATTGTTGAGATCCTTGGTTTTGACCCGCGCGGTCCAATCCTCATAGGCATCATCCACCGCCTTCATCAGCCGGTCGAGCCCAACCCCCGCGAGCGCGGCGATGGTGACAAGCGGGGCGCCGCGCGCTTGGGGCAGGCTTTCGCGCGCAACGAGCTTCAGCTCTTCAAACGCCGCGCGCGTATCTTCCACCTGATCCCATTTCGACAGCGCGAACACCAGCGCCCGCCCTTCGCGCACGCAAAGATCGGCGATGGAAAGATCCTGCTTCTCGAACGCCTCGCGCGCATCCATCACCAGCACGCAGACATCGGCGAAGCGGATCGCGTGCAGGGAATCGCCGACTGAAAGCCGCTCGAGCTTTTGCTGCACCTTGGCTTTCTTGCGCATGCCGGCCGTATCGACCAGGCGATAGCGCTTGCCGCCAAATTGCCAATCGACGGCGATGGCGTCGCGCGTGATGCCCGCTTCGGGGCCGACGAGCAGGCGATCCTGGCCGATAAGCGCGTTCACCAGCGTGGATTTTCCGGCATTGGGCCGGCCGATGATGGCGATATTGATCGGGCGCTCGCGCTTGGCCGCTTCATCCTCTGGCTGTTGCACGAAGGCGCCGGCGATGGCGGCGTACAATTCGCCCATGCCCTCGCCATGTTCGGCCGAAAGCCCGATCGGCTCGCCAAGGCCGAGCGCATAAGCTTCGTTGAGGCCATCCTTGCCCGCGCGGCCTTCGGCCTTGTTGGCTGCAAGCAGCACGGGCTTATCGGCGCGGCGCAGCAAAGCCGCGAAGCTTTCATCGAGCGGGGTGATCCCATCGCGCGCATCGACGACAAGCAAAACCACATCGGCTTCTTTGATCGCCGCCTCGGTCTGGGCGCGCATGCGCGCTTCGAGCGAGGAATCGGTGGCGTCCTCAAAGCCGGCCGTATCGATGAGCGCAAGGTCGAGATCGCCAAGGCGGCCCTTGGCTTCGCGCCGATCGCGCGTCACGCCCGGAAGGTCATCCACGATCGCCAGCTTCTTGCCGGCGAGCCGGTTAAACAGCGTCGATTTGCCGACATTCGGCGCCCGACAATCGCGAGCTTGATCGCCATGGCGCCCTCAGATCAACGCAGCACGTGGAGACGGGCGTCGTTCGTCACCACGTAGATTTGGTCATTGGCGGCGATCAGCGGCACGAACACCGCTTCACCCACGCTGGCTTCGGCGACAGTCTCACCGTTTTGCGGCGTCACCGCGACGACCTCGCCTTCGGAATTGGCCAGCACCAGGCGCCCGCCCACCATGATCGGGCCCGTCCAGGAGAGGCGGCCCTCACGCGTGCGCTCGTTGCGATAGCGGCGCAGCTGGCTGACCCAGAACACCCCGCCTGTGGCGCGGTCAAACGCGGTGAGTTCGCCATCGACGCTGACAGCATAAAGCACTTCGCCCGCGACCCACGGCGTTTGCGTGGAGGCGAAGGCGCGGCTCCACACGCGCTGGCCGGTGCGTACGTCAATCGCGGCGATCACGCCCGAATGGCTGACCGCGTATGCGACGCCATCGGCCACCACTGGCCGCCCGGCGATGTCATTGATGGCCGAAAGCGAAGTAAGCGCGCTGGCGCGTGAAAGCGCATCAGCCCAAAGCCGGCGCCCGTTCGGCGCAAGGAAGGCCACCACCTCGCCCGAGGCGAACGGCGCGATCACCGTATCGCCGTCAAGCGCAACGCTGGGCGCAGAGAGGATGCGCGCGGTTTCGGCGATGGCTTGATAGGTCCATTGCACGGCGCCGCTGCCGGCGTCGAACGCCATCAGCTCGCTGTCATTGGTGATCGCATAAACGCGCCCGCCCGCGACTGTCGGCGCGGAATGGAACGGCGCGCCGCCCGCGACGCGCCAAAGTTCTTCGCCGCTCGCCCCATCCATTGCGATCAGATCGCCAAAGCCGGTGGCGACGAACACGCGCCCGCCGCTGGCGGCGATGCCGCCGGGCCGGGTGCTGCGATCGCGGTTTGTGGGGCGCAATTGGCGCGCCCAGATGCGTTCGCCATCCCGCGCGCCAATTGCAACAACGCGCTGGTCGGCATCCACGAAATAGAGCCGCCCATCGGCGATCACCGGCGGGGCCGCGATTTGCACGCGCTTGTTTGAGCCCGCGCCGAGATTGGCGCGCCACGCGCGCTCAAGGATCGCCGCGCCGGAGGCGTGCTGCGGCTGATTGGTGATCGTGCCGCCCGCTTGGGGCCATTCGCCCACCGGCACGGCGGGCGGGGTGGTGATGGTGCGCCCTGCGAGCGCCGGATCGGGGGCCAATTGCTGCTCAAACGCCAGAATCGAAATGCGCCCGTCCTGCGGCGCGTTCGATGTGGCCGGTTCATTGTTACGGCTGAAAATGCCGCCCACCGTTTGGCAGCCCGAGAGCGCGACCGCCGCCGCGACCGCCGCAACAGAGCCGAGGGTTCTTGCCTTACGGCTCATTGGTTTTCTCCTTCGGTGGCGGGCGCGGGGCGCCGCGGGGGCTGGGCCGATCACCTCAAGCGCGATCTGCGCGCGCTCGCGCACCGCTTCGGGCGCATCGAACGCAAGCGAAAGCCCTTCAAGAGTTGAGCGCGCCAAATCGGTTTCACCCGCCTCCCACGCCTCAACGCCGAGCAATTCGCGCGCGAGAAATGAAAAGCCGTTGTCCGCACTGATCAGCGGCGCGAGCCTTTGGCGCAGCGTCGGAAAATCTTCGACATCGGCGGCGATGAACGCCGCGCGCAAGCGGGCGGTGTCGCGCAGGATCGGATCGGATGCTGTTGCGGCGGCGGCGTCAAATTCCGCGAGCGCGGCGGGCAGATCGCCTTGCAAGGCAAGGATCGCCGCGTGCTCCATCTGCGCCATGGCGCGATACGCGCGCGGGCCCTTTTCGCGCAACGCCGCGAACGCCTCACGCGCGCCGTCAATATCACCTTCACGCGCCAGCGTTTGCGCGGCGACATATTCATCAGCGTGCGCGCGCGCGTTGCCGATCGAATGATCGCGCCACCACTGCCAGCCGGCGATGCCGAGCACGAACGCGATCGCCGCGCCCAGCAGCCAAGGCCCCCATTTTTTGAGGAAGCCCATCATGCGCTCTTCGCGCAATTGTTCGTCCACTTCCTGGACGAATGTATCTGTTTCGTTGGTCACGCGATGATCAATCCTGCCCAAACCGGCCAAAGCCAGCGAAGCCGCGGGCGCCGCCCCTCAAAATGTGGCGGCAAGCTAGCCGCGCTTGTCGTCCCCGGCAACGCGCGCCTGCCGCGCTTTCGCGCCAAGGGCATAGGTCTCAGCTGCGGCAGGAAAACGGCGGGCCCGGACATCTTCGGCGTAAGATTGCACCGCCTCTGAAATGATCGATTTCAGATCCGCATAGCGGCGGACAAATTTGGGGGTCCAATCGAACAGGCCCAGAAGATCGTCCACCACCAGGATCTGGCCATCGCAGGTTGCGGAGGCGCCGATGCCGATCGTGGGGGCCTTCACCGCCGCCGTGATCTCGGTTCCCAGGCTCTCATCCACGCCCTCGACCACGATGGCGAAGGCGCCCGCCTCGTCCGAGGCCTTCGCATCCGCGATAATGCGGGCGCGCTCCTCGGGGCTGCGGCCCTTGGCCTTGAAGCCGCCATCGACGTTCACGTTCTGCGGCAATAGCCCGACATGGCTCATCACCGGGACGCCGCGCTGGGTCAGGAAGGCCACCACAGGGGCGGCCGTCGCCCCTGCTTCGATCTTCACCGCCTGCGCGCCAGTTTCTTTCAAGATGCGCGTGGCGGCGGCGAACGCCTGCTCGGGGCCCGCTTCATAGCTGCCAAACGGCATATCGACCACGACCAGCGCGCGCTCTGAGCCGCGCATCACCGCCTGGCCATGCAGGATCATCATCTCTAGCGTCACGCCCACCGTGTTCGGCAGGCCATGCACCACCATGCCAAGGCTATCGCCCACCAGCAGCACGTCGCAATGCTGATCGAGGATCTGGGCCATGGGCGCGGTGTAGGCGGTGAGACACACCACCGGATCGCCGCCTTTACGGGCGCGGATCTCGGGCGCGGTGATGCGGCGGATGGTTTCGGAATGGCGCGACATGGGCGCTCCCAGAGATATAAAGGATCGACGGCTTAGCGTTTCGCAGGCGCACAATCCAGCGCCGTCCCCGCTGGGAGGCAGGGCGGCGCTGAAATGAGCCGGGAACTAGCCTTGGCGGACGGCCCGGAACGTCGCCAGCCCGCCGGCGAGCGCGCCGGTGATGAGCAGGAGCTGGGTCATGCCCGCGCCCAGCGATTGCAGGATGCCCTGGCCGGTGGCGGAGGGGCCGCTGGCGATCGCGCCATAGGCCTGGGCGATTTCGAGCCCGAACATGGCCATGATTTGCGGCCCGAGCGCCTGGACGAGCGCATAAACGCCATAAAACACCGCCAGCCCCGCCAGCAGCATGGCGCCGGCGTAAACCCGGTTGCGCAGCACCGCGGACGCCTCACGGCGCGCCACCGCGTGGCCGATCTTCACTGTGAAGCCGTCATCCGCCGGTTCTTCGATCTCGGCGAAGGAGCGCTTCAGGAGGGCGTTCAATTCAGTCATCAGGCCGCCTCCAACATACGGCGAAGCTTTTCAGTTCCTCTTAAGACGTGGGATTTCACCGTTCCGAGGGGAAGGCCCGTCATCTCAACAATCTCACCGTGGCTTAACCCTTCTCCGTGGTTCAGCGTCACGCATAGTCTCTCCGCGTCCGACAATCTGGCAAGCGCCTTCTCCAGATCGATCTTCGCGCCGGCCTGGGCCTCTGGCGTGGACGTCTCGTCCGCGATCGGGCTCAGATCCTCGTCAATCTCCTCAAACACCGCCTTCTGGCGCCTTTTGGCCATCAGGAACGTGGTCACCGCGATCCTCCTGAACCAACCCGGAAACGCCGCGGGGGTTTCGAGATCGGCCATTTTATCCCAGGCCTTGATGAACGCCTCTTGAGCCAAATCGTCAGCTTCCGCGTGGTTTGAACACATCTTCCGAAGCAGCGCCCGCGCCCAGCCCTGGCGGCGGCGCACAAGCTCGCCGAAGGCGGCCTGGTCGCGCGCTTGGGCGGCGACGATCAACGTCGCTTCGGCCGCCTCGCTGAGATTGAGGTTTCCCCGTTGCGCCACCGATCCGTCTCATTGGTCCTTCTTCTGCGTGGAATAATCGACAATCGCGAGCACGATGAAGCCAAGCCCCAAAGCGCCCAGAATGGCGGCGGGCACCATCATGCCATTGAGCGCGTCGCCCGCGCCGGGCATGCCGCCAATCGCAAACCCGGCCGCCACAAACCCGCCCGCCAGCGCCAGCAGCACGACGCCGCTGCCGAGGCTGCGCCGGGCGCGGTCGGGCTGCGCCGCCTTGGCGTTCACGGCAGTCGCCTGCGTGAGTTCACGCAACAGGGCGGGATCGAGGGTTTGGCCCTTCTCCAGCGCTTGGGAGATCAGGTTGTGCGCCGATTGCTTGGTGCGCTCACGCAGCCAGATCGGCACAAGGATAATGGCCCCAAGAAACGTAAAGAAAACAAAGGGGACAAAGACGCTCGAGTCCATCTTCTGCTCCATAGCCCAGGGGTCTTTGAGCCCCAATTACGCCATAGATGCGCTGATCCGGGGTATTGGATGCAAGAGTATTCAGCGCGGAGCGCCAATTCGCCGCCGCAGCACGCCGATCCCCGTCCAGCCCACAGCCAGCGCCAAGGCCCCATTGAGCAGCGCATCGGCGTTTTCCGCCGCCCAGCTAGAGGCCAGGATCAGCGCCCCGGCACCCAAAACCGCGAGGCCCGCCCCGCGCAGCACGCGGCGGGCGGCATCGGCGCGGAAGCGCTCGGCCTCGGCCCGGCGCATCACCTCAAGCGCGAAGTGCATGTCCTTGGCCGGGGCGGCGGGCGCGGAAAGCGCGGCGAGCAGGCGATCTTCTGAGGTCATGGCGTAGCGTCCAGGATTTTGAGCAGGCGCTCGCGCCCGCGCAAGACATGAGATTTCACCGTCCCCAGCGGGGCGTCGAGAATGGCGGCGGCTTCGGCGTGGGAAAAGCCCTCGCCCAAGCACAGCGCCACGGCGGCGCGCTGATCGTCGGGCAATTGGCTCATCGCGCGCGCAACCGCGATGCGATCTTCCAGCGGCGCGCCGCCTTCTTCACTATCGCCCTCTTCCAGCCAGGCATAGTCACGAGCTTGCGCGCGCCTGTGGGCGCGGCGGGCGTCGCGCGCGATGCGATAGCCGATGCCGCACACCCAAACGCGAAAGCTTGAGCGCCCCTCAAACCTGTCGAGCTTGCGCCACGCCGTCACGAACGCCTCCTGCGCGAGATCATCGGCATCGGCCCAATGGCCGGCGAACCGCCGCAAAAACCCGCGCACCGCTTGCTGATGGGCGGCCACCAAAAGCGCGAGCGCGCGTCCATCGCCGCGCCGCGCATCGGCGATGAGCCGCGCCTCTTCTTCATTGGCCATCGCGCGGGCGCTGGCCTGGGCGGAAAAACGCGAGCGCCGCGCACACAATGGCGAAGATCGTCATCAGCGCGGCGACAATCAGGAACGATTGCTGGCGATCATCGCCCGCGCCGGTCGCGTAGGCGATCCAAAAGCCGACACCCACGCCGCCAAATACGATCGCCTCGCCCCAGGGGCGCTTGGAAAGCCCAAGCATCGCGTAAGGTTCGGCTTCCACCTGCTCAAACAGCTCGGGCGGCGGCTCGCGGCCGGCCTCATAGGCGGCCTTCATCACGTCCAACGCCTTGGTGCGGCGCTGATGCTCAAGCCAGGACGTCCACGCCTGCATGCCCGACGCCAGCAGCAGCAGCGCCAGCACAATGAAAATAACCTCGGCCCGATCCATGAGCAGCTCCTTTGGCCCTTTGTAGCCGCGGGGGCGCCGAATGGATGCAGGCGGGCTTGCGCGATATTACTTAAGTTGTTACTTAAGTGTTGTGTACCGGCAAGACGCCCTCCTTGATTTGGCCTTCCAGGCGCTCGCGGACCCGCGGCGGCGGGCGATGGTGGACCGGCTGGCGCAAGGCCCCGCCAGCGTGAGCGAACTCGCCGCGCCGCTGGCGATCAGCTTGCCTGGCGTGATGCAGCATCTGGCCGTGCTGGAAGAGGCGGGGCTGGTGATCTCGGAAAAAGTGGGCCGGGTGCGCACTTGCCGGATCGAGCCCGCCGCCCTCACCCGCGCCGAGGCCTGGATCACCGAGCGCCGCGCGCAATGGGAACGCAAGCTCGATCGGCTCGGGCAGTTTCTGGATGAGACGGAGGACGACGCATGAGCGCGATCACACACGCCACCATGGTGCTTGAGCGCACCTACAAAGCCGCCCCCGCGCGCGTGTTCGCGGCATGGGAAAGCGTCGAGGCGCGTGAGCAATGGGCCGCGCCGAATGAGAACGTGCGCGTCCGCTACACCGAGGCCGATTTCCGCGAAGGCGGGCTTGATGTAACCGCATGCGTTGAATCCGACGGCAAGACGTTCGACACCCGCAACTTCTATCTCAGCATCGAACGCGAAACGCGGATCGTGTTCACAGAACAGATTTTTCAGGAAGGCTTCCAGCTTTCAGCGGCGATCGTCAGCGTCGAGTTCGAGGCGGCGGGCGCAGGCACGCGCCAAGTGGTGACGCTGCAAATCGCCTCTTTCGTCGGCGATGATATGGTGCACGGCTATGATCAGGGCTGGACGGCGGCTTTGGATCAGCTCGCCAAACTGGTCGAAACCTAAAAGGGAGCGCACGATGGGCAAGCTGATCGTTTGGAATCTGATGTCGCTCGACGGCTATTTCCGCAAAGCTGATCCCGCCGATTTCAGCTGGCATGAAAGCGCCTGGTCAGAGGATCTGGAGCGCATCAGCCTTGAGCAAGGCGCCGACGCCGCGGCCCTTGTGTTTGGCCGCATCACCTATGAGGGCATGGCCGCCTATTGGGCCAACGGGCCAGAGCCTGGCCCGATCGCGGACTTTATGAATGCGATCCCGAAACTCGTCGCGTCGCTTACGCTGACGAGCGCCGATTGGAACAACAGCCGCCTCACGCGCGACGTGATTGCGGATGTTGCAGCGCTCAAGCGCGACAGCGCAAAGAATATCTACGTGTTCGGCAGCGCCGATCTTTGCGCAACGTTGCGGGGCGCTTCACTGATCGATGAATGGCGCATTGCACTTGCGCCTATCCTGCTCGGCGCCGGCTCGCCGCTGTTTAAAGACGCAGACGGCGCAAGCGGCCTCTCTCGCTGCTTGAGGCGCGGCCATTAAAAAAGGGCGCGGTGCTGCTGCGCTATGCGCCTACTTAAAGGCGGCGGCGTAAATCTCGGGCTTGAAGCCGACGATGATTTTCGCGCCCTGCTCAAGCACGGGGCGCTTGATCATCGAGGGCTGCTTGAGCATCAGCGCGATGGCTTTCTTCTCATTGAGATCGTGCTTTTCCGCATCCGGCAGCGCACGAAAGGTCGTGCCGGCGCGATTGAGCAGAACCTCCCAGCCGACAGCCCTGGCCCAGCGCTCCAGCATCGCTTTTTCGACGCCTTCGGCTTTGTAATCGTGGAAGCGATAGGCCACCCCTTGCGCATCGAGCCAGGCGCGCGCCTTCTTCATCGTGTCACAGGCCTTGATGCCGTGCAGCGTCACTGATTTTGCCATGCAGCGCGGGTAAATGGTCGCGCCGCGCTTGACAATACCGGAAATGTTCTTTCTTTGTTCCGATCAGCCCAGGGAGGGATTTCATGGCCGATACGCTGACGCTTTACACCAACCCGCAATCGCGCGGCCGCATCGCGCGCTGGATGCTCGAAGAGGTGGGCGCGCCTTATGAAACAATCGTGCTCGGCTATGGGACGAGCATGAAAGACCCGAGCTACCTCGCCATCAATCCGATGGGCAAGGTGCCGGCGATTCAGCACGGCGATACGGTCGTTACCGAATGCGCGGCGGTGTGCGCGTATCTGGCCGATGCGTTTCCGCAGGCCAATCTCGCGCCGGCTCTCAGCGATAAGGCGCGCGGGCCTTATTATCGCTGGCTGTTTTTCACGGCCGGGCCGTTTGAAGCGATGGTCACCGACAAATCGCTGGGCGTGACGGTGCCTGCGGAAAAGGCGGGGTTTGTCGGCTACGGCACGGGCGCGGACATCCTCGACATTCTGGAGCAAGTCGTTGAGCGGCAAAGATTATCTGCTGGGCTCGCGCTTCTCGGCGGCGGATGTGTATGTCGGCGCACAGATCAGCTTTGGGCTGCAATTTGGCTCGCTCGAAAAGCGCCCGGTGTTCGTGGATTATGCAGCACGCCTTGCCGCGCGCCCAGCCGCGATCCGCGCCAATGAGCTGGACAACGCGCTCATCCCGAAAAGCTAAAGCCGGCCCGTGACAGGCAAAAGCGCGCCCGTGACGGCGCGCGCAGCATCGCTGGCCAGGAACAGCATCACGCGCGCGAGATCCGCCGGCGCCACCCAGAGGCTGGGATCGGCGTCGGGCATATCCGTGCGATTTTGCGGCGTGTCGATGATCGAGGGCAGCACGGCGTTGACGCGCACCTGGCCTTTATATTCTTCGGCCATCGCCTCGGTAAGCTTGTGCACGCCCGCTTTGGAGGCGGCGTAGGGCGCCCATCCCCGCGCCCGCCTTCAGCGCGCCGGCGGCGCCGACGACATTGACGATCGCGCCGCCGCTGGCGATCAGGTGCGCCAGCGCGGCGCGCGAGGCGTTCAGCGCGGTGATGAGATTACGCGCCTGCATGCGCGCATAAAGATCGGCGCCTGCGTCCGCAGTTTTCGCCCAGCTAAAGCCGCCGGCGATGTTCAGCAAAGCATCGATGCGCCCCGCCGCGCTGGCGGCCGCATCGATTGCGCGCTGCGCGGCGTCGGCATCGGAAAGATCAACCCCGCCGAACGCGCGCGCGCCCGCCGGGGCCGGCGCGTGATCAATGGTGACGATGTCCGCCCCTTGCGCGGCCCTCGGCCGCAACCGCCGCGCCGAGCGCGCCTGAGGCGCCAGTGATGACAATGACTTTACCCCGCATGGCGCGCACTCAGCCTGAAAGGCGCGCGCTTGTCCATGCTGGCGCACCTAACCGCGCGCTTTCATCTCCGCCAGCACGCGCTGGGCGTAGGCGCGGCTCACCGGCACCTCGTCGCCGCCATCGAGCACGGCCATCAGCCGGCCATTGTGATCGCGGCGCACGGCCTTGAGCCGCTTCCAATTGACGAAGGCCGAGCGATGCACGCGCAGCATCAGGTTGGGATCGAGCTTTTCTTCGAGATTGGACATGGTTTCGCGGTGCAGCAGCGTGCGGCCATCCCAATAGAGGCGCACATAATCCCGCTCGGCCTCGATCCGCTCGACCTCTATCACCGGCACGCGCAGAAAGCGGCCGCGATCGCTGATCCAGAATTCTTTTTCAAAGCGCGGGCCCTCCCGTTCCTCGGCTTCCCTGCGCAGCGCATCGAGCACGGAGGCAAGCTCCTCGGCGCGGCGGCCCGCGTCCTTGGCGGCGCGGCGCTCGCGCGCGCGCGAAAGCGCCGAATTGAGCCGCTCAAACTCAACGGGCTTGAGCAGATAATCGACGGCCGAGGTCTCAAACGCCTGCAGCGCGTAAGAATCGAACGCCGAGACGAAAATCACCTCGGGCCCGCCCGCATCTTGCACCGCATGCGCCACCTCAAAGCCATCGGCGAGCGGCATCTTGATGTCGAGCAACACCACGTCAGGCTTTAGCGTTTTCATGGCCGAGATCGCCTGCGCGCCGTCGCTCGCGGCGCCCACGATCTCGACATCAGGAATGTCCTGCAAGGCCAAACGCATCCGCCGCAACGCGAGCGGCTCGTCGTCAGCCAAAAGCAGGCGCAGGGTTTCTGCGGGCACTTTGCTCCTCCAAGGGCAGCCAGATATCGACACGACAGCCGTTCGGCGCGCGATTGCTCGCCGCAAGGCCGGCGCGTTCGCCGTAAATCAATTCCAAGCGCTCGCGCGCATTTCGCAAACCCACGCCGCGGCGGCGGCGCGGGTGCTCGGCCGCGCTCAGCCCTGGGCCGTCATCTTCCACCGCGATGCGCAGCACATCCCCATCGCGCCGCGCCGACACGAGAACAGCTCCGCCTTCGGCGCGCGGTGTGATGGCGTATTTGATCGCGTTTTCCAGAATGGGCTGCAGGATCAGGCTCGGCAGCCGCGCGCTTTCGAGCCCCGGCTCGATCTCGAACGTGACCTTGAGCTTGTCGTCAAACCGGGTCTGCTCGATCTCAAGATATTTGCGCTGCGCTTCGAGCTCGGCCGAGAGCGCGGCAAGTTCGGTGGGCTGCCGATCGAGCGAGTAGCGCAAAAACCCGGCGAGCCGCAGCAGCATGTTCTCCGCCTGCTCGTTGCGGCGTTCGAGCACGAGCGTGGAAATAGCGTTGAGCGTGTTGAACAGAAAATGCGGATTGATCTGATAGTGCAGCATCTTGAGCTGCGCATCATAAGCCAGCGCCTGCGCGCGGCTCACAGCGCGCGCCTGCGCCATGGTTTCAAAATGATAGCCCAGCAAAGCTTGCGTCAGCCCCCACAACGGCAGCGCCCAGCCGAACTGAAAGAAATAAGAGACAAACGGCGCGCGCTCTTGCTCGAATCCATCGAGCCAGAATGGCCACCATTGCTCTAAATATTGTGTGAGCGGCGCAAGCGCGATCGCCCCGGCGACAAGCGCGACATTGCGCGGCCAGCTCGAGCGCGCCGCGCCAAGCCCGGCCACCAGCGCCAGCAGCACGGCCGTGAGCGCCGCATAGCTCGCCACCACGGCGATGCGGTTGACCAAAAAAGGAAATTCGCTCATCGCCGGGGGCGGGTCGGCCGTGGCGGCGGCGGTGCGGGTGGCGAAATAGATGAGCCAAAAGGCGATGTGCGCGCCCCAGCGCGTCAAACCAGGGTGATCAAGCGCGCGCGCCGGCGCGCGCCGCCTGTCCTCACGCCAGAATCCCCAGGCTCACTCATCACAGCCATCTTAAACCAAGCGCACAGAGAATGCCTTTCGCCAGCAACAGTTGCGGCCCCGTTCGTCGTACAATCTCAGCGTTTCGTCGCAGCGAATCGCAGCTGCCCCCACCGCGTTTCCGGCAAGGACGGCAGCGCTAACCGGCGCCCGCCGCAAGCCTAAAAATCTCCTCGCGCGAATACCAGGCCAAACCGCAGCGCACAGTCGAAGGCCATGAATCAGCAAAGAAAAAACCCCGCCATTGGCGGGGATTTTTGATCTTGAGTATATTTTTGGCTACGGAAGGGCGATCTGGCTGCGACAGAGCGATCGTTTCAGCCCCCGCTTAGCCTGCAAAGGCGAAGGCCCCAGCCATGGCCGGGGCCTTCTTTCTTGGGTGCGGGAAGAGGATTTGAACCTCTGACCTTCAGGTTATGAGCCTGACGAGCTACCGGGCTGCTCCATCCCGCGTCAAAGGAAGCGCGCATATAGAGTGTTCGCCGCGCTTTGCAAACCCCAATGGCCCCGCAGCCCCTATGATTGCGGTATTTAAAGAGCACAGGCTGGCATCTCACCTTCACCACCGCCGCGTCAAACTCAGCCGATATTCCCGACCATAGAGCTCATATCCCGGCCCGCTCCCCACCAGCGCCGGCTGCGTGCTGCGATTGGTTTGATACGCCGTGTCGGTCAAATTTGCGCCAGAGAAGGTTGCGCGCCAGGCATCGTCCAGATCAAGCACCACCTTCGCGTCCAAGCGCGCCCAGGGTGCGCGAAAATTGTTTGCTGTCGGCCCCGACCATCGATCGCCGCGCGGCGCTTCGCCCCGATCAGGCCCGCGCGAAATCTAGCAATGGAGGCCGCCATGAGCTAATCGTGCGAACGGACGCCGAGATGGGGCGCGGTCACTGGGGCTGGCCGCTTCCCTCAGGCATTGCGCCGCGCCTCGCGGCGAAACACTCGCCCGCCCCTCCGACATCGCCACCGTGAGGCCCGCGCCGCGCACCGGCGTTCGCGCCGGCCTCTGCGGCAAACGCGGGGGCACATCAGACCCCATCAGTGCGATCAAATTGCCGCCTGAAGAGGAATGAGCGGGAGAGCTGGCGGATCGCCGTGCACGGCGGCGACCTCGGCGCGCCGCCGGCGCTCGGCGAAAACGCAAAAACCCCCGAAGTTTCCTCCGGGGGGCGGGCTGATCTTGAGTCCGGTTTGATAAAGGTGGGTGCGGGAGTAGGATTTGAACCTACGACCTTCAGGTTATGAGCCTGACGAGCTACCGGGCTGCTCCATCCCGCGTCATGCCCAAGATCAATCTCCAGATATGCAAACGGCCGCGAAAACGCGGCCGAGAACATCACGGCCGAGGCCGTCATAGCGAACGAGGGTTCTTTTGGACTTCTCTGATGAGCTGCTTTCTTATCGCAAACCGCAAGAACACTTTGCGGAAAGCAGCTTCTTCATGCGCGCCGGGCAGACCCGGCAGCGACCTACTCTCCCATGCCTTGAGACATAGTACCATTGGCCCTGGAGGACTTAACTACCGAGTTCGGGATGGGATCGGGTGGGGAACCTCCGGCATAGCCGCCAGGTCGGCGCGGCGCGCATAAAATGAGTGACATCGTCTTTGGCGTTCAATTCAGGTTGCGTTTGAGGCGACGCAGTCGTCGCCGTGCATGAACAACGATCGTTCAAGCCGATCGAGCTATTAGTACCAGTCAGCTTCATCCCTCGCGGGACTTCCACACCTGGCCTATCAACGTGGTGGTCTACCACGGCTCTCAAGGGAAACCTGGTTTTGAAGGGGGTTTCACGCTTAGATGCTTTCAGCGTTTATCCCGTCCGCACTTAGCTACCCAGCTGCGCTCTTGGCAGAACGACTGGTGCACCAGAGGTGCGTCCATCCCGGTCCTCTCGTACTAGGGACAGATCTTCTCAAGTTTCCAACACGCACGGTAGATAGGGACCAAACTGTCTCACGACGTTCTGAACCCAGCTCACGTACCACTTTAAATGGCGAACAGCCATACCCTTGGGACCTTCTCCAGCCCCAGGATGTGATGAGCCGACATCGAGGTGCCAAACCGCACCGTCGCTATGGACGCTTGGGTGCGATCAGCCTGTTATCCCCGGAGTACCTTTTATCCGTTGAGCGATGACCCTCCACACACGGGATCACCGGATCACTATGACCGACTTTCGTCTCTGCTCGACTCGTCAGTCTCGCAGTCAGGCAGGCTTATGCCATTGCACTCAACAACCGATGTCCGACCGGTTTGAGCCTACCATCGCGCGCCTCCGTTACTCTTTAGGAGGCGACCGCCCCAGTCAAACTGCCCGCCACGCTGGGTCCTGGGCCCGGATAACGGGCCGCAGTTAGACGTCACCGAAGGTCAGGGTGGTATTTCACCGGTGGCTCCCCTCAAGCTGGCGCCCAAGGTTCAAAGCCTCCCACCTATTCTACACAAACCGTCGATAACGCCACAGCGAAGCTGCAGTAAAGGTTCACAGGGTCTTTCCGTCTAGCCGCGCGAACTCCGCATCTTCACGGAGAATTCAATTTCACTGAGTCTACTGCGGAGACAGCGGGGAAGTCGTTACTCCATTCGTGCAGGTCGGAACTTACCCGACAAGGAATTTCGCTACCTTAGGACCGTTATAGTTACGGCCGCCGTTCACCGGGGCTTCAATTCAAGGCTTGCACCTCTCCTCTTAACCTTCCGGCACTGGGCAGGAGTCAGACCCTATACGTCGCCTTACGGCTTCGCAGAGCCCTGTGTTTTTGATAAACAGTCGCCACCCCCTGGCTTGTGTCACTGACGCCAGCTTGCGCTGAATCAGTCCCTCTTCTTCCGAAGTTACGAGGGCAATTTGCCGAGTTCCTTCGCAGTAGTTCTCTCAAGCGCCTCGGTATACTCTACCTGACCACCTGTGTCGGTTTCGGGTACGGTCTATGCGGAGGCTATTTCCTGGAACGACCAGGCTGCGCTCGGACACCAACTGCCTCACACAACTTTCGTCATTCGTCACACATCCGCTGGCGCACGAATATTCACGTGCTTCCCATCGACTACGCCTTTCGGCCTCGCCTTAGGGGCCGGCTAACCCTGCTCTGATTAACATTGAACAGGAACCCTTGGTCTTTCGGCGACAGAGTCTCTCACTCTGTTTGTCGTTACTCATGTCAGCATTCTCGCTTCCGATACCTCCAGCAAACCTCACGGTTCACCTTCGCAGGCCTACGGAACGCTCCGCTACCGCTCACTTACGTGAACCCATAGCTTCGGCATATGGCTTGATCCCCGATACATTTTCGGCGCAGGTGCGCTTGACCAGTGAGCTGTTACGCTTTCT
>JANPZV010000005.1 GCA_024707365.1 Terricaulis sp.
GATGTCGAGCTTCACCTTAGCGCCCATAAGCTTCATCCAAGCGCTTGCGCCAGCCCAGCGGCTCCAGCCCCAGCGCATCAAGCGCATCGCTTTTTCCGGCCAAATCCAACGCGCGCGCCGCAACGCACAGATTGGAGGAAATCACCGGCGGCAAGCCGCGTGAATCCACGGCGCCGAGCGTCGGCATGCCCGTGCCGCTGACCAGGATAGCGTCAAGCCCGGTTTTCGGCATCCGCTCCAGCGCCGCGCGCGCGTCAGCCACGCCGGTGAGATAGATGCTGCGCGTATCGGTGGTTTTCGTCACCACGCGCTCAAGCGCCGCGATATGAATGCCGCGCGATTCAAGATAATCGTGCCCCGCCTTGATGAGATCGGCCGGATACGGCGCGATCACCGCGATGTTCTTGGCGTTCAGCTTCTCCAGCGCCCAAACGATGGAATCGGCCGCCAGCGCGATCGGATAGCCAAAGCGCTGCGCGCACGCCTCCGCGATCTTCGCCTCCTCCTCGGCGCCGACAAGATAGGATGAGCCGGTGCACGCGAACGCGAACGCCGCGAGCTTGAGCCCGTCATAGGCGCTGAGATAAGTCGGCAGATCGGTGAGATACGCGCGCAGGCGATCAAGCGGATTTTCCGCCAGGCTCGTCAGCCGCGTGACGTGCAGCGGGGCCGTGCGCGGCAAAATAATGCCAAATTCGGCCTCCACCGTCGGGTTCGATTGCGGCACGCCGACGCCGAAGCGCCCAAAACTTGCATAAGATTCCGTCATTGTATCGCCGCCGCCCGTTCCAAACCGATGATCATTGAGCTTTGCAGCAGCCGCGCGTGCGCGCTCGGGATCGCCGGCGATGCGCTGCTGCTCGGCCAGCAATTCTTCGCGCCGATCCTGGTTGCGTTCTTGCATGCGGGCGCGATTTTTGTGCGCTTGGCCAAGAATTTCCTCTTCGGCGACCGGGCGGCGCTGGCGCGTGTAAAGATCGAGCAGATCAAGCGAAGCGCCGTTCCAGATCTGCAGCAGTTTTTCGGAAAGATTGAAGGCGTCGTGCACGCCGCCATTCATGCCCATGCCGCCCGAGGGGCTGTTGATGTGCGCGGCGTCTCCGGCCAGCACCATGCGGCCGAGGTGATATTTTTCAACGATGCGCATATGCACACGGTAGGGCCTGAGATCGATCACTTCGTATGGCGTGTCTTTCGGCACGATGCGTTGCAAGTGTTTTTCGATCACCTCTGGCTGGAGCATGCCCTCGATGGTTTCATCGGGGTCTGGATAAAGGCTGCAGCGCCACTTATCGCGCAGCCGCAAGAGGCTATAGGTGCCGCCTGCGCGCCAAACATAATTGACGTTGGAGAGCCCTTCGAGATGATCCTCAAACCGGAACGGCGTCGTCGCCAGCACGGTGGTCTCTGGGTAGGTCTCGCCTTCCAGATGAAAATCCATGCTGCGGCGGACAATCGAATGCGCCCCATCCGCCCCGACCAGAACAAGGCCGCGCGCGCTGAACGCGGCGCCATCGGGGCCGACACCGCGCACCGTCACGCCCCGATCATCCTGCGTGGCGGCCTCGACGCGAAAACCGCGGCGGATCTCCACCACCCCGCTCGACGCGAGCCGTTCTTCCAGCAGGCGCACGAGCCGGAATTGCTCGCATTGCAGGCGATAGGGGTGCCGGGTCTTATCAGCGATCACGCTGAGATCGAACACCGCGCGCGCGCCGGTTTCGTGCATGCGGATTTGCCAGGTCGGCGCGGCCAGGCCCTGCTCCAGCAGCGGCGCGGCCAGCCCGTATTCATCGAGCATGTCCAGCGTCGGCGGATGGAAGGTCGAGGCGCGGAGATCATCCGGCGCGGCCGGATTTTCATCCAGCACCAGGCACGGCACGCCAAACACATGAAGCCGGTAGGCCAGGGTGAGGCCCACTGGCCCGGCCCCCACGATCACGATCCGCGCGTCATCCTGTGACAATAGCCCGCCCCCTTTGATTGACCTGTTATTATATTGTTATAATATGTTCCGCAAGCCGGAGGGGCCGTATGCGCGCAGATCCAACGCTCTATGATTATTGGCCGTACGAGAACCGGCCGAAGCTGGTGTGGCCCGAGGGCAAGAAGCTCGCCTTCTGGATCGCGCCGAACATCGAATATTACGAATACGATCCGCCGAAGAACCCATCACGTCCTGGCTGGCCTAAGCCCGCGCCGGATGTGGTTGGCTATTCGCAGCGCGATTGGGGCAACCGGATCGGCCATTGGCGCCTGATGGAGCTGATGGACAAATACGGGCTACGCGGCTCGATCTCACTTTCCGTCGGCCTCATCGATCACCACCCGGAGATCATCGAAGCGTGCGCGGCGCGGAATTGGGAATTCTTCTCCCACGGCATCTACAACACGCGCTATTCCTACAATATGACCGAGGCGCAAGAGCGCGCGCTGATCGAAGATTCGATCAAAAGCGTCGAGCGCGCCACCGGCCAACGCATTCGCGGCTACCTCGCCCCCCGCGCTCACGCACACCGAGCGCACCTTCGAGCTCTTGGGCGAGCATGATTTCTGGTACACCTGCGATCTCTTCCAGGACGATCAGCCCCAGCCGCTGAAAACCCAGCAGGGCAAGCTGATCTCGATGCCCTATTCGCTCGAGGTCAACGACGTCATCACCTATGGCCAACTGGCGATGTCGCCGCAGCGTTATACCGATGTGCTTAAGCGGCATTTCGATCAATTGCTGGCCGAGGGCGAAAAGAGCGGCACGGTGATGTGCATTCCGCTGCACGCTTATCTCGTCAGCCAGCCGCACCGCTTGCGGGCGTTTGAAGAGGCGCTCAAGCACATCACCTCGCACGGCCGCGACGTCTGGTTCACCACCGCCGCCGAAATCGCCGGCTATTACCGCGAAAAATACTGGGACACGGCGCTGAACGACATCAAACGCCGCGGCTTGATGACGCCTGAAAAGGGTTTTGGCCATGGCGCTTGATGATGATTATCTGAACTATCCGCACCGTTCTTACGGCATGGATCAAGAGCGCTACGCATGGCGCAAGCCCGAAGCGCGCAAGCGTTGCGCGTGGCCCGGCGAGGCGGCGGTTGCGGCGATGATCGTTGTGCCGCTTGAGTTTCACATGCTCAACCCGGCGGGCAAGCCGTTCAAACATCCCGGCGCCATGGTCACGCCCTACCCCGATCTGCGCCATTACACCACGCGCGACTACGGCAATCGCGTCGGCGTTTTCCGCATTCTCGACGCGCTGCGCGACGCCAAACTCAAAGCCGTCTTCCCGATCAACGCCAACATGCTTGAGCGGGTTGAGCCGCTGGTGGATCGCATCGTCAATGACGGGCACGAGATCGCCGCCTATGGCCTGGCCACCGATAAAATCCACTGGGGCGGCCTCGACCCCGAGGAAGAGAAAAGCTGGATCAGCCAAACCCGCGCAGCGTTCGACGCCTTTGGCCTCAAGCCGCGCACGTGGATGAGCCCCGCGCGCCAGCAATCGTTTCAAACGCTCGATCTCATTGCTGAAGCTGGCTTTGATGTTTGCCTCGATTGGGAAAACGATAACGTCCCGATCGACATGCAAACAAAGCACGGGATCGTCCGCGCTGTGCCGCTTTTCAACGAACTCGACGATCGCATTCTGCTGATCGATCGGCGCCAGAGTGAAGATGAGTGGGCGGCGCAAATCCTTGCCGCGCGTGATCTTCTGGCTGAGGAAGCCCCCGCTTTGGCGGGCAAGTGCTGAGCTTTTCGCTCACCCCTTACGTCTCGGGCCAGCCTTTCCGCACCGCGCCGATGCGCGCCGTGCTGAGCGCGCTCGGCGCCGATCCGAACCTTTGGAGCGCCGGCGCGAGCGAGATCGCCGACGCCGCCGGGCCGGGTTGATCGCCATGCCGCAGATCCTCATCACCGGCGCCAGTCGGAGCCTCGGCCTTGCCTTGACCGAAGAATACGCCGCACGCGGCTGGCGCGTGCGCGCCACCTGCCGCAGCCCGGCGCAGGCTGAGGCGCTCCACGCGCTGGCGCAGACCCACCCGCAGATCAGCGTACACGCGCTCGACGTCAGCGCGCACGAAACCATCGATCAGCTTGCCGCCGCGCTGGAGGGCGAAGCGATCGATGTCGTCTGCAACAATGCGGGCATTGGCGGCGGCGGCAAAGGGCTCGGCGCGCTTGATTACGCGCATTGGAGCGAGGTGCTGGCCGTCAATCTGCTTGGCGCCGTGAAGGTGTCAGAGAGCTTTCTGCCGCACGTGCAGCGCAGCACGGAGAAGAAGATCGTCGCCATCGCCAGCTCGCTGGGCTCGATCTCCACCACGCGCGGCGGCAATTACGCCTATCGCACCAGCAAGGCCGCGCTCAACATGGCGATGCGCTCGCTCGCGATGGATTTGAAGGAAAGCGGCGTCATCGTCGCCCCGCTCAGCCCCGGCATTGTCGATACCGATTTCACGCGCGGGGCGCGCATGCCGAAAATCTCCGCCGCCGAGAGCGCGCGCGGGCTTGCCGATACGATCGCGCGGCTCACGCTCGAAGAGGCCGGCGCCTTCATTCGCTACAATGGCGAAACCGTGCCCTGGTAATCGGGCAAGCCTGCGCTATGGGGTCACGCGCTCTGTGCTGCTGCCCGCCGCGCGCTTGAATTGCGCGCCATCTGCGGCGCAATTTTTGGCGATGAAATCATGATGGCCGGGCATGTAATCCACCGAGGCCGCCATGGTGGCGCGGATGCTGGCAAGGCGCTTGCGCAGCTCATCGGCGCTCATGCTATCGGCCATCGGATCATGCGCGCGCGGATAAAGCCCCTGGCCCATCATCACGGCAAACCAGCTTGTGTCGTTGAACAGCTCTTCATTCTCGCGGAAAATCCGCCCGTGCGCTTTGAACAGCTCGATCTTCTCAGCCAGCGTGTCGGGGATCGACATGGTGCGCACATAATCCCAATAGGGCGTATCGTTCCGCTCGGTCGTGTTATAGTGCAGCACGATAAAATCGCGGATGCGCTCATATTCATATTGCATCACGCGGTTGTAGCGATCGGCCTCGGGCGGGGCGTGCACGCGCGTCGGAAACATCGCCATCAGCCGTGAAATGCCCATTTGAATGAGATAAATGCTCTGCGATTCCAGCGGCTCCATGAAGCCCGCCGAAAGCCCGATGGCGCAGCAATTCTTGCTCCAGGATTTCTTGCGCCGCCCGGCGCTGAAGCGCAGCAGCCAAGGATCGGCCAAAGGCTCGCCATCGAGATTTGAGAGCAGCGTGCGCGCCGCTTCGTCATCGCTCATATGCGCGCTGGAATACACATAGCCGTTGCCGATGCGATATTGCAGCGGGATGCGCCATTGCCAGCCGGCCGGCCGGGCGGTGGCGCGCGTCACCGCATTTTCAGCCCCACCCTTGGCGCAGGGCACGGCCACGGCGCGATCATTCGGCAGCCAATGGCCCCAATCTTCGTAGCCGGCCTTCAGCGTCTGCTCGATCAGCAGCCCGCGAAAGCCGCTGCAATCGACGAAGAAATCGGCCTCGATCTTCTCCCCGCTTTCGAGCGTCAGGCTTTCGATAAAGCCATCCTCCCCGCGCAGGCCGACATCGACGATTTTGCCCTCCTTGCGCACAACGCCGCGCGCTTCGGCGAAATCGCGCAGAAAGCGCGCGTAGAGGAAAGCGTCGAAATGGAAGGCGTAGGCGATGTGCGTCAGCGGCGAATTGCCGGTTTTGGTGCCGCGCATGAACTTGGCTTTGCGCGCGGCCAGCGCTTGCAGCGAATATTCATCGAGCGGGGCGGCCTCTCCCATGCCGTTGAGCCGAAGCCAGAAGGCGTGAAACGAAACCCCCTCCATATCGAGCCCGTAAGGCCCGAACGGATGATAATAAAGATCGCCAATTTTACGCCAGTTCACAAACTCGATGGCGAGCTTGAACGTCGCCTGCGTGCGGCGCACGAAATCATCTTCATCGAGCCCCAGCATGCGATTGAAGATGGCGATCTGCGGAATGGTGGATTCGCCCACGCCCACCGTGCCGATCGCATCCGATTCAATCACGGTGATCTTGGTGTAGCCATCGACCAGAAAGCGCGAGAGCGCGGCGGCTGTCATCCAGCCGGCGGTGCCGCCGCCGACGATAACAAGATGGCGCAGGCGATTGTCTTCTGTCACGGGCGCGCTCCGGCGGGATAGAGGCTGTTGAGGAAATCGCGGTGCGCGGGCATCGCGTCCGCCGCTTGCGCAAACGCCGCGCGGATGCGCGCAAACTTGCGCTTCACCGCATCGAGATCGACGTTATCGACCAGCGGATCATAGCCTTCTGGCACGATGTTCTGCCCCAAGAACACCGCGATCCAGTTGGCGTCGGCGAACAATTCATCTTCCCAGCGGAACAGCCGCCCGCGCGCGCGGAAGAGCTCAATCTTGGTGCGCAGCGTTTCGGGGATCTCCATGGTGCGGCACTGGTTCCAGAATTCGGTGTCGTTCCGCTCTGTCGCGTAATAGTGCAGGATCAGGAAATCGCGGATGCGTTCGTACTGGCTTGTCATCAGCCGGTTGTATTCATCGGCCTCGAAGCGGCTAAAGGATTGATCGGGAAACAGCGCCAAAAGCCGCGTAATGCCGGCTTGAATGAGATGGATGCTGGTGGATTCCAGCGGCTCCATGAACCCGCCCGCCAGCCCGATCGCCAGCACGTTCTTATCCCAGAACTTGCGCCGCCGCCCGGCCTTGAAGCGCAGCAGCCAAGGATCAACCAGCGGCGGCCCATCGAGATTGGAGAGCAATGTCGCCGTGGCTTCATCATCGCTGATGTGCGCGCTTGAGAACACATAGCCCGTGCCGATGCGATGCTGCAGCGGAATGCGCCATTGCCAGCCGGCCTCACGCGCCGTCGCGCGGGTGAATGGCGTCAGCGCGCCATCACCGCTTTCGCATTGCGTCGCCACCGCTTTGTCGCACGGCAGCCAGCGCGCATAATCCTCAAAGCCCGCCTTCAGCGTCTGCTCAATCAGAATGCCGCGAAAGCCGCTGCAATCGACGAAGAACTCGCCTTCAATACGCTGGCCATCCTCAAGCACCAGCGCTTCGATGAAACCATCCGCGCCGCGCTGGATGACGTTCGCCACCTTGCCCTCAAGGCGCACCACCCCGCGCGTTTCGGCGTAGCGGCGCAGATAGCGCGCATAGAGCGCTGCATCGAAGTGGAAGGCGTGCTTCATCGCCGCGAGCGGCGAGCGCGGATCCGCGCTCGGGCGCGTAAATCGCCCAAGGCCAGCAGCGACGCCCGAGAGGCAATATTCCACGATCGGCGCGGCCTCGCCCATCATATCGAGCTTGCGCCAGAATTGATGGAATTTCACCGCTTCGATATCGAAGCCAAACTGGCCGAACGGATGGAAATAGCGATGGCCAAGGCGCGTCCAGTTCACAAACTCGATGGCGAGTTTGATCGAGCCTTTGGTCTCGCGCAGGAATTCGTCCTCGTCGATGCCGAGCATGGTGTTGAAGGTGGTGATCGGCGGAATGGTGGCTTCGCCAACGCCGACGCGGCCGATCTCATCGGATTCCACCAGCGTCACGCGCACGGCGGCGCGTGCATCCTGGGTGCGCGCCAGGGCGGCCGCTGTCATCCAGCCGGCCGTGCCGCCGCCGAGAATAACGATATTGCGCACCGGCGCGCCTATGCCCATGTCAGCGCCTCCCCGCGCCTACGCCCGCGTTTTCGCGGTGCGCCTAGAGCTAAGCCTCGGGCAAAGCCCAATGCAAGAGTGGCGGCCGATTGTTAGCCTAACATTCAGCGCGCGAACTCGGCGCGCAGATCGATGAGCGTGTGCGAAACATGATGCGCCAGAAGCGCATGCACAGCCGCCGCATCGCGCGCGAGCCAAGCGTTCAGGATATCGTGATGCTCAGCCTCGGCGTCGAGCTCGCGCCCCTTCGGCTCAAGATGCTTGCGCACATAGCGATCGGAAAGCACGTGCAGGCGCGAGAGCATATCGATGCTCACCGCCCCCGCGCCGGGGCTGATCAGCGCCATGTGAAACGCGCGGTTCTGCGCGCCCACGCTGGGGCGCATGCGCGGCTGCATCGAGATCAAGCAGCGCCAGCGCGCGCTCGGCCGCTGCGCGCTCGGCCGCGCCGGCGTGCGCGCACGCGGCGGCGGCGGCGTCCGGCTCAAGCTTCAAACGCAGCGCGAAAATATCCTCCGCTTCGGCCAGCGACATCGCCCGCACGTAAAAGCCGCGATTGGGATAGGCGACGACAAGCCCCTCCTGCACCAGCCGCGTCAGCGCCTCGCGCAGCGGGATTTTGGAGACCTTAAGCTCCGCCGCCAGCGTATCCTGGCGGATCGGCTCGTTCTCTGAAATCGCGCCCGAAATGATGAGATCGCGCACGATCTCCACCAGGCGCCCTGACAGATTGCGCGCGATCACCGCCGCTTCACTCATCCCCGCCCCCAGCGATAGATCGTATGCAGTTACCGCAAGACAGCGCCCAGCGCAACCGGCGTTGACGATGACGCTTGCGGCGCGGCCGCGCCTCCACCCTTATAGGGATGCGTAAAACCGGGCGGGCCTTGAACTGATGACAAATCCATACGCTGAACGCGAAGCGATGGCGCTGTTTGAGGATTGGCTCAGCATCGCCGAGGGCGAGCGCGACGCCTGGCTCGCCGCCGCCACCCAAGGCCGCCCCGATCTGCTGCAGCGCCTCAACGCGCTCATCGCCGCCGATACGGCCACAACGCTGCGCACCGGCGGGGCGATGGCCGTGCTTGAAGATGAAGCGGCGCCGTTCCGCATCGGCGCCTATCGCATCACCGGCCGCATCGGCCGCGGCGGCATGGGCTCGGTCTATCGCGGCGAACGCGACGCCGGCGATTTTGAACGCAGCGTGGCGATCAAGGTGATCAAGCCGGGCTTGTTCTCGCCCGAACTCGTTGCGCGCTTTCAGCGCGAACGGCAGACGCTGGCGCAGCTCAATCATCCCAACATCGCCCGACTTTATGATGGCGGGCAGACCGAGGATGGCTCGCCCTATTTCGTGATGGAGCTGGTTGAGGGGCTGCCGCTTTTGCTGTGGGCGGCGGAGAAGAACCTCTCGCGCGCCGACCGCATCCGCCTCTTCCGCGACATCTGCGCCGCCGTTTCCTTCGCGCACAGCCAGCTCATCGTGCACCGGGATTTGACGCCCAACAACGTGATGGTCACGCATGAGGGCGTGGTGAAGCTGATCGATTTCGGCATCGCCAAACCGGCCGATCAGCACGCCCCGCCGAGCGGGGTTTCGCCTTCGATCGGCCAACTCAGCCTCACGCCCGGCTACGCCGCGCCCGAGCGGCTCACCAGCGCGCAGGTGACGACGGCGGCCGATGTCTATTCGCTTGGCCGGCTGCTGCAGGATCTGATCACCCCCGGCGCCGGCGATAACGAATTGAGCGCCATCATCGCCCGCGCCACAGCCGAAAACCCCAAGGATCGCTACCCCAGCGCCGATGCGCTGCTTTCGGAAATCGACGCTTGGCGCGACGGCTATCCGGTTGCGGCGATGGCGGGGGCGCGCGCTATCATTTGCGCAAGTTCGTGACGCGCCGGCGCACGCCGGTGCTGATCGGGGCTGGCGTGTTCGCGCTGCTGCTGGTTGCGCTCGTCGCCACGCTCGCGGCCAATGTGCGCGCAGAGCAAGCGCGCCAGGAAGCGGAGAACCGCTTTGAGCAAACCCGCGCCATCGCCAAGACGATGCTGTTTGACGTGTATGATGAAGTGAGCCGCACCGCCGGCTCCACCCAGGCGCGCGAGATGCTGGCGCGCACCGGGCTCGATTATCTCGACGCACTTGCGGCTGATGCGGATGCGCCGGCGGACGTGCGGCTTGAAGCCGGGCGCGGCTATCTGCGGCTCTCGCAAGTCACCGGCGGGGATCAGGCCGGCGAATTGGCGCGCCATCGGGATGGCGAGGCGCTGCTCACGCGCGCCGAGGAGATCATCACCCCGCTCTATGCGCAGAACCCTGGCGACATCGAAGTGGCGCGCACGATGGCGCAGGTGATGCTCGATAAAGCCGGCTCCAACATCTACACGCACAATCAAATCGATCTCGCGCGCGAGCAGGCCCAGCGCGCGCAAGCCATCATTGAGCCGTTCGCAACGCACGATCTCGATGCTGCGCGCGCCTATGCCGTGGCGATCCAGGCCGAGGGCGACACTCATGGCTGGAGCGATGATTATCCCAGCGCCGTGCCGCATTTTGAGCGCGCGCTCGCCTTCCTTGACGGCTTGCCCGAAAGCATGCGCGAGGAGATCGCGCTGCTGCGCGTGCGCGGCGCGCTGCTGCGGCTGACGGGCGAAGCGTATCACAATCTTGGCCGCACCGAAGAAGCGCGCGTGACGTTGGATGCAACGGTTGAAAACAACCGCACCGTGCTTGAGCGCACGCCCGACAATCCCAATGCGCTGCGCAGCTACGCCATCGCCAATTGGTATCGCGCCGTGGTGCATCGCACCAATGAACGCAACGCCGCCGCGCGCGCCTCGATCGAGGAAGCGCATCGCACCGCGCAAACCATGCGCGCGCGCGATCCCAATGATGCGGGCGCGGTGCGCATGGTGGCGATCACCGGCGAGGTTTACGCCCAAGTGCTCGCCGATCTTGGCCGCTTTGCGGAGAGCTATCGGCTGAGCGATGAGGTGATCGCCGCCCATCGCAGCCTGGTTGAGCGCTCGCAAGGCTCACAAGGCGCGCGCCGCAGCCTTGCGGCGGCGCTGGCGACAACGGGCGGCAATTATCACAATGGCCGCCAATATGCGCGCGCCTGCACATTCTGGCGTGAGGCGCACGACATCTATGAGAGCTTTGACCGCGCCGGCACGCTGTCTGATTGGGATCGCGCCAACGCGCTGGCGGAGATGCAGAATTTCATCCGCGAGGGCTGCAACCCGCCTCGCCGCTTCGCTTCTGGAGAGGCGCCCTAGAACCTCCGTTCCGATAAAATCGGAACGAGGCTCTAGGCTTTTTGATTAAGCATCATCTTATCGAAGAACCGGCCCCCACTTCTTCGGATGATGCGCCGTGGAAGCGGCGCCGCCCGAAAGCGACGCCGCTCGCGCCGTCGGGCGCTGCATTGAGGGATGAATGCGCGCCGTAAAGCGTCCGGGCGGCCAGCCGCCGCCACGCCAAGAAGGCGCAACCGGAGGTGAAAACGGCTCATTTCCGTGCAACTGGCGGCAAAAAGCCGCTCCAAGCGCCTGGCGCGGCGATTGCATCGGCGGCGCAGGCAATTAAAGATTTGCGGGCGAATCCTGATGTTTGCCGGATCAGGCGGGGCTGGGGCCATCGACCAGGACGATCAATCCGAAGCTGATCAGCAAGGCCTCGTCGCCGCCCATTACGACGAGTTCCGCCGCGTTGCGCGCGGGGTGCTGCATGGCGATGGCGCGGCGCTGCAAATCCAGCCGACTGATCTCGCCCATGCGGCCGCCATTAAGATGTTCAAGCTGAACAGCATCAACGTTCAGAGCCGCACGCATTTTCTTTCGCTCTCGGCCCGCATCATGCGCCAGATCCTGATGGACGAGGTGCGCCGCATGCGCGCGGCCAAGCGCCAAGCGCCGCAAGTGGCCACCCAATGGCCGGGCGAGGCCAATTCCTCGCTCGATCTCGAAGCGCTGGATGCGGCGCTCTCGCGGCTTGAGCAAATCGATCCCGAGCGCGCGCGGCTGGTGGAAAAGCGCTTCTTCGCCGGGCTGACGATCGAGGAAATCGCCGCCGAGGAAAACATCTCGCCCAGCACGGTGAAACGCCAATGCGCGCGCGCGCGCGCCTGGCTCGCGGCGGAATTGCAGCGCGGCTAAGCGCCCTCGCGCGCCAAAAGCGCGGAGGCGGAAGCGCAGCGTGCGCGCGCGGTTTTTATGCAAAGCTTGCGCTTTGCGGGATTGAGCTCGGTGCATTCGCACGCTGCGCTCCCGCGATCGTTTTGCGTCAGCGTCATGTCCGGGGCGCGTGTTCAGCGCGTGGACGATCCAGCCAACGGCGAGCGGGTTTGGCCAAACCCAAACCCGGACCCGGCGGTTTCACTGCCCCGCCGGCATGACGCCGCACGCTTCATGCTCCCCCGTAAACGGGGGAGCTGTCAGCGAAGCTGACTGAGGGGGCGGCGACAACCTCCCCCTTCGGCTCGCTTCGCTCGCCACTTCCCCGCAAGCGGGGGAAGATGAGTTGCGGCGTTTCTCGCTCGATCGCATCGCTGTTCGAGTGTGGGATTTGGCGCCAACTCCCTCCGCGTGAACGGCGATGGGGAGATGATGCGCCAGCGCGCAAGCGGGGCGGATTGATTTTGGCGGGCGCGTTGAGTTTGCGGGGCGGGAGCGCTGCGCGCTGTTGGATAGCGCGCGGTGCTGTTCTCATATTCGTCATTCCGGTCGCGCGCAGCGCGGGCCGGAACCCAGGGGCAACGCACAGTGCTTCATCCACTGGGTTCCGGGCTCAATGCTGCGCATTGCCCCGGAATGACGAAAAGGGGCGGACGTCGTCCTGCCCCACGCAACGCATCGCCTCACGCAAACAATTTGTCGATCTCGTCCTGATCCACGCCCTCGCCCGGCATGGCGGGGCCGTTGAGCAGCACGGCGTCGCCTTCGGGCGCAGGTTCTGGCTCGACCGCCTGCTCTTCATCCAGCAGCCCTGAAAGCCCCGCGAGCTTATCTTCCAGCGTCAGCAGCGTTTCGACCACTTTGGTGATGCGCTGGCCGGTGATGTCCTGAAACGAACAGGCCTCAAGCACGACAAGGCACTTTTCCTCGACATAAGAGCGGTACGCTGGCGGCGAAAGCTCATCGCGCGCGTTCATGATCTCATCCACCGCCTGCATGATCTGGTTGGCGGCGCTTTCTGTGGTTTCGACGATCAGCCCCATCTGGCTCATCGCCGTGGGCAGATTTTGCAAGCGCATCTGCGCGGGGCGCAATTCGGCGATCGCGCGGCGGGCGGCCATCACATAATGCAGCAGCGCGCGGCGCTCATCGGCTTCGGAGGCGCTCATGCTCAAAACTCCCCCAGAACGGCGGCGATTTTCTGCTTCAGCACCGCCTGCGTGAACGGCTTGATGATGTAATTGTTCACCCCCGCCTGGCGCGCGGCGACGACGTTCTCCGTGCGCGCCTCGGCTGTCACCATGATGAAGGGAAGATTGGCGGTGCTTGCATTGGCGCGCACGCGCTTGAGCAGATCAAGCCCGGTGACGGGCTGCATATTCCAATCGGAAATCACCAGCCCATAGGGCCGCGCCGCGATCATATCGAAAGCGGATTTCCCATCGGTGGCTTCATCGACATTGCGGAAGCCCAATTGCTCAAGAAGACTACGAACAATGCGAAGCATCGTCTTGTAATCATCCACGATCAGAATCGACATATCCTTGGAAACGGCCATCACGCGCCCCACACCCGATTAAACTCAACCCTCGATAGCATTATTTCCCTTGCAAAAACCTGAACGCGAGGGTGAATGGCGCATTTACTCTATTTTAGGTTGTGTCGCGAAAAGTGGCGCGGCCATGGATGACATCCTCCGCGACTTTATCGCTGAAGCCAATGACAGCATCGACGCGCTCGATCGCGCGCTGGTGCGGTTTGAGCGCGAGCCGGAAGATCCGGATCTGCTTTCTGAAATTTTTCGCGTGATGCACACGATCAAGGGCACGTGCGGTTTCCTTGGCCTTGCGCGCCTCGCAGCCATCGCGCATGCGGGCGAAAATATCCTTGGCCAATTCCGCGATGGGGCGCTGACGCCGCAACAGGATTCAGTTTCGGCTATCCTTGAAGCGATCGATCTCATCAAGGCGCTGATCAGCCATCTTGAAGCGCATGGCGCGGAGCCCGCGGGCGATGATGGCGCATTGATCGGCCGGCTCAACGCCATCGCCAGCGCGGATGCGCCCGCGCCCGCCGCAGACGAACCCTTAGCCGCCCGCCTTGGCGGGCTTTCCACCATCGATTGCGCCATCGAACTTGCGCTTGCGCGCGCCAAGGCGAGCCCCGAAGGGGTGCGCCTGCACGGCGCGCAAGACGATGCGCTTCATTCCGCCCTGCGCGATGCAGCCTGGGGCGCGATCTCGGGCGAAGCCGGCCCCTCCCTGTCGGCGGCGCTCAACCAGCTCGGTCTCGGGGGCGAGGCCGAGCTGGTGCTTCTTTGCAAAAGCTGGAAGCGGCGCTGGGCGAGCTTGGCGTTGACCCCGAAACCGCAGCCCAAGCAATCGCCGCCTGCCGCGCAGAGCCCGCAGCGCCGAAAGCTGCGCCACAGGCAGCGCCCACGCCCGCCGCTGCGCCCGCGCAAACCATCCGCGTGCACGTGGATGCGCTAGAGCAGCTGATGAATGTGGCGAGCGAGCTGGTGCTGATCCGCAACCAATTGCTGCAAACGCTGCGCGCGCAGCCCGAAAGCCCGTTCGCGGGCCCGCTCAATCGGCTCAATCACGTTACCAGCGAATTGCAGGAAAGCGTGATGACCACGCGCATGCAGCCGATCGGCGCGGCCTGGGCCAAGCTGCCGCGCCTGGCGCGCGATCTTGCGATTGAGCTGGATAAGCGCATCGAGCTGGTGATGCACGGCGCGGAAACTGAGCTCGATCGGCAAGTGCTGGAGCAGATCAAAGATCCGCTCACGCACATGATCCGCAATTCGGCCGATCACGGGCTTGAGCCGCCGGGGGAGCGCGCCAAAGCCGGCAAGCCCGAAACCGGGCGCATCTTTCTTTCCGCGCGGCATGAGGGCAGCCATATCGTCATTGAAGTGGGCGATGATGGGCGCGGGCTGATGACAGCCAAGCTGCGCGCCAAGGCGCTGGCGCAAGGGCTGATCACGCCGGCGGAGGCCGAAGCGCTTTCGGAAAACAAAATCCAGCAGCTGATTTTTCATCCAGGCTTTTCCACCGCCGCGCAGGTTTCCGGCATTTCCGGGCGCGGGGTGGGCATGGATGTGGTGCGCACCAATATCGAGAAAATCGGCGGCGCGGTGGAGCTTTCGTCCATTGAGGGCAAAGGCACGCGCTTCACCATCCGCATCCCGCTGACGCTGACCATCGTTTCGGCGCTGATCGTTGGCTGCGCCGGCGAGAAATTCGCCGTGCCGCAATCGAGCGTGGTGGAGCTGGTGGGCGTGGGCGGCGGCGCGGGGCGGCAGATCGAATATGTGAACGGCGCGCCAGTGCTGCGCCTGCGCGATCGGCTGCTGCCGCTGATTGCGCTGCAAAGCCTGATGCGGCTGGAGGGCGAAGAAGAAGCTGAGCGCTGCGTGCTGGTGATCCGTATTGGCTCGCTGTCTTACGGCATTATCGTGGATCGGGTGTTCGATACCGAGGAGATCGTGGTCAAGCCTACGGCCTCGGTGCTGCGGGCCATCCCCTATTATTCGGGCGCGACCATATTGGGCGATGGCGCCGTGATCATGATCCTTGACCCCAAGGGCGTGGCGCAAACCCTGGGCGCGATCGATACAAATATCGAGGAAACGCACGAAGAAGCGCGCAGCGGCGAAACGCTGGTGCAATTGCTGATCATGCGCGGCGCGGGCGCGACGCTGAAGGCCGCGCCGCTGCAATTGGTGTCGCGCATCGAGGAAGCGGCGGCCGAAGCGGTGGAATACGCCGATGGCAAGCCGGTGCTGCAATATCGCGGGCGGCTGATGCCGCTGGCGGCGCTGGATGAAGGCATGCGCATCGGCCAAGGCAAGCAGCCGGTTGTTGTGTTTGAGGATGAAACGCGCGCGATTGGGCTGGTGGTCGAAGAAATTATCGATGTGATCGAGGCGCCCTTGCGCCAGGATTTCAAACCCTCCACCCCCGAGGCGCTGGGCAGCCTTGTGGTGGCCGATAAGGTGACGGACATCATCGATCTTGCGCATTATTGGCGCCAAGCGGCCTACGCCGCAGCGCCCGCGCGCACGGCGCAACGCCCGCCAGCCAAGCGCGCGCTGATCGTTGATCCGAGCCCCTTCAAGCGCAATCTGATCGCGCCGCTGCTGGCCATGGCGGGCTATGAGGTCGCCACCGCCGAAACCGCCGAAGCCGCAAGCGCGCTGCTGGAGCGCGAGAGCTTCAGCGTGATCTTATCGGACACCGCGATCACCGGGCGCGAAACGCTTGCGGCGGCCGCGCCGGTGATTGGGCTTTATGATGATCCGCTGAACGTGCGCCAAGCGGATGCGGAAGGGTTCGCGCAAATGGCTTGCCGGTTTGACCGCGCCGCCCTTCTCACCACGCTTGACTCCATCACCGCGCGAGCCGCCGCATGAATTCCAGCGAAGACGCCCAGCTTGTCACCATGTATAGCGGCGGCGCGTATTTTGGCGTGCCGGTGACGCGCGTGCGCGATGTGTTGGCCGCGCCGCAGATATACGCTGCGCCCCTGGCGCCGGCTTCGATCCTTGGCTCGATCAATCTGCGCGGGCGCATCGTCACCGCGATTGATCTGCGCACGCGGCTTGGCATGGCGCCGGCGGAAAACCCCGCCACCTCAAAATGCGTGATCGTGGAGCGCACGGGCGGGGAGCCTTATGCGCTGCTCGTCGATGAAATCGGCGATGTGATAATGCTGAGCGCGAGCCTTTATGAGCCGAACCCCGTCACGCTCGATAAAGGCTGGAGCCATCTTTGCCGCGGGCTTTATCGGCAAGAGGGCCAGATGCTGATCGTGCTGGATATTGATGCGCTGCTGGCGATTGAAGCGGCGGCGGCTTAAGCGATTCCCTGCACCCATCCCCGGATTGCGCGAGAGCGCAAGTCCGGGGCCTAAGAACACAGAGCGCTGAAGATTAAAGCCGCAAGCGTTCGTGTTCATAGGCCCCGGGCTCGCGGCTTGGCCGCGCCCCGGGGATGGGTGGAACCGGCGTGCGCAACAATCAAACATCACGCTCTTAAGCGGCACAGCCTAAGCGCTTTTCTTCAACGCCGGCTGCGCCAGCTTAAACAAGCCGCGATCCACGTTCTGGAATTTATCGCTGATCCCCGCCACGCTATCGGCCGCGCCGAGAAACAGCGCGCCATCGGGCGCCATCTGCCGCGCGATCACGTCAAGCGCGCGGGTTTTCGTGGGCGCGTCGAAATAGATCAGAACATTGCGGCAGAACACGATGTCGAACCTGCCAAGATGGGCGGCGCTTTCCAAGAGATTGTGCATGCGAAATAGCGTCATCGCCCGCAAACTTGGCTTCACGCGCCAGCCGCCATCGCCGCGCGGCTCGCAATGGCGGGCAAGGCGCGCCTCGCTCAAGCCGCGCTTGACCTCGAACGCCGAAAACTCGCCCATCCGCGCCTTATCCACGATCGAGAGGAAACATCGGTGCCGACGATCTCCCAGCGCCACGCCGGGATATGCGCGCACTCTTCCGCGATCTGCATGGCGATGGAATAAGCCTCCTGCCCGCTTGAGCAGGCCGCGCTCCAGATGCGGATCGCGCGCTCGTTCGCGCGCGCGCGCATCAGCTCGGGCAACAGCGCACGCAATTGCTCAAACGGCTTGCCATCGCGGAAGAAGAGCGATTCATGCGTCACCATAGCTTCCACCACGGCGTTGATGCTGGATTCTGTCGGGCGCGTGCGGAGGCTCGCCATCAATTCGATCACGCTGCGATGGCCGAGCCGCTGCGCCACAGGGCCAAGCCGCGCGGCGACGAGATAAAGTTTATCACTCGTCAGCGCCATGCCGCAGCGCTCTTGCAGCAAGGTTTGCAACGCCAAAAAATCTGCGCTCGAAATCATCGCCCGCCCCGCATTTGCGACGCCAGATAATCCACCGCCGCATCAAGCTGAGCTGCCCCATCGCGCGCCCGGTTTTGAACGCCGCGCCCGGCATGCCCCACACCACGCTTGAGGCTTCATCCTGCACGAAGAAGCGCCCGCCCGCGTCAGCCACAGCCACGCAGCCATCGGCGCCATCGCGCCCCATGCCGGTGAGGATGCCGACGACAAGCCCCGCGCCATAGGCTTTCGCCAGGCTACGCAGCATTGGATCAACCGCGGGCTTGCAGAAATTTTCCGGCGGCCCGTCGGAGAGGCTCAAGCTTACGCCCGCGCCATCGCGCGCCGCGACCAGATGCTTGCCGCCCGGCGCCACATAGATGCAGCCCTCTTCCACGCGCATGCCCTCGCGCGCCTCGAGCGATCGCGCGCCGCTGACTTGGCCAAGCTGCTCGGCCAGAATCGCGGTGAATGTCGCGGGCATGTGCTGGGTGACGAACACCGGAGTTTTGATGCCGCCGCGCGCCTTGGCGAACACTTTGAGCAAAGCGGGCGGCCCGCCGGTTGACGCGCCGATCGCCACCGCTTTTGGCGCAAACCGCCACACTGGCGCTTGCGGCAATGCCGGCGCAGGCGGCGGCGCAGGCTTGGGCGCATGGGCTTTGATCTTGGCGATCAGCTCATCGAAGAAGGCCGGCAGATTGTCATTGCCCGCTTCGGGCTTGGGCACGTAATCGGCCGCGCCCAGGCGCAGCGCGTTAAGGCTCAGCCCCGCATGCCGCTGCGTGCGCGCGGAGGCCATGATCACCGCAACGCCGGGCCGCGCCGCCAGAATTTCCGGCAGCGCTTTGAGCCCATCCATCACCGGCATCTCAACATCGAGCAGCACCACGTCAGGCGCTGCGCTGCGCGCCATCGCCACCGCCGCCGCGCCATCGGAGGCCGAACCGACCACGCGAATGGCCGGATCGGCGCCGATGGCGCGCGCGATGAGGCCGCGCACCACCGCTGAATCATCAACCACAAGAACGCCGATCGGCACCTAGCGGCTCACGAAGCGTTCGATGGTGGCGCGCAGATCTTCCGATTGCCGCGAAAGCTCGCCCGAGGCTTGCAAGAGATCGCCCGAAGCCACGCTCGATTGCGCCGCAGCCTCGCTGACGCCGCCGATCGAAGCGGACACTTGCGACGTGCCTTCCGCAGCTTGGGCCACATTGGCGGCGATCTCGCGCGTGGCGGCGCTTTGCTCTTCCACCGCGCCGGCGATGGCGGAGGCGATTTCGGCGACCTTGCGGATGGTTTCGGCGATGCCCTGGATGGCGCTGACGGAGGCGGAGGTGGCCGCCTGCATGGCCGAGACTTGGCTGGAGATTTCGTCCGTCGCTTTCGCGGTTTGATCCGAGAGGCTTTTGACCTCGGAGGCCACCACGGCAAAGCCCTTGCCCGCCTCGCCCGCGCGCGCGGCCTCGATCGTAGCGTTGAGCGCCAGCAGCTTGGTTTGCCCGGCGATATTGTTGATCAGCGTGACGACATTGCCGATCTTCTGCGCCGCATCGGCAAGGCCTTGCACCGAGTTTGAGGTGCGATCGGCCTCGCTCACCGCGCGCTGGGTGACGGAATTGGATTCCGCCACTTGGCGCGCGATTTCAGCGATGGAGGCGGAAAGCTCCTCGCCTGCAGTGGAAACGGTTTGCACATTTGCCGATGCAAGCTCGGACGCGGAGGCGACCTCGGAGGCGCGGCGCGTGGTTTCTTCGGCCATGCGCGCCATGCTTTCGGCGGTGGCGCGCATTTCGGTGGAGGCGGCGCTGACGACATCCGCGATTTCCTGCACGCGGAAGGCGATGTTCATCTGCTCGGTGATGTCGGTGGCGAATTTCACCACTTTGAACGGGCGGCCATTGCCATCGAGGATGGGATTGTAGCTGGCTTGAATCCAAATCTCGCGCCCGCCTTTGGCGAGGCGCTTATATTGGCCCGCATCATATTCCCCGCGCGCCAGCTTATCCCAAAACGCACGATATTCGGGGCTGTTGCGCAGCGCCGGCTCAACGAACATCGCATGATGCTGGCCGCGAATTTCATCGAGACCATAGCCAAGCGCGCCGAGGAAATTTTTGTTGGCGGTGATGATTTTTCCGTCGAGCGCAAACTCAATGATCGCCTGGGAGCGATCCAGCGCCGCCAGCGCCCCGGCGTCGGAGCGCGCCTTCGTCACATCCGCCCATTCCAGCACATTGCCGACATATTGCCGGCTCTCATCGAACACGCCGCTGACGTTCAGCGCGAATTTCAGATCGCCGACGCTGATGTCGGTGCGATAGGGCAGCCGCGAGGGATCGGAGAGCAATTGGCGCTGATGCGCCGGGTTCTTGTGAAAGAAATCGATGCACATGCCGATGATCGCATCGGGATTGAAGCTCGGCCAGACGCTGCGGAACGCGGCGAGGTTATCGGTGAACAGCTTCTTGGTGGCGTCATTGACAAAGAGGACTTTGAAATCGCGATCGATCGTCATCATCGCGATCGAGCGCCGGCGAACGCGGCCTGCTTGAACATGGCCTCGCGCGCGGCTTCCAGATTGGGCGCCTCCGCTTGCTTTAAAGCCACTGCGGATCCGAAACGAGACATGAGCGCCCTCCAGGCATGATTCTACCTCGAGTAGTATTTGGCGCGCGATCGTTAACTTTAAGTAGAAAAGCTCCCGCCCTACACCTCGCCCCACATGCGCAGCAGGTTGTGATAGGCGCCGGTGAGCTGGACCACGGAGGGGTTCGTCGCGCCCACCTCCCCGGTGAGGCGCTGGATCGCGACATCCATGTCAAACAACAGCGCCCGCTGGGCATTGTCGCGGATCATGCTTTGCAGCCAGAAAAAGGACGAGACGCGCGCGCCCTTGGTGACGGGCGTGACCTGATGCACGCTGCTGGAGGGATAAAGGATCATGTGCCCGGCGGGCAGCTTCACGCTCTTGGAGCCGAACACATCATCGATGATCAGCTCCCCGCCCTCATATTCATCGGGCTCGGAGAAAAACAGCGTGCACGATAGATCGGTGCGCATGCGCTGGCCGTTCGGCAGAAAGCGCATCGCCCCATCGACATGATTGCCGAACGCCTCGCCGCCCTCGTAGCGATTGAAGGTGGGCGGCAGCACGTGCAGCGGCAACGCCGCGCTCATGAACAGCGGATTGTTTGAAAGCGCGCGCAGGATCATCTCGCCCACGATGCGGCCCGCTTCGCTGTTTTGCGGCAGCTGGCGGTTGTTTTTAACGTGCGCGCCCTGGTGGCCGGCGGTGACGCGGCCATCGACCCAATCGGCGGCTTCCAGAAGCGCGCGGGCCTCGGCGGTTTGCGCGGGCGTCAGAACGTCAGGGATGGCGATCAGCATGGTTTTCGATCCCAGCCGCTCGCTGCCCCGTCAAGCACAAAGCAAGGCCGCCCGCATGGGGCGGCCTTGCCAGCCGGATCAGAAATCAGCTGCGATGGTGAACAGGAACGAGCGCGCAGGCCCAATCAGCGCACGCTGCGCCGGCCAATTGGTGGACACCGCGTAGAACTCATCAGTCACGTTATCGATGTTGAGGCGCAGATCGATATTCTCGTTCACCGCGTAGGAGACAACGGCGTCGATCACGAAATAATCCGGCAACTCGCCATAAGTGCCGTTCGGAATAATCCGCTCGGCGTCATCGGGGCGGCCCGCATAGCTTTCACCGACATAGCGCACGCCCCCGCCCAGCGTGAGGCCGAAGCTGGTCTGGTACGTCGTCCAGAGGCTGGCTGAAACTTCCGGCGTGAACGCCAGCGCATCGCCATTGGTGGTGTAGCTCGCATCGCACGCGGCGGCGTCGGGCGCGCCATAGTCGGCCGGGTTGGCGCGGCAGCGGCCAAGATCGAGCGCGGCGCTGTGCTTACGTTCGCTTTCCATGAACAGCGCGCCAGCGAAGATCGACCATTGCTCGGTGATCTGGCCGCTGAGGCTCAGTTCGATCCCCTGCACGATCTGTTCGCCATAGCCCATGATGCGCGCCGGCAGCAGCACGGGGGGACGCTCGCATCATATTCGCGGCCGCTGATGGCGACGTTCTGCCGCTCGGTGCGGAACAGCGCCGCCGACGCGAGCAAGCGATCATTGAATTCCCACTTGCCGCCAATCTCGTAGTTCACCGCTTCCTGCACATCGGCGTCGGGGCTGTTGAGGCCAGTCGAAAAGCCGGGGAACGCATTGTCGCCCGTGCGGGAGATGTCAGAGCCGGAAAGGAAATTGCCGGGCGGCAGCGAAGAAACGCCCGCCGTGGCGTAGAGGCTGATATCTTCGGCCGGCTTGTAAACCAGGCCAAGACGCGCGTTCACCAGCGTTTCGGAGGTTTCATAATCATCGCCCGAGATCGGCGCGCCAGCTGCATCGCGCGAGTTGAGCGAGATTTTATAATCTTCGACGCGCACGCCGCCGACGATCTGCCATTGCGGCGAAAGATCGATCGTATCGTAGAGATAAATCGCCGCCGTCTCGACCGCGACATCGCTGGATTGCTGCGCCACCGGAAATACCGGGGCGCGATATGGATCAGGGTTGATGAGATCGAAATTGCTCGCCGGCGTGTTAAAGCGCAGCGCGTGCGATTCCTCATTCGAGAACTCGACGCCCACCGCCAGATTGTGCTGCAGCGCCCCGGTTGAGAAGCGCGCGCTGAGATTGGTGGTGCTGGTGAGGCCATCGCTTTCGCGGTAATAAGCTTGACGCTGGCCGGTGACGGTCGTGCCCGCCGTCGGCAGGGTCAGGATCGCGCCGAACACAGAATCGCGCTCAGTGCTGGACCAGCGCAGCTGCGAGGAGAATTCGAGGTTGGGCGAAAGCGTGCGCTCAAACCGCGCCAGCGCCACGCTCGATTGCGTATCATCATAATCGCCGGCCAGGCCATAATAGCGATCGCGCAACGCGTCGGCGTCGAGCGATGAATCATAGCGCAACATGCCGTCAATCAAGGACGCGGGCACGCCCCAATCGGGGGTATCCTGCTGCTCGACGAATTGATAGGCGAGCACAAAGCGCGTCGGCCCGCCAAGCCCGAAAGCGATCGAGGGCGCAAAGCCAAAGCTGCTGCGGCCGGCGATCTCGCGCCCAGGCACGCCGCCATCTTCCCAAAGAATGTTGAGCCGCGCGGCCGCGCTGTCAGACACCGGCTGATTGAGGTCGAGCGTGACGCGCGCGCGATCATCGGAATTGTACTCATCAAAGCCGTAGCTGGCGCTGGCGCGATAGCTGGCTTCGGCGTTCGGCGTCTTGGTGACGATGTTGACATAGCCGCCGGCCGCGCCGCGGCCATTGTCACCGGTGGGGCCTTTAACGACCTCGACTTGTTCAATGTTGAACGAGTCGCGGCTGAAGCTGCCGGAATCGCGCGCGCCATCGACGAAAATATTCCCCGAGGCGTCAAAGCCGCGCAGGCTGAAATTGGCGAGGCCGGTGGAGAAGCCGTTTTCACCGGCGTTGAAGGTGATGCCGGGCGTGTTGCGCAGGATGTCCGTCAGATTGCGGGCGCCCTGCTCTTGGAACAGCTCGGAGGTGATCACCTGCACCGATTGGGGCGTATCGAGCAGAACCGTGGGCGAGCGCGGATCGGAACGCTCCCCGCGCGGGCGCTCGCCGATCACGGTGATGGGGGCGGCTTGATCGTCGGCGCCAACTTCCTCGGCCATCGCCGGCGCGCCGAACGCCGCTGCGGTGACGCCCACCGCGGTTGAAAGCAGCCATCCCGCGACGCGCGACCCTTGATCCGATTTGCTCACTTGTATTTTCCCCTCACGCAGCGCGAATTTGATATTGAGAGGAGGTCGCATAAATAAGCTGAGATCGTCTCGCAATAGCAAACACGGCGGGCGGCGCACTTTTTGACAAAGTGTGTCAGCGGCGATCCAGCCCACACGCGCGCTAGGGACTTTCCGCCCGCTCACGCGTTTACTTCTGGCGTTTGCTTGTTGGCGTTGCTTGCTGGGCGCGAGCGCTTATCTTGCCAATGGCGCGGAGGAACCGATGGATTTCTGGGTTTGGATTCTGGTGCTGGTTCTGGTGATCGTCGGCCTCTCGGTCGCGTTCGGGGCCATGTTGAATTCCCGCCCGAAACCCAAGCGGAAGAACCCGCGCGAGGATAAAGCCACCGCGCTCAAGCTCTCAGGCGCATTCCCGCACCGCAAATCCAACCGGCCCTAAGCCATGGCCGAGGCCGCGCGCGCGCCACTACCTGACGAAAAATCAGCACGTTACGCCGCGCTGCGGGCCGAAATCGGCGCTGTGATCGCTGGCGAGCCCTCCCGCACGGCCCGGTACGCCAGCGCCGCTTCGCTGCTGCGCGAGGCGTTTCCGGATCGCTTTTTCTGGGTGGGTTTTTACCTGGTGGACGAGGCCAAGGGCGATGAGCTGGTGGTCGGCCCCTATCAGGGCACGCTGGGGTGCTTGCGCATCCGGTTCGGCAAGGGCGTCTGCGGCGCGGCCGCCGCGCAGCGCCAAACCGTGCTTGTGCCCGACGTGCACGCCTTCCCCGGCCACATCGCTTGCGACAGCCGCTCCAATTCGGAGATCGTCGTGCCCGTGTTTGACAGCGCGGGGGCGCTGGCGGGGGTGTTGGATGTGGATTCCACCGCATTCGCCGCGTTCGACGCCGCCGATCAGGCGGGGCTCGAAGCCATCTGCGCTGATCTTCTCACTCTACCGTAAACCCTAAGCCTTGCCCGCCCGCCCTGGCGCGATAAGAGAGCGCCACGCAAAGCAAAGAGGGCGCGACGTGGGCGATATTCAAACCGGCTTCATTCTTTCCCAGATCGCGCTGCACGCCACCGAGGCGGCGGCTGTCTCCTGCGCGAAGCTGCGCGGCTTTGGCCGCAAGAACGACGCTGACCACGCCGCCGTCGAAGCCATGCGCGACAGCTTCCGCACCGCGCCGTTTTCCGGCCGCGTGGTGATTGGCGAGGGCGAGATGGACGAAGCGCCGATGCTGTATATCGGCGAAGAACTGGGCGCTGGCGGGCTGAAGGCGGACATCGCGGTCGATCCGCTGGAAGGCACCAAGCTCTGCGCCAATGACGCGCCCAATGCGATGACGGTGGTGGCGCTGGCGCCTGCGGGCGGGCTGCTGCACGCGCCGGATATGTATATGCACAAACTGGCCATCGGGCCCGGCTACCCGGCCGGCCTGATCGATCTTGATGTTTCGCCGACAGAAAACGTCATGCGGCTGGCCAAAGCCAAGGGCGTGCCGGTTTCGGAGATCCGCGCCTGTTTGCTCGATCGCCCGCGCCATGCGGCGATCATCGATGAGTTGCGCAAGGCCGGCGCCGGCATCCGCCTCATCCCCGATGGCGATGTGGCCGGCGTGTTCTGGACCACCGAAACCGCGCGCTCGGGCGTGGACATCTATTTCGGCTCAGGCGGGGCGCCCGAGGGCGTGCTCGCCGCCGCCGCCATCCGCTGCGCCGGCGGGCAGATGCAGGCGCGGCTTGCCCCGGAGAACGATCAGGAAATCGCGCGCGCGCGCGCGATGGGCCATAAAGATGTCACGCGCAAGCTGACGCTGGACGATATGGTCCCTGGCGATGTGGTGTTCGCCGCTTCAGGCGTGACGGATGGCTCGATGCTGGCGGGCGTGCTGTTCGCCGCTGAGGGCGCGCACGTTGAAACCGTGGTGTGGGACAGCTTCTCTGGCCGCAAGAGCCGCGTGCGCTCGGTGATCAGCGCCTGATCAGGCGACTGGCGCATAAGTGAGCCGCACCACCGCTTCGCCGATATGATCGTGCGCAAGCAGCCGCAAAGGCGGCGGCGCGGCGGTGAAAAACCGCGCGCCGTGGCCGAGCGTGATTGGGTGCAGGTAAAGCCGGTACTCATCGATCAAGCCGGCGGCGATGAACGTCTGCGCTAGGTTGGGGCCGGACACTGAAATCTCGCCTTTGAGGCGGGCTTTCAGATCACGCACGGCGGCGACGACATCACCGGCGATCAGCTCGGCATTCGGGCCAACCGATTTGAGCGTGCGCGAGGCGATCCATTTCGGCATCGCCCGCCAGGCTTGCGCGAATTCATGCTCGGCCGGCCCCCATTCGGGATGATCCTCATCCCAATAGGCCATGATCTCATACATGCGCCGGCCATAGAGGCTGCCGGTGAGATCGCGCACATGCGCGATCCAATGGCCAAACAGCGCCGGCCCCGGCGCGAACCTTTCGTGATCGACAAAGCCATCGAGCGAGACGTTCATTCCGAAAATGATCTTCGCCATGGTGCGGTCTCCGCGGCTTAGTCCGGGCTGGCGGGCGCGCTATCGGCGGGGCTTTCGCCGAACGCCTGCACCGGAGTTGCGCTTGGCGCCGGCGCGGGCGCGGCCACGCTGGCGCGCCGCGCGAACGCCGAGAGCCCCGGCACGCTGGCTGCGCCGTCATACACGTTGAACTGGGCGCCCTCAAACGCCGCGCCCGCCGCTTCGGCCCGCCCGCCCAGGCAATCGCCAAGAAAATGCTCGAGCACCGCAAGATAAGAGAGCCGGTTCTGCGGCCGCGCCAGCTGCGCGCCCTCGTTTGGATAGATCATGTAGATCAGCCCGGCGCGGCGCGCGCGGACATTGAAGGCGAACTGATCATGCTCGGCGCGCGAGACGTTCGGATCGCGCGCGCCAAACGCCAGCAGCAACGG
Source organism: Terricaulis sp. (assembly GCA_024707365.1). Lineage (GTDB taxonomy): Bacteria > Pseudomonadota > Alphaproteobacteria > Caulobacterales > Aquidulcibacteraceae > Vitreimonas. The sequence continues at coordinate 26,402 of JANPZV010000005.1, forward strand.
GCGCTCAATCTGCGAAGCCTGCGCGATCGGCGAGCGCACGCGCAAGAGCTGCCGCCCTTCGCTGGTGCGCGGATCGCCCACGCGCAGATAAAGCCCGTCACGCAGCGCCGCGGCCGAAGATGGCGCGCTATCGAGCATGGTCATCAAATGCAGCGGCGCGCCGTAGGAGGCGGCGCAGCGGAATTGATCCGGCGTGAAGGCAAGACCAGAGAGCGCGGCGTATCCGCCATAGCCGGCGCCGATGATGGCGATGCGCTCAGGCGCGGCCACGCCGTTGGAAATGGCCCATTGCACCGCATCTTGCAGATCTTCCTGCATGCGCCCGCCCCATTCGCGGTTGCCCGCATTGAGGAAGGCGCGGCCAAACCCGGTGGAGCCGCGATAATTGACGCTGAGCACCGCATAGCCGCGATTGGCCAGCCACTGATGCAGCGGATTAAAGCCGTAGGAATCGCGCGCCCAGGGCCCGCCATGGGGTGCGATCACCAAAGGCGTCGGCGCCCTCGGGGCGGCCATCGCCGTTCGCATCACTGCCGATCGGCAGCGTGAGATACGACACCAGCGTGAGCCCGTCGCGCGCTTCGATCTCCACCGGCGCCATCGGCAAAAGCGGCGCGCCTTCCAGCGCGGGCCTATGCCTGAACAGCAAGGTGAGCCGCCGGTTGGCGCGATCGCTGCGCTCGTAAAGATAAGAGCGCGTCGGCAGCGTCGGCCCCTCTTCCACCACGATCCAGCGCCCGTCATCGCGCGAGCGGGAAACCACGTTGAAATCGCCGGTGAGCTGGCGGCCTAGAAACTCAAGATCGGCTTGCGCATCGGCGTCGAGCGCGCGCCATTCGCGCCGTAGATAATCGGCCGCGAACGCTTCCGGCGCGTTCGTGCTCGGATCAAGCCATACATCAATCACATCAGCGCGCGCGCTTTCGCCCAGCACGGTCTTGGCGCCGCTCTCCATATCGACGCGCACGAGATTGAGACGATCGCGCCCGGTGGAATCCAGCATCAGGAAGGTGCGCCCATCGGCCTCCACCGCCAGCGGCGCGGACGCCAGCGCATCTTCGGCGGGCACGGTGAACAGGCTGCGCCACACGCCGCTCTCAAGCACGCGTACGAACACCTCGGCCCCGCCGTCGGGCAGGCCCTTCACGCCGATGCGCAAGCGGTTTTCGCCGTCGGCGATAAAGCGCATGAAGCCGCGCGAGCTTGCGGTGTTGAGGTTGCGCTCCACCAGCGTGCGCTCACCGCTGGCGAGATCATAGCGAAACACGTCCGGGTAGGAGGCGTCGCGCTGATTGAGCGCCACCAGCACCCCGCCCGGATCGGAGGGGCTCAGCCCCAATATCTCCGCGCGCGCGCCGGCGGGCGTCAGCGTCCGCGCCTCCCCGCCGGCGGAATCCACCGCATGCAGGCGCCAATTCTCATCGCCGCGCTCGTCCGTCAGGTAGAGCAGGGTTGCGTTATCGGCCGCCCAGGCAAAGCGGCTGACGCCGCGGCCGCGATCGTCGGTCACCGGGCGCGCTTCCTCCAGCGCCTCGACAGAGACCACCCAGAGATTGGCCACCCCGTCACGCGGGGCCAGGAACGCCACCCGATCGCCCCTGGGAGAAAGCTGGCCGGCCTGGCGCGCCGGCTCGCCGAACAGGTCGGCGCGGGCGATCATGGGCGGGGCGGCCGCCGGCGCGGGCGCGCTGTCGGGCTGGGGGCCGCACGCAGCGACGCCCACAAGCAGCCCAAAGGCCAACAGGCCCCTGGCCCAGGATCCTTTTCTCAACCCCACAGGCAAACCTTACAAGACCGTCATCCCCCGGCCAACGGCCATGGCTGACATGGAATTCACCTTTGCGGCAGCCATGGGGCGGCAGGCGCCTTCCCCACCGTCTTTCCCACTTTGACACCGCCGCCGCGCGACCTTATCTCACCGGCGTTTTGGCCAAAGCGAATCCTCCCTCCCCGCCCGCCGGCGCGCCCTCTGGCGCGCTCGTTCTCGCCGATGGTTCGGTGTTTCTCGGGGAGGGGTTAGGGCGCCGTGGGCGCCGCCGATGGCGAGGTCTGCTTCAATACCGCCATGACGGGGTACCAGGAGATCCTGACCGACCCCTCCTACGCCGCGCAGATCGTGGCCTTCACCTTCCCGCATATCGGCAATGTGGGCGCCAATGACGAGGACGTGGAAACCTCCTCTCCGGCCGCCGCCGCCGCTGCGCGCGGCGCCGTGTTCCGCGCCCGCCCGACGGCGCCCTCAAACTATCGCGCCACCGATGATCTCAATGCGTGGCTGAAGAAGCGCAACGTGATCGGCCTTGCGGGCCTCGACACGCGCGCGCTGACCAAGCGCATCCGCGAGCAGGGCATGCCCAACGCGGTGATCGCGCATAGCCCCGATGGCAAGTTCGATCTTGAAGCGCTGAAGGCGCGCGCCGCTGCGTGGCCGGGCTTGCTTGGGCTCGATCTCGCCAAAGAGGTGACGACGGCGCAGACCTACACCGTGGCCGAAACACGCTGGCGCTGGCCGAATGGCGTGGAGGAAGTGAAGGCGCCGAAATTCACCGTCGTGGTTTTGGATTATGGCGTGAAGCGCAACATTCTGCGCGCGCTCGGCGATGTGGGCGCCAAGTGCATCGTGCTGCCCGCCACGGCGAAGGCCGAGGACGTGCTGGCGCACAAGCCCGATGGCGTGCTGCTTTCCAACGGCCCCGGCGATCCGGCGGCGACGGGCGCCTACGCCGCGCCTGAAATCAAAAAGCTGGTTGAAAGCGGCACGCCGATCATGGGCGTGTGCCTTGGCCACCAGATGCTGGGCCTCGCGCTCGGCGCCAAGACGCTGAAAATGCCGCAAGGCCATCACGGCGCGAACCATCCGGTGAAAGACAATGCCACCGGCAAGGTGGAGATCGTGTCGATGAACCACGGCTTTGCGATCGATGCGGCCACGCTGCCCAAGGGCGTGAAGCAAACGCATGTTTCGCTGTTTGACGGCAGCAATTGCGGCATCGAGCTGGAAGGCAAGCCGGTGTTTTCCGTGCAGCACCACCCGGAGGCTTCGCCCGGCCCGCAGGACAGCCACTACCTGTTCGAGCGCTTCGCGGCGCTGATGGGCAAGAAGAAAAAAGCGGCCTAAAGCGTCGGGACTTAAATGCGGCCCACACGATGGATCAAACGCCGTGTCGCATTTAAGTCCTCAAAGACGCTTTAGATTCAAAAGTTTCTAAAGCAACTTATGGACTTTAAATTCGCTTCTGCGCCCGCCATCGGACTGAGGCGAATTTAAAGTCCGTTGCTTTAGCCGCCCCCGCCCGCGCCTCATCCAAACACGTCGGTGAACACCGCGAGCCCGGCGAGCACCGCGGCGATCGCGCCGAGCACGGCGACAATGCCAAGCAATCCGTTCAGCACCCGCTGAAAACGGTGAAATTGCGCCGCGCCGAAATTGCGGAATTGCACCACCCCGCCATCGGTGCGGTTTTCAAACTCATACTTATCGAGCCGATATTTCCAGTAGAACGCCGCCAGCAGCACCAAAACCGCCAGCACGCAAAAACCCGCCACGATGGCTTTTTCCTCGGCCGAAAACACGATCTCTTCCATCGCCCGCCCCTTACCTCAGCGCCCTCGCCGGCGCACGCTCTCACAATTGGGCGGCCAGGGGCAATCTGAAACACCTCAGCGATAAACCGGCGCGGCGCCTGAGACATCGGGGTGGCGGCCCATCACGCCGTCCTTACACGCACCGCACACAAAGCCGGCCTCGGCGCCATTATGCGTGCCGCGATGCACATGATCTTCCACGCACGATGCGAACACGAAGCGCGCGCGCAAGCTGGGAAGATCGAGCACGCAGGCGAAATACGCCCACTCGCGGCAATGATCGCTCCAGGCTTGGCCGCGATAGGTTTCTTCAACGCCGGCGGCGATGAGTTCGCGCTCGAGCGCGGCAAGATGTGTGCAGAGCATGCGCAATCCTAGCGTTCCCGCCTCCCTGACGCAGCCCCGGCGCTTCGTCCTCCCCCGCCAGGGGGAGGTGGCGCGCGCGGAGCGCGTGACGGAGGGGTGGGCGCGAACGTGGGTAAGCATCAGCGCCGCCCCTCAGTCAGCTTCGCTGACAGCTCCCCCTATCGGGGAAGCACGCGCATTTGACATTCCGCACGATTGCTCTCAGCGAGCATCCGCCAACGGCCCGCGCTTTCACGCGGGCCGCCTTTAGCGTTCGTTCTCGATGATCCAATCGAGGATTTTTTCCGAGAAGCCGTTCACGCGGCGCCAATCGCCTTGGCCGACGCCGTGTTGATACGAAGCGACGTTGACCATGTAGCCGAGCCCCTTGGGCGCGGGCACGGGATCGAACGATTGCTCGTCGGTAAAGACGATCAGCCGCGCGTCCTTGGCGTCAACCTCGCGCACGGCTTTGCCGAGTTCAGTTCCGCCATGCGTTTGTGAATTCACAATCGCATCGCGCAATGCAAACCCGCGACGGGCCGGGACTTTCTTGACCGAATTGGAGAACGTGTAGATCTCCACCGCGTCGCAAATTTCCCGCGCCAGCACCGCAAGCCCGCACGCCGCATCGAGCCGCTTCATCTCCGAACGGGCGGAGATCGCGCCCTCCATCGAGCCGGACACGTCCACCAAAAGGATCGTCTTGCCCGGCAGGCGGGCATGATCCTCGATGGCGCGGAACATGGCTTTCTCAAGCGCATCTTCCATTTCCGGCGCGTGCGCCGCCGCCGCGATGAAGCGATACGGCAGCACGCGATCGGTGCGGGCGTCAGCCAACGCTTTTTCGATCAGCTTCTTGCTCACTTTCGCGCCCAGCATGCCGCGCAAATTGCGCAGCAAGGCCAGCGCGCCGAGCTTTTTCTCGGCGATCAAACGCTCGAACGTCTCCTTCTTGTCGGCCCCGCCCGAGAGCGAGACTTCCCAAGTATCGGGCGCGGCAAGCTTGCCATCGATGAGTTGCTTCCACACCTTCTCTTGCGCCGCATCCTTCGGCTTGGCGTGGGTGATGAACAAGACGTCGCGCAGGCGCACCGCGCCATCGCGATCGTATTTGGCCAGCTGATAAGCGTCGAATTTCGCGAACGCCCGCGCCAAGCCCTTCTTCACCTGCGCTGAAACCGCCCGCTGCTTGCGCTGCTGCATCGGGCCGAGCACGTCGGCCCAATAGATAGCGAGGAATTCGCTCAATTCGTCGGGCCGCTGGATGATGCGCTCAAGCGCATCGGCGACGAGCCCGCGATGGGTTTCATGCCGCGCCATTTCGCGCACGATCAGCAGCGGCGCGTGGCGCAGCTTCATCCCCTCGCGCGCCTCGATGGCGAGCGCGGCGACGGTTTCGGCCTTTACCTGCGGCACGAGCGCCTTGATGCGATCGGCGATGGAGACGCCATCTTCATAGAATTGATCTTCCCAGAGCATGCAATTCATCAGCGCCCGGCGCAGCTGCTGCTCGGGGGTGAAGGCGCGGCCCTTGGCGCCCTCATGCGTTCGCACGCTTTTAGCCTTGTTGATCGTCGCCATCGCACATCACCTCACACTTTCACTCCATCATCAAAATGTCCGCCGGGGAACAGACGAAATCCGAAAAAGGCGCTCACCAACAGAGCTGGGACAAAGCCTTAGCAGGGGTTGAACCTGCACCTTCCGAGGGACAGTCGAAGAAACGGATTTCTTCACCACCGGCGAACCTGGTTTGGCGGGGAACCTGCAAGACCGCGAGCCTCCCATGCGGGAGCCAAATGCGAGCGCCAAAGCGCCGGAGCATTCTCGTTGCGAAGAACGCGATCTTTTCACCACCGCCAATCGGCTTTGGCGGGGAATAGCGAACGCGCGAGCCCCTCTTTGCAGAGGGTCCGTGCGGGCAAAGCCCGACACGGCCTCGAAGAACGCGCACTCTTCACCACCGCCAAATTTGAGCCGAAACGGGGAACGGGCGAAATCTGAGACGCGGCCTTTCGGCCGCACCGTGCTCTACCAGGCTGAGCTACAGGCCCCCATTGTTGGACCTGACGGGATTTGAACCCGCGACCACGCGCCCTGAACGAAGTAACAGATCTCTTCACCACCGTTTCGGCAGCTGGATTGCCGGGGAATAAGCGAAAGCGGATGCGGCGGCGCTGCGCAAACAGCGCGCCGGCGGGATTTGAACCCGCGCCCGTGAGGGTTGCCGAAGTATCCGCCCTCTTCACCACCGACAAACTTGCGCCGGGCCTCACCCGGCAAAACTCTCCTTTTCGCCCATGGCAAAGGCTTTGGAGAGGCGGGCAAATAAAAACCCCTCCGGAGCAAAACTCGGGAGGGGTTCGGAAAACTCGAACACTCGAAATGGGATCAGCCCATTCCGCCGCCGCGAGAAAGCATGCGATCGCCCCGCGCCTCTGGCGCGCTGACGTTCGATAGGATGAATGCGCATTCGCTTTTCATCTTGGCTTGGCCGCTTCCTCAAATCGCGCGCGCCGATCGCGTGCGAAGGGCGCGGTGTATGATGGCGATGCGACATTTCGTCAAGCATAAAAATGCACGTCTTTCGCGGTTTTCATAAGCTGGCGCGCGCGCGCCAGCCGCGCCATACTCATGCCATGACCAAACCAGCGCTTCTTGTTCACCCGCCGCTCGGCCTGTTTGAGATTCAGCTTGGCGATTACGAGGTGGTGCATTGGCCCACCGACCGCCAGGACATCCGCGCCGCAATCACCATCGGCCATGTGGGCCTCAGCAATGCGATGATTGACGCGCTGCCGAACCTTGGCGCGATCGTTTGCTTTGGCGTGGGGGTGGATGGGCTCGATCTTGGCTATTGCAAGCAACGCAACGTGGCCATCACGCATGGGCGCGATATCAATCACGAGGATGTCGCTGATGTCGCCATCGGCCTCATCATCGCGCGGCTGCGCAATTTCACCGAAGGCGAGCGCGTGCTGCGCCAAGACCAGTGGACCCCGCCGCTGGCGGTGCCGCCGCAAAAGCGGTTGCGCGGCAGGAAACTCGGCATTGTCGGCATGGGGGCGATCGGCCAGGCCATCGCCGCGCGCGCGGCCCCGTTTGGGTTTGAGATTTGCTGGCACGGCCCGCGCCGCAAGCCGGAGATCAGTTTCACCTATGAGGGTGATCTGCATGAATTGGCGCGCTGGGCCGATGTGCTGGCCATCGCCGCGCGCGGCGATAAGAGCACGGAAAAAATTATCGACGCGCGCGTGATCGAGGCGCTGGGCGCTGATGGCGTTCTCGTCAACGTCTCGCGCGGCAGCGTGGTGGATGAAGATGCGCTGATCGCCGCGCTGAAGGCGGGCCGCCTTGGCGGCGCAGGGCTTGACGTGTTCGAGGTTGAGCCCACGCCCGCTGCGCGCTGGAAAGATGTGCCCAACACAACGCTCACGCCGCACCTGGGCGGCGGCACGCGCGAGGCGCTTTACGCCGGCTCGCAAAACGTGCTGGACAATCTGCGCCGTTTTTTTGCGGGCGACGTATTGCTGACGCCCGTGCCTTAAGCGGAACTACACGCGCGTATGCCGGGTTCTCCTTGCAGATAAATTGCAGGAGAGAGTTCCATGGCTGACCCTGAACGCCGCGGCGGTTCTGGCTGGACAGCGTTTTTAGCCGGCATCGTGCTTGTGGCCGTGCTTGGTCTTGGCGTTTACGCCTTCACCACCAGCCAACAGCGTGACGTGGCCGATTTGCAGATCGAAATGCCGGACGTGAAGATCACCCCGCCTGAGATCGATCTGCCCGAGCCCCCGCCCGCGCCGCAAATGCCGCCAAGCGCGCAAGAAGAAGCGCCGGTGCAACCGCCGACGCCATAACCAGACAAATAAAAAAGGGCGGCCCACGAAGGCCGCCCTTTTCATTTAAGCCCCGACGCTTTAGCGCAACTCGAACGTCACCGACACATTCACGGTGGTTGTCACCTCACCCGGCGACACCGGCGTATCGGCCGCAGGCGCGGACATCGCCATGCGCTCGGCCTGCACCACGATGGGCGGGGCGTAGCCGCCGCCTTCGCTCACAGCCACGATGCGCGAGACCTGCATGCCAAGCGCGCTGGCGTAAAGCTCGGCGCGGCGGCGCGCTTCGGCGATGGCGTTGCGGCGCGCGATATCGAGCTGCGCTTCAGGGTTTTGATGCGAGAAAGAAACGCCGTGCACAGTGTTGCCGCCGGCGGCCACCGCCGCATCGATCACGCGGCCGAGATTATCGACATTGCGCACGCGCGCGGTGACGGTGTTGTTGGCTTGATAGCCGGTGATCAGCGGCGGCTCACCTTCGCGCCATTGCTGCTGGGGATGCACCGACACATTGGAGGTTTGGATATCGCGCTCGGCCAGGCCGGCGCGGCGCAGCGCCTGATTGAGCGCGGCCATGCGGCGCGCGTTTTCCTGCTGCGCGGCCTGGGCGGTTTGGCCCTCTGTGGTCACGCCCATATTGATCGTCGCCAAATCGGGGCGCGCTTCGGAGCGGCCTTCAGCATTGATCTGCAAAAGCGTGCCCTGGACGGGCGCGGCGTGCGGGGCGGGTTGGGTTTGCGCGGCGGCTGTCATCGGCAGAGCGAACGCGGCGAACGCTGCAAACGCAAGCGCGGCTTTGGTGGAACGCATATAAACTCCTTTTCCCTCGCCGCCGAGACGCCCGATCGGCGCGGCCAAATTGCGGCGAGGCGGCGATTTTGCCCTCCCTCTCTAAAATGTGAGCGAGGCAACCTGGTTCCGCTTCGCGCGTTGTCCCGGGCAAGGAGATCAACATGCAGACCACCCGCGACACCCCCGCCAAGCCGGACCAGAAAAAGCCGCCCAAAAAGTCCGCGACGCCGGCCGCGACGCCATGGAAAACCCGCCCAAAACCTGGGACGAGGTGGACGAAGCGGCCGATGAAAGCTTCCCCGCGAGCGACCCGCCGGCGAAGTATTGAGCCGGGCGCCCCCGCCAGCCTTGGGGGTGAGCCATAGATCCCGAATGTGTGCTAAAGCGCGCGGATGGGGCTCATCCGGATCGTTTTCGCCACCATCGGCGCGCTCGCGCCTTGGGCGGTCATTGTCGCCGTCGGCGCACGCGAGGGCTGGCTCAGGCCCATGCCGGCGCCCGCGGGCGACACGGCAGGCTTTCTGCAATGGGCCAAGGCGCGATACGCCGCACAGTCACGCGGCAATATCGCCATCGTCCTGCTTGAGAATGGCGAGGTTGCGCAAAGCTATTTCGCCTCGCACGGCCGGCCGGTTGATCAGGACTCCCTCTTCCAAGTCGCCTCGGTGAGCAAATGGCTCACCGCCTGGGGCGTCATGACATTGGTTGAGCAAGGGCGGATCGATCTTGATGCGCCGGTTTCGCGCTATCTCACGCGCTGGCGCTTGCCAGAGAGCGCGTTCGGCAATGATGAGGTCACGGTGGGGAGGCTGCTTAGCCATAGCGCCGGCCTGACAGACGGGCTGGGCTTTCTTGGCTTTGCGCCGGATCAAACGCTTCCCTCGATTGAACAAGAACTCGATCTCGCGGCGGACGCCATGCCGGGCGCGAACGGCGCCGTGCGCGTTGGCGCGCGCCCAGGTTCTGGGTGGCGCTATTCGGGCGGGGGGTATCTTATTTTGCAATTGCTCATCGAAGAGGTGACCCAGCATTCCTTCAACGATTATATGCGCCGCGCCGTGCTTGACCCCCTCGGCATGACCAGCTCGAGCTTTCTCGACCCGGACCCAACGCGCCTCGCAGAATTTTATGCGCCAGATGGATCGCCCGCGATCCACTACAGATTCACCGCCACGGGCGCGGCCTCGCTCTACACCTCCGCCGCGGACTTGACGCTTTTTCTCCAGGCGCAGGCGGGCGGGGCGCCCCATTGTGCTTTCACCAGCAAGCTTGAAAGCCATGCGCACGCCGCACGCGCACCTTGCTGGGTTGCCGGTCTGGGGTTTGGGGCCCTCGCTCTACGCGCCCAATGGCGCGGGCGGCTTTGTCATCGGCCATGACGGCGCCAACCATCCAGCCATCAACACCACCGTCCGCTTCGATCCGGCAACCGGCGATGGCCTGATCGTGCTCTCAACTGGCGCGGCGACGCTTGCGCACGAGATCGGCGGCGCGTGGCTGTATTGGAAAACCGGAACCGTGGGCCTTGATACGCTTATCCTGCTGGACTTGCCCAACATCCTCATCGTGTTTGGCCTGGGCGCGCTTTTGATTGTGGCGACAGGCGTTTGGCTCGCCTTGCAGCCGCGGCGGCGCGATAAGAAAGCTTAAGAAAATCAACGCCTCAAAATCGTTTCCGCGAATCAGTGTATAATAGGCGCAAGAGACCATCCCACAGGTTCTAATGCGTTTTTCCGACACCTTGCTCCGTCAGGTGCGCGATCGGGTATCGATTGCCGACTATGCCGGAAAGCGGCTTGCGTGGGATAAGCGCAAGACACGCCCGGCGGCGGGCGATTATTGGGCCTGCTGCCCCTTCCACCAGGAAAAAAGCTCCAGCTTTCATGTGCTCGATCAGAAGGGCATTTTCAAATGCTTCGGCTGCGGCGAGCGCGGGGATGTGTTCACCCTCGCCATGAAGCTGGAGGGCATCAACTTCCCCGAGGCGGTGGAGCGCATCGCCGAAATCGCCGGCATGCCGCTGCCGAAGGATGAGCGCGAGGATCACGGCGATGGAGAGCGGCGCAAGCGGCTCCACCAAATCACCGCCCGCACCGCGCGGCTTTACGCGGACGCTCTGCGCTCAAGCGGCGGCGCCGATGCGCGCGCCTATCTGCAAGGGCGCGGGCTGGGGCCGGATGAATGGGAACGCTTCGGCATCGGCCTTGCGCCGGATGAATGGACGTGGACGATCGACAAGCTGAAAGCCGATGGCTTTGCGCTGGAAGAAATCGTTCTGGCCGGCATCGCGCGCGATGGCGACGAGGGGCGGCGCGCGATCGATACGTTCCGCAATCGCGTGACGTTTGAAATCAGCGATCCAGCGGGGAAAATCATCGGTTTTGGCGGCCGCGCTTTGAACAAGGACGCCAAAGCCAAATACATCAACTCCCCCGAAACCCCGCTCTATTCCAAAAGCCGCGTGCTCTATCGTTTGAAGCAAGCGCGCGAGCTGGCGTCCAAGATCAAGGCGCCCGGCCTCATCGTCGGCGAGGGCTATCTGGACGTGATCGCGTTCGAGCGCGCGGGCCTGCCCGGCGTCGCGCCCTGCGGCACGGCGCTGACGGAAGAGCAATTGCAATTGCTCTGGCGCTCGGGCGGGGAGCCGGTGCTGTGCTTTGATGGCGACGAAGCCGGCCAGCGCGCGGCGGAGAAGGCGCTCGATCTGGCGCTGCCGCATCTGGCGCCGGGCCGCACCGCGCGCTTTGCGCATGCGGCGCAAGGCCAAGATCCGGACGACATCTTCCGCGCCGGCGGGCCCGAGGCGCTGACCGCGCTGATCGAGGCCGCGATCCCGGCGTCGGACGCCCTCTTCGCGCGCGAGCAGGCCCGGCACGATCTCGCCACCCCGGAATCCCGCGCCGCCTTCCAGGCCGCGCTGCGCGAAGCGGCCAACCGCATCGCCGATAAAGACACCCAGCGCGCCTATTTCACGGATCTGATGAGCCGCGCCAACGCCCTCATCCGCCCCCCGCGCGCGCCGTTTCAGCCGCGCCAGCCGTTCCAAAAGGGCGCGCCAGCGCCCGCCACCGCCGAACTGAAAGCCGTGGCGTCCGCCCGGCCCCGGCCTGCCGCCGAGGATTTCCTGCGCGGCGCGGCCGATTTTCCCCTCATCCTTGACCGCTATTCGGACTGGATCGAACGCCTCGATATCGCCGACCCGGAGCTGGAAGCCGTCCGCGAGGCGCTTTTCGCCCTTTCCCATGCAGAGAATGGGGCTGAAAGCATTGACCGGGCCGCCCTCACGCTCCATCTGACGCGGTCGGGTCAGGAACGCGCGGCGGCGCGGGTTTCGCGCTGGCCTGTGGCGAGCTTGCCCGAAGAGGCCCTGGAGGGCGCCGGGTCAGAATGGCTGGTCCGGGCGACGCGCGAGGTGGTGCTGCCAGCGATCAGGGAGGAATTGGCGGAGCTGCGCGCGCTGGCGGCCGGGGGCGATGACGCCGTGCTGGCCCGCTACCAGGCGCTCAGCCGCGAAGCGCGCGAGATCGAGGCCCGCGCCCGCGCGGGGGCCGATACGGAAACGAATGACAGCTCGGCCGCCTAGCCGGCGGCCGGCCAGAACCTAAATTTGAACTGCGGAGCGCAGAAACTCGAATGAGCAAGACCGAAGAAACGGCGACGGAAGAAAAGGAAGGCCCGGACGGCCCGATCCTCGACCTCTCGGACGCGGCGGTGAAAAAGATGATCAAGGCCGCCAAGGCGCGCGGCTTTGTCACCCATGAAGAGCTCAACAAGGTGCTGCCTTCGGAGGAATTCTCTTCCGAGCAGATCGAAGACGTGATGGCCGAGCTGAACGGCATGGGCATCAATGTCGTCGATAGCGAAGAAGAAGGCGAAGCCGCCGAAGAAGACGGCAAGGCCGTCGCCGTGCGCGATGACGGCAAGCCGCCCGTCACCAACACGCGCGAGGACGCCGACCGCACCGATGACCCGGTGCGCATGTATCTGCGCGAAATGGGCAGCGTGGAGCTGCTTTCCCGCGAGGGCGAAATCGCCATCGCCAAGCGCATCGAGGCCGGGCGCGACGCGATGATCCGCGGCCTCTGCGAAAGCCCGCTGACGTTTGAAGCCATCATGGTGTGGCGCGATGAATTGCGTGAGCAGAAGATCCTGCTGCGCGACATTATCGATCTTGAAGCCACCTATGGCGCCGAGATGGGCATCACCCCGCCAAGCGCGCCGGGCGTGAACGCCGATGGCCTGGTCGATCCCGAAGCGGCCAAGGCCGAACTCGAAAAAGCGCCGCCTCGAAGCCGAGGAAGAAAAGGCCAAGGATCCGGGCGAAGCCGCCGCCGAAGCCGACGCCGACGGCGATGATTTCGATGATGAGCAAGCCATTTCCATGTCGGCCATGGAAGGCGAGCTCAAAGAAGGCGTGATGGCCACGCTGGACAATATCGCGGAAGCCTTCGGCCAATTCCGCAAGCTGCAGGATAAGCGCATTGAGCTGCGCCTGCAGGGCAAGGCCCTGCCCGGCGCCAAGAACGACGCCTATGAGGCCGCGCAAACCACCATCATTGAAGAGCTGAAAAAGCTGAAGCTCAACAATGCGCGGATCGAGAGCCTGGTTGAGCAGCTCTACGCCATCAACCGCAAGCTCATTCAGCTTGAAGGCAAGCTGATGCGCCTGGCTGAATCCAACGGCGTGCCGCGCGGGGAATATCTCAAAGCCTATTATGGCAGCGAGCTCGATCCGAAATGGACCGAGAAGATCGCCGCCAAGGGCAAGAATTGGGCGAAGTTCGTCGCTTCCGAAGCCGACGATATCGCAGATCTGCGCAGTGAAATCGGCGTGCTGGCCCAAGAAACCGGCGTGCCGATCGATGAATATCGCCGCATCGTGCACGCCGTCCAAAAGGGTGAGCGCGAAGCCCGCCAAGCGAAAAAGGAAATGGTGGAGGCCAACCTCCGCCTCGTGATTTCCATCGCCAAGAAATACACCAATCGCGGCCTGCAATTTTTGGATCTGATCCAGGAAGGCAATATCGGGCTGATGAAGGCTGTCGATAAATTCGAGTATCGGCGCGGCTATAAATTCAGCACGTACGCGACGTGGTGGATCCGCCAAGCCATCACCCGCTTCGATCGCCGATCAGGCGCGCACCATCCGCATTCCCGTGCACATGATCGAGACGATCAACAAGCTGGTGCGCACCTCGCGCCAGATGCTGCACGAAATCGGCCGCGAGCCGACGCCGGAAGAGCTGGCCGAGAAGCTCGGCTTGCCTTTGGAAAAAGTGCGCAAGGTGATGAAGATCGCCAAGGAGCCGATCAGCCTCGAGACGCCGATCGGCGATGAGGAAGATTCACATCTCGGCGATTTCATCGAAGATAAAAGCGCCATCCTGCCGGTGGACGCTGCGATCCAATCGAACCTGCGCGAAACCACCACGCGCGTGCTGGCGAGCCTCACCCCGCGCGAAGAACGCGTGCTGCGCATGCGCTTTGGGATTGGGATGAATACGGATCACACGCTGGAAGAGGTTGGGCAGCAGTTTTCCGTGACGCGTGAGCGCATCCGGCAGATCGAGGCGAAGGCGCTGCGCAAGCTGAAGCATCCGAGCCGCTCCAGAAAACTGAGAAGTTTTCTGGACAACTAAAGAACCGGAAGTTGCGATACGGAGGGGGGCGATGAAGCATATAGCGCTAGGTTTCGCGTTGGTCTTTGCGCTAGCCCTGCTTCCTCAGCGCGCACATGCGCAAATTCAACCTCAGACGCCAGAGGCGCGGGCGCTCGCGACTTGCCTCGTGAGTTCTGTCTCGGAGGAAGATAACATCACGCTGGTGCGCTGGCTGTTCATCGCTATGGCGAGGCACCCTAGCGTGTCTGGCCTAACAGCCATTCCTGATACGGAGCGGGTCAACGCGAACCGTCGTGTTGCGACATTGTTCAACCGATTACTGATGGAGGCCTGCCCCGTACAAGCGCGGGCAGCGTTCGTGGCCGACGGTGAAAACGCGCTTTACACACCATTCGGCGTGCTCGGCGAAAAGGCCACGGAAGGCATTGTGGCGCACCCTGACGTCAACGCCGCCGTTGCTGAAATGGCCTCCTATCTCGATCAGGCAGGCTTAGCTGCTCTGATGGAGTAGACGCCGCCCGCTCCGCCCAATGAGCGAGCGAGAGAGAAGACAGCGCACAGCCCCTGGGTTCCGGGTTCTTCGCTGCGCGAAGCCCCGGAATGACGAGACTGTGGAAAGCCGGCGCTCTGGATGAAGCATCCGCTTCGCCACCACGCGCCCCTACTCCCCCGCCCGCGCCAGCAGCAGTTCTTCGCTGTTGCTCAGCAGCTCCAGGCGCGCGCCGTTGCGGGCAAAGCGCGTCACAGCGGGCAGCACGCCGAGGAAGCGTTGCTCGTTCACGTTGCCGGCTTCTTCCAGGCACGCGCGCTCGGTGGCGGCGACGTTGGAGATCGTGACGGTGTTTTCAAATTGCGTGATCGCGCCGGTGAAGGTGTTGCAGCCGGTGGAGCCGCTGATTTCATCGCCGGCGATGGTGAAATGGATGCGTGCTTGGGCGTTGAGATCCGCGCCGGCGATCTGCTGCACCTCCCAGGCGCCGTCGAGCTGGCTTGGGGCGGCGGCCTCAGGGGCGCAGGCGGCAAGGGCAAGCGCGGCGGCGGCGATCAACAGGGCATGCTTCATCGGCGATCTCCTCACGTCTCTTTTGGGCCCGCAGCGGCGGCCACGCCTTGAGGGCCGTCAATAAAATTAAGCCGCGCCAGCGCCGCCGCCAGGGGGCGCCGCGCTGAATGATTGCCATTGCGCCCCCCGCCCGCTAAGCAGCAGGCATGACCGAAACCGCCGATCTCGTCGCCCGCTATTACGCCGCCTTCAACGCCAAGGATTGGCCCGCCATGCTCGATTGCGTGGCCGAGGATATTCGCCATGACGTGAACGAGGGCGATACGCGCGGCGGCAAGGCGCGCTTCGCCGCATTCGTGGCGCACATGGATCGCTGCTACGATGAAAACCTCAAAGACATGGTGATCATGACCAGCGCAGACGGCGCCCGCGCCGCCGCCGAATTTGTGGTGCACGGCATCTACAAACAAACCGATGAGGGTCTGCCCGAAGCGAAGGGGCAAACCTATATCTTGCCCGCCGGCGCCTTCATCGAGGTGAAGGCCGGCAAGATCACGCGCGTCACCACGCGCTACAATCTGAAAGACTGGATCGCGCAAGTTTCATGAACGTGGTTCCGCTCACCGGGGATAAGCTCAGCGCGGCGCTGCCGGCGCTGGCGCGGCTGCGCATCGAGGTGTTCCGCGCGTTTCCGTATCTCTATGACGGCGATCTCGCTTACGAGGAAAAGTATCTTTCCACCTTCGCGCAGAGCCGCGATGCGTTCGTTGCAGCCGCTTATGATGGCGATGAGATCATCGGCTGCGCCACGAGCTCAGCGCTGGACACCAATCACCAAGAGCTGATCGCCCCGCTGAGCGCTGCGGGGATTGATCTTGCCTCCACGTTTTACAACGGCGAAAGCGTGCTTAGCGCCGCCTATCGCGGGCGCGGGCTGGGGCATGCGTTTTTCGATCACCGCGAGGCGCATGCGCGCGAACGCGGCTATGCCCGCGCCTGCTTTTGCGCCGTGATCCGCCCTGAGGATCATGCGCGCAAACCGGCGGGCTATTCCCGCTTGATCGCTTCTGGGACGCGCGCGGCTATCAAAAAATCCCCGGCCTCATCGCGCATTTTTCCTGGAAAGATCTCGATGAAGCGGGCGAAAGCGAAAAGCCAATGCAGTTTTGGATGCGCGATCTATGAGCACGCTCCGCCTCGCCGCCGCGCAATATCCGATCGATGAGATCAAAAGCTTCGCGCAATATGAGGCCAAGCTGACGCGCTGGGTGGAAGGCGCCGCGCGTGAAGGCGCGCAGCTTTTGGTGTTTCCCGAATATGGCGCGATGGAGCTGACCGCTTTGGCCGGCCCCGCCATCGCCGGCGATCTGCATGAGAGCATCGCCGCATTGCAAAGCGTGCTGCCGGAGGCCGATGCGCTGCATGCGAAGCTAGCGCGCCAGCACGGCCTTTTCATCCTGGGCGCGAGCGCGCCTGTGCGCGGAGCAGATGGGCGCTACATCAACACCGCGCGCTTTTTTGCGCCTTCGGGCCAAAGCGCCGCGCAAGAAAAAGCTGATCATGACGCGCTTTGAGCGCGAGGATTGGAACGTGGCCGGCGGGCAAGGCCAGCGGGTGTTCGATACGCCCTTCGGCAGAGATCGGCGTGGCGATCTGCTATGATGTGGAATTTCCAATCCTCGTGCGCTCGCTCACGGCTGCGGGCGCGGAGATCATCCTCGCGCCTTCCTGCACGGACACCGCCTTCGGCTATTGGCGCGTGCGCGTGGGGGCCCAAGCGCGCGCTGGAAAACCAATGCTTCACCGTGCAATCGCCCACCGTGGGCGATGCGCCATGGTCCCCCGCCGTGGATACGAACGTGGGCGCGGCGGCGATCTATGCGCCGCCTGACATCGGCCTGCCGGAAGATGGCGTTCTCGCCATCGGCGCGATGAACGCGCCGGCTTGGGTGTACGCCGACCTCGATCTTGGCCGCATCCGCGCGGTGCGTTCGGGCGGGCAGCAGCTGAACAATTTGCACTGGGAAGAGCAAAAGCTGATCCCAGCCAGCGTGACGCCGTGCGCGTGAGAAATTCCCTCCCCTCCGGGGGGAGGAAAAATTACCAGCTATAATTGAAGCTCACGCTCACCCGCGCCTTGCGCGCGGTGTTCATCGGCACTTCGTGGCGCACGAAGCTTTCCCACATCAGCACCTCGCCCGCCGCCGGCGCGAGATAGACAAAGCTGCGCTCCGCCAGCGGCGCATCCTCAGCGCGCGGCGGCGCGGCCATCATCATGGCGTGACGCGGATCTTCCAGTTTCAAGGCCGAAGCATTTTTCGGCACGTCCACGTAATACGTCCCGCTCAGCACTGAATGCGGATGGATATGGCCGGTGTGCACCCCGCCCGGCTCCAGCACGTTGATCCAGAGCAGATCCATGCGCAGCTTTTTGGAGCCAAGCTCCAAGTGCAACGCCTTGGCGAACGCGAGCGCGTGCTTATCCAGCGCCTTTTTCAGCGCAGCAAAGCTTGGATCGCGCACCGGCAAATCATTGAGCGAGGCGTATGAGGTGTAGCCCTTATAGCCATGCGCACGGCTCCATTCTTGCCCCGCGCCGTCATCTTCGGCGATGGCGCGGCAGCTTTGCAGCAGATCCGCGTTCAGCGCGCCCGCTTCGGCCAGCGGCGCGCGATAGAGCTTGGTGACGAACAGGGTTTCGATTTCGGCCATGGCCGGCGCTTACGCGCGCGCCTGCCCGCGCGCAAACACTTTGGTAAAAAATGGCGCCCCGCTGGGGCGCGGCGGGCGCCAGGCGGGTCACGCAATGCGCGGGAGGCGCTGTGGCGTGAAGCTTAGCGGGCGGCGAGCGTTTCCACCGCAGGCGTGATCGAGGCGATCGCCAGTTCGCCCTGATTGCGCGCCACATCGCAGCGCACGTTCGTCAGCCGGCCATCGCGCCAGACGTCAAAATTCACCCGCACATTGGAAAGCCGCACGCGCACATTATCGAAGCGCACCGCATCGGCCCCGAGGCCGGTTTGGTTGGTGATTTCAGCGCGGCAGAGCTGGATGGCGGCGGTGCGGGCCTCCACCTCGTTGGCGGCGGCGTGGGTGGGCAGCGCGAAGGCGGCAAGCGCCAACGCCGAAAGCATCAGAGTACGCATGGGAAAACCTCCGGGAGCAAAAGGCGGCCGGCCAACTATGACGACCGGTCTATTTATTTCGCTATCACTAGACCGATCGTCATACAAGTGCTAATTTGCGCCCATGGCCAAAACGTCATCCGCACGCGACGATCTCATCTCCGCCGCTGTCGAGCTCTTCGGGGAGCGCGGCTATGAGGGCGTGGGCGTGGCTGAATTGCTGGTCAAAGCCGGCGCGCCGCGCGGCTCGCTCTATTTTCATTTTCCGGGCGGCAAAGAGCAGATCGGCGCTGAGGCCGTGGCGCGCGTGGGCCATGAGGTGGCGATGCGCTTTCGCGGGCTGAACGATAGCGGCGTCGATCTCGACAGCTTCATCGTGCAGATCTTCAAAACCACCGCCAAGGAATCAAGGATCGCAAATTCACCGCCTCCTGCCCGATGGCGGCGGTGGCTTCCGGCTTTGGCGCGGCGGATGTGAACCTCGCCGCCGCGGTGCGCGATGCATTCGCGCTGTGGGCGCGCGAAATCGCTGCAGCGGCTGAGGCGCGCGGATTGAAGCCCAAGGACGCCGAAAGCTTCGCCTCGGCCATGCTCACGGCGATCGAAGGCGCGTTCATCGTGGCCAAGGCGCAGGCCTCCACGGCGCCGCATGTCAACGCCAGCCGCGCCATGCAGGCGCTGGCCGCGAGTTTGCGGGCCAGTTAAGCGCATTGTATGCGTCTCAATCAAATCACCGCCCCCGCCCACGATCTTGCGGCCTCGATCGCGTTCTACGAAACGCTCGGCCTTATCCTCATCGTGCGCAGCGATCATTATGCGCGGTTTGAATGCCCGCGCGGGGAGGCGACGTTTTCGCTTCACCTGGTTGATGGCCCGATCCCGCAGGCGAACGGCGTGCAAATTTATTTCGAGACGCTCGATGTCGCTGAAGAGGTCGCGCGCTTAAAGCAGGCGGGGCTTGCCTTCGAGTCCGACACGCAAGATCAGCGCTGGCTCTGGCGCGAGGCGTGGCTGCGCGATCCGGCCGGCAACCGCATCGGGCTTTATCATGCCGGCGAGAACCGGCGCATGCCGCCCTGGCGCGTGGGCGTACCCGAAACCCCGGCGCACTTTCACCTCGTGATCCGCGACGGCGGCGCCTGGACGCTCGCCAAGCTGCGCGAGGGCCAAGATTGGCGCGCGCTGCAGGAGGAATACGCGGATTTCAAAACCTCGCTCGGCCCTTACGATCTGCGCGGCCTGCTCACCCTGATGGAGATCGAATGGCCCGATCTGCGCGCCCGCCAGCATGACGCCATCACCGCCTTCGCCCTCAGCGATAGCGCCCGCCTCGTTTTCTAGGCGCTTGCATCGGCGCGGCTTCTTCGCTTCAAAGCCGCATGCAGCATTTGATCGATGGATACCGCACCTACCGCGCCCAGCGCTGGCCCGAATTGCAGGCGCTGCACAAGCGCCTCTCCGAGCGCGGCCAGTCGCCTAAAACCCTGGTGATCGCCTGCGCCGACAGCCGCGTCGATCCGGCCACTATTTTCAATTGCGGGCCGGGCGAATTGTTCGTGGTGCGCAATGTCGCCAACCTCGCCCCCCCGTGCGAGCACGGGCCTGTGGGCCTGCACGGGGTCAGCGCGGCGATCGAGTTCGCCGTCACCCAGCTCAAGGTGAAGACCATCCTGGTGCTCGGGCACGCTCAATGCGGGGGGTGGCGGCCGCTTTGCAGCAGCGCCCGCGCGATCCGAATTCATTCCTGGATTCCTGGATCAGCCTGCTCGACACCGCCAAGGCGCGCATCCAAGGCCATAACGGCTCGGCGCAAACCGCGCTCGAATATGAATCCATCCGCGTGACGCTGGAAAATCTGCGCACCTTCCCCTTTGTGGAAGAAGCGATCGCCAGGGCGCGCTGGAGCTCGCGGGCGCGCGCTACGGGGTGGCGGACGGGGGCCTTGAATTACTTAACGGCGAAACTGGGGCGTTCGAGCCGGTTCTTTGATGCGAATTCACCGCGTTTGACGCGATCGGGCGTGTTGCACCGCCCACTTCCGTGCTAGAGCCTCATTGAGCGCGAGGGACTGGGTGGCGTGGGAGACGTCATGGCGGACGTACTCATAGTCTGTGTGCGTGAAGATGAGCCGCGCGCGAAGGCGCTGGCTGACATGTTCGAGGCCGCCGGATTTTCCATCGGCGGCGCGCCCGGCAACGACGCCGCGCTCCGCTCCAGCGGCGCAGGCGTTGTCGTCTGGTCGCAAGCCTCGATCCGCTCACGCCCGTTTCTCGATGCAGCCCAGCGCGTGATCAACGCCAACAAAGCTGTCGTCGCCAGCCTGATCGAGCCGCCGCCGCCGGAAAGCGTCGGCAACGCGCCGGCGTTCGATCTCTCGCGCTGGACCGGCGATCCGGACGATCCGGGGCTTGATCCGCTGTTCTTCGCGGTGGACCGCATGGTCAATTCCGCGCGCGCCGCCGTTGGCGCGCCCGCGGCCGAGCCGCCGGCGCCAGCGTTTCAGCCTCCGCCCAGCTTGCGCCCCGCGCCGCCGCCGCAGCAGCCGCCGCAACGCGCCGCCCCGCTGCCGCCGCGCCCCGCGCCCCGGCCGCTGCCGCCCCCGCCGCAACCTCAGCTTCAGCCGCAGCCGCCCGCCGCCGATCCGCTTGGTTCGGAGGCCGAGCATTGGCGCGCCATCCGCAACAGCCGCGATCCGGCGGCGTTCCTCGATTATCTCAGCCGTTACGGCGCGGAGGGCGCGTTCGCCGACGTGGCCGAGCTGCGCCTCAAGCAGCTCACCGAAGGCGCGCCCGCTCCGGCCCCGACGCGGATGGAGCCGCCGCCGCAGCGCCGCCCCGCCGTGGCGCCAGATCCGCTGCCGCCGCTGCGCCCCGAGCCGCCCGCCCCCCGGCGCGAAACCGCGCGCCGCGATCCCCCGCCTCCGCCCGCGTATGAGCCGCGCTACGAGCCTGACGAACGGCCCAAAGCTGGCGGCGGCGGTTTGCGCGCGCTGATCCTGATCCTGCTGCTGGGCGGGGGCGCGCTTGCCGGCGGGCTCTATTTCGGCGGCAATCTGGACGCCGTGCCGCCCCAGCGCGCCGCCACCGAGGCGCCAGCCAGCGACGCCGCCACAGCCGACGCGCCGACGGGCGGGGACGTGGAAACCGGGGCCGTGCGGGAATCGGCCGCGTTCTCTGATGTCGCCAGCAGCGCGCCCGCGCCGCGCCGCGATCCCCCGCTCCAGGCCCAGCGCCAGCGCGAGGAGCCGCCGCCGCGCCAGGTCGCCGCCTCCCAGCCGCCGCCACAATCAGCCCCGCCGCCCGCAAGCGGGCCAGCAAGCCTCTCACCGCCGCCCACGACCGCCACCGGCGCAGGCCCGGTTTCGCTCAATCCCGGCGCGGCGGCGCAGCCAGCCCCCGCCGGCGGGCTGGACCCAGCCGGCGCGGCCTTCAGCCCGCCGGCGCAAACCGCGGCCCCGGTTCCGGCCGCCGCCACCCCGCCGCCGCAGCCGGCGCGGGCGGGAACCGTCCGCTTTGCGCAACGCCCCTCGGCGCGGCGCATTTCCGACGCCTACCCCAGCCGGGCCATGCGCGATGGCGTCGGCGGGCGGGTGGAGCTCGATTGCACGGTGCTTGCAGGGCTGGCCTTGACGTGCTCGGTCGCGTCTGAGACGCCAGCGCGCATGGGGTTTGGGCAAGCCGCTTTGACGGCGGCGGGTTCCTATCGGGCCCAACCCACCCTATCTGATGGCGCATCAGCCGTTGGCGCACGCACGCGCATTGTTGTTCAGTTCCAGGCTCCCGCTCAATGATCCTTACGCTTCTGAAGGCCAAACTGCATCGCGCTCGCGTGACGCAGACAGACATCAACTATGAGGGCTCGATCTCGATCGACGCCGATCTGCTGGAGCGCGCCAATATCCTGCCGCACGAGCAGGTGGACGTGCTGAACATCACCAATGGCGCGCGCTTCACCACTTACGCCATCGAAGCGCCGCGCGGCTCGAAAACCATCGGCATCAACGGCGCCGCCGCGCGCCTGGTGCAGCGCAACGATCAGGTGATCATCGTCGCCTATTGCCAGATGCCGGCTGAGGAAGCGCGCAATTACAATCCCAGCGTCGTCTTGCTGGATGACGACAACAATGTCGTGCTCAAAGCCGCCCAAAGCGGCCACGCGGCCTAAGGCGCCCTAAACACAACGCGGGCGAGGACGCCCGCGCTCCATAATCAGCGCGTCAGCCTGAGCTGCGTGATCGAGGCTGCGATCGCCTGGAAGGCGGCGCGCAGCTGCGCGCCGTTGCTGCTCTGATACGCGTGATTGGACGAGGTGGCGCAATTGCGCAGCATCGTCATCTGGCTTGACCCCACCTGGAAGCCCACGGTGTAGACCACCACCCCGCGCGCCTTCATCGCCGTGCAGAGCGCGGCTGTCTGATCATTGGGGTGGCCGTTGGTCCAGCCGCAATTGATCCGCTCGCTGCCGCCCATGCCGCTGTTGGAGCTGGTCACATCCTGGCAGAAGCCGGTGTTGAATTCGCCATCCGTCATCAGCACGACGATCTTAAGCGTTTCGCGGTCGCCGTAAGGGCCGGGGCGGCTGTCCGCGGGGAAGAGATAGCCAAAATCGGGCGCGACCATGTACCAGCCCCATTCGAGGCCGATATGGCCGGCGGTGTAGCCCGAAGCGGTCATCGCGCTGATGCGGGTTTGCAGCATGTCCGCATCGATCGTCAGCGGCTCGATCGGGCTTGAGGGGCACATCGCATTGGCGTTGTTGTGCCGCGCATAATTGCGCCCGACATAACTCACGCTCGGCGCCACATCGGAATAGCGGTTCGCGCCGGTGCGCTCGCTGGCGCAGGTGGTGATCGGCAGAACGCGGATGCGGCTAGAGGTGTTGGTGAAACGGAAATATTCGCAGCCGCGCTGAAGGCAATAAGCCGTGCCGCCCGAGGTCCAGGGCGCCGTAATTGAGCGCGAAGCTGTCGCGCAGCGTGAACGTGTTCGCGTCGAGCACGCTGCCCACGCGCCAGAGTGTGGGATTGTCAACATTGACCGGATTGGAATTGTTGATATGCGGATAGCTGCTGCTGACGCGCGCCATGCCGCCAACGCCGGTGACATAAATATATTCGTTGGCTGAAAAGCCGTGATTGTCCGCGGTGAACGTCACCTCGCAACCGCTCGTGCGGCAGCGCCGGATCGATCCGCCGGAAGTATAATCATTGTGGCCGCTGCTGCTGACTTCCACATTGCCAGGGAACGAGTGCAGCCGGAACCGATTGGAGTCCACGCGATTGACGATGAACACCTTGTTGTTCACCTGCGTCATCCCGCTGACGCCGCTGATGTAGATGCGATCCCCGGTAGCGTAACCGTGGCCGTCGCTGGTGACGGTCAGCCGGGAGCTGCTCTTTGAAATGGCGGTGATGTTGCGCGTGGTTGTTTCGAGCCAGTTGAGCGGGCTGTTGGAAAGCGAACGCCCCGGAATGATCGGCCCGCGCACTTGATCTGCATAGGAGCCGACATTCACCCCGGTTGAATAGGTGACAAGCGCGACCTTTGAATAATACGGCTCCTGCTCCACGCGCGCGATCGCATCGACAAGATCGGCGGAGGCGCTTTGCAGATCGAGAAGCCGCTGGCCGGCCATCGAGCCGGTGACATCCAGCACCAGCGAAACCTCGACGTTCACGCCGCTGCGCTCGGCCTGGGAGGTGGCGGAAAGGCGCCAATCCTCATCGCGGATGAGGCGCGCAATCGAAAGCGGCATATCGACATAGGCCGAGGCGTCCACCCGGCCTTCGCTGTCTTCCACCAGCGTCAGCACGGCCCGATCGGCGAGATCGCCCATCTCCGCTTCAAAATAGGAGCGCGCCGCGGCCATCCGCTCATCGTGATCGACGATATCCCCGCGCGCGCCGGCCAGCGCCGCGCCATCGACGGCGTTCTGCATCTGGGCCCGGATCATCTGGGCGCGCGTGAAATCCACGGAAAGGCCGGTGAGCCCCACCATGAACGCCACCATCAGCGCCCAAATCATGGCGACGTTGCCGCCGCGCGCGCCGCCGAACTGCTTGAGCCCGAACCGCATTTCCCGCCCCAAAACTAGAATTTTGCGCAGGAACGGTACCGCAATGACGTTAATCTCTGATTTTGGAACGTGGTGAATACGCCGATTTCGGTTGCGGCGGCGGGAACTTTTGATATAAATGTGATATCACTTTGATAGAGGAACTCATGGCCCCCCGCCCTCCGCAACACCCAGGAACGCCCGGCAAACACCACCAATGGCGGGCTTATGCTGCTGCTCACGGTGGGCGTTGCGGGCCTCGGCGCTTGGGCGCTCTATGAGCTCATCGCCAATGACGATGCGCTTTTTGCCGGCGCGCTGATCCTGCTGAGCCTTGTGTTCACCGCCCAGCTGATCGGCTTTTACACCCTCCAGCCCAACGAGGCCGCCGCCATCACCCTGTTCGGCAATTATAAAGGCACGGACCGCACCCCCGGCCTGCGCTGGATGCTGCCCTGGTACACGCGCAAGAAAATTAGCCTGCGCGTGCGCAACGTGACGGGCGAAAAGCTGAAAGTGAACGATAAGCGCGGCAACCCGATCGAGATCGCGGCCGTTGTCGTTTGGCGCGTCACCGACACGGCGAGCGCGCTGTTTGACGTGGATGACTACCAGACCTTCGTGGACATCCAGATCGAAACCGCCGTGCGCGAGATAGCCAGCCATTTTTCCTACGACAACGCCGAGCATGACGAGCCCACCCTGCGCGGCGACGCCGAGGAGGTTTCCGCCCTGCTGCGCAGCAAGCTGCAAGAGCGCGTGGCCGTGGCCGGGGTCATCATCGATGAAACCAAGCTCAGCCACTTGGCCTACGCGCCGGAAATCGCCAGCGCCATGCTGCGCCGCCAGCAGGCGGAAGCGGTGCTCTCGGCGCGGCAGAAGATCGTGCAAGGCGCGGTGGAAATGGTCGAGCACGCGCTCAACCAATTGTCCGAACGCGACGTGGTGCAGCTCGATGACGAGCGCCGCGCGGCGATGGTGTCGAACCTCTTGGTGGTGCTGTGCTCGGACAATGACGCCCAGCCCGTCATCAATGCGGGGACGATCTACCAATAGATCATGCCGTCTGAACGCAAAGCCTTCGCGCTCCGTCTCGATCCAGCGCTCCATAACGCCATCGCCCGCCTGGCGGGCGCGGAATTGCGCAGCGTGAACGCGGAAATCGAGTTTCTGCTGCGCGAAGCGCTGCGTGCGCGCGGCGTGCGCATTACAGGTGACGAAACCAAGGACGAGCCCGGAGAAAGCTCATGAGCCTGCGCGGCAAGTCTCTGCTGTTTATCGCCATCGCCTTCGCGGTGAGCTGGGCGATCGTGATCGGCGGCTGGGCGGCGGGGTTGCATGAGAACCGGCAATTGGCGGTGCTTGTGATCGCGCTCTCGATGTTCGGCCCCGCCGTAGCGGCCATCACCTGCGCTGCGCTGTTTGAAAAAGGCCGGCGCGTTGAGGCGCTGGGCCTGCGCGCGAAAATCAATTGGTGGTGGCTGCTTGCGTGGCTCATCCCGATGGCGCTGGCGGCGCTGGCGGTGGGCTTCACGCTGATCTTCTCGGCAAACAGCTTCGTGCCGATCGGCCAAGCGGTGATCGCGGCGGCCCCGCCCGAGCAAGCCGCAGGGCTTCAAGACCTCGACACCGGCGCGCTCGCCGCCATCGTGCTGGTGCAGGCGCTCTTGATCGGCCCGCTGATCAACACGCTGATCCTCACCTTCTCCGAGGAATTGGGCTGGCGCGGCTATCTTTGGGATCTGTGGGCCAAGTTCGGCTTCTGGCGCGCCTCACTCGCCACTGGCGCGATCTGGGGCGCCCTGGCACGCGCCGACCATCCTGCTATTTGGCCACAATTACCCGCACGATCGCCTGATCGGCGTTCCGCTGTTTGTGCTGTTCTGCGTGCTTCTTTCTCCCATCATCAGCCATCTGCGCGCGAAGGGCGGCTCGGTTTGGGTGGCCGGCGTTTTCCACGGCGCGTTCAACGCGGTGGCCGGGCTCACCACCATCAGCCTCAGCACCCCCATTTTCCCATGGAACGGCATTGTGGGCGTCGGCGGCTTCCTGGCGCTCGGGCTCGGGCTCGGGCTCGTGGCCCTGGCGCGGCGGGGGCCCGCCTAAAAGCGCGGCGCCGGCGCCCTTGCGCCCCAGGGCGCGGGGGCTTAAGCACGCGCGATCCAGCCAACGGGTCGATTCACCAGCCGCCGAATGCGGGCCGGAGACGCATGCCAAAACGTACCGACATCTCCTCGATCCTCATCATAGGCGCGGGGCCGATCATTATCGGCCAGGCCTGCGAGTTCGATTATTCGGGGGTGCAGGCCGTCAAGGCGCTGAAGGCCGAGGGCTACCGGGTGATCCTGGTGAACTCCAACCCGGCCACCATCATGACCGATCCGGGCCTCGCCGACGCCACCTATATCGAGCCGATCAATCCCGAAACCGTGGCCAAGATCATCGAGGCGGAAAGGCCCGATGCGCTCTTGCCCACCATGGGCGGGCAAACCGCGCTCAATTGCGCGCTCGAGCTTGAGCGCATGGGCGTTTTGGAAAAATTCGGCGTTGAGATGATCGGCGCCAAGGCGGATGTCATCGAGAAGGCCGAGCACCGGCTCAAATTCCGCGACGCGATGGATAAGATCGGGCTCGAAAGCCCCCGCTCGCGCCTCTGCAACACGATGGACGAAGCGCTCGCCGCGCTTGATTACGTGCAGCTGCCTTCGATCATTCGCCCTTCGCTGACGCTCGGCGGGCTTGGCGGGGGCGTGGCTTACAATCTCGAGGAATTCAAGGAAATCATCGAGCGCGGGCTGGCCGCCTCGCCGATCACCGAAGTGCTGGTCGAAGAAAGCATCATCGGCTGGAAAGAGTACGAGATGGAGGTCGTCCGCGACCGCGCGGATAATTGCATCATCATCTGCTCGATCGAAAACATCGATCCGATGGGCGTGCACACCGGCGATTCCATCACCGTCGCCCCCGCGCTGACGCTGAGCGATCGCGAATATCAGATCATGCGCAATGCGAGCATCGCGGTGCTGCGCGAGATCGGGGTCGAAACCGGCGGCTCGAACGTCCAATTCGCGGTGAACCCGAAAACCGGGCGGCTTGTCGTCATCGAGATGAACCCGCGGGTGTCGCGCTCATCGGCGCTGGCCTCGAAAGCCACCGGCTTTCCGATCGCCAAGGTCGCCGCAAAGCTCGCCATCGGCTACACGCTCGATGAAATCTCCAACGACATCACCGGCGGCGCCACGCCCGCGAGCTTTGAGCCGACGATCGATTATGTCGTCACCAAAATTCCGCGCTTTGCGTTCGAGCGTTTCCAAGGCTCGGACACCACGCTCACCACCTCGATGAAGAGCGTGGGCGAAGCCATGGCGATCGGGCGCACTTTTCAGGAAAGCCTGCAAAAAGCGCTGCGCTCGCTCGATACCGGCCTCATGGGGCTTGACGAAATTCAGATTGAAGGCGCGAGCGATGAAGATAACGGCCGCGCCGCCGTGCGCGCGCGGCTGGTGACGCCGAAGGCCGATCGCCTGCTCGTGGCCGCTGAAGCATTGCGGCGCGGGCTTTCGGTGGAAGAGATTTGCGCGGCCGCGCATTTCGATCCCTGGTTCATTCGCCAGATGAAAGAGATCATCGAAGCCGAAGCCGCGATCCGCGCGGGCGGCTTGCCGAAGGACGCCGCCGGCTTCCGCGCGCTGAAAGCCCAAGGCTTCTCCGATGCGCGCCTCGCCAAGCTCACCGGCATGAGCGAGCGCAATGTCCGCGCAGCGCGCCATAAGCTCAACGTGCGCCCGCAATTTAAGCGCATCGACAGCTGCGCAGCGGAGTTTCGCGCGAGCACGCCGTACATGTATTCGACCTACGAATTCCCTTCCTTCGGGGCCGCGCCCGATTGCGAAGCCGAGCCTTCGGATCGCCACAAGGTGATGATCCTCGGCGGCGGGCCAAACCGCATCGGCCAAGGCATCGAGTTCGACTATTGCTGCTGCCACGCCGCGTTCGCCTGCGCCGAGATCGGCGTTGAATCGATCATGGTGAACTGCAACCCCGAAACCGTGAGCACCGATTACGATACGTCAGATCGGCTCTATTTCGAGCCGCTCACCACCGAGGACGTGATCGAGATCGTGCATGTCGAGCAATCGCGCGGCACGTTGGATGGGCTGATCGTGCAGTTTGGCGGGCAAACGCCGCTGAAACTGGCGCAGCCGCTTTCCGATGAAGGCGCGCCGATCCTCGGCACCAGCGTCGATGCGATCGATCTTGCCGAAGATCGCGATCGCTTCCAGGCGCTCTTGCGCAAGATTGGTTTAAAGCAGCCCGACAACACCATCGCCGCCTCGCCGGAAGCGGCGCGCGCCGGCGCCGCCAAGATCGGCTACCCGGTGATGCTGCGCCCCTCCTACGTGCTGGGCGGGCTCGCGATGCAGATCGTGCATTCCGAGGAAGAGCTTTCCGATTACATCACCCGCATCTCGCGCGCGCTGGGCGGGCCATCGGAGCTTGCGGTTTCCGAAAAGCGCCCGCTGCTGGTGGATCGCTATCTGCGCGACGCGATTGAGGTGGACGTGGACGCCATCTGCGACGGGCGCGACGTGTTCGTGGCAGGCGTGATGGAGCACATCGAGGAAGCGGGCGTGCACTCGGGCGATAGCGCCTGCGCGCTGCCGCCCTACTCGCTGCCGAAAAAGCTGATCGCCGAGATCGAGGAGCAGACCAAGAAGCTCGCCCTCGCGCTCGACGTGCGCGGCCTCATCAACATCCAGTTCGCGGTGAAGGACGGGGAGATATTCATCCTCGAAGCCAATCCGCGCGCTTCGCGCACCGCGCCGTTTGTGGCGAAAGCCATCAACCGGCCGATCGCCGCCGCCGCCGCCAAGGTGATGGCCGGAATCTCGCTGCATGACCTCAAGCTCGATCGCCCGGCGAAAACGCATGTGGCGGTGAAAGAGGCGGTGTTCCCGTTCGCGCGCTTCCCAGGCGTGGACCCGGTGCTTGGCCCCGAGATGCGCTCCACCGGCGAGGTGATGGGGCTCGACGCCGATTTCGTCGCCGCCTTCGCCAAAAGCCAAGTGGCCTCCGGCACCAATCTGCCCACCGAGGGCTGCGTGTTCATCTCTGTGAAGAACGCCGATAAGCCCGCGCTCGCCCCCGTGGCGCGCGATCTGATTGAGCTCGGCTTTTCCATCAAGGCCACCGGCGGCACCGCCGATTACCTCATCAGCCAGGGCGTCAGTGTCGAGCGGGTCAACAAGGTGGCCGAGGGCCGCCCCCATATCGACGACATGATGAAGAACGGCCAGGTGCAGCTCGTGTTCAACACCACCGAGGGCGCCCAATCTTACCGCGATAGCTATTCCATCCGCAGGACGGCGCTGACGCAGAATATCCCCTATTACACGACGGCTTCGGGCGCCCGCGCCGCCGTTCAGGCCATTCGACGCCTGAAAACAGGCGCGCCTCTAGGCGTAAGGGCGCTTCAAGCCTATGCTTAAGCACGTCGCTTGACGGGAAGCCCCGCTTGGGGCCACCCTCTCCTTTCTCAAGACGGACAAACACGCCGACATGGAAAAAATCCCTATGACCGCCGAGGGTTATCAAGCCCTCGACGCAGAACTGAAGCGTTTGAAGACTGAAGAGCGGCCATCTGTGATCCAGGCGATCGCGGAGGCGCGCGCACACGGCGATCTCTCCGAGAACGCCGAATATCACGCCGCCAAGGATCGCCAGGCCTTCATCGAGACCCGCGTGGCCGAGATCGAGGATAAGATCGCCCGCTCGCAGGTGATCGATGTCTCCAAGCTCTCGGGCAAGCAGATCAAATTCGGCGCGACCGTGAACCTGATCGACGAAGATTCAGGTGAGAAATCAAAGTACAAGATCGTCGGCGAGGACGAGGCCGACGTGAAGGCCGGCAAAGTCTCGATCACCTCCCGATCGCACGCGCGCTGATTGGCAAGGAAGAGGGCGATGTTGTCGAGGTCATGGCGCCCTGGCGGGGCCAAGTCCTACGAGATCGTCAAAGTGAAGTTCATTTGACGCGACGCGGAGACGCCGCGCCTGCAATGCGGACCTCGTCCGCCACGCTCCTGTCCCTCCCCGCGCGGGGAGGGTGTCGCGCGCAGCGTGACGGGTGGGGCGGGCGGCGGGGGCCCTCAGCAAAGCGTGGCGCCCGCACCCCACCCGTCGCGAAGCTTGCTTCGCGACACCCTCCCCTGGCGGGGAGGGAAGGATAGCTTCCGCATGCGCAGCGTAGGTTTCCAGCCAGCTGAACCGTTGACGGTGTGGGCCGTCACCGACGGGCGCGCCGGCATTGAGAACCAGGTGCTCGGCCTTGCCGAAGCGATTGGCCGGCGCACGCCGATCCGGCTCACCACCAAGCGCGTCTCCATGCGCTCGCCCTGGCGCTGGCTGCCTTCGGGCTTCACGCCCTTCCCGCGCCAGGCGCTGGCGATCGGCTCCGATGAGCTTATCGCGCCTTGGCCCGATATCTGGATCGGCTGCGGGCGCGCCTCGATCCCCTATTCCATGGGCGTGCGGCGCTGGTCCAACGGGCGCAGCTTTGTGGTGCAATTGCAGGATCCGCGCGTGAACGTGCGCGAGTTCGATGTGGTGATCCCGCCCGTGCATGACGAGCTTGAGGGGCAGAACGTGCTCTCCATCGTCGGCGCGTGCCATCGGGTGACCCCCGAGCGGATCGAAGCGGCGTTGGCGGAATATCCGGCCCCGCTGGATGATCTGCCCAATCCGCGCATCGCGGTTTTGATCGGCGGCAAATCCAAGCGGCAAGACATTTCCGCAAAGCGCGCGCGCGCCATCGCCGATGCGCTGGCGCAATTGCAGCGCGACACGGGCGGGGCGCTGCTTGTCACGCTCTCGCGCCGCACCAGTGAGGCGGCCAAGCTGCAATTGCGCACCTGGCTCGCGCCCCATTGCGCGGTGTTTTATGAGGGCGAGGGCGTAAACCCCTATTTCGCGCTGCTGGGCGCGGCCGATTATGTGTTCGTCACCAACGACAGCGTGAACATGGCGGCCGAGGCCGCCGCCACCGGCAAGCCGATCTATTTCCTGCCCGTCGATGGCCATGCGGGCAAGCTCGCGCGCTTTCAGCAGAGCCTCGAAGATCGCGGCTGCGCCCGCCCGTTCAAAGGCAAGCTCGAAACCTGGACCTACGCCCCGCTCTTGGAAAGCGACCGCGCTGCCGCCGCCGTGCTCAGCGCCTGGGCCGCGCGCGTCAAACAATGAGTTTGTTCAAATGACCTCAACCGCCTCCATCACCTTCAAGCGCGTTGAGCTGCTGGTGCGCATTGGCGAGCATCCATGGGAGCAGGATCCGGCCAAGCCGCAACGCCTGCACATCGATTTGACGCTCGAATTTGGCTACAACGACTATTTCGAGATCCATGGCGGCTACGTGAATTACGATCCGCTGCATGATTTTCTGCAGGCGTTGCAGCACAAGCCGCATATCAACCGGCTTGAGGATTTTTCCCGCCAGATCATCGCCGCATGTTTGGCCATGACGCCCGCCGCGCGCGTGAAGCTGGCTGTCATGAAGCCGGATATTTTCCCCTCCATGGAGGGCGTGGGCGTGGCCTTTGATGTTGCGCGCGAGGATTTCACGCCATGAGCAAGGGGCTCGTGCTTGTCACCGGCGCGGGCCGGCGCGTGGGGGCGGCGATTGCGCAGCGGCTCGCGCGCGATGGCTGGGCCATTGGCGTGCATTTCAACAGCTCGAAAAATGAGGCGCAGGCGATCGCAGACGCAATCATCGCAAGCGGCGGGCAAGCTGCGCTTTTCCAAGCTGATCTTGTCGATCAAGCCGCGATCGATGCGATGACCGCCGCGCTTTCCGCGCGCGGTGATTGGGCCGGCCTCATCAATAGCGCGGCCAGCTTTGAGTATGATGCGATCGAGAGCTTTTCTTTCCCGCTGGCGCAAGCGCAGCTCAAGCTCAACCTGATCGCCCCGGTTTATCTCGCGCGCGCGCTGGCGGCGGCGAAACCTGAGGCCGGCTTTGTGCTCAACATCGCCGATCAGAAAGTGCTCAATCCCAACCCGGATTTTCTTTCCTACACGCTCGCTAAACTTGGCCTCGCCGGCGCCACCGCGACGCTCGCCATGGCGCTCGCGCCCGCGATCCGCGTCAATTGCATCGCGCCCGGCCTCATGCTGCCGAGCGGGGATCAAACCGAAGAAAATTTCGCGCGCGTGCACGGCCAAACGCTCACCGGCAAAGGCGCGACGCCCGAGGATGTGGCGGATGCGGCGGCTTATCTCGCCAGCGCCGGGGCGATCACCGGGCAAATCCTCGCCATCGATGGCGGCCAGCATCTCGTGCGCAGCGCGCGCGATGTGATGTTCACTTAGCCGAACGCGATCAGCCCCGCGCCTGCCGCCACCACGCCCGCGCCGATCCAGCGGCGCGCGCCCAAGCGCTCACGCAGCAGCAAAAACGCGATCAGCGCCGCGAACACGACGGAGGTTTCGCGCAGCGCCGTCACTTGCGCGATCGGCGCAATGGTTTGCGCCCACAGCACGAGCGCGTATCCGGCAACGCTCACCGGCCCGACGATCAGCCCGCGCAAGGAAGCGGCCCCGCCCAGCGCGAGCAGGCGCTTGGGCCCGCGCCGCCAAAGCCCGAAGCTCAACATCACGATGCCGGTAAACAAAGTTGACCACGCCACAAACACCAGCGCATTCCCCGCCACCCGTGAACCAAGCGCGTCATTAAGCGAATAGCCCGCAATGCAAAGCCCAATCGCGCCCGCCCATAGCGTGGCGCGCAGCGGCGCATGCGGGCTTGCGCCCACCAGGAGCACGCCGGCCGAAACCAGCACGATGCCAAAAAGCTTGAGCGGCGCCGGAATTTCCGCCGCCGTCAGCGCTGCGCCAATCGCCACCAGCAAAGGCGCCATCCCGCGCGAGAGCGTGTAGACGTGCGAAAGATCGCCTGCGTCATAGCCCTTCATCAGCGTGTACCAATAGCCGATATGGATGCACACCGAGACGGCGAGATAAGGCCACGCCGCCGCCGGCGGCGGCCCCAGCCACGCGATCAAGCCAAGCGCAAGGCCCGTGCTGCCCAGCGCCACCATGAACGCATCGGCCACGCGATCATTGCCGCCCTTGAGCACCGCGTTCCAACTGGCGTGGATCAGCGCGGATAGAAGCGCCGCGCCAATCGCCGCGATGGGCACTTAAGCAAGGCTCGCGCAGAAGCGTTGGATGCGGCTGCACGCATCTTCAAGCTCGGCGTTTGATGTCGCGTAGGAGATGCGGAAATTCGGCGAAAGCCCGAACGCCCCGCCATGCACCACGGCCACGCCTTCGCTATCGAGCAATTCGAGCGCGAAGCTCTCATCGCTTTCGATCAGCTTCCCGCTCGGCGCCTCTTTTTGCCGATCAGCTTGGCGATGGAGGGATAGACGTAAAACGCCCCTTCCGGCGTCGGGCAATGCACGCCATTGGCCTGGTTCAGCATCGAGACAACCAGATCGCGCCGCTCTTGAAACAGCTTCTGGTTTTTCGGGATGAAATCCTGCGTGCCGTTCAGCGCCTCAAGCGCGGCCCATTGCGAGACCGAGCACGGGTTGGACGTGATCTGGCTTTCCACATTGGCCATCGCCTTGATCAGCCATTCGGGCCCGCCGGCATAGCCGATGCGCCAGCCGGTCATCGCGTAGGCTTTGGAGACGCCGTTCATCGTCAGCGTGCGCTCATAAAGGCGCGGCTCCACTTGCGCGATGGTGGCGAATTTGAAATCGCCATAGACGAGATGCTCGTACATATCGTCCGTCAGGATCAGCACCTGCGGAAAATCCACCAGCACCGCCGCCAGCGCTTTGAGCTCATCGGCGGTGTAGGCCGCGCCTGAAGGATTGGAGGGCGAGTTCAGCAGCACCCATTTGGTGTGCGGCGTGATCGCCTTCGCCAACGCTTCGGGGCGGATTTTGAAGCCGTCCTCGATTTTCGCATCCACAAACACCGGCGTGCCGCCGCACAGCAGCGCCATGTCCGGGTAGCTCACCCAATAGGGCGCGGGGATCACCACCTCGTCGCCGGGATTGAGCGTGGCCATGAAGGCGTTGAAGATCACCGGCTTGCCGCCGGGGGACACATTGATCTGCGTGCGCTTGTAATCGAGCCCGTTCTCGCGCTTGAACTTGGCGCAAATCGCATCCTTCAATTCGGGAATGCCGTCCACATCGGTATATTTCGTCTTGCCTTCGCGGATGGCGCGATAGGCCGCTTCCTTGATGTTCTCGGGCGTATCGAAATCGGGCTCGCCCGCTGAGAGCGCGATGCAATTGCGCCCCGCCGCTTTCAAAGCGCGCGCCTTGGCGCTCATCGCCATGGTGGCAGAGGGCTTGATGCGCTTGAGAGCTTCGGAAACGGCGGTCATGGAGATTTCCCTTTCTGGAATTGGGCCCTCTTTAAGACAAAGTATGGCGCGATGCAGCCTCTTCATGCGCGCCGGATCGCCGCTCCGCCGCTTGCCGCACTGACACGCCGATTCGCCGCGCCGCATTTGCCGCCGGCATCCGAAGCTGAGTACCGAGGGGGCCATGATCAGACCAAATCGCCTGCGCTGGCTGCTTTCGGCCTCCTTGCCCTCGCCCTCACCGCCGAGCCTGGCGCTCGCGCAACAAAACAACCCGCCCCCCGCCGCCGAGGAAGCCGAGGCCGATGACGACGGCTCCAGCATGGACGAGATCGTGGTGTTGGCCAGCCCCGGCGATTCGGTGCGGATCGACCGGCGCACCTACACGCTGCGCGACGACGCGGCGGCTCAAAGCACGAACATGTACGATGTGCTGGGGCGCATCCCTTCGGTCAGCGTCTCGCCCGCAGGCGAGGTGACGCTGCTGGGCGCGTCCAATGTCGTGATCCAGATCGACGGCCAGCCGGTGCCGGGCGCCAATCTGGAGCAAGTGCTGCGCGGCCTTCCGGGCGGCTCGGTTGAGCGGATCGAGGTGATCACCAACCCCTCCGCGCAATATTCGGCCCAAGCCTCGGGCGGGATCATCAACATCATCACCCGCAACCGCTTTGAGAGCGGGGTTTAACGGCTCGCTGCAAGCGAGCGCGGATTCGGTTGGCGGCTATCATCTCGGGGTCGCGCCCAGCTGGGCCGGGCGGCGCTGGTCGTTCAGCGGGCAATTGGGCACGTTTGGCGGCGAGAATGAAAACAACCTGACGCGTGAGCGCGAGCTGCTGCCATCGGGCGATCTTCAGGACGAAATCGGCGCCTTCGGCTTCGATTACGAAGGCTGGTATCTCGGCCGCCTGCGCGCCTCGCTGCGGCAAACCGAGCGCCGGCGCCTCAGCCTCACCTTCGACGGCGGCGAATTCTCCGGCGAGCAAAACCAAAGGCTGTCGCGCAGCGACGCCAGCGGGCCGCTTTCCGAAACCAGCGTGGCCGGCGATCAAAGCAGTCGCTACAACAACCTCACCTTCCAGCTGCAGCAGGATGGCGAACAAGCGCGCGAGGTGCTGAAATTTGAAATCGCGCTGAGCGACAACCGCTCTGAATATGAGAACCGCCAGCTCTTCACGCCAACAGCGCCGGGGCTCGGCAGCGCCTACAACACCAGCGGCGACACCGACACCCGCAGCGCCGAGATCAAGCTGGATTTTGAAAGGCCGCTGCCGGATGAGCGATTCCTCACGCTCGGCGGCTCACTCGATTTTGGCGATGAAGCCATCCGCCATCGCTTGACGCCCGTGTTCGGCGCCACCCCGCTCGCTTACGATGAAACCCACGAAGGCGAGGAGCAAACCCTCGCCGCTTACGCCACCTATCAATTCGACACCGGCGATTGGACCTGGCTGCCCGGCGTGCGCGCCGAAAACTATAGCTATGAAATCCAGACCAGCAGCCTCGCCGTCGAGGATGACGATCTGCGCTTTTTCCCGAGCCTGCACATTCGCCGCGCGCTCACCTCACGGATCAATGTGGATTTGAGTTATACGAGCCGCATTCGCCGGCCCGATCTTTCGCAGCTCAATCCCACCATCCGCTTTTCGGATGTGAACCGCGCCAGCACCGGCAATCCGGATTTGGAGCCCACCACAACGGACGCGTTCGAGGCCAATTTCATCTATCAGAACAGCGGCACGAATTTCAGCGTCACGCTGTTTAACCGCATCTCCGAGGATGTGGTCTCGTTCTTCACGGAAACCACGCCCGAGGACATCATCCTCTCGCGCCCCGTCAATGCCGGCGAGAGCAACGAGCTTGGCCTGCAAGCGATGCTGCGTGGGCCGCTTGGCCGCCATTGGCGCTATTCCTTGAGCGGCAACGCGCGCGACCGGGAATTCGATGTGCTCAGTGGCGGCGTCATCATTCGGCGCAGCGAATTCGAGTATGACGGCGTGCTGCAACTCACCTACGCCGACACCGATCAGAACGCCGTCGGCGCCGATCAGATGCAGGTTGACCTGCGCTTTCAGGGCCCGCGCTATCAGCTTCAAGGAGAGAGCGAAGCGTTCGTGATGGCGAACCTCACCTGGCGCCGCAAGGTTGCGGATCGGCTCTACGGGGTGTTCTCCGTGCAGGATATTTTCGACAGCACCGATCGCATCAGCGAAACCCGCACCGATAGCTTTATCGAGCGCGTGGAATTCGCCGGCCAGGGCACGCGCTTTCGGCTTGGGCTGACCTACCAGTTCGGCTCAGGCCCGCAGCGCCCCCGCCCGATCAAGGCCCGCCCATGGGCGGGGGCCCGATGTAGCGCCGCGCTTCACGCCAGCGCGTGCTGGCGCGCGGCGCCGGGCGCGCAGCCGATGCGCTTGCGGAACGCGGTGCTGAGCGCGCTGGCGGATTCAAAACCAACCTGCGCGGCAAGGCGATCCAGCGAAACGCGCCCGCGGCTCA
Organism: Terricaulis sp.; assembly: GCA_024707365.1. Classification (GTDB taxonomy): domain Bacteria; phylum Pseudomonadota; class Alphaproteobacteria; order Caulobacterales; family Aquidulcibacteraceae; genus Vitreimonas. Next base: position 63,646 of record JANPZV010000005.1, read on the forward strand.
ACGCATCCTGCGCCAGCCGCATGCGCCAGCGCGCCAGGTACTCCATCGGCGCGCAGCCCACGACAGCCTTGAACCGCGCCGCGAACGCAGAGCGCGACATGGCCGAAAGCTTGGCGAGTTCTGCGACGCTCCAGCCACGCGCGGGCTCGGCATGGATCGCGGCAAGGGCTGTGGCGATGCTCGGATCGCGCAGGCCAGCAAAGCAGGCCGGGCGCGGCTGACGCTTCTTCCCGCCCCGGCCAACGCAGCGCCTCCACCAGCAGCACCTCCAGCAGATGCCGCACGATCATTTCGCGGCCAGGGCGCGCCGCGCCGCACTCATCCATGATGAGCGAGACAAGGCGCGCAATCGGCCCCGCATGCTGGGCGCGCACCAAAACCATCTCCGGCAACAGGCTGAGCAAGAGCGGCGCATTCACGGCGGAGATGGAAAAGGCCGCCAAGCATTTCAACCTCCGCCGCGCCCTCGGCCTCGCCATGACGCACGGCCGTGTAGGACGGCGCGCCCGGCGCGCACGCTGCGCCCGGCGCGCTCATCAGCGCGAAGGCCGGCGTTGTCGGAAACAGCACGAAATCCCCGCGCTCAAGCGCGATGGGCGCGCCGCCGGCGACCTCAAGCCAGCAGCGCCCTTGAAGCATCAGCGCAAAGCCCGGCGCGTCATAGGCCGGGTAGCGCACGCCCCAGCGCCCCCGCCCGCTGATCGGCTTGGACAGCGCCGCATGCGGGCGCAGCAGGCTCACGAGATCCGAGAGAGGGTCCACTTTGGACGATTTATAATTATTTCTGGCCTTCTAATTATATATCGTCTCGCACGCTTGTCTATCCTGGGGGCCTCAAAGGAGCCCCACACATGACCTCAACCATTCTGATCACTGGCGCCTCATCCGGGTACGGCCGGGCCACGGCGCAGCATTTTCTCGATCGCGGCTGGAATGTCGTCGCCGCCATGCGCCGGCCCGATCCCGGCCTCTTCACCGGCGCGCTGGAGCGGCTGCGCACTGTCCGGCTCGATGTCACCGATGAAGCCAGCATCGCTGACGCGCGCGATGCGGCGCTGGCCGCGTTCGGCGGCGTGGACGTGCTGGTGAACAATGCGGGGATCGGCTTGCTCTCGGCGTTCGAGGCGACGCCGCAAGCGGCGCTGCGCGAGATTTTTGAAACCAACACGTTCGGCGTGATGAATGTGTGCCGCGCGCTGATCCCGCACATGCGCAAGCAGGGGCGCGGCGGAATCGTGAACGTGACATCGAGCACCGGCATGGCGCCGATGCCGCTGGTGGCGGTTTACGCCGCAAGCAAATGGGCGATCGAAGGCTTCTCTGAATCGCTCGCTTACGAAATGGAGCGCGTGGGCGTGCGCGTGCGCATTGTTGAGCCGGGCTTTGGCCCTTCCACCAGCTTCGGCGCCAATTCCGCGCATCGCCTGGAGGGGCTGACGCCGCCGCCCTACGACGCTTTCGCGCGCGCCTATTTTGAACGGATGCGTGACTATCCCACGAACTACACCAGCGAAGCCGACGTCGCCGAAGCGGTTTGGCGCGCCGCGACCGAAGCCGGCAATCGCCTGCGCTATGCGGCGGGCGCGGATGCTGAATTGGTGGCGGATCTGCGCTGGGGAAACTCCGAAGCGGATTTCCTGGCGCGGGTTCGCGCGCTTTTCGTACCTGCGTAAAAACAACAAAAGCACAAAACAAACGGCCCAGGATTGCTCCTGGGCCGTTCGCGTTCTGGGGCGTTTTCCTCCGCCGTCCGGCTTATTCCGCCGGTTCAGCCTGCTCAAGCCGCGCGTCTTCCGCACGCTCGAGCGCGAGTTGCGCATCGCGCTCCACCGCGAGCTTCTGGTAGCGGCGCAGCTGGCCGCCCGTGCCCGCCGGGATCAAGCGCCCGACGATCACGTTTTCCTTCAGCCCTTCGAGCGTATCGGACTTGCCGTAAGAGGCAGCTTCCGTGAGCACGCGCGTGGTTTCCTGGAACGACGCCGCCGAGATGAAGCTGCGGGTTTGCAAGCTGGCCTTGGTGATGCCGAGCAGCATGGGCTGCGCGGTCGCCGTCTTGAGGCCAAGCTCGGCCACGCGCTTGTTTTCGTCTTCGAGATCGAGCGCTTCCACCGCTTCCCCTTTGAGGAATTCGGTGTCGCCGCCATCCATGATCTCGACCTTTTGCAGCATCTGGCGAACGATCACTTCGATGTGCTTGTCGTTAATCGGCACGCCTTGCAGGCGATAGACCTTCTGGATTTCCTCGACGAGATAATTGGCCAGCGCTTCGACGCCGAGAATGGCGAGGATGTCCTGCGGGGCGGGGTTGCCGTCCAGCAGGTAATCGCCCTTCTTCACGAAGTCGCCTTCCTGCACCGGAATGTGCTTGCCCTTCGGGATCATATACTCGACCGGCTCAAGGCTCTCATCTTCCGGCACGACGCGGAGGCGGCGCTTGTTCTTGTAGTCCTTGCCGAACTCAACGCGGCCATCGCCTTCGGAGATGATCGCGTGATCCTTCGGCCGGCGCGCTTCAAACAATTCCGCCACCCGCGGCAAGCCGCCGGTGATGTCGCGCGTCTTGGCGCCGCCCGTGGGCATGCGCGCCAAATCCTGGCCGGGCGTCACCTCATCGCCATCGGCGATGAAGAGAATGGCGCCCACAGGCAGCGAGTACGATTTGGCGACATTGCCCTTCGCATCCAGCACCGCGATCGCGGGCTTGAGGTCGGAGCCTTTCGTCGTTGAACGCCAATCGATGATGACTTTCGAGGAGATGCCGGTGGCTTCATCGAATTCGTCACGCACCGAAACGCCTTCAACGATGTCCTCAAAGCGCACCTTGCCGGCCGTCTCGGTGAGGATCGGGGTGGCGTAGGGATCCCATTCGGAAATGCGATCGCCGCGCTTGATCTTGGACTTTTCGTCCACCTTGAGGCGCGCGCCGAAGGAGAGCTTGAAGCTTTGACGCTCCTTGCCTTCTTCATCGACAACGATGGCTTGCATGTTGCGGCTCATGACGATGAGTTCGCCTTGGGCCGTCGTCACCGTGTTGCGGTTGGCAAAGCGGATCGAGCCATCGTGCGCCGATTCCATCACCGATTGCTCGGCCACCTGGGCCGCGCCGCCGATGTGGAACGTGCGCATGGTGAGCTGGGTGCCCGGCTCGCCGATCGATTGCGCGGCGATGACGCCAACCGCTTCACCGATATTGACCGGCGTGTTGCGCGCCAGATCGCGGCCATAGCACGCGCCGCAAACGCCCGTGCGGGTTTCGCAGGTGAGCACTGAGCGCACCTTGACCGCCTGCACGCCGGCCTTCTCGATCTCAAGCACGAGGTCTTCATCGATGAAGGCGCCGGCGGGCGCGACGATCTTGCCCGTGCCCGGCTCTTCCACATCCACCGCCGCGGTGCGGCCAAGGATGCGGGTGCCGAGGCTGACAACGATATCCGCGCCGTCGATCACGGCCGTCATCTGGATGCCGTCCTGAGTGCCGCAATCGTCTTCGGTGATGATGCAATCTTGCGCGACGTCCACAAGGCGGCGCGTGAGATAGCCCGAGTTCGCGGTCTTCAACGCCGTATCCGCAAGGCCCTTACGGGCGCCGTGGGTGGAGTTGAAGTATTCAAGAACCGAGAGGCCTTCCTTGAAGTTCGAGATGATCGGCGTTTCGATGATCTCGCCCGACGGTTTCGCCATCAGCCCGCGCATGCCCGCAAGCTGCTTCATCTGGTTCTTTGAACCGCGCGCGCCCGAATGAGCCATCATGAACACGGAGTTGAGCTCACCCAAACGCCCGTCGCTTTGCTTGGCGGGCTTGGAGGCCTCGTCCATCATCGCGTCGGCCACTTTGTCGGTGCACTTGGACCAGGCGTCGACAACCTTGTTGTACTTTTCGCCCTTGGTGATCAGGCCGTCGGCATATTGCTTCTCGTATTCGGCCACGCGCTTGCGCGTATCCTCAACGAGCTTTTCCTTCGCCTTGGGCACGACCATGTCGGCCATGCCGAAGGAGATGCCGGCTTTCGCCGCTTCCTTGAAGCCGAGCTGCATGATGCGGTCGGCGAAGATCACCGTCGCCTTCTGGCCGCAGAACCGATAGACGTTGTCGATCAAATTGCCGACCTCTTTCTTGGTCAGCGTCTGATCCAGCAGCTTGTAGCTGATCTTCGGGTGGCGCGGCAAAAGCTCGGCCAGCTTCATGCGGCCGGGCGTTGTATCGATCGTCAGGCGCACTTTTTTGTTGTCGGCGTCCACCGTGTCAAAGCGGGCTTTGATCTTGGTATGCAGCGTCACAACGCCGGCTTCCAGCGCGCTTTCGATTTCGCCGATAGAGGCGAACAGCTTGCCCTCGCCCGGCTCGCCTTCCTTCATCAGCGAGAGGTAATAGAGCCCAAGCACGATATCCTGCGACGGCACGATGATCGCCTTGCCGTTGGCCGGCGAGAGGATGTTGTTCGTGCTCATCATCAGAACGCGCGCTTCGAGCTGCGCTTCCAACGAAAGCGGCACGTGCACGGCCATCTGGTCGCCGTCAAAGTCGGCGTTGAACGCGGCGCAAACGAGCGGGTGCAGCTGGATGGCCTTGCCTTCGATCAGCTTCGGCTCGAACGCCTGGATGCCCAGGCGGTGCAGCGTCGGCGCGCGGTTGAGCAGCACCGGGTGCTCGCGGATCACCTCCTCGAGCACGTCCCAAACTTCAGGGCGTTCCTTTTCCACCATGCGGCGCGATTGCTTCACGGTGCCTGAAAGGCCCTTCACATCGAGGCGCGCATAGATGAACGGCTTAAACAGTTCGAGCGCCATCTTCTTCGGCAAGCCGCACTGGTGCAGCTTGAGATCGGGGCCGACGACGATGACCGAGCGGCCCGAATAATCGACGCGCTTGCCGAGCAGGTTCTGGCGGAAGCGGCCTTGCTTGCCCTTGAGCATATCGGCCAGCGATTTCAGCGGGCGCTTGTTGGCGCTGGTGATGACGCGGCCGCGGCGGCCGTTGTCGAACAGCGCGTCCACCGCTTCTTGCAGCATGCGCTTTTCGTTGCGAATGATGATGTCCGGCGCGCGCAGCTCCATCAGGCGCTTCAAACGGTTGTTCCGGTTGATCACGCGCCGATAGAGATCGTTCAAATCGGAGGTGGCGAAGCGGCCGCCATCGAGCGGCACCAGCGGGCGCAATTCCGGCGGGATTACCGGCACGACCGTGAGCACCATCCATTCAGGCTTGTTGCCCGACTTGATGAAGGCTTCCACCAGCTTGAGGCGCTTGGCCAGCTTCTTGGGCTTCAGCTCCGTCGTCGCTTCGGCGATGCCCTTGCGCAGATCGTCCGCCTCTTTTTCGAGGTTGAGCGCCATCAGCATTTCACGCACCGCTTCGGCGCCGATCATGGCGGTGAAGCTGTCTTCGCCGTACTCGTCCTGGGCGCGGATATATTCTTCTTCCGTCAGCAGCTGCTTGGCGGAAAGCGGGGTGAGGCCCGGCTCGATGACGATATATTGCTCAAAATAGAGCACGCGCTCGATGTCTTTCAGCGGCATGTCCAGCATGAGGCCGATGCGCGAGGGCAGCGACTTCATGAACCAGATGTGCGCGACAGGCGCGGCCAGATCGATATGGCCCATGCGCTCACGGCGCACGCGCTGCAGCGTGACTTGCACGCCGCACTTTTCGCAGATGATGTCCTTATACTTCATCCGCTTATACTTGCCGCACAGGCACTCGTAATCCTTGATCGGGCCAAAGATGCGCGCGCAGAACAGGCCGTCACGCTCAGGCTTGAACGTGCGGTAGTTGATCGTTTCGGGCTTCTTGATCTCGCCGAAGCTCCACGATTTGATCTGCTCGGGGCTCGCGATCGAGATTTTAATTTGATCGAACACCGGCGCCGGCGGCTGGTTGCCGAACGTCGAATTGATCAGGTCGTTATTCATCGCATTCATTCGTTTTCACCTTCCGCGTCCCGGACGGCCGATCCGGGACATTGGGGCAAAAATGGCCGACCCCGGCGCGCGCACCGCGCGCACGCCGGGCCGTTTTTATTCGGCGGCTTTCAGCTTGCCGCTGTCCGCCAGCTCAACATTGAGGCCGAGCGAGCGCATTTCCTTCACGAGCACGTTGAAGCTTTCGGGGATGCCGGCCTCGAACGTGTCGTGCCCGCGTGTGATGGCCTCATAGACCTTCGTGCGGCCCGCAACGTCATCGGACTTCACCGTCAGCATTTCCTGCAGCGTGTAGGCCGCGCCGTACGCTTCGAGCGCCCACACTTCCATTTCACCGAAGCGCTGGCCGCCGAATTGCGCCTTGCCGCCCAGCGGCTGCTGGGTGACGAGCGAATACGGGCCGATCGAGCGCGCGTGGATCTTATCGTCCACCAAGTGGTGCAGCTTCAGCATGTACATGTAGCCGACAGTGACGGGGCGCTTGAACGTCTCGCCCGTTTGCCCGTCCTTCAGCCACATCTGGCCCGTTTCCGGGATGCCGGCGTCTTTCAGCATGGAGCGGATGTCGCGATCCTTGGCGCCGTCGAACACGGGCGTCGCCACCGGCACGCCGCGTTCGATATTGCTGACGAGTTCGCGCAGCGCGGCCGGCTCCTTCGGCAGCTCCTGGTCTTCGCCGTAGACGTCCTTCAGCTTCTTATCGATCGCGCGGCGATCGCCGTCACGCTCGAACGCTTCAAACGCCTGGCGCACCTGCTTGCCAAGGCCCGCACAGGCCCAGCCCAGGTGGGTTTCCAGAATCTGGCCGACATTCATCCGGCTCGGCACGCCGAGCGGATTGAGCACGAAGTCCACGTGCGTGCCGTCATCAAGGAACGGCATGTCTTCCACCGGCACGATCTTGGAGATGATCCCCTTGTTGCCGTGGCGGCCCGCCATCTTGTCGCCCGGCTGCAGCTTGCGCTTCACCGCGACGAACACTTTGACGATCTTCATCACGCCCGGAGGCAGCTCATCGCCGCGGCGCAGCTTATCGACCTTATCCAGAAAGCGGGCTTCGAGCCGCTTCTTGGCGTCGTCGTACTGCTTCTTGAGCGCTTCGATTTCGGTCTGGGCGGCTTCATCGTCGATGCCGAGCTGCCACCATTGGCCCTTGGAGAGCTGGTCGAGCGTCTCTTCGGTCACTTCGCCCTTCTTGAAGCCCTTGGGGCCCGAAGAAGCTTGCTTGCCGATCATGATCTCGCGCAGGCGGCCGAAAATGTTGCGCTCAAGGATCGCGAGTTCGTCGTCGCGGTCTTTGCCGAGGCGCTGTTCTTCGTCCTTCTCGATCTGCAGCGCGCGCTGATCCTTATCAACGCCGTGCCGATTGAACACGCGCACTTCCACCACCGTACCGGAAACGCCCGGCGGCAGGCGCAAGCTGGTGTCGCGCACGTCAGAGGCTTTTTCACCGAAGATGGCGCGGAGGAGCTTTTCTTCCGGCGTCATCGGGCTTTCGCCCTTCGGGGTCACCTTGCCGACGAGGATATCGCCCGGCTCCAGCTCCGCGCCGATGGCGACGATGCCGGCTTCATCCAGATTGCGCAGCGCTTCTTCGCCGACGTTCGGAATGTCGCGGGTGATTTCTTCGGGCCCAAGCTTGGTATCGCGGGCGGCGACTTCAAATTCTTCGATGTGGATCGAGGTGAACACGTCGTCTTTGACGATGCGCTCGCTGATCAGGATCGAGTCTTCAAAGTTGTAGCCGTTCCACGGCATGAACGCGACGAGCACGTTGCGGCCCAGCGCCAGTTCGCCCAGTTCGGTCGAGGGGCCGTCGGCGATGATGTCGTCGGCCTGCACCAGATCGCCCACGCGCACGATCGGGCGCTGGGTGATGCAGGTGTTTTGGTTCGAGCGCTGGAATTTCAGCAGGCGATAGATATCGACGCCAGGCTTGGAAGCATCCTTCTCTTCCGTGGCGCGGATAACGATACGCTGGCTGTCCACCTGCTCCACGACGCCGGTGCGGCGCGCGGTGATGGCCGCGCCTGAATCGCGCGCCACGGTGGCTTCCATGCCGGTGCCGGCGATCGGCGCGTCCGCGCGCAGCAGCGGCACGGCCTGGCGTTGCATGTTCGAGCCCATGAGCGCGCGGTTGGCGTCATCGTTCTCAAGGAACGGGATGAGCGCCGCAGCCACAGAAACCACCTGCTTGGGCGAAACGTCCATCAGGTCGATTTCATCGCGCGGGATCAAAGTGGCTTCGCCCGCTTCACGCGCCTGCACCAGATCTTCGACGAGGTTGCCCTTGGAATCGATCTCGGCGTTGGCCTGCGCGATCTTGTGTTTCGTCTCTTCCATGGCGGAGAGATAGACGATCTCGCTTTTCGGCTTGCCGCCCTCAACCTTGCGGTACGGGCTTTCGATGAAGCCGTACTTGTTGACGCGCGCGTGCGTGGCCAGCGAGTTGATCAGGCCGATGTTCGGGCCTTCCGGCGTTTCGATCGGGCAGATGCGGCCATAGTGCGTCAAGTGCACGTCGCGGACTTCAAAGCCCGCGCGCTCACGCGTGAGACCGCCCGGCCCAAGCGCCGAGAGGCGGCGCTTGTGGGTGATCTCGCTGAGCGGGTTGGTTTGGTCCATGAACTGGCTCAGCTGCGAGGAGCCGAAGAATTCACGCACCGCAGCCGCCGCAGGCTTTGCGTTGATCAGGTCGTGCGGCATCACGGTTTCGATGTCGACCGAGCTCATCCGTTCCTTGATCGCGCGCTCCATGCGCAAGAGGCCGATGCGATACTGATTTTCCATCAGCTCGCCGACAGAGCGCACGCGGCGATTGCCGAGATTGTCGATGTCATCGACTTCCCCGCGCCCGTCGCGCAGATCCGAAAGCGTCTTGAGCACGGCGAGGATGTCTTCCAGGCGCAGCACGCGCATGGAATCGTCCGTATCGAGCCCGAGGCGCATGTTCATCTTCACCCGGCCCACGGCCGAGAGATCATAACGCTCTGAATCGGAGAACAGGCCATTGAACAGCGCCTCGGCGGTGTCGATGGTCGGCGGCTCGCCGGGGCGCATGACGCGGTAGATGTCAAACAGCGCCTGCTCACGGTTCTCGTTCTTGTCGAGCTTGAGCGTGTTGCGGATGTAGGGCCCGTTCGTCACCGGATCGATGTCGAGGATCGGCAGATCGTCGATGCCCGCTTCGATCAAGGTGGCCAGCACCGCTTCCGACAGCGCATCGCCCGCTTCGCAGAAAATCTCGCCCGTTTCCGGGTTGACGATATCCTCGGCGATGTAGCGATCGAACAGATCCTCGGACGGGACCATGATGTCCTGAACGCCGTCTTCCACCAGCTTGTTGGCGACGCGCGCGGAAATCTTCTTGCCGGCCTCGGCCACGACCTTGCCGGTCTTGGCGTCAACGAGATCGTAGTTCGGCTTCACCCCGCGCCAGCGCTCGGCGCGGTACTTGGTGGTCCAGCCGGCGCGCGTGCGGGTGTAGATCGAGTTCTCGTAGAAGGTCGAAAGGATCTGCTCGCTCGGCATGCCGAGGGCGTAGAGCAGCGTCGTCGCCGGCAGCTTCCGCTTCCGGTCGATACGCACGAACATGATGTCCTTGGCGTCGAATTCAAAATCGAGCCAGGAGCCACGATACGGGATCACGCGCGCGGCGAACAGGAGCTTGCCCGAAGCGTGCGTCTTGCCCTTATCGTGATCGAAGAATACGCCCGGCGAACGGTGCATCTGAGACACGATCACGCGCTCGGTGCCGTTCACCACGAACGTGCCCTTGTCCGTCATCAGCGGGATGTCGCCGAGATAGACGTCTTGTTCTTTGATGTCCTTGACGGACTTGGCCTGGGTTTCCTCATCGGTTTCAAACACGATGAGGCGCAGCTTGACCTTGAGCGGGGCGGCATAGGTCATGTCGCGCTGCTGGCATTCTTCCACGTCGAACTTGGGCTCCTCGAACTCGTAGGAGACATATTCAAGCACGGCGCGATCGGAGAAATCGCGGATCGGGAAAACGGATTTGAATACGGCCTGCAGGCCCTCGTCGATACGCTCGAACGCGCGCTCATCTTTCTGGAGGAATTGATCGTAGGAGCTCTTTTGCACCTCGATCAGGTTCGGCATCTTTCCCGCCTCGGGGATTTTGCCAAACGACTTACGGATTTTTTTCTTCCCGGTGTACGACAGAGCCATCTGCTCTCCCCATGGGCGCGGCGCTCTCGGCAGATCTCCGGCCTAAGATCTGCAAGCGCGGCGCATGAGCCGCTTCCGCCCTGCATCCCGCGGCCATTCCGCGAGAGCCGACCCGTAACGAAGCCCCGCGGGCGGGCGGGCCTCCGGCGCGCTTCACGAAGCGCGCAACGGCGGACGCGGGAGCCCCTTGAGGGGGTTCCGGCGTCCGCTTGCTTTGTGCGAGTTACTTCAGTTCGACCTTCGCGCCGGCTTTTTCAAGTTGTTCCTTGAACTTTTGCGCATCGGCCTTGTTCACGCCTTCCTTGACGGGCTTGGGCGCGCCTTCGACCAGATCCTTGGCTTCCTTGAGGCCAAGGCCGGTGATGGCGCGGACTTCCTTGATCACTTCGATCTTCTTGTCGCCGGCGGCGGCGAGAACGACGGTGAACTCGGTTTGCTCTTCAGCGGCGGCGGCGGGGGCCGCGCCGCCAACAGCGGCGACGGCGACGGGCGCGGCGGCCGAAACGCCCCACTTCTCTTCGAGAAGCTTGGAGAGTTCAGCAGCTTCGAGGACGGTAAGGGCCGAAAGATCTTCGACCAGCTTGTTGAGATCAGCCATAATTTAGGTTCCTGACGTTCGATTTCAATTCAAATGCAAATTTGCGGAAATGACGGTTAGGCGGCGTCCTTGGTCGCGTAAGCGTTGAAGACGCGGGCCAGCTGACCAGCGGGCGCGGCGAGCACGCCGGCGACCTTGGTCGCGGGGGCTTGCACAAGGCCGATGATCTTGCCGCGCAGCTCGTCCAGCGAAGGCAGGGTCGCGATGGCGTCCACGCCTTTTTTGTCGAGCAGCTGATCGCCGAACAGGCCGCCAAGAATGGCGAACTTTTCTTTTTCCTTGGCGAACGCGACAGCGACCTTCGCGGCCGCGATCGGATCTTCGGAATAGGCGATGGCCGTGGGGCCAGTGAACAAGGGCGAAACCGACGCCTTGGGCGTATCGGCCAGCGCCAGCTTCACCAGCCGGTTCTTCACCACTTTAAGCGCCCCGCCTTCTTTACGAAGGCGGTTACGCAGCACCGTCAATTCCGCAACGGTCAAACCGGAATAATGGCCGACGACCACCACCCCGGCCCCGGCGAACACGCTTTTCAGCGATTCCACCGTTTCGGCCTTCTGAGCACGATCCATTGCGGTCTCCTCAGTTGGGCCCCCGGCCAATCCGGGCGCCCATCGAAAGCGCACACGGACGAACCGGCCGGCGGTTTAAAAAACCTCCGGTGCGGCGCGCTCCGTGCGCTGCCTGTCCCAGAGGCCGGCCTGCGGGAGAAGGCTTGACAGCCCGCCCCGAAAAACGTCAGCTTCTGTCTATTGCAGGCCCCTGAAATCCCTAGGGAAACCCTAGAATTTCAACAATTTAAGCCGCGCACACAGCACCCTTTCGGGCGAGCCATATGCGTGGCGCCTGCAGTCTCGGACAGGTGGCGAAGGGATTAACCCCTCGCCGGATCGCGCGATATGCACGCTTTATCGCAGCGCCGCAAGGGCCTGACTCACAATTCCCCGCACTTGGCAAGCCGCCGCCGCATCGGGATAACCCGCCCCGCTACCGCCCCTCGCCCACCAGCTTGGCGATCGCTTCGAGATAGAGCGCGAACGCCGCGCGCCCGGCCTCGGTCATGCGCACGCGCGTGAGCGGCCTGCGATTGAGGAAGCTCTTGTCGATCGACACATAGCCTGCCTCCTCCAGCTTGCGCAGATGGATCGAGAGATTGCCTTGCGTGGCCTCCAGCGCGGCCTTGAGCTCGGTGAACTCCGCCACCTCGGCCTCAGCCAGATACGCCATGATCCCGAGGCGCAAGCGGCCGTGGATCACGTCATCCAGCTTGCCGATATCGAACGCCGCCACGCTCAGCCCGCCCGCACCGCGCCGCGCCAGATCACCCAGCCGGGCAGCGCCATCAGCACAAACAGCGTCGCGCTCAGCACAAACAGATACGCCATGGGCTGATAGACCAAAACGCCAAGCGCCACGGTCGCCGCCGCCCAGCCAAACGCCGCCCACCCCAGCCAAGCCCGCCGCAACATGCAGAACGCGGTGAACCACGCCACGCTCTGGAACATGCACACCACCACCGGCTGGTAGAGCCAGATGGTCACGCTTTGCGCCTGATGCGCGCCGTAGCCGAACACAAACGCCAGCACCAGATTGGCGAACCCCGCACCCAGAAACACCGCGTTCATCGCCCGTGCTGCCCCGCCCATGGGCCGCGCCGCCCGGTCGCGCCAGATGATGGCGAGCACAATCGCCGCAAAAACCAGGCTGGGCCCGATCAGAATGGCGAGCGCGATCGGCCCTTGCCACGGCGCGAGCCCCAGGCCCTGCAGCGCATGCACAAGGCATTGCGCCCCATAGATCAGGCCCGCCCAGAAAAACACCTCGCCCATGGTTTCCTGCAGCCGCCCCCCGCCAGCCACGAGCCCACGCAAATACGCCAAATCATCGCGCGCGCGTTCAACATCCGTCGCCATCGCCGACCTCCACCCTCTCCCGCGCCATTGCGCCTAGCCCAGATAGCGCCTTTGGTTTGTTATGTAAACTTGTTTGTTACTATATATGTAAAGTATAATAGACATTATGTCTGGTATGAATTACTTATGGTCATCCATTTCAGACATTGAGGGCCGCACATGTCATTCCGCGAAAAATCAGCCTGGATCGCGCTTGCCGCCTATGGCCTCGTGTTCGGCGCGTATTTCTTCGTGCTGTGGCAGAGCTGGGGCGCCGCTTACGCGCGGGGGCTCAGCATCGGGCTGATGGTCGGCGCTGTGATCATGCTGGTGATCATCGCCGCCAGCCTGACCATTCTCGCCGCCCTCACCGCGCCCAAGGAAGCGAACGCGCCCGCCGATGAGCGCGAACAATTGATCGACCTGAAGGCCGAGCGCATCGCCTCCTACACGCTTTTCCACCTGCGTGGTGCTGCTGATCGGGGCGCTACTGGTGGGCTGGAGCGGGGTGCTGGTGGCGAACCTCTTGCTCGCGGCCATGGTGATCGCCGAATTGGTGAAGGCGTCGGCGCAGATCATCGCCTATCGCCGGGGCGCGTGATGGCCATCGAAAACGAGATTCGCCGCCTGCGCTTTGAACATGGCGAGATGACCCAGGCCCAACTCGCCGAGCGCATCGGCATGACGCGGCAAACCGTGATCGCCATCGAGCAAGGCAAATATTCCCCCTCGCTCGAAGCCGCGTTCAAAATCGCCGATGCGTTCGGGGTGGCGATTACGGATGTGTTTCGCTGGCCGGCCGATTAGGTAAGTTGCAGCAAGCGCTCTGTCTCGGCCGCGACCAAGCCGTAGCATTCGCACGCCACCTCGCGCAACGCCGGCACATCAAGCAATTCGATCATGCCATGCCTGTAGCGGATTAGCCCCGCTTTCTGCAGCGCCGCGGCTGCGATCGACACTTGTTGGCGCCGGATGCCCAGCATGGTTGACAGAAATTCCTGCGTGAGCGGCAGCGCCGTGCGCCCATAGCGTTCCCGCGCCATCAGCAGCCAACGCGCCAAGCGCTGTTCGCTGTCATGGCGCGTGTTGCACGCCGCCGTCTGCGCCACTTGGATGTGCATCGCCTGCATGTGCAGCAACAACACGCGCCGCATTGCGGCGCTGGTTTCAAATTCCTCGCGCAGCACCGAAGCGGGAATGCGCCACGCCGTTCCGGCCAATTGCACGATGCCAAGCGAAGGCGCTTTCGCCGCGCCGATAATCACCGGCAAGCCGACAACGCCTTCGTTGCCGACAACGCCTATTTCGACCGGCGCGCCATCCTCGAGCACGGCCACCATCGACACCACACCGGTTTCGATAAAATAACAATGTTCGATGCGCACGTCAGGCGTCTGCAACACTTGGCGCAAAGGCAGATCAACAAAATTCAAGTTGCCGCGAAGCCTCTTTAAATCTGCATCGGGCAATCGGCTAAGAAGCTTATTGGCAATCGCTTCCGGCAAAGTGTCCGTCAAATCATCCCCCAAATCGCCACGCATCGAATGTCTGCGCTGCACATGCGAAGTCAAGCAACTCAAAATAGGGAACCGAAAAAACGAACGAATGTCTGGGAACGGACAGATAAAAGCATGCGACTCTCCGTTTCATCATTTCGGGTGGATAGGAGGATCCAAATGACAGACCACGAAGAAACAAAAGCATCGCTCCTGCGCGCATTGCCCGGCTGCATCGAAGGGCTGCGCCTGTCGGCGCAGCTTTCCTCGTACGAGCCGACCGAAAGCCTTAAAGAATTGGAGAACGCGCTGACCGTCGCATGGGTGGCCGCATCACGCCTGGCACTCGAGCAAGAGCGTGCGCCCGAGCCACAAAGCCTCCGAAGCGTCTAAATTTATTGGCGAGGCGAATTTTATCCGCCATGCGCGTTCATCAACGGCGCGCCCGCGCCTAGGCAGCGCCCGCCGTCAGCACGATGGCGCCGCGCTTGGTGGCCACCAGCGTGTGTTCGTATTGCACGGTGGGCTTGCCGGTATCGGCGCGCAGCGTCCATTCATCGCCGCCATCCACCGCCCAGCCCGAGCCCATGGAAAGAAACGGCTCGATGGTGAACACAAGCCCTTCGTTGATCAGGCGGCGATCGCTGGGATCGCGCCAGGTGGAAATTTCCTTCGGCTCTTCATGCAAGCCGCGCCCCACGCCATGGCTCGCCAGATTGCGCAGCAGCGTATAGCCCTCGCGGTCCGCGAATTTTTGCACCGCATCGCCAATCGCGGAAAGCCGCGCCCCGGCGCGCACGCTGTTGACGCCCGCCCACAGCGCGCGCTTGCCATCGCGCGTCAGCCGCTCAAGCCGCGGCGGCTTGGGCGGGATGATGAAGCTTGCGCCCGTATCGGCGAAATAGCCGTTCAGCTCAGCCGACACATCGATGTTCACCAGATCGCCGGCCTGCATCACCTGATCGCCCGGAATGCCGTGCGCCACCGCCGGAAATACCGAAATGCAGGTCGCGCCCGGAAAATTGTAGGTGAGCTCCGGCGCCGAGCGCGCGCCTTCGCGCTCCAGCAGCGCGCGGCCGATGTCATCGAGCTCGCGCGTGGTCATGCCCGGCTCGAGCGCCTTGCCCATCGCGGTGAGCGTATTGGCCACAATCGCGCCGATGCGCTTAAGCGCTTCAAGATCATTTTCATTGTCGATGGTCATGGCGTTTAGATAGCGCCGGACGGGCTTAAAATCAGCCCTCTGCGCTCACAATCGCGAAATCGAGTTTCGACATCGGCACGGCGGCCTCCATCAGCAGCCGCGCCTGCGCCGCGCGCGGCATGGCCGCATCCACCGCCAGCGCCGGCTCCTCCCCCGCCGCGAACAGCGCGAGGCCTTGGGCCGCCGCACCAAAGCAATGCATCAGCCGCTCCGGCGGCAATTCCAGCGCTTCAAACCGCCCCGCCAGCGGCGGCACATGCCGCTTCACCGCATCGCGCGGCGCTTCGCTTGGCGCAAACGGCGCTGGCATGCGCGGAACGCCAAAGCCAGGCCCGCCCAGCGCGTCAGCCGTATGGCGCGCGATCCCGCCCACATCGATCTCCGCGACCGCCGCTTCACCGGCGATCGCGGCCACGTAATTCCAAAACGCCGGCCGCGCCGCATCGCCTTCAAGCAAGCAGGCATTGAGCGCATCGCCGAAATAATACGCCGCGCCATCGGCGGTGCGCACCTCGATCAGCGAGCTTTCGCTGTTTTGCAGCACGCCCGCCGCCAGCAGCGCCCGCGCCTGAAATTGCGCGAACACGCCCGCCACCGCCCCCAGCGCGCTCACCGCATTGGGCGCGGCCAGCACGCCCTCGCGCGCGCCGTAAAGCTGCAGGAAATAGCCGCCAATATCGGCGATGGCGCGCTGTTCAATCTCGGACATGGGCGCAAGCTTTACGCGTGCGCGGCCCGCGCCTCAACGGCGCAGATCGGCCCCCGGCGCCTGCTGATCACACAGCGCGCGGCCAAGATATTCGCGCGATTGGGCCACGCACGTCACGCTCAGCGCCCATGGCGCCTCGGCCGGATTGATGAAGCCGACCCATTGGTGCAGCTCGGCGCTGTTCCAGAGATTGATGAACAGGCGCTGGCTGCGGCGCATATTGCGCACCGCCGGATCGGTTTCTTCGTGCACCAGCTCGTTATCGACGTACCAGCGCAGCGCGTCGGGCGTCCATTCAAACGCATAGGTGTGATAATCATCGGCCGCATCGAAACCGAGATCGATCGTGTGACCCTTGCCGCGGCCGTGCAGATGATACGCCACCTCAAGCCGGCGCGTATCGCGGCCAAGGATTTCGATGTCGATCTCTTCCCAGGTCGAGCGTCCATCAGGCCGCGTGAAGGTGAAAAACCCGGTGACGAGCCCTTCCCCGCGCGGCACGCGCATGCGCACCTCAAAATAGCCGAACTGGAAATCCTCGTGCGAGCGCATCTCGCCCGAGGAAAACAGTTTCGGCGCGCTGGGGCCGTTGAGGTCCATGGTGATCGCCATGCCCTGGTGGCTGACGGAAATCTGCTTGGCCTGCCAATCGTTCTCCTGCCAGGAGCCGTTGTTCCAGCCATCGGAAACATACCAGCGATTGGTGTTGAGCGCCGCGAAGCGATCGATGAAATGCACGCCCTCCAGCGCCGCGGCCGAGGAGCGCAAGCGTTCTTGCAAGCTCGCCGCCTGCTCAAGCCGCGCCTGGCGCGCTTCGATCATCGAATGGAACGCGCCCAGCACCAAAGCGGGCGTGGCCACGATCGTCGCGCTCGCGCCCGCCATCAACAGCGCGATCGCGGAAAACCAAGCCGTGCGCCGCGAATAGGAAGCCCCCCAGCGTCAGCGCTTGGGCGAGCTCTGCGCGCTCTGGCGCGGTGCTCTCGTAAAAGGCGCGCTTTTTCACGCGCCTCGGCCCAGCGCATGCGAGCCTGGCGCGTAAACCGTGCCAGCGCGGTGCGGAATTCGCCTGTCAGGGCGATAAGGTGATCACGCGAGAGTTTCATGCCTCCCCGCAACGCAAGCGCGGCGCCGCTTGGCTAAACCCCATTAAGCAAAAACGCCCCGGCTTTCACCGGGGCGTTGCAGTTGATCTTGGTGTGAGCCGCGATCAGGCTTGGGTGGCGTTGGACACATCCAGGCGCACGCCCGGCCCCATCGTCGAGCTCAGCGCGATCTTGCGGACGTAAACGCCCTTGGCGCCCGTCGGCTTGGCCTTCACCACCGCATCCACCAGCGCTTTGACGTTCTGGCGGATCGCCTCTTCGGTGAAGCTCACCTTGCCGACGCCGGCGTGAATGATCCCGGCCTTTTCAGCGCGGAATTCAACGGCGCCGCCCTTGGAATCGGCGATCGCCTTTTTCACGTCCATCGTCACGGTGCCGACCTTCGGGTTCGGCATCAGGCCGCGGGGCCCGAGCACCTTGCCGAGACGGCCGACGAGGGCCATCAGATCGGGCGTGGCGATCAGGCGATCGAACTCGATCTTGCCGCCATTGATGGTTTCAAACAGATCCTGCTCGCCCACGATGTCGGCGCCGGCGGCGCGGGCTTCATCAGCCTTGGCGCCTTTGGCAAAACACCGCAACGCGCAGCGTCTTGCCGGTGCCGTTGGGCAGGGACACAACGCCGCGCACCTGCTGATCGGGGTATTTCGGATCAACGCCGAGATTGAGCGAAACTTCGACGGTTTCGTCGAACTTCGCGCTGGCGCGTTCCTTGATCAGCTTGATCGCTTCATCGAGCGAATGCAGCTTGCGGGTGTCGATATTGGCGTGGCTCTTGGCCATGCGCTTTGTCGTCTTGGCCATGGGTCTACTCCACCACCTGCACGCCCATCGAGCGCGCGGTGCCTGCGATCATCTTCGCGGCCTGATCGAGATCCTCCGAGTTGAGATCCTTGCTCTTGGACTTGGCGATCTCTTTGCACTGGGCGAAGGTGATCTTGCCCACGACATCCACGCCCGGCTTCTTGGAGCCATGGCCCGGCTTATACGTGGTCGGCAGCTTGGCGGCCTTCTTGATGAAGTACGACGCCGGCGGAGACTTGATCTCGAAGGTGAAGCTCTTGTCCTGGTAGTAGGTGATGACCACCGGGCAAGGCATGCCCTTTTCCATGTCCTGCGTGCGGGCGTTAAAGCCCTTGCAGAATTCCATGATGTTCAAACCGCGCTGACCGAGCGCGGGACCGATCGGGGGCGAAGGATTCGCAGCCCCGGCCGGCACTTGGAGCTTAATCTGCCCCAGTACCTTCTTCGCCATTTTGGCCTCTCGCTTAACGCCGAGGCGATCGCTAAACCGCCCAGCCTGAGTGGGTGCGTGGTCGGGGCCTGGCGGCAGCCTCCCACGCGGGAGCGGGGCCTATAGCGGAACGATCGGGGGGATGTCACGCCCCATCCCTCCCCTTGAGGGGAGCGATAAGATCGCGGCTACCCCCCGAACATCGCCGCCACCAGGCTCATCACGGCGCCCATCACCGTCACCCAAAGCCCGCCGACGAGCCGCCCCAGCCCGCCCGCCAGCGCGAACGGCAGGATCAGCGCCAAGACCAGCGCCCCCGCGCCCGCCAGCATCCAGCCGCGCCGATCAAGCTTTCCCGGTCTCATCGTCCCCCGCCGCGCGCTTAGAGCGTGATCATTTTAGATTGAAACGTCGCCTCTGCACCCATCCCCGGATTGCGCGAGAGCGCAAGTCCGGGGCCCAAGACCACAGATGGTTAGAGATAAAACTGCGAACGCCCGTGTTCATGGGCCCCGGGCTCGCGGCTTCGCCGCGCCCCGGGGATGGGTGGAGGCGACGTTTCAATCTAAAATGATCACGCTCTAATCGCGCGCCCTGAGCGTCACCCCATAAGTGCGCGGATCGCCCAGGAAGGCGCCGTAATTGCGCAAGCCCGGATTGGCGTTGCCCGATTGCAGCGGCAGATCGAACGCCACCTGATGATAGGCCTCGTCCAGCAGATTGCGCGCCCACAGCTCAAGCCCCCAACGCTCATCCTGGCGCGAAATGCCCAGGCGCGCATTCACCAGCCAGTATTCCGGCTGGGTTTTCGCGGGGTTCAAATCAGAACCGGTGATCTGCTCGCCCGTGTAGCGGAAATCGAGATAGGCAAGGCCGAGCCACGCATCCCCGAGCGGATATTCGTAGGTGCTCGACCCCGTCACCGTCCATTCCGGCGCATTGGTGAGCCGCGCACCCGGCAGGCGCGCCAGTACGAACGTGCGCTGATAGGGATTGTAGCTATCGGCCACCCAGCCGGTGTCGCCGCCATAGACCGCATCCACATACGCCGCCGAGGCCGCGAGCGTGAGCCCCGTCAGCGGCGTGCGCCAGGTGAGATCAATTTCAGCCCCGCTCGATTCCACCTCAGGGATCGAGGCCACCTGGAAGGAGACGCCATTATAGGTGTTGAGCTGATAATTCTCATATTCGTTGAAGAACAGCGCGAGGTTCAGCAGCAGCGCGTTGGAGAACCATTGGGTTTTGACGCCGATCTCATACGCTGTCACCAATTCTGGATCGAACGCGGTGCTGAGGCTGATGTCGTAGCTCGCCGGCCCGGTTTGCACATAGCCGGAAAAATCGCGGTCGAGGTTAAAGCCGCCCGCCTTGTAGCCGCGCGAAACCGAGGCATAGCCCGCCAGCGCATCGGTGAAGCGATGATGCAGCGCCAAGACGCCGGAGAATTCCTCCTCCTCGCGCGATTGCGTGAACGTGCGCCCATCGAGCGCGGGATTGAGCACTGGGATGCAATAGACTTGCTGCGCATTGCCCGCGAGCGCGGAGGCTGTCGCCGTGCCCACGCCGGTGAAATCGGTGCTGCACATGCCCGCCGGCCCGCCGCCGCTATTGATCACCGCCTGGAAATCGCCCGCGCTGATCGCGCCCGCGCCCGCCAGCACCGCGTCGATCGTGGGCGCAGCGCCCCAGAGCAGCGCACCGCCGCCGGGGAATGGCGCGTTGAAATTGGTGTTAAAGCGCGCGGCGAGATCTTTTTCCTCGCGCGTGAAGCGCAGGCCGAAGGAAAGCTCCGTCGCTTGCGTCACGCTGAAGATATTGTGCGTGAACAGCGCGATCGATTGGCCGTTCTGCTCATAGCGATCCGAAACGCTGGCGCCATCGAGCGCTGCGTCCATCGCATCGGCGCCGCCCTGCACCGGATCGAACGCGGCCCACAGCGCGGGGCTGTTGAGCCGCCAGAAATCGTTGAACTGGCTGCCCAGCGTGATGCCTTCGCGCCGTTCCAATGTTTCATCGGAATAATAAAGCCCCACCAGCCAATCGAGCCGACCGTGCTGGCCCGTGAGGCGGAATTCTTGGGTGAAGATCTCAAAGCCAAAGCCCGCAGCCCCGCCCACCGGGCGCGACCAGAGATCGGCGGCGGTGTAATCGGCATCCTGGCCGGTATTGTTGCGCCAATCGCGAAAAGCGGTGATGGAGGTGAAGCGGCCGAAATCGAAATCCCAGGTGAGCTCGCCCGAGAGGCCCCATTCCTCCACATATTGGCCGAACGCGCTGTTGGCGAAGCCGCGCCGCTGGCTCAGCTTGCCCGAGCCGATATTGGCGAGGTTGGCGTTGATCACATCGAGCGGCCCCCGCTCGCGCCCGCGCCATAGCCGCCGAGCCACGCCACCGCGCCTGCCGGGCCGGGGCTGGTCAGATTGCCGGTGAACACCGGCCAGATGTTCGGCGAAAAGCTCGTCCCGTTCACAGCTTGCGGGCTGTAAAGCTGCGCTGCGCAGCATTCTTCGTCGCGCTCAAGATAATCGGCGATGATGCGCAGATCCGCATTGGGCGAGAGCGCGAACAGAAGCTGCCCGCGCACGCTCCACAGATCGCGCGTGTTGGTATCGCGGCTGGCGCCGGTTTCATCGATCACATCGAAATAGCCGTCGCGCGAGGAGCGCACGGCGAACAGGCGCCCGCCGATCCGATCCTCCAGCAAGGGCCCGCTCACGAACGCGGACGCGCGCACCTCGTTGAACGAGGCGAACGTCACATCCCCGCCGATCTCAAGCCGATCCAGGCTCGGCGCGATGGTGGTGACGGAGATCAGCCCCGCCGAGGTGTTGCGGCCAAACAGCGTCCCCTGCGGGCCGCGCAGCACCTCGATCTGGCTCACCTCGCCGATATCGGAAAGCGCCACCCCGTTGCGCGCGCGATAGACCCCGTCGATGAACACGCCCACCGAGCTCTCAAGCCCAGGGTTGGAGCCTTGCGTGCCGATGCCGCGCAGGCGCGCGGTGGCCGAGCTTTCGTTTTCCGAAACATTGAATTGCAGCGAGGGCACCAGGGCGGTCAGATCCTGGATGTCGCGCACGCCGGCGTTTTCCATCATCTGCGCCGTCACCGGCGTTACCGCCACCGGCACGTCCTGCAGCGCCGCCGAGCGGCGCGTGGCGGTGACGACGATCTCGGAATCCTGCGTCTGCGCCCAAGCCTCGCCCGCGCCCGCCGCGCCCGCGCCAACCCCGAGCAGCAGGCCAAACGCCGCGCGCCATTGCTTGATCCCCATCCGCTCGCCCTTGTGCATCGTCTGAACGTCCCTCACGCCCGCCCCGCCCGCATGCTGCGCCAAGCGCGGCCGCGCGCCAGTTACATCAAGGAAAAATCCGGGCCCGCCGCAAGGTGAAATGCCCGTAACGCACAGCCGTGCGCGGGCCGAAAAGAGAACGGCCGCGGCGCTTGCACGCCGCGGCCGTCAAGGCGGGTTTGAAAGACGTTAGAACGAGAGCCGCAGCTCCGCCCCGATCACGCGCCCTTTGTTGAGCGGTGAGAAGGTGGGATTGCCGTTCGCGGGATTGCCGTCTCCGCCGAAGAAGGGGTTGTCGGGCAATTGGGTGTCGCCGCCGAACGTCACCTCATCGGTGAGGTTGAGGCCATAGAGCGAGACAGACCACGGCCCCTGATCGGGCCGGAAGGTGAAATTGAGATCGACAATGTCGGCCTCGTTGAGCACGCCGCGATTGTTATCGGTGTAATAGTTCGCGTCGCGGTGGTTGTAGCTCAGCCGGGTGGAGAGCACGCCAAAGCCGATCGGCAGATCGTGCAGCAGCGAAACGCCATAGGTCCAAGGCGCGAGGCGCGGAATTTCCAGCGAGGCGTCGGCGGCGTTGACCACGCCATCGCCGTTCAGATCCGCGGTGATGCGATCATATTCGCCGTGCGTGTAGCCGGCCTGCAGCTGCACCATGAAATTGCTGGTGATCGCAAACCGCGCTTCAAGCTCAGCGCCCTGGATGGTGGCGTCGCCGGCATTGACGATCACCTGCTGCACGCCCGAGGGGCCCGGCAGGTTGGTCTCGCGCTGCATGCCTTCGATTTCATTGTGGAACACAGCGAGATTGATGCGCGCGCGCCCATCCAGGAAGTCCTGCTTCCAGCCGATCTCGAAGCTCGTTTGCTCTTCGGAATCGAACGCCGTCGGCGGCTGCGCGCCGGTGGGGTTGGCGGGATCGCACCCCACAGCGGGGCATGCCGGCAGACCAAGCGTCGTCACCCGGAAGTTCACCCCGCCTGAGCGGAAGCCCTTGGCCGCGAACGCATAGAGGTTCGTGCCGTCCATCGGCCGCCATTGCACGCCGATGCGCGGGGAGGTGTCGTTCCAGGAGAGATCGAACGGCTGATCGGAGAAGGCCAGCGTGCGGCTGTCGATATTGCCGCCCACCACGCCGCTGCCGAGCACGCCGCCCACGCCAGGATCGAGCACGTCCGGCGTCGGCAGGATAAACAGCCCCAGCAGCTGCGGCACGGGCGCCACCGTGATCGGCTGGCTCACCGGCGTGTTCGGCCCGCGGCGAATGCGCGAGACGCGCGCGGTTTTTTCTTCCTCGGTGTAGCGGATGCCGAAATTGAAGGTGAGCCGATCATTGATGCGCCAATCGGCGTTGACGAACGCGCCCCAGGTCGAGAACTCGCCCTGCCCGCCGCCGACGCGATTGATCCAAAACAGCGCCGGCGCCGCATATTGCAGCGGCCCAGCAACGGGCAATTGCCCGCCCAAGAGGTAGCGCTCTTCGATGTAGAGCAATTCCTGCTTGAACCAGTAATGGCCGGCCACGATGTCCACCGGGCCGAACGTGCCGGCATAGCGCAGCTCGTTTGACCATTGCTCCTGCTCGTTCACCGCGCGCGCGTGGAAGGCGGTGTTGCTGGTGGCGTCGATATCGCCGCCGCTTGTGCCGTCATAGCTGCGCCACGCGGCGATATTGGTGATCGTGCCGCCGCCGAAGCCCACGTCCCAATTGGTCTCGAAAATGATCTGCTCCCAATCGCCATTGGCGTAGCCGCGATTGTTGATGCTGAAATCGAACGAGTCGCGGGAATAGAGGCCGTGGTTTTGCCCGGCGGGCCCATCGCTTTCGCTTTCGCCATGCTCGGCGCGCAACAGGAATTCCAGCCCCGGCGCCGGCGTCAGCCGCAATGCGCCGCGATAGATTTGCGTGTTGTTGGCCCCATGCTGGGAGCCGTCATGCAAATTCTCGAACCAGCCTTCATCATCGTTGTAATAGGCGGCGAATTTCGCGCTCAGCAGCCCCGGCGCCAAAGGCCCGGAGATCGACATGTCAGCGGTGTAGTTGAGGCCGGTTTCCACGCCGGCGCGGGCGCGGATTTCCAGTTCGTCCGATGGCGCGCGCGTGCGCAGCACCACCGCCCCGCCCGTCACGTTGCGGCCAAACAAAACCCCTTGCGGCCCGCGCAGCACTTCAACCCCGGCAAGATCGAAACTATCGGTCAAAATGCCCGCATTGATGCCCATATACATGCCATCGACAAACACGCCGACCGTCGGATCAACCGAGGGGATCGAGCTATTGATGCCAAGTCCGCGAATGCCGAAATTCGCAACGCCTGGCGTTGTGCCGACATCCTCAAACTGCACGTTTGGAATCGAATAGCTAAGGCTTTGCAAGTTGGTGAAATTCAGTGCTTCCAGCTGCTCGGCGCCATAAGCGGTGATCGCCACCGGCACGTCCTGCACGTTGCGTTCGCCATGCTTGAGCCCGGTGACGACGATTTCATCGCTCGCCGCGCCGACAATGCCTTGCGCCGCCGCTTGCGGCGCAAAGCACATCGCGCCCAGCCCAAAGGCCAAGCCGATCGCCGTGGACAGCTTCAGCGCGCCGCGCACGCTTTCCTCGATTTTACGCATAATGGTTAGTCCCTCCCGCGCGTTTCCTCCCAGGCTTGGCGGTCTTGTTCGCCGCCATACACCTGTGTATGGAGTTATCGCGCGCGCTGCGCCGCTTGAA
The DNA here is from genome assembly GCA_024707365.1 of Terricaulis sp. Classification (GTDB taxonomy): domain Bacteria; phylum Pseudomonadota; class Alphaproteobacteria; order Caulobacterales; family Aquidulcibacteraceae; genus Vitreimonas. Next base: position 88,006 of record JANPZV010000005.1, read on the forward strand.
AAGAGGGCAAAACGGCGCCGGATCGATGTGCAACAGAGTGTGACGCGCACGCATCATTTGCGCCTGTAGCAAGGGTTTCATAAGAGGACGCATGCCGCCCGCTTCGCCCCGCAAGAAAAACGAAACGCCCGCTACGCTCGACGCTGCGGCCTGGATTGAGGCGGCGATGACCGCGCTCGCCGAGGGCGGCATCGATGCGGTGCGCATCGATCCATTGGCCCGCAAGCTGGGCGTCACGCGCGGCAGCTTCTACTGGCACTTCAAGGATCGCGCGGCGCTTCACCTGGCCATGCTCAAGCACTGGCGCGAGGGCGCGAGCTACAATGTCGGGCCCCGCATTGAGCGCAAAACCACGAGCCCGCGCGAACGGCTTAAGCAACTTTTAGCGCTGCCCTATTCAGGCCCGCGCGCCACCCGCGCGGCGGCGATCGAGGTGTCGATCCGGCTTTGGGCGCGGCGCGACAAAAACGCTGCGCGCGCCGTGCGCCACATCGACAAAGTGCGGCTCGAATATTTCACCAGCCATTTTATCGACCATGGCCTGGCGAAACCGGCGGCGCGGCAACGCGCCTATGTGTTTTACGCCGCCTTGATGGCCGAGGCGCTGATCGTCGTCGATAGCGATGAGCCGGCGCTGCGCGATCTCGATAAATTTTTGCTGGATTGAACCGCCGCATCGGAGCGCCGTGCGGCAGGTTCGCTTTTGCGGCGCGCAGACATCCAACGCTTCCCGCTCGCGCCCCGCACGCGATGCGGGGGCCAGGTGCCAAAGGCGCGCGCTTCATTCTAAATCCCTGAGCGCACCCCGGCGTTCGCCGGGGCTGCGTCAGGGAAGCGCGCTCGCGCGTATGCGCCTCATTTTTCGCAGACGTTTTAGCGGATCTTCTCGACCTGGCCGTATTCCAGATCCACCGGCGTTTCGCGGCCGAAGATCATCACCGCCACCTTCAGGCGGCCGCGCTCTTCGTCCACTTCCGAGACCATGCCTTCAAAGCTTTGGAACGGCCCGTCGGAAACCTTCACCTTCTCGCCGATCTCGAAATTGATCACCGGGCGCGGACGCGCCACGCCCTGCTCGGCGACGCGGCCCAGGATGCGCTCAACTTCCTTATCGCTCACCGCCTGGGGTTTGTTCTGGTGGCCCAGAAAACCCGTCACTTTTGGGGTGTTTTTGACAAGGTGATAGGCCTCATCGGTCATTTCCATTTTCACCAGCACGTAGCCGGGAAAGTGGCGATGCTGGCGCAGCTTCTTTTGCCCGCGCACCACTTCGGTGACTTCCTCGGTCGGCACCTGGATGTCCTCGAACTGATCTTCGAGGCCTTGGCGCCCGGCCTGGTCGCGGATCGCTTCAGCGACCTTCGCTTCAAAATTTGAATAAGCGTGCACGATATACCAACGGGCGCGGCCGGAGCTCTTGCGCGCGGGGGCTTCGGTTTGGGTTTCCATGCTCATCGCCTCAGCCTAGGCTCAAAATCCAGCGGATCAGATTACCCGCCACGGTGTCGATCAGGAAAAAGAAGATCGCCGCCAGGATGGCCATGATCACGACCATGATGGTGGACACCATCACTTCATTGCGCGTCGCCCAAGTGACCTTGCGCCCTTCGGCCCGCACTTCGCTGAAGAATTTAAATGGTCCGCCGCCGCGCCGCGGTTCGTCTTGATCAGCCGTTTGCATCGAATGCTCTATCTTGAAACCTTGAAAGGGCGACGGCGACGCCGCGAGCCTTTAAGATAGGGGTCTGCGCCCCACTCATCCACGACACCCCGCGCGGGGCGAACTCGGAAAGAGATCAGCCGCTCGGCGCCGCTCCGCCAGGAGCGCCCCGATACCGACAAATTTCCTTGGGAGCCGACCGCTGATGGACCACGTTCGGGCTGCGGCGTCAAGGCGTCACGGCATGCGCCGCCAGCGTTAACGCGCTGGCGGCGCGCCGCGATTTAGGACGGACGGCCGATGCCGCACGCACCGTTCAGGAAGTTCTCCACCGAGGTCAGGATCGCGGCGACGTTCGCCGGGGTCCAGGTGTTCAGCGTGTGCTCCATGTCCGGCAGGATCAGCAGCTCAACCGCCTTGCCCTCAGCACGCAGCGCCGCCGCAAAGCTTTGCGATTCCGCCGGCACGACATTGGTGTCGCGGTCACCCGTATAGAGCAGGACCGGGATCGACACCTCAGTGACGCGCCGCAGCGGATCCTCGCCATCGGCGGTGGGATGCTGGAACTCACGCAGGAAGCGGCTGCCATAAGTGCCGCGCTTGAACTGATCGATCGTCGCGGGGCCTGCGCCCGCCGCCGCGCAGCGATAAATCCCGTTCGGCCGCACCGCGCCCATCATCGCCGCATAGCCGCCATAGGAATAGCCATGGATGGCGATGCGGTTCCGATCGGCGATGCCCTGGGCGATCAGATAATTGGCCCCATCGTCGTTATCGTCCTGCATGGCGCGGCCCCACTCGCGGTCGCCCGCGCGCCAGAGCCGCTGGCCCCAACCGTCCGAGCCGCGGAATTGCGGCTGCAGCACCGCATAGCCGCGCGTGGCGAAATATTGCGTCCAGCCGGTCGGATCCCAATCGGTGTCGTCGCGCGCCCAGGGGCCGCCGTGCGGGGTGATGATGGTCGGGTACGGGCCTGGGCCATGCACCGCCGGATCGGGCGTGGTGAGGATGCCCGGCACCATCAGCCCATCGCGCGCCGCATATTGAATGAGCCGGGTTTGGCCCAGGCGCACGTCCTGCAATTCAGGATAGGCGCGCCCCAGCAGGCGCAAACGCCCATCCACCATCAGATAAAATTCCGGCGGCGTGGAGCCGCCCGAACGGCGGATGATGAAGCGCGTCTGATCGTCCGAACGCGCGACGATGGCGACATCGGCCCCATCGCCAATGGTGAACCGCGAGGTTTCACCGCTGGCGATATCGGTCCAATCCACCGGGACTTGGCGCACGCGTAGGGCGTTGCGCACGGTGTTTTCGATTTGGCCGAGACTTTCATCCACCCAGTAAACGCGCGAGCGTTCGCCGGAATAGCCAAAGCCCAGCACTTCGCCGTAATTGGCCTCGGCGCTGGAGAGCACCACGTTGGACGCTTCAAACAGCGGATGCGCAAAGGCGATTTCGCCCATGCGGCGTTCGCGGATATTGTATTCGTAGATCGCGGCCCGATCGCGCCCGGTGGTGGATGACACCAGAACGATGTTCGGATCAGTGGTGAACGCCGCGATCGACACCGGCTCGCGATCACGCGCGTACCAGCGGAAATGCTCATCCCAGCTGCCCGTATCGGGGTGCTTGATCCATTGCGCGATATAGGCCGCGCCGCTGTCGAAATCGAAGCTCTGGCGCGCGCGCAGCTCGCCATAAAGATCGGTTTGCAGCGAGCTAAAGCGCGTGGAGCCGCGCTCCACCCGTTCGGCCCGGCCGCTATAGAGGTTGAGGCGATAGATATCGCCCGTGGTGGGCGCGGAAACGAGAATGTTCTCAGGATCGCGCGGCAAGGAGCTGACGATCGAGCCAACGCCCACGAACGCCTGCTGCGCGGAGGTCAAGCCGTCAAAAGAAAGGCTGGTGCGCACAGGCCGGCCTTCCAGATCGAGCACCTGGCGGCGCGAGGCGTAGCTGAGCTCGCGCCGGCCCGAGAAGGGATTGTGCGTGACCAATTGCTGGGTCGTCACAAACAGCCGGTCGTTCTTGACGAACTGCACCGATTGCATTTCGGCGCGCGCGTCCGAGCCAACCAAATAAGGCGATTGATCGAGCGCATCGGTCCGCCAGATGGCGAGCAGCCGGGTTTCACCGTCGCGGGAGATAAGCGCCGCTACATGCGTACCGTCCGGCGATATGGTGACAGAGCTCATGGCCGGCTCGCGCGCGAACGCCGAAGCCGGCGGGGGCTCTGCGCCCAGCCCGATTCCACCGCTAAAACGCTGAAAACCATGGCGAAAGCCACGGACATGAGCATCTTCATCATAGAGTGAAACACTCCCCGACACAGAAATTTGCAGGCCAATCGCGCCTCTTCACCATCGGATAGTCGCTTTTCCCCCCAGGCGCGCAACCCGCCTTTAAGGGGGAACAAATTGCGCGCGGCGCCTCATTGCTGGGCGAAACTGTGTCGAAACGGCGACGCATTAGACAGCAATTCGTCTCATGGCGGTCACCAACCCGCCATAAAGGCTTGTGGACGCCACAATCTCGGCTAAAAAAATAACAGGGGGTGGGATCAAAGGGACGAGTTCCCCCATCGCACCTACAACCGACCGCTCCGAGGCCCAGCCGGCCGTGGAGTGCTTTTCGTAATGTTTACGGGGGCGTAGCGACACCATGAATTTCAAGAAGACCATTCTATTGACGACCACGATGGCCGCCGGCCTCGTGCTCGGCGCCCCGGCCGCCATGGCCCAGGACGAGCCGATCACCACGCCGCCGCCGAGTTCGTCGGAAACTGAAGAAGCCCGCAGCGACGACGCCATCGTCGTGACCGGCTCGCGCATCCGCCGCAACGCCTTCACCAGCACCCAGCCGGTCCAGGTCATCACCGCCGAAGAAGCCACGCTCGAAGGCTTGGTCGACACCACCGAGATCCTGCAAGGCTCGACCGTTGCGGCCACCGCCGGGCAGATCAACAACTACTTCACCGGCTTCGTCACCACAGGCGGCCCGGGCGTGAACACGCTCTCGCTGCGCGGCCTCGGCGCCCAGCGCACGCTGATCCTGCTCAACGGCCGCCGCGCCGGCGCCGGCCGGCGCCCGCGGCCAAGTCGGCCCGACTGACTTGAACGTCATCCCCTCCTCGATGATCGAGCGGGTCGAAATCCTGACAGACGGCGCCTCCTCGATTTACGGCTCGGACGCCGTCGCCGGCGTTGTGAACATCATCACCCGCGAGAACCTCGACGGCGGCTTCGTGAACTTCCAAGCCAACCAGCCGTTTGAAGCCGGCGGTGAAGAAATCGCCTTCAGCATCGGCCAAGGCTGGCGCTCGAGCCGCGGCTATCTCTCCATCAGCGGCGATTATTATGAGCGCAAGCCGCTGGAATTTGGCGATCGCGACTATTTCCGCTGCCCCACCCCGTACCTGTTCTCCAGCGAAAACGATCGCCGGGACGTGGTCGACCCGGACACCGGCACCTTCGCCTGCAACAGCTTGGGCGCTGAACTTGTCACGCTCTATTTTGAAGGCGGCGCGGAAGGCGCCTCCGACTACGCGCCCGATCCGAGCGCCGTCGCCGGCGGCGGCCCGCTCGGCTGCGACATGGACGGCTGGCGCCACATCCGCGTTTTCGCGACCGGCCATGCCTACAATTGCTGGCTGCCCGCCAACCGCGCCAGCGTTCCGTGGCAAGCGCCCGATCAAACCTCCTACAACGCGTTGCTGCGCGACTATGCCGGCCGTTCGGCCATCGGCACGCACAGCGACCGCTACGACAGCCGCACCGCCATCTCGCCGGTGAAGCGGACGAGCATCGTGGTCATGGGCGGGTACGACATCACGCCCACCACGGAAATCTTCGGCGAATTGCTGCTGAACCGCCGCGAGTCCTCGCAGAACAACTGGCGTCAATGGTGGGGCGTTGTCACCGCGCTGCACCCGCGCAACCCGTTCCCCGCGTCCATGTATGATCCGCTGGTGGACGACAATTTCGCCATCACCCATGTCGAACCGACATTGCTGATCAATTCGAGAGCAGAGCAACAAATCGACTACGCGCGCGCTGTTGTCGGCATTCGCGGCTCGATCGATATCGGCAGCGGCTGGGATTGGGAAATCGTCGGCCAGATGACCCGCTCTGCGGCCGAATACGGCGGCAACTTCATCTATAACGACCGTATCCTGGCGGCCACGCAATTCACGACGTTGGCGCACGTCGCGGCGGGCTGCAATGTCAGCCTGCTGACCACGGCCACCGCCTGCCCCACCGGCGGCGTTGACCTGTTCTCGGCGGCGGTTGTGGGGAACGGCGAATTGAGCGCCGTCGATCGCGACTTCATCCTCGGCTACGAAACCGGGATGACGTTCTACGATCACGACTATATCGAGGGCTCGGTCTCCGGTGAGCTGTTCAACCTGCCCGCCGGCCCGATCGGCGTGGCGATGGGCTTCCAGTACCGTGAAGAGCGCATCAACGACAAACCGGGCGAGAACGAACGCAACGCCAATTATTGGGGCTCTTCAGCCGCCGTGCAGACGGTTGGCCAAGACACCATCAAGGAAGTGTTCGCCGAAGTTGAAATCCCGTTGCTGCGTGATCTGCCCATGCTGCACGAAGTGACGCTGAACCTGTCGGGCCGGATGTCGGAGTACGATACGTACGGCGACAACTCGACCTACAAGATCGGCCTGAACTGGGCGCTCAGCCAATCGTGGCGCATCCGCGCCTCGCAAGGCACCTCGTTCCGTGCGCCGGCGCTCTACGAATTGTTCCTGGGCAACCAGACCAATTTCGGCTTCCAGCAAGCGTCCGACCCGTGCCGCAACTGGGAGACAACGCAGGTCAACAACCCGGTGGCTTCGGCGAACTGCGCTGCCGGCCGCCCCGGTGAAGGCCCGCTGCCGGGCGAGTATCCGGTCACGCCTGGGACCTCCTCGGCCCTCGTCACGGTTGGCGGCGGCGTCGACGTTCTGGATGCGGAAACTGCCGACACGTTCAGCGTCGGCCTGATCTGGACGCCCTCCTTCGCCGATTTCAACATCGCGATCGATTATCACGATATTGAGATCAACGATCAGGTCGCCCAATTCGGCGCCGCGAACATCGTCAGCGCGTGCTACAATTCGGAAAACTTCCCGAACGATCCGCTCTGCACGCTGTTCACGCGCGCGCCCGGCGACCACCCCACGCGGCCGTATGAGATCCTCACGATCAACGACAGCTACGTGAACATCTCCCGCCAGGCGAGCGAAGGCGTGGACGTCACCGTGCGCTACCAGCACGATGTGGGCTTCGGCGATCTCACGCTGAACGGCCGCGTCAGCTACATCCTCAACTGGGAAACGCAGCTGCGCACGGCCGCGACCCCGACTCAGCTGCACGATCGCATCGGCAACCCGCGTTGGGTCGCCAATCTGAACGCGCGCCTGGATTACAACGATTGGACCTTCTACTGGGCCCGGCAATTTCGTGCCGGGCACGGATAACCAAAAGTTCTTCGCCGCGCCCACGGGCACCTCTTTCGGCGAGACGGTCTACCCGGTCCGCAAGGTCGAGTTCTACCAAACGCACGATCTCTCGGCCCGTCGGATTTTCGACGATTGGTCGCTGCAGATCGGCATCCAGAACGTGTTCGACGAAGCGCCGAACTACATCTCGGCCTCCAGCAACGCCACGCGCGTCGGCAACTTCCGCTGTCGTCGCAGTACGACTTCATCGGTCGTCGCGCCTACGTCAGCGTCGGCTACAACTGGTAAGCTAGGCGCAAGCCAAGGCTTGAAAGGCGGCGGGGCGACCCGCCGCCTTTTTCTTTGCGCGCGGCCTGTGGCGACGCTTTAGCTTACGCCTTGCTCCGGCCATGCGCTTGAGGCATAAGCGCCCCCTGACCGCCCGCGAGGCTGCGGCACAGGAGTTTAGCTCAGCTGGTAGAGCATCGGTCTCCAAAACCGAGGGTCGTGGGTTCGAGTCCCTCAACTCCTGCCATTTTCACCAAGTTGGAGCGCGCCTATGGAGCGCGCCCTAAAGCAAAAAACCCTCCCGTTTCCGGGAGGGTTTGGCTTGTGTCCCTAAAAGGCCGCGCCGCTTAGCTGGCGTCGTACAGCACTTCCCAAAGGTGGCCGTCGAGATCGGTGAAGGTGCCCGAATAGGAGCCTTCATCCTCATCGGCCTCGGTGACGTCCGCGCCGGCCGCGTCGGCGGCGTTCAGCACTGCGTCCACATCCGCGCGCGCATCGGCGAAATAGGAGAGCATCGCGCTCACCGCGCCCTTGGGCGCGGCGTTATCGACCACCTCGGCGAAATCGCCGCGCTTGGTCACCACCAGAAACACGCCGTCGAGATCGAACGAGGCCTGATCGTCGTCGCGATCTTCCGGCGCCACGCCCAGCACGGCGCTGTAAAACGCCACCGCCTTGTTCACGTCATCCACAGGCAAGGTAACGCAAGAAATCGCTGCAGGCATGTCCACCTCCCATGACGCCGAGCGCGCCCAGAAACACGCACGGTTGAAGGGATTCTGCGCCCGCCGCAAAGGCTTTAGGCCGGTTACTCAAAGAAGGCTTTAGCGCCGCCCGATCACCACATTGCCGCCGCCGATCACGCGGCGGTTGATTTCACCGTCAACATGGCTCACGCGCACATCGCCCGCGCCGATAATGGTCACGTCCAGCCGCTCGGCCGAGCCGCCATGGCTCACATCGCCCGCGCCGGCGATCGCCACCGTGAGCACGCTGGCGCGCCCTTCGCGGATGCTGACATCGCCCGCGCCCTGCACCGCCACATTGGTGGGCCCATCGATACGCTGGGCGCGAAAATCGCCCGCCCCGGCAATCGAGACCGAGAGCCCATCCAGCACCGCGCCCACCCGCATATTCCCCGCCCCGGCAATCGCCACGCGGGCGCTGCCGGCCTGATAGAGCCTTAACGTGGCGGCCCCAGCCACGGTCACGTCCGCCGCGCCGCGCACGCTCTCGATCTCGGCCTCGCCGCAGCCGGCCACCGTCACGGTGGCGCTTTCGGCCGGGCCAATGCTGAGCCGCACCGCCCCATCGCTGGCGATCACCGCATCTTGCGGCACGCGGATCTCGATCACGGGCAGCTCCGAGGGATCCAGCCAGCCATGCCCGCCGGCGCTGACGCGGAAATCAGCTTCGCCCTCACCGCGGCAGCTCAGGCGCCGGCTCTGGCGGCCGTCGATGATCAGGCGGTTGCGGCTGATGCGCAGCTGCGGATCGGGCAAGGGCCCGCCATTGCGGATCGTCAGCGCCACGTCCTGGCGCGCCTGCGGCACAACCCGGACAACCGCCGCCAGATGGCGCAATTGGATCTCGGAGGCGTCAGGATAGCGCGCCCAGCCCGTCGTCGGTTCAGGCTGCGCGAGCGCCGGGCCGGCCAGCAGCGCCGTCGCCAGCGCGCAGACAATCATCAAATCCGGCATTCGCATCAAATCCGGCCTCCTGGGCCCTGCCTATCACAGAAGGGATGCCGGTTCGGCACGATTTGGATGCGCCTCAGCGGCGCACCGCTCATGGGGTAAATGACGGCCATGATTTACCGCCAGTTAACGGCTCAGCGGCGCCGGCGCGATCGCGCGCACCGCTGACGATCTTGGGCGCGTGGGCCTCCACTGCATCAAAGATCTCGAACTCAAAATATTGCGCACGATCGCTGCGGCGCGAACACGCGCAACGCCGCTGGGTCTTTTGCAGACGAGCGCTTGATCCGTTCAGCGCACGCGCCAAGTAAGCGCCACTGCCAAATCGCGCCTCCCCTGTCGCGATATTCATCCTCGCGCCCCGGTTCACGCCGGGGCGCTTTTTTTGCGCGCAACATTGCCGTGCGTGCAAACAACATGGCGCGCATGCGCGGAGAATGAGGCGCTTGTGTCCATTGCATTACCCGCGCGTTTACTTGTCGTGTCATCACGGCAACGGCAGAGCGCGCGAAGCTGCGCAATCACACTTGCGCCCTAGGCGCGCCATGCTTGCGCATCCATCTGCCCCGCACACGCCGCGGGAGACGGCGCAAACATTGAGGACAAACACAAATGAAAAAATTTCTTCTCGGCGCCGCTGCTGCGGTCGCGATTGCTGCGCCCGGCGCGGCGCTTGCGCAAACCACCGGTGAAGTTGGCGTGCACTATAACAACATCGATCTGCAGAACGGGCCCGACATGGATGTCTGGGGGCTCAACGCCGCTGTGGCCCATGATTTCGGCGGTTTCACCGTGCAGGGCGACGCCTCATCGAGCCGCTATGATGCAAGCTCTGACATCGGCATCGGCAATGTGTCGATCGCCGCTGGCGTGCGTAACGATGCGTATGCGGTGTATGGCTTTGTCGGCCACAGCTCGTTTGGCTCCGATAGCGCCAATATCGGCTTTGGCGGCCAGTATCACCTCGATCGCTTGAGCTTTAACGGCTCTGTTGGCGTTGCTGATTTCGATGGAATCGATGTGCGCGCCGCCAATATCGACGGCACGTATTATTTCACCGATAATTTCGGCGTGCTGGCGGAAGTCGGCTACGGCGAAGCGCGCGGCGGCGGCGAGACGGAATGGACCAGCGCCGGCGTCGGCGGCATCTATCGCTTCAATCAATCGCCGCTGACGTTCGATTTCGGCTATCGCCGCACCGAGCATGATGTGCGCGACAGCGATCTCTTGCGCGTTGGCGCCACCATCGCCTTCGGCACGACAAGCGCACGCGATGCGGCCCGCAACGGCCCAAGCTTCAATGGCGGGCGGCGCCTGGCCGAGCAAACCATCAACGTGTTCTAAGCACGGCAAGGGCCGCTTCATTGAAGCGGCCCTTTTTTGCTCTCATGCATGGTCGCGCTGTTTAGCGCCCCACATGCACGCGCCCTGAGCCGGTGGAGACCATGCGCTCAACCCGGCCGACGCTGGCGATATGCACGCCGCCAGAGCCGCGCGTTTCGACATCGGCCACATCGGCGCTCGCCGCGAAATGCACATCGCCCGAGCCGCCCGTGCGCGCCTCCAAGCGCGCGACGCGCCCGCCGCGCACCAGAATATCGCCCGAGCCGCTGATGCGCAGGCGCGCCAGCGGGCCATCGACGGCGCGTACGCTCACATCGCCAGAGCCGGTGGTCTGCGCTTCAAGCGCCCCGCGCACCGCGCCAAGCGCCACATCGCCCGAGCCGGTTGAGACCAGCGTCGCCGCAGCCCCCACATCGCCCGCTTCAAGATCGCCCGAGCCAGTTAAGCGCGCATCCAGCGCCCCGCCGATCGCGCCAAATTGCGCATCGCCCGAGCCGGTGAGCCGCAGGCGCGCCTCAGCGCCCACGCGCGCCGCCTCCACATCGCCAGAGCCGGTCAAAGATGCGCTCAACGCGCCCGAAACATCGGCCAGCTGCGCATCGCCCGAGCCCGTCAGCGCCAAAGCCAAATCCCCGCGCACGGCCGCGATCTCCGCATCGCCGCAACCAGTGAGGTTCACGCGCCCGCCATCGGACGCCGCGATGCGCGCCACGCCGCCGCCGCCAAAGGTCACGTCCAGCGCGCGCGGCGTGCGGATGGTGATGCGCGTCAGATCCGCCTCCCGCACCCAGCCTTGGCCAGCCACGCGCACGCGATGGGCCCCGCCCTCGCTGCTGCAGCCTGTGAGGCGCAAGCCGCCATCGATCTCCACGCGCCCGTCAGCCACCCGCACCGAAGGCGCGCGCAGGCGTCCGCGCGCTTGGATCACCACATCCACGTCGCTGCGGTTTTCCGGGATGATCTGCACGATGGCCGCCGCATCCTCGATGCGCACGCCGCTGGCCTGATAAGTCTCGGCCGCCGCCGGGGCCGCAAACAGCGCCGCCGCGGCGACGCCAAATATAAATGGACGCAAATCATCCTCCCTCATCGCTGGGCTCCGCCAAGGGGATGCGCCGCAAGCCGGGTTTGGATGCAGGCGCGCCCGATTAAGGCTGCGCCTAGCCGCGCCCCCGCCGCCTGGGCTATAGCCGAAGCATGGCCACCGACATCCAACGCAAGCTCACCACCATCCTCGCCGCCGACGCCGAAGGCTATTCGCGCGAGATGGAGGCCGATGAGGTGCGCACGCTGGGCGCGCTGCGCGCCGCGCGCGCGGTATTTACCAAGATGATCGAAAGCCATCGCGGCCGCATCGCCAACACCGCGGGCGATGGCCTTATCGCGGAGTTTCCCTCTGCGGTGGAAGCGGTGCGCTGCGCCGTGGAGGTGCAGCGCGAACTCGGCAGCCTCACCGATATCGGCGCGCTGCGCTTTCGCATCGGCATTCATCTCGGCGATGTGCTTGTCGATGGCAATGACCTTCTGGGCGAAGGCGTGAACCTCGCGGCGCGGCTGCAAACCATGGCCGATCCGGGCGGGGTGCTGATCTCGCAGCAGGTCTATGATCAGGTGCAGAAAAAGCTTTCCGTCGGCTTTGAATATCTCGGCGAAAAGCGCCCGAAGAATTTCGCCGAGGATGTCGCCGTCTATCGCATCGCCGGCGGCGAAGATGGCGTGGCGCTGCCGCGCCCGCGCCCGCTCGCCGCGCCGGTCGATCCAGGGCTTGGCCCTAAGATCAAACGCAACGCCATCATTCTTGGCGCGCTCGCCGCGCTCGTGGTGATCGCCAACATCGCCACCGGCGGGCAGCCTTGGGCGCATTGGATCATTCTGATCATGGCCGCCTGGCTTGCCTGGAGCGCCGCGCCGCTGTTTGCGCAAGGCGTGCGCCTTAAATGGCTGCGCACCTTCATCAGCATCGCGCTGCTGGCGCTGGTGAACATCTTCACCTGGGAAGGCTCGCCCTGGTTCCTCTGGGTCGGCGGCGTCGTCATCTTCATCACGCTGATGCGCTCACTGAAGCGCTAGCGCGCATGGCGCTTATCAGGCCGCGCCAATCAGAGCCGCGAAATCCGCCTCGCCCCACATGAAGCGCCATAGAGGGGGCGCTGGTATTTAAGCGGGGCGGCGCAAGCCCAGCAATGCAAAACTCCGCACGCGCGCTGGCGGTATCCATGCGCGCATGCCATGCTTGGCGCATGGAGGCGCGCATGCGTATCAGAGCCTTGTGTTTTGCTCTGTGTTTCTTCACCGCCTGCGCCAGCGCGCCGGAGGCCGAGCCCGAAGCGCCGCGCCTGATCATCATGGCCGAAACCTCCTGCACAGCGCTCGAAGCGCACGCCGCTGGCGATCACGAAACCGCCGCCTGGGCGGGCGATGTGGCGCGCACCGCCTGCGCCCTGCCGATTGACGATCTCACCGCCGAAGCCGCCCACGCACTTTTAGGCGAGGCGCCCCTGCACATCGCGCGCGATGGCGATGCGCTCACCATCTTCGCCCGCTCGACGCGGGAGCAGCCGCGGCTTTGCTGTTCGCTGCAAGCGCCCATGGCCCCGCTCGGCGATGATCTCTGGGCGTTGCGCTTTCGCCTGGCCGAACTTCGATCGCGCGATGCTGATGTTCCTGGCGCCGGATGATCGCCTGAACTGGCGGGAGTGGCGCGGGCCCGATGCGCCGCCCGCGCCGGCGCAAAAGAGCCCGATCGCCGGCCAAATCATCGAGCGCACGCTTGCCAGCGCGCACCTTGGCGAAACGCGGCGGCTCAATATCTATCTCCCGCCCGGCCATCACGCGGGCGGCGATTACGCCGCGCTGGTGATGGCCGATGGCGCACCGCCGCCTTCGCGCGCTTCATCGAGCCCTTGATCGAAAGCGGCGATCGAGCCGCTTGTGCTGATCGGCATTGAATCGGGCCAGGATGGCATCGTTGAAGATCGCAGCGGCCTTGGCGTGCGCGGCAATGATCTGCGCGGCGCCGATTATCTTCCCGGCTGGGAAGGCGCAGGCGATCGCTTCGCGCAGCACATGCGCTTCGTGACCGATGAGGTTTTGCCTTATGCGGAGCGCGAGTTTTCCATCACCCAAGATCGCACGCGGCGGGGCGTGGATGGCTTCTCCAACGGCGCGGTGTTTGCGCTTTGGGCCGGCGTCATGGCGCCTGAGAGTTTCGGCGTCGCGATCGCTCGCTCGGCCGGCTATGACCGCGAGATGCCGGCGCAGGACATGCTCGCCCAGCTCGCGCATACGCGCTTCTTCATCAGCGCCGGCCTCTATGAATCCTCTTTCTGGCGCGCCTCAAAGCATTGGGCCGACACGCTGCGCCCGCATGCGCAAAGCGTCGTGTTCACCGCCCCCGCCGGCGGGCACGCGCCCGATCAGGGCGCGCTGATGCTGGTGCAATATCTGCGCGAAGCATTCCCCGCGCGCGGCGGCGCGCGCCTAGCAGGCTTCAGGACGCGGGCCGTACGCGGTCGTTGCTGAGCAGATAGCCCCCGCGCACCCGCGCCCACCACAAGAAACGCCGCCGCTCCATTTCCGCGAAGCGATATGGCAGCGCTTTGCTTGCGCGTATGTCGTAAACAGGGCCGTCCTGCACATGGATATGCAGGTGCGCGAAATCGGAATTGCCTGAATTGCCCGCGCGCGCGATCTCCTGGCCAGCGCGCACCGCATCGCCTTCGCGCACCAGAATGCTGCCCTGCTGAAAATGCGCCAGCGCCACGTAATGATCCTCGCCGAAGCGAATGACGACGTGATTGCCCGGCAGCACCTGCTTGCTCTCGCCATCGGGCAGGCCGTCCAGCACATGCGCCACCACGCCATCAACAGGTGAAAGAACGCGCGCGCCGAACGTGCAGGATTCTTCGTGCGTCACGCCCGCGCCGCGAAAGGCGCGCCCGTCCGCGCAGAGCGCGGCAAGATCGGCGGCGTATTTCTGCGAGGCGATGCGGTCGTGATGATTGGTGGCGCCGCTGCCGCCCGCGCCGGTGGCCATCCATTCGCCCTCGAACGGCACGCGCGCCAGTACGACGCCCTCATCCTCGGGCGGATAGGCGAACGCGCCCAGCGCGGCATTGCTCAGCAGCAGGCCGAGCGCGCCGACCCCAGCCATGCCCAGCGCCCCGATCGCGCGCAGCCAAAGCGCGCGCCGCCGCGGCCAGGCGGCCAGAAACAATTCCAGCAGGATGTACCCGGAAAACACGATCGCCAGCCCGGCCTGCACCGGAAACGGCATGAACATCGTGCCGCGCTGCACCACGAACAGGAACATGAGCACGCCAAAGCCGATCAGCGCCAAAGCCGCCATGCTCAACACTTGGAGCGACATCACCGCCGGGCCCGCCGCAAACAGGTGGCCGCGCGCCTTGCGGGTGCGCCACCCCCACCAGAGGCGGGCGAGAAACAGCAGCCCAAACACGCAAAGCCCGGCAAGGCCGGCCGTGCGCATCATCTCTTCAAATTCAGCCATCCCCCCTCGCGCTTTTTTTGTTCCTGAACGCCAAAGCTTACCGCCTCGACGGCGAAGGGACACCCATTTTGCGCCCGCCTGAGCAACAAAACAGAAGGGCCGCTCTTGCGAGCGGCCCTTCTTATTCGTCTTGAAACGCGGCTTAGGCGCGGAGCTTGGCCAGCACTTCGGCGCTCACGGCCTTCGGCACTTCTTCGTAATGGCTAAATTCCATCACGTAGGAAGCGCGCCCCTGGGAGAATGAGCGCAGCGTGTTCACGTAGCCGAACATGTTGGCCAACGGCACCATCGCGTTGATAATGGTGGCGTTGCCGCGCATGTCTTGGCCTTGGATCATGCCGCGGCGCGAGTTCAAATCGCCGATCACCGAGCCGACATATTCTTCGGGGCTCGTCACTTCCACTTTCATGATCGGCTCGAGCAGGCGCGCATCGCCCTTCTCTTTCAGCTCACGGAACGCAGCTTGCGCCGCGATCTGGAAGGTCAGCACGTTGGAGTCGACGTCGTGGTAGCGGCCATCGACGAGGCGCGCGGCCACATCGATCACCGGGAAGCCGGCCAGCAGGCCGTTTTCCTTGGCCATGTTGAGGCCTTTTTCCACGCCGGGAATGAATTCCTTCGGGATGGCGCCGCCAACGATCTTGTTCTCGAACACAAAGCCCGTGCCCGGCTCGCCGGGTTCAAACTCGATCTTCACTTCGGCGAACTGGCCCGAACCGCCGGTTTGCTTCTTGTGCACGTAATGGATCGTCGCCGCGCGGCCGAGCTTTTCGCGATAGGCCACCTGCGGCGCGCCCACGTTCGCGTCCACTTTGTAGGTGCGGCGCAGGATGTCGATTTTGATGTCGAGGTGCAACTCGCCCATCCCCTTGAGGATGGTTTGGCCGCTCTCGTGATCGGTCGAAACCCGGAAGCTGGGATCTTCGTTGGCGAGCTTGGAGAGCGCCACGCCCAGCTTTTCCTGATCGGCCTTCGATTTCGGCTCAACCGCCACTTCGATAACCGGCTCGGGGAATTCCATGCGCTCGAGGATCACGGCCTTGTTGGGGTCGCACAGCGTGTCGCCGGTGCGCACTTCCTTGAGGCCCGCCAGCGCCAGAATATCGCCGGCATAGGCTTCCTTGATGTCTTCGCGGTTGTTGGCGTGCATCAGCAGCATGCGGCCCGCGCGCTCTTTTTTATCGCGCGTGGAATTCAGCAGCGCATCGCCCGCGTTCAGCACGCCCGAATAGATGCGGCAGAACGTGATCGTGCCCACGAACGGGTCGTCCATGATCTTGAACGCCAGCAGCGAAAGCGGCTCGCTGTCGTCGGACTTGCGGATGATTTCCTTTTCCGGATCGTCCATGTCCACGCCCTTGATGGCGGGGCGGTCGATCGGGCTCGGCAGGTAATCGACAACGGCGTCAAGCAGCGGCTGCACGCCCTTGTTCTTGAAGGCCGAGCCGCAGAACATCGGATAAAACGCGCTCGTCAGCACCGCCTTGCGGATCAGCGTCTTCAGCGTCGCCGTATCGGGCTCTTCGCCTTCGAGATATTTTTTCCATCACCGCATCATCGAGCTCGACAGCGGCTTCGATCAGGCCCGAGCGATACTCGGCGGCCTTCTCTTTCAGATCATCCGGGATCTCGGTGATGTCGAACTTCATGCCCGAAGGATCGTCCTTCCAGGCGATCGCCTTCATCTCGACGAGATCGACCATGCCGCGGAAGGTGTTTTCCGCGCCGATCGGCAGCTGCATCGGCACCGGGCGCGCGCCCAGGCGCTTCTTGATGTCCTCGACGCACATGTAAAAGTCGGCGCCGATCTTATCCATCTTGTTGGCGAAGATGATGCGCGGCACCTTGTATTTGTCGCCTTGGCGCCAAACGGTTTCGGTCTGCGGCTCAACGCCCTGGTTGCCGTCGAGCACCACCACCGCGCCATCGAGCACGCGGAGCGAACGCTCAACCTCGATGGTGAAATCGACGTGCCCAGGCGTGTCGATGATGTTGAGGCGCTTGTCTTTCCAGAATGTCGTGGTCGCGGCCGAGGTGATGGTGATGCCGCGCTCCTGCTCCTGCTCCATCCAATCCATGGTGGCGGAGCCTTCGTGCGTTTCGCCGATCTTGTGGTTCTTGCCGCTGAAAAACAGAATCCGCTCTGTCGTCGTCGTCTTGCCCGCGTCGATGTGGGCCATGATGCCGAAATTGCGGTAGTCTTCGATTTTATACTGACGAGCCATGACAATTCTGTCCGTGTGTTTGGACCGCCGGCGTCCTCGCCAGCGAGCTCAGAGCCTGCCGGCGGGGCCGCCGGCGATCCGTGAGGATTACCAGCGGTAGTGCGAGAAGGCGCGGTTGGCTTCGGCCATGCGGTGGGTGTCTTCGCGCTTCTTCACGGCGCTGCCGCGATTGTTGGAGGCGTCGATCAGCTCGCCGGCGAGGCGCTCTTGCATGGTGTTTTCGTTGCGCGAGCGGGCAGCGCCCACCAGCCAGCGGATCGCCAGCGCCTGGCGGCGCTCCGGGCGAACTTCCACCGGCACCTGATAGGTCGCCCCGCCAACCCGGCGTGACCGCACTTCCACCGCCGGCGCCACATTGGCCAGCGCATCGTGGAACGCCTCGATCGAGGGACGCTTCAGCTTCTTCTCGACCGTATCGAGCGCGCCATAGACGATCTGCTCAGCGACCGACTTTTTGCCCTCGTACATGATGTAATTCATGAACTTGGTCAGCACGAGATCGCCATGAACGGGATCGGGCAGAACTTCGCGCGGCTCGGCGCGGTGACGGCGAGACATATCTTACTTCCTTATTTCGGACGCTTCGCGCCGTAATGCGAACGGCGTTGTTTACGGTCTTTGACGCCTTGGGTGTCGAGCACGCCGCGCAGGATGTGATAGCGCACGCCGGGCAAATCCTTCACGCGGCCGCCGCGGATCAGCACCACCGAGTGCTCCTGCAGGTTATGGCCTTCGCCGGGGATGTAGCACACCGCTTCGATGCCGGTGGTGAGGCGCACCTTGGCGACCTTCCGAAGCGCGGAGTTCGGCTTCTTCGGCGTCGTCGTATAAACGCGCGTGCAGACGCCGCGGCGCTGCGGGCAGGCTTTCAGGGCGGGCGCCTTATTGCGCACCGGCTTCGGTGACCGCGGCTTGCGGATCAGCTGGTTGATCGTCGGCATGCGCCTGAGACTTCCTTCTTCCCGAACTTCAAACTCAAACAGCGCGCCCAGCGGCTCTTCCGAACCGCCCAAGGGCGCGCCAAAATTGGTGCCAATCGGCGGGGCAGCACAAAGCGGTGGCTGCAGCCGTTCCGAGTGAGGCCGGTTCAATAAGAGCCCAAGGGGCCAAGGTCAACAGCCTGGGTGCGCACCTGGGCCCGTTTTCCCCCTTTTGGGACGCATAAGCCGCGCTAAAGTCGCGCGCCCAGGCCAAGGCCGCAGATAAGCGCGTCCAAGCCCCAAAAAAAGAGGCTGCGATGGCAGCCACATTGCGGCGATGGATTTGGCGCCGCCGCGCGGCTACGGTTGCGGCGCATCGGAGGCGCGGAGCCGATCCGCCCAAACCTTTCGCCATTGATTCAACCAGCTGGACGAAACGCGGGGCCGAACTTAAATTTGGCCGACGCCAAGAGGGGTGTCCCATGAAGATCGTTGCATTCGCGCTTGCCTTCATGGCCGGGCTTTGGATCGCCGCGCCGCAAGCCGCCGCCCAACAGGACGCCGACCCGGTCGCCAGCTGCCGCGCGGCGCACGGCGCGGACGCCGCCGCCCGCATCACCTGCCTTGAGGCCGCGATCGCCCGCATGCAGGGCCGCGTCACCGAGGCCGAGCAACACGCCGCCGAAGCCCAGCAGCAGGTCGCCCAGGCCGAACAGCGCGCTGAAAGCGGCCGCCCGGCCTGGTCCCTGCCCGGCTTCCGCGCGCGCCAAGACGCCGAGGCCGGCCCGCAGGAGGCGCGCGTGCAGCTGGTTCGCATCCGCTATGGCCGCGATGGCTACGGCTTCTTCACCACCTCCGAAGGCCAGGTCTGGCGTGAAACCGTCGCCGCCCCCGCCCGCCGCCATCTCGATACCGACCAAACCTACGAAGCGGTGATCCGCAGCGGCATGCTGGGCTATCGCATGCATGTGGACGGCATCCGCTGGGAATACAAAGTCGAGCCGCTCAACTAGGCCATGGCCGCACCACGCATCACGTTGACGCAGGCGGAAGCGCAGACGCTGATGCGCGCCTTCAGCGTGCTGCAGCGCGGGGACGCCGCCACAGCCGCCGGCGAAGCGGCCAAGGTGCTGCGCAGCGCGCCTGCCTCGCCGGATGCGCATCACCTGCTGGCGCTGTGCCAGCAGCGCCGCGGCGATCATGGCGCGGCGCTCGCCTCGTTCGAGCGCGCACTTGAACACGCCCCGCGCCATCCGGCGATGCTGAGCAATGCCGGCGCGCTTTTGCTCGCGATGGGCCGCGCGCAGGAAGCGGTGCAAAAGCAGCAAGCGGCGTTGCGCGCCGATCCCAACCATCTCGATGCCTGGATCAGCCTCGCGCACGCGCGGCTGGCGCTCTCTGACGTGAACGGCGCGCTGGCCGCCGCGCGGGAGGCGCTCAAGCGCGCGCCCAAAACGCCGCGCGCGCTGCACGCGCTCGCCGCCGCGCTGCGCGAGCAAGGCGATCTCGATGGCGCCGAGGACGCTTTGCGCAACGCGCTGGCGCTTGATCCCAACAGCGGCTGGGCCTGGACATCGCTCGGCATCGTGCGCCGCCTGATCGGCGATCCGGAGGATCTCGCTTCACTGCTACGCCAAGGCGCGCGCACTGGGCTATGACACGCCCGAACTGGCGGACGCCGAGGCCAGCGCGCATCTCGATGTCGGCGATCACACGCGCGCGCTTGAAGCTGCGCAGGCGCTGATCGCGGCGCGGCCCGATTATGTCGCCGGCCATGTGCTGGCGGCGCACATTCGTTGGGAATATGGCGTGGGCGCTGAAAACGATCCGCTCGCGGCGCTCGATCAAGCGGCGGCGGCGCAGCCGCAGAACCATGCGCTGCGCGGCGCGCTGATCAACGCGCTGCTGGAAGCTGAACGCGCCGAAGAAGCGCTGGCGCACATCCGCATCGGCCGCGCCGCGCGCGATGAGCCTGCGCTCGCCGCCGCACACGCCAACGCGCTGCACTTGCTGGGCGACATCGAGGGGGCGGTGCGCGTGCTCGAAGAGGCGGCGCCGCAGATGGCCGCATCACCTGGCTTTTGCATCGCCTTCGCGCGCCAGCTGATCCGCGCCCAGCGCGCCGACGCCGCAGCGCACTACGCGCTCAGCGCCGCCCAAGCAGAACCGCTCAATCAAGAGGGCTGGGCTCTGCTCGGCATCATCTGGCGGCTGCTCAATGATCCGCGCGAGCACTGGCTCTGCGACTATGAGCGTTTCGTGATGATCGATCAGGTCGAGCCGCCGCCCGGCTACGCCAGCCGCGAAGACTTTGTCACCGCGCTCCAAGCTGAGCTCACATCGCTGCATCGCGCCCAACATGCGCCGCTAAATCAGAGCTTGCGCGGGGGCACGCAAACGCCCGGCAGCCTGTTTGGCCGGCGCAATCTGATGATCGCCGCGGCGCGCGATGCGCTGCGCGCCAGCGTGGAACGCATGATCGCGGCATTGCCCGAAGATCCAGGCCACCCCTTCCTCGGCCGGCGCGCGCCAAGCATTCATTTTTCGGGATCATGGTCCGTGCGGCTGCGCAGCGCGGGCCGGCATGTGAACCACTATCATCCGCGCGGCTGGATCAGCTCGGCTTTCTATATCGAGCTGCCGCCCAGCGTGGCGCACGATACGGCCGACCGATCGGGCTGGATCCAATTCGGCCAGCCGCCGCTACAATATGAAACGGGGCTCGAGCCGCGCCGCGTGATCCAGCCCAAGATCGGGCGCTTGGTGATTTTTCCGTCTTACATGTGGCACGGCACCGTGCCCTTCAGCGACGATGCGCACCGCATGACCATGGCGTTTGACGCCATACCCGCCAAGCACACCCCCAATCGCTGAGCCCAGCCCGGTCCCTCGCCGTACAGATCTGACGCTAAAAAGCGCGCAAAAGAAAAGGGGCGGAGATTTCTCTCCGCCCCAATCCTTTGATTGTCAGACAATCGCTTACATACGCAGGTTGAAGCCCACGAAGAAGCGACGGCCGAGCACGTCGTAGGTGGACGGATCGGTGTTCGCCTGAATGTTCGGCGAATACAGTTCCGGCTCGGTGTCGGCGACGTTGTTGACGCCGGCGCGCAGCGTCAGGTTGCTCGTCAGGTCGAACGTGCCGCGCAGATCGAAGTACCAGATCGAGTCAACGCCCGTGCCGGTGCCGCCGGTGACGAGGTTGTTGTGGTACATCGAGTCCGTGTAGCGGGCGACAGCCGTGAGGCTGAGCGCGTCCACAGCGTACGTGCCGGTCAGCACATGGCGCCATTCCGGCGTGGCCGAACCCGTGCCCGAACCGATCGTGCCGATATATTCGTAGATCGGATCCTGCGCCGAAACGGTCGTGCCCGAGCGGTACTGCTCAACCCAGGTCGAAACCAGGTTGAAGTTCAGCGAGCCCGCGCCACCCAGATCGAAGCCAAGGCCGGCCGCGATGTCGACGCCGCTGGTTTCGATATAGTTGCGGTTGTCCTGCAGCTGCAGCAGTTCGTCGATGCGGCCGTCAGAGGCATCACGTTGGAACAGCTGGCACCAGGCGTTGTTGTTGTCGTAGGTCGGGTTGGCGCCGTCACGGTTGAAGCAGCGCTGGATGATGGTCACCGCGCTGAACGCGCCGATCGCATCTTCCACTTCGATGCTCCAGTAGTCGACCGAGAGGAACAGCGTGTCGAGGAAGCCGCCCGTTTGGAAGGGCGAGTTCAGCACGAAGCCGACCGTGTAGGAGTCCGACGTTTCCGGGCTCAGGTTCGGGTTGCCGCCGGCGATGGCTTCAGCTTGGCCGAAGGGCTGGCTGAACGCCGCGCCGCCCGCAACAGCCGCCTGCGCCGCGCACAGCGCTTGCACCTGGGCGCCATTGGCGCCGTTGCGGCCGAATTCCGGGTGGTACGAACCGGTTTGCGCCGTAGCATTGCCGCCCGAGGTGTTGCACGGATCGGAGCCGGTGATGGCCGGGAAGTTCGGCACTTGCGGGCTGAACAATTCGGCGATCGAGGGCGAACGCGTGGCGGTTTGCACGCCAGCGCGGAAGCGCAGCCAATCGGTGACAGTCCAGTCGCCCGTGATCTTCCAGCTTTCGGCGGAGCCCGACTGGCTTTGATCGGTGACGCGATAGCCCGCCGTGACCGAGAGCGATTCAACGCCCGGCAGGTTGGCCAGTATCGGCACGTAGATTTCACCGAACACGTCGAACCAATCAACCGTGCCTTGGATCGGCAGCTGCGCGTTGAAGCCGACAACCGCGCCGGGGACGAGGCCGCCGTCCGGCAGGAAGTCGAATTCGATTTCGCGATAACCGGCGCCGAACGCCGCCTGCACCGCGCCAGCCGGCAGCTGGAACAGCTCACCCGTCACCGAACCTTCGACGACCGTTTGTTCGATCGTGGTGAGGTTCTTGGCGTTGAGCACGAAGTTGCTGGCGCAATTAGCCGGCAGCACGCTGTCAAGGCCCATCGGGTTCCAGCTGGCGCACGCGCCGCTGAACGCCGTCGTCGGGTTGGCGAGGAACGCGTTGAACGGCGCGACCAGAATGTTGCCGCCTTGGACTTCGTTCTGCACCGAACGGCCGAACGACGCGTAGACGTCATAGGTCCAGGTTTCGGAGAGATCGCCTTCCGTGCCCATCAACACTTGCCACACGTCATGGGTGTTGTAGCCGGTGCGGCCGCCCACTTGGTTGAAGCGCTTGTTAAAGGTCAGCGCGCCGGTCGGGTTAGCCCGCGAGTTGGCGAGCGCCAACAATTGCGGGTTGGCGGCGAGCAGCGGGTTGATGACGCCGGCGACCGGGTCATTGTTTTGGTAATACGGCAGCACAAAACCGCCGCCCGGGGTCGGCGCCAGTTCTTGCAGCGCGTTATAGTTGGTGTAGGTCGCTTGAACGTACGGGCGGAAATACTCGTTCACGTCCAGCGAAATGCGCGTGAACATGTTCCAGCGTTCCATCGGCAGGACAAGAATATTGTCCGGCTCGAAATTGTACGAGAACGTGTCGGGGTAGAAGGCCGAGGCGATGTGGTTCGTCGGGCCGGTATAGCCGACAGCGTCGAACGGATTGCCGGCGATGCCGGTGCAGAACAGCGAGCCGTCAGGATTGAAACCAAACCCGCCCGAGCCGCCGTTTGTAATGACAGGGTTCGTTACCGCATCAAACGGAAGCGACGGGTTGGCGAGCGGCGAGCACGCGCCGCCGGCGAAGATCGCGTCGATCGCGGCTTCCGACGGGGTGTTGGTGCCGGTCGTCCAGGTGCCGCCCGGGAACGTGCCGGTGAGCGAGCTGGCTTGGGCGGCGAAGTCGCGCGCGCCCTTGTACATCGCTTCGCGCGAGAAGTAGCTGGCGTTGAACACGGCGTTGCCGCGGCCGTCGGCGAAATTGCCGCCGAAGGTCACGTCCGCGCCCCACTCTTCGCCGTCGCCGCGCTCGGTCAGGCGGTACTGGCCGTCGATCGCGAAGCCTTCAAAATTGTCGCGCAGGATGAAGTTGACGACACCCGACACAGCGTCCGCGCCATAGGTCGAGGCGGCGCCGCCGGTGATGATTTCGACGCGCTCGGTCAGAGCAGCCGGGATGGTGTTGACGTCAACCGTGCCCGAGCTGAGCGAGCCCATCGGACGGCGGCCGTCGATCAGCACGAGGTTGCGGCCCGAGCCGAGACCACGAAGATCGACAAACGCCCGGCCGTTCGAGGACGGGTTGTTCGATTGCGAGGAAATGCCAGGCGTGACCTGCGGCAGCGTGTTGAGGTATTGCTCAACCGTCACGAAGCCGGAATTGGTCATTTCTTCCTGGCCGACCGTCAGGATCGGGCTTTCGGCCACCGCGTCGCGGCGCGCGATGCGCGTGCCGGTGACGACGATCGCATCGCCCTCATCCGCTTCCTGCGCGGCCGCGACGGTGACGCCGCCCGCGGTAAACATCGCAGTCGCGGCGGCGAGCACGGAAGCGCCCGTCAGCAGAGACTTACGTCCAGTCTGCGTATTTCTCATATTTCGAACCCCCTAGAGCGCCGGGTCTCGCCACCAGCGGCGGAACCCTGTCTTCTCTAACTTCAGTTTTCGAGCACACGGCTCGAGCGGACGTTGAACCGGAACGCCGAGGTTGGGCCCCGGTAGATCGACTCCCGCCATGCTGCTGCAACCGATGCGACACAAATATTCCAAGGTCAAACCACCTTCGCCGCAATTCACGCGAACGAATGGGGAACATCAACAACTCCCCGCCACACTGTGGCTTCGGCGCCAAAGCTTTGTGCACACCCGCCAACAGCCCTAAATTTCAGTTAAAACTACACCGTGCATCGGCGCCCGCCGGGAGGGGAAAACACGCCCCCTCTACCGGTGCGCCTGCTGTGCGCCTATTTTGCCGTTCATGCCTCGTTCGCAGCCGCCCGCCCCGCCCAGCGCCAACGCGATCTTCGACAAGACCGCAGAGATCTGGACGCCCCACCGCCCAGAGCGCGGCTGGGAGAAGCTGGAAGGCGGGCGCCGCTTCAAACTGGTATCTGATTACCAGCCCGCCGGCGATCAGCCGCAAGCGATCAGGGAACTGGTCAGCGGACTTCAAGGCACGGAGCAGGATCAGGTGCTGCTCGGCGTCACCGGCTCGGGCAAAACCTTCACCATGGCCAAGGTGATCGAAGAGGTGCAGCGCCCCGCGCTCATCCTGGCGCCGAATAAAACATTGGCCGCCCAGCTCTATGGCGAGTTCAAGCAATTCTTCCCGGAAAACGCGGTCGAATATTTCGTCAGCTATTACGATTACTACCAGCCCGAAGCGTACGTGCCGCGCACCGACACCTACATCGAAAAAGAATCCACCATCAACGAGCAGATCGACCGCATGCGCCACGCCGCCACGCGCGCGATCCTCGAACGCGATGATGTGATCATCGTCGCCAGCGTGAGCTGCATTTACGGCATCGGCTCGGTGGAAACTTACACGTCAATGACATTCACCGTGCGCGCCGGCGATGAGCTCGATAGCCAGGAGCTGATCCGCAACCTCGTCGCGCTGCATTATAAGCGCAACGAAGCCGCCTTCGCCCGCGGCGCCTTCCGCGTGCGCGGCGATACGGTCGAGCTTTGGCCCGCCCACTTGGAGGATCGCGCCTGGCGCTTTTCCTTCTTCGGCGATGAGCTCGAAGCGATCAGCGAGTTCGATCCGCTCACCGGCAGGAAGGTGAGCGAGATGGAGGCCGTGAAGGTCTATTCCAACTCGCACTACGTCACCCCGCGCATGACGCTGCAACAGGCCGTGGAGCAGATCAAAGTCGAGCTCGATCACCGCCTCGTGCAATTCAAGGCCGAAGGCAAATTGCTCGAAGCCCAGCGGCTCGAGCAGCGCGTGAATTTCGATATGGAGATGATGCTGGCCACCGGCTCCTGCGCCGGCATCGAAAATTATTCGCGCTACCTCACCGGCCGCCAGCCGGGCGAGCCCCCGCCCACCATGTTTGAATACATCCCCGACAACGCGCTCGTGTTCACCGACGAGAGCCACGTCACCATTCCGCAAATCGGCGCGATGTATAAGGGCGACTTCGCGCGCAAGCGCACGCTCAGCGAATACGGCTTCCGCCTGCCCTCCTGCATGGATAACCGCCCGCTCAAATTTGAAGAATGGGACGCCATGCGCCCCAGCACCATTCACGTCTCGGCCACGCCCGGCTCATGGGAAATGGAGCGCACCGGCGGGGTGTTCGCCGAACAAGTCATCCGCCCCACTGGCCTCATCGATCCGCCGGTCGAAGTGCGCCCGGTGCAGACGCAGGGCGCGAGCCAAGTCGATGACGTGATCGCCGAGGTGAAGGAGGTGGCCAAAGCCGGCTATCGCAGCCTCGTCACCGTGCTGACCAAGCGCATGGCCGAGGATTTGACCGAATACATGCACGAGCAAGGCGTGCGCGTGCGCTACATGCATTCGGATATCGATACGGTCGAGCGCATCGAAATCATCCGCGATCTGCGCCTCGGCGCCTTCGACGTGCTGATCGGCATCAACCTGCTGCGCGAGGGCCTCGACATTCCCGAATGCGGCCTCGTCGCCATTCTCGACGCCGACAAGGAAGGCTTCCTGCGCAGCGAGACATCGCTCGTGCAAACCATCGGCCGCGCCGCGCGCAACGTGGATGGCAAGGTCATCCTCTACGCCGATAAGGTCACCGGCTCGATGGAGCGCGCCATGGCCGAAACCGCGCGCCGCCGCGATAAGCAGGAGAAATACAATCTAGAGCACGGCATCACCCCGCAAAGCGTGAAGAGCCACATCAAAGACATCCTGGATTCGGTGTACGAGAAAGACAGCCTCACCATCGACCCGCGCGATCCGCTCTCCTTCAAACGCGGCGCCGGCGCCAAAGGCAAAGCCCTCCCCGGCAAAGAAGCCTTCGTCGGCCACAACCTCAAAGCCGTCATCGCCGACATGGAAAAGCAGATGCGCGAAGCGGCGGCGGATCTGGAATTTGAAACGGCGGCGAGGCTGCGGGATGAAATCAAGCGCTTGCAGGAAACGGAGCTTTTTATCGCGGACGATCCGCTGGCGAGGCAAAGCGAGGTGAACGCAGCGGCCGATGCGAAGGTGCGCGAAGCGCGCGGGGATGCGCCGGCGAAGGCGAAGCCGGGGTTTCGCGGGCGAAGGCGAAAAGGGAATTAGATTACTACGCCCTCATCCTGCAGCTTTTCGTCCACCTCGCGCAACGCCTCGGACACAATCAACCTTTCCTGGTCATTCTCATCAACGCGAAAAATATAGCCGTCCTGCACGATCGATCTAATGAGAAAAACAGCGGCTCTAGAAGCTTCCGCGGCCAGTTCTATTTGGATCGACCACCCTACGGGCATCATATGCACCAGTCCAATCCTGAGCTCATTGAGCGAAGTAAGGTGAAACACGACGTTCTCAGGCAATCGCAACACCGCTCCGCCACCCTCAATGGGAGGAAGTTTGCCAACGATTCGTTGGAGCAAAATTGGGAATTCCGCTGTCCGCTCTTTGGAGCGCTCACCATCCAATGCCGCTCGCGCGCCCTTCAGCGTCTGGGCCCCCACTCGCGCGCTTCCCGATAGATGCGCGGCCATCGCGACTTGTGCGGCGGCATGCAAGGATTCCACCGCTAAGATCCACTCGCCTTTATCTGGGTGCACACCATCCAGCGCCCGCGATGCCTGTCGAAGCAGCAAAGCGATTGCTCGTTTCTCATCTAATCGGATGTAATTTGGCGTGTCTTCCCAAGGTGATTGCCGCACCGTCAGACCCTCCATTTGACTAAGTTTATCTATGGTAATCTGCCTCCCGTCTATGCGGAGAAGCGAGGATTGAGCCCAATCTATCCGCCCCCTCCCTCCCCGCGCCTATTATGGCCGCCACATGCAGCCCGCCTCCCCCATCGCTCCGCGCCCGACGCCTTCTGGGCGATTGCGCAGGCGTTCATGCTCACGCTGCACGCGCTGTTCGGCAATCCGGAAGACATTGCGCAGGCCGGCCCGCTGACGCGGCAAGCGCACAAGCTGCTCGCTTCCTGGCTGCGCGTGGGCGAGGCGTTGATGCGCCGCGTGCTGATCCTTGAAGCCGCCGCCTGCATCATCCATCCGCCCCGCGCGAAAGCGCAGCGCGCGCGCCGCGCCAAATCAGCCGAAAGCTTCGATCCCGCAGCGCCCGAAAGCTGGCGCGCGCCTTTCTCCGCCGGCGCTGCGCCGCAAAAGCACGCGCGCCACGCGCGCAAAGCGCAAAGCTCGCGGCCGCTTTCGCCCATTGGCCTCGCCAAGCGCTATGAAGCGCTGATCCGCGCCTTCAACGCCCCGCACGCTTACGCAACGCGCCTCGCCAAGCGGCTCTGGCGCAACGCGCCAGCCTGCGACGCTGCGCTCAAAGCCCCGCCCGAAGCGCGCCATCGCATCGATCAATTCGCCATGCTGGATGCCGAAGCCCGCACCACCATCGCGCTGCGCTTCGATAGCGGCTGAGCCGCGCACGAAAATCCACACGCCCAAACCGCCCGCGCCGATGCGCGGCGCGGCCTAAAGCGTTTGCGCCAGCGCTTCGAGTTGCATCGCGGTTTGCGTCCAGCCCGGCTCAAAGCCCATTTGTTCGTGCTGCTTCATCGTCTCTTCGGTCCAGTGCCGCGCCACGGCGCGATAGCGCGTTGTGCCGTTCCCCAGATCCTCGAACGTGAGTTCCGCCACCATGAACGGCCCGGCCGGTTTGAAATCCGGCGTCACCGCATCAGTCGTCACGATTTTCTTGTTCGGCACGATCTCGAGATAAATCCCCGCGTTCGGATATTCCTCCCCTTCAGGCGAGGCCATCACAAAGCTCATCTTCCCGCCGGGGCGGAAATCGATGTCGGTGCTTTTGATCGTCCACGGCTTGGGCGCGAACCATTGTTGCAGCAGCGCAGGCTCCGCAAAGCAGCGGAACAGCTTCTCCGCCGGCGCCTTGAGAATAAGATCGATGGAAAGTTCGTAAGCCATGTCTGTTTCCTCGTTTGCTCTGCGTATAAGACGCGCGCGCCTGCGCCGCGCCGACATTGGCGTTCAATTTTTCGCCGCCAGCGTATCGAGGTGCTGTCGGATATGCGCCGCTTCCGCCGGCGTGTTGGCCAGCGCGATCGCCCGGCCAAACGCGTCCGCCGCCTCTTGGTTGCGCCCCAGCTGCATCAGCAAATGCCCGCGCACGCCATGGAAATAGAAATAGCTCTTCAGCCGTTCGCCCAAAGGCTCCGCCATCGCCAGCGCCGCTTCGGCCCCATGCGCCTTGGCATGCGCCACCGCGCGATTGAGGCTCACCACCGGCGAAGGCGTCAGATGCTCCAGCGCGCCGTAGAGCAAATCGATCTGCACCCAATCGGTCTCAGCGGCGGTTTTGGCGCGCGCATGCAACGCCGCGATCGCCGCCTGCACTTGATAGGGCCCGCGCGCCCGATGGCGGATCGCCTTATCGATCAGCGCCAGCCCTTCCTGGATCGGCTCCCGATGCCAAAGCCCGCGATCCTGATCTTCCAGCAAAATGATCGCGCCCGCGCCATCAAACCGCGCGCCCAGCCGCGCGTGCTGCAGCAGCATCAGCGCAAGCAATCCCATGATTTCCGGCTCAGCCGGATAAAGGCTGAGCAAAAGCCGCGTCAGCCGAATTGCTTCATCGCACAGCCGCGCCCGTGCGCCGGCCTCTTCGGCGGGCGCCGAGTAGCCTTCGTTGAACACAAGATAAAGCATCGCCGCCACAGCCGCCACGCGCTCGGAACGCTCCGCCGCGCTCGGGGTTTCAAACGCCACGCCCGCGCCGGCGATTTTATTTTTTCGCGCGCGTGATGCGTTGCTCCATCGCGGCTTCCCCAACCAGGAACGCGCGCGCGATTTGCTTCACGCTGAGGCCAGATACAATCCTGAGCGCCACCGCGATCTGCTGCGTCGCCGGCAAATCGGGGTGGCAGCAGATAAACAAAAGCCTGAGCACATCGTCGCGATAATCGCCGTCATCGATCGCACGCGCCGCATCGGCTTCTGCATCGCCCAGATCGGAAAGCTGGCCTTCCTCCGGCAGGCGGCGCCAGCCGGCTTTGCTTGCGCACCGCGTCAATCGCCGCATTGCGGCCCACCATGATCAGCCACGCCGCCGCATCGCGCGGCGGGCCGTTCTTGGGCCAGTTTTTCAAAGCGCGCAGGCACGCCTCTTGAAACGCCTCCTCGGCCGTATCGAGATCGCGGAAATAGCGCATCAGCGCGCCCACCGCCTGCGGCCGCGCGCCGGAAAGCGCAGCTTCAATCCAGCCGAGTTCGCTCATTTACGGAAACGCCGTCACCGGCGCGCCGGGATTGTAAAGCAGCACCGGGCGCAGCTCATAGGCCCCGCCCGGATTGGCCGCCGCCAGCTCGCGCACGAACGAAAGCGCTTCCTCGAGATCCTCAGCATCAAGCAGATAGAAGCCGAGCAGCTGTTCTTTGGTTTCGGCATACGGCCCATCGAGCACCGCATCATCAGACTTGCGCAGCGTCGTCGCCGCACTGGTGGGCAAAAGGCGCAGCGAAGGCTTCAGCTTGCCGGCTTTTTCCCATTTCTGTTGAATCACGCCCAGCCGGGCCATCACCGCGTCGTTGTGCTCTTTGGACCAGGCAAACACCTCGGCCTCATTATTGTAGCAGAGTATGGCGTACATCATCGGCGGGCCTTCCTTCCATCCAAGGACGCACCGATACGCGCGAGCCCGACATTGCGTCGATGGATTTCTGCGCAATCGCTTGCACCGCTTCTAAAGACGCGTCCATGTTCCATGAGCGCGCTTGACGGCCCCCGCCCCGGCTCGCTTCAACAGAGGCGACGAGGACGCACCATGGCTGAGGTCTATATCGCCGCCGCACCGGGGGATGGCGAAAAGGCGCGCGTGCTGGCTGAGGCGCTCTGCCGCTTGGGCTTTGACGCCGAGGGCGGCGCCCCTTCGGAAACCAGCTTCACCGCCATCGCCGAAAACGCCGCCTGCGTGGTGGCGCTGTTCTCAAGGGCCAGCGCCCACGCGCCTTGGCTCACCGCGCTTTCGGCCATCGCGCTGTCGCGGCGCAGCCTCGTCTGCGCCAGCCTTGATCTTGGCGCGCGCCCGGCCCCGTTCGCGGCGGCCCCCTTGGCGCGCGGCCGGGCCGCGTTTAAGCTTGCCTTCGGCACGCTGATCGCCGCGATCGATAAGCTGGCCCCGCCGCAAGCGCCCAACCCGGCCGCGCTGCCCGAAGCGATGGCGCACGCGCGCATCGCGCTGTTTTACACCCGCGCGGGCAAACGCTCACGCACGCGGCAATGGGGCATGCTGGCCGCATCCGCGGCGGCGTTGTTTGTGGTTGGCTTTGGCGCGGGCCGGGTGATGAGCGCGATCCGCTCGGGCGAGATGCTCGTCACCGCCGAAGCCGCCGCCACGCCGACGTCCGCGCCGCTGGCCGCTGTCGCGCCGGGCGCCGCCGCCTTGCCGCTCAGCGCCGCGCAATTGGAGCGCCGGAATTGGCGCACGCTCGCGCAGGAGATGAACGCCGAAGCCGCCGCTGAAATTCAAGCGCGCGCCGAAGCGGGCGAGGCCGAAGCGCAAACCCTGGCCTGCCTTGGCCATTTGGCCGGCGCGCCCGGCTTTCTGCCAAGCCCCAACGCCGCGCGTGCGCAATGCGACGCCGCCGCCGCGCGCGCCTATCCGCCCGCGCTTTATCTTTCCTGGGCGCTTTACCGCGCCGCGCCGCACGCGGGCCTCAGCGAAGCGGATGCGCGCGGCCGTTTGGCGCAAGCGGCGCGCAACGGCTTCAGCGCCGCGCAGATCGAATACGCGCTCAGCAGCAGCGATCAAACCGAAGCCGGCCAATTCCTGCTCGCCGCCGCCGAAGCAAACGATCCGCGCGGCCAATATGAATATGCGCGCTGGCTGCGCGATAGCGAAGCGGGCCCGCGCGATGTGCGCGCCGCCATCCCCTTCCTTGAGCGCGCCGCAGAAGCGGGCCAGCCCGAGGCGCAGCACATGCTGGCGACGCTCCATCGGGACGGCATGGGCGTTTCCCGCGATCTCGCCAAGGCGCGCGCGCTCTATCAGCGCGCGGCCGGCGCCGATTATCCGCCGGCGATGTTCAATCTCGCTGATCTCATGCGCGGCGGCGCAGCCGAGGAACGCGCCCAGGCGATCGCGCTTTATCAGCGCCTCGCTTGCATGCGCGATGAGCGCCAGATCGCGCCCTTGGCGCAGCGGCGGCTGCGCGCGCTGAGCGCTGCGGCGTCGTGTTAAAAAAGGGCCCGGAGCTTGCGCCCCAGGCCCCGCGTGTTTCGGCTCCGCGGGAAGGGGCAGACCCGAAATCCGATCGAGGCTCTCTGCTGTGATCGCACCCAGATCGTTGGAAAGAGCATGACGCGCCCGCCCGATCTGATATTTGATCCCGCGCAATGAATTGGCGTTCGACCTATTGCGGCGCAGAGCCGCAGCGCGTGAACAAATGGCTGGCGGCCGAGGGCGTCTGCTCACGGCGCGAGGCCGAGGCGCTGATCGCCAAAGGGCTTGTGACGATCGACGGCCAGCGCGTCGATGATCCGGGCCGCAAGATCGCGCCGGGGCAAAGCATCGAGGTGGGCGCGCCCCATGCGCGGCCGCAGATTTCGGCGGTGCTGAACAAGCCGGTGGGGTTTGTCTCCGCCCAGCCCGAGAGGGATCAGATTCCCGCCGCGCGCCTCGTCACCCGCGCCAACCTTGTTGGCCCGCCGCGCAATCTGCCCACCAAGCGCACGCGCCTTGCCCCGCTTGGCCGGCTCGATCAGGATTCGCGCGGGCTCTTGCTGCTGAGCGAAGATGGCGTGCTGGCCAAGGCGGTGATCGGGCCAGAATCAAAGCTCGATAAGGAATATCTTGTCCGCGTCGATGGCCGCATCGATGAGGCCAAGCTGAAAAATGCTGCGCCATGGGCTGATGCTCGATGGCCGCCAGCTCAAGCCGGCGAAGATCACGCAGATCGAGCCGCAGCGCATGCGCTTTGTGCTCACCGAGGGCCGCAACCGGCAGATCCGGCGGATGTGCGAATTGGTGGATCTTGCCGTCACCGATCTTCTGCGCATTCGCATCGGCCCGCTCAATCTTGGCGATCTGCCCGAGGGCCAATGGCGCGCGCTCAGCCCCGATGAGCGCGAGGCGATCATCAAGGCAAGCCAGGCTTGATCGGCGTCAAGGCGCGCGCCTCCCGCCCGGCCCATGCTGCGCCCAATGGAGGCTCGCATGGATCATTGGTTCGTTTGGTTTGTCGGCGGCGCAATGGTGACGCTTCTGGCTGTACTCGGCGCCGTCACCGCCATCACGCGCGAGCATTAACGCGCTTCGCGGCGGCGCAATTCGGCCAGCAGGCGCGCGTCGAATTGGGCCGGCGGCGCATCGTTCAGCGCGGTGATATAGTCCGTCATATCCGAGCGCGCGTGCGCTTGGGCGAAGCTTTCGCCCGGAATGATCCCGCGCGAGAACAGATATTCGTCCGAGCGCCCCGTCAGCACGAACGCCGGCGCCCAGGGAAAGCCCGCAGCCTTGGCCAGCTCATTGGTGCAATTGGAAAAGATCGTGTTGTAATAGCGCGCGCGCGTTTCCAGCTGCTCCGTACGCTCAAGCAACGTGCGCAGCAGCGCGCGCTTTTCGCGGTTGGTGATGTCTGTCGGGTAGACGAACACGTCGTGATCCAGCATCACGGTGCGGCGCGTCAGAAAATCGCGCGCGCTGCCCCACACATAAGCGAGCTCGAAGGCGTTAAAGAGCCCCCACAGCGCGGAATATTCCTCCCCCACCTCACGCCGCGCTTCGATGGTGAGGCCAAGCAGCCGGTCGCCCTCGAACTCGAACAGCAACAGCGTATGCGCCGCCAGTTGCGAGCCGGGCTGCGGCTCGAGCACAAACCAGACATTGCGCAGCTGATCGAAATCGAATGCGGCTTCGGTATAGGCCTGCGCCGTCTCCCCTTCGCGCGCGTAGGACCAATCGCTCACAGGCGTGACCGCGAACCCGGTTTCGTGCAGCGTCACATCGGCGGTGCGGCCAAGATAGGGATACCATTGCCGATCCAGCCGCGCCGAAGACGCGATCGCCGCCAGCGCGCCAAGGCTCAAGATCAACGCAATTGCCAAAAACGCCGGCCGCAACGGGTGGCAGCCGAACCATGCGAAAATGCGCCTCACCCCGCCTCCCTAGACCGCGCCGTCATCTGCTCTATGTCAAACCGTTTAGAGTTTCGGAGCGCACAATGAAACACCTCGCCCTTGTTCTCGCCTCCAGCGCGCTTGCGCTCGCCGCCTGCTCGCAGCCCGCCCCGCCGCCGCCGGCCGAGCCGCCGGCGCCTGCGGCCGAAGAGATCCGGGTTGAGGTGCTGCGCGCAACCGATAGCGGCGCGGGCGATAGTCTCGGAACCGTCACCTTCCGCGAAAGCGATGGCCGCGTGCTGATCAATGTTGATCTCGCAGGCCTGCCCGGCGGCGAACACGGCTTCCATCTGCATGAGCACGCGAGCTGCGCCCCGCACAGCGATCCGGGCGGGGTGATTACGCCCGCGGGCGCGGCCGGCGCGCATTATGATCCGGAAGCCACCGGAACCCATGCCGGCCCCGAAGGCGCGGGCCATCTCGGCGATCTGCCCCGGCTTGAAGCCAACGCCGAAGGCCGCGTGCAAGCCGAGCTCAACGCCCCGCGCATCACTTCGCTGTCGCAAGTGCGCGGCCGTGCGCTGATGATCCACGAAGGCGGCGATAATTACACCGATACGCCCGCCAATGGCGGCGGCGGCGCGCGGCTTGGCTGCGTTGTCATCAATTAGAAGGTTTAGCCGCGCTTAAGCGCGGCTTTACCGCACTCAATCCGTGCTTGGCGGGCGGGCAAGGAACGGCCATATCTTGCCTGTCTGGCTTTGCTGGCGCGAGGTTTTCGCCTGCGGGCCGCCCGTGTCTATTGAAGGAGTATTCCATGGCGCTGCGCATCGGCGACAAAGCCCCCGATTTTGAGGCCGAAACCACCAAAGGCCGCATCAAATTCCACGAATGGCTGGGCGATAGTTACGGCATCCTGTTTTCGCACCCGAAGGATTTCACGCCTGTCTGCACCACCGAGCTTGGCTATCTCGCCCGGCTTGAGCCCGAGTTCAGCAAGCGCGGCGTGAAGGTGATCGGCCTCTCGGTCGATCCGGTGGAAAATCACCAGCGCTGGCGCGAGGATATTAAAGAGGTCACCGGCGGGGACGTGCAATATCCCATGATCGGCGATAGCGATCTCAACGTCGCCAAGCTCTATGACATGCTGCCGGCCGAAACCACCGGCACCTCCGAAGGCCGCACCGCCGCAACCAACGCCACCGTGCGCACGGTGTTCATCGTCGGCCCGGATAAATTGATCAAAGCGGTTTTGATTTATCCGATGACGTCGGGCCGGAATTTCGACGAGGTGCTGCGCCTGGTGGATTCCATCCAGCTCACCGCCGCGTACAAAGTGGCGACGCCGGTAAATTGGAAGAACGGCGAGGACGTCATCATCGTGCCCGCCGTTTCCGATGAGGACGCGAAAAAGCAATATCCCAATGGCTGGACCACGGTGAAGCCGTATCTGCGCGTGGTGCCGCAGCCGAAGTAAAGCGCGATGTTCGTCCTCCCCCGCGAGGGGGGGGGGGCTCGCGGCGGAGCCGCGAGACGGAGGGGCGAGCGCGAGGGCCTGCAAGCCTCTGCGCCGCCCCCTCAGTCACGCTCTCGCGTGACAGCTCCCCCTATCGGGGGAGCGCGTGGGTCAGCCCTATCCCAGCACGTCTTGCGCCTCTGCGTGCCGCGCAAACCATGCGCGCGCATAGCCGCAGATCGGCGTAAGTTTCACGCCCTTGTCGCGCGCATCGGCAACCAGTGCGGCCATCAGCGCCGCCGCATGGCCCTGCCCGCGTGCGGCGCTTGGCGTTTCAACATGCAGGATCGCCCGCACCCCTTGGCCATCGCGGTAGCGCGCGAAGGAAGGGCCGGCTTCATGATCGAGTTCGTATTGATGGGCGGCGCTATGATCGCGGAAAGTCATCGGGGCTCCTGGCGCTTGGGGCCGCATCGCGTTAGCGGTGCGCGGTGAATTATCGACACGCCTTCCATGTGGGCAACCACGCCGACGTGCTCAAGCACCTCGCGCTCGTGCTCTGCCTTGCTGCGCTCAAGCGCAAGCCTGCGCCGTTCGCTGTTTTGGACACCCACGCCGGGCGCGGGATTTATGATCTCCATTCCAGCGAGGCCGAGCGCAGCCCCGAATGGCGCGATGGCGTAGGCAAGATCTGGGATTGGCCCGCGCCGCCGGCTCCTGTGGCGCGCTATCTCGAAGCCATTGGCGGCTTCAACAGCGAAGGCCCGCTGCGCACCTATCCGGGCAGCCCCGCGCTCGTCACCGCCGCGCTGCGCGAAGAGGACGTGCTGATCGCCTGCGAGCTGCACCCGGAAGAGCACGCCGCGCTCAAGCGCGCGCTGCCGCGCACCGGCCGCGTGCAAGTGCATCAGCGCGACGGCTTTGGCGCGCTGACCGCGCTGCTGCCGCCGGCGCAGCGGCGCGGGCTGGTGCTGATCGATCCCCCGTATGAAGCGAGTGATGAGCTTGCCCAAAGCGTTGCAGCGCTGGCGCCTGCGCTCAAGCGCTTTGGCCACGGGACATATCTCTGGTGGCGCCCGCTCAAGAGCGGGCCCGCGCTTAACGCCGCGGATGCGGAGCTTCGGGCGCTGGGCGTGCGCGATGCGCTGCGGGCCGATCTTTGGATCGATGCGCCCGCGCCGGAGGGGCGGCTCAACGGCTCAAGCATCCTGGTGATCAATCCGCCGTTCGGGCTTGAGGCCAGCCTGCGCGAAGCGCTGCCGTTCTTGGCCGAGGCGCTCTCCAAGGGCCGGCACGGCTGGCGGCTGACGCTGCAATAAGCCGTTACACCCGTCACTAGACGAAGCGGCGGTTTCGCGGCCACAAAAGCCGGCATGACCGAAATCCTCGCTTTTCTGCAGCAGCCCATCATCGCCCTGCCCGTCGTCATCGGCACGGTGGCGGCGATCTTTCTTTTCCGGGCGGCCGTTCACGGCGATCTATGTAGCGCTGATGCCGCTGATCAATTGGGCCTTCGCCGGCATCCCCACGCTGCCGCTGCCCGAATGGATGGGCGGGGGCGAATGGCACCCCTTCACCATCGTGACGGGGCTTGTGCTGGTGGCGCGCGATTTTGCCCAGCGCGAGCTGAAACATTGGATTTTTGGGGCGATGCTGATCGGCCTCACGCTTTCGACGCTGACCACATGGCCGGTGATCGTGGTGGCCAGCGGGCTGGCGTTTTTGATCAGCGAAACCGCCGATTGGGCGGTCTACACTTTTGTGAAACGCCCGCTTTCGCAGCGCATCATGCTCTCCAGCGCGATCGGCGCGCCGTTGGATCAGTTCGTGTTTTTGGGGCTGGCTTCGCTGGTCGTGCCGGGCCTTTTCGCCTGGGGCTCTATAGTTACCGGGATCGTATCGAAATTGATCGGCGCCTGGGTGATCTCGCGGCTAGTGGCGCGGCAGGAGCGGAAAGCCGCGAAAATCGAGATGAAACCGGCGTAAGTACGCTTTTGGCGCTTGCGGGAAAACCGGCTCTCGCGCATAAACAGACTAGTGAAGACCCGGCAGGTGGGCCGGAATTGGTGCGAAGTTCCGCAAAGTGCGGCAAGTATTCTTTCCCCAACATAGCAGGAATTCGCGGTGACCGGCGTGCGCTTTCGCGCGCGCACGGCCGATGGCGCGCGCCATAGGCCCTAAGACTAGGAAAAAGTGGAAATGAGTTTCGACGACGATTTTGGCGGCGACGACGACCGGGACGACAAGAAAAAAGATAAGCGCGGCGGGCGTGGGCGCGAGCGCGAGTCCAGTGAATTTGGCGGCGGCAGCGACTTTGGCGGCGGCGGTGGCGGCGGCTTTGGCGGCGGCGGCGGCGGGTATCGCGGCGGCGGTGATCGCGGCGGCGGCGGTGGCGGGTACGGCGGCGGCGGGTATCGCGGCGGCGGCTCCGGCTTCGGCGGCGGCGGTGGCGACCGTGGCGGCGGCGGCGGATATCGCGGCGGCGGTGGCGGCGGCTATGGCGGCGGCGGTGATCGCGGCGGCGGCGGCGGGTATCGCGGCGGCGGCGGTGGCGGCGGCTACGGTGGTGGCGGCGGTGGTTTCCGCGGCGGCGGCGGTGGCGGCGGCGGTTTCCGCAGCGGCCCGCGTGAAGGCGGCTTCGGCGGCGGCGGCGATCGCCCCCCGCGTCAGCCCCTGGGCGATCCGCAGGACGGCACGGTGAAGTTCTTCAACGGCGCCCGCGGCTTTGGCTTCATCACCCCCGATGGCGGCGGCGCCGACGTGTTCGTCCACGTCAGCGCGGTGGAGCGTGCGGGCCTTGCGGCTCTCACCGAAGGCCAGCGCGTGAACTTCCAAACGCTGCCCGACACCAAAGGCAAAGGCCCCAAGGCCGTGAACCTGAAGGTCGCTGATTAATCAGCGCCGGAAGCAAAGCTTAAAGGCCCGCCGAAAGGCGGGCCTTTTTCTTTTGCGGTGATGTCTTCGCGGCTCTCGCCACTATTCGATCGGGAAATAGATCACCGCGCGCTCGATCGGATCGCCGGCATAATCGCTCTGGGCCACGCTGGAAAGATCAACCACCTCCCAGGCCTCAACGCCCGGCCGCACAACGATGCGGTGGGCCTGCACATAAGCGCTCAGCCGCTCATACATGGACGCGATCTGCGAACGCCGCCCCTCGAACGGCACGCGCAGCACGCTGCCTTCGGGCGTCTGACCCACGCGCACGCCCACGAGCCGAAGCGGCGCAGGCCCGGAATAGGGATAGCCGACGCTGAAGCGGAAGCGCCCGCCTTCGCCATTATCGAGCGGGAACACCCGCACCAGGGTATTGTCGCGCGTGATCTCTCCGCCGGTGGCGGCCATGTAGGCGTTGAGCGCCGAAAGGCCTTCGGCCTCGGCGGCGGCGCGATCTGCGAACGTGGGCGCGGCGGCCGCGATCGAAACATCCACGAAGATCACGTTCTGCGCATCAGCGTTATCTTGCGCGATGCCATAGCCCTCAAAATCGATGTTCGGCAGCTGCTCGGCCAGCGTTTTGAGACGCGCAAGGCCTTGATCCAAATGGCTTTCGATCAGCCCGCTGAGAATAAGGTTCATGTAGCGGCAGGGCACATTGATCCAGCCTTCGGCGCATTGGGCCGTCACCGTCCAGCTCACATGCGCCCCGCCCTGCACCGCGCGCAGATCAAAGCGCGAATTGAGCGTGGCTTTATCCCGAAGCGTCAGGATGCTTTCGATCTGCTGGTTCTCGATCGAAGTTGACGATCGCAATCCGCCCAGAGCCCACCTCGCGCACATTGGAGCTCCAGCGCATGCTCTGCCCCGCCCCGACAGGGCCGGAGAAGGCGTACTCAGCATCGGGATCCATGGCGTAATAGGGCGACCATTCGCGCGCGATGCGCAAATCATTGGCCATGGCGAACACCGAAGCGCGCGGCCGCTCGATCGTGATCGCGCGCGTCACCTCAAGCGCATTCGACAGCAGAAACCGCCCGACGCCGTAAGACACGCCGACAAGCAGCGCGATCACCAGCACCAGACCAAGAAAACCACCTCATGAACCGCCCCCAACGCGCGCGCTTAAGGGCCTATCATCATGAAGATTTCCGCGCCACGCCGCGCCATGAGGGCTTGCAAACGCACGCCCCCGCTCGCGCCCGGCGCGAAGATTTACCGTGTCCGCCGCATAAAGCGCCATCAGGCCAGCCCCAATAGCGCCCCCCCAAATCCCAGCGTGGATTAACACGATGAAAGCCGCGAAGTCAGCCCGCCGCCGCAGCCTAATCCACGATCAGACGCGGGTTTTATCCCAGACGCTGAATTCATAGGCGATGCAGCGCTCCATCATCTCGCGCCACACCGGCTCGGCGATGGCCCAGGCGAGGCCGGATTTTTCCGCCTCGGCCCGCACGTTATCGAGAACCTGCTGGATGCGGGCCTCGTCACGCACAACCGCGCGGCTCGGCTTGATGCGGGCGGCGGCCTCCATATAGCCCTGGCGGCGCGTGATCAGCGCCACCAGCATACGATCGATCTCATCGACGCCGGCGCGGACGTCGAGCATGGTTTGGCAATCTTCCGGGGCAGGCGCGGCAAAGCCAGCGGCCTGAGGCGGAACTTTAGGGTTTTGAGCAATACTCATAGCCCCTCTTGGGCCCGAGGCGGGCCAGAGTCGAGGCGATAAGCCGTCGCGGGTGCTGCTCACTCACGCCGCAAGCGGGAGCGGATATCAACCACTGCGCGCCGGTTTAGCGGCTCGCGGACGCCGGGCCCGGTTTCGACCGCCAGATCGGTTTGCCCTCGCCCTTCGGTGAGCATCAAGCCGGCGCTGAGGCCCAGCCCCGTCAGATAATCGCGCACGGCATCGGCGCGGCGCTGGCTGACCTGGACCGAATAGGCCACATGCCCCTCCGTCTCGTCGTGGCCAAAAATCTCGATGCTGGTAATCTCGCAACGGCGCAGGCGCATCAGCGCATCTTCGATTTGATCGCGCGCGGCGGCGCTGATTTGGGCGCTGTCATACTCGAAATAAATCTCAAAGCGCTGCGGCGCGCAGGCTTGCGGGCGGGCGGGCGTTTGCGTGACGGCGGGGCTTGAAGGCGTCGCGGCCTCGATAGCGGCGCCCGCATCGCGCGCAGCGGCGTCGGCGGCTTCACGGAGGCCGCCCTCATCTTCGATGGAGGCGATTTCTTCATTCTCGAACGGCGTCGCGCGCGGCCAGAACGCGGCGGCCATCGCGCCAAGCGCAAGCAGCGCCGCGCCCGCGATCAGCACATTGCGCACGCCTTTGCCGCGCGGCTTTTCAACCGGGATTGAAATCTCGCGCGCGGGCGCTTCGAGCGCGGGGCCAAGCGGAAGCTGCGTAAGCTTGGGCGCGCCCTTGCCGCGCCATTTGCTTTCCACCGCCGCCAGTTTCTGCGCATCAAGCAGAGGCGCGCGGCCAACCAAAGCGGCCACATCACGCAATAGCGGCGCAAGCGCAGGCGATTGCGGATCGCCATCCCAATCGGCGAGATTGATGGTGTGATCGAATTGAAAGCCGAACGGCAGCTCGATTTTCTCGATAAATACCGGCGCGGTTTTTTTCGCGGGTCTTGGCGTAGAGCGCTTCCTGGCGCACCCATTCGCTCTCACGCGAGAGGCTGCACCAAAGCACCACCACGGCCTTGGCGGCGGAAAGCTCCTTCTCGATCTGGCGCGCAAAATCGCGCCCCGAAACGAGCCCATAATCCCACCACACCGAATAGCCATGCGCGCCCAGCACGCCGGCCAGATGCTCGGCCGCTGCGCGGCGTTCGGATTTGTAGGAAATAAAGATATCAGCCAAGCGAGCCCCCTCCGCCGCAGATAGCATCACCGCAGAAAAGGGGCGAATCCGCGTCCAACCTCCTACATAAAGCGATCATGTCGAGCGCCGACAAACCCACCCTGCCCCCGCTTGAGGCCCTGCCCGGCGAGGAGGCGCCCAAGCCAGCCCTGAAAGGGATCGAGGCGATCCGCGATGCGTGGAGCCGGCTGCCGGCCAAGCCCGGCGTCTATCGCATGATCGGCGCCGATGGCGAGGTGCTCTACGTGGGTAAGGCCAAGAGCCTGAAAAACCGCGTGGGCCAATATGCGCAAGGGCGCGCGCACGCGAACGCGATCC
Source organism: Terricaulis sp. (assembly GCA_024707365.1). Classification (GTDB taxonomy): domain Bacteria; phylum Pseudomonadota; class Alphaproteobacteria; order Caulobacterales; family Aquidulcibacteraceae; genus Vitreimonas. Next base: position 129,307 of record JANPZV010000005.1, read on the forward strand.
ACCGCATGATCCGCGAAACCGTTTCGATGGAGGTGATCGTCACCGCCACCGAAACCGAAGCGCTGCTGCTTGAAACCAATATGATCAAGCGGCTGAAGCCGCGCTACAACGTGCTGATGCGCGATGATAAAAGCTTCGCGCTGATCGCCATCCGCACCGATCATGAATTTGCGGCGCTGCAAAAGCATCGCGGCGCCAAGAATTTCAAAGGCAAATTCTACGGCCCCTTCGCCAGCGCCCAGGCGGTGAACCGCACGCTCAACACGCTGCAAAAAGCATTTCTGCTGCGCACCTGCACGGATGCGAGTTTCTCCAACCGCTCCCGCCCTTGCATGCTCTATCAGATCAAACGCTGCGCCGCGCCGTGCGTGGGGTTGGTGAGCGATGCGGAATATCGCGGCCTCGTGCAAGATAGCGTCGATTTCCTCGAAGGCCGCTCGGTTGAGCTGCAGGATCGGCTGGCGGCGGAGATGCGCGAAGCGGCTGATAAACTTGAGTTCGAGCACGCCGCGCGCCTGCGCAACCGTATCCGCGCGCTGGCCTCGGTGCGCGCCGCGCAAGGCATCAATCCGAGCACGTTTGCGGAAGCGGACGTGTTCGCGCTGCACCAGGAAGGCGGGCAAAGCTGCATCCAGGTGTTTTTCTTCCGCGCCGGGCAAAAACTGGGGCAACCGCGCCTATTTCCCGCGCCACCTGAGCGAAGAAAATGAGGCCGACATTCTCAGCGCCTTCCTGGCGCAATTTTATGATGAGCGCGATCCGCCCAAGCTAATCCTCTCAAACATCGAGCCTTCCGAAAGCGCGCTGCTGGAAGAAGCTTTGGCGCAGAAAGCCGGCGTGAAGGTTGAAATCCGCAAGCCCGAGCGTGGCGAGAAGCGCGAGATCGTGGACGCGGCTTTGCTGAATGCGCGCGAAGCTTTGGGCCGGCGCATGGCCGAAAGCGGCAGCGTGGCGAAATTGCTCGATGGCGTGGCCGAGGTGTTTGCGCTCAAACAACGCCCAGAACGCATCGAGGTGTATGATAATTCCCACGTGCAAGGCGCGCACGCGCTGGGCGCGATGATCGTGGCCGGGCCCGAGGGCTTCACCCGCAATCAATATCGCAAATTCAACATGGAACGCGCCAAGTTCAATGGCGACGATTTCGCCATGATGAAAGCGATGATCAAACGCCGCTTTGCAAGGATGATTGCGGAGCGGGAGGAAAGCGAAGCCGACAATCCTCCCCCGTTTACGGGGGAGGTGGCGAGTGTCAGCGAGCCGGAGGGGGAAGTGCGCGTCTCCCCCTCAGTCACGCTCCGCGTGACAGCTCCCCCGCAAGCGGGGGCGCATTGGGTGGCAAGATTGCTGACGGCGGCGTCGATTTCTCAAAAGAACGCGAAGAGCCAGAGTCCAAATTCGCCGCGATGCCCGATCTGGTGCTTATCGATGGCGGCGACGGGCAATTGAACGCCGCGCTTGAAGCGCTCGATGAGCTTGGCCTCAAAGGCAAAATCAACATCGCCGGCATCGCCAAGGGCGTGGATCGCGATGCGGGGCGCGAGCGTTTCTTCATTCCGGGCCGCGCGCCCTTCCGGCTCGACGAAAAAAGCCCTGTGCTTTATTATCTCCAGCGCCTGCGCGATGAGGCGCACCGCTTCGCCATCGGCGCCCATCGCTCCAAGCGCAGCGCGGCGATCGGCAAAAACCCGCTCGACGAAATCGGCGGCATCGGGCCGGCGCGCAAGCGCGCGCTGCTGGATCGCTTCGGCTCGGCGCGCGGGGTGTCGCGCGCGGCGCTGGCGGAACTTGAAACGGTCGATGGCGTCAACACCGAATTGGCCAAGCGCATCTATGATTTCTTCCACGAGAAGCGCTAAAGGCTCTGTATGAAATCCCTGCCGCTGATCCTCACTCTGTTTCGCATGGCCATGGGGCCGGCGATCGCAGGGCTCGTGCTGTGGGCGGCGAGCGTGGTGTATCGCGATCCGCTGCTGGCGGGCTTTATCTACGCGCTGTGCCTCATCCTCTTCGTGCTCGCCGCGCTGACCGATTGGCTCGATGGGCGATCGCGCGCAAATATGATGCAGTGACCCCGCTCGGCGCCGCGCTGGATCACACCGCCGATAAAGTGCTGGTGGCGTGCGTGCTGCTGGCGCTGGCCTACGCTGCGCTGCCGCTGGAGCTGGTGATCGCGGGCGTGATCATTCTCGGGCGCGATGTGGGCATCGCCGGTGTGCGCGAGGCGGTGGGCGCGCAGGGCAAAAGCCTGCCCGTGGGCGCGATGGGCAAATGGAAAGCCGCCGCGGAAATGACGGGCGTTGGCGCGTTCATGGCGTTTCAGGCCGCCGCTTTGCTGCAGGCCGACGCAAGCTGGGTGATTGGCTTATCCTGGGCCGCGCGCGCGCTGATCTGGGCGGCGGCGGCTTTGGCGCTTGTCAGCGGCGCGATCTACGCCGCCGCTTTGGTGCGCAAAACCGCTTAGTCCGGGCGGCCGAACTCAATCCAGTTCAGCGCGAAGATCGCAACGAGGAACGCCAGGATCGCGATCACCGCCGGGTTCGTGAAGATCAGCAAAAAGTCCATCGCCATCGCCCTCAAGCTGCGCCGCCCCGGCGCGCCGAACATCTGCCCCTCGCCTAACCGATCCGGCCGGCCCTGGCCAGCGCGGGGTTGACGCACGCCATTATTCAACCTATTGGTTGAATATGAGTCTTGCGACCCTCGATGACACCATGCTGGCCCTGGCCGATCCCACGCGGCGGGCGATCCTTGAGCGGCTCTCCGCCGGCGCCCGCGCGGGTGACGGACATCGCCAAGCCGTTCGCCATTTCGCTCAACGCCGTGTCCAAGCACATCCGCATCCTCGAGCGCGCGGCGCTGGTGCGGCGTGAGCGGCAGGGGCGCGAGCATATGCTTTCGCTCAACCCGGCCCCGCTGGATGAGGCCGCCGCCTGGATCGAGACGCAGCGCCAATTCTGGACCACACGCCTCGACGCGCTCGAACAGGCGCTCGCCGAACATGACGATTAGGAGAAGCCCCGATGTCTGCAATGCAATTTGGTCAAATCACCGCGCCTGATGCGTTCACGCTGGAACGCCGGCTCAAAGCGCCGATCGCGCGCGTGTGGGCGTATTTCGTTGATGGCGAAAAACGCGCGCGCTGGTTCACCGGCGGCGATACGCTCAGCGCGAACGGCCAGGATTTCTCTTTCCTGTTCGCGCATTTCAACATCACCAACGAAAAGCCGCCCGCGCGCTGGGCGGAGATGGAAAGCGGCGAATTTCCGATGAAAGGCCGCGTGCTGGCGTTTGAGCCGCCGCACCTGTTGGCGATCACCTGGGGCGATGGCGATGATCACGTCTCCGAGGTGCGCTTTGAGTTTGCCGCGCAAGGCGATGAAACGCTGCTGAAGCTCACGCATACGCGCATCGATAGCCGCGAAAACGCGCTCAATTTCGCCGGCGGCTGGACAGCGCACATTCAAACGCTGGCGGATCTGCTCGAAGGCGGCCCCGGCAATCGCTTCTGGGCCGATGTGGTGAAGGCGCACGCGCACTATGAAGGCGCGCGCTGATGCCGGAGGTGCGCGTCACACGCAGATTTGATGCCGCGCCGGAGCGGGTGTTCGATGCGTGGCTCGATCCGGTCTGGATTGGGCGCTTCATGTTCGGGCCACAGCTGCGCGATGAGCAGGTGGTGAGCCTCACGAACGATCCACGCGTGGGCGGGCGGTTTCACTATCAAGTCACGCGCGCGGGCCTGCTGATCGATCATACCGGCACGTATCGCACGATCGAACGCCCGCGCCGGCTTGTGTTCACCTGGGGCGTTGATGAGGAGCAAGGCGATCTGAGCGTCGTCACCATCGAGATTGCCGCGCACGGCGATGGCTGCGAGCTGACGCTGTCGCATCAGCTGCATCCCGATTGGGCGGCCTATGCCGAGCGCACCCAGCAAGGCTGGAGCTTCATGATCGGCAAGTTGGCCGAAGCGCTGGCCTAAACACCAAACAAAAACCGCCGGCCTTTACGGGCCGGCGGTTGATGTTTTTTACAATCCAAAAGCGCTTACGCCCCTTGCGGCGCGGCGCCGCCCCAGCCGCCACGGACAGGATTTTCATCCTCGTCCTCGTCGGTCACCGGGAGAGCCGGCGTCGGCGCGGAGGGCGCGGGCGGGGTGTCATCGGGGCGATCGAAGCTTTTCACCGCGCATCACTGCGTTGATCTCTTCCCCGTTCAGCGTCTCGTATTCGAGCAGCGCTTCGGCGAGATATTTATGCTCCTGCGCTTTCTCGGTGAGGATGCGCTTGGCTTCGTTATAGCCTTCATCGACCAGACGCTTGACCTCGGCATCGATCTTTTGCGCGGTGGCTTCGGAGACATTCTGGTTCTTCTGCACGCTCATGCCGAGGAACACTTCGTCATTGTTATCGCCATAGGCGACAAAGCCGAGTTCATCGGAATAGCCCCAGCGCGTGACCATGTTTTTGGCCAGGCGCGTGGCGGCGGCGATGTCGGACGAGGCCGGAGGTGACCTTATCCTTGCCGAAGATCAGCTCTTCGGCCACGCGCCCGCCCATCATCACCGCAAGGCGTGACGTCATCTGCGTGAAATTCATCGAGTATTTGTCGCCTTCCGGCAACTGCATCACCATGCCGAGCGCGCGCCCGCGCGGGATGATGGTGGCTTTGTGCACCGGATCGCTCTCCGGCACGTTGAGCGCGACCACGGCGTGGCCGGCTTCGTGCCAGGCGGTGAGCTTCTTTTCGCTTTCGCTCATGACGAGGGAGCGGCGCTCGGCCCCCATCATCACTTTATCCTTCGCATCCTCGAACTCGCGGTTGGTCACCACGCGCTTGCCGCGGCGGGCGGCGAGCAGCGCCGCTTCGTTGACGAGGTTGGCGAGATCGGCGCCGGAAAAGCCCGGCGTGCCGCGCGCGATGGTTTTCAGATCCACGCCCTGCGCCACCGGCACGTTGCGGGTGTGCACGCGCAGGATTTTCTCGCGGCCCTGCACGTCCGGGTTCGGCACCACGATCTGGCGATCAAAGCGGCCCGGACGCAGCAGCGCGGGATCGAGCACGTCGGGGCGGTTCGTCGCCGCGATCAGGATGATGCCTTCATTGGCTTCAAAGCCGTCCATTTCGACCAGCAATTGGTTGAGCGTCTGTTCGCGCTCATCATTGCCGCCGCCGAGGCCAGCGCCGCGATGGCGGCCGACCGCGTCGATTTCATCGATGAAGATGATGCAGGGCGCGTTCTTCTTGGCCTGCTCGAACATGTCGCGCACGCGGCTCGCGCCGACGCCGACGAACATTTCCACGAAATCGGAGCCCGAGATCGAGAAGAACGGCACGTTGGCTTCGCCCGCGATGGCGCGCGCCAGCAGGGTTTTACCCGTGCCGGGCGGGCCGACCAGCAGCGCGCCTTTCGGGATCTTGCCGCCCAGGCGCTGGAATTTGCCGGGATCCTTCAAGAATTCGACGATCTCGCCCAGCTCTTCCTTGGCCTCATCAATGCCGGCGACGTCATCAAAGGTGATGCGGCCCTTGGCTTCGGTGAGCAGGCGCGCCTTGGAGCGGCCAAAGCCCATGGCGCCTCCACGGCCCCCGCCCTGCATCTGGCGCATGAAAAACAGCCACACCCCGATCAGCAGCAGCATCGGCAGGATGCTGAGCAGAATGTGTCCCGATCGAGGGGCCGCTTTTGGGCCGGCGCGTATCGACCGCGACCTTCGCCGCATCAAGACGGGTGACCACGTTCGGCATGGTGTTGGCCGGCAGATAGGTGACGTAAGTTTCCCCGCCGCGCTGGGAGAACAGCATGTCCCCCTGCGTGGTGACGGATTGAATCTCGCCGCGATCCACCATCGCCATCAATTGCGAATAGGGCAGCTCCTGCGCATTGCGCGTGGGCGAGTTACCGCCAGAGAGGCTGGCGAAAAGCACAACAACGACAAGGGCGATCACCACCCAGATCATCATGGAACGCATCGGCATGGACGGACCTTCTGTCCCCGGCGGGCGCGCGCGGGAATAATCTGTTTAGCAAGATAGGGGCCGCATAGGCCGCTGAACACCCCATTCTGCCATGAGGGGGTCAAGGCGCCGTGAACAGAGCACCAGTTTTTGCAGCAATTTTTGCAAGCGTTTGCGCAAATTAATCATAAGCCGAGCGCATGGGCGCAGCGTTCGGCTAAGAGCCAGCGCGGATTGGCCGCTTCGAGCGGCGCCCGCGCCAGCCCCCTGGCCAGTACGGGAGCGCCTGCTCCGGCGGCGATCTCCCAGCCCGGTTCGGGCATAAGCAACTCCAGCCGGCCATCCCACACCACAGCCTTGCCCGGCGGCAGCGGCAGCGGCGCGAGCGGCCCCGCCCCATCGGCCCGGCCCGCCAGCGCGCCGGGATCGCGGCTGAGCAGCACCGCACCGCCCCGGCGCCGGATCAGCGCCCCGCCGAGCGTGGCGGCTTTGAAATCCGGCGCGCCAAGCTGTGCTTCCAGCGCGGCGGCTTGCTCTGCGCCCGGCGCGCGCGGCGCGCCGGCGGCGGCGGCGATCAGCGCGGCGAAGGCGTGGGTGCGCACAGTGTGAGGGCCTTGCCAATCGGCAAGCGCAATGCGGGCGATGTCCGCTTCAAAGCGCACGGCGCGGGCGATGAGATCGCCCGCTGCGCGATCCAGTTCCGCCGCGCGCGGGCTGAGCTTTTCGGCCAGCGCGGCAAGGCGCATCGGATCAAACCCCGCCGCCTCCAGCGCGGCCAATTTTCGCCTTGCACGCACGCGGGCGAAATCGGTGTTGGAATTGGCCGGATCCTCGATCCAGGCCGCGCCGCGCGCGCGCAACGCAACACGCAACCCATCGCGGCGCGCGTGCAGCAGCGGCCGCGCGAGCATGAGCCCGCGCCCTTCCGGCCAAAGCGGCGCGGGCGCAAGCGCGCGCATGCCGGCAAGCCCGCGCCAGGATGAGCCGCGCGCGGCGCGCAGCAGCACGGTTTCGGCCTGATCGTCGCGCGTGTGGCCAAGCATGATGCAGTTGGCGCCAACCGCGCGCGCTGCATCGCAGAGCGCGGCGTAGCGTTTTTCCCGCGCGCTGGCCTGCGCGCGCTTGGGTCCATCGGGCCAGGCAAGGCGCAGCACTTTGCCCTCAACCCCAAGCTCTGCGGCAAAGCCTGCGGCGCGCGCCGCATCGTCAGCCGAACCAGCGCGCAAGCCGTGATCGATCACGATGGCGATGAGCCGGCGCGCGCCGAGGCTTTCCGCCAAAAGATGCAAAAGCGCTGTGGAATCGCCGCCGCCGGAAAGCGCGATGAGCAGAGGCGCCTGCCCGCTGATCGCCGCCGCTTGCTCGATCGTGCGCCGATCGAGCGAGGCGTCAGCCACTGCAGCGCGCCACGCCCGCTTCGCGCTGTGCGAGCCGGCGCACATCGGCGGGCGCGTTGGGATAGCGGGACGTGAGCGAGCTGTAGGCGGCGCAGGCGCGGCGGCTTTCGCCCATGCCGTGCAGCGCCATGCCCAGGCGCACTTGCGCTTCGGGCGCGCGCGGCCCGCGCGGCGTGCGCTCCAAATACTGCACGAAACTGGCTGCCGCATCGGTGAAATTGTTGCGCGCCAGCAGCGTGTAGCCAAACCAGAAGCGCGCATCAGCGGCGGTGTCGGCTTCGGGGAAGCGGCGCAGGAATTCATCAAACGCCGCCTCAGCTTCGGCGTTGCGGCCTGCGACGAGCAATTCGCGCGCGCGGCTGTAAGCTGCGCCTGCATCGCCCGGCAATTGATCGGCCGGCAGCGTGCCGAGCTGGCCGGTTTGCGCCGGCGCGCGCGGGGTTGCATTGGGGGCCGCGCCATTGGGCGCGGGCGTTGCCGGCGGCGGCTCTGCGCCCGGCTCGGGCGTGGAGAGCGCCTGGTTGGCGCCGGTGAGTTCGCTCACCATCGCTTGCAGGCGGCGCAACTCGCGCTGGGCCTGGACCAATTCATATTGGATGCGCTCATTTTCCGCCGTGGCTTCGCGGAGCTGGGTTTCCAGTTCCTCGATGCGATCCTGGCGATCATCCGCCTGCCCGTAGGAAGGCGGCGGCAATTGCGTCTGCGCGAGCGCGGCGGGCGCAAAAAGAAGGCCGGCCGCGGTGAAGATCACCGCGAGCCGGCGCAGGGTTTGGGTGGCCGATCGATCCATCATGGGCGAAACCTATAGTGTCCGCTCGGCCAAATTTTGACGCTTACGAGACAGCGCCGCTCACGATTTGGGTGTGGGCGTTGCGGTTCACGCTCCAGGCTTCTTCGTTGGAGCGCGCGTCCACCGGGTTTTCCTTGCCGTAGGACACGGTTTCAACGCGGTTGGCGGCGACGCCCAGCGAGACGAGGTAGTCGCGCGCGGCGGCGGCGCGGCGGGCGCCGAGGGCCAAGTTGTACTCACGCGTGCCGCGCTCATCGCAATTGCCGGCGACGAGAATGCGCACGCCCGGATATTGGCGCAGCCAAGCGGCCTGGCGCTCCAGCACCGAGCGCGCTTCGGCGCTGAGGCCGTAATCGTCATAGCCGAAGAACACGCGATCACCGACCGAAACGCGGAAATCTTCAATCGAACCAGCGACCGGGCCAGACGGCGCCGGCGCCGGCGCAGGCGTGGGCGCAGGCGTGGGCGTCGGGGCCGGTTCTGGCGTGCTGGCGCAAGCGGTAAGGAACGCCCCGGCGACGAGAGCAACAAGAATATTACGCATCATAATTCTCCCCTAGACGCGCGCGAGGCGCGCTTTTCCCAAACTGAATGCAAATCCTACCGACGCGGTTCCTATCCCGCAATCATGTTCCAGTCACGACGACAACCCCAAAAGCGACCGAATTCACCATGTTTCTAAGGCAAAAGCGGTGACCAGGCCGGATCTGAGGCATCGGTTTGCGTTTCCACCTGCCGCAAATTGCGCCCGGTGAGATCGACTGACCAAAGCCGCGCGCCCTCGCCGCGGCCTTCGCGGAAGAACATGATCACCCGCCCATTGGGCGACCAAGTGGGCGCTTCGTCCAGATAAGACTCCGTCAGAATCCGCTCCCCCGAGCCATCGGGGCGCATGACGCCAATGGCGAAACGCCCGCCCGATTGCCGCGTGAAGGCGATAAGATCCCCGCGCGGGGACCAGACGGGCGTCATATAGCGCCCTTCTCCGAAGGAAATGCGACGCTGGCCCGAGCCATCGGCGTTCATCACGTAAAGCTGCGGGGTTCCGCCGCGATCGGAATTGAACACGATGCGCGCGCCATCGGGCGAATAAGAGGGCGAGGTGTCGATCGAGGGATGATTGGTGAGGCGGCGGCGCTGCCGGTCACGCAGGTTCATCGAGAAGATCTCGGCATTGCCGTTCATATCAAGCGTAAACACCACGCCCTGCCCATCGGGCGAGAAGCGCGGCGCGAACGTCATGCCGGGGAAATCGCCCAGCACCTCGCGGCGATTGGTTTCGAGATTGTAGAGGAACACGCGCGGCGCGCCTGTCTCGAAGCTCATATAGGTGATCATTTGCGTGGAGGGCGAAAAGCGCGGGGTGAGCACGCGCGCTTCGGGGCCCGTCAGAAAAAAGGGATTGGCCCCATCCTGATCCATGATCATCAGCCGCTTGATGCGGCGCGTGCGCGGCCCGCTTTCGGAGACGAACACGATGCGCGTATCGAAATAGCCCTGCTCGCCCGTAAGCTGCTGATAGATTTCATCGGAAATCTTATGGGCGATGCGGCGCCAATTATCCGGCGTGGTGCTGAACTGGCGGCCCGTCATCCATTGCTGGGCCAGCACGTCCCACAAGCGGAACTCGATGCGGATGCGCCCATCCGGCAAGGGCGTGACTTGGCCGACAGCCAGCGCTTGTGCATCGATGATGCGCCAATCGGGAAAGCGCGGCGGCACTTCCAAAGCGGTGATGCGCTCAATGAAGGCGTTGGGCGGGATAGGGCGGAACAGCCCCGAGCGATCGAGATTGGCGCGGATCACGCCCGCGACATCGCGGCCCACCTGCTCGGCCGCCGGGTTCCCGCCAAGGAAATCCACCACGGCGATCGGCATCGGGTTGAGGTGGCCTTGATCCACGTCCACGCGCAGCTGCGCCGCGGCGGGCGCGGCAAAGCCGATTGCAGCGAACGCGCACACTAGCGCGGCAAGCAGCGTTCTGATCTTGCGCATCGGGCTCATCCTTCCTTTTCCGGCGCGCGCATCATTGGCGACGCCCGAACCTGATTTCTTGTTCCCGCCAAATCTCGAAATGCTCCCCCACGATGGGATCTTCGGCCAGCGGATAGGGATCGCATTGGCGCACCGCGCGCAAGGCGCGGTTCACCGCTTCGTTCATCGGCGCATCGAAGGTGTAATTGCGCGGGCTGATCACGCGCGGCTGGCCGTTCAGCGTGCCGTTGCGGTTGAGCTGAAAGCCCACGGTGACAATAAGCCGCTCAGGATCGGGCAGATCGTCCGGCACGCGCCAGCAGCGCTGCAAGTGCCGATCCACCAGCGAACGCGCGCGATCTTCGATCGAGGCGCGCTCGGCGGTGCCAAGGCCGGCGCCGCGCTGATTGCGATCGGCGGGCGCGCCTTCCTGCTGGCGCTGGCCAGGCTGGCGCTGCTTATCGACGAGGCCGGAAATATCGGAGAGATCAAATTCATCGCGCGGGCGCGGCTGCTGGCGCGGCGGGGTGGGCTGCGGCGTCGGCGCGGGCGCAGCTTCCGGGGGCGTGGGCTCGGCCGGCGCATCGGCGGGCGCGACCTCCTCTTCAGGCACCTGCTGGGCGAGCGCCCGCACGTTCGATTCCGGCGCCACATCCACGATCTCGACCGGCACCAGCACGCTGGGGCTGGAGGCGACGACAGTGCGCGCCTCCCAAGCGAGCATCGTCATCATGACAGCGCCCACATGGCCAATGATCGAGACAACAAGCCCGGCGCGCATCTTAGGGCGCCCCCGCCCTCGCCGGGCGCGCGCCATCGCGCGTGTCGGTGACGAGTTGAATCTTGCGGAAGCCGCCTGAACTCACATTGGCCAGCACCTCGGCCATCATGCCGTACGGCACGTTGGTATCGCCGCGAATATAGATCGCCCGATCATAGCCCTCGCGCGAGATCGCGCGCAGGCGCGGCACCAATTCCTCCAGCGTGACTTGCGTTTCCTGCAGGAAGATCACGCCATCGGGGCGCACGGTGATGGCCAGCGGCTCGGTTTCGGCGGCGCTTTGCTTGGCTTCGGTTTGCGGCAATTCGATCGGGATCGAGACGGTGAGCAGCGGGGCCGTCACCATGAACACGATCAGCAGCACCAGCATCACGTCCACGAACGGAGTGACGTTGATTTCCGAAAGCTGCGCGCCGCGCTTGCGGCGTCCGCGCCCGCGCCTGCGTCCGCTGGATTTGGCCAAACCACCCGCCATCAGCGCTCGCCCAGGCGGCGCGAGAGGCGCGCGTTCACTTCATCGGAGAAGGTTTCGAGCCGATCGGCGAAGCTGTCGAGATCGCCGGAGAACTTGTTGTAGAAAATCACCGCAGGGATCGCGGCCACAAGGCCAAGCGCGGTGGCGAACAGCGCCTCGGCGATGCCGGGGGCGACGACGGCGAGATTGGTTTGCTGCTGCGCGGCGATATTGGTGAAGGCGTTCATGATGCCCCACACCGTGCCGAAGAGGCCGATGAAGGGCGCGGCCGCGCCTACGGTGGCGAGCACGCTTAGGCCCTTGGAGGCGCGCGCCAGCTCACGCGAGATTTGCGCCTGCATCAGCCGATCGACGCGATCGAGCAGCATCTGGCCGCCATCGCCCACGCCGACACGGCGCGCTTCGCGCCACTCGCGCTGCGCGGCGGCGAACACGCGCGCCATGGAATCGCGCTTGCGTTCGCCGCGATCTTCCATGTCCTCCATGGCCCGGCCCGACCAGAACTCGCGCTCAAACTTGCGCGCGTTGCTTTCAAGCTCGCCGAATTGAGCCACTTATCGACGGCGATCGCCCAGGTCCAGATCGAGGCGAGCGCCAAGATCAGCATCACCAGCTTCACGACCGGATCGGCCTGAAGAAACAGCGACAAAACCGTGATCTGTTCTACGTTGGCTTCCATGATTGCTCCCGCATCGCGGCGTTGTTCCCTCAGCCGCGCCCCATGAGGGGTTAGGCCGGATGAGTTTGTCAAAAGCTGGACGTTTAGGGCCCCAGAAATGGTTTAAGCCGCTCTAACAGCAGATTCGGCGGCTTTCGGGGCCGACCCGTGAGGTTGATGCAACAGACCTCAAGCGCCGCCGTCACCAACAATTCACCATTCTTCTCAATCCGCTGGTTCACGAAGATGCGCGGGCCCTGCACGGTGTCGAAATGCGAGATCACCTGTAGGGCGTCATCGATCTGCGCGGGGCGGCGAAATTCGAGCGTGATCCGGTTCACAGCAAAGCCCAGCGGCTCGGGCCCGGCCAGCATGGCGGTGTGATCCACGCCCGCCAGGCGCAGGAAATCGCTGCGGCCGCGCTCAAAAAAGCGAAGATAATTGGCGTGATAGACGACGCCGGTGAAATCGGTGTCCTCGTAATAGATGCGCGCCGGCAGGATGTGGGTGCGCCCTTCAAAGCGGCCCGCGCTTGGATTGTCCTGGCTCATGCCCACGGCGATACACGAACCGCCCAAAGCCGCAATCAGCAAAGCGCCGCCGCGATCGCTGCGGCCTGCGCGCGCAATTCCGGCACGGCGGTGCTTTCCCAATACATCCCTAGCGCGAGCGGGCCGATGAGATAGAGATCAGGCTGGGCTTGCCCCGCAGCATCGCACACGCGCATGTCGGCATCGACCTCAAGCCCCAGCCCGTTCGCCGGCGCGCGCGCGAACCCTTCTTCCAGCACTTGCCGCAGCAAGCCTTGCGGCGCGCCGCTGAAATCAGGGCCGGTGCAATTGATCGCCGCGGCGACATCAAGGCTTTGCGCCGCGCGTTCCCCGCGCGGGCGATAGCGCACGCGCCAATGCCGGCCCTGGCGCTCCGCCGCGATCACGTTCCCGGCCAGCACGCGCACGCGCCCCTCAGCGGCGAGCGCCGCAAAGCGTGCGGCGGTTTCCGGCGCGGCGCGATGGCGGCAAACGTCCCACCACGGGCGCAAATGCCGCAAAAAGCGCTGCTGCCGCGCAAGCCCGAGCCGCGCCCACAAAGCGGGCGTATCGGCGCGCAGAGCATCGATCGCGGTGCGCCAATCTTTCTGCGCGCGCACCAGCGCGAGCGCCGCGCTGAGCTCAAGCGGCAGATCCAGCGCCGCGCCATCTTCGGCCGGCGCGTGATCGCGCGGGGTGAGCCCACGCCGCGACAGCGCATAGATCACGCCATGCCTGCGCTTGCGCGCAAGCGCTGTGGCCACATCCATCATGGTCAGGCCAGTACCGAGCATCAGCACATCGCCATCGCCGATGCGCGCTTGCGCCTTTGCATCCCAAGCGCCGATGAGATCATCCGCTGCGAATGGCCGAGGCGCGCGCGCTGGCGGCGCGCCAGGCGCCAGCACAACCGCATGCGCTTCAACCGCGCGGCCGCATGCAAGCGTTACGCGCCAATGCTCGTTTTCGCGGCGGCAGCTTTCGGCTTTGCCGCGCAGCCGCGTCAATGCGCCACGATTTTGGCGCGCGGCATTGTGCAGCATGTTTTCAAGATAAGCGCCGTAAAGCCGGCGCGGGGCAAAGCGCGCGCTTTGATCGCGCCTGCGCCCGCGCGCGAGCCAATGGGAGAAATCATCCGGCGCATCGGCGCGCGCGCTGATGTTCGCCGCTTGGATGTTGAGCAAATGGCCATCCGCCGCCGCGCCATAGGCCAGCCCTGGCCCGAAGCGCTTTTCTTGTTCAATCAACACGATATGCGGGCATCTCGGCCCCTGGCGCAGCAAAGCGGCCGCAACCGCCGCGCCGGAAAAACCGCCGCCGATAATGGCGATGCGGCGCGCGTTCCCGCCGGTTTTGCCCAAGCGCCCAATGGCCATGAAATCCATTCTACCACAACGCGCCGCCGCCAGCGCAGCCGGTTCCCGAATTGGCCCTGATCCGGGCTCACAGCCAAGCCTCGGCGCCGCAGGCTTGAATCAGGCCCGCTACTGGTGTCTTTTCTGTCACATAAGCGCACTGCGCGTTTGGGGGCCCTCGATCAATGAAGCGCACACTCCTCGCCGCGATGTTGTTTGCCGCCGCCGCTGGGCCGGCCGCCGCCTACACCGCGTTCATTCTCCCGGAAAACTTCAATCCGAATGATGGGCAAGTCGCGGCGGAAGCGGCGTACGCGAACACCTTCTTTGACCCCGCCGTGGGCCTGCCCGCCGACATCAAGCTGATTTATCCTGACGGGTTTGAAACCGGCTTCTCGCGCGTGGCGGTGTCCGGCGCGACCACCGAACTCTCCGGCGATCTGCCGCAATGGGGCACTTACCGCGTCACCACCGGCGAATTGCGGGGGCGCGATCGCCACCTTGGTGGCGCAGGACGGCGCATGGCGCCCGCTCGCACAAGGCGAGGCCGCGCCCGAGGATGCGGAAACCACCACGATCCAAACCGTCACGCTGGCGGACGTTTACATGTCGCGCGGGCGCCGACGCGCGGCGTGGTCGACACCGCCATCGGCGCGCTGGCGCTCGTGCCTGTCACGCATCCGAACGAGGTGCTGGTCAGCCAGGGCTTGCAGGTCGAGCTGCGCTTTGACGGCCAGCCCTTCCCCAACATGCCGATCGTGCTTTACGAGGCGGGCGATCCCGACACCGATCAAAGCACGTTCTTTGTCACCGATGCGCAAGGCCGCGCCACCATCACGCTGCCGGCGCCCGGCAATTACGTGATCGCCGCGCGCCATCGCGCCGACGCGCCGGACAATGCCGGCGTTGACGTGCGCTCTTACGTCACCACGCTGACCTTCAGCGCCATCAACGCAATCCCCGCCTATCCGGCGCCGCCGCCCACAGAGCCGCAGCGCCAACGCCGCCGCGGGCTTGACCGCTAAGCATGGCGAAAATCCTGACCACCGGCGCCAATCGCGGCATCGGGCTTGAGCTTTGCACGCAATGGCGCGCACGCGGCAAATTCATCCACGCCGTCACCGGCGAGGAGCTGCCCTGGTGAGCGAGCCGAAATTGCAAATCCGGGTTATTCCCGTCACCCAGCTGCAGCAGAATTGCTCGCTGATCTGGAGCGAGGAAACCAAGCGCGCCGCGTTCGTCGATCCGGGCGGGGATGCCGATCAGCTGATGGCGGCGCTCGATCATTTTGGGCTCACGCTCACGCGCATGTGGCTCACCCATGGGCATTTGGATCACGCCGGCGCGGCGGCTGAGTTGCGCGAGCGCACGGGCGTGGCCGTGGAAGGCCCGCACAAGGACGATCAATTCTGGCTCGATCAGATTGAAACCGCCGCGCAGCGCTATCGCCTCACCGGCCTGCGCAATGTGACGCCCGATCGCTATTTCGAGGATGGCGAGGCGCTGGAGTTTGAAGGCGTGCGCTTTGACGTATCGCACACGCCGGGCCACACGCCAGGGCATGTGGTGATCCACAATAAAGAGCTCAAACTCGCCTTCGTGGGCGATGTGCTGTTCGCCGGCTCAATCGGGCGCACCGATTTTCCGCGCAGCAATCATCAGCATCTCATCGACTCGATCACGCAAAAGCTCTGGCCGCTGGGCGATGAGATGGCCTTCATCCCCGGCCACGGCCCCACCTCCACGTTCGGGCGTGAGCGGCAAAGCAATCCTTTCGTGGCCGATAAGATCACCGGCTATGCGGGCGCTGCGAAACAAGCGCCGGATGTGGGCGATCAGCGCACTTCCAAGCGCTACACTTAGCACAATACCGGAGCGCCGGCTTCCAGCCGGCAACGGTGCTTAGCACACGCTCCATCGGGGCGGCGGAGGCATGCCGGCTGGAAGCCGGCGCTCCTGTGGCGGCGCTAATCTTCCGCGCCGAGCTTCTTGGCGTAGCCGCCGGCGACCATGTGCGCCATCAGGTCAAACAATTGATCCGGGTTGCTGCGGCGGAGCATCGCGCCTTGCAATTCCATGCCTTCGGCGAGGATGAGCTCACGCCCGCCTGCTTCCAGCGCTTCGATGATGCGCGCCACGGCCACATCGGGCGCCATGCCATTATCGATCGCCACATCGGAAACCCCGCGTGCTTTGCCTGAAGCGTCGAGCGCGTTTTTGGACACATTGGTGCGCACCGAACCGGGCGCGACCACGAGCACTTTCATGCCTTGATGCGCCGTCTCGGCGCGGACGCTGTCGTGATAGGCCATGATGCCGGCTTTGGCGGCGCTATAGGCGCTGCGCAACGGCGCGCCCAGAATGCCCGCGACGCTGGAGATGGCCGCCAGATGGCCCCCGCCCGCGGCGATCATGCGCGGCAGCACCGCCTGCGTCAGCGCGATCGGCGCCATCAGATCCACGCCGATGATTTTCTCGTAAACCTCAAACGCGGTGTCCACCGCCATCGAACGCTGCGAAATGCCGGCATTGTTGACAAGGCCGTCCACGCGCCCGCCCCAGGCGAACGCCTTTTCCACGATCTGCGGCAACACCGCAAAATCCGTGGCTTCAAACGGCAGGATGAAGCTTTCGGTTTTGAGCTGCGCCGCCAGTTCGGCCAGCGCGGCCGCGTTGCGCCCTGAAAGAATAAGCTTTGCGCCCTTGGCCGAAAGCGCCTCAGCCAAGGCCGCGCCGATCCCGGATGAGGCGCCGGTGATCCACCAGATTTTGTTCTCAAACATCGCGCGTTCCGCCCTTATGATCCCCGGCCCAAGCTTAGCACGCCTGAGCCGGCGATCAGCAAGCGCTACGCTTTAAGCGCGCCCGCGTTGGCGCGGAGGAAATCAGCGACGCTTTGCGGGGCCTTGCCGGTGAGCGCTTCCACCACATTGGTGCGGATGGCGTGATAGCCTCCGGCGGCGTCAATATCGAATTGCGCCAGCGCTTCGGCGAGGCCGCGCGGCAGGCCCCCTTGCAGCGCGCCGGCGAGGAAATCAGCCGCGCTGACCGGAACGTGGCTTACAGGCTTGCCGGAAATTTCCGCCGCGAGCGCTGCGATCTCCGCGCCCGTGAGCGGGACAGAGCCGGTGACATCCAAAACGCGCTGGCCCTCGAAATCTGCAACCAAAGCGCCGGCCGCCGCCCGCGCCGCATCTGCGCGCGTCACGTAATTGCGCCCGCCCGCGCCTGTGGCGGTGACGTACGCGCCGCTGGCGATCGCTTGCGGCAGCGCGCCCAGCAGAAGATCGGCGTAAATGTGATTGCGCAACACGGTGAAGCCGAGGCCGCTGGCGGCGAGCGCTTGTTCTGTCCAGAAATGATCGCCCATCACGGCTTTGCCGGGCGCCGTGGCCGGCGCGGAGGTGTAGACGATGTGGCGCACGCCTGCGGCTTTGGCGGCGGCGATGGCGGCGCGGTGCTGGCGCAAGCGCAGGCCCGGTTCTTCCAGATTATCGGTGGAAACAAGCAGCAGGCGATCCACGCCCTTGAACGCCGCTTCCAGCGTGGCCGGGTCGTCAAAATCGGCGCGGCGCAGCTCAGCGCCCTTGGCCGCCAGATGCGCCAGCTTATCGGGATGGCGCGAGGCCGCGATCACATGCGCGCCGCCATGGGCCAGCGCTGTTTCCGCGGCGATGCCGCCCAAATTGCCGCCCGCGCCAGTGATCAGCACGACAGGTTTTGCATTCGTCGCCATAAGGCCCTCCATAAATCTCAAAACGAGACCTACATTCAGCTAGAGAGCTAGAGGCAGCACCGAAAGAAGGCAGGGAAAACACCCATGGTTACACGGAGAGAACCACCCACCCGGAAAGACGTGATGGCGATGGTGGAGGCCAGCGCCGCCGAAGGCTTGGACGCCTGCCCGGTGCGCCAGGTGCTCGATCAGGTGAGCGATAAATGGTCCACGCTGATTGTGATGCTGCTGGATGAAAGCCCGCTGCGCTTTAACGCGCTGCGCCGCGCCATCCCCGATATTTCCCAGCGCATGCTGACGCAGACGCTGCGCAATCTGCAGCGCGACGGGCTGGTGGCGCGCGCGGTGTTTCCCACTGTGCCACCCGGCGTCGAATACAGCCTCACCCCCTAGGCCGCTCCCTGCTCGGGCCGATTTATGCGCTGGCGCAATGGGCCGAGGAAAATTTCGACGCTGTGCGCGCCGCGCGGGCTTCGTTCGCGGCGCAGGCGCGCTGAACGGAACTTTGCGCCGGCGCCAGCATTAACCAAGCGAGCCACAATGAGAGAGGGTTGCCTGCATGCTTGAGCTTGGCGTTGTTATTCTTGCGTCCGCCATTGTGATGACGTTGCTGACGGACGCCGTCTCAGGCGCCGGCAAAATGCTCCGCGCCGCGCGCCCGCGCGAAAAGATTCAGGTGGCCGAGCACCATTAGGAATCAGGCGCGCAGGATTTTTTCCATGGCTTTGCCCTTGGCGAGTTCATCGATCAGCTTATCGAGATAGCGGATTTCGCGCATCAGCTTCTCTTCCACCGCCTCCACCCGCACGCCGCAGACAACACCCTTGATCAAATCCCGCGCCGGATTCATCGCCGGCGCCTCTGCGAAAAAGCCGGTGACATCGGTTTGCATTTTGAGCTGCGCGTCTAAGCCCTTTTGCGTGTAGCCGGTGAGCCAGCGGATAATCTCATCCACCTCCGCCTTGGTGCGGCCTTTGCGCTCGGCCTTGGCGACGTAAAGCGGATACACGCTGGCGAAGCTGGTGGTGTAGATGCGATGGGCGGGCATGATTGAGCCGGCTAATCTTTTACCGAAAAAAGTGCGCTATGCCAAAATGCTTCGGAATTGCGCCGCGCGTTTGCGAAAGATTCACCAAAAGAGGAAGGTCGAATTTCTGAGAGCACCGTTAAATGCAGCCACGATAGCAACTGACGCCGTCAGTAAGCGACGCTCATATCCATACTTGAGCGGGATAGAAACCGCATTTGGGCTTTGCGTCAGCGAATGGGCCACTCTGGCATCACGAAATCTAAGCAACGCCTGTCGAAACTTTGACTGCGAAACTCTCTTGGTAACGCGAATGGCTTTCTCCAATCGCGTTAGCGCTCGCCGAACATAGTCATTGGGTTGTGAAACTCCCTCGCTTTGGCAAAGGCGCTCGGAGACGAGGGAGACCACGACCGGATCATCGAGAAGATCGCAAATGGCCAAAATGCTCTCCCGATCTGTTGAGCCCTTGTCCCAGAGAGCACAGAGCCGGACAATCTCGTAGTTTAAGGTGATCCATTGAAGCAAATTGAACGCATTGGCCGCGTGAGACACTGGGATTTGCGACGCAACTGCGGGGCTATACACGATGATGCGATTTGTTTCCGCAACCCCGATAATCTCCTGCAGTTGATCAATAGCCCGAGAAACGATCTCGGATGCGCGATCGCAGCGCTGATCTGGGGCAAGCTTAGTGTGCCACCCATTGCCAGCCACCCTACTTCCCCTCAAACAACCCGCCCGTTTCCGGCGGCTTCTTTGGAGCCACTTTTCCCAGCCGCTCATACGCTTTCGCCGCCGCCATGCGCCCGCGCGGGGTGCGCATGACAAAGCCTTGCTGCATCAGATAGGGCTCGATCATATCTTCGATCGCGTCACGCGCTTCGGAGAGCGCGGCCGCCAGCGTATCGACGCCGACAGGGCCGCCAGAATAAGTTTCCACCAAAGCATGCAGATAGCGGCGATCAAGCATATCAAGCCCATCGCTATCGACATCGAGCCGCTTCAGCGCCGCATCGGCGGCTTTCGCGTCAATCGCATCCGCACCGGCGAAATCGCGCACGCGGCGCAGCAGGCGCACGGCCACGCGCGGGGTGCCGCGCGCGCGCTTGGCGATTTCGAGCGCGCCATCGGCGGTGATCGGCGCGCCCAATTTGCTTGCGGCGCGCGTGACGATGCCGAGCAGATCCTCGGCGCTGTAAAACTCAAGCCGCACCGGAATGCCGAACCGGTCGCGCAGCGGCGTTGAGAGCATGCCAGCGCGCGTGGTGGCGCCGACAAGCGTGAACGGCGCAAGATCGATGCGCACGCTGCGCGCGCTCGGGCCTTCGCCGATGATGATGTCGAGATGATAATCCTCCATCGCGGGATAAAGGATTTCTTCCACCGCCGGCGCGAGGCGATGGATTTCATCGATGAACAAAACATCGCGCGGCTCAAGGTTCGTCAGCAGCGCCGCCAGATCCCCAGCGCGCGCGATCACCGGGCCGGAGGTGGCGCGAAAGCCCACGCCCAGCTCGCGCGCGACAATCTGCGAGAGCGTGGTTTTGCCAAGCCCCGGCGGGCCGAACAGCAAAACGTGATCCATCGCCTCATTGCGCCCGCGCGCCGCCTCCACGAACACTTTGAGGTTCGCCTTCGCGGCGGGCTGGCCGACGAATTCGTCAAACCCTTGCGGGCGGAGCGCGCGATCGCCCCCTCTCCGGGCATCCGGTCTGCGGTCACAATTCGAGCCTCGGGGCGTTCTGCATCGGCCATGGGGCGGTTCTATACGATTCGCGGGTTCGCAATTCGTTCACATCGCCCCGTTGGCGCCGGGGCCGCGCTCTGATCTAACGATTTTAGACAAAGATGAGGGAGACCCCCTTGGCGACTTATGCGGCCATTACCGGCTGGGGCAAGGCGATGCCGCCCGCCGTACTGACAAACGAAGATCTTTCCACCTTTCTTGACACCAACGACGAGTGGATCATCTCCCGCACCGGCATGAAGGAGCGGCGCATCAGCCACGTCTCCGGCCTGGAGATGGCGGTTGCGGCGTCGCGGCGCGCGCTGGCCTGCGCGGGGCTGGAGGCGAAGGACGTTGACCTCATCGTCTACGGCACATGCTCGGCCGATGAGCAGGTGCCGAACGCGGCCTCCGGCGTGCAGGCTGCGCTCGGCGCGCAGCGCGCCGCCTCGATGGACGTGAACACCGCCTGCACCAGCTTTCTCTATGCGCTCACCACCGCCACGGCGATGATCCGCACTGGCGTCGTGCGCAATGCGATCGTGATCGGCGTTGAGATCATCTCGCCCTTCATGGATTGGGATAATCGCAACGTCGCGGTGCTGTTCGGCGATGGCTGCGCCGCGGTTGTGGTGCAGGCTTCCGATAAGCAAGAAGGCTTGCTGGGCGAACAATTGGGCTGCATCGCCGAAGCACGGCAGACGCTGCGCGTGCGCGGCATGGGCACGGCCTACACCAATCACGCCGTCACCTCCGGCGATACGGCGTGGGATTTTGACGGGCAGGAGATTTTCAAGCGCGCCGTGCAAGGCATGGTGCAAGCCTCCACCGCCGTCATGGCCAAGCATGGCGTGACCGCCGCCGACATTGATCTCGTTGTGCCGCATCAGGCCAATCAGCGCATCATCGATGCGGTGATTTCCCGCTGCGGCCTGCCGGATGAGAAAGTGATGCTCACCGTCGCGCGCTATGGCAATATGAGCGCGGCCACTGTGCCTGTCGCGCTGAACGAAGCGCTGGAGGAAGGCCGGGTCAAGCCCGGCGCGCTGATCCTGATGCCGGCGTTCGGCGCCGGCCTCACCTTCTGCGCGCACCTTGTGCGCTGGGGCGAACGGGTAACGCCGCTGGGTGAAAGCGATGCGGCGCTGCCCCCTGCAAAAGCAGCGCGCTTGAAATGGTGAACGCCATCCGCGCGAGCAAACACAAAGAGCAATCACAGCCCGGCCTCTACGCGCCAAAATTTATCGAGGGCTAGCGGCTCACTTCCTTGAGCGCAGCGCGGATGAGTTCCGGCGCCGGGGCGTCCGCGTCGAGCTGCTTGGCCGCAGCGGCCACCGCGCGCGCGGCGCTGGATTGATCGATGCCGAGATTGACCAGCGCGGACACCGCCTCCGCCCGCGCACCGCTGGCGGAAGCGACCGGCCCTGCCGCACGCGCCGGCGCGCCGAGCGAAACAAAGCCGCCCTTTGGCCCTTGCTTGGCTGCAAGCTCCGTCGCCAGCCGCGCGGCGAGTTTCGGCCCCACGCCATTGGCGCGCGCGAACGCGGCCTTATCCTGCAGCGCGATGGCGTCCACCAAAACCTGCGGCCCCATCGCATCGAGAATGCCAAGCGCCACCTTGGCGCCGACGCCCGGAATGGTTTGCAGATGCGCGAACCAGGCGCGCTCTTCCTCGCTCTCAAAGCCGTAGAGCTTAATCGCATCCTCGCGCACATGGGTTTCGATGGCGAGCTTGGCGGGCGCCCCCACCTGCAAGCGGCTCAGCGTGCGCCCGCCCGCGGCGACCACGTAGCCGACGCCGCCCACCTCAATCAGCGCCTGCTCTTCGCCAAGCGCGGCCACCACCCCGTTCAAAGACCCGATCATTCTGAAGGCTCCTTGCCCCCCTCCTGCCCGGATTCGCGCGCCCGCGAAACGAAGCGCCCTCGCCAGCCGCGTTTGGCGGCGTATAAAGGGGCGGACCACGCGCCCGCGCAGACGGCGCCGGGCGTCGCTTCGGGGGGAGCGGGCATGGGATACAAGGCCTTTTTAAGCTACAGCCGCGCCGATGACCGCGCCGCCCATTGGCTGCACCGGGCGCTCGATACCTACCGCACGCCGCGCGCGCTGGTGGGCGAGGAGAGCGCCTTCGGCCCCATCCCTCCGCGCCTGCATCCGATTTTCCGCGACCGCACCGATATGTCCGGCGGCGGCGCGCTGAGCGAGCGGATCGAAAGCGCGCTCAGTGAAAGCGAAGCTTTGGTGGTGCTGTGCAGCCCCGCTTCGGCGCAAAGCGTTTGGGTCAATCAGGAGGTGGAGCGTTTCATCGCGCTGGGCCGCGGCGCGCGCATCTTTCCTGTGATCCTCGACGGCGAGCCTGAATGCGCCGATGCGGCGCGCGAATGCTTTCCGCCGGCGCTGCGCGGCAAAGGCCTGCTCGCCGCCGATCTGCGCGACGTCAAAGCCGCGAACGGGCGCCGCATCGGCGACGGGCGCGAAATCGGCAAGCTGAAACTGATCGCGGGGCTGCTTGGCGTGCCGCTCGATCGGCTGATCCAGCGCGAACGCCGCCGCCAGCGCACGGCCTTTATGGCGATGAGCGGGGCGGCGGCCGTGTTCGCCATCGTCGCCGCCGCCGCGCTTTGGCAAACCTTCGCCGTGCAGCGCGCCGCAGCCGGCGTGCTGGCTGAGCAATCGGCGCGCGAAATTCAGGACGGCAACCTGCCCCGCGCGTTTGAACTCGCCGCCAATGGCGCGCGCGATTATCCGCTCAACCGCGATCGTTTCCTGGCGCAGCTGCGCTGGCTTGCGTTCGCCACGCGCGGCAGCCAGATCATCCATAATGGCTCCGCGCCGATTGTTGACGCCGCGCTCTCGCCCGATCAGAGCATCGCCGCCAGCATCGCGGGAGACGAACTCATCGTCACCGATCTGGCGCGCAACATCACCTGGCGCGAGCCAGGGCCCGAAGGGCTGTTGCTTTCCGCCGTCGCACTCGGGCGCGGCGTTGTTGCGATCGGCGCGACCGAGGTTGATGAGGAAGATTTCGCAACCGATGGCCGCGTGCACATCCGCCGCGTGAGCGACCGCACGCTGATCGCCGATTTTCCCGCGAATGCGTTCTTCACGACGATGAACGAACACGGCGAAGATGAGCTAACGCCAAGCGGGATTAGCGCGCGCGGCCTTGCCGTCAGCGCCGATGATTCCTTGCTCGCGGTGTGCAGCGAAACCAGCCTTTCTGTGTTCGATATTTCCAAACAAAGCGAGATCTGGCGCGCGCCGGTGGATCCCATGATTGGCGACACGATCCCGTTCGCTTGCCGCTTCAGCGATGATGGCAAGCACCTCGCGCACGCCGTGCTCGACACCATCTCGATCTATGACGCCGCCAGCGGCGCGCTCGTGACGCGCGCCAGCGCCGAGGGCGGGCCGGACGATCTCGACGGCCCGTTCTACAACGAGATCCGCCATTATTCCGGCGGCGGCGGCGATCACGATTTCGGAGATTTGCCGGAGATTTTTCCAATTTGCGGCGGTGATCCCGGCATGCCGGCCTTCATCAGCGCCGTGCAATCGGAGAGTTTCGACCGCGTCAGCACCGGCGATCTCGGCGGCGCACGCGCCTTTATCTCGCCTTACAGCTTCATCGCCGTGCAAAGCGCTGCGGCGTTCGCCGCGCGCTGCGCGGGAGAAACCGAAGCGCCCGCCGCTGAAGATATCAAATCAGGCACAATCGAAAATGCCGGCGATGCGTTTACGGTGACGATCGAAACACCGACGCAATTGCTGGTGCGCGATGCGCGCGGGGCTGTTGTGTCGCGCATGAACACGCGCGGGGATATCGCCTATGCGGCGCTGGCGGCGGATGGCGTGCTTTTGTTCGCCTCCACCAGCCAAGGCTCGGAATTGTGGGATGCGCGCCGGGGCCTGCTGATCACCCGCATGCCGTCCATCGCGTGCGATTTCTATTGCAACGCCATCGGCCCGTTCGGCGACGGCGCGATAAGCGTCACCTATTCCGGCAATGGCGGCTCCAGCGTCTTTGCGTTCGCTGCGCCTGAATTTGATCAGGATATTGATACGCTGATCGGCGCGCTCTGCCCGCGCTTATTTGGCGCCGCCCGCACCGGCGCGCGCCCGCGCGCCTGCGGCTAAGCCCCCGCGCGCCGCCGAAAGCCGCCATGCGCGGCGTGGCAGAGCGCAACGCCCAGCGCATCGGCCGCATCGGCGCTGACCTCGCCCGCCGTGGGCAGCAGGCGGCGCACCATGAAAGCAATCTGGGTTTTATCGGCCGCGCCCGAACCCACCACCGCTTTCTTGATCGTGGTGGGCGCGTATTCGGCGACCATGAGCCCGGTGCGCGCCGCCGCCGCCAGCGCAACGCCGCGCGCTTGGCCCAAGGCCAGCGCCGCGCGCGCATTGGAATTGACGAAGGTTTCCTCCACCGCCGCTTCCTGCGGGCGATATTGATCCATCACCGCCATCAGCCCCTCGAACACATCGTGCAGCCGCGAGGCGAGCTGCTGCTTGGGCGATGGCGCAATCACGCCATGCGCGACATGCGAAAGCCGCGCGCCCTCGCTGAACACGAGGCCCCAACCGCATCGGTTAAGGCCCGGATCAACGCCGAGGATCAAAATGCCGCTCATCTGGCCCGCCTTCGCGCACGCTGCGCCGCTCCCTTAAGCGAATGGCCCCAATCTCTTGCCAAAGCGCTAACCGGCCCCCAGCATGGCGGCGGATGATGGTTCGGGGGCCGAATTGATGAGAGCTTTGCTTGCCGCTGCGGCGCTTTTTGCGTGCGCTTTTTCCGCGCCCGCTTTCGCCCAGGCGCCCAGCGCCGCCGAACGCAGCCAGGCGCTTGAGCTCTATCGCCATGTCGTGGGCCTCGACACCTCGGTCGAGGGCAAGAAGAACCCGGAAATGGCGGCCTATCTCGCCGCACGCTTCCGCGCCGCCGGTTTTGCCGAGGAAGACATCCACATCATCAACGTGGCCGATACGGCCGGGCTTCTCGTGCGCTATCGCGGCGACGGTTCGGGCGGGCGGCCTATTCTTTTGCTGGCGCACATGGATGTCGTGCCCGCGCACCGCAGCGATTGGGAGCGCGATCCGTTCACCTTCATCGAAGAAGGCGGCTTCTTCTTCGGGCGCGGCTCGCTCGATAACAAAGCCGGCCTCATCCATATCGCGGCCACGCTACTCACGCTGCGCGGCGAAGGCTTTACGCCCACGCGCGATCTCATCCTCTGGTTCTCCGGCGATGAAGAAACCACCGGCGCGACCACCACGGCGCTGCTCAACGAGCACCGCGCGCTGATCGGCGATGCTGAGTTCGCGCTCAATTCAGACGCCGGCGGCGGCGCGCTGACGCAGAACAACCAGCCGATCCGCTACGGCCTGCAAACCGCGGAAAAAACCTTCGCCAGCTTCACCTTCACCGCGCGCAATCCGGGCGGGCATTCCTCCGCCCCGCGCGCCGACAATGCGATTTATGAACTGGCCGATGCGCTGACGCGGCTGCGCGCGTTCCAATTTCCGCTGATGTGGAACGACACCACGCTCGCCATGCTGCGCCAAAGCGCCGAGGGCGTGGCCGGCCCGCAAGCTGAAGCGATGCGGCGCTTTGCCGCCAATCCGCAAGATCGCCGCGCCCAGCAAAACGTCGCGCAAATCGCCGACCTTTCCTCGACGCTGCGCACCACCTGCGTCGCCACGCTGCTGAGCGGCGGGCACGCGGAAAACGCGCTGCCGCAAAGCGCCGTCGCCACCGTGAATTGCCGGATATTCCCCGGCGTGGCCGTGGCGGAGGTGGAAGCGGAATTGCGCGCCATCGCCGGCGAGGGCGTTGAGGTCGCGCCGTTTGGCCCATCGAGCGCCAGCGACGCTTCCCCGCTGCGCGCCGACATCGTGCAGGCCGTCACCCGCGCCGTGCACGCGCACGCGCCGGGCGTGGGCGTCACGCCGATGATGTCCGCCGGGGCCACCGATGGGCTCTATTTCCGCGCCGCCGGCATCCCGACATACGGGGTGGGCGGAGTGTTCATTCGCGGTTCAGACGCCTTCGCCCACGGCCTCAATGAGCGCGTGCCGGTGGAGCGCTTCTATAACGGGCTCACCCATTGGCGCGTGCTGCTGACGGAAATCGCCGGGCCGCGCTGATCTCAAAAGCGCCACGCTTGCGCCTACGCTGATGGAAGCCGCGCCGTGCGGCCACGAAAGAGGATTTCATGCGCACACTGTTCGCCGCCACCCTGTTCGCCGCGTGCGCCGCCGCCACGCACGCCTTCGCCGCGCTGCCGCCGCAGGTTTACGCCGATGCGCGTGAGGGCGCGGCGGACGTGATCGTGATCGAGGTCTCGAACGTCGAAACCACAGGGCCGATGAGCTGCGCCGTCACCGGCCATGTGCTGCGCGTCGAACGCGGCGCGCGCTACAGCGCCCATGAAGAGGTGCGCATCAATGTGCCCTGCCTTGGCCATTCGGACGCCCAGCCCCATCCGGGCCCGGCGATCTATCAAGGCACGCAAAACTTGCGCGAAAGCCGCTACGCCCGCGCCTACCTGAACGGCGGCGCGCTGGCGCTGTATCAGTTCCAGATCCTCACCAGCCCCGATCAGGCGCCGCGGGACTGAAGGGCTAACACTAGTCGGTCTGCGCAAGCGCCCTCAGTCTCTGAAGTATCGCCTCGCGCTCTGTGGGGGAGGCGCTCGCGTGAATTTGCATGATCGCTTAATGCGTTAGCGATCATTGCCGCAGACCGGAATAACAAAATCGCGCCCTCTACAATGTCGGGCATTTGTTTCTGCGGATGCGCGCCGACGCGAGCGAAACTCTGCTTTAGTGATTTCACCATTAGCGCGATCTGCGACGTACCGTACAGGTACGCCATCACGATGCTATCGGGCAGCGAGTCGAGTCGCGCTTCAACGAGAGCCATCGGCTCCGGTTCGAGGCTCAAAATGACATCCGCTTTTGCCCGGCTCTCAGGCAGCGACAAATCACCGATTGTATTTTTCAGCCCAGCCAACCATGAAGCCCGCAAACAGCTCAACTAGGTGGAGGTGATTTCTGACGATCGAATCCACCATAAGAAATGATGAGATGCGTCGCTCTTCTTCTTCGATAGATCGCTTTTTGGACTCTAGATCGAATGCAAATGAACCCGAGGCCAGAAGGCCGAAGAGGCCAATGAGGTTGCCGAACAAGGCCCCGTAGAAATTTAAATCGGTGTCCCAGCCTGCCCGAGCAACGAGGCGCTCGGCGACGACTGCCGCACTGACGATAATCGAGGTGGCGGCAAGCAAGATCCACGTACGCGAGGTAATGTCGCGCAGCGAAAACATGCCTTAAGCGCTCGCCGCTTCCTGGCCGTGGCAATATTTGAATTTCTTGCCTGAGCCGCAGGGGCACGGGGCGTTGCGCGAGACTTTGCCCCAGGTGCTGGGGTTGTGCCGGTCAAACCCATCGGGCGCGAGCGGATGCGCGTTCGGATCGGCGGCGACAGCCGCGGTCATTTCGTTCTCGCCCGTATCGGGATTGTTGTGGATCATCTCGTACGTGCGCGGCGCCTGCGGCGGGCGCGCGGCTTCATCGACTTGGCCGATCTGCAGCAGCAGCAGCATGCGCGTCACCGTGGTGCGCAGATCCAGCAGCATGCGCTCAAACAGCGTGAACGCTTCGGTTTTGAACTCGTTGAGCGGATCGCGCTGGCCGTAGCCGCGCAGGTGGATCACCGAGCGCAGATGATCGAGCAGCGAAAGGTGCTCGCGCCAGCGCATGTCCACCACCGAGAGCAGCACTTGCTTTTCCACCGCGCGCAGGCGCTCAGGCCCCAGCATCGCGGCTTTTTGCGCATAGGCCTGGTCAACCTCGCGCAGCAAACGCTCGATAATCTCGGCCTGGGCGATGCCTTCTTCGGCGGCCCATGCGGTGAACAGGATCTCCAGCCCGAAAATCTCGCGGGCTTCCACGATCATGCCTTCGGTGTCCCATTGCTCGGGATAGGCCTTTTCCGGCATGTGCCGCCAGACGAGCTTATCGACGACGTCATGGCGCATGTCCTTGACGATGGGCGCCACATCAGCGGTGCGCATGAATTCGATGCGTTGCTCAAAGATCGCCTTGCGCTGATCGTTGATCACATCGTCGTATTTCAGCAGGTTTTTGCGGATTTCAAAGTTGCGCTGCTCAACCCGGCGCTGGCTGGTTTCCAGCGCCTTGTTCATCCAGGGGTGAACGATCGCCTCGCCTTCTTTGATGCCAAGGCCGCGCATAATCGCATCCAGCCGCTCGGCGGCGAAGATGCGCAAAAGATCATCCTCAAGACAGATATAGAATTTCGACTTGCCCGGATCGCCCTGGCGGCCGGTGCGGCCGCGCAGCTGGTTGTCGATGCGGCGGCTTTCGTGCCGCTCGGTGCCAAGCACGTAGAGCCCGCCCGCTTCCAGCGCCTGGGCCTTCTTGCTTTCCACGTCCACACTGATCTGGCGCTTGATCGCCGCGATCTGATCGGGCGTTTCATCGCCCTTGAGCGCGGATTTAAGGCGCATTTCGACATTGCCGCCGAGCTGAATATCGGTGCCGCGGCCGGCCATGTTGGTGGCGATCGTCACCGCGCCAGGCACGCCGGCTTGTGCCACGATCTGCGCTTCCTGCTCGTGATAGCGCGCGTTCAGCACCTGGTGCGGGATGCCGCGCTGCTTGAGCATGGTGGAGAGATATTCCGATTTCTCGATCGACACGGTGCCGACCAGAACCGGCTGGCCGCGGCGGTTCGTATCTTCGATATCGGCGATGATGGCGGCGAATTTTTCCTTCGCGGTGCGGTAGACCTCATCGTCATCATCGATGCGCTTGATCGGGCGATTGGTCGGCACTTCCATGACATCGAGCTTGTAGATGTCGCCAAACTCGGCCGCCTCGGTGGAGGCGGTGCCGGTCATGCCGGCGAGCTTGTCATAGAGGCGGAAATAATTCTGGAAGGTGATCGAGGCCAGCGTCTGGTTTTCCGGCTGGATGTTCACCTTTTCCTTGGCTTCGATGGCTTGGTGTAGGCCTTCGGAAAGGCGGCGCCCGCTCATCATGCGGCCGGTGAATTCATCGATCAGAACAACCTCGTTGTCCTTGACGATATAATCCTTATCGCGCTGGAACAGATTGTGCGCGCGCAACGCTTGGTTGGCGTGGTGCACCAGCGAAATGTTCGCCGGCTCATAGAGCGAGCCTTGCAGGATGCCCGCTTCGGTGAGCAGCTCCTCGATCTTCTCGGAGCCATCTTCGGTGAAAGTGATCGAGCGTTGTTTTTCGTCATGCTCGAAATGCTCAGGCCGCAGCAGCGGGATGATCGCATCGATCTGCCGGTAGAGATCGGAGCGATCTTCGGTGGGGCCGGAAATGATCAGCGGCGTGCGCGCTTCATCGATCAGGATCGAATCCACTTCATCAACGATGGCGTAGCGGTGCCCGCGCTGGACCATCTCGCCCAGCGAATACTTCATGTTATCGCGCAGATAATCGAAGCCGAACTCGTTATTGGTGCCGTAGGTGACATCCGCGGCGTAGGCTTGGCGGCGCTCGTTATCGTAGAGGCCGTGCACGATGACGCCGGTGGAAAGCCCCAGGAACCGATAAATCTGCCCCATCCACTCGCTGTCGCGCTTGGCGAGGTAATCGTTCACGGTGATGACGTGCACGCCCCGGCTTTCGAGCGCATTGAGATAGGTGGGCAGCGTGGCGACCAGGGTTTTGCCCTCGCCGGTGCGCATTTCGGCGATGCGGCCTGCGTGCAGGATCATCCCGCCCATCATCTGCACATCGAAATGGCGCATCCCCAGCGTGCGCTTGGCCGCCTCGCGCACGGTGGCGAAGGCTTCGGGCAGCACGTCGTCCAGCTTGGCCCCGCGCGCCAGGCGGTGGCGATATTCGCTGGTCTTATTGCGCAGCGCCTCGTCCGAGAGCGCCTCGAAGGTCGGCTCCAGCGCATTGATGCGCGCAACCATGGGGCGCAGGCCGCGCACCTTGCGATCGTTGACGGAACCGAAAATCTGCTTGGCGAGGTTGAGCATGTGGCGCGATCTTAAATCCGTTGGCGCCGCCAAAAACGACGCGCTGTCCCAAATCAAAGAGTTGGATTTTGTTGTCTTTTTTGAGACTCTCCGGGGCGCGCCCACCTGCGAATTCACTCTTGATGCGTGCGCCCGCGAGACTTAAGAGCGCCCCTTGGGCGTGTCAATGCGACCTCGGAGGAGGTTCGCGGCCCGGCGCGCACCTTTACACGCCCCAACGGGAGGCAGAACGCATGCCCTTGTTTCGCCGCGCGCCTTTCGCCGCCCTCATCTGCGCCGCCCTGCTCGCCGGGTGCGGGCTTGGCCAAGATCCAGGCGCCGATGGCGGCTCGATCAACGATCCGGTGGTCGCCGCCACCGTGAACGGGCGGCCGATTTATATCGAGGATGTGCGCACCTATGCGGTGGCGCGCGGGCTGATGCAGGAGGGCGAGGATCTCGACGCCAATTCCGACGCCTTCTACCTTGCGCTGGAAGAGCTGATCCAAACCCGGCTGTTCGCCATGGAGGCCGAAGCGCGCGGGTTTGACCGCGAGCCGCACGTGCGCCGCCAGTTGGAAAACGCCCGCGAGCGGGTGCTGGCCAATTCCATCTATGATGAAATCGATCAGCGCGCCGTCGATCCGGCCACGATCGAGCGGCTTTACCGCGAAAACAGCGCGCGCCTGGCTGGCGGCCAAGAGGTGCGCCTGCGCATGATGCGCTTTGAAACCCGCGAGGAAGCCGATGCGGCGCTGCGCCGGCTCAATGCCGGCGAACGCTTTGAGGTGCTGGCGTTTGAGCTCTCCACCGAGCGCAACACCGCCCCCGATGGCGGCGACATTGGCTTCAGCAAAGTCGATGATCTCGCCCCGCCGGTGCGGCAGGCGCTGGATCGGGCCAATGTCGGCCAAGTGATCGGCCCGCTTGATCTCGACGGCGCCTGGCTTGTGATGCGGCTTGAGGATCGCCGCGAGGGCGCGATGCCGAGCCTTGAGACGCTGCGCCCGCGTATCATCGCCTGGCAGCGCTTCCGCGAAATCCAGACGCTGCACGAAGAATTGGAGCGCAACGCCCGCATCGAGCGCTTGCGCGGGGCGGACAATCGCGGCTTTGAGCCGGGCGGAGAGGTGCTCGCCCCCGGCGATGCGCCAAGCCCTGCGCCAACGCCCACGCCTGAGCCGGCGACGCCCCGCCCCGCGCCGGACGCCGGCGCCGCCCCTGGCGCTGCGCCGCCGCCTTTCCCCTTCCCCATGAGCCCTGGCGCGCAAACCCAGCGCCAGCAGCCCGCCCCCGTGCAAGAGGAGCCGGCCCAGCCATGAAGCCCGGCGCTGTCTCACCGCTCGCGCCCGCCAGCTTCCCCGACCTGCCGCCCATCGCCGGCCTTGAAGCCGCGATCGGGCGCGCGGGCTTCTACAAGCACGAGCGCCCCGATCTTTTGCTGATGCGCATGCCTGCGGGCACGCGCGCGGCGGGGGTGTTCACCACCAACGCCGTGGGCTCTGCGCCCACCGATTGGTGCAAGGCCGCGCTCGCGGCCAATCGCGGCCAAGCCTGCGGCCTGCTGGTGAACGCCGGCTGCGCCAACTCGTTCACCGGCCCGGCCGGCGATGCGGCGGCCAAACGCGCGCTCACCGAAGCGGGCGCGGCCATCGGCGTGGACACGCGCGAAATGCTGGCCGCCTCCACCGGCGTGATCGGCGTCGTGCTCGATGATGCGAAGATCACGCGCGCGCTGCCGCATTTGAATCTCGCGCCCGTCAATTGGCATGACGCGGCCAGCGCGATCATGACCACGGACACCTTCCCCAAAGGCGCGGGCGCGAGCTGTGAGATCGACGGCGTGAAGGTGAATATCGCCGGCATAGCCAAGGGCTCGGGCATGATCGCGCCGAACATGGCCACCATGCTGGCGTTCGTGTTCACCGATGCGGCGCTCTCGGCTCCCATCCTCAAAACCCTGCTGCGCCAGGAAACCGAGGTCAGCTTCAATTCCATCACCGTGGACGGGGATCGCAGCACCAATGATTGCGTGCTGCTCTACGCCACCGGCCAAGCCAATGTGCCGCCGATCCCGGATGCGAAGGATGAGCGCCTCAACGCCTTCCGCGCCGCGCTCAACCAGGTGCTCACCGATCTCGCCATCCAGATCGTGCGCGACGGCGAAGGCGCGACCAAACTTGTGAAAGTGAATGTCGAAGGCGCGCAGAGCGACGCCTCCGCCAAGATCATCGCCCGCACCATTTGCGAAAGCCCGCTCGTCAAAACCGCCATCGCCGGCGAGGACGCGAACTGGGGCCGCATCGTCATGGCCATCGGCCGCGCCGATCAGCCGGTGAAAAAAGAAATGATCGGCGTGCGCTTCGGCGCGCTCTGGGCCGCGCGCGAGGGCATGGTTTCATCCGAATATGATGAAGCGGCGATGAGCGCGTATATGAAAGGGCAAAGCCTCGAAATCACCGTGCTCGTCGGCCCCGGCGCGGGCCGCGCCAGCATGCACACCTGCGACCTCACCAAGCGCTACGTCGAAATCAACGGCGATTATCGCAGCTGACACAGCCCGTCGCGCCATGGGCGAAATTTTCCCGCGCTTGCCTGGATTTGCGAACGCTGTTGACCAGCGCGCCGCATGTTGCAAATCTACCGCACACTCAAAAAGAGGCGTGCATGGAATTAAATGACTCGATCATCCTAGGCGGCGCGATTCTCGCGATCGTGCTCGGCGTCATGCGTGCGCCCAAAGACCCTTCCTACATCGCGTTGTTTGTGATCGCGGGCTGGCCTTGCTTCAATCTCGGCCTCAAGAACGGCTGGAATTTCCTCACCGTGGCGGTGTCAACGGCTGTCATCTTCGCGGTTTATCTGGGCCTGCGCTGGGCCGCCGCGCGTTTTGCGCCCAATAAGGCCTAACGCGCCGCGCCATCTCCGCGGGGCGTGGCCCCCTCCCGCTAAGCCGCCTTCCGCCGCTCGCGCGGCGGCGTCGGCGGCGGGCCGGCGGGCGGTTCGGGCGGGGCGTGCGCGGGCAGATGGCATGTCACGGTGACGCCGCGCCCCGGCTCGCTTTTCAGCGCCACCCAGCCGCCATGCATCTCCACGAACGAGCGCACGAGCGCAAGGCCAAGCCCAGCCCCGCGCCGATCCCCGCTTTGGAAGCTATCGAACGCATGCGCTTGGGCCTCGAAATTCATGCCCTTGCCCGTATCGGCCACGGTGAGGCGCACGAGATCTTCCGCGCGCTCGGCCGTCACCGTGATCGTATCGCCGCGTTCGGTATGGCGCAGCGCGTTGGAGAGCAGGTTCACGATCACCTGGGTGATGCGCTTCTGATCGGCGGCGATTTCGCCTATCTCGGGATCGCATTTGATGCGGATCGGCACCTCTGTGTCGCGCGCCTTTGAGGCGGCCATCTGCACGCTCTCTGTCAGCGTCTCGTAGATATTCATCGGCCCGAGATCGAGCTGCACATTGCCGGCTTCGACCATGGCCACATCGAGAATATTGTCGATCAGCTTGGAGAGATTGCCCGACGCTTCGATGATCGAACCCACCTGCTCGGCCTGCCGATCGTTGAGCGGGCCGAAAATCTTGTGATGCAGCATCTCCGCATTGCCCTGGATCGCCTGCAGCGGATTGCGCAATTGGTAGGAGACGTTCTCAACGAACTGCGTCTTGAGCCGGTCGGCCTCCTCAAACGCTTCGGCGCGCTCGCGCAGCGCATCTTCCACGCGGCGATCGGCGGTGATGTCCTGAAACGCCACCAAAGTCGCGCCATCGGGCAGCGGGCGGGTGAGGAATTTCAGCACCGTCTCATCGCTGCGGCGCATTTCGCCGCGAAACTCCGTGCGCGCCTCCGGCGAAGGATCGGTGATGCGCGCGCGCACCTGCGCCCACACCGCGTCATCGTGGAATTTCGCCTTGCACGCCGCCACCAGCTTCTCGAACGGCATGTCCGCCTCGAACGTTTCGCGCGGCAAGTCCCACATCTCCGAGAACGCGGCGTTCGAGAGCTTGAGCCGGCCATCGAGGCCAAACACCACGATCGCTTCGTGCAATTTATCGAGCGCGGCCTTCTGCGTTTGCAGCAGCGCGTCATATTGGCTGCGCAGCGAGATCTCGTTGGTCATGTCCGAGAAGATCATCAGCATGCCGCCGCCCGGATGGCGCTGGCGCGCCACGCGCAGCATGCGCCCATCGGGCAGCACCCAAAGATCTTCCGGCAGCTCAGCCACTTCTTGATAGAGCGCCAGCTCGCCTGCGCGCCATTCGGCGTAATTGGCGGTCGCCGGCAGCTTGCGCTTTTCCTTGAGATAATCGAGCCACGCCGCATGCGCAGGCCGATCCGCCAAGAACGCAGCCTCAACGCCCCACATCTGCTCAAACGCCAGATTGTGAAACACCAGCCGCTTTTGCGCATCGAACACCGCGACGCCCTCGGCCAGCGCGTTCAGCGTTTCATCATGCGCGCGCTGCTGCTTGGACATGAGATCGCGCGAGGCTTCGGTTTCGGTCACGTCGATCGCAAGGCCGGCCGCGCCGCCCGAGATCGGCGCCATGCGCAAGCGCAGCGTGCGCCGCGCTTCGCCCACGGTGGCGGTGCGCACCTCTTCGATCACCTCGCCGGTGTCGATGGCCTTGCGCGCCATTTCCACCACGGCGGCATCGAGCTGCAGATTGCGCTGCACGGCGGAGTCGAGCGATTTGGCGCGCAGCGCTTCGAGATAGGCGGGGTTGGCCCAATCGAGCTCAAGCCCGCCATTCACGCGCCACGCCATGAACGGCGTCGTGTTCCACATCTTGAGGAACGCGGCGGGATCGCCCGCCAGCACCTTGCCGCCGCCATCGGGCAGATCGCCCGAGCCATGCTCCACCCCGCGCACGCTGGCGTCGAGAATCCACACCACCGCGCGCGCGCCGGCGGTGCGGCCGTCAACTTCCACATACACGCCATCGGGCGTTGAGATCACCAGCGAGAACGGCGCGCCTTCGCGGCGCAGCCGCGCCAGCGCCGGGCCAAGCCGCGTCGGCTCCCCGCCGGCGGCGTGCGCGTCAAACGTGGAAAGCCCCTGCAGGATGCGGATTGAAGGCTCAGCCGCCACCGCCGCATCCGAAAAGCGCAGCATGGAGGCCAGCGCCAGCGGCGAGCCATAGATGCGCGGGCTGCCCCAATCGCCATCGGCGGCGGGCGCGGCCACATCGTCCCAGATCAGCACCACGCCCGGATGCGCGCCAAAAATGGAATCCGCCCACGCCAGCTGATCCTCCAGCGTGCGCGAGCGCTTTTTCCACACCTCGACGCTGCCGCGCGCGCCATCGGTGACGCGCACGGCCCAAAGCAGCGCCGCGATGGCGATCCGCCGCCGCGCCGCCCGCCACCAGCAGGCTCAACAAACCGACGTCCAAAACCGACCCCTAAAACATCCTACGGCGAAACGAATCGCCAAGCCCCAACAGCCATCCTCACGCGCTTCGCGCGCGATGGAAACGCCGCATCGGGCCCTCAGATGTTAACAAGTGCTTAAATTGGTGAACGCGCGGTTAAGTTAAGAAAGTTCAACGCGTTAACGCGCCGCCGGCACGCATTCAGGGGGCCCCGCGCAGCTTCTCCACCGCATCGGCCGCCGCTTGCAGCGCCGGGCGCAGCTTGCGCGCGCCGCCCGGCTTGTTTCAGTTTCGACGCGCCGGAAATGCGGAACACGAACGGCATCTTGTAGCTGGCGCCGAAGCGCACATGCCGATCCCCGCGCGGCTCAAACCGGGTGCGCACCATCGCCTCGCGCGCGGCCTCGTAGAACACGTCCGAAGGCCAAGCATAGACGCAATGGACGTTCTTCACCCGCCCGCCGGCGCCGACCTCGAAGTCCACCACCGCCACGCCCTCGACGCCCAAACGCCGCGCCAGCGCCGGGTACCGCGCACGCAAGGGGCCGGCCACCTCCCACGGCATCGCATCCTCGTCCTCATCCTCCACCGCATCGGCGCCCGCGCGCCAGACGACGCAGCACGGCCCTTCGGGCAAGCCTTGCTTGATCCGCGCGCGCTCACGCCATTGCGCCAGCAAGCGCCGCGCCCAATCGGCGGCGTTGACCACCGCCACCACCAGCGCCAGCACGGCGGCGCCGCCTGCGAACATGGCGGCGTTGGAGGCCCAGCCTTCGCGCGCGCAATGCGCCTGTCAGCGCCAAATGCGCGCCAACCACGACAATGAACAATCCGCCATAGAACAGCGCGCGCGCTGTCCATGTCGAAACTGTGCGGGTGGCGTGAACGAGCATGGTGGTTCCCGGCGGTTCCGCCTTTCTGCCAAGTCAGATAGGAACACGCAATCAGCTCACGCGATTGACGAACAAAGCATGGAGAAAAGATCATGACGCGCAGGCCGCTTCGTCAGCTTGCTCTTGGCGCCGCGCTCGCCGCTTTGCTCGGCGCATGCGCCGCCAGCGCGCAACCGGAGGGCGATGCGCGCCCATCGCCTACCGCCAGAGGCCAAGCCATAGCCGAGGCCAATTGCGCGGTGTGCCATGCGATCGGGCGCCGATGGCGAAAGCCCGCACGCGGACGCCCCGCCCTTCCGCACCTTTTCGCAAAACTATCCGGTAAACGCGCTGGCCGAAGCCTTCGCCGAAGGCATCCTGGTGGGCCACAGCGACATGCCTGAGTTTAGGCTCGAGCCCGATCAGATCGAAGCGATGATCGCCTATCTTGAAAGCGTGCAGAACCAATAGCGCAAACAAAAACGGCCTCTCCTTTCGGAGAGGCCGCCGCTTCGCCGTTCGGCGAAGGCTTAGTAGCGGTAATGATCCGGCTTGAACGGGCCGGCATTGGGCACGCCGATATAATCGGCTTGCTCTTTGCTCAGCTTCGTCAGCTTCGCGCCGAGCTTGCCGAGGTGGAGCGTCGCCACCTTTTCATCGAGGTGCTTGGGCAGGGTATAGACTTCGTTCTTATACGCCTTGCCGTTGGTCCACAGCTCGATCTGCGCCAGCGTCTGGTTGGTGAAGGACGCAGACATCACAAAGCTCGGGTGGCCGGTGGCGTTGCCGAGGTTCACAAGCCGGCCTTCGGAGAGAAGGATGATCTTGTTGCCGCCCGGAAACTCGATGTGGTGCACTTGCGGCTTGATCTCGTCCCACTTGAAATTCTTGAGGCCGGCGACCTGAATTTCGCTGTCAAAGTGGCCGATATTGCAGACGATGGCGTTGTTCTTCATCGCCCGCATATGCTCGACGGTGATGACGTCCTTGTTGCCGGTGGCCGTCACGAAGATGTCGGCGTTGGGCGCCTCGTCTTCCATGGTCACGACCTCATAGCCTTCCATCGCCGCTTGCAGCGCGCAGATCGGATCGACCTCGGTGATCTTCACGCGCGCGCCGCCTTGGCGCAGCGAAGCCGCCGAGCCCTTGCCCACATCGCCATAGCCGCACACCACCGCAACCTTGCCCGAAAGCATCACGTCCGTGCCGCGGCGGATCGCGTCCACCAGCGATTCACGGCAGCCATAGAGATTGTCGAATTTCGACTTGGTGACGCTGTCGTTCACATTGATGGCCGGGAACGGCAGATCGCCCTTCTTGGCCATTTCATAAAGGCGATGCACGCCCGTGGTGGTTTCTTCGGAAACGCCCTTCACCGCATCGCGGATGGCCGAATAGAAGCCCGGCTTTTCCTTCAAATAGCGCTTCATCGTGGCGTAGAGCGCTTCTTCTTCCTCGTTGGTCGGCTTATCGAGGATGGAAGCGTCCTTTTCGGCCTTGGGGCCGAGCACGCACAGCAGCGTGGCGTCGCCGCCGTCATCGAGGATCATGTTGGCGTAACCGCCGCCGGCCCACTCGAAAATCTTGTGGGCGTAATCCCAATATTCGAGCAGCGTTTCGCCCTTGGTGGCGAACACCGGCGTGCCCTTGGCGGCGATCGCGGCGGCGGCGTGATCTTGCGTCGAAAAAAATGTTGCACGAGGCCCAGCGCACGTCGGCGCCGAGGGCTTGCAGCGTTTCGATCAGCACCGCGGTTTGGATCGTCATGTGCAGCGAGCCGGCGATTTTCGCGCCTTTCAGCGGCTGCTTTGGGCCGTATTCCGCGCGCACGGCCATCAGGCCCGGCATTTCGGTTTCGGCGATGTCGATTTCCTTGCGGCCCCAATCGGCAAGGCCAAGGTCTTTCACGATAAAATCTGTAGCGCTCATCGCGCGCCCTCCTACGAAAGCGGCGAGCGTCGTTTTTCCAATGGGAAAGCCCTCCGAGCCTGGCGGCCCAGAAATGTGTTCTGGCCGTCGCAACGCTCCTCGGCGGGCGGGCGCGGTTTAGCAAAGCCGCGCGGCGCTGGCAAATGCCGCGCCCACGCAAAAGGCCGCCGGGCGGAACCCCGACGGCCTTTGTATTTTCAAGCGCATAGCGCCAGATCAGCCGTCGCTGCTCCAGCGATCCAGCAGGCGTTTGGCCGCATCGCGCCCGCCAATCCCGAACGCGATCGCCACCGCCACCGCCACCGCACCGAGGATCAGCCCAAACGCCAGGACGATAATGTCGTTGGCCAGGCCCATGAAGCGCAGGCCCACCGCCGTGGCGAGCGCGATGACGCCCCAGCGCACGAAGGTGGAGATGATCTCAGAACTCGGCTTGCCTTCGCGCCGCGCCGCCACCGCCAGGATGTTCGCCAGCAATATGCCCAGCGCGATGATCACCGCGCCAAACAGCACGCGGCTGGCCAGTTGCAACACTTCCGTCAGCATCGCCGCCATGGCGCCGAATTCAAGCAGC
Organism: Terricaulis sp.; assembly: GCA_024707365.1. Classification (GTDB taxonomy): domain Bacteria; phylum Pseudomonadota; class Alphaproteobacteria; order Caulobacterales; family Aquidulcibacteraceae; genus Vitreimonas. The sequence continues at coordinate 168,502 of JANPZV010000005.1, forward strand.
CGCGTGGCTTCAACCGCCGCGAACAGCACAATGCCGATCAGCACCGCAAGCCCGATCATGCGCGAAGGCGGAAAGCGCGACAGATCGAGCGCATCGGCGCGCGAGCTGACATCCAAGTGCTCACGCCCCACGCGCACCGGCTCTGCATTGGCGATCGAGGCGATGATGCTGTCAAAGCCCAGCGCTTTCAGCCCCTCCTCCGTCAGCGTCATCACCCAGCGGCCCACCACATAGGCGATAAAGATGATGAGCCCCGCGCCGATCACGCGCGGGATCGTCATCAGGATTTCGTTGAGCATCGAGGTGGCCGGATCGGAGATGGCGCGGATGTTGAGCGCATCCAGCGCCGCGATCGCGGCGGGGATGATCACCAGCGTGAACACCAAAATGCCAAGCAGGCGCGCAAGGCCTGGGCCTGCGGGCGTGTGCGTCAGCCCCGCATCGATCAGCCGGCGGTCAAGCTCGGCCGCCTCCACGGCGGCCTGCACAATGCGGCGCAGAATCGTCGCCAGCACAAAGCCGATGAAAAAGATGATCGCCGCCCCAACGACGGAGGGCAGATAGGTGAGAAAGCCGCTCAGCATATCATTCAGCGGCGCAACGATCTCGCGCATGTCGAGCTGCGAGAGCGCCAAAATGAGGCCAAGCAGCCAAACCAGCCAGTAACCTACCTCGCCAATGCGTTCACCCACATCAACAACAGGTTTTGCACTGGTGCTGCTCGCGCCATCGCGGCGCGAGAGGAAGGGATGCGGTCGATGCCCTTGGCGATGCCCCATTTCACCGCCTTGGCGGCGAAATGCGCGGCAATGAGGATCGCGGCCGCCGCGAGGATCCTGAGACCCCACAAGCTGAACCACGCCGAAATCGCGTTATAATCGATGGTCATGAGCTGCCTCCCATGCGAGGGCGCGTTGAACACGGCTTAGAATTCTGCCGCGATAGCCCTAAGAATAGGTTTTGCGCTTAAAAGGCGTGCGATTTCGCATGCTGCGGATGCGAAAAGCGGCGTGTTCCCAAACCAAATAAGGCTAATGCGCCCCGCCCAGCACCGCGCGGCACGCATCAAGCGCTTCGCCCTCAAGCGGCTCGGCCAATACAAGCGCCTGCACGCGCACGCTTTCGCGGCTGCGCGGCATGTAGCGCATCTCGCGTTCGCCATCGCCCTCACGCACCGCAAGCGACACCTCCGCGTCGATATCGCCAAATTGCGTGTTCAGACGGGTGATCTCCATGCCATCGCGCACGCCCGCCGCATAAGCGGGGCCGGCCGGGTCGATGCCGGCGACGATATTCTGATTGGCCAGCGTGGCCTGAAAATCAAAGCCAAGCGTAAAACGCGGAGAAAAACTGGTCTGCACGCGCCCGCACGGCGCGAACGCATCCTCGGCCAGCGCGATCTCCGCGCCCTCAACGATGAAGCTCTGATAATCAGCGGCAAAACCGACGCCCTCAGCCTCGCGCGCCAGCAAGGCCGAGGCTGGCCCCGCTTCACCCGCCGCCGCGCGCGCTCATGGCGTGCATCAGCACATCGAGGCTCCGCCCTTCCGCACGCAAGCGCCGATCCCAGATCGCCGCCAAAAGCCGCCCGCGCTGATACGGCAATTGCTGCATGTCCTGATCGGTCCAAAACGCTTCAGCCACGCGCGCATTCGGCGCGGTGCGGGCGGTTGAGTGCGCGTAGGCGCTGAGCGTGGCGTTAAAATCCGCCGCGTAATCGGCGGGGATCCACAAGCCCTGGCGCACCAGCATGCGCGCGGTGTAAAAATCGGTGAAGCCTTCGGAGAGCCAATAATCACCCACTTCGTTTTGCGCAGACATGCCGCCGATGCGATGCGGCAGCCATGTGTGCAAGCTCTCATGCGCAAGCGTGCGGGTGATGCGGCTTTCTTCGGTGTTCGCCGTGGCGAAAAAGGCGAACGCATCACCAAGCCCTGTGCCGCCCACCGAACGCGCGCGCGGGTTCGGCGCCTCCAGCGGCAACACCGTGACAAGATAGGGCGTGGATTCATCGCCCCAGAAATTGCGCTGGCCGCTGATGATTTCGTTCGCCTGCGCTACAAAGCTTGCGTCGCTAAAGCCCCAATCGCCGCGTATCGCCACGCGGATATTGCGGTCAGCGCCGTGATGGATGCGGAAATCGCCGCCCACAGAAATGCTACGCCCAACCCCGCCGAGCGTGAGCCCATCATGCTCAAGATCGGAAGCAAAGCGCCAGCCGCGCGGCAGCGCCCGCACGCGCAACTGCACAGGCGCCGCCTCATCCCAGCCCTCGGGCGTGATGAAGCTTGCATGCCCGATCAGGTGAAAATAGCCAGGCTGCACCACGGCGCGATACGGATTGCCGCCGCGCGCCATGGGCGGCCCCTCATGATCCTGCACGATGCGATAGCGCAGATGCACGCGCGCATTGGGCCGATGCGAGAGCAGGCGCTGCGCCGGGCCCGCGCCTTCGCGCAATTGCGCGCCGGAAACGGCCTCAAGCGCGGTGATGGCGCGATAGAGCTCAGCCTGCCCGCCCCACGCATCGGGCAAGCTGAGCGCGGTTTCGCCATCCGCCTCGCCCCGAAAGCGCAGATCGACCTCAACCGCAACAAGCGCGCCTTCGGTCAGGATCGGGGTCAGCGTGTAATCGATCCGCTCACGCGGGGCCATGCCTACGCTCAGAAACGCCAGCGCCAAAACCGCCAGCACACGCGCCGCCTGCATGCTTGCTCCTCCGCTCCGCCCGCGAGGATGCTGGCGGCGCCGGCTTTAGATGCACGCGCCGCCGGCCGCTGGCGCGAAGCTAGGGCGCGTGCGGCAACGCCTCGAAATCCTCCGGCACGTGCTGGCGGATCAGGCGCACGTTTTCGTCGGCGGTGATGGCGTCCACGATATCCATTGATTGCAGCGTCTGCTCGCGGTCGTGGTTGAACGCCGGCACGGTGCGCCATTCGCGGCTTTCGGCCATGTGGAACATATCCCCGCTCAGCAGCAGATCCCCGGCATTGCCGCTGCGCACGAACAGCATCGCATGCCCCGGCGTGTGCCCAGGCGCGGGAACGATGATCACCGAGCCATCGCCAAACACATCATGGCGCGCGCCGCTTTCGATGAGGCGGGTTTCGGCGTTTTCCAGCGCGGCGTAGGTGGAGAATTCTTGCGCGCCGCGCGCCTCGTCGCGGAACATATGCGCACGCTCATCGGCGTTGACGATCCAAGTCGCGGTCGCGGCGAACAAGCCGGCATTGCCGGTATGATCGCCATGGCTGTGCGAAATGGCGATAAAATCGATGTCCGCCGGCGTGAGGCCAAAGGCCGCCAATTGCGAAACCAGCGTCACCGGCACGGTGGCTGTGGCGTTAAGCGCCTCGATGCGCAAGCCTTCCGGCATCTCGGCCACCGCATCGGGCAAGCCCAAATCCCACAGCAAATCGCCGTCGGGATGGCGGATGAGATAGCAAGGATCGACGAAATCGCGCGCCACGCCGTTGAACGCGCCATTATCGGCGAACGGCGCTGTGTCAGCAAACGCGATGCGCCCGCAATCCAAAGCGTAAATCTGCACAGGATTTTCGGCCTGTTGCGGCGCGCACGCGGCGAGTGCGGCAAGGCAGGCAAAAGCGGCGAGGCGTTTGATCATTTCTATCTCCCTTGCCGCCACTTGGACGCACCACGCCACGAGGGTCAAGCCAACAAGCGCCCGCTTATTCGCCTTCGTGAAACTTAGCCGCAAACAGCGCTTCCACCGCGTTGAGCGCCGCCTCCGCTTCGGGGCCTTCGGCTTCGACCTCGACGCTTGTGCCCACGCCCGCGCCCAGCATCATCAGATCCATCAGCGAGCGGGCGTCGGCCTCCTCCTCCTCGCGGCGCACGATGATGATGGTGTCGTCATAGCTCAGCGCAAGCTCGGCCAGCTTACGCGAAGCCCGCGCATGCAAGCCGCGTACATTCACAACATCGATGCTGCGCTTCATCCCCATGGCGCGCCGCCTTTTTCTTTATTGTTGCTTTAGCCGCCGCCCGCGAGTTCGACGGACGCCACGCGGATGTAGCGCCGGCCCGCATCCTGCGCCGCAAGCGCGGCGTCAGACAAGCTCAGTTTGCCGCGCACCTCGGCCAGCTTGATCAGCATCGGCAGGTTCACCCCGGCAATCACTTCGGTTTTCACCTGATTGATCACCGAAATGGCGAGGTTGGAGGGCGTGCCGCCGAACATGTCGGTGAGGATGACGACGCCCTCGCCCTTATCGACGGCGCGCACGGCCTCGATAATATCGGTGCGGCGCTCTTCCATATCGTCATAAGGGCCGATGGCCACGGCGCGCATCTGCTCTTGCGGGCCAAGCACATGCTCGGCCGCAGCGACAAATTCGTCCGCCAAGCGGCCGTGCGATACGACGACAACGCCGATCATGCCGTGAGCTCCCGCCTCTCAGCCCCTGACCAAGGGGCGCAACCATACCCGTTCGCACCTGCGAGAAAAGCAAAAGCCGCACGCCCATTGCAGTTTTTCGGCGGCCGCATCGTCACACCTTCCCCTGGCCGGCGAGTGGCAGCTCAACCACGAGGCGCGCGCCGCCCTCGTCGCGGTTCTGCGCGTAGATGCGGCCCTCATGGGCGGTGACGATCTGGCGGGCGATGGAAAGGCCCAGCCCCGAATTGCCGCCGAACGCCGCGCCTTGCGGGCGCTGCGTATAAAAGCGCTGGAACACGGTTTCGAGGTTTTCCGGCGGTATGCCGGGCCCTTCATCCTCCACCTTGGTGCGTATGAACGCCTCGCCCTTGCTGCGCACCAGCTCCATCGTCACCGTCACGCGCCCGCCGGGGGCGCTGAAGGAGCGCGCATTGTCGATCAGGTTGCGGAACACTTGGCCAAGCGGCCCCGCCTGCCCCCACACGATCGCGTTCTCGGGCTTTGCGCCGGCAAAGCCGATCTGCACCGCGCCCGGATCGTCCGGCGCGTAGGCGCGCGTCAGCTCAAACACCAATTGGCCGAGATCGACCGGATCAAGATCGGCGCGCGCGGTTTCGGCTTCGATGTGGCTGGCGCGGGCGATGTCGGTGACCAGCCGATCGAGCCGCTTCACGTCCTGGGCGACGATGGAGAGCAATTTGGTTTGCCGCTCGGATCGGACACCGCCTGGGCCGCATCCACCGCCGAGCGGATCGAGGCGAGCGGGTTTTTGATCTCATGGCTCACGTCAGCGGCGAAGCGCTCGTTTGCATCGATGCGATCGGCCAGCGCGCCTGTCATGGCTTCCAGCGAGCGCGAAAGCCCGCCGATCTCATCCTTGCGGCGCGACACCTCCGGCATGGCGAGCCGCGTGGAGCCGGTGATGCGCAGCCGATCGGCGGCGCCCGCCAGCCGCTCCAGCGGGCGCGCGATAAACATCGCCAGCAACAGCGAAGAGAGGAAAATCGCCACCGCCGCGCCGATGATGAACGGCATCATGCCCGCGCGCTCGGCCACCAGGATGCGCTCCACGTCCGCGCTTTCCAGCGTCACGGTGCCCAGCACCATCTGCACGCGCCGGATCGGCAGCGTCAGCGCCACCACGCGCTCGCCCTTATCGTTGAGCCGCTCCCCGCGCGCGATCTCCCCGCCAAGCGCGCGCTCGCGCTCCGCCTCTTCGGTGATCGAAGCGCGCCAGGGCGTGATGCGCCATTTTTCCACCCCGCGCGCGGCGCGGCCGATGCGCTCGCCCAGCGGCTCTTCCAGGCCGGGCGCTTCCAGCGTGCGCTCTTCCATGCGCCCGTAGAGCACGTCGGTATCGGCGACGAGGCGCCCGTCTTGCGCGAACACGCGCACGCGCGGGCCCGCCGCGCCCGGCCGCGCGCCTTCGGCCACCGGCGGCAAAAGCCGGCGCAGCACTTGGCGCACCGCCGGCTCATTCAGCCCCGGATAGGGATCGCCCTGCACCGTGCCGGTTTCGATCAAGAGATTGGTGATCAGCTCGCCCTGCGTGCGCAGATTGCGAAACTGCGCATCGGTGAGGCCCGCGCGCATTTCCGTGAGCAGCAGAACGCCCACCGCCAGCAGCATGAAGCCGACGAAGTTCCAAATGAAGATGATGCGGGCGATGCGCGAACGCAGGATCGCCCGCAGGCCCTCAGGCTTCGTTGTATCGGTACCCGACGCCATAGAGCGTTTCGATCGCGTCGAACTCGCCGTCGATGTCGCGGAACTTTTTGCGGAGCCGCTTGATATGGCTATCGATGGTTCTGTCGTCGACATAGACCTGATCATCATAGGCCGCGTCCATCAATTGGTCGCGGCTTTTCACGTAACCCGGCCGCTGGGCCAAAGCTTGCAGAATAAGAAATTCCGTCACCGTCAGGCGGACTTGATCGCCCTTCCAGGTGCAGGCGTGGCGGTTGGGATCGAGCACCAGCTCCCCGCGCACGATCGGCTTTTTATCGCCGACTTCAGAGCCGGGCGCGCCCGCGCGCGCGCGGCGCAGGATCGCCTTCACCCGCTCATTGAGCAGGCGCTGCGAGAACGGCTTGGTGATGTAATCGTCGGCGCCGACATTGAAGCCCACCACCTCATCCATCTCATCGTCTTTCGAGGTGAGGAAGATGACCGGCAGGTTCGAGCTTTGGCGCAGGCGCTTGAGCACCTCCACCCCATCCATGCGCGGCATCTTGATATCGAGGATGGCGAGATCGGGCGGGCTTTCCGCCAGCGCCGTCAGCGCCGCCGCGCCATCAGTGTAGGTGCGCACATTATAGCCCTCGGACTCGAAGAAAATCTTCAGCGAGGCGAGGATGTTCTCGTCGTCATCGACAAGGGCGAGTGTGGACATGGGCGGAAAAACTTCCTGACTTTGCCGTAATGAAGCGGCTTGGCTTTCTTACCCGCCAATCCGCCGCGTGAAAACAGGTTCTCACCATTGAAGCGGCTGCTCTCCAGAAATTGAGCGGCGCAGCGGGCGAAACAAGGCCGCGCCATGGCGGAATTTAGCGCGCGCGGGCTCCGTTCCACGGCGCGTTCACAATCTCGCCATCGTCGCTCGACCAGACGCCAGTGAACGTATCGGCGTCGCTGAACACAGATCGGAACGTGCCCATCGTCGCCCCCTCCGGCCAGATGCTGGCCCAGCGGCCCGACCAGATCAGCGATCCGTTCGGCCCCGGTTCGACCTCCCCGGTCTGCACCCCATCCCAGCCCGCAGCGGGCGTTGAGCCATCCAGCGCATCAGGGCTTTCATCCAGGCGGATAATCAGCGGCCCGCCGCCGCTCACCGCCTCCCCGCCGCCATTGCCCCATTGGGTGGTCCACGTCCCGATCAGATCGGCGGGCTCAAGCGCAGCGGCGGGGAGTGCAAGCGCGATCCAGGCGAAGGCGGCGAGTGCGATGCGTTTCATCCGAAGGGCTCCCCGATTAAGCGCGCAGCTTGTGCGGTAAGCGCGGCTTTTCTTGGACCGCCGGCGTCCTCGCCGGCAACGTTCTTTCCTTCAAGCGCAACGCAAACGGATAAGCCGTGCCGGCGAGGACGCCGGCGGTCCAAGAAAATCAATGCGCCGCCCCCCAGGTCGCGCCGGCTTTCGCTTCCACCGTCAGCGGCACGCTCAAGCTCGCCGCCGGCAGCGGCGCGGCTTCCATCACGCGGCGCGCCAGCGCGCACAACGCTTCGGCCTCCGCCGCCGGCGCCTCGAACACCAATTCGTCGTGCACTTGCAGCAGCATGCGCGCGCTGAGGCCCGAGGCCGGCAATGCTTCGGCCATGCGCACCATGGCGCGGCGGATAATGTCGGCGGCGGCGCCTTGCAGCGGCGCGTTGATGGCTTGGCGCTCGCCGAACTGGCGCTCCTGCGCGTTCTTCGATTGCACGCCTTTGACCCAGATGCGCCGCCCGAAAATGGTTTTCACATAGCCGTTGGCGCGCGCGAAAGTTTTGGTGGCCTCCATGTAATCGCGGATGCCGGGGAAGCGCTCGAAATACTTTTTGATGTACGCGCCCGCCTCCTCGCGCTCGATGCCGAGATTGCGCGCGAGGCCAAAGGCGCTGATGCCGTAGATGATGCCGAAATTGATCGCCTTCGCGTTATTGCGGATTTCCTTCGGCATGCCCTCCACCGGCACGCCGAACATTTCCGAGGCCGTGCGCGCGTGAATATCCACGCCATCGGCGAACGCCTGCTTCAATTGCGGAATATCGGCCACATGCGCCAGCAAGCGCAGCTCGATCTGCGAATAATCGGCGCTGACCAGGAGATTGCCCTTCTCGGCGATGAACGCCTCGCGGATGCGGCGGCCTTCCTCGGTGCGGATCGGGATGTTTTGCAGGTTCGGATCGTTGGAGGAAAGCCGGCCCGTTGTGGTGGAGGCCAACGCGTAGCTTGTGTGCACGCGGCCGGTTTTCGGATTGATGGCTTGGCCCAGCGCCTCGGTATAAGTGCTGCGCAGCTTGGAGAGCTGGCGCCATTCCAGCACTTTGGCCGGCAAATTATGCTCTTCCGCCAGCGTTTCGAGGATCGACGCGTCGGTGGACCAGGCGCCGGTTTTGGTTTTGCTGCCGCCTTGCAGCTTCAGCTCATCAAACAGGATTTCGCCAAGCTGCTTGGGGCTGCCGATATTAAATTCGCGCCCCGCAAGCCCATAGGCCTCGCTTTCATATTGCGCCATGCGCTGTGCGAAATCGCCCGAAAGCTGGGAGAGCATAAGCGGGTCAATCCTGATCCCTTCGCGCTCCATCGCCGCGAGCACAGCCGGCATCGGCCGCTCCAGCGTTTCATACACGGTGCGTAATTTTTCCTGCGCCAAAGCGGGCTTTAGTTTGCGCCACAGCCGCAAACCCGCATCCGCCTGCTCGGCCGAATAAGCCGCCGCACGCTCGGGCGCCGCGAGCTCAAAGCCAATCTGCGCCTTGCCCTTGCCGACCACGTCGGCAAGCGGCGTCAGCCCATGGCCGAGATGCTTTTCCACCAGCGAGGTTTTGTCGTGCGCATCGAGCCCGCCATAGAGCGCGTAGGAGATCAGCATCGGATCATCGATGGGGCCAAGCGCAATGCCATGCTGCGCGAATAGCGCGACATCCCATTTGATGTTCATGCCGATCTTGAGCACGCCCTGCGCTTCCAGCAGCGGCTTGAGCGCGGGAAGCGCGGCATTGAGCGGAATTTGCGGGCCGGCGTCCGGCGCGGCTTCCGCCGGCGGCTGCTCGGCGGCGAACAATTCGCCCGCGCGCGTATCGGCGCTGGCATGGCCAAGCGGGATATAAATCGCATCGTTCGCCCCAAGCGAAAGCGCAATGCCGACGATGGATGCGCCCACCGCATTGATCCCATCGGCCTCGGTGTCGATCCCCACCGCGCCCGCCGCCATGGCGCGCGCGATATAGGTTTCCAACGCCGGCAGATCGCGCACGATTTTGTAGGCTTCGCGTTGGAACGCGGTTTCCACCTCATCCACCACCGGGCCGTTCGAGGGCGCGGGTGAATGATCACCCAGCGCGCTTGGCGCCGCCGCGCCCGCCGCATAAGCGGCCACGATCTCCACGCCCTTTTTCCTTGGCGAAATGCTCGCGCACGCGCCGGCCGAGGGTGCGAAACTCCATCGCGTCGATGAATTGCAGCAGCGGGCCAGCTTCGGGATCGCGCACCGCGAAGCTTTCCCAAGCCTCCTCCACCGCCACATCGTCCTTGAGCGTGACGAGCTCTTTCGAGAGCCGGATCTGATCGGCGAAATTGATCAGCGTCTCGCGCCGCTTGGGCTGTTTGATTTCATTCGCGCGTTCGAGAATGGCTTCGAGCGAGCCGAACGTCGCGATCAGCTCCGCCGCGGTTTTCGGGCCGATGCCGGGCGCGCCGGGCACGTTATCGACGCTATCGCCGATCAGCGCCTGCGCATCGATCACCCGATCCGGCGCCACGCCGAATTTTTCCAGCACCGCCTCAACGCCCAGCGCCTTCTGCTTCATCGGATCGTAGAGCTGGATTTTCCCGTCATCGACCAGCTGCATCAGGTCTTTATCGGAGGAAACGATCTTCACGCTCGCGCCCGCCTTGGCCGCCTGGCGCGCATAGGTGGCGATGAGATCGTCCGCCTCATAGCCGCCCATCTCGATGCACGGCAGATTGAACGCGCGCGTGGCGTCGCGGATCAGCGGAAACTGCGGCACCAGATCTTCCGGCGCCGGCGGGCGGTTGGCCTTGTATTCGGGATAGAGCTTGTTGCGGAAGGTCACCTCGGATTTATCGAAGATGACGGCAAGGTGCGTCGGCGCCTCGGTGGCCTTCATCTCCTCCAGGAACTTCCACAACATGTTGCAAAAGCCGGCCACCGCGCCGACCGAGAGCCCATCGGAAGCCCGCGTCAACGGCGGCAGCGCATGATAGGCGCGGAAAATGTAGCCGGAGCCGTCGATCAGAAAGAGGCGGGGGGCGTTCTTGCTCACGATCTATCCTAGTTCGTCGCGCACGGCCGCGCGGAATAAAGCATTTGTGCGTTCGATCAGCGCGGCATCTTCGACGGGCGCGCGCGGCTTAGCTTCGATCGCCCAGGCGGCTTGTTCTTCTATATAATCATCCAGAGCGGCGATGCGCACGCCTTCACCCAGCTCCGAACTATCGCGCTTGGCGACACGCAAATGTTCAAGCGCCTCCAGCGCAGCGAGAGGCGGCGCAACGCCAGCCAACAGCCCTGGCAAATCCATGGGCGGCGCGCCGCCTTTCTCACGCAGCCATTGCAGCGCTAAGGCTGGGCGCACAACATAGAAATACTTCTTCAGCCTCACCCGCTCGCGCCCCTCGATAAAGCGGCCGCGCTGCGATGCCAAGAGGCCATAATAATGGTGCACGTCCGCATAGGCGCTGCGCCATGCCTGCGCGATCGGCGTGAGCGCGGCAATAAATCCGAATCGGCGCGGTAGACGAACGGCGACGCTAGCCATTCATGCACAACGCTGTTGCCCTTCATCATCAGGCGCAGCGCCTTGCCCAAATCCCAGCCATTGATGTCAAGCAAACCTTCGAGCGGCGTTTCGATCACATCACGCGGCGCGGCGAGCGCCAGGTAATCATCGACAGCGCGAACGTAAAGGAAGCGCGCGTCATAGTCGGAATCTGGCGAATGGAACCCCCAGGCGCGGCTGCCGCTTTCGACCGCCAAAAGCACGCGCACGCCATGCGCGGCCTCGATCTCCGCCAGCCGGCCCAAAATCTCGGCCCGAGCAGAGGCCGGCACAGGCGCCTCATCTGTTGCAACACTCCCCATACGTTCTCCTCTAAGCGCTTCGGCTGCTTTGGTCAGCCCTCCCCCGTTGTGGATAGCGCGGGGGCCCGCTAGCGTGGGCGCGGGGGAAAAGATGGACCAGCACGGGGCCGCGATCAGGGAAATCACGCCGGGCGCGCGCGTTGCGCCGCCGCCGGCCTGGGCCGACATCGAGCCCTATGAGGCGCCGCAAACCGCCAACCCGCATTTTGTCGCCAATGGCGTGTGCGTGCTGCTGGATGAAAGCCAGATCGACCTCGTGGAAAACGAGCGCGCCTGGTTCTATCGCCGCGCGGAACTGGTCACCGCCAATACCGGGGCCGAGCGCGCGGCGCAAATCTCCATCAGCTTCGACCCAAAATTCGAGCTGCTCGACATTCACTCCATCGCCGTGATCCGCGCCGGCGCCCGCATCGAGCATGCGCAGAGCGCCTTCTACGAAGTGCTGCGGCGCGAGCGGAACATGGAGCGGCTGCAGTTTGACGGGCGGCTCACCGTGCACCTCACGCTGCCGGACGTGCGCCCCGGCGATATCGTGGAGCACAGCTTCACCCATTACGGCATGCGCAAATCGCTGGGCGGGCGCCATTCGGCTTGGCTTGGGTTTGAATGGGGCGTGGGCATCATCGACGTGCGCGTGCGCCAGCGCCTGCCGAAAACCCGCACCGTGCGCGAATACGCCGTCAACGCCCCGCCCGAACCGACGCAAACGGAAACAGACGGCGTGATCGATCGCCGCTGGCGCGCCAAGGAGCGGCCGGGCAAGCGCTTTGAGCCGCTCACCCCGCCCTGGATCATGCAAAGCGCGGCGCTGCAATTTTCCGAATGGCGCGATTGGGCCGAAGTCTCCGCCAATTACATCCCGCTCTACGAAGATCACGGCGCGCTGCCCGATGATGTGGAAGCCGAGATCGCGCGCATCGAAGCTGCGGAAACCACAGAGGCCGGGCGCGCGGCGGCGATTTTGCGCTTTGCGCAGGATGGCGTGCGCTATCTCGCCATTTCCATCGGCGAAGGCGGCTACGCCCCGCGCTCGATCCAGGACATCCTTTCCACCCGCTATGGCGATTGCAAGGATAAGTCCAAGCTCTACGTGCACATGGCGCGCCGGCTTGGCGTCAACGCCTGCCCCGCTTTGGTCAACACGCGCGACGGGCATGCGCTCAACGCCTGGCTGCCGAGCGCGCAAGCGTTTGATCATTGCATCGTGCGGGTTGAGGTGGCGGGCCAAGTCTATTGGCTTGACCCAACGCGCCTCAAACAACCCAGCCCGCTGCCGGCGATGAGCCAATGCCATTTCGGCTGGGCGCTGCCGCTGCGCGAGGGGCAAACCGCGCTGGAGCGCATGCCCGATCCGATGCCGATCACCTGGCTTGAATCGGATGAGCGCGTGACGCTTGGCCCTTCGCCCGAAACGCCCGCGCGCTATCAATGGCGCTTCACCTCGCGCCGCGGCCGTGCGGAATCGGTGCGCGACTACATCGCCACTGAGGGCGAGGTTTCCATGTTCCGCTCTTACGCCGAGGGCGTGCAGCGCAGCTGGCCGCGCGCGCATCCCGCAAAGCAGATCGTCGCCGAAGATAATATCCGCGCCAATGCGATCATCGTCGAAGAAGAGTACGAGATCAGCGAAGCCTGGCGGCGCGTGGATCACACCTGGCATTTCGCCACGCTCGACATGGTGATGAAGCCCACGTTCGAGCCGCTCGATCCTGGGCCGCGCAAGCATCCGATTTATCTCGGCCTGGTTGGCCGCATGGCGCGGCGGGTGGAGATCGAAACCGCGAACGAGCCGCCCGCCGGCGGCTGGGATCGCAGCGTCGAATGCGACGGCATGCGCTTTCGCAATGTCACGCGGCGCGAAGGCAAAAAGCTGATCATGGAGCAGACGCTCGAAACCGATACGCTGATGCTGCCCGCGACCGACGCCGATAAATACCGCGAGATCATCGCCGAGCTTGACCGCACCGACATCGTGCTCAACCAAGCCGCCAACAAACGCGGCTTCTTCCTCGGCACCAAGGAAGCCAAGCGGCAAGAGCGCGGCGAGCAATTGTTCGGCGCCGGCTTCATCCTCGCGCTCGCCGCATTGGGCTATGCGGTGTATCGCTATCTGCTGGAAACGGGCGCGTATTCGTAGCGCGCGCGCAAGCGCGAATACTCAATTTATTCCGCTTTCTCCGCTTTCCAAAAGCCAGGGATCACCGGCTCGCCCTCCAAATCCGCGCGCCGCGCCGCCCACGCTGCGGCGGCTTTCTCGCGCACATAATCGGGCAGCGTGTCTTCAAAGCGCCCATCGAGCCAAGCCGCATGCGCCGCCGCCAGTTTCGCCGCCGCAGCTTCGGCGTCCGCTTCCCCTCGCCCAAATTGTGCTCGCGCCACAATTTCACCAGCCCTTGAAACGCCGCCGGCGCCTGGTTCGGCGCATGCACCATTGCATTGGCGAGATACGCCGCCTTGCCGAACATCGTAACGATCAGCTCCTCGGCCTCCTCCTGCGCCACGCGCGCGGCCTCCTTGGCTTGCGCCTGCTCGGCCCCGGCAAGCTCCACGCGCTTGCGCATCTGCTCAGCCAGCGCCGCGAACGCTTTGGCGTCGCTTGCGCGCCCTTTCGCCAGCGCCGCCCCCGCTTGCGCCAGCGCGCGGCGCTCCAATTGCTCGGGCGTTTCGGTTGGCGGCGCCTCTTCAACGCGCGCGCTTTCCGCCGCTTGGGTCGCGCTCTTGAGCGCATCGACCAAATCCGCAAACGGATGCGCCTCGGGCGGCGGTAGAGGCGCGGGCGCATAATGCGCCGCAAACCGCGCCGCCACGTTCAGCGGCTCGCGCTTGGGCGCCTCTATCCCGCGCGCTTCGAGCGCGGCGGCGTAGGCGCGCTTGCTCCATTTCTCGACGGTGATGCGCTTGCGGATCGCCGCTTCGCTGACGCCAAACCGCGCCGCCAGCGCCGGCGCGCTCTCCCCCGCCAGATACGCTGCGCGGATCAGCTCCCAGGTGGCGGGGCCGGCGATTTTGTAACCTTGCCTCTCGTTCCCGCTCATGCCGGCTCCTCCTCTTACTGGAGCCTCCATCATCCCTCCGCCTTCTCCCGGTCGGATTGATCGGGAGTCGAGTGCGGGAATATCGTTTTATCTCGGAAATTTAGCGCAAAGGGCGGGTGCGGGATTAGCGGGATTTATCCTCGGACCTCACCCGCGCGCGCGAGCGCCCGCCACTCCCGTCGTCCCGGACGCGCGCAGCGCGATCCGGGAGCTAGAGGCGAGCGGCGCTGCGTTTGCCCTGGGTCTCGGCTCTCCGCACGCGATGCGTGCTGGGATGACGCAAAAGCGCGTTGCTTTCACCTTGAATCGTACGCCCTCTCCACCCATCCCCGGGACGCCGCGAAAGCGGCGGGCCCGGGGCCCATAAACTCAGGCGTTTGCGTTTATGGGCCCCGGACTTGCGCTACGCGCAATCCGGGGATGGGTGGGGCTAATCCCCATCCATCTTCAACGCCGCGATGAACGCTTCCTGCGGGATCTCCACTTTCCCGAATTGGCGCATGCGCTTTTTGCCTTCTTTCTGCTTATCCAGCAGCTTGCGTTTGCGGGTGGCGTCGCCGCCGTAGCATTTGGCGGTCACGTCTTTGCGCAGGGCGGAGAGCGTTTCGCGGGCGATGATGCGGCCGCCGATGGCGGCTTGGATCGGGATTTTGAACATGTGCTGCGGGATCAGCTCTTTGAGCTTTTCCACCATGGAGCGGCCGCGGCTTTCGGCGCGCGCGGCGTGCACCAGCATGGAGAGCGCATCCACCGGCTCATCATTGACGAGGATGTTCATCTTCACCAGATCGCCGATGCGGTGATCGATGATCTGATAATCGAAGCTGGCATAGCCTTTTGAAACGCTTTTGAGCCGATCGTAAAAATCGAACACCACCTCGTTCAGCGGCAGCTCATACACCAGCATCGCGCGGGAGCCGACATAGCTCAGCTCCTTCTGGATGCCGCGCCGATCCTGGCACAGCTTGATGATGGAGCCGAGATATTCATCGGGCGTGAGGATGGTGGCTTTGATCCAGGGCTCTTCGATCTCCTTGATATGCACCACATCCGGCAGATCGGCCGGGTTGTGCAGCTCAATCACCTCGCCCTTGTTCATGTGCACGCGATAGACAACGCTGGGCGCTGTGGCGATGAGATCGAGATCGAACTCGCGGGAGAGCCGCTCTTGAATGATCTCAAGATGCAGCAAGCCAAGGAAGCCGCAGCGGAAGCCAAAGCCGAGCGCGGCCGAGGTTTCCATCTCGAACGAGAAGCTCGCATCATTGAGGCGCAGCTTGCTCATGGCGGCGCGCAGATCTTCAAATTTCGCCGCGTCGGTTGGGAAAAGCCCGCAGAACACGACGGGCTGCGCGGGCTTGAAGCCTGGCAGCGCTTCTTTGGTTTCCTTGCGATATTCGGTGATGGTGTCGCCCACGCGGGCGTCGGCCACTTCTTTGATCGAGGCGGTGAGCACGCCGATCTCGCCGGGGCCAAGCTCGGCCATATCCTGGCGCTTGGGCCGCAGCACGCCGAGCGTATCGACGTTATAATCGGCGCCGGTTTGCATCAGCTTGATGCGCATGCCCTTCTTGACCACGCCGTCAATCACCCGGAACAGCACGACAACGCCAAGATACGCATCGTACCACGCATCCACCAGCATGGCCTTGAGCGGGGCGTTGGGATCGCCGGCTTTCGGCGCGGGCAAGCGGCTGACGATGGCTTCCAGCACGTCATCAACGCCGAGGCCGCTTTTGCCGGAGGCGAGGATCGCGTCTGACGCATCAAGCCCGATCACATCCTCGATCTGCTGCTTGACCCGATCGGGATCGGCGGCGGGCAGATCGATCTTGTTGATCACCGGCACGATCTCAAGATCGAGATCGAGCGCTTGATAGACGTTGGCGAGGGTTTGCGCTTCGACCCCTTGGGAAGCGTCCACGATCAGCAGCGCGCCTTCGCAGGCCGCGAGGGAGCGGGAAACCTCGTAAGCGAAATCGACGTGGCCGGGCGTGTCCATCAGGTTGAGGACGTAGGTTTCCCCGTCCTTGGCCTTGTAATCGAGGCGCACGGTTTGGGCCTTGATGGTGATGCCGCGCTCCTTCTCGATCTCCATGTTGTCGAGCACCTGCTCGGTCATCTCGCGCGCGGAAAGCCCCCCGTCTGCTGGATCAGGCGGTCAGAGAGGGTGCTCTTGCCGTGGTCGATATGGGCCACGATGGAGAAATTACGGATGCGGTCGCGGGGCGTCATGGGCGCTGCCTATACGAGCCCGGGGGCCGCGCCAAGCGGGCGCTCTGCCGCTCAGCCGGGGGTGAGCGCGAAAAAGGCGGCGTAAAACAAGAGCCAGGCGGCCACGAAGATGGCCAGGATGGTTTTGCCCCCCAGGCGCGACTGCAAAAACCGGGCGATCAGCGCCGCCCCTGCCCCCACCAGGAGAAAACGCGGCAGCCGGGCGATCACGCTGGCGGCGGCGAAAGCCCAAAGCGGCGCGCCGGCGGCGGGGGCCAAAATGGCGTAGACTTTATAGGGCGTGCGCGAGAGCGGGCCCGAAAGCGTGGCCGGGAACCAGCCTTGCTCGGCCATGGCGCGCGCGGCGGCCTCGGCCATGGCGAGGCTGATGGCGGGCACGGCCAGCACAAAGGCGCGGGCGGCCTCGGGATCGCTCTTGGCCCAGAGATACATCCCCGCCCCGCCCAGCGCCGCCCCGCACGCGGCCCAAAGCGAAGCAACGCCCGCCGCCCGCGGGCCGCGCTTGACGCCGATATAAGAGAGCAGCACGTCCGGCACGATGAAGAACACGCTCGCCTCGGCCACGCCCCAGGCGAAGGCGGCGAGGTTCCGGGCGGGCGGGCGTAACGCTGACATGCCGCCATTTGCCGCCGCGCGCGGCCGCGCGCAAACACTCCCTGCTTGAGCGCCTCGATTGCCGCGACGCGCGGGCGCGTCTAAGCCTCGATCAGATAAAAACGGGGAGGCGGCGTGCAATATTGGCAAGGTCTGATCGGCGTCGCCGTGATTTTGGCGATGGCGGTGCTGCTTTCCACCAATCGGCGCGCCATTCGGCTGCGCGTTGTGCTGGCCGCGCTTGCAGTGCAGGCCGCGCTTGCGGCGCTGGTGCTTTATCTGCCGGCCGGGCGCGCGGCGCTGAGCGCGATGTCAGGCGGGGTGCAGGCGCTGATTGATTTTTCAGGCGCGGGCATCGCCATGGTGTTCGGCCCGCTGGCAAGCGAGGTGGGCTTTAGCTTCGCCATCAATGTGCTGCCGATCATCATCTTCTTTTCGGCGCTGATGTCTGTGCTTTACCATATCGGGCTGATGCAGCCTGTGGTGACCTGGGTGGGCGGCGCGCTCCGGCTTTTACTCGGCACGGGCCGCGTGGAATCGCTGACGGCGGCGGCGAATATTTTCGTCGGCCAAACCGAGGGCGCCGCTGGTGGTGCGCCCGTATCTGCCGCATGTGAGCGGCCCGCAGCTGTTTGCGATCATGACGGCGGGCATGGCCTCCGTCGCCGGCAGCGTGCTGGCCGCGTACGCGCAGATGGGGATCGACATCAATTACCTGCTGGCCGCCAGCTTCATGGCCGCGCCGGGCGGGCTGCTGATGGCGAAGATCATCATGCCGGATGCAAAGCTCCCGCCCAAAGCGGCCGAGGCGGAAGATGAAACCGGCGAGACGCCCTCGCCCGCGCAGATTGGCGCGGAAGCGGAGCCCGAAGAAACGCGGCATGTGAACGTGATCATGGCCGCCGCGCATGGCGCGCAGACGGGGCTGATCCTCGCCGCCTCGATCGGGGCGATGCTGATTGCGTTTGTTTCGCTGATTGCGCTGATCAATGGCGGCTTGGGCGCGCTGGGCGAATTGATGGGCTTTGAGGGCGTGACGCTGCAAAGCCTGCTTGGCTTTGTGTTCGCGCCGGTGATGTGGCTGCTGAGCGTGCCATGGGAAGAGGCGCAAGCGGCGGGCGGGGTGTTCGGCGAAAAGCTGATCCTGAATGAATTTGTCGCCTTCATGCATCTGGGGCAGATGGGCGATACGCTTTCGCCGCGCACCATGGCGATCACCACCTTTGCGCTCTGCGGCTTCGCCAATTTCAGCTCGATCGGCATTTTGCTGGCGGCGATGAACACGCTGGCGCCGCAGCGCGCGCCGGAGATTGCGCGCTATGGGTTCCACATTCTCGCCGCCGCCTCGCTCTCCAATCTGATGAGCGCCGCGCTCGCGAGCTTTTTTGTTACGGGATAAGATCGGCCATGGCCCCTCGCCCCCTCATCATCGATTGCGACCCTGGCGTGGATGACGCCGTTGCGCTGCTGCTTGCGTTCTCCGCGCCGGATGCGTTGGAGATCCTTGGGATCACCACTGTCGCCGGCAATGTGAGCGGCGCGCTGACGGCGCAGAATGCTTGCATCGTGCGCGCCATCGCGGAGCGCGAAGATGTGCCTGTGTTCGCCGGCGCGGATCGGCCTTTGCTGGCGGAGGCCATGGAAGCCGGGCATTTTCATGGGCGCAACGGGCTGGGCGATTTGGAGTTTCCGGCGCCTGGCAAGGGCGTGGAGCAAGCCGGCGCGGTTGCGTTTCTTGCAGAGACGCTGCGCGCCGCCGCGCCCGCTTCGATCAGCATCGCCGTTACGGGGCCGCTCACCAATATCGCGCTGGCGCTGCGCGCGGCGCCGGATGCGGCGCAAGGCGTGCGCGAGATCGTGCTGATGGGCGGCGCGCGCAGCGAAGGCGGCAACATCACAGCTTCGGCTGAGTTCAACATCTACGCCGATCCGCATGCGGCGCAGATGGTGTTTGCTTCCGGCTTGCCGATCACAGCGCTTGGCCTTGATGTGACGCACCAGATACGCACCAATCCCGCGCGCATGGCGCGGCTTGAAGCGCTTGGCGCGGCGCGGGCGCGCGCGGCATGCCAATTCTTGCGCTTTGGCGAGCGGGTGGAGCGCGAGCATGCCGGCCATGACGGCGCGCCGCTGCATGACCCGGCCGTGATCGCTTATCTGCTGGCGCCGGAGACGTTTGAAACGGCGGCGGCGGAAATCGCGGTGGAAACGGAATCGGCGCTCACGCGCGGGCACACCGCGGTTGAATTCCGCCTCAGCAAGCCAAGCGCCGCGCGCTGGGGCGTGCGCGCGGATGCGGACGCGGTGTTCGATCTCATCGCGCGGAGGCTGGCGTGAGCGGCCCGCGCCTCGCCATCGTCGGCTCGATCAATCTTGATCTTGTCGTGCGCGCGGCGCGCTTGCCGCTGGCGGGGGAAACCATTGGCGGGGCCGTGTTCGCGCGGCATCCGGGCGGCAAGGGCGCCAATCAGGCGCTGGCGGCGCAAAGGCTGGGCGCATCCGTGGCGCTGCATGGGCGCGTGGGCGCGGATGCGTTCGCCGATGAAGCGCTGGCGCTGCTGCGCGCGGGCGGGGTGGATCTGGCTGGCTGCGGCGTTGATGCGGGGGCGCCCACGGGCGTGGCGCTGATCGCGGTTTCGGCGGAGGGCGAAAATCAGATCGTGGTTGCGCCCGGCGCCAATGGCGCGTTTGCGCCCGCGCATCTGGGGCCGATTCAAGCTGACGCCCTGCTCTGCCAATTGGAAATTCCGCTGGAGACGATCGCGCGCGCCGCGAGCGATTTCGCCGGCTTTATCGCGCTTAACCTCGCGCCCGCGATGGCGGCGCCGCCGGCGCTGCTGGCGCGGGCTGATCTCATCATCGTCAACGAAACCGAAGCTGCGTTTTATGGCGCGAGCCTGTTTGAAACCCGCGCGCGCGTGGCGATCACCTATGGCGCGGCGGGCGCGGCCTTGTTTGAGCGCGGCGCGGAGATCGCGCGCGCGCCGGCGCCGAAGGTGGCCGTGCGCGACACCACCGGCGCGGGCGATACGTTCTGCGCAGCGCTGACGCTGGCGCTGGCGGAGGGCCAAAGCCCGGCGGCTGCGCTGGCGTTTGCGTGCGCGGCAGGCGCGCTGGCCACAACAGCGGAGGGCGCGCAGCCTTCGCTGCCGATGCGCGCGGCGGTGGAGGATTTGCTCAAAAACGGAGATGGCGATGCGCCAAAGTGCCTGAGCTTTCGCTGCGCCGCTACACCCATGGCGATGCGCAAGCGCGCGCGGATTTTTCCAGCGCGCTCTCCGCCGGCTTGCGCGACTATGGCTTTATCATCCTCAAGGATCATAACGTCTCGCTTGAGTTGCTGGCGCAGGCTTACGCGCTAGCGGGCGAGCTGTTTGCGCGGCCCGAGGAAGAGAAACGCCAATATGCAGGCGGCTTGCGCGGCTACACCCCGTTTGGCGTTGAGCATGCGCGCGACAATCCAACCCCCGATCTCAAGGAATTCTGGCAGATTGGGCATGAGCCCGAGCCGGGCGCGCCCGCCAGCCCCTTCTCCGCGCCGAATGTGTGGCCGCGCGCGCGCGGAGGGCTTTCGCGCTGCATTCGAGGCGCTGTTTGCCGCGCTGAACGAAACCGGCTGCATCCTGCTTGAAGCGCTGGCGCCGACGCTGGATTTGCCGGCCGATTATTTCACCCCGCTTGTGGCGCGCGGCGATTCTGTGCTGCGTGTGCTGCACTATCCGCCGATTGGCGCGGATGTTGACCCAGAAGCGGTGCGGGCGGCGGCGCATGAAGACATCAACCTTATCACCATCCTGGTGGCCGCGCGCGGGGCTGGGCTTGAATTGCTGGATCGCGACGGCGCCCTGGCTGCCTGTGCGCACCGCGCCGAACGCGCTTATCGTCGATAGCGGGGATATGATGGCGCGGCTGACCAACAATGTGATCCCGGCGACGACGCATCGCGTCGTCAATTCCGATGAATCGGGCGTGAGCCGCTATTCCATGCCGTTCTTCATGCATCCCACGCACGATACCTCGCTTGCCGCGCTGCCCTCTTGCGCGAACGGCAAAGAGCCGGCGCCGGTCACGGCGGGCGAATTTCTGGCCGAGCGCCTGCGCGAAATCGGGCTCAAAGCATAAGCCATGGCCAAGCTCTATTTTTCCTACGCCGCGATGAACGCCGGCAAATCCACCATTCTTTTGCAGGCCTCCTACAATTACCGCGAGCGCGGCATGCGCACGCTTTTGTTCACCTCCGCGCTTTATGCGGAGATGGATGAAGGCCAGATCAGCTCGCGCATCGGCGTGCGGGCCGAGGCGGATTTGTTCGACAAGGATCACGATCTCTTCGCCTGGATCGCGCGTGAGCATGAAGCGGCGAAGGTCGATTGCGTGTTCGTGGACGAGGCGCAGTTTTTAACGCGCGAGCAAGTCTGGCAATTGGCGCGTGTGGCCGATCGGCTGAACATCCCCGTGCTATGCTATGGCTTGCGCACCGATTTTCGCGGGCGATTGTTTGAGGGCGCGGGCGAATTGCTGGCGATCGCCGATAGCTTGCGCGAGGTGCGCACCATTTGCCATTGCGGCGCGAAAGCCACCATGGTGATGCGGCGCGACGCCTCGGGCGCGGCGGCCACGCAAGGCGCGCAAATCGCCATCGAAAAGGATGTGTACGTTTCCCTCTGCCGCAAGCATTGGGAAGACGAGATGGGCCGCACCTAACAGCCGCCGCTTAGGCGGATTGCGGCGCGCCTCCGGCCGAAAAACCCCGGCGCGCAAGAGAACGGGCCACGAGCACAAGCGCGATCACCGCCAGCGGATAAAACGGCGTGAGCGAAAGCATCGCGTATTCAAGCCCGGCCTTGGCGCCATAGGTGTGCGAAAGCTGCTCACTCACAAACCCGATATAAAGCGGGCCAAGCCCCATGCCGACGAGATTGTTGACGAACAAAAGGATCGCAGCCGACGTGCTGCGCTGATTGGGCGGGGCGATGTTTTGCACGATCGCCATGCCGGGGGCGACGAACATCATGTTCATCGCCATCGGGATGGCGAACCAAATGAGCGCCGCGCCCCAGCCGTCGGCCAATACGCCCATGATAAAAAACGGCACGCCAATGGCGAGCGCCCAGGCCGGAATGAGCGCGAAGGCGCTTGGATTTTTGCGGGCGTAGCGATCGGCCAGAAAGCCGCTCAAGAACATGCCGATCGCCATCGCAAGGCCGATGACGATACTGTAATAGGCGGCGATATCGCTCATTTCCGCGCCCTTGGCGCGCATCAGCAGCGCCGGCGCCCAGGTGGCGAAGGCGTTGAACACAAAGCTGTAGGTGGCCGCCGCCAGCAGCAGCAGCGAAAGCGTTGGGTTACGCAGATAATCGCGGATACATTCCATAATCGATGGTTGCGGCTCTGACTGCACAGGGGTTGTCGGCGCCGCATCGTAGCGCCCGCGCTTGGGCTCACGCACCACAAGCCACAAGAGCACGGAAAGAAAAATGCCGGGCGCGGCGACAGCGAAAAACGCCCATTGCCAGCCAAACTCCGCCGCGACCCAGCCGCCGAGCGCGACGCCGGCGGTGGCGCCGAGCGGCACGCCAAGCGACCAGATGCTGATCGCGCCGCCACGCCGGTGCGGCGGGAAATAGTCGGAAATGATCGACATCGACGGTGCGGCTCCGCCCGCCTCGCCGATGCCGACGCCAATGCGCGCGGCCAGCAGATGCGCGAAATTTCCGGCCATGCCACAAAGCCCGGTGAACAGGCTCCAGACAAAACACGCAATGGCGACAACGCGCACGCGATTGGTGCGATCGGCAAGCCACGCCACGGGGATGCCGAACGTGGTGTAAAACAGCGCGAAGGCAAAGCCTGAGACAAGCCCGATCTGCGTATCGGTGAGATTAAGATCGGCCTTGATCGGCTCAACCAGGATGGCGACGATCTGCCGGTCGAGGTAATTGAACGCGTAGATGAGCCCCAGAATGAGCACCACCACGTAGGGGTAGACGCCGACGCGGATTTCTTCAGGTTCTTTGCTCATCGGTGTTTCCCTATAGCGCGCGCGCGTTTTGATAGGCGGCGGCGAGCGTTGTGATGATCTCTGCGGCAGGAGCGATACGCGTGACGGCGCCGACGCCCTGCCCAGCGGACCAGACATCGCGCCAGCGCTTTTTATCCGCATCTTCCGGCGCGCCGAGATTCATCACGGTCTTTTCACCAACCAAGGCTGCGGGATCGTAGCCGGCGGCGATGAGGCTCTCGCGCAGCCAATTTGCGGGCGCGCCAGTCAGCGCGGCGGAAAGCACGATGTCGGACACAGAGGCGCGCACAAGCATGTCCTTGTAATCGCGGTGTGCGAGGCTTTCTTCGGCGGCGATCAGGCTGGTGCCGAGATAGGCAAAATCCGCGCCGAGAATTTCGGCGGCTCGGATCGCGCGCCCGGATGACACAGCGCCGCCCATGACAATGACGCCATCAAAAAATTCGCGCACGGCAGGCACGAAAGCAAAGGCGCTGAGCGCGCCCGTATGCCCGCCCGCGCCGGCGCAGACGAGCACCAGCCCATCGGCGCCGGCGGCGGCGGCTTTGCGCGCCTGCTCGACCGTGTTCACGTCGGCCAGCACGAGCCCGCCATAGGCGTGTGCAGCCGCAATCACGCGTGCGGGGCTGCCAAGCGCGGTGATGACGATTGGCGGGCGATGCTTGGCCAACAGCGCCAGCTCATCATCAAAGCGGGTGTAGGAGCGGTGCGTGATCATGTTGAGCGCCCAGGCGGGCGCGCCCTCGCCCGCCTCAGCTGAAATCCGGCTCATCCAGGCGTCGAGCTCATCCAGCGTGCGCGCATTGGTGACGGGGAACGAGCCGATCACGCCGGCGCGGCGCGCGGCGATTACAAGATCGGGGCCGGAAACAAGAAACATGGGCGCGGCGATCGCCGGCAGTTGCAAACCCTGCTTCATCCATTCGGGCGCGCGCGTCACGTTTCTCCCCCGGCCGCTGCTCTGGTTCTTGTGCGGACCATCTGATACTTGTAACTTGCCTAACTGGACTGACTAGTCAAATTTGCAGGCTCGCCGATGGATGTTTTTGTTTTCGACGCGGTGCGCACCCCGCGCGGCAAGGGACGCCCGAACGGATCGCTGGCGGCGATACCGCCTGCTGATTTGACGGTGCAATTGGTGGAGGCGCTGCGCGCGCGAAACGGCGCCGCAGCGATCGCGGAGACCGATCTCTTCGCGCTGGGCTGCGTGACGCAAACCGGCGTGCAAGGCGGGCATATCGGGCTTGCAGCGCGCGTGCAGGCGGGCCTTCCCGATACAAGCGCCGCGGTGACGCTCAACAATTTCTGTGTCTCTGGGCTTTCGGCGATTTGCGAGGCGAGCCGCCGTATAGCGCTGGGCGAGAGCGCCCTGGCGCTGGCGGGCGGCGTTGAATCGATGTCGCAAGCCACGTTCATGAGTGATAATGCGCCTTATTATAGAGACCCGGCGCTGATTTCGGCGATGGGCTGGGCGCCGCCGGGCTTAGGCGCGGATCTTTTGGCTGCGCGCGAAGGTATTGGGCGCGAGGCGCTGGATGCGGCGACGCTGCGCTCGCATCGGCGCGCGGCCGCGGCCTGGGCTGCGGGGCGCTATAGACGGCGCGTCGTCCCGGTGCGTGCGGCGGATGGCGCAATCGCGCTCGCGCGTGACGAGAACGTGCGCGATTACGGCGATGGCGCGGCTTTAAAAGAGTTGCAGCCGGTTTTTGCGGAAGCGGGCGCAGCCGGATTCGATCGCGTTTTGCTGGCGCATTATCCTGACATGGCCGAGATTGCACACACCCATACGCTGGCGCATTGCCCGCCAATTTCCGATGGCGCGGCGCTGGCGCTGATCGGTGCGCGTGAGGCAGGCGCGGCGGCGGGGCTTCAGCCGATCGCCCGCATTCGTGCGTATGCAGAAACAGCGGGCGATCACGTTTTGCAACTGACGGCAGGGTTTAGCGCGATGGACTTGGCGCTGAAACGCGCCGGGCTTGCGCTTACCGACATCGGCGCCATCGAGTTTATGGAGGCGTTCGCCGCCGTGCCGGTGAAATTCGAGCGCGATTATACGCCGGACATGGCGCGCGTGAACATCAATGGCGGGCATTTGGCGATGGGCCACCCGATGGGCGCCACGGGCGCGATCCTGTTTGCCGCCGCGCTCGATCTGATGGAGGATTTGCAGGCTGAATTTGGCCTGATCGTCGCCACCGGCGGGGTGGGCGTGGGCGCGGCCATGGTGCTGGAGCGCGTATGAGCGATTATGCCGGCAAAGTCGTGCTCGTCACCGGTGCGGCGGGTGATATTGGCGCTGCGGCCGCAGCAGCATTCGCGGCGCGCGGCGCGCGCGTGGTGCTGACGGATCGGCGCGCCGATGCGTTGGATACGGCGGCGGCCGGCGCGCCGGGGGCGCTGGCGCTTGCCTGCGATCAAACCGATGCCGAAGCCGTGGGCGCCCTCTTCCAAAGCATTGAAGCCGAGTGCGGCCGGCTGGATGCGGCGTTCATCAATGCCGGCTACGGACGCTATGGCGCGCTGATCGATATGCCGCTTGAGCAATGGAAGCGCCATATCGACATCAATCTCACAGGCGGATTTCTCATGGCGCAGGGCTCGGCGCGGCTGATCGCGCAGGGCGGCGCAGGCGGTGCGCTGGTGTTTAACGCCTCAACGGCGGCGGCGCATGTCTGCGATATGCTGGGCGCGTATGCGGCAGCAAAAGCTGGCGTGCGCATGCTGGCGCGGACGCTCGCTTCTGAGCTTGGGCCGCAGCGGATTCTGCTCCAACCTCATCATGCCGGGCGTGATCGAAACCGCGATGACTCAATCATTGCTGGCTGAAAACGGCGTGCGCGCGGACGTGCTGGTGGAAACGCCGGTGGGGCGCCTGGGCGCGCCCGCGGACATCGCGGAACTGGCGGCGTTTTTTATGCAGCAGCAAAGCCGGCTATATCAATGGCGCGGAAATTCTGATCGATGGCGGGCAAACCATCCACGGCTATCCGCGCTGGTTTAGCGCTGATTATACAGAGCCGAATGCGGCGTGGGCGCAGCAGGCTTCCCGCCGCGCCCCGCCGAAAGACTAAAGCGTCGGAACTTAAATGCGGCCCACACTACGGGCCAACCGCCGTGTCGCATCTAAGTCCTCAAAGACGCTTTAGATTCAAATGTTTCTAAAGCAACTTTTGGACCTTAAATTCGCTCTGCGTCCGCCATCGAACTCTGGCGAATTTAAAGTCCGTTGCTTTAAGCGCTAATCGCGCCCGGCGTGGTCAAACTCGCTCACGCCCATTTCGCGCAAGAGAGAGGTGCGATCATAATATTCGCGCCATTCGGTGATCAGGTTATCATCGCCGATGGAGATCACGCCCACGACCGGCACTTCGCCCTTTTTGCCGTTGTAAACGAAGCGATCCCAACGCTCGATATAGACGCGGCCATCAATGACGCCGATATGATCGATATCGAGCACAATGCTCTCGATGCCCGCGCCGAGCGCTGCAATGCGTGCATAAATGGCCTCGCGGCCCACAACTGGCTCAACCATCATCGAATGGAGCACCCCTGCGGGGCGAACAGATCGCCGACCTTGCGCCAATCCTTCGCCGCCCAAGCGTCGGCCATTTCCCTGACTTTTGCGATTTTTTCAGCATCACGTGATGACATCGCGGCGTCTCCCTTCAGTTAATCTCGTTATGCAAGTGATATTGGCGCCACAGGCCCGCCGCTGTCAATCGACACTATCTTGACAAGACTGACCTCGCCGTGGCGATACTTGCTTAAAGAGACGTACAAAAATCTTCGGGAGGGAATAGATGGCGCAGTTCAGTTTCGCCAAAGGCTCATTGTATTCGGCCGTCGCCACCGCGACTTTGGCGCTCGCTGCGCCCACCGTCAGCTGGGCGCAGGCCGAGCCTGCCGGCGCACGCGCCGCCGGCATGGATGAATTGGTCATCACCGCGCGCAAGCGCGAAGAAAACCTCCAGGAAGTTCCCATCGCCGTCACCGCCATTGGCGCTGAGCAATTGCGCAATGAGCAGATCACCGATCTTTCCCAAATCGCCGCACAGGTGCCGAGCTTTACGTTCCAGTCGCAAAACAGCATGGAATCCGAAATGTTCATCCGGGGCGTTGGCTCGGTGCGTCTCAATGGCGCCACCGCCGACCCTTCGATCGGAACGTTCCTGAACGAAATTTACATCGGCCGGCGCGGCGCGGCGACGCCGCCGATCTTCGATCTGGCGCGGGTTGAAGTGCTGCGCGGCCCGCAAGGCACGCTGTTCGGCAAAAACATCGTCGGCGGCGCGATCAACCTGATCACTGCCGCGCCCACTTTCGATTTCGACGCGGGCGGCTCAATCTCGCTTGGCAATTATGACAGCTTCCTCGCGGAAGGGTTTGTGAGCGGCGGGCTGACGGAAAACCTCGCCGGGCGCCCTCGCCCTCTATCGCGAAACCCATGACGGCTACGCCTACAACACCGTGCGCGGCCAGGAGCTTGAGGACAAGGATTCGATCGCGGTGCGCGGCTCGCTGTTGTGGAACGCCACCAGCGACGTGACCGTTTCGGTTATCGCCGACTATAGCCAGGATCGCGGCGGCGGCCCTTCGCGCCACGCGGTGGACGATCCCAATCAGCCCGGCTTTGGCTTTATCACGCCGAACATTCCTTCCGATCCGCGCGTGAACGTCTCGCCTTATGAGCAATACGCCGATCGCGACACTGCGGGCCTCACCGGCCGCGTGGAATGGGATCTTGGCGCGGTTTCGCTCACCTATGTGACGGCGTATCGCTATGGCCTGGCCGATGGGCGCTGGACACAAGCGGGCGCAGGCTCACCGCCCTCGATCACCGACAGCACGCTGACGCAGCACGAAATGTATCAGGGCGTGACGCACGAATTGCGCATCGCCTCCGATCCGAACAACCGCTTCCGCTGGATCGCGGGTCTTTACTATCTGGATGAGTACGTGAAGCGCACCTCGCGCAACACCGCGATCTCGTTCCTGCCGGGCGGCCCTGGCAGCACGCGCGACACGCTGGACGGGGACAACCTCTTCCTCGGCTATAGCGATACGCGCAGCTACGCCGCGTTCGGCGAAATCGAGTTTGACATTCTCTCGAACCTGACGCTCGCCGTTGGCGGGCGCTACACCACCGATGAAAAGGACCTGCACACCCAAGCGGTCATTTTCAGCCTTGGCCAACCGGGCGACCTCTACTCGCCTGCGCCGCTGCAATCGGCTTACGATGTGCGCGTGAACCAGGATTGGTCTGAGTTCACGCCGCGCATCGCGCTCAACTGGCAAGCGACTGAAAACATCCTTGTCTATGGCTCTTACGCCAGCGGCTATAAGGGCGGCGGCTGGCAGGGCGCGACCGCGAACGCGATCGCCGCGGCCGCGGCCTATGACCCGGAATCAGCCTCGACGTTTGAGATCGGCGTCAAAGCCGATTGGCTCAACAATCGCCTGCGCACCAATCTGGCTGTGTTCTACACCGACTTCACCGACCTCCAAGTCGAGCTGCTGGACGATGTGAACCTGACGCTCGTTGTCGCCAACGCCGCGGACGCGGTGATCCAGGGGATCGAATTTGAAGTGCGCGGCGCGCCGACCGATTGGCTTACGCTGTTCGCTTCGGGCTCGCTCCTGGACGCCGAGTACAAGGATTATATCGATCCGCTGCGCGGGCTGGATTATTCGGGCAACCAGATCCAGCGTACGCCCGATTACCAATACACGGTCGGCGCCGATATTCGCCACGGCCTCACCGACGCCCTCGATCTCATTGGCGGGGTGAGCTATTCGTATCAGGATCAGATGTTCTGGGGGCCTGAGAACAGCAACACCGAAGATGGCTACGGCGTGCTGAACGCCCGCATCGGCGTGGGCGCTTCCGATGGGCGCTGGACCGTCTCACTCTGGGGCAAGAACCTCAATGATGAGCTCTATCGCACCAGCATCATTCCGTTTGTGGGTGATGAGGTGTCGCTCTATGGCGCGCCACGGACGTATGGCGTGCGCCTGACGGGCCGCTTTTAAGCAGAGGGGCCGTCGGCGCGGCAAAGCTCCGGCGGCCCCTTGACTTGTTCGGCGCCGGCCCTGAGGGTCCGGCGTTGAATCAGCTCGCTTAGGCCCATGGCGCTTCCGAAAAAAGCCTTAAAACAAAAACCCGGCAGGGAGCAAAAGCCTGACGCTGCGGCGAGGCGATCGCAATTGGTGGAGGCTGATTCCGCCGCGCGGGCGCTCAATATCCTTGGCGATCGCTGGACATTGATGATCATCGCGCTCGCCTTTAACGGGGTGCGGCGCTTCGATGATTTCCAGGGCCGCATCAGCATTGCACGCAGCCTGCTGACGGATCGCCTGCGTCGGCTTGAGGATGTCGGCATCTTTCGCCGCCATCGCTATTGCGAGCACCCGCCGCGCGACGAATACCGGCTGACGGAGATGGGCCGCGATCTCTACGGCGCGGCGCTAATGATCATCCGCTGGGAGAAGCGCTGGTTTTACGATCGGCGCATCCCGGCCCATCGCATCAAGCACAAGGGCTGCGGCAAGACGTTTACGCCGGAGTGCCGCTGCAAGGCGTGTGGAGAGCTTGTGTATGCGCGCGATTGCTACGCCATCCCCGGCCCCGGCGCCGGGGAGGATCCGGCGCAGAAGCCGCGCGCGCACCGCCGCTCGATCGTCGAGCCGGCCTCGCCCAGCGATGCGATGATGCAACGCTCCGCCGAGGTGCTTGGCGATCGCTGGACCGCGCATGTGATCGCTTCGGCCTTCCTGGGGCGCAGACGCTTTACCGAATTCCAGCAGGCGCTGGGCGTTGCGCCCAATATCCTCACCGATCGGCTGACCCGGCTTGTCGAGCTTGGCGTGCTGAGCCAGCGGCTCTATCAGGAAAAGCCCGCACGCTGGGAGTATCGGCTGACCCAGGAAGGGCTCGATCTTTTTCCGCTGGTGCTTGAGCTGGTGCGCTGGGGCGATCGCTGGCTCGCGGGGGCCAAGGGCCCGCCGAAAATCATCCGCCATCGCCTGTGCGGCAAAGTGCTGAAAACGACCTTTACCTGCGACCAGTGCAATGAGCCGGTCAGCGCACAGGATACGCGGCTTTAAGCCGAGGCGCTTTGTCACTTGTATAACGAGACTAACTGGTTTAGCCTTGCCCAAATGCTATTTCGAGGGCGAACGCATGAAATTGGAACGCCTGCCGCCAATCAAATCCTCGCTGCGGCCCAGCAACCACCCCTATCTCACCGGCGCGTGGACCCCACTGCATGAGGAGGTGAATGCCTGGGATCTCGAGGTGATCGAGGGGAAGATCCCGGCCGATATCGACGGCGTTTATCTGCGCAACACCGAAAACCAAGTGCACCAGCCGCTCGGCCGGCATCACCCGTTCGACGCGGATTCAATGATCCATCAAATCAGCTTCGAGAACGGGCGCGCCTCCTATCGCAACCGCTTTGTACGCACGCGCTGCTTTGAGGCCGAGCAGATCGCCGGCGAATCGCTGTGGGGCGGGTTGGCCGACCCGTGGGGCACGTCCAAGCGGCCTGGCTTTGGCGCGCATGGCGGGCTGAAAGACAACGCCAGCACCGATATCGTCGTGCATGGCGGCAAGGCGCTGGCGACATTCTATCAGTGCGGCGAAGCCTACACGCTCGATCCAGAAACGCTGGAGCAATCGGGCGTGGCGCCCTGGGCGCCGCTCGATGGCGTTTCCGCGCACACCAAAGTGGATGAGCGCACGGGCGATCTATTGTTCTTCAACTACTCAACGCATGCGCCCTACATGCATTACGGCGTGGTGGATCGTACCGGCAAGGTGACCAATTACACGCCGATCCCGCTTCCGGGCCCGCGCCTGCCGCACGACATGGCGTTCTCAGAAAACTACTCGATCCTTAACGACCTGCCGGTGTTCTGGGATGCGGAGCTGCTGGAGCGCAACATCCATGCGGTGCGCGTGCATGACCTGCCCTCCCGCTTC
Source organism: Terricaulis sp. (assembly GCA_024707365.1). Lineage (GTDB taxonomy): Bacteria > Pseudomonadota > Alphaproteobacteria > Caulobacterales > Aquidulcibacteraceae > Vitreimonas. The sequence continues at coordinate 199,575 of JANPZV010000005.1, forward strand.
GGCGTGCTGCCGCGCTACGGCAAGGCTGAGGATGTACGGTGGTTTGAAGCGGCGCCGACATATATCCTGCATTTTCTCAACGCCTATGAAGAAGGCGACGAGCTGATCATGGATGGGTATTTCCAGGAGAACCCAACGCCAAAGCCGCTGAAAACTGCGCCAGAGGGCTATGAGCACATGATGGCCTATCTGGATGAAGCCAGCTTCCGGCCAAGGCTGCATCGTTGGCGCTTCAATTTGAAAACCGGCGCCACCGTGGAGCAACGGCTGGACAATCGAGATCTCGAATTCGGGATGATCAATCAGCGCATCGCGGGCCGTAAGTATCGCTACATTTACTCCACGACCTCCAAGCCCGGCTGGTTTTTGTTGAATGGCTTTGTGAAGCACGATTTGGATACAGGCCAATCCCAGCAGCTGACGCTGCCCGAAGGCCGCTATGCCTCAGGAATCCCCGTTCGCGCCGCGCGTGAACGCCAAGGACGAGGATGACGGCTATCTGGTGAGCTTCATCATCGACGAAAACACCAGCACGTCCGAATGCGTGCTGATCGATTGCAAACGCTTTGAGGAAGGCCCCGTCGTCCGCATCGCGCTGCCGCACAAGATCAGCAGCGGCACCCACTCGTGCTGGGCCGACCGGGCCTTTATCCGTGACGGGCTGATCGGCGCTTAAGCAGCGCCGATCTTCGCCAACACCTGCGCGCGCAAGTCACTGCGGACGACCTTGTTCATGGCGTTGCGCGGCAGCGCATCCACCACCTCGACGCGCTCGGGCAGTTTGAACACGGCCAAGCCCTGCGTGCGCAGCCAATTTGTCAGCTCTTTCAGATCGGGCGCGGACGCGCTTGCGGGCACGATGACCGCGCACACGCGCTCGCCCAGAACATCGTCAGGCATGCCTATAGCCGCCGCCTCGCGCAGCGCCGGATGCGATGAAAGCAGGTCATCAAGCTCCGCCGGTGAAATATTCACCCCGCCGCGCACGATGATGTCCTTGCAGCGGCCAACGAAGCGATAATAGCGCGGACTAGGGCCATCGCCCGCAATCTCAAACAAATCGCCGGTTTTGTAATAGCCTTGCGCGTCGAAAGCTTTGGCGGTGAGTTCGGGCAGATTGTAATAGCCAGTGAACGTGGCCGCGCCCTGGAAGCGCAATTCGCCCGGTTGGCCCGGCGCGGTGATCTCTTCTTCGGTTGCGGGATCCACAAGCCGGGTTTGGATCATCGCCGCCGTATCGCCCGGCCAATCGACGCCCGAAACACCCATGCGCGGAAAAAAAACGCGCGCGCTCATTGTGATCGGGCACATGCATGGGGCCGCTAAACAGCGAGGCGCCCTCGTTGGAGCCGTAAATATTGCAAACTTCGATGCCGTATTTTTGCGCGTAGCCTTCGATCATCCAGGGCGCGAGCGGGCCGAGCCTGAACCGATGGCGCGCAGCGAGCTGAGATCAACCCCCTCTGCCAAGGCCGGGGTTTTCAGGATGGCGTTGAGGATGGCGGGCGGCGCGATGGTGTAATTCACCCGCTCAGCCGCGATCTGCTGCAGATAGACTTTGAGATCGAACGGATGGTGCAACACCAGCACGCCGCGCCGCCAGAGCCACGGCGTGACAAGCCCAAACGAACCGATATTCACCAGCGGGAACGGGTTGAGCAGAATTTCGCCCTCGCGCAGATCCGCCGCTTCGCTGACCATGCGCGCATTGACGATCCAAAGATTGTGATCGCGCGGCACGCCTTTGGGGCGCGCTTCTGTGCCCGATGTCCAGAAAATCGTGAACACCTCATCGGGAGCGATGGGATTGGCTTCGGCATAAGCCGACGCTTTCGCGGGATCGGCGCTGGCGATGGCGGCGTCGAAATCGATTGCACCTTCGGGCGCGTCGCCGCCGAGGATCAGCACCGCAAAATCGCGCCCTTCGCGCAATTTCAGCGCCATGGCGCCGTGATCAAAGCCGGCGAAGCGCGCGAGCGTGACGAACGCCTTGGGCTTCACCTTATCGAGCACATAGTTCAGTTCATGTTCACGATAGGCGGTGACGACGGGGCTGATGATCACGCCAATGCGTGCGCAGGCGAGCGCAAGCACCACCGTGTCGATGAAATTTGGCGTCTGATAGGTGAGGATATCGCCCCTTCTTGAGCCCCAGCCCAAGCAACGCCGCGCCAACACGATCGATCTCATCGCCCAATTGCGTCCAGCTCAAACGGCGTGGGGCTTTGCCATCGAGCGCCTCGCGATTGAGCGGATCAATCAGCGCCGGCTTATCGCCCAGTTCGCGCCGATTGCGCTGCACCAGATCATCGAGTGTGGTTGAGCCCCACCAGCCCTTGGCGGTGTATTCTTCAACGCGCTCTTTTGGCGTGACGAACATGGCGCTTCCCTCCTGGTTCTTTTCCTTGCATAACAAGACTAACTAAGCGCGTCCGCTGCGGCAAGCGGGCTGACAGGATTTGCCTATGTATCGTGTCATTCAATGGGCCACAGGTTCCATGGGGCGGACAAGCTTGCGCCGCATCATCGACCATCCCGATCTCGAGCTTGTGGGCGTTTACGTCTATAGCGATAAAAAAGCCGGGCTCGATGCCGGCCAGATCGCCAAGCGCCCAGATACCGGCGTGATCGCCACAGCCAATATCGAAGAAATTCTCGCGGTCGAGGCGGATGTTGTGATCCACACCCCGCGCATCACGCTGCCTTATGAGAAGCTGAACACAGACGTGACGCGGCTTTTGGCCTCCGGCAAAAACGTGATTTCCACGGCGGGTTTTCATTACCCTGAAACGCACGGCGCCGATTACGCCGCCCCGCTGCACGCGGCTTGCCTTAAGGGCCAGAGCACGCTGGCCGGCCTTGGCGTCAACCCCGGCGGCCTGGTGGAGCGGTTGGTAATGGCCGCCACCGGATTTTGTGCGCAGCTCGATCATATCGATGTGCGCGAAATGGTGGACGCTTCGGCGATGACATCGCCCGAGTTCGTGTTCGGCATGATGGGCTTTGGCAAAGATCCCGCGAAAGAAGACATCACCAAAGGCCCGCTGGCGGCGCTCTACACCAAATTGTTCGGTGAGATTTTCGCCTTCGTTGGCCACGCCATGGATACGAAAATCGCACGCTTTGAGCCGCTGCACGAGCTGACGCTGGCGCCGGAGGATCTCACCATCGGCGCGGGCGTTGTGCCCAAAGGGACGGTGGCGGCCACGCGCTGGCGCTGGCGCGCGGAGTATGAAAATGGCGCAGGCTTCACGCTCTCGATCCTTTGGACCGCATCACCGGCGCTGCATGGCGGCGAAACTGGCGGCCATTGGCAAGTGGACATCAAGGGCCGGCCGAATATTAGCATGAGCCTCGATATTCACGAGGGCGATCCCGCCGCCCCGCCCTCACGCGCGTTAACGGACGCGACCATGGCCGCCGCCCTGCGCGGCATCCCCGACGTGTGCGCCGCCGCGCCCGGCTTTTTTTCAGCTACGCAGCGCCAGGCGCTTATCGCGCGCGCTTCGGATAAGAAAAAGCGGCGAGCTTAAAGCCCGCCGCTTTGCTTTTGCTTGCCGCGAGCGGCAATCTCTAGACGAGGCGGAAGCGCACGCCGCCAATTTCAGCGTAGCGGCCGGCATCGGCGCGATTGATCGCCGCAAGATCGAGCGCGACAAGGCCGCGCCACGGCGGCGCCGCATCGACAAAGCGCACGCGCTTATCCACGAAACGCACCGTATCGCCCTCAACCGGTGACTCAAACAAGCGCCCAATCTGCGCGGCGATCTCAAGCTTGTTCTCTACGGCCACATCCGCGCCCGTGATCTCTGCCGCAACGCGGCTTGGCTGGTAATCGCGGCCGTTTGGATCGCCCCACCAGCCGTTCGGCAGGGAATATTGATAGGTTTCAAAATGCGTGCCGAAGCGCACGGGATCGAACTGGATCATATCCTGACGCCGAAATTGCATGTCACGCGTCAGGCGCAGGTGCTCACCATAGGCGCGCTCGCGGAAACGCTCCGCGTCAAAAGTTTGCAGCACAATCATGTAGCCGCCATCGCCGCCGCGCTCGCGCAACCAGCGGTGCAGGCGGTGATCGGGCGCGACCGGCTGCACCAGCTCGAACATCGTTTCGCCGATCTTCATCATCTCATTGCGGAAGCCGAGATGCTCGCTCATGTCGTGGCGGATGCCCTGCGGTATCTGCAGGAAATCCTGCAATTGCTCGGATACGCCTTCAATGCTTGATGTGGCGAGCACGTAGTGCCGGATCACATGCGGCCGCTCCGCCCTTTGTGCGAGCGCGACCGCGCCATCTGCGTTTGCGCATGCCGCGAGCGTTGCGGCGGCGGCGCCGGCCATAAACACGCGCCGATCAACCTGGATGTTTGATACTTTCATGATAGCGCCCCTCAAACCAGATTGAATTGGATGTTGGCGATGCGCGCCCAATCGCCGACGCGATTTTCTTGCTTGGCCTTGAGATCCAGCGCCGTAAGCCCGCGCCATTGGCCGCGCGCCGGCACAAAATCAATGTGCCGATCAATGAAATTGACGCGCCGCCCCTGCTGCTGGCCCAGAAACACGCGCGCCGCTTGCGCCGCGATCGCATCCGGATCATCCACCGCCACTTGGCAGCCCACAACATCACTGGCAACGCGCGCATCGCTATAAGGCCCGGTGAGCGGATTGCCCCACCAATTGTCTTCGGGCGTGTAGCGATAGAACTCAAAGTGCGTGGCGAAATGGCGATAGTCGAACTGGATCATGTGCTGGCCCATGAAATCCTGGTCGCGCGTGAGGACGAGCCCTTCTGCTGCGGCGCGCGCCTTAAGCGCCTCCCCGTCATAGGTTTGCATCACCACCATAAAGCCGCCATCGCCGCCCCGTTCTTGGAACCAGCGGCTGAGCAAATGGTCATCGCGCACCGGCTGCACGACTTCGAGCATCGTGGTCCCCACGCGCATCATCACGCTATAAAAGCCGTATTGTTCGGTGACGCCCGGCCCAGGACGCGCCGGCGTCGCCGGCAACCCGAGAAATTCGTAAATTTGATCGCACACGAAATGCCGGTCGTGGGTTGCGATCACATAGTGCCGGACGCGACTGGGGCGCGTGGCCTGATCCACACTCATAGGCGACTCCCTCCTGCGGAGACGCGCACAATGCGCGCCTCCGCCGATGCTTTCTCAATCAGTCAAAAGCGCGCGCGCAACTCCATCCCATAGGTTCGGGACGGGCCAAAGAAAGCCGAATACGAGCCGGTGAAGGCGGGCGAATCGTAGATGCGCAGCGCGTAGCTTTCATCGAACGCGTTTTCGACGAACGCGGCGATTTCATAGCGTCCATCCGCGAGCGTGAGGCCAGTGCGGAAATTGGCAAGACCGAACGCCTTCTGCTCGGTCGCTGGGTTAAGATCGCCGCCATAGATGGCGCTATCGCGCCATGCATACTCACCGCGAAGATAGAGCCCCATATCGGCGCCAAGGCGGAAATCCTGCTGCGCGCGGATATAGGTTTGCCATTTCGGGCTGTTCGCAAGCTGCTGACCGGCAAGATCCTGCGTGCGCGCATTGATGGCGGGATCTGGGTTACGGTCGATGCAATTGGGATCGCTTGGCGTCGCCACCTGTACGCTGGTGCACGGGGCGTTCGGGTAGCTTTCATAGATCGCATCAATATAGGCAAGGCCGCCCGCGAGCGTCATGCCCTCCCAAGGCCGCGCGATGAAATCAAGCTCGATCCCCTGGCTGCGCAACTCGGCTGCGTTGCGGAAGATCTGGTTGTTGGCGACGTTATCGAACGACGAGGCCTGGTAATCGTAAAATGCGCTGTAGAACGCGGTGGCGTTCAGCATAAGGCGGCCATCCCACCAATTGGTGCGCGCGCCGAGCTCAAACGCATTGACTGTTTCGGGATCGAGAATTGCCGTTGCCCGCACCGCTGGATCGGCGCTGAACATCGTGTTGCCGCCTTCGATCGCCCGCCCTTTATAGCCGCGTGATGCGGAAACATAGAAAGAAAGGTTGTCAGACGGCGTGTAGCGCAAGCCCATGCGGCCAACCCAATTGGTGTCGTCAGCCTTGGCCTCGCCATAGAACGTGCCAGGCGGCGGAAAAGCGAAATAATTGCCCGAGCGATAGGAGGTGACGTGCATCTCTTCATAGAGCACACGCACGCCGGCAAAAGCCTGCCATTGGTCGGTGAAATCGTAGGTGCCGTCCGCAAACACCGCGTAATTGTTGACGCGCACGCTGCCGAGCCCACGGGTGGACAATTGGCCGAAGATGGTGCCGGCGCCGCCAGCGGTGATCGTATCCGTTTTCAAATTTTGATCATAGAGATAGGCGCCGAGCACATATTGCAGCCGTCCTTCATTGGGCGAGATCAGCTGGATTTCACCGGTGAAGAGCTCAAGGCTGCGCTGCTGCCGCGGATCGTTGCCGATATTCACATCAACGCCATCAACATCGATGGTATCGAGCTCATCCCATGTCCGGTAGCCGCCGATGGCGCGCAGGACAAAGCCGCTGCCGAATGTGTGCTCCGCCGTCAGCACGGTGTGCAGCGTTTCCGTGGACTCATTCAGCGGACCATCGGCGATGGAGATGCGATTATCCGGCCCAGGCGTGACGCCATTCGCGGCAAGCCGCGGCAACAGGTAAAGATTGGTCAACGCGCCATAGGCGACTGGATCGAGCCCATAGAATGACGTGCGGCAGCAGGCGTTGTCCTGCTCTTCGTACTGCACGATCAGATCAAGCGTTGTTGCGCCGAGCGTTAGGTCCGAGCGGAGGCGAACGCCCCAGCGGTCACGCTTGTTTTCATCCTCGCCACGCACCGGGTTCCACACTTGGCCTTGGCCCTGCGTGAGCGAGTAACCGGAAAGGCGCGCGCGCCAATTCTCTGTGATCGACCCGCTGATCGCGCCTTCGACACGCAATTCCTCTAGCGTATCGCCGTAACGCACAACGCCATAGCCGGAGAATTCATCCGTGGGCCGACGGCTGACGATGTTCACCGCGCCAGCGGAAGAGTTTTTGCCAAACAACGTGCCTTGCGGCCCGCGCAGCACCTCGACACGCTCAAGATCGAACATGTCAACGAGCGCCGCGCCGCCAGATCCGGTGACGACACCATCCACCAGGGTCGAAACACTCGATTCCACGCTGGAGCCGAAGCCCGCGCTGCCAACCCCGCGCACACGCAAGCCGGCGCCAGACGATGACTGCGCCGGCGAGAACGAAACCGAAGGCGTTACGGTGTAAATATCTTCAAGACGCGTAACACCAGAGCGTTCCAACTGCTCACCGCTCAGCACTGTGATCGAGATCGGCACTTCCGCGAGGCCCTGCTCGCGCTTTTGCGCGGTGACGATGATCTCATCGGCATTCGATTGCGCTTGGGCCGCCGCAGGCAGTGACCAACCAACGAGCGCGGCCAATGCCGCGCCCGACAAAAACTGATGTCGCATTGCTCCTCCCCGAAGCAGGGCGACTGTTCTCGCGCCCTTGCCTCATGAATGGAGGAAACCATAGTTGGTCTCTTAATGCAAGTGACAACATTTTTCTTATTTTAAAGCGTCAATCGCACGCTGCCGCCTAAGCCTTCTTCGGCGGCCAAGGCACGAGCGATGACGTGCGCGCGATGTAATCTGCGTATTCGGGCTTGGTGCGGCGCATGCGATTTTCCATTGTCGGCGCGCCCGACCATTTCGCCAAGGTCCACGTCAAGAATAACGGGCCGATGAAAGACCAGAGCCCGGTTTGCGTTTCCGCGGCGATGAGAAACAACCCCCACCACACCAGCGCTTCACCGAAATAATTCGGGTGACGTGAATACTTCCAGAGCCCGGCCCTCATCACTTTGCCGTCATTGCCTGCCGTTTTACGGAAGCGCGTGAGCTGCCAATCGGCGATGCACTCATAGATGAAGCCGAACACAGCAATGGCCGCGCCCGCCCAAGCCAGCGCGCCAAGCGCTGCCGGCTCTGCATCAATCTGGCCAAGCTGGACGGGAAGCGAGACAAGAAATTGCAACGGTGCTTGAGTCAGGATCACGGCGACGAGGCTTGATGTGGCGAAGCCCCAATTTTTTTGCTCTTTCAAGCGCTCGAACATCTTCTTGTAGCGGCGATCGGGCCCATGATCGCGCCAGCGGCAATACATGTAGCCGGCCAAACGCACTCCCCAGATGGCGCAGATGGCGAGCAACAGCAGATTCGATCGGTGGCCCCCTGCTGCACAAATGTGGAGATCGCCAGAAACACCATGCCAAGCGCCCAATAGGCGTCAACGATAGTAGGGTCTTTCAACGCCAGCGTGATCAACCACAGCACAAAGAATCCGGCGCACATCACGCCGACATTCACCAGCAGCACCGAAACCAATTCAGACAAAGCCTACCCCTATCGCTTCGTTGATATTTCTGTTGCATCGAGCATGCGCGCCATCGCGCGTTCAAGCGCCTTGGGATCGCGCGCAAGATCGGCGCGGACCTCAACGGCCATGCGATCAGTATCGACCTCATCGCTCTTGCGCTTAATGGCGCGCAGGCCAATCTTGGCGATATCCTCAGGCCGCTCCTTCTGGCCGGCCACATGCGCGGCCATGCGTGTATCGACAGAGCCGACGATCAGCGCGGCAACATGCGTGCCTTGCTTGGCAAGCTCAGCGCGGATCGAGGTGGTTGCTGCGCGCGCGGCGAATTTCGAGGGGCTATAGCCGCCCATCGCCGGAACGGCCACCAGCCCGCCGGCGGAGAGCACGTTCACGATCGCTCCCCCGCCATTGGCCCGCAGCGCCGGCGCAAAGGCGCGGCACATGCCAAGCAAGCCAAAATAATTGACCTCCATCTCCTCGCGGGCGGCATCTATGGTGTCAGCGCCCATCAAGCGTTGATTGAGGAATGCGCCGGCATTGTTCACCAGGATGGAAACATCCTTGCATTGCGCGGCGGCGGCTTCGATCTCGGCGGGCTTTGAGACATCAAGCTTGAGCGCCACGACGCGATCTGGCGCTCCCGCCACAAGATGAGCCGCACTTTCCGGGTTGCGCGCGCCGACATAGACACGCTTGACGCCGGCTTCGATGAAGCGCGCGCACAAAGGCCTCGCCGATGCCGCGATTGCCGCCGGTGACAAGCGCGACGGAGCCCGCAATATCCATGGCTTTAAGTCTCCGCGTAGATCGGATCGTTCGGCTTTTTGCCGCCGCGCACCAGCACTGAAGCGTCCGCCGCCATCAGCCCGCGGCCCCAGGTTTCGGCGAACGGCAGATCGTTGTTCCACTCCCAGACAAGCTGGCGCCTGGCGATACGCCATGCGCCGTCGCGCCGCTCGAAGCGATCAATCGCGCGCGCCAGTGTGAGGGAATCGAACTTTTCACCGTCCTTTTTCATGCGGCCATAGGCGAGAATGTAATGCTCGGCCCGCGCGCCATCGCCATCAATATCAATGAGTATATTGGTGGCGAGGTGGTTCATCACCTTGGCCGAGGGCAGCACTTTGGCCATCTGCTGCACATAGTCAGAAGCGGGCCCGCTAAATAGGCCGCCATGATCTTCCCAAGCGTCGTCGTGATAGCATGTGGCGAGCAGCTCCACATCGGCGCGATCGGCGGCGCGCAGATAGAGGTGGATCACCTCTGTGATCGCCTGCTTATCCAGCAGCGCTTGGATTTCTGGATCGCGCGTGCTCATGGCTTTCCTTCGATAATGAGAATGTCCGCTTCGGGCGTTTCGGCATAGAGCCGTTCCACCTCGGCGCGGCGGCGATCAATCACGGCGCGGCGGTTCACCGTGCCTTTATCGGACATTTCGTGCGCGTTCGGATCGGGCGGGGTCTTCAGCAACAGCGCGCGATGGATGCGCGAGCCGCCGTGCTGGGCAGCGTTAAACTGCGCGATGGCTGCGGCGATTGCGTCAGGCGCAACGCCAGGCTTTGCCCATGTCATCAATCCAAGATACGGTCTGTTCTCATCGCAGAGCACCACATCAGCAACGAGCGCTGAAAGCCGCCGCATCAGCGCCTCGCGCAGCGCCCCGCCATAGACCCATGCGCCGCTGGAGAGCTTGAACTCTTCGGCCGCGCGGCCGGCGAAAGCGAGGCCCAGCGCGGGATCGCTTTCATCGTGGAAGAGCGCCAAATCGCCGGTGCGGAAGAAGCCTTCTTCGTCAAAGGCCTCGGCATTCTTGGCCGGCTCATCCAAATAGCCGGCGGTGACGTTCGGGCCGCGCGCGCGCAATTCATAGCGATCCCCGCTTGGCACGAGTTTGATTTCAGCGCCGGGCGTGGGCAGGCCAAGGCCAACCTTATCGCTCTCAAAATGGATCACCATGAAAGCCGACACGGTTTCAGTCAGGCCATAGCCACTGGTGAGCATGATGCGATGGCCGGTTTCGGCCACCGCCGCCGCTTGCAGGCGATCATAGACCGGCTGCGAGAGCCCCGCGCCGCCATACAGCATCAAACGCATGCGCGCGAAGAAGGTTTTGCGCAGAACCGGGTCGGCTTCCAGCGCATCCACCAGCATGGAATAGCCGAGCGGCACGTTGTTGTAATAGCCAACGCTGATCTCACGCAGATTCTTGATCGATTGATCAAACAGACCCGGCGCGGGCTTTCCGTCATCCACATAGACCGTGCCGCCTTCAAGCAGCGTTGTGCGCATCACGAATGCGCCGGCCGCGTGGTGCCACGGCAACCAATCGAGCATCACATCATGCCACCCCGCGCTTTCGCCGATGGTTTGCTGGCATTGGGCGCTGTTGGCGGCGAGATTGTCGAACGTGATGGTGACAAGCTTAGGCAAGCCGGTGGAGCCGGATGTGGCCATATAGGCGGCGACATCATCGGGCTTGCGCGCGGCGATTGAGATGGCCACCGCATCCGTCACAGGCGTCGCCAACAACGCATCAAGCGGCGTCGCAGCGCCCGCTTCCGGCGCATTTGTCACGATAATCGCGTCGCCAATGTCGATCTCCCGGAATGCAGCGACAGCGCGCGCACTTTCGGCATAGATCACCGCCGGCTTGGCTTTGGCGACAACGTGTTTGAGCCGGCCATAACCGCCGCCGAGCGCGGCGTAGGTGGTGCTGACCGGACAAACCGGCATGCCGGCGGCCCAGCCAGCGAACGTCATCACCGTAAAATTTGGGCCATTATCCGCCATGATCAGCAAAGCGCGACCAGCAGAGACGTGATCCAGCAGCCATTGCGCGGCGCCATCCATGCGCTGCTTCATCTCCGTATAGGATACAAAAGCCCAATCGCCGCCGCCGGGCGCGCGCTTGGCCATCGCGGGCTTATCGCCCTTCTCAGCGGCTGTGCGCGCAAAATGCGCTGGCAGATTGGCGTCATAGGCGCGCAAAGGGATGCGCGAGCGCATGAGGATGGCCCCATCGGCCCGGCGCTCAATGTGGAGATCAACCGGCAGAAGGCGCGCTTCACGCAACGGCGCTTGTGCGGGCGAGGTGGCGGCCATTAGGCCCCGCTTCACAACCGGGCGATCCAACATGGCTTCAACCAGCTGCGAAACCTCTTTCTTTTCGCGTTGGCTGGTTTGCACATAGGCGTTGAAATATTCGCGCCATTTGAGGATACGCCCATCCTTGAACTCCAGCACGCCGGCATAGGGCACAGCCAGCCGCACGCCATCGGTTCCGATGAATTCATCGACGCCTTCCATCCAAACCGTGTCGCCTATCTCGGCGTAATCGAACAGGCGCCAATCGTTGGATTTGGTTTTGCCTGCCATGCGCGTCAGCGTCGCGCGCATCGCGTCCTTGCCGTCGATGGTGGCCATCATGCCACCGGAATTGTTCCAGACGAAATCATCGTGCAGATGCGCGATCACGCCTTCCACATCGAGCCGATGCCATGCCTCGATCACGTCATGCAATGTGTCGATATGCTTGCCCATGCTGCATCCTTCCCTGCTTCGACGCGCTTGGAATTGCGCATTTCTTTTGTCAGTCTCTTTATACAAGTTAGTCGGACGCGCGCAAGCCCCGCCTGCGGGCGGCGTACGTTCAGCTAGGTTCCAACGAGGAAGCTCACCGTTGTGGTGGTGGAGCCGCCGATATTGAGCGTCTGCACATTGCGCGCGGCTTCAACCTGATAATCGCCGGTTTTGCCAGTGGTCTGCTTATAAGCATCCAGCACCATGCGCACGCCGGTGGCGCCGACGGGATGGCCCAAGCCGATGAGCCCGCCGGACGGATTGATCGGCAAGCGCCCGCCCATGGCGATGGAGCCATCCTCAATCGCCTTCCAGGCTTCGCCCGGCGCGGTGAGACCAAGATGTTCGATCGCCATATATTCTGTGGTGGTGAAACAATCGTGGGTTTCGACCGCTTGGATTTCGCTGATGTCCTGCACGCCTGCACGCTCGCGCGCATCGAGAATGGCGCGGCGCACTTGCGGAAACACATAAGGCTGGCCTTCGCTGGCGCGCACTTTACGCTCATACGAAATGGGCGCGGAGCGATGCCCCCATCCTTTGATCCGCGGCAAATCTTCAAGCGCAATCCCGCGCTTGCGCGCATAATCGGCGGCCGCACGCGCAGAGGCGAGAAACACGACAGCCGCGCCGTCCGTCACCTGCCCGCAATCTTGCTTGCGTATCATGCCTTCCACCACCGGATTGGCTTCATCATCGGCGGTGAAGCTGGCGTCGGTGAATTTCCAGCCACGCGTCTGCGCATTGGGATTGCACTTGCCGTTTGCGAAATTGATCTCCGCAATGCGCATCAGATGCTCATGCTTGAGCCCCCAGCGCCGTTGATATTCATGGCCGAGATCAGAGAAGGCGCGCGGCCAAAGATATGTCGCGTCCTGAAATTCGTGGCCGGCCCAGGCGGCTGTGCCGAGGTGCTGCGCGGCGAGCGAACCTGGCACGTTGCGCATCTGCTCAATGCCAAGCACGCAAGCAATATCATACCGGCCAGCCTCGATCTCCGCTGCGGCGGCGAGGATCGCCAAACTGCCCGATGCGCACGCCCCTTCATGGCGCGCTGTGGGCATGCCGTCGAAATCGGGGTGCACAAGGCCGAAAAACCCGCCCAGCAGCCCCTGCCCCGCAAACAGCTCGGCGACGAAATTGCCGACATGGCCGGCGCCGATGTCTTTGGGATCAAGTTCAGTCGCAGCGAGCCCCTGGCCGACGCATTCGGCGAAGCCATCGGCCAGTTCCATGCCCTGACGGGCCCAATTGGCCGCAAAATCGCTCTGCCAGCCGCCCAGAATATAGACCATGACGCATCCTCACCTGCGACCACTACGCCACAGTTAGTCTCGTCATGCAAGCTACTATGGCGGGCGCCCAAGCGGCGGAACACGTCCGCCCGCGCGCACCAATCGGCGCGGGCGCTACACCGGCAGCTTTGCGATGCGCAGCAGCACGGCGGCGACGCCTGTCTGGGAATGGATGCCAAGTTTTGCGTAGATGGCTTTGAGATGCGTGCGCACCGTATCGACTTTGACGCCGAGCTTGCGCGCGATTTGCACCACATCGCGCCCATAGGCGAGTTCAAGCAGCACCCGCATGTGTTGTGAAGATAATCCGTAAAATCGCGCGAGCGGGGTCAGCAATGTCAGATCGGGCCGCACGCTCGCGCAGAACACGGCGCTGACAATCCCACTGCCGCCGACCGGCTCCAGCGCGGCAAAGCGCTTGATCCGCTGCATAGAGGATACGAACACGATGGCCGGCTCGCCCCGCGCCAACGCGGCGCGCCATTGCGCGCGCAATTCCGGCGTCACCCCATCGACATATCCATTCCGCAGCGAAAAGCCCGCGCCCTTCGCAAGAAAGCGCCGCGCCGCCGCATTGACCGCGATCACCTGGCCCTCACGATCGAGCAAGCATCTGGCGCGCGTGGTGTTTTCAAACCAGGCGCTCAGTGCGTCCGTCTGATCAATGTGTTGCACGTCCTCAAAGCGCGCGGATTCAACGCTCATCACAGCCCCCTCCGGCTGCAACGAATAGTGGCAAATGCGTGGCTGAGCTATAATCCAAATAGAGGACGCGCGCGCCTATATTGCGTAGCGAACATTTCGCACTGACGTCGCGCGCGTTACACTTACCCAAATGGGTGAGTGATCGAGTCGTCACTCTCATCTACTGTAAGAAATAATTCGCGCGCGCCTTCCCCGGCTGGGGAATTACTTACGAAACCTCCTTGGTTAAGAGATTTTTAACGGGTCGCTTCGCGCACCCGGCGGAGGGGGGCCGTTCGATGCCGGCGAGGATGGCGCACGCTTTTTGTGTAGCGATCGCTTCATTTTTTATCGCCACGCCCGCTTTGGGCCACGGCGAACGCGCGCATGTCACCCTCGACATCGCGGGGCGGATCACGCCCGCTTGCGCGCTTGAACTGCAACCTTTTGCAGAATTGGGCGAGCTCACCCGCGCGGGCGAAGCGCGTGTGCCGTTCACGCTGGCTTGCAACCATTCGCTGACATACGCGCTGCGCTCTGAACAGGGCGGGCTGCGCCATCAAAGCGCTGAAGACTATCTCGTCCGCTACACCGCGCAGCTTGAGTTCGACGGCGCGCAGGCGCGGCGCGGCCGCATGGTGAAAAGCGCCGACATGCGCGAAGCGGCGGCGCAGGACGATCTCGGTGATTTCGTGCCGTTTGAAAGCAATGGCCAGCTTCGCATCCGCTGGGGGGCCCGAACACATGCTTGCGCAAGGCCGCTATCGTGACGTGCTCACCATCACAATTGTCTTGGACGGCCAATGAACTCAGGCGGAAGCGGCCAAAGCGCCGCTTCCGCCAAGGCGCCGGGCGCGAACGCGCCGGATGGATAAGGGAAGAACGGAGTTGAATATGAAAAAAGCTCTTCTAATCGCAGCCAGCGCGTTCGCCGCGCTCGCTCTGTCGGGGCCCGTGAGCGCCGAAACCGTCGATATCGGCGGCACCGTGCCGACGCAATGCGCGATTGATCCCGGCTCGAGCTCGATTGATTTCGGGACTCTGAGCAATAACGGCGCAGCGGCGCAGCAATCGAACAATTACGATCTGTATTGCAATGTTCCGTTCACGCTCTCAATCAAATCGCTGCATGGCCGGCTTATCCACTCCACTGCGAACCCTGCCCTGATCGGACCCGAGCCCGGCCCGGGCAATTACGACGGGTCTTCGGACTTTTTCGCCGCGCTGGACTACACGATTGACGGGATCAGCACCGCCGACTTGGACGCCAATGTCGATTTTCTCATCCCCATCGTTTCGCCGCCGGCAAGCAATTCAGCCAGCCTGACGTTTGAAACAGTGCCACTTGCCAGCGGCAATCTCGTCGCCGGCAACTACGAAGACACCTTCACGCTTACGCTCACGCCGCAAGGATTGTGAGCGCGGAAGCCGGCGGCTTGCGCCGCCGGCCTCCTCCCCGCCGCGTTGCGCGGTTTCAAGCGGGCGGCGCCCGCGCATTAGGAGTATGGTGATGCGTAAACTTTTAGCCCTTGCTGCAGCGACTGCGGCGCTTGGCCTGGCCGCTCCGGCCAGCGCCGAAACGATCAATCTCAGCGGCAGCGTCAACCAAATTTGCGCGCTGACCCCGGGCACGACGAATGTGAACTTCGGCAATCTTGGCACGCAAGGCGTCGAGAACCCGATCTCGATCAACTACAACCTCTATTGCAACGTGAACTTCGACTCGACGTTCACCTCCACCAACGGCCGCCTGCTGAACACCAGCGTGATAAGCGGCGCGGTTGGGCCGGATCATTCGTACAATGGCTCGAGCACTTTCTTCGCCGCGCTCGACTATGTAATCACGCCGTCCTTCGGCGCCCCGGTGAGCTCGACAACGTTTACCGCTGGCCAGATCGTCGACCTCGGAAGCAATCCGCCGACGACGCTTTCGGTCGCGCTTGAGTTCGACACTGTCGAACTGACGGGCGGCCAGCAGCTGACGGCCGGCTCCTATTCGGACACCATCACGATCGGCATCACGCCGACGGGGCTTTAAGCAACTGAAACGCCGGCGGCCGGAAAATCCCTCTCCGGCCGCCGGTGCTTTCTTTGGAAGGCACTATGAACCGTTTTGCGCCCAGCTTATTTGGACTTGCGCTGTTCCTGGCGCCGCTTTGCGCGCAGGCGCAGGATTCAGTCGTGCTTGAGGGGACTGTCGCGCCCGCTTGCACGCTCACGGGGGAAGGTTTCGTTGGCCTGCCCGATACGATTTCCCGCACGGTCAATCTCTCCAACCCGCAATCGCTGCCGAACGTCACGCTTCATCTGCATGTCACCTGCACGCAGAATTTCGTCATCGGCTTTACGCCGCAATATGCGCGCCTGGAGAATGTCGATATCACGCCCGGCGCGTTGCAGCCTGCGGTCGTGGGAGATGCGTATCTGCATGAAGGCGCGCCCGTTGCAGGCTTTGCCGGCGCCTTGAAATACACATTGAACGCCGTGCTTGGCGGGGTGACGCTGCCTTCCGGCGGCGGAGGCCCAAGCTATTCCAGCCCGAGCTTCGGGCCGGGCGTGGGCTTTTTCACGTCGCCGCTGCCGCCTATGTCGGCGCCGCTCACCATCACGTTCAACCCGGTTGAGCTTGCGCCATCGATGAACCTGCTGGCCGGCTCGTATCAGGAAAACATCACGATTCAACTTACGCCGCAGGGGATCTAGGGGACAGCTTCAATGAAGAATCTGGGACATTTTTGCGTCGCGCTGGCGGCGCTATTTGCGTTTATGGGGTTTGCATTCGCGCCCGCGCACGCCTTCAGCGTGCAGCCGCTTTTGGTTGAGCTGGAGCCGGGACGCTCGGCCTCGATCCGTATCGAAAACACCCGCGCCGAGCCGCTGACGATCGAAGTCACCATCAGCCGCCGCAGCGTCAGCGAAGATGGAACCCAAACGCGCATTCCTGCGGATGATGATTTTGTCGTGCTGCCGCCGCAATTGGTGATCCCGCCTGGCCGCGTGCAGGTCGTGCGCCTGCAATGGGTGGGCGAGCAAGCGGCGGATCAATCGCTCTCTTATTACGCCAATTTGCGTGAAATCCCGATCGCGCTGGCGCCGATCGAAGGGGCGCAAGTGCAGGTGGCGTTCGCGTTTGACATCGCGGTGCAAGTCGTGCCGCGCGCCACGCGGCCGAACCTCAATCTCGTCTCCGCCGAGCTTGCGCGCAACGCGGCGGGCGCGCCTGTGATGCGCCTCACCATTGAAAATTCCGGCACGCGCTACGCCTATCTGCAGCATGCCTCCTACGATCTTGAAGTGCTCAACAGCGCCGGGGCGGTGATCACGCGCCCAAGCTTCGCGCAGGACCAGCTGACAGAGGCGCTTGGCGTTACCTTGCTGGAGCCCGGCAAGCGCCGCATTGTAGAGCTGCCGCTTGCGGATGCGCCGGCGGCGGCGAGCGTGCGAGGACGCGTGCGCGCTGGCGGCTCCTGACGGCGCATCCCGGCATGGCTCGGCGCAAACCAAGAAAACACGACGGCTGGTTCGCAAACCTGCTTGTGCTGGCCGCCGCGCTGAGCGCGCGGGCGCAGACGGCGGAGGCCGCCAGCGCGAACATCGATCCGCCCGAACCGCCCAACGGCCATGCGGCGAGCGGCCTGCCCGCCTGCGCCACGCCCGCACCCGCACCCTATCCAGGCGCGCCCTGGTTCGAGGGCGATGAGGCGCGTACGGGCTTTGCGCCGGCGCTGCAAACAACGCTCCACCCCGCGCGCCTGCAAGCGGAGGACGCCGCACACGCAGCGCCCGCGCTTGCACAAGGAGAGCGCGCCGCGCCGGTGATCTGGCGTGGGCGCACGCTGGGCGTGGCGCCGCTGCGCATGGACGATGGGCGTGTCTCGATCGCCACTGACGCTTTTTTCTCGAGGTGGCGCGCGCACATTTGGGGGCGCGCACGCTCGAATTGATGCCGGTGCTCGATGTGGGCGGCAGGCTGCGGCCCTTTGCGCTCTCGTCCGGCGCGACCTTGCGCTACGATGACGCCACCGGCGCGCTGCTGCTCGAAACAAACGAGCTTGAGCCGGCGCCGCCTGCGCCCGCATTCGCGCCGCCGCCTGACGCGCCGCCTGCGCCGCCAAGCGCGCATACAGAGCCGCCCCGCGCCGAAGCCGCACCGCCTGCGCCGCCGCCGCCCGCGCCCGCCTCGCCCCCGCCACAAGCGCCGGCCGCGCAAGCGGCGCCTGCGCCCGCGCCCTCGCTGCAATCACCGCCAGCGCCGCCAAGCCCCCCCCGCAGCCCAAGCGCCGCCGCCCACGACCGCGGCGCAAACGCCGCCCGTCACTGCGCAAGCGCCGCCTGCGGCGCCGCGGCAGCGCGCGTCGCTTGATTTTGTCTATCCCCTGATGATCGACGACCGCTATCTCGGCGACATCCCGGTGCGGACCGAAGCCAATGGCGAGGTCAGCTTTGAGCTTGAACGCCTGATCGCGTTGATCGAGGGGCAATTCGACCAGATTGTCATCGCGTCCTTGCGCCAGCGCGCCGTCGATGGACGTTTGCGGCCGTTTGAGGATCCCTCGGGGTTCGTTTTGCATTTTGACGATGCGCTTCAGGAATTGCAGGTGCGCGCGCCAGGGTCGCTGCGCGCTGTCGAGACGATCTCGATCGTCGGCGGCGGCACGCACTCAAACGCCCAAGCACGCCTCAGCCGCGCCGCGCCGCTATCGGCTTATGTCACGTTCGACATGACCCAGAGCTGGGACCACAGCGCCGAAGACGAACGCGAGCCGATGCAAGGCTTCGTGGAAACCGGCATCCGGCTGTTTGGCGATCGCGGCATTTTCTTTGAAGGGCGCGCGCTCTACGAGGAAAACGCCGCGGAAGAATTCCGCCGCGGCGATACGCGCCTGATCTACGATCACGTCGATAGCATGATCAGCGCCTCGCTCGGGGATGTGCGCTATGGCGCGTCGGCGTTTCAATCGGCCCCGCCCATGGGCGGGGTGGTGATCGAGCGCGTGTTCAGCTTGCAGCCAACACGCAGCTACCGCCCTGCGGGCCGGCGCGCCATCGTGCTGGACCGGCGCACATCGGTGGATGTTATCGTCAATGGCGTTGAGATGCGCCGGCTCGACCTCCTGCCGGGCCGCTATGATCTCAGGGATTTTCCGTTTGTTGACGGCGCGAACGATGTGGTGCTTGCGCTGGTCGATGAGCTTGGCCAGCGCGAGTTGATCGATATGCGCGGCTATTTCGATGCTGACCTGCTGGGGCCTGGTGTTTCTGAGTTTAGCTACGCCTATGGCGCGCTCGCTTCCAGCGAGGCCGAAGGCATTCGCTACGATACGGACACCACGCTCTATTCGATGTTTCACCGCATTGGCGTCACATCGACGCTGACGCTCGGGGTCAACGCACAAGGGCGCAATGGCGCCAACCTCTATGGCGCGGAAATGCTGTGGGCCTCCCCCATCGGCACGATCGGCATTGACTACGCCTCAAGCGATAATCCCGCGATCGGCCGCGGCGAGGCGGCGCTTGTGCGCTACGAATACCAGCCGCAATTGCGGCCCGGCGGCGCAACCTGGAGCTTTGGCCTTTCCTCGCAATGGCAGGATGAGCGCTTTGCCGCGATCGACGCCGTGCAGGCTGTCGGAGATTACATCACGCAGAACGACGCCACCTTGCGCCTCTATCACCCCGACTGGGGCACCGCCACATTCGGCCTTGGCTACGACCAGCCGCGCGACGCCGCGATGCCCGAGCGCTACGAGGCGAGCTTCACCTACGCGCGGCGGGTGTGGGGCAATCTGTTCGGCTCCTTCCAGGTCCGCCACCGCGAAGAGGGCGATGAGCGCGAAACCTCGGGCGCGATCAGCCTTGCCTTGCGCTTTGACCGGCGCAACCAAGTCACGCTCCGGCATGATACGCGGGCGCAGACATCCGAATTGGATTGGTATCGCTCGGGCTCTTATGGCGTGGGCGGGGCCTCGACCAATCTCAGGCTGGGCCATAACGAAGCCACCGGCGAATCCTATGGCAGCGGCTCGCTTGCTTATTTCGGCAACCGCTTTGAAGCCACGCTGAGCAACGACTCACGCACCATTGGCCTGCAAAACGAGGAGCTTGCTTCGCGCACCACGGCGCGCTTTGGCGCGAGCGTGGCCTATGCCGGCTCACAGGTGGCGGTCGGCCGGCCGGTGCGCGGCGCGTTCGCGATCGTGAACGGGCATGAATCCCTGGAGGGACGGCAAATCTTTCTCGGCGGCGGCGGCGATAACCGGCCGCGTGCGCAATCGGGTTGGTTTGGGCCCGCGCTGGTGCCAAACCTCAATCCGTATTCGGTGGAATCGGTCTCGGTCGATGTCGATGATCTGCCGCCCGGTTATGATCTCGGCGCCGGGCAGATTGATTTCCGCGCGTATCGGGGCGCTGGCTTTGACATCCGCGTCGGCTCTGACGCCAACCTCACCGTGCTTGCGCAAATCGTCGATCCAAGCGGGGCGCCTGTCGCCCTGGCGGGCGGAGAATTGCGCAGCCTGGACGATGAGACGCGCGAGCCGATCCAGGCCTTCACCAACCGCAATGGCCGCTTCGTGGCCGCCGGTGTTTCGCCGGGCCGGTATCGACTCGTGCTGTTCACCGATCCGCCGCTCGAGACCGAGATCAGCATCGACCCCGCCGCCGCCGGCATGGTGCAGATCGGCCAAATTCAAATGCGAGAATCACCATGATCCGCTTCTTCACGCTGCTTGCAGCGCTGTGGCTTGCCGGCGCAGCGGACGCCGCCGCCCACGGCAATGGCGCCGATGAGCAATGCAGGGCAAGGCTCGCGCCGCCTGGGCGGGTCAGCCTCGATTTAGCCGATCCGCTTTCGGGCGCGGCGAGCGCGGAAGCGTTTGAGCTTGAATTGCGCAATATTTCCGATGGCGGCTGCCGATTCACATTGGCGGTCGAGGAAGGCCGGCGCGGCGGCGGCCTGCGGCGGCGCTCTGGCGCGGCGCTCGATTTTCGCATCGCGCGCGATGCGGCGGGCGCGGAGGTTTTGTTCGACTCGCGCCAGCCAGGCGCAGGCCCGCGCGCCGCGCTCCGTGTTCCGCGGCGCGATCTGCGGCTTTTCCTGATCGTGAACCCCGGCGACGCCCCGCGCGCGGGCGAGTACAGCGCAGACGTGCGCCTCACGCTGCGCAATGCGGAAAATGACGTGGTTGATCAGGCCGCGCTGGAGCTTGAAGCGCGCGTGCCAGAGCAAGTGCAGGCGTTCATCTCCGGCGCCAGCCAATCGGGCGGCGCTTACGCGTTGCTGGACTTGGAGGAACTCACCACCGGCGAAATCGGGCGCGCCACGTTGCGCATCCGCTCGACCTCCGATGTGCGCATTAAGTTTGATTCAGAGCATGAGGGGCGGCTCGCGCGCGCCCAAGGCGGGCGGATCAGCTATGATCTTAGCGCTGATGGCGCCCCCGTCGATCTCCGCCAAGGCGGACGGCGCGGCTACGGCGTTGAGGCTTCAATACCCCTTACGGCGCGCGAAATCGATCTGCAGGTGCGCGTCGGCGATA
This sequence comes from Terricaulis sp., assembly GCA_024707365.1. GTDB lineage: Bacteria > Pseudomonadota > Alphaproteobacteria > Caulobacterales > Aquidulcibacteraceae > Vitreimonas. Next base: position 221,034 of record JANPZV010000005.1, read on the forward strand.
CAGCGCGCGCGCCCGCAGGCGAATACCGCGATCGCATCACCATTACAGTGACCGCGCAATAATCGATCAAAGCCCCTGCGGCGCAAGCACGACATAAAACGGCGCGCCATTGAGGGCGCCGTTTTGCGCGCTGATCCGCACCGGCGCTGCGCCGATTGAAGGCGGAGAGCGATCGGTCAGCCGCACTTCGCCGTTCTGACCCGTGCAAATGCGTCCGTCATAAGCCACTTGCATCGGCCCAAGTTCAGCGGGGTAGTGCATCGTCATGCTGAACGCCGTGTTGCAATTGGTCGTGATGGTGCCGAGCTTCACGAGATCTGAACCGCCCGTCACTGCAAGCGAGCCGCTGCAGCGCGTGGGCACATAGCCGCTGACGCGCACGGTGAAGCTGCTTGCCTCAGCCGGCGCGCTCCAGCCGCCCGCCAGGGTGGCGAGCACGAGCGCCGCGGGCGCCAAATTGGTAAATGATTTTGCCAACATCCCAGCCAAAATAGCACTGAAACATTGAGATTTCCTTTGCTGGAGCGCTCCAGACGCCGCGCCGCGCGCCATGCCAATCCCTGCGGCGCGCGGTCGCGTAGCGCATTGAGCACACAGGCCCCGCAGCGGCCACGCACCATAAATCTTTCACGCATCCGCATCCGAACTGTCACAGAGCATGTCTTGAAAGGGCGGTGCGTCATCCCCGGCGCGCCGCCAATTTTCATTTAGGAGAACAGGGATGAAACGCACGCTTCTGAGCCTCGCTGCGGCGATGGCGCTTTTGGCGGGCGCCGCCGCGCACGCGCAGCCGCAAATCGTGCCGGTGCTTGACGCTCCGCGCGCGCCGGGCGCGCCTTACGCGGCCACCGGCCTGCCTGATCGCATCGTGCTGACGCCCGGCGCCGATCCGGCGCGCGCCATGGCCGTGGCTTTCCGCACCGATGCGCGCCAAACCTTGGCCCAGGCCGAAATCGGACTCGCCGCCGCCGGCCCCAGCGTTGCGAAAGACGTTCGCGCCCTCAGCGGCGAAACCCGCACGATCGAGACGGAAAACGGGCAAGCCGCCTATCATCAGATCCGTTTCGACGACCTTTCCCCCGCAACGCGCTATGTCTACCGCGTACGCGGCGCCGATGGCTGGAGCGAATGGATCGGCTTCCGCACCGCCGCGGCTGACGCGCAGCCCTTCACCTTCCTCTATTTCGGCGATCTGCAGAACGGCATCCTCCGCGAAGGATCGCGCACGGTGCGCACGGCCTACGCCATGGCGGCCAATCCGGCCTTTGCGCTGCACGCCGGCGATCTTGTCGCCTCTCGTGACGATTTGAGCCATGACGACGAATGGGGCGAGTGGACCGCCGCCGCCGGCCGCCCTGCTCGGCGCCATTCCGCAGGCCCCCGCGCCGGGCAATCATGAATATGTCGATGCGCTCAACCCCGACGGCAGCGAGACGCGCCTGCTCGCGCCGCATTGGCCACTGCAATTTGCGCTGCCCGCCAACGGCGCGGAAGCCGCCGCCGCGACGAGCTATTTCTTCGATTATCAGGGCGCGCGCTTTATCGCGCTCGACGGCACCGCCGCAATCGATCTTGGCGCGCTCGACTCGCAAACCGCGTGGCTGCGCCAGGTTCTGGCCGACGCCGGCGATCGCTGGACCATCGTTGTGATGCACCAGCCGATCTTCACCTGCGCCCGCCCGCGCGACACCGAGCCGCTCAACGCCGTGTGGCGCCCGGTGTTCGAGGAATATGGCGTTGATCTTGTGCTGCAGGGCCACGATCATTGCTATGCGCGCTATGCCGATCCGCCCGCCGCCGGCGATACGCGCCAGCGCGCGGCCAACCGCACGCTGCACGGGCCTGTCTATATCGTCTCCGTCGCCGGCAGGAAGATGTACGGGCTCAATGACCGCGTGCGTTATCAGGCCGATCGGCTGGGCTGAGGATACGCAGATGTTTCAGATCCTCGACGTCTCAGCCAGCCGCATCAGCTACCGCGCCCATTTGGCGACGGGCGAGCTTTACGACGCCTTTGAACTCGAACGCGGCCAACGCGGCTTGAACCGCTTGCGCGACGGCGCCCGCACGCTCGGCCCCGCCCGTGAGTGCGCCACGAGCGGCGCAGGCCCCGATGGCGCGCCCTGCACCGCAGAGCCGAAGGACTAAGCACCCCAGGCGGCCAAGGAGGTCGTCGCAGGCGGCGGCGATCAAACCATCCACCCATCCCCGGCTTCGCGGCGTCCCGGCGATGGGTGGAGAGGGCGTGCGATCAAGCACGCGGCCCCTGGCTTCGGCAAAAGCGAGCGGGAGCGGCGAACGCACGCCTTTCATCGACAAACGACGAGAAAATTCTCAGCCCGACGCATCCGAGAAACAATGCAGCGGCATCTTAGGATCAACAACGCCGCCACGCTTTCTCGAAAGAAAACGCCATGACGAAATTCGCTTCCCTTGCCGCCGCATTCGTTCTCTTCGCGCCGCTCGCCGTCGTGCTGATGCTGCAAGCGGCGCAAATGTTCGCCTGAACCTACAATAATCCGCATTACAAAAGGGAAAATCCGCCATGCGAAAGTCCGTCGCTCTTATCGCAGCGATCGTCTTCGTTGCTTCGCTTGCTTATCTTGGCCTGCATCAGGCCGCCCAAATCGTCGCCTAATCCCGCCCCCTAGAGGACACGGCGACGACGAAGGAAGGCGCGGGCCCCTCCACCCCCTTTGGGGCCCGCGCCTTTGCTTCACAGCGTTACACACGTCACAGCGGCCCGAATGAAGGCCAGCTATATCAATAAAGGTGAGGGACCGAACCGCCGATGGCCATGATCAAGTCGACACTCGTTGTTTCATTTGTCGCCCTGCTGATGCCGTTGGCGTTCGCTGTGCTCATCCCCATGGTTTTGATCGCCGCTTAAACGCGCCTGCCCAGCCGCCCTGTCGGCGGCGATCCACCACGGAAGCGCGGCCCCTAACCGGGCCGCGCTTTTCGTTTAGCCTGCGCCGCGAATGCGCACGCGCACCATCGCGCGCTGGCCGTCGGCATCGACCACCGAGAGCGTGTAAAAGCCGGGCGCGCGCGGCCGCCATATGGCGCGCCCGCTTGTCGGCTCGCTTTCCACCCGCGCGCCCTCGGCGTACCACGCCAGCGGACCGCGCCCGCCGCGCGCCGAAAGCGAAAGCCCCCGCGCCTCCGCGCCGTAATCGAGCACCAGCACCTCAGCATCCGCCGGCGGAAACAGAATCGAGAGCCCTTCGCGTTCTGTGCTTTCAAGGCGCGCCAGCGCCGGCGCCGGCGCTTGACGTTCCTCACGCAGACGCTGCGGCACGGGCGGCGCGCCGATGAGATCGAACGCTTCAAACAGGATCGGCAATGCTTCGGTACGCCCCGAAGCCGCCGGGCGCGGGCTGCCATCGGGGCGGCCCACCCAAACGCCAATGGCGTAGCCGTTCCACACCCCGATCGCCCACGCATCGCGGAAGCCGTACGAAGTGCCGGTTTTGAACGCCACCATCGGCGCATCGCGCGCAAGCTGCGCCGGGGCGCGGCCGGCCGGCTGCGGGGATGTCGCCAAAATTTCCAGCACGCGCTCCGCGGTTTCGGCCCGCACGAAGCGGCGCGCGAACAGATCACCTCCGTCGCTCGCCGCATTGCGCAGCCGGCGGGCGCGGCCATCATCGCCCAGCGCCGCATAAAGCTGCACCAGATCTTCCAACGTCATCCCCACCCCGCCAAGCGCGAGCGCAAGCCCAGGCTCAGCCACGGCGCGGCGCGGCAGGCGCACATCCGCGCCCGCGCGCGTCAGCGCCGCATGGAAGCGGCCCGCGCCGATCTGCTCCAAAGTGGCGACGGCCGGCAGGTTGAGCGAATGGCGCAGCGCGTCCTCCAGCGAGACATCGCCATGGAAGCGCCGATCGAAATTTTCCGGCAGATAGCCGCCGAAGCGGCGCGGCGCGTCGCGCACCAGCGTCTCGGGCGCGGCGATGCCTTCATCGAAGGCGATGGCGTAGAGAAACGGCTTGAGCGCCGAACCGGGGGAGCGGATCGCGCGCGTCATATCAATATAGCCGCCCGCGCGCTCGCGCCCGGCGCCGCCGACGCGGGCGCGGACCTCACGGCTTTCAAGGGAAACCGCAAGGATGGCGATCTGCGCCTCGCGCTCAAGCCCGGCCGCGCTGCGCCGCGCCAGCGCTTCAAGATCACGCTGCAAGGAGGCGCTGAGGGTTGAAACAATTACGCCCTCGCCCGGATGCGCGGCGACCAGCGCTTGGGCCGCATGCGGCGCGGAGAAGGGAAACGGCGCGCGGCTCGGGATCGCCGCCTGCCGCGCTTCATCGGCGCGGCGCTGATTGATGAGGCGCGCGCGCACCATCATATCAAGCACGCCATCGCGCGCGGCGCGCGCCGCTTGCGGGCGCCGATCGGGCCGGCGCGCCTCGGGCGCCTGCGGCAGGGCGATCAGCAGCGCCATCTCCGCATCATCCAGCCATTGCGGATCGCGCTGGAAATAGGCGCGGGAGGCGGCGCGCACACCTTCGAGATTGCCGCCATAGGGCGCGAGCGTGAGATAGGCTGCGAGGATTTGCCGCTTGCTCATACGCCGCTCAAGCTGCATGGCGCGGATGATCTCGATCAGCTTGGAGCCGATATTGCGCGGGCGCGGCTCAAGCAGGCGCGCGAGCTGCATGGTGATGGTGGAGCCGCCTTGCGTCACCCTGCCCTGGCGCGCGAACGACACGCTCGCCCGCGCCAGCGCGATCGGATCAAAGCCCGGATGCAGCCAAAAGCGCGCATCTTCGATGGCGATCAGCCGGCGCTGAAATTCCGGGTCGATTTCATCCAGCCGCGCCTCCAGCCGCCAGCGCCCCTCGCGCGTGGTGAACGCCATCAGCCATTCGCCGCTGCGATCGAGCACGACCGGGGACACATCGCGCACGCGCTGCAACGGCGGCGCGAACGCAAGATCGAGCGCAAACAGCGTCAGCAGAAACACGATGAGCGCCGAGGCCCAGCGCTTCTGCTGAGTGCCAAGCGGCAGCGCGCTTCTCCCCCTCCCCTTGAGGGGAGGGGGTTGGGGGGCGGGGTGAACCACCGCGTCGAAAAGTTCGCTTCTATCCGTCACTGCCAAACCATCGGAGACCGAGCCTCACCCCGCCCCCTGCCCCCTCCCCTCAAGGGGAGGGGGTTCTTAGCTTCGTGGTGCGATGCGCACGCTGCTGGTGGCGGTGCGCGCCATGACGCCGGGGCGATACATATCCTCCACTTGCGCCGCCGGCAGCGTGTAGCGGCCGGGCGTCACCGCGCGGACGATATAGGCCACCCGGAACGCACCGCGCAGATCGGCGGCGGCGACGAAGCGATCATCGCGCGCTTCGGCCACTTGCGTGCGCGTGATCTCCCCGATCCAGGCGAACGCGCCGTCGCGGCGCGAGCCATCCCAGCGCACGGGGCCTGTGCCGTCCTCCGGGCCAAGCGTGGCTTCGATCTCAAGCCCGGCGGGCAGAAGATCGACCAGCACGGTGGGATAGGTGCGCGCGCCTTCGGGCTGGCCGGAAAGCACGATCACCACGCGATCGCCTTGGCGCAGCGCATTGAGATCAACGCTCGATCCGCTCATGGAATAGGCGGTTTTGCTGATCGAATAGCCCGCGCTCATGGCGGGCGGCGCTTCAAGCGGGGTTCCCGACGTTTGCAGCGTGCGCCACACCGGCCCGCGCGCGGCATTGGCGAAGGCGAGCCCTTGCGCCAGGCGCTGCGCGTTCGCCAGCACGCGGCGCTCGGCCATCGCCTCGCCATTCAGCGTGACGCTCACCGGGCCGGCGCGTTCGAGCAGCGTGTTCGCCGCCAGCAGCAGATGCGCCTGCTCCTGCGTCGTCAGCCGGCCTGCATCCGGCGCATCGCGCTCAAGCCGTTGGCGCAAGCGATCGACCAGTTCGGTTTCGCCAGCTTCCGCCGCGAGCGCCAGCACGCCGGCCACATCGCGCAGCGAGGTTTGATACCAATCGCCGCTATTGCGATAGCCCAGCGCGCGCTCAGCCTGGCGGAAGGCGTTGCGGGCGCGGGCGCGATCGCCGAGGTGGTGGAGCGCCGCGCCGATCTGCGCGCGCGCCAGCGGCGAAGGCTCATCATTCATGCGCGCATCGTGGAAATAGCGCACTTGGCCGATATCGGCCCGCCCGCCCTTGGCCAGCACGTAGAGCGCATAAGCCGCCGCGCGTGAACGCAGCAGCCGATCGCTATCGTTCGAGCCGGGCCAGCGATAGACCTCGAACTGATAATTCACGCCGCCAAAATCGTTGAGGCGCGCCACGCGGCGCAAGCCTTCATAGGCCTGATCCAGCGCCTGGCGCGGCACGGCGTAGCCGGCGCGTTGCGCGCGTTGCAGGAAATCGACGGTATAGGCGCCGATCCAGGGCGTTGCGTTGCCATCACCCGCGCGCCACAGGCCGATGGCGCCGTCGGGCGATTGGCGATCGAGGATTTGCGTGGCCGCTTCCTGGATGCGGCGCGCGATGCGCGGATCGGCGGCGCGGCCGGATCTCGCTGGCGAGCACGTTGTAATAGAGCAGCGGCATCGCCACCGAGACGAGCTGCTCGGTGCAGCCGTAAGGGTAGCGATAAAGCTCATCCAGCAAGGGCGCGGGATCGAGGCCCGCAAGATTGGAGAACGAGATCAGCGCCTGCGCATCCGATCTGAACCGGGCCAGCGCGTTCGCCGGCGCGCGCCATGTGGCGCCCGCATTGAGCGGCGCGGTTTCGGTGATGGTGATCGGCAGGTACGGCGCGCGGGTTTGGATATCGTAGCTGCGCTCGATCGCGGTGAAGCCTTGCGGGCCTTCGAGCCGCAGCGTGATCTGCCCGACGCCCAGCGGCCCGCCGGTGATCGGGATCAGCGCGGTTTGCCGCTGGCCGCGATTGAGGTTGAAGCGCCGCGGCTCTGCCCCAATGCGCGCGGTATCGGAGCCGCCAATGGTGACGGTGTAGGCGCCGGCCGGGCCTTCGACATTATCGATATTGAGCGCGCCTTGGGCTTCGTCGCCGGGGGCGAGGAAGCGCGGCAGGATAAGCTCGGCCACCACCGGATCGCGGACGATGATCTGCTCCGCATCCTGGCCGAGCGCGGTTTCGCTCCAGGCCACGGCCATGAGCCGCAGCGTGCCGTTGAAATCGGGGATGGTGAGCGGGATGCTCACGCTGCCGCCCCGCACCTCCACGATGTCAGAGACCAAAGCCACCGTGCGCGTGGGCACGACGGTGAGCCCTTCCCCGCCCAAACTATCGCCGCCCTGCCGCGCCACGGCGGGCGCGCCAAGGTTCGGGTTGAGCAAGCGCCCGTAATCATCGCGCACCTCGACGCCCAGCGCGCGGCGGCCGAAGAAATGCTCCACCGGGTTGGGGCTCTGATAGCGGGTGAGGCCAAGGATGCCTTCGTCCACAATGGCGATGGCGACGCGCACGCGCTCCCCGCGCGGGGCGTTGCGCACGCTGACGGGCACCTCGATGCGCGTGTTGGGCCGCACATTCTGCAAGCCTTCGCCGGCGCTGACCTCCAGCGTGCGCGCGCCCATATCCACCGGCACATACGCCACGCCCACGGCGCGGCGCGGCACTGGCAAGTTCACCGGATCGCGCGGCGTCATCACCGTGACGAGCACGTAAGCGCCTGAGCCCCAATCGGCGCTGACAGGCACGTCGATATTGGTTCCGCCCTCTCCCACGCGCACGGTGCGCGTTTCCAGCACGCGATCGGGTGGCGACGACGATTTGCGCTTCACCGGCATAAGGCGCGCGGATTTGCACGCGCGCGCGGCCGCCTACGCGCACCGGGTTATCGGGCGCGACAACCGTGACCATATCCGGCGTTGAGCCATCTTCGGCCGGGCCGCCCCAGCCCACGCCAAAGCGCTGCGAGGTTTCAACCCCAGTGCGCGGATCGCGCACGATCAGCCGGTAGGCGCCTTCGCGCAGGCCATCGCGGGCGATGCGCAGCGGCTCGCCAGCGGCGACATCGACGGTCGCGCCATCGACGGGGATATCCCGCCCGGTGCGGCGCCAGCGCCATTGGCTGTTATCGAGATACCAATCGTAGCTCCATTCCTCGCGCACCAATTGCCATTGCAGGCCGCGCACGCCGATGCGCGCGCCTTGGGCGTTGAGGGTGATGACATCATAAGCCACGCGCTCGCCAGCGCCGGCGCGGCCATTCTCGAACGCAGGCTTCACGCCGATATAAAGATCGCGCAGCCGCACCGGCACGGTGAAGCTCTCGCGCACCACGCGCCCGCCGGGATCGGCGACAGATGCGATGAGCCGCGCGCGCAGCGGCAGGCCCGTATCTGGCTCCTCCGGCAGCGCAAACGCAAGCTGGGCCGCGCCTTGGCCGTCCGTTACGGTGGAGGGCAATTGGAAATAGCGTTCGTCGAAGCTTTCTTCGGCGCGGCCGAAGGCGTAGCCGGCCTGCTGCGGGAACGGGTTGGGATCGATCAGCAGCCGCCCTTCGGCTTCCACCGCAAGCCCAGCGCCCGGCGCGCCATAGAGGAAATCGGCCTGCACATTGATCGGGCGGGTTTGCCCTGATGTCAGCACGCCTTCGCTGGCTTCCACGCGCACGCGCAAACGCTGCGGCACGAAATCTTCGACAGACCAGCTCACATCGCCAGCCACCGCATCCTGCCCGTCCACCGTCAGCACCGCGCGCCACACCCCGCGCGGGGCGGAGCGATCGATCGCGATATTCTTGGCTATGGCGCCGCCATCGACCGCTTCGGTCATGCGGATGCGCCGCGCCTCTGTACCGTTGGGGCGATAGACCACGAGCGTGGAGGGCCGATCTGAGATCGCGCGGCCCACTTGGTCGCGGATCAGGCCGATCAGGCGCACGTTCTCGCCGGGGCGATAGATGCCGCGCTCGGTATAAAGATACGCATCCACATCGCCCGGCGCACGGCGGCCATCGACGCTGCGATCCGAAAGATCGAGCCCAGGCCGGCGCAGATCAAGCGCGGCGAAATCCCCGCGCTCGCCATAGGCCATTACGTAACGGGCGCGCGCCGGCCCCTCGCCGTTCACCAGCGCCGCAGCAAAGCGCGCATAGCCATCGGCATTGGTGCGCACGCGCGCGAGCTCTTCGTTATTCTCAGCGATCAGCGTGAGCGTGATATTGCCCAGCGGCCGCGCCGTGCGCAGCGAGCGGACGACAAGATCAAGCCCGGTGGCGCCGGAGAAGCTTTGCAGCGCCAAATCTGTGTAGAGGATCCAGCGATAGGCCGAGGCGACGCTATCGCGCGAGCCTTCGCCGCGCTGGCCCGCGCCTGGGGAGGCGTCGCGCACCTTCACCACATAAGCACCCGGCCGCATTTCGCGCAGCGCCGCGCCGAGCGCGAACACCGTGGTTTGCGCATTGTTGCGCTGGCCTGCCGTGTTGATGTCGATCTCGCCTTCATAGACCTGCACGCCCACGTCGGCGGCGGCGTAATTGAAGCTCCAATAGCCCCAGCCGCCCTCCTCATTGGTTTCGCCGGGGCTCACATCCTGCTGGGAAAGGATGGCGTCAGGCACGCGCAGCACTTCAACGTGCAGGCGCTCCACGTTCACGGTTTCAAAGGCGATGCCGTCCGCTTCCGCGCGCGGCAGGATCACGCCAGAGCCGGCAAAGCCGACATAAGCGGGGCGATCCCCGAAGGTGAGCGTGAACACTTCATCGGCTTCGGTGCGGCGGCCATCGTTTGAGGGCAGGCCCTCGCGCACGGTGACTTGGCGCTCGGGCTCCAGCGGCAGGCCGCCGAGGCAAAGCAGATTGCCGGAAACATCCGTCTGAAACGGCGCGGCGGGTTCGAGGCGCAGATAATCGGCGTAGTTCACCGAGGGATCGAGCGGGCGGGTGAACTCAAGGCAGGCACGCGGCTCGGCCTGATTGGTTTCGGTGCGCAGGCGGTGAAACGCCATGTTTTCGGCAAGCGCCACGCCCGCACGCGGGGCGTCGGCGGCGCGCGGGCGCTCTTGCGCGCCCACAGAGCCAAGCTGCGCGAAATCCATCAGCGGCGCGCCGGCGGAAACACGCCCCAGCACCGCACCGCCCCACAACCCAATCAGAAGCGCGATGGACGCCGCCAGCACCGGCGCGCGGTTGGCGACGAGGTAATCCTGCGCAGGCCTCGCCCATCGCCAATCCCATTTGCGGGGGTCGATCCGTTCGGCGAGGGTTTTCCAATTGAAAGCCATGGCGCGTCTCCCGTCCGCCCGGACAGCCTTATGCTTGCCCGAGGCTCGCGCGACCCGCAAGCGAGCATTAAATTCCGGCAAAGTGTTGTCGTAGCGTGCAGTTGCCCCCGCTACGCTGACGTGTTTCAACAGCGGAAATAAAAAATGACGCTAGCGGCGCCTTTAGCGCGCGCGGGAGGAAGCTGACGATGACCGAGGCCGCCAAGCCTGCTTTTCCAGCCATGTCCATCGCCCAGGCGCACGCGCTGATGACGCAAAAGGGCACGCTGCTTGAAATGGGCGAGGCCGAAGTGCGCGGCGTCACGATGAAAGTGTGGAACGCGGCGCCGCCGACGCTGCACGCCGTGTTCGCGCTTTGCGCGCCATACGGCCCGCGCGATCACGTTGTTTATGAGGGCGAGCGCGCCACCGTGGCGCAGACGCGCGCCGCAGGCGCTGCGTTCGCCAAGCGCCTCATCGCCGAAGGCGTCAAACCCGGAGACCGGGTGGCCATCATCATGCGCAACCTGCCCGAGTGGCCGGCGGCGTTCTGGGGCGGGGTGCTGGCCGGCGCCATCGTCACCCCGCTGAACGCCTGGTGGACCGGGGCCGAGCTTGAATACGGTCTCAAAGACAGCGGCGCCTCGATCCTGATCGTGGACAATGAGCGCTATGAGCGCGTGCGCGAGCATCTGCCAAACTGCCCGGACGTGCGCAAAATCTATGTTTCCCGCGCCCGCGAAGAGATCGCCGATCCGGCGGTGGAGCGGCTCGAAAGCGTGATCGGCGCGGTGGGCGATTGGGGCAAGCTTGAGCCCGCGCCGGGCCTGGACGCCTTTCCCCAGCGCGGACCCGACGATGACGTGACGATCTTCTACACCTCCGGCACGACGGGGGCGCCCAAGGGCGCGGTGATCACCCATCGCAACATCATCTCGAATATGTGGAACGCGATCGCCGCACTGGCGCGCTCTTATCTGCGCCGGGGCGAGATGCCGCCCCAGCCCGATCCGGCCGCGCCGCAGAAGGCGTTTCTGGTTTCGGTGCCGTTTTTCCACGCCACCGGCTGTTTTGCGATCATGATCCCTTCGCTGCTGCGCGGCGATAAATTGGTGCTGCAGCGCAAGTTTGACGCCGGCCAGGCGCTTGAGCTGATCCAGAACGAGCGCGTCACCAATTTCGGCGGCGTGCCGACGATTGCCTGGCAGATTCTCGAACATCCGCGCGTGAACGAATACGATCTCTCTTCGATCGAGGCGGTGTCTTATGGCGGGCGCCCGCCGCGCCGGAGCTTGTGAATCAGATCAAGGCGCGCTGGCCCGCTTCGCTGCCGGCGCAAGGCTGGGGCATGACCGAAACCTCCGCCACCGCGGTTTCCAACGTCGCCGAAGATTATGAGCGCAGGCCCTCCTCCACCGGCGTATGCGCGCCCACGGGCGAGGCCAAGATTATGGGCGAGGGCGAAAAAGAGCTGCCGCCCGGCGAGGTGGGCGAGCTTTGGTACAAAGGCCCGATCGTGGTGCGCGGCTATTGGAATAAGCCCGAAGCCACCGCCGAGACATTCGTGGACGGCTGGGTGAAAACCGGCGACCTCGCCCGCATGGACGAGGAAGGCTTCATCTATATCGTCGACCGCGCCAAGGACATGCTGATCCGCGGCGGGGAAAACATCTACTGCGTCGAGGTCGAGAACGCGCTCTATGATCATCCGGCGGTGATGGACGCGGCCGTGATCGGCAAGCCGCACCAGACGTTAGGCGAAGAGCCGCTGGCGATCGTGCATCTCAAGCCAGGCCAAGAAGCCACCAGCGAGCAATTGCGCCATCATGTGGCGCAGAAGCTGGCGGCGTTCAAAGTGCCGGTCGAGGTGATCTTCTGGCCTGAGACGCTGCCGCGCAACGCCAATGGCAAGATCGTCAAGAAAGAGCTGAAGGCGCAATTGCAGCCGGCTTAGCCGGCCGCCACGCCAAACAGCGCGCCGATGGCGGCGGTGACAGCCATCGCCGACGCGCCCCAGAACACGACGCGCAGCACCGCGCGCGCCATCGGCGCACGCCCTGCCCGCGCGCCAGCAGCGCCCGAAAGCGCGAGCCCGAGCAACGTCGCAATGGCGACAACCGGGATCACCAAACCGTTCGGGGCGAGCACCGCCGCCGCCAACGGCAAAATCGCGCCAGCCGCGAAAGACGCCGCCGAGGCGAACGCCGCCTGCACCGGCCGCGCAGCGGTGAACTCGGAAATGCCAAGCTCGTCGCGCGCGTGCGCTTCGAGCGCGTTTTTCGCCGTGAGCTGATCGGCAACCTGCCGCGCTAAAGCGGGCGTGAGGCCGCGTGCGATATAGATGTTGGTGAGTTCGGCAATCTCGAATTCGGGGTCATCGCGCAGCTCGCGCTTTTCTCGCGCAATATCGGCCTTTTCGGCATCGGCCTGCGAACTCACCGAAACATACTCGCCAGCGGCCATCGACATCGCGCCCGCCACTAGGGCGGCGACGCCCGCAATGAGAATATCGCCACGGCTTGCTGAAGCTGCGGCGACGCCGATCACGAGGCCAGCGGTGGAGATCACCCCGTCATTGGCGCCCAGAACGGCGGCCCGCAGCCAGCCAGTGCGGGTAATGACATGGCCTTCGCGGTGAGAACGGGGCATGATGGGCTCCTACGCCACCCCACCAAAGGACAGAGCGCGGCCATGACCAAGATCATCTACGAGATCATCCAGCATGACGGCGGCTGGGCCTTCAAGCTGGGCGACACCATTTCAGAGACGTTCGCAAGCCATGACGGAGCCTACGCCGCCGCCAAGCGCGTGGCGATCGAGCAAGCGCGCCCGGGCGAAACCCACGGCATTTCCTGGGAGGATGAGCGCGGCCGCTGGCACGACGAAATCTCCCCCGGCGATGACCGGCCGGAAGTCGAAATCCAAGATAAGGGCTGAGGCATGATTTATCCTACAGCGCCGCCGGCGCTGTAGGATAAATCCGCCTCAATCCGCTATTGCAGATGCGCTTCGATGAACCAGAGGTCTTTATCGAGCTGGCGTGAGACGCCTGTGAAGAGATCGGCGGTATCTTTATCGCCGGCCTCATCGGCTGCATCGATCGCTTCGCGCGCCAGTTTGCCGAAGGCGCCGATGCGGGCGGCGAGCGCTTTCAGATGCTCTTTCTCGGCGGTGACGTCCGTGGGATACGGCTCAAGCTTGGAGCCTTCGGCCGCCGCCTGCACCGTGCCGGCGACGACGCCAGACAGCGCCACGCTGCGCTCGGCGATGTCATCGACGAAGCCATCCACGCGCGCTTGGATCTGATCAAACAATTCATGCAGGGCGATGAAATTCGCCCCCTTCACGTTCCAATGCGCCTGCTTGATGGCGAGGCGCAGATCAATCGCATCCACCAAGCGCGCGTTCAGCAGCGCGATCATGGCTTTGCGAGTGTTGTCGGGCAGGTCGTTCTGAGTCTTGGGCATGGTCTTAATCCCTCAAATTCCACGTTTCTTATGTGGTTTGCCACCGGGCTTCCGGCAACGCCATCACCCATAAATATGATCCCTGCCCGCCATGGCTTTGCCTATGCTCAAAGCGTGGGCTCAAAGCGTGGCCAGCCAATCGATCAGATGGCCGGTGGCGGCGTCGGGCGCTTCCTGCTGGGTCCAGTGGCCCACGCCGGGGATGAGGTGCGCACCGCGGAAATCGCTGCAATTTTCTCGCATTCGCGCAATCGAGGCCTCCGCCCCGCCGAACATTTGCAGCACCAGATCCCGCTCCCCCGCGATGAACAGCGAGGGCTGGCGGATGATGCGATCTGCGATCCCGTTCATATGCGCCCAATCGCGCTCAAAATTGCGATAGCGGTTGAGCGGGCCGCGAAAGCCCGACTTGGCGAATTCCTCCGCGTAATAGGCGATGTCCGCCGCGCTCAGCCAAGCGGGCAAAGGATCGGGATCGGGCATGCCGTCGAGCAGCGCATCGCCGTGCTTTTTATCCTGCGTGCTCCAGCCGAAGCCTTCGCCGCTGGCGCCGAAATACATTTTGCGGATGGTGGCGGGGATGTCAGCCTCAAGCGCGGCTTCGGCCACGCCCTCTTCCTGGAAATAATTCATGTAGAAGAATTTGCCCTGATCGGCGAACAGCGCCTTAAACACGTGATTGAGGGGCGCGGGCGATTGGCCGCTATACGGCACCGAGAGCCCCGCCACCGCGCGCACCCGGCTGGGGTGCATGATGCTTGTGCTGTAAACGATCGGCGCGCCCCAATCGTGGCCGATCAGCACGGCGGGCGCATCCGGCGAGAGCGCCTCCACCACGCCCGCGACATCGGCGGCGATGGCTTCCATTGCGTAAGCCTCGATCGCGTGAGGCCGCGCTGAGCCTGCATAGCCGCGCACATCGATGGCGCAAGCGGTGAACCCCGCCGCCGCCAAGGGCGCGAGCTGATGTCGCCACGAATACCAGCTTTCGGGAAAGCCATGCACCATCACGATCAGCGGGCCCTCGCCCTGGAGCGCGGCGCGGACGGCGATCCCATTGGTTTCGATAAAACGGAAACTGAGCGTCATGTCATAAGACCGCATTGGATAAAGGGGCATGTGCATCCAACATAAGCCGCAGGAAAGTGTTCGCCAGGGAATGCGCGCATCAGGCGGCGCCCGCCTCATCATCGTCAATCGCCTCGGCGGCCTCTTCGTTGAGCGCGCGGCCCTCATGGCGCGGCTTGGTGAAGGGGTGGGCGAAGGTGTCGACGCATTGTTGCGCATGAGCGCCCTGCCCGCATCCAAGCCGCCAGCCAGCTCCAGCTCGATGCGCGCCGCGTCACGCTCACGCACCTCCTCGATTGTGTCGGCTATGGTGAAATCGTCGAATTCCAATTCGCGCATCACCGCGCCCGAAAAGCTGAGCGCGCTCTCGAACACTTCGCGGATTTGGTAATCGACGCCGGCCTGAATCAAGCGATGCACATGGCCACGGTCGAACGCGCGCACGAACAGCTTGGCGTGCGGAAACTCCGCCTTGCAGAGCGAGACGATGCGGTCAGCCGCGTCTGGCTTATCGACGCAAACCAGGATCGCCTCCGCCGTGTGCGCGCCAGAGGCATGCAGCACGTCAAGCCGCGTGCCGTCGCCATAATAGACCTTGAAGCCGAAATCGGCGGCGGCGCGGATCATCTCCACATCAATTTCGATGATCGATATATCCACGCCGCGCGCCAGCAGCGGCTGGGACGCCACCTGCGCGAAGCGGCCAAAGCCGATAATCAAGACGCGCCCGTTCAGATCGTGCGCATCTTCGACGCCATCATGCGATTCTTCGGGCTTTTTATCGAAGCGATTGAGCGCCAGCACCACCAGCGGGGTCAGCGCCATGGAAATAATGACGATCGCCGTCATGATCGCGGAAATGCGTGCGTCCATCACCCCGCTCGAAAGCGCGGCGGCGTAAAGCACAAACGCGAACTCCCCGCCCTGCGCAAACAGGGCGGCGCGATGGATGGCCTCGCGGTGATCGGCCTTAAACAGACGCGCAACGCCGTAAATGCCAAGCGCCTTGACGATCATGAACGCGGCCACGCCGCCCGCCACGATGCGCCACTCGCCAAACACAACGGCGAGATCGAGCGTCATGCCGACGCTGATGAAGAACAGCGCGAGCAGGATGCCGCGAAATGGCTCCACATCCGCTTCAAGCTGATGCCGAAACACCGAATCCGAGAGCAGCACCCCGGCAAGGAACGCGCCCATCGCCATCGAAAGCCCGCCCAGATCCATCAGCAGCGCCGCGCCAAGCACAACCAGCAGCGCCGCCGCCGTCATCACCTCGCGCGCGCCTGATCGCGCAAGGATGCCGAACAGCGGGTTCATCACATAGCGGCCCGCCACGAACACGACGGTGACGGCCGCAAGCGCGATGGCGATGCTTTGCCACAATGGCGGCGCGTTCTCGGCCACGCCGACCGTGAGCCCGGCGATCACTGCGACGCCAGCGAGCAGCGGCACGATCATCAGATCTTCAAACAGAAGGATGGAGATGGCGCGCTGGCCGGCGGTGGTGGCCGTATCGCCCGCATCGTCGAGCATTTTCATGATGACGGCGGTGGACGACAGCACAAAGCCCGAGGCGCCCACAGCGGCCGGGGCCCAGGGAATGCCGAACGCCATGCCAACGCCGGTGAGCAGCACGATACAGGCGATCACCTGCGCCGCGCCGAGGCCGAATATTTCCTTGCGCAGCGCCCAGAGTTTGGCCGGGCGCATCTCAAGGCCGATGATGAAGAGGAACATCACCACGCCAAATTCGGCGACATGCAGGATCGTCATCGGGTCGGTGAACAGCGCCAGGCCAAACGGGCCGATCAGCACCCCCGCCGCGAGGTAGCCCAGCACCGAGCCGAGCCCCAGCCGCCGGAACAGCGGCGCGGCGATCACCGCCGTGGCCAAAAGCGCGACCGCATGCTCCAGCCCTAAGCCGCCCGCCGCGTGCGCCGCTTCAGCCGCCATGCCCAACTCCCTTGCTCACCGCTTCTGCTTGCACGAAACCCACCCCCAGGCGCGAATCATTTATGATCCGCCCTTCCCCAAACGGAGCGCGCGGATGATCGAGAACACCAAGCTGACGGCGCTTGTCGCCTCGCGCATCTGCCATGACATGGTCGAGCCGATGTCCGCGATCATCCAGGGCCTGGAAATGATCAAGGACGCCGATGGGAAAACCGATCCCGACGCGCTGTCGCTGCTCGATCACGGCGTGGGCAAAGCCTGGGCGAAGCTGGAATTCTTCCGCTTCGCCATGGCCGGCGCGGTCGCCGAAGGGGACAGCGAATTGGAAGAAGGGCGGGCGGTCGCCGTCAAACTCTATTCCGTTTTGAAGCCGGAACTGGTGTGGAGCGCGCCCGCAGTGGCGATGCCGCGCCCGGCCGTGCGGGTCATCGTAAATTTGTTGCTGATCGCCAATGAATGCCTGCCGCGCGGCGGCAAAGTGGAAATCAGCGCGGCCAAAACCGAGGATGGCGGGGAAGTCATCGTCGCGGCCGCCGGCCCGCGCGCCAAATTGCGCGAAGCCACCGGGCTTGCCCTGCGCGGCGAGGGCGAGGAGCTCACCGGCCACACCATCCAGCCGACGCTGACGGGCCTGCTCGCGCGCCAGGGCGGGGTCACGCTTGCGGCGCGCGAGAGCGAGGAGAAGGTGGAGCTGATCGCCCGCTCGCCCGCGTTCAAGCTCTCGTAAACAAGCGTTAACTACAATCAGAGGAACCTCGCCGCCGAATCCGACGGAGCCCTCCCCTATGCGACGCTGTCTCATTGTTGACGACAGCCGCGTGATCCGAAAAGTCGCGCGGCGCATTCTTGAAGACATGCGTTTTGAGATCGAGGAAGCCGGCGACGGCCTTGAGGCGCTGCAGGCCTGCCGGCGGCAAATGCCTGAAGCGATCCTGCTCGATTGGACCATGCCGGTGATGAGCGGCATCGATTTTCTCAAACAGCTGCGCCAGGAGCCGGGCGGGGACAAGCCCGTGGTTGTGTTCTGCACCACCGAGAATGATGTCGAGCGCATCACAGAAGCGCTGCGCGCGGGCGCGGACGAATACATGATGAAGCCGTTTGACGGCGACATCCTCACCTCCAAGTTCACAGAAGCGGGCCTTATCTGATGCTCACTGATGCCGAATTCGTGCTGATCGCGCGCGAGTTCAAAGCGCGCACGGGCGGAGCGCTCGCCAAAGACATGAGCGGCGCGGCGGAAATCCGCTTGCAACCGCTGGCGCGGCGCGAAGGCTTCGCCAGCGTCAATGAATTGATCGGCGCGGCGCGCATCCGGCCCGATGGGCGGCTGTGGCAACAGATCAGCGATTACCTGCTGCATTCGGAAACCCGTTTTTTCCGCGATAAAACCCAGTTTCAAAAACTGCGCGAAGAGCTGCTTCCGGCCGCCGCCGCGCGCAAGGGCGGCGAGCGCGTGCGCATCTGGAGCGCGGCATGCTCGACCGGGCA
This sequence comes from Terricaulis sp., assembly GCA_024707365.1. Taxonomy (GTDB): domain Bacteria; phylum Pseudomonadota; class Alphaproteobacteria; order Caulobacterales; family Aquidulcibacteraceae; genus Vitreimonas. The sequence continues at coordinate 239,189 of JANPZV010000005.1, forward strand.
AGAGCCCTATTCGGCGGCGATGCTGCTTGAAGCGCTGCGCCAGGAGGGCCAGCCCATCACTGCCGAGATCATCGCCACCGACATTTCAGAGCGGCTGATCGAGAAAGCGCGCGCGGGGCTTTATTCGCAATTTGAAGTGCAGCGCGGCTTGCCGATTCGCAGCCTGATCAAGCACTTTGAAAAAGCGGGCGATCTCTGGCGCATCGAAGATCGCCTGCGCGCGGCGGTGAAATTCGAGCAACACAATCTGACGCGCCACCCTGGCCACCTCGGCCGCGTGGACATCGTTCTGCTTTTGCATGTGCTGCCGCATCTTGAAGAAGAAGCGCAGCTTGCCACGATCCTGAACGCCGCCGATGCGCTCGCGCCTGGCGGGGTCATCGTGCTGGGCGCTGGCGAAAGCCTGCCCGCGGGCGCCGACGAGCTTGTCTGCAAACACGGGATTGTCACGCACGCGGCCGCAGCGAGCGTCGCCGCCGCTTGAGCTTTTGCGCTCAGCCTGTTCGCGCCAGCGCCACCGCGCCCCGCAACGCGCGCTTCCCCCATTCGGGCGCCCATGCCGCTTCCAGAACTGCGCCATAGATCGCCTGCAAGCGGCGGCGGCGATAGGCGCGCGCGATCTCGCGGGCGAAAGCAGGCGAAGGCGTCGACGCCGGCGCGACCCCCGGCAAGCCGCGCGCCGCCAGCGCTGGAATGTGCGATGGCGCGCCAGCGCGCACGATCGTTCCGCGCTGCTCCATACGCGCGATCCACGCGGCCACGGTTCCGCAATGCAGCGCGTAGTAATCTTGATAGTCCAACGTGAAGAAGCCTGGGTGCGCTTGGCGCTGCTGCGCAAGCTCCGGCGCCATCACGGCGCTGGGAGCATAATCCCAGAATATGTCGCGCTGCGTAGCGGGGCGCCCGTCAAAGCCATAACACCGCACCTCGCACCCCAATTGCGCGGCCAGCGGCAGCATGGCCAGAGTCAGCACATTGCGGGTGGCCGTGAAGTGAAAGCGCCGGTCGAGATCAAGGTTAGGCGCAAGGCCGAAACGCACCGGCACGGAAATCACGCGCGCGCGCACATCTTCAGCCAGCGCGGCGGCATAGATATGCGCGTCGCGCTCCTGCGCCACGAAGAAGGCGCCGCTGGCGCGCATCGCCTCGGCCAGCTTTTCGCGGAACGCCCCCGCATGGCGCGAGGCGCCAGCGTGAAAGATTGGATCAACCGCGACAATGAAGGCCGGCTTGAGGCGTTCTATCAAGGCGCTGTTCACGACGAGGCTGTTGCACACGACGTTGGCGCCGGGCGTCAACGCATCGAGATCAAGCGCGCCAAGCGATGGGCCAGAGCCGAACAGGTTCACAACATCGGCGCGCGCGGCGGCGATCGCCGCCTTGAGCTTGCCGTGCGTCTCCGCGCGCGCCACCGCCGATGCCGGGGCGATGCGCGCGCCAAGCTCGATCCAGAGATCACCCTCGTGCAGCATGGCGGGATCGAGCACGCTGACCTCCGCCGCATGTGGGGCGTCACGCGCGCACGCCTGATCCCATACGATCAGCAGATCGCAGGGCGGCGGCGCGGTGTTCGCCGGCTGCACCCGCAACTTCTCACGGAACGGCGCCGCGCGCGCGCGTAAGGCCGGATCGAGATAATCCGGCGGCGCATCGGGCGCATCCAGATCCGACAGCATGGTGATCGAACTGATGTGAGCCGCCACGGGGCCAAGATAGTGCGCCGCGCGCCAATAGCGGTCCGCGAAGGTGTCGGCGTTCGTGAAGGCGGGATGAAACGCGATCCTCATACGCCGGCCCCTAGCGCCTGCAATAACGGCCCGTTGCGCAGCGTTTCCAGCCGGCGCGCCGCTTCGCTTGCGGCGGCGGCGAGAAAAGCGCGGATAATCGGCGCGCATGGCGGTGATGGCGGCGGCGAAGCTTTCGGGGTCTTCCCCGGTGAGGCCCGCGCCTTGCGCCATCTCGCGCGCCAGCGCGGTGTCAGCGGTGGCGATAATGGGGCGCCCGCCGATCAAGGCGTCCACCAGAACGCCCGAGCCGCGCGTGCGATAGCGCTGCTTATCGTACGCCAGCAGCACAGCCGCGCAATCGCGCAGAGCCTCTTCGTAGGCCGCATCGTCAAGCGAGGGCGGCAGAAGCGCAACGCCCGCCATCGCACCGAGCGCATCGCGCGGGGCGCCCAGACCCGCCGCCGCCGCCGGCGCCTGAATGACGAAGCGCACGCTCGGGTCGCGCGCGTGCGTTGCGGCGACAATCGCCGGTAAGCGATCGAACGCCTTATCCCAGCGCCCCGCCCCCAACACGGCGATCGTGAACGCGTCGTTTGCGCGGGGCCTCAGCGGCGCGATGCGCACCGGCGTGGTCTGCGCTGCAACGGCGCGCTGCAATTTCCCGCTGAGCGCCTCCGCATGCAGGGCTAACTCGGTATAAATTCCCGCCGCGGCCGCGCTAACCTCGCCCGCCAAGCGCCAATACGCCTCCTCCGACGCCGGCCCGAGGAAATCTTCCTCTGGATACATGAAAAGCAGATGCAGCCGTGCACTCAAGCGCCGCTTCGCCAACGCAGAGAGCAACGCGGGATCGGCGCCAAGGCACACGACATCATCGCCGGGGCCAATTGCGCCTGGAGCGCATCGAGCGCAGCGCCGGCGCCGAGCCCGGCGAACAGCCCGCGATAGCGCGCATCGCCGAGCGCGGCCACGGCGCGGCCCGCACCCTGCGCCGCCGGCAGTGCGCGCGCACGCCGGCCAGCAACCCATTGCGCCAGCCGGGCCACGCGCCGATCGCCAATCCACCCAACGCCGTAGCGGCTCACGCGGAATGCGTCCTCAAGGCGATGGCGAAACAGCGGATGTTCGCTTTCGCCGCCGCGATGGCCGACAAAGCGCACCTCCCGCGCCCCTTCAAGCAAGCGCCGATAATTGGCGGCGACGACGGCGTGATGGCCGCTTGAGGCGCCCAGCGCCGGATCGAGAAAAAAAATGCGTCCGCCAGCGCCCATCTGCGTCAGCTGTAGAACGCGCGAATATGGCCGCAAATCGCCTCGATCTGCTCATCGCGCAATTGCGACGCCGAGGGCAGCCACAAACCTTCCTGGCCCACGCGCGCGGACACGGGGAAATTCCCCGGCAAATTATAGGCTTCCTGCTGATTGATCGGCGGATACATCACGCGCGCGCCGATGCCGTTGTCTTTCAAATGCGCCGCCAGCGCATCACGGCGCTCACACAGCGCATCGATGAACCAAGGCGAGGTGCGCTCCAGATCGTGATCGAAAAGGCGGATGCCCGGCACGCCCTTCAACCCTTCGCTGTAGGCGCGCCAGATCTGCTTCTTGCGCGCCACCCTCCAGGGCAGCTTCTTCATTTGCTCAAGGCCGACGACGGCCTGCAGATCAGTGAACTTGAAATTCCAGCCGATGGAATCATGGATATCGTTGCCGCCGCCGGTGCGGCCGAAATCCTTGAGCTTGCGCAAGCGCGCAGCGAGCGCATCATCATCGGTGATCAGCGCCCCGCCCTGGCCGGTCGAGATCACTTTCGGCATCGAGAACGAAAAGCTGCCGACGCGCCCCGCGCGCCCGATATGCCGCCCGTCGCGATAAAAAGACCCCAGCGCCTGCGCGCTATCCTCGATCAGCGCGACGCCCCGTTCCGCGCAGAGCGCTGCAAACGCCGCCACGCCCGCTTTCGGGTAGCGCCCATTGGCGGCGACCAGCATCAGCGCTTTGGTGCGCGGCGTGATCGCGGCGCGGGCCGCTTCGATCTCCATGCAGAGCGTTTCGGGCTCTACATCCACAAACACCGGCTTGGCGCCGATCATGTGCACCGAATTCGGCGTGGCGATCATCGTGTAATTCGGAACGATCACCTCATCGCCCGCGCCGACATCGAGCGCCAGCGCGGCAAGCGTCAGGCTGATCGTGCCGTTGTTGGTTACGACACAATGCTTGGCGCCGGTGTAGGCCGCAATCGCCTGCTCGAACGCCCGCGTTTGCTGAAACTCGGTGATCCATCCGCCCGAGCGCATATAGGCGGCGACGGCCTCGGCCTCTTCATCGCCAGAACCAGGGCTCCATCTGCGGGATCATGCTTTCTCCGCCTCGACATTGAGACTCACCAGCAAGCCGTTTTCCTTGTCCATATGCGGCCAATAGGCTTGGCTGTGATCGTCATAATCCTTGTGGATGGTCTCGCGCCAATCGTAGCGGCGCACATTGGTGAAGCCGTTCTGCTCAAGCAGCGCTTGCAGGTGCGCAAAATCGTAGACCGTTTTGTGATAGAGCGTGCGCTTGCCGTCAGGCGTGTCGATTTCCATGCGGCCGTAGAGCGGGCCCAGCACCGTGCGCAGTTCGCCAGAGCGGCGGTAGACTTCTATCAGCGCATCGAAATCCGGCACGGCGAGGCGCAACACCCCGCCCGGCTCAAGCACGCGCCGCCATTCGGCCAGCACGCGCGCGGCTTCCTGGCGATCGAAATATTCGAGGCTGTGGCTCGCATAGACGAGCTCGCACGAGCCGTCCGCGATCATCGGCAAGTGATCGATGCTGGTTTTGTGATGGATATGCGGCATGTCGCACAGATCGACATTCACGAAGCCAGGAATGTCGCGATGCCAGCAGCCAAGATGAAGCTTAAGGCCCATCAGCTTTCGATCCGCACGCGATCCTGCGTGGCGCCGACATAAGGCCCGTTCTTGATTTCAAGCACTTGGGTGCCATCCTCCAGCACCGAATAGCCGTGCCCGCCGGACATCAGCGTCAGGATATCGCCTTCGCCCACCTCCAGCGTGCGCACCAGCTCGCGCGCTTCGTTATAGATGCGCGCTTGGATGCGGCCCTTGCGGACATAAAGCGTTTCGTGCGTGCGCGTGATCTGGCGGGCGACATCATTGTGCGTATGCGCCAGCAACCGCTTGCCGGTATCGTAATTCCACATGCCGACTTGCAGGAACTCAGCATCCTGCGAGAAGAAGCTTAGATCGCCGCGATCCCATTCCTCCGCGCCGACATGGCGCGCGAGCATGATCTCGCCGTCCTTGATTTCCGTGATCGCCATCTTGACCTCGCGCTTTTGTGCTAGCCCATGGGGCGGCGCCGGCGCAACTAGCGCGCGCTTTCGTGATGGGCGCGATACCAGGCGAGCGTGCGGGAAAGCCCCTCATCGAGCCCCACTTGCGGGCGCCAGCCAGCAACGCCGCGCCGCGCGCGCCGTCCACGGTTTTAAAGGGCGCGCCGTCGGGCTTGGAGGGATCAAGCGCGATCGCGCCCCCATAGCCAACCGCCGCGCGCACCTTCTCCGCCAGCTCCAGCACCGAGACGCCGGAGGCCACGCCCACATTGACGAAATCGGTGGTCGCCGGCGCATCGAGCCCGCGCACCAGGGCTTCCGCGCCATCCTCCACATAAAGCCATTCGCGCACCGGCGCGCCCGTGCCCCACACCGAGACGCTCGGCGCGCCATCGCGCTTGGCTTTGGAGAATTTCATGATCAGCGCGCCGAGCGCGTGGCTGCGCGTTTCCTCGAAATGATCGCCGGGGCCGTACATGTTCGAGAGCACAAGGTTGAGCGTATCAAGCCCGTACTGGCGCGCGTAAGCCCAGGCGCCGACCCAGGAGAATTTGCGCGCCATGCCGTAGACCAGCACGCTGTCATCGAGCGGGCCGTCCCAGATCTCGCCTTCCTTGAACAGCGTCTTGGCGCGCGGGTAGACGCAATTGGAGACCGGATTGACGATGCGCTTGACGCCCGCCTGCTTCGCTGCGGCGAAGATGTTGGCGATCATACGCGCGTTGTTGTCGAAAATCTCGGCGGGGTGGGCGTAGCCGTATTGGATGCCGCCGACGAAGCTGGCGCAATTGATCACCGCGCTTGGCTTTGCTTCCGCGAACAGTGCGAACGCCTGATCGCGCTCACGCAGATCATGGCCAAGGGAGAGCGCGCTTGGCGTAAAGGCGCGCCCGCGCTGCGCAAGCGCCGCGCACACCGCCTTGCCGACGAAACCCGTCGCACCGAGAACGAGCACGCTCATGGCTGCGCCAAATCGTGCGCCATCATCAGCTTCACCAGTTCCGGCGCGTGCGTCTTGGCTTGCCAGCCCAGCACGCGCGCGGCCTTGGAGGCGTCGCCGCACAATTCTTCAACTTCGGTTGGCCGGTAATAGCGTTCGTCCACCGCCACCAAAGTGCGCCCGCTCTTAGCGTCCACGCCGCGCTCTTCCGCGCCAGCGCCGGTCCATTCCAGCGTGAAGCCGGCTTCGGCGAAGGCCCATGTTGTGAACTCGCGCACGCTATAGGCTACGCCCGTGGCGGCGACGTAATCGCCCGGCTCGGGCTGTTGCAGCATGAGCCACATCAGCTCGACATATTCCTTCGCGTAACCCCAATCGCGCTTCGCATCGAGATTGCCGAGGCGCAGTATTTCCTGCTTGCCTTTGGCGATGGCGGCGGCGGCCATGGTGATCTTGCGCGTCACGAACGTCATGCCGCGGCGCGGGCTTTCGTGGTTGAAGAGGATGCCGTTGGAGGCGTGCAGGCCGTAAGCCTCGCGGTAATTCGCCGTCACCCAATAGGCGTAGAGCTTCGCCGCCGCGTAAGGCGAGCGCGGGGTGAAGGGCGTTTGCTCGTTCTGCGGGGCCGTGCCTGGCAAGCCGCCATAAAGCTCGGACGTCGAGGCCTGATAAAAGCGCGGCTTGATGCCAAGATCGCGGATCGCATCCAGCAGCCGGACGGCGCCGACGGCGTCCACCTCCGCCGTGTATTCCGGCACCTCGAACGACACCGCCACATGGCTTTGCGCGCCGAGATTATACACCTCCTCCGGCGCGATCTTGGCCAGCAGGCGATGCAGGCAGCTCGAATCGGTCAGATCGCCGTGATAGGTGAAGAGGTTCGGGTGATCGAGCAGATGGTCGATCCGCTGCGAGGTGAACATCGAGTTTCGGCGTAGGATGCCGTGAACCTCATAGCCCTTTTCAAGCAGCAATTCCGCGAGATAGGAGCCGTCCTGCCCGGTGATCCCTGTGAGGAAAGCCTTCTTCACACATCGATCTCGTTCTTGGCCAACGCGACATTGCGGTTGATGCGATCCTGCATCATGCTTTCGGCCAGCTGGAAGTCGATCAATTCATCGATGTCAACCGCCTCACCGCGATTGATGGCGAACATCTTCGGCTTCAGCCCGATGCGATGGCGCCGCTTGGCGAAGCTTGCTTCCGTGAAAATGTAGATGTTCGAGTTTTCCTCGTACACCGGCGGCAGATCCTGCGTGGGGATCAGCTCATCGGGATTGTGGTTGAGCGCCGAGCCATCGGGCTTAAAGAGGCGCGTCTTAAGTTCGGTGACTGAGAACAGGCTGTCGTGATCGCCTGGCTGCCGATAAGCGCGGATCGCGTCGCTGACTGTGCGGGCGGTAAGCAGCGGATTGGTGGAGTGCGTCTGCAGATAGACCGGGGATTTCAGCACGCTCATGTGGAATTCGATCAGCCGGTTCATCGGCACTTCGTCGCCTTCCAAGTCCTTCGGCCGGCGCAGGATCGTCACGTTCGGGAAGCTGGCGCGCGCATCCTCGGCGATGTGATCGGCATCGGTTTCGACCACGATGCGGTCGATCTCCGGCACGTCGTGCAGCGAGCGCAAAATCCAGTGGAACAGCGGCTTGCCGCACATGGGGCGGATGTTCTTGTTGGGCACGCGCGCCGAATGGCCCTTCATGGGCACGATGGCGGTTATTTTGGTCATGGCCTCTTTCCCCGCAATTCCTTCAAGAAGCCGCCCTCGTCGCGCAGCTTCTCGCCTAGAAACACCATTTCCGTCCCGTACGCCATAAGCCGGCAGCCAGCCTCGATGCGGCGGCTGAGGGCGGCGCGGTCGGACTGGACGATGTGGTAGCCGCCGGGCTTGGCCGATTGGGCGATCACGGTTTCGACCTTATCCAGCTGGGCCTTCACCTCAGCGTCGTCGAACTGGCCCGGCTTGCCCAGCGAGCCGGAAAGATCATAGGGCCCAATCAGGAAGCCCTCCACGCCGTCCACGGCCAGGATGTCCAGCGCCTCCGTCACCGCCTGATGGTGCTCGATCTGCACGATCAGCACCGCCTCCGGGCCGCGCTCGTCGCGATAGCCCTCGAAATCCATGCCAAAGCCCTGGGCGCGCGAAAGCCCCACGCCACGGGCGCCGCGCGGGGGATAGAACATGGCGCTGGCGGCTTTGCGCGCCTCCTCCGCCGAGCGCACGTCAGGCACGATGATGCCCTCGGCGCCGGCGTCGAGCGCGGTCTTGATGAAATGCGGCTCGTTGGCCGGCACGCGCACGATGGGCGCGGCGCCCGCAAGCTGGCTGACCTGCACCAGATTGAGCATGCCGGCGATTCCCATCGCGCCATGCTCCATGTCGATCACCAGATAATCGAAGCCCGCGCGCGCCATCATTTCCGCCAGCTGCGGAAAGCCGAATTGCAGCCACGAGCCGATCACCAGCTCGCCCGCGCGCATCTTCTTTTTCAGACGGAAGCTCATCGCCGCCTCCTTCAGCGCTGCCAGATCGCCAGCCCCGGCGTATTCCAGGACGTGCGCTCGAAATTCACCAGATTGCCGCCATGGCGCGCCCTGATTTTCTTCAACGCGCCAAACACGCGCTCGTCCTTTTCGCCTTCACGGATGCCAAACGTGTTGTCGAACAGCACGATGCCAGTCGGCGAAAGCTTGGGCAGGACCAGTTCGAATTCGCCCAAGGCGTGGGCTTCATAGTGCGCGCCATCCAGGAACGCGACGCGCACTTCGTCCACGCCCGCGAGCACGCCGGGCAAGGTTTCCAACGAGTCGCCTCGGTGCAGCGTCACGAAATCGCTGAGGCCGGCGGCGGCGACGTTCTCTTCCGCCTTCGCCATGCATTCGGCATCGATTTCGATCGTATGCACATGGCCGCCGCCTGGGCAGTCCTTCACCGCCTGGGCCAAAACGATAGTCGAACAGCCCAAATTGGAACCGGTTTCGATCACGATATTCGGCCGATCCCAATCGAGGTGATTCAGCAACGCATGATAGATCAGCCCCCAACCAGGGTAGCCGATCGTCCAGCCCGTGCGCAGCTTGGCGGCTTCGAGATCGTTTACGCCCTCCTCGAGCTCGCGCAGGCGCGCATTGGGCAGCAGCGCGCGATCGTAATCGAAGCGGCGATAGAATTGGGGCGGCTTTTTCACGCCAAAGCCTCGCGCGGCGCGCCGAACCGGGAAACAATAGACACGCCCGGCGGGAAGGGCGCGGCCTCCGCGCATGATGCGACGCCCAGGAACGGCACGCCGACCAAAGCCGCCGCGCGATAATCGGTGAGCGCATCGCCCACCATCAGGCAGCGCGCCGGATCGTGGCCGTGGGCGGCGATGAATTCGGCGAGGATTTCCGCCTTCTCCGCCGGCGCGCCGCGCACGGCGCGGAAATAGGGCGCGAGCCGGCGGCGCGCGACGATCATCTTCAATTCCTCCTCCGGCGTGCCGGAGGCGACATAGCAAGGCGTGCCCTGCGCCTGAAGATCGGCGAGCAGGCGCTCGGCGCCCTCGATCTCGGGGCTGGCGATCACCGCCTCCACCACCGCTTCGGCGAAGCGGCCGGCCAGATCGTCAAGGCGCTGCGGCGTCGGCGCGCGGCCGAGCAGCACGCCCTCGAAATATTCGAACTTGCGGTGGCGCGACACGCCGCCATTGGCGTTGTGATACGCGATCACATCTTCCACGATCTCGGGGTAATCGTCGGCGTAGAGCGCAGCGAACGCGCGCGTCTTGACGTGGAAACTATCGACGATGACGCCGTCGAAATCGAAGAACACCGCTTCGCGGTCATAGAAAGAGGGGGTCATTCGGGCCCCTTCGCCGGGACTTCGGCTTCTTGGCGCCGCTGCGCCGCTTCGTGCTGTTCGTGGATGCAATCGAGCAGGCCGTGGCCGAACTCGATGAATTCCGCCGCCACGATCTTCTCGGCCATCTCCGGCTTGAAGGTGAACGGCGTCATCAAATAATGGCCGGGCGGTTCGCCTTCGGCGAAATTGAGCTTGATGTCGCGGTCGAGGATTTCGCGGATCATGGCCGCCACGTCGCGCACGCGGAAACGCTCATAGCCCGTCACCAGCACGAACTTGTTTTCGTACTTGGGATCGAGCACGCCGACACTCATGCGCGCGGCGTCCAGCACGTTGATGAAATCGCGCGTCGCTTCGCCATGGCCGGGAAAATCGATCGCGCCTTTGGTCATCGCATCGCTGATCATGCGGTAGATGCGGTTCTTCGGCCCCGAGCGGCGGCCATAGAGCGAGCCATAGCGCATCACCGTGAAGGGCGGCCCGCCCGCTTCCGCGAAGGTCTGCACGAACGCCTCCGCCGCCTGTTTGCTGGCGCGGTAGAAGCCGCCATGGCGCGAATAGATGTAAGCGGAGGAGGAAAACACGAAGCGCTTGACGCTATGCCGGCGGCACGCCTCGAGCAGGTTCACCGTGCCCAGCACATTAATGCGCGCAGCCGCCACCGGATCGTCCGCGCAATCCTGAATGTCGGCGATGGCGCCGAGATGATAGACGTAATCGGCCCCGCGCACGGCCGCTTCCACCGTATCGCGATCGTTCAAATCGCCGATCAGCATTTCCTGATCGCCCGAAAGATAAGGCGAAGGCCTGCGATCGAACACGAGCACCTTATGGCCCGCTTTCGTCAGCGCGTCCGCCACATGCGAGCCGAGAAAGCCGGCCCCGCCCGTGACGAGCGCAACCGTGCGGCGTTCGCCCGTTTCGGCGGTGATCTTGCCGTTCCTCATGCCAGCCCTAACGCTTCCACCAAGTTCGCGGCGGCTTCCGCCTCCATGCGCCGGCGCACTTCGATCGCAGCCGAGCCGACATGCGGGGTGAGCACGACGTTATCGGCCCCGCAGAGCGGGCCAGTATAGGGCTCCTCCTCGAACACGTCGAGCGCGGCGCGTGAGGCGCCCTTCCTGCAGCGCCGCGCAAAGCGCCGCTTCATCCACCAGCCCGCCACGCGCGGCGTTGACCAGATAGGCCCCCGGCTTCATGCGCGCGATCATCGCCGCATCGAGGATGCGACGCGTCTCGGCGCTGTAAGGCAGGTGCAGCGTTACGATATCGGACGCGGCCAGCACCGCGCCGAGATCGCCCGGCGCCGTGATCGGATCATAAGGCAGCGGATTGGCGTCGAACGCGCGCAGCAATTCGGCCACGCGCCGCCCGATGCGCCCATAGCCGATGACGCCCACAATCTTGCCCGCCAGCAACGGGCCTTGCGATTTGGCCCATTCACCCGCGCGCAAGCGCCGATCAAGCGGCACGACCTTGCGCAGCATGGCGAGGATAAGCCCCATCGTCAGCTCCGCCACCGCCGGCGCCGGCGCATCGGGCGTCGAACGGATTTCGACCCCGCGCGCGCGCGGCGTCGAAATCGATGGTGTCAAGACCGACGCCCACGCGTGAAATCACTTTGAGAGAGGGCGCGGCCTGCATCACCGCGTCGGTCCAGGGCTCGACGCCGGCGATAACCGCAACGGGATCATGTGCGCCCATGAATTCGACGGCCTGCGCTTCATTGAGCTGACGGCGCAGCGGATTGAGATGAATCTCATACCCCTTCGCCGTCAGACCCCCGCAGATGCTCGTTGGCCTCGATATCGAAGCTGGACGTCGTAATGCAGATGCCTGCCATACGCTCCCTCGCGCGCCCCCAAGGGCTCCCTATATGGCCGCGACTTTCCGCCGTCAAACCGCCCGCTCAGCGCCGCAGTGCGGGATCCTGCGCCGGCGCCACAATATGCGTGATCCTGCCCTCGAAATAGTCGAACAGGCCCTTTGTCACCTCCCGGCTCTCGAGCCGCGCCGGCGAATTGAGCGCTGCTTCCAGCGCCGCATGTGACGGATAGGTGAATTCCAAGATCAGCACGAAAGGATGCGCCCCATCGTCGCTCACGCCGCCGGGCAGCATGCGGAACGCTTCAAGATTGGGGAAACTGGTCCACAATGGAACCAGCCGCTCACGCGCATAAGCGTGGAACGCCGCCTCCTGGCCAGGCTTGAAGGCGCCCTCAAAGAAGGCCATGCGCACGATTTTTTCCGACGCCGTCATGTTCGCTCCTCCTTCTCAGACCGCATCGCGCACGGACTGGCGCTGCGTTTGCGGATAGAAGGCATGCAGGCCCCACAGATCGACGCCGCTTGTCCCATCGCCCTGATGGCGCGAGCCGGCGTGCGGCTCGCTCAACAGATTGATGTGCAGCCTCATCGCTCCAGGCGCCTCGGCCCAGATGACGACGCGGAATTGCCGCCACTGCCCCCACTCGCCGGCGGAGCGCAACATCTCCGCTTCAAGGATGCGATGCCGGCCTTGCGGCAGCATCTGTGAAAGCCGCGCGGCGGCGAGATCGAAATTGACGCCAGAACCATCCTCGCCCGCCCAGATCGCGATGGCGTTGCGCCCCGCAGCGCGCACGAAGCCCGAAAGCTCAACCGCGCCGGCGCGCTTGAGCTTGATCTTGCGCATCACGCCATGAACGCTGTCGGCCGTGCTTTCGATCACGCGCGTCGCGGGCTGCAGATTCTCCAGCCCGCCGAGCGGGAACCAGGCTTCGCCCGCAATGGCGGCGCATTCATACGTCTTCCAACCCCTCCAGCTTTTCGCTACAGACGATGAGATCGCTGGCGCGCGCCACATTGGTCTGCGCCGCCAGCAGCACCGGCCCCGCCGCGCTCAGGCGCGGCTCGGACAACAGCGTCAGCGACGGCGGCGACCATACGGGCGGCCGTGGCGGCTTCGCCGCCTTGGCGGAAAGCGCCGCCGCGCGGGCCGGATTGGCCGCCACCGCCGCGTCCAGCGCCGCGACATCGGCGCGGAACTTATCAAGCGCCGTTTTGCGCAGGCGCTTGGCGCGCGTGGCTTCGATGGTCTGCCAAGTGAAGCGTGTGATGACCGCGTCGTCGATCGGATCGCGGAACGCGATCAGATTGCCCCACGAGGTTTTCGGCAGGCAGCCCTCGCGCCATCTGTGCATCGCGCGCCAGCGATGCTCGCCGCCGCCATAGCGCGTGATCGGGTGCCATTCGCTGGCGTAAACCGTGTAGCCGCGCGCCTCGAGCAAAGCGGCGAGCGCTTCGACGCTGTAGCCCAGCTTATCGGTCTTGAAATCCTCGAACTCGCAGACGACGACTTGCGGGCGGATATTCTCCCAATCGTGGCTCTTGAGCACGAAGATGTCGAACCCTTCGGTATCGACCTTGAGAAAATCGGCGTGGCTGATGCCTTCCCTGGTGGTGTATTCGTCAAGCCGGATCGTCTTGACGATCGCTGTCGGCTTGTGGCTATCGCGGAACGGCGAAAGCGAGCTGATGCCGATGCTTTCTTCCGACGTATAGAACGGCAGATCCTCGCCGCTCTTTTCGCTGACGGCGAGCTGGTTCAGCCTCACGCCGGGCAGCATCGCCTTTTCCTGGATGTAAGCGTGCATCGGCGGGTTCGGCTCGAACGCATGCACCTCCCAGCCCAGCTTGGCGAAGCCGGCGAACGCCCCGCCCTTGCAGGCGCCGACATCGAGCATCATGCCGCGCTCGCGCTCGGGCTTGAGCACGCCCGCGGCGAACATATTGAGCACGATATCCACTTCATCGACGCGGAAATCGTCTGCTCGCGCGAAGGGGCCGTAGAGCATGGAGGGCGCGCGCTCGCCCGTTCCTTCGGGATCGATCGATTGCATGCGCGGTAAAACGCCCGGAATGGCGCGCAGGCGCGCATCGAGATCGGGCGCGGCCTCCGTACGCGCGGCTTCTGGCAGCGGCGGGAAATAGCGCTCGAGGAAAGCATGCGCGCCCGGATTGGAGAGATCGTTGGCGACGAAATAATCGCGCTCCAGCCAGCCGAAAAAGCGGCGCGCGCGCGTCTCTTCCGCCTCGCCCCATTCGGAGGCCAGCGCTTGCCGCGTCTTGGCTTCGATCTCATCGGCTTGCGTGCAATGGAACGTGACGCCCGAGAGCGCCGCGATGTTCTGCGCCAGCGTGACCACCTTCTTGCGCCGCGCAATCGCCGCGAACGCCACCTTGGTGAGAAAGCAGAACACGACATCGGCGCCATCAAGCGCTTCTTCGATGGAGCCCTTGTAGATCTCGACGCCTTCGACGTCCTGTAGCGAATTGAAATGGAAATCGTGAGGATGCGGCTTGAGAACAAGGCGCGCGCCCAGCGCCTCGGCCACTTCACGGATCGCGCGCACCGCCTCCTCGGGCGTCGCGAACATGGGATAATTGAGCGCCCGCTTCGAGTGGCCGGGCAACACCCAGCCAGTATTGTATACGGCGTCCATCGCAATCAAAAAACGGGCTTTTGCGCCGGCGCGAGAATTGCGCCTTCCTCGGGCGCGAAAGACAGCTCGGCAGCGCTTGCGCGGTGCATGCCTGGATTGTCCGCCAGCATGCTCATGGCGCGCACGCCAATTTCATCATAGCCCGGCTCGTCGGCCCAGCTTTGCGGCAATCGCCAAGCGCCCGATTCCGTATAATAACCGCTATCTTCCACCCAGTTCGTGACGAGGGGCGAACGCTCCGTGAAAAAAAGCGGCACGCCCTTCGTTCGCGCGATTTGCTCCACAACAAGCGGAACATGATGCGTGTCATTGTTGAGCACGATCAGGCTTGGATTCAACGTCGCGACGATCTCACTTAGCGCGCCCGCGATCTCGCGGCCGCCGCGCTGGAGCACGCCGGCGAGCGCTTCGTCGAACTTCTTGGGCGCGCTGCGCGCCAATCCCCGAATGGCGGTCAAGCCCGCAAGAGCACGCAATTGCGGCTCCAAAAGCTCAGCTGATTTTACGCCACCTGCGTGGTCACGGGGATCGCTCTTGAAGAAATATTGCTCGGCGCCAGCAATCGTTTCCCTGCTCGGCTCGCTTACGAAATGCGAAAGGACAACCGGGCGATACCCCCGCGCGCGCAGGTCGCGACACACATTCTCCCAGAACTCCTTTTCGGCGAGCGTTCGCAATGTTGGGAATGCGATCAACACTGTGTCGCTGAATCCGATTTTGCTTTTCGCCCTTCGACGCATTCTGTGCGTCAAATGTATCAAACCAGACATCGAGATTGCGTTTCTCGAACCCATTGATGAGCGAGCGCTGACTGAGGTTGACAGTCGAAACGCCAGCTTCGCCCGCAAGCTCCTTACACTGGCTCCAAAATCCCTGTGCGTCGTCGCCAGCGGCAGCGAATAGACGTCTCCCGCCATTTGGTACCATGGGAAAAAATAATTGTCGGAATGAGAAAGCGTTTTGCTGACGACGCGAACATTCCTCAGCCGATTGAACCCAATGCTCGGTTCGGCGGCGTCCAGCTCCCGCAGCTCCGCGTTGGTGAGCTCGCGCGAATTCACCACCTTCTCGACATAAGAGCCATCAACGCCGATCAGATAGATTTCCTCGTAGCCGAGTTCGATCGCCTTCTTGAAACAGAAATCGCCCGTCGAACTGTGCGGCACTTCCTCGAAGCGTTCATGCTCGGTAAGCGGCAGCGAGAAAAAGAAGCGCTTGGTGGAAATGTCTGGATTGTGAATGAGGCGTGACAGCGCCGCCCGGTGCGAATGCACCACCTTCTTGTCGCACCACGCATAATAGGTCGGCCACCAGCCGATCAGATGGAAATAGCGATACGCCGCGCCCATCCCGAAGGTGTCGAGACCAGGCGGAAGATTATGGAAGCCGCGCTCGGCCAGCCGGCGCGCCGAAGGCCCGTTGCCAATAACAAGGATGCGTTTCGGCGCAGTCATGGCGCGGCCCAGCCGTCCGGGGGCAAATCCAGGGCGGCGCTGCTTCGTCCAGCCAAGGCGGCCAGCGTAACGCGCAAGTAACCATCAATAAGCAATTTTCACTCCTTGCGGCTCTTTGCGCGCAAGCCCCGCCTTCAATCGCGCGACCATAAACCCAAGAGCTTGCGTGAAGGCAAGATTTGAGGTTCAGGTTCCCGGTATTTCGGCGTCGGCCACGTTTTGAGCACAGCGCCCTAGCAAAATAACGTCGCTTAGGCGAGTTCGCCAAAGTCGCGCAGGCTTGAGGCCCTTCGGCACTGCGTGTAGGGTATTTTTCTCGGTTGCTCGGAGGAAGCACATGGCGCGTTGGGCTGTTGGCGCTCTTGCAATGGCGCTTGTGCTAGGCGCGTGCGGCGGCGGCGAAAGCGGGAGTTCACCGTCATTTGAGACGCGCTCTTATCGTGGCGGCGTCGTGCAGGCCGAGGGCTCGGTGATCACCGTCACCCGCCAAGGGAACGAGGCGGCCCCCAGGGGTTTCCATCGTCGCGCCGGCGTCATTGATCGAATTTACGGTGGAGGGCGAAGGCCGGGTGCGCGCACACCGAGGCCGCTGGTTCAACATCCCCCGGCAAGAGAGCTACGCCATCATGCTCGGCGGCGATGAGGGCGCCGCACAAATCGTTGTCCTGCCGCTGACCGACGCGCCAGTCGTTGTCCGCGTTACGGCAACGCGGCCATGCACGCCCGCGATCTGCACGCCGCTGTCGGAAGCGGACGCGCCCGCCCCGGCGGCGCCCGCAAATGCGGCGCCCGCTCCGGCAACGCCCGCTCCGGCGGCGCCCGCAAATGTGGAGACCAGGAGCGCGCCGCCTCCGCCGCCCGAAGCAACGCCATGAGCGCGCAGGTGCTCACAGATAAAGCCAATCTCTC
Organism: Terricaulis sp.; assembly: GCA_024707365.1. Taxonomy (GTDB): domain Bacteria; phylum Pseudomonadota; class Alphaproteobacteria; order Caulobacterales; family Aquidulcibacteraceae; genus Vitreimonas. The sequence continues at coordinate 255,883 of JANPZV010000005.1, forward strand.
GGCGCGCGCCGCCGAGCTGAAATGGTTTCACGCTATCGACTTAGGCGAGGCGCGCACAGCCGGCCGCTACAAGCCCGGCGCGCCGCCCAATGCTTCACTTTACGGCGTGATGGACATGCTCGCGCATGTGGATCTGCAGGGTCTCGATTGCGTGGATGTTGGAACGGTGGACGGCCTTGTCGCGCTGGGCTTGAAAGCCAAGGGCGCGAGGCGCGTCGTCGCCACCGACATCCCGCCGGAGCCACGCGAGTCATTCACCATCGCCAGACAGCTTCTAGATCTTGATGTCGAGTTCTCCGGCGACACCGACATGGAGAATATCGTCGACCGGCTTGGCGAGCATCGTTTCGACCTCGTCGTCTGCGCGGGCGTCATGTATCATATGCTCAACCCGTTCGACGCCGTGCTGAAATGCCGCCGCCTGCTCAAGCGCAACGGGTTGCTTATTCTGCAAACGCATTTCGACAAGCAGGCCAATGGCGCCGTGATGCGCTTCAATCAAACCGAAAACGTAACCGTGAACCTCAACACCTTCTGGTCAGCATCGCGCGAAGCTGTGGACGGCATGATGTGGCTGGGCGGCTTTGAGCTTATGGCGACGCGCACCGTGCATAGCCCGCCTTTTCACGCGGCCATCGGGCGTAACGCCCGGCTGGACGAACTCGCCGCAGCGCCCGGCATGATCCATCAATGGCATATGGAAGGGCTGCGCCCGCGAGAGTTTCGCCGCGACTTGCCAGCCGATGAAAGTACGGTTCGCTACACCGGCCCCCGCGATCATTTGGACATAAATCCAAAAATTTACAGGCCGAACTATTTCCCGCACCCTAGCGAAGAGAAGGCGGTGCTCGGAACAGCTAAACCGCCGCAAAGCGCCAGCGGTTAGCGTTCAATATTTTCCGGCGCCGACGGCTGGTTTTTCCGCATCCGCCGCCTCCCCACGTTCCCAATGATAATCCAGCGTCACCAGGCCCCACGCCAGCGGCGCGGGGTTTGAGCTGACGTCGAACGGGGCCATCGGCCAGCGGTGCATGTATTCGGCGCCGTCCAGGATCGCCAGCAGCGGGTAATACGCGCCCTTGTTCAGCTTCAGCGACGGCACGCGCAGGCGGAAATTGTAGCGTCCAGGCTCAAGATTTTCCGGCGCGAAGCGGCCTTGCGTGCCGAACGCCGTCACCAGCACGCCTTCGGACGACCAGATGGGCGCGCCGATGACGAGGCGGCGCACGAAACGCTTCAAGGTAAAGGAAATCTCAAGATCGACGTGGCCCCCGCCCTTCAGCGCCCTGGCCAGCCGGCCCTTCTCGTCGAGCCAGCGGTGCGTGACGTCGGCGAGCGAGTCTGTGTTCTGCACGAACCGGTTCATCGATTTCCGCACGAGGACGGGCAGCGTATCGGGCGCGATGATCGTGTCGGGCTGTTTGGCTTTTGCCGGAAAATCGAGCTTGGGCGCCGCGCGTTTGGGCGCCGAAGCGGATTTATTTGCGGCGGCGGGCGCATCGGGCAGCGTTCCGAAATCCGGCCAATCCGGGATCGGCGCGCTTGCCGCCTCTTCCGGCGGCGCGCCGCCAGCGTGGCGGGAGAGCCGCGCGCCCAGGAGCTGCTTGGCCTCCTCAAGCTGATAATAGGCCTTCACCGCCTCGACCGGATCGCCCAGAAACACCGGCGCGCCGCGATCCAGCAGCAGCACGCGATCGGCCATCTGCGTGATGGCCGACATGGAATGGCTGACCATCACCACCGCCGCGCGCTCGCGCAATTGGTTCACCTTGTTCATGCATTTCTGCTGGAACAGGAAATCGCCGACGGAGAGAATCTCGTCGATGATCAACACATCCGGCTGCGCGAACACGGTGACGGCGAAGCCCAGCCGCATCAGCATGCCGCTGGAATAGGTCTTGATCGGCGCGTCGATGAATTCGTCGAGCTCGGCGAAGGCGATGATCTCGTCCTCGGTGCGGCGCAGGAATTCACGGTCAAAGCCAAGGTGCGCGCCGCGGAAATAGATATTCTCGCGGCCCGTCATGGAGCGTGAGAAGCCGCCGGTGAGATCGATCAGGCTGGAGCGCTGGCCGTTGATGCGCGCGCGGCCCGCATCGACGCCCATTTCGCCGTTGAGGATGCGCAGCAGCGTGGTTTTCCCCGCGCCATTGTGGCCGATCACGCCCAGCACCTCGCCACGCGCGACCTCGAAATTGATGTCGCGCAGGGCCCAGAAGCTCTCGGGATCGTGCTTCACGGCCGGCGCGATCGCGACGCCCCCAGAACAGCGCCCACAATTCCTCGCCCAGCGATTTGTGCTGATGCTTGGCGGCGCGCGAAAATCGTTTGCCGACGCCTTCGAGGGAGATCAGCGCGCCGCTCACAAATGACCCGCCAGGCGCGGCTCGGCCACGCCGAGGAAATGCAGGCCCTTCAGCGTCAGCAGAAGGCCGGCGAAGCTGAAGCCCAGAAGGAGCGGCAAGTGCGGAACTTCACCAAACATCAGCGCCCAGCGCGCGGTGTCGATGGAAAAGGCGAACGGATTGCTCCAGACCGCCCATTGCGGAATGACCGCCGGCAACGGAAACAGCACATTGCTCAGGAAAAACAGGTATTGCACCGCGATCGAGGCCAGCTTGCCGACATCCTTAAACGCCACCGTGAACACGGCAAGGATGATGCCCGCACCGAGAAACACCAAGGAAAGCGCAAGCGCCACGGCAAAGAACAGCACAACGCCGAGCGGCGCAGGCCATTGCAGAAAACCCATCACCACCGCGCACACGACGAGACGCATGAAGAATTCGACCCAGGCCTGCCCCGCCGCCGTCGCCACAACAGCCGCAAGCGGATAGCGCGACTGGGCCGCCACCTTGCCCTTGCCGACGATGGCGCTCATCGGCCCCAGGAACAAGGCCGTGTAATGATACCAGAGCGTCGCGCCGACGACGACATAGACCATGCCGTCGATGTGATCGCTGCCGGCGAAGACGCGCAGCTTGGCCAGGAAGATGTAAACCCCGAGCGGCACCAGCGGCAGCACGATCACCCACAAGAACCGCCCCGCAGTCTCGCTGCTGTCGGCGATCATGTCCTTGGTGATATCGACCCAGATTTGCCAGCGATAAGCCCACAGCTTGGCCAGCTGCGCGGCAATAACTTGTAATGATGACATGACGCGCGTTTTCGCCATTAGGCCGTAAGATAGGATTACACCCTTTGGACGCCGGCTTGTCCATAGCAGGCGCTGCGAGGGCGGCGTTGCCGTGGGGAGGACGCTTGTGTAAGTTGGCGCCCCCGCGCGGGCCCCTCCGCCAGAAGGGGGCGGAAGGCGATATGCTCGGGTTTGTGACGAAAGAACAATACTGGGCCGCGGAAGACGCCGGGGTCCTTTCGCTCTACGAGATGGACGATTGGTGGCACATCAAGACCATCCAGGACGCCGTCGTTCTCCACCGCTATAAAGATTTCTCCGGCAGGCGCATCGCCGATATCGGCAGTTCCGAAGGCCGCATCGTCCGCCATCTGGCCAAGAAGAATAAATGTTATTGCATCGACGGCCTGGTGGAACATTCCGGCGGTGTGGGCAAGTTGCCGAAAATCCCCGGTGCTAAGAATATCGTCGCTACAATCGGCGAATTCAGTTCCGACGTCCCCGAGGCGCATTTCGACGCCGTTTACTCTATCTCCGTGGTTGAGCATGTTCCCGACGCGATGGTTGAAGATTTCTTCAAGGATTGCAGACGCATACTCAAGCCCGGCGGCGAAATGATGCATCTGATCGATCTTTACGTTGAGACGGATCCGTCCCAAAACGCCGCCGTCAACCAACGCCTTGAACTATACCGCAAAGCGTTCTCGCTCGGCTTTGAACCGCTAGGGGAAATTCTGCCGCCGGGAGGGATCGCGTTCGACTGCCGCTACGCGAGCAATCCCGACAACATGATGAACCGCTGGAACAAAAGCGCGCCCGGCCTGCGCGAGAAACGTCTTCGATCGCAGGCTTGCACGCTGATCATGCTCGCGCGCCGCACATAAGATTCGGAAGGTCATGAAGAAGACCGTAGCTTTCTATCCGTCGATCCACGATCAGAACGATCTGCCGCCCCTGCTCGGGCGCCTCACATGGCACCTGTGGCCTTGGCGCGCGCAGATTGACGCGATCAAGCTTTGGTCGCCTGCCTTGCCCGATGCGATCGGCGCCGGCGCGCTTGGGCTCGATCCGGCGATCGATGCGCAATATGCACAATTGCGCGGGCTGATCCAAACAGCGGCGCCCGCGGGCGATGAAGAAGCGAAAGCGGCGTTGATCGCCGCGCCGCCGGCGCTCGTATTCGTGTGGCGCGCGCCGCGCACGACCGCCGAGCGCGCAGCCCTGACGGCGCTGCGCGAAGCGGTGGAGGACAATGGCGGCCTCGTCTACGTGGTCGATCGCGACGCCACGCAATATGAGGGCTCCTATCTGCTGTGGGGCTGCTATAACACGTTCGGCGACGAAGCCGCCTATGTCGGCGAATGCCGCGGCAAGTTCGATGCGCTGAAAAGCAAGGTGAAGCACGATCGGGCCTATGTGTTCGGCACCGGCCCTTCGCTCGATCTCGTGCCGCAATGCGATCTTTCGGACGGCGATTCCATCGTCTGCAATTCCACCGTCGCCAACGAAGAATTGCTCGATCGGCTGAACCCCATCGCCATCGTCGCCGGCGATCCGATCTTCCACGCCGGCTGCTCGCAATATGCCGGCGAATTCCGCGCCAAGCTGCGCGAGGCGCTGGAGAAGCGCGACGTCTTCTTCGTCACCGTGATGCGCGATTATCGGCAGCATCTGGCGCAATTGCCCGAGCACCTGCACGAGCGCGTGATCGCCCTGCCCTTCGCGGACGATAAGAAGCGCTTCCGCTACAAGTTCGACGAAGACTTCCGCATCTCGCCGGAAGGCAATGTGCTCATGCTGCTGCTGCTGCCGCTGGCGGCGGCGCTCTATGATCATATCAGCATCGGCGGCTGCGACGGGCGCCCCGCGTCTGAGAACCAGTATTTCTGGAGCCACCACAAATCCTCGCAATTCTCCGAGGACAAGATGCGCAACATCAAGGAGGTTCACCCCGCCTTCTTCGTGCGCTCCTACGACGATCATTACGCATCGCATGTGGCCGATATTCAGCGCGTGGTCGATGCGCTGGAGAATGACGGCAAGCGCATCGACGCGCTGACGCCCTCCTATATCCCCGCGCTGGCGCAGCGGCTCGTCTGGTCGGCGCGCGCCTTCTCGCCTGCGGCGCAGAAGCCGGCGCTGCTGGTTTCCGTCAATCCAGACGCCACGGACGAATACGGCCATTGGTTGAGCTACGATCGCCGCATGGCCGAGGAAGCGGCGCGGCGCGGCGTGGCTTTCGTCGCGCTCGGCAACAACAAGCTCGCGGACGCGGCGCTGGCGCGCACGCCCTATCTGCGCCGCGCGTTCGAGCATGAGACATGGGGCGCGGGCAATCAGCCGCTGCACAAGATTTCGTTGCCGCGCTTGGCCGAGTTTGAGCAGACATTGCGCAAGCACGTCGCCGCCATTCGCGCCGAGCGGCCCGATCACGCGATCGCGTCTATTATCTCTACACCGGCAGCCTGCCGCATGCGCTGGCGATGTATCGCATCGCGCGCGACAATCCCGACGATTGCTTCGTCGTGAACACGTTCTGGACCTCGACAATGGATTGCGAGGCCGATGGCTACATGGCGCAATGGGGCGAATTCTTGCGCCGCGCGCAGGCCATGCCCAATCTGCGCATCCACGCGCTGACGCCGCAATTGCGCGTGATCATCGCAAAGCACACGGGCGTGCATCTGCCGCTGATGGGCCATCCCAATCCCAGCATGCGCCGCCCCTTCGACCATGCCGCGCCCCCGCGCGCGGCGGACGCGCCCTTCACCGTGATGTTTCCCGGCGGCATGACCGAGGAGAAGGGCTTCCGCGACATTCCCAAGATCCTCGCCGCCATCCGCCGCAATTCCACGCTCGATAAAGCCCGGCTCGTCGTGCGCGCCACCAACACCGCCGGCGTGATCGACCGTGCGCGCGATCCCACCGCGCGCAAGATCGAGGCGCTGGCCGAGACGGTGGATTCGGTGATGGACGCCGAGGCGTTCCTCGATTGGCTCGCGGGCGCCGACGTCGCCGTGCTGCCCTATCGGGCGCAGCAATGGCGCTACCGCAATTCCGCGCTGGCGATCGATCTGCTTTATCTCGGCGTGCCGCTGGTGTGCTGCAAAGGCACCTGGCTGGCCGACGTGCTCGATCAATGCGGCGGCGGCCTTGCCGTGGACGACGACGACGCGGAGGCCTACGCCGCCGCGATCAGCGCCATCCGCGCCGATCTCCCGCGCTTCAAGGAAGCCGCGCGCCGCGCGGCCCAGCGCTATCACACCAGCAATTCCTGGCCGCAATTGATCGACAGCGTGCTCGCGCCGGCCGTGGCCCCGCGCGAGACGCCGCCGGCGGGCGAAGCCGAAGCCGATCGCTACGCGCCGATCCATTGGTGGCCGGGCGCGGCGCCGTTGGCTGCGCCGGCCTATCAGCCGCCGGCCGATCCCGAAGCGCCGCGCGCCTCCGTGGCGCGCCGCTTCGCCGGCTTCGCCTGGTTCCAGCTGACGCGCTCACGCCGCGTGCAGGCGCTCGGCCTCGCCGGCGCGGCGCTGGCGGCGGGCGCATTGAGCGGGCTCGCCCCGCTTGAACCGATCCGCGTGCATCTGGGCGTGCTGGCGCTTGCCGCGTTCGCTGCGGCGGGCGGCGCGGTTGTCGCGCGCTTCCTGCTCGAATATGCCGAAGCCGTGCGCGCGCGCTTGGCCGCGCGCTCGGAATCGATCGCCGACATCGCCGCCAGCGCGGGCCAGGCGCTCGCCGCGAACGGGCCGGTCAAGAAATTCGCGCTCGGCCTCGTCGCCGGGGGCGGCCTGCTTTGGCTTGGCTTTTATGGGCTTCGCCTCGCCGATCTTGCCTCGCAATCGGCGCTGGATGTGGCGTTCTGGTTGGGCGGCGGGCTTTCCGTTCTGGCGGCGGGCGGCGTGCTCGCCCTGCAAACGGCGATGCACGCCGGCAAGCGCATCACCGCGCGCCAGCGCATTGCGCGCGAGATCGAGGAAGGCGACCGCACGCGCGCACTCGCCGCGCAAATCGGCGCCGATCTGCGCCAAGCGCTCCACGGCGAGATCGGCAAGGTCAATACAGCGCTGCACGACGCCGCGCGCCGCGAGCGTGGGCTGGAGATCAGCAATCTGCGCCTCAGCCGCGAACTCGAGGCGGTGAGAACCGGCGTCATGCAATCGGCGCGCACGCTGGACGCCAAGCTTACGGAAGCCGCCGCCGCCAGCGAAGCGCTGCAAGCGAAGCTAGAGCAGATCGAAGCCCAGGAATCCGCCCTCGACGGGAAACTTGAGGTGATCGCGCTGGAGCAGGCCAAGCTCAGAAAGCGTATCGCGCTGCTGCAAACCGCCGAGAAAAACCGCGGCGAAAAGCTCGACGCATTGGCGGCCACGGACGCAAAGATCGCCAAGCGCGTGGCGCGCATCATGGCGTCAACCGACGGGCTGGGCGAAAAACTCGACGCCGTGACCACGCAAGCGGTCAAGAAAGCGAAGGCGTCCGATGTGCTGAAGCAGCGCATGGACAACCTTCAGAACGAAGTGCGCGCTGTCGCCAGCGGCGGCTATCATGGCGTCGAACGCTTCATCCCGAAGGCCGAGTTGGAAGCCTTGGCCTCGCTGCTCGCCCAATCGTTCAACATCGCCGTCAGCGGCCGCACGCTGGGCTACATGACGCACCAGATCCGCCGCCTGGAAGCCGATGGCGAAGGCCGTATCGCCACATCGATGTCGGACATGCTGGTTCGCACGGCGGTGCTTCTCGCGGTGGAGCGCAAGCAGCCGGCGCTTATGGAAATCGGCACGCTGTTCGGCCTCGGCGCGGCGGCGATGTGGGCGGTCGCCCGCCCGCAATTCGAGCGCGTGACGCTGACGCTGATCGATCCGCTGGACGGCTATTACGGGCGCGATTTCGTACCCAACCAGGAAGACATCGTCACCGGCGTGCCGGTGACGCGCGAGACGCTGGAGCACAATCTGCGCAAGGCCGGCGTGCCCGAGGAGGACGTCGCCGTCATCCAGAATCTCAGCCAATCGCCCGAGGCGCTGGCCGAGGCCGCCAAGCACCGCTACGATGTGCTGATCATCGACGGCGACCACACCTATGAAGGCGCGCAGCGCGATTTCCTCAATTACGCGCCTTTCGTTCGCCAGGGCGGCTTCATCATCTTCGACGATTACGGCGGTAAAGCCTGGCAAGGCGTCACCGATTTCGTCGATGATCTGATGGCCGAAACGCCCAATCTGGAAAAAGTGCTGCTGCACAGCCGCACCCTGGTGTGCCGCGTGATCAAGCCGGTGGCGCAGGCCGCACCGAAGCTGGACGGCGCGCAAGGCGCCGCGAACGGGCAAGCCGAAGCTCAGGCCGCCGCGGGGGCCGCGCCGTCCAGGGCCTGATCCACGAAGGCGCGCAACGCCGCGGCGAAGGCGCGGTGCGCCGCCAGCCTTTCGGCCAGCGCCAGCAGCGCGCCGATGCGCCCGCACACCTGCTCGCACAGCGCCGCGCCGCCGCGCCGCTTGAGATAGATCCGCACCGCCGCGATCCACAAATCCTGCGCTGACATGCGCGCCGGCGCAGCGGCGGCGTATTTGACAAGCGCATCGCAGCGCGCGGCGGCTTGCTCGACCGCCGCCGCCTCGGCGTCACTCAGCACAAGCTTCAGGGCGAGATCATAGAGCAGCGCCAATTGGCGCGGACGCACGCTGGCCTCACTCCAGCCCGGCGCGGCCGCATCGCCCTTTGGCGCAGCGAAGCTTTGCAGCAGCGCGATGAGCGCATGGGTATGGGTGATCAGGTTGCGGTTCACCGTCGAGGCGCGCCGCCAGCGATAGCAGAACACCTCCGCCTTGAGCGGATGCAGCAAAGCGCCGCCGCGCAGCAGCTTGATCAGATATTCCCAATCCTCGCCATGCTTGTGCGCAGGGTCGAAGCGGACTTGGCGCAGCAGCGCGCCCTCGCCGATCACAGCGCCGATATGCGCCGAAAGATCGAAGGCGTTGGCGAAGCGGCGCACGCCGCTGGTGCGGCCCATCGGCAGGTTCAGATTTTCGCCCTCCGGCCCGATCACGCGCCACGCGCCCGCCGCGAGCGCGCCCTTGCAGGCTTCAAGCCCGGCGATGCGCTGCGCCAGCGAATCCGCAGGCAGAAGATCGTCAGCATCGAGGAACGCAACGAAGCGCCCCGCGCTCTGCTCCAGCCCGACATTGCGCGCGCTGGAGACGCCGCGGCCCGCGTTCGCGGCCAGCTTGAAGCGCGGATCGGCGGCCGCGTGCGCGGCGGCGATGGCGGGGCTTTGATCGGTCGAGCTGTCGTCAACGACGATCGCCTCGAAATCGGCCATTGTCTGCTGGGCGAGGCTGTCCAGCGCCGCGGGCAGATAGCGCGCGGCGTTGCGGACAGGAACGATCACGCTCACCAGCGGCTGTGTCACGAAGAAAACCCTCCAGGCGGCTTCAGCTTAGCAAGCGCACGCCGATGCTCCAACCGCCGCCGCCAAAGCGGGGAAAGGCGGCGCGCCTATCCCACAGCGCGGGGGCCGCAAAGCCTGAAAAATCAGCATTCGCCCGCTCATCTACCAGACCGGCGCCGGAGATCGGCGATGTTGGCGCCCATGCCAACAGACACCTCCCCCCATCTCGGTTTCGCCTATCTCGCCGCCGGCCAGGCGCAAAAGCACGTCACGGTCAACGAAGCGCTGCAAAAGCTCGACGCGCTGGTGCAGCTGAGCGCCATCTCGCAGACGACCGCCGCCGAGCCCGCCGCCCCGAGCGACGGCGACATCTACATCCTTCCCCCGGCAAGACCGGCGCTGCATGGGGTGCGATGGCGAACGGCGCGCTCGCTTATTATCGCGACGGGTTCTGGGAAGAGATCGCCCCGCGCGAAGGCTGGATCGCGTTCGTCAAAGATGCCGACGCTGTATCGGCCTATGACGGCGCCGATTGGGCCAACCTGTTCTCGGGCTACGCCAAGCTGGGCGCAGCCAACGCCTTCACCAATGGCGCGCAGAAGATCAGCCTTGCCGGCGGCGGCACGGTGGCGTTCGACATCGAAGGCGAAGGCGTCACGCTGCAACACTTCACGCGCTATTCAAACGATGCGGGCGCGCCGCAATTTGTGTTCCGCAAAGCGCGGGGCGCTTTGGGTGCGCCTGCAACGATCAACAGCAATGACGCGCTGGCCACGATCAGCCTGCAAGGCCATACGGGCGCGGGCTTCGTTTCCGGCGTGAACCTCACGGCGCAAGCGATCGCCGCCGCGCCGGGCGCGGGCGACATGCAATCGCGCTTTAGCATCGCCACCTGCGGGCCGGGCTCGGCCTCCGCGTCCGCGCGCCTGCATCTGGGCGAAGGGCTCTACATGCAGGGCGCGAGCGGCGGCGACAAAGGCGCCGGCACGATCAACGCGACGGCGATCTATGACGACAACCTGCTGCTGACCTGCGGGCCCGTGGAGCTGATGCGCGAGGGCGCGGTGGATTTCGCCAAATGGGACGCGCTGGCGCCCAAACGCGGCCACTCAGCGATGCGGCGTTTCCAAAAGATGCTCGACGAAGGCTTCGATCCGCGCGATCCGGCAAGCTATTGCGCGCGCCTCGCCGCCGATGGCGCGGTGCCCGGCCTCATCACCGAGAGCGAATGGCGCGCCCTGGCGGACCGCGGCGAAAAGCCGGATGTCGGCGCCGCGATCACGCGCACCTTTCTGGCGCTCGACATGCTGGCCGTCGCCTTCGCCGCCGCGGTTGAACGCATCGCCGCGCTTGAGGCGCGTTAGAGCGTGCTGAATATTGAAATTCGTCATTCCGGGGCTTCGCGGCACGCGCAGAGCCCGGAACCCAGGGGCAAACGCACGGCGCTTAGTCACTACCTGGGTTCCGGGCTCAATGCTTCGCATTGCCCCAGAATGACGAGGGTGATTCACTTTGAATGCAACCCGCTCCAGAGCGCTTCCGTTTCAAGCCAGCCCCAATGATCGGCGTTCCATTCCGCCGTCGCGCGCGCATGCGCCGCCGCAGCTTTTGCGGCGCGCGCGGCGGGATCGTCCAGCATCGCCTGCAACGCGGCGGCGAACGCCGCAGCGTTCGTCGCTTCGGCGATCCAGCCCGCCTCCCCGATCTGCTCGGCCAGCGCGCCCACGGGCGTGGCCACGCACGGTTTGCCCAGCGCCAGCGCCTGCGCGACGGCGCCCGATTGCGTGGCGGATTGATACGGCGCGAGCATAACGTCGCTTTCCGCGATCAGCGTCTCCATCTCCGCATCGCTCAGCCAAGCGCGGCGCGCCGCCACGCCCTCATAGCCTTGCAACCGCGCCAGCATGGCCGCATCCAGCGCCGGCCCTTCACCGACGATGCGCAGACGCCAATCGGCGCGCGTGCGAAGCGTGGCGAGCGCATCGGCCAGGATGTCGAGGCCCTTGTAGCGGATCATGCGCCCCGCCAGCAGCAGGCGCACCTTGCCTGTGGCCGCCTGGCCGGCGGATGGCTCGAACACCGATTGCAGCGGCGCAACGCGCGCGCGGACGCCTTGCGCCGCCAATTGCTCCGCCGCGTAGCGCGAATGCGCGACGACATGCGCGGCGCGGCGCAGCAATACTGCTTGCGTCACCCGCTGCATCGTCGCGGCGTAATCGCCAGGATGCGGCGCAGGATCGTGTGCGCAATACACCAGCGGCTTCTTCAGGCCGAGCGAAAGCGGCGCGGCGGCGGCGAAATTCATCGGCAGGATCACGGCGTCCGCATCGGCGGCGTGCGCGGCCAAGGTGCGGCCCGATTGGGCCAGCCCGCTGAGCGTCGCCCACGGGCGGCGGCGGTCGGAGCGTATGTCGGCGCTCAGCACGTTGAGGCCGAGATCGCGCGCCCATGCGGCTGTCGGATCGTCCGCGCGCAGCGAGAGCGCAACCGCCTCGGCGCCGAAGCGCAGCGAAAGCCGGCGCGCCAAGCGTACGGCGAACTGGCTGCCGCCGCCCCCACCGGACCAGAACCAGATCAAAAACCGCCGCGTCATTCGCAAGACGCCTACCCCTCAAAGATCAGCCCAACAAGCGATCTCGTTGGCCCCGCGGCGCGGCGCGGCCCACTTGCCCCCTCTAGGCGCGTCTGTATGATCGCTACTTCCGTTTCAGGTAGTGCGTCGATGGACCATCACATCATTCCGGCGATCATGTCGGGTGGCTCTGGCACACGCCTTTGGCCAACGTCAACCGAACGCTTGCCGAAGCAATTTCACAGCTTGATCGGCGGCGATTCATTGATCCAAGCAACAATCAAGCGCGTGCGCGGCCAAGCAGGCGCCGTGACATTTGGCGCGCCCATCATGCTCGCCAACGCGCAGCACGAAGCGCTGGTGGACGCCCATCTTGCGCAGATAGGCTGCCAAGCCAGCGCCATTGCGCTTGAACCGGCCGGGCGGAACACCGCAGCCGCAGCCGCGATCGCGGCCATGCTCGCGGCCGAGCAGAATGAGAATGCGCTGGTTCTGCTGCTGCCGGCTGACCACGTCATCGCCGACGCCGCAGCTTTTCGCGCCGTGATCGCCAAAGCCGCCCCGCACGCGCGCGAACGGATCGTCACCTTCGGCGTCCAGCCGGACAGGCCAGAAACCGGCTATGGCTATATCAAGCAAGGCGCGGCGCTGGGCGATGGCGTCTACGCGATCGACATGTTCAAGGAAAAGCCCAAGGCGGCGGTGGCGCAAGCCTATCTCGATGATGGCGGCTATAGCTGGAACGCGGGCATTTTTCTCTTCAGCCCCGCAGTGCTGCTGCGCGAATTCGCCGCCGCCGCCGCTATCCGCGATGCAAGCGCCAGCGCGCTCGCGCAGGCCCGGCGCTCAGCCGAGAAAATTTATTTCAGCCAAGCAGCGTTTGAAGCCATTCCCAAGGCCCCGCTCGACATCGCAGTGATGGAAGCCACGCGCTTTGGCGCCGTGGCCCCCTGCGATATCGGCTGGGCCGATATCGGCTCCTGGGACGAGGTGCATCGCCTCTCGCCGCATGATGAAGCAGGCAACGCCCGCCATGGCGAGGTGGTCACGCTGGACGCACGCAACAATCTGCTGCGCAGCGACGGGCCGCGCATTTGCGTGGCGGGCGTTGAGGATCTGATGGTGATCGCCAGCGGCGATACGGTGGTGGTTGCGCCGCTCTCGCGCGCGCAGGATGTGAAGCGCCTGCTTGAGCTGGCGAGCGCCGCCAGCTGATGGCCACGGCGCCTTCACGGCAGGAGCGGTTGCGCGCATGCGCGCAAGAGGCGCGCGCCTGGCTGTTTGACGCGGCGCTGCCGCTTTGGGCGGCGCGCGGCTTCGATGAAAGCGCCCAATGCTTCTACGAGCGCATCGGCGCCGATGGCGCGCCGATGCTTGAGCCACGGCGGGTGCGCGTTCAAGCGCGGCAAACCGCTGCTTTCGCCATAGCCGGCCAACTTGGCTGGCAAGGGCCATGGGCCAAGATGACGGAGGCCGGGCTGCGCGTTCTGCAATCACGCTGCTTGCGCATGGATGGCGGCAGCCATCACACGCTGGGGAAAGATGGCGCCCCGCTCGATCAGCGCCGCGATCTTTACGATCTGGCGTTTGTCTTGTTCGCGCTCGCCAATGCCGCTTCGGCCCTGGGGCAAAGGCGCGATCTGATCGCGGCGGCGGACGCGCAGCTTTCCTGGCTCGACGCGCACTGGGCGCACCCGCGCGGCGGCTATAACGAGGGCGAGGTCGCGCCCAATCCGCCGCGCAGGCAAAATCCGCACATGCATTTGTTCGAGGCGCTGCTTGCGCTCCATGAAGCGACGGGAGAGACAGCTTACCTGCAGCGCGCGGCGCGCATCCACCACTTGGCGATGGCGCATTTTTACGATCCAGAGCATGGCGTGCTGCGCGAGTTGTTTGATGAGGATTGGCGCCCGGCCGCCGGCGCGATGGGCGCACACATCGAACCTGGGCATTTGTTTGAGTGGTCCTGGCTGCTGGATCGCTATAGCCGCTTGAGCGGCGCAGCGCTTCACCCGGCGGCGGCGCGGCTTTGCGCGGAAGCGGAACGGCGCGGCGTCAATCGCGCCACCGGCGCGGTCTACAATGCGTGCGCAATCGACGGAGCAGTGTGCGATGCCGAATCGCGCCTCTGGACCCACACCGAGCGGCTGAAAGCGCACGTCGCAGCCTTCGCGCGCACGCAGGATGAAGCGCACGCGGAAGCCGCCATGCATGCTTTCAGCACGCTGATGCGCTATTGCGACACGCCCACCAAAGGGCTCTGGCGCGATCGGATGGCCGAGGATGGAACGCTGATCGATGAGCCCGCGCCCGCGTCGAGCTTCTATCACATCGTGCTTGGCCTGGCGGAGCTGATCGGCGTTGGCCGTTAAGCTTTAGCCGAACAATTTCGGCTCAACCTCGGCATGCCAGCGCCAGGCGTCGCGCACGATCGCCGTGATGTCGCGCGTTGGGCTCCAACCGAGTTCTTGGCGGGCGAAGGAATTATCCGCCAGCAGCGCCGGTGAATCGCCTTCACGGCGCGGCGCGGAGGACGCCGGCACGCGTTGGCCTGTCGCCTGCTCGATCGCGGCCAGCAATTCCAGAACGGTGACGCCATGGCCGGTGCCGAGATTGGCGGCAAGGCTTGCCCCCCCGCCAAGCAAACGCTCCACCGCGCGCACATGCGCATCGGCGAGATCAAGCACATGCACGTAATCGCGCAGGCAGGAGCCATCGCGCGTATCGTAATCGGTTCCGAACACCTTAAAGCCTTCGCGGCGGCCCAGCAGCGTGAACAGCGCCAGCGGAATGGCGTGGGTTTCCGGCTCGTGGCGCTCGCCGATCAATTCATCGGCGGCGGCGCCCGCGGCGTTGAAATAGCGCAGGTGCGCGAATTTCGAGCCATAAGCGGCGGCGCAATCGCGGCTGATGCGCTCCATCATCAGCTTGGTCCAGCCATAGGGGCTCACCGGTTGCTGGGGATGGCTTTCATCCATCGGCAGCTTCTGCGGCTCGCCATAGGTGGCGCAGGTGGAGGAAAACACGAAAGCCTCCACCTGCGCTTCGCGCATCACGTCCAGCAGCGCGAGGGCTTCCACCACGTTGTTATCGTAAAACTGATCGGGATATTTCACCGACTCGCCCACCTCGATGGAGGCGGCGCAATGGATCACGGCGTCTGGCTTGTGCGCGGCGAACACGGCGCGCAAGCGATCCTTATCGCGGATATCGCCTTCTTCCAGCGCGCCCCAGCGCACAAACGGGCGATGGCCGTTGGAGAAATTGTCGAACACAACGGGCGTGTGGCCGCCACGCTTCAGCGCCAAGCAACAATGGGCCCCCACATAGCCCGCCCCGCCCGTGACGAGAATTGTCGCCAAAACACACCCCACCTAAACGCCGCTTAACCACACCGCGCCGTCCCAGGCAAGGAATCGGCCGCCAATTTCGCCCGAGCGTGCAAGTCATGGACCAAACCGGCGCCCGCGCGCACGGGCCGTTGATTTTGCCTGCCATCGGCCCTACCCAAGCCGGGCTTGGCCCGGGCTGAGGGCGTTCAGGGTATCGCGATGAGCGCAATCCTCGTCACCGGCGCAGCCGGGTTTATCGGCTACCACTTGGCCGAGCGCCTGCTCGCAGCGGGGCGGGAGGTTATCGGCATCGATAATCTCAACGATTATTATGACGTCTCATTAAAAGAGGCGCGGCTCGCGCGGCTTGCGCAGCGCAAAGGCTTCAGCTTCCAAAAGCTCGACCTCGCGGATGCCGAGGGCATGGACAAGCTGTTCGCCGCGCATCGCTTTTCTGTCGTCTACAATATGGGCGCGCAGGCGGGCGTGCGCTACTCGCTGCAAAATCCGCGTGTTTACGCACAATCAAATCTCGATGGCTTCCTGAACGTGCTGGAAGGCTGCCGCCATCATGGCGTGGGCCATTTGGTGTTTGCGTCCTCGAGTTCCGTTTACGGCGCCAACACCAAGACGCCGTTTTCCACGCACGACAATGTGGATCATCCCGTCAGCCTTTATGCGGCCACGAAAAAAGCCAATGAGCTGATGGCGCATGCTTACGCGCACCTCTATCGCCTGCCTTGCACGGGTTTGCGGTTCTTCACGGTGTATGGCCCCTGGGGCCGCCCGGACATGGCGCTTTACTTGTTCACGCGCGCGATCTTGGCGGGCGAGCCGATCAACGTGTTCAACAACGGCGATATGGAACGCGATTTCACCTATGTCGATGACGTGATCGAGGCTGTCGCGCGCGTCGGCGATCGCACCGCCGCGCCCGATTTACATTGGAGCGGGGCAGCTCCCGATCCGAGCGCATCGTCCGCGCCTTACCGGGTTTACAATGTCGGCAACCACGCGCCGGTGAAGCTTGGCCGCCTCATCGCCGTGCTTGAAGATGCGCTCGGCCGCAAAGCCGAGAAAAACATGCTGCCGATGCAGGCGGGCGACGTGCCCGCCACCTACGCCGACATTGACGATCTGGCGCGCGATGTCGGCTTTGCGCCGTCAACGCCGATTGAGGAGGGCGTTGGCCGCTTTGTCGCCTGGTACCGGGAGTATCACGGCCAATGAAGCCCCCTAGCGCCGGCGCTGTCGCGCAGACGGCGCTCTTTGCGCTGCTGCCGGCTGCGGCGGCGGGCGGCGGGCTTGCGCTTGCGCCGCTGCTGGGCTTGGCCGGCGCGGCCTCTGTGCGCCCAAGCACATTGCGCGCAGATCTCGCGCGGCCCGCGCCATGGCTGATCGCGCTCGCGCTATTTGCCGCCTGGATGGCCGCCAGTTGGTTTTGGTCTCCGTTTGAGCACGCGCTGCAGGCGTTGAAATTCGTGTTCACCGTGGGCGCTGGGCTTTTGTTCGCGCGCGCGGCGGCGCCTCACCGCGTATAGCGCTTGCGGCGGCGGCGGCGGGTACGCTCGTGTTGGCGGGCCTGCTCGCCATCGAAGCGATTTGGGACATGCCGCTCAATCGCGCCGCCAACCCCGATGTGGAACACACATGGCAACTCACCGGCAATCCGGGCCGGGGCGCGGCGGTGCTGGCCGTGCTCGTCTGGGCGGGCGCCGCTTGGCTCTGGATCGAAAAACACCGGGCTATCGCCATCATCGCGCTGATCGGCGCAGGGGCGCTCTCCAGTCAGTTTGGCCAAGCCGCCAATCTGGCGGCGTTCGCCGCCGGCGCGGCGGCGTTCGCTTTAGGCCTTGCGTCGCCGCGCGTTGCGATCATCGCCATGGGCGCGGCCTTGGCCGGCTGGCTGGTGCTCGCGCCCTTCGCCACCCCCGCGCTGCTCGGCCTGGCCGATCCTGACGCCCTGCCCTATTCCTGGGCGGCGCGGATTGAAATCTGGCGCTATGTCTCCGCGGGCATCCTGGAGCAGCCCTGGATCGGCCACGGGCTCGACGCCTCGCGCGTGGATGAGGGCGTGATTGTGGTGCAGGGCCAAAGCGTCAGCGCCATTCCGCTGCATCCCCATAGCGGCAGCCTGCAAATCTGGTTCGAGACGGGCGCGGTGGGGGCGATCCTCGCCGCGGCGGGCGTCCTCGCCGGCGCGCTGGCGCTTGCCAAGGCGCTTCGCGCCACCCCGCCCGCCGCCGCGGCCGCGGCCGCCACCATCGCGGCCATCGGCGTCATCGCCAATGTGAGTTTCGGCATTTGGCAGGAATGGTGGAACGCCGCCATGCTCATCGCCGCCGCCTTCGTCGCCGCGCTGGCCAGCTTTTACGCACGTGGACGCTAAGGCGCGGGCTTTGCCCCGGCGCGCGTCTCGGCTAGAAACGCGCATGAATTTTTTCATGCGGCCGCTGCTGTTCTTTCCGCTGGCGATCATCGCTGCGGGGCTGATTGTCGTTGTCGGCCTTGAGCCGCAGCGCTGGGCGCGCGCGGCCCATGCCGTGGATGGCGCGATGGAGGGGCAAACCCTCGTTCTCTCGGGCGATGCATTCGACGCGCCAAGCCCCAGCCCTGATCAACATCTCACCGTGCATCGCACTTTCTGGGGTGCGCCAAAGAGCATCAGCATCGCTGTGCTGCCCAACCAGCCCGAACCTACCCCGGCCGAGCGGGGCGTTCGGCTGCTGCTAAGTTCGGAAGCGGCGGCGGCGTTGCAGGATCGGCCCGTCATTGTCGAGGTGGCGTATAATCCGCTCAACATGAACACCGCCTCTGGCCTTGCCGTCAGCTTGCAAGGCATCGCGCCGGCCGATTGGGTGATCCAGGAGATTTCGGCGCAAACAGGTTCTGTCCGGTTTGAGCTGCCGGCGCAATTTGCGGTGGACGCCATCGGCTTGCGGGCGATGTCGAACAACGATGATCAGGCCTACGGGCTGGAAATAACAAGCATCCGTATCACGCCATCGCGCGCTTAGCGCCCAGGCCAGCAAAGCACGAGGCGATATGAAAAAAGGCGTCCTTATCTCAATTGCGCTGCTGCTGATCGCGGGCGCGGCGCTGTTTGTTTGGCAGTACACGATGGACCCGCGCGGCAGAGCCGTGGCCGGGGAGATCGACGGCGCGGCGCTGGTCTTGCGCGGCAAAGCGCTGCGCGCGCCTGACTCGAGCCCAGAACAAACCATCGCCGCCGCCAATGGCTCGCTCGGGCTCACCGTCCTGCCGAACCAGCCGCCGCCGACGCCGGCCGAGCGCGGCGTGCGTATTCTGATCAGCGCGGAACACGCCGCGCGCATCAATGACCGCCCCGTCTTGGTTGAGGTTGATTACGCCCTGCCCGCCGTCGGCGCCGCATCGGGCCTCGCCGTGAGCCTGCAAGGCATCGCGCCCGCAGATTGGATCAGCCAGCCGCTTGACCAAACGGGCCGCGCGCATTTTGAACTGCCGGCGCAAATCGCCGTGGACGCGATCGGCTTGCGCGCGTTGAGCAATCGGCCAGGCGCCTCCGGCGCGATCAGCATCAGCGAAATTCGCATTCTGCCGGGCGCTGAACCGCAAGAGGCGCAAGCGCCGGCTGGCAGCGAAGCCGCAGGCGAACCCCCGCCATGAGAAACGCGCGCTAACGCAGTTAAAGCCAACGCAGTTTAAGCACGTTTCTTGCCGAAACGCTTACCGTGGCGGCGCCAATATTGCAGCCCATGGTGCTGTCATGTTGGAGTTGCTTTCATTCGCTGCGGCGTCGATCGCGCTGATCGCTATAGCGGGCGTTGCTTTTGTGCGGCCCTATGGCGCGCTTTGGCGCGGCGCGCTTGGCGCAGGGTTTAGCCTGCTTGGCGCCGGCGTCGCCTGGCGCATGACGACCCAGCCCGCGTTTACGGACGATACGGCCGTTTTGGCGCAGTGGGCGGCCGCGTTCGTCGCCGGGATCGCGATTGGCGCGATTGTGATTGCGGCGGCGATGCTGCGCCACTGGCTCAATGGTTTAGGCGCACGTGCGCTGCGCGGCTAAAGCAACGGACTTTAAATTCGCCAGAGTTCGATGGGCGGGCTCCGAGCGAATTTAAGTCCATAAGTTGCTTTAGAAACATTCGAATCTAAAGCGTCTTTGAGGACTTAAATGCGACACGGCTTTTGATCCATAATGCGGGTCGCATTTAAGTCCCGACGCTTTAATCCACCTTGGCCAGAAAATCGAGCAGCGCGTCCCACGCTTCGGGCTCATCCAGCATCGGCGCATGGCCGACATAATCGATGGCGACCGCATCGAGATCGGGCTTCCGCTCACGCATGAAATCCACCACCTCCGCGCTGAACAGATCAGACAGCGCGCCCCGCACTGAAAGCATCGGCTTTTGCGCCAAGGCGTCAAACAGCGGCGTCAAATCCGGCGGCGGGGCGTCCTCATCGAAATCGGCGAAGGCCAGCGCGATGTGCGGATCGTAATCGAATTCGATTTTGCCATCGGCGCGCTCGCGAAAGGTGCGGCGGGCGAAGGCTTGCCAGAAGGCGTCGTCATCCAGCCGCTCAGGGAAAGCTGAGCCGTTCACGGCGCGGATCACGCCTGCGGCCTCATCCCAGCTCTCCAACGCCTGCACGCGCCCCACATAGCCGGCGATGCGCGAAAGCCCTTCGATGCTGAGCTTGGGGCCGACATCATTGAGCACGGAGGCCGCGATGCGCTCTGGCGCATTGGCGGCGATCACCAGCGTGATCAGCCCGCCCATGGAAGTGCCGACAAACACGGCTTTGGGAATATGCAGCGCATCCAAAAGCTGAAGCACGTCCTGCGCGTAAACCGCCGGCACATAATGGGCCGGGTCAGGATCGTTCGCGCTCTTGCCGCGCCCGCGCATATCGGCGGCGATCACGCGCCGGCCAAGCGCGGCGATGCGCGGGGCGATCACCTCAAAATCGCGGCTGTTGCGCGTGAGGCCATGCAAGCAAATCACCGGCAAGCCGGTTTCGGGCAGAAGCGGCGCGTAATCGCGCGCATAAAGCGTAAGCCCATCCACCGTGGCGATGATGCGCTCTTCAAAGCCGCCGATCGCGGCGCGCGCGCCAAAATCCATGGAAAGCTCCCTTAGCCCGTTCGGCCCTGAGAGGCGACGGCGTTCGGATCGACATAGGCAATGGCGCGCATCGCCTGCAAGCGCGCGACCCAGCTTTGCTGCACGCCGGCCCGATCACTCGCCGCAACGGATTCACAGGTGCGCAGCACCACCTCTGCGGCGCCGACGGTGAAGCGATCAAAACAAAGCCCGGCGAACCCGGTTTGGCGGGCGAGTTGCGCTTCGATCACGCGCTGCGCTGCAATTGTTCGGCCGCGCTGGGCCTCGCGCTGCGCCGCTGCGATTGGCCCGCGCCCCTGAAAGCGCACCAGGAAGGCCGCCGGCTCCGCGGCAGGCGCGGCCTGCGCGATGTGTGCGATCGGGGCCTCTGCAAACGCTGCCGGCGCGGGCGCGGTAAACGAGAACACAAGCGCGCCCGCCACCAGCATGGCGCTGGCCGCTACCCCCCAGAGGCGCATGGCGTCAAAACTCATGGGGCGAGCCTAACGCACGCCGCCCCGGCGCGCCACAGCGGAGCGCCGGCTTCCAGCCGGCAACCCGGTTCCCGCGCCCTATGCCGGCTGGCGCTCATGGCAGCGCCCGCGTCAAATCCAACGCGCCCATGCCGCTAGGTCGGGCGCATGTCGTTGAACCGGCCTCTATGGGGCTGGCATTGCGTGAGCGGGCGCAGTCAATCTGGGCGAACCCTTCAGGGTGCGGCGCGAGCGCGCGCGTAACCAACGCATCGCGCAATGGCCTGCCTCTTAACCCTGTCTGCGATGCAAGCAGCGCCAAAGCGGCGGAGACATGCGGCGTGGCCATCGAAGTGCCTTGCTGGAACGAATAATAGCAGCGCTCGGTCGCGCCGCGATCGACCGGATCGTAGCAACCAGCTTGCGTCACGCGCGTGGAGAGCACCCCGTCAGGCCGGCCATCGCCGTCGCTATCGGCGAACACATCCCCGCCCGGCGCAAGGATGTGCACCTCGGGCCCAAAGTTTGAATAGAAGGCGAGCTGCCCGCGCGCATCCTCGGAGCCCACCACCAGAACATTGTTGCAATTGGCCGGCGCGTAGCGCGCCGCTTGATCGGCCTTGTTGCCCGCCGCAACCACGACGATGACGCCGCGCGCCGTGGCTGCATCGATCGCCGATTGCAGCGAAGCGGGGCACGGCGCCTGGATCGTGAGGCTCATATTGATGATGTCCGCCGGGGTGGCGTTGACGATCTGTTGCCCGCCGGCCGATCGCCGGCGCAAGTCCCGCCGCCCAGCGAATGCCGGACACGATATCCGCCAGCTCTCCGCCGCAACGGCCCAGCACGCGCACGGGCACGATGGTGACGTCCCACGCCCCGCCCGCAACGCCGACGCGATCATTGGTGATCGCCGCGCCGATCGTGCCGGCCACATGCGTGCCGTGATACGAATTCTCCGTCGCCGCCCCGCAGCGATCGCCGGCGTCGTTGGCGTCTGCATCCACGCCATCGCCGTCGCCGGCGCGTTCGGGATTGGCGATGAGATCGATGCCCGCCACCACGTTTGGCGAGTTGGCGACATCGGGGTGGCTCATATCAAGGCCGGTATCGAGCACAGCGATATGGATATCGCGCGTGCCGACATAATTGGCTTGCCAGAAGCTGACAAAACCAGCCCCGCCGGGCGATTGCCCCCTCGCCGCTTCCGCGCGGGCGATAATGC
The DNA here is from genome assembly GCA_024707365.1 of Terricaulis sp. Classification (GTDB taxonomy): domain Bacteria; phylum Pseudomonadota; class Alphaproteobacteria; order Caulobacterales; family Aquidulcibacteraceae; genus Vitreimonas. Next base: position 278,096 of record JANPZV010000005.1, read on the forward strand.
CATTGCAGCGCCAAAAGCGGGTCATTCGGCATGCCGCCGCGCACGGCGACGGGCTCGGCCGGTGTTGTCGGCGCTGCGGGCTCCGTTGCGCCTTCGCTGGGCTGCTGCGGTTGCGGGGCGGGCTGCTGCGCGGGCGGGGGCGCATCCTCGCGCCGCCGCGGCAGCATCGAGAACCCGCCGCTGGCGATATAGTTCGGCTCCACAAACTCAAACTCGCGCGCCGCCTCAAGCCGCTGAATCGCGCAGCGCATGGCCAGCGCCAGATCCGTTTCGAGCTGGCGTTGCGTGACCACGCGCGGGCAGCGATCCGCCGCGCTCCATTCCACCGCCGTGGGGATTTCGCTTTGCGCGGTTTGCAGCTCTTGCGCAAAGCGCAGCGCCGTGGGGCTTGCGCCAGCGGTGAGATCGATCGTCACCACCCCGCCAGGCCGGGTTTTCACCTCCCCGCCAACGCCGAGCCGGCCCAGCACGTCAAGCGCGGCCGCGCGCGCAACGGTGGAGGCTTCCGCTTCAGCGCGCGTGCGCACTTGCTCAAGCGTTGCGGGCGGCAATTGCTCCAGCGCCTCCATGCCGCGCGCCCGCAGCGAGCGTACGAACGTGCTGGCAAGGCCAAGGCGCGAGGCGGCGTCATCGAGCGCGGCCTCAACGCGGGCGCCGACGATGATCTCGCCCGGCGCCACAAGCAGCGGCTCCGGCTCAAGCAATGCCGCCATATCGGATTCCGGCTGCACCGAGCCGGACACCGCGCGCGCTTCAAGCGGCACCGCCTCAAGCGGCGCGGGGCCGGGCGGCTCCTCCCGCTGGCCTGTCACCCGTTCGATGATCTGGCCCACTTGGCCGCACGCGGTGAGCGCCAGAACCGGCGCAAGCGCCAAAGCGGCCAGACTCCAGCGACGATCCCGCATGCTTGGCTCTCCAACCATTTTAGCCGATAGGAGTGTCTTAGCTTGGCCCCCCGTGATGACAAGGCGATGATGCGGCTCGGCCAATCTGGAGAGGCCGCCCCGCGAGCCCATGATTTTGTTCCCCCTAGCCGCGAATCTGGCGGCCGCACGCAACCCAGACGCGCCGCGCGCCCGCACGGAAGATGAAGCCTCCAGCCTTGCTGGCGGGCCTGTTTTCATGGCCGTGGAGGATTTGCCGGACGCGTTTGAAACCCCCGCGGCAGCCGAAGCGGCGGTTCCCGAGCTTTACGGCTCGGGCCTTTATGAGCTGCAGTTCCGCGATGAGGCTTGGCGCGTCACCATGCGATATTGGCGCCCGGCCCCGCCCGCGCCGGTGGCGCGCACTGGGGCGGCGGCGGTAAAAAAACCGCTGGGCCGCGCGCGCACGCCCGAAGAAGCCCGCGCGCTGCTCGAAACCCCGGCCGAGCTTGCGCAAGAAGTGCTGCCGCTGCTTTACAAGGATCATAAAGCGCTGATGCGCCGCTGGGGCGATCTGGTGCGCAACGGGCTTGCCGAAATCGTTGAGCGTGACGGCAAGTTCGCTGTCTCGATCATCTTTTGGCCCGATGCACGCGCCCGGCATCGCCGCCCCCTCGCGCCGATGGAACGGATCGAGCTTGCCGAGCGCCTCGCCGCCCCGCTGCGCGCGGGGGAGCCGCAAGAAGATTTGGATATCGGCCTGTTTGAAGAAGAGGCCAGCGAAAATCCCAACGTATTGTTGGTGACAGAAGAAGGCGACGGCCGCTTCAGGGGCAGCGATTAGCGCCGCGATGAACGCGCGATTATGTCGCCAATACGCCGGCGCGATCCTTGCTCTTGAGCATCAAGCGGCAGATCGCCGGCAATACAAACAGCGTCAGCAAAGTCGCGGTGATCAAGCCGCCAATCACAACGGTGGCGAGCGGCTTTTGCACCTCGGCGCCTGCGCCGTGCGCGATCGCCATCGGCAAAAAGCCGATCGCCGGCACGATGCCGGTCATGAGCACGGCGCGGAATTTCTCGATCATGCCCTCACGAATTGAGTCTTCGAGCGGCAGGCCCGCGGCGAGCCGCTTGTTGATGCTTGTCATCACCACAAGGCCATTCAACACAGCCACGCCCGCAAGGCAGACAAACCCCACGGCGGCTGAAATCGAGAACGGCATGCCTGTAAGGATCAGCGTGAACACCCCGCCCGCAAGCGCAAGCGGCACGGCCGTGAACACCGCCCCGGCCGCGCGGAAGGTTCCGAGCGCCATATACAGCAGGCCGAAAATCAGGATGAAGCAGGCTGGGACGATCAGGGACATGCGCTGCGAGGCCGATTGCAAATTTTCAAACTGCCCGCCCCAATCAAGGCGCGCGCCCGTGGGCAATTGAACCTCATCAGCCACGCGCCGCTGCGCCTCCGCCACGAAAGAGCCAAGATCGCGCCCGCGCACATTTGCCTGAACGACAACGCGCCGGCTGCCATTTTCGCGGCTCACTTGGTTTAAGCCTTCGGCGAAGCCGAAGCTCGCCACTTCGCGCAGCGGGATTGACGCGCGCGGCCCCTGCCCGGTTTCAGGCAGCATGATCGGCAGCGCGCCAACCGCGCCGAGATCATCGCGCGCGGCGGCGGGCAAACGCACGACGATGTCAAAGCGCCGATCGCCCTCGAAAATGAGCCCCGCCTCGCGCCCGCCCATCGCCGCCGAAACCGTATCGGCGACCTCCTGCAGCGAGAGGCCATAGCGCGCGATTGCGTCCCGATCGAAACGCACATCGAGCGTGGGAAAGCCGCCTGTCTGTTCGGCCTTCACATCCGCCGCGCCCTCGATGGATTGCAGCACCGCCGCAATCTGGCCCGCCGCCTCACTCATTGCGTCGAGATCGTCACCATAAATTTTGATCGCAACATCGCCGCGCACGCCGGCAATCAGCTCGTTAAAGCGCATCTGGATCGGCTGCGTGAATTCGTACGAATTGCCGATAAGAAGCTCAAGGCGCGCCTCCATGCGCGCAATCAGCTCAGGTTTGGGTTCATTGGGGTTTGGCCATTCCGATCGCGGCTTTAGGATCACGAACGAGTCGGAAATGTTCACCGGCATGGGATCGGAGGCGACTTCCGCGGTGCCTGTCTTTGAGAAAACGAACGCCACCTCTGGAAAGCCGGCGAGGGCCTGCTCGACGCGCTCCTGCATCGCCACCGATTGCTGCAGCGAGGTTGAAGGAATCCGCACCGCCTGCACGGCGATGTCCTGCTCGTCAAGTTGAGGGATGAATTCCCGGCCAAGCGTGAAGAACAGCGCGCCGGCGAGCGCAAACACCGCAATGGCGCCGCCGATCACCGGGATCGGCCGCTTCAGCGAGAAATTCAGCCCAGGCAAATAGCGGTTACGCGCGGCTTGGATCGGCTTCACCTCCTTTTCGGCCACCTTGCCACGGATCAGCAGCGCGACCATGGCCGGCACGAAGGTGAGCGAAAGGATGAAGGCCGCGCCCAAAGCCAGCATCAACGTAATCGCCATCGGCGAGAACATCTTGCCTTCAACGCCCGTGAAGGTAAGCAGCGGCGCAAAAACCAGGAAAATAATGATCTGGCCGAAGATGGTCGGCTTGATCATCTCGCGCGCGGCTTCGGTTGTCTCGTGGAGGCGCTCAGAAATCGTCAGCAGGCCCTTCGTGATGCTGCCGCTCCGACAATCGCCTGAGGCAATTTTCGATGATGATCACCGATCCATCGACGATAAGCCCGAAATCGAGCGCCCCAAGGCTCATGAGGTTGCCCGAAACGCGGAAGGCGTTCATGCCGATGGCTGTCATCAGCATCGAGAACGGGATGATCAAAGTGGCGATAATGGCCGCGCGCACATTGCCAAGCATCAGAAACAGCACGGCGGCGACGAGAAGCGCGCCTTCGGCCAGATTGCGCTCAACCGTCGCGATGGTGGCGTTCACCAGCTTGGAGCGGTCATACACCACCTCGACGATGATTCCCGGCGGCAGCGTGCGCGAGATTTCCGCGAGGCGCTCGGCGCTTGCAGCGGCGACTGTGCGGCTGTTGCCGCCCATGAGCATCAAGACAGTGCCGACCACAACCTCTTGCCCGCCTGAGGTTGCAGCGCCAGTGCGCAGATCGCCGCCAACGCTGACATTGGCGACATCGCGCACCGTGATCGGCACGCCGCCGCGCGTGAGGATCACGGCCTCGGAAATCTCCGAAAGCGTGCGGATGCGCGCGTCGGCGCGGATCAAGAAAGATTCTGCCGCCCTGCTGGATGAAATTGGTGCCCACCGAGAGGTTCGCGCGCTCCAACGCCTCGGCCAATTCCGAGAAAGAAACGCCATAGGCCGCAAGCGCGCCAGCGTCGGGCTCGACAACATATTGCTTTTCATAGCCGCCAATGGAGTCGATGCCGGCCACGCCGGCCACCGCGCGCATTTGCGGGCGGATGATCCAGTCCTGCACGGTGCGCAGATAGGCCCCTTGCGCGATCGGATCCGCGAGGCGCTCTCCCTCCACGGTGAGAAAGGCGCCATCGGGCTGCCAGCCCGGCGCGCCTGCTTCAGCGCGCGCGCCCGCCGCATCGGGATCGGCGAAATGCACCGTCCACATCAGCACTTCGCCCAGGCCGGTCGTGATCGGCCCCATCTGCGGCTCGACGCCCTCGGGCAAGCTTTCCCGCGCCTGCGCCAGCCGCTCCGCGACCTGCTGGCGCGCGAAATAGACATCGACGCGATCGTCGAACACCACCGTGACTTGGCTGAAACCGTTGCGCGAAATCGAGCGCGTGCTCTGCAGGCCGACAATGCCCGACATCGCCGTCTCAACCGGATAGGTGACGAGGCGCTCAACATCGAGCGGGCCAAAAGCCGGCGCCACCGCGTTAATCTGCACCTGGCGATTGGTGATGTCAGGCACCGCGTCGATCGGCAGGCGCACGAGATTGTAAACGCCGATGCCGGCGAGAACCAACGTGATGACGATCACGGCCCATCGGGCTCTGACGGAAAATTCAAGCAGGCGGCTGATCATTGGGCGAGATCCGGATAGAAACTGTTCGAGGGGGCGTGCTCAGTGATCGTGCGAGGCTGAGCCCTTGCCGATCTCGGCCTTCACGAGAAAGGCGTTCTCGGCGACGAAGGATTCGCCAGGCGCCAAGCCTGATAGAATCTCAATCATGTCTCGCCCGGCGCGGCCAACCGTCACCGGACGCGCTTCATAGGTTTCTGGCGCGACCAGCACGAAGATGACGCTGCGCCCTTCAAGCGTCTGCACCGCATCGCGCGGCGCAGCGACCGCAACCGGCTCTTCCGTCAGAACGACCGAAGCCCGCACCGCCATCCCCGGCCGGAATACGGCGCCCGCCGGGCCCGCGAGGGGCGCGCGTGCAATCAGCGTTTGAGAGTACGCATCCGCCATCGGCAACACGCTGGCGATGCGCGCTTGGCGCGCGCGCGCCTTCGTCCAGCCCCTCGATGACGACATGCTGGCCGCGCGCGATACGGGCAAGATCACGCGTTGCGACATTGAGCTCCGCCTGCAAGCGCGACAGATCACCCACGACAAACAAAGGCTGATCCGCCGTGACATCGCCAATATTGGTTTGCCGATCGAGCACAACGCCCGCGATGGGCGACGAAATCGCGTAGGTTTGCAAACTTTCGGCGCTCTCGACGCGCGCCAGGGTTTCGCCGCGCCCGACGGTGTCGCCCACATTGCGCAGCACGGCGCGCACAGGCCCCGGATAGGGCGCATGGATCTCAGCGCGCGCGGCCGGCTGCAACGTCATGCGCCCTGTCAGCGTCAATGTCTCCTGCAGCGCGCCGGGCCCGGCGACCGCAACGACGATGCGCGAGGCCTCTGCGGCGGCGGCCGGGATCGTGACGCGATCTTCTTCGGCGTGATCGCCCTCTCCTTCGGCGTGATCGTCGTGGCCTTCCTCATGGCCGTGCTCGGCTTTCGCCGGCTCCCCGGCAGCGCCGCCCCCGCACGCGGCCAGGCCCAACGCCAGAAGCAGCACAAGCGGCGCGGCGGCGGCCTTCATTCTGAAAGACATCATGGGAGGTGCTCCTTAAAATGCGGCGCCTTAAGCGGCGCCAGGAGGCGAACACGCGCCGCCTCCATGAATTGGACATCACGCGCGGCAGCGTTGAGCGTGCGGGCCATCATCGGTGTTGCTCCTCAAACGGCAGCGCATCGGCAAAGCGCGCGGTGAGGCGGTCAAGCATCGCTTCGTTGAGATGGAAGGCGCGCAGAGCTTCCACGCGCGCCTGACGCGCATCGGAAAGCGCACGCTGCGCATCGAGCACATCGAGATATGAAAACGCGCCGCGATTGTATCCGTCCTGCGCGAGCGCGAGCGCGCGTTCTGTCTGCGGGATGACATCATCCTCCATAGACCGGACAGCAGCCGCATCAGCGGCGAGCGCGCGCTCAACCGCCGCATATTCGCGCATGAGCGCGCGGCGCCCTGCCTCAAGCTCAAGCGCGGCGCGCCGCTCCTGCGCGCGCGCGCTCGAAACAGCGCCCTGATTGCGATCGAATACGCCGAGCGGGATCGAAACCCCGGCGACAAGCGCGCCATCTCCGTCACGATCCTCGAAGCGGCGATAGCCAAAGCTCAGCGTCGGATTTTGCCAAGCAAGCGAACGCTCAACCCGCACGGACGCGCTCTGGCGATCGCGTTCGGCGACGAGCCGGGCGATGTCGAGGCTCGAATCATTGAGCGCGGCATGTGCGTGATCCTGCGTGCGCGGCAGCGCGAAATCGGCCGGGATCAGCGTGAAGCCATCGTCGCCGCCGAAATACGTGGCAAGCCGCGCCCGCGCGGTGACCGCCTCGGCTTGCGCGCGCCTGAGGCCGATGCGCGCCTCGGCGACGCCAGCCTCCGCGCGGGCGCCGGCCATCAGCGGATCGCGAGCGGCCGCGACGCGGCGCGCGACTGAGGTGTTGAGCGCTTCTGCCGTTTGCAAGCGCTGCTCGGCGATGGAGACGAGTTCGGCCGCGGCCAGCGCGTCATAGTAAGCGGTTTGGACGTCGCGGATGAGATCAAGCCCGCGTAACGCGCGATCAAGCTCCGCGCCGTGCAGTTCGCGCTCGGCCAAGCGAATGCGGGCGCCGCGCTGGCCGCCAAATTCGAGCCCTTGCGACACCGAGAATGTCGATTCGGCGCCGCTCATGCCGCGCAGCTCGCCGCGCCCGCCGAAATTGTCGATTTCAGCTGACAGTTCTGGATTAGGCCGGACGCGCGCTTGCCGTACCCCGCCGCGCGCAGCATCCACCCCAGCATGCGCCGCCTGCAGGCCCGGATCAGCGTCTACGGCGCGCGCGATCGCCGTGCGCAGCGTGAGCGGCGCAGCTTCTTGCGCGAGAGCCGGGCCCCCAAGCCATGATGAAGCTATGAAGGCAGGCGCACCGAGCGATGCGGTGGCGAGCAGGCGCAGGAGGATGCGCCCAGAACGCCGTCGTAAACGGTATTTTGACATGGTCTTTCCGCGATGCGTGAAAAATCACGCGCCGCAGAACACCCGCAGCGCGCTTTAGCCGGTCGCGGAAATTTTGGGCGGGCGGTCGAGGCCCGAGGGCGCGCTTTGCGGCGCATGCTCAGCATCGCGCATCACCGGAACGTCCGCCGATCCGGCGACGATCACAGCGCCTTGAGCGGCCGGCGCTGGCGATCCAGTATGCGCAACGCAGCAATGATGCGCCGGCGCGTCTGGCGTCAACGGCTTGCCGGCTTCGCCCTGCAAGGATGCGCTGGCGCCATGGCTATCGCCGCCGATTGCGGCCACACCGCCATGGGCTGCATCCGCGATCGCATGCTCGGGGCTGGCTTGTTCGATCAAGACAAAGGCGAGAAGCGCGACGCAAAGCGCCCCGATCCATCGTCTCCATCTTTTCGACGCCAAAGCGCGCACGATCATCTTTCCATTGCCGCGGCCGACAATTCCGCGGCGCGCTCGTGGATATATACGCCCTCAGACTGAGGAACAGTAAACACATGATGGCGCCAACGGCGAAGTCAGGCCAGTGCGATCGTGCCGCAGTGGTGCGCCACCTGCGCATATCGCCAAAATGTTGTTAAACACGCCGAACGCACGCACAGTAACTTTATAACAGAGCGCCGCTCATGCGTGCGCAACGCGGCACAATGCGGCGCGACGCAAACACCCCTCCATGACTCATCTTCTTTAGGCGTGCGCTTGGCGGCATCACCCGCGTCGAAGTGCGGCGCGGACCAGCGCCGCAAACGGCCCGCGACGTCGAAAGCTCAAGTTTAGAAAAACGCTTACCGCCTTTTGCTCAGCTTCAGACGAGACCGAAGAAAAGCGATGGTGCCAGAAGATAACTTTCTGGCTCGCTGCAGTTGATTGAACTCTCAATGATCTCTCCAAATTGGGGAGAACTTGCTACCCGCAATGATACCGCCGACAGCGAAGAATGGCCAAGTACGAGTCCGATTGGCGCGGAATTCTTCGAAATAGTGACCCGCCCGGCTATGTATCAGACCACCATCCGTCTGCCTGCGCGACCTCACCCACCCGACGGGCGCTCTTGCCGACGCGTTCCGCAAGCGCCGCCTCTGCGACGGAGACAAGATCGAGTGGGTACTTCGGAGAATGCGCGCAAATTTGAACTGCATCCTCAAGCGAGAAGAGTTGAGCCTTCTCGCGGTGTCGTCCAAAAAAAGCTACGACGCCCTTTGAGTACGCATAGGAAGCCAAGCTCAGCGCCGCAGGCCATTGTTCCGGATGCCTTTGCGCAAGATCGAGCCCCCATCGTGAAAAGCTGCTCAGAACATGGAAGTCAGATCCTCTATAGGCTGCCATGTGTTTTACCCAGAATGACAATTGGGGGCCTAATCGGTTTCGATCCGCCATCGCTGCGACAAGTCGAGGCGATGCATCGGGCCCCAGGTCCCCCGGCGCTTTCTGACGTTGCGCAGCGGCTTGATCGCGTTCCGCTCCGACTCGAACAGACCTCAGGAGTATTGTCCACTCTTCGTCGGAAAGACCGTTCAATATTCCCGATAATTGAGCGCTCAATGAGACGGCGGCGCTTGGCGTGATGTAGTGGAGACACAATAGAAGTACGAACCGCGCAGTCAGCGGACCCGCCTCCTGGGCTGCTTCGAGTTGGTTCGCCCACCATGAAGCGTCGTTTGCGTTTGCGCGTGCGATGGCAGCACGCAGAACCAAATCAGTCTGAGAGTCACTCAATTCGCCCGGCGTCCGGCGAACCTTTTCGATTAGATCGGCGAAACGCATGGCCATTAGGTAAAAGGCCCAGCGGTCGCCCCAAATCGAATTCAAGTTGGAGCATACGCGCCATGTCGAGCTGTCGGAGCGCAGTACCTTGAGTGGCGCTCTCAGTGCGGGCTCATATGTCTGCAAGGACTGCACGATCCTCGGATCGTCGACTTCGATGTCGGGCTCGCTGTCCTGTCGCACAGCGTAAATCGTGTGCCGACGGATTGCCTCGAAGAGTGGCAAATCGGAGTCGGCTAAATGATAGTCTAAGATTCCGGTCAGAATGGCACTAGTCGCCCATATGAATTCTCCTGTTTGGCCGCGGGCAAAATGTTCATGCGCGAATGGAAATGGCGAAGCACGCAAGTCGAGCAGGTCGTCAACGAGAAGGGACCACATCCGCGGATCGTCACCAAGGCCGAGTTCAGCCCGCCCGAATCTCGAAAGGAGCCTCGCGAGGCCAAACTCTGAACTGCGAGCTAGTTTGACGACTTCATCGCGAGACAAACGAGGAAGAATATTGAGCACGTTGCCTACTGCCAACCACTCATCAGATGACATCTGATCGCGCAAGGATCTCCAGAATCTTTCGACTTCCGAGGAATCTGAGTTGCCGGTGATCACCATTGCCGCCGCATCACGCACGTCTGCGGGACTCGCACGCACTATGGCGGCACACGCCTCTAGCGCACGATCTCTGGCAGGACCCGCAGGAAAAACTAACGGAGCTGTGCGACTATTTCGTGCCGCGAGGAGGCGGCGAAACCTTGTGTCATCCAGCATGAAGTCCGCGACGCTGGCCGCAAGTTTCGGCTGCTGGTTGAAAACATAGTCACCCAAGAGCAGAGCGGCGATTTCCGCTGGATGACGCAGATGTACGAACTGCTCATCCGCTGCCAGCTCCTGAAGCCCCCCTAGCAAAGAGTGAAGTTCTCCGCTGCTGTAACAGCCGGCATAGAACCTAGCTACATTTAGCCAGTAATAGTTTCTGGTGATGGCTTCAAAACGATGGGTGATCGTCCCCGGTCTGGGATCACCGACGGGCGAGTGTTGCGCCGTATCATAGAGGTACCTCGCGGCGAAGTACTCTCGGAGCGGCTGTACCTCAAATTCAAACGTACCCTGGATACGCGACACAAGCGCCATCACTCGTTCGACGGCTGGGGCGAATAGCTGATCTACTAGCTCCGGGTTGTGCCCTACACGAACGAGGTGCTGCTTCAGTGTTGGCAGCAGTTCTGTCTCTGAGATATGCCCAGCACCGGAGTTCTCAGCTTCGACCTGTAGCTTCCACGCCAAATAGCGATGGATGTCCACGACTGTGCCGCGATGTTTTCGGACGATCTCGCTCTTCTCGCCTTCCCGATCGAGAAATATCTCAATGTAACGATCGTAAAGCGCCGTGCGCTTATCGGGCAAAGACCCGCCTTGATAGATCAGTGTAAGCAATATCGCGAGCTGCATCGGATTTCTAGCAAGGTCACGAACGTGCGGCTGCTGCAGATTTTCGTTCAGCCCTCGCATGAAGTCTCGGGTCCCACGAGCGTCAATCCCACGGGCCTCCAGCCACTTTCTTGCATAGGCCTCGATCTTCGGGCGGGACAGCGACAATATCTGCAGATGTGGCCACTCTTCGCGGGGGAAGCCTGGGGAGTTTGCAAAAATTGCGGGTCGGCTAGTCACAAGGATCTGCGCCGACAACGCGATTTGCCTCAACCGGATGCTCGCTTGAGTGACCTCACTAACGATTTTCTGTCGAAGACCCGTATCGGCAACTTCATCGAAGCCATCGAGTACAATCAATACCTGAGCCGACTTTGATATTGATGCGAGATCGTCGGCGGAAAAGGTCTGCCCAGTCTTGTAGTTTACCTGTGCGGCAACGAAAGCTTCTAGCGTCGCACTTGGATTTGGCCGCTTCGCCCCAGCTTCCGCGCTGAAGGGGTCTCTCCCCGCAACCCAGCTAGCGTAATCTCGAAGATCAATTCGGAAAGGTACTCGGGATTCCTCAGGAACAAGTTCTCGCGGAATTGTAGCGAGTTCATCTTCTCGCCGCATGAATTTGTAGCGATGCAACTGACACAGTAACTGCGTGACGGTCGATTTGCCCTGTCCAGGCGCCCCTTCCATAACAATCTGCGGAAATTTCGCCACAAACCGAGGAGTGGTCACCAAGAAGCAGGCGCCCGGCGCGCTGGAGAGACTCGCCTCGTCGGTCTCTTCGATGTCAAAGATTGTGCGATGATTGCCGATGTGCAGATCGGCAAAGGCATCGTTGGCCGTACCCTTTGCTTTTGGGCGCGTCATTCGAGCTGGGACATCCACGAAAAGTTCAGTGATCTTTCGTGCGAGATCCACCTGCTTGAACCGCAGTTGCTCATCTTCGGCCGCTTGGACGGCGATGTATTGGCGGATGACGTCAGTCCTACGAACGAGGCTCTCATCAGGTTTCGGCATCAAGAGCGCGGCCAACAGGTCTGTCGCGCGTAAGATGTCAGGATAGCTCCACTTCAGCGCTTGATTTCCGTCTACTCGCCTCTCGATGTCATCACGCCACCAGCACGCGGCGTCGATCCCAAGTTCACTCTTCAGCTCCTGGTTCAGTGAATCGATTGCGCCGCTATCTAAGTGCGCAGTGCCAACCGCGTTGGTTAGAAGGAAGTATTCAGTTGCGCCGCGAGCAATTAGCCGCGCGACCTTTTCCTTTTCCGACTTGACGACAGATTTGACGACCTCGCGTGCGTCCTTGCTCTGCGGGTTTTCGACAAACTTCACCTGATACACGATGAACCCTGTGGAGGTTTGCTCGAAAGCATCTCGGCCGCCGTCGGGCTGATTGACGGGCAGACACTGCGTCTTTGGAAATTGTGCCGTGAGCAGCGCTTGGCAGAGCTTTTGAAAGCGCGTGTCTCCTAGGGTCTCAAGATTATATTCCATCGTTCAGCTCAGCTCCCCTATTGGGGAACCATGCGAAAAAGAACTCACGTCTGCAACCCTAGCGGGCGAAACAATGGGAACTGTCGCCCCGTGGTCGACGCGCCGGCAGGCGTCGTCGATCTTTGTTCGGGACGCCCCGCAGCCCGACGCCTTCAGCTCGGCCATCGCGCGCAGCGGGGGCCAAGGGACGCGCGAAGCGCGGCGCGGCACGCGCTTGCCCTCGGCGCGAGCGAGCACGGTGGTACTGTTGTTGTTTCCCGTTGTTGCCGGACCGTTTCCCGTCGTTTCCGGGGCTCGCTGCATACTTTGGAATGTCCGTCAAGAGGTCCCATCGTGCCCGTTGACAGAACGCATGGGGCGCTGAGTCTCGGGCATGCCTGTGGATAACTCAGAAGGAGTTGGACATGACCAGGAACGGTCCGCAACGCATCAATCGCCTGCTATCGCGGAAGGACGCCGCAAACTTCCTGACTGATCTCGGCCTTACGATCTCCGCGCAAACGCTGGCGCGGCTACTTTGCGAGAAGAAGGGACCGATGTGCATGCGCGTCGGCAGCCGCGCCATGTACCGGGAGTGCGATCTCCTCGATTATTTCCGCCAGCAATGCAGCGCCCCGCGCCAATCGTCTGATGAGCCGTTGCGGCCCGCTTCGAACGACCATCTGCCGTTTCCAGCGAACGATCGCGACAGCCCCCGCACGCGACGCCTAATTGGCGTTTGCGGGTGCCCTCGTTGGGCGAAGCCGCCGCAGCGCGTTTGCAAAGTGCGTATGGACGCCAGTGACGATCAACGACACTCCATGCGTCTTCCCTGTCGGATCGGGCCGTCTGATCCGCGTTGCGAAGCCTCGGAGGGTGATCACGTCACCGCAGCGCTGCGCTCGGTCGATCTGCGCGCAGAGGCCCTCGTGATCGCAATAACAGCCCAGCACCTCAACCTGGTGCAGGTGCCACTTTCCGAAGTCGAGGTGCGGGGTCTTGAGAAGTATTAGATACTCGAAGCGGTCGAACACTCGGCCGGTCGCGCGCCATCTTCGCATGGCCTCAGCCCTTCCGGCCCATGGCGCGCAAGTCCTCGATAACGCTTAGCAACACCCGGTGCGCGCCCGGGTAATCCTCGGGATCAATGACCTCCGCGACGACGCTCAGCTTGGCGGCGGCGCCGTCCAGCGTGAGCGCGGGCACCCCCGCAAACGCCGGACGATGCGAACGCCCGCCCGCACACAGCGCTCGTATTCCTCATCGATCGCATAGAGCAGCTGCGCTTCCGGCAACGCGCGTTGCTCGGCTTTGCTGAGGTTGAACCAATCGCGGTTATCGCCGAGCCACGCCTCGCGGTCGCCCCACTGGCGCATGAGATGCTCCTGTCGCCTTGCGAGCTCGCCATAGTGAGAACACAGCACCAGCACCGGATCCGCGACGGTGGCAGGAGTGAATTTGCCGTCCGCGAGCAGAGGCGCCGAACTTAATGCGGCGACGACTTTACGGCGTGAGAGGCGCGCCATCAGCGCACCCGTCGCAAGCTGTGTCGAACCGCCTCAATGAGACAGCCTGAGACGATGACCGCCGTAAGCAGACCGACGCCAACGCTACCGACCTGGGCGCCTATGAAATGCCCGACCCCAATGCCGGCGTAGGTCGGCGGCCCCAGCACGATCAAAATGATCAGCCAATGCCAAAGCATCCGCAGCACGACTATCGCCATCGTGAGCAGGAGCGCGAAGCCGGCGAGCGAACCCCAATCCATCGTCAGCCGCCGTGCAGCGCGCGGTAGTCGCGCAAAATGCTGGCGATCAGACGATGCGCCTCTTCATTTTCTTCAGGGCATACCTCGATGGCGGCGACCGCAAGCTTGCCGATGATGCCGCTCGATGAAGTTGCGACGAGTGCCGGAAGTGACGCGAGCAGAACGCGGTTTTCCTCGTGAAGCGCATCCATCCGATCATAGAGATCGTCCATCTCATGTTTCTCGGGAAAGCGCTTGCGCTGTGCGCGCGTGAGGCGTGACCAATTATGATCCCGGAAGAGGCGCGTCTCGATCTGCTGCCAACGCTTGCCGAGCCGCTCGTGCTCCGTCTGGCGTGACAACCAGGTCTGACAAGCGGAAGCGGCGGGATCTGTCGCGGTGGCGGCAAGGAGCGGCGTAGCCACGCCACTCAACACAAGCCGGCGTGTCGGGGCGGCAGCGCGTGCGCTCTCGTTCGCCGTTCCAGGGGGACGTCGAGACATTGTTTAGACCTTCGAGTATTTAGTGAGCGAGAAAGTATCACCTGCGCCGTTAGCGCGCAACATTAAACCGCATGTGAGCGAAAATAGTGCTTCTCGCTGGTCAGATTCGAGCCGCTCGGGCGCTCCTAGATTGGAGCCAGCAAACACTAGCTGACGAAAGCGGCGTTTCACTCGCGACCGTTAGAAGGATTGAAAGCGATCGAGGGCCGGAGCGCAGCACCGTGCCCAACCGCGATGCAATTCAACGCGCGCTAGAAAAGGGCGGCATCGTATTCATGCCGAAAGACGCCAGCGGCGGTGCCGGCGTGCGATTGAAGCGTTAGTCCGTAGTTGGCCCGGGGCAGACATTGACAGTTGCTCAGGGGCCTCTGAACACGCCGCGCTAGCCCTTGAAGGCCATCGTCGCCGCGGCGCGCTCTCGCCAGTATTCCAAAATCAAGGTCAGCAGCGCGCGTGCAACGTCCTTACGTTCGTCGGGCGCCACCTGCTCAAGAAAGCCCTGTATCAGATGCCCGGTGCTGCCCTGTTCGGCCTCCATGCGGCGCTGATCGGCCAGCGCTACCAAGTCGGCGGCCCGCACCTCCGGTTCGCTCACTGGAAACACCACTTCGCCATCAGCCATTTTGTCCATGACCCGGCTCATTCGCTGGTCGCACTCTTTCACGAGCGAGACGGCGCGCGTCCGCACAAGCTCGCGATAAGTCAGGAACTCGAGATCGGTCGGGACACGTTTCACCTTTCGTTGGTGTCGAAACCACTGGAGCGAATAAGCGAGGAAGAAGGCTTGAATGCCACGCTCTGCCAGAAGGTAAGCGTGCATGTCCTCGGCCAGTTCGGTCGGATCCACTCGAAACTTGCCCTTCGTGACAAAGCTCCGACCGCCCTCTGCTTGCGGAGGCTTCTCGGGCGACGGGGCCGCGAGTAGAATCTCTCGGCTAGGCGTTCTGTTTCAAACAGCAATGCAGCCGGTCTGCCCGCACTCATCGCTTCCCCTGCATCTACCGCGAGCAACCTATCATTGACCGCCAAAGGTCGTGAAGCCAATCTTGCCCCCGGGCTGGAAGCGCCGGGCAAAAGGGGGCGAATTTGTCGTTCAAAGACGCCATGCGCCACCTGCAAGGGAACGGTCACGCGCGCCGCGTTCGACATGCTCTGGTACTACGCCAGTCCGGAGGATCAGCTACCGGCAGGCGCAGTTGGTCAGCCCATTCACGGAGGCGAGACGATCCTCGTGCGCTTTCCGATCTGCGAAAAATGCGCACCGCCATGCGGCAAGTGTCAGCTTCCGAGGAGGACGGCCAAGATTCGCCAGTTGACCGCGAACGTGTCCGCCGCGCGCGGGCGAAAGGTTGCAGGTCAGGGCTACTGCAGACACGTCCGCTTCCTCGGTCTCGCGCTTTAGCTTTGCCGCGATGCCGCGACCTCCCGCAACGTCGATACCCATGTCCGTGATCGACCGCGCCCAATCAAAGTCGAGGCATTCTTTCCACTCGCTGTGCGATCACGCGAAACAAAGAAACAGGGCGAGGTGCGCGCTAGCGCTTCCGTCGCTGATACCTGCGCCCTACTGCGGCTCGAACGATCGGAAATGCGGACCCCGGGCGTTCGTGTTAAGCTGCCGCCAGTCGGGGGCATGAAAAATGACGAACACGCCGACCAAACTGCGATCGATACTAAAGAAGGCCGCATGGACGGTTCTGGGATTGGTGATCTGGGCTGCAATCCCTGTAGGATTACTTTTTCTCGGAAGCAGTCTCTCCAGCTCATCCGTGCCCGCCGTGCTGGGGAACACCCGTACGATCTACGATCATAGTTGGGATGACCTCGGATACGTCCAGGCCTATGGCACGTGGGTCATGGAGAACGATGAAATTGGAAGCCCCCTCAATGAGGTCCGCATTGGGTGCTATCGCGATCTCGGCCACTGCTTCGTCGCCACCGCAGAGCTGATGACCCTGAGTTCCAACAGTCGGCCAATGCTTGTAGCGGACCTGGCTCGATTCCCCATTTCGAGATGGGATCGCGACGTCATCGTCTTCGCGGAGTCCAACGGATGCGTTCGCTACTCCGTGACGATTAGTCGGATATCGCAAAGCATCACGGCGCGTCGAGAGCCCGATCCTAATCCAATGGTTGGAGCATGCACCGTCCCAATGGATGCGGTGCTTCTGACCTCTGTCCAGGATGGACAAGCTGTGTGGCAGCGGATTTCACGCGAAGAGAGTTCTCGCGGCGCGCCGTGGTTCTGGGCCGCGCTGGCTGCCTGGTCCTTATATATTCTGTGGCGTCTTGTTCGCCTGTGGCAACGAGCGCCAGCGACAGCAACGGCCACCGAGTGATCGCGATGCGAGCTAGCGCCCGAGCCACGGGGTCAGTGCTTTAAGCGCTTTTTCCGCCTCGCGTCCGACTTTGAAGTCAAAGTTGCGGCCGTTGACGCGGCCCGCCATGAGTTGATTGAAGGCGCGGTCCATCTCGGCGCGCCAGGGCACAAGCGTGGCGCTGCGTTCGTGGAAGAGCACGGCGAAGCTGCGCTCCGCTACGCGCACCCGCTGCACAAAGACGCCGGCAACCCGATCACCGTCCCGCGCAAAGTGCGGCACGCGGCCCGTGTCGCGCTCAATGCGCTGCAGCAGGTTCTCCTTCTCAAGCTGGCGCAGCTGACGCTGCCAATCCTGATTGAGACGAAGCCCATCGCCGTTGTCACGCGCGACGCCCATCAAATCGAGCGACCTAACACGCTTGGACCAGGCATCCTGAATCTCCCGGCCAAAGTGCTCGCGCGCGAGTTGGCTGGTGTCCTCCAGGCCCATGCTCACGCGATCAAGCCAGGTCGGCCCGCGATAGTTCGCCTGCTTCTCAAGCGAATGCGGGTCGATCAGAGTTACCCGCGCGCTTTGGCGGGCGCCGCGAGCCTCGTGCTGGCGCACGCGCTCCTCGTAGTTCTCCGGGATCAAGAACACGCCATCCGCCGTGCGCTCAACGATCCCGACGCGCCGCAAAGCTTCTAATCGGCGCTCATGCATTTCGATGTAATTGACGCGATCGGTTGGGATCGTCTGGGCGTGCAGTTCTGCCGAATAGGCGAGACCACTCTCGCGCGCGATAGCGAAGATGGTGCGATCGGCCGGCTTTAATTCCGGTTGGCTGCGCTCTAGCCGCAGAATGGCGCCGCGCTCGACGCCATCGAGTTCGCGGAGCTGCTCGCGCGTAGCCACACGCGCTGTCCAAACCTTGCCGTCGATGCCTTCGATTGCAATCAAATGCGGCCCGCGCGGATCGTCGCCGATCTGCTCGAAGCCTATCAGCCGTCCAGTGGCGCGCTGGCTCGAATGTGCCGCCTCCAGTTCACGCAGCCGCTCGCGCTCGATGCCGCGATCTTCCCGCGCCAGAAGCCGCGCCGTCGCTCGTTCGCGGTCGCGCACATCCGCAAGGCGCGTGAGCTTGTCCTCTAGCTCTGGATCAAGCCGCCAGACGCCCGCGTCGGTGCGCTGCGCCAGCCCCCAATCCTCAAGCCGGTTGAGGCGCTGCACCAGCGGGCCGCGTATGCGCCCCTCTTGGGGGAGGTCGGCTAGCCGCACCTCGTTGTCTCGCGCTCGCTCTCGAAGGAGCTCGTCGAGATGGGTCTGCCGCTCCAGCTTGGCGGCGCGCTCGGCGCGGCGGTCGAGGTCGCGAGACAGTTCCGTCTCCAGGCGCGGGCCGAGCTCGCGGGTGGCGATTTCCTCGGCCCGGTGGCGCATGCCGTAGGATATGTATTGGCGCGGGATGACCAGGTCGCGCCCGTCGTCGCGCTTGCCCCGGACCAGCAAGTGAACGTGCGCGTGGCCGGTGTCGTGGTGCTCGGCGGCGATCCAGTCGAGGCTGGTGCCCAGATCCTTCTCAGCCCGGTCCATCAGCTCGCGAGTGTAGTCGCGGAGGTTTTCCATCTCGATCCCGTTCTCGGGGGAGATTATGATCCGGAAGTGGTGGCGGTCGTCGGCGCAGCGGTCGACGAAGGCGGCGCCATCTGCCCGGTCCAGCTCCTCGTCGAACACCTTGACCTCAGAGCCGTCCCGGCCGGCGCCGTCGCGCTCGACATAGAGCGTGTGACGCATCATCGAACGCGCTCCCCCACCGCCCCCACCGCCGCCACCGCCAACCTTGTCGTGAACGACCACGCGCGTCTTGATGATGACCTTCTGCGAAGTCGGGTCGCGCGCCTCAGCGAGCTTCACGCCGCGAGCGCCCCGCGTTCGGTTGTACCAAGCGGCGCGGACGCGCTTCTCGCCCGCGCTCCGCACCTTTGGCGCCTTCGGTGTTGGCTCTGGCGCGCGTGGCTTGCGCCGCCCGAAGTCGCCTTCGAAGAGATCGTCTTGGCGCGGATCGGACATCGCAAGCGCTCCGAAATCGGAGGCGCGAGCGGCAAATCTCATCCAGCCTGCGTGCAGCCTGCGCGACATGGCGCGCAATGTGCGACGACCTGGAAAAATAGATGTGCAGACAAGCCGCTGCGCCTATCCAAGGTGCAGCGCATTTTATCTTGCCTCAACCCCTTCGTCCTTTTCCTCGTTATGCTGGTCGTTGCTTCGTTATTCTTGGAGAAGGCAAAACGCACACTTGCCCCATAGCCGCACATGATATTATCTCCGGTTGTGCTGCCGATGTGAACGCGTTGAATGATCCTCTCCGACGAACTGCGAGTCCGCCTGCTAGGCGCGATAGAGACTGATACGCTCATCTTCCTTTGTGGCGCTGGCCTTTCCATGGCGTCGCCTAGTGCCTTGCCGTCGGCGGCAAAGGTAGCCGAGACATGCTTCGATAAATGGAGCGCAACGGAAACGCTTGCCCCCGAATTGCGCACGGACATTGATGCCTTGGCGGGACACTTCCATGCTCGGGGAGATCTTCCCACGTTTCTCGGAATCGTGCCTTGGAACGAATTATCCGGACCGCCGAACGCGGGGCACGCCGCGATCGCCGATTTGCTGGTCAGCCGGGCGGCGATGGCGGCTCTCTCCGCTAATTTCGACACCATGATAGAGCGATGGTCGCAAAGTCGCCGCGTGGCCATGCGCGGCGCGCTAAGCGGCCAAGAGGCGGTTACTTACGCGAGCGTTTCTAATCCCCTGGTGAAGTTCCACGGATGCATGAACCTTGCCCAGGCGGAGACCCTTTGGACCCACGGGCAGCTGGATGAGGCGTCCGTGAAGGCAAGAATCCAGAGTCTGGCCAATTGGATGACTCTGCACCTTCCAGGAAAGCACTTAGTGATTGTCGGTTTCTGGACGGACTGGGGCTATTTGAACTCAGTGCTCGCTGAGTCCTTCAACATCAGCAACGCAGCCTCCGTAACCGTGATTGACCCGAGCGCCCCGGACACGCTTCAAACGAAAGCGCCGGAGCTTTGGGAAAAGCTGAAGTCTCTGAGCACCAAGTTTACTCACCTACAGGCCTCAGGGGCGGATGCGCTGAATGAGCTTCGCACCGAGTACTCGAGGGCTTGGCTGAAGAAGTGTTTCGCCTTGGCAAAGCCGCTCGCTGAGACCATGGGACTGAACCTCGATCCCGACATTGGGTCCATGACTAGCGAAGAATTGTACTCGCTTAGGCTGGATGCTGAGGGATTGCCACCCGATCACGCAGGCAAACTAAAGGAGCCTCCTCAGGGTGCCGCAGAATCTGCATTCCTCCGGCTGAAATTGATGAGCAAGGGAGCCGTCGCGACCGGCGCGCTTCTCACACTCGACGGAAAAGTGATCAGGATTCTGAATGGCGCCGGACGTCCGCTGCAAGAAGTCCGCGAGAAACATACAAACGCGGCAAGCGTAACTGGACCGGATTACGTCATTTGTGCTGGCGCTGTTGATGCCGGCGTTCCAGCGCGGCTAATCGCGTCAGGTCGTGGGCTGAGTTTTCTTCGCCCATCGCCGGGAGGCGGCTCCATCTGGTTGACAACGCAAGAAGCAACGGCGGAGCTATCGCTGTGATCGACATCTTGTCCAGCGCGCAAGTACTCCTTCGGGAGGCGAATTATACAACTCGGCTCGTAGAAATATCCGATGCTCAGTTGCTCTGCTTCGAGGACGACGCGGTCTTGGGGTTTTGCCATGCGTTCGAAAGTGCCAGTGCACTGCTTGAACGTTGGACCGCAATGGAGGCAGCCATCCTAAATAGATTTGCAGTGAACTTCAGGAGCGCGGGAGACAAAGCGTGGAACGTGTATTGCGTCTGGCTATGCGGTGGCGATGCAGATCACAGCCAGGTCCGTGCAATACGCAGTATCGAGGAGAGATCTAGACCGTACGAGAAAGATCGCTGGTTGCGCGATCGACACACGAGACGAACTCGTCCGCGTATTGCTCCCGGTCCTGCCGCTTCAGTACACGCCTAGCCTCCGAACTGAGGATGCCACGGAGCGCTTACAAAAGCGCATAGATGCAGTCGCGGCGGCTGCCGCAGCCTCGTACCTAGATGAAAGCGTTCAGCCGGCCGACGTCGTCCAGCTTCTGGGCAGACCACTATGAAGGTCCAATTCGTAGAACTTGCGGGTTTCCGAGGCTTTCGGGTGCGGACGCGCTTCGACATACCACGCGGTTTTGTCGTTCTCACTGGTCGGAACGGGACCGGGAAAAGCACCGTATTAGATGCGATCGACTTCGTGCTCACAGGTACGATCAATAAATTCGCCGTGACCGGTGCACGAGGCGGCGGGCTCGAGAGCCATATTTGGTGGGTCGGCAACGGAGTTGCGAGTGAGCACTACGCTCGCATCGGCTTCGCGACGGACGATGGACAAGAGCTTGTGTTGACGCGGGAGCGCGATGGGAAGCTCGACTGTGCCCCCCAAAAGGTCGCGGACATCCTTTGCGGTGGGGCAGCGCATGGGGAGAAGTGGGCTGAAACCTTGATGCAGACGACACTCATACGCGATGAAACCCTCTCTGGTCTCAGTCTTGATTTGCCGGAGCAAGCAAGGTTTGCCGCGGTACGCGCGGCCATCGGAGGGCTAACCGGTCCGGATCACTCAGTGCGTACAAGTGCAGTGCTACGCGAGGCCAACACCGCGCGCACGGAGCAAGAAGCTCGGCTCAAGTCGGTTGAGGGGGATTTAGGCCGCGCCCTGTCAGCACTCACTGAGGCGCGGAGCGCCGCCGATAAGCAACCGGATGTTGCCGAAGCGATGCGTATTCTCAACGCGATTGCCCCTGATCTCGCGGGCGCGACCGACGGTGTCGCTGAGCCATTGCGGGCGCCGGATTGCCGGCCGCAAGCAATCCATCCGGGTCCTATCCGACGCCATAGCCCGTGTTGAAGCCGTCATGCGAGATCGGCTCCACTTTGCATCGGAAAGCGGCATCGCAGAGCTGCATCAAGCGGACACCGCTGTTGCTGAAGCACGGGACCTTGAGGCGCGGGCGATACGAGGACGAGACGAAGCGCAAGCAAGGCTAGCCGACGAGCGCGCGACAGATGCCTTCGCCACCCATCTCGTCTCTGTGCTCGATCATGGCGAAGCGTTGGGACTTCAAGAGGGGCATTGCCCGTTATGCGACGCGGCAAGAACGAATGAAGAGTTCGCCGCCGCAATTCAGGGTGCGCGCCGGCGGCTGGACACTCGTGGTGAGAGACTCTCCGCCATGATCAAGCAGCTAGAAGAGGCGAATGCCGCCGTTTCTGCAGCGGCCGTCACGCTTGGGGAAGCGATCAAGAGACAGCAGGAGCTCACTGAGCGTGTTGCGCTCATCGAGGGCACCTTGCTTGAGGCGACGGAAATCTTTTCATCGAATGGCTTTGATGCTGAGCGAGATAATCCCCCCGTGGCCCGCGAGGCCCTTTTGCGCCGGCAGGAGCAAACGGCGTCGTTGGAGCAAGCTCTCTTCATTCTGGAGGCATCGGCCGCGCATGACCGAGTTGCGTCTTTGGAAGCCAAGGTCGCCCAGCTTCGCTCATTAGTCGAAGAAGAGACGACTCGGTTGCTTGATGCTGAGAAGGCCGTCGAGACCGCTCGACAGATCGATAATGCCGCAAAGGTTGTGGCCAACCAGGTGCTTACCGAGCAATTCGATACAGTGATGCCACTGCTAAAGGAGTTGTACAGACGCCTTAGACCTCACGCTGATTGGCAGGAGATCGAAACTGACTTCGGTGGTCGTATCCGGGCTTCGCTCAACTTCACCGTGGGCGACGGAAAGAACCCACAGTTCCTGTTCAGCAGCGGTCAGCGACGCGCAGCTGGCCTTGCATTTCTACTATCCATTCACCTCTCACGCCCTTGGTGCCGACTTCGGTCGCTGTTACTCGATGATCCTGTACAGCACATAGATGACTATCGTGCGCTCAATCTAGTTGAGGTCTTGTCCGCCGTTCGAAGGACCGGGCGGCAGGTTATTGTGGCCGTAGAAGATCCCGCGTTGGCGGATCTTCTGAGTCGCCGGCTCCGCAGCTCAGGTGCGGAGGGCGGGCGCCGCTTCGATCTTGCCACCGGGAATGACGGGGCATCATGTGTTGAACGTGCTCTGGAAATCTTCCCCTCCCGCGCCGGACGTGCTGACACTCGCTCAAGCTTCGTAAGTCCCTAGCTTGCAGCTTGAGCCACGGCTTTTTCACGTAGCCTATCGAGATAATCCGCCCACCACTGCGCCAAACGGACGCGATCTGGCCAGTATTCGCTGCGTGCATAAGCTCGTCTGATGGCGTTGGCGTCCTGATGCGCCAAGGCGCGTTCTATGACTTCGGACGAAAATTTGGAATTCTCGTGCAAGAGCGACGACGCCAACGCGCGGAAGCCGTGAGCGCTCATCTCTTCCTGTGAAAATCCGATGGTTCTGAGCGCTGCACAGACGGTGTTTTCGCTGATCGGCCGATCGCGCGCGCGTTCGCCGGGAAAGCAGAGCCCGTCTTCCTCATGACCCGTGAGGTCATGCAGGTCACGAAACACGCTAAGCGCTTGGCGCGACAGCGGCACCTTGTGTTCGCGCCGCATTTTCGTGCGCTCGGCCGGTATAGTCCAAACCTTGGCTTTGAGATCGATCTCATTCCATCGGGCCAAGCGGCATTCGCCGGGTCGAGGAAAGCAGTACGCCATGATCTGCATGGCGGCGCGAACCACTGGTCGATCGTATTCTGAGATCGCGACCATGAGGCGACCGGCACCCTTTGGGTCGGTGATTGCCGCGCGATGCTTCGTTTTCGGCGTTGCGATTGCGCCCCGGAGCGAAGGCGTTGGATCGAATTGGGCGCGGTTCGTGGCCACCGCAAGCCGCATGACCTGGCCGATGGAGGCCCGCAGCCGGCGCGCAGTCTCCAAATGTCCTTTGGCCTCGATGTCGCGAAGCAATCCCAGCACCTCCGCCGGCGTGATCGCGGCGACGGGACGGTTGCAGAGAGGCGCTGCCAGGTCCTTCAACAACCAACGACGCTTGGAGATCGTGACCGCCGCCTTGCCTTCCCGCTCCATGCGCGTCAGCAACTCGTCGGCTACAAGGCCGAACGTCGAAGCCCTCGCCACGCTCGCTGCAAGCCGCGTGACCTTGCGCTCCTCCATAGGATTGAGCCCGTCACGCAATTGCTTGCGCGCAACCGCGAGCGCCTCTCGCGCCTCGGCAAGCGAAACCTCAGGATAGGCGCCGAGCGCGAGTGTCAGCCGCTTTCCGCCATAGCGGTAATTGTAGCGCCAAAAGCGCGAGCCATTGATCGCCACCAGCATGTAGAGGCCGTGGCCATCGGTGAGCTTGTAGGGCCGCTCTTGCGGCCGTGCATTCCGGCACTTGGCGTCTGAAAGCGGCATGGCGGTATCGCTCCCGGCGTATGAGCAGCAATACCGCCTATATACCGCCAATTTCGTTTGGTGGCCAATTCTTGGTTGCAGACAGCCGTCATCGCGCGAGAGGAGAGAAGCTCCTCTTTTCGCTGTGTTTTCAAGGAAATACGGTGATTTACGGGGTGTTCCGAGGAAGGCGGCGGAATGCCTCGGAAAGTGTAAGTGGTGCCCAGAAGAGGACTCGAACCTCCACGGTGTTACCCGCTAGTACCTGAAACTAGTGCGTCTACCAATTCCGCCATCTGGGCACTGAGCGCGGGGGTTTAGGGGAGCGGGGCGGCGGCGTCAATTGGGCTGTTGCGCGCCGGGCGCGTCATCCCTCCCCTTCGTCGCCTGAACGTGCTAAACGCTGGAAAATGCGTTTGCTTTCCTTCGCGGCCGCCGCCCTGGCCCTTGCCGCCTGCGCCACCGCCCCGGCCGCCCCCGCCTTCAGCCCCGCCCTGACTGGCGAACAGGCCGCCCCGATCCTGGCGCGCACCCAGCGGCTGCACCTTGCGCCTGACCTTTCGGCCCTCACCTCGAGCGAGCGCGCGGCTGTGGCCGAACTTTTGGCGGCGGGCGAGCGCCTGCATCGGCTCTACATGGATCAGCGCCACCCGCAAGCTTTGGCGGCGGCCGATTACCTTGCCGCGCACCCCGAGCTTGAGGCGCAGCGCGACCTTTTCCGGCTCAATAGCGGGCCGATCGCCACCACGCTGGAAAATTCCCGTGCGCCGATCCTGACTGTCTCGCCCGAAACGCCGGCGCGGAACGTCTATCCCGCCGCCGCCACGCGCGCGGGCGCGGACGCCTTCTTCGCGCAGCATCCTGAGCGGCGCGCCGAATTGCTCGATCCGCGCGCGGTGGTGTGGCTCGCCACGCCCGAAAACAAGCGCCGCGTGCTGCGCACGCTCGATCAGCATCCGGTGTTCGATACGCTGCACTCAGGATTACGCGCGCGCATCGAGGCGAGCGAGCGCTACATGGCCGTGCCGTATGCGGTGGCCTATGCGGAGGACATCCTGTTCGTCTATGCGCGCCTCAATGCCGCGGCGGCGCATGTGCAAGCGGGCGATCCCGCATTCGCGCGCTATCTGCGCTTGCGCGCGCGCGATTTGCTGGCCGACGATTATGAGGGCGGAGACGCCGCCTGGGTGACGGGGCGCTTCACCGGCAATCTCAACGCCCAGATCGGCGCCTATGAAACCTACGATGACGCGCTGTTTGGCGTGAAGACGTTCTTCTCGCTCTCGCTTTTGGTGCGCGACCGCGCCCGCAGCGATGAATTGCAAGCCGCGCTGGCTGACATTCAAACCGTCGAGAACGCGCTGCCCTACGCCGATCACCGCGAGGTGCGCAGCGATATTCCGGTGGGGGTTTACAACATCATCGCCGATTTCGGCCAAGCACGCGGCGCCAACACCGCCACCATTTTGCCGAATGAAGCCTATCTCGCGCGTCAGTACGGGCGCACCATCCTCATGCGCGGCAATATCCTGCTGAGCGATGAGGTGTTCGCCGAAACCCAGCGCGCGTTCGCTGCGGCGGTGATCCCGGCGCAAGCGGGCGATCTGACGCCGGAGGGCGGGTTTTATCGCACGCTCTGGCACGAGGTCGGCCATTATCTTGGCGTGGATCAAACCGCGGATGGGCGCGATCTCGATGATGCGCTGGAGGATGTGTCCTCACTCTATGAAGAGATGAAGGCTGATCTGGTTTCGCTCATGGCTGCGCGCATTCTGCATCAGCGCGGGCGCATCACAGACGCGCAGCTCACCGCGATCTACGCCGGCGGCGTCCGCCGCGTGCTGCAGAAAAACCAGCCCCGGCGCGAGCAGCCCTACGGCATGATGCAACTGATGCAATGGAACTGGTTCCTTGAGCACGGCGTGCTGAGCTTCGCGGATGGGCGGCTCACTATCCATTACGCGCGCTACCCCGCTGCGGTGGAGGCGCTGACCCGCGAGGTGCTGGCGATCCAGCGCGCCGGGAACCGAGCCGAGGCTGAGGCCTTCATCACCCGCTGGGGCGCCTGGCGCGAGGATCTGCACGGCGTGATCGCCGCCAATATGCGCGCGAACGAGCGCACGCGCTTTAACCTCGTGACCTATGAAGCGATCGACGGCCCACAGCGCTGACGCAACGGCATCGGCGCGCCGGCGCCACTTGCGCGCTATAAGGCGCCAAAGCATAGCCGGCCGCCAAGGCCGCATACGGAGGCCGCGCCTTGTCCGATGAAAATTTCCGCAGCGTTCCTGATCTGATCGCCGCGCTGGCGATGAGCCAGCCGCAAACGGCGGCGCTGATCCAGGATGAGCAGCAGCTTACCTATGCTGAACTCGACGCATTGGCGGATCGCATCACAACGGCGCTGCAGCGCGATGGCGTTCGGCCCGGAGATGCTGTGGCGATCTGCGCCGGTACGTCGATCCGATATGTTGCGGCATTTCTCGGCGCGTTGCGCGCAGGCGCGGCGGCGGCGCCGATCGCGCCCTCCTCCACGCCTGAAGCCATCGCCGGCATGCTGGCCGATTGCGGCGCGCAGCTTTTTTTCATCGATGCGGAGGTTGCGGCGATGCTCGCGCCGGTGCGGGAGAGCCTCCACACAAAGCTCATCGCACTTGATGGCGGCGCCCATGGCGCGGATTTCTCCGGCTGGCTTGCGCCGGAAGGGCAAAAGCCCGCGCCGGTGGCGATCGCGCAGGATGCGCCGTTCAACATCATCTATTCCTCGGGCACGACAGGCGCCCCCAAGGGCATCGTGCAAAGCCACAAGATGCGCGCCGCCCACATCGCGCGCGCCGCGCCAATGGGCTATGGCCCAGGCGCGGTGACGCTGCTTTCGACCGGGCTTTATTCCAACACCACGCTGGTGGCGCTTTTCCCCACGCTGGCGCTGGGCGGCGCGGCGGTGCTGATGAAGAAGTTCGATGCCGGCCGCTATCTTGAGATCGCGCAGCGCCATCGCGTGACGCACACCATGCTGGTGCCGGTGCAATATAGCCGGCTGATGGCGCATCCTGATTTCGATAGCTTCGATCTCTCCAGCTTCCAGCTGAAATTCTGCACCTCCGCGCCCTTCTCCGCCGCGCTGAAAACCGAGGTGCTCAAACGCTGGCCCGGCGGGCTCGTCGAATATTTCGGCATGACAGAAGGCGGCGGCACCTGCGTGCTGATCGCGCACGTGTTTCCCGACAAGCTCCACACCGTGGGCGTGCCCGCGCCGGGGCACGACATGCGCGTGATCGATGAAGAGGGCGTTGAGCTGCCGCGCGGCGAGATCGGCGAAGTGGTTGGCCGCTCGGACATGATGATGAGCGGCTATCACAACCGCCAAGCGCAAACCGAGGCCGCGACCTGGACCTCCCCGAAGGCGCGGTGTTCATCCGCACCGGCGATGTCGGGCGCTTTGACGCCGAAGGCTTCCTTGAGCTGATGGACCGCAAGAAGGACATGATCATCTCAGGCGGCTTCAACATCTATCCCAGCGATCTCGAAGCCGTGCTCAATCAGCACCCTGACGTGACCGACGCCGCCGTGATCGGCGCGCCGTCTGCCGAATGGGGCGAAACGCCGGTGGCGTTCGTGGTGTCGCGCGCCGCGGACGGGGCCGCCATCCGCGCCTTCGCCAATGCGCGCCTGGGCAAGACCCAGCGCATCGCCGATGTGGTGCTGCTCGATGAGCTGCCGCGCAGCCATATCGGCAAGATTCTAAAGCGCGATTTGCGGCAGGCCTACCTCGCCGGCAAGCCCGGCTAGCGCGGCGGGGAAAATTGGCTTAAGCGCATGGCCCCATGACACGCAAACTTTCCCTGACGGTCGAGGCCAAGAACATCGCCGTCTATCTGCACAAGGGCGATCTGCCCGAGAGCGTTTCCTTTAATGGCGCGGTGGCCGTCGATAGCGAAACGCTGGGGCTTTCGCTGGTGCGCGATCCGCTGTGCCTGGTGCAGCTCTCCGATGGCGGCCCCGAGGCCCACTTGGTGCAGCTTGACCGCAGCAGCTATGACGCGCCCAACCTCAAGCGCGTGCTGACCAATGCCGCGCATCTCAAGCTCTTCCATTTCGCGCGGTTCGACATCGCCATGTTCATGCGCGATCTCGGCATCGTCACCACCCCGCTCTATTGCACCAAGATCGCCTCAAAGCTGACGCGCACCTATACCGATCGGCATGGCCTCAAAGATCTCACCAAAGAACTTTTGGGCCGCGACATCTCCAAGGAGCAGCAGAGCTCCGATTGGGGCCAGCCTGAACTTTCGGACGCACAGCTCGCCTACGCCGCCTCGGACGTGCTGCACCTGCATGCGCTGAAGGAAAAGCTCGACGTGATGCTCGCCCGCGAAGGCCGCACCGAGATCGCGCAATCGTGCTTCGATTTCCTCCCCACCCGCGCCGCGCTCGATCTCGCCGGCTGGGAAGAAACCGATATCTTCGCGCACGCCTAATGCGCCTTCGTGACACGTGGCGCGCGCTCGCAAAAATATACAGCGCCTGGAGCCTGCCGCTCGATCAGGTGCTCGCCGGCAGCTCCTATCGCATGCTGGGCGCGGATTTTCTCACCAGCGTGCTCGACAGCAAACGCGCGATTCGCGCGGCGGATGCGTTGAAAAACGCCACGCCAGAAGAACTGAGCGCCCTGGCCCAGATGGCGGAGGTTAACATCCAGCGCACTGGCGATGTCTTTAAGGCTGTGGCGATCTGCTACATCACCCTGCCGTTTGCCGCGGCGGCGTTTCTATCTGACGCAGCGCCAGATCAGCTGCGCCTTGTGGTGCAGAACGCCACGCAAGGCGTCTTCATCGTGATCGGCATGCTCACTTTGGCGCCGATCGCCTACTTTATCGGGCACTGGCGCGCCAAGCAGATCGGCTGGGCGATTGCGCTTTATCGCAGCGGCGCGCTGGCTAAGCCGGCAGCTTAGGCTTTAGCCACCACTTGCTCGATCCGGCCGAAAATCGAGTGATTTTTGCCGTCCAGCATTTCGATCTCAACGCGATCGCCGTCTTTCAGAAAACTTGTGCTGGGCTTGCCCGATTGGATGGTTTCCACCATGCGCTGCTCGGCGATGCAGGAATAGCCAAGGCCGCCCTCGCGCACCGGCTTGCCCGGCCCGCCATCGGCGTCACGGTTCGACACCGTGCCGGAGCCGATGATCGTCCCGGCCGCGAGATCGCGTGATTTGGCGGCGTGCGCGATCAGCGCGCCGAAATCGAATGTCATGTCCACGCCGGCATTGGCCTTGCCGAAGGGCTGGCCGTTCAGGCGCACCAGCATTGGCAGATGCAGCTTGCCATCGCGCCAGGCCTCGCCCAGCACATCCGGCGTCACCGCGACAGGTGAGAACGCCGATGCGGGCTTGGATTGAAAAAAGCCAAAGCCCTTCCTCCAGCTCCGCCGGGATAAGATTGCGCAAGCTCACATCATTGCAGAGCATCACGAGCCGGATGCGTTCACGCGCCGCCGCCGCGCTGATCCCCATTTCCACATCATCAATAATGACGGCGACTTCCGCCTCGAAATCGCCGCCCCAGGCCTCGTCCTTGAGCGGGATCGCATCGCGCGGGCCGAGGAACGCATCGGAGCCGCCCTGGTACATCAGCGGATCAGTCCAAAAGCTCTCGGGCACTTTCGCGCCGCGCGCTTGGCGCACGAGCACGACATGGTTCACATAAGCTGAGCCATCAGCCCATTGATAGGCGCGCGGCAATGGTGAGGCGGCCTCCCGCTCATGGAAGCGCTCACGCAGGATCGTTCCTTGATTCACGCCTTCACTCACCGCCCGCAAGCGCGGCTCCGCATGCGCCCAATCATCGAATGCGGCCTGCAGCGTCGGCACTTCGGGGCCAGCGTGCGCATACCAGGCGAGATCGTCGGACACGACCACGAGTTTGCCGTCACGGCCATGGCGGAGAGAGGCGAGTTTCATACGTTTCCCCTTTCGTCGTTCCGGTTGCGCCAAGCGCGGGCCGAAATCACGATATGTTGTGCGATTGCACTAAGACCTGACAGCATCGAGTTGGTTTTCCGGCGCGGCCTTGATAAAGGCGGGATGCTGGCGCGCGTGTTCATCCCAGGCGACCAGGCGCGGGAACGGCGACAAATCTGTTTTGAAACGGCGCGCATTGGCCATTTGCGGCGCGAGCATCACATCCGCCAGCGTGGGCGCATCGCCGAACACGTAAGGCGTATCGGGGTGATGGGCGGTTTGCTGCTCCAGCGCGGCGAAGCCAAGCTTGATCCAATGGCGATACCATTCGCCGATATGATCCTCGCTGGCGCCGAATTCGAGCTTCAGGCGCGTCAGCACGCTGGTGTTGTTGAGCGGATGAATGTCGGTGGCGATCGTCGTGGCGAAGGATCGCACCTGCGCGCCCGCCCACGGATCGGCCGGCATCAGGCGTGGCTCGGGATAGGTCTGATCCAGCCATGCGAGGATCGAGAGCGATTGGGTGATGAGGCCGCGCTCGGTCTCCAGCGCCGGCACGCGCATTTGCGGATTGATGGCGCGATAGGCGGGGGCGAACTGCTCATCCTTGCCCGGCGCGATGTTCACCGGAACGGATTGGTATACGACGCCCTTGAGGTTCAGCCCGATGCGGACGCGATAAGCCGCCGAGGAACGCCAATAATCGTAAAGCTTGAGCATGGCTCACCTCTTACGCCCGAACCCTCACTCACCCAAGCGGGATTTTTCCGCATGCGCGGCGCGCGCTTTTTCATGCAGCCAGGCGGCGTGCTGGGGCGCTTTCTTCGTACGGCTCCATTCATCCAGCATGTCAGGCGCCACGCGCTTGAGCTCGGCCAGTTCTTCGGCGGTGCCCGTATCACACGTCAACTCAAGGCGATGCCCGTTCGGATCGAAAAAATAAATCGATTTGAAGATGCCGTGATCTGTAGGGCCGAGAACATCGAGCCCATGCGCTTGCGCCCGCGCCTTGCCGGCGAGCAACGCTTCCAAACTCTCTACTTTGAACGCGATGTGCTGCACCCAGGCGGGCGTGTTTTCATCGCGGCCCATTGCTTTTTGCTGCGGCAATTCAAAGAAGGCGAGCACATTGCCGTTTCCGGCGTCGAGAAACACATGCATGTAAGGATCATACGCGCCGGTGGACGGCACATGATCCTCCGCGAACGCGGTGGTGTATTCCATGCCGAGCACGTCGGCGTAGAATTTAACCGTCTCCTTCGCGTCCTTGCAGCGATAGGCGACGTGGTGGATGCCGTTGGTGATCGCCATTTTATGGCTCCTCATCAGCGAAGATGCGAATGATTGGCGCGCCGTCAGCTTCGATCGCGCGGCGCGATACATGCCCGGCGTGTTCATCGAAAATGCAAAGCGGCCGCGCCCATCGAGCACGATCACGCCGCCATCGCCCACCGCGCCCGCTGCGTTGGTGGTGGCGCCCACCTCGTTCATCACCGTGTTGGCCGCATCCTGGGCGCTCAGCCCTTGCAGCTGCATGCGCGCGCAAATATCGCGCGCCACGCCGACGCGGATGAAGAACTCGCCCGTGCCGGTGGCGGAAACCCCGCACACGCCATTTTGCGCATAGGTTCCCGCGCCGATGATCGGCGCATCGCCCACACGGCCCCAGCGTTTGCCTGTCGTGCCGCCGGTGGAGGTGCCGGCGGCGATGTCGCCGCGCTGATCGTAGGCGACAACGCCCACAGTGCCGAATTGATGATCGTCGGGCGTGACGCCCGATTGCTGCTGCGGCGCAGGCGCGCCTGCGGGGCGTTGCGGAATAGGCAAATTGTTGCGCAGCGCGAACTGCTCAAGCTGCCTCCAGCGGCGCTCGGTGAAGAAATAAGTGTTGGCGACCTCTTCAAGATTTTGCGCACGCGCGAACGCTTCAGCGCCCTCCCCGATCAGGAACACATGCGGCGAATGCTCCATCACCGCGCGCGCGGCCAGGATCGGATGCCTGGTGCGCGTGAGCCCCGCCACCGCGCCGGCCATGCGCGTGCGCCCATCCATGATCGAGGCGTCCAGCTCATTGCGCCCTTCATAAGTGAACACCGCGCCGCGCCCGGCATTGAACAGCTCGTTATCCTCCAAATAAAGGATCGTGGCTTGCACCGCATCGAGCGCCGAGCCGCCGCCTTCTAGAATATCGCCGCCGATCGAGAGCGCCTGGCGCAGCGCGGCGCGATATTGCGCATCGAGCTCCGGCGACAAGTTCGCCCGCTCGATCACGCCCGCGCCGCCATGCACCACGAGCGACCAGCGCGGCGCTGGCGGCGCTGGCGGCTCGGCGCGGCCAAACGTGGCGCACGCCGAAAGCACAAGCGCCCCAAATGCGGCGATGAGTGCGCGCATCATGCGCTTTCCTTCAAGACGCCGCGCTTGATCTGATCCAGCTCGATCGATTCAAACAGCGCTTTGAAATTGCCTTCGCCAAAGCCCTCATTGCCCTTGCGCTGGATAAACTCAAAGAAAATCGGCCCGATCGCGTCCTTGCCGAAGATTTGCAGCAAGAGGCCCTGGCCTTCGCTGGGCGCGCCGTCGATCAGGATGCGACGCTTGCGCAATTCTTCCACCGGCTCGCCGTGGCCCGGCAAGCGCTTATCGATCAGATCGAAATAGGTTTCGATCGTATCCTGCAATTCAACGCCCCGCGCGCGCAGGCGATCGACCACTTCGTACAAATTATCCGTGCCGAAGGCGATGTGCTGGATGCCCTCGCCGCGATAGCGCTGCAAATATTCCTCGATCTGATCGACCTTGCCCTCCTCGCCCTTGCTTTCATTGAGCGGGATGCGGATCTTGCCGCACGGGCTTGTCATCGCCTTCGAGAACAGCCCGGTGACTTTGCCTTCAATATCGAAATAGCGAATCTCGCGGAAATTAAAGATGCGCTCATAATAATCGGCCCATTTGGCCATGTTGCCGCGCATCACATTGTGCGTGAGGTGATCGAGATAGGTGAGGCCGATTTGGTTCTTCGCCTCATCGGCGCCGGCGACCGGCTCGAAATCGACATCATAGATCGTCCGCGCGCCATAGCGATCGACAAGATAGACATAGGCGCCGCCGATGCCTTCAATGCAGGGAATATCCAATTCCATCGGCCCGATCGGCATATCGACAGGCTTGGCCCCGCGCTTCAGCGCTTCGTGATAGGCTTTCTTCGCATCCTTCACGCGAAACGCCATGCCGTTCGCGCTCGGCCCATGGCTGGCGCGGAACTCGGCCGGCTGCCCGCCCGGCTCCATGTTGAGGATGAAATTGATGTCGTTCTGCTTGTAGTGCAGCACGTTCTTCGAGCGATGCTTGCCCACGGCGGTAAAGCCCATGCGCTCAAAATATGCGGCGACATCGAGCGGATTGGGCGCAGTGAATTCCACGAACTCAAACCCGTCGGTCCCGATCGGGTTTTCAAACAGATCAGCCATGGGGCTTCCTCCCACTTGCGTTTGGCGGCAAGTTAGTTTCAATTGAAACCAATGGCAAGCGCGCAGAAAAAACTTGAGGAGCCCGCGGCGCGGGATCGGCTGGTGCTGGAGCAATTTTTGCCCTACCGGCTCTCGATCCTTTCCAACCGCGTCTCCCGCGCGATCGCGGCGCGTTATGCGAAGGCGTTTGACCTCACCATCCCGGAATGGCGCATTATCGCCGTGCTCGGCCGCAGCCCCGGCCTCTCCGCCAAGGATATCGCCGAGGCGACGGAGATGGATAAGGTGGCGGTGTCGCGCGCCGTCGCGCGGCTGAGCGCCGCTGGGCGCATAACAGGCAAAAGCCGATCCGGACGACGCGCGCCGCCAGAAGCTGGTTTTAACGCGCGCCGGCGAAGCCGTGCACGCGCGCATCGCGCCGATCGCACTTGAGAGCGAGCAAAAATTGCTTCGCGCGTTCAGCGCCCGCGAACGTAAAGAGCTCGGCGCATTGCTCGATCGCTTGCTTGATGCGGCGCGCGCGCTCTAACTCTAAGCGAAATTTATGGGAACCATACGCGCCCCGGCGCCGTTACCTCCAGGGACATTCGTGCAACCTGGAGAATTTTTGAGTATGATCAAGACGTTTTGGACGAGCGCCGCTGTTTCCGCCATGGCTTTGGCGGCAGCGGCGTGCGCACAAACCGGCGCCGACGCCACCGCGAATGCGCGATCCAACACCGCCCCCGCGCAACAGAGCGCCGCTGTGAACGCGCCAATCACCGAGGCGGATTTGCAAGCCTACACCGCCGCGCGCAACGAGATTGCATCAATCACGGCCGGTTTCGCGGAATTGACCGATGAAGAGCGCGGGCAGGCCACGGCGCAGATTGTCGCCATTCAGGAGCGCCACAATCTTACCCCCGCGCGCTATGACGCCATCGCGCGTGCGCTTGAGAGCGACCCTCAACTCGCCCAGCGCCAGGAAGCGGTGCAGGGCTTCAGCGACGCGCAAGTTGCTTCATTCGCTGCGGCGAGCGTCGAGATCGATCCTGTTGCGCGCACGCTGGCCGATGCGAGCGAAACCGAGCAAGCCGAGGGCGCAGAACAAATCCGGCTGATTCTCGATCGCCACGGCCTTGATGGCTCCACCTACAATGCGATCGCCACCGCTGCGCAAACCGATCCAGATTTGCAGCAGCGCATCAATGACGCGCGCGTGACCGCCGAAGCGGCGTCATCTGACTAATTTGGCGTCATCGCTTACTTGCAGAAGTGACACGGTTCCTAACGGAACTGTCCAGTGGCCCAATGCGTAGTCGATGTGCGTTGGGGGAAACATCAGGAGAACGGTATGTCACGATTTACATGGTTGAGCGCAGCTGCGCTGACGATCGCGCTCGGCGCCGCCATGCCGGCGGCGGCGCAGGAAACTGAAGCGCCGCCCGCGCAAGCCGAACAGCAAGCGGCGTTCACCGATGCGCAGATCGGCGCTTTCGCCGCTGCAAGTCAGGAGATTGATCCAATCAGCCGTCGCCTTGCGAACGCGACACCCGAAGAACGCGCCGAAGGCGCAACGGAAATCCGCGCCATTCTCACGCGCCACAATCTCGAAGCGGAGACATACAACGCGATCGCCACGCAAGCGCAGAATGATGCTGGCTTGCAGGCGCGCATCGTGGCGGCCCTGCCCACCGCGCAGCCGGCCGGCGATGAAACTCCGCCGCCCGAACCAGAATAAGAAAAGCGCTTAAAAGCCGAGCGCCCGCCATTCAAAGCGAATGGCGGGCGCTTTTTCGTTTAAGCATCGGGACTTAAATGTTTTAGCCGCGCGGCGTGAGGCGGATCACGCGGCCATCATCTTCATCGGTGACAATCCACAGCGCGCCGTCGGGCGCGGCGGCGACATCGCGGATGCGGCCGAGGCGGAGTTCAAACCGCTCCTCGCCGGCGACGCGATCGCCGTCCAGCCGCACGCGCACCAGCGATTGCGTATCAAGCCCGGCGATCAGAATATCGCCACGCCACGGAAACAGATCGCCGCGATAAAATTCCATGTCGCCCGGCGCGATCACGGGATCCCAATAATAATTCGGCTGCTCCATCCCCTCTTGCTGGGTGATGCCGGCATTGAT
This sequence comes from Terricaulis sp., assembly GCA_024707365.1. Lineage (GTDB taxonomy): Bacteria > Pseudomonadota > Alphaproteobacteria > Caulobacterales > Aquidulcibacteraceae > Vitreimonas. Next base: position 313,708 of record JANPZV010000005.1, read on the forward strand.
CGCGCCGCCGCGATACTCGATGCCGTAGGAAATGACAGGCCAGCCATAATTGCGCCCCGGCAGGGTGAGATTGAGCTCATCGCCGCCACGCGGGCCGTGTTCGAGGGTCCAGAGCGCGCCGGTTTCAGGATGCAGATCCGCGCCCTGAATATTGCGATGGCCGCTCGACCAAATCTCCGGGCGCACGCCCGCTTGGCCGACAAACGGATTATCAGCCGGAACCGATCCGTCGATGTTGATGCGCACAACCTTGCCGATATGGGTGGAATTATCCTGCGCCAACTCGCGCGGCTCATTTTGCTGGCGATCGCCCAGCGCAACGAACATCGCGCCCGTTCCGTCAAACACGATGCGCGAGCCGAAATGCCCACGCGAAGCCCAGCCAGGATGCTGGCGGAAAATGACCTGCACGTCTTCAAGGCGCGCGCCATCTGCGCTGAGCCGCCCGCGCGCCACGCTGGTTGCATTCGCCTCGCCCTCGAGCGGCTCGGAGAATGTCCAAAACACCAACCGGTCGGTCGCGAAATTCGGGCTGACGACAACATCAAGCAGGCCGCCCTGCCCGCGCGCATCCACGGCCGGCACGCCTGCAACCGGCGCGGAAAGCGCGCCATCGCGGCCAAGCACGCGCATGCGGCCCGCGCGCTCTGTCACCAGCATCGCGCCGTCGGGCAGAAAGGCGATGGCCCAAGGATGATCGAGCCCGGAGGCGATCACCTCATGCTCAATCGTGACGTTGGTGTTTTGCGCCAGCGCGCGCGTCTGCCCCTCAAAAGCGGGCTGATAATCGGTATTCGGCGCGCCCTGGCGCACCGGCTCGCCATCGGCGGCGCTGGGCGCCGAGCATGCGGCCGCAGCGGCCAACAACACAACCAGAAGCATGCGCATGAATGAATAGACCTTCCTTGGTGAATTTTGCGGCAAGTATGCCGCCTGAAACGCGATCACGCAAAGCAAAGCCATCGCTTTTCACTCGCCCCAGGCTTGGCGAGCGGCTAAAAATGGCGGCGGAGCGGGCAAGGGGAGCGCGCGTGGCTGACGTGTTCATTTCCTATTCGCGGCTCGATCGCGCGCGCGTGGATGCAATCGCCGAGCGGCTCGCCTCGCTGGGTTATACGGTGCGCCGCCAGCCAGCAGAACAAGGCGCGGCCTCGGCCGAAGCCTGCGCGCGCCAGATTGAATCCGCCGCCGCAATCCTGGTGGTGTGGACGCACCGCGCGCGTGCATCCGCCGCCGTGTTCGCGCAGGCCGCCCATGCGCTCGACGCCGGCAAGCTCCTGCAAATGCGGCTCGACGCGATCGCCCCGCCGGCGCCGTTTGACGCCCTCGCCCTCGCCGATATGAGCGGCGATAAAAGCGGGTGGGGGCCGCTGGAAGATGCGCTGGCGCGGCTGGCGAATGGCGCAGCCATGCCTGAAGCGGAAGCGCCTTTGCGCGCGCCAGGCCCATTGGCGACAGCGCCGCCGCTGGGGGCGCCCAAGCGGCTCACAAGCGCAGCGTCACTGAGCTTGGCCGCATTCGCCTTCGCACTCTGGGCCGCTTATGCCGGCGCCATGCCGCTGGATTATGCGCAATACGTCCTCGCGGGCGCGTTCACGCTCGCGCTTGGCGTTGCGGCGTTCAGCGCGTTTCGCCTGCTCGCCATTCGGCGCGCGGGGGGCTGAGATGGCGCGTCCGTTGCTCCGCGATTTTATTCTGGGCGCCCGCCAAGTGGTGGCGCTGCAGCTCGTCATCGCCGTGATCGCGGTGGCGCTTTCTGGCTGGACCTTGGCCGTCACGGCCGATCTCATGCGCGAGCGTGAGCGGCTGCGCACGCGCGTGGCGCAACTCGAAGAAGCCCTGGTGACGCACGACATCGTCGTCCCTTCCACCGTGACGGTGACGGAAGCGATCGTGGCGCCGCGCGCGCGCCTCGCCTATCCGCCCTCCGCGCCCGAAGCGGGCCCGCCAGCCGAAACCGCCGACGCCGAAGCGCAAAGCAGCTTTAACCCTGGGCAAATCATTGGCGATCTGATCGCGCCGGCGCCGCCGGCGCGGGTGGTTGTGCTGCATGCGCGCGGGGAAGCCTCCGCGCGCATCGCCGAGCCGCTGGCGCGCGCCTTGGAAAGCGAAAGCGGCGTGCGCGTGATCGTGGCTGCGATGGGCCAGAACGATCGCCGCGCGCCGAGTTATGCGTATTATACCGGCCGGCAAAGCGGCGCGGCCTCCGCGCTGGTGCAACGCTTCACCGATATCGCCCGCCGTGAATCGGTGGCGCCCTGGTCGGCGCAATTGCGCGGCACGGCGCTGCCGGCGCAGGGCGAGTACGCGCCCGATCGGATCGACATCGTGCTGCCGATGCTGAGCCCGGCGCAGATCGAGCGGTTGGATCCGGCGGCCGCAGCCGCCCGCGCCGCGGCGGAAGCGGAAGCCGAAGACGCCGCCGCCACAGCCGCACCGCCCTCACCTTAAGTCGCTCGCCTTATAAAACCGTGCGTCAGCCGCAGCGCGCGTTGCCTGCACCGGCTGCGTGCGTATGAATATGCCGCATGAAAAAGCTTTTCGCCTTCGCTCAGCCCGCCGCCCTGCTCCTGCTCGTGTGCGCCCTGCTGGCGCCGACGCCGGCCCATGCGCAGCGCCATTGGTTTGAAGGCGAGCCCACGCCGCTGCGCTACGATATCGCCATCACGCCCGACGCTGCGGCTGGCGCGTTCACCGGCGAGGCCAGCATCGTCATCGAAACCAGCGCGCCGCTTGGCGCCATCGTGATGAACCAGATGGAGCTTTCCATCCAAGCGGCCAGCATCAATGGCGTGCGCGCCGAAGCGGCGGCCGATCATGCGGCGCAAACGCTGACGCTCACCCCGCGCCACGCGCTGCCTGCCGGGCGGCACACGATCCGCATCGTCTATTCTGGCCGCATCTATGATGAGGCCTATGGTCTTTTCCGCGTGAGCTACAATGCGGACGGCGAAACGCGCCGGGCGCTGGCCACGCAATTTGAGCCGGGCGATGCGCGCCGCATGGCGCCGATGTGGGATCAGCCCAATCGCCGCGCCGTGTTCGGCCTCACTGTCACAGCGCCAACGAGCGAAATGGTGATCGGCAATATGCCGGTCGCCTCCAGCCAGCGCCTGCCGCGCGGGCTGACGCGCACCACCTTCGCCGATACGCCATCGATGCCCTCCTATCTGCTCTTCCTCGCCGTCGGCGATTTTGAGCGGATCACCCAGGATGTGGATGGCGTGGAGCTTGGCATTGTCGTGCGGCGCGGCGAAGCGGAGCGCGGCCGCTACGCGCTGCAAGCGGGCGCGGAATCGCTACGCTATTTCACCGAATATTTCGGCATCCCCTATCCGCTGCCCAAGCTTGACATGATCGGCGTGCCCGGCGCGGGCGGCTTTGGCGCGATGGAGAATTGGGGCGCCATTCTCTATTTCGATCAATATCTGCTGCTCGACGCCAATTCGAGCGAAGGCGATCGCCGCACCGTGTTTGAATTTGTGGCGCACGAGGTGGCGCACCAATGGTTCGGCAATCTCGTCACCATGATGTGGTGGGATGATCTTTGGCTCAATGAAGGCTTCGCCACCTGGATGGAGCAGAAAGCCATGGATGCGCGCCATCCGGCCTGGGAGCCTTGGCTCAGCCAGCTTGCCGGCGGCACGGCGACAGCGATGGCGCTCGACGCGCGCGAGGGCACGCACCCGGTGGTGCAAGTGGTGAACACGATCGATGACGCGAACCTCGCGTTCAACATGATCACCTATCAGAAAGGCCTCGCCGTCGTGCGCATGCTTGAGGCCTATGTAGGCGAAGAGGACTTCCGCCGGGGCGTGCGCGATTATCTCAACGCGCGCCTCTATGGCAACGCGCAAACCGAAGATCTCTGGCGCGCCGTACAGGCCGCTTCCGGCCAGCCAATCCTGGAGATAGCGCGCGGCTTCACCACCCAGCCCGGCTTTCCTGTGCTGCGCACCTCAAGCGCACGCTGCGCCGATGGCCGCAGCGGCTGCATCCGCATCGCCCAGCAGCGCTTTGCACTGGATGACGCCTCGCGCACCGGCGAGCTTTGGGCCCTGCCGCTGGTGACGCAGCGGCTTGGCCAAGCGCCGCAGCGCACGCTCGCAGCCGCCGCGCCAGAGCAAATCATCAGCCTGCCCGGCTCAGGCCCTTATCTCATCAATGCGGGGCAAACCGGGTTTTTCCGCGTGCTCTATGATGGGGCCAATTTCAACGCGCTGCGCGATCGCTTCACCACGCTCAGCACCGAAGATCAGCTTGGCCTGCTGCTGGATTATTGGGCCTTCGCCCGCAATGGCGATGCGCCGTTCGCCAATTATCTCGACCTGGTGGCGCGGCTGCCAGCGGATGCAAATCCAACTTTGGTGAACACCACGATCGGCTCCATCACCGCTTTGGCCGGCTTCGCGGCGGGCCGGCCGGAGGAAGCGGCGGTCGAGCGTTTTGCGCTCAACACGCTGCGGCCGTTCTTTGCTGAGATCGGCTGGGAGGCGCGCGAGGGCGAGCACGCCAACGCCCCGCTCACGCGCGGCGCGCTGATCGGCGCGCTTGGCGGGCTGGGCGATGAAGCGGTGCTCGCCGAAGTGCGCCGCCGCGTGGCCGAGGACGACATCCCGCCCGCGCTGCGCAACACCGTGCTCGGCATCTACGCTGCAAGCGTCACGCCCGCCGAATATGAGCAATTGCTCGCCCAAGCGCGCGGCGCGCAGGATTTTGTCGAGCAACGCCGCGCTTGGTTGCGTGTTGCGGCGGCAAGCGATCCGGCGCTGGCGGCGCGCACGCTGCAGCTGGTGCTGGGCGAGGACATCCCGCGCCAGATCCGCACCCAGGTGCTCAGCGTGGTCGCCGGCGGGCATACGCAAATGGCCTGGGATTTCCTGGTGGAAAACCGCGCCGCGATCGAGGCGCTGCTCGATCCGCTGCAGCGGCTCGAATACCCGCCCGGCATCGCAGGCCGCAGCGCCGATCCAGCCATGATCCCCGCGCTTGAAGCCTATGCCCGCGATTTCCCCGAAGGCGCGCGCGGCAATGTGGCCGCCGCCATCGCCGGCATCCGCATCCGCGCCGCCACCGCCGAGCGCGTGCCAGAAGCCGCAGCCTGGATCGCCGCGCACGAGCGCCGGGCCCAGCAGCGGCGGGCGCGGTAGCTGCGCCTTGCTTCCGCCCCGCGCCCACGCCACAAGCGAGCCATGTCCGTCGCCGCGCATCACGCGCCCGATCATATCTGGGAGCCGCAACGCGCCTCGTCGCTGAGGGCCGCGCGGCGGCGTTCGCGGCTGGTGGCGGCGCTGCGGCGGCTGTTCGTGGCCGGGGCCGGGGCGGCGTTCGCCTCGGTGTTCGTGTTCATGGCCGCCCACGCCATCCAGGGGATTCCCTGCGCGGGGAGCTCTCGGCGGCCGAGCCGCTGCGGATGATCAATCCCCGCTTTGTGGGCCGCACCGAATCCGGCGGCCCCTACCAGCTTTCGGCCGAATTCGCCGAGCGCCGGCGCGGCGAAGGCCAGCCGATCGAGCTGATCGCCCCTGTTTACCGCACGGAAGCGGGCACCATCATGCTGGCCCCCGGGGGCTCTATGACGAGCAAACCGAGATCCGTGGTGTTCGACGGCGAGGTGCTGTTCTCGGACCGGGACGGAAACCGCTTCTCCACGCCCGACATGCGGGTGGATCTTTCCCAGGGCCGGCTTTACGGCAATGCCGGGGTCACCGGCGCCGGCCCCCTTGGCGTGCTCCAGGCCGACGCCTATGAATTGCGGGATAGCGACCGCGCGCTGGTGCTGCGCGGGAACGTGCGCGGCCAGATCCCGGACCGCAACCAGAGCGAGGAGACCGCCCCATGAGGTTCAGCGCCGTAATCGCGGGCGCGGCGTTCCTGGCCGCCGCCTCGTTCGCCGCCCCCGCCGCCGCGCAGCTGAGCGAAGGCGGCGGCCCGGTTTCGTACTCCGCCGACAATCTCGAATATTTCGACTCCGAGCGCCGCCTCGTGCTCGTCGGCGATGTGGATATCGTCCAGAACGACGCGCGCCTGCGGGCGGACCGCATCACGCTTTTCTTCTCACGCTCCTCCAGCGGGCAAACCAATGAGCAGGGCCTGGGCTCGGGCGATATCGAGCGCATGGTGGCCGAGGGCGAGGTTTATTATGTGCGCCCAGCGCAATCGGCGCGCGGCAACCGCGCCGTGTATGAAACCGCCGGCGATAGCGTGACCTTCACCGGCAATGTCGTTGTCGCGTCCGAGGAAAACGTCATCCGCGGCGAAACGCTGGTGCTGCAGATCGGCAGCCGTCGCACGACGATCCGCCCGCAACAAGGCCAGCGCGTGCGCGGTGTTTTTGTCCCCAGCGAAGGCCAGGGCCAAGCGGCGCCGCCGAGCCGATAGCGCTCCCGTTGACCCATTCTTCACGAAATCTTAGCCGCGATAGGATCATATGAGCCCCGAGGGCGCGACAAGCCGTTCGACCAAGCCTGAGGCCGCAACCGAAAGCGGGCTCTCTGCGGTGCGACTGGGCAAATCCTATCGCAATCGCCGTGTGGTGAAGGATGTTTCCGTCACCGTGAATCGCGGTGAGGTCGTTGGTCTGTTGGGCCCCAACGGAGCAGGCAAAACCACCTGCTTCTATATGATCACGGGGCTCGTGCGCGTGGACCAGGGGCAAATATTGTTGGACGGCCAAGACGTCACAACGCTGCCCATGTATCAGCGGGCAAGGCTCGGCGTGGGGTATCTCCCGCAAGAGCCGTCGATCTTCCGTGGCCTCACCGTCGAACAGAACGTGATGGCGATCGTGGAGCTTTCCGAGCGCAGCCGCTCAAAGCGCCAAGAGATCGTCGATGGGCTGCTGGCTGAATTGCGCGTCGATCATTTGAAAGACTCGCCCGCTTCCGCGCTTTCAGGCGGTGAGCGGCGCCGGGTCGAGATCGCGCGCGCGCTCGCCACACGCCCCCTCCTTCATGCTGCTCGACGAGCCTTTCGCAGGCATCGACCCGCTCGCCATCAACGACATCCGAGAGCTGATCCTGTTTCTGAAACAGCGCGGCCTCGGCATCCTGATCACCGACCACAATGTGCGCGAAACGCTCACCATCGTGGATCGGGCTTCGATCATGTTCGACGGCGAAGTGATGTTCGAGGGATCTCCGCAGGAGGTTCTCGCGAGCGATGTCGTGCGCGAAAGGTATCTCGGCAAAGATTTCAACTAGAGCGGGGGCCGCACATGGCGATGACCCCCCGCTTAGAGCTGCGCCAGGGCACGGCCCTGGTGATGACGCCGCAATTGCAGCAGGCGATCAAGCTGCTCCAGCTTTCCAATGTGGAGCTGCAGGAATTCGTCGAGGGCGAACTCGAACGCAATCCCCTGCTCGAGCGCGAAGAAACCAGCAGCGACGCCAAAAAGGAAAGCGGCGAGGCCCAAGCGCTCGAATTTGAAAGCGGCATGGCGCCGAATGAAGCCGCGCTCGATGTCAGCGTCGCGGACATGGCGCCTGATCTTTCCGCCAATGAACTGGCCGAAGCGGGCGCGGCCCCGCTGACCGATTGGTCCAAAGCAAGCTCAGGCAAGAGCTTCGATGACCTGCCAGGGATCGAGGAAACGCTCGCCAGCGATTTGACGCTGGCCGAACATCTGGATGCGCAGCTCACCGAAGCCGGGCTTGGCGCTGTGGATCGCATGATCGGCGGCGTCTTGATCGATGCGGTGGATGATTGGGGCTATATGCGCGCGGATTTGCGCGAACTGGCCGATCGCATCGGCGCGCCGGCGGCCGACGTGGAGCGCGTGCTTGCGATCATGCAGGGCTTTGAGCCCACCGGCGTGATGGCGCGCGATATTCCTGAATGCCTTGCGCTGCAGCTGAAGGAGCGGGATCGCTTCGACCCGGCGATGGAAAAGCTGCTCGCAGATCTTGATCTGCTCGCGCGCGGGCACATGGATCGGCTGATGACGATCTGCGGGGTGGACCGCGAAGATCTCGCCGACATGATCGCCGAAGTGCGCGCGCTGACGCCCAAGCCCGGCGCCGGCTTTGGCGGCGGCGTGGTGCAATCGGTTGCGCCCGACGTCTACGTGCGCCAGGCGCCGGACGGCACGTGGGCGGTGGAGCTCAACAGCGAAACCATGCCGCGCGTGCTGATGAATCAGCGCTATTACGCAACGGTGTCAAAAACCGCCAAGCGCGAGGAAGATAAGCTCTTCCTCTCCGAATGCGCGGCGAATGCTTCATGGCTTGTGAAAAGCCTCGATCAGCGCGCCAAGACCATCCTCAAGGTCGCGCGCGAAATCGTGCGCCAGCAGGATGGCTTCTTCGTGCATGGCGTGGCGCATTTGCGCCCGCTCAATCTCAAAACCGTGGCCTCCGCGATCGAGATGCACGAGAGCACCGTCTCCCGCGTCACCTCAAACAAATATCTTTCCTGCGCGCGCGGGATGTTCGAGCTCAAATATTTCTTCACCGCCTCGATCAATTCCGCCGATGGCGGGGAAGCCCACTCGGCCGAAGCCGTGCGCCACCAGATCAAGGGCCTGATCGACGGCGAAACGCCTGCGGAAATCCTGAGCGACGACCGCATCGTCGAAATCCTGCGCGACAAAGGCATCGACATCGCCCGCCGCACCGTGGCGAAATATCGCGAAAGCCTGCGCATACCGAGCAGCGTGGAGCGCAAACGCAAGATGGCGAGCGGGTTTTAGGGAACATTGCGCCAGATCAATTGAGCTAACTCAACAACAGACGGTCTCCACAGAAACGCCTGCGCGATACATACAAGCAAAAGCAAGGTGGGAAACCAAACATCGAGCACCGCGACGACCCGACTCTGAACGTGCGCGGTGTGTAGCGCCTTGATTAGCCGTTCAATGTCCGGCGGCTCGGGGGGGACTCAGACTCATCGCCAAGAGCTCATCGCTTTCGTCGTCCACATGCGGAAACGGCCATGGCCGGTTTCTGATTGTCGCGATCTCCCCGCGCGCGCCTCTTCCACAGCGAGCCAATCCGCACCCGCATCGCCCGCCTTGCGCCATAGAACCCTAGCCGCTTCGATATCCTCTCGATCCTTAAATTCGTCCACTTCACGCTGCGCGTTGTCCCAACGCGCTCTCAGTTCATCCAACTCTACCTGATATTTTTGATTGGTCGCTTTCTCTTGCTCGTCCGCCTCTTGCACATGACGTTTATTTGCATCGATTTTTTCCTTGATCTCTTCGATGCGCGCACTCCCCTTGTTCCTCCACTCCGTCCACGCGGCGACCCAGGCTTCGACATGGCCTTTCAATGACTTCCGATCATCTTGGTACTGAATACTCGAAAGCCGCCTTTCGACGTACGCGCCGGAAAAGAAACGCAAGAATTGATATAGTGCATAAAGCAACGACACCAACACCAGGACATTTAGGCTCATCGAGAATTTGAGTCCAAGGACACCGGTCTCCTCAAGTTCTACAAGGCCGAATCGGCTGAGCAGGAACACTGTCATCGCGAGCAGACACTGGCGTTGCGCGCTAAGCGTCCGTTCGCTTAGCACGCCAACTTTGATGCGATCGGCTATCTGCTCGCAACGCGCCTCCAACGTCTTTGTCAGCTCAAGTACGTGTAACGCGCCTTTCGTATCCATCGCTTCGCCTCCCCGGGTAGACAGGATGGTGTATCAGCGATGAGCTAGTTTGCGGAGTCCCAGCGTCGTCACCCTACCCCTTCCGCTTCGCCCGCAGCAGCAGCACTTGCCCCGCCAGCACCAGCACAACGCCGGCCAGCCCCACAAGGCCCCAGCTTTTGCCTTCAAACAGCGCGGAAATCAGCATCGCCACAGGCGGGGTCAGCGCCGAGATATAGCTCGCGGTAGCGTAGCCGCGCCGGCGCGCGAGGTTGAAATAGAGCATAAACGCCACCACCGAGCCGATCACGGCCAGATGCGTGAGCGAAAGCACGTACGCCCAGCTCCATTCAAACGCCCAGGCCTTGCCCGTGGCCAGCGCAAACGCGCCGAGAAACCCCACGCCATAGGCCATCGCCCACGCGGTTGAGGCGATCACGCTCGATCCCGCCAATTCCCCGCGCCGCGCGAAGATGTTGCCCAGCGCCGAGCCCAGCACGGCGATGAACGTCATCACAATGCCCATGCGCGCCACCGCGCCCATCTCCGCGCTGATCACCTCGTCCCAGGAGAGCACCACAACGCCGATCACGCCCAGCAACGCCGCGCCCCACGCCAAAGGCGAAGCCCGCACGCCAAAAGCGATGCGGAAGCCGATCAGATTCACAAACGCCAGCGATGCAAACAGCACCGCCACCACGGCCGAACTCACGCGCTCTTCCGCCCAATAGACGAAGGCGTAATTGATACAGAAGGTGAAAAAGCCAACGCCCATCGCCGCCATGTGCTGCGCGCGCGTGAGCATCAGGCGCTCCCCGCGCAACGCGCCCCACGCAAACAAAAGCGCCGCCGCCAACGCAAAGCGATACACAACCGAGACAACAGGATCGACCACGCCAAGCTGCAGCGTGATCGCATACCAGGTCGTGCCCCAGGCCAAGGTGCAGATGATGATGGCGATCCAATCGCCCGCGCGGCCGCTTTGCGATGTTGCGGCCGGCGCTTCCCCCGCGCTCATGCGTGTTGTCTTTCTTCCGCGCCCCGCGCGCGTCTGCGCTTGGTTGACGCCATTAAGATTAAAGCCGCTCGCTGCGCTGGCGAAGCCTGAAACTCAAGCCGCGCTTTAGGCCGCACCGCGTTGACCCCTCCGGTTCCGAGGCCTACCTTTAAAGCAGCTGATCGGGGGCCCCTCTGGGGCGGGGCCGGTCCCGTGAGCCGAGACGAAACCAAGGAGGCTCCTTCATGCGCATACAGATCGCCGGGCGGCAATTGGATGTCGGCGAAGCGCTCAGAACGCGAATTGAAGGCGAACTCGCCACCGGGGTCGGCAAGTATTTCGACCGGGTGACGGACGCGACCGTCACCGTCGCCAAAAATGGCGGCGGCTCGCAATTCGAGGTCGATTGTTCTGTCCACCTCCCTTCGGGAATATCCCTGCAATCTCAAGGACATGGCGGAGACGCCCACAGCGCCTTCGGCGACGCCATGGAAAAGCTCGAAAAGCGCGTGCGCCGCTACAAGCGCCGGCTGCGCAGTCATCATAACAACAACAAATCCCCCCTTCCCGCAGAGGAGGCGCCGGCGTATGTGCTCGCGCCATTGGAAGAGGAAAGTGACGCGGCCGATGACGATTCGGCCCCGATTGGGGATCAGGCCCCGCTGATTATCGCCGAAAACACGATTTCGGTGCGCACCATGGCGGTCTCGATGGCAGTGCTGCAGCTCAATCTGACTGATCAGCCGGCATTGATGTTCCGCAACGCCGCACACGGGGGGCTTAACGTGGTGTTTCGCCGGCCAGATGGGAATATCGGCTGGATTGATCCGGAGCGGGCCCAGGCCAGCAACGGAAGCGGCGCCCTAAGGCGCCTCGTTTGCGCTCAGGTCCGGGCGCGCGAACAGGGTTGATATGAACGAGCTAAGCGATCTGATCGAGCCGACGGCGATTGCGCCCAAGCTTGCCGCCGCCTCTCGCCGCCAGGCGCTGCAGGCGATGGCCGAGCTTTTGGCCAAAAGCGCCGGCATTGATGCGCGCATCGTGTTTGAAGCGGTGCTGATGCGCGAGCGGCTGGGCGGCACCGGCATGGGCGAAGGCGTGGCCATCCCGCATGCCGCCGTGCCGGGCCTCAAGCACGCCATCGGCGCCTTCGCACGGCTGGAGACGGCGCAGGATTTCGATGCGCTGGATGGCCGGCCCGCCGATCTTGTGTTCATGCTGCTTTCGCCCGTCGATCGCGGCGGCGATCATTTGAAGGCGCTGGCGCGCGTTTCGCGCTTCTTCCGCCGCGCGGACATGCGCGGAGCTTTGCGCGCGGCGCGCGGGGTGGACGGCATCTTCGCCCTCTTCTCCGGCCCGCTGCGCAGCGACGCCGCTTAAGCAATGACAGGGCTCGACCGGCTCTTTTCCTACTTTCCGCTGCTGATGACGATCCTGGCGATCGGCGCGCTTGGCGTGTTCGCGCAATGGCCGAGCGGCTGGAGCGCGTTCCTGCTTCTGTTCGTGCTTTACCTCTTCCCGCTGATGGTGCTGCGCATCGTTGAACGCTGGACGCCGTTTCGGCCCGGCATCGCCTGCATTGACGGGCGCAAATTCTGCCCCTGGCTCGCCGCGCACCACATCCAGGCGTTTTACGATGCGCTGCCCTACCTTGAATCGCTGCTGCGCGTGATCCCAGGCTTTTATTCGATGTGGCTGCGCATGTGGGGCTCGCGCGTGGGCTTTGGCGTTGAGTGGCCCGTGCGCATGGACGTGCTGGACCGCAATCTGATGGACATCGGCAATCGCGTGGTGTTCTCGCGCGAGGTCGAACTCGCCGCGCACGTGCGCAAGAAGCAGGACGGCGCGGGCAGCCGCGTTCTGGTGCGCCCCGTACGCATCGGCGCGCACGCCTTCATCGGCGCAGGCGCGCGCATCGGCCCCGGCGCCAGCGTGCCGCACAGCGCCAACGTGCCGGCCATGAGCGTGGTGGACGTGAACGAAGCATTCGGCGAAACCAAACGCCACCCCGAAAAGGAAGAAGCCGACTTCGCGCTGAGCTAGCGCCGCAGATTCGTCCTCCCCCGTTCACGGGGAGGTGGATCGCGCGCAGCGCGAGACGGAGGGGGAAGTTCGCGCACAACGGCGCCAGCGCCCCCTCAGTCACGCTGCGCGTGACAGCTCCCCCGTGAACGGGGGAGCATGGGCAGCGCGCTATTCCTTCTCCAGCTTCTCCAGCTTCGCCAGCAGCACGCCCTCACTCACCTGCGCGCCCGCTTTGGCGTTGAGCTCGGTGAGCTTGCCGTCAAACGGCGCGGTCAGCGTATGCTCCATCTTCATGGCTTCCAGCACCAGGATCGGATCGCCCTTCTTCAGCGCAACGCCCGCCTTGGCGGCGACGGAGACAATCTTGCCCGGCATGGGCGAAAGGATCGCGCCGTCGCCGACCGCCGCTTCGCCTTCGGCGCGCTCGCCGGTGTCGAGGGTGAATTCGTAGGTGTCACCGCGCTCAAATAATATGACCTTCTGCGTTGGCGGATCGAACCAAGAAAACTCCTGCTCCGACCATGGCTTTTGCCCATCGACGAAAACCGGCGCCGCAACCTCTTCAGCGCCGAGCCGCATGCGTACGCGCGCGGAATTGGGCGCGTTGAGCCGAAAGCCCATCAGGTCACGCCATGGCGAGCGATCGAAGCGAGACGCCTCCTCCGCGAAACTAGCCGCCGCTAGCGAGCAAAGCCGTTCGCTCGGCGCGGGCCGATCCGTCAGGCTTACACCGGCAGAACCGATCAGCGCGGTATCCACATCGCCGCGTTTGAACCGCTCCGATTCAAGCGCGCGCACGAGGAAACCCGCGTTGGCCTTCACCGGAAATATGCAAACGCGCGCCAAGGCTTCAGCCAATTGAGCAACAGCCGCTGCGCGAGTCGGCGCATGCGCGATGAATTTTGCGATCATCGGATCATAGTGGGGGCTGATCTCGTCGCCAACTTCGACGCCAGTATCCACCCGCACGTTCTCCGGCAGATCGAAAGCTCGCATCCGGCCGGTGGACGGCAAGAAGCCTGTGCTTGGATCTTCCGCATAAAGCCGCGCCTCTATGGCGTGGCCATTGATCTTCAACGCCTCTTGGCGGAGCGGCAGCTTCTCCCCGCTCGCCACGCGCAGCTGCCACTCCACCAAATCCTGTCCGGTGATCTCCTCCGTCACCGGATGCTCCACCTGCAGGCGCGTGTTCATTTCCATGAACCAGATGCGATCGCCGCTGAGGCCCTCGCTTGCGTCCGCGATGAACTCCACCGTGCCAGCGCCGACATAATTCACCGCGCGCGCCGCGAGCACCGCCGCATCCGTCACCGCCTTGCGCGCGGCTTCGTCCATGCCCGGCGCGGGCGCTTCCTCAATCACCTTTTGGTGCCGCCGCTGCAAAGAGCAATCGCGCTCAAACAGATGCACCACATTGCCATGGCGATCGCCAAACACCTGCACCTCGATATGGCGCGGGCGCTGCACGTACATTTCCAGCAGCACGCGATCGTCGCCGAACGCGGCCGCCGCTTCGCGCTTGGCCGAAGCGAGCGCGGCCTTAAACTCGCCGGCCTTCTCCACCTTGCGCATGCCCTTGCCGCCGCCGCCGGCCACGGCCTTGATCAGCACCGGATAGCCGATTGCATCGGCCTCCTTCTGCAAACGCGCTTCGCTTTGATCCTCGCCGAGATAGCCCGGCGTTACCGGCACGCCCGCTTCGGCCATCAGCTTCTTCGCGGCGTCTTTAAGCCCCATGGCGCGAATGGAATCAGGCGCCGGCCCGATCCAGATCAGCCCCGCATCGATCACCGCTTGCGCGAAATCGGCGTTCTCGGAGAGAAAGCCATAACCCGGATGGATCGCCTCCGCGCCGGTTTGCTTGGCGGCGGCGATGATCTTCTCCCCGCGCAGATAGCTCTCCTTCGCCGGCGAGGCGCCGATATGCACCGCTTCATCGGCCTCGCGCACATGCGGCGCTTTGGCGTCAGCATCGGAATAAACCGCGACGGTGCGGATGCCGAGACGCTTCGCGGTGCGGATCACGCGTCGCGCGATCTCGCCGCGGTTTGCGATGAGCACTGATTTCAGCATGTGGCGCTCCCGCTCCCCCTTGATGGGGGAGCTGTCACGCGCAGCGTGACTGAGGGGGTGACGCGCGCCGACATTTCAGACGAAGCCTCACGAGGCATCGCTTTCATCGTCCGCGCCCACACCCCTCCCCGCCGCTGCGCGGCGACCCTCCCCGTCGAGGGGAGGGTTGTGCAGATTTCATCGACATCGATCAGCATCATCACATCCTAAACACGCCAAAGCGTGTCTCCGGTATCGGCGCATTCAAGCTGGCGCTGATCGCTAGGCCCAGCACATCGCGCGTTTGCGCCGGATCAATGATGCCGTCATCCCACAACCGCGCGGTGGCGTGATACGGGTCGCCTTCCGCCTCATATCGCGCGCGGATCGGGTCTTTGAATTTTTCCTCGTCGGCCTTGCTCCAGCTTTCGCCTTTCGCTTCCATGCCGTCGCGTTTCACTTGCGCGAGCACGCTGGCGGCTTGCTCGCCGCCCATCACGGAGATGCGGGAGTTGGGCCAGGTGAACAAAAAGCGCGGAGAATAAGCGCGCCCGCACATGCCGTAATTGCCGGCGCCGAAGGAGCCGCCGATCAGGACGGTGAATTTCGGCACCTCTGCTGAAGCAACAGCAGTAACCAGCTTCGCGCCATCCTTGGCGATGCCGCCGGCTTCGTACTTGCCGCCGACCATGAAGCCGGAAATGTTTTGCAGGAACAGCAGCGGAATCCCGCGCTTGCACGCGAGCTCAATAAAATGCGCGCCCTTCTGCGCACTTTCGGAAAACAGAATGCCGTTGTTGGCCAGGATCGCCACCGGCATGCCCCAGATGCGCGCAAAGCCGGTGACGAGCGTGGGGCCATAGAGCGGGCGAAACTCATCAAGCTCGCTGCCATCGACGATGCGCGCGATCACCTCGCGCACATCATAGGGCGTGCGCACGTCATCGGGGATCACGCCATAAATGCTTTCCGCATCGTAAGCGGGCGCGACCGGCTCGCGCAGATCGAGGCCGACTTTTTTTACGGTATTCAAATTCGCCACGATGCGGCGCACCAGATGCAGCGCGTGCGCGTCATCTTGCGCGAGGTGATCCACCACGCCGCTTTTGCGCGCGTGCAGATCGCCGCCGCCGAGATCTTCGGCGCTGATCACCTCGCCGGTGGCTGCCTTCACCAGCGGAGGCCCGCCGAGGAAGATGGTGCCTTGGTTGCGCACGATCACGGTTTCATCGCTCATCGCCGGCACGTAGGCGCCGCCGGCGGTGCATGAGCCCATCACGCAGGCGATCTGCGCGATGCCTTCACCGCTCATGCGCGCCTGGTTGAAAAAGATGCGGCCGAAATGGTCGCGGTCGGGAAACACCTCTGCCTGATGCGGCAGGTTCGCGCCGCCGCTATCGACCAGATAGACGCACGGCAGCTTGTTCTGCATCGCGATTTCCTGCGCGCGCAGATGCTTTTTCACCGTCATCGGGAAATACGCGCCGCCCTTCACCGTGGCGTCGTTGGCGACGATCATCACCTCGCGGCCCGAGACGCGGCCAACGCCGGTGATCACGCCCGCCGCCGGCGCTTCGCCATTGTAAAGATCGTACGCGGCGAGCGCGCCGATCTCCAGAAACGGCGCGCCCGGATCAAGCAAGCGTTCCACCCGCTCACGCGGCAGCAGCTTGCCGCGCTTGGTATGCCGCGCGCGCGCTTCTTCGCTGCCGCCAAGCGCGATGTGCGCCGTGCGTTCGCGCAATTGCTGCGCCAAGCCGCGATGATGCGCGGCGTTTGCGGCGAAGGCTTCGCTGTTGGGATCGATGTTGGATTTGAGTTTCATATGGAAAACCTAGACCGCTTCCCCGCCGAGAGCCCCGCGCAAGCGGGGCCGAGAGCGGGGATCCAGAGGCGGCGAAGCACAGCGCTTGCGGCTCTCGATCCCGGCTCGCACCCCGGCGTTCGCCGGGGCTGCGTCCGGGAAGCGTTGTTGCTCATACCCCGATCACTTCCCGCCCAATCAGAAACCGGCGCACTTCGTTGGTGCCGGCGCCGATGTCATAGAGCTTTGCGTCGCGCAGCAAGCGCTCGACCGGGAATTCTTTGGTGTAGCCGGCCCCGCCCAGCGCCTGGATGGCTTCCAGCGCCACTTTCACGGCGCTTTCGCTGGCGTACAAAATCGCACCCGCCGCATCCTGGCGCGTGGTTTTGCCGGCGTCGCAGGCGCGGGCCACGGTGTAGACATAGGCGCGCGCGGTGTTCATCGCCACGATCATGTCGGCGATCTTGGCTTGCATGAGTTGGAACGCGCCGATCGGTTTGCCGAATTGCTTACGCTCACGCACATAAGGCAGCACGACATCGAGGCACGCCTGCATGATGCCGAGCGGGCCCGCCGCCAGCACCGCGCGCTCATAATCAAGCCCGCTCATCAGCACGCCGACGCCGCCATTGAGCGGCCCCATCACGTTCTCTTCCGGCACTTCGCAATCTTTCAAACACCAGCTCCGCCGTATCGGAGCCGCGCATGCCCATTTTGTCGAGCTTGTTGGAAACGCTAAAGCCCTTCATCCCCTTCTCGACCAGGAACGCGGTGATGCCGCCGGAGCCTTTGGAGAGATCGGTCTTGGCGTACACCACAAGCGTATTCGCGTGGGGCGCATTGGTGATCCAAAACTTGGTGCCGTTGAGCACGTAGCGATCGCCGCTTTTATCGGCGCGCAATTTCATGCTCACCACGTCCGAACCCGCGCCCGCCTCGCTCATCGCCAGCGAGCCGACATGCTCGCCGCTGATGAGCTTGGGCAGATAGCGCTGTTTCTGCTCGGGCGTGGCCCAGCGGCGGATTTGGTTGATGCAGAGATTTGAGTGCGCGCCGTAGCTTAAGCCGATGGAGGCCGAAGCTCGGCTCACCTCTTCCATCGCCACCACGTGCTCGAGATAGCCGAGCCCCAGTCCGCCCCATTCCTCCTCCACGGTGATGCCGTGCAGGCCGAGCGCGCCCATTTCGGGCCATAGCTCGCGGCGGAACGTGTTGGTGGCGTCGATCTCTTCCGCGTGCGGGGCGATGCGGATCGGCGGCGAAACGCTGTGTGGTTTCGCGGATGGCGTCGGCGGTGTCGCCGAGCACAAAGTCGAGCATGGGCGTTTGGGACATCACCACTCCTTCGGAGCGCCGGCTTCCAGCCGGCGTCGCCGCTTCAAGCCGCACCGGCTTGCGCAAGCCGAAACACCGCTTGCCGGCTGGAAGCCGGCGCTCCGAATATGTAACTGATTGGCTACGCCCATAGAAATTGAACACATCGAACAAGACTGATAGATATGATCTATGGATCGCTATCTTTTGCGCTATTTCCTGGCCGTGGCCGAGCTGGGCTCGTTCTCCAAGGCGGCGGCGCGGGTTTCGGTCACCCAGCCCACGCTCAGCATCGGCATCGCCAAGCTGGAGGAGGAGCTGGGCGCGCGCCTGTTTGAGCGCACCACGCGGCGGGTTTCGTTAACCCCGGCCGGCAGCCGCTTTCTCACCCACGCTCGCGCCATCGCCCAGGAATATGAGGCCGCCCAGCGCGCGGTGGCGCAGGCGCCGCAGCACAAGCGCGTGCGCGCCGGCGTGCTCGCCACCATCCCGGCGCGCGATCTTGAAAGGCTCGTGGCGCTGCACGCCAAGCACGCGGAGGGCGAGGCGCTGGAGCTGCTGGATTCGACCGAGCGCGACATCGCCAACCGGCTGAGCGACGGGCGGCTCGATCTCGCCATCACCATCCTGCGCCCCAGCTTTGAAAGCTTCGCGCGCGAGCCGCTGCGCGCCGAGCCTTACGTGCTGTTCGTGGGCGATCAGCATCGCCTTGCCGGCGCGGAGAGCGTGGATGGCGGGGCGCTGGCCGGCGAGACCATGATCGTGCGCCGCCAATGCGAGGGCCTGCCGGAGATCAGCCGCTATTTCACCGGGCGGGACGTGCGCCCCTCTTTCAGCCTGCGCACGCTTTCGGATGACCGGGCGCTCTCGATGGTGGCGGCGGGGCTGGGCATCACGGTGGCGCCGCTGAGCTTCAAGCGCGCGGGGCTGCATGCGGTGAAACTCAATGGGTTTGAGCTGCAGCGTGAGGTGGGGCTGGTGTTCGCCGATCGGCTGCGCGGGGCGGGGCAAGCGGGCGCGTTTGTCGAGGCCGCGCGGCGGACCTACGGCGTTCGCCGCAAAACGCGGTAAACGCGCGCGATCCCGCTATCACGGGCCCCGCAAAAATGTTACATATGCGGAACGTCAGCTCCTGCAAAGGCGTTTAAGTTCCATGCCGCCTCCCGCACGCCCCGTTTGGACCGGGCAAATCCGCCTGGCGCTCGTCGCCCTTCCGGTGAAGCTCTATTCGGCTTTGGATCTCGCGCGAGAAGATTTCGTTCAACCAGATCCATGAGCCTTCAAAACAGCGCATCCGCTATGAGAAGGTCGCCCCCGGCATCGGCCCGGTGGATAAGGACGACATCGTCAAGGGCTACGAATTCGCCAAGGGCCGCTATGTGCTGTTCAGCGATGAAGAGTTCGAGGCGCTGAAAATCGACTCAAAAAAGACGCTGGACATGATCCAGTTCGCGCCGGCCGAAACCATTGATGGCGTGTATTTCGACAAGCCCTATTACGCCCTGCCCGACGGCAAAATGGCCGATGAGCCGTATCGCGTCGTGCTGGAAGCCTTGCGCAAAACCAAAACCATCGGCCTTGGCCAGATCACCATGCGCGGCCGCTCCTATATCGCGGCGGTGAAGCCGTATGAGGATGGGCTGATGGTCGAGACGCTGCATTACGCCGAGGAGCTGCGCAGCGCCAAATCCTTCTTCGATGAAATCCCCACCGGCAAACTGGATGCTGACCTCGTCGATCTCGCCGAGGAGCTGATCAATCGCAAAAAAGCGAAATTTGATCCCAGCAAGTTCGAGGATGAATACGCCCAAGCGATTGAGCGGCTGGTGAAGAAAAAGATCGAGCGCCAGGGCGAGTTGATCCTCGAAGATCAGGAAGAGCCTGCGCCCGATTATGGCGATAACGTCGTATCGCTGGTCGATGCGCTGAAAAAAATCGCTGGCGAAAAAATCGCCAAAAATCGAGGAAACGCCCAAGCGCGCGCCGGCCAAGCTGAAAACAGCGGCCGAAAAAGTGCGCACCCCGCGCACCAAGGCGCCAGCGAAAAAAGCGGCGGCCAAGCGGGCGAAGAAATAAGCAATGTTATGGACGCCGCACTAGATCCGCCCTCCCCCGTCAGGGGAGGTGGCGCGCGCGCGAGCGCGCGACGGAGGGGCGAGCGCCAATCTGGACAAGCGCTAGCGCCGCCCCCTCAGTCACGCTGTGCGTGACAGCTCCCCCTAACGGGGGAGCACGAGCGCTTCGCTGATGGCGCGTAAAACATCCAACACGCCCGCCGCAATTGTTGGCGATCTCAGCGATTATAAGCGCAAGCGCGATTTTAACCGCACCAGTGAGCCCGCGCCCGGCGCCGCGAAAAGCGCGGGCGGCATGTTCGTGGTGCAAAAGCATGCGGCGAGCCGCCTGCATTATGATTTCCGGCTTGAGCATAAGGGCGTCTTGATGAGCTGGGCCGTGCCGCAGGGGCCGAGCCTTGATCCTTCCATCAAGCGCCTTGCAGTGCGCACGGAAAATCATCCGATCGAATATGGCGGCTTCGAGGGCGTGATCCCGAAGGGCGAGTATGGCGCGGGCGCGGTGATCATCTGGGATAACGGCAAGGTGCGCTGGCTCAACGATCCCGATGAAGGCATGGCCAAGGGCGAGCTCAAATTCGTGCTGGCCGGCGCGCGGCTGCAGGGCGAATTTCACATGGTGAAAATCAAGCCGCGCGAGGGCGAGCGCGGCGAGCCGTGGCTGCTGTTCAAATCCAAGGACGCTTACGCCAGCACGGATGATCCGCTGCGCGCTGTCACCAGCGTCAAAACTGGCCGCACGGTGGAGGATTTGAAAGCCAAGGGCGGGCGCGTGTGGAGCAAGGGAGCAGAGCGCGCGGCGGCGAAGCCGGCGACGCTTGAGTTCGTTGAACCCGCGCTTTGCGCCCCGATCGAGGCGCCGCCAAGCGGCGATGGCTGGCTGCATGAAATCAAATATGACGGCTACCGCCTGCAAGCGGCGGTGAACGGCCCCGCCGTGCGGCTCTACACGCGCACGGGCCTTGATTGGACCGCGCGGTTTGGCGCGATCGCGCAAGCGCTGGGCGCGCTCAATCTCAAAAATGCGCTGATCGATGGCGAAGCGGCCGTGGCCGATGCGCAAGGGCGCACCGATTTTGGCGCGCTGCAACGCGCGCTGGATGATGGCAAGGCCAAGGGCGTTTCGTTCTTCGCCTTCGATCTGTTGTTTGATGACGGCGCCGATTTGCGCAAGCGCCCGCTTAGCGAACGCAAGGGCCGGCTTGAGGCATTGCTGAAACGCGCGCGCGCGCCGATCCGGCTTTCGCCGGTGATCGAAGGCAATGGGCCGGCGGTGTTTGAAGCGTTCGCGGCCAAGGGGCTTGAGGGCGTTGTCTCCAAGCGCGCCGCGAGCGCCTATCGCAGCGGGCGCACGCAAAGCTGGCTCAAGGCCAAATGCGTGAACGAAAGCGAGTTCGTGATCATCGGCTATCAGCCTTCGCTCAAGGGCCGCGCGTTCGCGGCGCTGATGCTGGCCGAGCGGGTGAAAGGCAAGCTGACCTATCGCGGCAATGTGGGCACGGGGTTTTCAGACAAAACGCTGGCTTTGCTTTCCGAGCAGCTTGCTGCGCTTCAGCGCGCCAAGCCTGCGCTGGATGTGCCGCGTGCGGCGGCGCGCGGGGCCAAATGGGTGGAACCCAAGCTCATCGCGCAGGTTAAATATGCAGAGCTCACCAGTGAAGGCGCGGTGCGGCACGGCGTTTTTCTCGGGCTGCGCGGTGATAAATCGCCCATGGACGTCAACGCCGAAACCGAACGGCCCGCGCCGAAATCGAGCATCAAGCTCACCAATCCCGGCCGCGTGCTTTTCCCCGATGCGGAGATCACCAAGGCCGAATACGCAGCTTACCTCGAAGCCGCAGCGGCGCGCATCGGCCCGCACCTGTTTGGCCGCCCGCTCAGCCTTGTGCGCACGCCTGACGGGGTGGGCGGGCAGCAATTTTTTCAGAAACACGCCATGGCCGGCGCGCCGAAAGCCATCAAAACGATCCCCATCATCGAAGCCGAGAGCGGCAAGGCCGAGGATTATCTCACGGTGACTGACGCGGCGGGCCTTGCCGCGTGCGCGCAGATGAGCGCGGTGGAGCTGCACATCTGGGGATCGCGCAATGATAAGCTCGATGCGCCGGACCGGCTGGTGTTTGATCTCGACCCCGATGAGGGCCTCTCCTTCGAGCAAGTGAAGCGCGCGGCGTTTGACATCAAGGCGCTGCTGGAGAGCGCCGGCCTCAAAAGCTTCGCCATGATCACCGGCGGCAAGGGCGTGCATGTGGTGCTCAATCTCAAGCGGCGGCATGATTGGGATGAGGTGAAAGGCTTTGCCCGCGATTTCGCGGTGCAGGTCGAGGCGCTCGATCCCAAGCGGTTTGTGGCGAATATGGCCAAAGCCAAGCGCAAGGGCCGCATCTTCATCGATTATCTGCGCAATGGCCGCGGCGCCACCGCGATCGCCCCCTATTCCACCCGCGCGCGGCCGATGGCGCCGATCGCCGTGCCGGTGGGCTGGGATGAGTTGCGCGCCATCGCGGCGGCGAATGTGTTCAAGCTCAAGGATATGCCGGCGCGGCTCGAAGCGCCCGATCCATGGGCTGATTATGGCGAAAGCGCCATGAGCTTGACCAAAGCGGCGCGTAGTAAGTTAGGGCTTTAGCCGCTTAAAACACGCGCTTGATCGCCTGTGCCGCGCGGCTGTATGAAACGCACTCATCCCCGGGACGGCGCGAAGCGGCGGGCCCGGGGCCCATGAACACCAGCGTTTTGCGGTTATGGGCCCCGGACTGCGCCTGCGGCGCATCCGGGGATGGGTGAGGAACGCGATTCCGCCGACAAGGGGTCCGCATGCGCCGCAATCTGTTTGTCTTAGCGTTCACGCTCGCCGCCTGCGGCCAACCGGCGCCGCCGCCGCCGCCTTTGCCCGAAACACTCGCCGCGCCCGCGCCGTGGTTTATCTGCGATGCGATCAATATGCCCGCTGTGCTGGTGCTTGAACGTACGGACATGGGCGTTGAGGTGGCGCAGTATGATAAGCCCAATGGCGCGCTGGTGGAGCGCAGCCTCTATCAATTGGGCGCCGAGGAAGGCGCCGCCGGCAGCGTGATCATCGCGCTGTTGCAAAATGGCGAAGCGGCCGGCGCGATCCGGCGCATCAATTCGGGCATGCTGCAAACGCCGACGAGCGCCTACACCGTGCCGTTCGTTTCCGTGCGCCTGGGGGACGCCGAAGCGCAATGCCGCTGGATGCCGCGCACGCGCGTGTTCGCCATCACCGGCAAGCGCTCAATCGTGCTGCATGAGGATGGCGATGGCGATCTCCTTTATACCAGCTACGATTTCAAGGACGCCGAGACCGCCGATCCGATCCAGCTATCGGACAACGCCCGCACCACCACGTTCTCCGCCGAAGTGCGCGGCGGCGAGGAAAGCGTGAGCCCCGATGGCGAGAGCTATCATTTCAGCGTCGGGCCTGTCCGCTATGCGATCAGCATTGAGCGCAACGGCGAAGGCGCGTTGCAGGTGACAGGCGCGCCAAGCGCTTTGGCGCCGGAGCCATTCATCGCCATGCAGCGCGGGGTGGGCGCGGATTAGTTGTGAGCGCCGCCGCGATACGCTAAGCGAAGCGCTGAAATTGAGGAACGCCCATGTCTTTCGTGACTTATGAGAAATCAGGCCGCGTCGCCACCATCACGCTTAACCGGCCCGAGAGCCGCAACGCGATCGCGCATCTGGAAGATTGCAGCGATCTCGCCGGCGCGCTGTGGCAAGCGCATGATGATCGGGAGATCAACGCTGTGATCCTCACTGGCGCTGGAAAATCTTTCTGCGCGGGCGGCGATTTGAAGGCGATCCGCGAGCGCACCGGCATCGGCCCGCGCAAAACGCCCGATGACACGCGCGCGAATTATCGGCGCGGCGTGCATAGCGTGATCAAGGCGCTGGCGGATGTGGAGGTGGCGACGATCGCGGCGATCAACGGGCATGCGATCGGGCTTGGGCTCGATATCGCTGTGCTGTGCGATATTCGCATTGCGGCGGCCTCGGCGAAAATGGCGTCGAATTTCGTCAAGGTCGGCATCATTCCGGGCGATGGCGGGGCGTGGATTTTGACCAACGCCATCGGCGCCACGCGCGCGGCGGAATTGGTGCTGACGGGCGAAATGATCGACGCAGCGCAAGCAGAGCGCATTGGCCTCATCACGCGCATCGCCGCCGATGAGGCGCTGATGGATGAAGCGCGCGCGCTGGCTGGTAAAATCGCGGTGAACCCGCCGCGCACGGTGCGGCTCGCCAAGCGCTTGCTGCGTGAGGCGCAGCAGAGCCGGCTTTCTGAGGTGCTTGAGCTTTCGGCCGCGTTCCAGGCGCTGGCGCATGAGACGGCCGATCACAAGGAAGCGGTGGATGCGTTCACCGCCAAGCGCACGCCAAATTTTACGGGTGAGTAGCGATGATCCGCGTCGGCATTGGCGGCTGGAATTATGAGCCGTGGGAGGAGAGCTTTTATCCCGCCGATTTGGCCAAGGCCAAACAGCTCGACTACGCCTCGCGCCAGGTCACGGCGATTGAGATCAATTCGACCTTCTATCGCACGCAGAGCGCGGCTTCGTTCAAAAAATGGGCCGCCGCCACGCCGGATGATTTTATCTTCTCCGTGAAGGCGCCGCGCGCGGCGGTGCAGCGCAAGGATCTGCGCGAGGCGAGCCAATCGATCGAGTGGTTTTTCGCCAGCGGGCTGGGCGAATTGGGATCGAAGCTGGGGCCGATCTTCTGGCAGATGGCGCCTTATAAAAAATTCGATGCGGCCGAGATGATCGCCTATTTCGACATGCTGCCGGCTAAGCTCGGCAAGCGGGCGCTGCGGCATGCGATCGAAGTGCGGCATGAAAGCTTTGCCGATGAGGCGTTTTTGAAGCTGGCGCGGGAGCGGAATATCGCGGTGGTGACGGTGGAATCGGAGAAACACCCGCTGATCGCCGCCCCCACCGCCGATTTCGCCTATGCGCGGCTGGAGCTGACGCAAGCCGATGAGCCGACGGGCTATGCCAAGCCGACGCTGAAGCGCTGGGCCAAGACAGCGCGCGAATGGGAGGCGACTGGCGATGTGTTTCTCTATTTCATCGCCGGCGCGAAGGAACGCAATCCGGCCGCCGCGATGGCGATGCTGAAATTGCTGGCGTAGCTGCACATGCGCTCAATCCTGATCATCGGCGGCGGGCTGATTGGCGCCGCTTCCGCGCTGCGGCTGCAACATGCGGGCGTGCGCACAATTCTGATTGATCCTGGCGATCAGCGGCGCGGCGCGTCGTTCGGCAATGCCGGGCATTTGGGGCCCGAGCAAGTGATGCCCTGGTCCACCTGGGCCAATGTGTCGGGCGCGGCGGGGCGTGCGTTTGGCCTGGGCGGCGCGCTTGATTTTCGCTGGCGCGACATTGGGCTGTGGACGCCCTGGTCGCTCGCCTTCTTGCAGGCGTGCGCGCCGGCGCGCGTTGCGGCCTCGCATGCGGCGCTGAGCGCGATTTTGGAAGACACCATGCCGGCATGGAAGCGGCTCGCGGCGCTGGCGGGCGATGCCGGCATCGTGCGCGATCATGGGCACATGGCGCTGTGGATGAACCCCGCGCGCGCGGATGCGGGGCTGAAGGCGTGGGCCAGGACGCCGGTGGGCAAGGTGCGGCTGCGCGAATGGAGCGAGGCGGAGCTGGCGCGCTATGAAGGCGTGCTGCGCGCGCGGCCGGCGGCGGGCTTGTTCTTTGAAGGCCCAGGGCAGGTGCGCGATCCGCAGGGCGCGCGCGATGCGATGCTGGCGGCGTTCGAGGCCAAGGGCGGTGAAATCGTCACCGATAGCGCGGTGCGCGTGCATGAAGATGGGCGCGTGGATTTGGCCTCGGGCATGGCGCGTCAGGCCGATGCGCTGCTGATCGCGGCGGGCGCCTGGTCGCGGCCGCTGATGGCGCAGCTCGGCGTGCATGCGCCGCTGATCGGCGAGCGCGGCTATCACGTGCACAGCCCCGAACATGCCTGGCCCGAGGATTTGCCGACGACGTTTTTTGAGGAGCGCACCATGGTGGTGTCGCGCTTCGACAGCGGCCTGCGCGCAACCAGCTTTATCGAGTTTGGCGCGCCAGGCGCGCCGGCGGATGCGCGCAAATGGGCGCGGCTTGAGGGCCACCTGCGCGCGCTGGGCGTGCGCTTTGCCGCGAACCCGCAGCGCTGGGTGGGCCCGCGGCCCGCCCTGCCCGATTACGTGCCGGCGATCGGGCGGCTCAAGCGCGCGCCGAAAGTGCTTTACGCGTTTGGGCATGCGCATCTGGGGCTGACGATGTGCGCGGTTACGGCTGAGCTGGTGCTGGCGCTGGCGGAGGACAAGGCGCCGGCGTTGGATATAGCGCCCTATGCGCTGGAGCGGTTTGGCTGACTTTGCTTGGACCGTCCAAGCAAACGCGATAGCGGAGCGCCGGCTTCCAGCCGGCATGCGATGCAAGAAAATGATCCGGCATGTGCGCGTGAAGCAAAGATGCCGGCCGGAAGCCGGCGCTCCGCTATGGCGTGCGTTTCGCCGCACAGCGCGCGGCGCTTGCGGAGACAAGTGGGCGAAGCCCTCCGAAGCTTGCGCAGCAAGCGAAGGAGGGAGAGCGGGGCGCGCTTTAAGCTACGCGTGAAGAATTTAGTTTGGGTTTGCGCTTAGAGCGCGCCCCGCGCGGATTGTTTTGCAGCCGGCGCCTGCGTGCAGCGTTCTGACGTCGCCCTGGGTGGCCATACGTTGATAAGACAGCGAACCGGCGAGGTCTCCTCCCTCTGCGCTCAACCGCGCACCGTGCTGCGACGCTGGGTATCCAGGCGCGCTTAGCGCCTTGCAGCCGTTCCCGGCTCGCGTGCTTTGCAGATCACCATGCTCTGCAAGGAATCCCGGCTTCCCTGTTTCTCACCGGGGCCACGATCGCCGATGTCGCCATCATTGATCGCATCACGCTCAAACCGCGTTCGGATCGTGATTGGTCTGGTGTGCACAACCGCCTCCCGTGATCTGAACGGGGAGAGTTTAGGCGCGGTGTGAAATCGGTCGGATAGATTTCTTATGGAGCGCGGGCGTCCTCGCCCGCATCGTTCAAACGCCACGCTTTCGTGCGGCTTCAAACACGATGCGGGCGGGACGCCCGCGCTCCATAATTGCGCTGTTTTTGGAACGATCAGCGCCCGCCCCTCCGTCTCGCGCTGACGCGCGAACCACCTCCCCCTGACGGGGGAGGACGAAGAGGGAGGTGTGGGATAGAGGGGCGCGCTTTCCCCGCATCAGCGCAGGGCGGCGTTGATTTTTTTCGAGGGCGGCGAGCGGGGGGATGAGTTCGGCGTCTTGGAGTTTGTTGAGCGGGCACGAGACGGTGCCGAGGCTGTCGTGCAGATCGGAGGCTTCGGGATCGACGTATAAGAGCCCGGTGACGATTTCGCCTTCGGCGGCCTTGCGCGCGAGATAGCCCAAGGCGGCGTTGCGATCGGTGGAATCGTAATCATCTTCCAGCTTGCGCAGGCGCAGGATGGAGCCATCGTGCTGGATCACCTCTTTGAGTTCGCCCGGCTTGTACTCCGCCGTGATGGGCGCGCGGGGCGTGATGACATCAAGCCGGTTCACCGCTTCGTTATGGGCGCGCACATAATCGAAGCTCTTGGTGGAGCCGACGTGATTGTTGAACGCCACGCACGGGCTGATCACATCAAGCACGGCCGTGCCTTTGTGGGAAAGCGCGCCTTTGATCAGCGGCACAAGCTGATGCTTATCGCCGGAGAAAGAACGGCCCACATAAGTGGCGCCGAGCTGCAGCGCGAGCATCACAAGATCAATCGGGCTATCTTTATTTTCCGCGCCCTTCTTGGCTTTTGAGCCTTTATCGGAGGTGGCGGAAAATTGGCCCTTGGTGAGCCCATAGACGCCGTTGTTTTCGACGATGTAGGTCATGTTCACGCCGCGCCGGACGGCGTGGGCGAATTGGCCAAGGCCGATCGAGGCGCTGTCGCCATCGCCGGAAACGCCGAGATAGATGAGATCCTTGGCGGCGATGTTGGCGCCGGTGAGCACCGAGGGCATGCGGCCATGCACGGCGTTGAAGCCATGCGCGGGCGAGACGAAATAATCCGGCGTTTTCGAGGAGCAGCCGATGCCGGAGAATTTGGCGAGCCGATGCGGCGCGAGATCGATCTCAAAACACGCCTGAATGATCGAGGCGCTGATGCTGTCATGGCCGCAGCCGGCGCAGAGCGTGGAGATACGGCCCTCATAATCACGGCGGGTGAAGCCGAGGGCGTTTTTCTCGAGCGAGGGATGGTGCAGCTTCGGCTTGGCGATATAGGTCATTTCGCTTGCTCCGGCAGCGCGGCGGCGTGGGCGGATTTCAGCTTTTCACTGATATCCTTGATGATGAAGCGCGCCGAAATCGGCGAGCCGTCATAATGCAAAACAGAAACAAGGCGCGCGGGATGCACCCCGCCCTCGTTCACCAGCAGCGATTTGAGCTGGGCGTCGCGGTTTTGCTCGACAACGAACACTTGCTCATGATCGCGGATGAAATCGAACACCTCCTGCGCGAACGGAAACGCGCGGATGCGCAGCGCATCGAGATAAACGCCCTGCGCTTCGAGCGCTGAGAGCGCCTCCTCCATGGCCGGATCGGTGGAGCCGAAATAGATCACGCCATCGGGCGTGCGGCGCGCGGCGGGCTTGTGGATCGGCGCGGGCACATGCGCTTTCATGGTTTCCCATTTGCGCAACAGGCGAGCCATGCCTTCGGTGTAATCCTCTCCGCGCTCGGAATAGCGGGCGTCCTTATCGTGGGATGAGCCGCGGGTGAAATAGGAGCCTTTAGTGGGGTGCGTGCCCGGATAGGTGCGATACGGCACCGCATCGCCATCGACATCGCGGTAGCGGCCAAATTCGACGCCCTGCTCCAGATGCTCATAGCTAAGCACCTTGCCGCGATTGAGGCGGCGCTTTTTCATCCCATTTGAACGGCGCGGTGAGCCATTCCTGCATGCCGATATCGAGCTCCAGCATCACGAAAATCGTGGTTTGGAAAAAGTCCGCGAGATCGAAGGCGGCGGCGGCGAACTCGAACGCTTCGGTTGGGTTGCCGGGGAAAAGCATCGGGTGCTTGGTATCGCCATGGGAGGCGTAAGCAGCCGACAGCAGATCCGATTGCTGCGTGCGCGTGGGCATGCCGGTGGAGGGCCCCCGCGCTGCACGTCGAAAATCACGGCGGGGATTTCGGCATAATAAGAGAAGCCGACAAATTCCGTCATCAGAGAAACGCCCGGCCCTGATGTGCAGGTGAACGCGCGTGAGCCCGCCCAGCCGGCGCCCATCACCATGCCGATCGAGGCAATTTCATCTTCGGCCTGCACGATGGCGAAGCGATTTTTCCCGTCCGCATCCTTGCGCAGCAGCGTGCAATATTTCTGGAAGCTCTCAGCCAGCGAGGTGGAGGGCGTGATCGGGTACCAGGCGCAGAACGTGGCGCCGCCATAGACGGCGCCGAGCGCGGCTGCATCATTGCCTTCAGCAAAGATGCGATCCCCGACCTTATCGGATTTGCGCAAACGCAGGCCGATCGGCGCGAGGTTTTCCGCCGCATAGGTGCGGCCAAGCTCGAAGGCTTTGAAGTTCGGCGCGATCAGTTTGTCCTTGCCTTTGAACTCCTCGCCCAAGAGCTGCTTCACGAGATCAGGGTCGATGCCGATGAGATGCGCGAGCACGCCGATATAGCAGATGTTTTTAAACAGCTGGCGCTGGCGCGGATCGGCGAATTCGGCGGCGATCAGCTCGGTGAGAGGCGCGCCGATGATGGTGATGTCGTCGCGGAATTTGGAGGCCGGGAGCGGCTTGGAATTATCGTAGAAAAGATAGCCGCCCGGCTCGATGCCTTTGACATCCGCTTCCCAGGTCTGCGGGTTCATGGCGACCATGAGGTCTGTCCCGCCGCGGCGGCCGAGCCAGCCGGCTTCGGAAACGCGCACCTCATACCAAGTGGGCAAGCCTTGGATGTTGGAGGGGAAGATATTGCGCGCGCCGACGGGCACGCCCATGCGCAAGATCACCTTGGCGAAAAGCCCGTTCGCACTCGCGGAACCAGAGCCGTTGACGTTGGCGAATTTGACCACGAAATCGTTGGTCGCGGCGATCGGCTTCGACATGACGTGCGCAGCACCCTCCAGCCTGCCCGCTTATGGCGCGGGCTTTGCGCCATCTTAGGCCCGTAAGCGGTGGAATGGGAAGCGCGAGGTCACCGCTTCCCGCCAAGCCCCGCACTTGATGCGGGGCGCGCGCGGGGATCCAGGGCAAAACGCGCTCTTAGCTCTGGCTCCCTGGTCGCACCCCGGCTTTCGCCGGGGCTGCGTCAGGGACGCGGGCTCCGTTCGTGGTGGCGCTAACTCACGGCGCCGGCGGCGCGCGGGGCGCCGGAAAACACCATGGCCGCATCTGCGAAGGCTTCGCGATACCGGGCCAGGCGCGCGCGCGCGATGGTGCGATAGCCCATGACCGGCTCAACCACGACAAAGCGGGTTTCGTCATAGCCGACCACCAGCACATAATGATCCACCATGGCGAGGCCGGCAAATTCCGAGACGCGGCCGGCGCGGCTGATTACAAAATTGCGCACATGGCCCACCACCGGCGTTTCCCCGCCGGGCATCACGCGCTGCTGCACGTAGATCGAGGGCAAACGCACCGGGATCAGCACCGGGCGCCCCTGCTCCAGCTCGCGGATGATGTGCGCTTCATCGAGGCGCACGGCGGAGGCGGTAAGGCCATTGGCGCGGGCGATGACGAGGAGCTCCGCCATCGAATAGCCGGCCGCTGCTGCGGGCGGCTGCGACGCAAACAGCGTAGCGCCTTCCAGCGCGCCCGGCCCGCGCCAATAATTGACGACGCTGGCGAGCGCATGCGCGCCGCAGGCGGGGCCGGAAAATTGCTGATCGTGCACCACCGGCAGCACCAACGCCTCCGGCGATGTGAGGCGGCGATTGAACGGCTCAAACGAATTCATGCCGCTCTGCGCGGCGAACTGCGCCACATCCCGGCTGGGATTGATGGCGCAGCCCGCAATGCTTAGCGACAAACAAAAGCCGATCAGCGCAAAGCGCGCTTGGCGCATTAGTCGGCGACAACCACGGCGATGACGATCACGCCTGCGAGGATGCCAAGCAGCAGCCATTGCGTATCGGTGATGCCGGCCTGATAGCCTGCGGCTTCTTCTTCGCTCAGCACGCGGATTTCATAGCCTTGGTCTTGCAGGGCGATGGCGCGCTCTGTGGCTTGTTCGTTGAGGCCGTAGGCGTGCAATTCTTCGGCGCTGAAGCTTTGCGGCGCAGCGCTGCGGAACGGCGCCTCGGCGAAAGACGGCGCGACTGTGGCGGCGGTGAGCGCGGCGCTCATGGCCAGCGCGGTGAGAAAACGAGGTTTCATGTGGCGTTCCCCTTCTGGGCGTCAATTCAGCGACGCTCACAGCGCGCCGCCTGTGCGCTTAAGGTACGCGCGGGCGCCCGGTTTGGTTCCGGGGTGAGGGTGAGGGATTTTTCATGTGTTCCAGAAGCGGCGCCTTTAGGTGGCGCTAAACACCGCGTTGGGCGTCCGTTGTCACCGAGAGGCGAAGACCCATGGCTTTGAGAACGCCGAGCAAAGTGGTGAGCCGCGGATTTCCATCGGCGCTGAGCGATTTGTAGAGGGCTTCGCGCGCAAGGCCTGTGCGCTCTGCGATAAGCGCCATGCCTTTTGAGCGGGCGATGTCGCCAAGGGTGGCAGCGATGATTAGGGCGTCGCCATCTTCGAGCGCGGCTTCAAGATAGGCCGCAACCGCCTCGGGAGAGTCGATATAGTCGGCGCTATCAAAGGCGCGTGTGGTGGTTTTGCTCATTCTTGGGCCGCCTTCCAATCCTTCCAAAGTTTGAGCGCCGCCTCGATGTCGCGCGCTTGCGTGGATTTATCGCCACCCGCAAGCAGGAGGATCAGCTCATCCCCGCGCGCCGCGAAATACACGCGATAGCCTGGGCCCACATCGATCCGCAATTCGCTGACGCCGCTTCCAACCGGGCGGACATCGCCCGGATTTCCGTTCGCGAGACGCTTAAGCCGCATGTCCACACGCGCGCGGCGTTTAAGATCGCGCAAAGTCCGCAGCCATTCGTCAAACAGATCGGGAGCTGCGGCACAGATGTGCTGCAATCTATAGATTACACGCCGTCAAGCGACCAGAACTGCGCTCTAAGCCCCGCTTTTCGCGGGGCGCTCAGTTGGGAAGCGTGTTATCTGCGGTTGGCCCAGAGCGGCCCCAATAATGCGGCGCTTCCCGGACGCAGCCCCGGCGTACGCCGGGGCGCGATCCGGGATCCAGGGTCGAGCACCGCGCCTTGTCACCCCTGGATCCCCGCTCTCGCCCCCGCTTTCCGCCTTCGCTCTGCGAGCTTCGGCGGACAAGTCGCGGGGCGCTCGGCGGGGAAGCGTGGTATGTCTGCGGCTGGCCCGGAGCGGACTCCGGTCGTATGGTGAAGCGGTGCCGCATTCCGCCAGCAAACTTCCGTCTGAACTGCTTGACCGATTGGTCTACTCAACACCGGGTGGTGAGTACGCATGGCGTGTGGACGACATCCCGAAAGTTATCGAAGCCGCGCGCCGCGCATCGCTGTTGAACCTGGACGGCACGCTGCAATTCTATCTCCCTGACCACGGGATTTGTGAGTGCTACTGGGTCGATGTCGGCCCTGCCGATCCGCCCAATGATTTGGATTGGCGGCAAAAAGTGGAATGGTCTGCCGAGGCCTGCCAACGCCGTTTCGATGAGGTCTCGAACACTATCGACTTAGTAGCCGCAGGCAGAGACGAGTTTGGCGGCCCGCTCAAGGAATTGGCGGATAGCGGAACGGACATAGCCCAGTTCATGTGCTTCGTTTGGAACGTGTGTGACGAAGCTGAGTACCTTGAGCTTCAGCGAATGGCTGGCACTTTCCGAGATTAGCTTCTGTCCGCTCCCGGCGAAAAGCAGACTCTCCGCGTCCTCCCCCGCGAGGGGGAGGTGGCGCGCGCGAAGCGCGCGACGGAGGGGCGGGCGCTGATGTGGGCCGACGCCGGCGCCGCCCCCTCAGTCATGCTGCGCATGACAGCTCCCCCTAACGGGCGAGCACGAAGTGCGAGCTTATTTCGCCGCCGCCAGCTCACGCG
Organism: Terricaulis sp.; assembly: GCA_024707365.1. GTDB lineage: Bacteria > Pseudomonadota > Alphaproteobacteria > Caulobacterales > Aquidulcibacteraceae > Vitreimonas. The sequence goes on from JANPZV010000005.1 coordinate 346,737, forward strand.
CGCCGCAGCCGGCCTTCGCTGTTTCCAAATAGAATTGGCGCATGTCCCAGGCGCCGGTGGGGCAGCGTTCGGCGCAGAGGCCGCAATGGAGGCAGACGTCTTCGTCTTTCACCATGACGCGCCCGGTTTTGAGCCCATCCTGCACGTAAAGATCCTGCTCGAGATTGAGCGCGGGCGCGGTGAGGCGTTCGCGTAGATCCGTCTCTTCGCCGTTTTCGGTGAAGGTGATGCAATCCATCGGGCAGATATCGACGCAGGCGTCACACTCGATGCAGAGCGGGGCGGAAAACACGGTTTGCACATCGCAATTGAGGCAGCGCTGCGCCTCCTTATAGCCGAGCAGCGGGTCAAACCCCTTCTCGACCTCGATCTTCACATTGCGCAGCGCCACGTCGGGCTCAACCAGCGGCACCTTATAGCGCTGATCGAGCGCGATATCGTTGTCATAGCTCCATTCATGGATGCCCATTTTGGTGGAGTGCATCACAACATCAGGCGGCGGGCGCTTGCGCACATCCTGCCCGTTTAAATAGAGATCGATCGAAACGGCGGCTTCGTGGCCATGGGCGACGGCCCAGATGATGTTCTTGGGGCCGAAGGCGGCGTCACCGCCGAAGAACACGTTGGGCAGCGAGCTTTGGAAGGTGAGCTCATCCACCACCGGCATATCCCATTCGCCGAAGGCCATGCCGATGTCGCGCTCAATCCAGGGAAAGGCGTTTTCCTGGCCGACAGCCATCAGCACGTCGTCGCACTCAAAATGCACGTCCGGCGCGCCGCTGGGGACGAGCTTTTTGCGGCCTTTTTCTTCGGCCCAATGCATCGGCGTGAACCACATGCCGGTGATCTTGCCGTTTGCGTGCGTGATCTCGCGCGGGTTGAGGAAATTGAGGATCGGGATGCCTTCGTGCTGCGCATCCTCTTTTTCCCAGGGGCTCGCCTTCATTTCATCGAAGCCGGAGCGGACGATGACTTTCACATCCTCCCCGCCGAGGCGCCGCGCCGTGCGGCAGCAATCCATCGCGGTGTTGCCCCCGCCGAGCACGATCACGCGCTTGCCGATTTTATCAACGTGCCCGAACGAGACGTTGGAGAGCCAATCGATGCCGATATGCACGTTGGCCTTGGCCTCCTGCTGGCCGGGCAAGCCAAGATCGCGCCCGCGCGGCGCGCCGGTGCCGACGAAGATGGCGTCATAATTTTTGGCGAGCAGCGCTTTCAGGGAATCGATGCGCTCCCCGAAATGCGTGACCGGCTCATAGTGCAGAACGTAGCCGACCTCTTCATCGATCACGCTTTCGGGCAGGCGGAAGCGCGGGATCTGGGTGCGGATCATGCCGCCGCCTTTTTGCTCGGCGTCGTAGATGTGCACCTCATAGCCGAGCGGCAAGAGATCGCGCGCGACGGTGAGCGAGGCGGGGCCGGCGCCGATCAGCGCGATGCGCTTGCCGTTTTTGCTGACGGCTTTCGGCGGCAGGCGATCTGCGATCTCGCCTTTATTATCGGCGGCCACGCGCTTTAAGCGGCAGATGGCGACAGGCTCGGGCTTGGCCTCTTGCGATTCCTCAACACGCCCGCGGCGGCAGGCGGGCTCACACGGGCGATCGCGAGGTGCGGCCGAGGATGCCGGGAAACACGTTCGAGCGCCAATTGATCATGAACGCGTCGGCATAGCGGCCGGCGGCGATGAGGCGGATATATTCCGGCACCGGCGTATGCGCCGGGCACGCCCATTGGCAATCGACGACTTTGTGGAAGTAATCCGGCTGCGCGATATCCGTCGGCTTCAAGACGCCGCCTCCTTGTGTTTCGCATAGCGTAGACCCAACCGGGCGCGGCGCAAGGCGCCGGGCTTGATTTGCGGCGCCAAGCGGCGCGATGGTCGCGCGCACATGAAAGACGGCTGGCATTTTTGGATCGATCGCGGCGGCACGTTTACGGACGTGGTCGCGCGCGGGCCTGGCGGATTGCAAATCGTTCGCAAATTGCTGAGCGTCAACCCGGAGCGCTATGCGGACGCGGCGCTGGAGGCGATCGGCCAAATCCTGGCCGAGCATGGCGGGGCGATCGCTTCGGTGAAGCTCGGCACCACGGTGGCGACTAATGCGCTCTTGGAGCGCAAGGGCGCGGATGTCGTGCTGGTGGTGACGCAAGGCTTTGGCGATGCGCTGGAGATCGGCGTGCAGGCGCGGCCGGATATTTTTGCGCGGCATATCGTGAAGCCAGATCTGCTGCACCAGCGCGTGATCGAAGCGCGCGAGCGGGTGAGCGCCGAAGGCGCCGTGCTGACGCCGCTGGATGAAGCGCATGCGCGCGCGGCGCTGCAGGCGGCGTTTGACGACGGCTTCCGCGCGGCGGCGATCGCGTGTTTGCATGGCTGGGCCCATCCCGCGCACGAGGCGAAGCTGGCCGAGATCGCGCGCGCGATCGGCTTTACGCAGATTTCCGTGAGCCATGAGGTGAGCGGGCTGATCAAATTCATCCCGCGCGCGGATACGAGCGTGGCGGACGCCTACCTTTCCCCCGTGCTGCGGGCGTATGTGGATGAGGTGAGCGCGGGGCTCAGCGAAGCGCCGCTCTATTTCATGCAATCCAATGGCGGGCTGAGCGAGGCTTCGCGTTTTCGCGGGCGCGACGCGGTGCTTTCGGGGCCGGCGGGCGGGGTTGTGGGCATGGCGGCGGCGGCGGCGCGCGCAGGCTTTCGCCATGCGCTGGGCTTTGACATGGGCGGCACCTCAACGGACGTGACGCATTATGCCGGCGCGTTTGAGCGCACGCATGAGACGCTGGTGGCGGGCGTGCGCTTTGCCGCACCCATGCTTTCGATCCACACCGTGGCGGCGGGCGGCGGCTCGATTTGCTTTTTGACGGCGCGCGGCTGCGCGTTGGCCCGCACAGCGCGGGCGCCGATCCGGGCCCGGCCTCATATCGCCGCGGCGGGCCGCTGACGGTGACAGATTGCAACGTGCTGCTGGGGCGCGTGCGGCCTGAGTTTTTTCCCGCGATCTTTGGCCCGAACGGGGATCAGCCGCTGGATCGCGATGCGGTGGCGCACAAATTCGCGGAATTATGCGCAGAGGTGGCGGCGGCGACGGGGCGCGTGCTGAGCGCGGAAGACGCCGCCGAAGGCTTTCTCACCATCGCCAACGAGCACATGGCCGAGGCGATCAAGAAGATTTCGATCCAGCGCGGCTATGATCCTTCCAATTATGCGCTCGTCGCGTTCGGCGGCGCGGGCGGGCAGCATGCGTGCGCGGTGGCCGATGCTGTGGGCGTGGAGACGATCCTGCTGCATCCGCTGGCCGGCGTGCTGAGCGCGTGGGGCATGGGGCTGGCCGATGAGCGGGCGATCGCCGAGGAGACGGTGGAGCAAAAGCTTGGCGTTGCGCTGGATGCGGCGGCGGCGCGGCTTTCCGCTGCGGCGCGCGCGCGGCTGGGCGATGCTGCGCACGCGCGCGTGCGGCTGACGGCGCATCTGAAATATGAGGGCGCGGATACGCCGCTGCCGGTGATGCTGGGCGATGAGATGCGCGCTGGCTTTGAGGCAGAGCACCAGAAGCGCTTTGGCTTTGTTGATCCGGGCCGGGATATTGTGGTGGCGTCGCTGACGGCGGAGGCGGTGGTTGACGGTGCAACGCCTCTTGAAGCGGGCGCCGCACCATCCGCCGAATGGGATTACGGCGATCAGGTCGCGCTCTACGCGGAGGGCGCGTGGGACAAGTGCGCGTTTGTTTATAAGCGCAGCGCGCTGAAGCCGGGCTCTGATTTTGATGGCCCCTGCCTGGTGCTCGAAGAAGGCGCGACGACCTATATTGCGCCCGGCTGGGAAGGCCGACGCACCGATAGAGGCGACCTCATTCTGCGCCGCACCGAAAAAATCGCCCGCGCCGCGATCGGCACGGCGGCGGATCCGATTTTGCTTGAAGTGTTCAACAATCGCTTCATGGGCGTGGCCGAAGAGATGGGCTTGGCGCTGCAGACCACGGCCTCCTCCGTGAACATCAAGGAGCGCTTGGATTTTTCCTGCGCGGTGTTTGATGAAGGCGGCGGGCTTGTGGCCAATGCGCCGCACATTCCGGTGCATCTTGGCTCCATGAGCGATAGCGTGCGCGAGATTATCCGCCAGCGCGGCGTCGGCATGCGCGATGGCGATGTCTATATGCTCAACGCGCCGCACGCGGGCGGCACGCATTTGCCCGACATCACTTTGATCGCGCCGGTGATGCTGGAGGGTGAAACCACGCCGGCATTCTTCACCGCTGCGCGCGGGCATCATGCGGATGTGGGCGGGATCACGCCAGGCTCGATGCCGCCGGATTCCACGCGTATCGAAGATGAAGGCGTGCTGATCGAAAATTTCCTGCTGATGCGCGAAGGGCGGCTGCTGGAAGCGGAAACGCGCGCGCTGTTCGCCTCCGGCCCCCACCCTGCGCGCAATGTGGATCGCAATATCGCCGATCTTAAAGCGCAGATCGCCGCCGTGGTGCGCGGCGGGGCGGAGCTGAAGCGGTTGGTTGCCCATTACGGGCGCGAGGGCGTGGCCGCGTATATGCGGCATGTGCAGGATAACGCTGAAGAGCAGATCAAGCGCGTGATCGATACGCTCAAGCCTGGGCGCTTTCGAGTTGAGATGGATCATGGCGCAATGATCGCCGTGGCGGTGACGCCAGATCACGCCGCGCGCACGGTGACAATCGATTTCACCGGCACGAGCGCGCAAGGGCAAAACAATTTCAACGCGCCGCTGGCGATCACGCGCGCGGCGACGCTTTATGTGTTCCGCACTTTGGTGGCCGATCACATTCCGCTGAATGAAGGCTGCCTCAAGCTGCTCAACATCATCGTGCCGGAAGGCTCGATGCTGAATCCTGCGCGGGGCGCGGCGGTGGTGGCGGGCAATGTGGAGACAAGCCAGGCCGTGGTGGATTGCCTTTACGGCGCGTTCGGCGCGCTGGCGGCCAGCCAAGGCACGATGAACAATTTCACCTTCGGCGATGCGCGCCGGCAATATTATGAAACCATATGCGGCGGCTCAGGCGCGGGGCCCGGTTTTGCGGGCGCGGCCGTGGTGCAAACCCACATGACCAATTCGCGGCTGACTGACCCTGAGGTTTTGGAAACGCGCTTTCCAGTTTTGGTGGAAGAGTTTTCCGTGCGGCGCGGCTCGGGCGGGGCTGGCGCCTTCAAGGGCGGCGACGGCGCGGTGCGGCGCGTGCGCTTTTGCGAACCCATGCAGGCCGCGATTTTATCGAACCGGCGCAGCGTGGCGCCGTTCGGGCTCGAAGGCGGAGGCGATGGCGCGCCGGGCGCCAATCGCGTTGAGCGCGTGGGCGGCGCGGTGGAGATACTGGGCGCAACGGCGAAAACCGAGATGCAGGCGGGCGATGTGTTCGTGATCGAAACGCCCGGCGGCGGGGGATTTGGGAAGCGTGAGCGCGCGATATAGGGGCTGATCTTGGCGGTTATCATCACATGGATCATTTTGTGCTTTTGGCCGCGCTATGGCCTTCTGCTCGCGGTCGGCGCGATGGTTGCGGCGTACAATCTGATTGGCGCATTTACCGGCCCGGCCGAAAACACCAACCAACGGCTGTTTGAACTTGCCGTTGTGTTGCCGACTTTCCTTGTGATTGGCGCCGGTATTATCTCCGCGCGCCGATGGCTGCAAAACCGCAAAAAGACGTCGGACCTCGTGCCTGAAAACCCACAAGCGGCGCAATCATCAGAACCGAAAGCCTGAGCCATGCTGGTTTTACTTGGCATCGCCGTTGTGGTGTTTGGCTTTATCGTGCGCGCCAATCCGCTGCTTGTGGTGATGGCCGCGGCGCTCACCACTGGGCTTGCGGCGGCGTGGACGCCAGAGGCCGATCTTGCGGCGTACTACATGGCCGGGCGCGAAACGCTGGCGCAATTTGGAAAGGCGTTTAACGACGCGCGCTATATCAGCCTCACATGGATTTTGCTGGCGGCGATTGGCTTGCTGGAGCGCGCGGGCCTGCAGGAGCGCGCGCGCATTGCGATCGCCAAGGTGGAGGCCGCCACGGTGGGGCGGCTGCTTTGGGTGTATTTCGTGATCCGGCAGGCGAGCGCGGCGCTGGGGCTCACCTCGCTCGGCGGGCACGCGCAAATGGTGCGGCCGCTGGTGGCGCCGATGGCCGAAGGCGCGGCCGAAGCGCGCTTTGGCGCCCTGCCCGATCAGCAGCGCTTCCTTATTCGCAGCCACGCGGCGGCGGCGGATAATATCGGCCTCTTTTTCGGCGAGGATATTTTCATCGCCATCGCCTCGATCCTTTTGATCAAGGGCTTTTTGGAAACCTACGGCATCATCGTTGAGCCGTTACAGCTTTCGATCTGGGCGATCCCGACGGCGATCGCGGCGCTGATCATCCATAGCGTGCGGCTGTGGCTGCTGGATCGCGCGCTAAAACGTGCGTTAAGCGGCAAGGCGGAGGCCGGCGCATGATCACGCTGCAACACGCTTACATCGTGGCCGGGCTTTTCTTTCTGGCGCTGGTTATTCTTTCGGCACGAGACGAGGCCAATCCGCGCCGGCTGCGCAATGCGACGTTCTGGGGCTTGCTGGCGGCGAGCTTTCTCGGCGGGCATGCGTTTGGCGATCTGGGCAATGGCTTGCTGGCGCTTGGGCTTGTGGCGATCGCCGCGTTTGGGCTTGGGCAAGGCAAGCCGAAAACCACCAGCCAAGAAGAACGCCGCGCCAGCGCCGAGCGGAACGGCAATCTTTTGTTTCTGCCGGCGCTGATCATACCCGCCGCGGCTTTGATCGGCACGCTGCTGGTGAAGGAAACAAGCTGGGCGCAGAATTTCATAGAAGCCAAGAACGCAACGCTGATTTCGCTGACGCTGGGCGTGCTGATCGCCATTGGCGTGATCATGGCATGGCTCAAGCCGCCGCCGCTGGCGCCGCTGCAGGAAGGGCGGCGGCTGATGGATGCGGTGGGCTGGGCGGCGCTTTTGCCGCAAATGCTGGCGGCGCTGGGCGCTGTGTTTCTGGCGGCGGGCGTGGGCGAACAGGTGGGGCTGATCTTTGCGGAATATATCCCGCTCGACACCCGCACCATGGCGGTGGCGGCCTATTGCGTGGGCATGGCGCTGTTCACCATCATCATGGGCAATGCGTTCGCGGCGTTTCCGGTGATGACGGCGGCGGTGGGCTTGCCGTTTGTGATCCATGAACTCGGCGGCGATCCGGTGCGGGTGTGCGCCATCGGCATGCTGGCCGGCTTTTGCGGCACGCTGATGACGCCGATGGCGGCGAATTTTAATGTTGTGCCGGCCAATCTGCTGGAGCTGCCCGATCGCAAACAGGCGATCAACGGCGTGATCCGCGCGCAGATCCCAACCGCGCTGCCGCTGCTGATTGCGAACATTGTTCTGATGCGGTTCCTGGCCTTCCCATGACCACACTCACCAAAGGCATCGCCGAGAAATTCGCTTCGCTCGCGCTCGCGCATGTGGAGCGGGAGTTTCCGTATAAGATGGATCACGTGATGGCGGGGCCGGCTGACGTGATCGGCCCGCGCGCGGCGCATCCGATTTTTTACGGCAGCTTTGATTGGCATTCGTGCGTGCACGGCTATTGGCTGCTGGCGCGGCTTTGGCGGCGCTATCCTGATTTGGCGCAGGCCGAGGCGATCGCTGCGCTGTTTGCGCGGGCGTTTACGGCGGAGAATGTCGCGGGCGAGTGCGCGTATCTGCGGCGGCCATGGTCGCGCGTGTTTGAGCGGCCATACGGCTGGGGCTGGCTGCTGGCGCTGGCGCATGAGCTGAACCAGCATGGGGCGCCGCATGGCGACACGCTCGCGCCGCTGGCGGAAATGTTCGCGCAGCGCTTCCGCAATTTTCTGCCGCTGTGCGATTATCCGGTGCGCACGGGCGTGCACACCTCAACCGCGTTCGCGCTGCGCATGGCGGCCGATTGGGCCGAAGCGCACGATCCGCTGCTTTATGCGCTGATGCGCGAAAAACTGCTGCACTGGCACGCGGGCGATGCGGATGCGGCGGCGTGGGAGCCGAGCCAGGATGATTTTTTATCGCCGACGCTGATGACAGCCGAGGCGCTGCGGCGGGTGATGGATAAAGCTGCGTTTCGCAGCTGGTTTGCGGCGTATCTGCCGCGCGTTGCGCAAGCTGCGCCCGCTTCCCTCTTCACGCCCGCGCGGGTGAGCGATCGCAGCGACGGAAAAATCGCGCATCTGGATGGGCTGAATTTCTCACGCGCGTGGTGCTGGCGGGCGATCGCGGGCGCGCTGGACGATGAGGCCGCCGCCGGCGCCGCGCGCGCAGCCGCTGAGGCGCATATCACGGCGAGCCTGCCGCACGTGGCCGGCGATTATATGGGCGAGCACTGGCTGGCGAGCTTTGCGCTGCTGGCGCTGGAGGCTTAGCGCATCAGCCAGGAAAACGCGCGCCGCAGAAATGCGGCGCCATCTTCGCGCACGGGGCTGCCGTGGGCCATCAGCACGCGTTGGGTGGGACAGGCCAAAATTGCGGCGATGCTTGCGCGCGCGGCCTTGCGGTTGGTGAAGGCGACGCGGAATTTTTGCGGCACGCGCGGACTGGGCGCGAGCATGCCGTCCAGCCGCGCGACCAGCGCGCGCCAGCCTTTGAACCAATCGGGCGGAAAATTCTGCAAAAGATCGGTGAAGAGCACAGCGCCGCTTTTGCGATGGAAGAACACCGCTTCGGTAGTGATGGCGTTGCCTTGCACCAGCACGCAGTCGATCTCATCGGACCACGGCATGGGCGCCTCGGTGAGATCGCCATCGAACGCGATGTCCTTGCGGCGCGTGCGGAGGCCCGGCGCTGCATAAAAGCGCGCATCGGGATAGGCCGCGCGCCATTCGGGCAAAGCCATGTGATGCAAACTATTGGGCGCAACGACGAAGCGCACATCGCCCAGAGCTTTGAGCGCCGCGTGCAATTCAGCACTGAGAGTAACCGGCGAGCACACGAAAAGCCCGCCCGCTTCAAGCCGGATCACAGTCATCCGCGTGGGATAGGTGAAGCCGGCGCTTTGCACGGAGGGGCCGGCAGCAATCCAGATCTCCTCCGCGAACGCCTCCATCGCCAGCCCCTTGCGCGCTAAAGAATCGAAAAGCGCAAGTCCGGCAGCCCATCGATTCCGCACGCCACCGCATCGCCGGGCACGATGGGCCCGACGCCAGCGGGCGTGCCGGAATAGATGAGATCGCCGGCGCGCAATTCCCAGGAGCGGGAGAGCGCGGCGATGATTTCCGGCACGCTCCAGATCATCTGCGCAAGATCGCCGTCTTGCTTGATCTCCCCGTTCACCGAAAGCCAGATGCGGCCCGCGAGCGGATGGGGGCCGCGCGCGATTGCGCCGATGGGCGCAGATTGGTCAAAGGCTTTGCCAATATCCCACGGCGCGCCGGCTTTTTTCATTTCATTCTGCCGATCGCGGCGGGTGAGATCGACGCCCACGCCATAGCCGAACACGTGCGAAAGCGCCTTGGCCTCGGCAATCTCGCACCCGCTTTTGCCGATGGCGATCACCAGTTCGACCTCGAAATGCAGGTTTGACGTGTTTTGCGCGTAAGCGATGGCGGCGCCGGATTCGACCAACGCGTCGGCGGGCTTGGTGAAAAAGATTGGCGGCTCGCTTTTGGCGTCGCCGCCCATCTCGCGCACATGATCGGCGTAATTGCGGCCCACGCAGAAAATGCGGCGCACCGGAAAGCGCGCGCCCTCCCCGGCGATGGCGACGGAAACGGGCGGCGGCGGCTCAAAAGCAAACATGCCCGCATTCAACACAGGTGCGCGGGCGGCGCAAACTCCCCTTTGAGGCGAACCGCGCAGGTGCAGGGGCTTGCGCCAGCGCGGCGGGCGCGGAAAGCTTCCCACGCCAAGGCGAGACTCATGGAATGGATCCTCATCCTGGCGCTCGCCTTCTGGGTGTGGCGGCAGGGGCGGCGCATCGAAGCGCTGCAGCGCAGAATAGAAACGCTTGAATTGCGTGAGCCTTCGCCGGCGCAGGCGGCGGCGGACGTGCTGCTGCTGGATACGCCGCTGCCGCAAGCCTCGAATGATGATGAGGCTTTTGAGATCGAGGAAGATGGCCCGGCCGCGCCCGCGCCTGCGGATGCGCTGATTTTAGCCGCGCCGCCGCCGCCGCGCGAAGAAGAGCCGCTGCTGCTGACTGAAGCCTTGCCAGAGCCCGCGCCGCAGCGCCGGCGCCAGCTTGAGCAATGGCTGGCGGAGAACGGGCTTGCCTGGATGGGCGGCGGCGCGTTTGCGCTGGGCGGCATCATGCTGGTGGCGATCGCCGCGCAGCAAAGCTGGTTTAGCCCGCTTGTGCGTTTGTATTGCGCGCTGGCGCTGGGCGCGGGGCTGATTGGCGCGAGCGAATGGCTCTTGCGCCGGCCCGGCGCGCACAGGCTGGCCGCCGCGTTGATCGCAGGCGCGGGCGCGGCGACATTTTACGCGACGATCTGGGCGGGCCATGCGCTTTACGGCTTTATCGGCGCGGGCGCGGCGGTGTGGGCGCTTTTTCTGTGCGCGCTGGTGTTCATGGCGCTGGCGTTGCGGCATGGGCAGGCGCTGGCGGTGATGGCGATCTTCGCGGCGTTCATGGCGCCGGCGCTGGCGGGCGGCGCGCTGCCGGGCGTGAGCGCGCTGCTTTATCTCGGCGCTGTGGCGGCGGCGGGGTTTGCAGTGGCGGCGCTGCGGCGCTGGGCGTGGGCGGGCGTTGCAAGCTTGCTTTCGCTCTATTTCTGGTTTGCCGCAGCGATAGCGGGCGAGGATGTGCGCCAAGGCTTGGCGCTAGCCGCGTTCGCGGCGATCGGCGGGGCGGCGATGAGCTTGCGCAAACCGCGCGGCGCGGAAGAGGCCGGCGCGCTGAACTGGGCGCGGGTGCAGAAGCTTGGGCCGGCCGTGGCGATCTCGATCTCCAGCGTGGCGCTGCTTTGGGTTTGGGGCGCGGCGGCGGCTTCACCGCAAGGCGCGGTGGCGGGGCCGGCTTGGGTTGGCGCGATGCTGGTGGCGCTGGCGGCGGGCGCGGTGCGCGCGCGTTTGGCGGCGCCGGCTGTGCTGGCGGTGGCGATCGGGGCGCTGGTGGCGGGCTTCATGCTTTATCTCGGCGTGCGCAGCTACACGCTGCCGCCGAGCCTTTATCCGTTCATGCTGTTCGCCGCCGGCATTGTGGCTGCGGCGGCGATGAATGCGCGGCCGCATCGGCGCGAGCGCGCGACGCTTTCCATCGCCGGCGCGGCGGGCGCTGGCCTGCTGACGCTGCTTGCCGCATTCAGCGTGCCCGATTGGCATGGCATTGCGGCGTGGACGCCGCTGTTTCTTGGCGCCGCCGCGCTGCTGAGCTTGGCCGCTGTGCAAGCGCAAAGCGTGGCGCAGCCGCGCGCGAGCGCGGCGGTAGATGCGTGGGCGGTTGCAGGCGCGGCGCTGGCGTTTGCTGGTGTTGAATCGCTTGTGGGCGCGGAATGGCGCACGGCGGCGCATGCGGGGCTCGCGTTTGGCTTTGCGTTTGCGCTGAACGCACGCGGCTGGCGCGCGCTGGCATGGGCGGCGCTTGGCGCTGGCGCGCTGGCGCTGGCGCATGGATTTTCCGACGCGACCGTGGGCGGCGCGATGGCGGGCGGCTTGCTGCAAGCGCTGACCACGCTGGGGCTCGCGGCGGGCTTGCTGTTTGCGGCGTCGTGGATCGCTGCGAAGGCGCGCACGCCCTCTTCCATCAGCGAGGCGCTGAGCGCGGGCGCAATCATCCTGGCGCTGCTGGGCGTTTATCTGCTGCTGCGCTGGATCGCGGCGGGCGGCGCGGGCGCGCCGCTTCGATCGCTTTACGGAAGCTGCTTTGCGCGGCTGCGCGCTGATGGCCGGCGCACACATGGCGCTGGCGCGGCCACGGCAAAAACTGGGGCGCATCGGCGCCTGGCGCGGACATGTGCTGATGGCGCTGGGGGTTTTGCAAATCGCGCTGAGCAATGGGCTGATGCTCAATCCGTGGTGGGGCCCCAGCCCCGCGGCGATTGGCGGGCCGGCGCTGTTTAACGCGCTGGCGCTTGGCTTTGCGGCGCCGGCGGCTTTTGCTTTTCTTCGCAGCGCGGCGGCTTTATGCGCATCAGCGCGAACCGGCGCGCGCTTATGCGGGCGCGGGCGCGTTGATGGCGCTGGTGTGGGCGGCGCTCGAAATCCGCCGCGCGTTTCATGGCGCGGAAATGGCCGCGCATTTTGTGTTCAACACAGAGAGCGCCGCGTATGGCGTGCTGTTTCTCAGCGCGGGCGTGCTCAACGCCGCGTTCGCGCAACGCTGGCGCGGGCGCGTGGGCGCGGATTTACGCGCGATCAGCGCGGGCCTCGCCTGGGGCGCGATGGCGCTGGGCGGGCTCTTGCTGCTGCTGAGCTTGATCGGCGGCTGGGATCGCGGCGCGGGCACGGGCTTTGCGCTTGTGCTGGCGCTGCTGGCGGGCGCTGTGCTGGCGCTGACGCAAGGCGCGCTGATCAGCAAAAGCGAGAGCTTTGAAGCGCCGCGCTTTGCGGCCGCGGCGCTGGCGTGCGTGCTGGTGTGGAGCGCGGGGCATGGCGCGATCCATTGGGCGCGGCTGGGCGGGCTTGAAGGCATGGCGCATGCGCTGTGGCCGCTGGCGCTGACGCTGGCGGGCGCGGCGCGGGCGCGGCGCAGCTTGCGGCGCGATGCCTGGCGCGCATACCGGCACGATCTGCAAGCGATCTGGGCGAGCGCGGCATGGCCTGCGAGCGCGGTTGCGGCGCTGGGGCTATGGGGCTTTGCCAATCCCTGGTGGGGTTTGGGCAGCGCGGGAAATTGGGGCGCGTCGCTTGCAGCGGTGGCCCTATGCGGCGCGGGCGCGTGGATGAGCCTGAGCGCCGCGCGCGCGCCGCATTTGCGCAAGGCCGAATGGTTTGCGCCCGCCGCGCGCGTGGCGGCGGCGGCGCATGTGTTCGTCGCGCTGACGCTGCTGGCGCGCGCGAGCTTCCATGGCGGGGCGCTGGATGCGGGCGGGGCCGAAGGCGCGGAGCTTTGGACTTATTCGGCCATATGGGCGCTTTACGGCGCGGGTGTTTTGGCGCTGGGCGCTGTGCGTGACGATGCGGCGCTGCGCTGGTGCGGGCTGGCTTTGCTGTTTGCGACGGCGGGCAAGGTGTTTGCCTTCGACACAGCGCGGCTTTCCGGCGTGATCCGCGCGGCTTCGCTTTTGGGCCTTGCCGCCGTGGCGATCCTCACCGCGCTGGCGATGCGGCGCCTGCGGATGCGCGCGCCTTAAGCGGAGAGCCGCGCCGCGTGAAAGGCGATGTGCTCTTCGATGAAGCTCGCCATAAAGAAATACGAGTGATCGTAGCCTTCATGGCGGCGGAGATTGAGCTTCGCGCCAGAGGCTTTGGCCGCCGCTTCAAGCAATTCGGGCTTGAGCTGGCCTTCGAGAAACTGATCGCCGAGGCCCTGATCGACGAGGATTTCGCCCAGCGCATTGGCGCGGCCCGCTTGCATCAGCAGCGCCGCATCATGCGCGCGCCAGCTTGTGCGATCTTCGCCGAGATAGGCGGTGAACGCCTTTTCGCCCCAGGGGCAGCGCGTGGGCGAGGCGATGGGCGCGAAGGCGGAAACGCTGACGAAGCGTTCAGGATATTTCATCGCCAGCGTCAGCGCGCCATGGCCGCCCATGGAATGTCCGAAGATGGACGCGCGCGCTTTCAGCGGAAAGGCGTGCTCCACCGTATGGATCAGATCCACGGTGATGTAGCGTTCCATCTGAAAATGCGGCGTCCAGGGCGTTTGCGTGGCGTTGATGTAAAAGCCCGCGCCTTGGCCGAGATCGTAGGCCGGATCATCGGCGACGCCCTCGCCGCGCGGGGAGGTATCGGGCGCAATGATGGCCACGCCATGCTTGGCCGCCGCGCCGTAAGCGCCGGCCTTGGTGGTGAAATTATCTTCCGTGCAGGTAAGGCCCGAGAGCCAGATCAGATACGGGAACGGCCCCTCGCCCGGCGGGATGAACGCCGAAAAGCGCATGGCCGTACCGGTGGCGGCGCTTTGATGCTGCGCGTAAGTGAGCTGACCGCCATGGACGCGATGGGCGGCGCGGGTTTCGATCAGAGCTTGCACGTGTGACTACGTTCCCTGCACAATTTGGCCTTTGAACACGCGTTGTTTCAAAAGCGGCGCGCCAAGCCAATAGCTGAGTTCAGATGGGTGGCTAATATTCCAGATCGCAAGATCGGCGCTTTTGCCGCGTTCGAGCGTGCCGATTTCATCCTGCAAGCCCAGCGCGCGCGCCGCTTCCCGTGTGGCGCCGGCGAGCGCTTCTTCCGGCGTGAGGCGAAACAGCGTGCACGCCATGTTGAGCGCGGCGAGCGGACTGGCGATCGGCGATGTTCCTGGATTGCAATCACCGGCCACCGCCATGGACACGCCGGCGGCGCGGAGCTTTGCAATCGGCGGCAATTGCGTTTCGCGCAGAAAATAAAACGCGCCAGGCAAAAGCACCGCCACCGTGCCGGCGCGGGCCATGGCTTCGATGCCGGCGTCATCGAGATATTCGAGGTGATCAGCTGAAAGCGCTTTCGCGCGTGCGGCAAGCGCTGCGCCATGCTGGTTCGACAGCTGCTCAGCATGCAGCTTGAGCTCAAGCCCGTTTTCGCGCGCGGCGGCGAAGACGTAATCCACCTCTTCAGGGGTGAAACCGATATGTTCGCAGAACGCGTCCGCCGCATCAGCAAGGCCGGCGGCGGCAATCGCGGGGATCATCACTTCGGCGACGAGCGCGACGTAAGCTGCGCGATCTTCTCTAAACTCCGGCGGCAGCGCGTGCAGCCCCAAGAACGTGCGCTTGACGCGCACGTTTGCGCGGGGGCCAAGTTCGCCCGCCGCTTCCAGCATTTTGATCTCGGTTTCGAGATCGAGGCCATAGCCGGATTTGATTTCGATGGTGGTGAGCCCTTCGCGCGTCATGCCGGCAAGGCGCTGGGCGGCGCTTTCGATCAGCGCCTCTTTCGTGGCCGCGCGCGTGGCCGCAACAGTGGAAACGATGCCGCCACCGGCGCGGGCAATTTCTTCATAGCTCTTGCCTTGCAAGCGCATCTCAAATTCGCGCGCCCGATTGCCGCCGAAGATAAGATGCGTGTGGCAATCAATCAGGCCAGGCGTGATCCAGGCGCCGTCGCAACGAACCAGTTCGTGCGCGAGCGCGGCTTTATCAACCGGCAGATCGGCGGCGTGGCCGACGAAAGCGATTTTGCCATCCTTGACGCCGACAGCGCCGCGCTCGATTGCGCCATAGGGCTTGCCCGGCGCCATGGTGGCGAGGTGCGCATCGATGTAAAGCGTATCGAACATGGGAAAAACCTAGAGCGCGATGGCGGCTCAGTCATCCAACAAATGCGCCATGGTTTGGCGATAACGCGCGCGGATGGCTTCGCCCTTCACGTGCCGCCCCGCTTGCACGACCAGCGCGCCGGCCCGCCACACGCAATCGATCGCGCCGGCGCCCGCGCTGAAAATCCACGCATCAAGTGCGCGATCATGCTTGCGCGCCGCGAGCGAGACGTGATCGCGCGAGAGCGTGACGATATCGGCCGGCGCGCCGGGGCTAAGGCCGCGCGCATCGGCGCCCAGCGCTTGGGCGCCGCCCTTGTGCGCACCGTGAAACAGCGACACGCCGATCGAAGCGCCGATGGCGGGCGCGAGCACGTTGCGCGCGCGCAAAAAGAGCCGCTGGGCGTATTCCAGGCTGCGCAATTCCATCGCCGCATCGATGAGGATGTTGGAATCCGTGCCCACGGCGAACGCGCCGTTCGCGGCAAAGAAGCGCTGCGCAGGAAAAAACCGTCGCCAAGATTGGCTTCCGTGACGGGGCAAAGCCCGGCGCAAGCGCCGGACGCGGCGAACGCATCGGTTTCCGCATCCGTGAGGTGCGTGGCGTGGATGAGGCACCAGCGGGCGTTGAGATCAGCGTTTTGCAACAGCCATTCGACTGGGCGCAAGCCCGACCAGGCGATGCAATCGTCCACCTCCTTGGTTTGCTCTGCCGCATGGATGTGGATCGGGCCGGCGCCGAGGGATGCGGCGAAGCGGAGCTCTTCTGGCGTGACGGCGCGCAGGCTGTGCGGCGCGACGCCGATATGCGCATCGGGCAGATGCGCGATGGCTTTGCGGCTGGCTTCGTAAAGCTGCGCGAATTGATCTGGATCACAGATGAAGCGGCGCTGGCCCGGCGTTGGCGGCGCGCCGCCGAAATTGGAATGAGCGTAAAGCACCGGCAAAAGCGTGAGCGCAAGGCCGGTTTCATCGGCGGCGGCGGCGATGGCTTTGGCCATTATGGCGATGTCGGCGTAAGACGCGCCGTTTGCGTCGTGATGCAGATAGTGAAACTCACCCACGCGGGTGAAGCCGCTTTCCAGCATCTCGCAATACGCCAGCGCGGCGATGCTCGCGACATCCTCCGGCGTCAGCCGATCGAGGAAGCGGTACATCTCCACGCGCCACGTCCAGAAATTATCGTGCGCGGGGCCGCGCGTTTCGGCCAGGCCGGCCATGCCGCGCTGGAAAGCGTGCGAATGCACGTTGGCGAGCCCCGGCAGCGCCGCGCCATAGCGTGCTTCGCCGGCGGCGGACGTGACGCCCGCGTGCACGCCATCGATCACGCCGCCTTTCAGCGTGACGCGCACGCCGTCGGCCCAGCCTTCGGGCAGCAGCGCTGTTTCAAACCACAAACTCGTCACGCCATACCTCTTTGGGCATGTATAGACAGGACGGGCTCACTTGTATAGACAATTGAATTCCCGCCCATCGATCAAATGAGCTTCGCATGATCGTCCTCCGCCCCGGCGCTGTCACGCTTTCGCAATGGCGGGAGATTTTCCACGGCGCGCCCGCGCGATTGGAGGAAAGCGCTTTTTCCGCGATCGCGGCGAGCGCGGCGGTGGTGGAAACACTGATCGCGCGCGGCGAGCCGGTGTACGGGGTCAACACCGGCTTTGGGAAACTCGCCTCGATCACCATCGCCGCGGCGGACCTTGCGCAATTGCAGCGCAACATCGTGCTGTCGCACGCGGCGGGCGTGGGCGCGCCGGCGCCGGTTGCGGTGGTGCGGCTGATGATGGCGCTGAAGGCGGCGAGCCTGGGGCGCGGCGCTTCGGGCGTGCGGGCCGAAACGGTGCGGATGCTGGAAGCGATGCTGGCGCGGGATGTGACGCCGGTTGTGCCGGGGCAAGGCTCGGTGGGCGCATCGGGCGATCTTGCGCCGCTGTCGCACATGGCGGCGGCGATGATCGGCGTGGGCGAGATTGATGTGGGCGGGGCGCGCCTGCCGGCGGCGGAGGCGCTGGCGCAAGCTGGGCTCTCGCCGCTGACGCTCGGGCCGAAGGAAGGGCTCGCGCTGCTGAACGGCACGCAATACTCAACCGCGCTGGCGCTGGCGGCGCTGTTCAAGTGCGAGACGCTGTTTCAAACTGCGCTGATCACCGGCGCGCTTTCAACCGAAGCGGCGAAAGGCTCGGATGCGCCGTTTGATGCGCGCATTCACGCGCTGCGCGGGCATGCGGGGCAAGCGGCGTGCGCGGATGCGCTGCAAAAGCTGATGGAAGGCTCGGCCATTCGCGCCTCGCATTTGGAGAATGACGCGCGCGTGCAGGATCCTTATTGTTTGCGCTGCCAGCCGCAGGTGATGGGCGCGGCGTTTGATATTCTGCGCAATGTGGCGGCCACGCTTGAGGTGGAAGCCAATGGCGTGACGGATAATCCGCTGATCATCACCGAAGATGGAAGCGCGCTTTCGGGCGGCAATTTCCACGCAGAGCCGGTGGCGTTCGCCGCCGATATTATGGCGCTGGCGATGTGCGAGATCGGCTCGCTGGCGGAGCGGCGCGTGGCGATGCTGGTGGATCCCGCACTTTCGGGGCTGCCGGCGTTCTTGACGCCGAAGCCGGGGCTGAATTCCGGCTTCATGATCCCGCAAGTCACGGCCGCGGCGCTGGTTTCGGAAAACAAGCAGATGGCGAGCCCAGCGAGCGTGGATTCGATCCCCACCTCGGCCAATCAGGAAGATCATGTCTCCATGGCCGCGCATGGCGCGCGGCGGCTTTTGCCGATGGCGGACAACCTCACGCGCGTGCTGGCGATCGAGGCGCTGGCGGCGGCGCAGGGCTGCGATTTTCACGCGCCGCTGCGCTCAAGCGCGGCGCTGGAAAGCGCGCGCGCGGCGATCCGCGATGCGGCGCCGCATCTTGATGAGGACCGCTATTTTTATCCCGACATCGAGAACGCCGCCGCGCTGGTGGCGAACGGCGATTTGATTAAAGCCTCGGGTGCGGCGCTGCCGACGCTTTGGCCCGCGCAATGAGCGATTGGCTCTCCATCGCGCGCGGCGATGCGCCGCTTGTGCTTTCGATCCCGCATGCGGGGCTGGAGATACCGGGCGATGTGGAAGCGACGCTGGCCGATCGCTGGCGCGCGCGAAAAAGACGCCGATTGGCGCGTGGATGAGCTTTACGCTTTCGCCGAGACGATGGGCGCAACCATCATCAAAACCAGCATTTCGCGCACCGTGATCGACATGAACCGCGATCCTTCGGGCGCATCGCTCTATCCCGGCCAAGCCACCACAGAGCTTTGCCCCACCATCACCTTTGATGGCGAGCCGCTTTACAAAGCAGGCATGGAGCCAAGTGAGGCTGAAATCGCGCGGCGGCGCGAACGCTACCTTATCCCCTATCACGCGGCGATTGCTGAAGAATTGGCGCGTTTGCGGCGGCGGCATCAGAACGTGGTGCTGTATGACGCGCACTCGATCCGCTCACACGCGCCGATGCTGTTTGCGGGCGCATTGCCGATATTCAATATCGGCACCAATGGCGGGGTAACCTGCGCGCCGCATTTTGAAATGGCGGCCACAGCGCGCTGCGCGGAAAGCGGCAGGGCGTTTGTGGTGAACGGGCGCTTCAAGGGCGGCTACATCACGCGCCATTTCGGCAAACCAGAAGCTGGCGTGCACGCGATCCAGATGGAGCTGGCGCTGCGGGCTTATTTCGATGAACCCGAAACGCTCACGCCCGAAACCTGGCCGCGCCCGATGGACGAGGCGCGCGCGAAGGAAACGCAAGCCACGCTGCGCGCCATTCTTTCCGATTGCATCGGCTTAGCTGAAGGAAAGCCACAATGAGCAGATTTGCCAATAGCCGCATCGTCCGCGCCCCGCGCGGGCTTGAGCGCACGGCCAAAAGCTGGCTCACCGAGGCGCCGCTGCGCATGCTGATGAACAATCTCGATCCTGATGTGGCCGAGCGGCCAGATGAGCTTGTTGTCTATGGCGGGATCGGCCGCGCCGCGCGCGATTGGGACAGCTTTGACCGCATCGTCAAAGCGCTGAACGCGCTGGAAGAGAATGAGACGCTGCTGGTGCAATCGGGCAAGCCTGTGGGCGTGTTCCGCACGCATGCGGATGCGCCGCGCGTTTTGATCGCCAACTCAAACCTTGTGCCGCGCTGGGCCAATTGGGCGCATTTCAACGAATTGGATCGCAAAGGGCTCATGATGTACGGCCAGATGACGGCCGGCTCGTGGATCTATATCGGCACGCAAGGCATCGTGCAGGGCACGTATGAAACCTTCGCCGAAATGGGCCGCCAGCATTATGGCGGCGATCTTGGCGGGCGCTGGGTGCTGACCGCCGGGCTTGGCGGCATGGGCGGGGCCCAACCGCTGGCGGCGGTGATGGCGGGCGCGTGCTGCCTTGCGGTGGAATGCCAGCCTTCGCGCATCGAGATGCGGCTGCGCACGCGCTATCTCGATGAACAAGCCAACGATCTGGATGATGCGCTGGCGCGGATTGAGAAAGCCACGCGCGAGAAGCGCGCGATCTCCATCGGCCTGCTTGGCAACGCAGCCGATGTGTATGCCGAATTGGTCAAGCGCGGCGTGAAGCCTGATGCGGTGACCGATCAAACCTCCGCGCACGATCCGGTGAACGGCTATCTGCCGCAAGGATGGACGCTGGCGGAATGGGAAGATAAGCGCAGCGCCGATCCGGCCGCGGTTGAAAAAGCCGCGCGCGCTTCGATGGCCGTGCATGTGCGCGCGATGCTGGATTTTCACGCCATGGGCGTGCCGACCTTCGATTACGGCAACAACATCCGGCAAATGGCGATGGAAGAAGGCGTTAAGAACGCCTTCGATTTTCCGGGCTTTGTGCCTGCTTATATCCGCCCCCTCTTTTGCCGGGGCGTTGGCCCGTTCCGCTGGGCCGCGCTTTCGGGCGATCCTGAGGACATCGCCAAAACCGATGCGAAGGTGAAAGAGCTGATCCCAGGCGATGCGCATCTGCACAATTGGCTCGACATGGCGGCCGAGCGTATCGCGTTCCAAGGCTTGCCGGCGCGGATTTGCTGGGTGGGGCTGGGAGAGCGGCATCGACTGGGCCTCGCGTTCAACGAGATGGTGGCGCGCAGCGAATTGAAAGCGCCGATCGTGATCGGGCGCGATCATTTGGATTCGGGCTCTGTGGCTTCGCCCAACCGCGAAACCGAAGCGATGCGCGATGGCTCGGATGCGGTGTCCGATTGGCCGCTTTTGAACGCCCTCCTCAACACCGCAAGCGGCGCGACATGGGTTTCGCTGCATCATGGCGGCGGCGTCGGCATGGGCTTTTCGCAGCATTCTGGCATGGTGATCGTGGCTGACGGCAGCGCGACGGCGGCCGAGCGGCTGGGCCGGGTGCTGTGGAACGATCCGGCCACCGGCGTGATGCGCCACGCCGACGCGGGCTACGAGATCGCCATCGATTGCGCCAAACAGCATCAGCTCAATCTGCCGTTCCTGGATTAGCCCCATGGCGCCCGCCGCGCAGAAGCGCACGCCGATCTATGAGCAGATCAAGCAGGATCTGATTGGCCGCATCGCCGCCGGCGAATGGGCCGAAGGCGAGCAATTGCCTTCCGAGCATGAGCTTGTGGCGTCGCTCGGGGTTTCGCGCATGACGGTGCACCGCGCGCTGCGCGAGCTGACGGCGCGCGGCGTGCTTTCACGGCGGCAAGGGCTCGGCACGTTCGTGGCGCCGCAGACGGCGCAAGCCGATCTTATCGCGATCCGCGATATCGCTGAGGACGTGCGCGCGCGCGGGCATGCGCACCGCGCCGAGGTGCGCACGCTTGAAGCGATCGGCGCGGACGCGGCGCTGGCGGAGATATTTGCAATCAAGCCCGGCGCGCGGCTTTATCACTCGCTGATCGTGCATTTCGAGGATGAGACGCCGATCCAGATGGAAGAGCGCTTCATCAATGCGCGCTTTGCGCCCGATTATCTCAAACAGGATTTCACCGCGATCACGCCGGCGCACTATCTGCAGCGCATCGGCCGCGCGACGGAGATTGAGCAGATCGTGCACGCAATTGCGCCGGATGCGCGCGCGCGCAAGCTGCTGAAAATCGATGCGGATCAGCCGTGCCTCTTGGTGACGCGCCGCACCTGGGCGGGCGCCACGCCGGCCACCAAGAGCCGCTTTACTTATCCGGGCGATCGGTACGCGCTCGGCAGCCGGTATAAGGTTTCGGATTTCGGCGGGTGATTGCACACCCATACCCGGATTGGCCGAAGACCAAGTCCGGGGCCCATGATCTCTCGCGCTTGCGGTGACGGGCTCCGGGCTCGCAGCTGCGCTGCGCCCCGGAGATGGGTGAGGACTATTCCGCCAGAAACGCTTTCACCTCAGCCATGAAGCGATCGAATTGATCGATCATGATGAAATGGTAGCTCTCTTCGATGCGCACGATTTTGGCGTTTGGGGCGTTGGCGAAAGAGGCTGTGACGTAGCCGGCATATTGCTCGGCCGAAACCGGCGCGTTCGGCGGCACGACATAAAGCACGGTGAAAGGCTGGGTGATCGCCGGCAATTCGGGGCGGAGATCGGTTGTCAGCAATTCGTAATAGGCGTTGGCGGAAACACGGTTATCGCTGCCGCGCGCGTGCTCGATAATGCGCGGGCGGGCGGCCTCGGTGCGGACCATGTTGTCGATGACCTGGCGCGTTTGCGCGGAGACGATGCCTTGCGGGGACGCAGCCATCACGGCGCGGATTTGGCCCGCGACCGGCGCAACGCTTTGCGGCGTGGCCTCAGCGCCGCCCATCATCACGCCCATGAACGGGATCATATCCACCACCATGAGGCGGCCCACCTCATCGGGATGGCGCGCGGTGAGCATCATGCCGATCGTGCCGCCCATTGAGTGGCCGATCACGGCGGGGCGTTCGAGCCCCTGCTCGCGGATATAGCGCGCGATCTCTTCGGCAACGGGCGCGGAGACGGCGCCTTCAGCGTTGCCGCGCGCGGGCGCGCCGGCGAAGCCGCTCAGCTGCACCAGATGGACGCGGTGCGTATCGTCGAGCGCGGCGGCGGTGGTATCCCAGATCTCTGTGCTGGAGGTGAGGCCGGGGATGAGGATCACGTCCGGCCCCTGCCCTTGGGTGGTCACCGTGATGCGATCCGATACGAAACCGCCAGCGCTGGGCGCGGGCGGGCCGGCGTCGCCGCGGCTGGAGGCGCAGGCCGCCAGCGCCAAAGCTAACAAGCCCGTCATAAAGCCGCGTCGGATCATGCTTCTCTCCCTTGGATCAGGACTTGAATGGCGGTTCAGGTGAGCCGCTTCAAGCCCTATCCGCCGCCAATGCGGCGTTTGGATGCGGCCTATTCCATGGTGACGACAAGCTTGCCGGTGGCGCTGCGGTCCATCAGAGCGCGGATGGCTTTGCCGCCATCGGCCAGCGGATAGCGCTTGGAGATGCGCGGGCGGATCTTGCCCTCGGCGTAGAGCGTGAAGAGATCGCGCACATTGGCTTTGTGCAGCTCGGGCTCGCGCGCCACGCTGGCGCCCCAGAACACGCCGATGATGGAGCTTGATTTCAGCAGCGTGAGATTGAGCGGCGGATTTGGGATGCCGGCGGGAAAGCCGATCACGAGATAGCGCCCGTTCCAATTCATCGCGCGCAAAGCCGGCTCGCAATAATCGCCGCCGACCGCATCATAAATCACGTCCGCGCCGCCGCCGGTGGCTTGCTTGAACGCATCCGAGAGCTGACGCGCCTGCTCCTTGGCGAAGGCGCCGGGAGGATAGAGCACGGTGGCGTCCGCGCCGCAGGCTTTTGCGAACTCGGCTTTCTCCTCGCTCGACACCGCGCCGACAACGCGCGCGCCCATGGCTTTCGCCAGCTCAATCGCCGCAACGCCGACGCCGCCGGCGGCGCCGAGGATCAGCACGGTTTCGCCTGGCTTTAAGAGGCCGCGATCCTTCAGCGCGTAATAGGATGTGCCGTAAGTGAGAATGAAGGCGCTGGCTTCATCGAACGGCATCGCATCCGGGATCGGCATGATGCGATTGGCGGGCGCCTTCACCTTCTCGGCGAAGCCGCCCCAGCCCACCGAGCCGATCACGCGCTGGCCAACGCTGACGCCGGAGACGCCGGGGCCGATGCTTTCGATCACGCCCGCAATTTCGCCGCCTGGCGCGAACGGGCGCTCGGGCTTGAATTGGTATTTATCCTCGATGATCAGCGAGTCTGGGAAATTCACGCCCGCGGCCTTCACCGCGATCACCACCTCGCCCTCGCCCGCGACGGGATCGGCGATTTCGGTGAGTTCCAATTGCTCCGGCGGGCCGGGCTTTGTGCTGAGCAGCGCTTTCATCGAGCATCCTCCAGGCTTTTGTGTGTAACGCGTTTGCGCGCCGGCTCCAGCCTGGACGTCGCGTCATCCCTCCCCGCCAGCCACCGCCCCACCCGTCGCGAAGCAGGCTTCGCGACACCTCCCCTGGCGGGGAGGGAAAAGCGGCGCCATGTTCTCTGCATGAACCGGCGCACTTATTTTTTGAAGCTGGCCTTTTCGGTGGTGATCGACGTGCTCGATTTCACCCTGGGGCGCATCCCGATTTTCGGCACCGTGACCGACGGGGTGGGCACTTTGGTGCTGATGGCGATGTGGGGGCCTGCGGGGCTGGTGAACGGCTGGGAGCTGTTTGACGTCACCGATCAGGTGGACGCCTTTATCCCCACGGCGACCTTGGTGGCGCTTTATATGGGCTGGAAGAACGGCATGTTCGGCAAGGGTTCCGCCACAACGCCCGCGCCGCGCGACTAGCGCTCAAGCCGCCAAAGCGCGATAAGGCGGCATGACACAAATTTGGGCCCTTGCGCTGCACGGCGGCGCCGGGCGATCGCTGAGCGCGCCTATCAGCGCGAAGAAGCACATATGGCCGCCCTGCTCGATCGCGGCGCGGCGATGCTGACGCGCGGGGAGGCCGCGCTCGATGTTGTCACCGCCATGGCCGAGGAGTTGGAAGCGTGCGGGCTGCACGTGGCCGGCAAGGGCGCTGCGCCGAATGCGGCGGGCGTGGTGGAGCTCGATGCTTCGATCATGGACGGGCCGAGCCGGCGCGCGGGCGCGGTGGCGGCGCTGCAAGGCTTTGTATCTCCTGTGCGCGTGGCGCGCGGGGTGATGGAAAAAACCTCGCACGTGCTGTTGGCGGGCGCCGGCGCAGCGCGCTTTGCAGGCGCGGAGGGTTTTGCGCGGGTCGAAGACCCGGCCAGCTATTACACACCGGCTGAAAGCGGCTTGCCCGGCGGGCCGGATAAAAATTCAGGCACGATTGGCGCGGTGGCGCTTGATGTGAATGGGCGGCTTGCGGCGGCGACATCAACCGGGGGCTTTCGGGCAAAATGCCAGGCCGCGTGGGCGACACCCCCATCATCGGCGCCGGCTGCTGGGCCGATGAGCGCGCGGCGGTGAGCTGCACTGGGCTTGGCGAATATTTCATGCGCGTGAACGCCGCCGCCGATGTTTCGGCGCGCATCAAATATGCGGGCGAGAATTTGGAGAGCGCGGCGGCGCATGTGATTGAGGATGTGCGCAATCTGGGCGGCTATGGCGGGTTGATCGCGGTGGACGCGCGCGGCAATGTGGCTGCGCCGTTTGCGAGCCAAGGCATGAAGCGCGGGCTCGCCTCTTCGCGCGGCCTGCGCGAGATCAAATCGTTCCGCTGAGGTGTGACATGAAAAAACTTCTGCTCGCCGCCGCGCTGCTTGGCCTTACCGCCGCATGCGCCACCGATCCCGCCGCAGGGCGCGTGGATTGGGCGTGCGATGGCGGCGCGGCGTTCAGCGTGCGCTTTGACAACAACCGCGCCGAAGTGTTCGCCGGCGGGCGCACCTATTCGCTGCCCCGCGCCGTCAGCGCTTCTGGCGCCCGCTATGCGGATGGGGCGGTTGAATATTGGGAACATCAAGGGCAAGCCAATTTGAACGGCGCCCATGGCGGGCCTTACGCCAATTGCCGCCGCAGCTAGGATTGATCGCACTCGCATGAAGAAACTTGTTCTGATCGGCGCCGCGCTTTTGCTTTCGGCATGCGTTTCGCACAATTTCAAGGAAGGCGAGCGCGCGGCGTGGCGTTGCGAAAGCGGGCAAGAATTCAGCCTGCGGCGCGTGGCCGGCTACGTCGAAGTGTTCGCCGCCGGGCAAACCTACGCGCTGCAGCCTTCGGGCGAGGATGCTTTTTCAAACGGGCAAGTGACCTACAGCGTGGCGCGCGGGCGCGCATCGCTGGCGGGCGCCGCCGGCGGGCCGTTTGAGAATTGCCGGCGCACCGGCGTGCTGCCGCGCGTGTGGTGAGATGCGCGGTTATTTTGGCATTGGGGCGGAGGAAATCTCCAAGCCCATGAATCTCGGCGCGCTGATGCGCAGCGCGCACGCCTTTGGCGCGAGCTTTTTCTTCACCATCAACGCGCACCCCAAAGTGCGCGAAGCCTATAACAGCGACACCTCCCGCAGCTTCGGGCATGTGCCCTATTATCCGTTCGAGGATGTGGCGGGGCTGCTTTTGCCCAAGGGCTGCGCGCTGGTGGGCGTGGAGCTGACGGACGATGCGGTGGAGCTGCCGCGCTTTCAGCATCCGCAGGGCGCAGCCTATGTGCTGGGGCGCGAACGCGGCTCGCTTTCTCCGGAAATGCTGGCGCGCTGCAAGCATGTGGTGAAGATCCCAACCAAGTTCTGCGTCAATGTGGGCGTTGCGGGGGCGCTGGTTATGTATGATCGCTTGCTCGCGCATGGCGGATACCCTGCGCGCCCGATCATGCCAGGCGGCCCCGCCCCGGAACTTGTGGAGCATCCAAGGAAGAAATGACCAATCTGCGCGCCACTTATGCAGGCCTTTCAGGCAATCTGCGCGGCGCGCTTTGGATGCTAGGATCATCGGCCGCCTTCACGCTGATGACGACGCTGATCAAATATCTGGGCGATGATTACTCGCCCGGCTTGCAGGCGTTCTATCGCGCCGCCGCCGGCCTTGTCGTGCTGTTGCCGCTGATCCTCCGTAATCCGAGAGGCATGCTGCATACGACGCGGCCAGGGATCATGCTTTACCGCTCGCTCGCGGGCACGCTGGCGATGGTGCTTTCCTTCTGGGCGTACCAGAAGATGCCGCTGGCGGATGCGAACGCGCTTTCCTTCACGCGCACGCTTTGGATCGTGCCGCTGGCGATTGTGATCCTGCATGAGAAGATCGGGCCCTGGCGCATGGGCGCGACGCTTGTCGGCTTTGGCGGCGTGCTGCTGATGCTGCAGCCGGATGCGGATGGGCTGACGCTTTCCTGGCCGGCGGCGGCCGCGCTGGCGTCAGCGGCTTTGTTCGCCACCACGGTGACGGGCGTGAAGGTGCTGACCCGCGATCATGGCGCGCTGACGCTGATGGCCTGGGCGGCGGTGCTTGGTTTTTTGCTTTCCATGCCGTTTGCAATCATCGATTGGCGCTGGCCCAGCCTCATCGATTTGGGGCTGCTGGCGCTGATGGGGATTTTGGGACTGGTGACGCAAGCCTTCTACATCAAGGGCATGAGCATGGGCGATGCGGCGGCGATGGCGCCGATCGACTACATGCGCCTCATCTTTTCGATCCTGATCGGGCTGGCGCTGTTTAACGAGGTTCCGAACCTCATCACCATGATCGGCGCGCTGATTGTCATCGCTTCCACGCTGTTCATCACCCTGCGCGAGCTTTGGGTGAAGAAACTGCCAGCCCCGCCGATCAACGCCGACTAGCCAAAATGCGGCCCGCTTGCCGAGCGGGCCGGCGATCCCCATAACGCGCGGATGGCCCACGCCCTCCCCTCCAAACCCTCGCTCGCCGGGCTTTCCAAGCCTGCGCTGGCCGAGAAGCTGGTCGCCATCGGCGTTGAGCCTAAAAAGGCCAAGATGCGGGCCGAGCAGCTGTGGCGCTGGATTTACCATTATGGCGTCACCGATTTTGCGGCGATGACCAATGTGGCCAAGGAGCTGCGCGCGACGCTGGCCGAACATTACAGCTTGGATCGCCCCGAGATCGTCACGCAGCAAATCTCCAAGGACGGCACGCGCAAATTCCTGATCCGCTTCGGCCCCGGCATCGAGGGCGAGGCGGTGTTCATCCCGGACGTTGGCCGCTCTGGCGCGCTGTGCGTTTCGAGCCAGGTGGGCTGCACGCTCAACTGCACCTTCTGCCACACCGGCACGCAAAAGCTGGTGCGCAATCTGAGCGCGCAGGAGATCGTCGCGCAAGTGATGATCACGCGCGACGCGCTCTCCGAATGGCCGACGGCGGAGCGGCCGCTGAATGACGGCGAGCGCCAGCTGACGAACATCGTGTTCATGGGCATGGGCGAGCCGCTCTACAATCTCGACAACGTGGCCGAGGCGATCGACACGATCTCCGATGGCGACGGCATCTCCATCGGCCGCCGCCGCATCACCGTGAGCACGGCGGGCGTCACGCCGAAAATCAAGGAGCTGGGCGAGCGCACCGGCGCGATGCTGGCGATCAGCTTGCACGCCACCAATGACGAGCTGCGCAATCAGCTCGTGCCGCTGAACAAGAAATACGATCTCGAAGAACTCTTCGCCGCGATCCGCACCTATCCGAGCCTCGGCAACGCCAAGCGGGTGACGTTCGAGTATGTGATGCTCAAGGGCGTGAACGATACGTTGGCCGAAGCGCGCGCGCTGGTGAAGCTGCTGGCGGGCATTCCGGCGAAGATCAATCTCATCCCGTTCAATCCCTGGCCCGGCAGCCCTTATGAGTGCGCCGATTGGGAAACGATCGAGAAATTCGCCGAGGTGCTGAACCGCGCCGGCTATTCATCGCCCATCCGCACCCCGCGCGGGCGCGATATTCTGGCCGCCTGCGGGCAGCTGCGCAGCGAAAGCGTAAAGCAGCGCGCGAGCGAGCGGCTGAAGGCGGAAGCTTAAGGCGCGGCCGTTTCGGCGGCGGGCGTTGGCGTGCATTGCGAATGCACCAAAGCGCAGGCGCGACCGTTGCGATGGCGGCAATCGTCAACCGCGACCACCGCCGCGTCATCCTGATTGTGCGCCCAAGCCAATCCCTGCAGCGCGATCGCCCGGGCTGATCGCCAAGGCGGCGCACACATTGCGGAACACATGCGCTTCACACCCGCCGCACGCAGCGGATGCTGCGCGCGCAGCTGCTTCCGGGCTCAGATAATCGGTTGAAAACGCAACGCGCCATGATGCGCGCGAAATGGCGATCGCGCCGAAACTATCGGCGTCCGGCCCGCCCGCGCCGCGCGCGTGCGCGAACGAGTAGCCCGGCAGCGCGGCGCGGCCTGCGCGCTCATCCGCTGCGATCTTGGCGTAAATCTCCGCGATCGCGGCTTGCGCATCGGCTGCATGCGCGCCGTGCGGGTGCATCGCCAGAAACGCGCGCAACGGCAGAAGGCGCGCAGGGTTGGTGGCGGTGCGGAAGGCGTCGGCTTCAAACGCGGCCATCATCTCAATGCCGAGGCCAAACTGCGCAAACTCAGCCGCCACCGAGGGATTGGACGCGAGCGCCTTATCAACATCCTCGCGCGCAGCCATGGTTTGCCGCTGGCTCCACGAGGCCACGCCCCGCCCGAACACGCGCCAGGCCACGAACTGATCGCTGCCGCCAAGGCGAAGCGCCGTGTTGAAATCCGCCCACGCTTCACGGGCGCGATTTTGCTTTAAGCCGACAAGCCCGCGATTGCCGAAGGCGCTGGCGAGCAATGGCTCGATTTCGATCGCGCGGTCACAATCGGCGCGGGCGCGGGTGAAATCGCCGGCGCGCGCGCGAAGCCAACAGCGCTGGCTGTAATCCTCGGGAAAGGGATCGCCTTGGCCAATGGCGCGATCAAGATCGCGCTGGGCGCCGTCGAAATCGCGCGCGCCAATGCGCAGCGAGGCGCGCAAACGCAGCGCATCGGCGCGGGCGTCAAGGCCGATGGCTTGATCGAGCGCGGTAAGCGCTCCAGCGCGATCGCCCGCTTCGGATGCGCTTTGCGCTTGATCGTAGAGCGCTTGGGCCTCTTCACGCGCGGCCGCGCTTGGCGGCGGCCTCACCCCGGACAGCACAAGCGCGGCCGTGCCCGCCGCCAGCGCGAGCACAACGCCCGCCACCATCATCACGCGCTTAGCCATCACAGCGCCCCACCCTTGTAGGGCAAGTATCATCCGAATTTCGCGCCAAGGATAGGCGCGCCGGCCTAGACCCTCTAAAAAGCCCCGAACTCAAAGGACCAATTTATGACCACGCAGACGCTGACCGCCCCAGGACTGGTTTTGCGCCCGCTTGAGCTTGCCGATGCGGAGGCGCTCTACGCCGCGCATGGCGATGCGGAGAGCCATCAATATTGGTCCTCGCCCGCGCACAAGAACGTGGAAGAAACGCGCGCCTATATCGAAGAGACGCTGGCCATCAAGGGCGCGCATGTGTGGGCGATCACCGAGAGCGGCGGGGCGGCGCTGGGGCGCATCGCGCTGTTTGTTTTGCGCGAGGGCGTGGGCGAGATCGGGGTGATTATGCGCCCCGAAGCGAGCGGGCGCGGGCTTGCCTCCAAGGCGCTCGATCTTGTGCTGGCGCATGGGTTTGGGCCGCTTGGCCTGCACCGCGTTGCGGCCGACATCGACCCAGACAATTCCAGCTCGATCTCACTCTTCCTGCGCGCGGGCTTTACGCAAGAAGGCGTGCTGCGCGCCAATTGGAAAACCCATATCGGCGTGCGCGACAGCGTGATCATGGCGAAATTGAAGGTTTAGGCTTCGTTTCGCCACCGATGCGCGACCGCTTGGCGACTCATGCTAAGCGCGCGGCATGACTGAGATTGCTCAACTTCTTGCGTTTGTTCTGGCCGGCATGGGCCTTGGCTGGATTGCGCTGTTTTCCTTCGTGGTTTCGCCGGTTTCCTACACCACCTTCGATGGCGGGCGGGCCGAGCGGATCGTGAAAGCGGTGATGCAGCGCGGGCATGGCCTCTTGGGCGTGATCTGCTTTTTCGCCGCGATCGCCGCGCTGGTGGCGGGCGCCGTCGCGGGCGCGAGCGTGGCGTTGATCGCGGGGATCTTCGCGTTCCTCTGCCGCTTTGCGCTGGCGCCGCGTGAGGACAAGCCAATCAAAGGCCGGCGCGTGCTGAAAACCGCGCGCATCGTCGCGTCGGGCCTCACGGCCTTCATCATGCTGGTGCTGATCGCGGCAATCGTGCTGACGGCGCTGGGGATTTAAGAGGGTCAGTCGTGAATGGTCAATCGTCAATAGAAGGTTGGCGATTGACCACTCACGACTGACTTCGCCTAAGCCGCTTCACTCGCTTCCATCGCCGCGCGTTCGGCGCGGGCGATCCAGGTGGCGATGTCATCGGGCGTCGGCGCAGGCGCCGTGCCCCAGGCGCGTTGGCCTTCATCTGAAATGCCCCATTCGGCGATGGCTTCGCACAGCGCGACCGCATCGTGCGCCTTGAGCGCTTCCGCATCACGCACGCCGCACGCGACCAGCGCTTGCGCCTCGCGTGAGCGCAGGCCCGGCACGGTGCAGGCCAGCAGCGCTTGCGCCTGCCAATCGCGGATCACCTGCGCGGAGATGTGGCGCACATTGATCTGGGTTTGCTTTTCATCGGGCGAGGCCGCGAGCAGATCGGCGATGGTGCGCACGCCGACAGCTTCAAGCCGGCGCGCGGTTTTCGGGCCAATCGAAGGCGCCTTTTCCACCGGCGCGCGCCCATCGAGCGTGTAGCGCGGCAGGTTCTTTTCATCCTTGGCGCGCGGGGCGCCTTCGGGCAGATCGCGCGGGAGCTTTGGCTCCTTCTCGGCTTTGGGCGCCTCCTCCACGGCCGCAACGATGGGCGTGACCTTTTTCAATTTCGGCGGGTTTGGCCGCCGGTTTGGGCGCAGGCTTGGGCTTTGGCGCAGGCTTGGGCTTGGCCTCTGCTTTTGGCTTGGGCGCAGGCTTTGGTTTCGGCGCAGGCTTGGGCGTACCTGTTGATTGCGTGCCGATCTCGCGCGGCCATTGCGCATCAAGCGAGGAGAGCGGGGTGTTCATCACCTCGGCGGCGTAGAGCGCGCGCACGACCTTATCATCATCGCCCAAGGTGGCGCGGACTTTGCCGGTGCGCTGGAATTCCTGGAATTGCGCCTCGACCTCTTTGCGGGAGGCGGCGTCATCCATCAGCTTGAGCACGGCCTGGATCGGGGTTTCGAGCGCCAGGAAGAACGCCTGCAGCCCGCCGCCGATCTTGGGCGGCGACACCGCAGCTTCCGCAAACGCGCGATCAAGGATACGCGAAAAGCCGACAGCCGCGTGGCCGACAAGCCCTGCGATGGCTTCGCGGATGTCCTGATCAAGCCCGGCTGGCGGATCCTTCACGCCGACGGCGAAATCATAATGATCGATGATCAGCTCATAATGCTTGGTCGAGGCTTGCGCGCCCGCACGCACCATTTCAGCCAGCCACTTTTCGCTCGCGGGCGTTTCCATCTGCGGATAGCCGCCGCGCGCTTCGATGATCTTTTGGAAGATGCCGTAGGATTTGGAGAAGCTCCATTCCACCGCGCGGTGGATGACGCCCTCTTCCTCGGTTTGATGCGTGTGGAACGGCTGGATCGGATCGCAATAATAATGGCTGAGCACCCCGGCCGACCAGGCGGCCTGGCGCCAGTCCTTCGCCGCGAGCGCGCGCACCGTGCGGCGATACCATTCCTCGCACGCTTCGATGGCGCCGCCCCAATCGTTATCGCGCACATGCAGAACGTGGTTCTTGAAATCCTTGAACGTATCGTCGGGCGCCTTGGCGCGCTTTGAGATAATCGTCGTGATAATGCAGCAGGAGATTGCGCCAATGCTCGGCCTCTTCGCTGCGCAAATGGCGCAGCGCATCGACGGCGAGCCGGTGATGGTTGGACCGGCACCGGCTGGCGAAAACAATTGCATAGAGCAAGGACATGCCCGAACGCGCCTCAATTATGAATAGCGCGTTAAAGCTGGGTTGATTTCCTTAGCGAGCGGTTAATTCAGATGCCCCAATCCTCAAGCAAAGCGTTCACCAGCCGCTCCTGGCGCTGCTCGATATGGTCATAGGACCAATCGAGGCAAGGGCGCAGATCCTCCGTCAGCGCGTGGACCGGGGCGCTCGACGTTTCAAAATAGACTTTGCGCTTATCTGGGAAAGGCTTGTGGCCGGCTGCGTCCTGCTGGGCTTGGTTGATCAGCGTGAGATTGCCGAGCAAATGGCACACATCCTCACGACGCTTGGGATAGGGAAAGCGTTCCTCCCACCAGGCATGGCTGCCCTTGGGCAAGATGTGCTCGGCGGTGACATCATCGCGCATGTTGAGCAGCCGCCCGTTCGGCAGCGACGCCTCAATGCGGATCAGCAACAAACGACGCGTGCGGTCACGCTTGCGCGAGCGATTGAGGATATCCACCAGCTTGCTTTGCTCGCTGGCGGTGAGCTCAAGCTCGGCGCCGCCATTCTTGGCTTCGGCCACATAAAGCAGCCGATCATCGCCGACGGCGGCCAGCGCTTTCTTGTAACGCGCCGCCTGTTTGCGGCCATCGACCACTGAAAGTTCACAGGCGAAGGTGAACAGATCGAGCGCGCGGAAGAAGCGGCGCGCGCGTTCGTGGTCTTGCCCGTGCTTGACCAGGAACGCCATGGCCGCAGGCGCCCAATCCCACCGCTCCACCTGCTTGAGCACATGGATGCGCCGGTTCACCTCGGCGCTATAGGGGCCGACATCCACGTTGGCGTGGAAGATGGCGTGCAGCACCTCGCCATGGCGCGGCAGATCCTCGAACAAGAATTTGCGCACCCCGCCCGCTTTATCGACCGCGTAACGGAACGCGGCGAGATCACCAGGCGAAAGCAGCGGCGCGCCCGTGAGCAGAAGCGGCATCATGTTCAGCAGCTCGGCGAAATCTTCGCGGCGGAAACGCTCCTCGATCCGCTCCCATTTGCGCGCGGCGTCATCGGCTTCGCTGTTGGTGAGGCCCGCGTTCTCGATCAGGTCAGATTTGATGATGTCGGCGCCGGACAAAGGAGAGCCCCGCATGTTGAGCGCATTGAACACGGTTTGCGCGCAGCCGCGCTCCTCGGCGTCCACGACGTTGAGCGTGCAGCTGCGGGCCACGTAGGACATGAACGCATCGAGCACGCGATCATCGACCTGCAATTCGCTATCGATCACCGATGCGGCGGTGGCGATCGCATCGCGGGATTCGATGCCGATTTCGGGATAGCGGGCAAGCTCCGGCATTTTTCCCGGCTCCTGCACGAGACCGCGGAAAAAGTGCACGTCATCCTCGCGCAGCAGGATGCGCGCGTCATCGCCGTCCATCACCAATTGCTGGTATGTCTTGGCGCGATTGGGCAATCGATCGCGCACATAGGCGATCACCATCGTCAGCGTGGCCAAGCGCTGCTGGCCATCGCAAATTTCAAGCTTGCCCTTGTT
Organism: Terricaulis sp.; assembly: GCA_024707365.1. Taxonomy (GTDB): domain Bacteria; phylum Pseudomonadota; class Alphaproteobacteria; order Caulobacterales; family Aquidulcibacteraceae; genus Vitreimonas. The sequence continues at coordinate 380,509 of JANPZV010000005.1, forward strand.
TTTCACCAGCACGATCTCGCCGATGAAATAGAACGTGGCGTTGCGCTCAAACGCGCCCCACAAATCCTTGATAAGCTGGCGCACCTCGCCCTCGCCCCAGGTATAGGCGCGCTGATAGCGCGGCACTTTGAGCCCGCCCTTGCGCATAAGCACGGCGGCGATGTTGAGAATTTGCGAGGAGAGGCCTTTTGGCGTCGCGCCAAATTCGTCTGACATCGCGTCCCCCTTGGTTCCCGCTGTTTTGTAATTGTCATGAAATCGTGAGCGAGGCAGCGCCGCGACGCAATATGACGCGCACGAAAGAATGCATCAGCGCGCGCAATGTACCCTTGCAGCAACGCTGCAGCTTACGCGGAGGCGATGTCCCGCGATCGGCGCGGTGTCAAAGCCAGGATCGGCGCCGATGCCCGCAAGCACGGAAAAGCCGCGCGCGGCGAACGCCGGCGCCAGCGCATGCGCTTGGCGCGCATCGGTGAAGCCGGCGCGGCGCGCGCGCGCCAGCCCCGGCGGCGGTGAAAGAAGCTGCGCTACACGCCGCGCGATCGCGGCGCCGGAATCGAGCCAGAGGCACGCGCGCGGCGCAGCGGCGGCGAGATCAGCCGCCAGCAGCGGAAAGTGCGTGCACGCCAGCGCGACGACATCGACGTCTTGCCCATTTGGGGCGCCGAAAAGACCTCCGATCGCTTCCGTGATGGCCTCGTTGCGCGCCGGCGCGCCCGCGAGCCGGCGCTCGGCCTCCTCAACCAAAGCGGCCGAGCCGAAACGGACCACGATTTTATCCGCCGCGAACTGCGCGATGAGATCATCGGTATAGGTTCGGCGCACGGTAGCGGGGGTGGCGAGCAGGCCGATCACCCCGGTTTGGCTCTGCGCCGCGGCCGGCTTCACCGGCGGCACCACGCCGACGACGGGCGCATCCACCGCCGCGCGGACAGCGTCGAGCGCGATGGTGGAGGCGGTGTTGCAGGCGATCACAATCAGATCCGGCGCCCATTGCGCCGCCAGCGCCGCCAGCAAAGCCGGCACGCGCGCACGTAATTGCGTATCCGATTTGAGCCCGTACGGCAGCCACGCATTGTCGGCCGCGTAATCGAGCTCATAGCCTGCGCCGCTTGCCGCCAACGCATCGAGCACGGAGAGGCCGCCGACACCCGAATCAAACAGCAGAACGCGCTTCATGCTCTGTGCAAAACCCGCTTTTCAGCGCCCGCGCGCGTTAACCTTTTCACTTTTTCATAACCAAAAGCAGAAGCACGAATTGTCCACAGCATGTTTGAATTCATAAGTGTTTTCTCGATCGCGACTGAGCGCGCGGTAGGCTGCGCGCTTTCCTGTGGAACTGTTTGTTAAGCCTATTGGCGAGAATCAGCGAGTGCGTTTAGCAAGGTGGACGGGGTTTTCGTCTGCGCGCCGCGAGCGCGTCGGCAAACGGGGTCAAGTTTTATGAACGCGATTGGCAAATCTTCAGCGATCTTCGTGACGCTCTCTGGGCTGTTCTGGGGCGGCTGGATTCTGGGCGCGCAAACGCCCGAAGGGCAAGAGGCGATCGCCCGCGCCTACGCCGCCTACGCCGAGCAGCAACACACCATCAATCAGAACCTGTTCGACAGCACCGCCCTCCGCGCCGTGGTGTGCGGCGGGGTGGAAAGCGCCGAAGCGGCGGAGCAGCGGCCTTGCTTGGCGGTGATCGCCGCGGGGCGGTTGTTTGTTGTGGACGCAGGCTCCGGCGCCACCAGCGCGCTGACCAAGCGCGGCATCCCGATCGCGCAGCTTGAGGCGGTGCTGCTCACCGAAGCGCGCCTGCCGCAAACGGCCGATCTTTCGGCGCTCTATGGCGAAAGCGTGCGCGCGGGCGATCCGCTGATGCCGGTGTACGGCCCGGCCGACACCCAGCGCCTGGTTGAAGGGCTCAACCAAAGCGCGGGTCTGGATGGGGCCGAGCGCGGCTTCCAAGCCTGGGGCCCGACGCCGGAGCCTGGCCGCTCCGTGATCGTGTTTGAGGGCGACGGGCTCATCGTTTCCGCCTTCACCACCCAGGAAGACGCCTTCAATGGCCGCATCGGCTACCGTTTTGACTATCGCGGCCGCTCCATCGTCGTGGGCGGGGACGGGCGCGTTGTCAGCGCCGAGGCGGCGGCGAACGCCGACGTAGTGTTGCAAGGCGCGCAGACCCAGGCGCTCTCGCATCTGCGGCCCGGCGCGGCGATGACGGCGGCGGAAGTCGCAGCCCAAGCCCGCGCGGCCAATGCCGGCATGGTTGTGCTGACGGGCGCGGAAAACCCGGTGGCCGGCCGGGTGCAAGTCTCCGAGGCGCGCGCGGCAGGCTTTGATGACGTGGTGGCCGGGCGCGTGGGCATGCTGGTGGAGCTGCCGCTCACCAACCAAGAGATCAACGTCCGCCCGCTTTGATCGCAGCCAAAGCGCAAGATCAGGGGAGCCCGCAAGGCTCCCCTTTTTTGCGTGTGCGCCCCGCCCTTCGATTCGCCGCATAGAGGCCCTAGATAGGGGCGCATGCGCTTTGCCTTGTTTCTTGCCGCCTTTTTGGCGTGCGCGGGCCCCGCTTCGGCGGATCGGTTCGCGCTGCGCTACAATGGCTGGGCGATGGGCGTGCTGCACATCGGCGAAATCAGCGTGGATGTGGATGTCTCGGAAGAGAGTTACGCGATCCGCACCGAGCTGCGCTCACGCGGGCTGATGAATTGGTTTGAGCGCACCAATCTCACCGCCGAGGCCGGCGGGCTGATCGATGAGAGCGGAACGGTGCGCTGGCTGCGCTATGATCTCGATCACCATTACAGCCGCAAGCACCGGCTGATCGCGCTGCGCCTCGATGAAAGCGGCGCCACGCAAGCGGACATCCAGCCCAATTTCAGCGCCTGGGGCGAGCCGCCAACCAATGAAGAGCAACGGCGCATCTCCCGCGATCCTTTGTCCTCTGTCGTGGCCATGGCGATTGACGCGGGACAAACCCAGCGTTGCGCCGGGAGCTACCCCACGTTCGACGGGCGCTTCCATTACGTGCTGGAATTGAGCGAGGGCGAGCGCGATGCGTTCAGAGGCGGCGGCTATGAGGGCGAGGTGCTGAAATGCACCCTCACCTATCGCGCCGTGGCCGGGTTTGAACGCAGCGATGCAGGCCGGCGCCGGCTGCCGCGCGGGGAGATTTGGTTTGCGCTGATGCCCGATACGCGCTTTGCACCGCCTGTGCGCATCAATCTGCCGCTCTCCGCCGGGGGCGCCAGCGTGCGCCTCAACAGCTTCAACCGCGCGATCGTGAACATCGCCCCGGACGATGAACCGGCTCCCGCCGAAACCGAAGAGACGAGAGCACCTTGAACCCGCGCCGCGCCGCCACTGAATTGCTTGTCGCCGTTGAAGGCGGGCGGGCGCTGGATGATGCGCTGGCGCACACGCCGGCGTTTGAAGCGCTGGCCGGGCGCGACCGCGCGTTTGCGCGCGCATTGGCGACAGAGACGCTGCGCTGGCACGGCGCGCTCGATGCGGTGCTGGGGCGGTTTATGCAAAAGCCGCTGCCCGATAGCGCCGCGCATGCGCGCGCTGCTGCGGCTGGGCGCCGCGCAAGTGCTGGTGCTGCGCACCCCGGCGCACGCGGCGGTGGGTGAAACGGTGGAAACCGCCAACACGATGCGCGAGGCGCGCGGCTTTGCGAAGCTGATGAACGCGGTGCTGCGCCGTGTTTCGCGCGAGGGCGATGCGGTGCTGGCCGAATTGCCCGAGGGCGCGCATTTGCCGGCTTGGCTCGTCACCCGCTGGCGCGCCGCTTATGGCGCGGAAAAAGCCGCCGCCATGGCGATGGCCACGCTCGCCCCCGCGCCGCTGGATTTGAGCGTGAAGGGCGATGCCGAGGGCTGGGCTGAAAAACTCGGCGGGCGCGTGACGCCGACCGGCAGCGTGCGGCTGCAAGAGTATGAGCGCGTGGAGACGCTGGCCGGCTTTGAGGATGGCGCCTGGTGGGTGCAGGATGCGGCGGCGGCGTTGCCGGCGACATTGCTGGGCGATGTGGCGGGCAAGCGGGTGCTCGATCTCTGCGCCGCGCCAGGCGGGAAAACGCTGCAGCTGGCGGCGGCGGGCGCAAAGGTGACGGCGGTGGATAAATCGCCAGCGCGGCTGGCGCGCGTGCGCGAGAATTTGGAGCGGACAAAGCTCAGCGCCGAGGTGATCGCCGCCGATGCGCTGGAGTTTCGGGCGCCGGCGTTTGACGCGATCCTGCTGGACGCGCCCTGCTCCTCCACCGGCACGCTGCGGCGGCATCCTGACGTGGCCTGGCTGCGCCGGCCGACGGACATCCGCGCGCTGTCTGAGCTGCAAGCCAAGCTGATCGATGCGGCGGCTGGGCTGCTGAAGCCGGGCGGAACGCTGGTTTACGCCGTCTGCTCGCTGGAGCCGGAGGAAGGCGAAGGCGCGGTGGCGGGCGCGCTGGCCCGCGGCTGGCGGCGGGCGCCGCTGCCGGAGCTGGCGGGCGTCGGCCCGTTCACCACCGATGACGGGGACATCCGCACCCTGCCCGCGCAATGGGCGAAAGCCGGCGGCCTCGACGGGTTTTTCGCGGCGCGGCTTACGCGCGGTTAAGCACCCAGCCCCGCTCGCTTGCGCGGGGGCGCGTGCGCGGTTACTCACGGCATTATGGCGCACACACTCATTGCACCTTCGATCTTAGCGGCGGATTTCGCCAAGCTGGGCGAGGAGGTGCGCGCGGCGGAGGCTGCGGGCGCGGATATGATCCATGTCGATGTGATGGACGGGCATTTCGTGCCCAACATCTCAATTGGCCCAGCCGTGGTGAAGGCGATCCGCCCGCACAGCAAGCTGCCGTTTGACGTGCATCTGATGATCGCGCCGGTTGATCCTTACATTCAAGCGTTCCGCGATGCGGGCGCGGACATCATCACCGTGCACCCCGAAGCGGGGCCGCACGTGCATCGCACGCTGCAGGCGATCCGCGCGACGGGCGCGAAGGCGGGCGTTTCGCTCAATCCCGGCACGCCGGCGGACGTGATCGATCCGATTATCGATCTCGTCGATCTGGTTTTGGTGATGAGCGTCAATCCCGGCTTTGGCGGGCAGAGCTTTATTGAAAGCGTGCTGCCGAAGATCAAAGCCGTGCGCAAAAAGATCGACGCGAGCGGACGCGAGATCATTCTGGAGGTCGATGGCGGCGTGAACGCGAACACCGCGCCGGCGGTGATCGAAGCGGGCGCAACCGCGCTGGTGGCGGGCACCGCCGTCTATGGCGGCGATGCAAGCGCGTACGCAGAGAACATCGCGCGATTGAGAAACCCGCACTGAGATGTCCGCGGCCGCCGCCCCCCAACGGCCGCAACGGCCAAGCCCGGTAAGCGAGCCGTGGCGGGCGAACCCGTTTCATCGCATGCGCCTGGGCGATTCCACGCCAGATCGCGTGAGCGCATACGGCGCCGATCCGCGCGTGGGCGATGCCGAGCGCGGGCGTGAAATCGGGCGCGGGCATTGGCGCATCGGCGCCGAGCGCATTGTGGATCAGCCGATCCCCTGGCGCGCCAAGCACCCTTCCCGGCATTTCACCGCGCGGCTGCATGCGTTTTCATGGCTGGTCGATCTCGCGGCGGTGGGGCCTTCGGCGCATGCGCGCATCGCGGAATTGATTGACGCCTGGATCGCTGCGTTTGGCGAATGGGATGAGCTGGCGTGGGATCCTGAGCTGACGGCCGAGCGCCTGTTTGCCTGGCTGTGCTGGGGCCGGCCCGCGTTTGAGCAAGGCGATCCGGCGGCGCGCGCGGCGCTGCTGCGATCAGCGGCGCGGCAGGCGCGGCTGTTGATGGCCGCGCAAAGCGAATTGAGCGAACGGCATCTGGGCTCAATCAAAGCTGGCGCGGCTTTGGTGCTGGCCGGCGCTGCGGGCTTTCCCGAAGCGGAGCGCTTGGCCGAGCAAGGCGAGGAAATGCTGCTGGAGGCGTGCGCCAAGCAATTTTTCCCCGATGGCGGCCATTTTTCGCGCGCGCCCGAAGCGTGCGCGGAGGCTCTGTATGACATGCTGACCGCGCGCGCCGCGCTGGCCGAGCCCGCGCCGCTCTATGACGAAACACTGCCGAAGTTGGCCAACATGGTGCGCATGCTGCGCCTGGGCGATGGCGCCCTGGCGTGCTTTCACGGCGGCTCCGAAGGCGGCGCGGCTTCGATCGACGCGGCGCTGGCGCGCGTCAGCGGCGGGGAGCGATTTTTTCAGTTCGCGCAGCACACCGCCTATCAGCGCATCGAAGCGGGCGACATGCGCGTGCTCATGGATGTGGGCGCGGCCCCGCCGCTCTCCTATTCCGAGCGCGCGCATGCGAGCGCGCTCGCGTTTGAGCTTTCGAGCGGGACCGAGCGCCTGATCGTGAACGTGGGCGCCGCGCGCGAATTGGAGCCCGCTGCACGCGTTGCCGCGCGCGCGACCAATGGGCACTCCACGCTGGCTTTGGCCGATGCGCTTTCGGCGCATTTGGAAGAGCCCCGGCGCGGCAAAGGCCCAGCGCGGCTTTCAGGACCGAACCTTGATGACGTACGCCGCGCTTCGGATGAAAGCGGCGTGACCGTGCAGGGCCGGCATGACGGCTACAAGGATAAGTTCGGCCTGCTGCATCGGCGCTATGTGTTCATTGACCATGCGGGCACGAACTTGCGCGGCATCGATGAATTGATCCGGCCGATGAAGCTGAAAAGCGCCGCGCCCAAGCAATTTATCCCCTTCACCGCGCGCTTTCACCTGCACCCTTCGGTGCGCGCGCGGCTGATCGAGCGGCAAGTGGCGCTTTTGGAAACGCCGGGCGGGCAGCGCTGGCGGCTGCGCACCGATGCGCCCAACATCGAAATCGCGCCCTCGATCTATTGGGGCGGCGCCAATCCGCGCGAGAGTTTGCAGATCGTGCTTTCCGGCGAGGCTGATCCGATGGGGCATGGGCTTGCGCCGCCGAACCGGATCAGGTGGGCGCTTTCGCGGGGGTGAGCGCCGGATCGGTGCGACCACTTGACATTTGTAGCCAATAAGCTACATTTCTGCATGCCGACGATCATCAAGTCCGACGCGTTCGCACATTGGATCGATCATCTTCGCGACCGCGCCGGCGCCGCCCAGGTGCTGCGCCGCCTAGCCCGCTTAGAGCGCGGCAATCCGGGCAATGTCGCGCCCGTCGGTGAAGGCTTGAGTGAGATGAAGATCGATTTCGGGCCAGGTTATCGGGTCTATTTTGGACAACGCGGGGAAGAATTGGTGATCATTCTCGGCGGCGGCGACAAGTCCAGCCAGGAGCGGGACATCAAAGCGGCCAAGAAACTCTGGAGCGAATGGAAGGAGCAAATCGATGACAAAATCTAAGTTCTCCGCCTTCGACGCGGCCGACCACATCAAGACGCCGGATGATGCGGCGCTTTATCTCGACGCCGTATTGGCGGATGGCGATGCAAACGAAATCGCCGAAGCGCTTGGCGTGGTCGCACGCTCCCAAGGCATGGCCACAATCGCGGCGGAAAGCGGATTTTCGCGCGAAACGCTTTATCGCACGCTCAGCGACGCCGGAAACCCAAGACTAGCGACACTTCTTGGCGTCTTGCGCGCTATGGGGCTTCGTCTTTCCGTCGCGGCGGCATAGATGCGTCAGGGAAGCGCGGCGCGCCGGACTCCGCTTTTGCCGGAGAATCCCCTAAAAGCGCGGCCATGACAGATATCCTCCCCCTCCGCCGCGCGCTGATTTCCGTTTCCGACAAAACTGGGTTGATCGAGCACGCCAGGGCGCTCTCCGAGCTGGGCGCGGCGCTGGTTTCCACCGGGGGCACGCAGAAGGCGATCGCGGATGCGGGGCTCAAAGTGGCGGATGTGAGCGCCGTCACCGGGTTTCCGGAAATGATGGATGGGCGGGTGAAAACGCTGCACCCGAAAGTGCATGGCGGCCTGCTCGCGCTGCGCGACAATGCAGAGCACGCGGCGGCGCTGAAACAGCACGGCATCGAAGCGTTCGATGTGCTTTACGTGAACCTCTATCCGTTCGAGGCCACGGTGGCGCGTGGGGCGGATTTCGAGACCTGCATCGAGAATATCGATATTGGCGGCCCGGCCATGATCCGCGCGGCGGCGAAGAATTACGGCTTCATCGCTGTGGCGACAGACGCGGAAGATATGGAAGCGATCCTGGCCGAAGCCAAAGCGCATGGCGGGACTTCGCTTGCGCTGCGCAAGAAGCTCTCGGCCAAGGCGTTCGCGCGCACAGGCGCGTATGATGCGGCAATCTCGGCCTGGTACGCCGCGCAGATTGACGAAAGCGCGCCGACCTGGCGCGCGTTTGGCGGCAAGCTGAAGCAAACTTTGCGCTATGGCGAGAATAGCCATCAGGGAGCGGCGTTCTACACCAATGGCGAACAGCGCTTTGGCGTGGCCACGGCCAAGCAGCTGCAAGGCAAAGAACTGAGCTACAATAATCTGAATGATACGGACGCTGCGTTTGAGCTGGCGGCTGAGTTTGAGCAGCCGGCGGCAGCGATCATCAAGCACGCCAATCCCTGCGGCGTGGCGATTGGCGCGGATTTGAGCGAGGCCTATGCGCGCGCGCTGGAATGCGATCCGGTTTCGGCGTTTGGCGGCATCATTGCGGTGAACCGCAAGCTGGATAAGGCCGCCGCCGAGCGGATGATCGAGATTTTCACCGAAGTGGTGATCGCGCCTGATGCGGATGAAGATGCAATCGCGGTGTTCGCCAAGAAGAAAAACCTGCGCTTGCTGGTGACGGGCGGCATGCCCGACCCGGCGCAGAAGGCGCTGACGTATAAAACGCTTGCCGGCGGCTTCTTGGTGCAAGACCGCGACATCGGCCATATCAAAGCGTCGGATTTGAAGGTGGTGACGAAGATCGCCCCCAGCGAAGCGCAGCTGCGCGATCTTTTGTTTGCGTTCACCGTCGCCAAGCACGTGAAATCCAACGCGATCGTCTATGCGCGCGACGGGCAAACCGCCGGCATCGGCGCAGGCCAGATGAACCGGCGCGACAGCGCGCGGATCGCGGCGCTGCGCGCCAAGGAAGCGGCGGAGATGGCGAAGAAGCCCGGCTCACTGGCCTATGGCGCGGCGTGCGCGTCAGATGCGTTCTTCCCCTTCCCGGATGGCTTGCTGCAAGCGGTGGAAGCGGGCGCGACCAGCGTGATCCAGCCGGGCGGCTCAATCCGCGACGACGAGGTGATCAAGGCGGCCGATGAAGCGGGCATCGCCATGGTGTTCACCGGGATGCGGCATTTCCGGCACTAAGCGCCTTCCCCTCCCCGCGAGGGGAGGGTGTCGCGCAGCGACGGGTGGGGCGGCGGCGCTGATCTTTCAGAATGTGGTGCAAACACCCCACCCGTCAGCTTCCGTGTCGCGCAAGCTGACACCCTTGTATCTGGAAAATCGGTCCGCCGGTGTAAGCTTGCGTCGGCGGCGGCGGACGGGAGCGCGAGCACCTTCAGGGACGCCAAGCCCGTAGGGGAGCGCGTCGCCCCGTCCGCATCGTTTATCAGCCCGGACAGTCGCTTGGGCCGCCGAAAGCGGAGCCCGCATGCGCAAGGACGGGACATGAGCGAAGTATTCGTCGGCGTCGATGTGTCGAAAGACCGCCTCGACGTGCACGTATTGCCGCAAGGCCAGGCGTTCGCGGTCGCGCGCACGCCCGCAGGCTTGAGCGACTTGATCGACACGATCGCGCCGCTCGGGCCTTATCTGGTGGCGCTCGAAGCGTCGGGGGGATTGGAGAGCGTGGTGGTGGCCGCGCTCGCCGGCGCCGGCATCCCCGTTGTCGCGCTCAATCCGCGTCAAATCCGCGATTTCGCGCGCGCCACAGGCAAGCTCGCCAAGACCGACGCCCTCGACGCGGCCGCGATCGCGCGTTTCGCCGAAGCGGTGCGCCCCGAGCCGCGCCCGCTTGCGAGCGAGGATGCGAAAGCTCTGGCGGAGCTGATCACGCGCCGGCGCCAAGTGATCGAAATGCTGGTCGCCGAGCGCAACAGGCGGCGTCTTGTACAAGCCGCGCGCGTACGAAAAAGCATCGACCGCATCGTCGCCGCGCTGGAAAAACAGCTCGCCGAGCTCGATCGCGATATCGCAAGCCGCGTGCGGGAAAGCCCGATTTGGCGGGAAAAAGAAGAAATATTGAAAAGCACGCCCGGCGTCGGCGATCAAACCGCGCGCACCTTGATCGCCGCCTTGCCGGAACTCGGCGAACTCGACCGCCGCCAGATCGCGGCGCTGGCCGGCGTGGCCCCCATCAATCGCGACAGCGGCAAAATGCGCGGCAAGCGCGCGATCGCCGGCGGACGCGCCGATGTCCGCTGCGCGCTTTACATGGCCGCGCTCGTCGGCGTGCGCTGCAATCCGGTGCTGAAAGCCTATTACCAGCGCCTGCGCGCCGCCGGCAAAGCCCCGAAAGTCGCCATCGTCGCCGCAATGCGGAAACTGCTCACCATCCTCAACGCCATGCTCAAAACCAAAACCGTATGGAATGGAGCTTGACCCATGAGACAGTCGCTCCCCCTCGCGGGGAGGGACAAAGCTAACTCCCCAACGCCCCCTCAATCGCTGTGCGCACTTCTTCGCTTGTCGGCTCGGTGCGCGTTGAGAACGCGGCGAGGATGCGGCCGTCGCGGCCGATGAGGAGTTTGTGGAAGTTCCAGCCGGGCACGGCGCTATCGCCAAGCTGCGCTTCGGCCCAGGCGTAGAAGGGATGGCGATCGGCGCCGATCACTTCGGTTTTGCCAGCCATCGGGAAAGTGACGCCGTAATTCAGCGTGCAGAATTCCTGAATATCCTCGACGCTGCCGGCTTCCTGGTTGTTGAAATTGTTGGACGGCACGCCCAGCACCTCAAAGCCGCGCGCATTGTACTCGCTGAAAATCTGCTGCAGCCCTTCATATTGCGGGGTGAAGCCGCAGGCGCTGGCGGTGTTGACCACGAGCAGCACCTCGCCATTGAAGGCGCTGAGCGGCACGCGCTCTGTCCAGAGGCCGGTGAACTCGAATTGATAAGCGCTGGCCGGATCGGTGCTGGCCGCGTCCGCCTCGGCGAAGCGCGCTTCGTGCTGGGCGACGGCGGCGGCGACGGCGGCTTGGCGCTCCTCGGCCACATCGGCGGTGGGCGGCTCAGGCGCGCGGCTACAGGCGGCGAGCGTGAGCAAAGCTGCGGCGGCCAATTGTACGGCGATTTTCATGGCCCTATCCCTTCCCGATGCGGCAAGCTTTGAGCATGGCCCAACGGGGCGGGCGCCCGCAAGCGCGGCGTGGCTTGCGCTTGGCGTGGCTGGCCGCCATCCTCACTTTTTTCGCCGCCATGCCCGCCGCCGCCGAACCCCTTGAGCAGCGCATCAATGCGCTTGCGCCGCACCTGACGGTGACGCAGCCAGCGGGCGAAGGGCCGTTCCCGGTGCTGTTCATGCTGCATGGTTGCGGCGGGCCAAGGCCATTTCTGGAGGAGATGACGGAGGTGGCCGCCGCGGCCGGCGCGGTGGTGGTGAACATCAATTCCTACGGGCATCGCCGCATAGGCCAGATGCGCGCCTACGCCACCGTGTGCACCGGGGCGCAATTGCATGGGCGCGAACGCGCGGGCGATCTCTATGCGGCGATGGCCTGGGCGCGGCGGCAAGCTTGGGCGGACGGCCAGCGCTTCGCCGCGATCGGCTGGAGCCATGGCGGCTGGACGATCCTGGATGCGCTCTCCCTGCGCAGCGGGCCGGAGATGGCGCGGGCGACGGGGCTTGAAGGCTTGGCCGATGAGCCGCTTGAAGGTCTGGCCGCCACGATGGTGGTTTATCCTTATACGGGCGTGGGCTCACTGGTGGGCCGGCGGCCATGGCGCATCGCGCCACGCGCGAGCGCCATTGTGGCGGAGAATGATTACATCGTTGGCGATGCGCGCCGCGCGCTTGAGCGCCAGCGCGGACGCGGCGCGCCGCTCAAGATCGAGCTTTTTGAAGGCGCCACGCACGCGTTTGAAGATGCGCACGCGCACGATCTGCGCGTGCGCTTCCACCCCGCCCACACCGCGCGCGAGCATGACATGCTGCGCGCGATGATCGCGGGGCTTTAGCGCACGGCGCCGGCGAGCGCGTTAAGCTCGGCCTGGATCAGCATCAGCTTGGCGAAGCTCCACTGCCCTTGCGCGTTAAGATCGGCGAACACCGCGCGCGCGCGCTGCGCCGGGGCGCCGAGATCGGCCACCCATTTGCGCGCGGCGGCGGCGACATCCTCGTTGGACACGCCCTTCTTCGGCGCGCCGATGGCGGCGGCGGCGGTTGCGGCGAGCTTCACCTGGATTTCCGCGAAATCCTCCGAAGCCCGGCGCACGACGAGGCGATCCCAATGCTGATCGAGATTGAGCGAGCCGGCCGCCTCACGCAGCGCGTCGATGCCGAACTCGGCGCCGATCACGCAATGCAAAATCGCGGCCGGATGCACCGGCCAGCCGGAATGGCGCGCCAGATCGGCGACATCGAGCCCAAGCGTCAGCGGACGCAGCAGCGCCACCTCGCGCGCCAGCGCCTCGGGCGCGCCGCGCTCAATGAATTGGCCCATGCGCCATTCGGCGCGCGCAGCTTCCAATTCGCTCATCTCCTCGGCCAAGCGCTGGCGTTGCTCGGCCACCGGGCCGTGATAGCGGGCGACGACCTCAAGGATCGAGGGCGCGGGCGAAGCGTCAAAGCCCGCATTGCGCGAGAGGTAAATGGTGTTCCGGCGCAGGCACCAGATCACATGCTGGTGCATGGCGATCTGCGCGGCGGCGGGGATCTGATTGTCGAGCGCGTTGATGCGATCGACAACATCATCGGCCTCGAAAATGCGACGCGCAGCTTCAAAGCTGGCGGCGATGACGGGCGGCTCGGCGCGCGAGACTTCGCGCACGCGATCGATGAAGGAGGGCCCGCAGCGATTGATCACATCGTTGGCAAGCTGGGTGGCGATGATTTCCCGATGCAGCCGGTGCGCGCGCATCTGCGGCTCAAAGCTCCAGAGATCATCTGGGAAATAACGCTTGAGCGGCTCATGGAAGGCCGGGTCATCCGGCAGCGCGCCGGCGGTGAGCTCATCAAACAGATCGATCTTGGCGTAGGCGATCAGCTTGGATTGCTCGGGGCGCGTGAGCCCAAGGCCGGCTTCGCGCAGCGCGGCGAATTCGGCGGCGGAAGGCAAGCCCTCGACCCGGCGGGCCAGCTTTCCGGCGGCCTCAAGCCGCTGCATGAAACGCTCATGGCTATCAAGATCACGCGCCGCGCGATCTTCGGTGAGCGTAAGCGCAAGCGTTTGATCGTAATTGTTCGTGAGCACGAGGGCGGCGACCTTACCGGTCATGCTCTCAAGCAGCTTATCGCGCTTGGCCGCCTTAAGCGCATCGGTGCGGATGGCCTCGGCCAGCAAGATTTTGATGTTCACCTCATGGTCGGACGTGTCCACGCCGGCGGAATTGTCGATCGCATCAGTGTTGATGCGGCCGCCTTGGCGGGCGAAGGCGATACGGCCCTTCTGCGTGACGCCAAGATTGGCGCCCTCCCCGACCACTTGGGCGCGCACATCCTCTGCATCCACGCGCAGCACGTCATTGGTTTTATCGCCGACGTCGGCGTTGGGCTCGCTGCGCGCCTTGATGTAATTGCCGATGCCGCCGAACCAAAGCAGCTCGGTTTCAGCGCGCAACAGCGCGGAAATCAGCTCGGCAGGAGTGACCTCGGCTTTATCGAGCCCGGTGAGCGCGGCGATTTCCTTGGAGATCGGAATCGCCTTGAGGCTGCGCGAGAAGACGCCGCCGCCATGGGAGATCAGTTTTTTATCGTAATCGGCCCAGGAGGTGCGCGGGGTGTCGAACAGGCGCTTGCGTTCGATCCAGCTGGCTTCAACATCGGCCGGGTTCGGATCGATGAAAATGTCGCGGTGATCGAAGGCGGCGATGAGGCGGATCTTGCGCGAGAGCAGCATGCCGTTGCCGAACACATCGCCCGACATATCGCCAACGCCAATGACGGAAAATTCTTCTTCCTGGATGTTCTTGCCGATTTCGCGGAAATGCCGCTTCACCGCTTCCCAGGCGCCGCGGGCGGTGATGCCCATGCCCTTGTGATCGTAGCCGACTGAGCCGCCGGAGGCGAACGCATCGGCCAGCCAATGGCCGTATTCGGCGGAGATGCCGTTAGCGATATCGGAGAAGGACGCGGTGCCCTTATCGGCCGCGACGACGAGATAGGCGTCATCCTCATCCCAACGGATCACATGTTTGGGCGGGACGATCTCTTCGCCGGCATAATTATCGGTGATGTCCAAAAGCCCGCGCAGGAAGGTTTTGTAGGCTTCGACGCCCGCCTCCTGATAGCCGGGCTGGCCGCGCGCGGGCAGGCGCTTGGGATAGAAGCCGCCCTTGGCGCCGACCGGCACGATGATCGAGTTCTTCACCTGCTGGGCTTTGACGAGATCAAGCACCTCGACGCGGAAATCATCGCGCCGATCGCTCCAGCGCAGGCCGCCGCGCGCGACGGGGCCAAAGCGCAGATGCACGCCTTCCACTTGCGGGCTCGCCACCCAGATTTCGCGGAACGGCTTTGGCGCCGGCAATTCCTTCACCGCGTTCGAGTCGATCTTGAACGACATGTAGGATTTGGGGCGGCCATCGGCGTCGGGCTGATAATAATTGGTGCGGCGGATCGCGGTGATGAGCTGGCCGATGCGGCGCAGCGCGCGATCGTCATCAAGGCTCACCACCTCATTAAGCGCGTTTTCGAGAATGAATTCGAGGCGCGAGGAACGATCACGCCGGGTTTCCATGGTTTCCGGCAGGCTTGGATCAAAGCGCGTTTTGAACAGCGATAGCAGCAGCGAGGCGATTTTCGGATAGGCGGCCAGCGCCTGCTCCTGCACCGGCTGGCTGGGATCAAGCCCGGTTTGCTGGCGGAAGCGCGCCAGCGCGCGCACCAAAGCGGCTTCGCGCCATGAGCACGGCAGCGTCAGGATCAGGCGGTTAAAGCCGTCATTTTCCGCAAGGCCCGTCCAGATCGCGGCGAAGGCGTCTTCAAAGGCCTTGCCCGCGCGTTCGAGATCAATCGGCTTGCCATCGGCGGAACGGGTTTCAATCTCGTGCACAAAGATGCGCTGCGCCGGTGCCTGGGCGCCAGCGGCGAGCTGAAGCTCATAATTAAGCTCCGAAGCCACAAACAGACCCATGTTTTCGAGGATCGGCACCGTGGCCGAGAGCGCAAGAACATCGCCGCGCGCATAAAATTTGCAGCGCATGATATTCTCGCCATCCTTGGCGATGCGATAAACGCGCACGCGGATCACATCATCTTCGCCGGCGGCGAGGATTGCGGCGGTGTCGATCAGCCCCTCTTGCACGGGGTAGCGTTCGCGATAGGCGGCGGTGAACGCATCTTCAAAGCGGATCGCGGCGTCTTCGCGCGCGGCGGCGTCCAGCAACGTGGTGCGTGTCAGCGCTGCGGCGTATTCATCTTGCCATGTGTAGGTCAAAGACGCGAGTTCGTTGTCGAGCAAGCGCGGATCGGGATCGGGCGCGGCTTTATCGATCTCGCCAATCACAAAGAGCACGCGCGCCAGCTGGCCTTCGCCCAATTGCGGCTGGAAGCTATCGACCTGCCCGCCATAGGCCTTGGCGATGGCCAGGCCCGCGCGCTCGCGCACGGCTGAATCGTAGCGATCCTTTGGAATGTAAGCGAGCGCGGTGGCGAAGCGGTTCCAGCGATCGCGCCGTGTGAACACGCGCGCCCGCGGGCGGTCGAGCAAATGCAGGATGCCTTTGGAGATATGCAGCAATTCCTCGCGCGACATCTGCCACAGCTCTTCGCGCGGATAATATTCGATGATCTTGCGCAGCGTTTTGGCGTTGTGCCCGCCTTGGGCGAAGCCCGCTTGCGAGAGCACCCAATCGGATTTGCGGCGCAGCATCGGGATGTTGCGCGTCGGCTCGGTGAAACTCTCGCTGGTGAAAAGCCCGACAAAACGGGTTTCGCCAACAGCTTCGCCCTGGGCGTTATAGCGGCGCACGCCGACATAATCGGCCGTGGCGCGGCGGTGCACTCGCGCGCGCAGCGTGGATTTGGCGACGATGAGCGGGGCGGGCTCATCCATCAGGCGCTTGAGCTCGGGGGTGAGCACCGTGGGCTCTGCGCTGGTGCGCAGCACGAAGCGCTCATTATCGCGCAGGATGCCGAGGCTGGATTCGGGAATGATTTCCGGGTCGATAGCGACGTACGCGCCCGCCTCATCGCGTAAATAATCGTAATCGCGCGCGCCAAGGAAGGTGAATTTATCGGCGGCGAGCCATTTGAGCAGCGCCACCGCCTCGGCCGCCTCTTCGGGCGGGGCGTTGGTTTTGGATCGCTCAAGATCGGCGGCGCAATTGATCATCCGCTCGCGCATGGCGGCGAAATCCAGCACCGCGTCGCGCACGTCGGCCAAAGTGGCGCGCACGCCTTCGTGCAGCGCCTTGGCGCGATGCGCAGACAGCCGCGGCAGATGCACCTGGATCAGCGAATCGCGCCCCTCGCCTTTGGCGCATGGGGCGACAGGGTGGAACATGGCGAGCGCGGCCACGCCCTGATCGGCCAACTCACCCATCACCGAATCCACCAGGAACGGCATGTCGGGGCCAGCGATTTCGAGAATATCCCGATCCAGCGCCCGGCCGCCGGCGCCGATGCCGCGACGGATGCGCGTCAGCTGCTCATCGGGCGCGCGCTCGCCGCGCCAGATCCAAAAATCGTGCGCCAACGCGGCAAGATCGGCGCTGCTGAGATCGCCCAGTTCATCGGCGGCGGCGTCTTCAAACATGCCGCGCAAGAAGGCTTCGGCGGCGGCGTCCGCTTTGCCGTTCACGCGGAAGGCGGGCCAAGGGCCTCCGATCGCGGCGGCGACGAATTGATCTGCGGTTTGGTCGAGTTCGGCGCGCGCTGCAGCGTCCATGATGGCGTTTCCCAAGTGTCGATTTTTGCGGCGACCCTAGTCTTCCCCGCAAAACACGCAACCATATCGCGCGCGTCTTTCAGCCTCAGATTCGGGCGTGCTGCCTGCAAGTTTGGATGGAGGTGTGCGCTAACACGCAAAAAACCAGCGCGAACGGGCTAAAGATGGGTTCAATTTTGCGAGAGCAGAGGGGCGGCGCCGCCGAACGGGGACAAGCTGTTCGGCGGCGCCTGCAGGCCTCGCAGCAGGCTGGGTGGGGGACGCACGCGGAGGCCTGTTCCGATGAAGCGCGCCGCGCCGCGTGATGAAGCCCCCCATTGAGCCCACGAATGCGGAACAGCACGCCAAATGACGTACAGAGCGCGCCGAGACAGGTGCGAAACAAAGCTGCGTTTGCGAAAACGCCCCAAGCCCCGGCGACGTTCTAACCAAAAGCGATACATTTTCGTCTGCGATTCGCAACCTCAATTTGTTGCGGGATCAGACTTATTCAGTTCGCCATTGTCCGGGATCGGTTTTCCATCAGCGGAGAGCAGGATCGCGATCCAGCGCGTGGATTCAAATTGCGCCAATACAATCATCAACATCACCGTGAGCGGCGCGGCGAGGAATGCGCCGGCGATGCCCCAAATCGCGCCCCACAGCGCAAGCGCGAGCAGCACGACAACGGCGGAGAGGTTCAATGACTCTCCTGTCATGCGCGGCTGAATGAAATTGCCGACCAGAAATTGCCAGGCCCCCACCCCAACGGCGGTGGCGACGATCGGGCCGAGCGTATCGAACTGCACAAGCGCCGCGGCGGCGACGAGCACGGTCGCCACGATCGAGCCGATGGTTGGGATGTAGTTCAGGAAAAAGATCACGAAAGACCAGAACAGCGCGTTGTTCACCCCGATCACGGTGAGCGTGATGTAGGTCAGCAGCGTGATGATCACGCTGATCACCGTCTGCACCCACAAATAGCGCTCCATGGAGACGCGAATGCGGTGGAACACCGAACGCGCGGCCTCGCGCTCAGCGCCCTTGCCGAAAATGAAATCGAGCTTGCGCGGCATCACCGCCGCCGCCGAGAACATGAAGCCCATGAAAATCAGGATGAACACCACGTCGGAGGCCATGGCGCGCAGGCCCTGCCCCACCTCGGTGGCGATCTGGGCCGGATCAAGCCGCGCGATCAGGTTGGCGAAGGTGGGCGGCTGGCCGCCAAGCCCGAGCAGCGAATAGCCCTGCGCCAGCATGGAATCGATCCGGGTTTCGTAGGCGGAATAATGCCCGGCCATGGCGCCGATATTCTGCACCACGACAAACCCCACCAGCGCCACCAGCGAGAGCACGAGCACCAGCGCGAACGGCAAAGTCAGCCAGCGCGGCACTTTCGGGAGGCGTTTGCCGATCAGATCGGCCAGCCCGTCAATCGCCAGCCACAGAATCAGCGCAAGAGCGAACTGCGTCAGCGGCTCGCGCAGGAAATAGAAGGCCGGCGGCGATGACGCCCGTGGCGATCACCCAAAGCGGGGCGCGTTGCGACAAATCCATCTCCCTCGGCGGCCTGGGTTGCGCCGTAAACCCTCGATGCGCCAAGCTGTTCTGCGAAGCAAGGAGGCCGAAGAATGGCGGCGAGCATCGATATTGGCGCAAGCCCCGAAGGGGTCCAGAGCCTGGCGCTGAAACGCGCCAACCGGCACGGCCTCATCGCCGGCGCCACCGGCACCGGCAAAACCGTGACCCTGCAAGTGCTGGCCGAGCAATTCGCGGCGGCGGGCGTCAATGTGTTCGCGGCCGACATCAAAGGCGATCTCTCGGGCATCGCGGTTCCGGGCGAGCCGACGCCCGCCTGGGCGACAGCGCGCGCCGAGGAAATCGGCATGCCGATCACGCCAGGCGCGGCGGCGGTGACCTTCTGGGACGTCTATGGCGAACTGGGCCATCCGATCCGCACCACGGTTTGGGAAATGGGCCCGGTGCTGATGAGCCGGATTTTGGATTCCACCCCCGCGCAGGAAGGCGCGCTCACCATCGCGTTCCGCCTGGCCGACGATTGGAGCAAGGAGGGCAAGGCCGAGGGCGCCCTGCTCGATCTCAAGGATCTGCGCGCGATCCTCAATTACGTGGCTGAGAATGGCGAACGATCGGCAAGCAATACGGGCTGGTGACGCCGCAGACGGTGGCGACGCTGCAACGCAAGCTGCTGCAGCTTGAGATGGACGGGGCCGATCATTTCTTTGGCGAGCCGGCCTTCAAGCTCGACGAATTGCTCAAGCCCGGCCCGGACGGCAAAGGCAACGTGCATCTGCTCGCGGCCGAGCGGCTGGTGCAATCGCCGCGGCTCTATTCGGCCTTCCTGCTTTGGCTGATGAGCGAGCTTTGGGAAGAGCTGCCCGAAGTGGGCGATCCCGATAAGCCCAAGCTGGTGTTCTTCTTCGACGAAGCGCACCTGCTCTTCCGCGACGCGCCCAAGGAATTGTTGACGCGGGTGGAGCAAGTGGTGCGGCTCATCCGCTCTAAGGGCGTGGGGATTTATTTCGTCACCCAATCGCCGGCGGATATTCCCGACACGGTGCTGGCGCAGCTTGGCAATCGCGTGCAGCACGCGCTGCGGGCCTATACGCCTTCCGATCAGAAAGCCGTGCGCGTGGCCGCGCAAAGCTTCCGCGCCAATAAGGACGTGGATGTCGCCACCGAAATTCAGCAGCTGAGCGTGGGCGAAGCTTTGGTTTCCACGCTCGACGCCAAGGGCGCGCCGACGCCGGTGGCGCGCACCAAGGTGCGCCCGCCGAACTCCCAGGTCGGCCCGGTTCTGCCCAACATCCGCACCGGGATGATGGCGCAGAATACGGCCGGGCGCGCTTATGAGACAGCGATCGACCCCGAAAGCGCGCACGAAGTGCTGACCAAGCGCGCCGAGCAAGCGGCCAAGGCGGCGGAGAAAGCCGCCGAAGCACAAGCGCGCGAAAAGGAAGCGGCCAAGGCCGCGCGCAACGCGCCAAAAACCACAGGCGGCGCAGCGAAGAAGGCGCCGGCCAAACGCAGCTCGGGCTCACGCACCACGGCGATCGAACGCCAAGGCGGGCGCGTGGCCAGCGGCGTGCTCAACACCATCGCGCGAGAGCTGATGCGCGGGATTTTGGGGACGCCGAAACGGCGGCGCTAAAAGTTGCGCCTCCGCCACCTTCCACTTAGGATTGAGGCGGAGGCGGACATGGCAAAACACGGCTTTCGTATTCCTGGCGTCTCGTTTTCGCTTCGCCGCGCCCTCGGCGTTTCACAAGCGCAAGCGCGGTTGTCTCGCCAGATCGCCATGCCGTTATCGCGCTCTGGGCGGCAGAGAAAAATCGGCGCCGCCATGGGCGGCATCGGTGTTCTTGGGTTGGTTGTCACCGCCTTATGGCGCGCCTTGAATAGGAAGTGATCATGGACGGCGAAAGTGATCGGGCGGTAGCCTCGCGCGCAGACTGGCTGGTCAGTATCGCCCTCATTGCCGGCGCAGTTGGGCTTGGCTGGCTGCTCAGCAAAACAGGCTTCTATGAGGCGTCCCCCCGCGCCAGCGGCCCAGTGCTTGTTGTCATGCTCGCCGCAGCGGCGCTCTACATCTTCTCTCTTCCGTTTTGGAAGTATATGCCGCGATTGCCGCTGTCTGAGCGTGTCAGGCACGCGGCGATCACGGTTTTCAATTTCACCCTCCTCGCGTGGTCCAGCAGCACGATGTTTTCACAAGGGGCAGTGACAATGGGCCATTACGTTGGGTTTGGGGTGGCGGTGGTATTGCTGATTTTCTTGGTCCGCCTTTCGCGCTTCGACGATGGGAAATGAGCCCGGCGCTAATGCAGTTTGGCGATGGTGAGCCCATCGGCGCGGGCGCGTTCCTTGATCGATTCCTCGCTGCGCTTGAGCGCCTTGGAGATCGCTTTCAGCGAAGCGCCCTTCTTGGCCATCTGATGCAGCTTCTGCAGCTCATCATACGTCCAGGGCTGTTTGTGGCGTTCAAAGCGTTCGGCCATGCTGCGGCTCCTTATTCCACACGATCAGGGGCGGAGCTTTAGCGCGTCCGCGCGTGATTGCCAGCGCCGCCTCACCCGCGCGACCACGCATATTGACCCCTTATTCTCGGCATTTGCGCCTTCTCAGGTGAAGGGGCGAATTGCGCGCCCTTTCCATCTTCGGCGCCGCGAGGGGCCTCGACCGCAGATGATCCGAAAACGGCCCGGCCCCGAGGGAAGATCTCATGCAGAAACTAGTGTTCGGCGCCGCTTTGACATCCGCTTTGTTCGCCACCTCGGCGATGGCGCAGGACGGCGGCTTTTATGTTGCCGGCGAACTCGGCGCGGTGATCTCCTCGGAGACGGAGCAAACCTATACGCCCGGCGCAACGCCGGGCAGCACAGGCGCTGTTTCAAGCGAGCATGATCTCGGCTTTAACGGCGCGGGGTTCGTCGGCTACGATTTCGGCGCGATCCGGGTTGAGCTTGAGGCCGGCTATCTCACCGCAGGCGTCGATGAGGTGAGCAGCAGTTTCAGCACAGGCGGCGGGCTGATCGCCGGCGCGCAGGGCGCGAGCGGCGATGTGAGCACGCGCTATGTTATGGCGAATGGCGCATGGGATATTAGCGGGCCGCGTGATTTTACGTTCTTCGTGGGCGGCGGCCTGGGCGCAGCCCAGCTCGAGGTTTCCGACCTTACAACGTCGGCGGGCGTGGCGCTGCTCGACGATGAGGATGATAATTGGCTGTTTGCCTGGCAAGCCTTCGGCGGCGTGCGCAAAGCGCTGACGCGCAATCTCGACGCGCAGCTGCGCTATCGCTACTTCAGTGTTGATGACGCGGAGATGATCGGGCTTAGCGGGCGCGTTGTCAGCGCTGATTTCGCGGCCCATTCAGTCGCCATCGGGCTCACATACAATTTCTAAGACCAGCGCGCCCGCGCCACCACCGGCGCGGGCGCATGCTGTTTTCTAGTCAATAATCCCGCTTTTCCACTCCGCGTCGCGGCGCGGCAGCGCCAGATACGCCTCTCCGCGCATCTCCATCAGGCGCGAGGCGGTGCGCTCAAATTCAAAGCTCTGATCGCCGGCGGGGTAAAGCGTTTGCGGCTGGGCCTCGGCGCTGGCGATAAGTTTCACCTTCGCTTCGTAGAGCGCATCGATCAGCGTGCGGAAGCGGGCCGCCTCTTCGCGCATCGTGGGCGAAAGCTTGGGGATGTTTTCCAGCAGCACGGTGTGAAACCGCTCTGCGATTTCGATGTAATCGGCCGCGCCGAGCGGGCGGGCGCAGAGTTCATCAAAGCTAAATCGCGCAACGCCCGCCGCTGCGCGCTCCACGCGCAAGGGCCGCCCGCCTACATCAAGCGTGAGCGAATGCGGCTGCGCCCCTTGGGTGAGCCGATCCCAGGCGCCATCCATCGCCTCTTCCGCGGCGGGGCCGAGCGGGGCGTAATAGACCGGCGCGGCCATCAGCTGATGCAGGCGATAATCTTCCGGCCCGGCCACCTCCACCACATCGAGCTTTTGCTTGAGCAAGGCGATGAAGGGCAAGAAAAGCTGGCGGTTGAGGCCATTCTTATAAAGCTCATCGGGCACACGGTTCGAGGTGGCGACGATGACGACGTTTTCGGCGAACAGCCGCTCAAACAGCCGGCCAAGGATCATCGCGTCGGCGATATCCGTCACCTGGATTTCATCGAAGCAGAGCAGCTGCGCCTCTTCGGCCACTTGCCGCGCGGCTTGGGCGATCAGCTCATCTTGCCCCGTGCTTTTGCCGCGCGCGTCGCGCAGGAAGGCATGACGCGCCAGCATGAATTCATGAAAATGCACGCGGCGCTTTTTCTTGACCGGCGCCGCCTCAAAAAAAAGATCGAGCAGCAGCGATTTGCCCCGCCCCACCGGCCCCCACAGATACATCCCGCGCGGCGCGCCGCGTTTGCTGAACCAGGCGTTCGGATTCCAGCTGGCGAGCGCTTGGGCCAAAGCATCGAGCCGCGCCACGGCGGCTTCTTGGGCTGGATCGGGTCGAATCGCGCCGGTTTCCAGGCGCTGGCGGTAGGCGGCCAAGGGGGAGGTCATCGCCGCGCAACCAAGCGGGAGTAGCTGCGAATGGCAAGGGCCCTTTTCGGCGCAGGCCGGCCATGCTTGGGTAGCGGCGAAGAATCGCCGCATGAGCCGCACCGAAACCGCCCAGGGCGCACTGCCCCTCGCGCCGGCGACGCCGGCCAAGCATATCGTGGACGTGCTGATTGAAGAGCGCGCGCCGAAGCTTTCTTCCAGCCCGCTCTGGCCGCTGCTGCGGCCCCCACTTTTCAGTGTGCTGAACTATCGCAAGGCCGTGGCGATGGCCGATGCGATTGCGCCGATGGGCGGGCAAGAGGCGCTCGATTACATCACCGATCTTTTTGCACGTGCGCGCCGAGACGCGCGCGTTTGAGCGCGTGCCGAAAGGCGGCGCATTTATTCTGCTCGCCAATCATCCCACCGGCATCACCGATGGGATCGCGATGTATGATGCGGTGCGCCGCGCGCGGCCCGACATCATCTTCTATGCGAACTCAGACGCCGAACGGGTATGCCCGCGCTTCGGTGAAGCGCTGATCCCGGTGGAATGGGTGGTGAGCAAGCGCACGCGCGAGCGCACGCGGGTGACGCTCAAGATGACGGACGAAGCGTTCGCACAAGGGCGGCCGCTGGGCATCTTCCCCGCCGGGCGGCTTTCGCGCCTGCGCGATGGAAAGCTCACCGATCCCGAATGGATGCCCACCGCCGCGAGCTTGGCGCGCAAGCACAAGCTGCCGATCCTGCCGGTGCATGTGGCGGGGCCGCACGCCTTCTGGTTTCACACCTTCGCGCAAATCTCACCGGAGCTGCGCGACATCACGCTGTTTCATGAGCTTTTGAACAAGGCAGGCAAAACCTATCAGCTCACCTTCGGGCCGCTGATCCCGCATGAGCAGGCCGAAGGCGATCCGGCGCGGGTGATCCGCCAGCTCAAATATTATGTGGAGCGCGTGCTGCCCAAAGCGCCGGATGCGGCGTACGATCCGGCGGGGCCGGAATGTGGGTGGCGCGATCCGCCTAAGCCCCCCGCTTAAAGATAGACGCGCCATCGCGTGCGATGCATGCTCGCCGCCTTGGCGGAGGACGCGCATGCGCAAACAGCTTTTGGCGATTGGCATTTGGGCGGGCCTCGCCGCCGCGGCGATCGCGATCCCGTACATTCCAGCGCCGCTGCCGGTCTATGACGCGCCGATCGATCGCGCGCTCGCCAATGTCGAAGCGATGTCGGATTTGGAGGACGCGCAGCGGCACATTCTGCTGGGGCGGCTAAACCTGCTGGCCTATGCGCGCGATGATGCGAATTTCACTTACGTGCGCGATGGCGATCACCTCAATCTCGGCGGCAGCGTGCTGTGCAGCCAGGCGCCGCGCATGCGTGAGCCAGAACCGGACGAGCCTGAATACGGCCCCGAAGATCGCTGCGCGCAATTTGATTTCAATCTCGCCCCGCCGGCGGAAACGCCGGAGGCCGTGCCGCATGAGCGCAGCGACGCCGCGCGGCTGCGCCTGCAGCGTGCGCGCCAACACTACATTCAGGCCGTGCGGCTTGCGCCCAACAATCTGCGCGCGCGCCTTGGGCTGGCTTATGCGTATGACCGGATGAACCAGCGCAATTTCGCGCGGCGCGAATTGCGCGCGCTGATCGATCGCGGCCTGCCCCGGCTCAGGAATGAGCACGCAGATTGGGACGATCACGTGGTGCTGACGGAAGCCGCCGAGCACATGACGCATCTGGCGCAAACAAAAGGCGAGCAACGCCGGTTTGAGCGCCTGCGCGCGCGGCTGCAGGCCAGCCGGCCCATGATCATGGTGACGCCGATCGTTGTGCCGCTGCGCGATGCGGCGTTCGATGCGCTGATCGCGCCCAATTCACCTGTTGCGTTCGATTTCGCCGGCACCGGCGATACCCGCGCGCAAGGCTGGCTGACGGCGGATGCGGCGTGGCTGGTGTGGGATCCGCATGGGCGCGGGGAGATCTCGCTCGGGCTTTGATCTGATCGGGCAGCGCAGCTGGGCGGTGTTCTGGCGCGATGGGTTTGAGGCGCTGCGCGCGCTCGATGATGATCGCGACGGCGTTTTGCGCGGGGCCGAGCTTGGCGGACTGGCGCTGTGGCGCGATGCGAACGGCGATGGCGTCAGCGATCCGGGCGAGGTGCTGCCGGTTTCGGCGCACGGGATCGTGGGCCTTGGCGTGCGCGGCGAAGAAACCCGGCGCGATCTCATCACCGCGCCCGATGGCGTGCGCTTCGAGGATGGAAGCACGCGCCCGCTCTATGATTGGATTCCGGGGCTGACGCCGCGCGGGCCGGTTTCTTAGAGCTTGCGCTCCACCATCGCCTTCTTGATCTCGGCGATCGCCTTCGCGGGGTTGAGCCCCTTGGGGCAGACCTGGGCGCAGTTCATGATCGTGTGGCAACGATAGAGCTTAAAGGGATCTTCCAGCGCATCGAGCCGCTCGCCGGTGTTTTCATCGCGGCTATCGGCGATCCAGCGATAGGCTTGCAGCAACGCGGCGGGCCCATAGAAGCGATCGGAATTCCACCAATAGGACGGGCACGCGGTGGAGCAGCAGGCGCAGAGGATGCACTCATAGAGGCCATCGAGCTTTGCGCGCTCTTCCGGGCTTTGGCGCCATTCGGCGGCCGGCTCAGGCGTCACGGTTTGCAGATAGGGTTGGATCGCGGCGTATTGCGCGGTGAAGCCAGAGAGATCAGGCACCAGATCCTTCAGCACCGGCTGGTGCGGCAAGGGCGAGATGGTGATGGCGCCGGCAGGCAGCTCATCCATGCCCTTGGTGCAGGCGAGCGTGTTGCGGCCTGAGATGTTCATCGCGCACGAGCCGCACACGCCTTCGCGGCAGGAGCGGCGGAAGGTAAGCGTGGAATCCTGCTGGTCTTTGATGGCGATCAGCGCATCGAGCACCATCGGCCCGCAACTATCGAGATCGACCTGATAGATGTCCCAGCGCGGATTTTCCCCGGATTCCGGGTCGTAGCGATAGACCTTGAATTCGCGCAGACGCTTGGCGTCTTTCGGCGCCTCGTGGCGCTTGCCGGTTTTGACCTGGGAATTCTTGGGGAGCGTGAGTTCGACCATAGCGGGCCGGAACCTGACGAGCGCCGAAGCGCCCGTCAAGCGCGCCAATTGCCCTATTCGTCTCGTTGCGAACCGCTCGCAGAACGGCCGTACCAATCGATCCGCCGCGTGGCGATCATGGTGGCCGCGATCACCGCGAAGGCGACAAGCGAGCCAGCCAGAAGCGCGAAATCCTCCAGCGTCATCAGCACGTACATGGCGCCATACAGCACCGCGAGCCCGCCGAGCGCCCGAAGCCCCACCTGCCGCGAGCCAAACGAAGCGCCGGCATAATAAGCCAGCAGCCCAACCGTGGCCGCCGCGGCGATCACGAAGGCGGCGGCAAAGCCGATCAGCTCCGTGAGCGAGAGCAACAAGAGGTAGAACACGCATTGGGCAAGGCCCACGAGCAGATATTGCGCCGGGTGCGCCTTGCGGCCCGAAGCGGCCTCGAAGATCAGCACCGCCAGGAACACGATGCCGATGAACATGATGCCGTAACGCACTGCACGGGCGACGCCCTGATACACGTCATCGGATGAGACAAAGCTCACCGCCATATCGCGTGCGGCGGCTTGGCCCAGATTGAAGCTGGCAAGATCCGCCGCCTTTTCGATGCCGCGCCCCACCAGGGGCGTGCGCCAGGAAACGACGAACCCCTCGCCGCTATTCTGCAGCGCCTCATCGGATTGGAAATAGCCCTCCGCGCGCGCATCGCGGCGGTCGCCGCGAATGGTGGCGCTGGTGTCCTGCGCGAAGGCGGCGATGGCGAAACGCTGCGCGCCGCTGAGATCAAGCCGCGTTTCCACGCCGAAGGGCGCGGGGCGCTCGCCAAAGCCGGCGGGCGCGGCGAAGGCGACAAGCTGGCTGGGCAGCGGCGCGGAGGGCCGGGAAAAAATCCCCGGCCGCGCATAATCGGGCGCGGGCGCCGCCAGCGAAAGATCGGAGATCGGCTCCATCAAAGCCACCGCGCCGGTGGCGAAGCGCAGTTCCGGCGCGTTGCGGATGGCGCGGCTGTCGCTGACGAACATGACAATACGCGCCTGGGGCCAATCAAAGCGAAAGCTCTCATCCACGCCCGCCAAAGTGGCGGCTGGATCGAAGGCGGCGGTGAACGCGGTTTCAGAGCGATAGGTCGCGGCGCGATAGATGCCGAGCTTGCGCTCCTCCACGCGGAGGCTTGCATCCGCCGCACCGGTTTCGGCGAAGATCACATAGGTTCCGCGATCGATGCGGCGCTGGGTGCGGCCTTGGTCGTCGGTGGTTTCCACATTGCGCTGGTAAGGCACGAGCAGCATCGGCCCGCCCACGCTTTGCGGCCCGCCGGAGGCTGCGCCGATCTCTGCGGTGACTTGGGCTGCGCGGCCCTGGCGCTCGGCAACCAAGCCGTTCACGATCAGCAGCGGCGCGCCCATCGCCAGCACCAGCAAACACACAAGCAAAAGCTTAAGGCCCAGCGATCCGCGCGGGATGAGGCCTGAGATTGGGTTGGACGTCACATTGCCCTCCTGCGCGATGGCTCATGACGCGCAGGCAATGTTCAGCCTGCGATCAAGGCGAGATATCGACCGGGACGGAGCTTTCTGGCGGCGTCCAGATTTCTTCTTGCGGCGGCGCCGGCGGCTCGGCGTTCCAGGCGATCACGAAAGCGGCGGCCCCCGCGAGCGCGCAGCCAAGCGACCAGAGCAAAGCCGCCCAATCATAGGTGCGGCGCACCGGCTCAGGATCGGCGGCGGCGGCATGGGCGCGCTGGCGGCGGCGCTCGATCAAAATAAAGCCGATCACGAACACGAACGGGATCGCAAAGCCCCAGGGCGCGGCCGCCGGCATCCAAAGCCGCACCAAAAGCCCCAAGGAGCCCAGCGCGATCCCAGACATGACCAGGAACTCAAAGATCGACTGGCCGCGATCGCCCAACAGCCCGCGCATGCGCCGCCGGCGCGCAACGTGCTCCTCAAACATGGTGGCGAAGAACGAACCCATCAAAGCGGGGCATAGCCCAGCGCGGGCGCAAGGCAAAGGCCCAGCTCTGCCGGCTCGCTTTCGGGGCGCGATGCCCCTAAGTTTTGCCGCGAACAAGGACGCTTCGATGAAAATTTCCTGGAAAACAATCGGCTTGATCGCGGGCGGGGTGCTGGGCGCGCTGGTGCTGGCGATTGTGCTGTTCTTTGTGTTCTTCCCCAAGGAGCTGGCCGCGCGCGAGGCCGAGCGGCGCATCGAGGCGGCGACGGGGCGCGATCTTGTGCTCGGCGGGGCGATCGACGTGACCTTCTGGCCGGCGCTGGGCTTTTCGGTGGAGCAGGCCTCGCTCTCCAATCCAGAGGGATACCCACAGGAGGAGCCGTTCATCGCGGCCGATAAGATCGTGTTCGCGGTGGCGCTGATGCCGCTGCTGCGCGGCAATATCGAAGTGCGCGAGCTGATTTTCGAGGGCGCGGATCTGCGCCTGATCGCGGGGCCCGACGAGGCCAATCCGAACTGGGCCTTCCCGACCGAGAACACCAGCGAAGATCAAAGCGCCGGCACGATCGAGGATTTGCGGCTGGATGACGTGCGCCTCACGCGCGGGCGGATTTCGTTCCAGGGTGCGGAAGGCGAGCCGCTGGTGCTGGAGAATGTCGAAGCCAGCCTTTCGCTGGATTCGCTCGACAGCCCCGCCGCGCTCAACACCGCGTTCGATTATCGCGGCGAGCGGCTCTCGATCGATGGCGCAATCGGCGCGCCGCGCGCGGTGCTGGAAGGCGGAGAAACTCCGCTCAACGTGAATGCGCGCGCCGCCCCGATCAGCGCCAGCTTCAACGGGACGTTCGCGGTGGAAACCGGCGCGCTGACAGGCCCGATCGAAGCCAGCGGATCGAGCGTGCGGCGGCTGCTGGCCTGGGTGGGATCACCCATGGGTGAAGGCGGCGGCTTTGGCCAATTCCGCGTGACGGGGCAGATGACGCATGCAGGCGAACGCACCGCCCTCACCGGCGCGTCCCTGCGCATGGATGAAATCGAGGCCAATGGCGATCTCGCCATCATCGCGCGCGAGGATCGGCCGCTGCGCATCGAGGGCAATCTCCGCGCCGGCGAGATCAACGTGAACCCTTACCTGCCGACGCAGGGCGAAGGCGCGGTGAACACCGATACGGCTTGGCCGGACGATGCGATCGACCTTTCGGGCCTGCGGGCGATGGACGCGAATCTCACGCTCGCGCTTGCCGGGCTGCGCTTCCAGAACATGAGCTTCTCGGACGTGGCGCTGACGCTGCGCGTGGCCAGCGGCGCGGCCGATGCGCGGCTGACGCGGATTTCGCTCTATGGCGGTTCCGGCACGGCGCGGCTGATCGCCGACGGCTCAGGCGCGACCCCGCGCGTGGCGGTGGAGCTCAACGCCGAAAACATTGAAGCGGAAACGCTGCTGCGCGATGCGATCGGGTTTGACTCGATTGTCGGGCGCGGGCGGCTCACAGCTTCGCTGGTGGGCTCGGGGCGCACGCAGGCGGCGCTGATGCGCAGCTTGGGCGGCACGGCCTCGTTCAATTTCAATGACGGGCAATGGAAGGGCGTCAACCTTGCGCAAGTGGCGCGCGCGGTGCAGGCGCTGCGCGGCCAAGGCGGCACGCTCTCTTCCGCCAACCAAGGCAGCGCCACCGATTTCGCGGAATTGGCGGCGACGTTCGCTGTGGCCGGCGGGCAAGCGGCGACGCAGGATCTGCGCCTGCTCAACCCGTTCGTGCGCCTCACCGGAACCGGCATCATCGATATCGGCGCGCAAAGCATCGATATGCGGCTGGAGCCGCGCGCGGTGACAACCGCCCAAGGCCAAGGCGGGGATGCCGCCACGCAAGGCTATGGCATTCCCTTCCGCGTGCGCGGGCCATGGGCGAATGTGAGCTTTACCCCGCAGGTGGAAGAGATCGTGCAGAACGAACTGCGCAACATCATCCAGCGGCAGGCGCGCGAAAACCCAGGCAATCCGCTGTCGCAGATCGCCGGCTCGCTGTTTGGCGTCGGGGCCGAAACCGCGCCGGCTGCGCAAACGCCGTCAACCGAAGGCGCAGCGCCAAGCGCTGAGGGTGAGCAGCCTGCGGCGCAAACGCCCGCAGCGCAAACCCCGCGCACCACCGAAGACGCCGCGCGCGACGTGCTGGGCGGCTTCCTGCGCCGCGCCACCGAGGGCCAGCGCCAGCAGCAGCCGGCGCCGGAGGAAGAGAAGCAGGGCGACTCCCTTCCCCTTGAGGGCGGGGGTTGCGCTTTATTTTGCAATCAGCGCGGCGCTGGGAAAAACACCGCGATCTTGTTGCCTTCGGGATCGCGGAAATAGGCAAAATCACCGAACGCGCCGCGCGGGCCGGGCTGGCCTTCGCAACGGGCGCCAAGCGCGAGCGCTTTTTCGTACATGCGCGGCACGTCCTCTTTGGCGTCCACATTGATCGCCAGCATCGTGCCGTTGCCGGGGTGGGCGGCGCCGCCGTCATAAGGCCGCGTGACCATGATCATCGCGCCGCCGCCAAGGCGGTACATCTGCCCGTGCGGGGTGGGAAACAGGCGCTTGCCGCCAAGCTCTGTGCTGAGCGCATCATAGAACGCGCAGGCGCGCTCAAAATCATTGGCGCCGAGACAGACATAACCGATCTGAGCCATGGTGCTTTTCCTCCCTCGCCGCTGCAGCGCGGCTTTGGGCTGAGTGTTTGGCGCTTGGCGCGCGGGCGTCAAGCTGACGGAGCGGCAGGCGCAGGGAACGCGGCGCCCCTCTTTCAAGTTTTGTCGATGGAACGGAAGGCGATCGCATGGAAACCCAAGAACTTCATCGCGGCCGATTGATCGATCACATTCAACTCGTCGTCGCCGACATTGAAGCGAGCAAGCGCTTTTACAGGGCGGTTTTTGAGGTGCTCGGCGTGCCCATCGGCGGCGAGGCCGAAGATTATATCTGGGCCGATGAGCTGTTTATCTCAACAGTGCAGAGCGGAGCGGCGCAAAGGGCGCCTCACCGGGCGCTGCCATCCGGCGTTTCAAGCCAAAGACCGCGCCATGGTGGAGGCGTTTCACCAAGCCGCGCTCGCGCACGGCGGCGCGGACAATGGCGCGCCGGGTGAGAGGCCCTATCACCCCGGCTATTACGGCGCGTTCGTGCTCGATCCTGATGGCAACAATATCGAAGCGGTCTATCACGGCCCCGCCGAGATTTCCGCGCCTTCGATTGTGGTGCGGTTTTAAGGGAGCCGAACTCGCGGCGGACTCGACTGACCGCCACGGCGGGCTAGAATGCCGCCATGGGCGCGCGCAACACCCTTGGCCTTGACGATGATCTTGACTCTGTCGAGCTGCTGATCGCGATTGAGCGCGTTTTCGACATTCAGATCTCTGACCAAGACGCTGCGCACATCACCACGATGGGCGATTTGCACGATCTTTTAACATCGAAGATGGAAGGCGGCGGCGAGATGTGCCGAAGCTCGATGGCGTTCTATCGGGTTCGGCGCGCGCTGAGGGCCGTTCTCGGCGAAGTCGACATTCGGCCAGACACGCCTTTGCGTGCGATCTGGAATCGCGCGCCGAAGTCACTCATGGCACAGGCGCAGCAGCATTGCGCGCTGCGCCTGCCCCGCCTTTTTTACACAAACATGGGCGGGATTGGCGCGGTGCTCATCGCCGCGGCGATTTTCGGCATACCCATCTTGCTGATCGCGCAGACCAACGGATGGCTGATCCTCGCATTTGCAGCCGCACTCACCGCCGTCGGGATCACGCTTGGCAGGTTAGACCCGCTTAGCTTCGGGTCATTGCAAACAGTCGGCGACCTCACGGCGCGGACGGCGACGCAGAATTACGGCGCGCTTGCACGCTTAGGCTGCCGAACGGACAACCAATCGATTTGGCAGGCGCTTGCGGAGGTGGCCAGCGACGCCTCCGAGACCCTCTCCGCTCAAGAAATCGAGCCAGACACCATCATTCTGCAATCGCAATTCAACAACGCGCGAGCGCATACCTAAGCGTGTGCGACAACGGCGCTTCTCGTCCTAATACACCCGCTTCTTCGGCGGGATCGTCTCGATCTCGTTCGTCATCGTGTTGGAATGCACGGGGCGGAAATCGATTTTGACTTGGCCGGTGGGGATATCGAGCCACGCCAGCGTGTGCTTCATCCAATCCTTATCGTCCCGATCGGGGAAATCCTCGCGGGCGTGGGCGCCGCGGCTCTCGGTGCGGTTGGCCGCGCCGGTGACGGTGACGGCGGCTTGGGCGATGAGATTGTCGTATTCCATCGCTTCGGCGAGATCGGTGTTCCAGACCAGCGTGCGATCGGTGATCGCGATGTCGCCGATCTTGGAATAAACTTTCTCGATCCGCTCCACGCCTTCTTGCAGCGTGGGCCCTTCGCGATAGACGGCGCAGGTTTCCTGCATCGCCACTTGCATTTCAGTGCGCAGCTCGGCGGTGCGCAGCTTGCCCTTGGCGTTGCGGAAGCGATCAAAGCGCGCGAGGTGGCTATCGCCGGCATCCTTCGGCAGATCGCTTTGGCGCGCGCCAGCGGTGAGCTTTTCTGCGCAGCGCAGGCCGACGGCGCGGCCGAACACCACCAAATCGATCAGCGAATTGGAGCCAAGCCGGTTCGCGCCATGCACCGAAACGCATGCGGCTTCGCCCACGGCCATGAGGCCGGGCACGATCGCATCGGGATCGTCACCCACCTTGGTGAGCACTTCGCCGTGATAATTGGTGGGAATGCCGCCCATATTGTAGTGCACGGTGGGCAGAACCGGGATCGGCTCGCGCGTCACGTCCACGCCGGCGAAAATCTTGGCGCTTTCGGAAATGCCGGGCAGGCGCTCATGCAGCATTTTCGGATCGAGGTGATCCAAATGAAGATGGATGTGATCCTTCTTCGGGCCAACGCCCCGGCCTTCGCGGATTTCGATCGCCATCGCGCGGCTCACCATGTCGCGCGGGGCGAGATCCTTCACGGTGGGCGCGTAGCGCTCCATGAAGCGTTCGCCGTTTGAATTGGTGAGATAGCCGCCCTCCCCGCGCGCGCCCTCGGTGATGAGGCAGCCCGAGCCGTAAATGCCGGTGGGGTGGAATTGCACAAATTCCATATCCTGCAGCGGCAAGCCGGCGCGGAGCACCATGGCGTTGCCATCACCGGTTTGCGTGTGCGCGCCGGTGCAGGAAAGATAAGCGCGGCCATAGCCGCCAGTGGCGATCACCACGGTTTGCGCGCGGAAACGATGCAGCGTGCCGTCATCCAGCTTCCAGGCGGTGAGCCCGCGGCAGACGCCGTTTTCCATGATGAGATCGAGCGCGAAGAACTCGATGAAGAAATCCACCGCATGGCGCAGCGATTGGCCATACATGGTGTGCAGCATGGCGTGGCCGGTGCGGTCCGCCGCCGCGCAGGTGCGCTGCACCGGCGCTTCGCCGAAATTGCGCGTCATGCCGCCGAAAGCGCGCTGGTAGATCTTGCCTTCTTCGGTGCGTGAGAACGGCACGCCCCAATGCTCAAGCTCATAAACTGCGGCGGGCGCGTTGCGGGTGAGATATTCGATCGCGTCCTGATCGCCCAGCCAGTCCGACCCTTTCACGGTGTCGTACATGTGCCATTGCCACTTATCCTCGCCCATATTGCCGAGCGAGGCGGAGATGCCGCCCTGCGCGGCGACTGTGTGCGAGCGGGTGGGAAACACCTTCGTGATGCAGGCGGTTTTCAGCCCCGCTTGCGCCGCGCCAAGCGCCGCGCGCAAGCCAGAGCCGCCGGCGCCGAGCACAACGACGTCGAAAGTGTGATCAATCCAAGTGTAAGCGGCCACGGGCTTAAGCTCCGAAATTCACCATGAGCACGGCGAACACCGCACCCGCGCCAAACGCGATCAGCCCAAACGTGTTGAGCAACAGAAGCAGCACCTTCGTGAACGGGCGATGGATGTAATCGAGGATCACCTCCTGCATGCCGAGCCACATATGATAGAAGGCGATCAGCACCAGCAGGATAACGCCCACGGCGTTGAGCGGCTGGGTGAGAAAATCGATCGCGCCAAGATAATTGCCGCCCTTCAGCGAGAGCGCGGAATTGACCACAAACCAAGGCGCCAGCACCGCAAGCGCAATGGCGGTGGAGCGTTGGGCGATGAAATGGCCGGTGCCGGCCGCGCCCGCGCCGTGATTGCGCACTTTGCCAAGCGGGGTGCGCATGGAATTTTTGCTCGCGCTCATGCTTAGCCCCCGAACGTCACGAGCGCCCACAACCCGATCGGCGCGGCGATTGCAAAGAAGATGGCGAACCAGGCGCTGGTGGAGGCGTCCGCTGGCTGGAGCCCAGCGCCGCTATCGAACACCAAATGCCGGATGCCGTTGGCGAGGTGATAGGCCACCGCCGCCACGATCAGATAAAGCGCAACCTGCCCGATCGGCGAGAGCAGGAATTCATGCGTGGGGCCGAACACCTCCGCCCCCGCCGCCGCCGCCATCAGCCAGAGCGCAAGCCCAAGCGCCGCGCCATAAAGGGCGACCCCAGTTACGCGATGCAGGATCGATGTCAGCATCGTGACGTGCCAGCGCCACACCTGAACGTGCGGCGATAGGGGTCTTTGCGGGCGGGTTGCGCCGGCCATGCGCGCCTCTTCCGTTTGATAGGGTTAGGAATCTGGCGCGGACCATAGGCAGGCGCGCCCCTAAGTCAACGAAGCCGATTGCCGCTTGCGGCGCTTTTGCGTACGCCCTGGATACGCCCCTGGGGCAAGGAGGCCGGCCATGGATTTTCTGCTGTTGGGGCGCGTGGCCAAGGGCGCGGCGCTGCTGGGCTTTTTGCTGCCGTGGGTGACAGTCTCGTGCTCGGGCACGGAAATCCTCTCCGCCACGGGTGTCCAATTAATGAGCGGCGATCCGCAACCGGCCGGGCCGCTGGCGGGGCAGGACGTGAATAATGAGGACACAGAGCCGGCTTTGCTGGTGATCGCGGCGTGCGCGCTGCTGGCGCTGGGGCTGGTCGCTTCGTTCTTCACCAAGGGGCGGGTGGCGGCGGCGGCGCTGATCATCGGCGGCCTCGGCGGCGCGGGCCTCACCTATTACAGCGTCGAGAACATGCAGGGCGAACTCACCCGGCAAATCAGCGAAAATCAAAGCGCGGGCGGGCTGCTTTCAGCACGCGATGCGCGGCAGATGAGCGAGGCCGTCGCCGGCGCGATCCGCGTGGAGAAAGAGGAGGGCTATTGGCTGACGCTGGGCGCGGCGCTGCTGGCGGCGGCGCTTGGCCTCTTGGCCATCGCCAGCGCGCGGCCGAGAGAGCGCCCGATCCGCCAGAATAGGCGCTAGCGGCGCTTGGGGATCGCAACCCAATAATCGAAATCGAGCACGATGGCGGGATCGTATTCGCCGCCGGCCTTGTCCGGGAAATCGGCGCAAGCGCGGTTCTTCGCAGCCACGAGCCGCAGCCGCAGCGCGCCCGCTTCGCCCAGATCCTCCGCCGCCAGCACCTCAGACCACGCGTAGAGCGTATCGCCCGCGAACAGCGGATTGACATGCCGCCCGCCATTGATGGCCAGCAGGTATGCGCCATTGCCGAGGCCGTTGAACGCCAGCGCCCGCGCCAGTGAGATCGTCACCCCGCCATAGATGAGCCGCTTGCCAAAGCGTGAGCCAGCTTGCGCGAGCGCGTCGAAATGCACTTTGGCGGTGTTTTGATAAAGCCGCGTGGCGAGCTGATGCTCGGCCTCCTCCACCGTTACGCCATCGACGTGATCGATTTTCTCACCGACGGCATAATCCTCAAACAGATGCGGCGAGCCGGCGAGCGCTGAATCATAGCCGCTGAAATCGAGCCCCGGCGGCAAGAGAAGTTCAGCTGCGGGCACGAACGGCGCGGGCGTTTGCGGGGGCGCATCAATGATCGGATCGGCGCCGCGCTTATTGATCATCACCCAGCGCACATAGGTAAGCACGGGCGCGCC
The DNA here is from genome assembly GCA_024707365.1 of Terricaulis sp. Taxonomy (GTDB): domain Bacteria; phylum Pseudomonadota; class Alphaproteobacteria; order Caulobacterales; family Aquidulcibacteraceae; genus Vitreimonas. The sequence goes on from JANPZV010000005.1 coordinate 416,503, forward strand.
ATCCTGGTTGAACCCGGTGGTGCGCACGGTGACGACGCCGGTTTTGCCATTGGAGTTTTGCTTAACCCCCAGCACTTCCGATTCCGCATTCAGCGTGTCGCCCGGATAGACCGGCGCGAGGAAACGCCCCTCCGCATAGCCAAGATTGGCGACTGCATTGAGCGAAATATCGGGCACGGTTTTGCCGAACACGATGTGAAACACCAAAAGCGGATCAATCGGCGCGCCGGGAAAGCCGTTGGCTTGCGCGAAGCTATCGGCGCAGAACAGCGCATAGCGCGAGCCGGTGAGCGCGATATTGAGCGCGACATCGCCTTCGGTGATCGTGCGCGGGGTGGCGTGCGCGATCACCTCGCCCTTGGTGAAGTCTTCGAGGAAGCGGCCAGGATTGGATTTCATGGCCCGGTTTCTTGCTGGCTCGCGCCTAAACGGTCAAGCCGCGCGGATTGACTTTGCGGCGGCGGCGGAAGAGCGATGGCGGGATGCGGGTTCTGGTTCTGGGCGCATACGGGCTGATTGGCCTGGAAGCGGCGCGGCTGCTGATGCGTGAGCATGAGGTGATCGCGCTGGGGCGTTCGCGCAGCCATGGCGAGCGTGTGCTGCCCGGCGCGCGCTGGATCGGGGCGGACATCGCCGCACTGGATGCGCCTGAAAAATGGGCGCCGCTGCTGGAGGGCGTGGACGCGGTGGTGAACGCCGCCGGCGCTTTGCAGGATGGCGCGCGCGACAATCTGATCGCGCTGCAGGATCGCGCCATCCGCGCGCTGATCGCGGCGTGTGAGGCCAAGGGCGTTTCCCGCTTCGTGCAGATCAGCGCGCCGGGCGCCGATGAAAACTCGGGCACCGCTTTCCTGCTCACCAAGGCCATGGCCGATGAAGCGCTGAGGCGCAGCACGCTGGATTGGGTGATCCTGCGGCCTGGGCTTGTGTGGGCGCGCACGGCGAGCGGGGGCACGGCGCTTGTGCGCATGCTGGCCGCGATCCCCTGCGTGCAGCCGCTGATGCTTTCAGACGCGCGCGTGCAGATGGTGGACATCGATGACGTCAGCGCCGCGATCGCCGCTTCGGTGAGCGGCGCCATCCCCGCGCGCGCGGATGCGGATCTGGTGGAGCCGCAGCCGCGCACGCTGGGCGAGATCGTTGATGCCGTGCGCGGCTGGCATGGCTATGCGCCGGCGCGCTGGCGCTTTGAGGCGCCACGCTGGCTGGGCGGGCTCGTGGCGCGGATCGCTGATCTTGGCGGCTGGCTGGGCTGGCGCTCGCCGCTGCGCACCACGTCCTTGCTCTCGCTGGAGCAAGGCGTGACCGGCGATGGCGCAAGCTGGCGCAGAGCCGGCGGGGCTGCGCCGATTTCGTTTGAAGAAAGCCTCAAGCGCCGGCCCGCAGTGCGGCAGGATCGCGTCTTCGCACGGAGCCAACTTGTGCTGCCGCTGATCGTGCTTTGCCTTGCTGGGTTCTGGATCGCCTCCGGCCTGATCGGCCTCGCGCACGCCGATGCGGCGGCGAGCGTGATTTTGCACGTGGGGCCGATGCCGGAGATTTTCGTGATCGGCGGCGCGCTGGCGGACATTGCGCTGGGGCTCGCCCTGCTGTGGCGGCCCTGGGCGCGCAACGCGTGCTTTGGCATGATCGCGCTGACGGGGGCGTATCTCATCGCCGGCACGGCGCTGACGCCGCAGCTTTGGGCCGATCCTTTAGGGCCGTTTGTGAAAACCTTGCCGGCGGCGGTGCTGGCGCTTGTGTGCGCCGCGCTGTTGGAGGAGCGCTGATGGATTGGATCATCTTCCTGCGCTGGGCGCATGTGATCGGCGCGTGCGTGCTCTTGGGCACCGGCGCGGGCATCGCGTTTTTCATGGTGATGGCGCATCGGACGAAAAATCCCGTGCTGATCGCGCATACGGCGTCCATCGTGGTGATCGCCGATTGGCTGTTCACGGCCTCCGCCGTGGTGATCCAGCCGATCACCGGCTATTTGCTGGCGCAAGCCATCGGCTGGCCGATGAGCGAGGGCTGGATCGTGCTTTCGCTGGCGCTTTACGTGCTGATCGGCGCGTTTTGGCTGCCGGTGGTGTGGATGCAGGCGCGGATGCGCGATCTGGCCGCCGCTGCGGCGAAGGACGACGCGCCTCTGCCGGAAGCGTATCACAAGCTCTACCGGCTCTGGTTCGCGTTCGGCTTTCCGGCGTTCTTTGCGGTGCTGGGCATCGTATGGCTGATGCTGGCGCGGCCGAGCGTTACGTTGTTTGGCTGATCGCCTCCGCCACCGCCACCACCCGCTTGGCTTCTTCCAGGTGCAGCAGCTCCGTCATTTTTCCGTCCACCTTGATCACGCCCTTGCCGGCGTTTTCGGGCAGCGCGAAGGCGTCGATCACCGCGCGCGGGCGCGGGCGATTTCTTCGGCGCTGGGGGCAAAGACGGTGTTGGCGGTTTCGATCTGGCTGGGGTGGATCAGGGTTTTGCCGTCAAAGCCGAAATCGAGGCCCTGCTTGCACTCATCCTCAAAGCCGCGCTGATCGGCGATGTCGTTATACACGCCATCGATGGCGGTGACGCCTTCGGCGCGGGCGGCGGCGATGGCGGCGCCCAGCGCGTAATGAAACGGCGCGCGGCCAGGGATGGCGCGGGCGCGGGTTTCCTTCGCATAATCGTTGAGCCCAAGCACGAACACGCCGAGCCGCGTGGCTTTGGCGGCGGCGGCGATCTCGGCGATGTTCAAAAACGCGCGCGGCGTTTCGATCATGGCCCAGAGCGTTCCGGTATCGGCAAAGCCAGCTTCCGTCAGCGCATTGTCGAGTTCGACAATATCGGCGGCGCTGTTCACTTTGGGGGCCAGCACGCCATCGGGGCCGGCTGCGGCGGCGGCGCGGAGATCATCCGGCCCCAGGGGGTGGAGAGCGCATTGATGCGCACCACCACCTCGCGCTTGCCATAGCCCTTGGCGCTGACGGCGGCGACGATGGCCTCGCGCGCGCTTTGCTTGGCTTCGGGCGCGACGGCGTCCTCCAGGTCAAGCAGCAGCACGTCGGCCGGGAGGGTCTTGGCTTTTTCCAGCGCCTTGGCGTTTGCACCGGGCATGTAAAGGCAGGAACGGCGGGGGCGGATAGCGCTCATCTCTTGCTCGAACTCGCAACGCAGGCGACGATTGCCCGCCATGGCCGACCTTACTAGCCGCCCCAAGACGATCCTGTCGATCCAAAGCCAGGTGGCGGGCGCGCGCGTGGGCAATTCTGTCGCAGCGTTCGCGATGGAGCGGCTGGGCGTGCGCGTGCTGCAAGCGCCAAGCGTGATTTTGGGCAGCCGGCCCGATCTTGGCCCGCCCGGCGGCGGGCCTGTGCCGGCGGATGTGCTGCGCTCTCTTCTCGACGGGCTCGCCAGCTCTGGCGTGCTGGGCGATATCGACGCGGTGCTCACCGGCTATCTGGGCGAGAGCGACCAGGTGGGGCCGATCCTCGACATCGTGGAGCGGGTCAAGCGCGCGAACCCGAAGGCCGTTTTCGTCTGCGACCCGGTGCTGGGCGATGACGGGCGCATCTATGTGAGCGAAGAGCTCGCTGATGCGATGCTGAACGGGCTCGCGCCGCATGCCGATTGGCTGGCGCCGAATGCGTTTGAGCTGGGCCTGATGACCGGGCGTTCGATCGATACGCTGGAGGCCGCGCGTGATGCGGCGCGGCGCTATGGCAAGCCAATGCTGATCACCTCGATCCGCAGCGCCACCGGCATCGGCAATCTTTACGCGGCGCCGGGCGCGGATTGGTTTTGCGAAACCCCACGCCTGCCGCGCGCGCCGAAAGGAACCGGCGATCTCTTCACCGCCCTCTTCACCGCGCGGCGCATGCGCGGGGAAGCGCCGGCCGTGGCGCTCGAAGCCGCCACGGGCGCGGTTTATGATGTGATCGTCCGCTCGCTGGCTGCGGAAAGTGAGGATTTGGTCTTGCCTCAAGCGCAGGACATCCTCGATGACCCTGTGACATGGCCGCAAGCGGTGCGGCTGGAGATTGCTTGATGGCCGAAGGCTATGTCGCGCCGGGATTTGAGCGCGTGCGCGAGGCGTTCGACGCAGGGCTGAGCGAGGAACTCGGCGCCGGCTTTGCGGCGGTGCGCAATGGCGAGGTGCTGGTTGATATCTGGGGCGGCTGGGCCGATCGCGCGCAGACGCGGCCCTGGGCGCGCGACACGATCGTGCCGGTCTATTCCACCACCAAGGGCGTTTCCGCGATCGTGCTGGCGTGGCTGAACGATCGCAACCTGATTGACTACGAGGCGCCGCTGGCGGCGCTGTGGCCTGAGTTTGGCGCGCACGGCAAAGATAAGCTCACCATCGCGCAGGCGATCGCGCATCAGGCGGGCGTGCCAGGCTTCATCGACCCGATCGATCCTGACCTTTGGCTTGATCCGCGCGCGTGCGCGGCGGCGATCGCGGCGCTTGAGCCGATGTGGCCGCCCGGCTCGGCCTCCGGCTATCATCCGCTGACATGGGGCTACATCGTTGGCGAAATCGCGCAGCGCGCTGCGGGGCGCTCGCTCGGCACAATTTTGCGCGAAGAGATCTGCGCGCCGCATGGCGTCGATTTTCAGATCGGCACGCCCGAGAGCGAGCATCACCGCGCCGCAGAAATGAAGAAGCCCTCGCGCGTGGCCGATTTTGGCGAGATCACGCCGCCGCGCAAAGCCGCGTTCTTCACCCCCTGGTCCGCGCCGACGCGCGGCTCGGCGCCATGGCGCAAGATTGAGATCCCTTCGGCCAATGGGCACGCGACAGCGCTGGCGGTGGCGCGGCTTTATGAGCTTTACGCCACCGGCGGGGAAATCTCGGGCGAGCGTTTCCTCTCCCCCGGCGGCTTTGCGGCGCTGACGCAACAGCGCTTCAAGGGCGATGATCTTGTGCTGCCGTTCAACGTAGATTGGCGCACGGGCGTGATGGGCAATTCAAACCGCTTTTACGGCCCCAATGAAGACGCCTTCGGCCATTCGGGCGCGGGCGGCTCCTGCGGCTTCGGCGATCCGAAAACCGGGGTGGCGGCGGGCTATGTGATGAGCAAGCACTCGCATTACGTGGCCGGCGATCCACGCAGCTTGGCGCTGATCGAAGCGCTTTACGCCTGCCTTTGAGTTAGCGCGCGTAGAGGAAGCGCGGCTTTTCATCCGGCGCGAGCACAACGGCCGTCAGCGGCCCGCCAAAACACGCGCCAGTGTCCACATTGATGCGACGCAGATTGAGGTGCGGCGCGAAATCCTTGGTGGGCGTGTGGCCATGCACGACGACGAGCCCCTCCAGCTCCGGCCGATCCGGCCATCGGCCAGGGTCAAAAAATTTGGGTGAGCGCGTCCAGAGCCGATGCTCATCGCTGCAATCGGGAAAGCGCGGCGGATCGATCCCGGCATGCACGAAGGCGAGCTTGCGTTCTTCGTCGCGCCAAAGCGTGGGCAAAGCGCGCAGGAAATTGGCGTGTGCGCGATCGACGGCCTCCCGCCAATCGCCGTGATGGCCGTTCACGCGCTCATAGGAGGCCACCGCCGCTTGCCCGCCATTGCCGCCCCATGTGCTTTCAGCCATGGCGCTGTGGCTGTCATAAGCGCTCATCATCATTTCTTCGTGGTTGCCTTTGAGCGTGACGGCGCGATCGGGCGCCGCTTCGTGCAGCCTCATCACGCGCGCAACCACGCCCCGGCTATTGGGGCCGCGATCGATCAGATCGCCAAGGTGAACAAAGAACGGCGCGACGCCCAAACGCTGGGCGTCTTCATGGATGAAATCGTGCAATTCGGCGAGCTTCTCATCCTCGCCGTGAACATCACCGATCGCGTAATAAACCGTATCGTTCATGCGCGCCGCGCACGCGCGAGCGTATCCCACGCAAAAAACATCAGGCCCGCCCAGATCAGCCCAAAACTCAATGCTCGCATAGCGGTGAACGGCTCGCCTGCGAACAGGCCGGTTAAAAATTGCAGCGTCGGCGCCGTAAATTGCAGCAGGCCCAGCGCGGTAAAGCTCACGCGACGCGCGCCAAAAGTGAACGCCATCAACGGCGCAGCGGTGACGACCCCGGCAAGCGCCAGCAGCAATGTGTGCCGCCACTCCCCGCCAAAGGAGAGCGGCGCCGATTGCATCGTCCAAAACAACAGCCCAACCGCGATCGGAACAAGCACGAGGCTTTCAACGAAAAGCCCGGTGGCGGCAGGCACCGGCGCGCGCTTGCGGATCACCGCATAGGCGAGCCAGGTGGCGCACAAGGCAAGCGCCATCCAGGGCGGGCCGCCCAGCGCAACCCCCTGCGCGATCACGCCCAATGTCGCCAACGCCAGCGCGATCAATTGCGGGCGGGTGACGCTTTCCTGAAAAAACAACACCCCGATCGCCACGCTCAGGATCGGCGAGAGAAAATAGGCGAGCGCGGCTTCCATGACCCGCCCCTCGAGCACGAGCCAAACATAAATGCCCCAATTGAGGAAAATCACCGAGGCCGAAACCGTGAGCACGCCGAGCATGCGCGGACGCAACGCTTGGCCAAGCCCGCTCCAGCCGCTGCGCCAGCCGCTCATGACAAACATGGCGATAAACGCAGCCGGCACGCACCAGAGCACGCGCTGGGCCAGCACCTCGCGCGCATCCACATCCTGCATGAGCTTGAGGTAAAGCGGCAAAAGCCCCCAGATAAAATACGCGCCCGCCGCCGCGATGAAGCCCGCGCGGCGCTCGGAATCATTCGGGGACAGGGGCGGGTTCGTTGTCATGATGCGCCACGTCCGTAAAGATTGGCGAAGGCGCGCGCCGCAACGGACCAATAGGTTTCGGCCAGCCCTGCGGCGATGCGATCCCATTTTGCGGCGCTGGGCGTTTTGATCGTGATGCTCATGGGCCTTCCCTCGCGCCAGAGATGGGCGCTGCAAGCAAAACCGCCACCAATCTTGCGACGGGTGGCGGCTCACATTTTCCGACGAAGAATGTCAGAAGCTGATGTCACGCCGCCAGGCGCCGGAATAGCCCGCGATTGAGCATGAGCTCTGCGATCTGCACGGCGTTCAGCGCCGCCCCTTTGCGGAGATTGTCCGAAACGCACCAGAAGGCGAGCCCGTTTTCCACCGTGGGATCGACGCGCACGCGCGAGATATAGGTGGCGAACTCGCCCACGCTTTCGACAGGGGTGATGTAGCCGCCATCGTCGCGGTTATCGACCAGCATGATTCCCGGCGCCTCGCGCAGAATCTCTTGCGCTTCGGTGTCGGAAAGCTCCTGCTCGAACTCCACGTTCACCGCTTCGGAATGGCCGACAAACACCGGCACGCGCACGCAGGTGGCGGTGAGCTTGATGGCCGGATCCAAGATCTTCTTGGTTTCGGCCGTCATCTTCCATTCTTCCTTGGTGAAGCCGTCTTCCATGAACACATCGATGTGCGGGATGACGTTGAAGGCGATCTGCTTGGTGAACTTCTCGCGCTTGATCTCGTCATTGACGAAGAGGGCGCGGGTTTGCGTCCAGAGCTCGTCCATGCCGTCCTTGCCGGCGCCGGAGACCGATTGATAGGTGCTCACCACCACGCGCTTGATCTTGGCGCGATCATGCAGCGGCTTGAGCGCCACAACCAATTGCGCGGTTGAGCAATTGGGGTTGGCGATGATGTTGAGCTGGTCAAAACCATCCACTGCATCGGGGTTCACTTCCGGCACGATCAGCGGCACGCGCGGATCCATGCGCCAGGCGCTCGAATTATCGATCACCACAGCGCCGGTCTTGCCGATCTTGGGGGACCATTCTTTCGAGACAGTCCCGCCCGCGCTCATCAGCACGAGATCGACGGTGGAAAAATCGAAGGTTTCAAGGTCTTTGCATTTGAGGGTTTTCTCGCCGTAGCTCACCTCAACCCCGACGGACCGGCGCGAGGCGATAGCGATCACCTCATCGGCCGGAAACAGCCGTTCGTGCAAAATTTCGAGCATTTCGCGGCCCACATTTCCCGTGGCGCCCACGACGGCTACGCGCAAACCCATTTTCAAATTACCTCCGCTGACACAATCCCAGGGGCGCCAGCCAGCGCCCAAATAGGCCGTTTTCCCGTTGTTTCCAAGGCGCAAGAGCTGGAGACAGCCCTGCGCCGGCGCGCTAGCATGGCCGTGCCGAGGGGGTGGGCCATGGCTGAGTTCACGTTCGATTTATACAAGCTGCTGGTGGAAGAGGTGCGCGAGGCGCGGCGCGCCCGGCGCGATCTCTCCAACGTGTTCATGACCATGAACCTCGCCGGCGTTGGCGCGCTGGGCTTTCTTTCCAAAGGCGATGCGTCGCTGCCGCCGGCCTTGCTGGGCTGGTGCTGCGTTGCGCTGATCCTCACCTGCATCATCTGGCCTCTCCAACGCGTATTACACCGGCATGTTGGCCACGAAGTAAGAGATCATCTACGAGGTTGAACGCGAGCTTCGGATCGACGCGCTGCAGCGCGAATGGGGCGGCCTGCCGCGCAAGGGCCTCATGAAATGGTTCTCATTCGAGCGCGCGATGCCGGTCTTGTTCATCATCGGATACGTCATCTTCTACGCCTACCAAGTCACGCTTGAGGATATTGGGCGGATGTTCGATGCGTTCTGGGGGCCAGTTCGCGCATTGATCGACCGCTTCTAGCGGTGTTGCGGGTTTAAGCTTGGCGTAAAACCCGCAACACCAGCACGCTCAATGCACCGCCGCCGCCGCGCGCACGCCGAGGCCGACATCGCGCCGCTCCGGCGCAAAGCGCATGCGTTTGACGAGCCCCCGCGCGCCGCGGCCGATCGAGAAGGTTTCCTCGGTCTCGCCGGTATAGGCAAAGCCGCCCTTTTGCAGCACGCGGCCGGAGGCTGGATTGTCGGCGAAATGGCCGGCGTGCAGCGGGCCAAGGCGGCGCGCCTCGGTCAGCAGCCCGCGCAAGCCTTCGGTGGCGTAGCCCTGCCCCCAAAACGGCCGGCCAACCCAATAGCCGATCTCAAAGCCATCGCCGGCGCGGCGCTTATTGGCGCCAATCACGCCGATCAGCCCCTCGCCCTCGTGATCGAGCGCGAACACAAAATCCTCCGCCAGCGGCGCACGCGCGCGCAGCGTCATGATCCAGCCTTCGGCGGCGCAGGTGAGATAGGGCGTGGGCGCATGCGAGATCATGCGCGCAACCCCTTCATCGCCCGCATAACGCGCGATCGCCGGCGCGTCCTTCATCGACAGCGCCCGCAGCTTCAACCGTTCTGTTTGGATCTCGATCACGTCCCGCATTGGAGCCTCCGGCTCTTCAACGCGTGGGGCATAAAAAATGGGGCGCCGTGATCCGGGGCGCCCCACGCTTTATCTCGGGAACCGGATCGCCCTGTTCATCAGGCGATCCGGAAAGTCAGTGTCCCGTTTCGCCTATTCCGCAGCCACTGCGAGCGGTGCAATGGATACGAAGGTTTTGCCGTCGCGTTTGGTCGCGAACGCCACTTTGCCCTGACAAAGCGCAAAGAGGGTGTGATCGCGGCCAATGCCGACGTTGGTGCCGGGATGAAATTTGGTGCCGCGCTGGCGCACGAGAATCTCGCCGCCATTGACGGACTGGCCGCCAAAACGCTTCACGCCCAGACGCTGACCCGGCGAGTCGCGACCGTTGCGAGAGCTGCCGCCTGCTTTTTTGTGCGCCATGACGCCCTCTTAATCCTTAACCGATCGCGGTGATTTTGATGTGGCTTTCGGCCTGACGATGGCCGGCCTTGCGGCGATAGGTGTTGCGGCGCCGCTTCTTGAACACCGTGACCTTATCGCCCTTCTTGGTCTCGATCAGCTCACCGGTGACGGTGAGGCCCGCGAGCGCGGAGCCGAGCTTCACGTCCTTGCCGTCGCCCGTCATCAGCACGTCCGAGAACGTGATCTTGCCGCCGGCTTCGCCTTCGAGCTTTTCCACGACGATCACATCGTCCTTGGCCACCCGGTATTGCTTGCCGCCCGTTTTGATTACCGCGAACATCTCAACCTGCCTGCGGGGCCGCCCCATCGGGGTTCTGGCCCAAAATAAAATGCGCGCCCGGACGCAGCTCGCCCGGGCGGGGAGCGGGGATATAGAGCCAAGCCCCCTCAGGCGTCAATGCGCTCCCGAGTCAAATTTAGCGCTGATCTCAGCGCCAGAGCCCCCGAAGCCCGCCGGAATTTGCGGACGCCTCAAATACCGCCACCGTGAGGAGCTTGGGCGGCGCCCGCCTCCGATGCTGCGGAGCCTAGTTCCGGCTCATAAGCCTCAAGCCCCAGCGCCGCCACCACCTCCTTAACCGGCGTTTTCCGGCGCACCACGCGCATCATGCCGGGCTCTCCGCCCAGCACCACCGTCACCGCATCCTTGGGGCAAAGCTTGAGGCAATCAACCTCAACCACCCCCACCCGCGCGCGGCGGCCCTTGGCCAGCCGCAGCCGCTTGCGCAGCACTTTGCTCAAGCTTTTATCGCCATCAGCGCCAAAGCCGCCGCCCAGCTTTTTCGAGCATTTGCGGCAGATCAGGACCACCTCGCCCCACTGGCTGCGTGCGCTTTTCATCAGCCTGAGGTGCGCATGCGGGCGCCGCAGCGCAAGCCCTCAAGCCCCGCCCGCCGGCGCCGGCAAGCGCAGCTGCGCCGCCACCTCCGCGCTAGACGCACCAGCGCTCACGAGCGCGACCTTCGCCGGGCGGCCGCCGCGCAGCACCGTCACCGCGCGCCAGGGGCAGCGGTGCATGCAGGCGCTCTCGCGCACCTCCACGCCCGCGGCGGCCAGGCCAAGCTCGCGCCGCAGCAGTTCGATCAGCGCCATCTCGCCGCCGGGGCCAAAGCCGGCCCCATTGAGCTTTTCGCTACAGGGGCCGCACACCTGAATGAAGTCCGGCAGCGGTCTTGGCGGTCTTGGCGGCTGGCCCATGCCGCCTGATGCTCCACGGCGCCCCGCCCCGCAAGGCCAATGCGCATTTGTGCGCAATCAGCGAATTGATCCGCGGCCAAGCTTGCCCTAAAGCGTGCCCTCCCTTCACCGGGAGCCGGGCGCCAACGCCAGCGTCCGTGATCTTGCCGTTTGGCGGCCAGATCGAATTGTCAGCGAGCGCCCGCGCCGGCCGCCTCCCCGCGCCAGCCCCGGCTGGCGCAAAGGAGATCAGGCGCAACGGAGAGGTGGCCGAGTGGCTGAAGGCGTTAGTCTCGAAAACTAAAGTGGGTGCAAGCCCACCGAGGGTTCGAATCCCTCCCTCTCCGCCAGGTTTTTTGCAAAAAACTTAATAAAATCATCATTTAAAATTGCCCCCTAAGGCTGGCCTTTTGAGGCTACCCACAAACCTACCCACGCCAGCCTCGCTCGGGGTAAGCCCACGGGCCTAGTTCGCGGCGCTTAGGCCGACACGCTGGATTTGCCGCCGGTGACGCCATCCCATTGCAGCGCGATGCGCTTGCCGAGGAAGGCTTCGATGTCGGCGGCGCCATAGCCGAGCTCGCCCAGAATCTCGCGTGTGTTCGCCCAAGCGCGGCGCCGGCCCTTTGCGCACGCCGGGCGTGCCCATGAGCCGGTTGAACAGCCCAAGCTCTCGGATGTGCCCGTACATGGAGTTTTTATGCTCAAGCACGCGATCGGTGTTGAGCGCCCAATCCTCCCACAACACTTTGTCGGGCCAGGTGGTTTCCCGCACGATCTCCGCCGCCGCGCCCGCCGCCTCCAGCGCCGCGAAGGCGTCCGCAGCCGTACGACCAGCAAAGAACGGCGCAATCGCGTCTTGGAGCGCAGCATCATTTTTCGCGCGCGCTTGGGGATTGGAAAAGCGCTTGTCCTCAGTGAGCCCAGGCTGGCCGATGGCGCGCGCCAGCGCGGCGAAACGGCCATCATCGCGGCAGCAGATGCAAACCCAGCCATCATTGGTGCGATAGATGCGGTCGAGCGCGCCAAAGCCGGTTTGCGCTTTATCGAGGCGGAAGCCGTAGACCACCTTTTTGTTCTTATCGAGGAAATGCTCGGCCGTGGTGAACAGGCTCGAATGCAATTGCGGGCATTCGACATAATCGCCTTCGCCGGTGACGGCGCGGCGCTCGATCGCCATCAACACCGCAACGGCGCCAAGGAAACCGTTATTGTAGTCCTCGTTGCCAAACACAGAGCGGGTTGGCGGATTGCCCTCTCCGCCGCCTTCGTACAGCAGCCCCGTCCAGCCGCTCACAAGCGGCGCGAAGGATTTCAACAGCGATTTCGGCCCGCGCGAGCCGTAGCCCGGCAGATACGCGTAAATGAGACCAGGCTTCATCGCGGCCATCGCCGTGTAGCCGATGCCGAGCTTGTCGGCTTTGCCGGGCCGGAGGTTGTGCATCATCACATCTGCGGTCGCGACGAGCTTCTTGGCGATCTCCAACGCTTCGGGCTTTTTGAGATCAAGCACGATGTCGCGCTTGCCGCGCTGGGCGGCGTCGAACACGTCCGGCAGCGGGCGCATCTGATCGCCATCGGGCGTTTCCACCTTGATCACGTCCGCGCCAAGATCCGACATCAGCCGCCCGGCAAAGCCGCAAGCGAAAAACGAACTGAAATCCAGAACGCGCAAACCCGCCAGCGGATGCCTCACCGCGCCTGTCGCGGCCGCGCGCGCAGCGCGCTTGCGCGCCATGAGGTCGTCCAACAGCCCGTTATGCGCGCCGATCACAGGCGCAGGCGTAGGCGTTGCTGGCTTTGATCGCGCAAAATGCACGGCAGGGGCTGCTTGGTGAATTTCACCAAAGTCTGGGTCCGGCAGGGCGATACGCTGGCCGACAAATTCGACCTGATCGTCGAGCAGAATTTCCGCAGGCTCAAGTACGGGGAGCGCCGCCACATCGGCCTCATGGAAAAGCCGAATCCACTCATCGCGAGGTTTCGCTTTGAACGATTCAAAAATATCCACGCGCGCGACTTGATATTCGTCATCGGTCAAAGGCGTGGCCATCTCGGGCCCTTTGATCTCCTGAATGCGATGGCCGAGGCCAAGAATATCCATGGTGCGTTTAAACGCGCCCGGCCCGCCGGTGTGCATCTGCAGGAACAAGCCGTCGGCGCACTCGAACATCGCGGTGACGAGGCGCACGCGGCCAAAGCGGTCCACCGCGCCGGCGTCACCTTTCTTGATGTAAGATATGCCGTCTTCCTGCCACCAATTGTTCATCGGCGATTGCGCGAGCATGGCATCGAGCAACGACGCCTCGGTATATTGCCCCTCCCCGTTCGCACGCCGCGCGCGCAAGGCGGAAAGCACATTGATCACCGCGAGAAACGCCTGCCCATAGTGCAAAGCGGGGTGGCCAAGATACATCGGGCCGGGCCGGAAGGAGCTCGCCTTCTCCGCCATCGTGCCAAGCAGCGCTGCGGCGAGCGATTCACCATAGGGGCGCCCCGCAAACGGGGTGTCATCGCCATAGGCCACAAGCGCGCCGATGATGAGATCGGGATTGCGCTTGGAGAGGCTTGGCTGATCAAGGCCAAGCCGCGCCGCGTCATCGGTTTCCAACGAATGCAGCAGAATATCGGCGCCATCGATTAGGCGGAGAATTTTCTCCCGATCGCCCGCGTCATCAAGCGCAAGCTCCACGCTGCGTTTGCCGCGATCCCAGGCTTTGCGGGAAAGATCATGCGCGTAAAACGCCCCGCCCGGCGGCTCGACCTTCAAAACATCCGCGCCGTGATCAGCCAGCAGCATGCCGGCGATCGCGCCCGGCATAACCTGCGAAATATCGACGACGACAAGCCCTTCGAGCGGTCCCGGCATGTTCTTCCTTCCCTTTGCACCTGTGTAGACAATTACGCACTACGGTGCAATATTTAGCGCTCGCCCTTCGTTTCAGGGCGTTTTCAGCGAACCGGCGTCCACACCCCAATCGGCGAGCGCCTCAAGCGTGTGCGCCCCGAGCGCGGGCGGCGGCCCTTGCACAGCGCCGGGCGTGCGGGAAAAGCGCGGCGCGGGCGCAGGCTGGGTGATCCCATCGAGCTCGATAAAGCTTTCGCGCGCGCGATTGTGCGGGTGCTGCGGCGCTTCCTTAAGACTCAGGACCGGGGCGAAACATGCGTCCGTGCCCTCAAGCAACGCGCACCATTCATCGCGCGTCCGCTTTGCGAAAATGGCGGCGAGCTTTTCTTTCTGCGCCGGCCACAGCGCGCGATCACGCTGGTTCTGGAAAATCGGATCGTCGATCCCAGCTTTCTCTAACAAAAGCGCGTAAAATTGCGGCTCGATCGGCCCGAGTGAAATCCAAGCGCCATCGGCGCATTGGTAGGTATCGTAAAACGGCGCGGCGCCATCAATGATATTGGCTTCGCGCTCGTCGCGCCAAAAGCCCTGCGCGATAAAGCTGTAAAACAGCGCCATGAGCGAGGCCGCGCCCTCCGTCACCGCGCAATCGACCACTTGGCCCTCGCCCGTCTCGCGCGCATGGATGACGCCCGCAAGCAAGCCAAGCGCCATGTAGAGCGAGCCGCCGCCAAAATCGCCGACGACATTGAGCGGCGGAGCAGGCTTCGCCTCAGGCCCAATCGCATGCAGCGCGCCTGAGAGCGCGATGTAGTTGATGTCATGCCCAGCCGCGTGCGCCAGCGGGCCGGTCTGCCCCCAACCAGTGAGCCGGCCGTAGACCAGCTTCGGGTTGCGCGCGAGCGCCACATCGGGCCCAAGCCCCAAGCGCTCCATCACGCCGGGGCGGAAGCCTTCAAACAAGGCATCCGCTCTCTCAATCAGGCTAAGGCAAATCTGGATCGCCTCCGGCGATTTCAGATCGAGCGCCACCGAGCGGCGGCCGCGATCGGTGACGTTCGAGGGCTGGCTCGCGCGGGCGATCGATGCGGATGACATCGGCGCCGAGATCAGAGAGCAGCATGCCGCAGAACGGGCCCGGCCCGATCCCGCCGAACTCAATGATCTTTAGGCCAGAGAGCGGTCCTTGACGCACGCAACGCCCCCCGCTCAGCCTTCGCCTGCAGCTTTTTTGTTGGCCTTAGCCATATCCTTGGCGCCCATGCCGCCAACCAGATTGCCGGTGGTGAGCTGATTATGCGCATGCGCCAGATGGTGCATGTGGAAGATTGCATCCATCGAGGCGCGCTTGCCTTGCATATTCTCGATGAAATTCATCGCCTGCTTGGTGAGCGTGAGGCCAAAGCGCGGGCGCGTGGCGATTTCGTCAGCGATCGCGGCGGTTTCTTCTTCCAGCTTATCGCGCGGCACCACGCGATTGATCACGCCGAAATCATAGAAACGCTGCGCCGAAAAACGCTGGCCGAGATAAAGGAATTCACGCGCGATGCGTGTGGGCAGCTCCCAAAGATGGGCGGTGTATTCCACGCCCGGCACGCCCATGCGCACCACCGGATCTTGGAAGAAGGCGTCATCGGAGGCCACGATCATATCGCACACCATCGCCAGCATCAGCCCGCCGGCGACGCACGCGCCCTGCACCATCGCGATCGATGGCTTGTTCATCTCCGCCCAGCGGCGGCAGAGGCCAAGATAAACATCCTGCTCCACCGTATATTGCTTTTCCGCGCCCTCCTTGGTGAGCGGATCATCCCACAGCAGCGAGCGCGCACGCGGCAAGTGCAGATCTTTTTCCGGCGTGCCCATATCGTGCCCGGCGGAGAAATGCTTGCCGCGCGCCGCCAGCACCACAACGCGCACCGCATCGTCATCGGTGGCGCGGCGGAAGGCGGCGTCGAGCTGATCGAGCAAGCGATAATTCTGCGCGTTGCTGGAGCTGGGCCGGTTGAGCCACACCCAGGCCACGGCGCCACGGGTTTCGTACTCGATGAAAACGGGTTCAGCAGCTGAATCGGCCATTATGGTTCCTCCCTGCGCCCCAGGGTCGACGCCCAGGCCGCATATTTGCACTTTAGTGCAATTTTATGGAGACGCAACCGCTAGGGCGCGATCTTGCCGGCGATGGCGCCCGCGCCGGCCAGCGCGGCAAGTTCGGATTCTGTCAACCCGAGCCAATCGGCGAGCCCCGCGCCGGTGTGCTCACCCAGGCGCGGCGGCGGGCGCACAAAACGCGCCGGCGTCTCACTCAGCTTGCCGGCAAACGCAACCGAGGGGATCGGCGCGCCATCTTCGCGGGTGAAGCGATGCACAACCCCGCGCGCCTCGACGAAGGGATCGTTGAACGTCTGATCCAGGCTATTCACCGGCCCCGATGGCACCCCGCGCGAGGTGAGCGCCTGCACCAGATCGGCCACTTGATGCTGGCCGATAAAATCCTGCAGCGTGGATTCAAGCGCGATGCGGTGGAGCACGCGATTGCTGTTGGTTCCGTAGCGCGGTTCTTTGGCGAGATCGGGCGCGCCCAGCACATTGCACAGCAAAGCAAATTGCCGGTCATTGCCGACAGCAACGACAATCGGCCCATCCTTGCCGTTGAACACCCCGTAGGGCACCACCGTTGGGTGCCAATTGCCCAAACGCCCTGGGGGTTTTCCACTCACCAGATAGCTGAGCCCCTGATTGGCCAGCATGGCGATCTGCGTGTCGAGCAGAGAGCAATCGATATACTGGCCCTGCCCCGTGCGCTCCGCATGACGCAGCGCCATCAGCACCGAAACCGCGGCATACATGCCGGTTGAAACATCGGCCAAGGCGACGCCTGGCTTGGTGGGCGGGCCATCGGGATCGCCGGTGATGCTCATCATCCCGCCCATGGCTTGGGCGACGAAATCATAGCCGGGCAGATCTGCGTAAGGGCCTGTCTGGCCAAAGCCGGTGATTGAGCAATAGATGAGCTTGGGATTGATCGCCGATAGGCTCTCATAATCGAGCCCATAGCGCTTGAGCCCGCCCAGCTTGAAATTCTCCACCACGATATCGGCGTGCGCGGCCAGCTTGCGGATCAGCGCCGCCCCTTCGGGGCTGGCGAGATTGACCGCGATCGAGCGTTTGTTGCGATTGCATGAGAGGTAATAAGCGCTGCGCCCCGGCTCGGTTTCACCCGGCTCCGGCGGCAGATTGGGCGGCCCCCATTTGCGGGTGTCATCCCCGCCATTGGGATCTTCGATCTTGATCACGTCCGCGCCAAAATCGGCCAGGATCTGCGTGCACCAAGGGCCGGCAAGAACCCTTGATAAATCAAGCACTTTAACGCCCTCAAGCGCCTTTGCCCCGGCCTCGTTCACGCATGTTCTCCTATCTGCCGCCGCCGGAGCCTAGCCGCGAAGCGCGCCGCCGCACAACATATTTTGCACCATCGGATACTTTTGAATGGCGGCGACAAGGTCTGTCGAATTTGCATTATGGTGCATTTTTATCATTGCCTGATGCGCCCCGCCTGGCGCAAGGTGGCGCAAACACAAGAAGGCGAGGATCATGTTCGACCTGCTGAAAGGCGTGCGCGTGCTGGAGTTCGGCATTTTGCTGAATGGCGATCATCTGGGCATGCTTTTGAGCGATCTTGGCGCTGAAGTCATCAAGGTGGAAGAGCCCGGCACAGGCGATTATCTCCGCGACATGCTGGGCCAAATCACGCCCCACCATAGCCCCGCGCATCTGCAGGTGAACAAAAACAAGAAAAGCGTCACCATCAATGTGCGCACCGAGGCCGGCAAGCGCGCCTTCTTTGAATTGCTCAAGAGCGTCGATATTTTCGCGGACGGGCTGCGCGGCGGCGCCTGCGAGGCGATGGGCGTCGGCTATGAGGCCCAGCGCGCAGTGAAGCCAGACATCATCTACATGGCCAATACCGGCTTTGGGCTCACCGGCCCTTACGCGCGCCTTGGCGCGCACGGCTATTCGATGCTCGCGATCGTTGGCGGGCTGCCCGCGAAGAAAGATGAAAACGGCTTCGTCGATCGCACCGAAAGCACCGACTTGTTTGGCGGCGTCAAAGGCGGCTCAGGCGCGCCCTTTGCGGTGATGGCCGCACTCGCGGCGCTGTGGCGGCGGGGCCAAACAGGGCAAGGCGCACTGATTGATGTCGCCGCGTCCGATGCGAACATGGCCGCCTCCTGGGGCGCGGTGGTGACCAACCTCAATTACGATCGCATCACCGATCTCACCGGCATGGCTCCACGCGGCAAGCCGAATGACGGCTGGCCGGCCGGCTCAATCTATTACGCGCTCTACGAGGCCAAGGACGGCCGCTTCATCATGTTCTGCGCGATCGAGCCAAAATTCTGGTACAATTTCTGCGACGCTGTCGGCCGCGATGATTTGCGCGGCAAAATCCGCACCGACATCCCCGTCGATTATGGCATCGATCGCCCGGAGATGCGCCAGGTGCTGGCGGATATTTTCCGCAGCAAGGATTCGGCCGAATGGATGCGCATTGCGCTTGAGCAAAACGTCCCGCTCGCGGTCGCCAACACGCTCGACCAAACCCCGGACGATCCGCATAACAAAGCGCGCGGCATGCTGCTTGAGGGCGAGCATCCCGGTGCAGGGCCGTTCACCTATCTGCGCTACCCGGCGATCATTGATGGCGCCCACAGCGGGGTTGCGATCCCCGCCCCCGCGCTCGGCGCGCACACCGAAGAGGTGCTTGCCGGCATTGGCCTCAGCGATGCGGAGATCGCCGCGGCCCAGGAAAAGCCGGCGCGGGCGAAGAAAGCATGAGCGCGCCCGCGCAAAATTTGCATGGATGGGCATATTTTGCCACAAAAGGCCGTGAATTGGAGCCTTCACGCCAGCGCGCGGCGCGGGCGAACGCGAGCGGAGTGCAATTTTGTGACCCCGCCATTGTTGGCCGCGTGAACGAAGCTGCTTAGAGTCAGAGTGGAAATCGGAGTTCATTCTGGTGAATCAGCCCAAGAAAAAGCCTGCGGAAATAGAGCCGGAAGCCGGCATGACCTACGCCAGCCCCGCCATCCATGACCGGCGCAGGCGCATTCTGGAAGAAACGCGCAAGATGATCGCCGAGCGCGGCCTCGCTGGGTTCAGCATGGATGAGATCGGCAAGCGCGCGGGCGTGGCCAAGCGCACGCTCTATAATGCCTACCAAACCAAGGAGCGCATGATCGCCATCGCGATCCATGAATATTTCGAGCGCTACCTCACACACATCCCCTACACCGGGCCGGTCGGATCGCTGCAGCGCAATGTCGAGCGCATGGTTTTCGTGGTGAACCGCAATCGCCAGCTGCGAAATTACATCAGCGCGCTGATGTCGATCTATTTCAGCGTTGAAGCCGATAGCGACATCTGGACGACGATGCACTCCATGGCGGTTGAGTCGAACCTGCAATGGATCAACTCGATGAAGGCGAAACGCCAGCTGCAGCCTTGGATCGATCCGCAACAACTGGCTGATGATGTCGTGCGCCTTGAATATTCAATCATCAATGATTGGAGCCGCGGCAATATCGATGATGACGACGTCGTGCTTCACGTTGTGAGCGCCTGCTTGACGCTGGCATGCGGGGCCGCGCGCGGGGCTGCGCGAAAGCAGATCGAAGACATGCTGCAGGAACTCCACACGTCCGGCATCCCGCAGCCGGCGCTGCCCATTTCGCGCAAGCGCAAAAGCTGAGCTTTAAGGAGCATATCGTGCACGCCGCTGACTCGCGCCTCCTCGTGGATTATCGAGACGATGGCGTGGTGCTTGTGACGCTCAACCGGCCGGAAGCGAAAAACGCCGTCTCGTTTGAAATGTGGCGCGCGTTCGCGGCGCTGCTTGATCGGATCGAGCATGAGAGCCCGGCGCGCGCGCTGGTGATCGGCGGCGCGGGCGGATTTTTCAGCGTCGGCGGCGATATGAAGATTCCGCCCGCCGGCGGGGATGGCGCACTGGCCCCGGCGACGCGCCTGGAATGGGGCCAGCGCATCATCGCGCGGCTCACGCGCCTGCCCATCCCGACCATCGCCGCGGTTGAAGGCGGCGCGTATGGCGTTGGCTGGAGCCTTGCGCTCGCGTGCGACCTGATCTTCGCGGCGGAAGATGCGCGCTTTGGCGCGCCGTTCGTGGACTTTGGCCTTGCCCCCGATGGCGGCGCGGCATGGTTTCTCGCCAAACGGATCGGCCGCCATCGCGCGGCGGAGCTTTTGCTTTCAAGCCGCGCCATCGATGCCCGCGAGGCGCTGACGCTTGGCCTCGCAAGCCGCCTCACCGCGCCAAACGCCGCCATCGACCACGCGCTCGCCTTCGCCGCCGGCATCGGCAAGGGCAATCGCCACGCCGTGGAATTGACAAAGCGCCTTCTGCACGACGCCGAAACCGGCGCCCTCGAAAACTGCCATGCGCTTGAGCTTGCCTATTGCGCCATCCTGCAACGGGGCGACGAGCTTGCGCGCGCGCGCGAAGCCTTCGCCGCACGCAACAAATCAAAAACCTGAGCACCTCTATGCAATTTGATATGCGCACCCTGCCCTTGCAGGCTCGCTATAAAATCATCAATTCCACCGTCACACCGCGCCCCATCGCCTGGGTGACGACGCTCTCGGACAACGGCGCGGTGAACGCTGCGCCCTATAGCTTTTTCAACGCGGTGGGCGATGAGCCGCCTTTGCTTGTGCTTGGTCTGCTAAAGGATCCCATCAGCGGCGGGCTGAAGGATACCGCCACAAACATCATGCGCAGCGGCGAGTTCGTGGTGAATCTGGTTTCCGAGGCGGACGCCGAAAGGATGAACCAGTGCAGCGTCAACGCTCCGCGCGGGATCAGCGAATGCGATTATGCCGGCCTCGATATGGCGCCCTCAAGCGCCGTGGCGCCGCCGCGCATCGCATCGAGCCCGGTGAGCTTTGAGTGCGTCAAGCACACCGCGCTCGATATCGGCCGGCAAAACGTGGTGCTCGGCGAGATTCTCGTCGCGCACATCGCCGATGCTTACATCAGCGACCCCGAAAAGCTCTATCTCGATACGCCGGCGATGAAGCTGATCGGCCGCACGCACGGCAGCGGCTGGTATGCGCGCACATCCGATCAGTTCAAAATGGAACGCCCGCAATACGATCCGACGCGGCTTAAACGCTAATTGGCGCTAAAGCGTCGGGACTTAAATGCGACCCATACGATGGATCAAAAGCCGTGTCGCATTTAAGTCCTCAAAGACGCTTTAGATTCAAGGTTTTCTAAAAGCAACTTTTTGGGCTTTAAATTCGCTCGGAGCCCGCCATCGAACTGAGGCGAATTTAAAGCCCGTTGCTTTAACCTCCGATCGTGCGCTCAGTTGGCCAGTACGGGCGGCGCAGCTCGCGCTTGTTGACCTTGCCCATCGCGTTGCGGCCGATGTCTGCGAAAAATTCGTAACTGCGCGGGCATTTGTAACCGGCCAAGTGCGCGCGGCAAAATTGATTGAGTTCGTCCGCACTGGGCGGTGCGTTGAGATCGCGCGGCACGACCAGCGCTTTGAGCTCCTCGCCCATCTCCGCATTCGGCACGCCAATCACTGCAACGTCCTGCACATCGGCATGCAGCAAAAGCACATGCTCGACTTCCGCCGGATAAAGATTCACCCCGCCGCTCACCACCATGTCTGACACCCGGTCGGTGATGAAGATGTAGCCTTCCTCGTCGAAATACCCCATCTCTCCCAGCGTAAAAACGCCGGGTGCAATATGCGCGGCCGCGGTCTTTTCCGGGTCGTTGTGATAGATGATGCCGCGCCCTGTCGTGTCACGGAAATAGAGCACGCCCACCTCGTTGGCGCCAAGCGGCTGGCCGCCATCGCCGATGATCACCGCCTCAAACGGCGCCGCCGCCTTGCCGACAGAGCCTGGCTTGCGCAGCCATTCTTCGGAGGTGATCGCCGCTGTGGTGCCCGCTTCGGTGCCGCCATAGGCCTCGACCAAAACCGGGCCGAACCAATCGATCATGCGCTGCTTCGCATCGCGCGGGCACGCCGCACCCGTATGCGCCAAGCGCTTGACCGATGACACATCATAACGCGCGCGCACATCCTCCGGCAGCGCAAGCAAACGCTGAAAATGCGTCGGCACCATCACCGAGTTCGCGACCTTATGGCGCTCAATCAGCTTCAGCGCATTCTCCGGATCAAACGATTGCATCGTCACCAAAGGCGCCCCGCCCGCGAGCGCGCGCACCATCGTAAGCGGCCCGGTGTGATAAAGCGGCCCAACAGCAAGCCCTACGCCCTTGGGCAACAACGCCACCCGCTCGCGTTGGGCGGCAATATAGCGATCGATCGTTTCCGCTGGCGGGAAATAGACAGGCGGCGTTTGCGTCGCCTTGGGTTTTCCTGTCGTGCCGGAGGTGTAGTGCAAGTGCGGCAATGGCCGCATATGTTCTGGCGGCGATGTTTCTGCGGCATTGGCAAGGAAATCTTCCCACGCGGTCAAGCCCCCGCGAGGCGCGCAACGCCATCCGATCACCTGGCTTACGCCGCACTTCGCCGCAGCCGCCAGGCCGACATCGGCGGTCTCTTCGCCAACAAACAAAACGCGCGCGGCAGAATCGTTCAGAATATAAACAAGCTCATCGGTCGTAAGGTGAAAGTTGACCGGCACGCTCGAGGCGCCCGCGAGCAAAATCGCGATATAGGCTGCGGCGCTCTCAGCGCTGTTTGGCGCAAACACCGCCACGCGGCGTTCGGCGCCAAGATCGAGCTCAAGCAGCCCGTTCACCGCGCGATTGAGCAGCGCATCGAGCTCAGCCCAAGTGAATTGCGCGCGCTCGTCAGCCAGCGCCAATGTGTTGCGCTCGGCTTCGGCCACACCGGTGATGAGGGCGGACATATCTTTATCCTTCGGTCTTCTGGCGTTCAGCGCTTCGGCAGATTGAGCAGATCCTTGATCTTCAGCTTGGCCAATTGCGCCATGTGCACTTCTTCTGGCCCGTCCGTCAGCCGCACGAAACGATTGGTGAGGAACAGCTGCGCGATGGGCGTGTCGCCGCTCACGCCCATGCCGCCATGCGCCTGCAGCGCGCGATCGCCCACGGTTTGCGCCATTTGCGGCGCCACGATCTTGATCGCGGCGATCAAATCCTTGGCGACCTTGTTGCCGTAACGATCCATCGCATCGGCGGCCTTAAGCGTCAGCAAACGCGCTTGCTCAATCTCGCAGAACGAGCGCGCAATATCTTGCCTGATGCTGCCCTGCTCGGAAAGCTTGCGCCCGAACGCCACGCGATCTTCCACACGGCGCACCATGTATTCCAGCATGCGCTGGGCCTGCCCGATCGAGCGCATGCAATGATGGATGCGCCCCGGCCCCAAGCGGCCTTGCGCGATTTCAAAGCCGCGCCCCTCGCCCAGCAGCAAGTTCTCTTTCGGCACCCGCACATTGACGAGCCGCAGCTCGGCATGGCCGCCCGGCGAATGATAATGCCCGAACACGCTGAGCGGCCGCACCACTTCAATCCCCGGCGCATCGCGCGGGATCAGGATTTGCGAGTGCTGCAAATGCTTGGGGCCATCAATGGCGCTGCGGCCCAGCATGATCATGATCTTGCAGCGCGGATCCATCGCGCCCGAGATCCACCATTTGCGCCCATTGATCACATAATCATCGCCATCGGCGACGATGCTGGTTTCCACATTGGTGGCGTCCGACGAAGCCACTTGCGGCTCCGTCATCACGTAGGAGGAGCGGATCGTTCCATCCAGCAGCGGCTTGAGCCATTGCTCCTGCTGCGCGGGCGTGCCGTACTTGGCCAGCACTTCCATGTTGCCGGTATCGGGCGCGGAGCAATTGAAAAACTCCGAGGCCCACGAAATGCGGCCCATGATCTCCGCGAGTGGCGCGTATTCGAGATTGGTAAGCCCTGGGCTCCAAGCGCCATATTCGTGCGGCAGAAACAGATTCCACAGCCCTGCTTCGCGCGCCTTTTGCTTGATCTTTTCCGTACCCGGCCATGGCGTCCAAAGGTTGGCCGGATCGTGCGCCCACGCATTGCGCTCGGCCTCGATCGGATAGACATGCTCGTCCATAAAAGCTTCGAGCTTGGCGATCAGCGCCTTGACCTTATCGGTATATTCAAAGTTCACGCGTGGGCTCCTTCAGAGGGTCAAGCCGCCATCGACAATAAGCGTCTGCCCCACGAGGTATGACGCGAGCGGCGAAGCGAGGAACAAAGCCACATTCGCCATCTCATCGACCTCGCCGAAGCGGCCAAGAGGAATTTTCGCCAGCGCGCGCTCGCGCCGATCGGGGTGATCCATGGTGATCTTGGTGAGTTTTGTATCGACAAGGCTGGGGGCAAAGCCGTTCACGCGCACGCCGCTCGGCGCCCAGGCTTGGCCGAGCGTTTTCACCAGGCTCACCGCCGCCGCTTTAGACGCCGCATAAGCGGGATTTCCCACCGTCGAGCGGATCGCTGCAATGGAAGATACAACAACAATGCTGCCCTTCTGCGCCAAGAGCTCGGCTTTGAATTTCTGCGAAATATGCATCACGCTGTCGACATTGACAGCCATCACCTTGTCCCAGCCCTCGCGCTCAAACTCCTTGCGCCCGTAAAGCACGGTGCCCTGCGAGTGGATCAGCACGTCGAGCGTATCAAATGGCGCCGGCGCCGCCGCGATGGCGCCCGGATCGCTCACGTCAACGCTTGTGTAGCCAAGGCCATTGAGATCGGAGCCTTCAACGCCGTCATACTCAGCCGCCGACGCGCGCGTGCCCCACACATGCACGGCGGCGCCGCGCGCGCGAAACGCATGCGCCACGCCATTGCCAATGCCGCTTGAGCCGCCAACGACAAGCACCTTCTTCCCGGTAAAATCCAGTTCGCTCATCGCCTATCCAATCCAACGCTGCGCGCGTTCAAACAGCCGAACGGCGCGGCCATGCAGCAGATCACCCGTCTCGCGCGGCGCTTTGCCGGCGCACGCGCGCGCATGTGTGCCTTCGAGCAAGATGCCCAGCTTGTAGCACGCCAGCACCGCGTACCAATTGATCGCGCCAAGATCGCGCGTGCTGCGGGCCGCGTAGTGCGCCACCAATTCATCTGCCGTGGGAAATCCGATCCAGGGCTTTACGCTGATCAGATTTTGCGGCGCGTCTGGTTCGGGCCATGTCGCCAAAAGCCAGCCAAGATCGATCAAAGGATCGCCAATCGTGGCGAGTTCCCAATCCACGATGGCGGCAAGCTCGCCGCTCTCGCGCGCATACATCACGTTGGCCAGGTGGTAATCGCCGTGCATGATTCCAGGCGTGAACGCACGCGGCCGATGCGCCTCAAGCCAGTGCGCCACCTGCTCAACGCCCGGCAAACCCTCAGCCCCTGGCCAACCCTGCAATTGGCCATAGCTTTCCAGCTGATTGCGCCAGCGCGACACTTGGCGATCAAGGTAATTCTCCGGCTTGCCAAAGCCCTCCAGCCCCAGCGCGCGATAGTCCAATGCGCCGAGCGCCGCGATGCCCTCCACCAGCGCCAACCCCATCCGATGCTGCACCGCAGCAGAGGCCGCATGCAATGGCGGCAAGCCGCTCACAGGATTAAAGCCATCCACCGGCTCCATCAGATAAAACACCGCGCCAAGCACGCTTTCATCGAGGCACGCCGCGATCAGGCGCGGATGCGGGACGTTTGTGTCGGCCAGCGCCGCCAGCAAACGCGCTTCGCGGCGCATGGTTTCATTGGAATTCTCGCGCGGATGCGGCGGCGGGCGGCGCAGTACGTAGTCGCGGCCGGCCCTGGTGAAGCGCATCAGGATGTTCTGCGTGCCGCCGGTCAGGCGCACGGCCGCTTCGATCGGGCCCGCGCCCAGATCCTGCTGATCCATCCATGCGGCGAGCGCGACGAGATCCGCCTCGGCTTCCATGCGGCCCTCCTCCCCGGCGCGTATTGTTTGCCAGATAATGGAGTTGACGAACGCGCTTGGCAATGAAATTTTGCACGACAGGTTAGATTGTGAACCTTGGGCGCGCAGGCCGCAACGATGCCGCGCGCAGGGAGATCCTACATGAGCGAAGCTTACATCGTCTCGGCGGCGCGCAGCGCCGGCGGCAAGCGCAAAGGCCGCCTTGCCGGCTGGCATCCGGCCGATCTTGGCGGCGCCATCATCCGCGACGTGATCGAGCGCGCGGGCGCCGATCCGGCGCTGGTGGAAGACGTGATCATGGGCTGCGTTTCCACCGGCGGCGAGCAAGGCGCCAATATCGGCCGCAACGCCGTGCTCGCCAGCGGCCTGCCCGAAAGCATTCCGGCCACCACGGTGGATCGCCAGTGCGGCTCTTCCCAGCAAGCGCTGCACTTCGCAGCCGCGACGGTGAAAGCCGGGCTGATGGATATGGTCGTCGCTGCTGGCGTCGAAAGCATGACGCGCGTGCCGATGGGCCTGCCCTGGACGCTCGCGGCCGAGCATGGCTACGGCAAATATCGCAGCCCGCAGATCGACGCCCGCTACGCAGGCACGCAGTTCAGCCAGTTCGGCGGCGCGGAGATGATGGCGAAAAAATACGGCTTCTCGCGCGAGGACATGGACGCCTTCGCGCTTGAAAGCCATCGCCGCGCCGCAGCTGCCACCGAGGCCGGCAAGTTCAAGTCCGAAATCACGCCGCTCTCCATCGCCCTGCCCGATGGAAGCAAAGAGAGCCATAGCGTGGATGAAGGCATCCGCTTCGACGCCACGCTCGAAGGCTTGGCGTCGCTGAAGCTGCTGCGCGAAGATGGGCGGATCACCGCCGGAACCTCCAGCCAGATTTGCGATGGCGCCGCCGCGCTGCTGATCGCGAACGAGGCGGGCCTCAAGCGCCTCGGCGCCACGCCGCTGGCGCGCATCCATCACATGACGATGCTGGGCCACGATCCGATCATCATGCTGGAAGCGCCGATCCCCGCCACGCAGCGCGCATTGGAAAAAAGCGGCCTCAAGATTGACGACATCGATCATTACGAGGTGAACGAGGCGTTCGCCTCTGTGCCGATGGCGTGGCTCAAAGCCGTCGGCGGCGATGCGGCGAAGCTCAATCCCAATGGGGGCGCGATCTCTCTGGGCCATCCGCTCGGCGCCAGCGGCGCAAAACTGATGACCACGATGGTGAGTGCGCTGCGCGCAAGCGGCGGCCGCTATGGCCTGCAAACCATGTGCGAAGGCGGCGGCATGGCCAATGTCACCATCGTGGAGCGGCTTTAAACATCGCCGAGAAAGCCGATGGCCCCGATCAGATGATCGGGGCCATCACGCCCGAAACAATTATCCGATGCGACTCAGCGCGGCCCCATGCGGATGGCGCCGTCGAGGCGCACGTCTTCGCCGTTGAAATACGGGTTGCGGATCATTTCGAGTGCAAGGCTTGCGTATTCGACAGGTTCTCCCAAGCGCTTGGGATACGGCACTTGCGCGGCAAGCGCGGCCTTCACGTTATCGGGCGCGCCCTGCAGCAGCGGCGTATTGAACAGCCCCGGCAGGATCGTGTTCACGCGAATGCCCTCTGAGGCCAAATCGCGCGCGATCGGCAGCGTCATGCCCACGACGCCGCCCTTGGAGGCAGAATAAGCCGCCTGGCCCATCTGCCCATCTTCGGCCGCAACGCTGGCTGTGTTGATGATCGCGCCGCGATCGCCATCTTCCAGCGGATCAATCGAAAGCATGCCGGCCGCCGATTTGGCGATGCAGCGGAAGGTGCCGATCAGATTGATCTGAATGATGCGCTCGAAATTTTCGAGCGGGAAATGCTTGATCGCGCCGCTGGTTTTATCGCGGCTCGCGGTTTTGATCGCATTGCCCGTGCCGGCGCAATTGACGAGGATGCGCTCTTGCCCGTGCGCGGCGCGCGCCTTTTCAAAGCCGGCGTCAACGCTGGCTTCGTCGGTGACATTGACGTTGCAGAACACCCCGCCAATCTCGGCCGCGACGGCCGCGCCCTTGGCTTCGTTCATATCGAAGATGGCGACCTTCACGCCCTGCGCGGCCAGCGCCCGCGCCGTCGCTTCGCCCAAGCCGCTGGCGCCGCCCGTGACGACCGCCGCGCTCCCAGAAAATTGCATGCTCGCCTCCGTATATTCAATTATCCGCCGCATCGGCCGTCGCGGCGCGATCGCGCTTTACGCCCTCTCAAACACCGCAGCCAGTCCTTGGCCGCCGCCAATGCACATGGTCTCTAGCCCATAGCGCCCATCGCGGCGATGCAGCTCACGCACGAGGTTTGCTAAGATGCGCCCGCCGGTCGCGCCGATCGGGTGCCCTAACGAGATGCCCGAGCCATTGACATTGAGCTTGTCGCGATCATCCCAGCCCCAGCCTTTCAGCACAGCCAGCACTTGCGGCGCGAACGCTTCGTTGAGCTCAACCAGATCAATATCGTTCCAGCCGAGCCCCGTGCGCGCAAACAAGCGCTCCACCGCCGGCACCGGCCCAATGCCCATGCGCGAAGGATCGCAGCCCGCCGCCGCCCAAGAGTGAAACCAGGCCATCGGCTCCAGCTGCAATTGCTTGAGCTTATCTTCCGCGATCACCAGGCACGCCGCGGCCGCATCATTCTGCTGACTGGCGTTGCCGGCGGTGACGATCCCGCCCTTCTCGATCGCCCTGAGGGCGCCAAGCGTTTCCATCGACGCATCGGGGCGGTAGCCTTCATCATGCGCAAAGATGATCGGATCGCCGCGCTTTTGCTTGATCGACACCGGGATCAGCTCGTCGTCGAATTTCTTCTCGGCCCAAGCGGCGGTGGCGCGCTTATGGCTCATCACCGCATATTCATCCGCCGCTTCACGGCTGATATCGTAATCCTTGGCGAGATTTTCCGCCGTTTCGATCATGCCGGTGATGATGCCGAAGCGCTTCGATCGGTTGCGACATCACCCGCCCGCGCACCAGCCTGTCGTGCATTGTTGAAGAACCCGAGCGCGCGCCTTTGCGCATGTCGGTGGAATAATATTCCACATTGCTCATGCTCTCGACGCCGCCGGCGATCACCACATCGGCGGCCCCGGTCTGCACCATCATCGCCGCGTCAATGATCGCCTGCAGCCCGCTGCCGCAGCGGCGATCGAGCTGATAGCCCGGCACGCGCAACGGCAGATCCGCCGCCAACGCCGACCAGCGCGCAATGCACGGCGCTTCGCCATTGCCGTAGCCTTGCGCGAACACGACATCATCGATGCGCTCGGCGTCGATCCCGGTGCGCTCGACCAGCGCACGGATCGCGACCGCGCCAAGATCGCCCGCGCCCATCGAGGAGAGCGAGCCCATGAATTTGCCCACCGCAGTGCGGATCGGGCTCACAATCGCGGCTCTACGCATGAAATTCCCTCGTTATTGCATCGCCCGCATCAATTCGCGGGCGATAATGATCTGCTGAATTTGTGAGGTGCCCTCATAAATCCGGAATAGCCGCACGTCCCGATAAAAACGCTCGACCTTGTATTCGGCCATATAGCCCGCCCCGCCATGGATCTGCACGGCGCGATCGGCGATGCGGCCTACCGCCTCGGTTGAGAAATATTTGAGGCTGGACGCCTCCAAGCTCACATTCTCGCCCGCATCGAATTTGGCGGCGACGGCGTTCAGCAGCGCCTCGGTGGCGAGCGCTTCGGTTTTGCTGTCCGCCAGCATGGCCTGCACCAGCTGGAAGCCGGAAATCGCCTGGCCGAATTGCTTGCGCTCCATCGCATAACGCACGCTCATATCGATGAGCCGATCGCTCATGCCCAGCGCCACGGCGGCAATATGAATGCGCCCGCGATCAAGCACCTTCATTGCGGTTTTGAAGCCGAGCCCAGGCACGCCGCCAATGATCGAACTTGCAGGCACGACGCAATCGTCGAAAATCACGTCGCAGGTGACAGCCCCCCGCTGGCCCATTTTTTTGTCTGGCTTGCCGAGCGTGATGCCGGGCGTATCGGCCGGCACGATGAACGCGGAAATGCCTTTGGAGCCTTTCACGTCCGGCTCGGTGCGCGCCATCAGCGTGAACACCGTGGCGCGCGAGGCGTTGGTGATGAAGCGCTTTGTGCCGGTGATGCGGTAAGTATCGCCATCCTTCACCGCGACAGTGCGCAGCGAGGCGGCGTCAGAGCCCGCTTCCGGCTCTGTCAGCGCAAAGCTTGAAATCGCTTCGCCGGCGGCGAGCTTGGGCAGCCACTCGGCTTTCTGCGCCTCGGCGCCATCCATGACGATGCCCTGCGAGCCGATCCCCACCGTGGTGCCGATCAGTGACCGGAACACAACAGAAGCGCGCGTCAGCTCACGGATGATAGCCGCCTCCTCGGCCATGGTGAGGCCAAGCCCGCCATAGGCTTCAGGGATGGAGAGGCCAAACAGGCCCAGCTCACGCATCTCGGCCACGATCTCGCGCGGAATGTCATCCTCGCGCTCGACCTGATCCTCAGCCGGGATCAGCCGCTGCTCGACAAACCGCCTGACAGTCTCGCGCAGCAGCGCAAACGTCTCGTGATCCATAGCGCGCACCTCCCCTTTCGGCCCTGCAGTAAAGCCCTCCGGGCTCCAATTCAATTGAATATTGCACAGCAGTATATTTTTATAACGCGAACTCCGCACGCATCGCAACCGCCCCGTCAGCCCGCAAAGCCGCCACGCCGCGCCCGCCCTCACCCGGCGCGAGCCGCAGCGCAGGCCCCGCAAACGCCGGCGCCAGCGCACGGAATGAAAACGCCGAAAGCGGCTTACCCGCGCACCGGCGCGCATAGCCGAACAATTTGGCGGCGATGAACGGCCCATGCACAACAAGCCCCGGATAGAATTCCTCCTCCTGGGCGTAGGGCAGATCATAATGGATGCGGTGGCTGTTGAAGGTGGCGGCTGAAAACCGGAAAAGATCCACCGTGCTCGGCCGCCAGCCTTCTTCCCCCGCAGCGGGGGCAATGGCTTTATCTTCGATCGGCGCGGCGGGTTCGCCTGCATCGCGATAGACGATGGTCTGCCGCTCCCGCACTTTTTCGGCGCCGTCCTGCGTAATCTTACGATCCACCTCCACGAAAATGAGATCGCCCGATTTGCCGGCGCGATGCTTCACATCCGCGATCACGGCATCGCATTGCGCCTCTTGGCCCAAGCGCAGCGGGGCGAGAAACTGCATCTCGGCGGCGGCGAACATGCGCCGCGCCAGGGTGATCGGCGGCTGAAAGCCGCCGCGTTTGCTGTGCCCGTCGGGGCCGATCCCGTCCGCTGTGGGTACGGGCAGGAAGAACGCCCAATGCATCAGCGAGGGCGGCGCGGCCTCGACATCAAGATCTTCGCCGATCGCCGCCGCAAAGCGCCGCGCCGCCTCTGGATCAAGCGCCTCGGTGCGCGTCTCTTTGCGGCCAATCCATGTGCGCCAGTGGGCGACGTCAGCTTCCATGCTCATCGGTGGCGCGTCCTTACCGGGGCCGCCGCGCGGCGCCTGAAACGGGATAAGATAAACGGCGCCGGTTTGTCAGGGTGGAAACCGCCGCCGCCCTGAAATTTCTGCTAAGCCAGCTTGACCAGCATGCGCCCGATATTCTCGCCGCTGAAGAGGCCAAACAGCGCCTCAAGCGCATGATCGATCCCCTCATACACCGTCTCGGTTTCCTTGATCTTGCCCGCCGCGTACCAGGCCGTCACCTCGCGGAGAAACTGATCCTCGAGGCGGTCCACATAATTGAGTGTG
Source organism: Terricaulis sp. (assembly GCA_024707365.1). Lineage (GTDB taxonomy): Bacteria > Pseudomonadota > Alphaproteobacteria > Caulobacterales > Aquidulcibacteraceae > Vitreimonas. The sequence goes on from JANPZV010000005.1 coordinate 447,922, forward strand.
ATAAAGCCCTGCATGCGGATGTTCTTGATCACCACCTGCATCAGATTGCGCGGCGCGGCCGGCGGCTCGGTGGAATTGTAGGTCGAGATCATGCCGCACAACGCAAAGCGCGCGAACTTGTTGGCGACCGCAAGCGCCGCCTGCAAATGCTCGGCGCCCACATTGTCGAAATACACATCGATGCCTTCGGGCGCGGCGCGCGCGAGCGCTTTGGTCAAGCTCGGCTCGGCCTTGTAGTCGATCACAGCGTCGAGCTTCAGCTCATCGCGCAGATAGGCGATCTTGCGCAGCCCCCCGGCCGAGCCGATCACCTTGCAGCCCTTCAGCTTCGCCATCTGGCACACAAGCGAGCCCACCCCGCCCGACGCGGCCGAGACGAACACAACGTCGCCCTCTTTCAGCTGCGCGGCCTCAAACAGCCCCACATAAGCGGTGAGCCCCGTAATGCCGGCAAAACCGAGATACGCCTGCTCCGGCAACGCGCTGGTATCGCGCACGCGGAAGGCGCTCGCTGGCGCCGTCACCGCTTCGCGCCAGCCGAGCCGCGATGTCACCCGGTCGCCCGGCTTGAAATTCGGATCGCCCGAGGCAATCACCTCGCCTATGGCGAGCCCTTGCATCGCCTCGTTCAGCTCAAATGGCGGCACATAACTTTTGGCGTCGCTCATGCGGCCGCGCATGGCCGGATCGACCGCCATCCAATGATTGCGCACCTGCACTTCGCCAGGCCCAGGCGCCGGCGCATCCGCGCGCACCAGTTCAAAATTATCCAGCGTCGGCGCGCCTACGGGGCGGCTGATCAAGCGCACTTCGCGCGAAGCTATAGACATCACGTTTCCTATCTTAGATGGGGCCGCGCCAGCCTAGTAGCCGGCAAGCCGGCCATAACGCTCGCGGTGATAGCCTGCGCCGCCAAAGCTCATGTCGTCGATGCGCGCACGCTTGAGGAAAAGGCCCGCATCGTGCTCGTCGGTCATGCCGATGCCGCCATGCATCTGGATCATCTCTCCCGCCACACGCCGGAACGTATCGCCCGCAAGCGCTTTGGCGAGCGAGGCGAGCTCGTGCGTTTCGGGCGCATCTGCGTCCAGCGCATCGAGCGCGCTTTCCACGGCCGAGCGCGTCAGCTCAAGCTCCCCAAGCAGCACGGACGCGCGATGTTGCAGCGCCTGAAATGCGCCGATCAATTGGCCGAATTGCTTGCGTGTTTTGAGGTAAGCGAGCGTGATCTCAAAAGCCGCGGACGCCGATCCGAGCATCTGCGCCGCAAGGCCCGCGCACGCGCAATCAAGCATGCGCTCAAGCAAAGGCCCTCCCTCATCCACCGCGCCCAGCACGGCCTCCGGGCCGAGCGTGACGCCGCCAAAATCATACGCCGCCGCGCCGCGGGCTTCGATTTCGATCAGGGGCGCACGCGAGAGTTTCGCCGCATCGGTCGGCGCCAGGAAGAGTGTTATGCCAGCTTCATCGCCCGGCTCCCCCGACGTACGCGCGGCAATGATCGCAGCGTGCGCGGCCATACCAAACAGAACCGGGCGCTTAACCCCGCTTAGCTTAAAGCCCGCGCCGGATTTCTTCGCGCGCAATTCCGTGGCGGCGGGATTGTGGCGCACGCCTTCATCAATCGCCAACGTCACGATGGCTTCGCCGGCGGCAATTTTGGGCAGCCATGCTTGCTTAAGCGCAGCCGAACCAGCGCGCTTTAGGCCCGTCGCCGCCGCAAGCGAAGAAACGATCAGCGGCGAAGCCGTCAGCGTGCGCCCCAATTGCTCCAGCACCACGCCCATGCTGTGGAAGCCGAAATCGGCGCCGCCAAACTCCTCAGGCACGACGATGCCGGCCCAGCCCATTTCAGCCATCTCGGCAAACGCTTGCGCATCAAAGCCAAGCCCATCGCCGTTCGCGCGGATTTTACGGAGCGCGCCAAGCGGCGAGCGTTCCTGCGCCCAAGCCTCTGCGGCATCGCGCAAAAGATTTTGCTCTTCGGTAAGAACCGCCACGCCTCGCTCCCGCTGTTTTATTCTTAGGCTGAAGGCAGGCCAAGCACGCGCTTAGCCGTGATGTTGTTCTGGACCTCGTAGCTGCCGCCATAGATGGAATAGGCTTTGCTGTGCAGCCAATTGCGCGTCGCCTCCAATTCCTCCGGCGTGAACGCATCGCCTTCCCAGCCAAGCCCGCGCTGGCCCAAAATCTCGATCATCAATTCGGCGCGCTCTTGGGAGAGGCCCGCGCCAAGATTTTTGAGCGCCGAAACCGGCACGCCAGGGCCGGTTCCGGCCTTCACCTCGGCGCGCGTGCGGCGCAAACTCTGTTCATAGGCGCGCAAGCGCATGTCGTTTTGAATGACGCGCATGCGCAAATCCGCATCGGCGATGCGCCCTTGGCTGTCCACGCCAACGTGCTTTCTCGCGATCGGCCCGAGCGGCGCCTCTTCTGCGCGGCCGCTGGCGAGGCTGCCGCGTTCAAACTGCAAAAGCCGTTTGGCGACGGACCAGCCCTGGTTGACGCCGCCGATCATATTCTCCTTCGGCACGCGCACGTCGCTGAAAAACACCTCGCAAAAATGCGTCGTGCCGCTGATCAGCGTAATCGGGCGCGCCTCCACGCCTGCCGATTTCATATCAATCAGCAAAAACGAGATGCCGCCTTGCTTGCGCGTGGTGTCCGTCCGCACCAGGCAAAAGCACCAATCGGCGTGATTGGCGCCTGATGTCCAAATCTTCTGGCCGTTCACGATCCAATGATCGCCATCGTCGATACACTTGGTTTGCAGCGAGGCCAGATCAGAGCCCGCGCCGGGCTCGGAAAAGCCCTGGCACCAGCGCACTTCGCCGCGCGCGATCGGCGGAATGAAACGGCGTTTTTGCACCTCGTCCGCGAACTCGAGCAGCGTGGGGCCGAGCATCATCTCGCCATAGGTGCGGTTGGGATGAAACGCGCCGGCATTGATCATCTCTTCGTTGATGATCGCACCCTGGCGGGCGCTGAGGCCGCCGCCGCCATATTCCACAGGCCAGGACGGGGCGCCCCAGCCGTGATCGACGACGCGGCGCAACCAGAGCTGAAAATCGGGATCCGCATCGGCGTAGGCGCCATCGCTGGTGTAGCGGTAGGGGTTTTTGCCGGCGAGTTCGGGGGAAATTGGCGCGGATCCATGCGCCCACCTCGGCTCGCCATGCCTGTTCGCTGGAATCCGCCACGTCAAACACCCTGATGCCGCCTCGCACCGACGCCCCTAAATTTGCATCGCCGGATATTTTTGGCATACTTCGCCTAGCCCGGCAAGCGGCGCGGCCTGCGGCCGGCGCCGGCGCTGAAAGCGGCGCAAGACAGCACAATCGCCCCCCGCCGCCCTGCGGCGGCGGCCCGTTAAGATGCGCTAAAAGCCGCCTAAAGCGTCGGGACTTAAATGCGACCCAAACGATGGATCGGCCACCCGCGTCGCATTTAAGTCCTCAAAGACGCTTTAGATTCAAATGTTGCTTTAGCGCGTAAGCCTAAGGCTCAAGCCCCACGTCGCGGGCGGAGAGCGGAACGTGTCGTACCCAACGAAGCCGTAACCGGAGAGCGCGTAATCCTCGTCCGTCAGGTTGCGCCCCCACAGCGCCAGTTCCACGCCCTCGTTCAGCGCAACACCGAACCGCGCATCCACCAGCGTCACCGCGCCCTGACGCCGATCCGCGCGCCCCTCGGGATCGAGATAATATTCGCTCTGGTGCTTGGCGAGAATTTCAAACCACGCGCGCCGCGCGCCGCCAAGTCGCCACTCCTGGCGCACCCCGAGCGTCGCCGAAACATCGGAGGCAAACGGCAGCGGATTTCCATCAAACGCCGCGGCGTTGAGATCGCCCGCGCCATCTGCGCCCTGCTCGATTTCCGTATCGAGCAGCACAACCCCGCCAAACACCTCCAGCCCTTCAAGCGGCCGCCACGCCGCGGATACATCCACGCCCTGCACAATCGCTGCATCAAGATTGGAGAGCGAGTTTGAGGTGATCGCCCCCCCGCCCGGCAAAGGGAAGCTCACGAACACCCGCGCCTGCGGGCGGGTGTAATCCTGGTAAAACGCCGCCGCCTCAAAGCGCAGCTGCGACCCAAGCGCGGCCTTATACCCAATCTCGTAGGCGTTCACCGTTTCGGCGCGAAACAAGCCTTGATCGAGATAATGTGTGGCGTCATTAGCCACCTCGCCATTGAAGCCGCCGCTTTTATAGCCCTGCCCGAACGAGGCGTAGATCATCGCCTCCGGCCCGATCTGATAGCGCAGCGCCGCCATGCCGGTGAAGCGGTTCTCATCAATCGTGTTGCGCCCTTCAGCGAGGCCATTGCCGCCGCGATTGTTCAGCGCGCGCACGCCATCGGCATAGATGTGCTGACCAAAGCCCTCACCCTCGATACGCTCAAACGTCTGCCGTCCGCCCAGCGTCAGCGTTGTCTTGGCTCCAGCGCAAAATCGAACACGCCATAAAGCGCGCCCATGCGCCGCTCTTGCTCGATATGCGTCAGTAGCGAAACCACCGGCGCAGACGAGGCCGGCGTCGGCCCCACGCGCGCAGCAGCGGCAGGATAGGCGCAGGAGCCGGCAAGCGTTTCCGCATCCAGCACGCCGCACCAGATGAGATAATCCTGCTCAAACGCATCCTGCGACAGCGAAAGCCCGATCAGCGCCGAACCACCGCTCCAATTGCGCCGCCCGAACACATCCTGGCTGATCTGCAGATAGTCGCGATCATAAGAAAGATTGGCGATCGCGGCAGGCATGCCGTCGAAATCGAACCCATAATTTTGTTGGAAGCCATCGGCGGCGGTGAGCGATGTCACGCGCCAAGGGCCGAGCTGCGCAGCATATTGAAGAGAAATGCCGTAAAAATCATTCTCCGTGCCGCGCACGCCATCGGCGCCGACGGCGATCTCATGCTTGCCGAGCGTCAGCGTTGAATTGCGCGGCGCGGGATTAACGCCGCTATCGGCTTCCACATGCGCGCGCAGCAGCAGCGTGCTTTGTGCGCCCACATCAAGCTCCAGCGCGCCGCGCACGCCATATTCATCGCGCACGCCGCCCGCATCGGCGGGGCCGGCGATGTTATCGAGCGCGGCCTCCTGGCTCAGCATGCGCGCGGCGATGCGCCCGCGCACCCGCTCATTCAACGGCCCGCTCACCGCAAGCTGCGCATCAACGCGCTCAAACCGGCCATAGGAGAGATCGAGATAGGCTTCAGGCGCATGCGTGGGGGATACAGTGATGAAATTGATCGATCCGCTTGAGGCGTTGCGCCCTTGCAGCGCCCCTTGCGGGCCCTTCAACACCTCGATGCGTTCAAGATCATACGCCAAAAGGCTTGCCTGCACGTTCGTCGCCAAAAACACGCCATCGACATGCACAGCCGCCGCGCTCGGCGTCAGCGCCTGGTGATCGACAGCGCCAACGCCGCGAATCTGAAATGTCGTTTGCGACCCGTTGGAGATCGCGGCCTGCACGCCGGGCAGCCGAGCCACCACATCTTCCGCGCCATCGATCGCACGCAGATCATCGCCGGAAAGCACAGCGATGCTTTGCGGCAGCGTGCGCGCGTGCTGCGCCTCACGCGTGGCGGTGACAACAATCACATCCTCTGGATCAAGCGTCTGCGCCGCGGCCGGCGCCAGCGCCGACACGGCAAGCATTGGCCCCGCAAAAACCAGTCCCCGCCAAATCGAGTCCACTGCGCATCCCCCATCGCTCAAAAGCGGCGGAGCCTATAGCACCGGCGTGCGCGTAAAGCGCGCGTCGCCCGTCGCAATTGGCTTAAATCGCGCTAAGGCGCGCAGATATACGCGCGCGGGGCGAACCCAACGCGCCGCGCTCACCGCTCCAAGGCGGTCAGCGCCCGCAAACCGCGTTCAAGTATTGCGCGGTTCGGCGCGGCGCCGAGCGAAATGCGGACATGCGGGCGCAGCCCTGGCCCCACCGCGAAAATATCGGATGAAACCGTGACGACGCCTTGCGCCTCCGCAGCGGCGGCATAGGCGTCAACATCCCAGCCGCCAGGAAGCGGCATCCAAAGATGAAAGCCATGCGCGCCCCTCGCGCGCGCGCCGGCAGAAGCTTGCGCGCCATGCGCATGCGTTCCGCGCTTTCGGCTTTGACCCCGGCAAGCAGGCGGCTCGCTAGCCCGCTCTCGATCCAGCGCATCGCCAGATCGGATAAGAGCGGCGTGGGCATCTGGCACGCCGCGCGCAGCGCATCGCCCATGCGCGCCTCCAGCGCTGGGGGCGCAACAACAAAGGCGGTCCGCAAACCTGGCGAAAGGCATTTCGACAACGTGCTGAGATAGATCACCGACGCGGCGTCAAGCCGCGCCATCGCCGGCGCCGGCGGGGCCAGCAAGCCATAGGCGTCATCTTCAATGATCAGCACGCCGCGCTTGCGCGCGATCTCGACAAGCCCTTGGCGGCGTGCGGCGCTGATCGTGCGCGTGGTCGGGTTCTGCAGGGTGGAATTGAGGTAGATCGCCTTCGCCCCTGTTTGCTTCAACTGCGCATCAAGCGCGCGCAGCACCGGGCCGTCATCGTCACAGTCCAGCGGCGCAAGCCGAACGCCATGTAGCCGCGCCATGGCGATGAAGCCGGGATACGTCCAAGGCTCCGCCAAAATCACATCGCCGCTGCGCGCAAGCATCGGCAAAAGCGCGCCGAGCGCCGCTTGCGCCCCCGGCGCAAGAAACACGCGCGCCTCAGACACGCCTCCCAGCAAAGGCGAAAGCCATTCAGCGGCGATCGCGCGATCACGCCGCGCGCCCATGCCGGCGCGGTAATTCATCAACGCCGCCGCATCGCCATCACGCAGCACGCCGGCCACTCCCTTGGACAGCAGCGCGCGCCAATCGGCGTCCGCCGGCGTCGGCGGCAGGTTCATGCTGAGATCAACCACAAGGCCCGCGGGCGAGGGCGCCCCGCGCACGAACGTGCCGCGCCCGGTCTCACCTTCAAGCACGCCCATGGCGCGCGCGTGCGCATAGGCGCGCGTTACTGTTGTCAGATCAACGCCAAGCGCAGCCGCGAGCGCGCGTTGCGGCGGCAGCCGCGCGCCCGCGCCAAAACCCCCTCGCCTGCCGCCTCCGCCAGCGCGCGCGCGATCGCCAGATATTTCGCCTCCCCGCCGGCAACGAAATCGATGCGCGACAGCCAGTCATCGCCGGCGCTTGCCCTGCGGCGGGGCGACACATTGCCAGGGCGGCTTTTCATGCATACACTTTATAAAATTGTATGGATATGACAAGGAGGCATTGTATGGACCGCCACCTTCTCCACATCGATCCGCACTCGCCAATGTATACCGGCGTGCGCGGCCGCTGCCCGCGCTGCGGTGAGGGCAAATTGTTCAAATCATTGCTGACGCTGGCCCCGGCTTGCGAAAAGTGCGGGCTGGATTTTTCCTTCGCCGATCCGGCGGATGGGCCAGCGTTCTTCGTGATGTCGATCACCAGTTTTCTGGCGGTTGGCTTATTGTTCATTTTGCAGGCCTTCTGGCGGCTGCCTGAATGGGCGCTGCTGGCCATTGTCACGATCACGGTGTTCGCCGCATCGATTGCGCTGCTTGTGCCAATCAAGGGTTGGCTGGTGAATTCGCAATATTTCTACAAGGCGGGCGAAGGCGTGCTGGCGGGGCCCGTTTCATCCGCGCCCTGCCAATGTGAAAATTGCAAAGTGCGCTATAGCCGCGCCGCACGCGGCAATCGCGGCGAAAGCAACGAACTTTAAATTCGCCCCGGTGTGGGCCGCATTTAAAGTCCCGACGCTTTAGTGGCGCAGCACGATCTTGCCGGCTTGCCCGAAAGATTTGAGCAAGGCCACGCCCTCCGTCGCCTGCGACAACGGCAACACGCGATCAATCGCCGGCTCAACCTTGTGCGCCGCCGCGAAAGCCAGCATCGCCGCGAACTCTCGTGGCGAGCCCATCGTCGAGCCCTGAATGCGGATATGGCGCAAGAACAGCTTACGCAGCTCCGGCGGCGAACTGGGCTCCCCCAGTGTGGCGCCGAAAAACACATAGCGCCCGCCGGGCCGCAGCGTATCCAGCAAAGCGTTAAAGCCATCGCCGCCCGCGCTATCGATAATCAGATGAAAGCCTTTGGCCTGCGCGCCAAGCGCCGCTGCATAGCCCGGCTCGCGATAATTTCCGCCGCCGATAGCGCCGAGCGCTTGCGCCTTGGCGATCTTCTCTTCGCTGCTGCTGGTGACGAAAACCCGCGCGCCGTTCAGCGCCGCCCATTGAATCGCAAAGGTTGAAACCCCGCTGCCCGCGCCGGTGACGAGCACATTCATTCCCGGCCCCACTTCGCCGTGCGTCACCGCCGCGCGCCATGAGGTAAGCCCGGCAAGCGGCGTCGCCGCGGCCTCTTCAAAGCTTAGATGCGCCGGCTTGGGCGCAATATCGCTTTGCGGCGCGCAGATATAATCCGCAAACGTGCCCGCATCCGGCATCCCGAGCACACGAAAGCTGCGGCCAGAGAAGCGCTCATCATCGCCCCAGGCGCGCGCCGGATAGATCACAACGGCCTGGCCAATCAGGCCGGCATCCACGCCTTCGCCCACGGCGTCGATCTCGCCGGCGCCGTCAGAGCCGATGATGATCGGGGTTTGCATGCCCGGATGGCGCCCCTCGCTCACGGCAATATCGCGCCGGTTCAGCGCAGATGCAAAGAGCCGCACGCGCACTTCGCCCGGCGCAGGCGCAGGGCGCGGCGTATCTTGATAGGCAAGCTTTTCAGGCCCGCCGGGCGCGGTGAGCACCACGGCCTTCATCAGAGCATCCGGCACAGGGCCCCCGCCGCTTAGAGATTATCCCGCATCACGCGCTCGTCCGTCACGATCACGACGCGCTTGGAGACGTCCATGAAATTATGCTCGTCATCCCGCAACGGCTTGCCGGCATCGCTATTGTACCAATCGATCCAGCGCTGCATGGCCGCATGATCGGCGAACCACAGCTCGGCCACTGCGTCATAAGGGGCGGCGCCGCCGCCTTTCAGCACAGCATGGTTTTGCACATAGCGCGCGCTTTTGGCTTCCGCCGGCACGATGCGATCACCCAGCGGGGCGTGCACATCGTGCCAGTAATCGGAAAACTCCTTGTGGCTAAGCCCTTGCTTGCGTGTGAGCAGGCCGATGACTTTGATCATAACGCCCTGCCCTTCGCTTAGAACCGGAAGCGCACGCCCGCAGTATAGCGCCGGCCCGCGATGTCATAGAGCTGGCCCACCGTCGGGTAGAAGGTGCCCGCCGAGCCCGTGCCGGGAATGAAGGGCGCGTCCTTATCGAACAGATTGTTGATCGTCAGGAACGCGCTCCAGCCCTCGCGCACTTCATGCGCCACGGTGAGATCGGTGTAGAAATAGTTGTCGATCGCCTCTTCGGCATAGACCTGCGTGGGGCCGAAATTCATCTCCCCGATCATGCTTTGCTGCAGCGTGATGTCGGTGCCGCCAATCGAGTATTGCACGGTCAGCGATCCGGTCAGCTGCGGCAGCGCATAGGTCAAAGACCCCCAGCGCCACATAGCCGGCATAATCATAGGTCGGCGCAATCGAATTGGTTTTCTGCAGGAACTCATCGACCCAATTGGCATAGAGCCGCAGCGTGAGATCGCCCGGCCCCAGCGTCGTGCGATATGAGGCGTCAAGGTCGATGCCGCTCGTTTCAATGAACGAAAGGTTTTGATTGATGACGCGGATCGCGGTGGGCGCATTCGCCGGCGTGCGATCCGAATACGGCAGCGGCCGCGTGATCAGATTGCAGGTGGGGGATGCGCCGTTCGAGGCGTTGCACTCGTTGAGAATATCCGTCGCGGTTTGCGTGGCGATCGCGCCGGTGATGTTCAGATTGTAATAGTCGATTGAAAGCGCAAAGCCGGGCAGGAATGTCGGCCGCATGACAAAACCGGCGGTGAAGGTCTCGCCCTCTTCCGGCTGGAGATCGGCGTTGCCGCCGGTGCGGATCTGGATGAACGGCGAGGTGCCGGTATGCGGATCAACGAACACCGAGGTCACGATCGTCTCGCCCGCGAACAGCTCATAGAGCCCCGGCGCGCGAATATCGCGTGAGCCCGTGGCGCGCAGCATCAGCCAATCCACCGGCTCCCACGTCACGCCCAGTTTCCACGTCTCGACCGAGCCGCTGGTGCTGTAATCGGTGTAGCGGACGGCGGCGTTGAGATCCAAGGATTGCGCAAACGGCGCATCGCGCAGGATCGGCACGGCCACTTCGCCGAACACTTCGGACACTTCAACCGACCCGTTGGCGATGCCGACATTGAGGCTGTTATAGCGGCTCGTCCCAATCGGCGCGCGGATGCCGGTGTAATCGATCGGCACGGCGGGATCGGAGTTGGAGCTGAGATTGAGCTCCTGCTCGCGATATTCCCCGCCGAACGCGACCGAAACCGCGCCCGCCGGCAATTGGAAGAGATCGCCCTGGATGCTGCCGCTGATGGCGAACATCGAGTTCTCGACCCAATAGCGCGAGACGCCCTCAACGTAATCAAGCGCCGCCTGTGAAGGCGCGCCTGCGCCGAACGGATTGAAGGCCACGCAGCCCGGATAGAGCCCAGGATTGGTGATCGACACGCGGCACACGGTGTTGCCCGTCCCATCATCCACCGCGTCGATCGCCGCCGCCAAACGCAGATAATCATACTGCCCTTGGCTCACGGAGGTGTCGGCCTGCCCGTAAACAGCGTCCGCGCGCCAGGTCCAGCCCGCGCCGATTGAGCCGCTCAAGCCTGCCGCGAAGCTTTGATACTCGGTGGTCTCATACGCATGCATCGGGCCATATTGCGGGTGGATGGCCTGCACCACGAAAGAATCGCCGGCGCCCATTTGCGATTGGATGCTCGGATCCAGGAACGGATTGCCGCTATAGACGCGCGCGCCAAGGATGAAGCGCGCCTGCGCCGCATAATCGGTGTCGCTGCTGGTGAAGCCGCCTTGCACATAGCCGGTGAGGCTCGGCGAGAAATCATAGCTGAAGCGTGCGAAATATTGCTGCGTTTCCAGCGGCGCGATCAGCGTGCCATAGCCTGGCGTATAAAAGCCATCGCCGCCGATGCGGATCGCGGCGGTGCCGGTTGGCGTGCCCAGCACCATCGGACGGATCGTGCCGTCAGGCTCGAACACCTGGCCGGTCAACGCGGCGACGGTGCTGGAGGTGATGCGCCCGCCGAAGGTCTGCTGGGTCGAAACCGCGCCGGTATAGAACGCAAGCGGATTGCCCGCCGTGCCGGGCGTGCCGCCGCCGACAACAGCGCCCGCCGCCGCGCCCTGCAGATCGCCAAACGGCCGCTCCGAACGAATGATGCCGTTGGTGTTGTAAGTTTCAGCGCTGAGCAGGAGGTGCGCGCGATCGTTCAGGAGCGACGTGCCGAAGGCGAGGCCAACGCGATAATTATCCAGATCGTTCTGCTCGGAGACGCCGTACTGGGCAACCCCGCGCACGCCTTCAAAATCTGAATCAAGGATGTAGTTGACGACGCCGCTCACCGCGTCTGAGCCATAAGCGGCCGACGCGCCGGCGGTGACGACATCAACGCGCTCGACCAGCAATTGCGGCAGCACGTTCACGTCCACCGCGCCCTTATAGGTTGTCGGCGGCACGCGCAGGCCGTCAAACATGATCAGGCTGCGGCTGTAGCCCACGCCGCGCAGATTCAGGAGGTTGCCGTGCTCAGCGCTGTTGGCGTTGACCTGCGTGTTGCCCTGCGGGCTCGACGAGTTGGAAAATTGCGGCAGGCGATTGAGGCCATCAGCCAGATTGCTCGGCGCGACGGCGTTAAGATCATCGGTGGTGGCGACGGTCACGGGCGTGGGGGCGGTGTAACCGTCGCGCACGATGCGCGAGCCCGTCACAACGATCTCGCTCGGATCGGAGGCTTCCTGCGCCCAAGCCGCGCCTGGCAGCGCCGCCAGCATCACCAACGCCGTCGTCGCCAAGACCTCATTCTTCTTCGATGAGAAACCCATCACGCGCTTCCTCCCTTTGACGCTGGCCTTCTCGCCGCACCAATATTGCTCTTGAGTATACTTTGTAGCGATCGCCGCGCGCGTGTCAAACTCAATTCCATGTGTCCACTTTTGAACTATATATTTGTTTTATTTGTGTTTTACAAAAAGTACGGTCGCGGGATACACCAGAACAATGTATCCGGCGGTATATTTTTGTTGACGCTGCCCCCCGGCGCCACGCAAGGCTCACCCGGCCTGCGGACTTGGCGTAAGATTAAGTCGGCGTGGGGGAGGTGTCGCGTGCTGCAACTGAAGAAAACATCCGCACAAGCGCGCGCGCGAAGGCCGGCCATCATGAGCACCCCGCCCGAAACCGCCCCCGTCACGGACGAGCCGACCCACTATCCGCCGCCAGCTGTCGGCTGGGCCGCGGTGGTCGTGCTCTTTCTTCTCGTCGTGCTCTCGGTGCTCGACCGCAACATCCTTACGCTGCTGGTCGATCCCATTAAGGAGGATCTCGGGCTAAACGACGTGCAGATGAGCTTGCTCTACGGGCTCGCCTTCTCGCTCTCCTATGGCATGGCCGCGATCCCGGCCGGATGGGCGATCGATAAATTTCAGCGGCGCATCGTGATCTTCTTCGGCGTCGTGATTTGGAGCGCGGCGACCGCCTTCACCGGGCTTGCGCGTTCGTTTGAAGCGCTGTTCGCCGCGCGCAGCGTCGTCGGCGCGGGTGAAGCGGTGCTTTCGCCGGGCCAGCAATCGATGCTGACCGATCTCTTCCCGCGCGAAAAACTGGCGCTGCCGCTTTCAGTCTCCGCGCTTGGCCTCAAAGTAGGCGGGGGCGCTGCTCTGATCATCGGCGGCATGTTGGCCGCGATCTTTCCGCCCAGCGAAATCATGCACGTGCCCTTCCTGGGCGATCTCGCCGGCTGGCACATCATCTTCATCGTGATCGGCTTGCCCGGCGCATTGATGGCCGCGCTCATCTTCCTCATTCCTGAACCCAAGCGCCGCCTGCTCAAGAGCGCAATTCCAGGAAAAACCCCAGGGTTCGGCGAATATTTTAAGCTGATGCGGCAGCACGCACGCTTTTATTTCGGCCACCATCTTGGCCAGGTTGCGTTCATCTCCGTCATGGTCGGCGTCAGCGCCTGGGCGCCTGCGTTCTTCGCCCGCACCCATGGCTGGGGCGAGACCCAGATCGGACTTTGGCTCGGCTCGATGATGCTGTGGGGCTCGGTGATCGGCCTGCCGATCCATGCCGCTATCGCCGATAAACTGTTCCAGCGCGGCGTCTACGACATCCACATGCGCTATTCGATGTTTGCGGCGCTGCTTGCCGCGCCCATCGGCGTGGCGGCGTTCTTCATGAGCGATCCGATCATCGCCTGCCTGATGCTGGGCGCGTTCTTCATGCTTACCTCGGTTTATGCGAGCCTTCCGGTGGTTTCGATCCAGGCGCCCTTGCCCAGCAACATGCGCGGCAAGGCCGCCTCCATCATGCTGATCGTGATCGGCACCGGCGGCACGATTTGCGGGCCGCTGGTGATCGCCTCGCTCACAGAGCTCTTGTTTCAGGATACGGCCAAGCTCAATCAGGCCATCGCGCTCACGATCGGGGTTGGCCTGCCGCTGGTGGCTGCACTGTTTGCGATCACGCTCAAGCCCACGCGCGCGCGCATGGCCTCGACAACCCCGGTTTAAACCGGGATCAGCTTTGCGCGATGACGCGGGCGGCCTGCAGCGCGGCAATTTCTTCGGCGCTATAGCCAAGTTCGGCGAGGATCGCCGCGCTGTGTTCGCCCAGGCGCGCGGCCGGCCCCTTGCGCACGCCGGGTGTACGCTCAAGCCGCGCCAATTGGCCGATCACCTTGATGTGGCCTTTGATCGATTGCGCATCTTCAAACACGCGCCCGCTCGCCTTGGCCCAGGGCTCATGCAGGAAATCGCTCATCCAATTGTGCTCGCGCACGATCTCGGCCGGCGCGCCGGCGCCATCCAACATGGCAAACGCATCCGCTGCGCTGCGCGCCGCGAAGAACGGCTCCAGCAGCGCCAGCAGCGCCGCATCATTGCGGCTGCGCGCAGCGGCGCTTGCAAAGCGCGGATCATCCGCCAGCGCGGGCGCGCCAATTGCAGCAGCCAGCGCCCTGAACGCCGCATCATCACGGCAGGCGATGCACACCCAGCCTTCCGCACAGCGATAAATTCGATCGAGCGCGCTAAAGCCTTGTTGCGCGCCATCCAGCCGCAGGCCGTACACCGTCTCGCCCGCGGCGTTCAGAAAATGCGTCGCTGTTGTCAGCATGCTGGAATGCAATTGCGGGCATTCAAGATAATCGCCGCGCCCAGTGCGGTTGCGCGCCTCCAGCCCCATCAACAGGCCCACAGCGCCCAGCAAGCCGTTATACAAATCCTCGTTGCCGACAACGCCCCATGCAGGCCGATTGCCTTCGCCGCCGCCTTCATGCATCGCGCCCGTCCAGCAGCTCAGCAGCGGCGCAAAGCTTTTCAGCTTCGATTTCGGCCCGCTTGAGCCATAGCCCGGCATGTACGCATAGATCAGGCGCGGGTTCGCTTGCAGCATCGCCTCGGCGCCGAAGCCGAGCTTCTCGGCATTGCCGGGGCGCATATTGTGCAAAACGATGTCGGCCTCAGCGATCAGTTTTTGCAGGATCGCCTGCCCTTCCGGCGCTTTCAGATTGAGCGCCAGATTGCGCTTGCCGCGCTGGGCGCCATCAAACAGATCCGCCAGCGGCCGCATCTGATCGCCCTCAAGCGGCTCAACCTTGATCACCTCGGCGCCGAGATCGGAAAGGATGCGCGCGCCAAACGAGCACGCAAAGAATGCGCCAAGATCGACAATGCGCACTCCGCTCAGCGGCGCGCCATCGATGCCGGCTTGCTTTGCATCCGCCGCGCGCGGCGTCCGCGCCAGCAAAGCGCTAAGCGCAGCATTATCCGCGCCGATCGCGGGCGCGGGGCGCGGCGCCGCCGGCGCATTGGCGCGAAAGCGCAACGCAGGCGCCGCTTGCCGGATTGCGCCGAAATCGGCGTCCTCAAGCGTCACCGCCTGCCCGGTCGCGCCGATCTGCGCGTCGTTCAGCACTTGCGCCGGCGGCAACACTGGAAGCGCTGCAACATCTTCTGCATGCAGCAGCGCAATCCATTCATCGCGCGGGCGCTGCGTGAACGCCGCCTCAATCTCAAACCGCGCGGCCTGATACTCATCGTCCGTCAGCGGCACGGCGAATTCCGGGCCTTTGACCGTTTGAATGCGATCACCAAAGCCAAGCAGATCCATCGTACGCTTAAAGCCAGCGCCGCCCGTGGTGCTGAGATATAGTTGCTCGCCATCGCTGGCCTCGCACATGGCGCTGATGATGCGGGTTTTGCCAAAGCGCAGCGGCGATGAGCGGTCCTTCGTGGTCATGAAGGATTGCCCGCCCTCCTGCCACCAATGCATCACCGAAAGCGCCGCCGCCGCATCCAGCAAGGAGGCGTCAATGCTTTGCCCCTCGCCACTTTCGCGCCGCGCGCGCAGCGCCGCCAGCACGCCAATGCTGGCCACAAACATCAGCGCATAATGCATCGCCGGATGCCCGAGATAGACCGGCCCCTCGCGCCAGCGTGACGTAAGCGTGCTCATCAGCCCCAGCCGCGCCGCGGCGAGCGATTCCCCGTAAGGCCGGCCGCTCAGCGGCGTATCGCGCCCGTAAGCGGAGAGCGCGCATTCGATCAGCCCCGGATTGGCCGCCGCCAGCGCCATGCGCGCCAGCCCCTTGGCCTGCTCCTGCTCTGGCGTCAGCGAATGCACGAACACATCGGCGCGCGCAATCAGCGCCCGCAGCGCCGCCAAATCGGCGTCGCTTTCCAAATCAAGCGTGATGCTTTTCTTGCCGCGATCCCAGCTCTTGCGTGTCAGATCATGCGCATAGAACGCCCCACCCGGCGGCTCGATCTTGATCACCTCCGCGCCATGATCGGCAAGCAACATGCCCAGCATCGCGCCAGGCATGACGGTGGATGCGTCGATCACGACGACGCCGGCGAGCGGGCCTGCCATTGCCTTAGCCCGCTTTCGCGCCCGCTTGCGCCTCAGGATAAAACTGCTCGGCCCAGCGGCGCATTTTCAGGAAATACTTGCCTTCAAAGCGCCCGTACGCTGGCCGGCGCATATAGACCATGTTGGCCCAGATCTCGAAATCGGCCTGCTGCTGGAGTTTCTGCTCCTCCACGCGCTTAAGCGCGCCGCCAACCGGCGCATCGCCTTCGCAGCCTTCAGCATTCATATCCTGCTCAACCAGCACGCAGCCGAACATATCGCTTTTTTCGTTATCGATCGGGGTGGTGTTTGAAAACACAATCGCCGGAAAGCGCCACGGCTTGCCCGGAAACTCCGGCACGCGCACCACCATCGCGCCCACGCCATGCGCCTCGGCGGTCGCGCGCGGCGGCTTGGCCTTCACGTAGGCGATCGGCCCATCGAGATCGAGTTCTGGATAATCGCTCTCGCTGCGCTGCGGAGAGATGAAAGTGTTTTTGTGCACGTAGATGAAGTGATCGATATCGACCAGATTCTCCGTCACGTATTGCGGCTGCGCCGTCACGTTGGTCCAGCCATAGGCGGTGTGTTCATTGATCGGCAGATATTTCTTATCGCCGCCGCGCTCTTCCTTCGGCGCGGGCCAAAGCGGATCGCGGTTCAGCGCGTCATGCCACACCCAGATGATGCCGCAGGTTTCCACCGTGGGATAACGCTTGATCCGCCGCCGCGCTTCAGAGGCTTTGCCCTCTGACGGCGCCATGATGTTGCGCCCGTCCGGCCCCCAGGTCCAGCCGTGATAGGGGCAAACGATGTTGCAGCCTTCGACGCGCCCGCCATGCGCCAGATGCGCGCCAAAATGCGCACAAAACGCCGACATCACCACGGCCTGCCCGTCCTCGCCGCGATACATCACTTGCTGCTGCTTGAAATATTTCAGCGCGCGCACATCGCCCGCTTTGAGCTCGTGCGACCAGCCCACCTGGAACCAGCCCGTGGGCATCACCGTATAGGGAAAGCCAACCGCGTCCGGAATTTCCTCCAGAATCGGCACGTCATTCTCCATACTCATCGCACGCTCCTATCGTCGCTTTTTTTTCTTTGTCCCACAGCGCCCGAATGCTCGCCGCCAGCGAGACCAGCATGGGGCCGATCTCGCGCTCGAGCTGTTGCGGCCGCAGGCGGAACGTCGGCGCGCCGCAATTGATCGCCAGATACATGCCGGTTTCCGGCTCACGCATGAGCGGAACGGCGACGCCATGAATGTGCTCGGCCCAATCGCCTTTCGACAGCGCAAAGCCTGATTTTTCCATCTGCGCCAGCGCCGCCTTCACCACCTCGCGCGCATCGGGCCGCTGCTGCGCCAAGCTGGTGAGCTTTGCTGAAAGCGCAGCCGGTTCGAGCATGGAAAGCAGCGCAAAGCCAATGGCCGAGCGCGCAAGCGGCAAGCGGGCGCCGATCTCGGTTGAGAACACATCCGGATCGCCGGAGCGCACGCACTCGATATAAACAGAATCGAGCCCGCTCAGCAGGCCGATGGAAAGGTTCATGCCGATGCGGCTGGCGCATTCCTGCATCAAGGGGCGCGCCACGCGATGCACGCCCACATTCGCCAGCAGCGGATTGGCAAGGCTGAGCCCGCGCGCGCCAAGCCGGTATTTCGCGCGGCCGGCGTCGTAAACCAGATAGCCCAGCAGCGCGAGCGTGCGCGTGAGCCGCGCCGTTGTCGGGCGCGTCAGCCCGACGCGCAGCGCGATTTCCGAATTGCCCATGAGCGGCGCCTCCGGCGTGAACACCTCAAGCACCGAAAGGCCCTTCACCAGCGTCATGGCGACATCCGCCTCGCGCTCGCTATTGGAAATATTGGCCTGCATGATTGTCATCTCGCACCAATTTTGCACTACAAGTCAATTTAAAAGAACGATTTTCGCATTTTCGTCCGAATAATGGACACTCGCGCGCGTGATGCTGTTCAGCGGGTTGGCGCCCTGCACCTGCGCGTTTCGTCAGAACGATTTCGGCAAGCCCAGCACATGCGTGGCGACATGGCTGAGGATCAGATTGGTTGAAATCGGCTGCCACTTGATAAAGCCGCGTCTCGCGGAACTTGCGCTCGATGTCGTATTCTTCGGCAAAGCCAAAGCCGCCATGCGTTTGCAAACACATATCGGCCGCATACCAAGAGGCTTCGGAGGCGACGAGCTTGGCCATGTTCGCCTCGGCGCCGCACGGCAGCCCCGCATCAAACAGGCGCGCGGCGTTGTCCACCATCAGCGCGGCGCTCGCCTTCTGCACGTAGGCGCGCGCGATCGGGAATTGCACGCCCTGGTTCTCACCAATCGCGCGGCCAAACACTTGGCGCGTCTTGGCGTAGTCGCTGGCCCGATCGATGAAGAAGCGCGCATCGCCGATGCACTCGGAAGCGATCAGAATCCGCTCCGCGTTCATGCCATCGAGAATATAGCGAAAGCCCTTGCCCTCCTCGCCGACAAGATTGGCCGCGGGCACGCGCAAATTGTCGAAAAACAGCTCTGTTGTCGCGTGATTCAGCATGGTGCGCACCGGGCGGATGGTCAGCCCATTGCCCACCGCCTCGCGCATATCCACGATCAGCACGCTCATGCCTTCGTGCGGGCGCGCCGCATCTTCGCGCGCCGTGGTGCGGCACAAAAGGATCATCAGATCCGAATGTTCGGCGCGCGAAATCCAAAGCTTCTGCCCGTTGATGACATAATGATCGCCATCGCGCCGCGCGAAGGTGGAGATGCGCGTTGTGTCCGTGCCCGCTGTCGGCTCGGTCACACCGAACGCCTGCAAGCGCAATTCGCCCGAGGCGATCTTCGGCAGATAGGCCTGCTTCTGCGCCGGGCTGCCGTGCCGCAGGATCGTGCCCATCGTATACATCTGCGCATGGCAGGCGCCGCCATTGCAGCCAGAGGCGTGCACCTCTTCCAGCACCGCGGTGGCCGCGCCCAGGCCAAGGCCGGAGCCGCCATATTCTTCCGGGATCAGCACCGAGAGAAACCCTGCCTGCGTCAGCGCGCGGACGAACTCGGTCGGGTAGGCGCGGTCGCGATCGAAGTGCGCGCCAATATTCGCCGGGGAATTTCTCGCACAGGCGGCGCACGGAGGCGCGGATGTCGGCAAAGGCGGTTTCGGCGGGCTCAGCCATGAAGGATCGGCTCCAGAGAGGGTGTCCAACCTCTAGACGCGGCGGGCTATGTCGTCCAAAACCTAAAGCGTCGTGTAGCCATGCCTTGATGTTATGACCCTTACCCAGCTCGCCAATTTCATCCGCATCGCCGAACTGCAGAGCCTCTCCAAAGCCGCGCTGGTGGTGGGCGTGGCCCAGCCGGCGCTATCGCGGCAGCTGCGCACGCTGGAGGCGGAGATGGGCTCGCCGCTGTTTGTCCGGCATGCCTGGGGCGTGGCGCTGACGCCGGCTGGCGAAACCCTGCTGACGCGCGCCCGCCGCGTGCTCGCGGAAGCCGAAAGCGCGCGCGATGCGGTGCAGGCGCTGGCCAAGCGGCCGACTGGGCGGATCTCGCTCGGCGTGCCCGCCTCGGTGGGGCCAAGCCTTTTTGCCGCGACTCGCGCCGTTATTGCGCAAGAAGTATCCTGATCTGCGCCCCTCCTTCGTCGATGGCTTCAGCGCCGCCCAGCATGAGCGCGTGGTCTCCGGCGATCTCGATCTCGCCATCCTCTATAGCGACCGCACCCTCGGCCCGTTGCCGACCACCCCGCTGCTCACCGAAGATCTGATGCTGGTGGGCCCCCTGGCGCAAAGGTGCGCGTTGGCGCCGCCGCCGACATGCTACGCGATCGGGCGCTGATCCTGCCAAGCCGGCCCAATCGGCTGAGGCTCCTGGTGGATGAAACCGCCTTCACCCCCGCCGCGCCGCCGCTCGAAGTGGATTCGCTGCCGGCCATGATCGCCCTGGTGGAAAGCGGCTCGGGTTTTACCGTGCTGCCCTATTCCGCGGTGGCGGACGCGGCCGAGCGCGGCGCGGTGCAGCTTTGGCCGCTGGCCGATCCCCGCTCACGCGCACGCTGGTGCTGGTGCGCGCGCCCGAGCGGCATGCCTCCCCCGCCGTGCAAGCGGTGGAAGAAGAGATCGCCATCCTCACCAGCGCGCTGGCCGAGCGCATGCGCTGGCGCGCGCTGACGCCGGCCGCGGCGCGGCCATACAAAAAAGGCATGATCGCGCGGCCGCTTCGGTCTTTGACGGGGCCGCGCGCGCTGCTTTAGCGTGGCGCATGGCGTCCTTCCGCACTCTTCTGTTTGTCCCCGCCGCCCGGCCCGAGCGGTTCGCCCGCGCGCTGGGCGCCGGCGCTGATTGCATCTGCCTTGATCTCGAAGACGCTACGGCGCCCGCGCAGAAAGACGCCGCCCGCATCGACGCCGCCGCGTTTCTCAAAGGCGAACGCGATGGCCCGCCTGTTGGCGTGCGCATCAACGCGCAAGACAGCCAGTGGGCCGAAGCCGATCTCGCCGCCATCGCCGCGCATGCTGATTTCATCATGGTCCCGAAGGCGGCGTCAGCGGCGCAGCTTGCGCCGCTGGCCACGCTTAAAACGCCGCTGTGGCCGCTGATCGAAAGCGCCGAAGGGCTGATGCGCGCCTGGGAGATCGCCGCCGCGCCGCAGGTGGCGGGCGTATTGTTCGGCGCGTTCGATTACGCGGCGGATGTCGGCTGCGAGATGGCGTGGGAGCCTTTGCTGTTCGCTCGCAGTCAAGTCGCCGCCGCCTGCGCCCGCGCGCGCATCGAAGCCCTGGATTCCCCCGATGGCGATCTCAGCGGCGGCGAAGCGTTCGCACAATCGACGCTGCGCGCCAAAGCGCTTGGCTTTACCGGCCGCGCCTGCATCCATCCGGCGCAAGTGGCGCCGGCGAACGCCGCCTATACGCCAAGCGAAGCGGAAATCGCCCGCGCCCGCCGCGTGCTGGACGCCTTCGACGCCGCAGGCGGCGCCGCCGCGCAATTAGATGGGCGGCTGATCGAACAGCCCGTGGCGCTTGCCGCGCGGCGCGTGCTTGAACGGGCGCGCGCCTGATGCAACGGCTGCTCGATCTGTTTCAACCCGGCGCCGCGATCTATCTGCCGGGCGCAACGGGCGAATGCCTGGCGCTCACGCAAGCCTTGGCCGCCGCGCCCGAGCGCATGGCCGGCGTCACCGTTATCAGCGGCCTGCTGCCGGGATTTAACAAGTTCGATTACGCCGCATTGCATCCAGAGGCGCGGCTCACATGCTTCATGCTGCCGCCGCCGCTGCGCGCCTCGTTCCAGCGCGGGCGGATCGATCTTCTGCCGCTGTCTTACAGCGCAATCGCGCACCATCTCGGCGAACGCAGCTTCGATGTCGCCGTCGCCCATGTCTCGGCGCCTCGATGAAGCGGGCCGCTGCTCGCTTGGCGTCGCCGCCGATTTCACGCCCATCGCCTGGCCGCGTGCGCGCCGCAAGGTGCTGGTGATCAACCCGGCCATGCCGGCCTTGGCGCAGAGCCCGTCGCTCGCGCTGGCGGATGCGGACCTCATCATCGAAATCGAACCCTCGCCGCTCATCAGCGCGCAATCGCGCGCGAGCGGCGAGGTTGAAGCACGCATCGCTGGCCATGTCGCCGCGCTCGTGCCCGAAGGCGCGGCGCTGCAGGTCGGCATTGGCGGCGCGCCCAGCGCCGCGCTGCCGCTGCTTAAGGATCATCGCGGGCTCATCATCGCCTCCGGCTTTGTTGGGCCTGAGTTTCAGCTGCTTTGGGACGCCGGCGCCTTCGCGCCCGACGCCGCGCATCAAACCGGCGTGGCCCTCGGCGAAGCTGGCTTTTACGACTGGCTCAAGCACACGCCGCAGGTCCGCTTTGCCTCGGTGCGCGAAACCCATGACGTGGCCGCGCTTGGCGCGCTGCCGCGCTTCACCGCGATCAATTCCGCGCTGGAGATTGATCTCTTCGGGCAAGTCAATCTCGAATGGCGCGGCCAGGAGCTGATGGGCGGCGTAGGCGGCGCGCCCGAATTCGGCGCGGCGGCGCAGCGCTCGGCCGGCGGCCGCTCCATTATCGCTTTGCCATCCCTCGCCGGCGGGGCCTCGCGCATCGTCAGCAAGCTGAGCGGGCGCACCGTCTCATTGCCGCGCGCGCTGAGCGACACCATCGTCACCGAGCATGGCGTGGCCGAATTGCTTGGCAAATCGCTCGACGCCCGCGCCGAAGCGCTGATCGCCATTGCCGCGCCGGCGGCGCGCGACGCCTTGGAACGCGCCTGGCGCGCGCTGCGCGCCACGCTATAAGCCAACGTGCATTGTCAGCGCCGGCTTTATCAGGGCATCTTGGCCGCTGAAGGAGCATTCCATGGCCAACATCACGATCACACTGGAAGAAAGCGGCTCAAAGGGCCGCTACGTCGCCCAGGTCGAAGGCTTTGAGGACGTCGGCGAAATGACGTTCTCACGCCTCAACCCCACGCTCATCATCGTCGATCATACCGGCGTGCCCGATAGTCTGCGCGGCCAAGGCGTGGGCCAAGCGCTCGCCGCCCACGTGGTCGCCGAGGCGCGCGCCAAGTCATTCCGCATCGTGCCGCTCTGCCCGTTCTTACGCGCGCAGTTTGAGCGGCATCATCCCGAATGGGCTGACGTGATGGTGGTCTCTTAGGCTTAAGCTTCGGCGCGGCGGCGCGGCAGGCCGTTGACCATCTCGCTGCGCACGTCCACGCGGGCGGCGCGCAGCGCGGCGGCGAACGGGGCGTCCACCAGCATCACTTGCACGTCATAGCCGCGCTCGCGCCAGAAGGCCTCGATGCGCGTCTTGAGTTCCTTGGCGCCGGCTTGATCGGTGTAGTCGGCTTGGGCGGCGAGCGCACGATCGCGCCCGGACTGAAAGTTCATGTCACCTGGTCTTTCTGGCACTGACGAGTGGGGAGGCGCCGGGCTCAAGCCGCCCAGGCTTTGGTCTGCTCATTTGCGGCGGAAGCCGCGATGGTTTTGGATAGCCGCGCCGGACAACGCCGTCCTTGCGCAAGGTCAAGCGCGCGTTCCTAACGGCGATCGCGGCAGAGGCAAGCGCGTATTTGATTGGCGGCCTACACAAGCCTGTGATGGCGCTAACCTGTCGCGGGACAGCCGTGAACTTTCAGCCGCTTCGCGCGTTAAACCGGCATGAGCGTAGATCGCCTGCACGCGCGCGGTTCGGCTCTCAACGCCCTAAAGCCCCTGAGCCTGCGCGCCGCTTTCGCCACCCTGCCCGACATCAAAGGCGGGACATTGCGTGTGCGCCTGCCCGATGGGCGGCTGCTCGCCTTCGGCGATGGTCTGGGCCCTTCCGCTGAACTTACGGTTCACGATTACAGGTTCGCCCGCCGCGTGCTGTTCAGCGGCGATATCGGCTTCGCCGAAGGGTGGATCGAGGGCGAATGGAGCAGCCCCGATCTTATCACGCTGCTTTCGCTGCTGGCGAAGAATGTCGAGCGCCTCGCCGGCGCCTTTCGCGGCGGCGCGCTGGGCTGGCTGGCGAACCGGCTGACACATCTCGGCCGCGCCAACACGCGCAAAGGCGCCCGGCGCAACATCCTGGCGCACTATGATCTCGGCAACGCCTTCTTCGCCGCATGGCTTGACCCCAGCATGACCTATTCCAGCGCGCGCTTTGTTGAAGCGGGCGCGAGCCTGGAGAGCGCGCAAGCCGAGAAGTACCGCGCCATCGCGCGCCACGCGCAGCTCAAGCCAGGCGATCACGTGCTTGAGATCGGCTGCGGCTGGGGCGGCTTTGCCGAGATCGCCGCGCGCGAATTTGGCGCGCGCGTCACCGCGCTCACGTTGAGCGACAAGCAATTCGCGTATGCCCAGGCGCGCATGCGGCGCGCTGGCCTTGCCGATCGCGTTAGCGTGCGCCGGCAAGACTATCGCGATGTGCAGGGCCCGTTCGACGCAATTGTCTCCATCGAGATGCTGGAGGCTGTGGGCGAAGCCTATTGGCCCGCCTATTTCGGCAAGATCGCCGAGGTGTTGCGCCCCGGCGGACGCGCCGCGGTGCAAACCATCACGATCCGCGACGATCTGTTCGAGGACTACCGCTCACGCGCCGATTTCATCCAGCGCTACGTGTTTCCCGGCGGCATGCTGCCCAGCCTTGCACGCCTGCGCAAAGAGACGGCGGCGGCCGCGCTCGAATGGCGAGGCTTTGACGCGTTTGGCCGCGATTACGACCGCACGCTCTCGCTCTGGTCGGTTGCGTTCGAGGCGAACTGGCCGCGCATCAACGCCCAAGGATTTGACGAACGCTTCCGCCGCCTCTGGCTGTTTTACCTCGCCTATTGCATCGCCGGCTTCCGCACCGGGCGCATCGACGTGATCCAACTGGCGCTCGCCAAACCGCTTTGACGCCGCGCACGCAGAAGCGACTCATTTTCAGGGAATGGTGGGCGCGACAGGGATTGAACCTGTGACCCCTACGATGTCAACGTAGTGCTCTCCCGCTGAGCTACGCGCCCGACCGTTAGGGTGAGCCGCTATAGCGGAGGCGGCCCCCAAAGCGCAAGGCCGGGGGGCGCGCTTTAAGCTGCGGCGATCACGCGTTCGATCTCGATCACCAGATCCTTGAGGTGGAAGGGCTTGGAGAGCACTTTGGCGTCCTTCGGGGCCTGGCTCTGGGCCGAGAGCGCCACGGCGGCGAAGCCGGTGATGAACACGATTTTCATGGCCGGATCGGCCTCCGCGCCGCGCCGCGCCAGCTCGATGCCGTCCAGGCCCGGCATGACGATGTCGGTTAACAAGAGATCGTAGCTGCCGTGCTCCAGCGCCTCCCAGGCGCTGTCGCCATCGCCGTGCGCGCTGACCTCATGGCCGGCGCGCGTCAGGCTCGTCACCAGGAAGCCCCTGAGCGAGTCATCGTCTTCCGCGAGAAGAATGCGCGCCATTCCACGCCGCTCCGGCAATTCTGCCCCTAAACCAAGCGCTAGCCGCTATCACAGAGCAGGTAAAGAGCGGCTAAAGCAGGGCTTCACAGGTGTAAAGATTGACGGCCCGGCGCAGCGGGCGACAATGCCGGCATGGAAACCGGCGATCATGGCCAGGGCGCGGCGCCCTCCGAATTGGGCGAGGCGGCGCCGGCGCCCGCCCGCCCGCCCGCGCCCGAGCCGCCCTTCATGCTGATCGAGCCGCTGCATCGCACCGCGCCGCTGATCTTCGCCTCCCCCATAGCGGGCGCCGCTACCCGCCTGATCTGCTGGCCAATACGCGCGTCGGCCTCATCAGCCTGCGCCGGGCCGAGGACGCGTATGTGGATGAATTGTTCGCCGGGGCGGCCGCGCATGGCGCCTGCGTGCTCTCGGCCACGGTGGCGCGCGCCTATCTCGATCTCAACCGCGACCCTTCGGAGCTTGACCCGGAGATGTTCGAGGAGCGGCTGCCGCATGTGATGGCGGGCTCGGCGCGGGTGCAGGCAGGCCTTGGCGCCATTCCGCGCATCAGCGGCGATGGGCAAGTGATCTACCGCCAAAAGCTCACCGCCGCCGACGCCGCGCGCCGCATCGCCGCGATCCATGCGCCTTATCATGCGAAGCTTGAGGCGCTGATCGCCGAGGCCAAGGCGCTGTTTGGCTGCGCGGTGCTGATCGATTGCCACTCCATGCCTTCGAGCGCGCGCGGCGCGCATCAGCCCGACATCGTGCTGGGCGATCGCTTTGGCGCTGCGTGCCATCCTTCGGTGATGGCGCTGGCGGAAGCGACGCTGCGCCGGCAGGGCTATCGCGTGGCCCGCAACGCGCCCTTCGCCGGCGGGCACACCACGCAAACCTATGGCCGCCCGGCCCAACGCACGCACGCGCTGCAGATCGAGATCAACCGCGCGCTTTATCTCGATGAGCGCACGCTGGAGCGCACCAAGGGCTTTGCCCGCGTGCACGCCGATATGAGCCGGCTGGCCGAAGCGCTGGCGGCGGCGGCGCTGCATAAGAGTTTGGCTTAGGCGATTTTCGATGCGCGTGCGCCCTCGCGCGCCAGAAGCGCGGAGGCGGAAGCGCAGCGTGCGCGCGCGGTTGTTATGCAAAGCTTGCGCTTTGCGGGATGAGCTCGGTGCGTGCTGCACGCTGCGCTTCCGCGATCGTTGTTCTGTCAGCGTCATGTCCGGGGCGCGTGTTCAGCGCGTGGACGATCCAGCCAACGGCGAGCGGGTTTGGCCAAACCCAAACCCGGACCCGGCGGTTTCACTGCCCCGCCGGCATGACGCCGCGCGCTTCATGCTCCCCCGTTCACGGGGGAGCTGTCAGCGAAGCTGACTGAGGGGGCGGCGACAACCTCCCCCTTCGGCTCGCTTCGCTCGCCACTTCCCCCGCAAGCGGGGGAAGATGAGTTGCGGCGTTTCTCGCTCGATCGCATCGCTGTTCGAGTGTGGGATTTGGCGCCAACTCCCTCCGCGTGAACGGCGATGGGGTGAGCGTAAATCGGCGGAAAGCCGGTCGGATTGTTTTTGGCGGGGGCGTTGGTTTTGCGGGGCGGGAGCGGCGTTGGGTGTTGGATAGCGCGCGGCGTTATTCCCGCCTTTCGTCATTCCGGGGCAATGCGCAGCATTGAACCCGGAACCTAGGGGGCGACAAAACACCGAGTGTTGACCCCTGGGTTCCGGCCCGCGCTGCGCGCGACCGGAATGACGAACAGCGCGTGTCGCCCTGTGTCCCCGCTCTTCGCCCCGCGTGCGAAGGGCGCGCGGCGGGGAAGCCTGTTATGTCTGCGTCTGGCCCAGAGCGGATGCTACCAGTCTCGCAACTCGGGGGCATGCATCCATGAATGGAAGCGCCCATTGTGCGCAACCGCCAGCGCCAGAACCTCCGCAAACATCGCCTTCAGCGCGTCATCCGTGAGCAACTGAAAACGACGTAGAAAAACCATTCCATCGTCCCGCTTCGTGTGAGCTATCTGCCAACCCGAAGGGGCGACAAATGCGGGGATACCTTGCGGATCAATATCTAAGCGCACCTCAACTTCGTGGTCTTCGTGAAGGTTCAAGCCGTCCTCTTGCCGGGAGAGCCAGTACCAAGATTCCGGCGAGCACACGCGCGCAACCGCAGCTTCGATCTGCTCAGATGGCGATGTAGGTGCGTCGTTGGTGGCCATAGACGCTCCCATAACACCAGACACGGCTTGTGTCCGCTCTCGGCGAAAGCAGACGAGCCTCGCCCGACAAAAAAGCTAGCCTCCGCAGCCGCCCCGTGCATAGATAAACATAAATGCACCTATAAAAATCGAGGGAACGCGATGAGGGCGGTGTTTGCAGGCTTGGCGCTGGCGTTTTTAAGCGCATGCGCCACTGCGCCGGCGCAGGGCGCGGGTGCGCGTTTTGCCTGGTTTGAATATGCGGGCGAGGATGGCGTGTTCGCCGCGCCCTTGCCGCAAGGCGGCTATCGCAATCCGATCATCGCCGGCTTTCATCCCGATCCCAGCATCGTGCGCGTGGGCGAGGATTATTATCTCATCAATTCGACGTTCGGGTTTTATCCCGGCATCCCGATTTTTCACAGCCGCGATCTGGTGAATTGGGCGCAGATCGGCAACGCGATCAATCGGCCGGAGATGATGCCGTTCGATGGGCTGCATCTTGGCTATAACGGCATCTATGCGCCGGCGATCGAGCATCGTGACGGCGCGTTCTATATCATCACCACCTGCATCGGCTGCGGCGGCAATTTTGTGATCACCGCGCGCGATCCGGCGGGGCCATGGTCTGATCCGATCTGGCTGCCGCATGTGCCGGGCATCGATCCTTCGATCTTCTTCGATGACGATGGCCGCACCTATATCGTCCACCACGCCGATCCGCCGCACAAAGCCTATGACGCGCACACCGCGCTTTGGGTGATGGAGGTTGATCCCGAAAGCTTCGCGCAGATTTCGGACGACGTGATGCTGGTGGATGGCGCGACAGAAGCGCCATGGCGCACCGAATATCTCGAAGGGCCGCACATCTACAAAATCGATGGCCGCTATTATCTCTGGGCTGCGGGCGGCGGCACCGGCTATTTCCACGGCCAGCTTGTGTATCGCAGCGAGAGCGTGTTTGGGCCTTATGAGCCCTATTCCGGCAATTCGGTGCTGACGCAATTGGGGCTGGCCGATGATCGCCCCGATCCGATCACCGCCACCGGGCACGCGGATCTTTTTCAAGACAGCAACGGCGATTGGTGGGCGGTGTTTCTCGCCACGCGGCCGTTTGATCTTGCCCCGCCGAACACCGATCCCGGCTTCTTCCATACCGGGCGCGAGACGTTTCTTTTGCCGGTGACATGGCGCGATGGCTGGCCGATCGTGCTTGAACACGGCGCTGTGGTTCCGCATATCGCGCAGGGGCCAAACGTGCCGCGCCATGCCGCGCCGCGCCCCACCACAGGCAATTTCACGGCGCGCGATGAATTCGATGCCGAGGCGCTGGGCCGCGAATGGCTGTTCATCCGCACGCCGCATGCGCGCTGGTGGCGCAGCGGCGATGGCGCGCTGACGCTGGAGCCGCGCGATGCGCGCATGGGCGACAGCGCTCAGCCCTCCTTCATCGGCCGCCGCGTGGCGCACATGAATTCGAGCGCCGCCACGGCGCTGCGCTTCGATCCCGCCGCCAACAGCGAAGCGGGCCTGATGGCCGTGCAAAACGATGCGCATTATGCGGCCTTCGGGCTTGCAAGAAATGCAGCCGGCGAAACCGTGCTGCGCGTGCGCCAGCGCGCGGGCGGGGATGATCCCGCGCGCGGGATCGTGCTGGCCGAAGCGCCGGTTGCGGCGCGCGGGGAGATTTATCTGCGCATCGAGATCAATGAGGCGCATGCGCGTTACAGCTACAGCCTCGATGGCCGCCGCTTCACGCCGCTGCTGGAGAACGCTGACGCCCTGCCGCTCACCACTGCGCGCGCGGGCGGCTTTACCGGGCTGGTGATCGGCATGTACGCTGAAGGCGCGCCTTAAGCTGGCCGCGCCGGCCTCTACGCTCTATGTGAGAGCGCGGGAGGAAACACCGATGGCGAAGAAGGCGGCGAAAAGCCCGGCAAAGAAGATCGCAAAAAAAGCCGCGGCCAAGGCGGACGCGCCGGTTTTGCTCTCGGGCGGCAATCCGCAGATCGCCAAGGGCGAAGGCGATGGGCCGGTGCAAGCCTACATCGCGGCCATGCCAGGCTGGAAGCGCGCGCTGGGCCAGGAGTTGGACGCCATCATCAGCAAAGCCGCGCCGGGCGTGCGCAAAGCGGTGAAATGGAATTCGCCGTTTTATGGCGTGGAAGAAAAGCTCTGGTTCGTGTCGTTTCACTGCTTCACCAAATACGTGAAGGTGACGTTCTTTCGCGGGACATCGCTCAAGCCGATCCCGCCTGGCGGCTCCAAGCACCCCGAGGTGCGCTATCTCGATATTTACGAGGATGCGTTCGACGCGAAACAATTCACCGCCTGGATCAAACAAGCCGCCAAGCTGCCAGGCGAGAAATTATAAGGCGCATGGTGATGGAAAAAGCTGACACGGAGTTTGAAGCCAAGCTCGCGTCCCTCGCCGATTGGCGCGGCGAGACGCTGCGCCGCGTGCGCGCTTTGATCCATGAGGCGCTGCCGGACGTGAGCGAGGCGCTGAAATGGCGCGGCACTCCGGTGTGGGAGCATGGCGGCATCCTCTGCACTGGCGAGACTTACAGGGATAAGGTGAAGCTCACCTTCGCCAAAGGCGCAGCGCTTGATGATCCGGCCGGGCTGTTTAACGCGAGCCTTGAGGGCAATGCCCGCCGCGCCATTGATCTCTCCGAAGGCGATGCGCTGAACGCAAAAGCCTTCAAAGCTTTGATCAAAGCCGCGGCGGCGGCGAACGCCAAAAAGAAGAAGCGCTAAACCAACTCAGCCAGCTGCCCGCGGTCAAAGCCTTTGAGCGTGGCGGCTTGGCCGGTGCGGATTTTGCGCGCCCAATCGGCGTCGCTGATCAGCGCGCGGCCTACGGCGATGAGATCGAACTCTTCGCGCTCCATGCGCTCAATCAGCGGCTCAATGCCGGCGCTTTGCGAGGCTTCGCCGCCGAACGCGGCGATAAACTCACCCGAGAGGCCGACCGAGCCGACGCTGATTGTGGGGGCGCCTGTGACCTTCTTGGTCCAGCCGGCGAAATTGAGCCCCTTCTCGCCATCGATCTCAGGGAATTCCGGCTCCCAGAAGCGGCGTTGCGAGCAATGCAGAATATCCACGCCCGCTTCCACCAGCGGCGAAAGCCAATCTTCCAGCTCTTGCGGATTGGTCGCCAGGCGCGCGCCGTAATCTTGCTGCTTCCATTGGCTCACGCGCAGCAGCAGCGGGAAGTCAGGCCCCACCGCCGCGCGCGCGGCGGCGACCACCTCGCGCGCAAAGGCGGCGCGCTCTTTGATCGTGGCGCCGCCGAAGCGATCGGTGCGTTCATTGGTGCCGGGCCAGAAAAATTCGTCGATCAGATAGCCGTGCGCGCCGTGGAATTCGACGACGTCAAAGCCGATGCGCTTTGCGTCCGCCGCCGCCGATGCGTACGCGGCCACGGCGTCCGCAATATCTTCTTCGCTCATGGCGTAGCCGCGCGGCTTGCCAGGGGCGAGCAGGCCAGATGGGCTTTCCACATCCGCTTCGGGCTTCCACTCCCCGCCCTTGGTGGAGCCTGTGTGCCAGATTTGCGGGCCCATGCGCCCGCCCGCTTCGTGCACCGCGTCGATCACGCCCTTCCAGCCCGCGAGCGCGGCCTTTCCATGAATGAACGGAATATGCGGCTGATTGCGCGAGGCGGGCCGGTTGATCACCGTGCCTTCGGAAAGAATGAGCCCCACCTCGCCCTCGGCGCGGCGCTTATAATAGGCGGCGTTGGCGGCGCCCGGCACGCCATCGGGGGCCATGTTGCGCGTCATCGGCGCCATGACGATGCGGTTCTTGAGTGTGAGGCCCTTGACGCTGAACGGGCGAAACAGAATGTCGGTGGAGTGAGGCAAGGCGCGGCTCCCGCAGAGAAACGAGCCCCTCAGGTATGGGTTCTAAACCTAGTTTCAAAGAGGCGCCCCCAAGCGTCGGGACTTAAATGCGACCCACGCGATGGATCAAACGCCGTGTCGCATTTAAGTCCTCAAAGACGCTTTCGATTCAAATTCGCTCAGAGCCCGCCATCGAACTGAGGCGAAATTTAAAATCCGTTGCTTTAGCGGCAGGCAAAAAGCTGTTTCGCAAATCGGCGGCGCGCCGCTAAAAGCGGCGGCCAAGGCCAAAACCACAAGAAAAAAGCCGCGGGCTTTGGGGCCCGCGGCGAAGGTCAATATAGGGAGGAAACGCCCGATAGGGCGGGTGCAACGTCGCGAAACGCTGCAACGCTGTGAACCTAGTGTGCGGCGCAGCACGACGCAAGCGCCAGAAACCGTCGCAATTCCGTAATCAATATTACGTAGTTGTTTATATTGTATTTTTTTCGAGTGATCATGTCATATTGCGCTGCACACATGCAGGAATGCATGGCTTCTGCATAATGAATCCACACCGGCGCCGTTGCTGTAGGCGCCTTGAGCGGGCAGAAGCGCCCGTCCGCCCTTAGAAAGACCCCTGAATGGCCGAGCGCCTGCGCAATCTCGCGATCATCGCCCACGTTGATCACGGCAAGACCACCCTTGTGGACCAGATGCTGGCCCAAGGCGGCGCGTTCCGCGCCAACGAAGCCCGCCAAGAGCGGGCGATGGATTCCAATGATCAGGAGCGCGAACGCGGGATCACCATCCTCGCCAAATGCACCTCGATCACCTGGGGCGAAGAAAACCGGCTCAACGTGGTGGACACCCCCGGCCACGCCGATTTTGGCGGCGAGGTGGAGCGCATTCTCGGCATGGTCGATGGCTGCGTCCTCTTGGTGGATGCAGCCGAAGGGCCGATGCCCCAAACCAAATTCGTTCTTTCCAAAGCCCTCGGGCGCGGCCTCAAACCCATCGTTGTACTGAATAAAGTCGATCGCCCCAACGCAGATCCTGATCAGGCCCTCTCAGACATCTTCGATATGTTCCTGGCGCTCGGCGCCACCGACGACCAAGCAGATTTCCCCATTCTCTACGCCTCCGGCAAGGAAGGCTGGGCCGTTAAAGATCTCAATGATGCGCGCAAGGATTTCGCGCCGCTGTTTGATCTCATCGTCGCCCACATCCCCGATCCCGAGCCGGTGCAAAAGCGCGATGAGAAATTCGCGCTGCTTGTGACCATGCTGGATTCTGATCCCTTCCTTGGCCGCGTGCTGACGGGCCGGATCGAAAGCGGCCGCATCGCGGTGGGCGATACGGTCAAAGCGCTCTCGCGCGACGGCAAAGAGATTGAGCGCGGGCGGCTGACCAAGCTGCTGGCCTATCGCGGGCTCAAGCGCGTGCCGGTGGATCGCGCCGAAGCGGGCGATATTGTTGCTGTTGCGGGGCTTGTCGGCTCAACCGTGGCCGATACGATCGGCGCGCTGGATCTCGCCGCCGCGATGCCGTCACAGCCGATCGACCCGCCCACGCTTTCTATTACTGTGTCGATCAACGATTCCCCGCTTGCGGGCCGCGCCGGCGATAAAGTGCAAAGCCGCGTGATCCGCGCGCGCCTCCTGCAAGAAGCGGAATCCAATGTCGCCATCCGCATCACCGAAACGCAAAGCAAGGATGCGTTCGAGGTGGCCGGGCGCGGCGAATTGCAGCTTGGCGTTCTGATTGAAACCATGCGCCGCGAAGGCTTTGAGGTTTCCATCTCGCGCCCGCGCGTGCTGACGCGCAGTGAGAACGGGCAGATGCTCGAGCCGATCGAAGAAGCGGTGATCGACGTTGACAACGAATTCTCCGGCGTCGTCATCGAAAAGATGGCGCTGCGCAAAGCGGAGATGACGGAGATGAAGCCCTCCGGCGGCGATAAAACCCGGCTTGTGTTTCACGCCCCGTCACGCGGCCTGATCGGCTATCACGGCGAATTCCTCACCGACACGCGCGGCTCCGGCGTGATGAACCGCCTCTTCCATGCTTGGGCGCCTTGGAAGGGCGAAATCCCCGGCCGCCGCCACGGCGCGTTGATCTCCAACGACACCGGCCTCTCCACCGCCTACGCGCTGTGGAATCTGGAAGATCGCGGCAAGATGTTCATCGCCGATGGCGAGGATGTGTATGAGGGCATGATCATCGGCGAAAATTCGCGCGGCGAAGATCTCGATGTGAACCCGCTCAAGGGCAAGAAGCTCACCAACGTGCGCGCCAGCGGCAAAGACGAATCCATTCGCCTCACCCCGCCCAAGCGCATGACGCTCGAACAAGCGATCGCTTGGATCGAGGATGACGAATTGGTCGAGGTCACGCCCAACGCGATCCGCCTGCGCAAGCGCTATCTCGATCCGAACGAGCGCAAGCGCGCGGCGAAGGCTGCTGCGAGCTAAGGCTTTTCCCTCCCCGGAGGGGGAGGGATGAACCGCTGCTGCTTGCCATCCCCGCCAAAACCCGCCATTGATAGCGCTACCATATAACAGGGCGCTCAAGCGGCCGGATGGGGAGGAAAAAGCATGCGCAATTTGGCTTTGGTTTTGGCTCCGATTTTGGCTTTGGGGGCGCTGGCCGCCTGCACGCCGGCGGCGCAAGACCCCGCCGCCCGCTATCTCGCCCAGCCGCTGGTCAGCGAGATCTACACCGCCGATCCCTCCGCCCACGTTTGGGAAGATGGGCGCATCTACATCTATCCGAGCCACGATATTGATGCGGGCGTGCCGGAGGACGATCTCGGCAGCCATTTCGCCATGCGCGATTATCGCGTGCTTTCCATGGATCGCGTCGGCGCGCCGGTGACGATCCATGACGTGGCGCTCGATATCGCCAACGTGCCCTGGGCCGGGCGGCAGATGTGGACGCCGGACGCCGCCTACAAGAACGGGACGTATTATCTCTATTTCCCGGCGAAAGATAAGGACGACATCTTCCGCATCGGCGTGGCGACATCCGCATCGCCCACCGGCCCGTTCACGGCGCAGCCTGAGCCGATCGCCGGCGCGTTTTCCATTGATCCGGCGGTGCTGGCCGCCAATGGCGAATATTATCTCTATTGGGGCGGCATCTGGGGCGGGCAGCTGCAACGCTGGGAAAGCGGCGCTTATGACGCCGCCGCCGGCGACAGCGATCTGGGCCAGCCCGATGCGCCCGCGATCCAGCCGCGCGTGGCGCGGCTTTCAGCCGATATGCTGAGCCTTGCGGAAGAACCGCGCCGCATCGCCATCCTTGATGAAAACGGCGCGCCGCTGCTCGGCGGAGACATCGAGCGCCGCTTCTTTGAAGGCGCCTGGGTGTTTCAGCGCAACGGCGTTTACTATTTCACCTATTCGACCGGGGAGACGCATTACCTCGTCTACGCCACGGGCGATAATCCGTATGGGCCCTTCACCTATCGCGGCCGCATTCTTGAGCCGGTGGAAGGCTGGACCACGCACCATTCGATCTTCGAGCACGAGGGCCAGTGGTATCTCGCCTATCACGACACCCAAATCTCCGGCCAAACGCATCTGCGCAACGCCAAGATCACGCCGCTGAGCTTTGGCGAGGACGGCTCGATCCAAACGCTCACGCCGCAGCGCGATTAACCTTTGGCCCGTTTCAAAACGGGCCAGACTCCCCGCAAAACACGCGCGTTTCCGTGCCAACACGCACGGAAACGCGCAAAAACCTCCGCGACGCGCGGCGCCGGCATTGCAACTCGCCTCTCGCATTAAGGCGGGCCCATGGGGGAGCCGCCGCGAACGAAGGGCGCAATCCCATGGCTAACGCCATCGACCTCCATGTCGGCAAGCGGCTCCGCCGCCGTCGCCGGCTTTTTGGGCCTCACCCAGCAACAGCTGGCTGAGTCCATCGGCATCCGCTTCCAGCAGATCCAAAAGTACGAATGCGGCGCCAACCGCGTCACCGCGAGCCGTCTTTATGAACTCGCCGTCGCGCTGAACGTGCCGGTGAATTATTTCTTTGAAGGCCTGCAAGCGGTTGCGGCCCCGGCCACGCCCGGCGCGCCCGCCAACGATCGCGATCTGATCGCCGCCGACGTGCTGAGCCAGAAGGAAACGCTTGAGCTCATCCGCGCTTATTACAAGCTCGGCGAGCGCCCGCGCCGCCGCCTGCTCGACCTCGCGAAAGCGCTGCAGGACGAATCGACCGACGCGGCCTAACCCTCACCCAGACGCGTCAAAAGACGGGCCCGCCAGCGATGGCGGGCCCGTTTCTTTTGGCCACGCCCCGCAGCAACCATTAACCAACCGACATGATTTTCTGGCCATCGGGCCTGGTTTCGGCCAGTTTTCGCGCCGGGGGCGCATCGGGCCAAAATGATGCGCGCGCAATGAGAACAAGGGAGGCCAGCTTCCGCGCACCGCGCGGGAGTGCGCGCGGCGGACTGATGCGACGGTCAATTGACGCGCGATGGGGGCATCGGGCGCAGGGGACTTGAGTATGGTGCGCGATATTGATCTTCATGTCGGCAAGCGGCTGCGCCGCCGCCGCCGGCTGCTTGGGCTGACCCAGCAAAACCTTGCGGACGCAATGGGCCTGCGCTTTCAGCAGATTCAGAAATACGAATGCGGCGCAAACCGCGTCACCGCCGCCCGGCTTTATCAGCTGGCGCGCGCGCTGCACGTGCAGACGATGTATTTCTTTGAAGGCCTGCCCGAAGCGGGCGTCACGGCGCACGCCGCAGAAAGCGAACTCCCCCAGCGATGTGATGGCGCACAGCGAAACCATCGAGCTGATCCGCGCTTATTACCAATTGGGCGAACGGCCGCGCCGCAAGCTGCTCGATCTCGCCAAATCCTTGCGCGAGGAGCCCCAGCCAGCCGCCTGATGGCGCGGGCGCAAAGGCTTGTGCTAGGCAAGTTCGCCATGAGCGAACCTGATCTTCCGCGCCTTGCCGCGTTCGCCGCAACGCTGGCCGACGCCGCGCGCGCGGCGATCCTGCCCTATTTCCGCGCCGCGCCTGCCGTGACCGATAAGGGCGCGGGCGTGTTCGATCCCGTGACCGAGGCTGACTCCGCTGCTGAACAGGCGGTGCGCGCTTTGATCAGCGCGCACTTTCCAGAGCATGGCGTGCTGGGCGAAGAATTTGCCGAGACGCCAAGCCAGAGCCCCTATCAATGGATCATTGATCCGATTGACGGCACGCGCGCCTTCATCGCCGGCCTGCCCACTTGGGGCGTGTTGATCGCGCTGGCGTATGAAGGCAAGCCGATCCTTGGGATCATGGATCAGCCTTATCTCGATGAGCGCTTCGCCGGCTATGATCACGCCGGCCAACGCGCCGCTGCGCTGACAGCGCGCGGGCACACCCGCGCGCTGAACACCCGCGCCTGCGCCGGGCTTGGCGATGCGATCCTTTGCACCACCGATCCCTATCTCTTTCACGGCGCCGAGGCAGACGCCTTCGCGCGCGCGCGCGCCGCCGCCAAGCTCTCGCGCTATGGCTATGATTGCTACGCTTACGCGATGATCGCCGCAGGCGGCGTTGATTGCGTGATCGAAAGCGGGCTCAAACCATTCGACATCGCCGCCCTCATCCCGATCCTGAGCGCCGCAGGCGGGGCGTGTGCGATTGGCAAGGCGCGCCTTCGCCTAAAGGCGGCCAAGTGCTGGCTTATGGCGACCCGCGCGTGCGTGATGCGGCGCTGGAAGCGTTGGCTGGATGATCTCCACGCTCGCCATCGCGGGCTATCGCTCTTTGCGCGATCTGCGCCTGCCTTTGGCGCAACTGAATGTCATCACCGGCGCAAACGGCAGCGGCAAATCCAGCCTCTACCGCGCCCCTCGCCCTGCTGGCCGACATCGCCCACAATCGCGCGCTGCAATCGCTCGCCAAAGAAGGCGGGCTTTCCTCCACCCTTTGGGCCGGCCCGGAAAAGTTCTCGCGCGCGATGAAAAGCGGCGAGACGCCGGTGCAGGGCACGGTGCGCAAAAATCCTGTCAGCCTCAAGCTCGGCTTCGGCAGCGAAGACTTCGGCTATGCGGCTGATCTGGGCCTGCCAGTGTCAGGCTCCGGGTTTTCCGCCGACCCGAACATCAAGGTTGAAAGCCTGTGGAGCGGCGAAAAACTATCGCGCTCCGCCCTCATCGCCGAGCGCAATGGCCCCAGCGCGCGCATCCGAGATGAGAGCGGCGCATGGCGGCAGATCATGGCGCAGCTCTCGCCGTTCGATAGCATGATGACGCAATGCAGCGATCCAAAAGGCGCGCTTGAAATTTTCCTGGTGCGCGAAGCGATGCGTGACTGGCGCTTTTACGATCATCTCCGCACCGATCGAGACGCCGCAGCGCGTCAGCGGCAAGTCGGCGTGTACACGCCGGTTTTGAGCGGCGATGGCGCTGACATCGCCGCCGCTGTGCAAACCATCAACGAAATCGGCTCAGCCATGGAATTGCGCGAAACCATCGAGGACGCTTTTCCAGGCGCCGCGCTTGAGGTGCATCGCGAGGGAAATCATTTCGAGGTGCTGATGCGCCAGCATGGGCTGCTCAGGCCGCTGGCCGCGAGCGAGCTTTCGGACGGCACGCTGCGTTTTATTCTGCTCTCGGCTGCGCTGCTTTCGCCGCGCCCGCCCAAGCTCATGGTGCTCAATGAGCCTGAAACCAGCTTGCACGTTGATCTTTTGCCTGCGCTGGCGCGGCTGATCGCGCGCGCCGCGCGGCGTTCGCAGATCATTGTCGTGTCGCATGCGGCCGGGCTTGTCGAAGCGCTTGGCGCGCAGAGCGGCTGCAATCGCATCGTGTTGCGCAAGGAGCTTGGCGAAACCCTTAGCGACGCTGAGCCGCCGCCTTGGGCTTGGCCCACGCGATGAAGCCAGCCCGGCGCGCCTGACGCGCGCCGGGCCTTTGCTCATACGCAGCTTTTCGCCAGCGCCGCGCCCATGGCGTCGAGCCCGCGTTTGACCTGGCGGCCAAAATATTCGCTCACATAGAAGCGGCGCAGCAGGCCGCCGAGCTTTACCTCCTGCTTGAGCATTCCATCTTCGATGGCGAGCTGATAGCGGCCATCGAGTAGGCCGGGCACGCCATATTTCAGCGCGCCGCGCAGAAAGTTCGGCGCCTTGGTGCGGTCAATGCTGAGATTGAGCGAGACCATGCGATCCTCCGGCGAAGGATCGAGCAGCAGCTCGACATTGCGCCGATCATAGGTTTTCGCCTGCACCACAAAGGGATTCCAATGCGTGTAGCTGCGGAAATCCATGAGTTTGTTCCAGGCGCTTTCGGCCTCGCCCTTAAAGGGCGTGGATGATTGGATAAGCATGTGCGTGTTCTCCCGCGCGCATGCGCGCGCGTTCGTTCAAATCAAAATGTGAAGCGAAGCGCCGCTTAAGCGGCGCGGAGAACGGGCGGAGGGCCGCGCGCGTGAAAATCATGGCGCGGCGCAGCCGGCGCGGGCGCATTGGCGCTGATTTGATACGCGCGGCCAAGACGCGCGGGCGGCGTCAGCTCCAATGCGCGCGCCGCCGGCGCGCCATCGAGGCTGAGATGCGCCGCCCATTGGCTGAGCGCGCGGCCAATCGCGGCAAGCGGAGTTTGCTCGCTGGCCCGCGCCGTCGCCGGCGCAGGGCTCGCCTGCACCGCCACCGCCGCGCGCGGCGCGCCATCGGCGCGATCGATCTGCGCAAACAGCGCCGCCAGCAACAGCAGCGCCGAACCAAAAGCCGCCGCCCCGCGCAGCAGGGCTTGCCCGGCTTGAACCGGCAAAGACGGAGCGGATGGGCTCATGGCGCTGATGTAGGCGTGTGCGCGCGCCGCGCCAATGGGCTTAAGCGGGGCTGGCCGCGCCCGAGGCGATTTTGCGCAGCGCCTCTTCAAACACCGCGGCGGGCTGGCCGCCCTGGATCATCCAGCGGCCATTCACGATCACCGAAGGCACGGCTTGAACGCCGCGCTGGCGCCATAGCGCCTCTTCGGCCCGCACCTCTTGCGCATATTCATCCGACGCAAGGATCGCGGCCGCGCGCGCGCCATCAAGGCCAACGCTTTGCGCCACCTCGGCCAGCACGCCCGCATCGCTCACATCGCGGCCTTGATTGAAATTGGCGGAAAACAGCGCCTCTTTCAGCGCGCGTTGCTTGCCTTCAAGCCCCGCCCAATAGAGCAGCCGGTGCGCGTTGAACGTGTTCCAAATGCGGCTCTCCGGGCTCCAATTGAAGGCAAAGCCAACCTCTGCGCCGCGCTCGGTGATGCCGGCGCGCGCAGCCTGCGATTGCGCGGCGGTGGAGCCGTATTTGCGCTGAATGTGCTCAGTCACATTCTCGCCCTCAGGCGCCATGTCGGGGTTGAGCTCGAACGGCTGGAAATGGAGTTCCGCCTCGATCTCGGGGCCGATCTTTTCCAGCGCCTGCGTGAGCGCGCCGAGCCCGATCACACACCAGGGGCACACAACGTCGGACACAAAATCGATGTGCAGCTTTTGGGTCATCAGCGATAAAGCTCCGGCCGGCGATCGCGGAAGAAGCCCCAGGCGGCGCGATATTGATCCAGCACGTCGAGATCAAAGCTGTGCGTCAGCACGCCCTCTTCTTCCTCGCCGAACGCTTCAACGAGATCGCCGCGCTGATTGGCGATGAAGGAATGGCCGTAAAAGGCTTGGGCATGCCCGCCCACCTTCTCCACCCCGATGCGATTGGCGGCGACGACCGGGATGGCGTTCGACACCGCATGCCCCTGCATGGCGCGCCGCCACGGCTCGCGCGTGTCGAGTTCATCATCCTGCGGTTCTGAGCCGATCGCGGTGGGGTAAAACAGAACGTCCGCGCCTTGCAGCGCCATGGCGCGCGCGCTCTCGGGAAACCATTGATCCCAGCAAATGCCGACGCCCACGCGGCCGAACTTGGTGCTCCAGACTTTGAAGCCGGTATCGCCGGGGCGGAAATAATATTTCTCCTGATAGCCGGGGCCGTCAGGAATGTGGCTCTTGCGATAAACGCCAAGCTGGCTTCCATCCGCATCGAGCATGACGATGGAATTATAATAGTGCGGGCCATCCTTCTCGAAGATCGAAACCGGGATGGCCACGCCCAGCGCCTTGGCCACCGGCTCAAGCGCCTTCACGCAGGGGTGCGTGGCCGCCGGATAGGCGTGCGCAAACCAATGCTCTTCTTGGCTGACGCAGAAATACGGGCCCTGATAAAGCTCAGACGGCAAGATCACTTGCGCGCCGCGGCCCGCCGCCTCGCGCACAAAATGCTCCACCTTGGCGATATTGGCGCCGAGATCTTCGCCGAACGAAGCCTGGATCGCCGCGACCGAGAGTGTTCTTGCCATCAGATCAAACCCTTCCGCCGCTCATATAGGGCGCGCGGCGCGATTTTCACGCCGGCTCCTGCTGCGTGATGCAATGGAATGAGCCCCCGCCCGCAAGGATGGCGTGCGAGGAAAGGCCGAGCACTTTGCGATCCGGGAAAAGCGGCGCCAGCGCGCGAAGCGCATCATCGCCGCTATCGGAATAAATCGGCACGAGCACGACGCCGTTGCCGATGAGGAAATTCATATGGCTGGCCGGCACGGCCTCGCCCTCATCATCGACAATGAGCCCCGGCGAGGGAATTTCGATCACCTCAAGCTTGCGCCCGCGCGCGTCCGTCATGCCGCGCAAGGTGAGCGCGATTTCGCGCAGCACGTCCACGTTCGGATCATCCTTGCCATAAGGCGCCTGGCACACGACGCGGCCTGGCCCGACAAAGCGCGCCAGATTATCGATATGCCCATCGGTGTGATCGTTGAGCATGCCTTCATCGAGCCAGAGAATTTTCTCCACGCCAAACGCGCGCTTTAATTCCACCTCGGCGGCGGCTTCTGTCCAATGGCTGTTGCGATTGGGGTTGAGCACGCATTGGCGCGTGGTGAGCAGCGCGCCTTCGCCGTCCATCTCCACGCCCCCGCCTTCGAGGATGAAATCGTGGCGCACAAGCTCAGCGCCCGCATGCTCTGCAACCTGCGCGGCCACCGCCTCATCGCCGGCCATCACGAATTTACCGCCCCAGCCATTATAGCCGAACGCATGCGCGCGGCCCTGGTCATCAAAGATCGGCCCGATATCGCGCAGCCAGATATCGCCATAGCGGCCCTGGATCAGCTCGCCCGCGCCGGCCAGCGCCAGCTTGGCCGAGGCCTCGCCCTCGCGCCCATCCACAAGCACGCGCACACGCTCCCCGCCTTCGTGCAAGGCGCGGATCATGGCGGCGACCTCGATGCGCGCGGTGTCGAACGCATCGCCCCAATAGGCCGGTTCGCGCGGCCAGGCTGTCCAGATCGCTTTGTGCGGCGCCCATTCGGGCGGAATGCGCGTGGTGCTCATAAGGTGAGCGTTTAACGCATCGGCGGCGGCGAACAAGCGCAGGCGTGCGTGCTGGCGCCCCCGCCCGGCTGGGCTAAGACCGGGCCGGGGGATATCCAGACTTAAAGGGCCCATGCCGAACGCCGCAAGCGCCGCATTCGATCGACCGAGTATCGCTTTTGTGCTGCTGCTGGCGGCGCTGACGGGCTTGCGCGTCTATCTGCTGACGATCTCCCGATCGATCTCAATTTCGACGAAGCCCAGTATTGGACATGGTCGCGCTCATTCGAGTGGGGCTATTTCACCAAGCCGCCGATGGTGGCCTGGGCGATCGCGGCGACAACCGCGCTGTTTGGCGATGCGGAATGGGCGGTGCGGCTTGCCGCGCCGTTCGCGCATGCGCTCACCGCCACCGGGCTTTATCTGCTGGGCCGCTCGATGTTTGGCGGCTGGGCCGGATTTTGGGCCGGCTTTCTGTGGCTGACCATTCCGGGCGTTTTCTTTTCGTCCAACATTATTTCCACCGATCCGCTGATGCTGCCCTCCTGGGCGCTGGGGCTTTACGCTTTCTGGCGGCTAACGGTGACGCGCGCCTGGATTTGGGCGGTGCTGGTGGGCGTCGCCATCGGGCTGGGGCTGCAAGCCAAATACGCGATGCTGTATTTTCCCGTCGGCATGGCGCTGGCGGCATGGTGGGTGAAGCCGGTGCGCGAGGCGCTTTCGGGCTGGCGCTGGGCGCCGATTGCGCTGATCGCGCTTTTGATCATTTCGCCCAACATTATTTGGAACGCGCTCAACGGTTTTGTCACCGCCTCGCACACGGCGGAAAATCTCGATCTCAACAGCCCGCGCTTTTTCAATCTCGATGAGCTGTTTGAGTTTGAGATCGGCCAGGCGCTGCTGATCGGGCCGCTGATCTTCGCGGCGTTGTTTGCGCTGTTCTGGCGCGCGATCCGCCGCAGCGCGAGCTTGACCGATGAGGATAAATTCCTGCTCGCGTTCGTGCTGCCGGCGTTTGTCGTGGTTTCCACCATCGCCTTCGTGACGCGCGCCAACGCCAATTGGGCGGTGGTGTGTTATGTCGGCGCGATCACCTGGGTGGCGGGGCGCTTTATCGCTTCCAAGATGAGCCGGCGTTTTCTCGCCGCCGCCGCCGCGCTGAACATCGCCTTCGGCGCCGCCATCGTGGCCGCGCCGTTCGCGCCGGATTTTTCGGCGCAGTTCAAAAACGTGCGCGCCTCGCTGCGCTGGGAGGAAACCGCGCGCGAGATCGCGCTGCGCGCCGCAGCCCAGCCGGGCGAAGCACCGTTCACCGCCGTTCTCGTCGATGATCGGGCCACCTATTTCGAGCTGGCTTATTATTGGCGCCACGCCCGCCGCGCCGGCGCGCCCTTGCCGCCTGTGCGCATGTGGCTGCTGCATGGCTATGCGCGCAATTCCGCGGAATCGATCGATCCGATGCGCGCCGAAGAAAGCGGGCGCGTGCTGGTGGTGCATTCCTCGCGCGATTATGTGCCGTTCGTGGCCGCTGATTTCAGCAATTTCCGCCGCGTGGAACGGCTCACCGTGCCGCTGGGCGGGGAATATAATCGCGAGCTGGAAATCTCCGTCGCTGAAGGCTTCCAGCCTGCGCCGCGCGATGCCGCGTTTCGGCAGCGGCTGCTGGAGATGCAGGGGCGGCGTTAAGTTTCCGCTTCCCCGCCGAGCGCCCGGCGAAAGCCGGGCCAAGAGCGGGGATCCAGG
Source organism: Terricaulis sp. (assembly GCA_024707365.1). Taxonomy (GTDB): domain Bacteria; phylum Pseudomonadota; class Alphaproteobacteria; order Caulobacterales; family Aquidulcibacteraceae; genus Vitreimonas. The sequence goes on from JANPZV010000005.1 coordinate 490,959, forward strand.
AGCGCGCGCGCGAACGTCGAGCCTGTTGCTCTGGATCCCGGCTCGCACCGCGGCTTTCGCCGGGGCTGCGTCCGGGAAGCGGCCATCGCGGCTTAAGCCGGATCGTAATCCGGAAACGCCGAGCCGCCATGCTCAGCCGAGCAGGCGTTGTGCCGGAACAGCGTGAACAATTCGCGGCCCAGCCCGCGCTGGTTGTCCGCCAGATCAAGCTGCGCCGGCGCGCGCGCGCGCCAATCGCTGGGGCTCACCACATCGAGCACGCCGGCTTGCCCATCCACGCGCAGCACATCGCCTGAGCGCACTTTGGCGATCGGCCCGCCTTCGGCCGCTTCAGGCGTGACGTGAATGGCGGCAAGCACTTTACCGCTGGCGCCCGAGAGGCGCCCATCCGTGACCAGCGCGACTTGAAAGCCGCGATCCTGCAGCGCGCCCACCAGCGGCATCAGCTTGTGCAATTCCGGCATGCCGTTCGCGCGCGGCCCCTGCCCGCGCACCACCAGCACGCAATCCTTATCAAGCACGCCGGCCTTGAACGCGGCTTGCACCTCCGCTTGCGTATCGAACACCAGCGCCGGCGCCCTCGACGATGCGTTTCTCTTCGGCCACCGCCGAAACCTTCACGCACGCGCGCCCCAACCCTCCGGCGAGCAAGCGCAGGCCGCCATCGGCGGAGAACGGGGCCTTGGCCGAACGCAGCACGCTTTCATCGCCGCTCACGGCCGGCGCATCGCGCCAAGCCGCGCTTTCGCCCGCCAGGAACGGCTCTTGCGCATACGCGCCGAAACCTTGTTCCGCGACGCTGATCACATCGCCATGCAGCAAACCCGCATCGAGCAATTCGCGCGTGAGAAAGCCCATCCCGCCCGCGGCGTGGAAATGGTTCACATCCGCCGCGCCGTTCGGATAGATGCGCGAGAGCAATGGCGTGACATGCGAAAGCTCGGAAAAATCATCCCAATTGATCTCAATCCCCGCCGCCAGCGCAATCGCCGGCAAATGGATGAAATGATTGGTTGAGCCGCCCGTGGCCATGAGGCCGACCATGGCGTTGACGATGGCCTTTTCATCCACCACGCGGCCGATGGGGCGATAATCATCGCCAAGCCCTGTGATCGCCGCCGCGCGCTTTGTCGCCGCCACGGTGAGCGCCTCGCGCAGCGGCGTGTTGGGATTCACGAACGCCGCGCCCGGCAGATGCAGCCCCATCAATTCCACCATCATCTGATTGGAATTGGCCGTGCCGTAAAACGTGCAGGTGCCTTGCGCGTGATAGCTTTCGGCTTCGGCCTCAAGCAGCGCCTCGCGCCCGATCTTGCCTTCGGCGAACAATTGCCGCCGCGCGGCTTTTTCTTTGTTGGGCAAGCCAGATGGCATCGGCCCGGCCGGCACAAGAATGCACGGCAGCCACGGAAAGCGCAGCGCCCCGATCAGCAAACCCGGCACGATCTTATCGCACACGCCCAGCAAGAGCGCGGAATCATACGTCGCGTGCGAAAGCGAAACCGCGGTGGAGAGCGCGATCGCATCGCGCGAAAACAAAGAGAGCTCCATGCCCTCAAAGCCCTGGGTGACGCCATCGCACATCGCCGGCACCCCGCCTGCGACCTGCGCGACAGCGTGCGCCTCACGCGCGGCTTTGCGGATGATCTGCGGGTAATGCTCATACGGCGCATGCGCGGAGAGCATGTCGTTGTAGGACGTCACGATTCCAATCGAAGGCCATTTGCCGCCGAGCAGCTGGATTTTATCCTGCACGGCGCAACCGGCGCTGGTGTGCGCCTGGTTCGCTTCGGCGATCTTGGTGCGCGCCGGTTTGCTGGGATCGTAGGCTTCGATCAGATCGAGGTAACGCCGCCGCCGCTTGGCGCTGCGCTGGATGATCCGCTCGGTGATGGCGGCGAGTGTGGAATTCAGTTCGGCCATTTCACCTCTCCACCACCCATTCCCGGGGCGCCGCGAAGCGGCGAGCCCGGGACCCATAGACGCAATCGGTTCAGAACAATCACGTTGCGTCTGAGTTTATGGGCCCCGGACTTGGCGCTTGCGCGCCAATCCGGGGATGGGTGTTTCATCTGTATCTAAGTCGCGTTCACTCCGGATCCCACCAGGCGCGCCCGTCGCGATCCAGCATCAGCGCCGATTGCGTCGGCCCGTTTGAGCCGGCGGCGTAAGCGCTGGGCTCGCCGCCCTGTTCTTCCCAAGCCGCCAGCAGCGCATCGGCCCATTCCCAAGCCGCATCCACCTCATCGCGCCGCATGAAAAGGCCAAGATTGCCGCGCGCCACATCCATGAGCAGGCGCTCATACGCATCGGGATAGCGCACGCCGAATTCTTCTTCGTAGGTGAGATCAAGCGCCGCCGATTTGATGCGCAAGCCGCCCGGCCCCGGCTCTTTCATGTTCAGCCACAGCTTCACGCCCTCATCGGGCTGCAAACGCATCACCAAACGGTTCGGCCCGGCCGCGCCTTCGCCAAACAACGGCACCGGCGTTTCCTTGAACTGCACCACGATTTCCGAGCGGCGCCCGCCCATGCGCTTGCCGGTGCGCAGATAAAACGGCACGCCCGCCCAGCGCCAATTTTCCACCTCGGCCTTGATCGCCACGAAGGTTTCGGTTTTTGAGGCCGCGCCCACTTCTTCGTTGTAGCCCGGCACGGCTTTGCCGTTCACCAGGCCGGCGCGATATTGCCCGCGCACGGTTTTGCTGGCCACATCGGCGGGGCCAATGCGCTTGAGCGCGGAAAGCACTTTGAGTTTTTCGGTGCGGATCGCATCGCCATCGACGGAATTGGGGCTTTCGAGCGCCACCAGGCAAAGCAATTGCAGGATATGGTTTTGCACCATATCGCGCAGCGCGCCGCTTTTATCATAATAGCCGGCGCGCCCCTCGACGCCCAAATCCTCGGCCACCGTGATCTGCACGTGATCAATATAGGCGCGCGACCAAACCGGCTCGACCATCATGTTGGCGAAGCGCAGCACGAGCAGGTTCTGCACCGTCTCCTTGCCGAGATAATGATCGATGCGGAAGGTGTTGTGCTCGGCGAACACCGCGCCCACGCCGTCATTGATCTCACGCGAGGAGGCCAGATCGCGGCCGATCGGCTTTTCCAAAACGATGCGCGCGTCGGGCCCGGCCAGCCCCGCTTCGCTCAGGCGCTGCGCGATGCCGACGAACAGGCTCGGCGCGGTGGAGAGATAATAGATGCGCGTGTTGCCATTGCCGTTGGAGAGCGCCTGGCTCAGCGGCGCCCATGCGCTGGCGGGCGCTGTGGCGTCCAGCGTGACGTATTCCACGTGCTTGAGGAAATCGGCGCACTTGGCGCGATCGAGATCGCCCGGCGCGAATTTCTCCCGGCTCTCGGCCACCAGCTTGCGGAACGCTTCTGTGTCCATCTCCGAGCGCGCCACGCCGATGATGCGTGATTGGGGCGGATTTGCCCGTCGAGAAAACGGTGCAGCAGCGCCGGGAACAGCTTGCGCAGCGACAAATCCCCGGTCGCGCCAAACACGACCAGATCAAACGGCGGGACAGGGACAAACTCAGCGGCCATGGATTATCGACACTCCAATGCGCATGTTAGCGCAAACATTCAAGGCGTTCGCCCCTAAAGTCCAAGTGGAATTTTCGCCCCGCAGCGCGAAATTGTCCCGCGACATTTGCGTTGCCAATGGCCCCTTGCGCCGCCTAAGCTTTTCTCACGGAAAGATAAAATCTCCATGGCCGAACACGAAGCGCCCCCGCCGCGACGCGGCCTTGGCGGCGAAAAAAAGACCACAATCAACGACATCGCGCGGCTGGCCGGGGTGTCGAAAAAAACCGTCTCGCGCGTGATCAACCAATCGCCGTTCGTGAAGGAAGAAACCCGCGAGCGCATCAATGCGATTATCGCAGAAACCGGTTTCTCACCGGACCCGCAAGCGCGGGGGCTGGCCTTCCGCCGCTCCTTCCTGATCGGCCTCGTCTACGACAATCCCAACCCGCAATATGTCGTCAATATGCAGCTTGGGCTGCTCGATGCGATGCGGGGCTCTGGCTACGAATTGGTCGTCCACCCCTGCAACCGGGGCGCACCGACCTTCCTGGCCGATTTCCGCCGCTTCATTGAGCGCCAGAAGCTTTCCGGCGTGGTGCTGACCCCCTCGGTATCGGAGGATGATCGGGTCAAAGCCGTGCTTGAGGAAATCGGCTGCGCCTATATCCGCATCGCCTCGGTGCCGGTGGATGAGCCAAGCCATATCATCGTCTCGAACGACCGCGTCGGCGGGCGCGCGGCGGCGCGGCATCTGGCCGAACTTGGCCACAAAATTATCGGCTTCATCTCCGGCCCGCCCAGCTTCCGCTCCTCGCACGAGCGGCGCGGCGGCTTTGAAGATGAGCTGAAAGACCGCAAAATCAGCCTCACCCCCGATTACATCATGCAGGGCGCCTATACGTTTGAAACCGGCCTTTCCTGCGCGGCCGAGCTGCTCTCGCGCACGCCGCGCCCCACCGCGATTTTCGCGGCGAATGACGAAATGGCCGCCGGCGCGCTGCACGCCATCCGCCGCGCCGGGCTGACCTGCCCGGCCGATGTTTCGGTGGTGGGGTTCGACGATTTCCAGATCGCCTCCTCGGTGTGGCCGCCGCTGACCACCGTGCGCTCGCCCACGCGCGAGATCGGGCGGATGGCGGCGGAAAAGCTGATCGCCCTCTCCGCCGGCCAGGTCCAAGCCCGCGAAGCCGCCCCTGGGGCCGCCCCGGCGCTGGTGGTGCGGGACTCCACCGGGCCTGCGGCCAATTAAGCCAGCCCTTGCCCACGGGGCTTGAATCACCACCTGACACCGGTTACCAAAGGCGCCAGATAGGGAAAGGTTTCGCCATGAAGATCGCGCTCATCATCGAAAACAGCCAGGCCGCGAAAAGCAGCATCGTGCATGACGCGCTGACCTCGGTGGCTGAGCCGCTGGGCCATCAGGTGCATCATTACGGGATGTATTCCGCCGAAGATAAAGCCTCGCTCACCTATGTGATGAACGGGCTGCTCACCGGCATCCTGCTCAATTCCAAAGCGGCGGATTTTGTCGTCACCGGCTGCGGCACCGGCATGGGCTCGATGCTGGCGGCCAATGCGATGCCGGGCGTGTTCTGCGGCCTCATCGCTGATCCGACCGATGCGTTCCTGTTCGGCCAGATCAATGACGGCAACGCCATCGCCATGCCTTACGCCAAAGGCTTTGGCTGGGCGGCGGAGCTCAATCTGCAAGATTGCTATCGCAAGCTGTTCGATGGCGAACGCGGCTTGGGCTATCCGAAGGAACGCGCGGCCATCATGGCGAAAAATCGCGGCATCCTCAAAGAGCTGAAGGCCGCCGCGAGCCACGACATGCTGACGGTGTTGAAATCGGTGGATCAAGAGCTGCTGAAAGCGGCTGTTGCGGGCGAGCGCTTTGAAGAGCTGTTCTTCGCCAACGCGCAGGACGCGGCGATCGCCGATTACATTCGCAGCGTGCGCGCCTCATAAGAAGCGCGTTGAAGCAACAACGCTTCCCGGCCAAGCGCCGCACTTGATGCGGCGCGCGCGCCGGGATCCAGAGCTAAGAGCTGCGTCCGTTGCTCTGGATCCCCGCTCTCGGCCCCGCTTTCGCGGGGCGCTTGGCCGGGAAACGCGAGAAACACCGCGAGAAAGTCATGACCAATCTTTTTTCCCTTTCCGGCCAAACCGCGATCGTCACCGGCGGCAATGTCGGGCTTGGCCAAGCCATCGCGCTGGCGCTGGCGCAAGCGGGCGCGGACATCGTTTCCGTTGCGCGGCGGCCTTCCAGCGAAACCGGTGAGAAAGTCGCGGGCCTGGGCCGCGGCTTTCTTTCCATCGAGGCTGATCTTTCGAGCAACGCGCCCATTCAAGGCATCGTTGACCGCACCATCGCGCAGTTCGGCGCCGTCGATATTCTCGTCAACAATGCCGGCATCATCCGCCGCGCCGATAGCGTGGATTTCACCGAGGCCGATTGGGATCAGGTGATCGACACCAATCTCAAATCCGCGTTCTTCCTCGCCCAAGCGGCGGGCAAGCACATGATCAAGAGCGGGCGCGGCAAGATCATCAACATCGCCTCGATGCTTTCTTTCCAGGGCGGCATCCGCGTTCCATCCTACACCGCCAGCAAAAGCGGGCTTGCCGGCCTCACCAAGCTGCTGGCCTGCGAGTGGGCGGGCAAAGGCGTGAACGTGAACGCCATCGCGCCCGGCTATATGAGCACCGACAACACCGAGGCGTTGCGCGCCGATCCGGTGCGCAACCAGCAGATCATGGATCGCATCCCGGCAGGGCGCTGGGGCGAATCCGCCGATCTCGGCGGCGCGGCGGTGTTTCTGGCCAGCGCGGCCTCAGATTACGTGCATGGCGCGATCATTCCGGTGGACGGGGGCTGGCTCGCGCGCTGAGGCCCCACTAAGGATAGGCTCGTGACCCGCTTCGTTTGCTTCGGCGAAATCCTGCTTCGGCTCACCGCGCCTGGGCGCGGGCTGCTGCTGCAAAGCCAGCAGCTCGACACCCATTTCGGCGGCGCGGAAGCCAATGTGGCCGTATCGTTGGCGCGCTTTGGGCATGCGGCGGCGGTGGTGTCCACCCTGCCGGATAACACGATCGGCCACGCCGCGCGCGACGCGATCCGCGCCCAAGGCGTCGATACAAGCGGCATCCGCTTCACGCCGGGCAGGATGGGGATTTATTTCCTCACGCCCGGCGCGGGCCTGCGCCCATCTGACGTGCTCTATGATCGCGCGGACTCAGCCTTCGCGCGCGCGCCCGGCGTGCGTGATTGGAGCGCCGCGCTGAACGGCGCCGATTGGCTGCACGTTTCGGGCGTGACGCCCGCCGTGAGCAAAGCCGGCGCGGATGCGGCGCTCGCGGCCATGAAAGCCGCGCGCGCAGCCGGCGTGAAAGTTTCTTACGACGCAAACTTCCGCGCCAAGCTGTGGCAAGCGCGCGGCGATGATCCGCGCCCGACGCTGGATGCGCTGATGGCCGAGGCCGATCTCGCTTTCGCCGAAGCGCGCGATTTTGCGCTGATCAGCGGCAAACGCTTTGAAACCAGCACGGACGCAATCGCCGCCGCGTTTGAGCGCTACCCCAACCTTTCCCGCATCGCCCACACGGTGCGCACGCCCCATTCCAGCGATGCAAACGATCTCGGCGCCTATATGCACACGCGCAGCGGGCATTTCCGCTCGCAAACCATCGCCATCACCGGCATCGTTGACCGCATTGGCGGGGGCGATGCGTTCGCGGCGGGGGTGCTGCATGGGCTGGCGCAAGGCTTCGCCGAGGAAAGCGTGCTTGAGTTCGCGCTGGCTGCGGCGTGCCTGAAACATTTCATGCCGGGCGATTTCAACCTTGTGAGCGAAGAAGACGTGCGCTTCTTCATCGCCAACCCCAAAGCGGATGTGCGCCGATGAACGGAACGCTGACCTCAGAGGACGTGATGACCCTCACCCCGGTACTGCCGGTGGTGGCGATCGAGGATGCCGGCAAGGCGGTCCCACTCGCCCGCGCGCTGCTGGCGGGCGGGATCAACACGATCGAGGTCACGCTGCGCACGCCCGCTGCGCTTGAAGCGATCCGGCAGATCGCGACGGGCGCGCCGGAAATGATCGTCGGCGCCGGCACGGTGCTGAACGCCGATGATCTTGATGCGGCGATTGAAGCAGGCGCGCGCTATGCGCTTTCACCGGGCGGCACGCCGAAGCTGATGAAGGCGGCGAAGAAGCGCGCCATCCCCTTCATCCCCGGCATCGCCACCGCCAGCGAGGTGATGCGCGGATTTGATCTTGGCTACACGCATTTCAAGATTTTCCCGGCCGAGCAGGTTGGCGGCGTGGGCGCGCTGAAAGCGCTCGGCGCGCCTTGCCGGCCGCGCGCTTCTGCCCCACCGGCGGGGTGCGCGCCGAAACCGCCGCGAGCTTTCTGGCGCTACCCAACGTGCTCTGCGTCGGCGGCTCTTGGATTGCGCCGGCGGATAAGATCAATGCCGGCGATTGGGCGGCGATCGAAGCCGCCGCGAAAGCCGCCGCCGCGTTGCGCGCCTAAAGATTCACAAAGCTCTCGAACCCGCCCCAGATCATGCGCTTGCCGTCGAACGGCATGTTTTCCGGCTGGTGCTTGAGGCGCGGATCGGCCATCACTTTTTCCATCACCTCATCGCGCTTGGCGCGCGATTCATAGAGCGCGTAGGAAAACACCACGATCTCATCATCCTTTGCGATCACGGCGCGGGGAAAGGATGTCAGCTCGCCAAAGGGCACGTCATCGGCGGTTGCTTCCAGATAGGCGATGGCGCCGTGATCCTTCCAGACATTGCCCGCTTCGCGCGCCATCTGCTTGTAAGCATCAAGCTTATCCTTCGGGACGGCGAGCACAAAACCATCGACATACATGGGCGTCTCCTTCTTCCTGATGCGCAAAGGACGTGCGGCGCAGGCCCGCGCCGACACGCCTTGCGAGAAAAACGCCCCGGCCCCTATTGCGGTTGCACCACCTCGATCTCGAGGCCAAGGCCTTCAAGCTGTGGGCGCACCACCGAAGCATCACCCACCACCACCCAGACAAAGCGCGAAGGATCGATCACCGCGCGGGCGGCCGCATCCATATCCGCCGCGCTCATGGCGCGGTAACGGCCGGCGACCTCTTCCCAATAATTATCGGGCCGCTGATAGAGATCGAGCCCGCGCAGGCCGCTGATAATGGCGCCGGCGGTTTCAAACGAGCCGGGCAATTGGCGGATGCTGCCATTGATGGTGCGGGTGTGCTCAGCCTCGGTGACGGGCGCATCGGTGCGGAACGCGACGATCATCTCACGCAGCAAGCGGATGGAATCGCCGGTGCGATCCGATTGCACCGGGGCGCTGATGATATACGGCGTTTGATGCTCGCGCAGCGAAACGCTGCCGCCGAGCCCGTAGGACCAGCCGCGCCGCTCACGGATTTCGGTGTTGAGGCGCGAGAGAAAGCCCGCGCCCAGCACCTCATTGGCCGCATTCAGCGCCAGCGTATCGTCCGAACCGGACACCGGCAGCACCGCGCCGGCGAAGATCACCGATTGCGGCGATTGCGGGCGATCCACCAGCACGATGCGCGGGCGCGCCTCGGGGATCGCCACGGTGAAATCCTTCACGCCGGGCGCAACGCCCTCCGCGCCGCGCCAGGCGCCGAAGCGCGCCTCAAGCGCGCGCCGCACCTCAGCCAAAGGCCGATCGGACACGACGAAAATCCGCCCCGTCTCGGGCCGGATCCAGGTTTGGTGGAAATGCGCCAGCGCATCGCGATCAAGCGTGGCGACAGAATCCGCCGTGCCGAGCCCTGACGCCGCGCGGCCATAAGGATGCGCCTCGCCATAGATCAGCGGCGCGAGCGCGCGCTGGGCAAGACCATTCGGCTGGGTGGCTTCCGCCGCGATCGCGGCGAGCCGTTGGCCGCGCAGGCGCTCGATGTCATCGGGATTGAAATCGGGGCGCAGCACGATGTCGGCGAAGAGATCGAGCGAGAGCCCGAGATTGGCCGAAAGCGCGCTGAGCGACACGGTGGAGCGATCCAGCGAGCCGAACGCGCTGATGCTGGCGCCGAGGCGTTCTTGCTCCTCCGCGATCTCAGTGGCGTTGCGCCCGTTCGCGGCTTCGGTCATGGCCGAGAGCATGAGCCGCTGCGTGCCGAACCCGCCTTGCGGATCGGCGGCGACGCCGGCGTTGAAATCAAACGCCACCAAAGTCACCGGGATCGCGTTACGCTGGGCGTAGACGATCTCGACGCCATTGGAGAGGCGCGCGCGCGAAATATCAGGGAAATCGAGATCGGCGATCTCCCCGACCGGCGGCATCGGATCGCGCGGGGTGACGCTCGGCGGCGTGGGATCGGGCGCGGGGCGGCTGGCAGCGCTGGCCTCTTGATAGTGCTCGCGCGCGCCCGGATCGATGCGCATCGCGTGCACCGGGCGCGAGAGCCAACGCTCCAAAGCGGCGCGGGAGGAGGCTTGGGTCACCTCCCCGTAAGCCAGCAGGCTGCGGCGGAAAAAGCCCGGATCGCCGGCCATGATCATGCCGTTGGCGAGCGCCACCGTCTTGCCGCTGAAGCCGCCGACCTGCTCGATATTGAACAGCGCGCCGGAGATTTGCTGGGTGGCCACGCGCTGAATTTCCTCAGCCGTGGGGCCTTCGGCGATATAGCCGGCGACGATCTCATCGAGCCGCTGCGAGACAGCATCGGCGTCCACGCCGGGCTTTACGTCCACGCTGATGAAGAACATCGAGACGCGCTGGAACGGCAGCACGCTGGCGCTGACGCTGACGGCGGTTTCTTCCTCGCGCACCAGAATGCGATCAAGCCGCGAGCTGTTGAGCCCGCCGAGCACGCTGGCCGCCACGCTGAGATCGGTGAGATCCTCATGGGTGATGCCCGGCACGATCCAGGTGCGGTAGAGCCGCGTGTTGGAGACGCGATCGTGCATCAGATCATCGATGCGCGCATCCAGCGTGGGGACGTCCGCCTGCGCCGGCTCATTCTGCGGCCCGCGCGGGATTTGGCCGAAATAGCGCTCCACCAAGGGCTGCGCCTCTGCGGCGTTGATATCGCCAGCCAGCACCAGCACAGCATTGTTGGGCCCATAATTATCGCGGAACCATTGGCGCATATCCTCCACCGAGGCCGCGTCGAGGTCGGCCATCGAGCCGATGGTGGAATGGCGATAGGGGTGGCCTTCGGGGAAGAGCCGCTCAAGGATGCGGTAGAAGGCCAGGCCATAGGGCTGGTTGTCACCCTGGCGCTTTTCGTTTTGCACGATGCCGCGCTGCGCATCGAGCGCGGTTTGCGTCAGCGCGCCGAGCAGATAGCCCATGCGCTCGCTTTCCAGATACAGCACGCGCTCAAGCGCCGGGGTGGGCGCGGTTTGGAAATAATTGGTGCGGTCAAACCAGGTGGTGCCGTTCCAATTGGTGGCGCCCATTTCGCGCAGCGGCTCGATCAAATTGGGCACATGCTCGGTGCCGTTGAACAGCATGATGTGCTCGAACAGGTGCGCGTAGCCGGTTTGGCCCGGAGGCTCATCCTTGGAGCCCACATTATACCACGCGGCCACCGCCACGATCGGGGCCTTGCGATCCTCGTGCACCAGCACGGTGAGGCCGTTCTCGAGCGTAAATTGCTGATAAGGCACGTCCACGCCGGCCAGCAATTGTTCCACGCTCGCCGGCTGCTGCGGCTCACCCGTGCTTGCGCAGCCCGCCAACGCCATCACGCCCAGCGCGACGCTCGCCATCATCTTCCGCATGCCCACTCTCCCGGTATCGGGCTCCCATAAAGCCGCTGACGCGCCGGGCGTCGAGCCTTGGGGCGACGAAATCGGCCATTTCAGCGTTCAGCGGGGATTCAGCTTGGATTCAGCCGCCGAGGCGCAGGGTTCCGACTCGGAGCATTGTCCATGCGCAAATTTTCAGCCCTTCTGGCCGCCGCCCTCTTCGCCTTCACCACCATCGCCCCGACCATGGCCGAAGCGCGCGACCGGCGCGGCGATCGCTATGAGCGCCATTACGACCATCGTCGCGATTACCGCCGCGACCGGCGCGATCATCGCGACGAGGCGCTGGCGGCGGGCGTGATCGGGCTGATCGTGGGCGTCGCCATCGCCTCGGCGGCGCAGGAGCGGCGCGACCGCCGCGCCGAGCAGGATCGCTATTACGATCCGAACCGCGACCCTTATTATGACGATTACGATTCCGCCCGCCTATGAGCGCGATTACAGCGATGCGCGCGGCGGCGCCTATTACGAGCCGCCTCCGCAAGCCCAGCCGCAATGCACGCGGCGCGAACGGCAATGGGATCGCTACGCCAATCGCTATGTGACGATCGAGCTGCCCTGCTAATTTTACGCTGAGGCGGATTTTGTTCGGCGCGCGCCGCGCTATATTGAGCCCATGCGCTATGTGTGCGACGCGCCGGGTGGGCGCACTTGGTTTCGCTTAGAGACAGAGGCCGAGGCGGAAGCCGAGGCCGCCGCGATGCGGCATGTGGTGGATAAATATTTCCGCCGCGCCGAAGCGCTTGCGCGGGAAAGCTACCGTGCGCCGGCGGGCGCGCCGAGCTTTGAACAGGCGATCGGCCTCAAAGATTATATCGCCCGCACCATGCCTTTGTTTCTGACGCTGCGCGCCGATGATGGCGAAGCGCTCGCCACCGCCATGCTGCCGCCGAACGGGCGCAACCAGGCCGGCTTCCGCACCATCATCGTTGGCCCCGCCAACAGCGATCCCTACCCCGCGCAAGGCGACGCGATCGAGGCGCTGGGGCGGCATTACGGCGTGACGCTGCCGCGCGCGGAATGCTTTCCCCTACGCCTGAGGGCCAAACAGCGCGTTGTAATCGGGCGGGGTTCCGCGGCGCGCCCAAAGCGCTTCTGAATCGCCCTGCGCAAGGAATTCACCCGCCGCCGCTGCGAACGCCGCATACGCGGCGTTGAAGGTCGCCGTCGCCGCGCTGAGGCGGCGCACGCCCAGCGCTTTGAGCGCGGCCGCATCCGGCAAGCCAGGCATCGCCATCACGTTGAGCGGCAGGCCCGCGCCTTGCGCCAGCGCCGCAAGATCGGTCACCGCCGCGCGCGGGACAAACAGCCCGCTGGCCCCGCTTCGCGCAGCGCCTTGGCGCGCGCCAGGGTTTCCTCCAGCGCCGCTTCCGGGGCGGCGAGCTGCTTGAGATATACATCCGTGCGCGCATTGATGAAGAGGTTCACGCCCGCGCGCTCCGCCGCTTGGCGGGCCGCCTCCACCTTGCGCACATGCGCTTCGTGCGGGGCTTTGCCATCCTCGATATTGATCCCCGCCGCGCCAACATCGATCAGCGCGGCCACGTTCGCGGCAGCCGCTTTCGGATCGTCGCTATAGCCGCCCTCCACATCGGTGCTGATCGGCAGCGACGTTACGCGCGTCATCGCGGCCACCGCCTCCACCAGCTTCGCGGGCGGAAAATGATGGCCATCGGCATAGCCATGCGCCCAGGCCAACGCCGCGCTCGATGTGGCGATCGCTTTTGCGCCAGCCTCTTGCACCAGGCGCGCGGACGCGGCGTCCCACACATTGGGCAGGATCAGGAAATCGTTGTGCAGCGCGTGGAAAGCGGCGGCGTCGTTCGGGCGTGCGGGCATGGGGCGTCTCCTTTTTGTGGAGACGATATGGGGCCGCGCCCGGCGCGGCGCCCGCCATTTTCGGACGCTTGCTTGATTTTAAGCGAGGCTAATGCCCGCCGGCGCCTTCGGCCAGCACGAAGCGGCGGTCGCAATAAAGGCACTCGACGAAGTTTTCTTCGCCCATCTCGTACCACACGGCCGGATGGCCGAGCGCGCCGCCGCCGCCATCGCATTTGACCTTATGGGTCGTCACACTGATGACCTCGGGCGCGGGCAGCGCGTCCGGGTCGCCAGGGGTCATTTGGTCAGTGCGGGGATTGTTCGGCAATTTCGACAAGGTCTCACTCGCTGACGGTTGAAGGCCGGGCGCGGGCCCCGTACCTAGAGCGCATCGCTTCGCCGCGCAATGCGGCCCTCCGCTCCGCCCCCAAGGCCCTCATGCTCGCACCCGCCACGCCCCCCGCCTACGCCATCGAAGCGCGGGGCCTGCAAAAAACCTATCCCGGCCAGGGCAAGGCGGGGCCGACGCATGCGCTCAAGGGCATTGACCTCGCCATCCCGCGCGGCTCCTTCTTCGGGCTGCTGGGGCCGAACGGGGCCGGCAAATCCACCTTCATCAACACGCTGGGCGGGCTTGTCACCAAATCGGGCGGGAGCGTCGCGATCTGGGGGCGCGATCTTGATCGCGACACGCGCAATGCGCGCGGCGCCATCGGCATCGTGCCGCAGGAAATCAATATCGACCCGTTCTTCACGCCCGCCGAAGCGATGGAGATTCAGGCCGGCTATTATGGCGTGCCGAAAGGCGAACGCCGCACCGAGGAAATTCTTCGCGCCGTCGGCCTCTGGGATAAGCGCGATGCGTATGCGCGCACGCTTTCGGGCGGGATGAAGCGGCGGCTCCTGGTGGCCAAGGCGATGGTGCATTCCCCGCCGGTGCTGGTGCTGGATGAACCCACCGCTGGCGTGGACGTCGAATTGCGCAAGCAGCTTTGGGATTATGTGCGCAGCCTGCACGCGCAGGGCGTCACCATCGTGCTGACGACGCATTATCTCGAAGAAGCGCAGGAGCTGTGCGACACCATCGCCATTATCAATCGCGGCCAGGTGATCGCCTGCGAGCCGACGCCGCAATTGATTGGGCGCCTGGATCGCAAAACCCTTGTGGTCACGCCGCAAGCGCCGGTTGCCCCGCCACTCGGCGGCTTTGAGGACGTCACCTTCGCCATGCGCCCAAACGGGGCGTTCACGCTGACCTACAAAACCAGCGAACATTCGGTGGAGGCGCTGCTTGATCGCGTCCGCACTGCGGGCGTGGCGATCAAGGATCTTTCGATCGAAGAGCCGGATCTGGAAGATGTGTTTGTGGAGCTGACGCGCTAAGGCTTAGAGCTTCTCACCGCGCAGCGCCCGGCCCATCAGCCGGAAGAAGATCTGCCGATCTTCATCCTCGCGCGCTTTCCATTCGGGATGCCATTGCACGGCCAGCACTTGCGCGCCGTTCACCTCGGCCGACACAGCCTCGATCACGCCATCGGGCGCCACCGCCTCCACCTTCAGCCCCGGCGCGAGGCGCGCAACGCCCTGGTAATGCACTGAAATCACGTTGAGCTCATCGCGGCCATAGGCGCGCGCCAGCAGCCCGCCTTCGGTGAGCTTCACCGGATGGGTATGATCGAAATATTGGTCAAACGAATGATCGTCCGGCCCGTGATGCGGGATCAGTTCGGGGTGCACGGCCATGTCGCGCCGCAGCGAGCCGCCGAACGCCACGTTCAATTCCTGAAAGCCGCGGCAAATGCCGAACACCGGCTTGCCGAGGCTGAGCATTTCTTCCACCAGCTGCAACGTCATCATATCCCGTTGATGATCGAACGGGCCGGGCGCATCGTCGGCGATCTCGCCATAATGTTCGGGATTGAGATTGGAGGGCGAGCCGGTGAGCAAGAGCCCATCCAGGCGCGGCGCCACATCGCGCGCGCGCAGATAGTTCGGCATCGCCGGGATCAGCAGCGCCGCCGCATCGGCGAATTCCATCGCGCTATCGAGATAGCGCGTCATCACCGCCTGGGCGGGCTGGCCGTCGCTGACAAAGCGGTTGCAGGAAATTACGCCCAGAACCGGGCGAAGCGGCGTGCTCATGGCGCTTTCATAGCATTCTCGCCGCGCGTGACGAGCCCTTTCAACACCGCTAGCATGCGCCTATGCCCTACCTCTACCTCACCCTCGCCATCGTCGCCGAAGTGATCGGCACCTCGTTTCTGAAACTGGCGGACGGTTTTTCCAAACCCATCCCCAGCCTCATCACCATTCTCGGCTATGCGGCGGCGTTCTACTTTCTTTCGCTGACGCTGCGGAGCATCCCGGTGGGCGTGGCTTACGCGATCTGGTCCGGCGTTGGCGTGGTGCTGATCTCGCTGATCGCGTGGCTGTTCATGGGGCAGAAACTTGACGCGCCGGCCGTGCTGGGCATGGGGCTGATTGTGGCGGGGGTTGTGGTGCTGAATGTGTTTTCAAAGGTGAGCGCGCATTAAGTCTACCCGGCCAGCGCCTCGCTCGCTTCCAGCCACGCGGCTTCCGCTTTCGCCAGCGCCGTCGCCGCGTGGGCGCGTTCTTTCAGCAGCGATTCCGCGCGGGCGTGATCGCGCGCGAACACGTTCGGATCAGCGAGTTCTTTATCCAGCCGCGTCAGTGCTGCTTGCGCCTGCTCCATTTCCTTTTCCGCCGCTTCGAGCTTGCGTTGCAGCGTGTATTTGGAGCTTTTGGGCTTTGCCGCCTCGGCGCGCGCGGGCTCTACGCTTTTTTCCGGCGCATCGTCCTTCGGGCGATCGGCGGCGGAGACGAGCTTGCGATAATCATCCAAACTGCCGTCATATTGGCGCGCGCGCCCGTGATAGACCAGCCACAGCCGCTCGGCGCACGCTTCGGCGAGATAAATATCGTGCGTGATCAGCAGCACCGCGCCTTCATAGCCGTTGATCGCATGGATCAAGGCTTCGCGGCTATCGATGTCCAAGTGCGCGGTGGGTTCGTCCAGCACCAGGATGTGGGGCTTGGCATGCGCCATCAGGCCCAGCAGCAGGCGCACCTTTTCGCCACCGCTTAAGCTTTCGACCTTGGTGTCGATCTTCTCCGCGCCAAAGCCCATGCGCGCGGCGAGGCTGCGCAGTTTCGGCGGCGCCCAATCGGGCTCCAGATCGCGCACATGCTCAAGCACGGTTTCGCCCGCGCGCAATTCATCGAGCTGATCCTGGCTGAAATAGCCGATCACCACCTTGCCGGAGGCCACACGCTTGCCCGCCAGCAGCGCCAGCCGCGCGGCGATGGATTTCACCAACGTGGTTTTGCCCTGCCCGTTGGGGCCGACGATGACGATGCGATCATCGTGATCGAGCCTGAGCGACACGTTGCGCAGCACAGGCTTGCCTTCGATATAGCCGAGATCGGCCCCATCCAGCACCACCAGCGGCGAGGCCAGTTCCGCCGGATCCTCGAACTGGAACGGCACGGTGCGATCCTCAAGCGGCACGGCGATGTCTTGCATCTTTTCCAGCTGCTTGATGCGGCTTTGCGCTTGGGTGGCTTTAGAGGCCTTGGCGCGGAAGCGATCGATGAATTTTTGCAGGTGCGCCTTTTGCGCGTCCTGCTTGGCCTTCATGCCTTGCGCCAGCGCCATCCGCTCGGCGCGCTTTTTCAGATAAGCGTCATAGCCGCCGACGAAAATTTCCAGCCGCTTCTCATCCAGCGCCAGGATATGCGTCACCGAACGGTTGAGCATTTCCCGATCGTGGCTGACGCAGACCACCGTATGCGGGTAATTGCGCAGATATTCCTCAAGCCAGGCCGCGCCCTCGAGATCGAGATAATTGGTCGGCTCATCCAGGATCAGAAGATCGGGCTGGGAGAACAGCACGCCCGCCAGCGCCGCGCGCATGCGCCAGCCGCCGGAAAACTCCCGCGCGGGCCGGCGCAGATCTTCCTGCTCAAAACCGAGCCCCACCATGATGGCCGAGGCCCGCGCCTCGGCGCTGTAGGCGTCCAATTCGGCCAGGCGAATGTGAATATCGGCGATGCGCTGGGGATCGGTCGCGATTTCGGCCTCGGCCAAAAGACCCGTCATCTCCGCGTTTGACGCCAACACAAGATCAAGCAGGGGCGTATCCACCTGGGGGGCCTCCTGCTCGACAAATCCCAGCGTGGCCCCGCGCCGCGCGCGTATGGAGCCGTTCGCCTTGCCGACCTCTTCCCGGATCAGCCGCAGCAGCGTCGATTTGCCCGTGCCGTTGCGGCCAACGAGCCCCACCTTCCAGCCCTCGGCGATGAAGGCGTTGGCGTTCTCAAACAGCGGCCGCGCGCCGATGCGGTATGTCAGGTCAATGATTTCAAGCACGCCGCCTCATGCCCTCGCGCGCGCCGGAAAGCAAAGGCCAATCGCTTGGGAGGCGCTGACATGATCGTGTTGAAGCGGGACAAGATCGAGCTGGGCTTCCAATGGTTTACCGTGGGTTTCCTCGGCCTGCTGGGGCTGCCGCTGATCGGCATCGGGCTTTCGCTCGCCTTTGGCGGCGGCGATGAGGGTGGCGCCTTCGCGCTGATCGCCACCGGCGCGTTTTTGCTGCTGCTTGCGCTGCTGGTCGCGGATGACGCCCTGGCCACCACACTCACGCGCATTATCATCGACGATAAAAGCGTTGCGCTGCGCCTGCCCTCGCGGCGGGGCTATGTGCGCTTTAACCCGATCAACCAAACCATCGCCCGCGCCGATATCGCCGGCATCGAGCATCGCACCGAAAGCTTCGGCGCCAAGGCCAAGCAGGAAAGCTACGCCTTAACGCTTCGCGACGGCTCGCGCCTCATGCTGGGCTCGGATCGGCCGATGATCGCGCCGTTTTTCGGCAAGGCCGCGATCGCGCTCTCTGATCTCGGCGTGCCGGTGCGTAGCCTCGGCGTGGTGAAGGCCAAAACCGGGTTCATGCTGATCTGGGGCGCCAGCGTCCCGCCCTGGGATGCCGCGCCGCTGTCGGAGGCCGAGGCCTCGCGCGAGTTGCGGCGCACGGAGAATTTCCTGGTCTATACGCGCTGGATCGTGCTGGCGGGGCTGGCGCTGACGGCGGCGGCGCGGGCGTGGGGCTAAAGAACATCCCAGCTTGGCACACGCGGCGTATGCCTAAGCGAAAGGCAATGAAGCGGCGCGAGGCGCAAAACCGCGCGCAAGACGCCAATCGCCTGCAATTTTGAGGTGTAAAAAGCTTGCCGCGCGCGCGGGCCGGGGGCGTGGTGGGCCAGGGGCGGGGTTCTTGCAAATCGCCTCAGAAGGCGCCCGTCCTGGGACAGTGCGCCTCTTGGGCGAAGCAGACGCCGGGGTTGGGCCATGGCCGATAACGAAGAGATTGCGAGCTACGAAGTCTCCGAGGACGGCCTCACCTGGCGGCCGTACGAGCCCGCGCGCGATCAGCATATCAGCCTGCACAAACGCATCGTGTTCGCCCCCGCTGAAGGCGAGTATCCCCCTTGCGCGAAAGCGCGGCGCGTTAAGGCGCGCTCAGCCGCGCGGCCATCTCGGCCACATCAGCGAACATCATGTCCGGCCGGTGCGCGGCCAAAAGGCTCGGCAGCGCATAACCCCATTCCACGCCCGCGCAGGCGATGCCCGCTTGCCGCGCCGCTTCGATGTCGCGCGCCTCATCGCCCACCGCGATCGCGTCGTTCGGCGCTAGCCGCGCCAGCCACAGCACGCGGCGAAATTTCTGCGCCTTGCCAAACAAGCCTGCATTGCAGGCGTAAAGCTCGATCAGCTCCGCTTGCGCGCCGAGGGCGCGGCGGATCAGCCGCTCGCTGTTGGAGCTCACGATCGCCAGCCGCACGCCCGCAGCGTGCAAACGCGCCAATGCTTCGGGCACGCCCTCAAACAAAAGCGGCGGCGCGCTTTTCCGCTTCGCTGCGGATGTGGTGGGCGATGAACGGCAGCTTCCAAAGCGGCAAGCCGATCGCGCGCATGATGGCGCGATTATCCATGCCGCGAAACACCTCGATCTCCGCATCGGTCGCCGTGCGATAGCCAAAGCGCGGCGCGGCCTCATTCAGCGCGCGCACCATCCACGGGCCGCTATCGGCCAGTGTTCCGTCAAAATCGAAGATGACAAGGGCTCGGCGCATTGCGGATCAACCGGAGCCCAAGAAGGAAAGATAAATTTCCAAATCAGTCCGCCTTCGCTCCCTCGGAGCTTCGGCGAGACAGCCTTCGCCTTCGCGCGGGCTTGCCTAGCCATAGCGCGCAGCGCGCGCGAAGGCTGGTGGACCCGAGGAGGATCGAACTCCTGACCTCCGCATTGCGAACGCGGCGCTCTCCCAGCTGAGCTACGGGCCCCCGAGGGGAGGCGCGATATAGGCGCGCCCGCTCCTGGGCGTCAAGCGAGGCGGGCGCCGGAAAATGCCGCCCGGTTGCCACCCCCGCCCGGCGCGGGCTAGATCGGCTGATGATCGGGATTCTTTACAGCATCATCCACGCGGTGATCGGCCTCTATATCGTGGTCTTGATCATCCATGTGGTGATCTCCTGGCTGTTCGCCTTCGACGTGGTGAGCCGCCGCAATGAGTTCGTGAACGCCATCTGGCGCTTCACCACCGCGCTCACCGATCCAGTCTTGCGGCCGCTGCGGCGCCTCATCCCGCCGATCGCCGGGGTGGATCTTTCGGTGCTGGTGCTGGTGCTGGGCCTCGCCATCTTCCGCGACAGCATCCTGCCTTGGCTGGTCAATCTGATCCGCGGCGGGCCGATCCTCTGAGCGCGCGGCTCACCATCCGCCTCACCCCTTCGGCCGGCGCGGATAAGATCGACGGCGCAGCCCTCGACGAAGCCGGCAAGCCCATGCTCAAAGCCCGCGTCACCGCCGCGCCCGAGGACGGCAAGGCCAATGCGGCGCTGGAAAAGCTGATCGCCAAGGCGTTTGGCGTGGCGAAGGGCAAGGTGCAGGTCGTGCGCGGTCAAACCGCCCGCATCAAGCAGCTCGAAATCGAGGGCGCGAGCGAAGCGGAGGTCGCGGCGTTTTTGGCCAAATATACCGCGCGCTGAAAACACGTCCTCCCCCGTCAGGGGAGGTGGATCGCGGCGTAGCCGCGAGACGGAGGGGCAGGCGCGCATGCTTGTACACATAGGCGCCGCCCCCTCAGTCATCCCAGATCAAGTCCGGGATGACAGCTCCCCGATCGGGGGAGCACGCGGCAAACAGCCGTGCTAAAGGCCCTCAAGCAGATTCGGAGCCCGCCCATGACCGCCCGCACCATTGACGGAAAAGCCATCGCAGCGGGCCTGCGCGCGGAGATCGCGGCGGCCGTCGCCGCCTTGCCGCATCAGCCGACGCTGGCTGTGGTGCTGGTCGGGGATGATCCGGCCAGCCATGTCTATGTCGCCTCCAAGGTGAAGCAGACGGCCGAGGCCGGCATGCGCAGCCTGGAAATCCGCCTGCCCGCCGATACCGCCGAGGCCGATCTCATCGCCCGCGTGGACGCGCTCTCGCGCGACCCGGAGGTGGACGGCATCCTGGTTCAGCTGCCGCTGCCCAAGCATATCCATGAGGCCAACGTGCTGGCCGCGCTCGATCCCTTGAAGGACGTGGACGGCCTCACCGAAGCCAGCGCCGGCAAGCTGGTGCTGGGCAAGCCGGGCCTGCGCCCCTGCACGCCGGTGGGCTGCGTGATCCTGGCCAAGAGCGAGCGGCCTGATCTTGTCGGCGCGAATGTCGTCGTCATCGGCCGTTCGATCCTTGTGGGCAAACCGGCGGCGCTGCTGTTTCTTGAGCAGAACGCCAGCGTCACCATCGCCCATTCCAAAACGCGCGATCTGAAGATGGTATGTCGCGGCGCCGACATTCTTGTCGCGGCGGTGGGCCGGCCGGAAATGGTGCGCGGCGATTGGATCAGGCCGGGGGCCATTGTCATCGATGTGGGCACCAATCGCGTGCCCGCGCCGGAAAAGGGCGAGGGCAAAACCAAGCTCGTCGGCGATGTGCATTTCGCCGAAGCGATTGAGATCGCGGCGGCGGTTTCGCCCTCTCCGGGCGGGGTCGGGCCGATGACGATCGCCTGCCTTTTGCGCAATACCGTGCTCGCCGCCTGCGCCCGGCGCGGCTGGGCCGTGCCGGCCGCGCTGGCTGAGGGATAAAAGCGTCCCCCGGCGCTTGTTCGCCATAAATCCGTCGTCTAGCCTCCCGGCCCAGGAAATCTGGGAGAGGGGAAACTCGTGGCAAACACCAATACGCCGGCAGGCAAGCCGGCATCCTCGCCGCTTAATCGCTTATTTCAGCGAAAATCAGTCGATCAAATTCAATCGGAATACGCTTCGGGCGAACTGAAACGCACGCTTGGCCCGCTGAACCTTGTTCTGCTCGGCATTGGCTGCATCATCGGCGCGGGGATTTTCGTGCGCACCGGCAACGCCGCCGCCCTGCACGCCGGCCCCGCCGTGATGATCTCTTTCGTCATCGCCGGCATCGTCTGCGCCTTCGCCGGGCTTTGCTATGCTGAGCTTGCCTCGGTGCTGCCGGTTTCGGGCTCGGCCTACACCTATTCCTACGCCACCATCGGCGAGTTTGGCGCCTGGATCATGGGCGCCCTTCTTTTATTGGAATATGGCCTCGCCGCCTCGGTGGTGGCCGTCGGCTGGTCTGGATACGCGGTATCGCTGGCGCACGATATAGGATGGCTCATCCCACCAGAGTTTACGCAGGCGGCCGGCAAATTCGTCGTCGCCAGCGCCGCCAGCTTTGACGTCACCGACCCGGTCGTCAGCCTCAACGCCATCACCGGCACGCTGGCCGATGGCACGCAAGTGCAATTCCTTGCATCTTCGGAAGCCGCCATTCCGGGCGTCTACACCGCCGGGCTTGAGCAATACGCCGTGGTGAACCCCGCCGAAGGCGGCTACGGCCTCACCAACGCGATCGACATCGCCATCGCAGAACCGATCCAGGCCACGCTCACCAAAGCCACAGAAGCTTTGACCACGAGCGGCGCGCTGCATCCGCTGCCGGCTGGCGAAATCGTCACCGTGCCGGCGAACGTCGCGGTGCAATTGCCCACCTCCACCATCGCGCCGATCCCGGCCGACCAAGTGGTGAAATCCATCGCCAACCTGCCGGCGGTTGTCGTCGTGCTGGCGATGATGCTGCTGCTGGTTGTCGGTGTTTCGGGATCGGCGACGGTGAACAACATCATCGTGTTCATTAAAGTGGCCGTCATCGTCGCCTTCTGCGTCGTCGGCGCCAATACGTGAATCCGGCCAATTGGCAGCCCTTCATCCCCGCGCCCACCGGCAATCCCGGCGAGTTCGGCTGGGATGGGGTGATGCGCGCGGCCACCATCGTGTTCTTCGCCTATATCGGCTTTGAGGCGGTCTCCACCGCCGCGGGCGAGGCCAAGAACCCGCAAAAGGACATGCCGATGGGCATCCTGGGCTCGCTGGTGATCTGCACCGTGCTCTACATGGCGACCTCGGCCGTGCTCACCGGCGTCATTCCCTTCACCAAGCTGAACGTCGCCGCCCCGGTGGCCACCGCGGTCAACGCGTTCGGCCCGCAATGGGACTGGCTGGCGTACTCGATCAAGATCGGCGCGATCGCGGGCCTCACGTCAGTGATCCTGGTGCTGCTGTTTGGCCAGACGCGCGTGTTCTACACGATGAGCAAGGACGGCTTGCTGCCCAAGCAGCTCGCCAACGTGCACAAGAAGTTCAAGACGCCGTGGATCAACACCATCGTCACCGGCATTCTTGTCGCCGCCGCCGCCGCCGTGTTCGACATCAACACGCTGGGCGATCTCACCTCGATCGGCACGCTGGCGGCCTTCGCCATGGTGTGTATCGCGGTGATGTGGCTGCGCCAGACGCGGCCTGATCTGGAGCGCGGCTTCAAAGTGCCGTTCTACCCGGTCACGCCGATCCTCGGCATCATCTCGTGCGTATTCCTGATCACCCGGGTTGGCCCGCGTGAGCAGCTGTTCTTCTTCTACTTCCTGATCGGGGCGGTGGTGCTCTACTTCGCCTACGGCATCTGGAACTCCAAGCTCGGCAAGGGCGAAGTGGTCAAAGGCCACGAGCCCCCGCCGATGGACCTGCCGCACTAAGCAAGGCCCATCGCAGAAACCGAACCGCCGGCGGCGACGCCGGCGGTTTTGTTTTGGGCGCCTTCCCAAATCGCCGCCCCGCGCTAGCTTGCCAGCAAAGGAGCCCCCAATGCCCGCAGAAAAAATCGGCGCCGAAGCCGCTCTCGCGCGCCTGCCCGGCTGGCGCGCCGCCGAGGGGCGGGACGCCATCATCCGCGAATTCCGCTTCCATGATTTCAACGCCGCTTTCGGCTTCATGGCGCGCGTGGCGATGTTTGCCGAGCGGCATGACCATCACCCCGAATGGTCGAATGTTTACAATCGCGTCACCGTCACGCTTTCCACCCATGACGCGGGCGGGGTCACGCACAAGGACGTGGCGCTGGCGCATTTCATCGACGAAGCGGCGGATTTGCGCGGCTGACGGGTGACGCCCGTCACAGCCCCGCCACGCGCCGCGCGGCATCCTCTCCAAGCCCGCTCAAGCGGGCGAGGAGACGAAACGATGAAACGCACATTCGCCGCCGCTTTAGCCGGGGCGGTTATGTTCGCCGGCTTCACCACGCCCGCCCTCGCCATCACTGGCGCTGAGGCTGTCAATCATTGCATGAGCCAGGGCGCATCCGCCTGCGCCTTCGCCTCCCAGCCCGACGGCTCGATCCGCATCAGCACGCGCGAGGGCTTCAGCCTGCGTTGCGCCACCGCGGCAAGCACATGCGAAGCGCTCTACGCCCCGCGCACGCAGCTTTTGGCCGAGGCCCCGCGCCCTAGAGAATAAGTGCGCGCAAAGCATAAGCGACGGCGGCCACGGCGAGGAGGCCGCCGATCCATAGCGCGACAAACCAGATGAGGCGCTTGCCCAGCGGCGGCTGCGGCGCGCCCTCTTCTGGCGGGCCTTCAATGATAGGCGGCTTCATCGCTCACCTTCGCGCGGAAGATCCAATAGACGTACGCCGTATAGGCCAGCACCACCGGCAGCATGATCAGCGCCCCCCATAGCATCAGTTCCAGCGCGTTGTCGGCGGCGGCGGCATCGGCCGGGGTCATCGCGAACGGGATGATGTAGGGATACAAGCTGATGGCGAGGCCGATATAGCCGATGGCGAACAGGCCCACGCTGAGCAGATAAGAGCCAGATGCGGCTGCCCGCTCCAGCGCCGCCACAGCAGAAAACACACCAGCCCCGCCAGCAGCGGCAGCGGCGCCACGCGCATGAACACCGGCCAATCCACGCTTGTCATGGTGAGGCCCCAGCGCTCCGTCACACGCGGATCAACGCCGAGCGTGGCAAGGCTCACCGCGCCCATGGCCAGCGCCGTCAGCAGCGCCAGTTGCGTCACCCATGCGCGCGCGCGCTCATACAAAGCGCCCTGCGCTTTAAACACCAGCCACGCCGCGCCCAGCAGCGCATAGCCCGCCACCAACGCCGCCGCCACCAGCAGCGAGAACGGCGTCAGCCAATCGAGCGACCCGCCGACGAACACGCCGTTCTCGATATTCACGCCTTGAATGAAGCCGCCCAGCACCAAGCCTTGCGCAATCGTGGCCACGATCGAGCCGCCGGCGAAGGCGATCGTCCACCAGCGCTTGCCTTGCCCTCGCGCATGGTGGCGAAACTCAAACGCGACGCCGCGAAAGATCAGCGCCAGCAGCATGAGAATGATCGGCGCATAAAGCGCCGGCATCAGCGCCGCATAGGCCTTGGGAAATGCGGCGAACAGCCCGCCCCCGCCCAGCACCAGCCATGTCTCATTGCCATCCCACACCGGCGCGATCGAGGCCTGCATCTGATCGCGCTCCCGCGCATCCTTGGCGAACGGGAAAAGAATCCCCACGCCAAGATCAAATCCATCCAGCGCCACGTAGAGAAACACCGCGACCGCGATCAACACCGCCCAGATCACCGAGAGCTCAAGCCCGAACATGCTCACGCCTCCTCGATCGCGGGCGCCAAGCGGGGTGCCTGGCGGCTGATTGCTATGCGGTTCGGGCTCATCGCTCTCTGGCCCCTTGGCCATCAGGCGCAGGATGTAAAGCGCGCCGGCGCTGAACACGATGGCGTAGACGATCATGAAAAACAGCAGCGATGTCGCCACCGAAGCGGTGCTGACGGGCGACACCGCATCCGCCGTGCGCAGCACGCCGTACACCACGTAAGGCTGGCGGCCGACCTCGGCGGTGACCCACCCGGCCAGCACGGCGATAAACCCGCTCGGCCCCGCCGCCACCAAAGCCCAATGATAGAGCGAAGATCGATCCAGCCGCTTGAGCGCCCAGGCGAGAACGCCCCACACGCCAAGCAACACCATCAGCATCCCCATCGCCACCATCACCCGGAACGCCCAGAACGTAATCCACACCGGGGGGCGATCTGCTTTGGCGAAATGCTCAAGCCCGTGCAGCTCCGCGTTGGCGTCGCCGGTGACAAACCAGGAGCCGATGCCGGGAATGCCGATTTCCAAATGATTCTTTTTCAGCCTCCGCATCGGGCCAGCCGAACAGGATGGTGGGCTGGCCGGCTTTGGTTTCCCACCAGCCTTCGATCGCGGCCACCTTCGCCGGCTGATATTCGTGCGCGACAACGCCGCTCTCATGGCCGACAACGACTTGCAGCGGCGCCACGATCGCCATCATCAGCACCGCCATGCGCAGCGCCACGCGGCTCTCGGGCTTGGCCCGATGCTTCAGCAGCGCAAACGCGGACGCGCCCGCCACAACCATCGCCGTGGTGAGATACGCGGCCAGCACCATATGCGCGAAGCGCGAAGGCATGGAGGGATTGAACACCACCTCCCAGAAGCTTGTCGCCACCATGGTTCCGTCTTGGGCCCATTCCCAGCCTTGCGGCGTTTGCATCCAGGAATTGGCGGCCAAAATCCAAAACGCGCTGATCAGCGTGCCGATCGCGACCATGCAGGTAGAGAAAAAGTGCAAGCCCGGCCCCACGCGCTTCCAGCCAAACAGCATGATGCCAAGGAAGGATGCTTCGAGGAAAAACGCCGTCAGCACTTCATATGCGAACAGCGGCCCGATCACGCTGCCGGTGATGGCCGAGAACACGCTCCAATTGGTGCCCAATTGATAGGAAAGCACCACGCCCGAAACCACGCCCATCCCGAACGAAAGCGCGAAAATCTTGACCCAGAAGAGGTAGAGATTCTTGTAGAGCGGCTTCTTGGTGAACAGCCAAAGCCCTTCGAGCACGGCCAGGAACGAGGCCAGCCCGATCGTGAAGGCCGGGAAAATAATGTGAAACCCGATCGTGAAGGCAAATTGTAGCCGCGAGAGCAGCAGCGCGTCCCATTCCATGGCGTCACCTCGGTACGGCTCAGCACCCTATGCCGCTTTACGCTAGGCGCAACCTTGCGATTTGCCGCGCTGAGCCACACAGTCGCGCGACAAAATGGGAGCATGAAATGAGCGGGCGCGCAGCAGGCAAAAAAATCTTCATCACCGGCGCGGCGCAGGGCCTGGGCGCGGCGATCGCCAAGCGCTGCGCCGCGGAAGGCGCCGCCGTGGCGCTGGCGGATCTCAATATCACAGGCGCCGAAGCGCAGGCGGCGGAGATCAATGCCGCTGGCGGGCAAGCCTTCGCGTTTGCGCTCGACGTCACAAACGAAGCGCAATGGATCCAGGCGCTCGCGGATGCGAACGCGGCGATGGGCGGGCTCTCGGGCCTGGTCAACAATGCCGGCGTGGCCGGCGGGGCCGCGGGCGTTGAAGAGATGGAGCTTGCCGCGTTCCGCCAGGTGATGAGCGTGAACGTGGATTCCGTGTTTCTCGGCGCCAAGCACGCGATCAAATATCTGGCGCAGAACCAGCCGGGTTCGATCGTCAACATTTCCTCGATCGCCGGGCTGATCGCCTCGCACAACACGCCCGCCTACAACGCCAGCAAGGCCGCCGTATGGCTGCTCTCGAAAAACATCGCGCTCTATTGCGCGAAAAAAGGCCTCGACGTGCGCTCAAACTCGATCCACCCCACCTTCATCGATACGCCCATCCTCGATGGCTTCCGCGGCATGTTCGGCAAGGAGGCGGCCGAAGCCAAGCTCGCCCGGCAAGTGCCGCTGGGCCGCATCGGCGCGCCCGAAGATGTGGCGAGCGCCGCGCTTTATCTCCTCTCGGACGAAAGCCGCTTCGTGACCGGCGCGGAGCTGAAGGTGGATGGCGGCATCTCAGCGATGTGACTTGCCTCATCGCCGCAACCATACAAGATCGTCATCCATGGCTATGAAAAACTCCCCTCGCCGCCCTCGCGCTTGTTGCAATGCTCGCCGCCTGCGGGCAGCAGCAGGCCGCAGCCCCGGCCAACCCGCTGCCGGAAGATCCCGCCGCGCAGGTGCATGTCTCGCTGCAAACCACGCCGCTCAGCCCCGATTGGATCGTGGCCGCGCGCCAGCGCGATTGCTCGGAAATCGGCGCGCTCACCAATAGCGGCGGCGATCGCTGCGCCTATGGTGATGTTCTCTATAATCAGCGCAACATCACCCGCAGCGTCGATGGCAGCGTGGCCAATCTCTGGGCGCAGGTGAACCACGGCACGCCCCAGGTCTATACCGGGGAAAGCGACACCACGATCACCCGCATCCGCTACACCCAATCGCGCGTGCATTATCGCTTCCGCTGCAACGAAGAAACTTTCGCCATCATCGAGCGGCAGATCATGGGCGACAACGAGGTTGTGGTGCAGCGCGATGCGCCGCAGGAAGTCTATCGCGCGCCGCGCGAATGGAGCGCGGTGGCGCTGATGATGCCGATCGCCTGCAAGGGCGGGGTGCTGGCGCCCTAAAGCAACGGACTTTAAATTCGCCTCAGTTTGATGGCATGCGCCGAGCGAATTTAAAGTCCATAAGTTGCTTTAGAAACATTTGAATCTAAAGCGTCTTTGAGGACTTAAATGCGACACGGTGGTCGATCCATCGTGTGGGTCGCATTTAAGTCCCGACGCTTTAGCGCGCGCCTTGGCGGCGCTGGTAGATGATGTTCACCAGCAGCACCCGCGCGCCTTCGGCGCCGAGCGTGCGATCCACCGCTTGCTGCAATAGCCGCGTCAGCTCGTCCGGGTCAGGCGCGGTGCGGTCGCGGTAAAACGTGGTGGCGTAGGCGGCGAGCGCAGTGCGCAGCGCATCGCGCAGGCGCGGCGCATTGAGCCGCGCGCGATGGCGCAAATCCGCATCGAGAATATCGATGCCCATATCGAGCACGATGGCGCCGCTGGAGGCGTTGCGCTGGATCACCCCGGCCGAAAGCGTGGGCATCGGCAAAAAGCTCTCGGCGCTGGTGAGCCGCTCCTGGCGCGTCGCCGGAGCCTGCTGGGAGGCGCTGCTGCTGCTCGCGCTTGGCCCGGCCGCTGCGGCGGGCCCTGCGGCCAACGCCGCGCCGAGTGCAAGGATCGCCAAAACACGCATCCCCGCAAGCTGGCGCATCGTGGTTAGGAAAGCGTTAGAAGCGCCTCACCGCAGCGGCTTGGCCCCCTCCGGCGCGGGCGCGGCGCGGAACATGGCGTCGAGATCGACGGTGGAGCGCTTGCCCAGCGCGCTGAAATGATCCGCGAGCCAGCGATCCGCCGCTTGGCGCCCAGTATCGAACAGGGAGCGGAAAAAGCTGAGATCGGTGTTGAGATCAACGCCGAGCCCCAAAGGCGTCAGCGCCACGCCTTCGCTGACATTGTGGATCAGCATTTTGCGGTAGCGCCCCTCGGGCAAGCGATGCTCATCCACCAGGCGGCCCACGAAATCGATCGCGCGCAATTCGCTAAGCAGATTGGCGTTGAAATTGATCTCGGCCACGCGGGCGGTGATGTGCACCGCCTTTTGCGGAACGCCGGGGCGCTCGATCGGATTGATCTGCACGATCACGATGTCGCGGCTGGCTTCGACGCCGAACAGCGGGAAAAGTGCGGGGTTGCCGGTATAGCCGCCATCCCAATAGGGCGCGCCATCGATCACCACCGCTTGGAAAAGCTGCGGCAGGCAGGCCGACGCCATCAGGTGATCGGCGGTGAGCTCCGCATTCTCGAAAATGCGGATGCGGCCGGTTTCCACATTGGTGGCGCCGATGAACAGTTTGATCGCATCGCACGCGCGCACATGCTCGAAATTGACCAGTTCCTCGAGCACCTCTTTCAGCGGGTTCACGTTGAGCGGGTTGAAATCATAGGGGCTGGCCCAGCGCGAGGCCATGTCGGCCCAGAGCGCGGCGTAACTGGTCTGCGCCCAATTGGGCATGAAGGCGTTCAAAAACGCCATCGTCGGCGTGCGCCGATAAGGGCTCGCCCGGCCCGCATTGGCGACGCCCTCCCAAAATTGCGTCAGCCGCTCGCGCGCGCCTTCGCGTCCGCCGGCATGAAAGCCGTCAGCCAGCACCACCGCGCACATCGCGCCCGCCGATGAGCCCGAAATCGCGCTGATCTCGATGCACTCATCCTCAAGGATGCGATCAAGCGCGCCCCACGTATAGGCGCCCAGCGCGCCCCCCGCCCTGCAGCGCCAGGGAAATGCGCTTGGCCTTGCTCACGCGAACACCGCCAGTGGATGATGCTTAAGACGCGCATCACGGGTAAACATTTTCAGCCCATACGCTTGCGCTTGCACAAGAAGCAACTCGTCGAACGGATCTTTATGCGCAAGCGGCGTATCGAGGGACATCGCCGCATGCGCCGGCTCTAGCGGCAAGAAATTAAGCGGTTGGCCGCGCAGCGCGCGCATTGCTTGCTCTGGCCCGATCGGCCCCTTGCGTTGGCCG
This sequence comes from Terricaulis sp., assembly GCA_024707365.1. GTDB lineage: Bacteria > Pseudomonadota > Alphaproteobacteria > Caulobacterales > Aquidulcibacteraceae > Vitreimonas. Next base: position 520,954 of record JANPZV010000005.1, read on the forward strand.
GATGCAAACAGCGCGTTCCACTTCAGCCGCATCTCCCACACCGCAACAGCGCTAACATAAAATCCATCATCATTCGCGGTTAGGAACGCACGCTCGGCATCACGCAAACGCCCCGGCGCGCCTGCGAGCGCGTAGACATAATGCGTATCGAGAAGGATGCTCAATCCAAGCCTAGCACGCGACGCGACAAAGCTGGATCGTCCAGCGCTTCGGGCCATTCCGGCCCGTCGCCAATCAGGCCAAGCGCGGCGCGCTCGCGCTCCAAAAGCTCAAAATCGATGCCGCCACGCGCGCCTTTGGCCACCTCTTCCAACGCAGAACGCGCGAGCGCCTCAACCGAGACGCCGCGCTTGGCCGCGAGCTTGCGCAGCGCGTCGTGCACCGTGTCAGGAATGTTGTGGATGGTGAGCGCAGACATATGCCAAACGTATCACAACCTCACGCTGCGGTCCATCCGCCATCGACGTTGATGGCCGCGCCATTGATCTGATCCGCCGGCGGCGTGGTGAGGAACAGCGCAACGCCGGCGATATCCTCGACCTTCACGAATTGCTTAGTCGGCTGCGCGGCCAGCAGCACATCATTGATGACTTGCTCGCGCGTGAGGGAGCGCGCCTTCATCGTGTCTGGGATCTGCGCTTCAACCAAAGGCGTGTGCACGTAGCCGGGCGAGATCGCGTTGCAGCGGACGTTGAACGTCGCGCCCTCAAGCGCCACGGTTTTGGTTAAGCCCAGAATGCCGTGCTTGGCCATCACGTAAGCGGATTTAAACGGCGAGGCCACGTGCGCGTGCGCCGAGGCGATGTTGATGATGCGGCCATATTGGCGCGCCTTCATCCCGCGCATCGCCGCGCGGATGGTGTGAAACGCGGAGGAAAGATTCAGCGCGATGATCGAATTGTATTTCTCGATCGGAAAATCCTCGATCGGCGAGACATGCTGAATGCCGGCATTGTTCACCAGCACATCCAGCTTGCCGAATGCGGCTTCGGCGCTGGCGATCATGGCTTCGGCGGCGGACCCATCCATGAGATTGGCCCCATCATACCGGATTGTGACGCCATATTCGGCCTCAAGCCCCTTGCGCGTCTTTTCAATCTCGGCGGGATCGCCCAGGCCGTTGAGCGTCACATCCATCCCGGCCTTGGCGAAAGCGGTTGCTATCCCCAGGCCGATGCCGCTGGTTGAGCCCGTTACAAGCGCTGCTCTGCGTTCACTCATCGTATCGCCTTTCCGTTCGCTTGCGCCGCCGCCCCGGAACCGCTAGCGCAGAGCCATAGATGGGCCGCCCAAGCGGCGAAGCATAGGTCCGCCCCCATGGATTTCTCCGCGCCTCTCAATGCGTTTGTCTCGGGCTTTCCGAACTTTATCATTCAGCTTGGCGTTGCGCTGGGGCTGTTCGTCGCATCGCTCGTTATTTACGTGCTGATGACCCCGCACAAGGAGCTGGCGCTGATCCGCGCCGGCAATCCCTCCGCCGCCCTCGCCTTCGGCGGCGTCGTGGTCGGGCTCGCCATTCCGCTGGGCGCCTGCCTCACCTACGCGTTCGGCTTATGGGACATCATCCTCTGGGGTGTTGTCACGCTGCTTTTGCAATTGCTGGCGTTCCGCTTCGCCGACATTTTCCTGCACGGCCTGCCGCGCCGCATCGCCGAGGGCGATGTGGCGGCCGCTGTGTTTCTGATGAGCGTGAAGATCGCGCTGGCGCTCATCATTGCCGGCGCCATCGCCGATCCCAATATGGCGATGTTCAGAAGAGGCTAGACGCGTGTTTCGCCTGATCCCGGATTGGCTGCTTTACATCATCGTCATCGCGGCGGTGGTGTTTGCGCTGTTCCGCGTGGATGCAGGCCAGCGCGCGAACGCCCCGCAAGCGCCGCCGGACGCGATCGAAGGCGGCGTCTATCTGCCGCCGCCTTCGGAATACGATCCGGCTGTGCTGGTCGAGGTGGGCGCCGCCACCTCCGGGCTTGGCAGCGCGTTCGCGATTTCCGAGCAAGGCTGGTGGCTCACCGCGCGCCATGTGGTGGATCAGTGCGAGCGCGTGGGCATTATCGTGGCCAATGGCGCGGCGGCGCCGGTGCAGGAGGTGAAGGTCGCGCTGTTTGCCGATCTGGCGCTGCTGAAAACCAATCGCGCGCCCACCCCGCTCGCGCTCGATACGTCAGAGCGGCAATTCCAGATCAATCAGCGCGCCTATCATGTCGGCTTCCCGCAGGGGCGGCCGGGCGAAGCCTATTCGCGCCTGATTGGCCGGCAAACGCTGGTCGCGCGTGGGCGCTATGAAACCGAAGAGCCAGTGCTGGCCTGGGCGGTGATGGGGCGCACAAGCGGGCTTTCAGGATCGCTGGCCGGCATCAGCGGCGGGCCGACACTTTCGGCCAACGGCCAAGTGATTGGCGTCACGATCGCCGAATCGGCGCGGCGCGGGCGCATCTACACGGCGGCGCCAACCTCGATCCAGCGGCTCTTGCGCGTGGAGCAAGTGCGCGCCGAAGGCATGCCGGCGACGCGGCTCTCGCCCGAGGATTATGGCCAGCAGGCCGATAATCTTCGCCGTTCGCTGGCGGTGGCGCAGGTGGTGTGCGTCGGCCCGGAGGGGCGCTGATGGCCGCGTTCGCTGACCGGCTGATCGAAGGCGTGCGCCGCACTGGCAGCCCGCTCTGCGTTGGGCTTGATCCGTTCGCGGATAAAATCCCGAGCCTGTTCGGCAGCCTGCGCGATGACGCCTCCGGCGTGCTGGTGAAATTCGGCACGAGCATTATCGATATCGCCTCCAAGCACGCCGCCGTGCTGAAGCCGCAACTGGGCCTTTACGAGCAATTCGGCGAGATGGGCTACGCGAGCGCGCGCATCCTTACTGAATACGCCAAGAGCAAAGGCATGCTGGTGATCCTCGACGCCAAGCGCGGCGATATCGGCACCACGGCCGAAGGCTACGCGCGCGCCACGTTAGGCCCCGCGCCCGGCTTCGGCGCCGATTGCGTGACGGTCAATCCGTACATGGGCAAGGATACGCTTTCGCCCTTCATCGCCGTGGCGCAGCGCGATCAAAAAGGCGTGGCCGTGCTGGTGCGCACCTCCAATCCCGGCGCGGGCGATTTTCAGGATCTGCAAGTTGGCGGCGCCCCGCTCTGGCGGCGCGTGGCCGAAATGCTGAGCCCCGAAACGCTGGCGCTGATGGGGCAAAGCGGCTGGTCGAGCCTGATGGCCGTCGCCGGCGCCACTTATCCGGATGAAGCGCGCGCGCTGCGCGAGGCGATGCCGAACGCGCTGTTGCTCGTGCCCGGCTATGGCGCGCAAGGCGCCAGCGCCGCGGACGCCGTCGCCGGCTTCGTCAAAGGCCCGAAGGGCCGCGAAGGCGGGGTGGTCAATTCCTCGCGGGCGGTGACTTATCCACCGGCGGCGCGGCTTGCCGGCACGATGGGCGAGTGGCGCAACGCGGTGGATGCGGCCATGGGCGCCGCCGCGAAGGAACTCCGCGCCGCCATCGCCGCTTGAAGGGCGACAAGCCGGCCCGATTGGTTAAGGATGCGCCCGATTCGAGGGGGCGGCCCAAAATGGGCGGCCAAAGGGAGATCACCCATGCGCAAGAAATTGACGCACGCCTTGGCGGCCGCGCTCGCCGCTTTGCTCATCAGCCCGGCGTTCGCCGATGGCCCGGCCGAGCCTGAGCCCGATGTCGCCGCCCCGCCTTTGCGCGCGCAGCCTGTCGCGCCCGCGCAGCCCGCCGCCGCGCCGCCCGAAGGCCAGATCGGCCAGATCGCCATGGACGATGTGAACTACACCGTCCCCGCCGGATACAAATTCTACTCCGCCGCCGAGGCGCAGGCCTACCTGCAGCGCAACGGCGCCGCAGCGCCCCAGGGCGCAGTGCTTGGCCTCATCGCGCGCGATGGCGTGGACGTGCGCCAGAGCGGGGCGTGGGCCACCGTGGTGAGCTATGATTCCATCGGCTACGTGCCGCGCGAAACCGCCGCGGGCCTCGAAGAAAGCAATTTTGAAGCGGACGTGCGCAGCGCGCGCGCGCAGCAGAACCGGCCGTTCGAGGGCTTCATCGTCGCCCCCGCGTTCGAGCCGGGCGCGCCGAGCCTCACTTGGGCCGAACGCGCGGCCCGCCCCGGCGCGCAAGGCGCGGATCTGCGCCATGAAAGCAAGGCGCTGGGCCGCTATGGCGTGGCAGCCCTCACCAGCATCGGCAGCGCAGATCAGCTCAATGAAATCGCCGCCGCCGCACCGACGCTGCTGCAAGGCGTGAGCTTCCCGGACGGGCGCCGCCACGCCGATTTCCAACCGGCGAGCGATACTGTCAGCGCCTACACCGTGCCCGGGCTTGTCACCGGCGTTGCGGCGCAAACCGAAACCGCGCAAGCGCCCGTCACCGAAGAAGGCCAAACCGGCTTCGGCGGGCTCTCGGGCTGGTTTCCGTGGATCGCGGCGGGCGTGGTTGGCCTCGGCATCGTCGGCTATCTCTTGATGCGCCGCCGCCGCAGCGACGATGAGGACGACGAGGCTTAAGTCTTGGACCGAGTCTTGGACCGCCGGCGTCCTCGCCGGCATGCGGTGTTTCAGCTTGCGCCGTCGGTTCTAATTGAAACAGCCCGGCCGGCGAGGACGCCGGCGGTCCAAGCTAAGCTGTAAAAATCACGCCATCGCGCACGATAATCGCGATGGGCTCGAGCGCGCCGCCATTGCAAGGCCCGCCGGCGCATGCGCCATCGTCCAAGCGATAGCTGGCGCCATGCATAGCGCAGACGAGATAACGCCCTTCCTGCACGATCAGCCGCCCATCGGCGCGCTGCAGCGGGTAATCTGCGTGGGTGCAGCGATTGCGGAATGCGCGCACCGCATCGCCGCGCCGCGTCAAGATCAGTGAAGCGCCAGCCGCATCGGCAAGCCGCGCGCCCGCATCTGGAATGTCCTCCACGCGCGCCAGCGCAAGGCCCGCGCTGATCACGCGCCCTCGGCGCGGAACGGGCGCGACAGCAATCCCTCGATCGCATCATCAATGCTGAGCCGCTCGCTGAGAATCGCATCGACCGCTTCGCAGATCGGCATCTCCACGCCATGCCTGCGCGCCAGCGCCACGACGGCGGGCGCGCTCTCCATGCCTTCGGCCACGCTGCGGCGCTCGCCGAGAATAGCCTTGAGCGCGCGCCCCTCGCCCAGCGCGGCGCCGAGCGAGGTGTTGCGCGAGTTCATCGAGGCGCAGGTGAGCACCAGATCGCCTAGCCCGCAGAGGCCAGAAAGCGTTTCGGCCTTCGCGCCCATGGCCAGGCCCAGCCGCGTCAGCTCGGCAAAGCCGCGCGTGATCAACGCGGCGCGCGCGCCATCGCCCAGCTTGCGCCCCTCGGCCACGCCGCAGGCGATGGCGATCACGTTCTTCACCGCGCCGCCAATCTCCGCGCCGATCAGATCATCGGCCCAGTAGGGGCGGAAGGTTGGCAAGCCGATGGTTTCGACGATGGCGGCGGCGAAGGCGTCATCCGGGCTGGCGATCGTGACCGCCGTGGGCAGGCCGCGCACCACGTCCTTGGCAAAGCCCGGGCCCGAGAGCACGGCGGGCGTGGCCTCGGGCAAGGTCTCGGCCAGCACGTCCGTCATCAAGGCTTGCGTGCCCCTCTCCACCCCCTTGGCGCACAGCACGATGCGCGCGCCGGGCTCAAGGTGCGGCTTGAGGGCGGAAAGCACCGCGCGCATGTGCTGGGCCGGCGGCACGGCCAGGATCAGCGCAGCGCCGGCGGCGGCCTCCAGCGCATTGGTGGCGGTGATCTCCGGGCTGAGCTGGGCGCCGGGCAGGAACAGGGCGTTCTCGCGCGCGGTGTTGACCGCCTCGGCCACCTCCGGCTCGCGCGCCCAGAGCGTGACCTTGCGCCCGGCGGAGGCCGCCACTTGCGCCAGCGCCGTGCCCCAGGCGCCGGCGCCGAGCACGGCCACGGATGGAAAGGGCTGAATCACTCGGCTGAATCCTTCATTGATCGTTCAGTCAAAACCGGATACAAAGTAGGGATGGACGAAAAATCGGCTACGCGCGACCGCATTCTTCAGGCGGCCATCGCCCGCATCAAGCATTACGGGTACAGCAAGACAACCATGGCCGAGATCGCGGCCGATTGCGATATGTCGCCCGGCAACATCTATCGCTTCTTCGAGGCCAAGATCGACATCGCCGAGGCGATGGCGCGCAAGCACTATTCCGATGAGCAGGGCGAGCTTTCAGCCATCGCCCGCAAGAAAGACATCCCCGCCGATAAACGCCTGCGCGAGATCTTTCTCAAACGGCTGCGCGATTCCTATGAATTGTTGGAAGAAAAGCCAAAAGTGATGGAGATCGCCGAGGTGATCCACCGCGAGCGGCCCACCTTCGCCAATGAGCAATTCGCGCTCGAGCGGGTGTTCCTTTCGGCCGTGCTGGAGGATGGCGAGGCGGCGGGCCTGTTCGCGCCCGGCGATCACAACCTCACCGCCGAAATGCTGCAGGCGGCGACAATGAAATTCTCCGTGCCGCAGCTTTTCTCCCAACTGACCCTGCCCAAGCTGGAGCGGGAACTGGAGGGCGTGCTCGATCTGCTGTTTCGGGGGCTCTACAGCCGCGCCGGCGATAGCGCCGCTTAGCCGGGGATAGCGGGCGAAAAATTTTTGAGTCGATAGTGAATAATATCTATTTTATTCATTGATCACATTCGGCGGCCATGCTACATAATCTGCATCGCCGCTTTTGGAGCCGCCGCCATGACCGCCCGCCCCTCTACCCTGCTGATGATGAGCTTTATGATCGCCGCCACGCTGGTGGTAGCGCTTGCCGCCGCCCCGCTGCTGCAAACCGCCGCCATGGTGGTGGCGTAAGATCTGCCCGCCGGCGCGGCTCCCGCGCGCCGCAGGTTCTTGTGCAGGCGCGAAGGAAACCCCTTCGCGCCTGTTTTTTGTCTGCATTTATGGGACGAAATTAACGATTGCCATCCGAATTTGCATGCCTGTAGTGGGGATTTCTCCCTACTCATCGGGCCTTAGAGGGTCCATCTACCCGCCTGTGATGTTCGCACCTGCAACATCGTTGTTTTATTGGAGATGAGTTCGATGTCAGCGCAAGACGTGCCCGCCACTTACCGGGCGATGTCCATTATTGTCGCGATCGCGCTGGTCGTGACGGCGCTGGCGCCGCTCATGGCCACCGCCGCGAAGGTCGTGGTTTAAGCCTTTGCGCCCTTGCGCCCCGGCTTGTGGCTGGGGCGCAAGCGCGCCGCCGCTTCATCCAGCGGCCAGCGGGGCCGCGCGGGCGCATCCAGCCCATCGCTGAATCCCCGCGCTAATCTTTCCGCCCCAGCAAGGGCGATCATGGCGCCGTTATCGGTGCACCATTTCAGCGGCGGGGCGATGAAATCGTAGCGGTTCGCCGCCGCCAATTGTTCCAATTTTCCCCTGATCGGCGTGTTCGCGGCCACCCCGCCAGCGGCCACCAGCCGGCCCCTGGCCCCCACATCGGATCAAACATGCGCATCGCCCGCGTCGTGCGATCGGCGATGATGTCGAGCACGGCGGCCTGGAAGCTGGCGCAGAGATCGGCCTTATCCTGATCGGTCATCACGCCAAGCGCGGCGGCTTCGCGCGCGCAGGCGGTTTTAAGGCCCGCGAACGAGAAATCGCAGCCCTCCCGGCCCAGCAACGGGCGCGGCAAGGAAAAGCGTTTCGGATCACCAGCTTGCGCGGCCTTTTCAACCAGCGGCCCGCCCGGAAAGCCAAGATCGAGCAGCTTGGCCAGCTTATCGAACGCTTCACCCAGCGCATCGTCGATGGTGGAGCCCAAGCGGCGATACTCGCCCACGCCGAGCACGGCGATGAATTGGCAATGCCCGCCGCTGACCAGCAGCAAGAGATAGGGAAAATCCGCCCCGCCTTCGGCCAGGCGCGGGGAAAGCGCGTGGCCTTCAAGGTGGTTCACCGCGATCAGCGGCTTATCGTGCGCCAGCGCGATGGCCTTGCCGGCGAGCAGCCCCACCATCACCCCGCCGATCAGGCCGGGGCCAGCGGTGGCGGCCACGCCATCGAGATCGGCAAAACCGAGCCCGGCGTCCGCCATGGCCGCCGCGATGGTCCCATCCAGGCCCTCGACATGCGCGCGCGCCGCGATCTCGGGCACCACGCCTTTATACGGCGCGTGATGCGCGGCCTGGCCGAGCACGATGTCCGAGATCACGCGCGGGCGGCCGTTTTCCAGGCGCAGCACCGCGGCCGCGGTTTCATCGCAGCTGGTTTCGATGCCGAGGACGGTCAAAGGCTTCATCGGCCTGGGACATAAGCGCTTTCCAGCGCAACCGCCATGGACCGGCGCCGCCCCGCCGCGCCATATAGCGGCCATGAGCACTCCTCTTCTCCGCATTGGCGCGCGCGGCTCAAAGCTTTCGCTGGCGCAGACCGGCCAAACCCGCGACCGGCTGGCCGCCGCGATGGGCGCAGCCCCCGAGGCGCTGGAGATCATCCCGATCGTGACGAGCGGGGATCGGATTCAGGATCGCCGGCTGATCGAAGCCGGCGGCAAAGGGCTCTTCACCAAGGAGCTGGATGAAGCGCTGCTGGATGGGCGCATCGATCTCGCCGTGCATTCGCTCAAGGATTTGCCGACAACGCTGCCGGACGGCATCACGCTGGCCTGCGTGCCCGAGCGGGAAGATCCGCGCGATGCGTTTGTGTGCCTCAGCGCCAAGACAATCGAGGATCTGCCCGCTGGCGCGATCATCGGCACCGCATCGCTCAGGCGGCAGGCGCAGACGCTTTATATCCGCCCCGATCTTGGCGTGATCACACTGCGCGGCAATGTGGAGACACGGCTGGCGAAGCTCGGCGAAGGGATTGCGGACGCGACCTTCCTGGCCATCGCCGGGCTCACGCGCATCGGCCTTGCGCAGCACGCGGCGAGCCTGATTGATCCATCCGCGATGCCGCCCGCCGCGTGCCAAGGCGCGCTGGCGATCACCGCACGCAGCGATGATACGCGCGTGCTCGATCAGCTCGCGGCGTTTGAAAACGCGGATGCGCGCGTGGAGATCGAAGCTGAGCGCGCATTTCTCGCAGCGCTGGATGGCTCATGCCGCACGCCGATTGGCGCGTTGGGCCGCGTTCAAGGCGATCAGCTTGCCTTCATCGGCGAAACGCTGACGCCGGATGGGACAACGCGCTGGCGCCAGCAAGAAACCATCACCCTCAGCGGCGATCGCGCCGCGTTGGCGCGTGCGCTTGGCGCACGGCTGGGCCAGCGCATCCGCGATGAAGCGGGCGACGCCATCCTCACGGACCATTGATGAAAATCGCCATCACCCGCGCGCTGCCGGAAGCAGAGGATACAGCCGCCGCCATCCGCGCGCGCGGGGCTGAGCCGATCATCGCGCCGCTGCTGGAGATCGTGCCGATGGGGTACGACACCAGCACCGAAGGCGCGCAGGCAATCCTGTTCACCAGCGTTCATGGCGTGGCCGCCTTCCCCGATGCGCGGGGCGCGCGCGCGATCCCGGTGCTCACCGTGGGGGATGCAACCGCGCAAGCGGCGCGGGCGGCGGGGTTTGAGCATGTGCGCTCCGCCGATGGCGATGCGGCGGCGCTGACGGCGCTGGCGCTGGCCACGCTTCATCCACAGGCAGGCAAGCTGATCCACATTCGCGGCACGCACGTGGCCGGGGATGTGGCGGGCCAGCTTGAGGCGGCGGGCTTTGTGGTGGACCGGCGCATCGCCTACACCGCCGCACAGGCGCAGAAACTGCCCGCAGCGCTGAGCCAACCTCTGGATGTTGTTCTGTTTTATAGCGCGCGCACGGCGGGCGCTTACCGGGCGCTGGGCGCGCCACACGCAGCCGCCCGCACCGCCGCCTGCATGAGCCAAGCGGTGGCCGACGCAGCCGGGCCAGGCTGGGGCCGCGTGATCGTGTCCGAACGGCCACGCGAAGACAGCGTTCTTGCAGCGATTTTCGGCCTGAACGCCCCGCTGGCGCAAGCGCTTGAGCGCAGCGCGGACGGGCCGTAAGTTTCCAGCACAGCCCGACTCGTTTCCGACTCGAAATAGCGGAAAGTTTTGGGAAAACGGGGAGCTCCATGAGCCGAGACGACGAAGCGGAGCGCGGACGCGCCGAGCCGATCGACGCCGATTTTGAACCAGCCGAACGCGCCTACCGGCGCGGCGGCGGCGGCGTAAGTGGAAGCAGCGCTTTAATGCTGGCCTTTTTGGCGGCGAGCGCGGGCGCAGCCGGCGGGGCCATCGCGCCGCGCCTGGCGCCTGTGAGCGCCGCGCTCGAGAGCGCGTTCCCTGGCGGCGAAAGCGCGGGCGCACATGGCGGGCCTGAAGTGGCCGCTTTGGGCGCGCGCGTGAATGAGCTTGAAGCGATTGTCAAAGCGCCGGCGGAAGCGGCGGGCGTTGATGCGTCCGACACAAGCGCGCGCGTGTTCGCGCTGCAGGCCAGCCTCAACCAAGTGGAAACACAATTGGCGGCGCTGCCCTCTTCGGAACAGGTGGGCCAATTGCTGGCCGAGGTGCGGCGCTTGCAGGAAGAATTGCCGGCGGTGGCGGCTGAAGCGCGGCAAGCCGGCGTTGCGGCGCGCGCCTCTTATGCGGTGGTGGCCGCAAGCGAAGCTTCGCGCTCATCCGGGCCATTCGAGCAGGCGCAGGCCGCGCTCGCGGCGCTGCTGCCCGAGGATGAGAATGTCGCTGCGCTGGCGCCGCTGGCGCGCGTGGGCGCGCCGACGCGCACCGAATTGCGCGATCGGTTTGAGCGGCTGGACACAGAGATCGTGCGCGCCGCGCATCAGGCGCAAGCGGGCGCGGGCTTCTGGGGCCGCATCCAGGCGGCGATGGCGCAATGGATCGTGGTGCGCCGCGCCGGCGAAGGCGATACGCCCGCCGGCGTGGTGGAGCGCGCGGAAGCAGCACTGGCGCAAGATAATCTGGCCGTCGCGGTGGAAGAGCTTTCGCGCCTTAACGGCCCCTCGCGCCGCGCCGCGCAAGGCTGGATCGACGACGCCACGCGGCGGCTTGAGATCGACCAGCGCATGTCGCTGGTGCGGACCGAACTTTCGCGGGGGGCCACCTGATGTTGCGCCTCGCTTTTCTGCTGATCATCGCCGTCGCGGCGGTGCTGGTTTCCTGGCAAGTGGTCGCCACCGATGCGGGCAGCGTGGAGATCAATTGGTTCGGCACGCAGGTCACCACCAGCGCGCTGTTTGGCTTGCTGCTGCTGGTGGCGATTATCGCCGTGGCGCTGCCGCTATTGCGGCTCGCCATGTTCTTGATGGACGCGCCAGGCCGGATCGGCAAAGCCAGCCAGCGCCAGCGCGTGCGCAAGGGCCAAGAAGCGCTGGCGCTTGGGCTGATCGCCGCCGAGGCGGGCGAGTTTGAGGCCGCGCGCCGCCATGCGGATAAAGCCGAGGATCTGATCGATGAGCCGCGGCTTGCGCTGCTGCTGCAAGCGCGCGCGGCGGAGGTTTCCGGCGATACGGCGGGCGCCGAGCGCGCCTATGCCGGCATGCTGCAGAACGAAGACACAGAAGTGCTGGGCCGCAAGGGCCTGATGGCCGCCGCGCTGAAACGCGGCGATCGGAACGCTGCGCGCGCGCGCATGCGGATGCGGCGTTCAAAGCCTCGAAAACCGCGTCCTGGCCGTTTCAATATGCGTTCGATCTGGCGGTGCAGACCGCCGATTGGGAAAAGCGCGATCGAAACGCTGGATCTCGGCGATAAGCGCAAGCTGATCGAAGATAAGGTGGCCAAGCGCCGCCGCGCGGTTTTGATGACGGCGCAATCGCAGAAACTCGAGCGCGAGCGCCGGCCCGATAAAGCGGCCGAGATGGCGCAGAAAGCGTTCCGCATGGCGCCCAGCTTTGCGCCGGCCGGCGCGATGGCGGCGCGGCTGCTGGTGGGCGAAGGCAAGGCCGAGCGCGCGGCGTCTATTCTTGAAGAAGCCTGGGAAAACGGCCCGCACCCGGCGCTGGCGCACGCCTATCGCGACCTCATCCCCGGCGAGACGCGCGAAGGCGCGCTGAGCGCATGCAGGCGCTGGCCGCCAAGCGCCGCGATCACCGCGAAAGCCGCATCGTGCTGGCCGAACTCGCCATGGAGCGGGCTGATTGGGCCAACGCGCAGGCCGATCTTGAGGATGCGTACCGGGAAAACCCCTCCTCGCGCATCTGCATTCTGTTTGCGCAGGTGGCGCGCGGCAAAGGCGATGAGAACGCGGCGCGCACCTGGCTGGCGCAAGCGGCCGCCGCCCCGCGTGAGCCCGATTGGTCAGACCTCGATCCCGAAGGCCCGGCCTTTCTCTATGACGACAGCGATTGGGCGCGCATGGTTTACGTGTTCGGCGATGGCGGCCAATTGGTGCATCCGCGCATGGAGCGCGGGCACACTGATGCGCTTGGCCCTGTGCTCGCCTTGCCGACGGCGGTGCTAACCCCGCCCAAGCCGGAGCTGCACGCGCGGCCGGTTGAAGATGATGTAGAAGTCGAAGAAATCCGCTGAAGCGGCCTCAAGCGTAAACAAAAGCTTTCCAGCGCGCGCCCGCAACGGCGCGCGCTTAAGCTTTCGTTGGCAAAACAGGCGGAACCCGGAAACACCTCGGAAAGACATTTACCGTAAACGTGGCCTCGCGTGCATCAGGGTGCAGAAGCGCTCGGAGTGTTCGTGGGCTGACCGAACGTCGGCTCGATAAGACCCCAGAAGGGCATACGATGTCGATTTCGAGTCTCTCGCCGGCACAGATCGGCGCGCTTTCGCCTGCGGCTATCCAGGCGCTGGCGCCGACTATGATCTCCCAGATGTCCACCGCGCAGGTGGCGGCGATCAGCGCCGAAGGCATCGGCGCCCTTTCCAACACGCAAGTCGCGGCGCTTTCGACCACGCAGATGCGGGCCCTCACGGTCTCGCAAGTGCCGAATTTTTCGAGCGACGTCACCTTCTCCGCCGCGCAATTGGTTGCGCTGAGCGGGGCGCAGCTCGGCGTTTTCACCACCACGCAGATCGAAAATTTTTCCGCCACGGCGATTTCCGCGTTCGCCACCACGCAAATTCAGGCGCTGGGCGCCACCAATCTTTCGGCCCTGGACGCCTCCCAAGCCGCCGCGCTGACGGCGACGCAAATCGCCAACCTTTCCACCACCCAAGTCGCGGCGCTGACAGCGACCGACATGGGCGAATTCACCACCACCCAGATCCGCGCCTTTACCCAGACGCAGATCTCCCGCCTGACGACCGAGGCCTTCTCCGCGCTCGACGCCGCCCAAGCCGGCGCGCTGACGGTGACGCAGCTGCGCGGGCTCACCACCACGCAGGTCTCGAACCTCACCACCGATGACGTGGGTGAATTCACCACCACCCAGATCAACGCGCTGACGACAACGCACGTGCGCGCGCTCTCAGAGGCCAACCTCGCCGCGATGGCCGAAACCCAGGTGGCCGCGCTCACCGCCGCGCACATGCAGGCGCTTTCCTCCACCGCGTTCTCGGCCTTCACCGACACGCAAGTGCAGGCCATGAGCACAACGCAGGTCGCCGCGCTCACCGCCGCGCAGATCGCCGGGCTCGACGCCACCGACATGGCCGAATTCACCAACGGGCAATTGGCCGCGCTTTCCACCACGCAAGTGCGCGCGCTGACAGCCACGGCGATGGGCAGCCTCAGCGAAGCGCAGATCAGCGCGCTGACCACCGCGCAAGTTCAGGCGCTTTCCACCACCGCGCTTTCGGGCCTCGCCGACACCCAACTCGGCGCGCTCACCGCCCAGCAGATCGGCGCGCTGACCACCGCGCAGATGCGCGTGCTCAGCGCCGACAACATCGCCGCCTTTGGCGAAACCCAAGTGGCGGCGCTGAGCGGCTCACAGCTGCAGCAATTGAGCAACACCACCCTTTCTGCGCTGGCTGAATCGCAAGTGGCGGCGCTTTCCACCACGCAAATCACCTCATTGCGCGCCAACCAGCTCTCTGCGCTTGAAACCAGCGATATGGCTGAATTCTCGGCCGCGCAGATCGCGGCGATGACAACCACGCAATTGCGCGGCCTTTCCACCACGAACGTGGCGGCGCTGGCCGAGGCCCAGGTTTCCGCGCTGACGACCGCGCAAGTTCAGGCGCTTTCCACCGCGCAATTCGCCGCGCTGGAAGCCACCCAAATCGGCGCGCTGGCGGCCACGCAGATCGCCGCGCTCACCACCCAGCAGATCAAGGGCCTGACCGCCGATGGTCTAGCCGCGCTGGGCAGAATCCCAGATCGAAGCGCTGGCCGCAACGCAGATCGCCGCGCTCACCGCCACCAGCCTCGGCGCGCTGGCCGAAACGCAGATTGGCGCGATGACGACCACGCAGGTGGGCGCGCTGGTGCGCGGGCAGATCGCCGCGCTCGATAGCGATACATTCTCGGCGCTGAGCGCAGATCAGGTCGGCGCGCTGAATACGACGCAATTGCGCGCGCTGACAACGACGCAGCTTGCAGCGCTTTCGGCCGAGGATTTGGCCGAATTCAGCACGACGCAGCTGGCGAGCCTCACCCCGGCGCAGGCCGCCGCGCTCACCTCCACGTCGATGCAGAACCTGGCTGACACGCAGATCGCGGCGTTCACCGCCACGCAGGTCAAGGCGTTCGCCCCCACCACGCTCTCGGCGCTGGCCGACACCCAGATCGCCGCGCTCACCGGCACGCAGCTTGAGGCGCTTTCCACCGCGCAATTTGCAGGCTTCACCGACACAAACGTAGCCGCGTTCTCGACCACGCAGCTTTCGGCGCTTTCAGCGACGCGCATCGCCTCCTTCTCCGCCACCGCGCTTTCGGCGATGGATGGCGCGCAGTTTGGCGCGCTCTCAACCACACAAGTGCGCGCGCTGACCGGCACTCAGCTTGCCGGGCTCGACGCGACCGATATCGGCGACATCACCGAAACCCAGATCGCCGCGCTCACCACCACGCAAATGCGCGGGCTCACGGCCACCAGCCTTGAAGCCCTGGCCGACACGCAGATCGCCGCGCTCACCACCGGGCAGATGCAGGCGCTGAGCACCACGCAGCTGCGCGGCTTCGATGAAACGCAGATTGCCGCGCTCACCACCACGCAGATCGCCAACCTCGCCAGCACCCAGGTGCAGGGCCTCAGCCAAACCAATGTGGAAGCGCTGACGAGCGAGCAGATCGGCGCACTCACGACCGCTCAAGTGGCGTCCTTGAACACCACCAACCTGCGCGCGCTCAATGAAGCGCAGATGCAGGCGCTGACAACCGCGCAAGTGCGCGCGCTCAGCACCGCGCAGGTGGCGGCGCTGCAAACCGGCGACATCGGCGAACTGACGGAAACCCAGGTCGCCGCGCTCGCGGCGACGCAAATCAGCGCGCTTGGGGCCACGAACTTCGCCAACCTGGCCGAAAGCCAGATCCAGGCGCTGAGCACCACGCAAATGGCCGCGGCAAGCACGGCGCAGATTGCGGCGATGACGGAAACGCAGGTTTCGGCGCTTTCCACCACCCAGATCGCCAACCTTTCGGCCGCGCAGGTGCGCGCGATGGGCGACGATAATTTCGCCGCGCTCGATGGCGCGCAAATGGAAGCGCTGACGGCCTCGCAGATCGCGGGCCTCACCACCACGCAGATTGCAAACCTCAGCACCACCGATTTCGGCGAACTGACCGCCACGCACATCGCGGCGCTGACCACCGCGCAAGTGCGCGCGCTGAGTGAAGACAACGTAGCCGCCATGGCCGAAACGCAGATCGCGGCGATGACGACAGGCCAAATCGCCGCGCTTTCCACCACCAACATCGCGGCCCTTGCCGAAACGCAAGCCACATCGCTGACCACCGCCCAGATCGCGGCGCTTTCAACCTCGCAGCTGCGCGCGCTATCGGAAGCAAACCTCGTCGCGCTCGACGCCGCGCAGATCGGCGCATTGACGACGGCCCAAGCCCGCGCGCTGACGGTGACGCAGATCGAGGCGCTCACAGCCAGCGACATGGCCGAATTCGCCGCCACGCAATTGGCCGCGATGGTCACCACGCAAATCCAAGCGCTGAATGAAACCAGCGTGTCGCAGCTTGCCGCCACGCAGATTTCGGCGCTTGGCTCCACGCAATTGTCTCGCCTTTCCGTCGAAGCGCTTTCGGCGCTGGATTCAGCGCAAATGGCCGCGCTGAGCAGCACGCAATTGCGCGGGCTGACCTCCACGCAGCTTGCGGCCCTGACGGCCGAGGATGTTGCCGAGTTCAGTGAAACACAATTTGCGTCGCTCAATCGCACGCAAATTGCGGCGCTGACATCCACGAACATGGCCTCTCTCGCCGCGACGCAGATTGCGGCGATGACTACATCGCAGATCCAAGCGCTCTCCGCCGAAACGCTCTCCGCGCTCGATGGCGCGCAAACCGGCGCGATGACGACGACTCAGATTTCCGCGCTCACGACAACGCAGGTGGCCGGCCTCAACGCGACGGACATCACCGAGCTTTCCTCGACGCAAGTGGCGGCGCTGGGCGCGGCCCAGATCGGCCGCTTAAGCGATGAGGCGCTCTCGGCGCTCGAAGCGGGCCAAGTGGGCGCAATGAGCACGACGCAGATCCGCGCGCTTTCGGCGACGCAGATCAGCGCCATGAACGCGACCGACGTGGCCGAGCTCTCCACCGCGCAACTGGCGGCGCTCACCACCACGCAAGTGCGCGCGCTGAGCGACAGCAACATGGCCGACCTCGCCGAGACGCAGATCGCGGCGTTCAGCGCGGGCCAGGTGCAGGCATTCTCCACCACGATCATCAATAGCTTGAGCGAAGGCCAGTTCGCCGCGCTGACCACGGCGCAGATCGGCGCGCTGAGCACCAGCCAGGCCGCCGCGCTCTCCGCCGAGAGCATCGCGGCGATGACAGAGACTCAGGCCGCCGCGCTCACGACCGCGCAGATCGCCGCGCTTTCAACCGAGGCCGCAGCGGCCTTCGGCGCCTCGCAGATTGAGGCCATGAGCACGACGCAGGTGCGCGCGCTCACGTCCACGCAATTGGCGGCGCTGGAGACCGACGACATCGCCGAGTTCACCACCACCCAAGTGGCGGCGCTGACGAATACGCAAATCCAGGCGCTCAGCAGCGATAATTTCGCGGCAATGGCCGAGAGCCAGGTCGCGGCGCTGACGGCGGGCCAGATCGCGGCGGTATCGACAACGAACATCGCGGCGATGGCTGAAACACAAATGAGCGCGCTGACGACGACACAGCTGGCCGCGCTCTCGACGTCGCAAGTGCGCGCGCTGAGCGAGGCCAACCTTGCCGCGCTGGACGCCACGCAAATCGGCGCGTTCAAAGCCACGCACATCGCGGCGCTGACGGCCACACAGATCGAATCGCTTTCCGCCGGCGACATCGCTGAATTCAGCACCACGCAGATCACAGCGCTGACGGCAACGCAAATCCGCGGCCTCTCGGACACCAACGTGGCTGACCTTGCCGAAACCCAGGTCGCGGCGCTGACGAACACGCAGATCCAGGCCTTCAACACCACGAGCTTCTCGGCCCTGGCGGAATCGCAGATCGCCGCGCTTTCCACCACGCAGATGGCGGCGCTCACGACCACGCAGATCGCCGCGCTCTCCGAGGACGATGTGGCCGAGTTCGCCGCCACGCAAATTGCGGCGCTTTCATCGACGCAATTGGGCGCGATGACCAACACCAATCTGGGCGCCTTCGGCGAGACGCAAGTGGCCGCGCTGACGACGACGCAGATCGCCGCGCTTAACACCACCAAGGTGGCGGCGCTGCAGGAAAGCCAAATCGCGGCGCTGACGACCACGCAAGTTGCGGCGCTCTCGACCCTGCAATTGCGCGCATTCTCGGAGGAAAATCTCCGCGCGCTTGACGCCGCGCAAGTCGCGGCGCTGAGCGCCACGCAAATCCGCGGCCTGACAACGGCGCAGATCAACGCGCTGGAAGCTGGCGATTTTGGCGAGTTCTCGGCCACGCAGATCGCCGCACTGGCGACAACGCAGGTGCGCGATCTCAGCGCTGAGAGCCTTGCAGCTTTCGCCGACACCCAGATCGCCGCCCTGGCCGAGACCCAGCTCAAGGCGCTTTCGGCCGCCAATGTTTCGGGCTTGAGCGACGCGCAGATCGCGGCGCTTTCGATCACGCAAGCCGCGCAGCTGACGACATCGCAGATCGCCGCGCTCTCGGAAGAAGATATCGCTGAATTCAGCGCTGATCAGATTGCGGCGCTGACGACCGCGCAGGTCAAGGCGCTTTCCAGCACCAATCTCACGGCGTTGAGCGAAAGCCAGGTGCAGGCGCTGACGACCACGCAATTGCTGGCGATTTCCACAACGAACGTTCGCGAGCTGAGCGAGAGCCAGGTGCAGGCGCTGAGCGTGACGCAGATTGGCGCGATGACGGCATCGCAGATCGCCGCGTTCAACCAAACCAATATCGCCGCGCTGGACGCCGATCAGATCGGCGCACTCAACACCAGCCAGGCGCGGGCGATCTCCTCCACGCTGATTGGCGCACTTTCGGCCGAGGACATTGCCGAGTTCACGACCGCGCAGCTTGCTGCCATGCACACTACGCAAATTGGCGCGCTGACCGAAACGAATATCGCGGCGCTGGCGGAAACGCAGATCCAGGCGCTGACGACCGCGCAAGTCTCGCGGCTCAGCACCGCGGCGCTGATCGCGCTGAATGCCGAGCAAGTTGGCGCGATGAGCAGCACCCAGGTGCGCGCGCTCACCGCGACGCAGATCGCCGCGCTTGACGCCACCGACATCGCCGAGTTTGCAGACGCCCAGATCGCCGCCATGGCCACCACGCAAATCCAGGCCTGGTCCACCACGGTGATCAGCGAATTGCAGGCCGCGCAGATCGCGGCGCTGACGGTGACGCAAGTGCCGGCGCTGACGGCCACCCAGCTTGACCACCTCTCCACCACCAATATCGCCGCGTTCAGCACCACCCAGATTTACGCCTTCACCTCCGCGCAGGTGGCGAGCCTGGATGGCGATCAGATCGAGGCCTATCTCTCGGCCGCCTAACGCACGCGCCCGCCGGGTTAACGCGCGGCGGCGCGCCGTTAAGCTTTTGACAACGCAAATCGCCGGACCGTCCCGCCCGCGCGCGCGCCTTACGCCCGCGCGAAGGGGCCGTTATGTCCGAAAATCCGTTTCTAGCTGCGCTGCAGAAGATTACAGGCGGCGCGCTGGCGCTGAATGAGCTGATGGCGGCGGCCCAAGCGCTGACGCAGGCCGGGCAGATCGATCAAGCGCGCCAGCTCTATCAGGTTTGGCTGGCCATGAATGGCGAGCATCCGCTGGCGTTCATCGCGCATTTCAATTGCTCGACGCTGCAAGCGCAGTTGGGCGATCCGATCGCGGCGGAGGCTTCGCTGCAGGCGACGCTGAAGGTCAATCCCGATTTCGCACCGGCGCACATCAATCTCGGCAGCGCCATGGAGCGGCGGGGCGCGGCGAAAGACGCTGTTGAGCAATGGAAAAAAGGTGTTGAGCGCCTCACCGCGATTACTGGCGACGCCATCGATTACAAAACCACCCTGCTGAAACAGATCAGCCGGGTGATGAGCGACAATCAGCAGCATGAAAGCTCCGAGGCCGCGCTTGTGCAGGCGCTTGAGCTCAACGCGCAGCAGCGCGATGTGCTGGAGCAATACGCGGCGGCCCGCTTGGCGCAGTGCAAATGGCCGATCGGGGCGATCACGCCGAAGATTTCGCGCGCCGATTTCCTCAAGCGCTTTCACCCGCTTTCGGCCTGCGCCTATGCGGATGATCCGCTGTTTCAGCTTGGCCTTGCCGATCATTATGTTGATGCGCTGACGCAAAACGCCGGCGCTGGTGAAAGCGACCGGCGCGATGCGCCGATCCCACAGGGACGGCGGCTGCGTATTGGCTATGTTTCATCCGATATGCGCGCGCACGCGGTTGGCTATCTGATGGTCAATCTGTTTGAGGCGCATGATCGCGATGCGATCGAGGTGTTTATCTATTATTGCGGCATCCCGGCCGATGATGAAATCAACCAGCGCATCAAAGGCGCGGCCGAGCATTGGACCGACATCCGCGCCTTGAGCGATGACGAGGCCGCGGCCGCCATCGCCAAGGATCAAATCGACATCCTGGTGGATGTGAACGGGCATACGCGCGACGCGCGGCTTGGCGTATTTGCACGCAGGCCCGCGCCGGTGATCGTCAACTGGCTGGGCTATCCCGGCACGATGGGCAGCCCGTTTCACCATTACATCATCGGCGATGATTGGGTGATACCCGAAGAATATGAGCTCTATTATTCGGAAAAAGTGCTTCGCCTGCCCTGCTATCAGCCCAATGACCGCAAGCGCGTGGTGCATCCGGTGACGCCGACACGCGCAAGCGCCGGCTTGCCGGAAGATGCGTTCGTGTTTTGCTGCTTTAACGCCGCACACAAGATCACGCGCTTTTCGTTTGAGCGTTGGATGGAGGTGCTGCGCGCCACGCCCGATAGCGTGCTGTGGCTGCTGGATTACAACGCTGAAACCAATGCGCGGCTGCGGGCGGCCGCCGAAGCGCGCGGCGTTGCGGGGAATCGGCTGATCTTCGCGCAGAAGATCGCCAATCCGTATCACCTCGCCCGCTATCCGCTGGCGGATCTCTTCCTCGACACCCTGCCCTATGGCGCGCACACCACGGCCTCTGACGCGCTTTGGATGGGCGTGCCGGTGCTGACGCTTTCTGGCCGCTGCTTTGCGGCGCGCGTGTGCGGCTCGCTGGTGCGGGCGGCGGGGCTGCCGGAGATGGTGTGCGATAGCGCCGATCATTTCGTGGCGCGCGCCATCCAATTGGCGGGCGCGGATCGGTTGAGCCTTGCGGCGATGCGCCAACGGCTGCTCGAAGGGCGCGCAAGCAGCACGCTGTTTGATATCGATGGCCTCGCACGCGCGCTCGAGGGCCTTTACGCAGAAATGGCGGGCCAGTATCGCGCCGGGCGGTTGCCGGAACCGAAGCTTGAGAATCTTGCGGCTTATCTCGATATCGGCGCGGCCTATGATCACGATGGCGCAGAGATTGGCCTGATCGAAGCGTATCACGCCCATTATGAGGCGGCGCTCGCGGCGCGGCATCGGCGCAAGCCGCTTGCCGCCGATGCGCGCCTCTGGGCCGTCGCCGCGCCAGATGAAGCGCCGCGGCGCCTCAGCGCAGCGGGCTAAGCCTCACCAGATCGGCGTGGGATCGATATAGGTGAAATCCTGCATCGTCAGGATGATGCGAACGACATTCCACGCAACGCCCGCAACGATGGCGCCGCCGACGATCCAGCGCATCCGCCCCTCAAGCGTGGACCAATAGACCGCGATCAGCGCCGCGAGCGCCGGCAGGAAATGCGCTAGGTGCTTGGTGTGGCGCCAGTCCACCAGGCTGAACGCCACAGCGGCGAGCACGCACCAGAGGAAGAACAGGCCCGGCGCGCCGCGCAGGCGCGCGATGCCGAAGAAGCCGGCCAACACGCCCGCGGCGATGATCAATGGCCCGGTGTGATCGATAAACTCGACCCAGAGACCGAACACAGATGGGTACCAGTGCTCATTGCCCAACCAATTGATGCCGGAATTGTTCACGCGCTCGGTAATGTGCTGCTGGATGTGATCGCGGATGAACGCCTCGGGCTCGATAGCGAGGCCGTACGCCACATAGCTCAACCAGCCGAGGAAGAACGCGCCGACGATCACGACAACCGCCAGGACATCCGTTCGCGAGAAGATCGCGCGCAGCGCCTCCAGCATTTTGCCGCTGCGCGCTTGCGCCCAGAGATCGCGCAGGAATGGCGGATCCAGCAGCAGGCGCAGGCCCGCATGCGCGCTGGCCGCAAGCGGCAGCAGCATGGCCTTTTGATCCGACCAGGCCCATCAGCATCGCTGCGGCGGCGCCCACGGCGCCCTTGCGCCCTTGTGCGCCCGTCACTGACTTGATCAGCAAACAAACCCAGCGCTTGGAGGTAAAAATACGCGCCGCCGATCAGGAAGAAATTGGTGATCGCCATGTACCCGCCATAGGCGTGACGTACGTACGCTTCCGGCAGCGTTGCATAGACCACGCACGCCGCGAGCGTGGCGATGCGCGAGCCGGTGAGCCTAAAGACGATAAAGCCAAGACCCAGCAGCATGAACGCGCCAAGAAAGATGTTCGGCGTGCGCGATTCGATCAGCACGGGATCGGCTAGAAACTGCGCGAACGCTTCTTCCCAGATGGCGATGGTTTGCTCGGGCGCGGCTTGCGCCCGCAGCGAGCCCTCATGATAATATTCGAGCCGGCCAAGATCGTCAGAGATCAACGCAGATTCAGCGATCCAGAAATGCAGCAAAAGCGGGTGCGCGAAGAAGAAGGCGTCGCCCACACCTTCGGGCCGATTGATCGGCATCGTCGGCTCGGCGTGGTTGATGATCCCATAGGCGGTGCCTTGGGTTTCCATGTCCTGATCTTCAAGCGCCGGAACGAAATGCGCCGCGCCGAGATAAGATTGCAGGAAGAAAAGCGCCGCCACGATCAGCAGCGGCCGCGCCATCGGCGCCGCGAACGGATTGGCCTTATACCAGCAGCGCCGATACCCGATCCAAAGCCCGAGATTGGTGAACAGCGCCAGGCCGACGATGAATCCGATGCGGCTCAGCGGGCCAGGCGCGGCCAAAAGCACGAGCCAACACCCCAACGCCAGCAGCAGCGACGCCGTAACGGCGCGGAAGATCACGACGAAAGCATCGCCCTTGCGCCAATCGGCCCAGGCCAAGCCCGGCGCCAGATACATGGCCCCGCCGACAACCAGCGCCATCGCGAAATCAGGAAGATAGGGCGCGGCCAGCAGCGCCAGCGCGAACGGCAGATTGCTTAGCACGACGCGGGCCGCGAGCGCGGCCCAGCCGCTGCGCGACTCAGTCGTCTCAGGAATGCTCGTCACGCAATCAGCCCCACGCTGTGCGCAGCGTGAGCGGCTACGCTTTTCTCCACAGCCGAGAGGCCGCCAACGACCTCTTCTTCCACGATATAGATTGGCCTTGGTTTGACTTCGCTGAACACGCGCCCGAGATACTCGCCCAAAATGCCAAGGCAGATGAGCTGCACCCCGCCCAGGAACAAGACGGCCACCATGATCGAGGCAAAGCCCGGCACGGTGACGCCCATAAAGCTCTGCGCGATAATGACGAGCAGATAGATGAAAGCCACGGTGGACGCCGCATTGCCCATCCAGGTGGCGATGCGCAGCGGCGCTGTGGAGAAGGAGGTGATCCCGTCCAGCGCGAATTTAATCATCTTGCGCAGCGGGTATTTCGTCTCGCCCGCGTGGCGCTCTTCGCGATTATACAGAACCGCCGTTTGCTTGTAGCCGACCCAGGAAACCAGGCCGCGGATGAAACGGTCCTTTTCCTTCATGCCGCGCAACACATCGGCCACCCGTCTCGAAATGAGACGGAAATCGCCGACGTCGGGCGGAATATCGATATTGGCGACAGAGCGCAGCAACCGATAAAAAAACGAGGCGGTGAACAGCTTAAACGCGGTTTCGCCCGGCCGTTTGGCCCGCTGCGCGTAGACCACGTCATAGCCTTCGCGCCATTTTTCAACGAGGCGCCCGATGGTTTCCGGCGGATCCTGCAAGTCGGCGTCAATGAACACCACCGCATCGCCGCGCGCATAATCGAGGCCCGCCGTAATCGCGATTTGGTGGCCAAAATTGCGGGAAAGTTTCACGATCCGGGCGCGTGGATCGTCCGCCGCGAAGGCGCGCATGATCTCAAACGACCCGTCCTTGCAGCCGTCATCGACGTAGACGAGTTCGTAATCGAGCCCATCGAGGGCCTTGAGCGCAGCAGACGCGCGCTCGTGAAAATAGGCGATGCCCTCGGCCTCATTATAGACCGGCACAACCACCGACAATAAAGGTTCAGTCGCCATACGCGGCCCCTCCAATTCCCCCGCCGCCCGCCCGGCGCCCATTCTCGGCGCCCAGAGAGAGCTCTCGCAGGCGCCAGCGCGCAAGCGTTGTGCCACCGGCCTACCCCGGCTCTACGCGGCGCGAACCTTAAAATCCAGGATTAACGGGCTACGCCCGCGCCAATCCCGCACCTGCCGCGAAAGCGGGCGGCGCGGAGATGGGCGCACCGATCGGGCGGCAGATTGATCGCGCGCCGCATCAGCGCGATGAGGCGTCCTGCGCACTGGGCAGGCCGTCAAAGCCAGCGCTGAAAATCGCAACCATGCGCGCGAGAATGGCCTCGAAATCGCTCGATTTGCACAAGCCGCCAGAGAGCGCATCGATACGCCCTGTCTCCGCCAGCGAAAGCGAAATGGCGCCCGAGAGCATGTGATAAAACCAATAAAGGTCCGCCTCTGAGCGCTCGGGGCGCACGCGCTTGAGCATCGCGACCATCTTTTGCACCACCGGATCAAATGGCGTGACCGAGACGTTAAAATCATCCGAAAGGCCGGTGCTGTTTACCTTGGAGATCACGCGCGCGTAGTGGCGAAAGCCCGCCCCGCCTGACATCAGCAGCGTAAAAGTGGGCGTCAAATACGCTGAAACGACGCCGTGCGCCGTCATCTTGCCCGCGCTTTCACGCTCATATCGCTCAAGCGATTCAAGCCGCGTGCGGTTCACCAGTTCGGCGCGGCGCGCCACCACTTCATCAAACAGCCCGGCCTTGCCTTCAAAATAATAATGCAGCAGCGCGGTGTCCGCCTCGGCCGCGGCCGCAACGTCGCGCAACGTGACGCCGTAAAAGCCGATCTTGCCGAACAATTCTTCCGCAGCGTCGAGGATGCGCTCACGCGCGGCCTCGCGACGCTCAGCCTGGCTGCGGCGCGCAGGCGCCGCGCGGGGGCCAGCTTTTCGGGACGTGGACTTTGGCATGCCCGAAGCATAGCACACTTTTCTTTATTGGCGGATGAATAAATATCTTGACGAGAAGAAGGCCGCGTGCGTTCCTGGCGGCCAAGGCGCGGGCGTTGACGCGCGCCAGGGGAGGAATACATGACCGCACGTCGCGCGATTTCGCGGCTCAGCCTGTTGCAGGCAGCCTCGGTGCTTTGCCTAGCCGCCACCGGCCCCGCCTTTGCCCAGTCCGCGCCGGCCGAGCCAAATGCGGGCGAAACAACCGAAATCGTGGTCACTGCGCGCAGGCGCGAGGAATCACTGATCGAGGTGCCGATCTCCATCACCACGCAAAGCGCAGAGCAATTGGAGATGCGCGGCGCGCCCGACATCACCGCGCTGCAGCGCTCAACGCCAAACCTCACGCTGCAAGTCTCGCGCGGCACCAATTCAACGCTCACGGCGTTCATCCGCGGCGTTGGCCAGCAGGATCCGCTTTGGGGATTTGAGCCGGGCGTGGGCCTTTATGTTGATGATGTCTACATCGCCCGCCCGCAAGGCGCGGTGCTCGACATTTTCGACATCGAGCGCATCGAAGTGCTGCGCGGGCCGCAAGGCACGCTGTATGGGCGCAACACGATTGGCGGCGCGATCAAATATGTCAGCCGCCGGCTGACCAACGATGCCGAATTCCGCGTGCGCGCCAATATCGGCGAGTACAATCAGCGCGACCTGATCCTCGCGGGCTCGACCCCGCTGGGTGATCACGCGCGCATCGGGGCGGCGTTCGCAACTTATAATCGCGACGGCTTCGGCACGAACCATTTCAGCGGCGCGGACACCAACAACCGCGATGTTGTCGCCGGCCGCCTCACCTTGGAAATCGAGCCGAATTCACAACTCTTCTTCCGCCTCTCAGCCGATCATCTTGATGATGATTCCAACATCAATCACGGCCACCGCGAACGGCCGATCCCGGCGGCCTTTGGCGGCCCGCCCTTCAACGGCCCGCCCTTCAATATCAACATCCCCGCGGGCGCCTTCCCGGTGCAGGGCAATGAATATGACACCTGGGCCGGCCTCGCCGACGCCAATGAGGTGATTACGCAAGGCGCCTCGCTGCTTGCCGAATGGCGGCCCATCGAGGTGCTGACGTTGAAATCGATCACCGCCTACCGTGAAGGCGAAAGCAATTCGCGCGGCATCGATTTCGACGGCACGCCTGCACCCATCCTTGATGTGGGCGGGCTTGGCTCGCTCTATACGGATCACCAATTCTCGCAAGAATTCCAGGCTGCGTTCGACTTTGAACGCTGGCGCGGCGTTTTTGGCCTCTATTACATGGACGCCACCGCCGCCGGCCAGTTCGACACCACGCTCGGCATCGGCGCATCGGCCATCCCCGGCGCGCCTTCGCCTGCGCTGACCCAAGGCACAAGCGGACGCGTCGATACAGAATCCTTCGCCATTTTCGGCGACGTGGACATCGATCTGACGGAGCGCCTGGCGCTCTCGCTCGGCGCGCGCTGGACCCGCGACGACAAAACCGCTGAGGTTTACAAAGCCAATTATTTCGGCCTCGGCAGCCCGATCAGCGGCTACGCAACCGCACCGTTCCAAGTCCTGACCGACTACGCCAACAGCGCCACGTACGAGGAATTCACGCCGCGCGTCAGCCTCTCTTACGCTTTGGCCGAAGATATGAACCTCTACGCCGCCTATTCGCGCGGCTTCAAATCCGGCGGCTTCGACATGCGCGGCGATGCGGCGGCCACCCCCGCCACCGCCGACGGCTATGCGCCGGAAACGGTGGATTCTTACGAGCTTGGCCTGCGCGGCCTTGCCTTTGACAATCGCCTGCGTTTCTCAGGCGCTATTTTCCACGCCGCCTATGAGGGCCAACAGGTCACCAGCCAGCAGGTCAATCAGGCCGGCACAGGGGTTGTGAGCTTCGTCGACAATGTCGGCAGCTCCACCATCAATGGGGCCGAACTCGAACTCCATGCGCGCCTCACCAGCGCCTTTAGCCTCGACCTCAACGTCGGCTATATTGATGCATCGTTCGATGAGTTTTTGGCTTACGCGCCCAACCCCTCAGCGCCGCCGGCTTATGTGCTTGTCGATGTCGCCGATCAGCGGCAATTCCAAAACACGCCTGATTGGAACGGCCAGCTTGCGCTCAATTATCTGACGCCGCTTTTTGGCGGAAATCTCAATGTGCGCGGCAGCGTGTCATTCCGCAGCGATACGTCCATGTTCGAGACGCCGGCGCCCGAAATCGATCAGCCGGGCTATGAGCTCTATGATCTCAGCCTCGTCTGGACCAGCCAATCCAATGCGTGGCGCTTTGGCCTGCACGGGCGCAACCTGACCGACGAACGCTACCGCACCGGCGGCTATTATTTTACGGGCCTTGCCTTCGGCGATCTGATTATCGGCTTTTATGGCCCGCCGCGCACCGTGTTCGCTTCGCTTGAGTACAGGTACTAAAGTGGATAGCGCGGCAAGCCGCAGCGAAGGCCCGTTCGACATCGCCTGGCGTTCGTCGGACGGGCTTGCGCTTTACGCGCGCGAGTATCGCCCGCGCACGGAAACGCGCGCGCGCCCGATCATCTGCATACCTGGGCTCACGCGCAATTCGCGTGACTTTGAAGATGTGGCGCCCTGGCTCGCGGCGCAGGGCCGGCGCGTCATCGCGGTGGATCTGCGCGGGCGCGGCGCATCGGCCTATGATCCCAAACGCGCCAATTACAATCCGCGCACCTATGCACGCGACATCGAAGCCCTGCTTGACGCGCTCGATATCCCGCGCGCGCACATTCTAGGCACCTCGCTTGGCGGCATCGTGGCGATGACCATGGCGCTGCGCTCAACCGCGCGCATCGCAGGCGCCGTCCTCAATGACGTAGGCCCTGTGGCGAGCAGTGAAGGGATCAAGCGCATCGCCAGCTATGTCGGCAAGGCGCCGCCCGTGCGCACCTGGGCCGACGCGGCTGCGGCGACGGCCTTCATCCATGGCCCCGCGTTTCCCAATCACGGGCCCGAAGATTGGGCGCGGTTTGCGCGCCGCTCTTTCAAGGCGGGCGCAGACGGCGCGCCGGCGCTGGACTATGACCCGGCGATCGCCGGCGGCATTTCGCCGCTGACCCTGAAGATCGCCTCGATGATCCTATGGCGGGGCTACAAAAAGCTCGCGCAGCATCGGCCCACACTGATCCTGCGCGGCGCGCTTTCCGACATCCTGGCGGAAGAAACGCTCGGGCAAATGCTGCGCGTCCGCCCGACGGCGATGGGCGCCGCCATCGCCAATGTCGGCCACGCGCCAACGCTTGACGAAGCGGACGCCCGCACCGCCCTCGCTGCATTTTTTTCCCTGGTCGCGTAGCTCGCGCACCGGCGATTTGGCGCGCCCTTGCATCACTCAGACCTATCGCACCCGAGACGCGCAATTTCGGTTTGACCTGCGCAGGGGAAGCACGTTCAGTCGGCAGGTGAAGCATAGCGATTGCGCCAACTCCCCCTATCGGGCGCGGCAACCACCACAGCACCGTTCGTGCTGCTCGAAGATGCTGCTCAGGGCGGGGCTCGGCTTTACGCCGCGCCGAGGCAAATCATAGCGGCGCAGCAGATTTCTGAGGTGCGCCCGGCCTTGCAGGCATTGCGCGCCGCGCAAGCGAGGGGCCTGCATGCGGCGGGCTGGATGAGCTACGAAGCGGGCTTTGCGCTCGAACATCGATTTGATGGCATGGCGCAACCGGCCCAGAAGCCGTTGCTCTGGTTTGGCCTCTTTGACGAAGTTCAAATCCTGGACCAGCGCGCGCTCGAGGCGGCCCTGCCCGACGGTGCGGGCGCGTGGATCACCGACCCTTCACCACGGCTCGCACAATCAGATTACGAGGCGCGCGTCGAACGCATTCTTGAATACATTCGCAGCGGCGATATCTATCAAGTCAATTTCACGCTTCGCAATGACCTGCGCCTTCTCGGCCACCCGCTTGCGCTCTATGCGCAAATCCGCCGCAGCGGCGCGGGGCGCTGGAGCGGCGTTGCGTTCAATGGCGAAACCTGGCTGCTTTCAACCTCGCCTGAATTGTTCTTCTCCCTTGAAGCCGGGGTGATCAAAGCACGCCCCATGAAGGGCACGGCCCCGCGCGCCGCCGGCCCGGACGCTGATGCGGAGATGGCGCTGGCCATGCAGGCCGATCCGAAACAGCGCGCTGAAAATCTGATGATCGTTGATCTGATGCGGAACGATATCTCCCGCATCGCCGCGCGCGGCAGCGTGACGACGCCCGCGCTGTTCACGATCGAAACCTATCCCACATTGCATACGCTAACCTCGACAATCGAGGCCGCGCTTGCATCGGGGCGCGACGCGATCGACGCGCTTGAAGCGCTTTTTCCCTGCGGCTCCATAACCGGTGCGCCAAAAATCCGCGCCATGGAAATCATCGACGATCTCGAGACTGACGCGCGCGGCGCCTATACCGGCTCACTCGGTTGGCTCGCGCCAAACGGAGACGCCGCTTTCAATGTCCTCATCCGAACGCTTGTCGTTCAGGATGGCCGCGAAGACGCGGCTTTTGGCGTCGGCTCCGGCATCGTGCATGATTCCAACCCCACCGCCGAATGGGAAGAATGCCAGGTCAAATCGCTCTTTCTTACGCGGGCGCGCCCTTCGTTCGATCTCATCGAAACGATGCGCTATGAACCCGAGCTCGGATTTCCTGATCTTGATCTGCACCTTGAGCGGCTCGCGCGCTCGGCTGAGACATTCGGCTTCAATCTCGACATCGCGGCAATCACGCAGGCTTTGCGCGTGGAGGCGCAAACGCATCGAGGCGCAAAACGCGTGCGGCTGGCGGTGACGCGCACAGGCGCCTTTTCGATCGAGAGCGGCGAGGCGCCCACACCACTGACGGCGCCAGCCAAAGTGGCGCTTTCGGCCCTTCCCGTGAGCGCGCGCGATTTTCGTCTCAGGCACAAAACCAGCGATCGCGGCTTTCGCGATCAGGCTCTCGCCGCATCGGGCGCGTTTGAGGTGATCTTCTTCGATGCCGAAGGTTTTCTAACGGACGGCGCGTTCACGAACGTGTTCGCGCCGCGCGGCGGCCTGTTGCTCACCCCGCCGGCGTCGCGCGCGCTGCTGCCCGGCGTGCTGCGCCAGAAATTGCTCGCATCAGGCGCGGCCATCGAAGCAGAGCTTACGCCAGCAGAGCTCGGCGCAAATTTCTTCATCGGCAACGCCCTGCGCGGCCTGATCGCCGCACAAGCGGCTACTGAATAACGAAGCGCGCCCTTGCCGCAGGCGCTTGGCATGCGCTGCGGCTCCGCTCTCCGTAAACGGGTAAAAGGTAATGTGAATCAATGCGTTCGAGACGATTTCGACGTCGTGAGACGGTGTGCTCGAAATCGCCAAAACTGAGCGATGGTGCCGCCTAGGTGACTCGAACACCTGACCTACGCATTACGAATGCGCCGCTCTACCGGCTGAGCTAAGGCGGCTCCTGGCTCGGGCTGGCGCCCAGGCGGAGGGCGGTTTCCTACGCGCCCTTGGGGCGGAGGGCAAGACCGCAGGGCGCCGCTTAGGCGGCGGCCCCGCTGGCCCGATCCTGCTTGGTGAATTCCATGCCCGCGAGCGTGGTTTCAAAGTCGTGCAGCACCTCGATGGCCTCATCGGCGTCCATCATCGGGGTGGACGCCGCGGGGAAACGGAAGCGCCAGAACGAATCGATGTGCTTGATCACGCCCACGGCCTCACCGATCGGAATGAAAAGCTGGGGCGCGCGCAGCAGGAAATCCCGGAACGCCGAGGGACGCCCTTCGGCGAGCGCGGCGAAGGCCGCGCCATATTCCAGCAGCAGCTCGTCCACGCGTGCGAGCGCGGCCATCATCTGGCGCAGGATGTCCTTGCGGGTGTCTGCAAGATCGCGCCGCTCATCGGCGCTGGCGCCGGAAACGCGCAGGCCGGCAAAGCGCGGGCGGAACAGCTCAAGCTCGGGTTTGAACTCGGCGATCAGCCATTTGTAATAGAGGAAGCCTTTCCAGGCGAACACGCCCTCGGTGTAGTCCTCGCCCGAGAGGCGCAATGTTTGGCGCAGCGGATCGAGCGATTTGGCGCTGGCGTCCGTCATCAGCTTTTCGGCCATGCGATGCGAAAGATCGCCCGCTTCACGCCCGCCGGACGCGAACGCGAGGCTGATCAGCTGCCGGATTTCGCGGCCCACGAATTGGCGCATGCGCGCCACATCGGCCTCAGCGAGATCAAAATAGCAGCGCCCCGGCTCAACCCCGATCGAACGCAGCCGCTCACGCAGGAGGAACGGATCAAACGACGGCAGCGCGCCGAGCGCCTTCAGCAGCTCGATATCGGCCTGCAGATCGGTTTCGCTTTCATAGCCTTCAACCGTATCGCGGACGATGCGCTCAAAGCGCCGCTCGCCGATCATGAAGCTGACGCCGCCCAGCTGCAATTCCTTCACCGAATAGGGTAAAATCACCTTGGTGGTTGAGGTGACGGGGCGGGTGAAGAATTCCTTCTCGTTCGGGCGCACCGCGTGCTTGAGGATCAAAGCGCGATTGAGCCGCTTATTGCGAAACATCGGCTTTTCGGAAAATTCTTCGGTATCGCCAAAGCGCTCATAGACCAGGGCGAGATTGAGCACGCGCGCCGTCGAGCCGCTTTCGCGGATCAAAGACAGGTCGCGGCGGCCGTCTGTGTTGCGCAAGGGGAAACCTCCAGCCTGCGCTATACGCGGGCGAGGTGAAGGTTCCTTTAACTAGGCTTCAGATTATCTGCAGGCGCGTTTTCTGCGCGCGCGGGCAAGGCGTGATCTGGCACGGAATCAAGGCTCACCCCACGCGGCATCGCCCGCGCCACCAAGCCCCAAAACACCGGCACCATCGCCAGCACGATCAACAATTTAGCGACGCCCGCAAAGCGCTGCGCATCAAAAAGGCGTCGGGATGGCGATCACCGCGAATGCGAACGCGCCAAGCCCGAGCAAAGCAAACAGCATGAGCGCGAAATAGCGCTTGGGCGTCTCCCCTGTCAGCGCGCGCAATTTGGGATTGGCGGCGTGCAGCTTGGCGAGGAGGCGCGCAAATGAAAGGAGTGTAGCTCTCGCTTCGCTCTTCAAAGCGCGCCGGCCCGACATAATGGCCATTGTCGATGACCACCTTTTGCCCGTTCTTGAACTGCGCCTCGAACACATAGCGCCAGGGCTTCAGCCGCGTCGGCTCCCGGCAGAGCCGCACGCTGACGAAATCGTTCCACGCCCAGCGGCGCGCATGGCCCGAGACGCCAATCGAGGAGAGGGCCCCATCCTCGACCCGCCACTCACGTTCACCGCGCGAGAATGCGTTGTGCCGCCTGCGATAGATCACGCCTCGACAATTCCTATCTTCTTACAGAGCCTTATTGGCCGGCCGCGCCTGAATATGCCCTGAAGCCCAAGCGTCGGGCTTTTAAATTCGCTCGCTGCTTTAGCATCGCCCTATCCGCCCCAGCGCATGATTATCGTATCAGCCGAAAATTGCGCCATCCCGCGCAAACGGCCCAGGCGCCAAAAAGGGCAAATCTTGCCTTTCATGCCTAGCAAAGCCGTGCTCCGTGGGTTAGAACGCCCCGCCATGAGCTTATTTCCAGCGCTCCTTTCCGCCCCTGGGCGACTTACCGGCGGCCGCCGGCACTAACGGCTGCGCCGGCGGCGACATCTGAGCCGCACCTTGTTCCCGCCTTATGCAGAAAGCCGCATCCGATGTTGCGCGACCCTTCGGTCAAATACCGCCCATTTCCGCAAGTAGACCTGCCCAGCCGCCAATGGCCCGGCCGGACCATCACCAAGGCCCCCCGCTGGCTCTCCACCGACCTGCGCGACGGCAACCAATCGCTGATCGACCCGATGAACGCCGAGAAGAAGCAGCGCTTCTTCGACATGCTGGTGAAGATTGGGCTGAAAGAGATCGAGATCGGCTTCCCGAGCGCCGGGGCGACGGAGTTTGACTTTATCCAGGGGCTCGTCCGCTCCGGGCGCATCCCCGAGGATGTCACTGTCCAGGCGCTCACCCAATCGCGCCGCGATTTGATCGAGCGCACATTCGAGAGCCTGGAAGGCGCGCGCACGGCCATCGTGCATCTTTACAACGCCGTCTCCCCCGCCTGGCGCGAGATCGTGTTCGGGCTCGACCGCGCCGGCGTGCGCGCGCTGGCGATCGAGGGCGTGAAGATCCTGCGCGAGCAGGCGGAGATGCGCCCCGAGACCGATTGGCGCTTTGAATACAGCCCCGAAACCTTCTCCACCGCCGAACTCGATTTCAGCCTCGAGGTTTGCGAGGCGGTGATGGAGGTGCTCCAGCCCACGCCGCAAAAGCCGCTGATCCTCAATCTGCCCGCCACGGTGGAAGCGGCCTCGCCCAACATCTACGCCGATCAGATCGAGTGGATGTGCACCAATATCTCCAAACGCGATTGCGTGATCATCAGCCTGCATCCGCACAATGATCGCGGCACCGGCGTCGCCGCCGCCGAGCTTGGCCTGATGGCGGGCGCCGATCGCATCGAAGGGTGCCTGTTCGGCAATGGCGAGCGCACCGGCAATGTCGATCTCGTCACCCTGGCGCTCAATCTCTACACGCAGGGCGTATCGCCCCATCTCGATTTCTCCGATCTCGAAACCGTGGTGAAAACTGTCGAATATTGCAATCAGCTGCCGGTGCATCCGCGCCACCCTTATGCGGGCGAACTGGTGTTCACCGCCTTCTCCGGCAGCCATCAGGATGCGATCAAGAAAGGCTTTGAAGCGCAGCAGCAGCGCAACGATCAGCTCTGGCGCGTGCCTTATCTGCCGATCGACCCAACCGATGTGGGCGGCACGTACGAAGCGGTGATCCGCGTAAATTCGCAATCAGGCAAAGGCGGCGTCGCCTGGGTGCTGCAGCAAGATAAAGGCCTCAAACTGCCGAAACCGATGCAGGCCGATTTCAGCCGCGTGGTGCAAAAGCTCGCGGACGAAACCAGCCGCGAACTCGCCACGGCTGACATCTGGGCCGCGTTTGAAACCGCTTATCGCCTCAATGGCGATCAGCATTTTGAACTGATCAGCTTTGATGAAGGCGGCGCCTCGCGCGTGGATCATCAGCGCGTGTTCACCGGCAATCTGCGCCTCGCCGGCAAACAAGTGACGATCAGCGGGCGCGGCAACGGCCTCATCTCCGCGCTGCTCGCCGCGCTCAAGAACGATTGCGGGCTCGATCTTGAGGTGATCGATTATTCCGAGCACGCGCTTGGCGGGGGCGCAGACGCGCAAGCGGCCGCCTATGTGCAATGCCGCGCCGCCAATGGCCGCACCGTGTTCGGCGCAGGCCTCGATAGCGACGTGGCGACAGCCTCCGTCCGCGCCGTCCTCAGCGCCGCCAACGGAAGCATGACGCAAATCTAACTGAGAGCTGGCGCACCCAAAGGGATTCGAACCCCTGACCTTTGCCTTCGGAGGGCAACGCTCTATCCAGCTGAGCTATGGGTGCGTTCCCAACGGGTCGCCGTTGGGGGCGGAAGCTCTAGCCGAGCTTGGCCGCGTTGGCGAGCCTTGCGGCGCATTTTAAGGAAGCTCATGCGCACGCTGATCGCCGCCCTGCTGCTCGCCCTCGCCCCGGCGCTCGCCGCCTGCGCGCCCGCCCCGGCCCAGCCTCAGGGTGAGCCCGCGCTTTGGCGCATCGCCGACGCGGACAGTGAAATCTGGCTGTTCGGCACCGCCCACATGCTACCGCCGGAGCTGAACTGGCGCGGGCCGCGCTTTGAGGCGGCGTTCGCCGCGGCCGATGAATTGGTGACCGAAACCGACGCCAGCCCCGAAGGCGGCGCCCAAGCTTATGCGCTCTCGGAAGCCCATGGCCGGCTTGAGCCGGGCCAGGCGCTCACGGCCCTGCTCAGCGCCGAGGACCAGGCGCAATTTGCGCGCGTGGCC
Source organism: Terricaulis sp. (assembly GCA_024707365.1). GTDB lineage: Bacteria > Pseudomonadota > Alphaproteobacteria > Caulobacterales > Aquidulcibacteraceae > Vitreimonas. Next base: position 555,755 of record JANPZV010000005.1, read on the forward strand.
AGCGCGCTGCGATTGGACCCCGCCACGCTGGAAACGATGCGCCCTTGGCTTGCGGCGCTGCGGCTCTCTTACGCCGATGCGATCACGCGCGGGCTGAGCCCGGCGGCTGGCGTGGAGAACGTGCTGGCGGCGGATGCGCGCGCGCGCGGCATGCGCATGAGCTTTCTGGAAACGCCGGAGCAGCAGGTGCGCTTCCTGGCCGATCTGCCCGAGGCCGCGCAAATCCGCTTTCTGCGCGACACGATGCAGGCCATCGAAGCGGGCGAAACCGGGATCGATCAGCTCGATGATCTTTGGGCGCGCGGCGATGTGGAGGCGCTGGCGGCGCTGTTTGACGCGCAATGGCAGGCGGGCTCACCGGCGCTGTATGAGACGATCATCCTGGCGCGCAACCGCGCTTGGGCCGATGCGATCCAGGCGCGGCTTGCGGGCGAAGGCCGCATCTTCATCGCCGTGGGCGCAGCGCACCTGATCGGCGAGGGCAATGTGATCGACTTGTTGCGCGAACGCGGGATCGAGGTCGAAGGGCCCTAGTTCGCCGCCTCAGGCCGCACGATGCGGCCTTGCAGATTGGCCTGCACCTCGCGCGCGCTGAACGCGTTGGGATCGCCCGCGGGCTTTTCGCCATCGAACATCGCGATCTCGGCCACCGCCTCATAGCGGGTGACTTCGCGATAGCTCGTGGGCTCGCCCCAGAACGGGTCGTACCAGGGGCTCCAGCCGCGGCGCGGGGAGAAATACCAATAATCGAAGGCAAAGCGCGGCCCGGTGGGGCCTGTGCTTTGCAGACGCGTGTTCCGCTCCGTCTCGCGGTTGGCGACGATGAAATAATCCTTGCCCGCAGCCAGCGTCACCTCGGCGGCGCGGTAGAGCAGGTAATTTTCCACCGTCTCGCGTTCCGTCAGCGTATTGCCGCGGAAGGTGATGCGAACGCGGTTTTGCTCGATCACCTGTTCTTGAAAGCCATAACGGGCGCCGGCTTCGGCCGGCTGGTAGGGCGTCGCCGTTGCGCACGCGCTTAACAGCGCGGCCGCGGCGGCAAGCATCAGGATGCGCATGGGCTGTCTCTCTCCGGCATTTCCTCGCGCTCATAATATGAGCGCGGAACCGGCGCTGGCCAATGCCAATCTAGTGATGCAGCCAATGATCGGCGCGGCCAACCCGCGCCGGCGCCAGCGTCTCCCCCGAAGCCAGGCGCACCGAATGGATCACCGCGTCGATCTCACGGCGCCAGAAATCCAGAAATTGGTGAATGCGCGGATAGGCCGGCGCGAGATCCAACGTCTGCCAGACAAAGCTTTGGATCAGCTTGGGATGATCGGGGATGTAGTAAAGCACTTCGGCGGTGGCGAGCCGCCACCCTTTGAGTTGAAGGCTGAGTTCGCTTTCCTGCATGCGGCCGATCTCCTGAGCGTATGCAACGCGCTGAGATCCAAAACGCTCCGCCGCTTCTATTGCCTTGTCAATATTGGCTTTTTGCTAGCACTTGCGGCGCGCGGCTGCCGCCGCTCCAGCGCCTTGGCTTTGAGCATGCGCTGCGAAGCAAAGTGGCAGGCAAGATAACCGAGCACGATCGGCGGCGCGCCAACCGCCACAGGCAGCAGCGCCCAAGCCGCGCCTGTCAGCGCCAACGCGACAAGATAAAGCGTCACCGGAAAGCCGATCACCAGCAGCATCAGCCCCGCTGTGGTTAACAGCCGCGCTTCGGCGCGCAGCGATTGCGCCTGCGCGCGTTTGGACGGCGGGCGCTTGGGTGCGGCTTTCGCAGGCGCGCGCTTGGCGCGTTTAGGCTTAACCGGCGAAGATGGTGAACACTCGGAGAGATCAAGCTGTGCCATGGCGCACAGCGCTTGCGAAAATCGCGCCGCACATGAACGCGCGCCGCGTGTGGCCGAAACGTGGCGTTAGCGCCGCAGGCTCACGCGCTTGTGTTGCCGATACGCCTCGGTTTCCATCGCTGTGCCGCAAATGCGCGGAACAATGCTTGCTGATTGAGCGTCATTCACCACGTCGAGGAACAGCGCACGAAAGACAGACATGGCATTCTCCGATCTCCTGGCCGCCGACGAGGAAGAACTCGCCGAGCACTATCCGAACCGGGCCGAGCACGCGGCCGACGGCTTGGTGCATGCGGTAGGGATCGCGGCGGCCTTGATCGGCGGGGGCGCGCTCATCGCCATTGCGCTTTCCAATCGCGGCGTGCCGCTGGCCACCGCCAGCGCGATTTACGCCATGTGCCTGATGGCCATGCTGGCGGCCTCCGCGGTCTACAATCTCACCAAGCCGAACCCGCACCGCCGCATCCTGCGCCGCATCGATGAGGCCGGCATCTTCCTGATGATCGCGGGCTCTTACACCCCGTTCACCATCCAATTGCTGCCGCCGAGCTTTGCGCTTGGCGTCACCATCGCGATTTGGGCCCGCGGCGATCGCGGGCGCGGCCGGCAAGGTGCTGTGGACGCAGCTTTCCGATCGCGCCTGGAGCTTGATCTATCTGGCGTTCGGCTGGCTGGCGGTGCTGGTGCTTGGCCCGGTTGTGCCGACGCTGCCGCCGCTGGCGATCGCGCTCTTGTTCGTGGCGGGCGCGGTGTATTCGGGCGGGGTGCTGCTTTATCTCAATCACGCCATCCCGTTCCGCCGCGCGCTGTGGCACGCGTGCGTGATCATCGGCGCGGCCGGCCATTACGGCGCAGTGCTGATTGGGCTCGCGCTTTAGGAACGATTGCGCGCGGTTGTGTGTTGTTCGGGCTCAACCCTTCAAAGAGGAGCGAGCCCCCGATGCCTACCCCCACAGGTCACACCACCGCCATTCGCGCCAAGAAAGTGATTGGCACCACCGTCAAAGACACGAGCGGCGATAAGATCGGCTCGGTTGAAGATCTCGTGCTCGATAAGCAGAGCAATTCCATTCTGTTCGCGGTTGTCGGCTTCGGCGGCGTGCTCGGCATGGGCGAGAAATTTCATCCGCTGCCGTGGGCTGTGCTGAACTACGACGAAGATGAAGATGCGTACGTCGTGCCCTATTCCAAGGATGAGCTCAAAGCCGGCCCCGCCGATACGATCGACGAGCTCACGAAAAATGATGGCCTCGCCTATCGCGACCAGAGCTTTTCTTATTACAAGGTCGATCAATACTGGACCTAAGCCGCCTTTGGCCTAGGCTGAGAAGCGCCCGCCGGAAACGGCGGGCGCTTTTCATGTGTCCAGCCGCCAACGCCATGTCCTCGGTGATCGCCCGCGCGCTTTATGATGCGTCCAAGCAGGAGCTTGCAGTGACGTTCACCAGCGGGCGCAAATATATTTACGAGAACATCCCGCCCGAGGTGGCGCTGGAGTTTCAGACGGCATCCTCCCAAGGCCAGTATTTCAACTGGAGGATCCGGGATCAGTATCCGTTTCGGGAGCTGGACTAAGTCCGAAACCGATGCGCCAGCGATCGCTTCAGACGTAATTCCTCTGCACGCGCCTCATCAAGCTCGCACGCCAGCGTGCGATACTCCATCTGTGCTAGGTATTTCAGCACATAGTCGCGCTTGGCCGTATTGTTGCGCCGACCGGCGCCAAATTCGCTTGGCATCAAGGATGACATGCGGAACGCGACAGCGCGGCCGATACCAAACAACACAAGCTCGCCGGTATCGGCACGCCGCAGCTCATAGCATCCGGGCCCAATCGGCGCGACCAAGACCCCGCCCGCGCGCGGATCGGGGAATGGACGCCATTTGGACCACCTACTCATTCTTCCCCTGCTTCTTATCGCGCTCAGCCATGATGCGCAGGCGCAGGGCGTTGAGTTTGATGAAGCCTTCGGCGTCGGCCTGGTTGTAGCCGCCCGCTTCGTCGAAGCCGACGAGCTTCTTGGAATAGAGCGAGTATGGGCTCGATCGCCCCACGGTGCGCACGCCGCCTTTATAGAGCTTGAGCTTCACCTCGCCGGTGACGCTTTCCTGGCTCGCATCGATCGCCGCTTGCAGCATCTTGCGCTCGGGCGTCCACCAGAAGCCGTTATAGATGAGGCCGGCATATTTCGGCATCAGCTCATCTTTGAGATGCATCGCGCCGCGATCGAAGCGTGATGCTTTCGATGGCGCGGTGGCCGCACCACAGGATCGTGCCGCCCGGCGTTTCGTAATAGCCGCGCGATTTCATGCCGACATAGCGGTTCTCAACCAGATCGAGCCCGCCAATGCCGTGCTTTTTGCCGAGATCATTCAGCTTGGTGAGCAGCTCATGCGCCTTCATCGGCTGGCCGTTGATGGCGACGAGATCGCCGCGCTCAAACGCCAGCGTCACCACCTCGGCCTGATCCGGCGCCTCTTCGGGCGTGATGGTGCGGCGATCGCCGCGCTTGGTGACGATATCGGGCGTTTCCACGTCCGGATCTTCCAGCACCAGGCCCTCGCTTGAGGTGTGCAGCAGGTTGGCGTCGATCGAGAACGGCGCTTCTTTTTCCTTGCCGGCGGCGATCGGGATATTGTGCTGGCGCGCATAATCGAGCAGCGCGGGGCGGCCCTCGAACTCCCACTCGCGCCACGGCGCGATCACGCGCACGTCGGGCTTGAGCGCGTAATAGCTGACCCTCGAAGCGCACCTGATCGTTGCCCTTGCCGGTGGCGCCGTGGCAGACCGCATCGGCGCCGACGAGGTTCGCAATCTCGATCTGCCGCTTGGCGATCAGCGGGCGCGCGATCGAGGTGCCAAGGAGATACTGGCCTTCATACAGCGTGTTGGCGCGGAACATCGGCCAGACGAAATCGCGGGTGAATTCCTCGCGCAGATCGTCGATGAAAATATTCTCCGGCTTCACGCCCATTTGCAGCGCCTTGGCGCGCGCGGGCTCCAGCTCCTCGCCCTGGCCGAGATCGGCCGTGAAGGTCACGATCTCGCAGCCATAGGTATCTTTCAGCCATTGCAGGATGATGGACGTGTCGAGCCCGCCGGAATAGGCGAGCACGACTTTTTTGACTTGTCCTGATTTGCTGATCGGGCCTTGGGCCATCGCAGGGAGCCTCCGCTAGCCCTTCGCGGGCGCGGCGCTTTCCTTCCACAAGGGGCGGTTCAAATCAACGGATAGGGGTTGGCGCGCATCCATTTGGAATAGAGCCATTTCTCCCCCGAGGTGACGGGCAGGCCCGCGTGCAGGGTGCGGCGATCGGGCTCGCCGGCTTCGCTGACATTCCAGAACACCAGCGCATCGCCCTTTTGGCCTTTGAAGCGCCAATTGAGCGTGGGGAAATCTGTCTCCCCGCCGCCAAAGCCATCATTGAGATAGATCAGCGCGGTGGCCACGCGCTGGCCGGTGGCGGCCAGCTCAAGCCGGTTGGCGTCTGAGGCGGTGATGAAATCGACATGCGGCTTGAACTCTTCGCCCGGCGCGTAGTGCAGCACGTTTGTCGGCTCTTGGTTTTGTATCGGCGTGTTCATCACATCGGCCACCCGCGCATTGACCATTTGCAGGATCAGATCCGATTCCAGCAGGCTAAAGCCCGCGCCCGAATTGGTGCGATAATCGGCATGGGCGGCGCCTTTGAGCTTCGCCGCTTGCAGCTTGGGGCCTGCGCGCCCGATCATCCAATCGCAGAAGGCGTGCGGAATGAAATTGCGGATCACCCCGACGCGCGCGCCGACATCCTGCCAAGCGATCTCGACCGGGGCGTCCCATTGCGCGGGGTCGAACTGGGCTTTATCGGCCAGCAGCGCCACTTGCGCTTGCGCGCGCTCATCGCCGCCGGCGGCGGCGCTCTTGGTGAACATCACCGCCTGATCCCAATCGCCCAGCATGCTGGCGAGGGTGGCCATCAGCTTCTGCGCCTCGGGAAAGCCCTGATCGGCCGAGGCGCGCGCCCATTTGGCGCCCTCTTCGGATTGAACGGGGCGGCGCGGCCAACCAGCAGGCGCGCGCCCAGCACAAATTGCGCCTCCACATGCTGGCTCTCAGCCGCCGCGCGCAGCCAATTGACGGCATGTTCGTGCATGCCGCGATTGTCCAGCAGGATCGCCAAAGTCATTTGCGCGGCGGAATCGCCTGATTCCGCGCGCTGCTGCAGCAACTCAGCTTCGGATACTACCACGGCGCCGCTCCTCGAATTGGCCCCCAGCTTTAAAGAGCATGGCCCCGCTCCCGCAACCCGCAACCGCTGCTGCGCGAACTGGAGCCGCCCCCGGCGCTAGACCATCACCTGATTGCCGAGCTCCACCGCCCGCCCGGAGGGGATGTGGAAGAAATCGGTGGCGTTGGTGGCGTTGCGGGCCAGGAAGATGAAGAGGTGATCCTGCCAGAGCGGCATGCCGCTTTTTTCGCTGGGCACGATGGTGCGGCGCGAGAGGAAGAAGCTCGTTTTCATGATGTCGAATTTCAGCCCCTGCTTGCGCGCCTCGGTGAGCGCTTTGACCACGTTGGGCGTTTCCATGAAGCCGAATTTCAGCGTCACGCGTTTTACGTCCGGCAGATAGTCTTCGATCAGCAGCCGCTCGCCCTCTTTCGCGCGAGGTATCGGCAGGGTTTGCACCGTCAAGATGATGATCTGCTCATGCAGCACCTGATTGTGCTTGAGATTGTGCATCAACGCGGCGGGCGCGGTTTCCCGGTCGCCGGTGAGGAAGATGGCCGTGCCGCGCACGCGATGCGGCGGATGGTGCGATAGCGTTTCAAACAGGCTGGAAAGCGGCTCATCGCGCCGCACGATTTCACCCAAGATGCGCGTGCCGCGCACCCACGTCCACATAATCACCACAAGCCCGATCGCCAGCACGATCGGCACGAACCCGCCCGTCCATACCTTGAGCAGATTGGAGGAGAAGAACGCGATCTCGATCAGCACGAACGGCGTGCAGATCAGCGCGGCGAGCCAAAGCGGGCGCTTCCACACTTTCCAGATGCCGAAGAACACGAGCACGGTGGAGACAATCATCTCGCCCGAAACGGCGATGCCGTAGGCGGAGGCCAGCCGGCTCGATGAGCCGAACGCCAGCGCCAGGATCACCACGCCCGCCAGCATGATCCATGTCACTTGCGGCATGTAGATTTGGCCGGCCTGCGTTTCCGAGGTGCGGCGGATTTCCATGCGCGGCAGAATGCCGAGCTGGATCGCTTGCTGGGTGATGGAATAGGCGCCGGTGATCACCGCCTGGCTGGCGATAATGGTGGCCACCATGCCCAGCAACACCACCGGCAGCCGCGCCCAATCCGGCGCCAGCATGAAAAAGAGATTGTCGATCGCTTCGGGATGCGAAAGCGCGAGCGCGCCCTGGCCGAGATAGTTGAGCGTGAGGCACGGCAGCACCACGAAAATCCAGGCGCGGCTGATCGGCTTGCGGCCAAAATGGCCCATATCCGCGTAAAGCGCCTCCGCGCCCGTCACCGCGAGAAACACAGCGCCCAACACGATGAAGCTCAGCCCCGCGTGATCCACGAAGAACATCAGCGCCGGCACAGGCGAAAGCGCGGCGAGGATGGCAAGATCGTCGCTGAGATGGATCGCACCCAGCGCGGCCATCACCAGGAACCACACCAGCGTGATCGGCCCGAACAGCGCGCCGATGCGCGCCGTGCCGTGGCTCTGCACCGCAAACAGCGCAACCAGGATGATGAGACTGATCACCAAGATCCATGGGCTGATATGATGGCCAAGCCCCGGCACCGAGCGCAGCCCCTCCACCGCAGAAATCACCGAGATCGCCGGCGTGATCATCGCATCGGCGTAAAACAGCGCAGCCCCCAGCATGCCAAGGCCGAGCAATATCCACGAAGGCTTCTCAAACGCGCGCCGCACCAACGCCATCAGCGAAAGCGTGCCGCCCTCGCCCTTATTATCGAAGCGCAAGAGCAGGAACACGGACTTGATCGTCACAACCAGGATCAGCGCCCAGAAGATCAGCGACACAACGCCGATCACCTCATCGCGCGTCGGCGCTGTGGCGAAATCGCCGGTGACGATGCGCAAGCATTCGCGCAGCGCATAAAGCGGGCTGGTGCCGATATCGCCATACACAACGCCGATCGAGCCGATCAGCAGCGCCCAAAAGCCCGCATGCCCGTGCGCGCCGCCCGGCGCACCCGAGTCATGATTGCTTGAAGAGGGCGCGGTGGCCGGGGCCTGCGCCATGCTGGAAATCCCCTTCGTCGCCAAGGCCCGTTTCCGGGCCGCGCATTTACGCCGGTTCACGTCTGGGAGCAATCGTGCGCGCAAGGACTTGCGGCTTAGTTAGCGCCGGGCCTAAAAATCGCTGGCGATGCCCTTGCGCTCCCAATCGCCGAACCGGGTAGGTTCCGGCCCCGAGGGGCCGCCATCCTCGGGCGGCAGCGCCTCGGCCTCGCGGCGGCGCGCTTGGGCTTCCGCCAGCGCGCGCTGCGCCTCCGGCGTCAGCGGCTTTTTGGGCGCCTCCGCGCCCGGTTCCACATCGTCAGCCATTGAACCCTGCCTTCATGCTTTCGATATCATAGCCAGTGTGACGTGAGGAGAGCGATGAACCATCTCAAGACCTACATCCTGCTCGCCGCGATGACGGCGCTGTTTGGCGGCGTGGGCTACCTCGTCGGCGGCAGCGGCGGGATGCTGATCGCGCTGGGAATCGCGGGCGCGATGAACCTGTTCGCGTATTGGAACGCGGACAAGATGGTGCTCTCCCATTTCCGCGCACAGCCGGTAGACGCGCGCCACCCGGACGCACGCGTGCGCGCTTACGTGCAAGACACGCTCGATATGGCCCAGCGCGCCGGCCTGCCGGCGCCTGCGGTTTACATCATCGATAATCCGCAGCCCAACGCCTTCGCCACCGGCCGCAACCCGCAGAACGCCGCTGTTGCGGCCACCACCGGGCTTATCGGCCTGCTCTCCCGCGATGAAATTCGCGGCGTGATGGCGCACGAGCTTGCGCATGTGCAGAACCGCGACACGCTGACGATGACCGTGACCGCCACGATCGCAGGCGCGGTGGCGATGCTGGCCAACTTCGCGCTGTTCTTCGGCGATCGTGACCGCAACATCTTTGCCTCGCTCGCCATCATGTTCTTGGCGCCGATCGCGGCCTCGCTGGTGCAGATGGCGATCAGCCGCGCGCGCGAATATGAAGCTGACCGCATCGGCGCCGAAATCGGCGGCGATCCCGAAGCGCTGGCGCGCGCGCTGCAGAAGATCGAAGCTTACGCCAAGCAGCGCGTGAACATGGACGCCGAGCGCAATCCGGCTATGGCGCACTTGTTCATCATCAACCCGCTGGCGGGCAAGGGCGCGGATAATCTTTTCTCCACCCACCCGGCCACGCACAATCGCATCAAGGCGCTGATGGGCATGAGGGGCGCAAGCCCGCGCCAGCAGCCGCCCGCGCAAAGCCGCAGCCCATGGGATCGCGGCCGGCGCGGGCCCTGGGGTTAGGTCTGGGGCTAGGTCTGGGGGCTAAAGCTTGATCATTTGGATTGAATCGCACGCCGTTTCCACTCATCCCCGGGACGCCGCGAAGCGGCGGGCCCGGGGCCTATGAACACGAGCGTTTGCAGTTTCAATCTCCAACCCTCTGTGGTCTTGGGCCCCGGACTTGGCCTGCGGCCAATCCGGGGATGAGTGCTGAGGGCGCGCGATTCAATCTAAAACGATATTGCTCTAAGGCGTCCATTCTTCGGGCGCTTCGGCCGGGCCTTGGTCCGCCGTTTCGGCTTCGCGCCGCGCGCGCAGCATGGCGGCGATCTCGTTCACCAGCTCGCGTACGCCTTGGCCCGAAACGCCGGAGATAAGCCGCACCTCTTTGCCGATCGCGCGCGAGAGCGCCGCGCGCTTGCGGTTGGCGTCCGCCGGCGTCATCGCGTCGATTTTATTGAGCGCGATGATCTCGGGCTTTTCGGCGAGGCCCGCGCCATAGGCTTCGATCTCGTGGCGCACGGTGCGATACGCTTCGGTGGCGCTTTCGCCGGTGGCGTCAATCAGATGCACGATCGCCACGCAGCGCTCGATATGGCCAAGAAAGCGCGTGCCGAGCCCCAGGCCATCTGCCGCGCCTTCGATCAGCCCCGGCAAATCCGCCACGACGAAGCGCTCGGCTTCGCCCACGCTGACAACGCCAAGATGCGGATGCAGCGTGGTGAAGGGATAATCGGCCACCTTCGGCGTCGCCGCGCTCACCGCGCGCAGGAAGGTGGATTTGCCCGCGTTCGGCAGGCCCACAAGCCCTGCGTCCGCGATCAGCTTGAGGCGCAGCCACAACGTGCGCTCTTCGCCCTCAAGCCCTGGATTGGCGTGATAGGGCGCGCGATTGACGGAGCTTTTGAAATATTCGTTGCCGAAGCCGCCATTGCCGCCCTTGGCCAGCAGCACCTTCATGCCCGGCTTATCGAGATCAACCAGCAGCGTTTCGTTATCTTCATCGAACACTTGCGTGCCGGTGGGCACTTTCAGCGTGATCGATTTGCCGTCCGCGCCGTGGCGGGAGCGGCCCATGCCGTGCCCGCCGGTGGCGGCCTTGAAATGCTGCTGGAAGCGAAAGTCGATCAGCGTGTTGAGCCCGTCCGCGCTCTCGATCCAGACATCCCCGCCCTTGCCGCCATCGCCGCCATCGGGGCCGCCATACTCAATGAACTTCTCGCGCCGGAACGAAACCGCGCCGGCCCCGCCATTGCCGGAGCGTATGTAGATTTTGGTCTGATCGAGGAATTTCATGGGGAGGCAATGGGGAATGGGCAATAGGCAATGGGGACGCGCGCGCCGCCCCTTCTGGCCCATTGCCTACTGCCTATTGCCTATTGCCTCAATCCGTTTCCCGCCGCCAACGCAGTGAAACGCGCTGATCGCCATCGCCGCGGAAGGTGGTGATGAGCACAAGCCTTGGGCGCACCGTCCATTCCATGCGCGTTTGCGCCTGGCCGATGCCGGTGCGGGCCACTTCAAAGTAAACGTCGCGCGTTAAGTACACCCCGCCCGCCACCATCATGCCGCCCGTCTCATCCTGGCGCACGGCGAGCCGATCGAGCCCCGCCGCCCCGCGCACGGCGCCGACAAGATCAAGCGAGGATTGCCCCGAAAGCGTGGCCAGCGATGAGGCGAGCTGCGCCGCCTCGAGCGCCGAAAGATCAGCCACGCTGCGGCCAAACAGGATCTGCGGCAGGATCTCATCCTCCGGCAGCGCCGGCTCTGAGGTGAACGCGATCTGCGGATCGCGCGCCGTGCCGGTGAGGCGCATGGTGGCGGAGAGATCGGCCGTATCGCGCGTGGCGGCGATGTCGAGCCGCGCATCCAGCGGATCGCCAGCGAAGGTGATGGAGGCATCCTCCATCGTGAACGGCGTGCCCGAAAGCGTGATCTCGCCGCGAATGGCTTCGGCGCGGCCAAACACTTGCGGCCGCGCCGCCGTGCCTTCGAGCCGCAGATTGAGCGACCATTCCGCATCGATGCCGCGCCCGCGCGTGAACACGCGCCCCGGCGCGCGCACGCGCACGTCAAGCGTGGTGAAGCCGCGCGTGGGCGGATCGGCCTCGGCATCGCCGGGCGCGATTTCATCGGCCTGATCGGGGCGGTTGATCTCGATCACGTCGATGGTGGCGATGCCGGCGCTTGCCGGCGTTGAAATATCGATCGCGGCTTCGGCGATGTTGAGATCGCCGCTGAAGCGCGAATTCTGGCCCTGCCATTCGAGCTTGAGCTCACCGCTCGCGCGCGCCTGCGCATCGGGCCGATCGGCGATGCGCATATCGCTCAGCACCACATCGATCGAACCTTGCGTCGGGCTCACACTGCCGCCCGTGGCGGTGATCTCTCCGCCGCGCGGGCCTTGCGCGCTGAAGCGATCGATCGTCACGCCCTGATCGTGAATTGAAATACGCGTATCGAGATTCACCAGCCGCGCGCCGGTGAGCTTATCCTCAAAGCGCCCGTTGCTGACCTCGATATAGCCATCGCCGGAAAGATAGCCGGCGCCGAATTCCACCTCGCCTTCGCCTTGGACATCGCCTTCGAGCGATTGATCCTGCAGCCGCGCCACGGTCCAAAGGCTTTCGGCCGGGCCTTCAACCCGCCATGTCGCCTGCCCGCGCCGGCCAGGCGCGAGCGCGATGCGGATCGGGTCAACACCTGTTTCCACCGGCGCGTCGGCGGCGAATTGCGCGGTGAAGCCATCGTCGGAGCGCGCATTGATATTGGCGCGCAGGCGGGTGGGCTCCAGCGTGCCGATGATGCGCATGTCGAGCGGCGTGCGCTGCCGGCCGGCAAAGCGCGCCTGCTGCAATTGCACGTCCGCTTCGCCTGAGAGGCCGCGGCCATTGTTGGCGATGCTCATGCGGCCATCGATGACGCCGGTGGCGCGCTCGCCCCAGATCGCCGCCATCGGGCCGATTGGCGCATCTTCCACCAATGCGCTGCCCGAAAGGGTGCGCCCGCGCTCGCGCCACTCGCCCTGCACCACGCCATCGCCCATGGCGAGGTTGAACGTCGCCGCAATCTCACCACCGCCCCAGGAGGCGGTGAGCGGCGCGCGCGTGAAAATATCCGCGCCCGAAAGCGCCCCGCGCCCATCGATGCGCACGTCGCTGTTATCGAGATCGAGCGCGGCCGTGCCGGCAAACGCCAGCGGCGCTTGGCCGAGCCTGCCGCGCATGTCGAACGTGGCGGCGATGGCGTCGAGCGGGCCTTCGGCGCTCAGCGTCGCGGCGCGCACAAACAATTCGCCCGCGCTTGCATCCGCGATCTGCGCGTTGAGCACCATGGTTTCCGGCGTGAGCGCCAGCCGGCCAGCCAGCCGCCCGCGCGCGCCGGGGATGAGGCCGTCGATCGCGCCGTTCACGTCAAGATCAGCAGAGACGCCGCGCGCGGTCACGCTTGCGGCGCCTTGCGCGGCCAGCGCGCCGATTTGCGCATCAAGCTCGGTGAGCGAAACCGCGTTTTCCGCCAGCGCGATATTGGTGGAGGCTTCCAGCGGCTGGCCGGAGATCGCGCCGCGCACTTGCGCGTGGCCGCGATAGCCGCGCCCGTTGGGCGAGAGCGTGAAGGAAAGCTGCGGCGCCTCGATCAGCGTGCCGGCGGCATCGAACGCTTCCATCACCGCGTCGGCGGTAATGGTGGGCTGGGCGATGCGGCCGGTGATGCGGCCGGTGGCGTCAGCTGCGCCTTCGATACGCGCGCCGCCCAAATCCAGCGGCCCGCGCGCGCTGGCTTCGAGCGAGAGATTGGCTTGCCCATCGACGATGCGCCCATACGCGCCTGCACGCAGCCGCTGCCCATCAACGCGCGCATGCGCGACGGTGAGCCCGCCATTTTCCGCACGCAGCATGGCGTCGAGCCGCGGCGTGGCGCCCAGCAATTGCGGCACGATGGCGGGGGCGCCGGCGATGTTCGCGCCTTGGCCTTGCACCGTCACAGTCCAGATGCGCGGACCTTGGCGCGCGGGCGCCGCGAACGCGCGCCAGGCGCCGGAGGCTGCGCCGCGCAGCTCCGCGCTCAGCGCTTCAAGCTGGCGCACGCGCCACTCGCCGGAAAATTCGCCATCGCCGTTCGCAGCCCAGCCTTGCGCGCTGGCGGCGAGCGCATCGCTTTCCAGCGTGGCGCGCGCCAGCTCAAAGCGGGCGCGATCGAGATTGTAAGTCAGCTCGGTGCGCAGCCGCCCTTGCGCGAAGATAGCCGGCGGGGCGTCTTGCGCGGCGAGATCGGCGCTCAGCTCAAAGCGCTGCGTTGTCAGCGCCGCGCGCAGCGGGCCGGCGAAACGCGCCTGATGGCCGAAGGCGTTCACCTCCTGCGCGTCGAGCTGGCCTTGGAGCGCGGTGGAGCCGCGCGCGCGGCGCAACTCGCCCTCGAACCGCGCCGCGCCAAGCTCAACCGGCGATTCATGGGCGATGGCCGAAGCGTTCGGCGTTTCCGCCACCACGCGCGCGCCGTTCACCAGCTCGCGCGCATCGTTGAGCACGCCTTGGATGTTGAGCGTGAGGCGCGGGGTTTCCGCTTGCAGCTCAAACGCGCCGATGCGCGCGCCCGAGGCGTTGAACGCCGCGCTTTCGCCAATACGCGCCACCACTTCATCCAAGCCCGGCAAGCGGGCGAGCGCGGCCTCGCCTTGCGCTTGCCAACGCTCCGGCGTCCAGCCAGCTTGCCCATCGAGCACCGCATCCGCGCCGATATGGATGGCGTAGATGGCTTGGCCGGTTTGCGTATCGCCTTGGCCTTGCGCGCTGGCGCTGAAGCCTTGCGCCTCAAGCCCAAGCAAATGCGCGAGCACCCCGCCCGGCGCGCTGACGATTTCCGCATTCAGCGCATAATCGCCATCAGGCCGATAGAGCACGTTGGCGCGATCGGCTTCTGAATCAAAGCGCGTGAGATCAAGTTGCAGCAGGCGCAAATCCGAGCCGCGCAGATCCATGGCGAACAGCGCGCGGAATGCGGCGGCCTCGCCCACAACCGGCTCGGCCAGCGCAAGCTCTGCAACGCTGATCTCGCCCAAACGCACGTGGAAGCTGCCGCCGCCGCTGGGCGGATCGGCGGGCGTTAAGATCGGCTGGCGCGCGATGGCGATGCGCGCGGCGCTGGCGCTGCTGAGATTGAAGCTGCGCCACAAGAGCGAAGCCGGCGCCCATTCAAGCGCCAAATCCTCAGCCTCAAGCCACACGCCCTCTTCATCAGCGATGCGCACATGCGCGGCGCGCAGATTGCCGATCCAGCCGCCGCTGACGCCATCAATGGTGATGCGGCCCAGCCGCCAAACTTTGAGATCATCAGCGACGCTATCGACAATCCACGGCGCTGCGGGCCCCAGCGCAATCGCGCCGCCGCCCACGATCAGCGTGACGCCGGCGGCGAGCGCCGCGCGGCGCGCCCAGCGGGGTTTGCGGGCCTCGGCCATCAGAACGCTTGGCCCAGGCTGATATAGAGCGCGTAATCGGCGGTGGTGACATCATCATCCAGCGGGAAGGCGATGTCCAAACGCAGCGGCGCAAAGCCGAGATCATAGCGCACGCCAAAGCCGACGCCCCAGCGCAGATCCGCCGCCTCGCCCCAATCATCGAAGGCGTTGCCGCCATCGATGAAGACAGCCGCGCCCCAGGTGTCTGTCACGCGCCAGCGCGCTTCGACCGAGGTTTCGACCAAGCCTTGCCCACCGGGCGTCAACGAAAGGATTTCGCGCTCTGGCGGATGGATCGAATTATAATCATAGCCGCGCACCGAGCCGCCGCCGCCGGCGAAGAAGCGCCGATCGGCCGGCACGTCGTTCACATCGCCCGACACAGCCTCAAGCCAGCCCGCGCGCAGGCGGCCGGCGAGGGTGATGCGGTCATCCGCGCCGAAGCTTTCATAGAGCCGCGTTTCGCCAATGCTGCGCAGGAAGATCACGTCCGCATCGCCGGTGGCGTAGGTTGGCTCAAGCCGGAAATCGATGATGCTGCCTTCGCGCGGATCGAGCGAGAAGCCGGTGGTGTCGCGCCGCACATCCCAGAAGCCGGAGATGGCGTAAGCGGTGCTCACGCCCGCGCCGACATCATCATAGGTGTCAGCCGAAAGCTTGAGCCCATAGCTCTGCGCGAACGAAAGCCGCGTGCCGGCGTCCACGCTGGCGAACACCGAAACGCCTTCGCGCTGATAGGCCTCGGTGTTTTCCGCGATCAAGGTGACGCCGTAATTGGTGGTGGTGTTGAGCGCCACGTCATGCGGGCGGGCCAGCCGCGCGCTCAGCTCCTGCACCTGCTCGCCCAAGGTTGTGGCGACAATCAGCGAATCGGCGCGGCCGGTGAAATTGCGCCGCGTCCATTGCAGATCGATGCCGAAGCCTTCGTTGGTGGAATAGCCAAGGCCGACCTCATAAGCGTTGCGCCGCGCCGGCTCGACTTCGAGCACAACATCGCGCACGCCGTCTGCGTTCGGCGGCTCAAGCCGCGTGGAGGCGAGCGATACAGCGCCGGTTGAGGTGATGTCGCGGCGCAGGCGCGCCATGCGTTCGGGCGAATAGCTTTCGCCCAGGCGCCAATTGCGCAGATCCTCCACGAAATTCGCGCGGAACATGGTGTCGGGATCAACGCGCAATTGGCCAAGCCGGGTGTGGCTGCCCGAGGTGAAGCGAAATTCGGGCGAGACAGTGCGCGTGGCGTGATCGA
This sequence comes from Terricaulis sp., assembly GCA_024707365.1. Lineage (GTDB taxonomy): Bacteria > Pseudomonadota > Alphaproteobacteria > Caulobacterales > Aquidulcibacteraceae > Vitreimonas. The sequence continues at coordinate 571,812 of JANPZV010000005.1, forward strand.
CGACAACGCGCCGCTCCGCCGCCGCCGCGTCAGCAAAGCCCGCTTGCTGCAACGCCAGCAGCGCCGCGCCTTCAGCGCCAAGCACGGCTTCGGCGCGCGCGGGCGCTTGGGCGTGCACGAATAGAGCGGCGGCGCCGTTGGCGGCCTCCATCGCCGCGCTTGTCGGCGCTGCATCCAGCAGCGTGATCTTCGGCGGCGCAAAGCGGAAGCGCGGGCCGGGCGCAATGATAAGGCGCGCGGACGGCGGCTCGTCATTGGCTTCGGGCGTCACCGTGGCGGAATAATAGCCTTCCGAGCGCAGCCAGGCCATTGCGCGCTCCGCCGCTTCCTCGGCGATGCGCTCAGCATCGAACAGCGAAGCGGGCGCGTCGCGATCTGGCAGCAGATCGAGCACGGCGCGGCGGTTATCTTCATCCAGCCCCTCGATGACGACCGGGGAATCCGCCCAGGCGACGTCAGGCGCGGCCGCGCCGAGGCCGGCGAGAAACGCCGCGGGGAGGAGAGGAACCAGCCGCACAAACAACCGCCAAATCTGAAGCGGCCAAGCTCGCGCGCGGGTGGTTAAGGTTTCATCAACCATAAAGGGGCCAGCCAACCTGCCCCCATGAGCTTTAGCTCATGAAATCAAGGCCCAAGGAAGGCGGTTCGGCCCTTGAGCGAGCCTCCAACTGCGAAATCCCCCGCCTCTGCAGCGGCAGCTGTGGAGAGCGCTTAACCGGCCACCCTCTTTCGCGCCGCGATGCTCTCGCGCGGGTCAAGCCCGAGCAGATCGGTGATGCGGCGCATCAGCGTTTCCTCATGCGCCTCGCGCACGTCATCAGCCAGCACCACACGCCACATGGCTTCGAGCACGCTGGCGCGCTGCTCGTATTCGATGGTTTGCTTGATGAGCGAGGTGAATTTGTAGAGATCCATGGCGGCCGCTTCCGCCGCCTCGCCCTCTTCGCGCAGCGCCTTGGCGGCGGCCGCATCGAGCCCGTAGCGATCGGCCAGCACGCGCTCGATCATGGCGCGCTCGGTATCTTGGTAGTGGAAATCGGCGTTGGCGGCGATCACCAGCAGCGCGGCTACCGCAAGGCGCGCATCTTCGGGCGGCAGGGGCGCGGCGCTTTCGCCCGAGAGGCGCTTGAGCAAATCCTTAAGCATGCCTGCGACCTAAGGACGGCCATCCAAGATGGCAAGCGCCCCTCGCATTCGCCGCCACGGACGCTATGAAGGCGCGATGCAGAGCCCGCTTCACACCGCCAGGCGCATTGTTCTCAAGATCGGCTCGGCGCTGCTTGTGAACGAGGACGGCCAGCCCGCGCGCGCGTGGCTGGCTTCGCTGGCGGACGATGTGGCCGAGGCGCGCAAGGCCGGGCAGCGCGTGGTGATTGTTTCTTCCGGCGCGATTGCGCTGGGGCGGCGCGTGCTGGGGCTTTCAAAATCCGCACGGCTTGAAGAGAAACAAGCCGCCGCCGCCGCAGGCCAAGCGCGGCTGATGGGCGCCTATGAGGAAGCGTTCGCACGGCATGGCATTCCGGTGGCGCAAGCGCTGCTGACGCCCGATGACACCGAGCGCCGCCGCCGCTGGCTCAACGCGCGCGCGACGCTGACGACGCTGCTTGATCTCGGCGCCGTGCCGATCATCAATGAGAACGATACGGTGGCGACGGTTGAGATCCGCTATGGCGACAATGATCGCCTCGCCGCGCGCGCCGCGCAGATGATCTCCGCCGACGCGCTGATTTTGTTTTCCGATATTGACGGACTTTACGAGGCTGATCCGCGCAGGCGGCCCGATGCGGCGTTTATCCCCGAGGTTTCGGCCATCACGCCCGCGATCGAGGCGATGGCGGGCGATGCGGGCGCGCTCGGCTCCGGCGGCATGCGCACCAAGATCGACGCGGCCCGAATCGCCACCCGCGCTGGCTGCGCTGTGGCGATCACCAAGGGCGCGGAGGCTCATCCCTTGCAGCGGCTGCGCGATGGCGCGCGCGCGACGTGGTTTTTGCCATCCGCCTCCCCGCGCGCGGCGTATAAGGCGTGGATCGCCGGGCACCTTGCGGCGCAAGGGGTTTTGGTTGTGGATGCCGGCGCGGCGGCCGCGCTGCGCGCAGGCAAGAGTTTGCTGCCCGCGGGCGTCACCGAAGTGCGCGGGCGGTTTGAGAAGGGCGATGCGGTGCGCATCCTGGGGCCCGATGGCGCGGAGCTGGCGCGCGGGCTGGCGCGCTATGACGGCGCGGACGCTGAGCGCATCAAGGGCCTCAAAAAGCGCGGCGATTGCCGATGTTTTAGGCTATGCGGCGGGCGCTTCTTTGGTGCACGCCGATGACCTTGTGCTCACGGCGCCCTAAATCAGATGACGATGACGGAACTTACCGCCCCCCTCGATGCGCAGATGCAGAGCCTTGGCAATGCCGCGCGTGACGCCGTGCGCAAGCTGGCGCTGAGCAATGGCCCCACGCGCACGCGCGCGATTGAAGCGATGGCGCGGCGGCTTGGCGCGGCGGCGCCGCTGATTATCGACGCCAACCAGATGGACATCGAAGCCGCGCGCGCGGCGGGGCGCGATGAAGCCTATATTGATCGGCTCGCGCTCAATCCCGCGCGCATGGAAGGCATTTGCGCGAGCCTTGCGGCGATCGCGGCGCAGCCCGATCCAGTCGGCGCGGTGACGAGCGAATGGACGCGCCCGAACGGGCTCGCCATTCAGCGCGTGCGCACCCCGCTTGGCGTGATCGGCATGATTTTCGAGAGCCGGCCCAATGTGGCCGCCGATGCAAGCGCGCTGGCGCTGCGCGCCGGCAATTCCGTGATCCTGCGCGGCGGCTCAGATAGCGCGCAAAGCGTGGCCGCCATCGTGGCGGTGATGCGCGAGGCGCTGAAGGAAGCGGGCTTGCCCGAAGATGCGGTGCAAGTTGTGCCCAGCGCCGATCGCGCCGCCGTGGGCATGATGCTTTCCGGTTTGAACGGCGCGATCGACGTGATCATCCCGCGCGGCGGCAAATCGCTGGTGGCGCGCGTACAGGAGGAAGCGCGCGTGCCGGTGTTTGCGCACCTGGAGGGCGTGAACCACACCTACGTGCACGCCGCCGCTGATCCGCAGAAGGCGATCGATATCGTCGTCAACGCCAAGATGCGGCGGGTTTCGGTGTGCGGCGCGACGGAGAAATTGCTGATCGATCGCGAGATCCTGGCGGAGATTTTCCCGCTGATCGCGCGCGCTTTGGAATCGCAAGGCTGCGAATTGCGCGGCGGGCCGGAAACACAGCGGCTCTGGCCCAACGTGGTGCGCGCCACCAGCGAGGATTGGCGCACGGAATACCTTGCGCCCATCATCGCCGTGCGCGCCGTCAGCGATATTGACGAAGCCATCGCCATTATCGGGCTTTACGGGTCGCAGCATACGGACGCGATCATCACCGAGGATCAGGCCGCGGCGGATAAATTCTTGGCCGAGGTCGATAGCGCGATCGTGATGCACAACGCCTCGACGCAATTTGCCGATGGCGGCGAGTTTGGCTTTGGCGGCGAGATCGGCATCGCCACCGGCAAGATGCACGCACGCGGCCCAGTGGGCGCAGAACAGCTCACCACCTTCAAATACGTGGTGCGCGGATCGGGGCAGACGCGCCCGTGACGCGGGGCCTCCGCCGCGCCTATCCCGGCATGCGCATTGGCCTCTTCGGCGGCAGCTTTGATCCGGCCCATGAAGGGCACGCGCATGTGGCTGAAACGGCGTTGAAGCGTTTGGCGCTCGATCAGGTATGGTGGCTAGTTTCACCGCAGAATCCGCTGAAGCCGAAATCGAGCCCGATCGGCGAACGCATCGCCTCGGCGCGCGCCATGGCGCGCGGGCGCAAAATGATCGTCACAGATTTGGAGACGCAGCTTGGCTGCGCCTACACGTATCAGACGATCCGCGCGCTCAAGCGGCGTTATCGCGGCGTTGCGTTTACCCTGGTGATGGGCGCGGACAATTTGAGCAATTTCCGCAAATGGCGGAACTGGCGCGAGGTGGCGTCGGCGCTGCCCGTGGCGATTGTGGCGCGGCCCGGCGCGGGGCCGAGCGGGCGGCTAAGTGCGCCGCCTGGCTGGATTTTCTTGAATGCGCGGCTGCATCCGCAGAGCTCCAGCGCGATCCGTGCGCAAGCCAAGCTGGCGAGCGGGGCTGGGAAGTGATACATAAGGCCCTTCAAGGCCATGGAAGGATCGAGCGCCTGTCACCGGAAATGAAACGCGAACCAGCCGCTAACGCCACTGGAGCGCCGAAAGGCCCGCGCCCCGCGCGCGGCATTGATGCGGACGCCGTCACCAAGGCCGTTCTGGCCTCGCTGGAAGACGACAAGGCCGAGGATATCCTCGCCATCGACATCCGCGGCAAATCCTCTTTCGCCGATATGCTTGTCATCGCCTCCGGGCGGTCGAGCCGCCACGTTGCGGCGCTGGCGGAACACATCATGCGCAAGCTCAAGGATGAGGGCGTGAAGGATGTGCAGGCCGAAGGCTTGCCGCAGGCCGATTGGGTTTTGGTGGATGCGGGCGATGTGGTGATCCATCTGTTCCGCCCCGAAGTGCGCGCCTTCTACAATATCGAGAAGATTTGGGCCGGGCCCAGCGCGGCGAACTAATGCGCATCGTGATCGCGGCTGTGGGGCGCTTGCGCGGCGATGCGGAAGCGGCGCTGGCCGCCGACTACATTCAGCGCGCCGCCGCCCACGGCCGCGCGCTTGGCTTCAAGGCCGTTGAGCTGATCGAGGTGGAGGCAAGGCCCCCCGGCGATATGCGCCGCGAAGCGGGCGTGCTGCTGGGCGCAACGCCAGAGACATCACGCAAGATTTTGCTGGATGAGCGCGGCGCCGAATGGGCCTCGCGCCAGATGGCCGAGAAGCTGGCGCGCTGGCGCGATGATGGGCTGGCAGCGACGACGTTTTGGATCGGCGGCGCGGACGGTGTGGCGCAAACGCTGAAAGATCAGGCCGACGAGAAACTCGCTTTTTGGCAGGCAGACGTGGCCGCATAAGCTGGTGCGCGTGATGCTGGCTGAGCAGGTTTATCGCGCGATAACCATTCTGGCGAACACGCCCTATCACCGCGATTAGCGGGCCTTGCACACAGCGTTTTACCGCTTGGTTTACGCGGCCCTCACCCTTCTGTGCATAAGATAATCGTTCAAGGGACATAAGATCCCGAACGGTATGGTGAACCAATGGCTAAGACGCGCAAGCTGCGCGCCTGCGCCCTTGCTGTGATCGCGGCAAGCGCGCTGGCCTCTCTTTCCAACGATGCGGATGCGCAAACGCGCGCGCGCACGGCTGCGCAGGCCGAGCGCGAGCAGCGCACCGAAACGCAACGCGCCGAGCGCTTGCGCACCCAAGCCGCCGCCGCGCGCCGTGAGGTGCAAGCGCTGGAGGCGCGCATGGTCGAGAGCGGCGCCGCCGTGCTGACGCGGAAGCCGCAGCGCTGGCCGCTGAGGAGCGTCTGGCTGATCTGCGCAGCCAAATGCATCAGGACGAAGCCGCGCGCCGCCGCGCGCAGCGTTCGTTTGAATCCGCCATCATCGCCGCCGCCTTTGCTGAGCGCCGGGCCGAGCCGCGCGCTGTGCGCGCCGGCATCTTCGCGCGCGCCGCAGCCCCTGCGTTCGCACAAGCCGAACGGCGCAGCGGCCAAGCCGTGCAGGATGGCCGCGCACTCGAATTGGCGATCCTTGAAGAGCAGAGCACGCTGGCCGAAGCGCAAGCGGCGATCGAGGCCGAGCGCGTGGAGCTGGCTTCGCTGAGCACCCGCCGCCGCACCGCCCAGGCGGCGCTGACGCGCGATGCGGAGGCCGCGACACGGCGCGCACGCACGCTGGCCGCCGAAGCGCGCAGCCTGCGTGAGCTGGCCCAGCGCGCCGCCGCCGCCAACCGCCGCCCCGGCGCGGGCTCTGGCGGGGCCGGCGTGATCCCGGCGGGCTGGACCGCCCCGGCCGAGGGCCGGATCGTCGCCGCTTACGGCGCCCGCGCCACCGCCGACGCCCCCGCCGCCCAGGGCGCGCGGGTGCGCACGCGGGCCGGCGCGCAAGTGGTGGCGCCCGCCGCAGGGGAAGTGGCCTATTCCGGGCCGTTCCGCAGCTACGGCCAAGTCTTGATCCTGAACCTGGACGGTGGTTACGCTCTGGTGCTGACCGGCATGGACAGCGTACGGGTTCGCGTGGGCGATAGTGTCCGCGCTGGCCAGCCGATCGGGGAAATGCCAGTTTCGGACATGACGGCGCCGGAATTGTATGTCGAAGTGCGCCGTGACGGCCGCCCGATCGATCCTGGCCGCTGGCTTACCGCCCGCGGGCTCACTGCGGAAAGCGGGGTGCGGGCTGGTTAACCACGACCGGGATAGGTTAGCCCGGACGGATTAGTCTTGGGCGCGGAACGCCTGGGTTTTATCTTGGGCGCAAGCGCCTGGGGGAGTGCGAGGAATGCGTTTAGCTTGGATCGCCGCGCCGGTTGTTGGCTTGGCCGCCTGTGTTGGCGCGCTGGCCTGGTCCGCCCCCGAGGAACGCGATAGCGGCGATCTTTACCGCCAGCTCGAATTGTTCGCCGACGTGCTGGCGCGGGTTGAGCAGCAATACGTGACCGAGATCGATGACGAGGCCGCGATGCAGGCCGCGATCAACGGCATGCTCACCTCGCTCGACCCCCACTCCTCCTACATGAACGCCACCGAATACCGCGACATGCAAACGCAGACGCGCGGCGAATATGGCGGGCTCGGCATCGAGGTGACGAGCGAGGAAGGCGTCGTGCGCGTTGTCTCCCGATCGACGGCACGCCGGCCGCGCGCGCCGGCATCCAAGCTGGCGATTTCCTCACCGCGCTGGATGGGCAATCGATCGTCGGCGTGAATTTGAATGACGCGGTGCGCCGCATGCGCGGCGAAGCCGGCACCGACATCACCGTGACGGTGGCGCGCGAGGGCGTTGATCCGTTCGACGTGACGCTGACGCGCGAGATCATCAATGTGCGCGCCGTGGTGGCGCGGGTTGAGGATGGCGGCATTGGCGTGATCCGCATTTCCACCTTTAACGAGCGCACCGGCGCGATGCTGCAGGACGCGATCCGCCAGGTGCGGCGCGAGACGAGCGGCAATCTGCGCGGCATCGTGCTTGATCTGCGCAACAATCCAGGCGGCCTGCTGGATCAGGCGATCGAGGTTTCGAGCGCGTTCCTCGATGGCGGCGAAGTTGTTTCAACGCGCGGGCGCCGGCCCGAGCAAGTGCAGCGCTACAATGCGCGGCGCGGCGATGAACTCGCCGGCGTGCCGGTTGTGGTGCTGATCAATGGCGCGAGCGCCTCGGCGGCGGAGATCGTCGCCGGCGCGCTGCAGGATCGCAATCGCGGGCTGGTGATTGGCATGGCCAGCTTCGGCAAGGGTTCGGTGCAGACCGTGATCCCGCTGGAAGGCGGCCGCGACGGCGCGCTGCGGCTGACGACGGCGCGCTATTACACGCCGGCCGGCCGCTCGATCCAAGGCGCCGGCATTGAGCCGGACATGGAAATCGCCGCCCGCCGGGTGACCGAGGAACAGATCCGCCGCGCGCAATTCTCCGAAGCCGATCTGCCCAACGCGCTCGGCAACGAGACCGGCGCGCAACGCCGCGGCGCGCACATGCCGGCCGATCAACCGCCGGAAGATTGGGTCGAGACCGAGGATTACCAGATGCACCGCGCGCTTCAGTTCCTGCGCGAGGGCCTGGTGGCGGAGCGGCTGCGCCAGCGCGCAGGCTAGGCGCGAGCGCCTGCTATGGCGCGATTTAATGACTTGTAAACACTCGTAAACGCACGCGCGTGGCTAGTGACGCGCGGGCCGAATTCAGCGATGTTTCGGGGGATGATTCGCACGCCGTTTCCGGCGCGCGCCCGCTCACGCGAAGGGTCGCGAATGCCGCCGAGGCCGCCACGCCTGCCGCCGATCAACCACAAGCTCGCTGCGCTGGCCGCGTTTGGCGTGGCCAGCCTTGCGCTGTTCGGCGCGATCCAAGTGTTCGGCGACCCAAGCGCGGCGGGGCCCAAGCGCGTAATCGAACTCGCGCCCGGCGATGCCGCCGCGGAGACAGCGCCGCGCATCGATTTCTCCGACGCGATCGGCGGCGAGAGCATGAGCGTTTATGATCTTTCCGAGCTGCCGCCCTATGAATCCGAGGTCGGCGAGATCGGCGTTGATGGCGAGTTGCGCGTCGCCGTGGTGGAAACGCCTGAGGCCGCCGCCGCGCGCGCGCCGGGCCGGCCATTGGTGCGCGCGCCGATCGCGGGGCTGACGGAACGCGGGCCGAACGGGCCTCTGCCGATCATCGGCGTGGATGGCCGCACGCCGGCGCAAGCTTATGCGCGCCCGTTCACGCGCGATCCGAACCGGCCGATGATCGCCATCGTCATCGGCGGGCTTGGCTTTAACGCGCGCGCCACCCAGCAAGCGATCGATGAATTGCCGCCGGAGGTGACACTCTCTTTCGTGCCCTACGTGGCGGATTTGCAGACATGGGTGGATCGCGCGCGCGCACGCGGCCATGAGGTGCTGCTTGAATTGCCGATGGAGCCGTTCGATCCCGAAGCGGATGACACCGGCCCGCAAGCATTGCTCTCCACGCTATCGGCGCAGCAGAACATCACGCGGCTTGAGCTTCTGCTCTCGCGCAGCTCCGGCTATTTCGGCGTCACCAATTATCAGGGCGCGCGTTTTGCGGCGTCAGCGCAAGCCTCGCAGCCAATCACGCAAGCGCTGCAGCGGCGCGGGCTTGCCTTCATCAGCTCCGGCATCGGCCAGCGCACCGCGCTTTCAACCGAAGCCGCGCGCGCGAATTTGCCGAACACCGCCGCCGATCGCATCATCGATGCGCGCCGCGACGCCGAAGCGATCGATGAGCAATTGCTCAATCTCGAAGCGCTAGCGCTGCAGAACCAAAGCGCGATCGGCGCCGGCTTTGCCTATCCCGTCACGATGGAGCAAGTGAGCCGCTGGGCGCGCGATATTGAGCAGCGCGGCTATCAATTGGCGCCCGCCTCCGCCGTGCTGAACGCACGCCAGCGCCGATGACAACGCCGCAAGATTTGCAGCGCTATCGCCCCAATGTCGGCCTTGCCTTGTTTCATCGCGACGGCTTGGTTTTTTTAGGCAAACGTGCCGGAACGGAAGGCGCCTATCAGTGGCAGATGCCGCAAGGGGGCATGGATAAGGGCGAATCCGCTACGGAAGCTGCGTTTCGGGAAATGGAGGAAGAGATCGGCGTGAAGCCGGAACACGTCGAATTGCTTGAAGAAACAGCAGATTGGCTCACCTACGATTTTCCCACCGACGTGCGCAAAAAAATGTCATCGCGCGGACGTTACATCGGCCAACGGCAGAAATGGTTTGCGTTCCGATTCAAAGGGCGCGATTCTGATATCCGACTTGATACGCATACGCCGGAATTTAGCGATTGGCGCTGGGGCGCCATTAGAGACTGCGCCGGCGCTTGTGATACCTTTCAAGCGCGCGACCTATGAGGCGGTGGCGCAGCGATTTAAAAAATACAGCGTTGGGGGATAATATGTTTGTGAGCCCGAAGGGCGCCGCGATGGCGGCGATGACATGAAGCGAGCCGCGCAAACGCCAGTCGTGTTCGTGCATGGCGCGTTCTGCGGCGGATGGGCGTTCGATGCGTTCCGCGAGCCGTTCGAGGCCGCGGGCTTTGAAACGCACGCGCCGAATCTTCCGCACCATGAGCGCGGCGCAGATCTTGAAGCGCTGGCGCAGGTTGGGCTCAAGGATTACGCCAACGCTGTCGCGCATTACGTGAAGAATCTGCGCGCGCCGCCTGTATTGGTGGGCCATTCGCTGGGCGGGCTGGTTGTGCAGCTGGCGGCGATGCAGGCGCCTGTGGCGGGGCTGGTGCTGCTGGCGCCGTCGGCGCCATGGGGCGTGCCGCCGACGACGTTGGATGAGCATTCCAATCATTTTGGCCTCAATTTTCTTGGCGATTATTGGCGCCGGCCTGTGCCGCCCGATTATCGCATCGCGCGCGCCACCACGCTTGACCGGCTCACGCGCGAGGATGCGCGCCGCGCGTTCGCGCGTTTCGTGCCCGAGAGCGGACGCGCGATCCGCGAGACGGTGCAATGGTGGACCGACCACGCCACCGCGAGCCAAGCGCCGGTCTATCGCATCGCAGCGCCCGTGCTCGGCATCGCCGGCGGGCGCGACCGGGTGAATTCATCCTCCACCGTGCAGCGCGTGATCGCGCGCTTCCCGAACGGGCAAGCGCACTTTCATGAGTTCAGCGCGATGAGCCATTGGCTGGTGGGCGAGCCCGAAGCGCCGGAGGTTTCATCGCTGGTGCTGCAATGGTTTGAAGCGCGCGAGATCTTCAAGCGGCGGACGCCGAAGCGGAAGCAGCTTTCGCTGTTCGGCTGGGGCGAGCCGGCGAGTGCTTGATGGGTCAGTCGAGAGTAGTCAATCGTCAGCGCCCTACTGACGATTGACTACTCACGACTGACTATTCTCACCATCACAATCTCCGGCGGATTGAGGAAGCGCACGGGCAAGATGCTTGTGCCGACCCCGCCAGAAACAAACATCGCACTGCCGTTCTCTTGAATGAGGCCGCACGCATAATTGCGATGGCGCAGCGGCAGGATCGGGCGGCCGATGAGCGGGAGGCTCACCTGCCCGCAATGGCCGTGGCCGGCGAGCATGAGCGCGAAATCGCCATGCGGCGCATCGGCGAACGGATCGGGCGAATGGGAGAGCACCAGCGTATCGCCGCGCGCGGGCGCCATCGCGCGCGGCGGCGAAATCGGGGTGGCTGGTCATATCATCTTCGAGGCCGAGGATGACGACATCCCCGCCCGCGCGCGGAATGACGACATGGCTATTCCACAGCGCGGCGATGCCCGCGTCTTGCAATGCCTGGGTGATGCTGGCGCGATCGTACCAGACATCGTGATTGCCGATCACGGCGACGGCGCCAAGCGGCGCATCGAGCAGCGCGAACGCGGCGACGCCGCCAAGAATCTCCTGCTGCGCGCGCCCGCTGCGCGCCGCTTCCGGCGCGTGGCCGTTGACGTAATCGCCCAGCAGCACGACGAGATCGGGGCGGAGGCCGTTCACGCGCCGCACGATGGCGCCGATGCGCGCAGCATCCACGTGCGGCCCGCCCACATGCGTATCGGCGATGGCGGCGATGGTGAGCGGCGCGCCCTGCCAATGCGGGCTGACGATCTCAACCTCGCGGATGACAAGCCGGTTCGGCTCGATAAACCAGGCGTAGATATTGGCCCAATAGCCAAGCTCGATAAGGCCCAGCGCGGCGGCGATCAGCCAACGATGCTTGAGCCCATCCCAGCGGCGCACGAGCCAGAGGCTGGCCCAGACCATCAGCGCAAGACCGATGATCGCGCCGATGATCGCGGGCCAGAGTTGCGGATGGGGCATGGCGCGGAGTGTGTGCTGAGGCTTGTGGCGGCGCAATGGCGCTTGGAGCGCCGTCCGGGAGCCATCACCGCAAGCGTTTGTGGTGATGGGTCCCGGGCTTGATGCTGCGCATCACCCCGGGAATGGGTGGAGGGTGTTCTGAAGCGGTTGCGTGTCGTGATGCCGGCTGGAAGCCGGCGCTCCGTTATGGCGTGCGTTTCGCCGCACAGCGCGCGGCGCTTGCGGAGATAAGTGGGCGAAGCCCTCCGAAGCGCGCAGCGCGAAGGAGGGAGAGCGGGGCGCGCTTTAAGCTACGCGCGAAGAATTTAGTTTGGGTTTGCGCTTAGAGCGCGCCCCGCGCGGATTGTTTTTCAACCGGCGCCTGCGTGCAGCGTTCTGACGTCGCCCTGGGTGGCCATACGTTGATAAGACGGTTGCTCGGCAGGGTCTCCTCCCCTTGGCGTTTCAACTCGCCACCGAAACCGCGACGCTGGGTATCCAGGCGCGCTTAGCGCCTTGCAGTCGTTCCCGGCTCGCGTGCTTTGAGAGCCACCATCGCTCTCAAGGAATCCCGGCTTCCCTGTTTCTCACCGGGGCCGCAGTCTCCGACGTCGCCGCCATCAACCGCATCACGCTCAAACCGCGTTCGGATCGTGATTGGTCTGGTGTCGACAACCGCCTCCCGTGATCTGAACGGGGAGAGCTTAGGCATGGTGTGAAATCGGTCGGATAGATTTTTGAGTCTGGACCGCCGGCGCCTCGCCGGCATGTGTGAAACGCGCACAAAGCCTGCCGTTTGAACCATGCCGGCGAGGGCGCCGGCGGTCCAGAGGTGGGGGATAGAGGCGCGGCTATCCGCGCTTAAGCGGCGAGGGCGGCTTTGAGGCTTTCCAGGCGCGCGACGCGGGCGGCGGCGGCTTCGCGCTTGGCTTCGCTGGAGGCGTCACGCGCATCGTCTTGCGCGTTCTTGAGATCGGTTTCGATCTGGGCGGCGTCGACCGTGCCGAGATCGACGGCGTCTTCGGCCAGCACGGTGAGCCCTTCGGGCGTCACGTCGGCGAAGCCGCCATTGACGAAGATGCGCGTGACCGCGCCATCATTGATGATCTTGAGCGCGCCGGGTTTGATCGTGCTCATCAACGGCGCATGGCCGGCGAGCACGCCGAACTCCCCTTCCGCACCCGGCACGACGACATGATCGACCTCACCCTGGAACACTTCGCGTTCCGGCGAGACGAGGGCGAAATGGAGCTTCCCAGCCATAGCTAAACCTTCACGTTGGCGCGCGTTCGGTGACGAGATAGCGCATCATTGCGCGTTCGCCGATCCCGGCTTCCGCCCAGGCCGCGCGCCAGGCGGCCATGTGCGGACTATTCCTATGCGCTTCGCGCGCTTCGTCATCGACAAAGCATTCAAAGATGCGGACGAGGTGATCATCGTTCACATCGAACGCGAAGCTGTATTCCAAACATCCCGGCTCGGCCCGGCTGGCTTCGACGATGGCGCGAATGTGCGGCAACGCCGCTTCACGCATCCCCGGCGCAAGACGAACCGTGCCGGCAAGAACGATCACCCGAACCAGCCCTTCTTCTTTTTCGGCTCTGGTTCTGGCGGCGGCGGCTCAGGCTGCGGCGCGGGACGCGGGGCCGCGGCCTGCGGGGCCGGTTGCGGTGCGGGCTGAGGCGCAGGTTGCGGCGCAGGCGCGGCCGCAGGCTTGGGCGCGGCAGGCGCTTGCGCCTCGACCGGGCGCCCAGTCCTTGAATCGACCTCTAGGCCGCCGGCGGCGCTCCCGCGCATCCCGTCCGGCAACGGGCCGAGCTTATCGGCGAACCAATTCATAAAATCCCCTCGCTGGCTTACGCGGCTTCGGCGGCGAGACGTTGCGCCTTGGCGATCGCGTCCTCAATGGCGCCAACCATATAGAACGAGGGCTCCGGCAAGTGATCATAATCCCCGTTCACGAGGCCCTTGAAGCCGCGGATCGTGTCTTTCAGATCGCACAGCACGCCGCTTTGGCCGGTAAAGGCTTCCGCAACGTGGAAGGGCTGGGAAAGGAAACGCTCGATCTTGCGGGCGCGGGCGACGACGAGCTTATCGTCTTCGGAAAGCTCATCCATGCCGAGAATGGCGATGATGTCCTGCAGCGATTTGTATTTCTGCAGCGTTTCCTGGACCTGGCGCGCGACCTGATAATGCTCTTCACCGACGACGTTCGGATCGAGGATGCGCGAGGTGGAATCAAGCGGATCGACCGCCGGATAGATGCCCTTGGCGGCGATGTCGCGCGAGAGCACGGTGGTGGCGTCCAAGTGCGCGAACGAGGCGGCGGGCGCAGGGTCGGTGAGATCGTCCGCCGGCACGTAGATGGCTTGCACCGAGGTGATCGAGCCCTTGGTGGTGGAGGTGATGCGCTCCTGCATGGCGCCCATTTCCGTCGCCAGCGTCGGCTGATAGCCGACCGCCGAAGGAATACGGCCGAGCAGCGCCGACACTTCCGAACCGGCTTGGGTAAAGCGGAACACGTTGTCGACGAAGAACAGGATGTCCTTGCCCTGATCGCGGAAATGCTCGGCGATGGTGAGGCCCGAAAGCGCAACGCGGGCGCGCGCGCCGGGCGGCTCGTTCATCTGGCCGAACACCAGAGCGCAACGGCTGCCTTGGCCGCCGCCAGCCTTGTTGACGCCGGACTCGATCATTTCGTGATAAAGATCGTTGCCTTCGCGGGTGCGCTCACCCACGCCGGCGAACACCGAATAGCCGCCATAGGCTTTGGCGATGTTGTTGATGAGTTCTTGAATGAGAACCGTCTTGCCGACGCCGGCGCCGCCGAACAGCCCGATCTTGCCGCCCTTGGAATAGGGGCAAAGCAGATCGACGACCTTGATGCCGGTGACGAGAATTTCCGGCAGCGGCTTTTGATCGACGAAATCCGGCGCGGGCTGGTGGATCGCGCGCGTGGTGGTGGTTTTCACCGGGCCCGCTTCGTCCACCGGCTCGCCGATGACGTTGAGGATGCGGCCGAGGGTTTCTTCACCGACCGGCACCGAGATCGGCGCGCCGGTGTCGGACACTTCCTGGCCGCGGACGAGGCCGTCGGTGGCGTCCATGGCGATGGTGCGCACGGTGGATTCGCCAAGATGGGTGGCGACTTCGAGCACCAGGCGGCTGCCTTTGTTGGTGGTTTCGAGCGCGTTGTAGATATCAGGCAGGTGGCCGTCGAACTCGACGTCGACAACGGCGCCGATCACCTGCGCCACGCGGCCTTTCACGGATTTGCTCATCTTACTTCCTCATCAATCCCTTTGGGCCCGCGTGGGCCGTTAATTCATCAACCGCGCCGCGATCAGCCCCGCCGCCACCGCCAGAAACGGCGATAAGATCAAGGCGAGGCGACCCAAACGCTGGCGCATTATTCTTCAACCACCAGCTCAACCTCGATATTGCCGCGCGTGGCCTTCGAGTACGGGCAGATCTGGTGCGCGGCTTCGAGCAGCTCTTGCACCTGGGCGCGATCAAGGCCGGGAACGGAGAGCCCGATTCTGGCCGAGAGCGCGAAGCTGGTTTCATCCTTGGAGAGGCCGATCTCGACGCTCACCGCCGCCTTGGCCGCATCGATCTTCTTTTGCGAAGCGACGAACAGCACCGCGCCATTGAAGCAATTGGCGTAGCCCAGCGCGAAGAATTGCTCAGGGTTTGCGCCCTCGCCCGAACCGCCGAGCGCTTTCGGATGCTCGGTGTGAAACCAGGGCCTGCGCTCTCGGCAAGCGCGACCTTGCCGCCGGCGCGGCCGCCCTTGGAAATCGCTTTGATGGTGACGAGTGGGTTTGCCATGGCTTGCTCCTTAAAGCGCCTCCGCCCCCGAGATGATTTCGATCAATTCCTTGGTGATGTTGGCTTGGCGCTGGCGGTTGTAGCGCAGCGTCAGCTTCTTGATCATGTCGCCCGCATTGCGGGTGGCGTTGTCCATCGCGCTCATTTGCGCGCCGTAGAAGCCGGCTTGGTTTTCGAGCAGCGCTTGCAGCAGCTGGCCATTGAGATAACGCGGCAGCAGCGCTTCGAGGATTTCGGCTTCGCCCGGCTCATATTCATAGGCCGCGCCCTTGAGATCGGGCGGGGTGACGCCTTCGGGCGCGCGCGGGGATCAGCTGCAGCGCGGTGGGCACTTGGCTGATCACGGAGCGGAAGCGCGAGAAGAACAGCGTGGCGACGTCAAACTCGCCGGCTTCGTACATCTCGGTGACGGCGGCGCCGACGATGGCGGCGGCGTCCGCGCCGATATTGCGGAACTCGGAGAGATCGATGTAGCGCACGATCTTATCGGCATAGAGGCGCTTGAGCTGATCACGCCCCTTCTTGCCGACGGCGAGGATCTTCACGGTTTTGCCGGCGGCGAGCAATTCGGCGATGCGCTCACGCGCGGCGCGGACGATCTGGGTGTTGAAGCCGCCGCAAAGACCCCGCTCGCTCGTCATCACGACGACGAGTTGGACTTGATCCTTGCCGGTGCCGCGCAGCAAAGCGGGCGCGTCATCGCCTTTCACCGCGGCGGCGAGATTGGCGATCACGCGCGCCATGCGATCCGCATACGGGCGCGCGGCTTCCGCTTGCGCTTGGGCGCGCTTGAGCTTGGCCGCGGCCACCATCTGCATCGCCTTGGTGATCTTCTGCGTGGATTTCACGCTGGCGATGCGATTGCGGAATTCTTTTAAGCTGGGCATGGGCCTCTCTTAAGCGAATGTCGCGGTGAATTCGTCGAGGGCGGCTTTGATCTGATCTTCGATGCCGTCCTTGCCGATGTCTTTCTTGGCGACGATCGCCTTGAGCAGATCGCCCTTCTTGGCGCGGAACCAGGAGATCAGCTCGCTTTCATAGCGGCCAACGGCGCTGACATCGATCTTATCGAGATAGCCGCGCGTGCCGGCATAGATCAGCACCACCTGCTCCTCGACCGGGACGGGCGAGAATTGCGGCTGCTTCAAAAGCTCGGTGAGGCGCGCGCCGCGATTGAGCAGGCGCTGGGTGGCGGCATCAAGGTCAGAGCCGAATTTCGCAAAGGCGGCCATTTCGCGGTATTGCGCGAGCTCGCCCTTCAGCGGGCCTGCGACTTGCTTCATCGCCTTGATCTGCGCCGAACCGCCAACCCGCGACACCGAGATGCCGACATTGAGCGCCGGGCGGATGCCTTGGAAGAAGAGATCGGTTTCGAGGAAGATCTGCCCATCGGTGATCGAGATCACGTTGGTGGGGATGTAGGCCGAAACGTCATTCGCTTGGGTTTCGATGATCGGCAGCGCGGTGAGCGAGCCCGAGCCGCTGTCTTCGTTCAGCTTGGCGGCGCGTTCGAGCAGGCGGGAGTGGAGATAGAACACGTCGCCCGGATAGGCTTCGCGGCCCGGCGGGCGGCGCAGCAAGAGCGACATCTGGCGATAGGCCACGGCCTGCTTGGACAAATCATCATAGATGATCAGGGCGTGCATGCCGTTGTCGCGGAAATATTCGCCCATGGCGCAGCCGGCCATCGGCGCAAGATATTGCAGCGGCGCGGGATCTGACGCGGTGGCGGCGACGATGATCGAATAGCCAAGCGCGCCCTTATCTTCGAGCGTCTTGACGAGTTGGGCGACGGTCGAGCGCTTTTGGCCGACGACGACGTAGACGCAATAGAGCTTTTCGCTTTCCGGCGCGTTCCGATCATGGGCTTCGCGCTGATAGATCATGGTGTCGAGCGCGACGGCGGTTTTGCCGGTTTGGCGGTCGCCGATGATGAGCTCGCGCTGGCCGCGGCCGATCGGGATCAGCGCGTCGATCGCCTTGATGCCGGTCTGCATCGGCTCGTGCACCGATTTACGCGGAATGATGCCGGGGGCTTTCACGTCCACCGTGGCGCGCTTTTCGGCTTTGATCGGGCCTTTGCCGTCGATCGGGTTGCCGAGCGCATCGACCACGCGGCCAAGCAGGCCCTTGCCGACCGGCACGTCCACGATCTCGCCCAGGCGCTTGACCGTATCGCCTTCCTTGAGGCCGCGGTCTTCGCCGAAGATCACGACGCCGACATTGTCGCGCTCGAGGTTGAGGGCCATGCCCTTCACGCCACCGGGAAACTCGACCATTTCACCGGCTTGCACGTTCTCAAGCCCGTAGACGCGGGCGATGCCGTCGCCGACGCTGAGCACGCGGCCGACTTCCGAGACTTTCGCCTCGGCGCCAAAGCCTTTGATCTGTTCCTTGAGGATCGCGGAAATTTCTGCGGCGCGGACGTCCATGTGTTCTTACCTCTTAGGCGGATTTCAGGGCCAGACGCAGAGCGTCCAGCTTTGCTTTGACGGATGCATCGAATTGGCGCGAGCCGATGCGGACGACGAAACCGCCGACGAGGCTCTCGTCCACGCTGGTTTCGGCCTCGACCTTGGCCCCGATCTGGGCGGCGAGCCCATCGACGATGGCGGCTTTTTCGGCCGCGCCGAGCGGGCGGGCCGAGATGATTTCGACTTGGCGGGCGCCGCGATCGCGGGCCACCAGGGCGCGGTAAGCGGAGAAGACGCCCAGCAGCTCGCCGGCGCGGCGATTCTGGGCGATCGCGCCCACCGCCTTGCGGCCAAGATCGGAGAGGCCGAGCTTTTCAGCCACCGCCGTCAGCGCCTTGGCTTTGGTTTCGGGGTCGATCAGGGGCGAGCGGGCGGCGTCGCGCAGGTCAGCGCTTTCTTTCCAGGCCGCCGCGAACGTGGAGAAATCCTTCTCCACAGCGTCTAGCGCGTTGGATTCCTTCGCCAAATCAAAGACCGCCCGCGCATAACGCGCCGCTGCCTCGGAAGCTTCGCCGTCGAAGGTTTCAGCCACTCTTGTCTCGCTGGTTGCGCCGGCGGCCCTAAAGGCCGCTGGGGAATACTCTTGGGGGAAACCCAAACGCCAAGAGGCCGCAAACGCACGCACGCGTGGGCCCCCTGAAGCGCGCGCGGAGTATCATGCTGCGTTCACACTTGACAACCGGCCCCTCGGCGCCCCGATCAGCGACAAAAGCGCCGATCAGGCGCGGGGGGAAGCAGATCCATGTCCGATACCGCAAGCGGGCCCAGCGCGCCCGATGTCTCGCCCGGCAAATTGCGCCAGGTGGTGGCCGCCTCGGCGGCGGGCACGGTGTTCGAGTGGTACGACTTTTTTGTCTATGGGGCGCTGGCCTCGGTGATGGCGCCGCTGTTCTTCGCGGGGCTGCCGGATGCGCAGGCGTTCGTGTTCACGCTGCTGACGTTTGCGGTGGGCTTTATCGTGCGCCCGCTGGGGGCGCTCGTGTTCGGCAAGATCGGCGATTCCGTCGGCCGCAAACACGCCTTCCTGGTCACGATTCTGATCATGGGCGTGGCGACGTTCTCCATCGGGCTTTTGCCGACGGCGGCGCAGATCGGCATTTGGGCGCCGATCCTTTTGGTGCTGATGCGGGTGCTGCAAGGCTTTGCGCTGGGCGGCGAATATGGCGGGGCGGCGATCTATGTGGCCGAGCACGCGCGCCCGAACCGGCGCGGCGCCTCAACCGGATGGATTCAAGCCACGGCCTCGGTTGGCCTGATCGGCGCGCTTGGGGTTGTGCTGGGCACGCGCGCGGCGCTGGGCGAGGAGGCGTTCCGCGACTGGGGCTGGCGGATACCGTTCCTGGTTTCGATCGGCCTGCTTGCGGTTTCGGTGTGGATTCGCATGCGGCTGGAAGAGAGCCCAGCGTTTCAGAAGCTGAAAGCGGAGGGCAAAGTCTCCAAGCGCGCCTATGCCGAAAGCTTCGGCGAATGGCGCAATTTGCGCATCGTGCTGCTGGCCCTCTTCGGCGTGATGATGGCGCAGGGCGTGGTTTGGTACACCGCGCACTTTTATTCGCAATTTTATCTTGAGCGCATTCTCAAGATCGATAGCCAGAGCGTGAACCTGATCATGATCACGGTGGTGATCATCTCGGCGCCGCTTTATCTTTTTCTTTGCGCGGCTTTCCGATTCAATCGGGCGCAAGCCGGTGATGCTGTTTGGCATGCTGCTGATGCTGGCGCTTTATTTTCCCGGCTTTCATTTTATCACCCAGGCCGGCAATCCTGAGCTGGCGCGCGCTTCTGAGCAAACGCCTGTCTCGGTGATCGCCGATCCGGCCGATTGCACCTTCCAGCTCGATCTCACCGGCGGCGCGCAGCAATTTTCCACCTCATGCGACATCGCCAAAGGCGCGCTCTCCAACGCCGGCGTTGCTTACGACACCCTGCCCGGCGCGCCGGGCGCGCTGGCCGTCATTCGCTTTGGCGATAATATCGAGCTGCAAAGCGTGAGCGCTGTGGGCCAATCGCTTTCGGAAGTGCGCGCCACGCGCGCGGGGTTTGAGCGGCAATTGCGCGAAACGCTGACGCAAGCGGGCTACCCAAGCGCAGCGCCGGGGCCAATGCAGAATTGGAGCGTGGGCGAGATCACCCGCGTGTTCAGCGAGAAATGGGGCGTTGTGCTGATGATGGCGCTGTTCATCGTCGCGGCCACGGCGCTTTACGGGCCGCAGGCGGCGGCGCTGGTGGAGCTGTTTCCCACGCGCATCCGCTATACGGCGATGAGTCTCCCCTATCATGTCGGCACCGGCTGGTTTGGCGGGCTGCTGCCGGCGACGGTGTTCGCCATCAACACCGCGACAGGCTCTATTTATATGGGCCTCTGGTTCCCCGCGATCATCACCGCGATCGCGGCTTTGGTGACGTTCCTGTTCTGGCCGGAAACGAAGGATCGGGACATTCATGCTTGAGCGGGGTTCGGGATACGGTGTTCGGGATTCTGGGCGCTCCCGGACCCCGAGCCCCCCGAAAACCGAACCCCGATCTTTGGTAATTCACGAATTCACCAGCTTTCTGAACGCGCCCTTAAGGGGCGCGCGGCTATGGTTCATGCGTGACGGCGATCCCCCACGCCGCCGAGGCTCTGACCAGCGCCTCAGGCCGCTTCGAGCACTCTAGCGCCCGCTTGCTCGAGGCGGCCTCCGGCGCGGACACCGCCGCCATGGCCGACGCGCTGACGGACATGTCCGCCGCGAAGGCGCAGTTTAAAGCCGCGCTCGCGGTGATCCGTTTTTCCAACGAGATGTGGGACGCGCTGATGGATATCGCGCGCGATCGGCGCTGCGGCTGCTAATCCCGGTAAGTGGAATTGGCCACCGCCAAGGCGGCGCGCTGCATGGCGCGGAACAGGTTTTCCGATCCGGTTTCATAGCGCGCGCAATTCGGGCGGCACGATCACGTCATTCCATGATCCGTTCGCGCCGAACGCCCAGCCGTGCACGCTGGCGATCAGCAGCCGGCGCGCGGCGGGCTCCAGCATGGTGAGATCGAGAAAATCCAGGCCCGGATAAGGCGGCGCCGCATCATCGAAGGCGGCCGAGCCGTTGTTGAACACGTCGGCGAAATGCGCCGCGCCGGGCAGTTCCCAGGCAAGCCCCGCAAGCTCCAACAGGCCCGAGCGCACCGGCGCGGTGGCCGCCGCAACCCCGCGCACAGCTTCCTTATCGAGCGTGTCGGTTTCGCCGAGCATGAGATAGGCGCCAAGCCACACGCGCTGCTGCGGATCATCGCGATCGCCAGTGCGATCGTGGCCCTCCCAAAGCTCGGAACGCTCGGCATAGACCGCCTCGATCAGCCAGCGCGGGCCGCCGCCAACAAGGCCGACTGTCATGCGTTCCGATTGCGGGCGCTCCCCTTCATGTTGCTGCATCGGCGCGGCGTGCAGGCGCAGCCCGCGGCAGCCGAGCGCGCCGAGCTTGGCGAACCAGGCGTTCGGATCGGGCGCGACCGGCTTGTAGCCGCCCGCCCCATCGGGGATCAGGAAGATGATCTCCTTATAAAAGCGCAGCAGATCGGAACGGGGCCAGAACGAGGAAACATCGCGGCCCGCCAGAGCGGCGTTGCCGATGGTGACGAGCGCGATCGAACGAAGAATAGCGGTTTGCATGACGGGCCTTGGTATCAGAGCGCGCGGCTGGAGCGCCACCCTTCCCGGCGGCGGGGGTTATCGCTTAGATGGGCGCTTCGCCGAGGGATTCTCACATGGACGCTATTCTACCATTGCTCTCCAGCCCTGCTGCATGGGCGGCGCTGGTGACCTTGATCGTGATGGAGGTCGTGCTCGGCATAGACAATCTCATCTTCATTTCGATCCTCACCAACAAATTGCCTGAGCATCAGCGCGCGCGGGCGCGGCGTATCGGCATCGGGCTGGCGCTGGTGATGCGGCTTGTGCTGCTGGGCACGATCGCGTTCATCGTCGCGCTGACGACGCCGATCATCGATTTTGGCTTCCAAGGCGCGCCCGACAGCCACGGCAATCCGAGCTTCGACACCGCCTTCTCCTGGCGCGACATCATCCTGATCGCGGGCGGGCTATTCCTGATGTGGAAGGCGACCAAGGAAATTCACCACGCGGTCGATCCCGCGCCAACCGACGACCTGCTGAACAAACAAGCGCCGATCGCGCTGAATTTCGGATCGGCGATCTTTCAGATCATCCTGCTTGATCTCGTGTTCTCGATCGACTCGATCCTTACGGCGGTGGGCATGACCGAGCATGTGCCGATCATGGTGACGGCGGTGATCGTGGCGGTGACGGTGATGTTGCTGGCGGCCGATCCGGTGGCGAATTTCATTCACAACAACCCCACCGTGGTGATGCTGGCGCTGGGCTTTTTGCTGATGATCGGCACGGTGCTGATCGCGGAAGGCTTTGGCGTGCATGTGCCGAAAGGCTATATCTATGCGGCGATGGCGTTCTCGGCGCTGGTTGAGGGGCTGAACATGGCCTCGCGCAACGCGCAAAAAAGAAAGCTGGCGCAAACTGCGCAACAGCCGCCGCCGGCGGCGCATTAGGGGAACGCATGCGCTTTGCTGTTTTGATCGCTTTCGCGGGCGTTCTCGCCGCATGCGCGGCGCCAGGCCCGCGCCCGGTGGTGACGAGCGCGACGCTGGCGGCGGCCGACGCCTCCACCTCTCTGCTGGTGGGCGCGCAGCTGACGCGCGACATATCCACCACGCCCGCGCGCGAGGGCACGGACCCGGTGGTGACGCTGATTTTACGCCACGCCGATGGCCGGGCGCTCAGCTTCCAGCAAGCCAACCACGCCCAGCATGACCTCATGGCCCAGGCGCCGGGCGGGCCGCTGGCGCAGATCATGGGATTGTTTGGCGAAGAGAGCCCCACGCTTTATCATGCGCTGCCCGATCAAGCCGCGCCGTTTATCTGCGGGCCAGAGGGGCCGGCGGCGCTGGGGGTGCTGGAAGGCGAAGCGGGCGCGGTGCAGATCGTGGGGCTAAAGCAACCGATTCAATTTGAGACGCGGCCCGATGGGCGGGAGGAAGCCCTGCCCTTCAGCCCCGATCAAGTGTGTGCGCGGCTGCGCTTCACCGCTGGATAAACCCATGCCCCTCGCAGGACTGGCGCGCGCGCCCCGCAACCCGTTGCGGGGCCGCTGATGCGCGAGCTCACCAAGGGCCCGATCCTGGGCCATGTGCTGTCGATGGCGCTGTTCATCGGCATCAGCCAGCTTTTCCAGACGCTTTATTTTCTTGTCGATCTCTATTTCGTCTCGCGGCTGGGCAGCGCGGCGGTGGCGGGGGTGAGCGCGGCGGGCAATGTGTTCTTCGTGGCGCTGGCCGCTTCGCAGATGATTTCGATCGGCGTGCTGGCGCTGGTGGCGCAAGCGATGGGCCGCAAGGACGACGCAAACGCCAATTTGTTTTCCGATCAGGCGCTGCTGATGGGGGTGATCGCCGGCGCCGGCATGCTTGCGCTCGGCTTTGGCTTTGGCGGGCTTTGGGTCGATGCGTTGACGGCGGATGCGGAAAGCGCGGCTGAGGCGCGGGCGTTTCTCTACGGCTATCTGCCCTCGCTCGCGCTTTTGTTTCCGACCATGGCGCTGCTCTCGAGCCTGCGCGCCGCGGGCGTGGTGCAGCCGACGATGATTTTGCAAACCGGCACGGTGCTGCTCAACGTGGCGCTGGCGCCGGTGCTGATCGTGGGCTGGGGCACGGGCGCGCCGCTGGGCGCGTTTGGCGCGGGGCTGGCAAGCTCGATCGCATCGGCTGTTGGATTTGTTGCGCTGGTGGTGATGTATCCGCGCGTGCAATCGGCGCTGCGCGTGCACTGGGCGGCGCTGAAGCCGCGCTGGGATGCGTGGCGGCGCATCGCCTTTATCGGCTTTTCCACATCGCTTGAATTCCTGATGATGTTCGTGGTGTTCGCGGTGATCTATTGGGTGATCCGCGATTTTGGCGCGGAGGCGCAGGCCGGCTTCGGCATTGGCGGGCGCATCATGCAATCGATCTTTCTGCCGGCGATGGCGGTGGCGTTCGCCGCCGCGCCGATCGCCGGCCAGAATTTCGGCGCCGGCCAGCATGACCGCGTGCGCGAGACGTTCAAGGCCGCCGCGCTGCTTGGCGCCGGCATCATGGCCGTGCTCACAATCCTTTGCCATATCGCGCCCGAGGCGATGGGCCGGCCTTTCACGGACGACCCCGCAGTGCTCGCTGTGGCGGGCGAATATCTCAAGATCACCTCGTGGAATTTTGTCGCCGCGGGGCTGGTGATGACGTGCGCCAGCTTCTTCCAAGCCATGGGCGACACCCGCCCCTCCCTTTTCGCCAGCGTGGTGCGCATGCTGATATTTTGCGGGCCGGCGCTTTGGCTCTCAAGCCAGGATTGGATGCGGCTTGAGCATGTGTGGCTGCTCTCTGTGGGCTCGATTACGTTGCAATGCCTCTTGAGCCTTTGGCTTTTGCTTGCCACCTTCAAGCGGAAGCTGAAGCCGAAGGGGACGTGAAATGGAGCTAACTGGCCCGCTTTGCCGCGCGGCGCGCGCGCTGGTGCAATGGCCCCGCCGCAGGCTGGCCGAAGCGTGCGGCGTCACCAAAACCGCGATCCGCGATTTTGAGAGCGCCAATGTCGATCCCGGCCCGCAGGTGCGCGCCCAGCTCAAGCAATTGCTGGAGCAAGGCGGGGCGATGTTCCTGCCGGAAGACAGCATGGGCGCGGGCGTGCGCCTCAGGCACACGCAAAAAGACGTCCGCGCGCTGGCGCGGCTCGAAGGCGAAGGCGGGCCTGTGGGCGAGGATAACGTCTAGCGGCTAATGCCCTTCAAACGCGCAGAGCGCCTTAACCGGCACGCCGACGGCGCGGGAGCTTATCGGCGCCGCCAAGCTCCGGCAGATCGATCACGAAGCTCGCGCCGATCACTTGAGCGCCGAGGCTATGCACGAGTGAAACGGCCGCGAGCGCGGTGCCGCCGGTGGCGATGAGATCATCGATGATCAGCACCTGCTCACCCGGCTTTGCCGCATCCTCATGCACCTCCATCACGTCCACGCCGTACTCAAGCGCGTATTCCTGGCCGCGCGTTTTCCACGGCAGCTTGCCCTTCTTGCGCACCGGCATGAAGCCGGTGGAGAGCTGATGCGCCACCGCGCCGCCAAGGATGAAGCCGCGCGCCTCGATCGCGGCCACCTTATCGATGCGCAATCCGGCGTAAGGCTGCACCAGCTCATCCACCGCGCGGCGGAAGGCGCGCGCATCGCCCAACAGCGTGGTGATGTCGCGGAACATGATGCCGGGCTTTGGGTGATCGGGGATGGTGCGGATGCTGTCGCGGATATTCATGCGCGCATCGTAGGCGTCGGGCGGGGGCGCACAAGCGCGAACACTTGCCAAAGGCGCGGCCGATTGTTTCCCTGCCCGCCATGCAACATGACGCCGAACAATTGATCCAAGCCCTCAGCCTTGCGCCCCACCCCGAGGGCGGCTGGTACCGCGAAACTTGGCGCGCCGATGCGGCCCCCGGCGAACGCGCGATGGGCACGGCGATTTATTTTCTGCTGGAGGCCGGCCAGCAAAGCGCGTGGCATGTGGTGGATGCCGATGAGCTTTGGCTCTGGCATGCGGGATCGCCGCTGCGCTTGCGCATCGTTGAAGGCGATGATGCGCGCGAGATCGCGCTCGGCGCTGACGTTTTGGCCGGGCAGCATCCGCAAGCGCGTGTGCCGAAACATGCATGGCAAGCAACGATCGCGGATGATGGCTGGGCGCTGGTGAGCTGCGTTGTTGCGCCAGGATTTGAGTTTGCTGGGTTTCGGATGGCGGGGGCGGCGGAGCGTGAAAGGCTGGAAATGCTGTACTAGTTAGTTTCGAGCAGCTCGGATAATATCGTCGCGAACGCCAACGACATTGGTCACTAGGTCGCGAGCGCATTGGCTCACTCGGTCAGCACCACAGACTCCCGCCCAATTGCTGTAGAAATAGTCGAAACTTCCATCAAAATTGGCTAGCGTGATTACAAACGAATACGCTGTCATATTGTATCCGCGGTTGCTGTCTGCCGCGACCGTCACCATCGCGATACGAATCCACGCTTCAGAATCTAGGTCCGTCAACGCAAGTAGCGGAGAACTAGCGATTTGCGATCGTAATTCGTATCCGAGCCTCCGACCGACCGGATCGTTGGCGGTGACCTCGACGTAGATATTCGGTCTTGCTTGCTGCGCCGAAGCATCCGCGGCACCAAACAGAACAAGCACCACTATAAGCAGAAGTCCGCCCCGCATCCTCATCGCCTCCCACCACCCAAGGTAGTTGACGTTTGTTGGTTCGTCGATTCCGATTCACAAAAAACTATACGGATCCACGTCCACCTGCACGCGCACCGCGCTGTGCAGCTTCACGCGGGCGACCCAGGCGGCCAGGAACGCGGAGATGTTCACGCCGGGATTGGCGCGGGCGAGGAAGCGGCGGCGGTGCATGCCGCGGATCACCGCGAGCGGCGCGGGCGCGGGGCCCCATAAGTCCAAACCTTCGGCGTTGGGCGCGGCGACGCCGAGCGCGTTGGCGGCTTGGTTGGCCAAATCTTCGCTGGGCGCGGAGATGATCACGGCGCCAAGCCGGCCATAGGGCGGCATGCCGGCAGCTTCGCGTTCCAGCGCTTCGGCGTAGAGAAACGCATCGCGATCCTGCGCGGCGAGCGCTTGCATGATGGCTTCATCGGGCGCGTAGGTTTGAATAAACGCCCTGCCCTTCTTTTCGTGGCGGCCGGCGCGGCCGGCGACTTGGGAGATGAGCTGGAAGGTGCGCTCCCCCGCGCGGAGATCGCCGCCGCGCAAACCCAAATCCGCATCGATCACGCCGACGAAGGTGAGGTTCGGGAAGTTGTGGCCTTTGGCGACGATTTGCGTGCCGATGAGGATATCGATCTCGTTCTGCTCCATACGGGCCACAAGCTCGCGCACGGCTTCGCCATTGGGCGTTGTGTCTGACGAGAAAATTTCGATGCGCGCATCAGGGAAGAAAAACCGCACCTCTTCTTCGATGCGCTCAACGCCGGGGCCGATGGAAACAAACGAATCCGGCGTTTGGCATTCGGGGCAAAATTCGGGTTTGGGAATCCAATGCCCGGTGAGGTGGCAGACAAGGCGGCCGGTATATTTGTGCTCCACCAGCCACGCATCGCTATCGGGCGATTTCATGCGGTGGCCGCAGGCGCGGCAGAGCGTGAGCGGGGCGTAGCCGCGGCGGTTCATATAGAAGAGCGATTGCTCCCCGCGCAGCAGGCCCTCGGCGGCGGCCTGGATCAGCTTCGGCGAAATCCAGCGGCCTTTATCGGGCGCATCGAGCTTCATATCCACCAGCGACACATCCGGCAGCTCGGCCGCGCCGTGGCGCATCGGCAGCTTGATGTGCGCATAGCGGCCCGCTTGCGCGTTGGTGAGCGTTTCGAGCGACGGCGTGGCGGAGGCGAGGATCACCGCGCAATCGCCCAGCTTGGCGCGGGCGACGGCGAGATCGCGCGCCTGATAGATCACGCCCTCCTCCTGCTTGTAGGAAGGATCGTGCTCCTCATCGATGATGATGAGCTTCAAGTTCGGATACGGCAGGAAAAGCGCCGAGCGCGCGCCGACGATGAGGCGCGCGCGGCCTTCGGCGATTTCGCGGAAGGCGCGGCGGCGGGCTTTTTGCGGAATGGCCGAGTGCCATTCCACCGGCTGCACGCCAAAGCGTGCTTCAAAGCGGGCCATGGCCGCTTGCGTGAGCGCGATTTCGGGGATCAGCACCAGCACTTGCGCATCGGGCGAGGCTTCGAGCGCCTCTGCGGCGGCTTCGAGATAGACCTCGGTTTTTCCAGAGCCCGTCACGCCATCGAGCAGCGAGACATGAAAGCCGCCCTGGCGCACGAAGGCGCGCATTTCCTCAGCGGCGGCCATTTGCAGATCGGAGAGATCCTTGCCGCTGCGCGCAAGGTCCGGCTCTGGGAATGGCGGATCTTCGCTGATTTCCACTTTCTTAAGCGCGCCGCAATCGACGAGGCCTTTGACGACGGCGCTGGATACATCCGCGCGGCGCGCAAGCTCGGCAGCGCCGACTTGCTCTTTGGCAGCTTCTTCCAGCACGCGACGGCGGGCTTCGGTGATTTTCGGCGGCGCATCGCCGGTGGGCGCGAGCACGATGTAAGTGGGCGGCGGGAAGAGCGCGTCTGGTGAGCGCACGACCATGCGCAAGAGATCGCCGGGCGGGCGCACGAGGTAACGGCTGGCCCAATCGATGAAGCGGCGCGACATTTCCGGCACGGGGGCGCCGGGCAGCACCTCTTCGATGGCTTTGAGATTGGCGGCGGCGGGATTGTCCTTCGCCACCGCCCACACCACCCCGCGCACCAGGCGCGGGCCGATCGGGCGATCACGTGCATGCCCGGCTCGACGCCAAGCGAGGACGGCGCGCGGTAATCGAACGGCTCGGGCAGCGGCAGCGGAAACTGCACCGACACTTTATCTATAGTGTCGTGGCTGAACTCAGCCCCCTCCTCCGCCACGGAAAACAGCGGCCCGGCGGGCGCGGGCGCTTTGCGCAAGCGTTTTGCATCGAGCAAGCGGCGGCGGGCGGTGGGGTTCATAATGTGAATTTAGGGGCTGGCGGGATTCGGCGGAAGCCCGCTGTGGCGCCCGCAGATACTGAAGCGGGCTTAACTTTAGGAACTTGTAAGTTCTTAGCCAAGCCAGGGGCTTACTGGGCGCTTGCGAGATCGCCCGATGATGACCCTATTAAACCGCGCCGCCCGGCCCATGCCGGCCCACGCGCACGATCACTTGTTCGCCGACATCGCGCCCGGCAGCGCGCACGCTTCGGCGCGCATGCTGGCCGTGCTCTATGAGCAATATGCGCGCGATGACGCGGCGCCGCCGCAATACAAGCATTTCCGCCGCCTGGTGCAAGCGCTGGTGTGCGACGACAGCCCGCGCGGGCTGCGTGGGTTGAGCGGCAAAGCGCTGGATAAAATGCGCGCGGCTTATGTTTGCTGCTTTGAGCCACATGACGCGTATGCGCGCCAGCGGGCCACGTTTTGGAAAGACCCGGCCTTCCTGGCGCAGCTGATGCGGGCGCGCGACGCGCTGATCAAGGATTTGGAAATCCACGCCGCCGAGGAGGCACGCCGGCGCGCGCAGCTGCGCACCATGATCGAATGCCGCGCGGCGCCGATCGACCTTTGCGGCGTTTCGCTGCTGGCGCTGATCAAGCAGATGAGCCCCGATGATTGGCACGAAATCGTGCTGAACTGGCATTGGGATCATGGCGTCACCGAGCTTGAATGGATCACCTCCCACCCCGAATGCGACCGGGCGACGGCGGTTTACGCCTATTGCCTGGGCGAGCCGAGCCGCGTGGCGCTGCGGGCAAGCAAGCCCTCCTATGAGCATGGGCGCTGGGATTATGGCGGCTTCGTGCGCGCGGTGGCGGCGCGGCTGGAGAACGGCTTCTATATGAACGCCGCGCTCAAGCTGGAGCTGGGGCCTGAAACGGCCGCGCGGTTCGCCGCCGAGATCGCGCGGGCGCGCGCCAGTAAAGAGAGCCCCTGGCAATTGGAGCCGGCGCTGCTCACCCATCCGGGCCGGCCGCATAAGCCCAAATACACGCTGCACCACGGCGCGGTGCATTATCATTACGATTACTGGATGGCGCGCGAAGCCCGCGTGCGTTGACGCGATATTGACGGGCGCAGGCGCTTGATGCGCGCATGACCGGCGCCGCCCTCCTCGCCCAATGGATCGCATATCTCAGCGATGAGCGCCGCTTTGCGGCCAATTCGATCGATGCGTATCAGCGCGATGTGGCGGCGTTTCTGGGCTTTTTGCAGGGGCATTTGGGCGGCGAGCCTGGCGGCGCCGATCTCGCCAAGCTGGAGCCGCGCGATCTGCGCGCGTATCTGGCGCACCGCCGCCAGGGCGAAGATGCGCTGGCTGACCGCTCTGTTTCGCGGGCGCTGGCGGCGATCCGCAGCTTCTATCGCTATCTTGAGCGCCGCCATGGGCTCGCCAATCCGCGGCTGGGGCTGGTGCGCGGGCCAAAGCTGAAACGGGGGCTGCCGCGCCCTGTCAGCGAGGGCGGCGCGCGGGCGCTGATCGAGGAAGCTGAGGCGGAAGCGCGCGAAGAATGGGCCGGCGCACGCGATGCGGCGCTGATCACTTTGATCTATGCGGCGGGCCTTCGCATCAGCGAAGCGCTGGCGCTGCAAGGGCGCGACCTGCCGCTGCCGGAGACGCTGCGCATCAAGGGCAAAGGCGGCAAGGAGCGGCTGGTTCCGCTGCTTTCTGCGGCGCGCGAGGCTGTGGCGCGCTACGCCGCGCTTTGCCCTTATGCGCTTAATGGCGAGGCCCCGCTCTTCCGCGCGGCGCGCGGCGGGGCGTACTCGCCGCGCATGGCGCAAGCCTTGATGGCGAACCTGCGCGGGCGTTTGGGCTTGCCTTCAAGCGCCACCCCGCACGCTTTGCGGCATGCGTTCGCAACACATTTGCTCGCCGCCGGCGGTGATCTGCGCGCGATTCAAGAGCTGCTCGGACACGAATCGCTGTCGACGACTCAGGGCTATGCGGGCCTCGAAGCAAAAAAAATTTTGCAGGCGTATGCGCGCGCACATCCGCGCGCGTGATGTTTTTTGCATGCGCGCATTTGCTTGCGCGCCTTATTTTTCAAGGCTCGCAGGGAAATTTCACAACGCGCGAACGTGGTGAAAAACAAGCGCGAAGAAAAAATCGCACGAGTACTTGCGGAAACTACTTGCAAACCAAATTCAGCGAAAAAAATCCCCGGAGAGTCAAACAACTCCCGTCCAACCCAGTACCAACACAAGTAAAGATGAGGAAATAAAGATGGCTAAGAAAGTTAAGAAGGCGGCGAAGAAGCCCGCGAAGAAAGTGGCGAAGAAGGCCGTCCGCAAGACGGTGAAGAAGGCCGCGAAGAAGACCGTCCGCAAGGCTGCCAAGAAGCCGGCGAAGAAGGTCGCGAAGAAGGCCGTGCGCAAGACCGCGAAGAAGACCGTTCGCAAGGCTGCCAAGAAGCCGGTCCGTAAGGCCGCCGCGAAGAAGCCGGCCCGCAAGACCGCTCGCAAGACGGTCCGCAAGGCCCGCAAGGCCGCCGCGCCCGCGATCTAAACGTGACAAGGAAAGGGGGACGCCGACGGGTGTCCCCCTTCTCCGTTAGAGACCAACGCTTCCACGACGCGACGAGATTAAAGGCCGAACCTTAGAGCACAGATAGGATCCGATGCGTTCACCGCGTCTCCGCTGCCCCCCGCTCCTGCTACGAACGCCGCCGTTTGGCCCGCCGCTTTTTCAAACATTGCTGATCGCGCGCACCGCGCATCATCATCCCTCCCCCGCTTCACGCTGCATGCCGCGCGCGCACGCCGCCGTGCTTGCCGTGATTGACAGCCTCTCTATCTCCATGTACTTTGTTTTTCAAAGTTGATGGGAGAAGCGTGATGACGCGGGACGAAATGCTGGCCGATCTGCGTTATGCGCGCGCGCTGGCCGAGGAGGGCCGCCAAGCGCCGCTGATCAGCGGGCGCTACCTCGTCCTGTTCGGCGGCTTGCTGTGCGTGACCTATCTGGCGCATTGGGCGCTGAGCACAGGCGTGATCGCCGCGCCGCCTTGGTCACTCGGCGCGCTTTGGGCGCTGTTCGGCTTCGGCGCCGGCATCGGCTGCACCATCGTGTACCAGCGCGTGCGGGTGTTGCCGGGCGGCTCGGCGCTCGGCAACAGGATTGACCGGGCGGTGTGGAACGCGGCCACGCTTGCGATCTTCGCCACCGTTGTGGGCTGCCTGCTTTCCGGCGCACTGCAGCGCGACCCCAGCCGGGCGGATGTGATCATGGCGGTGGTGTTCGGCATCTACGGCTTGGCGCTGATGACCACCGCGACCATCACCGAGAAAGGCTGGCTGAAAAGCTTTGCCTACGCGGCGTTTGCGGTGAGCCTGCTGCTCTGGCTCGTCATGGCGCAGCCTTGGGCCTATCTTGCGGCTTCTGCGGCGGCGCTGTGCGTGCTGCTGACGCCAGGCGTCATCATGATCCGCGCCGAACCCTCGACGATCGTGTGATGTCGAGCTTTGATCACACGGCGCTGGATGATGTTATCCATGGGCGCTTGCGGCTTGGGGTAATGGCGTATCTCTCCACCGTCTCCCCTGCCCCGTTCGTGGAGCTGAAAGCCAAGGTGAACGCCACCGACGGCAATCTCTCCACGCATCTCTCCAAGCTGGAAGATGCGGGCTATGTGCGGATCGAAAAGACCTTCCTCGGCAAGAAGCCGCACACTCTGGTGCATTTGACGGCCAAGGGCCGCAATGGCTGGATCGCCTATCTCAACAAACTGCAAGCGCTGATCAGCGCGGCGGAGTGATCACGCCGCGCTCAGCGCCCAGCAAGCGACGCCCGGATAAGGCGGCGCGCCGGTATCGATAAAGCCGAGCTTTTGCAGCGTGTGCGCGGCGCTGTGATCTTCCGCATCAAGGTGGGAGATCACGCGCGCAGCGCCATGGGCGAAGGCCCAATCTGTAAGCGCGCGCACGGTTTCGGCGCCATAGCCGCGCCCGCGAAACTCGGGCAAGAGGCCAAAGGCAAGCTCCACATCGCCATCTTCATCAGGGCGGCCGATCAGAGCGGCGATGCCGATGATGCGCGGGGGCGCGCGTTCCCCGCCATTGGCGAGCATGGCCCAGCCATACCAGCCCTCCCCTTGCGGATCGTGCGCCAGATGCTTGGCGGCCCATTCAAAGGCGGGCAGATCAAACGGCGCGGGCGGCCAATACGGCTCATGCGTGACGGCGATGGCGTTGAAGAACGCCGCGCGGCTGCCGGCCTGCAAGGCCGCGAGCCGATGATCGAGCGCGATCAGCGCCAAACGCTCCGTCGTCACCACCAGCATGGAGGGCTCCTCGTGTGAGTGTTGCTCACAGGGATGGAACGGGAGTCGCGCGGCGCGGGAAAGTTAGGGTTTGGAAATACTCACAGGCGGGGTGCGCGGGGCTTTTCAAGCGGAAGCCATGCGCTACCATGCGCGATAAAGAGATCGCCATGAGCAAGCCCGCCACCCAAAGCCAAGTGACAAGCCTCAAGCCGGTGCGCATCCGCTTCTCCGCGTTGCGCGGGCATGCCGGCAAAGGGATGAGCACCGATCAGGTGATGGCGCTGACGCGCGGCAAATAGGGCGTGAACTGATCGCGCCCTCTCGCTGTCATCCCTAAGACTGCATCACCCAGCCATCGACGCCCTTCGCCGCTTCGCGGATGGCTTCGCTGACCGTCGGGTGGGCGTGGCAGGTGCGGGCGATGTCTTCGGCGCTGGCGCCGAATTCCATGGCCACGCAGATCTCGCCGATCAATTCGCCGACGCCCGAGCCCATCAGATGCGCGCCGACGACGCGTTTGGTGGCGGCCTCTTCAAGCACTTTGACGAAGCCTTCGGTTTGATGGTTCGTGCGCGCGCGCGAATTGGCGATCATCGGGAATTTGCCGATCTTGTATTCGACGCCGGCGGCTTTCAGCTCTTCCTCGGTTTTGCCGACGGTGGCGACTTCCGGGTCGGTGTAGATCACGCTGGGGATGATGTCGTAATTCACGTGGCCCCAAAGGCCTGCGAGGATTTGCGCTGCGGCGATCCCCTCTTCCTCGGCCTTGTGGGCCAGCATCGGGCCGTGCGTGCAATCGCCGATGGCGTAGATGCCGGGCACATTCGTCTTGAAGTGATCGGTTTCGATGAAGCCGCGCCCATCCATGCGCACGCCCACATCTTCAAGCCCAAGGCCGGTGGTGAAGGGCTTGCGCCCGATGGCGACGAGCACGACATCGGCATCGAGCACGCGCGCGGCGCCGCCCTTGGCCGGCTCGATCGCGGACCTTGAGGCCGCGCCCGGTTTTTTCAACGCCGGTGACCTTCTGGCCGAGCTCAAACGCCATGCCTTGCTTTTTCAGCGTGCGCTGGAAGGCGGTGGCGAGTTCGTTATCGAGGCCGGGGGTGATGCGATCGAGGAATTCGACCACGGTGACCTCCGCGCCGACGCGGCGCCCACACCGAGCCAAGCTCAAGCCCGATCACGCCCGCGCCGATCACGATCAGCTTTTGCGGCACTTCGGAGAGCGCCAGCGCGCCGGTGGAGGTGACGATGCGCTCTTCATCGATTTCGACGTTGGGCAGGCCAGTGGGCACTGAGCCGGTGGCGATCAGGATATTCTTGGTTTCGAGCGTTTGCTTGGCGCCGTCAGCGGCGGTGACCTCGACCTTGCCGGGGGCGGCGATGCGGCCAAGGCCTTTGACGTAATCGACCTTGTTTTTTTTCATCAGGAACTCAACGCCCTTGGTGAGCCCTTCGACCGCATCGTCCTTCTGCTTCATGAAGGCGGCGTGATCGAGCGAGAGGCCTTCGATTCTGACGCCCATGGAGGGGAAGCTTTTGGCGGCGGCTTCATAATATTCGCTGGCGTGCAGCAGCGCTTTTGAGGGAATGCAGCCGACATTGAGGCATGTGCCGCCGAGCTTGCCGCGGCTTTCGATGATCGCGGTTTTGAGGCCAAGCTGGCCTGCGCGGATCGCCGCGTTGTAGCCGCCAGGGCCGCCGCCGATGATGACGAGATCGTAGCTCATACCTGCTCCGCACAAATTTGCGCGGAACCTAAGCGCGCGGACGCGCTGATTCAATGCGGCTTAAGGCAAGCCTGCCCTGCTTTAAGCGCCCTGCTTGTCCCAATAGGCGCGATCGCCCCATCGATGATGGCGATGAACACGCCAACGATGAGGATGACGGCCAGCAGCGCGACCTGCACCTCGAATGAGCCGGCTTCGGCCAGCAGCTTCTGCGGCTCGCGGAACACGCCCCAGTCGATGGCTTGGAATTGCGCCACCACGTCTTGGCCCTGCTGGTAGGCCCAGCGCCCGCCATAGGCGGCAAAGCCAAGCAGCCACACCCAAAAGCCCTGCGTGCGGCGGATGAGGCGCACGGCGGCGATGAGGAAGAACAGCGCAGCCGCGCCCCAGAGGCCGACATCAAGCCATGTCATTTCCGCAGCGCCCGCGGCGGCGGCCTCGGCTTGCACATCCTGCACCTGGGTGATCGGCGCTTGGTAGCCGGCGATCGCCGCCCCGGCGCTCACAGCGGCCAACACGCACAACGCCACCAGCGCGAACAGAACCAGCACCGCCGGCCACCGCAGAATGAATGTCATGTCGCGCCCCCACCTTCGCTCCCCC
The DNA here is from genome assembly GCA_024707365.1 of Terricaulis sp. GTDB lineage: Bacteria > Pseudomonadota > Alphaproteobacteria > Caulobacterales > Aquidulcibacteraceae > Vitreimonas. The sequence continues at coordinate 606,764 of JANPZV010000005.1, forward strand.
GAGCGGATTTACTATACAGGGCTTGGGGCGCGCGCCAATGGCTGGCGGAACAAGGTTTGATCTCAAGCTCTTGCGTGCGGGGAAGCACGCGGGCCGGATGCGCGGGCGGAGGGAAAAGCATGACCTGGTTCGGGCAAGTGAGCGCGTGGATGGCGCTGGCGGCGGGCGCGCTGTTCGCGGCGGGGGCGGCGCTTCGATTCAGCGTCGGTGAGATTCCATGGGCGGCGATGCTCGCGGGCGCGCTGTTACTGACAGGCTGGTATCGCACTTGGCGTAAGATGTCCGGCGGGCTGCGTCTGCTGGCCGGCGCATGGGGCTTTGCGGCGGGGCTGTTGAGCCTCACCCTCTTGCTGGCGCCAGAACCGCCCGCCGATGCGCTCGTGCACGACACCTATTACGTGACCACACCCTATGCGTGGCTGCCGATTGCGTTTCTCATTTTCGCCCTGCTCGGCCTTGCGCTCACGGTGCTGCACAAAGAGAGCAAGTGAGTTATCCACATTGATCCGCGCGCGGAACGCGAACCGGCGCGCGCGTGAACAGTTTCTTACGCAGGCGGGACATCACAGGAGATGCCCCAATGCGGATCAGCAAAATGCGCCCGATGGCCGATGAAAACGGCTTTGTGCCGATGGGCGCGTATTTCGAGTTTCTGGCGCGCGATCTCGCCGTCGCCAATGCGCGCGAGGCGGCGCAGCGCGATGCGCTGGATGAAGAAGATCGCCGGCTTGAGCGGCGCTATCGCCGAAAGGAATGCGAAGGCTGAGGCTGGGTTGAATTTATAGCGCGCACGCCGTCGCCCCACCCGTCATCGCTACGCGCTGACACCCTTGTATCTGGAAAATCGGTCCGCCGGTGTAAGCTTGCGTCGGCGGCGGCGGACGGGAGCGCGAGCACCTTCAGGGACGCCAAGCCCGTAGGGGAGCGCGTCGCCCCGTCCGCATCGTTTATCAGCCCGGACAGTCGCTTGGGCCGCCGAAAGCGGAGCCCGCATGCGCAAGGACGGGACATGAGCGAAGTATTCGTCGGCGTCGATGTGTCGAAAGACCGCCTCGACGTGCACGTATTGCCGCAAGGCCAGGCGTTCGCGGTCGCGCGCACGCCCGCAGGCTTGAGCGACTTGATCGACACGATCGCGCCGCTCGGGCCTTATCTGGTGGCGCTCGAAGCGTCGGGGGGATTGGAGAGCGTGGTGGTGGCCGCGCTCGCCGGCGCCGGCATCCCCGTTGTCGCGCTCAATCCGCGTCAAATCCGCGATTTCGCGCGCGCCACAGGCAAGCTCGCCAAGACCGACGCCCTCGACGCGGCCGCGATCGCGCGTTTCGCCGAAGCGGTGCGCCCCGAGCCGCGCCCGCTTGCGAGCGAGGATGCGAAAGCTCTGGCGGAGCTGATCACGCGCCGGCGCCAAGTGATCGAAATGCTGGTCGCCGAGCGCAACAGGCGGCGTCTTGTACAAGCCGCGCGCGTACGAAAAAGCATCGACCGCATCGTCGCCGCGCTGGAAAAACAGCTCGCCGAGCTCGATCGCGATATCGCAAGCCGCGTGCGGGAAAGCCCGATTTGGCGGGAAAAAGAAGAAATATTGAAAAGCACGCCCGGCGTCGGCGATCAAACCGCGCGCACCTTGATCGCCGCCTTGCCGGAACTCGGCGAACTCGACCGCCGCCAGATCGCGGCGCTGGCCGGCGTGGCCCCCATCAATCGCGACAGCGGCAAAATGCGCGGCAAGCGCGCGATCGCCGGCGGACGCGCCGATGTCCGCTGCGCGCTTTACATGGCCGCGCTCGTCGGCGTGCGCTGCAATCCGGTGCTGAAAGCCTATTACCAGCGCCTGCGCGCCGCCGGCAAAGCCCCGAAAGTCGCCATCGTCGCCGCAATGCGGAAACTGCTCACCATCCTCAACGCCATGCTCAAAACCAAAACCGTATGGAATGGAGCTTGACCCATGAGACAGTCGCTCCCCTCGCGGGGAGGGATTAGCGGCGGCGCGGGCGCTTACAGATCCAGCAGCATCCGCTCGGGATCTTCCAGGCCCTCTTTGACGCGGACGAGGAAGGTCACGGCTTCTTTGCCGTCAACGATGCGGTGATCGTAGCTGAGCGCCAGATACATCATCGGGCGGATGACGATCTGCTTATCGACCACGACCGGGCGCTCTTGGATTTTGTGCATGCCAAGAATGCCCGATTGCGGCGCGTTGAGGATCGGGGTGGACATGAGCGAGCCGTAGACGCCGCCATTGCTGATGGTGAACGTCGCGCCTTGCAGATCTTCCAGCTTCAAATGGCCGTCGCGCGCCTTGAGGCCGAGCTCGCCAATCTCGGCTTCAATCTCGGCCATGCTCTTGTAATCGGCGCCGCGCACGACGGGCACGACGAGGCCCCGATCGGTGCCGACGGCGATGCCGATATCGTAGAAATTCTTGTAGATGATGTCATCGCCATCGATCTCGGCGTTGACGTTCGGGATCTCTTTCAGCGCGGCCACGCAGGCTTTCACGAAGAAGCTCATGAAGCCGAGCTTGACGCCATGCTTGCGCTCGAACTGATCCTTGTACTTGTTGCGCGCGGCCATCACGGCGGACATGTCCGCCTCGTTGAAGGTCGTCAGCATCGCGGCGGCGTTTTGCGCTTCCTTGAGGCGGCGGGCGATGGTGCGGCGCAGGCGCGTCATCGGCACGCGCTCTTCGCGGTCGCCGATTTCGCGCGCTTGCAGCGGCGTTGCTTGCACATTGGCCGGCGGGGCGACGGGCGCGCTTCCCTTCTCGATCAGCGCGAGCGCGTCGGCCTTGGTGACGCGGCCATCGCGGCCTGAGCCTTGCGCGCCGGCGAGGTTCACGTTGTTTTCGGCGGCGATGCGCTGCACCGAGGGCGGATTGGTTTGCGCGGCGGCGGTGGGCGCGGGCTTGGCGGCCGGCGGCGGCGCTTTGGGCGCTTCGGCTTGCGGTGCGGCGGGCTGGCTGCCGGCGCCGCCCAAGCGGCCAAGCAGCGAGCCGATTTCCACCGTGGCGCCTTCGGCGGCGACGATATCGGCGAGCACGCCATCTTCGGGCGCGGAAACCTCGACGGAGACCTTATCGGTTTCCAGCTCGACGAGGGTTTCGTCCTTCTTCACGGCCTCGCCGGCTTTTTTCAGCCATTTGGCGACCGTCGCTTCGGTGACGCTCTCGCCCAGGGTCGGCACTACGATATCGGTCACGTTTTCATCTCCGTTGCAGCGCGCCGCGCGTGCAAAAAATTTGTTCTCGTCATTCCGGACGCGCGGAGCGCGATCCGGAACCCAGGGGACGACAGGACACCGCGTTTGCCCCTGGGTTCCGGGCTCTCCGCTACGCGGAGCCCCGGAATGACGACCTTATCCTAGCGCCTCTTCGAGCAGCGCTTCCAGTTCCTTCAAATGCTTGGACATGAGGCCCGCCGCGGTTGAGGCGGTGGCCGGCCGGCCCGCATAGCGCGCGCGCTTGGCGGCGACATCGAGCTTCTCAAGCGTGAGTTCGAGCCATGGGTCAACGAATGTCCATCCGCCCATATTCTTGGGCTCCTCCTGGCACCAGACGATTTCGGCGTTCGGGAAGCGCGCGAGCTCCGTCATCACCGATTTCATCGGCCAGGGATAAAATTGCTCAAGCCGCAACAGGTAGACATCATCGAGCCCGCGCTTTTCGCGCTCTTCCAGCAGATCGTAATAGACCTTGCCCGCGCTGATGACGACGCGGCGGATTTCGTGATCACCCTTGAGGCTGACGCTGGTGTTGCCGTTGTTGAGCTGAGCGTCATCCCAGAGCACGCGGTGGAAGGATGAGCCGGGCCCGAATTCATCGAGCGTGGACACCGCCTTCTTGTGGCGCAGCAGCGATTTGGGCGTGAACACGATAAGCGGTTTGCGGAAATCGCGGTGCATCTGGCGGCGCAGCGCGTGGAAGTAGTTCGCCGGCGTCGTGCAATTGATCACCTGCATGTTGTCTTCGGCGCATTGCTGCAGGAAGCGCTCGATGCGGGCCGAGCTGTGCTCTGGCCCCTGCCCTTCATAGCCGTGCGGCAACAGCATGACGAGGCCGGACATGCGCAGCCATTTGCGCTCACCCGAGGAGATGAATTGATCGATCACCACTTGGGCGCCGTTCACGAAATCGCCGAACTGGGCTTCCCACAGCACCAGCGTTTTCGGATCGGCGAGGCTGTAGCCGTACTCAAAGCCAAGCACCGCTTCTTCTGAAAGCAAGAGAATCGATCACCTCGTAATGGGCTTGGCTGGAATGCAGATTGTTGAGCGGGGTGTAGCGCGCTTCGCTGTTTTGATCGACGAAATGCGAGTGGCGCTGCGAGAACGTGCCGCGGCAGCTATCCTGGCCCGAGAGGCGCACATGGAAGCCTTCGTCCAGCAGCGTGGCGAAGGCCAGATGCTCAGCCAGCGCCCAATCGATGTTCTTGCGATCGTCGATCGCCTTGCGGCGCGCTTCGATCACGCGCTGCACGGTTTTGTGCATGGCGAAATCGCGCGGGATATCGGTGATGCGGCGGCCCAAAGCAGTAAGGCGCTCAAGATCGACCTCGGTTTTGCCGCGGCGATCATCATCTTCGGGCAGGCCGAAACCAGACCAGACGCCATCGAGCCAATCGGCCTTGTTGACCTTGAAGGCCTTGCCGGCATCGAATTCGGAATCGAGGAATTGGTTGAATTCCTCGCTCCAGCTGTCGAACTCGCCAGCGGTGAGCACGCCCTCTTCGATCAGGCGCTTGGAATAGATGTCCAGCGTCGAGCGCTGATCCTTGATGCGCCGATACATGATCGGCTGCGTCATCGTTGGGTCATCGCCTTCGTTGTGGCCAAAGCGGCGATAGCAGAACATGTCGATGACGACATCCTTGCCGAACAGCTGGCGATATTCGGTGGCCACCTTGGCCGCGAACACCACAGCTTCGGGATCATCGCCGTTCACGTGGAAGATCGGCGCCTGCACCATGAGCGCCACATCGCTCGGATACGGGCTCGAGCGCGAATAGTGCGGCGCGGTGGTGAAGCCGATCTGGTTGTTGATGATGAAATGCATGGTGCCGCCGGTGCGGTACCCGCGCAAACCAGAGAGCGCGAAACATTCGGCCACGACGCCCTGCCCCGCGAACGCGGCATCGCCATGGATCAGCAGCGGCATCACCCGCGCGCGCAGCTTGTGCAGCTGCTCCATATCCTCGAACCAGGTCGCGCGCTTGGCTTGCTTGGCGCGCGATTTGCCGAGCACCACCGGGTTGACGATCTCAAGGTGAGACGGGTTCGCCGTCAGCGAAAGGTGGACATTGTTGCCATCGAAGGCGCGATCGGATGAGGCGCCGAGGTGATATTTCACATCGCCGGAGCCGAGCACGTCGTCGGGCTGGGCCGAGCCGCCCTGGAATTCGTGGAAGATCGCCTGATAGGGCTTGCCCATCACGGCGGCGAGCACGTTAAGGCGCCCACGGTGCGCCATGCCGAGCACGATCTCTTCTGCGCCCATGGGCGCCGCCGCGCTTGATGATCTGCTCCAGCGCCGGGATCATGGCTTCGCCGCCATCAAGGCCGAAGCGCTTGGTGCCGGGGTGGCGCTTGTGCACGAACTTTTCAAAGCTCTCGCCTTCGAGCAGCTTCTTCAAAATCGCGCGCTTGCCTTCGGGGGTGAAGGCGATCTCCTTATCCGGCCCTTCGATGCGCTCCTGAATCCAGGCCTTCTCGGCCGGATCGGTGATGTGCATGAACTCCACGCCGACTGTGGAGCAATAGGTGCGCTCAAGGATCGCCAGCATCTCGTTGACGCTGGCGGTTTGCAGGCCGAGCACGCCGTCGATGAAGATCGGCCGGTCCATATCCTCGGGGCCAAAGCCGTGGCTGGCGGGATCGAGCTCCGGCGCCGCAGGGCGCGCTTCGATGCCGAGCGGATCGAGATTGGCGGCCAAATGCCCGCGCGTGCGATAGGCGCGGATCATCATCAGCGCGCGGATGCTGTCGCGCGCGGCCTGCTGCACGTCGGCGGTGGAGGCGCCCGTGGGCAAGCGCTTGCGCGCGATGGCCTCAAACTTATCGCTGAGCCCGCCCCAATCGCCATCCATGAGACGCGTGATCTCGGTGGTTTTCGGCGCGGCCAGATCAGGCCGATACCAGGACGGCCCATCGAACGCGGCGCGGACGGCGGCCGGATCATCATGCAATTGCTGGAAGAAAGCCCGCCACGAGGGATCGACCGAATGGGGATCGGTCAAAAACTTCTCGTGCATCTCCTCGACGAATTTGGCGTTGCCGCCATAGAGGAAGCTCGTTTCGAGCATTGCGGTGTTGGGCAAGGAACGGGCGTCGTCCGCCATGATGGGCGCTGACCTCTCGGAAATCGCAAAACGGCCTTGAAAACATAGGACGAGCCGCCGCGCGGCGCCCCTTCTAATGCGCGTCGATTAAGGATTGAAGGGCTGCATTGCCGCAAGGGTGCTTTTCTTATCGATGGAAGCGCGGGCCTATGCGGCGCGGGGCCTCAAGATTACGCCGCCGCGGCCAATGGCAAGGCAACTGCCTCAAGTTTGGTCAGGTTGGAGACGACCCAACTTCAAAAACAGCTTGTGCGCCCTTTGGCCCTCGCCGGTCCGAACCGGTTTCGGCGCGCTCCGAGGCAATCAGAGCCGCAGAGGACGCAAACGCGATGAAATCGTTCCAAGCTGGAAAATCAGTCGGCGCCCCTGGACAGGTCCATGCTCGGTTCTACGGATGATCCCGGCCCCACGTACAAGCACTCGACGTAGGGGATATCGATCTTCGCTTTATGCGCGGCGTCGAGAAACGCCGCCAGATTGGACGCCGGAACAAGTATCGCTCCCCGTTCCTCACGGCCAGCATCGGCCAGCGCGAGGGCGAGAAGCGACGTCACCTCAGCCCTTCAGCACTTCTGACATCGTCCGCCCCAGGGCGGCCGGGTGCGGGGCGACTTTGATGCCGGCGGCTTCCATTGCCGCGATCTTGCTTTCGGCGTCGCCCTTGCCGCCGGCGATGATGGCGCCGGCATGGCCCATGCGGCGGCCCGGAGGCGCCGTGCGGCCAGCGATGAAGCCCACGGTGGGCTTCCAGCGGCCTTTTTCTTTTCATCGGCCAGGAATTGGGCGGCGTCTTCCTCGGCCGAGCCGCCGATTTCGCCGATCATGATGATGGATTTGGTTTCATCGTCAGCCAGGAATTTCTCCAGCACGTCGATGAATTCGGTGCCCTTCACCGGGTCGCCGCCGATGCCGACGGCGGTGGTTTGGCCAAGGCCCTCGTTCGTGGTTTGGAACACGGCTTCATAAGTCAGAGTGCCCGAACGCGAGACGACGCCCACACTGCCCTTCTGGAAAATCTGGCCCGGCATGATGCCGATCTTGCACTCGCCCGGCGTCAAGATGCCGGGGCAGTTCGGGCCCAACAGCGCGGATTTCGATTTTTGCAGCTTGGCTTTGACGCGCACCATGTCGAGCACCGGAATGCCCTCGGTGATGCAGACGATGTAGGGGATTTCCGCGTCGATCGCCTCTTCAATGGCGGCCGCCGCGCCCGGCGGCGGCACGTAAATCACGGTGGCGTCTGCGCCAGCTTTTTCCTTGGCTTCGGCCACGGTGTTGAACACCGGCAAGCCCAAATGCGTCTGCCCGCCTTTGCCGGGTGAGACCCCGCCCGTCATCTTCGTGCCGTAAGCGATGGCCTGCTCAGAGTGGAAGGTGCCGTTTTTGCCGGTGAAACCTTGGCAGATCACGCGGGTCGCGGCGTTGACGAGAATGGACATTGGGCCCCCAAAAGCGCGGCTCGGCGCGCGTGCAGTTCTAAAAAATATGCCTGAGATCAGGCGCGTACAGATAAGGACTTAGCCCTTCACAGCTTTCACGATCTTCCGCGCCGCGTCCTCCAGATCGTCCGCGCTGATCACGTTCAGGCCGCTTTCGTTGATGATCTTCTTGCCGAGTTCGACATTGGTGCCTTCCAGGCGCACCACCAGCGGCACTTGCAGGCCGACCTCTTTCACCGCGGCGATCACGCCTTCGGCGATGACGTCGCATTTCATGATGCCGCCGAAAATGTTGACGAGGATGCCCTTCACGGCCGGATCGGCGGTGATGATCTTGAACGCGGCCGTGACCTTTTCCTTCGACGCGCCGCCGCCGACATCGAGGAAGTTCGCCGGCTCGGCGCCGAACAGCTTGATGATGTCCATTGTGGCCATGGCCAGGCCCGCGCCATTGACCATGCAGCCGATGTCGCCATCGAGCGGGATATAGGCGAGATCGTATTTCGAGGCTTCGATTTCCTTGGCGTCCTCTTCGCCGAGATCGCGCAGCTCGGCCCATTCGGGATGGCGGAAACCGGCGTTGGAATCGAACGTCACCTTCGCATCGCCGCAGATCAGCTTGCCATCCTCGGTGACGATGAGCGGATTGATTTCCAGCATGCTCATGTCGCTTTTGACGAAGGCGTCGTACAGCGAAGAGATGATGGCGGCGGTTTGCGCGGCTTGATCGCCCGACACGCCAAACGCGGCGGCGACCTTGGCGCTATCGGCGGCGGTGGGGCCGGTGTCGGGATTGATCGAGACTGTCGTGATTTTCTCGGGCGTATCGTGCGCCACTTCTTCGATGTTCATGCCGCCCGCTTCGCTGGCGACGAACGCGACCTGGCTGGTTTCACGATCGACCAGCACCGAGAGGTAAAATTCCTTGGCGATCTTCACGCCTTCTTCGATGTAGATGCGCTTGACGACGCGGCCGGCATCGCCGGTTTGCAGCGTGACGAGCGTGTGGCCGAGCATTTGCTGCGCGTAGAGGCCGACATCTTCGGGCTTGAAAGCGATGCGCACGCCGCCCTTTTCGCCGGCTTCGGCTTCCTTGAACTTGCCCTTGCCGCGCCCGCCGGCGTGGATCTGGCTTTTCACCGCCCACACAGAGCCGCCAAGCTTGGCGGCCGCGTCCACCGCCTCATCCGCCGTGAAGGCCGCAAAGCCGCGCGGCACCGGGGCCCCGAAGCTTTTGAGCACGGCTTTGGCTTGGTATTCGTGGATGTTCATGCTGGCCCAGGCCCCTGGAAACTACGGAAATATCGCCAGCCGGCTTACAGGATGCGGCGATGCAGCGAAAGCATTTCGCCTGCGACGCCCCGCCGCTAGGGCTTGGCTTGGCCAGCTGGGGCGGCGCCCGGCTGAGCCCGGCCGCCTTCCCCATCGCCATAGGCGATCTCCCCTGCCGCGATGGAGGTGCCGATCTGAGGGGCGAATTGCTCTTTCTCCAGCGCCGGCTCGCGGTTTTGCCGGCGCCAGAACATGGCCGCCGTTACCGCCAGCGCGGCGAAACCGGCAAACCAGAACATGCCGGCGATGCCAAACCCATCCGCCAACGGCCCCAGCATCATCGGGCCGGCGATCGAGCCAGCCGCCCAAACGAACAGCAATCCCGCCGCCGATTGGGCGAGCTTTCCCGGCTCGGCCCGATCGGCCATGTGCGAGACGGCGATACCGTAAAAACTGAGCGCGCCCGCGCCCCAAACGCAGAAGATCGCCACCGCTGACCATTCGCGCAGCTGGCCGCTCCAGAGCGCCAGCGCGAAAGCCGCGAGCGCGGCCAGCGCGGCAAGGCCCGCGATCACCAAGCGGCGATCTATCCGATCCGACAGCCGCCCGGCCGGCCATTGCAGCAGCAGCGAGCCGAGGAACGCGGCGGAATAAAACTCCGTCGCCGCGCCCGGCCCGTAATGCTGGGCCGCGTAAAGCGGGGCCATGGCCAGCACCCCGCCATTGACGAGCCCCGCCCCGAACGAGCCGATGACGGCGGCGGGCGCTGTGGCGAACAAATCCACCAGCGCCAGCGGCTGGGCCTTGGGCGGCTCGGGCTGCACCGTGGCGGTGAAGCAGATCGGCAGCATGGAGAGTGCGGCCAGCATGGCGGCGATCATCCACGGCTCAGGCGCATCGGGCGCGTAGCCGAAGGAAAGATAAGGGCCAAGCGCCAGCGCGCCCTTGGTCAGCACCATATAGACGCTCATCACCTCCCCGCGCGCGGCTTTGGTGATCGAGAAAGAAAGCCAGCTTTTCGATCGCGGCGAACATCAGCGCCACCGCAACGCCCGCCGCCATGCGCGCCAGCCCCCACGCCCACACGCCGTCCGCGAAATGCAACGCCAAGGTGGCGACGGCGAAAACGGCGGCGCAAGCGGCGTAAACGCGGATATGGCCCACGCGCGCAAACAGCATTGTGGCGATCATCGCCCCCATCATGAAGCCGGCGGAATAGGCGGCGGCGACAAGCCCCAAGGCGGTGCGAGATTGGTCGGCGAAGGCCAGCGGAATGCGCACGGCCAAAAGCCCGCCAGAAAGCTGGAGGATCGCAATAGCGGCGATCAGCGCGGCGACGTTGCGCAGCAAGCTCGGCATGGGATGGCTGCTACTTAGGCGGGTTCGCGCGCGGCGCAAACGCCCAAAACAGCTAAGCCGGTAACAAATGCGATAGGTTTTAAAGTCCGTTGCTTTAACGCGGCCAATCAGCCTTGGCGACACGCCAGATCTGGTGCGGCGCGCCGGCATGATAGGTTTCAGCTTCCGCGCGAAATCCAAGCCGCGCCGCCAACGCTTGCGAGCGGGCGTTGGCGGCGTGGATGAAGCTGGAAAGGCGCGGCGGGGCCAGCGCGGCGAATATCCAATCGCCGGCGGCGCGCGCGGCCTCAACAGCATAGCCCTTGCCCCACGCGGCGCGGGCAAGGCCCCAGCCCAGCTCGGGTTCTGCCCTGCCCTCCGGCGCCCAGGCGCCGAAGCGGCCAATAAAAGCGCCTGTCTGCTTTTCTTCGACCGCGAACAGCCCGTGCCCGCGCAACGCCCAATGGCCAAGAATCAGCGCCAGCGCGCTCCATGCGGCTTGACGATCGAGCGGCTGTTGCGTTGTCGTCAAAAACGCAGCGACCTCGGGCTCGGCCATCATGGCGATGAACGGCTCGACATCCTCAGCGCGCCAGGCGCGCAGGATGAGGCGTTCGGTTTCCAGGCGCGGCGCTGTGTGAAGCGCGCCCATGACTTAAAGCGGGGCGCGGCTGAAGCTGAGGATTTCATGCGTCACCTCTCCGCCGCGGCGCATGCGCAGACGCATGGTCATGCGGTCTTCCCCTTCGCGACGGATTTCGAGGCCGTCGAACACAAGCGCATCCGCGCCCGCCGACACAGGCGCAAACTCCACCCACTCGCCGGGCTCTTCCCAGGCGGTGAAATCGGGGTTGAAGTGTTTGACGCGCATGCGCACCCCGCCCTCCACCACATCCATGAGCAGGATTTCGTAAAATTGCGGCGCGCCATCGCGCCAGTAGCGGAAGTGGCCGACCATTTGCCCGCCGACGGGCGGCGCCCAGGCCTCTTCCATCTCGCCGCCAAACCCCTCGCCCACCCATCGGCCGGCGAGCCATGCGGCGTCCTCAATGGTTTGTGCGTAGGCTGAGCCGGCCAGCGCAACAGCGCAGGCTATCGCGCGCAACAGCGCCTTCATCGCCGCCTCCTGGATCAATCTGCGGTACGATAGACCCAATCGGTCTCCGCTGCGAGATAGGCGAATGTCGCCCAGGCGGCGACGTTCTGACGGAGCGCGGCGGGATCGATTTTATCGAGCGTATCGTCGGGCGTGTGGTGGAGGTCAAAATAATCGGAGCCATCCTGGGAAAGCTCAACCAGCGGCACATTGGCGCGCGCGCGCAGCGGGATGAGATCAGGGCCAGGGCCGGCATTGTTATCGCCCGGCGCAATCAAGAGCGGCGCAAGCGCGCGCTGGTACGCAAGCGCATAAGGCAGCGCCGCTTCGCTGAAATTGCTGCGGAAACGCCAGATGCGGCCCGCGCCGAAATCGCTTTCGGAGGCGACGATGTGGTTCTCATGGTGATGCGCGGCCGCATAAGCGATCGCCGTGCAGGCCGTTTTCTTCGGCGCCGGCGAGCAGGATGCGGATGGTGCGGCGCGGGCGCTGCGGCAGATCGCGGATGAGGCGCGCGGCGGCGCTGATGATCGCCACCCCTGCCCCGTCATCGACAGCGCCCTGGCCGTGATCCCAAGAATCCAAATGCGCGGCGAGCAGCACGATTTCATCGGGGCGCTCCCGCCCGCGAATTTCAGCGATCACATTGCCGGAGGGCGCGTTGTCGCGCGCATCGGCCTCGATCAGCAAACGCATGCGCACCGGGCCGCGCGCGGAGAGGCGCTGCAACACGTCGGCGTCCGCTGGCGAGATCGCCATCGCCGGCAAAGACACGCCCGCCGCTTGGCGCGAGGCGCCGCCCTGGTGCGCGAAGCGATGCGGATCGGTGCCGACAGAACGGATCACGCAACCCACCGCGCCCTTGGCTTGCGCCACCGGCGCGCATTGCCCGCGCTTGCGCACGGCGGGGCCATAGCCCGAGCCATCCTGATTGCGCGCCATGCGCTCATCGATGAACACGATGCGCCCGCGCACCGCGCTTTCGGGCGCCGCTTCCAGCGCGGCCATTGAGGTGAAGCGCGCGATCTCGGCAGTGACGTCAGCCGAAGGCGAGCCGCCAAGCGCGGCGGCGACCAGCGGGCGCGCGCCGGGGCTGATGATGTGCGCTTCCTCGCGCACGGCCTGCCAGAACGGAATGGTGAAAGGCTCGATGCGCACGTTCTGAAAACCGAGCGCGCGCAAGCGCGCCACGGCCCAATCGCGGGCGGCGGCCTCCGCTTCCGAACCCGCCATGCGCGGGCCAATATCGGTGACGAGGCCTTCGACGATCTCCCAGGCCAGATCGCTTTCCAGCGCGGCGGCCTGCAGACGATCGATATTGCGCTGCAGGCTTTCAGGGATCGGCGCGGTTTGCGGCGTGGGCGTGGGCGATGGCGGTTGCTGCGCGTGCGCGGCGGCGGTGAAGGCCCACGCCGCCAAAGCCAAAACCAAATACCGCATCAACGCCCCCAAAAACATCAACGGACAGATTCGGGATGCGCGCGGCGGATGCAAGCGCCAATCCCCGCTTAACGCGCCCGCGCGCGCCAGGCGGCTTTCGATTGGCCGTAGATATCGACCTTGTGCGCGTCGAACGGCGCGGGCAGCGTGAGATCCTCGCGCTCAAGCGTTGAGCCCAAGCGCTCGGCCAATGCGATCGAGGGCGCGTTCTTCTTATCGATGCAATGGATCACGTGCTCCCAACCAAGCGTATCGAACGCCCAATCGATCGCCGCGCTCGCGCCTTCTTGGGCAAAGCCCTGCCCCATCGCCGAGGCTTTGAGGCCCCAGCCCACCTCATCGCCCGGCCAGCCGCCCTCCTTGCCGCCCGGCCGCCAGGGGCCAAGCCGGCCGATCCATTCGCCGGTGTCGCGGCGCAGCACGGAAAACATGCCGTAACCCAGCAGCGCCCATGAGCCCGCGAGCGACGCCATGGCGCGCCAGGACGCATCGCGCGGCGCGAGACCGCCGATGAAGCGCATGGTTTCTTCTTCGGCGCCCATTTGCGCGTAATCGTCAAAATCCGCGTGCGTGGGCGGGCGGAGGATGAGGCGCGCTGTGGTGAGGGTTGGACCGTTCATGAGCGTTTCCTGTTTGCCTCAGCCTAAAGAAAACGCCGCCGCGCGCCAGGGGCGTGCGACGGCGTTGAACTTTGGCGCGATGCGCGGCGGGCTTAGCCGACCGAGGGATCAATCCCTTTGCACGCATCCACAAGGCCTTTCACCGCGTTCACGCTGTGATCGAAGGCGGCGCGTTCTTCGGCGCTGAGCGCGATTTCAACGACTTGCTCCACGCCGTTTTTGCCGATGATGCACGGGACGCCGACATAAATGTCGTTCAGGCCATATTGGCCGGTGAGGTTGGCGGCGACGGGCAGCAGACGGCGCTTATCGTTCAAGAAGCTCTTGGCCATCACGATCGCGCTTTCGGCCGGGGCGTAATAGGCCGAGCCGGTTTTGAGCAGGCCAACGATTTCGGCGCCGCCATCGCGCGTGCGCTGCACGATTGCGTCGAGCTTTTCCTGGCTGGTCCAGCCCATCTTGACGAGATCGGGCAGCGGGATGCCGGCGACGGTGGAATAGCGCGTGAGCGGCACCATCGTATCGCCGTGGCCGCCGAGCACGAAGGCGGTCACGTCCTCAACCGACACATTGAATTCTTCGGCCAGAAAATAACGGAAGCGCGCGCTATCGAGCACGCCGGCCATGCCCACCACTTTGTTGTGCGGCAGGCCGGAGAATTGGCGCAGCGCCCACACCATGGCGTCGAGCGGGTTGGTGATGCAGATCACGAACGCGTTCGGCGCGTGCGCCTTGATGCCCTCGCCCACCGCTTTCATGACTTTGAGGTTGATGCCCAGGAGATCATCGCGGCTCATGCCCGGCTTGCGCGGCACGCCGGCGGTGACGATGCAGACATCGGCGCCGGCGATGGCTTCGTAAGAGTTCGCGCCCTTGAGCGCGCTATCCTTGCCGAACACGGGCGAGGCCTCGGCGATGTCGAGCGCTTTGCCCTGGGGGGTGCCCTCGGCGATGTCGAACAGGATCACATCGCCCAATTCCTCGCGCGCGGCGATGTGGGCGAGCGTGCCCCCGATCATGCCGGAACCAATAAGGGCGATCTTTGCGCGAGCCATGGGCGGGTACTCCTGGGGAGGGAAAAGGACGGCGCGTGGTCTAGCGCCGCCCCTCTCCCAGCGCAATGCGGCCGAACGCAGCCTATTGCCGCTGGAAGCTCGCGCCGTCCCAGCGCAGGCGGGCATACTCGGTTTCAGCGCCGACAACGCTGCCGTGCAGGCCAAGATCGAGCACGTCACGATCGCCGTCGCGGGTGATGGCGACCTCCTGGGCGTTGCTCATATTGACCACCTCAAGCCCGCCGCCAGGCTTGGAGACAAACACGGTGAAGGAACACCCGGCGCTGCCGCAATACCTCCACCCGCCCTCGGTGCAGCGGAACGCATCGTGGCTCAGCACATAATCGGGGGCGCCGTCGGCGTTGAACTCAGCCCTTCGCAGGGCCTCGGCGCCACCGGCTCCAGCGCGCCCATGCCATCGGCGCAGATCTGCCGTTCCTCCTCGATGCGCGCCTCGACCTCGGGCGGAAAGCCATCCGCAACCGCCGCGCCGCCGCCCGCGCCGCAAGCCGAAAGCAAAAACGCGCCAGCCGCCAGAACTACGAGATATTTCATGGATTGCTCCCCTGCCCTGCGGGCAAAGGGTACGCACCGCCCGACGGCAAGGCAATGCTAGCGCTTGACCACCATGAGCACGCCATCGCCGATCGCTGTCACAGCGGCGTGGACGCGATCATCCGCCTTGGCTTTGGCGGCCAGCGCGCGGAGCGCGACTGTATCGGCGCTTTTATCGCCAGGATCGGCCACGCGGCCGGACCAGAGCATGTTGTCGAACAGCATGACGCCGCCTTTGCGCAACAGCTTGAGCCCGCGCTCGTAATACGCGTCATAGCCGGTCTTATCGGCATCGATGAAGCCGAAATCATAGGCGCCGGCCTCGCGCGCGGCGAGGCGCTGATCGAGCGTTTCGATCGCCGGCTGGATGGTCAGATCAATCATCCCGTCCACGCCCGCTTCACGCCAATAGATTTGGGCTTTGGCCGTCCATTCCTCGCTGACATCGCAGGCCAGCAGGCGCGCGCCGGGGCCTTGGGTTTCCTTCATCGCCAGCGCCACCGCGAGCGCCGAATAGCCGGTGAACACGCCCACCTCGAACGCGCGGCGCGCGCCGATCATGCGCGCGATCGATTGCATGAACGCCCCCTGCTCGGGGCTGATCTGCATCTGCGCTTGCGGCAGGCTTTGCGTTTCGGCGCGGCAGCGCGCGAGCACCGGATGCTCCGGCGGATTTACATCCGCCAGATAACGAACGAGTTCGGGCGAGAGGCCGATGGAGCTGGACATGGAGTGAATTTAGGCGCGCGCGGGGGCGAAGCAATCCTGCTCGCCCTTGATGGGCGAGCTGTCAGCGCGCAAAGCGCGGAGTGGGTGAACGCGCGATGTTTGAAGGCTGGCGCAGCCACCCACTCCGTTTCGCGGCTTCGCCGCGAGCCACCTCGCCCCCACCGAAATCGCAAGGCGATTTCGGCAGATTCAAGTACCGGCCGCGCAGCGGCCGGTGGGGCGAGGAAGGATTAGCCGAGCCGCTTCAGCTCAGCGACGAGATCGTCGCGCTCCCAGGAGAAGCCGCCCTCATTATCGGGCGTGCGGCCGAAATGGCCGTAAGCGGCGGTGCGGGCGTAGATCGGCTTGTTGAGGCCAAGATGCTCGCGGATGGCGCGCGGGGTGCAGCCATCGACCATCTCCGGCAGCGCCTTTTCCAGCTTGGCCGGATCGATCGTGTCCGCGCCATGGAGATCGACGTAAAAGCTCGTCGGGCGCGCCACGCCGATGGCGTAGCTGATCTGGATGGTGCAGCGATCGGCAAGGCCGGCGGCGACCACGTTTTTCGCGAGATAGCGGCACATATAAGCGGCCGAGCGATCCACCTTGGTCGGATCCTTGCCCGAGAAGGCGCCGCCGCCGTGGGGGCTCGCGCCGCCATAGGTATCGACGATGATCTTGCGCCCGGTGAGGCCGGCGTCGCCATCGGGGCCGCCGATTTCAAACTTGCCGGTGGGATTGATGTGCCACTCGGTTTTCTTGGTGATGAGCCCTTCGGGGAAAACGCCCTTCACATACGGCTCAAGCAGCGCGCGGATGCGCTTGGTGGAATAGGTTTCGGCGCCAAGCTTCTTGGTGTGCTGGTGGGAAACGACGATCTGCTCCACATGCACGGGCTTGCCGTTTTCATAGCGCAGCGTGACCTGGCTTTTCGCATCCGGCTCAAGCTCGGGGCGTTCGCCGCTGTGGCGCGCTTTGGCGAGCACTTTGAGGATGTTGTGGCTGTATTGCAGCGTGGCCGGCATCAGTTCGGGCGTTTCGTTGCAGGCATAGCCGAACATGATGCCCTGATCGCCCGCGCCTTCATCCTTTTTGGCGCCGGCGTCCACGCCTTGGGCGATGTGGGCCGATTGGCCGTGCAGGAAGCAGGAATAGCGCGCCTTCTCCCAATGGAAGCCCTTTTGCGCGTAGCCGATATCCTTGATGGCGGCGCGCACTTTGGGTTCAAGGCTTCCGATAATCTCTTTCGTGAGCGCCTTGTTTTCGGCCTTGGAGCCGCCGGGCTTGCCGGCGCGGACTTCGCCGGCGAGCACGATGCGGTTGGTGGTGACCAGGGTTTCGCACGCCACACGCGCTTCGGGCTCGGCGCTCAGGAAGGCGTCCACCACCGTATCGGATATGCGGTCCGCGACCTTATCGGGGTGGCCTTCAGAGACACTTTCGCTGGTGAAGACGTAGGAATTTCTGGTCACTCGGATTCTCCGCCCCTGAAAAATAAAGCGGTCCGTCATAAGAAGATGCGGCGCTTGAAGCAACAATAGCGGGCGTTTAGCCGCGCTTACCTTGCTCTTCCTCAGCCAGCGCGCGCACCAGCTCGACGACGCGGCGGCGCACCTTGACGTTCTTAATACCCGCAAACAGCGCCATCATCTGCGCGCCCTCGGGCGTCGCGAGCACGTCATCCACAAAATCGCGCTGGGTTTCAGCGACGCCGGCGGCGGCGCGGGCGCTCAAGTTTTCAAAAAACCGCGAAACCGGCATGTCGAGAGCCGAGGCAATATCGAACAAGCGGCTTGCAGCTATTCGATTGACGCCCTTCTCGTATTTCTGAACTTGCTGGAAGGTTACACCGAGTAATTCCGCGAGCTTTTCTTGGCTCATGCCAATCTCGAGCCGGCGAGTACGCACCCTTTGGCCCAGTTTCTTATCGACTGCGTTGGCGGCCCGTTCGTCCGACATGGATTTCTTTCTAGAAGCTTCGCGAGGGCAGCACCAACCGCAATGAAGCGATGATTACAAGTAGGAATGCGATCAATGACAGACCCCAGCGTGCATAAACCGTCTCCGCCAAAGCATTCGGCAATTGCGCCTCGGCATACAGCACTCCGGCACGTGTTTCGCGGACAACGCGACCAAATGGATCAATTATTGCCGAAATTCCGCCCGAAGCCGCACGCGCCATCGGCAGCCCCTCCTCGATCGCGCGATAACGCGCCATCGCGTAATGCTGCCAGGGGCCGGTTCCGTTGCCGAACCAGGCGTCATTGGTGACTGAGACGATCCAGCCGGGGCGATCGGCCCCGCGCGGGGTCAGGCCCGGAAAGATCGCTTCGTAGCAGATGAGCACGGCGGCGGGGGGCGCATCGGGGATCACCAGTCGCATGGGCGGCGCCCCCGCCTCAAACCCCGCGCCGATGCGTTGCAACGGCGCGATGTTGAGCGTGCTGACGAGTGACCAGAGCGGGATGAATTCGCCGAACGGAACAAGGCGGTGCTTGTCGTAAATCTGGCTGAGGCGCGGAACGCCGCTCACGCCATCGATCACGGCCGCGGAATTGAAATGCGCCACCTCATCGCCGCGCGGCTCGCGGCGCGTGAGCCCCGCGATCAGCACGCGATCGCCCATGCCCTGCCCCACGGCGTCGAGGAATTCCGGGTTCTCCAGCATGTAGAAATTGACCACAGGGATCGCGCCCTCGGGCCAGATCACAACCGCGGCGCGGCTATCGCGCGGCGGGCCGGAGGCGTCGAGATAGCGCTGCAGCACGCGCCATTCCTGATCGGTGCGGCTTTGCCATTTCTCCGCTTGGCCGAGCCCGGAATCGGCCACGCGCACGATCGGTTGCGCGCCGGGCAGATCGATCGGCGCGCTGGCGATGCGCTGCGCGCCCCAGCCCCACATGAGGCCGATGCACAAACCGGCGACGATCAGCGGCGCAAACCGCCGGCCCGCGCCGGCGCCCGCGTCCGCCAGCGCCGCCGGCGCGGCGAACAAAAACAGCGTGATGAGCGAAAGCCCGTAGGCGCCGATCAGCGCCGCCATTTGCGAAACAGGCTCGCCCGGCGTCCACACATAAGCGGGCAAAAGCCAGGGCAAACCGCCGAACAGATGCCCGCGAAGCCACTCAGTGATGAAGATGATCGCCGCGAAGCTGGCGATGCGGCGCAGATCGCGCGTCCACACCGCCATGGCGAGCGCGCAACCGAAGGCCCAGAACAGCGCGAGCACAAGCGCCAAGCCCAGCACAGCCGGCGCGCCCCAGAGCGGCCCCCATGCATCGGAATCAACCAGGAACGCCGAGGAAATCCAATAGACGCCAGTGCTGAAATGGCCGAGGCCAAACCAGAGCCCGGCGCCGAACGCCGCGCGGATCGGCTTTGGCTTGGCATGGGCGCTATCGAGCAGCCAAACCAGCACAACGAGCGCGAGCGCGTAGAGCGGGGTCCATTGAAACGGCGCGTGGCCGAGCGTGGCGAGCGCGCCCGCGCCAATTGCGAGAAAGCGCCGCTGCCAGGGCGTGCGCGCGTCAAACCATTGGTGGATGCGCGAGGCGGTCATCGACACTCCGTGCGGCGCGGTGTTGGACCCTGAGTTGCGCGCGCCGTCAATTGCTCCTCATCGCAGGCATGGCCCTTTGCGGCGCCCGCATGGCGTGTGGAGGCAGGGCTGGCGCTCAAACGGCTGAATTTGCGCGCTTTATGCGGATGCGTTTCACGCGGCGCGGATCGGCGTCGATGATTTCCACGTCAAACCCCGCAGGGTGATGAAGGATTTCGCCACGTTGCGGCAAGCGCCCGGCGAGCGCAACGGCAAGGCCGGCCGCGGTGTCGAACTCATCTTCGTGCTCCGGCAGATCGAGGCCCGCGCCGAGCTTTTGTTCCAATTCTTCGATCGAGGCGCGGCCATCGGCTTCAAACGCGCCGAAGGGGCGCTCTTGCACCAGGCCATCATCCTCATCGTGCTCATCTTCGATGGCGCCGACGATCTGCTCAACCAGATCCTCCATCGAGACCAGCCCATCGGTGCCGCCATATTCATCGACGACAAGCGCGAGATGGATGCGGCTCGATTGCATTTTGAGGAAGAGAGTCGCCAGCGTCATCGATTGCGGCACAAACAGAATATCGCGCTTGATGCGGGCCAAAGCGCGATCGGAAAATTTCGAGCGCGGCTCGCCGTTTTCATCGGGCGCGAGCAAGGACATCACATCGCGCACATGCACAAAGCCCTGCGGATCGTCGAGCGTTTCGCCATAGACGGGCAAGCGCGAGTGCTGGCTCTCGGAAAATTCGCGCGCGGCCTCCCCTAGCGTGGAGGAGATTTCAATGGCGACGATGCCTGCGCGCGGGCGCATCACGTCAGCCACGCGAAGGCGGTCAAAACTGGCGGCGCGCAGGATCAGATCCTTGTGCGCGCCCTCGATGGCTTCGCCGCGATCTTCGCGCTCACGCAGCGCCTCTTCCACGGCGGCGGCGGGCCCCGCGCTTTCCTTCGCAAAATAGCGGGTGAAACGCTGAATAAGGCCCGCGCGTCTTCGCGAGGGTTGTTCTGGGCTGTCGTCGCCTATGTCGGCCATGCTTGGTCTGTCGCACTCCTTTTTGCGCCGCTAAGCGTAGGGATCTTCTATCCCAAGCTCAGCGAGAATGGCGCGCTCACGCGCTTCCATCCGCTCGGCGTCTTCCGGCTCCAAATGATCATAACCCAAAAGATGCAGAAAGCCGTGCACCACAAGATGAGACGCATGGTGAACGAAGCTTTTGCCTTGAATTTCCGCTTCCCGCGCAATGGTTTCGGCCGCGAGGGCGATATCGCCCAAGAACCCCGCCTCCCCGCCGCTGGCGGAAAGGAGAGCACATTGGTGGGGCCGGGCTTGTTGCGGAATTGCTGATTGAGCCCAGCGATGGCCGCGTCATCGGCCAGCAACACAGCGATTGAGCCGCCCTCGTCCTCACTCAACGCGGCGCGATTGAGCGCGCGCGAGAGCGCATCCTCAAGCCCTGCCCACGCATCAGCCTCGACGATAAAATCGATCGATAATGGAGGCTCGTCAGCCATGGCCGGTTTCGTCGCGCTGATAGGCTTCGACGATCTTGGCGACGAGCCGGTGGCGCACGACATCCTGCGCGGCGAAGCGGATCACCTCAACACCCTCAATGCCTTCAAGGATCGAGATGGCGTGCGCAAGGCCCGATTGATCGGGGCGCACCAGGTCGATCTGCGAGGGATCGCCGGTGACCACCATGCGCGAGCCTTCGCCCAGGCGCGTGAGCACCATCTTCATTTGCAGCACGGTGGCGTTCTGCGCTTCATCGGCGATGACGAACGCGTTCGAGAGCGTGCGCCCGCGCATGAAGGCGACAGGCGCGACCTCGATCTGGCGCCGCTCACGCCGGATCTTGAGATCGTTTTCACTCATCTGGCTGCGGAACGCATCCCAGATGGGTTGCAGATACGGATCGACCTTTTCCGAAAGATCGCCGGGCAGATAACCAAGCTTTTCGCCCGCCTCCACAGCAGGGCGCGTGACGATGATCTTATCCACGCGCTCTTGCTTGAGCGCTTCAACCGCGGCGGCGACGGCAAGGAAGGTTTTGCCGGTGCCAGCGGGGCCGACGCCGAAGATGAGATCGATCCGCTCATCCCGCAGCGCATCGACATAATGCACTTGGCGCGGCGTGCGCAGCGTCAGCCCGCCAAGCTGCGGCAGCGTCAGCGGCGCGGCGCTATCGGGATCGCCATCTGAAAACGAGATCGCGGCTTGCACATCGCCTTCGCGCACGCGGCCCTTGCGGCGCGCGAGATCGGCCAGC
Source organism: Terricaulis sp. (assembly GCA_024707365.1). Taxonomy (GTDB): domain Bacteria; phylum Pseudomonadota; class Alphaproteobacteria; order Caulobacterales; family Aquidulcibacteraceae; genus Vitreimonas. The sequence goes on from JANPZV010000005.1 coordinate 628,430, forward strand.
GCATCGATGATACGCTGCGCGCGATCGAGATCGGCTTCGGATTTGGCGCGGATCAGCACGCGATCGCCTTGGGCGTCGAGCGTGAGATTGTAGGCAGGCTGCCCGCGCGGGGCGGAAGGATCGCGGAACGATTCCTGGATATTGGCCAAATGCCGGTGCAGCGGGCCGAACACGGCCTGCGCCACGCCCGCTTCTGAAAGCGCTATGGTGCGGGAAAATTCGCCCTCGTTCACGCAGCCTCCGTTTCGGCGACAACGCGCTCACCCGTCAGTGAGTTCTGTGTCGCGCCGATGATTTTCACACGCACGATCTCCCCATCGCGCGCCCGCTCATCCATGAAATGCACCGCTTGCAGATAGGGCGAGCGGCCATGCGCTTGGCCCGGCCTACGGCCCCTGCCCGCGACGAGAATATCGAGCGTGCGCCCGATCTGGCTTTCATTGAAGGCGCGCTGCTGCTCAGAAAGCAGCGCTTGCAATGCGGCGAGGCGCTCGGCTTTCGCTTCTTCCTTCACTTGGCCCATCATCGCCGCCGCCGGCGTGCCGGGGCGCGGGGAATATTTGAACGAATAGGCCGAGGCAAAGCGCACATCGCGCACCAGCGCCATCGTCTCCTCGAAATCCTGATCCCGCTCACCGGGGAAGCCGACGATGAAATCGGTGGAGAGCGCGATGTCGGGCCGCGCGGCGCGCAGGCGGGCGATGATGCCGCGATAAAACGCGCCGTCATGCTTGCGGTTCATCGCCTTGAGCACGCGATCGGAGCCCGATTGCACCGGAAGGTGCAGATACGGCATGAGCTTAGGCTCGGCGCCATGCAGCGCGATCAGCTCTTCCGTCATCTCGACAGGATGAGACGTGGTATAGCGGATGCGGGCGATGCCATTGATCTCAGCGATGGCGGAAAGCAGATCGGCAAAGCCGCTTGAGCCCTCGCCATGATAGGCGTTGACGTTCTGCCCAAGCAGCGTGATTTCGCGCACGCCGGCATCCGCCAGCGCGCGGGCTTCAGCCAGAATATCCGCCACCGGGCGCGAATATTCGGCCCCGCGCGTATAGGGCACGACGCAGAAGGTGCAGAATTTATCGCAGCCTTCCTGGATCGATAAAAACGCCGACACGCCATCGGGGGCGCGCGCGGGCAGCGCGTCGAATTTTTCCTGCGCGGTGAAATCTGCGGCCAGGCGCTCTCCGGTTTTGCGCGCGGCGCGGGCGATCAGCTCGGGCAGTTTGTGATAAGCTTGGGGGCCGACGACGAGATCAACCTCCGGCGCGCGGGCGATGATCTCCTCGCCCTCGGCCTGGGCGACGCACCCGGCTATGGCGATGGTGGTGGTTTTGCCCTCCCCCGCGCGGCGCTCCTTGTGCGCGCGCAAGCGGCCGATTTCGGAATAGACTTTTTCAGTCGCCTTCTCGCGGATGTGGCAGGTGTTGAGCACGACAAGATCGGCGTCATCGGGCTTATCGACCGGCGCATAGCCCAGGGGGCTGAGCACATCGCGCATGCGCTCGCTATCATAGACGTTCATCTGGCAGCCATAGGTCTCGATAAAGAGACGCTTCGGTTCAGGCCGCTTTTTCTCTGACATTCGGGTTCTTCTTAGCCGGCCTTCTTGGCGGCGGCGGCCTTGGCTTTTTCATCCATCGGCACGCCGTAGAGCTCAAGGCGGTGATCGACCAGCTTGTAGCCGAGCCGCTTGGCGATCTCATGTTGCAGCCGCTCGATCTCGGGATCGACAAACTCGATCACATCGCCGGTTTTCATGTCGATGAGGTGATCGTGGTGATGCTGGGGCACCTCTTCATAGCGCGAGCGCCCGTCGCGGAAATCGTGCCGCTCAAGATGCCGGCTTCCTCGAACAGACGCACGGTGCGGTACACCGTGGCGATGGAAATGCCGGAATCGACCGCCGCAGCGCGGCGGTGCAATTCTTCCACATCGGGGTGGTCATGGCTGTTGGAGACGACGCGCGCGATCACGCGGCGCTGCTCGGTCATGCGCATGCCTTTTTCGACGCAGAGTTTTTCTACACGGTCCATAGCTTCCTCTGCGCGCAGAGATAGCGCCTCAGAGGCGCGCGGTCCACCTCGGGGGCGGTTAATCGGGGGCGTTTAGCGCCAAGCGCATGACGATGGCGTCCACTTGGCCAGCCTCTGTCTTGTAATAGCCAGGGCGCCGGCCGGCCGCTTCAAAGCCCAGCTTGGCGTAAAGCGCGCGGGCGGGCGCGTTATCTTCGGCCACTTCAAGGTGCATCTGCGCGGCCCCGCGCGCGGCGGCGGCGGCGAGCGCGGCGCTGACAAGCGCGGCCCCAAGGCCGGCCGCGCGCGCCTCGGGCGCAACCGCGACTGTCAGCAGCTCAGAATCGGCGCCAATCGCCCAGGCCATGACAAACCCCTGCGCGGCCTCCGCCTCCTGCGCCAAAAGCGCAAAGGTCGTAGGGTTTTGCAAAAGCGTCGCGATCTCGGTTGCGCTCCAAGGGCGCGGAAAAGCGCGCGCGTGCAGATCGGCCAATAAGGGCGCAGCGGTGAGATCGGCGGACGCGATCATGCCGGCAAGGTGACATGCGGCGCGCGCAGATAGGTGGGGTTCGGCCGATAGGCGGCCGGATCGAGCGCCGCCGCGTAGCGGGCGAGCGCGGCCGCATCCACGCGCGCGCCGGGGCCGATAAGCTGCGCGCCCGCAGGCGCGAGATTTTCGTAAGCGCCATGATCAACGCCCTGCGGCGGCATCAGCGGCGCGCCATCCTGGTAGGATGCGAAATACGCCGCGCCCGGGGTTTCGATCACCGCCGCGCGCAAGCCGGCCCGCCCTTCGGCCAGCGCCAAAGCTTCCAGCGTGGACACGCCGATACACGGCTTGCCCAACGAAAGCGCCAGCGCGCGCGCGAACGAAAGCCCCACGCGCACGCCGGTGAATGAGCCCGGCCCCGTGGTGACGGCGATGCGGTCAAGCGCTTCAAAGCCAATGCCGGCTTCGGCGATGGCTTGCTTCACCATCGGGGCCAAGCGCTCGGCCTGGCCGCGCTGCATTTCTTCACTGAGATGCGCCAGCAGCGCGCCCTCGCGCACGATGGCGACGGCGCAAGCATCGAGGCTGGTATCGATGCAAAGAACGATCAGGGCGCTAAACCACCTGCTCCACCGCCTGCACCTCGGGCACATAATGGCGGAGCATATTTTCGATGCCTTGCTTGAGCGTCAGCGTGGAGGACGGGCAGCCGGCGCAGGAGCCGCGCATATTGAGGCGCACCACGCCGTTATCGTGATCCCAAGAGTGGAAGGTGATGTCCCCGCCATCGCGGGCGACGGCCGGGCGCACGCGGGCTTCGATCAGCTCTTTCAGCTCTTTCACAATATCGGCGGCCTCGCCCTCATAGGCGATGTCGGCTTCATCGGTGACATCCTCGGCATCGGCGCCCGCCTCGCCCACGGCCGGCAGGCCGGTGGTGAAATGGTCCATGATGGCGGCCAGCACGTGCGGCTTCAGGTGCGGCCATTCCACGCCCTCATGCCGGGTGATGGTGATGAAATCGCCGCCAAGATAGACGCGCTCCACCCCATCCACGCCAAACAGCGCCGCCGCCAGCGGCGAGCCGTCGGCGGCTTGCGCATCCGCATATTCACGGCTGCCTTTGCCCAGCACGTCCCGGCCGGGGAGGAATTTCAGCGTGCGCGGGTTGGGCGTGGCTTCGGTTTGGATAAACATGGGGTTCAGGTGGGCTCCCCGCCCGCTTCGGTCAATGGCTGCGGCGGCGCAGCGACCGGCAGCGCCAGCTTGCGGATCTCCGCGCGGGAGAGCGCGCCCGGCACCACCAGCACCGGCACAGCGCGGGCGCCGAGGCCCGCGGCCTTGCCCAGCTGCGCCACCAGCGGGCCCGGCCCGCCCGGCCCCGCGGCGGCGGCGAGCACCACAAGCTTGATCGAAGTTTCTTCGTCCAAAAGCTTGCGCAGAACGGGCTTGACCTCCCCTTCGCGCAGGATCGGCTCGGCGGTGACGCCGCTTTCGGCCCAGACCTCGGCGGCGAAGCGCTGGGTGAGCGATTCAGCGGCCACATGCGCTTGGCGGCGGATTTCATCGGTGATCGAGGCCCAGGGCGCGGGCGCTTCAGGCTCGATCACGCGCAGCATGACAAGCCGCCAGCCCGTGCTTTTGCAGAGCTGGCCCGCGTACAAAAGCGCGTCGGGAAATTCCTCGCTCTCATCGGCGATCACGAGGACGGCGAAGCGATCATCGCTCATGGGCGCGGAGCCTCGCTCATTTGCGCACCGCCATCAAGCGCGCCAGAGGCCCACGACGTCGCGGACCTCGGCCATGATCGGGGCGGCCACGGCGCGGGCTTTTTCGGCGCCGTCTTTGAGGATGGCGTCGAGGGCTGCGGTGTCGGCGGTGAGGCGGCGCATTTCGGCGGCGATCGGGGAAAGCTTGGCCGAGAGCGCCTCGGCCAGCGCCGGCTTGAACACGCCAAAGCCTTGGCCGCCATATTGGCTAAGCACATCCTCGACGCGGCGTTCCGTCACCGCGGCGAAGATGCCGACGAGGTTTTCGACCTCGGCGCGGCCCGCGAGCCCTTCCTTGCTTTCCGGCACAGGCAGCGGGTCAGTCGTCGCCTTCTTGATCTTGGAGAGGATGGCGTCCGCATCGTCGGTGAGATTGATGCGCGTCATATCCGAGGGATCGGATTTGGACATTTTCTTCGCGCCATCGCGCAGGCTCATGATGCGCGCGCCGGGGCCTTGGATCAAAGGCTCGGGCAGCGGGAAAAAGCCCGGCGCTTCGAAATCATTGTTAAATTTCTGGGCGATGTCGCGCGAGAGCTCGAGGTGCTGCTTCTGATCTTCGCCCACGGGCACGTGGGTGGCTTTGTAGAGCAGGATGTCCGCCGCCTGCAGCACCGGATAATCGAACAGGCCCACCGAGCTACGCTCGGCGTGCTTGCCGGCTTTGTCCTTGAATTGCGTCATCCGCTGCAGCCAGCCCATGCGGGCCACACAATTGAAGATCCAGGCAAGCTCGGTGTGCTCACGCACGGCTGATTGGATGAAGATGGTGGAGCGTTTGGGATCAACGCCGGCGGCGAGGTAAGCTGCGGCCACCTCGCGGCAGCGATTGATCAGATCTTTCGGATCAGGCCCGGTGGTGATCGCGTGCAGATCGACGATGCAATAGATGCTCTCGTACTGATCCTGTAGCCGGACAAATTTTTGCAGCGCGCCAAGATAATTGCCGAGATGCAGGCCATTGGTGGGCTGCATGCCGGAGAATACGCGTTGCGGGCCCTGGTATGCGGGGGCGGCGGCGTCAGTCATCGGAAACTCCAAAACACGAGGGGCGCGCGAGCCAGGAGGCGCGCGGAAGCGGGCGTCAGATCAGGGCCGCCATCGCCAAAGCTGTGTGCTCGTGTTCATGGGGCGCTTCCTATCAGCCATCGAGGCTGGGGGCAAGCCGCCTCCCCCGGCGGGCGCGCCCTTCTCACGCCGCATCGCCGCGCGCACCTCCCCAAGCGTGACCGCGCGGGTGAGGAACAAGAACACGAAATAGCCAATCCCGCCGCCAAGGATGAGCACGGCGACCGCGACCTCTTTCGCGCCCAACACGGCCTCAAGCGCGGCGCGGTTGGCCTGGGCGATGTAGAGCACGAGCCCGAGGCCCGCGGAGACAAGCACGATGCGCACAAAGCGCGAGAGCGCCTGCGCGCTGGGCGCATAGGCGCCGCGCGCGCCCAAGGCGGCGATCATCATCAGCACATTGCCCCAGGCGGCGACGCTGGTGGCGATGGCAAGGCCCGGAAAGCCCGGATACCCCGCCGCGCGCAGCCCAAAAAACAGCGCCGCGCCCAAAGCGGTGTTCACCAGCATGGAGATCAGCGCAAAGCGCATTGGCGCTTTTGTATCTTCGCGCGCGAAGAAGCCGGGCGCGTAAATCTTCGCCAGCACGAAAGCGGGCACGCCCCAGCCATAGTGAAACAGCGCCATCGCGCCCATGGCGGCGTCCTCGGCCGTGAACGCGGCGCGCGCGAACAGACCTTCAAGCAGATAGGCCGGCATCGCCAGCATCGCCGCCGCCGCCGGTAGCGTGAACGCCATGGAGAGATTGACCGCTTCATCCAGCGCCCCGCGCGCGCCGGCATGATCCTCAGCAGCGACCAGGCGCGACAAGCGCGGCAGCATGGCCACGCCAACGGCGACGCCGATCAGCCCCAGCGGCATTTGATAAAGCCGATCCGCATAATTCAGCAGCGCGATGGCGCCCTCCTCGAACGAGGCGAGGATTTGCGAGATCATCACATTGATCTGCAGCGCCCCGCCCGCGATCGCGGCGGGCGCGGCAAGCGCGAGCAGGCGCTTCACGTTCGGCGTCAGCGCCAAACCTGCCGGCCGCGTGCGCGCGCCGAGCGCCGCGCGCCCCACGCCACCCAAACTGCCTGCAAGACGCCCGAGATCGACACCGCAACAGCGGCGGCGATCGCGGCCTCCACCGGATCGTCATGGAAAAACGCCGCCGAGATCAGCAGCGCGATGTTGAACAAGGTGGGCGCGGCGGCGGCGGCGAAGAAGCGCCCGCGCGCGTTGAGCGCACCGGAAAACAGCGTCGCCACGCTGATGCCGATCAGATACGGCATGGTGAGCTGCGTCAGCAGCGTGGCGAGATTGAAGATTTCAGGGTTATCCGCGTAGCCCGCGAACATGACGCGGTTGATCCACGGCATGAACAGGATGGCGAGGCCCGTAAGCACGCTGGTGGCGAACACCAGCACCGAAAGCGCCTCGCTGGCCAGCCGATCGGCCGCTTCTTCGCCCTGCTCGGCCAAGGTTTTGGCGTACACCGGAATGAAGGCCTGGCTGAACGCGCCTTCCGCGAAAAGCCGGCGAAACAGATTGGGGAAGCGCAACGCAGCGTAAAACGCATCCGCCACTGGCCCCGCGCCAATCACCGCCGCCAAAATGAGATCGCGCGCGAAGCCGAACACGCGCGAAACCAGAGTAAGGCCGCCGATGACGGCGGTGTTGCGGGCAAGGCTCATCGGCGGGCGCGACTCAAAAGCGGGAGCATCTGCCTAGCGCGCCGTGGAGGCGCGCGCCACCGCCAGAGGCTTCTTGGCCGGATCGGCGGGCGCCGCGGGCTCGGCCGCGCGCAGCACCGCCTCAAGCTTGGCGCGAAGCGCGCTGATACGGCGGCCATTGGTGATTTTTCCGCCCCCCTCCTCCTGCACGTAGAACACGTCCGACGCGCGCTCGCCCAGGGTTTCGATGTGGGCGCTGGCGATGGTGATGCGGCTTTCAGCGAAGGCGTGCGCCAGGCCCGCAAGCAAGCCGGGGCGATCGCGGCCCGAGGCTTCAACCACTGTAGCGTGCGGGGTCAGATCATTATCGACGCGCACCCAGGGTTCGATGGCGAAGGCGGCGGCGCGGCGTGAGCGGCTTGGCCGGCGGCGGGGTGAAATCCTCGATCGCGGCGCGGTGCAAGCGCGTGATCAGCGCCTCGAGCGCCTCTGGATCCTCCTCACCGAACGGCTTGCGATCGGTGGTCTGCACCGAGAACACGTCAAAGGCCGCGCCATCCTTGGTGGTATGGACGCGCGCGTTGAGAATATCGGCGCCGCAGGAGGAAATCGCCGCCGCGAAGCTGGCGAAGAGGCCCAGGCGATCGCCCGCATAAACCAAGATTTCCGTGACCGCCTGCACCGGGCGGATGCGCGCGGCGACATGCGGGATGGCGCGGCTATCGCGCGCGGCCATCACCTCGCCCGCGTGCCATTCAAGCGCTTCTTCATCGTGATTGAGCCAATAGCCATCCTCCAGCGCATCGAGCCAGAGCGCGAGATTGTCATCCACCTTCACGCGCTTGAGCAGATCGCCTTTCGCGGCGGCGGCGAGATCGGAAAGATGCTCGCGCACGCTTTGCTCATCCGAGCGCCCGCCATGGAGCGCAGCTTCGGTGAGGCGATAAAGATCGCGCAGCAGCTGGCCCTTCCAATCGTTCCACACGCTGGGGCCGACGGCGCGGATGTCCGCAACCGTAAGCACAAGCAGAAGCCGCAAACGCTCCACATTGCCGACCAGTTCGGCAAATTGCGCCACGGTGCGCGGATCGCCGATGTCGCGCTTTTGCGCGGTGTCGCTCATCTCCAAATGATGGCGCACCAGCCAGCCTACGAGATCCACCTCCTCCGCCGGTAGGCCCAGGCGTTCGCACGCGGCGCGGGCGGATTTTTCCCCCCTCGATCTGCTGATCGCCGACGCCCTTGCCGGTGTCATGCAGCAGCATGGCGAGATAGAGCGCGCGGCGATTGATGATCTTGCCGAAAATCTCGCTGGAGAGCGGGTGATGCTTGTGATGGCGGCCATGCTCGATCTCCGAGATCGCATCGACGGCTTGCAGCGTGTGCTCATCCACCGTGAAATGGTGGTACATATTGAACTGCATCTGCGCGACGATGCGGCCAAATTCCGGCAGAAATTTTCCCAGCACGCCCGCTTCGTTCATCAGCCGCAGCGCCGCGCCTGGGCGGCGGGGCGAAGCGGCCACCTCCAAAAAAGAGGCGCGCGCGGCCGGATCCTTGCGCCAGGCTGGCGCCACCGCACGCACGCGCGTGGCGGCCAAACCCAGCGCTTCGGGATGCACATCCAGATTGCGCCCGATCGGCGATCTCAAACAGACGCAAGAGATTGACCGGCTTGTTGAACACCTTCGCGGACTCGACATTGAGCCGCCCGCCCTCGACCAGAAAGCCGGGCTCGATCTCGGCGACCTTCTTGCGCCCGCCGGGGATAAGCCGCTGCAGCCCTTGCGGCGCGCGCTTGGCCTGATCGGCCTCAAGCTTGGCGCACAACACGCGCGTGAGCGCGCCGACTTGGCGCGCCACCAGGAAATAGCGCTTCATGAAGCGCTCAACCTCGGAATTGTTGGCGCGCGTGCCGTAGCCCAGCCGCTTGGCGAGCTCTGGCTGAAGATCGAACGTGATCCGCTCCTCCCCGCGCCCGGTGATGAAGTGCAGATGGCAGCGCACGGTCCAGAGAAATTCGAGCGCGCGGCGGAAGGCGTTGCGCTCTTCCTGGGTGAACACGCCCGCCTCCACATAGGCGCGCATGGTCTCAAAGCCGTAGCAATGCTTGAGCAGCCAGAACAGCGTGTGCAGATCGCGCAGGCCGCCTTTGCCTTCTTTGATGTTCGGCTCAACCATGTAACGCGAGGCGCCGACGCGGCTGTGGCGCTCATCCCGCTCCTTCAGCTTAGCGGCGATGAAGCCGGCGTGATCTTTCTCGACCACTTCCTTGCGGAAGCGGCTTTGCAGCTCTGTGGCGAGCGAGTCATCGCCGGCGATGCGGCGCGATTCCAGCAACGCTGTTTGGATCGTGTGATCCTCGCGCGCGAGCTTGATGCATTCATCGATGTTGCGGGAGGAATGGCCGACTTTGAGGCCCATGTCCCACAACATGTAGAGCATGTATTCGGTGACGCTCTCGGCGAAGGGCGTGGGCTTGTAGGCGCGCAAGAATAAGAGATCGAGATCGGAGGACGGCGCAAGCTCGCCCCTGCCATAGCCGCCCACGGCGATGATGGCGAAGCGCTCCCCTTCGGTGGGATTGCGGGCGCGGAAAACGTGGGTGGTGGTGTAATCATAGAGCGCGGACACCACCTCATCGGCCACGGCGGCCAAGAGGCGCGCCACGGCGAGGCCGTTTTCCCCAGCCTCCAGCCGCTCCTTGGCGATCATCCGCCCCCGAAACAAAGCGCCGTGCAGCAGATGTTTTACAGTGGCCCGCGCGGCCTCACCCTCGGCCAGATAGGCCGCGCTCAATTGCGTGCGCAGCCGCACGCCATCGACAACGTGTTCAATCTTGGCGGGTTTTAGGCGGGCGGAGACCATGTGCTCTTCATTTGATCATAAGCCCACGCTTGCGCCAGAGCCGCGACGCACTGCATATGAAGTGTTGGTTAAATGGTGAACGCAACCTTGCCTCATTTCGCGGGCAAAGCCAAAGTCCACACTTAAACTCCTCTCCCCGGAGACGCACCGCATGGCAAAGGGCCGCACCGTCAAGCTGAACCCGGTCGATGATGAGCCGCTCATCACCGATCACCCGGCGCGCGCCGGCCTTGAAGCCATCATGGACCAAAAACTGTTCCATCAGCGCATCAAGAGTGAGCGTTCGGCCTCTTATTGGTTCGCCGCCTCGCTTTGGGGCGTTTCGGGCCTGGTGCTGGGGGCGATCCTGGGCGTGTTCCTGACCATTACCGTGCAGACCGGCTCTTTCCCGCTGATCCGCGACAATATCCTGGCCGGCGCCGCGCTGGACCGGGCGACTGAGTCCGCAGATCGCCGCCCCTCGCTGCTGCGCGATCCCGCGGAAGAACAGCAAGCGCCTTAAGCAACGCAGCCGGCTATTCCTGCTCCGCCAGCAACGCCTTGAGCTTGTAGAGCGCTTCGAGTGCCGCCTTTGGGCTGAGCGCATCGGGATCGAGCGCCGTGAGCGCTGCTTCCAGCGGCGATGGCGCGTTTTCTTCCATCACTTGCGCGAACAGCGGCAAATCTTCAACGATTTCAACGCGTGTTGCGCCGCCATTGGCCTCAAGCCGGGTGAGCACGGCGCGCGCGCGCTCCACCGCGCTTTTGGGCAGGCCCGCGAGCTTGGCCACCTGGATGCCGTAGGAGCGATCGGCCGGGCCGGGCGCGACCTCGTGCAGAAACACCAGATCGCCCTTCCATTCCTTGGCGCGGAGATGGGCGTTGGCGCCGGCGTCGAGCTTATCGGCCAAGCGCGTCAGCTCATGATAGTGGGTGGCGAACACCGCGCGGCAGAGATTGGCCTCGTGCAGATGCTCGGCCACCGCCCAGGCGATGGCGAGGCCATCGAACGTCGCGGTGCCGCGGCCGATCTCATCGAGCACCACCAGCGCGCGCGGGCCGGCTTGATTGAGGATCGCCGCGGTTTCGACCATCTCGGTCATGAAGGTGGAGCGGCCGCGGGCGAGATCGTCTGAGGCGCCCACGCGCGCGAACACGCGATCGACAATGCCGAGCCTGAGCTTGCGCGCCGGCGCGTAGAGGCCCGCTTGCGCGAGCACCGCGAGCAGCGCGATCTGGCGCAGATAGGTGCTTTTGCCGGCCATGTTCGGCCCGGTGACGATCATCAGGCGCGGGCCGCTTTTGCCTTCGGCATCAAGGCGCGCATCGTTGGGCGTGAAGCCCTGGCCCTCGCGCCGCACCCCCTCCTCCACCACCGGGTGGCGCGCGCCATCGGCGAGCAGGGCCGTGGTTTCGTCAATCTCGGGCCGCACCGCTTGCGCTTCCTCAGCCCATTCGGCGGCGCCGGCGGCGACATCGAGCGCGGCCAGCGCCTCGGCGGCGGCGCGGATTTGCGCTTCGGCCTCGGCCGCGCGCGCGGCGAACTCCTTGAACAGCGAAAGCTCGCGCGCGAGCGATGCATCCCCGGCGCGGGCGATGCGGGCGTCGAGCTCCGCGAGCTCTGTGGTGGTGAAACGGATGGAGCCGGCATTGGTTTGCCGATGGATGAAGCGCGCATTATGCGGCGGCGCCATCAGCGCCTCGGCCTGTTTGGTGGTGGCGTCGAGATGATAGCCGAGCACGTTGTTGTGCTTGAGCTTGAGCCCGGCGATGCCGGTTTCTTCCGCGTATTTCGCTTGCAGCGCGGCGATCACCTTGCGGCTGTCGTCCCGCAGGGCGCGGTGTTCATCGAGAACAGCGTCATAGCCGGGCGCGATGAAGCCGCCATCACGCGCCAGCAGCGGCAGATCCGGCGCGAGCGCGCGTTCCAGCGTTTGCGCGAGGCCCGCGCTTGCCGGATGCGCTGCGAGCGAAAGCGCATCGCAAGCGCGGGTGATTTCAGCCGGCGCGGCGCGATCAAGCCCCAAGCAGCGCGCGGCGGCGCGATCGCCGGCGCTGAGCCCATCGCGCAGCGCCGCCAGATCGCGCGGCCCGCCACGCCCCAGCGCGAGCCGCGTCAAAGCACGCGCCAGATCGCCGGCGGCGCGCAATTCCTGGCGCACCGCGCTGCGGCGATCGGGGTGGCTCAGGAAAAACTGCACAGCATCAAGCCGCGCCTCGATGGCCCGCACATCTGTAAGCGGGCGCGATAAGCGCTCCGCCAGCAAGCGCCCGCCGGGCGCGGTAATGGTGCGATCAACACAAGCCAGCAAGGAGCCGTCGCGCGCGCCGCGCACGGAGCGTTCGATCTCAAGCGCGGCGCGGGTGGCTGCATCAATCGCCATATAGGCGCGGGCGCCGCTGCGTTTGGGCGGCGCCAGGCGCGGCGCAGCGCCGGCCTGGGTGAGCTCGATATAATCGAGCAGCAGGCCCATGGCCGAAAGCTCGGGGCGCGGTGAAATCGCCGAAGGCGTCGAGCGCCGCGACCTCAAACGCGGTTTTGAGCCGGCGCTCGGCGGCCTTGGCGTCAGCCTTCACCACGGGGCGCGGGGTGAGCGCCGCGCCGGAGAGCCGAGCCGCTTCGCTGAGCTTGGCGCAATCGGCGTCCGTCGCCAGCAATTCGGCGGGCGCGAGCGCTGCGAGTTCTTCTTCCACCTCGGCGGCCGCGAGCGGGCGCGCTTCAAACGCGCCGGTGGAAATATCAGCCCAGGCGATGGCCGCGCCCTCGGCGCCATAACAGATCGCCGCGAGCCGATTGGCGGCGCGTGCATCAAGCAACCCCTCTTCGGTCAAGGTGCCGGGCGTTACGACCCTCACAACGCCGCGCGCAACGATGGATTTTCCGCCGCGCTTCTTGGCTTCGGCAGGATCTTCCAATTGCTCGCACACCGCGACCTTAAAGCCGGCGCGGATCAGCTTGGCGAGATAGCCTTCGGCCTGATGCCAGGGCACGCCGGCCATCGGGATCGGCTCGCCGCCATGGCTGCCGCGCTTGGTGAGGGTGATGCCGAGGGCGGCGGCGGCTTTTTCCGCATCCGCGAAAAAGAGCTCGTAGAAATCACCCATGCGGAAGAACAAAAGCGCGTCTGGATGATCGGCCTTGGCTGCAAGGTATTGCGCCATGAAGGGCGTGAGCTTCGCGGGCGGGGGGTGGATGAATCGGCCACACCCCCGTTTAATCACTTGTCCGCCGGACTTCCATTGACGCAAGCGGGCCGAAGCTTAGGGTGCGCGCCTCTCAACATTAAAGCCGAGCCGGAAGCCCTCCCCGCAGCCATGCCTGATTCGACCAAAAAGAGTTTCACCGACGCCGAAGCGCTGGATTTCCACCGCCACCCCACCCCCGGCAAAATCTCCATCACCCCGACAAAGCCGATGGCGACCCAGCGCGATCTTTCGCTGGCCTATTCGCCGGGCGTGGCCGTGCCGGTGAAGGCGATCGCGGAGGATGTCGATAAGGCTTACGATTATACCTCCAAGGGCAATCTGGTGGCCGTGATCTCCAACGGCACCGCGATCCTCGGGCTCGGCAATCTGGGGGCGATGGCCTCCAAGCCGGTGATGGAAGGCAAGAGCGTTCTGTTCAAACGCTTCGCCGACGTGGATTCGATCGATATCGAGGTGACGACCCAGGAGGTCGAAGAATTCATCACCACCGTCCGCAATATCGGGCCGACCTTTGGCGGCATCAATCTTGAGGACATCAAGAGCCCTGAATGCTTCGTGATCGAAAGCCGGCTGCGCGATGAACTCGACATCCCGGTTTTCCATGACGATCAGCACGGCACCGCGATCATCGCCGCCGCCGGCCTCATCAATGCGTGCGAGCTGACGGGGCGCAAGCTTTCGGAGATCAGAGTCGTCGTCAACGGCGCGGGGGCGGCTGGGCTTTCCTGCATCGGCCTGATCAAGCTGCTGGGCGTGCCGCATGAGAATGTGATCGTCTGCGACCGCGAGGGCGTGGTGTATCGCGGGCGCGAAAAAGGCATGGACCAATTCAAATCCGTGCACGCGGTGGACACCAAATTGCGCACGCTCGACGAAGCGATCAAGGGCGCGGACGTGTTCATGGGGCTTTCCGCCGCCGGCGCCATGACGCAGGCCATGGTGAAATCCATGGCCAAGCAGCCGATCATTTTCGCCATGGCCAATCCTGATCCTGAGATCACGCCAGAAGACGTGCACGCCGTGCGCAAGGACGCGATCGTGGCGACGGGCCGTTCGGATTATCCGAACCAGGTCAACAACGTGCTGTGCTTTCCTTACATTTTCCGCGGCGCGCTGGACGTGCGCGCGCGCACCATCAATGAGGAAATGAAAGTGGCCGCCGCGCGCGCGATCGCGCAATTGGCCAAGCAGGACGTGCCCGATGAGGTGGCCGCCGCCTATCGCGGCCGTCGACTCAAGTTCGGCCCTGAATACATCATCCCCTCCACCTTCGATCCCCGTCTGATCTCGGAGATCCCGCCTTTTGTCGCGCAGGCGGCGATGGATAGCGGCGTGGCGCGCAAGCCGATCGAAGATATGCAAGCGTACAAGCACAGCCTCGCACAGCGGCTCGACCCGACCGCGGCGATGATGCAGCGTGTGCAGACCGTGGTGCGGCGCAGCCCGCCCTGCATCGTGTTTGCCGAAGGGGAAGAGCCCTCGGTGATCCGCGCCGCTTACGCCTTCCAGGAACTCGGCCTTGGCCGCGCCGTGCTGGTGGGCCGCGAAGAAACCGTGCGCGAAAATATGAGCACGGTCGGCGTGCCGGAAAGCGCCGAGATCAAAGTGATCAATGCGCGCCTTTCCGAGAACAAGGAGATTTACGCCGATTTCCTTTATCGCCGGCAACAGCGCTTCGGCTTCCTGCTGCGCGACGTGCAGCGCCTCGTCAATCAGGATCGCAACGTGTTCGCCGCCTGCATGGTGGCGCACGGCCACGCCGACGGCATGGTCACGGGCGTGACCCGCAATTACGCCACAGCGCTTGATGACGTGCTCAAAGTGATCGACCCCGCGCGCGGTGAGCGCGCGATGGGCATGTCGATCGTGCTCAACAAGGGGCGCACGCTGTTCATCAGCGATACGGCCGTGGCTGAATTCCCCGACGCGCCTGAGCTGGCGCAGATCGTGCTGCAATCGGCGGGTTTCGCCCGCCAGTTTGGCGCGACCCCGCGCGTCGCGCTGGTTTCGCACTCCACGTTCGGCAATCCGAAAATGGAGCGCTCGGAAAAAATCCGCGCCGCGATCTCCATTCTCGATCGGCGCGAGGACGCCGAGTTCGAGTATGAGGGCGAGATGAACGTGGACGTGGCGCTCAATCCTGATATGCGCGAGCTTTATCCGTTCTCGCGGCTTTCGGAGCCGGCGAACGTGCTGGTGATGCCGGCGCTGCATTCGGCCTCGATCTGCACCAGCCTGCTCGCCACCGCAGGCGACGCCACGGTGATCGGCCCTGCCCTCACCGGGCTCTCGCGCCCGATCCAGATCGCGCCGCTCGGCGGCACGGTGTCAGACATCGTGACGTTCGCCACGATCGCCGCGTTCCAGGCGGTGGGCTTGAAGGAAAAGGCGCGGGGCTAAAGCGTCAGGCGGATGCTGCGATCTTGGCGGCATGGCTGGCCTTGCTTTGCCGCCACCATTCCAGCGCGGCCAGAGCGATCGCGAAGCAAGCCAATCCAGGCTGCGAAAATAAACACGTCCGCAAAGCGCGCGGCCTGCGCCGCTAAGCCCTGATCGCTCACCGCATCGACATAAGCGCCGATGCGCGGGCGGAAGATCACGCCCACCAGCAGCGCCAGCGAGGACAGCAGCGCGTATTGCACAGCTGCGTAATTCTTGTTCACGATGGATGAAAGCCACGCGACATGCACCGCGCTGGCAAGGCCCCCTGCGAGGTTTTCAACCGCGATCACGGCGGTGAGACGCGTCAGCGCCGGGCCAAGCTCCACGCCTTCAAAGATCGTGGCGCCTAAGCCCTCGACACCGCCAACGAAGGCGCGCAACGCCCAATCGAACACTGCGCCAAGGCCCGTCGCCTGCAAAAACAGATCTGTCCAGGCGCCGCCATGGGCGAGATCGGCGTAGAGCAAATTGGTCGCCGCCGCGACGACGCCGCCGAGCACGAGCGAGGCCATGCGCCCGATCCAGAGCAGCGCAAGCCCGCCAAGCGCAATGCCGGCCAGCGTCATCAGCACGCCGATCATCTTGGAGGCGACAGCCACGTCCGAGTTCGAGTGCTGCAGAATGCCGACATAGAACGGGTTGGCGAACGAGCCCCAGATCGAATCCGAAATCCGATACGTCATCGCCAGCGCCAGAATCGGCAGCGCCCAAAGCCAGTAGCGCCGCACAATGTCAGCCAGCGGCGCGAGCACGCGCTCGAACAAGACATCCGCGAACGCGACGCCCCCCGCCCCTTCCAGCGCGCCCGGCCTGCGCGCCAGCCAGAATGAAACGCCAATCGGGGCGCCGATCGTCAGCAGCAAAATCCAAGGCGTGGCGGCGTCACGAAACGCGGCCGCGCTCGCGCCCGGATTGCCGAGCGTGTAAAACATGAAGCCGATCAAGGCCGCGCCGGACACCGCCCAGCCAACCGCGACCGGCAACGCCGCGCGCCGCCGCAAGGCTTGAACAGCGGGGTCGGCCGCCACGCGCGACACCTCGCGCGGGGCCACCACAGGCTCTGGCGCGGCGAGCGTGGCGCCCACGGCCGTCGCCATAAGCACGGCCATGATCGTCCAGATCAGCGGCCAGCCGGCGGCGGCGTCGCCCACGACGGCCCAAAGATCCGCCAAAAGCAGCGCCACCGCACCGCCAACAATCGCCGCCAGCCGATAGCCGAGCTGATAACGCACGGTGATGCGGTCAAGCTGCTTGCCATCTTGCGCGGTTTCAATGCGCCAGGCGTCGATGACGATGTCCTGGCTGGCTGAGGCCAGCGCGGCCAGCACCGCGAACACGGCGAACAAGGTGAGGCTGCTGCGCGGATCGAACAGCGACATGCCAAACAGGCAAAGCGCAATCACCACCTGGCACAGCGCGATCCACGCACGGCGGCGCCCGATCGTGTTGGCGAAAGGCGGCGTCAGCCAATCGAACGCGGGCGACCAGATAAATTTGAATGCGTAGAAAAGCCCGATCCAGGAGAGAGCGCCGATCGCGCCAAAGCCAATGCCGGCATTGGTCAGCCATACCGCCACCGAGCCGACCAGCAGCGAGTACGGCAGGCCCGCCGCAAACCCGAGCGCGGTGGAGATCCAGATCACCCGTTTGGACACAGGCGCGGCGACAGGTTCGACGCTTTCAGACATGAAAATAGCCCTTCGGCCGCTTTATTCGCCGCCAAACGTGGCGGGGTTCGGGCGGCGGGACAAGCGTTCGGCGACGGCGATGAGGCGATCTGCGTCCACCGGCTTGGTGAGGAAATCGTCCATGCCGGCTTTGAGCGCCTGGGCGCGCTCCTCCCCGCCGGCGTCGGCGGTAAGCGCCACGATCGGCGCTTCGGCGTTGGGGCCTGCGCCGGTGCGGATGCGCTGGGCGGCTTCGAGGCCATCCAGGCGCGGCATGCGGATATCCATGAGGATGAGATCGAAGGCGCCTGCGGCGGCGGCGGCCACCGCCTCCTCCCCATCCTGCACGGCGGCGACAACGCAGCCCGCGCGCGTGAGCAGCGTGCGCGCGAGGATCGCGTTCACTGGGTTATCCTCGGCCAGCAGCACGCGCAGCCCAGCAAGCGCAGCGGGCGGATCGGCGGCGCGCGCTGACGAAGGGGTTGCGCTTTCGCCCAAGGCGAGGCGCACCCGTTCCACCAACGAGCGCCGGCGCACCGGCTTGAGCGTATAATGCTCAAAGCCGGCGGCGCGGGCGGCGTCGATCGTTTCGCGCCGCTCCTGCGGCAGCAGCGCGATCAGCGCGCGCGCACGGCTTTTGAGCGCGGCGATCTCTTCGCCATCGCCGCCGCCTTGGCTTTCGCGCCAATCATACAGCACCACGTCCGGCGTTTCATCGGGCGTCACCGCGAGCGCGCCGAGGGAGGCCGCCATGGCGCGCAAGGATTGCGTCAGCACCGGCGAGGCGCTGACGACGGCGATACGCACGCCCGGCAAGGGCGGCGGCGGCGCTTCGCCCTCCACCACCTCGAACGGCAGCTCAACCCAGAACGCCGCGCCAAAACCAGGCCGGCTGACAAGCCCCACCTCCCCGCCCATGGCGCGCGCCAGCTTGCGCACGATGGCGAGGCCAAGGCCCGCGCCGCCATGGCGGCGCGCCACGCCCGCATCGGCCTGGGCGAATTCTTCAAAGATCAGCGCTTGTTTTTCAGGCGGCACGCCGGGGCCGGTGTCGCGCACGGAAAAGCGCAAGCGCCCGCCGGCGCGCGGCGCCATGTCGATGGTGACGCCGCCGGTTTCGGTGAATTTCACCGCATTGCCGGCGAGGTTGAAGAGGATTTGCCGCAAGCGCCCGTCATCGCCAATCACTGTGCGCGGGGAATCGGCGCGCACGGCGGTGGTGACCTCAAGCCCTTTGCTTTGCGCCTTGGGCGAAAGCAGCTCGGCCACATCCTGCATCACCGCTTCAGGATCAAACGCCGCGTTTTCGAGCGCGACATGGCCGGCTTCGATGCGCGAATAATCCAGGATCTCGGTGATCAGCTCGAGCAGATGCTCCCCGCTCTGCTTGATGAAGCCGACATATTCGCGCGCGTTCGGCTCAAGCTTGGCAAGCTCAAGCAAGCCGGCCATGCCGAGAATGCCATTGAGCGGGGTGCGCAATTCGTGCGTCAGCGTGGCGAACAGCGTGGTCTTGCCGCGCATGGCTTCTTCGGCGGCGCGGGCGTGATCTGTGACATCGTGCGCGACGGCGATGCGCGCGCCATCTGGCAGCAAGCGTTCCACCCAGGAGAAATGCCGCCCATCGGGAGACGGCGCATCAAAGCGGCGCTCGCCGTTTGTGTAGTCGGGCGGCGCAAAGCGGCCCCAGGGCGGGCGCTGCGGGCTGATGGCGTGCTTGAAGGCGGCGTGAAACGCAGGGTTCGCGCGGATCAGCGCGCCGTTTGCGGCGAGCACGCAGGCGGGATCGGGCAGCGCGTCAAAGGCGTCAAAAGTCGTCGCGAGGGCGGGGGTAGCCATGGGGGCGATCAAGCGCCAAGGGCGTTAAGAAAGCTTAGCGATTGGGCGATTAGGCCCCCGCCATCGCCCCCTCCTCCGCGCCCGCCCATTGGCGTTTGAGGCTGAGCGCTTCGGCGATGTGGATGCGCCTGACGCCGCCCGCGCCGTCGAGATCGGCGATGGTGCGGGCCACTTTCAGCGTGCGGTGATAGGCGCGGGCGGAAAGCGCGAGTTGCGTGGCGGCTTTTTGCAGCAAAGCCGCGCCCGGCGCGTCGGGCGCGGCGAGCGCTTCCAGCGCATCCAGATCAAGCGCGCTGTTGAGGCCCTTGCCGCGCTCGGCCTGCGCGCCGCGCGCGCGGCCAACGCGGGCGGCGGCTTCGGCTGTGCCTTCGGGCGGCGGCGGCAAGGCAAGATCGGCCGCGGTGACGGGCGGGACGTCGAGCTGAATATCGATGCGATCCAGCAGCGGGCCAGAGAGGCGCGCCTGATAATCAGCCGCACAGCGCGGCCCGCGCCGGCAACGGCCCGCGCCGGGCCCGCCGCCGCAGCGGCATGGATTCATCGCAGCGGCCAACAGGATTCGCGCCGGATACGTGACGTGATGGTTCGCGCGGGCGATCATCACGCTGGCGTTTTCAAGCGGCTGGCGCAGCGCGTCGAGCGCTTGCTGCGAAAACTCCGGCAGCTCATCGAGAAACAAAACGCCTTGATGCGCGAGGCTGATTTCGCCCGGCTTGGCGCGCAGGCCGCCGCCAACAAGCGCGGCCATCGAGGCCGAATGATGCGGCGCGCGGAACGGGCGCGTGCGCTTAAGCCGCCCGCGTTCCAGCAATCCCGCCACCGAATGCAGCATCGAGACTTCGAGCAATTCTTCGGAGGAAAGCGGCGGCAACAGGCCCGGCAAACGCTGCGCCAGCATGGATTTACCTGCGCCGGGCGGGCCGACAAAAAGAATATTGTGCGATCCGGCGGCGGCGATTTCGAGCGCGCGCTTGGCTTGCTCCTGCCCGCGCACGTCGCGCAGATCGGGCACGGCGCCGTCGCTGATGAGATCGCCGCGTTCGGGCGGCTTGAGCGCGGCGCCGCCGCGAAAATGATTGATCAGCGAAAGCAGCGTTGGCGCGGCGATCACCTCCCCGCCCGCCCAGGCGGCCTCTTGCCCGCAGGCTTCGGGGCAGATGAACGCCGCCCCGCGCCCATGCGCCGCCATCGCCGCAGGCAAAGCGCCGGGCGCTGGCGCAAGCGCGCCATCGAGCCCGAGCTCACCAAAGCACACCACATTATCCAGCGCATCACGCGGCAAAGCCCCGATCGCCGCCATGATGGCGAGCGCGATCGGCGCGTCATAATGTGATCCCTCTTTCGGCAGATCGGCGGGCGCGAGATTGACGATCAGCCGGCCCGCCGGAATGGCAAGGCCAATGGCGGCGAAGGCGGCGCGCACCCGCTCCCGCGCTTCGGACACCGCCTTATCGCCTAGGCCGACAATGACGATGCCGGGCTGGCCGCCGGCGATCTGGACTTGAACCTCGACCGGGCGCGCTTCGAGCCCCGAAAACGCCACCGTGGCCGCACTGGCGCACATCTGCATGGCCGCCCCCGCTTATCCACAAGCCTGAGGTACGATCGTACAAGATTAGAACAAATCAGCAACAAAAATCGAACGCATTCCCTCGAAATGCGATCGACACAGCAGCTTACTCCCAGCCCGCGCGAAACGGCCAGGGCGCCTGTGGATTATTTCTGTGGATTAATAGGGCGCGGCGGAGAGCGGCGCGGGCTCGCCTTCGCCGCGATATTCGGGCGATGGCGCGGCCTGCGCATAGGATGGGCCTGGATTTGTAAGCCGCATGAACGAGACGACGCGCGCCACGCCCGGCACGATCGAGGCGATCTCGGCGGCGCGGCGCAGCTCCTGATCGCTATGCGCGGTGCCGAGCAGATACACATTGCCCTGAAACACCTCGATGCTGACATTGATCGAGGTGACATCGCCGCTGGCGGCGAGCCGCGCGCGAATGCGCGAAGCGATCAGAGAATCTGAAGCGTTCTGCGAAAAGCCGTTGCGCGGGCCGACCTGCAGCTCGTTGTAGATGGTGTGCACATTGCCGGCGGTGCGGGCGATGAGTTCGGCGGCGCTGCGATGCTCCTGGCTCGGCACCGCGCCGGAAAGCAGCATGGCGCCATTGGCGACAGCCACATCAACGCCGCCAAAACCGGCATTATCGGCGGCCATCAGGCGCATTTTCACTTGCGAACCGGCGGTGGCGTCATCAAGGCCGCGGCCAAGCGAACGATCGCCCACGCCGGCTGTCATGCATCCGCTGAGCAGCGCGCAAGCGGCAATGGCCGCGAGGAGGAAATTCGGCGTGCGCATCGAAGCCCGATCATGCCCGCGCGATCGCTTTCGGGGCGCTTAACGCTGCGGGTTACGCGCCCAGTGTTTCGCAGAACCAAGCGCCGCGTTCATGTTTCGGCAAGAAACCGGCGCCGACGACGATGAGATCGTAACGGATCGGCGCGGCGTGAAGCCGCCAGCGGCCAGCCAAGGTTTGCGCGGCGCGGGCGATGCGCTGCTGGCTTGCCGGCGTTAATGCGTAAGCGCCCGCCTCGTAAGTGCGGCGCGCTTTCACCTCGACGATCACCAGCACGCCTTTTTTCCAGGCCGCGACATCCACCTCGCCGAACGGCGTGCGCAGGCGATGGCCGAGCACGCGATAGCCTTTGGCGATCAGATAAAACATGGCGAGCCATTCGCCGAAGCGCCCGCGGGCTTCGGCGCGGCGGCGGTTCATGCCTTCAGCTCAAGCGCGCGCGCATAAGCGCGTTTGCGCGGTACGCCAAGCTGCTCGGCCGCTTCAGACGCCGCATCCTTCACACCGCCGCGCGTGAGCGCTTCGCGCAGGAACGCATCGAGCGCCGCATCACTCACCTCGGTTTGCAGCGGCGGGCCGATGATCACCACGATCTCCCCTTTCGGCGGGCCGGCTTGCGCATAATGCGCGGCAAGCTGCGAAAGCGTGGCGCGGCGGGTTTCTTCAAACAGCTTGGTGAGTTCGCGCGCGATGGCGGCGGGGCGATCACCAAGCACCGAAGCCATATCGGCTAGGCTTTCAGCGAGGCGCGGGCCGGTTTCGTAAAACACCAGGCTCGCCTCAACCGAAGCAAGCGGGGTAAGCGCGGTGCGGCGCGCGGATTCCTTTGGCGGCAGAAAGCCGGCGAACAAAAACCGATCCGTGGGCAACCCGGCGGTGACAAGCCCAGCCAGCAAAGCTGAGGCGCCAGGAATTGGAAAGATGCGATGGCCCGCTGCAATCACGGCGCGCGCCAGCTTGAAACCAGGATCGGAGATCAGCGGCGTGCCGGCGTCCGAGATCAGCGCCACGCTTTGCCCGGCGGCGAGCGTCTTGAGGATGTCATCGCGCGCGGCCTCGGCATTGTGCTCATGGTAAGCGTAAAGGCGCGGGCGCAGGCTGTAGGCTTCCATCAGCTTGCGGGCGACGCGCGTATCCTCGGCATAGACCCGATCCACAGCCGCCAAAATATCCAGCGCCCGCAAGGTGATGTCACGCAGGTTCCCTATGGGTGTGGCCACCACATAAAGGCCCGCTTCCGGAGGTGGACTGGATCTGCGCACGCCGATACGGTCGGCCTCGATTTGCTCGGGGGCGGCCGCTTCCGGGGCAGGGTCAGACGAAGGATTGCTCATGGCTTGGCGCCAATCATCGACGCGCACGCTTGCTATTCCAAGCGCGAAGACGCTGGCGGGCGCATTGCTTGCCGCATCCTTGGCCGCCTGCGCCACCCAGCCCCCGGCGCCGACCACAACCGGGCCGCAAACCGGCCCGATCGCCCCCCTGCCCCCGCCCGAAGCGCAGGTGCAGAGCCGCGAGGGCGTGACCCCGCCCTTCATGCGCGACCGTTCCATCGTGCGCGTGGGGCTTTTGCTGCCGTTTTCGATGCGCCCCCAGGATGCGAGCGCGCTTTATAGCGCCGCTGAGCTTGCGCTGTTCGATCATGGCGGGCCCAACACGCTGCTGATCCCGCGCGATGCGGGCTCGACCGAGGCTTCGGCCAACGCGGCGGCGCGGGCGCTGGTGAACGATGGCGCGGACATCATTATCGGCCCGGTGCTGCGCGAAGGCGTGGCCGGCGCGGGCGCGGCGGTGCGCAGCGACAATATCCCGGTGATCGGCTTTTCCTCGGATCGGACGGTGGCCGGCAATGGCATCTATCTGCTGAGCTTCCAGTTCGAGGATGAGATCGCGCGCATCGTTTCTTACGCCGCGAGCCAGAACATCCGCTCCATCGCGCTGCTGGCGCCGTCGAACGAGTATGGCCGCCGCGTCGAGGAGGCGTTGCGCGCCGAAGCCGCCCAGCGCGGGGTGACCATTACCGATACGCGGCTCTACACGCGCACCGATGCCGAAGCGGGCGCGGCCGCAACCGCGCTGGCGCAGACGCTGCGCACGCGCCCGGCGCAAGGCATTCTGATCGCCGACAATGGCGGGCCGCTGCGTTCGATCGGGGTTGCGCTGGTGCAGGCGGGCGTGAACCCGCAGCAAACGCGCCTGATCGGCACCAGCGCCTGGCTGGGCGATGCGCAGCGCGAGCCTTCGCTGGCGGGCGGCTGGTTCGTCTCGCCCGAGCCCTCGGCGCGCACCGATTTTGAGCGGCGCTACAACCAAGCCTTCTCGCGCGAGCCGACGCGGCTTGCCAGCCTTGCCTATGACGCGGTGGCGATCGCGGCGCTGCTTTCGCGCGATGCGGGGCCTTCGGGCTTTTCGCGCGGGCGGATCGAAAGCCGCGATGGCTTTGCCGGCGCGGATGGGCTTTTCCGCTTCCGCGCCGATGGCGCGATCGAACGCGGGCTGGCGATTATCCAGGTGGGGCAGAACACGACGACGGTGCTCGACCCTGCGCCGCGCGCGTTTCCGCGCTCGGGCAGCTAAGCGGCCAAAACCTCCGCGACGCGATTGGCGAGCAAACGGCCCGCAGACGTGAGACTGATGGTTTTGCCGTCGGAATCGATCAGGCCAAATTCGCACAGCTGCGCGATGGCTTGGCGCTTGATCGGGCGGCCGCGCAGCGCGTCGAGCTGCGCGATCTCCACGCCGTCAGCCACGCGCAGGCCCATGATCAGCATCTCATCGGCTTGTTCTTCGCCGGTGAGCGCAGTTTCTTCGATGAGGCCGAGCCCGTTTTCGCGCACGGCGTCGATATAGTCGGCCGGGCGGCGCTGGGCTTCGAGCGCAAAGCGCGCGCCATCGCGGCGCATGCGCCCATGCGCGCCGGGGCCGACGCCGATCCATTCGCCGCTTCGCCAATAGACGAGATTATGCGCCGAGCGCGCGGCGGGCCCGCGCGCGTGATTGGAAATCTCATAGGCGGGAAAGCCGGCGGCGGCGCAGATCTCCTGCGTGGCTTCATAGAGATCGGCGGCGGCTTCATCGCCGGGCGGGCTGAGCTGGCCGCGCGCGACGCGGCGGGCGAAGGCAGTGCGCGGCTCGATGGTGAGCTGGTAAAGCGAGAGGTGCTCGATCGGCAGCGCCAGCGCGCGTTCGAGCTCAGTGCGCCAATCTTCCAGCCCCTGCCCTTCGCGCGCGTAGATCAGATCAAGCGAAACGCGCTGGCCTGTCTTGGCCGCCGCTTCGATCGCGGCGAGAGACGCGGATGCGTCATGCCAGCGGCCAAGCACTTTCAGCGGCGCATCGTCCAAAGCTTGCGCGCCGATGGAGAAGCGATTGATTCCGGCCGCCGCATGCTCGGCAAAGCGGGCGCGATCTTCGGGATTGGCTTCCAGCGTGATTTCGCAATCGGGTGCAAGATCATACGCGCGCGCGGCGGCTTCGAGCAGAAAGGCAATCTCCGCTCCGCTCAGCAGAGAGGGCGTGCCGCCGCCGAGGAAAATGCTTTGCGCGGCGCGGCGGCCAAAGCGCTGCGCGTGCGCGGCTAGATCGGCGGCGATGGCTTCGAGCAGCGGACGGTGATCGGCGCCGCGCACGCGGTAGACGTTGAAATCGCAATAAGGGCAGATCGCCGCGCAATAGGGCCAGTGGATGTAAATCCCAAAGCCGCTCATTTGAGCGCCGCGAGCAATTTCTCAAACGCGCGGGCGCGGTGCGTCAGCGGCAGTTTTTCTTCATGGCTCATTTCAGCGAACGTGGTGGTAAGCCCGGCGGGCTGAAACATGGGATCATAGCCAAAGCCCTTCTCCCCGCGCGGCGGCCAAACAATCTCGCCACGCGCCTCGCCCTCGAACACCTCCACCGCCCCGTCCGGCTGCGCCAGCGCCAGCGCGCACACAAAGCGCGCGCCGCGATCTGCGGCGTTGTTTGCCTGCATGGCCTCGCGCACGCGGGCCATCGCCAAGGCGAAATCCTTGTCCGGCCCCGCCCAGCGCGCGGAATAGACACCCGGATCGCCGCCAAGAGCGAACACCTCAAGCCCGCTATCGTCGGCCAGCGCCGGCAGGCCCGAAGCTTCGGCGGCGGCGCGAGCTTTGAGCGCGGCGTTGCCGGCGAAGGTGGTTTCCGTCTCCTCCGGCTCGGGCAGGCTAAGCGACGCGGCCGAGACCGCCTCAACCCCGAGCGGGGCCAGCAAAGCGGCGATTTCCCGGACTTTCCCGGCATTGTGGCTGGCGACGACGAGGCGTCCGGCAAGGGCTGGCATGGCGGATGACACTTGTTTGACTTGGGCTGGGGTGGTCTATATCGTTTATCAATAAACGGCTGTTAGCGTGCCGCCGATTGCATAGGTTTTGGGTGACGATGAAGGCGCTGGGCAAAGGTTCGATCGCTTCTTTTGTGAAGGGCGCGCTGACCGTGGCTTGGTGGCTGCTTTGGGTCTGCGCCGGCCTGCTGGCGCTTGGGGCCGTCGCCTACGCCGTACTGCTGGTGCTGATCGCCAATGGGCTGGTGGACCCAAGCGTGCTCGCGGGCGGGAACAATATCTACGTGCGCAGCGGCGACGGGCTCCGCGTCAGCGGCGAGGGCGCCGCCACTTGGCCCGTGGTTGCGCCCGCCATGCTGATCGGCGCGGTGGTGATCGGGGGGTATCTCGTCATCGTTGGGCGCCTGCGCCGGCTGTTTGACGGCTTCTCCTCCGGCGAGCCGTTCCGGCGTGAAAATGCGCTGCATCTGCGCGTGATCTGGATCGCCATGCTGGTGATGGAAATCGCGCGCTATGCGCTGATGGCGCTGGCCGGGGTGCTGATCACGGTGTTTGAGCCCAACGTGCAGGCCAATTTTGAACTCAACATCGATCTCACCGCTTGGGCGTCGATCCTGATCCTGATCGTTTTGGCCGAAGTCTTCCGCGAGGGCGCGCGCCTCAAGGAAGCCGAGGAGCTGACGATCTGATGGCGATCCGCGTCACTCTCGACCGCATCCTGCTGGATCGCCGCATGTCGCTGACTGACCTCAGCGAAAAGGTGGGCGTCACGCTCGCCAATCTTTCGATCCTGAAAACCGGCAAGGCCAAGGCGATCCGCTTTTCCACGCTGACCGCGCTTTGCCGCGTGCTGGAATGCCAGCCGGGCGAAATTTTGAGCTATGAACCGAGCGAGGATGATGCGCTCGATGACGTGGGCGATCAGGCGGCCAAATAAGCCGCCCCGATTTCGAGCGCGAAGCTTTCAATGTGCGGATCATCGAGCGCGGCGGCGAAGATGAGATCGCTTTCGCCGAACAATGCAAGCTGACGGTCGCCGGCCTCGAACACATAGCCGACATCCACGCGATAAGGCTGCGTCATTGTCAGCCGGCGCGGATTTGCAAGCGCTTTGCCTTTAATCCAAGGCAAATCTAGCGGCTCGGACGTCCAATCGCGGGCGATGGCTTTGAAAGAATCCGGCTCCTCGCTGCGCAGATGCCCGTAAGCGGCGTCAAGCAAAGGCCCCTCGCCCACCACGAGATCGGTGGCCGCCTCAAACCCGACCTCAAGGTGAAACACCGCCCCGCTCTCAAAATGAATCTCGAGCGGATCGTCCTCCTCGAACGGGGCGTGACCGACGCGCGCGATATGCGCGATCGGGCCGGCGGCGAGCAATTTCTCGATCAATGCGGGTTCGCCTCTGTGAGCACGGCGACTTGGCCGTCGGCGGCGCGCACCTCCATCGAGGGCGCTTCGGGGCGGCCCTCGGCGAAAAGCTCATAGATCACCGCGCCATCCTCCACCTGCGTGCTTTCAATGACGCGCACCGGCGCAAACGCGCCCGGTGCGGCCGCAGCGGCGGCGCGCACCGCTTCGGGCGCATCGGCCCAGGCGATGTCGCGCTGAATTTCCACCGCGACCCAGCCTTGCGGCGCAAAGAGCAAATCGATCTCAGCTTCCGAGCCGTCAGGCCGCGCGCCTTCGAGATCGAAATAGATGCGGCCCTCGCGCTCTTTGCGTTCAGCTTCAGCGACGATGAAATCGGGGACCGCCGCGCGCGCGGCGGCGAGCACTTCTGGCGGAATGTCCGAAATCGCGATCGTCTCGGTGACGTCAGGAGCCTCGACCCTGGCGGGCGCGGGCTCTTGCGCGCAGGCGGTGAGGGCAAGAGCGCAGAGGGCGAGAACAGGAAGGCGCATGTCGGCTCCTTAAGCGATGGCGGCGCGTTGCAGATCAAACAAGCGCCCGCAGCCGAGCTTCGCAAGCCGCATCAGCTCGGCGAACTCTTCGTCCGAGAACGGGCGCTGCTCGCCGGTGGCTTGCAGTTCGATGATGCGGTTATCGCCCGAGAGCACGAAGTTTGCGTCCGCCTCGGCGTTGGAATCTTCGGCGTAGTCGAGATCGAGCACAGGCGCGCCGCTATAGACGCCGCAAGAAATGGCCGCCACTTGGCCGGTGATCGGGTCGGTTTTGATGACCTGTTCTTCGACCAGATACGCACAGGCTTTGGCGAGCGCCACCCAGGCGCCGGTGATCGCCGCCGTGCGCGTGCCGCCATCGGCCTGGATCACGTCGCAATCGAGCGTGATGGTGCGATCGCCCAGGGCTTTCAGATCAATCACCGAGCGCAAGGAGCGGCCGATCAGACGCTGGATTTCCTGCGTGCGCCCGCTCTGTTTGCCCGAAGCGGCTTCGCGGCGGCCGCGCGTGTGGGTGGCGCGGGGCAACATGCCGTACTCGCCCGTCACCCAGCCCTTGCCTTGGCCCTTGAGCCAGCCGGGCACGCCCTGCTCGACGCTGGCGGTGCAGAGCACATGCGTCTGCCCGAATTTGGCCAGGCAAGAGCCCTCGGCGTAGCGGGAGACAGCGGTTTCGAGCGTGACATCGCGCAATTGATCTGCGGCGCGGCCGGAGGGGCGCATCGGGGCCTCTATTGGTTTGTTTGGTAAAGTTAGGCCCCTGCGGCCTAACTTTCCTATAGACCCCTATGGACGGGGCCGCGCCCGCTTGGCGGAAAGCCGCGCCAAAGTCGAGCCCTGCGCATGCGCCGGAGCATTGTATAGAGGTTTATAGCTTTGTTAGGACTAGTTAGCCGCCCTTAACCAAACTGGGCTATAAAGCCCTAGAGAGCGTTTCACTGGGTTCCCATAGGAATGTTTGGACAAGTTTGGCCGAGTCGCCCTAACAGGCCGGTATAGATTTCTATAAGAAAGTTAGGTCGCCACCGCCTAACAAGGCCAAACAAACGTATGAAAGCCACCCACAATCCCTACAATCCCGGCGCGGGCGTGCCTCCCCCGGAGCTGACCGGGCGCGATGCGCTGATCGAGCAGGCGCGCGTGGCGATTGTGCGGGTGAAGGCCGGGCGCTCCCGCCAAAAGCGCGATCCTGCTGGGCCTGCGCGGGGTGGGCAAAACCGTTTTGCTCAATAGCTTCGAGGCGATCGCCGATGAGGAAGGCTGCCAAACGGCGCTGATCGAGATCGAGCCGAGCCTGCCGCTGGCGCAGCAGCTCGCCCCTCCCCTGCAGCAGATTCTGCATCGGCTCGACCGCATGAAGAAAGCGGGCGCCGAATTGCAGAAGGCGTTCGGCGCGCTGCGCTCTTTCGCGTCGATGTTCAAGGCCACGGTGGCGGACGTGGATTTCAGCCTCGCCACCACGCCGGCGACGGGCGATCTCACCATTGATCTCACCGAGCTGTTCATCGCCATCGCCGAAGCGGCC
The DNA here is from genome assembly GCA_024707365.1 of Terricaulis sp. GTDB lineage: Bacteria > Pseudomonadota > Alphaproteobacteria > Caulobacterales > Aquidulcibacteraceae > Vitreimonas. The sequence goes on from JANPZV010000005.1 coordinate 657,509, forward strand.
AAGAAGCGCGACACCGCCGTGGTGCTGCTGATCGATGAGATCCAATATTTGCAGAAAAACGATCTCTCCGCGCTGATCATGGCCATGCACAAGATGGCGCAGCGGCAATTGCCGCTGCTGCTGTTTGGCGGGGGCCTGCCGCAGCTGGCGAAGCTGGCCGGCGATGCGAAATCCTATGCCGAGCGCTTGTTTGATTATCCGCCGATCGGCGCGCTGGACGAAGCCGGCGCGCGCCTGGCGCTGACGGCCCCGGCCGAACGCGAAGGCGTGAAATACAATAAGGACGCGCTCGATTTCATCATTGAGCAAACCGGGCGCTATCCGTTCTTTCTGCAAGTATGGGGCGCCCATTGCTGGGAGGCGGCGGCGAAATCGCCGATCACCCTGGCCGACGCCAAGCGCGCCAGCGACACCGCGGTGGCTGCATTGGACGAAGGCATTTTCAAAGTGCGGCTGGCGCGGCTGACGGATCGGCAGAAAGTTTACGCCCGCGCCATGGCCGCGTTTGGACCTGAGCCGGTCAATTCCTCGGATGTTGCGCGCGCGCTTAAGCTTTCGCTCAGCCAAGCGGCGCCGATCCGCGATGAGCTGATCAAGAAAGGCATGACCTACTCGCCCGAGCGCGGGCTGATCGGCTTTACCGTGCCGAAATTTGACGAATTCATGCGCCGGGCCATGCCGGACAAGCCCCAGCGCTAGCTTGCGCGGCCGCTGGGCGTTGCTAGGTAGAGCGCATGGGCCTGCCCCCTCCCCCGAACCTCTCCCCGCTCGATGAGCGCGCGCGCGCGATTTTCCGTGAGATCGTGGAAACTTACCTCGCCACCGGCGAGCCGGTGGGCTCGCGCACGCTCTCGCGCATTGGCGGGGTGGCGCTTTCGCCGGCTTCGATCCGCAACACCATGGCCGATCTGGCCGCGCTTGGGCTGCTTGAGGCGCCGCACGCCATGGCCGGGCGCCGCCCCACGCAGCAGGGCCTGCGCTTCTTCGTCGATAGCCTGCTGCAATTGGGGGACGTGAACGAGGATGAAAAGCGCGAGATCGATGCGCGCATCGCCAGCGCCGGCTCAAACCCGCAAGACGTGATCGGCGCCGCCTCGGAATTGCTTTCGGGCCTCGCCGGCGGCGCGGGGCTGGTGACGACGCCCGAGCGCGAGGCGCCGGTGCGGCATGCGGAGATCGTTTCGATCGGGCTAGGCCAGGCGCTGCTGGTTCTGGTGTTCGAGGACAATCAGATCGAAAACCGCGTGCTTTCGATCCCGCCCGACATCTCCCCCAGCGCGCTGACCGAGGCCGCGAACTATCTCAACGCCCGCTTCAAGGGCAAAACCCTGGCCGAAGCGCGCGCCGCCGCGAGCGATGCGCTGACGCAGGATCGCGCCGCGCTGGATCAAGCGGCGGCCAAGCTTGTGCAAGGGGGCTCGCCGAATGGTCGGGCGAGGATCCCACCATGGGACGCTCGCTGATCGTGCGCGGGCGCGCCAATCTGCTGCAGGATCACGAGGCGGCGGCGGATTTGGAACTTGCGCGGCGGCTGTTCGACGACCTCGAAAAAACCCGCGAACTCATCCAAGTGCTTGATATGGCGCGCGCCGGCGAGGCGGTGCGGGTGTTCATCGGCTCTGAGAACCCGCTTTTTTCGCTCTCGGGGTCGAGTCTGATCGTGGCTCCCTATATGAACGCGGAGCGAAGGGTGGTCGGCGCGCTGGGCGTGATCGGGCCAACCCGTGTGAATTACGCCAGGGTGATCCCGGTGGTGGACTATACCGCCCGCGTTGTCGGCCGGGTGCTGGACGGGCGCGGCGATGAGGCCAAGAGGAAGTGAATGAGTAACGAGAACGAACACGCGCCGGAAACACCGACGCAAGCTGAAGCCGAAGCCGATCCGGGCGAAGTGATCAACGCCGCCTATTTTGAAGCCGAACTCGCCAAGGCGCGCGACGAGACGCTGCGGGCGTTGGCGGATGCGGAAAACACCCGCCGCCGCTCTGAGCGCCAAGCGCAGGAGGCCCGCGCTTATGCGGATCGAAGCGCTTCGCCGCCGATCTTTTGCCAGTCGCCGATACGCTTGGCCGCGCGCTCGCGGCCGCGCCCGCCGATTGGCGCGACAGCGCCGATGATGGGCTGCGCAACCTGCTGACCGGGCTTGAACTGACTGAGCGCTCCTTGCTCGACGCGTTCGCGCGCCACGGGCTCAAGCGCGTCGGTGAAAAAGGCGACGCATTCGATCCAAAGCTGCACCAAGCAGTGGCGCACATCCCCTCCCCGCACCCGTCGGGGCAAATCGCCGAGGTGATGCAGCCCGGTTATGTGCTTGCGGATCGCACCATAAGAGCGGCAATGGTGGCGGTGTCCGCCGGGCCGGGAGAAAGCGCGGCGGCGCAATCGGTCGATATTCAAGTCTGACGCCGCAGCGGCGTTGATCGATAAAAATGACAGCTGCCGGAATTCGCCTGATTTCGGCTTTACCTCCGCCATGACAAATCGGTAATGGTGGGGCGTTCGTGCGGTTGAGGAGACGAGCATGCGGGGAAAATTGATGTTGGGCGCTGCAAGCGCCGCGGTGTTGGCGATGATGATGGCCGGCGCCGCCGCCGCCCAAACATCTGATCCTGCGGGCGATGCTTCCACCCAGGCGCAGATCAGCGCGGGCCAAAGCGTCGAAAGCGCGCTTGAGGCCGATGGCGATGTGGATTGGTATCGGCTGAGCGTCGAGCAAGGCCAGCGCTACACGGTCACGCTCAACGCGACGCCAGCCGATAACGGGCTTGATCCGCTGCTCGTCATTTATGACGCGCAGAACGAAATGATCGCCTACAATGACGATGCGGACGAGACTCTCAATTCACGGCTCACCTTCGTGCCGGGAACAAGCGGGGTTGTGTTCGTGGAAGCGCGCGCGTTCTCCGACGCCAGCTCCGGCGGCTACACGCTCAGCGTTTCGGCAAGCCCGATCCCGCCCGACGACGCCGGCAATGACGCCACCACCCGCGCGCGCATCGCGCCTGGCCGCGCGCTCACCGGCGTGCTTGAATATGAAGGCGATGTGGATTGGTATCGCCTCGATGCACGCACAGGCCAGCGCTACCGCATCATCCTGGCCTCGGCCGAAGAGCGCGAGGACGCGCTGGATGATCCGCTGCTGCAAGTGATGGACGCCGATGGCAATGTGCTTGCCTACAATGACGACTATAACGGCCTAAACTCGCAGATCGATTTCGTGCCGACGCGCTCGGGCCCGGTTTATGTGGTCGCTGGCGCTTTCGCGGATGCGTCCGCTGGCGCCTACACGCTGAGCGCGGAGCGCGAGCGGCTGCCGCGCGATCCGGCCGCAGCCGACACCTCCACACGCGCACGCATCACGCTGGGCCAATCTATCAACGCACTGCTGGATTACCCAGGCGACCGCGATTGGTATCGCATCCGCCTCAATGCCGGCGAAACCTATCGCTTCGCGCTGAGCCGCAACGATGAAGCGGGCGAGCCGCTCGGCGATCCCCTGCTGCGGCTTTACAATGCGCGCGGCGAAGAAGTGGCGGCGGACGATGACAGCGGCGGCAATCTAAACGCGCTGCTGGAATACACCGCCGCTGCCACCGGCAATTATTTCGTCGAAGCGCGCGGCTATCTCGACGATGCGTCTGGCGCCTATGCACTGAGCGCGCACGCCGGCGATATCCCCGCGGATGCGAGCACGGACATGAGCCTTGCCGCCGAGGGTGATTATCGCGAAGGCGTGCTCTCCCCCGCCGGGGATCGTGACTGGTATCGGCTCACGCTGAGCGAAGGCCAAACCGTGCGCATCTCGCTGCTCAGCCCTGACATGATGCTCGACCCGCTGCTGGTGGTGTACGGCCCCGATGGCGCTGCGGCGGCCACCGATGATGACGGCGGCGAAAACCTCAATTCCTGGCTGGAATTCACCGCAACCGCGAGCGGCGATCATTTCGTTGAAGCGCGCGGCTTTTCAGATGACGCCACAGGTGCGTACGCGATCGCTATTTCACCAGGCGACATCCCCGATAGCAGCGAAACCGATGAGATTCTCAGCTTTGACGGCCAAGGCCGAGTGAGCACAATCGGCACGCCCCGCGATGTGGATTGGTTCGCCGTCGATCTTGTGGAGGCGCGCACCTATCGCTTCAGCGTTGAGAGCACTGGCGAGACGCCATTGGCCGATCCGATGCTGACGATCTACGATATCAACGGCGAAGCGGTTGCTTCCGATGATGACGGCGGCGCAGGCCTCAACGCCTATCTCACCTTCTCACCGGTGACAGGCGGGCCGCATTTTGTGGCGGTGTCCGGCTACAGCGATTCCACAGGCCAATATTATGTGCGCGCCAGCGACACCGATGTCCCAGGCCTGATCTATACAGACGAAGCGCTTGACGCCGCCAATGGCGATGAGCGCGTCAGCCGTATCGACATTCCGGGCGATCTCGATGTGTTCCGCGTCGATCTCGAAGCGGGCGTGCGCTACGTGATGGAGGTGGTTGGCTACGGTGATCATCCGCTCAATGACCCAATGCTGACGCTCCTCAACGACAATGACGAAGCGATCGCCAGCGACGACAATAGCGGCCCAGGCCGCAACGCGCGGCTGCGCTTCACCGCGCGCGAGAGCGGCGCATTCTTCATCCGGGCGAGCGGCGTTGGCGGCGCGACCGGGACGTATCAAGTTAAGATCGTGCGCCAGTAGGCAGAACGCCGGGGGACGCACGCATGCGGCGGCGCCGGACAAGGGCGCCGCCTTTTTTTGCGCTTATGACAGCGCTTTGAGCCGATCCACGCCCTGCCGCTCCAGCATCCAGCCGGGATATTCCGGTTTGAGCGCAGAAACCGCATCGAGCTTGGCCATTTCCTCGGCCGAGAGTTCAACCTTCGCCGCCGCGAGATTATCCGTCAGCTGCGCTTCGGTTTTGGCGCCGATGATCACGCTGGTGACGTGCTTCTTGGCAAGCAGCCAAGCCAGCGCGATTTGCGCCACCGAAACGCCGCGCGGCGCGGCGATGGCGGCCATCGCATCGATAATGTCGAAGGCTTTGTCTTTATCGACGGGCGGGAAATCGAACTTGAAGCGGCGCGCATCGTTGGGCCCGCCGTCGCGCGTGAACTTGCCGGAGAGGAAGCCGCCCGCGAGCGGGCTCCACGGCAGGATGGCGAGGTTTTCGTACTCCGCCAACGGCGCGACCTCGCGCTCGAGATCGCGGCCAGCGATGGAATAATACATTTGCAGCGATTCAAACCGCGCCAGCCCCTCGCGCGCGGAAACCCCGAGCGCGGTGGCGATTTGCCAAGCGGCGTAATTGCAGAGCCCGATATAACGCACCCGGCCGGAAGCGACGACCTCATCCAGCGCGCGCAGCGTTTCTTCCAGCGGCGTGGCCGCATCGAAGGCGTGCACCTGATAGAGATCGATATAATCGAGATCCAGCCGCTCAAGGCTCGCATCAACGGAAGCGAAGATGTTCTTGCGCGAAAGGCCCCAGAGATTGTTATCCCAATAGCGGCGCTTTTCTTCCGGCGCGGCGTCGTTTTCCTTGCCGGGGATGATGGAGGTCATGCGGCCATAAACCTTGGTGGCGATCACCAACTCGTCGCGCGGCAAGCCCTTGATGGCTTGGCCCAGCAATTGTTCGGATTGGCCATTGGAATAGACATTGGCCGTATCAATAAAATTCACGCCCGCGTCAAAAGCCTGGGTGACAAGCTTCGTCGCTGCATCCTGCCCCAATTCGCCGACGACGCGGAACATCCCCTCCCCGCCGAATGTCATCGTGCCGAGGCAGATTTCGGACACGGCAAGGCCCGTGCGGCCAAGTTTGCGATAGCGCATGTGCAATCCTCACGATCGAAGAGACGCGCGCGAAGGCGCGCTCAGGCTTGAACACAAGTCCGGCCCGGATGCAGTCGCGCGCGGGCGCGCAGCAGGGCGCGGCGGCGGCGAGAGATGGAAAAGGCGGAACGGAAAAGCCGCGCGAGATGCGCGGCTCCGAATTGTATAGCGCAAAAAACGCGTTTTTGGCAAGGAAAGCTTAGCCGACGCCGTTCGCGCGGAACCAAGCAAGGCAGCGCGCCCAGCCATCCGCAGCAGCGGCAGCGTCATAACTCGCGCGATAATCTGCGTGAAAGCCATGCTGCGCGCCGGGATAGACGACGATCTCCGAGCCTTTCGGGTTGCCGGCGGCGGCGAGCGCTGCGCGCATCTCCTCCACCGTGCTGAGCGGGATGCCGCTATCGTTCTCCGCGTAAAGCCCAAGCACCGGCGCTTTCAAATCCGCAGCGACGTTCACCGGCCAAGGCCGGCCTGCTTCGGCGCCGAAGCCGCCAGCGGCGGGCGGCGTGAGCCGGCCATACCAGGCCACGCCCGCTTTGATCTGCGCGAAACGCGCCGCCGCCATCCATGTCACCGCGCCGCCCCAGCAGAAACCGGTGATGGCGAATTGGGTGGAATTGACGAAGCGCTGCCGCGCGAGCCAATCGAGCGCGCCGGCCGTATCGCCCATCACCTGCTCGTGCGTTGCAGTGGCGACGATGGCGCGAATCTCGGCGAAATCGGTGAGCGGCGCGGGATCGCCGGCGCGATCGAAATAATCGGGCGCAAGCGCGACGTAACCCGCGCGCGCAAAGCGGCGGCAAACATCCTTGATGTAATCGTGGATGCCGAAAATCTCGTTCACCACGATCACCGCCCCGCGCGCGCCCTGCCCGCTTGGCCGCGCCAGATAAGCCGGCAGGCTGTAGCCGCCGGCGCCAGGCACATGCACATCTTCGACGATCAGCTCATCCGCCGGCGTTTGCACCGGGCTGGCGCAGGCGGAAAGCGAGGCCGCAGCGTAGCCGCTGAAGAACAGCGCGCCGGCGATGCTGCGGCGGCTGGGCGGCAGATTTCCTTCAGGCGTATCGAGGCGCATGCGATCGGCTCCTTGGTTCGCAAGTAAACACGCTCAGCCTGGAATCGTCACCCGCCGCAGCGTCAGATTGATCCGGCCGCCCTTGGGCAAAAGCCGCGAGGTGCCGGGCATGATGCGATCCACGCCGTGAAACGCGCGGCGGCTTGGGCCCCCGAGCATGCACACATCGCCGGAGGCGAGCCGCACGCTGCGCGTGGGATCGGTGCGCAGGATGCCGCCGATGCGGAAGAGCGCGGTGTCCCCCAGCGAGATCGAAAGCACCGGCGCGTCCCAGGCCTCCTCATCGCTATCCACATGCAGACCCATGCGCGCCTCGCCCTCATAATAATTGATGAGGCACGCTTCGGGCGGAGCCGAATAGCCCGTCAGCCGATCCCAAAGCGCGAGCGCTGCTTCGGGGATATCCGGCCAGGGGCGGCCGGTTTCAGGATGGGTTTCCTGATAGCGATAGCCGCGCTCCTTATCCGTCACCCAGCCGAGGGGGGCCGAAATTGGTCATCCGCACGCGCATGGGCAGCCCGCTTTTGGGCATGCGCGGGATGAAAAACGGCCCGGCCCGCAGGCGCGCGAACACCGCATCGCGCAGGGCTTCCTGGGCCGCCCGATCCAGCAGGCCGGGCCAGAGCCGGAAGCCGTCAAGATCGGAGGCCGGGCGGGTCATTTTGCCGGTTTTCCCTGCTTCGGTTTCTTTTTTGTTCCCACCGGACATGATGGCTGTTTGCGAGGAGCACTATTTCCACGTTCCGAATGCGGTTAGCGGGTTTGAAAGCCTTGCACGATGTGGGCGATACACCACATGAACCGTGAAACGAACGGCCCAAACACTGGGCCGGGCCAAGAGAAACCACTAGGAACAGGACGCGCTTCTGGGACGCCTTTGGGTCCGCTAAGTGAGGCCGCGCCGCTGAGGAACGAGGATTGATATAATGAGCAAAGTGATCGGCATCGATTTGGGTACGACCAATTCGTGCGTCGCGGTGATGGAAGGCGGCCAGGCGAAGGTGATCCCGAACGCCGAAGGCTCCAACACCACCCCTTCTGTGGTGGCTTTCGCGGAAAACGGCGAGCGCCTGATCGGCATTCAGGCCGTGCGCCAAGCGATCACCAACCCGGAACACACCTATTACGCGGTGAAGCGCCTGATCGGCCGCACCTATGACGATCCGATCACCAAGAAGGACGTCGATCTCGTTCCCTACAAGATCACCAAGGGCCCCAATGGCGACGCCTGGATTCAAGGCCGCGATAAGCAATACGCGCCTTCGGAAGTCTCCGCCTTTGTGCTGCAAAAGATGAAGCAGACAGCCGAGGATTATCTCGGCGAGCCGGTGAGCCAAGCCGTCATCACCGTGCCGGCTTACTTTAACGACGCCCAGCGCCAAGCCACCAAGGACGCCGGCAAGATCGCCGGCCTTGAGGTGCTGCGCATCATCAACGAGCCGACCGCGGCCGCCCTCGCCTACGGGCTCGATAAAGGCGGGCAGAACAAAACCATCGCCGTCTATGACCTTGGCGGCGGCACGTTCGACGTCTCGATCCTGGAGATCGGCGACGGCGTGTTTGAAGTGCGCGCCACCAATGGCGACACCTTCCTCGGCGGCGAAGATTTCGACGTCCGCATCCTGAATTATCTGGCCGACGAATTTAAAAAGCAGAACGGCGTCGATCTGCGCCAAGATAAGCTTGCGCTGCAGCGCCTCAAGGAAGTGGCTGAGCAAGCCAAGAAAGAGCTTTCCTCGCGCACGGAATTCGACGTCTCGGTGCCGTTCATCAGCGCCAACGCCTCTGGCCCGCTTCACCTCAACATGAAGCTGACGCGCGCGAAGTTTGAAAGCCTGGTTGACGATCTCGTGCAGCGCACGCTTGGCCCCTGCAAGGCCGCGCTGAAAGATGCGGGCCTCTCGGCCAACGACATCAAGGAAGTCGTGCTTGTCGGCGGCATGACGCGCATGCCCAAGATCCAGCAGATCGTGAAAGAATTCTTCGGCCGCGACCCGCACAAGGGCGTGAACCCCGATGAAGTCGTGGCCGTTGGCGCCGCGATCCAGGCGGGCGTGCTGCAAGGCGATGTGAAGAACGTCGTGCTGCTCGACGTGACGCCGCTTTCGCTCGGCATCGAAACGCTGGGCGGGGTGTTCACGCGCCTGATCGAACGCAACACCACGATCCCGACCAAGAAGAGCCAAATCTTCTCGACCGCCGAGGATAACCAGCAAGCGGTGACCATCCGCGTGTTCCAGGGCGAGCGCGAAATGGCGGCCGATAACCGCCCGCTGGGTCAGTTCGATCTGGTTGGCATCCCCTCGGCCCCGCGCGGCATGCCGCAAATCGAGGTGACGTTCGATATCGACGCGAACGGCATCGTCTCTGTCGGCGCCAAGGATAAGGCCACCAATAAAGAGCAATCGATGCGCATCCAGCCTTCGGGCGGGCTCTCCGAGGGCGACATCGAGCGCATGGTCAAGGAAGCGGCCGATCACGCGGGCGAGGACAAATCCCGCCGTGAGCTGGCCGAGGCCAAGAACCAAGGCGAAGCGCTGGCGCACGCCACCGAAAAGCAGCTCAGCGAAAACGGCGATAAGATCCCCGCGCCCGATAAGGCCGCGATCGAAGCCGCCATCGCCAGCTTGCGCGCCTCGCTCGAAACCGACAACACCGCCGAAATCGCAGCCAACACCCAAGCCTTGGTGCAAGCCTCGATGAAGATCGGTGAAGCGCTGTATGGCGGCGCCCCGCAAGGGGAAGCCCCCGAAGGCGGCGAAGCCAAGGCCGGCGAAGAAGGCGTGGTCGACGCCGACTTCGAGGAAGTCGATGGCAAGAAAAGCGCCTAAGCGCGATTAAGCCCGATGCGCCGCATCCTTCTCTCTGAAACGCAGCGGCCCTCCCCTCGGGGGGCCGCATGCCCATTGCTGTGCAGCCATGAACGCCACGCGCGATTATTACGAAACGCTCGGCGTGCCGCGTGATGCGGATGCAGCGGCGATCAAATCGGCTTTTCGCAAGCTGGCGATGAAGCTGCACCCGGATCAAAATCCGGGCTGCAAGGTTTCCGAAGAGAAGTTCAAGGAAATCGGCGAAGCCTATTCGGTGCTCTCCGATCCCGAAAAGCGCGCGCGCTATGATCGCTTCGGCCATGCCGGCGTGGGCGGCGGCCCAGGCGGCGGCGGGCCCGGCGCGGGCGGCTTCAACGATTTTTCCGATCTCTTCAACGACATCTTCGGCGGCGGCTTTGACGACATGTTCGCCCGCGGCCAACGCGGGCCCCGCAACGGGCCAGAGCGCGGCGCCGATCTGCGCTACGATGTTGAGATCACGCTTGAGCAAGCCTTTCGCGGCATGGAGCGGGAAATCACCGCCCCGCGCGCGCAGGCGTGCGAGCCGTGCGCAGGCTCCGGCTCAGAGGGCGGCGCGCCGCTGGAAACCTGCCGCACCTGCGGCGGCGCCGGCCAAGTGCGCGCCAGTCAAGGCATGTTCCGCATCGTGCGCACCTGCCCTTCCTGCCACGGGCGCGGGCAAGCGATCAAAAATCCCTGCAAATCCTGCGGCGGGCGCGGCCTGACGCAGAAGGAGCGCAAGCTGGCGGTGAAAATCCCCGCTGGCGTTGAGGATGGCACGCGCATCCGGCTTTCCGGCGAAGGCGATAGCGGCCTGCGCGGCGGCCCGCCGGGCGATCTCTATCTCTTCCTCTCCGTGAAGCCGCACCCGCTGTTTGAACGCGATGGGCCTGATCTTTATTGCCGCGCGCCGGCCGAGATGTGCAAAGCAGCCCTTGGCGGGGAAATGGAAATCCCCACCATCGATGGCGAGCGCGCCAAGATCAGCATCCCCGCCGGCGCGCAAACCGGGCGCCGCTTCCGCATCAAGGGCAAGGGCATGACAAACCTGCGCTCAAAAGATCGCGGCGATCTGCATGTTGAGCTACTGGTGGAAACGCCGGTGAACCTCACCGCCAAACAGCGCAAGCTGCTGGAAGAATTCTCCAAGGATTGCTGCGAAGAAAGCCACCCGCAGACGCAAGGCTTCTTCGCGCAGGTGAAAAGCTTCTTTGAAGGCATCGGCGGCGAAGGGCCGGCGCGGTAGGTTTCCGTAATTGGCCCGATGCGGACGCTCGCGATTTTGTTTCCCCACCCATTCCCGGATTGCGCGAAGCGCAAGTCCGGGGCCTATCACCTCAAACGTTTGCGTTCATAGGCTCCGGGCTCGCAGCTTCGCTGCGCCCCGGAGATGGGTGGAGGTCGTTTCTCTTCCCGGCGAAAAGCAGACCCTTCGCGTCCTCCCCCGCCAGGGGGAGGTGGCGCGCGCGAAGCGCGTGACGGAGGGGTGGGCGCTAAGGTCTGCAAGCACTGGCGCCGCCCCCTCAGTCATGCTGCGCATGACAGCTCCCCCTAACGGGAGAGCACGAACGTCGGGCCCGCCGCAATTCCCATTGAGCTTGCCCCTTCCCCGCGCCACAACAGCGCCATGACACTTTCCATCGCCATCGCCGGCGCGGGCGGCCGGATGGGGCGGGCGCTGATCGCCGCCGCCGCTGCAGATCCGCGCTTTAGCATCGCCGGCGGCTCCGAGCGGCGCGAGAGCGCGGCGCTGGGGGCTGACCTTGGCACGCTGGTCGGGGTTGCGGCGCTGGGCGTTGTATCCACCGAGTCCGCCAGCGCGGCGGCGAGCAAAGCCGACGCCTGGATCGATTTCACCACGCCCGCCGCCACGCTCGCGGCGCTGGAAGCGCTCACCGCCACGCAAACCCGCGCGGCCATTATCGGCACCACCGGCTTCACGCCGGAGCAGGAAAAAAGCGGTCGATGCGCATGGGCAGCGCCTCGCCATCGTGCGCGCCGGCAATTTCAGCTTGGGCGTCACGCTGCTGGCGGCGCTGGTGGAGCAAGCGGCCAGCAAGCTTGGCCCCGAATGGGATATCGAGATCACCGAGGCGCATCACCGCCGCAAAGTGGACGCCCCCTCCGGCACCGCGCTCCTCCTGGGAGACGCCGCCGCCAAAGGCCGCGGCAAGCCGCTGAGCGATCTGCGCATCGCGCCCTATGATGGCGTCACGGGCCCGCGCCGCGAAGGCGGCATCGGCTTTTCCGTGACCCGCGCCGGCGGCATCGTGGGCGAGCATGACGTGCGCTTCGGCGCCGAGCGCGAGGTGCTGACGCTATCGCATCAGGCGCTGGATCGCGCCGTGTTCGCCGACGGCGCGCTGGCGGCGGCGCTTTGGGCGGCCAATAAGCCGCCAGGGCTTTATTCGGTGCGCGACGTGCTGGGGCTGTAGCCGCTTTTGGCGCGCCAGAGCGCGGCGTCGATCGCGGCGGCGAGGCTATCCCATTCCTTCGGCGGCAAGAACGCGCCCACGCGCATCTGATCGCCCCGCGCGCGCAGCACAACGCCCGGCCCATCGCGCACCACGCGCGCCCAAAGCGGATTGATCACCCAATGGCTGGCGCGGCCCTTTGCGTCCACGCTGGCGATATGCACCTGCTCGGCGCCGATGCGCACATACTCCGCGCGCCGCCCCTCCCGATAATTCCAGCGAAAGGCAAGCCACACGGCCAGCACATCGAGCCCCAGAAACGGCAACACAAGATGCGCGCCTTGCGCAATCATGTAGGCGGCGACGCCCAAATTCATCAGCACCAGCAGGCCAAACAGCACAGAAAAGCCCGGCCCGCTCAAGCTGCGGTGCGGGCGCAGCTCGGCATCCATAAAAAGAGCGCCGGCCATCTCTGGCGCGGCCGGGGCGCGTTCCCATCGGGCGTGCATGGCGATAAAACTAACGCGCGGCGCATCGGCCAAAGGGGAATCAGCACGTGGGCAAACGATTGACCAAGGCGCAGGCGGAAACGCTCTATGCGCGCCTGGCTGAGATCCGCCCCGATCCGAAAACCGAGCTGGAATACTCAAATCCCTACACGCTCCTCGTCGCCGTGGTGCTTTCCGCGCAGGCGACGGATAAGGGCGTGAACCGCGCCACCGGCCCCCTCTTCCAAATCGCGGACACGCCGCAAAAAATGCTAAACCTGGGCGAAGCGGGCGTGGCCGAGCATATCAAAACCATCGGCCTCTGGCGCAACAAGGCCAAGAACGTGATCGCGCTTTCAGAAGCATTGCTCGCAGATCATCGCGGCGAGGTGCCGCATGATCGCGCCGCTTTGGAGGCCCTGCCCGGCGTAGGCCGCAAGACGGCGAACGTGGTGCTGATGGAGATTTTCGGCGAAGGCGATCGCGGTGGATACGCACGTGTTTCGCGTTTCAAACCGCACCGGGCTGGCGCATGGCAAAACCCCCGATGAGGTGGAAGCGCAATTGATGCGCATCACCCCGCTGAAATATCTGCATGGCGCGCACCATTGGCTGATCTTGCACGGGCGCTATACCTGCCTCGCGCGCAAGCCCGAGTGCCCGCGCTGCGGAATCGCCGATCTTTGCACCTATAGCCCAAAAACCCGCGCGATCGCGCCGGCGAAAACATCCGCCGCTTCGGGCGCGAAATCGAAGAAAAGATAAGGCTCGATCGCCTCAATCTCGATCACGCGCCAGCGGCCGTCATCGCCCAGCACCAGATCAATGCGCACATAGAGCAGATCTTGCGGCGCGCGCGCGCGCGCGGCTTCGGCGGCGGCCAGCGCTTCTGGCGGCGCGGGATCGGCCATGAACGTGGTTTTGCCAGGGATATTGGCCAGCCAATCGCCCGGCGCCGGCGCCTTGCGGATGGCGTGCGAGAATTGCCCGCCAAACCAGAAGAGAGAGCGCTCCCCTTCTGTTTGGATCGCGTTGAGAAACGGCTGGATCATCGCCGCCCCGCCCGGCGCGCCGATCAGGTCAGCCTCGCTCCAGCCATTGCGCTTGAGCCGCACCGTTTCGCGCGAGCCGGCGCCCACTTGCGGCTTGATCACGATCTCGGCCGCATCCAGCGCTTCAAACGCCTGCGCCACGGCGCGCGCATCGGCATGATCGGCCCAGATGGTTTCGATCGCCGCGTCTCCAAGCTCTTTCAGATACGTCTTGCGCATATTCCAGCGCACCACGTCCGGCGCGTTGAGCACGCGCAGGCCAGCGCGTTCATGCGCTTGCAATGCTTCGACGAATTGCGCGGGCCGTTCGTGATAATCCCAGCAGGAGCGGATGATGGCGCCCGCCGCGCCGCGGGCGGGCAAATCCGCATCATCCCAATAGGCGATCTCGAATTCAAAACCCAAGCGCTTGGCCGCTTGCGCCAAAAGCGCGTGCCCCGCCTGCTCTTGCGGCGGCAATTCATTGGCCGCCATCGGCGCCCCGCGATAGGAGCGGCCTGTCAGATAAAGAACGCTAGCCATTTAGCTGCGCGCACTGGCTTCGGCCGCGCATTGCTCAAGGCTTGGCGCGGCCGCGCCGGTGACGCGCGGGCCGGGATGGGCTTCGGCGAGGCGCATGGCGTTGCGGCCATCAGCGGCGAACAACAAAAGCAGCGCGCATTGCTCATAGCGATAGGTGAGCGCCGCGCCCGCGCCATCCTGCCGGGTGATGTCAGGCTGGCCCAATATGCGCTCTACCTCATTTTGAGTCGGCGCAGATTGCGCGCCCGCTTGGCGCAGCAGCAGCAGCGCGCGCGAAGGCGCAGCCTGGCCTGGGACGACGTCAGCCGCTGGTGACGGCGCGGTCGCGACAGGCGTTGTTGCGCAGGCGGTAAGCGCGGCCAGGGCCGCAAACGGGATAAGACGCTTCATGGCGCAGGAAGATGCCCGGCAAAAGCCGAGCCCGCAACTTGCCAGCACCGCTCCGAGAGGCTTTAACCCCCCTCTTTCCGCAAGGGCTCGTGCATGACCAATCCGCGCTATGACGTCGTCGCTGTCGGCAACGCCATTATCGACATCCTGAAATCTGTTCCCGATGCGTTTTTGAGCGAGGAATCCATCGCCAAAGGTGGGATGACGCTAATTGACGACGCCCGCGCCGATCACCTCACGGGCGCGTTCGGGGCTGATGTTGTTGTCGCCGCTGGCGGCTCGGCCGCGAACACGATGACGGGCGTGGCGAGCCTTGGCGGCAAGGCCGGTTATATCGGCAAGGTGGCCGAGGATGAATTGGGCGGCCGCTTCACCCGCGAGTTTCGCGCCGCGGGCGTGGCGTTCGACACCCCTGCCCGGCCCGGTCAGCTTCCCGGCACCGCGCGCTGCCTCATCGCCGTAACGCCCGATGGGCAGCGCTCGATGAACACGTATCTTGGCGCTTCGACGCTTTTGGAGCCGAGCGACATCGATGCGGATTTGATCAAAGCGGGCGCAGTAACTTTCCTCGAAGGGTATTTGTTTGACCGCGACGAAGCCAAGGCCGCGTTCGTCCGCGCGGCGGAGATCGCCCGCGCAGCTGAGCGCAAAGTGGCGCTGACGCTTTCGGACACATTCTGCGTGGATCGTCACCGCGAGAGCTTCCGGCACCTGGTTTCCGGGCACGTGGATATTCTCTTCGCCAACGAAGCTGAGATCCTTTCGCTTTATGAAGGCGCAGATCTCGACACGGCGCTGAGCGCCGCGCGCAAGGCGTGCCCGATCGTGGCGGTGACCCGCTCGGATAAGGGCTCGTTGATTGCGGCTGGCGAAGAAACCGTGAGCGTGCCGGCGATGCCGATTGAGCGCGTGGTGGATTCCACCGGCGCGGGCGATCAATACGCAGCGGGCTTTTTGTTTGCGCACGCGCGCGGGCGCAGCTTGGCCGAATGCGGCGCGATTGCTTCGTTGGCCGCCGCCGAAGTGATTAGCCATATGGGCCCGCGCCCCGAAGAAAACTTGCGGGCGCTGGCGCTCAAGCGCGGCTTCCGCGTCTGAATCAACTTTAGCCCTCTCGCGCCGCGCCCGCTTCGGGAATGATATGAGGCGCCTGGCCATTGCCGAGCGGCGCCTCGGTGACATCAAGGCCAGCCTCACGCAGCAGCGCAGCCACAGCCGGCGCGCCGACAACGCGCGCGCGCACGACGCCCCATCGCTGCATCGCCCAAAGCGCGGTTTGCGCCGTGGCGGCCCCCTCCTCATTCAACACCTCGCCTGCGGGCGCGGGCAGCCTCGCCACGAACGGCGGCACCAATGCAACGCGCCATGCGCGCTGCTCTTGTGCGAGCCGCGCCTCCTCCGCGCGGATTGATTCGAGGCCGCCCCCCTTCGACTGGCGCAACCGTGAAATAGAGCGTGCGCGATGCCGGATCTGTCCACGCCGCGAGCGTCGGCGCCCGCACCGCACGGCGCAATGATTCAACTGGCGCGGCGGTGTTGGTTTGCGGCGCGAGCGCAGATTCCACCAACGAGCGCACCTCAGCCCGCGTATCCGCCGAAACAAGCTGCTGCAGGCGCACTTCGGGCGCAGAATGCAGGCGCCGCTGCAAACGATCCGCCAATTGGGCCTCGGCGCCCTCAACATAACGCTCGGAAACAACGATCGCCTCGACGCGCGGCCGCTGCAGATTGCGCCAGAACACATTGAGCTGCGCGATCGGAGCCGCCAGAGTCGGCGAACATCTCGGTGATCTCACGCCGCGCCGCGTTGATCGCCTGAGCCTCAAGCGAGAGGCGGCGCAGCGTAAGCGCAAGCGGCGTGACCAGCAAAAGCAAGGCTGCGGCAGCCGCAAAGATGAGTCTGCGTGTGATGCGCACCTGCCTGAACGGCCGCGCCACCCCGCGCAAACGGGTGACGAGCGCAAACGAAATGGAAATGGCCGCAAGGTTGGTGAGAAACAGCAGCAGCGCGCCGAAGGCATAATCGAACCGCGCCACGGCGATGCCATAGCCCACGGTGTTTAGCGGCGGCATCAGCGCCGTGGCGATGGCGACGCCGATCGCCGTTTCGCCGCGGCGATGGACTGTCGCGTACGCGCCGGCAATGCCGGATAAAATCGCAACGCCGAGATCGATCAGCGTGGGCGATGTGCGCACAAGGATTTCGGGCGTCGCGTTGCGGATCGGGCTGAGCAAGGTGATGGCGACGCCAAGCAGGATGCCCACCAGCGCGCCCGCGCCAACAGCGCGCGCAGCCCTTAAAGTGCGCTCCCCGTCAAGCGAGCCGATGCCGTAGCCAAGCGCCGCAAGCGGCCCCAGCAGCGGCGAAACCAGCATCGCGCCGATCACAACCGCGACAGATGATTGCAAAAGCCCCAACGTGGCGATGCCAGCCGAAAGCGCGCACATGAGGATGTAGCGCTCGGTGACGCCGCCCTCCTCCTCGATATGGGCGCGCACGGATTCGGTTTCTTCCGGCGGCAATTGCTGGAACACCATCCGCCGCACGCGGCGCACATTGAGCCGCACGAGCGCCCGGATGCGCGCAAACACCCCTTTGGGCTGGGCCGGTTCCGACTGGCTTGTCATCGCGCGGATATTAAGCCGGCGCCGCCGCTTGCAAAGCGCCGAAACAACACAGAAGCCTAAAGAATAAAGCGCGAGAGATCGGCGTTCTTGGCGAGCTCGCCGACATGAGTTTTCACATAGGCGGCATCGATGCGGATGGCCTCGCCCTTGCGGTCGGGCGCGGTGAAGCTGATCTCATCGAGCAGGCGCTCCATCACGGTTTGCAGCCGCCGCGCGCCGATATTCTCGACATTGGCGTTCACCTCGGCGGCGATCTGGGCGATGGCCTCAACCGCCTCATCCGCGAAATCCAGCGCCACGCCCTCGGTTTGCAGCAGCGCCTTATATTGCGTGACGAGGCTTGCCTCCGGCTCGATCAGGATGCGGCGGAAGTCTTCGCGCGTGAGCGCTTGGAGCTCCACCCGGATCGGCAGCCGCCCTTGCAGCTCCGGCAGCAGATCCGAAGGCTTGGCGACGTGGAAAGCGCCAGAGGCGATAAAGAGGATATGATCGGTTTTCACCGGGCCGTGCTTGGTGTTGACGATCGTGCCTTCGATCAGCGGCAACAGATCGCGCTGCACGCCCTCGCGGCTCACATCGCCGCCGCCCACACGCTCCGAGCGCGACGCGATTTTATCGATTTCGTCCAGGAAAACGATGCCGTCCTCGGCCACGAGCGAAAGCGCCTCTTTCACCAGCGCATCCTGATCGATCAGCTTATCGGCTTCCTCCTTCAGCAGCGGCTCATAGGCTTCCTCAACCGTCATGCGCACGCGCTTGGTGCGCCCGCCGAAGGCTTTGCCGAAAAGATCGTTGAGGTTCATCACTCCCATGCCGGGCTGGCCGGGAAGCTCAAAGCCGCCGAGCGGATTGGCGTTATCGGCCAGATCAATCTCAACCGCGCTTTTGGCGAGTTCGCCATTGCGCAGCTTTTTGCGGAAGCTCTCGCGCGTCGCCGATGAGCTGCCCTGCCCTACAAGCGCGTCGAGCACGCGCTCCTCGGCCGCCGCCTCGGCGCGGGCGCGCACCTCGCGATGGCGCTTTTCGCGCGCCATGCTGAGCGCCACCTCCACGAGATCGCGCACGATCTGCTCCACATCGCGGCCGACATAGCCAACCTCGGTGAACTTGGTGGCCTCCACTTTGAGGAACGGGGCGCCCGCGAGTTTCGCCAGCCGCCGGGCGATCTCGGTTTTGCCGACGCCGGTGGGGCCGATCATCAGGATGTTCTTGGGCGTCACCTCATCGCGCAGCGCTTCGGGCTCAACCTGCTTGCGCCGCCAGCGATTGCGCAAGGCGATGGCCACGGCGCGCTTGGCGTCCTGCTGGCCGACGATATAGCGATCAAGTTCCGAGACGATTTCGCGGGGCGAGAAATGGGTCATTGCGCCCCATGACTTAAGCGCGCGGCCGCCCAGCGCAAGGCGTCATTCGCGCGCGGTTTCAGGCGGAAAGATGCGCGCCCAGGCGCCGCCCGGCTTGACCCATCCCAAAAGCCCGCGGCGCACGCCATGCCAGCCCGCGCCCAGGATCAGCACAAACCCGCCAAGCACAATCAACACCGCCGCCGCCAGCGCGCCGGCGCCAAGGCCGAACTCGTTGAGGATAACGGCAATCGCCACGCCCGTGGTGAGCAAGGCCGAGACGATCAGCACGCGGCGATTGATGAGCAAGGATATAAAGCCAAGCACGAACACAACCAGCAGCGTGACAACCGATTGGGCCACGGCGTTGCCGCCCTCGGTCGAGGCGGCGACCACCAGATGCCCCGCCCCGCCCAATGCGCTCGCGCCCTGGGCGCCGAAAGCCTGGTTGATCAAGCCAAATGCGCCGCCAAGGATTAAGGGCGCAGCGGCAAAGTGCAGCCAAAAGCCATTGTCGGAATAACGTGATACGCGCGCCGGATCGCGCGCATCAAACGCAACACCCGCGCCGAACAGAGAAAGCCCAAGCACGAGAAACAAAGCAGGCAGGAAATTTTGCGCCGTATCCCATGCAAACACGAGCGTCAGAACAATCAGGAAAAACGCCACACCGCCGCCGGCCATGCCGATGGAAAACGGCAATCTGAAGCGGGCGTAAAACGCCGCCGGCGCAATCACTGCAAACGCCGCCGCAAGCAGCGCCCAGCCACGCATGAGCGGCGGGATGCCAGCCTCGGTGACCCCGCCGACCTCCGCATCGCCGAACACGAGCCCCGCATAAATCATGGCCACCCCCGCGACCACGAACGCCGTGAGCGCGCAAACGATGGCGATGGCGGGAAGAAAAAAGCCGGCGCCGCCGCGCGAACAGCTCACCCAGGCCCCACATCACAGCGCCGGCGGCAAGGCAAAGCCCGCCGCACCAAAGTGCTGTTGTTTGCGGCTCCTGGGTTGGGCCACTCGTCGCCGCATACGCGCCAATGCCCACCGCCATGCCGACAGCGAACAATACGATGCCGATGGCCAGGAACACGTCGTGAAAGTTGCGGATGAAGCGGAGATCTTCTTCGCCCGGCGGCGCAGACGCCGGGCTCACCGCGCCGGTGGCGAGAAAATCATAAAGCGGGGCAACCTGATCTGGCCGCAACAGGCCAGCAGCTGCGGCTGATTCAAGCGCGCTACGATCCGCCATCCAGCGTCTCCACCGTCAAACTCCGGTTGGTATAGACGCAGATATCGGCGGCAATTGCCATGGCCTTGCGGGCGATCGCCTCAGGATCGGCCTCATAATCATAAAGCGCGCGCGCTGCTGCGAGCGCGAAATTGCCGCCCGAGCCCACCGCGATCACCGCATGCTCAGGCTCCAGCACATCGCCCGAGCCGGTGAGCAGCAGAGTCTCATCCCTATCGGCCACAATCAGCATCGCCTCGAGCCGGCGCAAGGCGCGGTCGGTGCGCCAATCCTTGGCAAGCTCCACACAGGCGCGCGCCAGCTGGGCCGGAAACCGCTCGAGCTTTTGCTCCAATCGCTCAAACAGCGAAAACGCATCTGCCGTGGCCCCGGCAAAGCCGACAATCACCGCCCCGCCCGCCAGGCGGCGCACCTTCCTGGCGTTGCCTTTCAGGATAGTGGGGCCGGCTGAAACCTGGCCGTCGCCGGCGATCACCACGCGCCCGCCCTTGCGCACGCAGACAATCGTGGTGCCGTGCCAATCGTGTTTTTCACTCATGCGCCAGATGTGGCCGAGGCCGGGCGCCGTTTCAAGCGGCGTCGATCGCCGTCACCTCTTCGCCGGCCTGGCGGCGCAGCATTTCAGCGAATTCCGGCGCGGAAACCGCCGCGCCATAGAGGAAGCCCTGCACCCAATGGCAGCCGCGCTCGGCCATGAAGGCCGCCTCTTCCCGGCGCTCCACGCCTTCGGCGACGATCTCAAGATCGAGCGTCTTGCCCAGGGCGAGGATCATCTCGATGATCGCCGCCGCCTGCGGATCGCCCCGTTCGAGCGCGCGTACAAATTGCTGATCGATCTTGATCACGTCGAACGGCAGCCGCGAAAGCGCCGAGAGGCTCGAATGGCCGCAGCCAAAATCATCGATCGCCAAGCGCACCCCCGCTTCGCGCAGCGGCTTGATCAGCGCCAGCGCGCGCTCAGGATCTTCCATCACCACAGATTCGGTAATCTCAAGTTCGAGCTGGCGCGGATTGAGCCCGGCATGCTGAACGATGCGCAGCACATTGTCGGCGAAGGCGATCGCTGCGGAATTGCAGCACCGAGACGTTCACCGAAACATTGGTGTGATGGCCTGCGCGCGCCCAGGACGCGGCCTTCCAGCACGCCTCACGCATAATCGCATCGGATAACGCGCCGATCAGGCCGCTTTCCTCAGCCACCGGAATAAAGCGTCCGGGGCTGATGATGGTGCGATCGGGCCGCACCCAGCGGGCGAGCGCTTCGCATGCGCCGATCCGGCCATTGGCGAGGTTGATCTTGGGCTGGAAGTAGGCGCGGAACTCGTTGTTCTCCAGGGCGCCGCGCATCTCGCGCTCCAGCGTGAGGCGCGCCATGGCTTCGCGATCCAGCGATTGCGTGAAAATTTTCAGGCGGCCCGGCGCTTTCTGGGCCGCGCCAAGCGCCATGCGCGCGTGGCGGATAACCGAATCCGCGTCATCCCGATCGCGCTGCGCCATGGCCACGCCGCAAGTGGCGCTCAAGGTAAATTTATGGCCGCGCCATTCAAACGGCTGACTAAGGGCCGCATTGCTATGTTGCGCAAACCGCGCCGCATCGGCGGGCGAAGAGATCATGGGCGCAAACGCCGCGAACTCTATTTCGCCTATTCGCGCGGGGATCGCGGGGGCCTTTTCGCGGCCATTCAGGCGCACCAAGGCGTCCACTGTGCGCGTCGCGCTTGAGAAGCGCTCGGCGATGGCGCGCAAAAAGTCCCGCGCCGCGCTTGGCTCCATCGTCTGCATCAGCTTCGGCAAGCGGACGAGTTCAAACACAACCAGCGCGCCAGCATTGGCCGCCTCCTCGCCCTTGGCCTGGAGAATGTGATAGTCCACCTCACGCACGAAGCGATCACGATTGGGCAATTGGGTGGCCGGATCGACGAAGGCGATCTCTTGAATGCGGCGCATCGATTCATCGAGTCGCGCGATCATGCGGTTAAACGCCTTGGCCAGCGTTTCAAACTCATCGCCGGTTTTGATCTCGATCGGCTCGGCGCGCCCGTCTTTGGCCACACGCTCGGCGAAGCGGGCGAGATTGTCGAGCGGCGCGATCGCGCGCCGTACCAGCACAGCCGTAAGCGGCAGCGCGATAAGCCCCAGCAAGCCGAGCAAAGTTAGAAACGGCGCAAGCGATGAAAATGGATCAAACCTATACGCATCCGCCGCCCACATACGAACGACGACGCCAAGATTGCGCCCATCGCGCTGGATCGGCGCGGCCACGGTGAGCGCTTCGCCCTCGCGCGTGTAGATCACCTCCCCTTCCGCCAGCGCGCGCGCAACCGCGCGCTCGATGATCTGCGTCTCGGCGTGCGCGCCGCCAGCGCGGGCGATTGAGCGGCCTTCTCCGTCATGGATCGAAATGGCGCGCACATCCTCGCGCTGCACCGCGCCGCCAATCATGTATGGCAGAATTTCGAGTTCATCAGCCACGACAAAACCGGCAACGCGCGCGGCGAGATGGGTGGTGAGATCTTGCGCCACTTCGAGCTGCTGGCGCGCGCCCTCGCGGTGGGCGCCCATAAGCACAATGCTGATGCACAGCGCGGCCGTCACCGCCATGAGGCCTATGGTCAGCACCATCGCGCGCGCAGCCAGCCCGCGAGGGCGGCTGAGCAGGGCAAAGCGAAACGGCGGCAACATCAGGCTTCCAAAAAACAGGCGCGGGCGCGCGCACATTGCCTGTTGTTTGGTTAGGATGCGCTGAAGGCGGCGGTGACGCAAAATTTGCAAAGCTTGCCGGCGCGGCGACGAAGTTTAATCGCTGCTTTCGGCGCGCTTAAGGAACACATAATAGGCGCCCGCGCCGCCATGGCTGCGGTGCGCCTGCGCGTATCCGGCAATCTGTGCGCGTATCTCTGGCGCGGCGAGCCATTCCGGCAACGCGCGGCGCAGCACCCCTTCCCCGCTACGGCCCACCCCGGTGATAACGATCAGCGTGCGATCGCCGCGGGCA
Organism: Terricaulis sp.; assembly: GCA_024707365.1. Classification (GTDB taxonomy): domain Bacteria; phylum Pseudomonadota; class Alphaproteobacteria; order Caulobacterales; family Aquidulcibacteraceae; genus Vitreimonas. Next base: position 680,341 of record JANPZV010000005.1, read on the forward strand.
AAGGCGGCTTCGATAAAATTCAAGAGCGCGGCGCGCCCGCTCGCCAAGGTGTGGCCATGCAGATCGAAAGAGGCGTCAACGGCCAGCCGGCCGCGCCGCACGCGCTTCTCGCCGCCGCGATCGGCGGGCGCGCGCGCCGGGCGCTTGGCGGCAGGCGCAGGTTTAAGCAGCGCCGCTGCAACCACGGCGCTCACGCGCGTGGGCGCAGGTGCGGCGTCATCGGCTGGCGCCTCGGGAAGCGGCTTTTGCGTTTTGAGGGTTTCAGCAACGCGCCGCCAGAGCCGCTTTTCTTCGCCGCTGAGCTCACGCCGGCGCTTGCTCACGCCGCGCTGACGCGCGCCAACCGCCAGTTCGGATCGCCGGTGCGCACATCGCGCTCGAACGTCCATTTCTCGCGCGCATCGCGCACCCCATGGGCGCCTTCAGCCAGCTCGGCTTCAAAGCGCACGGTGATGCGGGCGATATCGCCAGCCAGATCGGCATCGACAATCTCGCCAGTCTTCAGGCGAACCAGCTCGGGCCCAGGCTCATTCTTTTCTTCGCGCGCGGCGATGGAGGCGCTGTAGGACTCAAACACGCGTGGGGTGAGCAACGGGGCGAGGCTATCCCGATCGCCCTTGGCGTAGGCGCCGACGATCATTTCATAGGCCGCGCGCGCGCCGACGATGAAATGCTCGACGTCAAAATGCGGATCGGCGCGGAAGATCGCCATGAGGCCCTCCCCGGCGGGCCCGGACGCCATGGGCGCCGAGACCGGCGCGGGGCCATCCTGATCGCGCGGCATCTCGCCTTGGGCGGGCGCTGGGCGCGGATCTGGCCGCTCCGAATCCACACGACGGCCGAGCGTTGTGTAGAGCCGAAACAGCACAAAGCCGGCGACAAACGCCAGCACGGCATATTCGATCAGGGCCTGATCCACGAATCTTGCTCCATCGCGGGTACAATCCGCGCTTGCGCGTCATTTCTCTGTTAAGATAGTGCCAATATCGCGCCAATGCCAGCGGGCCTTTGGTTGCCGCGCACACGCTTTGATGTTAGCCCGCCTCCTCCCAGCCCCAAGCACGCGAGTGGCGCATGAGCGTTGCCTCCGACCCTGGCCAGAATCCGCCAGAATCTCCGCAACTTCGGGTACTCTCCCAGTACGTGAAGGAACTGTCATTCCGTAACGCCCTGGCCTCGGCCACGGCACAGGGCTACGCCGACCAGCCACTGATCGATATGGGCGTTGAGGTTAAATCACGCCCCATCGGCGAACGCGCGGAGGCGACGGAGGTCGATCTTTGCCTTTCGGTTCAGGCGCGGCGCGGCGAAGAGCCGATGTTCTCGGTTGAGCTCATCTATTCAGGGCTCTTCCAGTTCGTGAACACCCATCCCGACGATGTCGAGCCCATGGTGTGGATCGAGTGCCCGCGCCTGCTCTTCCCGTTCGCCCGCGCCGTCCTGGCTGAGATCACGCGCGAGGGCGGCTACCCGCCGCTGATGATCAACCCGATTGATTTCGCGCCGCTCTATTTCAACGAGCTGAAAGAGCGCGAGGCGCGTGGCGTCGTGCCGCTCGGCGGCTAGCTGCCGGTTTTCTTCCAGAGCGCGCCATCGCCAAGCTTGGCGATAAACGCCTCATGCGCCGCCGCCTCTTCTGGGGTGAGCCGCGCTGGAAGCGCAACGGGACGCGGCGGGCGCGGCGTGAATTGCACCGGCGCTTCGGTTGCTGTGGAAACCGTTTCCACCACCGCCTCGAACGAGAGCCGCTGCTCACGCCCGCCGCGCAATTGCAGATACACCTCGGCCAGAATGCGCGAGTCCACCAGCGCGCCGTGCCCGCCGGGGCCTTTGCGCGAGGCGAGATCGAAGCCGTAGCGATCAAGCTGGAAGCGCTTGGCCAGCGCATCGAGCGAGCATGAGGCGCCCGGAAAGCGCTTGCGCGCGATCGGCAACGTATCGACGAAACGCGCGCCGGCCAGCGCCGGCCGCCCGGCGCGCGCAAGCTCGGCGTTCACAAAGCCCTGGTCGAACGCGGCATTGTGCGCCACCAGCGGCGCATCGCCGATAAAATCCAGGATCTGCTCCACCTGTTCGGCAAAACGCGGGTGTTTCTCCAGAAACTCGCGCCGCAGGCCGTGCACGCGGACGACCTCCTCAGGCACATCACGCTCGGGATTGAAATAAAGGTGCAGTTCGCGCCCGGTGCGCTCAAGCCCCATCAGCTCGACAAAGCCCGCCTCAACCAGCCGATCTGGCCGCTCCGGGTGCAGCGGATCAAGGCCCGTGGTTTCCGTGTCGAAAATAATCTCGCGCATGCTTTTGCGCTAAGCTGCTTCGTTCAAAGCGTCCAGCACGGCGCGGACTTGGGCGCGGGTTTCATCGAGCGTAACACCTGTATCGATCACGAAATCGGCGCGCGCGCGTTTTTCCGCATCGGGCATTTGGCGCGCAAGAATTTGCGCGAATTTCTCTTCCGTCATGCCCGGCCGCGCCAGCACGCGCGCGCGCTGCACCTCGGCCGGCGCGGAAACAACCACGATTGTATCAAAGAGGTCGGCGCCCTTGCCTTCCAGCAAGAGCGGGATATCGAACAGCACGAACGCCGCGCCGGCGGCGCGCGCCGACTCCGCGAACGCAACCTGCGCCTGGCGCACGAACGGATGCACGATCTGCTCTAGCCGTTTCAGCGCCATTGGATTGTTGAGCACGAGCGGGGAAAGCAGCGCCCGGTCCACCGCGCCATCGCGGATGGCGCCCGGAAACTCAGCGCCCACCGCCGCAACCGCCGCGCCGCCTCGCGCGTAGAGCTGATGCACGGCGGCGTCTGAATCAAACACCGCCGCCCCCTCCTCCGCGAACATTTTCGCCACGGTGGATTTGCCCATGCCGATCGAACCGGTGAGGCCGATGACGATCATGGCAGCGCAGCGATCAGGCGCGCCCGCGCCTTTTGCACGTCCGGTTTCACGCCGAACCAGAGCTCAAACGCCCGCGCCCCCTGATGGATCAGCATGCCGAGCCCATCCATCGAGACAAGATTGCGCGCCCGCGCGGCGGCAAGGAACGGCGTTTCCAGCGGTTTATAAACAATATCGGCGCAGATCGCCGATGGCTTGGCGGCGTGCATCGGCCAGTTTGGCGATGGGCTTCCGCTCATGCCCAGCGTGGTGGCTTGCACGATGAGATCGGCCGCGCCGAAGCCGCGCTCCAGATCATCCCAACGCAAAACGCGGCCCGCGCGCAGCGCATCGGCGGCCGCATCAGCGCGCGATTGGGTGCGGTTGGCGAAATGAATCGTATCAACATGCGGGCCGAGCGCCTCAGCGATGGCGGAGGCCGCACCACCCGCACCCAGCATCAGCACGCGGCGCACGCGGGTTTTCCAATCCGGCGCGGTTTCACTCAGCGCATCGAGAAAGCCAAGACCATCAGTATTGAAGCCGGAGACGCTGCCATCCTTTTCCCAGCGCAGCACGTTCGCCACCACGCCCTCGCTCCGATCGGCGGCGCTGGCCGCCTCACGCTTGTGCGGCACCGTGACGTTCGCGCCGGCGAGGCCAAAACGGCAGAAAGCGCGGATCTCGCTTTCGGCGGAATCGCTTTGCAGCGGCAGCGCCACATACACCGCATCGAGCCCGTAATCGGCGATCCAGCCATTGTGCATGATCGGCGAGAGCGAATGGCTCACTGGATCGCCGATCAGCGCAAGAACCTTGGTGGCGCCGGTAATCGTCATCGCGCAACAATCCCGTGTTCGCGGAGAAAAGCCAGAAGCGGCAAAAGCGGCATGCCGAGCACAGAGAAAAAGTCTCCATCCACGCGCGCAAACAATTGCGCGCCAAGGCCCCTCAAGCTGGTAAGCGCCCACGCTGGAGAGCACGGCCTCTCCTGCCTGCTCAAGATAATCGTCCAAAAACGCATCCGAGAATGCGCGCATGGTGAGGCGCGGGGTTTCGATATGCCGCCAGATGATCGCGCCATCGCGCGCCACAACGGCGGCTGACAGCAGCTCATGGGTCTTGCCGCGCAGGCGCATCAGGTGCGCGCGCGCTTCGGCCATATCCTTGGGCTTATCCAGCACCTCGCCTTCGATCGCGAGCATCTGGTCGGCGCCAATAATAAAGCCTGGCCGGCGGCGTGAAATGGAAAGCGCTTTCAGCTCAGCCAGCGCATCGGCCTGATCGCGCGGCTTGAGGCCGGCAGCGCGCAAGCTCGCTTTGGCGGCTTCTTCATCCGCGCGCGGGGGATCGATTGTGAAACTGAGCCCCACAGCCTCAAGCACGCGGCGGCGCGAGGCGCTGGCGGAGGCAAGCACAAGATCGGTCAATCGCGGTGCTCCGCCAGGAGATTGAGCACAGCCGCGGCGGTTTCCTCGATCGAACGCCGTGAAACATCGATCGTGGGCCAGCCTTCGCGCTCAAACAATTTTTGCGCGCGCATGATCTCAGCGCGCACAGAATCTTCTTCCGTGTAATCCCCTGCCCGCGTTTCCTTCATCGCCACCAAGCGGTTGCGGCGAATATGCACGAGGCGATCGGCCGAGATGGTGAGGCCAACGACAAGCGGCCGGCGCTCTCCGAACAATTCGGGCGGCAATTCCACATTGGGCACGAACGGCACGTTCGCGGCCTTCACGCCGCGGTGGGCGAGGTACACACAGGTGGGTGTTTTCGAGGTGCGGCTGACGCCGACGAGGATCACGTCCGCGTCCTTGAGTTCGATCACCTGCTGGCCGTCATCATGCTCCATGGCGAAATCGAGCGCATCGATGCGCTTGAAATATTCCGCCGTGAGTTTGCGCGAAGCGCCGACCTTGTGATTCAGCTCCTGCCCCAGATAGCGAGAGGTGACGTCCAGCACCGGATCGAGCACCGCGACGCATGGCATGCCGGCCTCGGCGCAGCGCCGCTCCAGCATGGCGCGGTGATCCATGTTCGAGAGCGTGAACATCACCACGCCGGGCGCGGCCTCGATCTCCCGCATCACCCGCTCCAATTGGCGGGCGGAGCGGACGAGAAAATAGGAATGCTCGATCGGCAGGATATCATCGAACTGGGCGCAGGTGGCGCGCATCACCCCGGCCAGGGTCTCCCCTGTTGAGTCCGACACCAGATGGACATTGAAATAGGTCGCAAGCCGTTCGCGCATCGGCTCAGCATATCGCCCCTTCGCGGCATGTGGACAAGCTGTTGGAAACGGAAGGGCGATCGAAGGCCAAAGACCCCCCTGCCCGACGAAGCGCCTGATTTGCGCGCCTGCACCAGCGATTCCTCCCAGGCTTATCCCCACTGGGGATAAAACAGCGCCCAGGAATCGGGCGCGCGGCGGGCCGTCGCCAAGGCGCTCTTGGTTAACGGATTTTAGCCATACCCGGCGGGGGACAAAGCTGGGGGAAACCTGTGGGTGGACAATCTGTCCTAGTCTCCAGGCCCCATCAACAACGAGTCCTCCCCTAAGCATTTCTCAGAATAAGGTTTAGAAGGCGGGCATGGCCGGTCGGGAAACTTCTCTCGCGCTTCTGCGCGTTCTTCGTGGCGAGACGCTGGAGCGTCCGCCGATCTGGTTTATGCGCCAGGCGGGACGGTATCTGCCGGAGTATCGGGAACTCCGGAGCCGGACCAAGAATTTCCTGGAATTTTGCTATTCGCCGGCGGTGGCGACCGAGGCGGTGATGCAGCCCTTGCGGCGGTTCCCGCTCGATGCGGCGATCCTGTTCTCGGACATCTTGGTCGTGCCCGATGCGCTGGGGCGGAAGGTTTGGTTCGTGGAGGGCGAAGGCCCCAGGCTTGAACCCCTGGTCGCCGAGACTGGCTGGCGGTTCGACGATCCGGAAAAGGCCATCCAGCGCCTCTCGCCAGTCTATGAGACGGTGGATCGCATCAGGGGCGCTTTGCCCGAGGGCGTGGCGCTGATCGGCTTCGCGGGCGGCCCTTGGACGGTGGCGACCTACATGCTCCAAGGCCGTGGCGGCGATAAGGACGAGGCGCGGTGCGCCGTTTATGAGCGGCCGGATGAGGTGGACGCCCTCCTCTCGGTACTGGTGGAAGCCACCGCCCGGCATTTGGCTGCACAGGTGAAAGCCGGCGCCGATTGCTTGCAGATTTTTGAAAGCTGGGCCGAAGGGCTGCCGCCGGCGGTGTTCGATCGCGTCATCACCCAGCCGACCAAGCGCCTGGTGAGCCGCTTGCGCGCGCTGGGCGTCACCGCGCCGGTCATTGGCTTTCCGCGCGGCGCGGGCGCGAATATTGAGGCCTTCGTGCGCGAGACGGGTGTTGATGCGCTGGGCGTGGATACGCAAACGCCCGCCGCGCATGCACGGGCGATCACGCCCAAGGCGATGGCGCTGCAAGGCAATCTCGATCCGCAAACCCTGGTGGTCGGCGGGCCGGCGCTTGAGCGCGAGACGCGCACTGTGCTCGATGCCTTCAAAGGCGGCCCGCACATTTTCAATCTCGGCCACGGCATCACCCCACAAGCGACGCCCGAAAACGTCGCGCGCATGGTGGCGATCGTCAAAGGCCAGGCATGAGCGCGCTTCCACTTGAGGATGAAGAGCAGCAACCGCATCTGCGCGTGATGAGCGCGCGGCGGGTTGCGATCATTCTTTTCAATCTCGGCGGGCCAGATCGGCCAGAAGCGGTGCGGCCATTTCTGTTCAATTTGTTCAATGATAAAGCCATTATCGGCTTGCCGCAGCCGTTCCGGTTCATGCTGGCGCAGCTGATTTCGCGCGTGCGCGAAAAGCTGGCGATTGAAAATTACGGCTATATGGGCGGCGCCTCGCCGATCCTTCCCGAGACGATCGTGCAAGCCCAAGCGCTTGAGCAGGCGATGGCCGCGCGGATCACGAACGTAAGCTTCAAATGTTTTCCTGTGATGCGCTATTGGGCGCCGCGCGCGAAAGAGGTGGCGGCGGAGGTTGAGGCATGGGGCGCGACAGACGCGATCCTCTTGCCGCTCTATCCGCAATATTCGAGCACAACGACCGGATCATCCTTGGCCGAATGGCGCAAAGCGAGCGCCCTGCCCGCATCGGCGCTGTGCTGTTACCCGACATCCAAGCCGTTTGTGGAGGCGCACGCCGAAGCGATCATGAAGGCTTGGCGCGAGGGCGGATCGCCAGCCAATCCGCGCGTCTTGTTTTCCGCGCACAGCTTGCCCGAACGGGTGATCACGGCGGGCGATCCGTATCAATGGCAGATGGAGCAAACGGTCGCGGCGGTGCGCGCGCTGTTGCCGCCCGAATGGGAAACGCGGATTTGCTACCAATCGCGCGTGGGCCCGATCAAATGGATCGGCCCCACCACTGAGCAGGAGGTCCATGCGGCGGCCAGCGATGGCGTTGGCCTACTCGTCACGCCGATCGCCTTTGTCTCCGAGCATGTGGAAACGCTGGTTGAGCTCGATATTGAGTACGCGCAACTCGCCCAGCGCCTTGGTCTGCCATTCTATCTTCGGGCGCCGGCGCTAGGGGCGGCCCCGCGCTTCATCGACGCGCTGGCCGATTTGGCCGCGCAGGCGCTTGAGCAACCGGGTAAGACCTGCTCGGAACAGGGGGCGCGGCTTTGCCCCGCCCACGCGCGGCTCTGCCGGCACCGGAGCACGGACTGATGGATCATGTGATCGGCTACAATCTGGCGCGCGGCCTGCACATCATCGCCGTGATCGCCTGGATTGCGGGCCTTTTGATGCTGCCGCGCTTTTACGCCTACCTCACCGCCGGCCAACCCGGCGGCGAGCTGGAAGCCTCCATGCTGAAAGCGGCGCGCAATCTGCGGCTGATCATTCTTGGGCCCTCGCTGGTGCTTTCGTGGGTGTTCGGGCTTTACCTGTTTGGCGCTTATGTCTCTGGCGATTGGGATCGGCCGCTGGGCGATGTGTTGGCCGGCGTGCCGCACTGGTTCTGGGGCAAACTTATTTTGGTGCTGGGCTTGAGCGGCTATCACGGCTTCCTATCTGCTGAGGGCCGCAGGCTCGCCCGTGGGGAGCGCCGCCACTCTGAAAAGTTCTGGCGGCGGATGAGCGAGATCCCCTTCCTGGTCGCGATCGCTGCTGTTCTTCTGGCCACGCTTGAGCCCTAAGCGCGTTGTCATGCGCCAGCCCGCTTGACGGGCCAGCCCGGTTATGGTGTCCATGCGGCCAGCGCAGCCCTCCTCTGGGCCCCGCGCGCGCGACGGCGGCGCACATCATTCCTCCATCCGCCGAACCAACCTGAATCAACCCAGACGGCCCTCCGCCCGCGCCTGCTCGCGCCCGAGGTCCGTTTTCCGAGACCCACATGACTGAACAACAAGCCCTCGAAGAGCTCACCTCGCTCACGCTGCAAGAGCTGAAGCGCAAAGCCCCGGCCGAAGTGCTGCGCATCGCTGAATCGCTCGAGATCGAGGGCGCCAACACCCTGCGCACGCAGGATATGTATTTCGCCATCCTCAAGCAGATGGCCGAGCGCGGCGTCGAGATTGGCGGCGCGGGCGTCGTTGAGATCCTCTCCGACGGCTTTGGCTTCCTGCGCAGCCCGCAATCGAACTATCTGCCGGGCCCGGATGATATTTACGTCTCGCCGCAGCAGATCCGCAAATTCGGCCTGCGCACCGGCGATACGGTGGAAGGCCAAATCAAGGCCCCGAAAGATGGCGAGCGCTATTTCGCGCTGACGAAAGTGAACTCGATCAATTTCGAGGATCCCGATCGCGTCCGCCACAAAGTGCATTTCGACAATCTGACCCCGCTCTATCCCACTGAGCGGCTGAAGATGGAGCTCGATGATCCGACCATCAAAGACAAAACCGGGCGCATCATCGACATCGTCGCGCCCATCGGCAAAGGCCAGCGTTCGCTGATCGTGGCCCAGCCGCGCACGGGTAAAACCGTGATCATGCAGAACATCGCCAAGGCGATCGAAGCCAACCACCCCGAAGTGTTTCTTATCGTTCTTCTGATCGACGAGCGCCCGGAAGAAGTCACCGACATGCAGCGCAGCGTGAAGGGCGAGGTGGTGTCCTCCACTTTTGATGAACCCGCCACGCGCCACGTCGCGGTTGCTGAAATGGTGATCGAAAAAGCCAAGCGCCTGGCCGAGCATGGCAAGGACGTGGTGATCCTGCTCGACTCCATCACGCGCCTGGGCCGCGCCTACAACACGGTCGTGCCCTCTTCCGGCAAGGTGCTGACGGGCGGCGTTGACGCCAATGCGCTGCAAAGGCCCAAGCGCTTCTTCGGCGCGGCGCGCAATCTGGAGGAAGGCGGCTCACTCACCATCATCGCCACCGCGCTGATCGATACCGGCAGCCGCATGGACGAAGTGATCTTTGAAGAATTCAAAGGCACCGGCAACAGCGAGCTTCAACTCGACCGCAAGGTCGCCGACCGCCGCATCTTCCCGGCGATCGATGTGCTCAAATCCGGCACCCGCAAAGACGAGCTCATCACCCCGAAGGAGCACCTGCAGAAAACGTATGTTCTGCGCCGCATCCTTTCGCCGATGGGCACGCAAGATGCGATCGAGTTCCTGCTCGACAAGCTCAAGGGCTCGAAGAACAACGACGACTTCTTCCAGTCGATGAATAACTAAGCGCGCAAACACGCGCTGAAATGGAAAGGGCGCTGGCGAAAACCAGCGCCCTTTTTGTTTGCGTTGCTTGCGCGGCGTTACGGGATCAGCACCACGCTGCCGGTGGTTTTGCGCCCTTCAAGATCGCGATGCGCCTGCGCCGCATCCGCCAGCGCGTAGCGCTTTGGCGCAGCGATTTTTCACCGCGCCCGATGCGATCACATCAAACAAATCCGCCGCCGTTTCATCGAGCGTTTCAGCTGTATCGATGTGCGGCTCAAGGCCCGGGCGCGTGAGATAGAGCGCTCCCTTTCGCGCCAGCACCAGCGGTGCGATTGGCGGCACTGGCCCTGATGCATTGCCATAGCTCACCATCATGCCGAACTTGCGCAGGCTATCGAGCGATGCGTCCCACGTATCTTTGCCAACGCCATCATAGACAACATCGACGCCGACGCCATCGGTGAGCGCGCGAACGCGCGCGGCGATATCTTCGCGCGAAGAGACAATCACATCATCGGCGCCGAGAGCCTTCGCTATCTCAACCTTCGCATTGCTGCCGACAGTGGCGATCACGCGCGCGCCGAGATGCTTGGCCCATTGCGTCGCAATTTGCCCCACGCCGCCAGCCGCCGCATGGATCAAGACGTTGTGGCCGCGTTCCACGCGAAACGTCTTGCGAAGAAGATAACGCGCGGTGGCGCCCTTCAGCATGGAAGCAGCGGCGATGTCGAACGAAACGCCCGCGGGCAGCTTCACCGCGCGCGTTTCTTTCACGACATGCAAGTCGGCGTAAGCGCCAAGCGGCCCCTGGCAAAACGCGATGCGATCACCCACGGCAAAGCGCGTCACGCCCTCGCCGATGGCCTCAACGATTCCCGCGCCCTCAAGCCCAAGCCCGCCTGGCATAGGCGCTGGATAAAGCCCGCCGCGATAGTAGGTGTCGATGAAGTTCACGCCGATCGCGTGCAGGCGCACCAGCACCTCGCGCGCGCCGGGCGCGGGCGCCGCGATCTCTTCAAACTGCAACACCTCTGCGCCGCCGGTTTGTTCAAAACGAATTGCTTTCATGCCGTGCTCCTCTGCTCGGCCCGATATAGGGATCAGCCTCGCGCAAGGCATTGCAGCGCGGCGTAGCCTTCTGCGCCATCGGCGGCGTCGAGTTCGCGCACCGCATCGGCGGCGTTGTCCACGGCGATGATGGAAACGCCCTCGCGCGCTGCGCTGGTGAAGGCGCCGCCCCGATTGGAGCCAAACACGCCGAGCCGCGCTTCGACGCCGCGCGCATTGAGCGCATCGATCAAAGCCGCATCCGGCGCGCCCGTGCCGATCCAGGCGACGATGCGCGAAAGATCGACCCCGCGCCGCTCAAGCGTTGCGATGTCGCCCACGCGCTCGATCGTGGTGTAGATCATCGCCCCCGGCGCCACGCGCGCCAGCCGCGCCGCGCCGTCGACGCTATAGGTGATGAACACCACCCGGCCCATCGCGCCGGCGGCCACGACCTCGCGCGCCACGTCCTCATAGGAGACGCCGCGCTTCACATCGAGTTCGAGGATCGCGCGCCCATCGGCCCAATCCAGCGCTTCGCGCAAACTGGGCGCGCGGGCGCTAAGCGTGCGGCCGTTTTCATCGCGCAAGCTGAAGCTTTGGATTTGCGCGAGCGTGAGATCACGCACCGCGCCTTGGCCGGTGGTTGTCCGCTCCAGCGTATCGTCATGCATGAGGATAAGGGCGCCATCGCGCGTGCGGGCGATATCGACCTCAAGAAACGCCGGCGTTGTGCGCACCGTGTTTTCAAGTGTCTCGATCGCGTTCTCGGCAAAGCCGGGCGCAGGCCCGCCGCGATGGGCGGAGACCACCGCCTCGCCGCTATCGCGCAGGCAATCGAAGAACGCCGGCAGCGAAGCGGGCGCGAGCGCATGGGCTTCCGGATCCTGCGCGCAGCAATCAACCGGATCATCGCACGCGCTGAGCATCAGCGCGGCGAAAACAAACAGCGCCGCCCTCATGCCAGGGTTTCATTCAGGAAGGCGATGGTGCGGCCGTCGGCCAGCTGCTTGGCGGCTTCGTCATAGTGCGCGCCGCCTTCGCGGGTGAAGGCGTGATCCTGCTCGGCGTATTCGTAGATGGTGACGAGCGGATTGGGCTTAAGCGTCTCGCGGATGGTGTTGAGCGCCTCCACCGGGATGAAGCCATCCTTCATCGGGTTGTGCAGCAGCACCGGCTTCTTGATGCCCGCAGCTTCATCAAGCGCAGTGTGGATGCCCCCGCCATGATAGGCCACCGAGGCGTCGGCATCGGTTCGGCAGGCGGCGAGGAACGCCAGATACCCGCCCATGCAATAGCCGAGCACGCCCACCTTGGAGGCGCCCATGCTGCGGGCGGCGGTGATGGCCGCCTGCACGTCGGTCACCGCCGCGTTTTTGTCGAGCGCATTCATGTAGTCGATGGCCTGCTTCCACTCGGCCTCGGTCTGATCGGTGATGTCGATGTCCTTGCCGACGCGCCAGAACAGATCCGGCGCGATGGCGAGATAACCCTCGCGCGCCAGCCAATCGGCCTTGCCGCGCATCACCGCGTTCACGCCGAAAATCTCCTGCACGGCGACCACCGCCGCCTTGGGGGTTCCGGCCGGGCGGGCCACGTAGGCGCGGAAGGGCCCATCCGGCCCCGCGATTTCGATCCACTCACCCATGTTCGGCTCCTTGCTGTCTCAAACGGTCGGCGCGCGTTATAGACGCGGAAGGCGACAAACGCGCGAGAGGAATTGGGCCGATGAAGTTCACCGTCAATGTCGAGTGCAGCCCCGAGGAAGCCCGCCGCTTCATGGGGCTGCCGGATGTCACCCCGATCAACGAAGCGTTGGTCTCGGAGATGGGCAAGCGCATGGAGAAGAACCTCGCGCTGATGAGCGGGGAATCCATGATGCAGTCGTGGATGAGCGTGGGTACGCAGGCCCAGGACGCCTTCGTGAAGCTGATGACGGCAGGGGCCGCGGGCGCCGCGGCTTCACGTGAAAAGCCCTAACCAGGCTTGAGACTTTTCACATGAAACCCGAGACGATCATCGCGCTGGCCAGCGGCGCGGGCCGGGCAGGCGTGGCGGTGATCCGCCTCTCCGGCCCCGCCTCCGCCGCCGTGCTCGAGGCGCTGAGCGGGGCTGGCCTGCCCGGCCCACGCCAAGCGAGCTTGCGCGCCCTATCCGACCCGCGCAGCGGCGGGGCGCTGGATGACGCGCTCGCGCTCTGGTTTCCCGGCCCCGCCAGTTTCACCGGCGAGGACGTGGCCGAACTGCATGTGCATGGCGGGCCGGCGGTGATCGCGGCGGTGATCGATGCGGCGCTGAGCGTGCCCGGCGTGCGCCCAGCCGAGCCCGGCGAGTACACCCGCCGCGCCTTCGAGCACGGCAAGCTCGATCTGGCCGAAGCCGAGGGCCTTGCCGACCTGGTGGACGCCGAAACCGAAGGCCAGCGCGCCCAAGCGCTGCGCCAGCGGCGCGGGGCTCTGAGCGGGCTCTATGAGGGCTGGCGGGGCCGCCTGATCGAAGCCGCCGCCCTGATCGAAGCCGAGATCGATTTCCCGGACGAGGATCTGCCGGGGGCGTTGGCGCAGCGGGCCGGGCCGCTGCTGGAGGCGCTGGCCGACGACATGGCCCGCCATCTCGATGACGCCCATCGCGGCGAGCGGGTGCGCGACGGCTTCCGCATCGCCATCATCGGGCCTCCGAACGCCGGCAAGTCGAGCTTGTTGAACACGCTGGCCCGGCGCGAGGCGGCGATCGTCTCCGACATCCCCGGCACCACGCGCGACGTGGTGGAGGTGCGCCTCACGCTGGCGGGCTTCCCGGTCTGGATCGCGGATACGGCGGGCCTGCGGGAAGCGGCCGATGCGATCGAGGCCGAAGGCGTGCGCCGGGCGCTGGCGCGGGCCGAGGAGGCGGATCTGCGGATCGGGGTGGTGGAGGCGGAGGCGGCGATCCCTGGCTCCGTTCGCGCCATGCTCGGGCCGAGCGATCTGCTGGTGCGATCCAAGCTCGATCTCCTCGGGCCGCCGGCGTCTCGCCAGGAGACTCGGGAGCCTGCCGGCGAGACGCCGGCGGTCCAAGTAAGCGCGGCCACCGGCGAGGGCGTGGCCGAACTGGAAGCCCTGCTCGCCGCGCGCGTGGCCGATGCGCTCGGCGCCGAGGAGGCGCCGGCGCTGACGCGGGCGCGGCATCGGCGGCTGGTGGAGGCGGCGCGGGCGGCGCTTTTGCGCGCGATCCCTGCTCTTGATTTTGGCGCGGAATTGGCGGCCGAAGATGTGCGCGCGGCGTCCGATCAGATCGGGCGTTTGACGGGGCGCATCGATGTTGAAGATCTGCTCGGCGAAATCTTCTCAAGCTTTTGCATCGGCAAATGAGCACGCGTGAAAACCCGCATGGAATGGGCTGTTTCATGCGAAACGTCTGAACGCGCGTTAGCGAGTTTCGCGTGAAAACACTCACTCATTCCCGAATGCGCGAAGCGCATTCCGGGGCCCATAAACACTCGTGTTTGAACGCGCCGCTTGAATGCCGATCATTTGCGGTTATGGGTCCCGGGCTCGATGCTGCGCATCGCCCCGGGAATGGGTGCGTGTGTGTCCGTGACGCGCCCGCGCGCTTCCTATATGAAGCGGGAAAATGAGCTCAGAGCGCACCTTCGACGTCATCGTCATCGGCGGCGGCCATGCCGGCTGCGAGGCCGCGGCCGCTTCCGCGCGGCTGGGCGCGCGCACGCTGCTCTTGACGCACAAGCGCGAGACGATCGGGGAAATGAGCTGCAACCCGGCCATTGGCGGGCTGGGCAAAGGGCACCTGGTTCGGGAGATCGACGCGCTCGATGGCGTGATGGCCCGCGTGGCGGATGCGGCGGGCATCCAGTTCCGGCTGCTCAACCGCTCCAAGGGCCCCGCCGTGCGCGGGCCGCGCGCGCAGGCGGATCGGAAGCTTTATCGGGAGGCGATGCAGGCGGCTTTGGCGGCGCAGCCGAACCTGACGATCATCGCGGCGGCGGTGGAGGATCTCATCCTCGACCCCCTGATTACAAATCAGGTGCTTGGGGTTGTTGCTGGCGATGGCCGCGAATTCCGTGCGCCCCGCATCGTGCTCACCACCGGCACCTTCCTGAAAGGCCTCATCCATATCGGCGACAAGCGCATCCCGGCGGGCCGCCATGGCGAGGCGCCGGCGATTGGGCTTTCGGATCGCTTGTACGGCGCGGGTTTCGCCATGGGCCGGCTCAAGACCGGCACGCCGGCGCGGCTGCAATCCTCCTCAATCGATTGGGCCTCGCTGGAGAAGCAATATGCCGATGACGAGCCTTCACCGTTCTCGTTCCTGACGGTGAAGATCACCAACCGCCAGGTGGCCTGCGGCGTCACCTACACGAACGCCGAAACGCATCGGATCATCGAGCAATCGCTCACCAAGTCCGCCGTCTATTCCGGCGCGATCCAGGGGCGGGGGCCGCGCTACTGCCCTTCGATCGAGGATAAGGTTGTCCGCTTCGCGGATAAATCCGCGCACCAGGTTTTTCTCGAACCCGAGGGTTTGGACGACGACACCGTTTATCCGAACGGCATCAGCACCTCGCTGCCGGAGGACGTGCAGGAAGAATTCATCCGCACCATTCCGGGGCTCGAGAACGTCGTCATCAAACGCCACGCCTATCGCGATCGAGTATGATTACGTCGATCCGCGCGAGCTTTTGCCGACGCTCGAAACCAAACGCATTCGCGGGCTTTATCTCGCTGGCCAGATCAACGGCACGACCGGCTATGAGGAAGCCGCCGCGCAAGGGCTGATCGCCGGCCTCAACGCCGCGCGCGCGGCGGGCGATGGCGCCCCGTTCGAGATCACGCGCGCTGAAGGCTATATCGGCGTGATGATCGATGATCTCGTGACGCGCGGCGTCACCGAGCCCTATCGCATGTTCACCTCGCGCGCGGAGTATCGCTTGAGCCTGCGCGCCGATAACGCCGATCAGCGGCTGACGCCGAAGGGCGTTGAGCTTGGCTGCGTGGGCACGGAACGCGCGCGCAAATTCGCCGATAAAATGCGGGAAATCGAAGCGGCGCGGGCTTTGGCGAAAACGCTGCAAATGACGCCGACGCAAGCGCAGGCCCAGGGGCTCACAGTCAATCAGGATGGCGCGCGGCGCGATGCGCTGCAGCTCTTGGCGTATCCGTCGATCAGCTACGATCAGCTCGCCGCGATCTGGCCCGAGCTTGGCGCGCTGCCTAAGCAAGCGCGCGAGCAGCTTGAGATTGACGCGATGTATGCCGGTTATCTTGAGCGCCAGGCGCTCGATGTCGCTGCGTTCAAACGCGACGAGGATTTGCGGCTTTCGCCCGATCTCGATTACGGCGCGGTGGGCGGGCTTTCCAATGAGGTGCGCGAGAAGCTGCGCGCGGCAAAGCCCGTCACACTCGGCCAGGCCTCGCGCATCGAAGGCGTCACCCCCGGCGCGCTGACGGCGCTGCTGGCGCATGTGAAGCGGGCTGAGAGGAAGCGGGCTTGATGCGCGACACGCTGTTTCTGATCCGCGCGCCGTTCGAGGATATGGGCGCCAAGTGGTTCTGCAATGATTGCGCGACGATGGAGGGCGTGCTGCTGGCCAACCCGCAATGGGGCCGGGCCATCGATGTGCGCCGCCTGCCATACCCAAAGCCGCGCCATGAGATCATCGCCCTGATCGGGGAGGAGAACCAATCCATGCCGGTGCTGGTGATCGCGGACGCCGCCAAGGCTCCGATCCAGGCCGACCGCACGGCGCTGGGCCGGGCCTTCCTGACCAAGCCCAAGGAAATCGCCCGCTACCTGGCGGCCGCCTATGGCGGGGCGGGGCCGCACCCGTGAGCATTGGTCAGCCAAATCCTCCCCCGCTTGCGGGGGAGGTGTCGCCGCAGGCGACGGAGGGGGAAGCGGGTGACGCCTCCCTCAGCCTCGCTTTGCTCGGCAGCTCCCCCGCAGGCGGGGGAGCAAAACCGTGAGCTACGGGCCTGACGAATTCCAGCGCGACCTGGGCTTCCCCGTTTCGCGTGAAACAATCGCCCGGTTGGAGATCCACCTTCGCCTGTTGCGTGAATGGTCGGAGCGGATGAATCTGGTCGGCCCCAAGGAGCTGGAGGCCTTCTGGCCGCGCCATGCGCTGGATAGCGCGCAGCTGATGAAACTCGCCCCAGAGGCGAAAAGCTGGGTGGATCTGGGTTCCGGCGCTGGGTTCCCGGCGCTGGTGGTGGCGGCGTTCCTGGCGGAGACGCCCGGCGCGAGCATGCACCTGGTTGAATCCACCGGCAAAAAGGCCGCCTTCCTGCGGGCGGTGGCCGAGGAGGCGGGGCTGCCGGTTACGGTATTCAATGAGCGGATCGAGGCGTTCGGCGCAGGCCAGCGCCAGTATGACGTGGTTACCGCGCGTGCTTTGGCTCCCTTGCCGCGACTCATCGCCTATGCGAAGCCGATTCTGGATCGCGGCGCGATCGGGCTCTTCCATAAAGGCGCTGATTTAGACGCCGAGCTCGCCGCCGCGAACAGCGCTCTTAAAGGTGGGGCGTTTCGGGCAGACGTGCTGGAGAGCCTGAGCGATCCGCGCGGCCGCATTGTTCGCATCACAAAGGCCGCGTGATCGTTCGCTGGCTCCGAAAAGGAGTGGGACGACATGCGTGTTCTGGCGATCGCCAACCAGAAGGGTGGCGTAGGCAAAACCACAACGGCCATCAATCTCGGCACGGCGCTCGCCGCCGCCGGCAAGCGCGTGCTGATCTTCGATACAGACCCGCAAGGCAACGCCTCCACCGGCATCGACATCCATCCCGATGATCGCGCCGTCACGAGCTATGACGTCTTGGTGGCGCATCATCCTTTGTCGAAAGCAGTGATGCCGACCAAGGTGCCGAACCTCTTCATCACGCCGGGCGATGCGCAGCTCTCTGGCGTTGAAGGCGAACTGATGGGCGAAGCGCAGCCGCAATTTTTTCTGCGCAACGCGATCGAACAATTCCGCGCGGAATCTTCGCTCGCCATCGATTACATCCTGATCGATTGCCCGCCTTCGCTGAACATTCTCACCGTGAACGCGCTCACCGCGAGCGATGGAATTTTGGTGCCGTTGCAAACGGAATTCTTTGCGCTTGAAGGGCTCGCGCAATTGCTGGCCACGGTGAATGCCGTGAAGGTGAACCTCAATCCGACGCTGGATATCAAGGCGTGGTGCTCACCATGTTCGACAAGCGCACATCGCTTTCCGAACAAGTCGCGCAAGAGGTGAGGGCGCATTTCCCGGATAAAGTCTATGAGACGGTGATCCCGCGCAATGTGCGCATCAGCGAGGCGCCAAGCCATGGCTTGCCTGCGATCATCTATGATCAGAACGCCGCTGGTTCAAAAGCGTACATCAATCTTGCGAAAGAGATGATCGAACGGGAGCGTTTGTTGAACGCAGCTTAAGTTATCCAGGGAAATTTTTACCGGTGGGTAAGACCTGCCTAGCGAATACTTAAGCATACCGAATCGGGTCGGGCGACGGAGTGACGGGCGATGAGCGAGATGAGACGGGGTTTAGGGCGCGGGCTTTCAGCGTTGCTGGGCGAGCCTGTCCGCACCGAGCCGCCCCAGCCGGCCAATACTTGGACCCAGCCGCAGCCGCGCCCTGAAGCGCGCGAGCCGATCGAGCCGCCGCGCAACGTGTTCGAGCTGCCGATCTCCAATCCGCAGCAACCTCCGGCCCCTGCGCCCGAGCCGGCGCCGGTTGCGCAAGCCGCGCCGCCGCCGGCTGAGCCGCCGAAGCCGATCCAGCAGGCGCCCGCGCCGGCCGCCGCCGCCGTCGTTGAAGCCAGCGGGCCGCGCTCGATCCCGATCGATCTGGTGCAGCGCAATCCCGGCCAGCCGCGTAAGCATTTCGATGAAGCCGATCTCTCCGATCTGGCCTCCTCGATCAAAACCCATGGCGTGCTGCAGCCGATCCTGGTGCGCCCGATTGCGGGTGGGCGGTTTGAGATCGTCGCCGGCGAGCGACGCTGGCGCGCCGCGCAGCGCGCGGGCCTGCATGCGATCCCGGCGGTGGTGCGTGATCTCAACGAGGTTGAGGTTGTTGAGATCGCCATCGTTGAGAACGTGCAGCGCACCGACCTCAACCCGATCGAAGAAGCGCAAGGCTTCCAAGCGCTGATCGATCGCTTCGGCCGCACGCAGGAAGAGATCGCCGAGGCTGTCGGCAAATCGCGCCCGCACATCGCCAACATGCTGCGGCTGCTGAAACTGCCGGACGACATCCAGGAAATGGTGCGCGACGGGCGGCTTTCGTCCGGCCATGCGCGCGCGATCCTGACAGCGCCGGATTCCCATGGCCTGGCCATGAAGGCGATCAGCGAGGGGCTTTCGGTCCGCGAAGTCGAGCGCCTGGCTCAGCAAGCCAAGGACGAAAAGCACGGCCCGCGCACCACGCCCGCAGCGCAAGCGGCGGCGGCGAAAAGCGCCGACACCCGCGCGCTGGAGCAATCGCTCTCCAACGCGCTGGGGCTCGATGTGGTGATCGCCGAGAAGGGCGAAGCGGGGGAGGTGAAGATCTCCTACAAATCGCTCGCCCAGCTCGATGAGGTGATCCGCCGGCTGCGCGGGGGCTTCTAAGCCCTTCGCGCGCGCCCGATTGCATCGGGGCCAAAGCCGCGCTCCATTGCGCGGATGAATTCGGTTTACGCCGGCCTTGGGGCCACGATCTTCGACGTCATGTCGCGCCTGGCGGCTGAGCGCGGGGCGGTCAATCTTGGCCAGGGCTTTCCCGAAGAGGAGGGCCCGCTTGACGTGCGCGAGGCTGCGGCGCGGGCGCTGACGGAAGCCTCCAATCAATATCCGCCGATGCGCGGCTTGCCTGAGCTGCGCGAGGCGGTGGCCGCGCACTATAATGCGCATCACGGCCTTGATCTCGATGCCGGCGAGGTCACGATCACCTCCGGCGCCACCGAGGCGATCGCTGCGGCGCTGCTGGCGTTTATCGAGCCGGGCGATGAAGTGGTTTTGTTTGAACCGCTTTATGATTGCTATCTGCCGATGGTGCGGCGCGCGGGCGGGGTTCCGCGCTTGGTGCGTTTGCACCCGCCGCATTGGCGTTTTGACGCCGCCGCGCTCGAAGCTGCGTTTTCGCCGCGCACGCGTGTTGTGATGCTGAACAGCCCGCTTAATCCCAGCGCCAGCGTGTTTTCGCGGGCGGATCTCGATCTGCTCGCCGCGCTTTGCGTGAAACATGAGTGCATCGTCGTCAGTGACGAGGTGTGGGAGCATGTGCTGTTTGATGGGCGGCGCTTTGACTCGATGCTGCATCCGCTGCGCGATCGCGACGCTGAAAATCGGCTCGGCCGGCAAGATGTTTTCGCTGACGGGCTGGAAGGTGGAGTTTTGCCTGCGGCGCGCCGGCGCTGACGGAAGCCTTCGCCAAGGCGCACCAATATCTAACCTTCACCACCCCGCCCGATCTACAGCGCGCGGTGGCCTATGGGCTGGGCAAGGAGATCGCGTATTTCGACAGCATGCGCGCGGGTTTTCAGCGCGCGCGCGACCGGCTGGCGGCGGCGCTTGCGGGGGGAGGGCTTTGTCACCCTGCCAGCGGCGGGGGCGTATTTTCTTTCGATCGATCTTGAGGCTTCGGGCATCGCCATAGGCGATGAAGCCTTCGCGCGCCATTGCATTGAGCACGGCGTGGCGGTGATCCCGTTTTCGGCGTTTTACGCCGCGCCGGGGTCTCCGGCGCTGGTGCGGCTGTGTTTCGCCAAGAAGGATGAAACCCTGGATCGCGGCGTGGAAGCGCTGGCGAAGGCCAAGCGCGCCTTATGAGGATTTCACGAAAAAGGCCGCGGAGGGGGGAGCACCCTCCGTGGCCTTGGTGGACCGCCAAGTCCGATCGCTTACGCGATGATTTGGGCGGCTTGGCCCATCGTCGCCATGGCGACGGGCGCGAAAACGAAAGCAGCGGCGATCAGGGAATAGAGCTTGGTCATCGGCGTGATCCTCGAAATCTGGATGGACAGGTTAGGCGACGATCTGCGCGGCTTGGCTCATCACCGCATAGGCGACGGGGGCCATCACGAAAGCGGCGGCGATCAGGCTGTAAAACTTGGCGGTCATTGGCTTGGCTCCTTCATCGAAGCGCCATCGCTTCGATGAACAGAACCTACCCAAGCCCCGCTTTGGCCGCTGTGACCTCGGGCACGCCCTAAGCGGCCGGGGTGAACGGCTCTTGCTCAGGCCCCGGCTCGGGATCCTTCTCGCCTTTGGAGACGATGGTGGCGAGCACCAGATCGCCCGTCACGTTCAGCGTTGTGCGGCACATGTCGAGGAAGCGGTCCACGCCCAGCACAAGCCCAATGCCTTCCACCGGCACCCCCACCATCAGCAGGATCATCGCCACCACCGGCAGCGAGCCGGCGGGCACGCCAGCGGTGCCGATGCCGCCCAGGATGCACACCAGCATGACAATCAATTGCTGCTGCAAGGAAAGATCGACACCGAAGAATTGCGCCAGGAACAGCACGGTCACGCCCTCAAACAGCGCGGTGCCGTTCTGGTTGGCGGTGGCGCCGACGGTGAGCACAAAGCGCGCAATCTTGCGCGGCAGCTTGAGCTCGGTTTCCGCCGCTTGCAGCGCCACGGGCAGGGTGGCGTTGGAGGAGGCGGTGGAGAACGCCACCACCATCGGATCGCGCACGTGCTTGAAGAACGTCAGCGGATTGCGGCCCGCCATCACCGACACCAGGATCGGATAGACCACGAACATATGCACCGCCATCGCCCCGACGGCGACAGCGACGAACGCGGCAAGCCGCAGCAGCAATTCCCAGCCGAACAGTGCAGCGAGGTTGAACATCAGGCACGCGATCGCCAGCGGCGCGATTTTGATGACAAGCCCGATCAGCTTCATCATCACCTCGAACACACCCGCTAGCGTCAGCTGCAATTGATCGGTGGCTTTGGAGCGCACCATCACAAGGCCGATGCCAAAGAACAATGCGAACACCATCACGGGCAGCACTTGGTTTGCTGCTGCGGCGGCGAAAGCGTTGGAGGGCACGAGATCGAGGAAGAATTGGCCGGCGTTCACGCTTTCGGGCGCGCCCTGAATGATCCCGGCGGCGCCGCTGGCGCCATCCTCCAGCATCTGCTGCGCCAGCACAGGATCGACGCCCCGGCCCGGCTGGAACACGTTCACCGCCACAAGCCCGATCACCACCGCGATGGTGGAGACAAGGATCGTCAGCGCCAAGGTGCGCCAGCCCACGCGGCCGAGCGAGCCCAGATCGCCCATCTCCGCCACGCCGACGACGAGCGCGGAAAACAGCAGCGGCAGCACCAGCATGAACAGAAGGCGCATGAAAATCTGGCCGATCGGCCCGGTGACGTTCGCCGTCAGCCATTGCACCCAGCCGGCGTCCGCCCCGGCGCTTAGGTGCACGATCATTCCGCCCACGAGGCCGATCAGGAACCCGCCGAGCATCAACACGTGCAGCGGGATGCCGAAAATCTTGGTCGAGTCCATAATTCCCCCAAGGCGGTGTTCATCGGGCCTAGCGGCGCAGGCGGGCTGGATCAACCTAAACTGGTCGAAACCTCGCCAGCCCGCCAGGGGCGGCGCCTTTCCGTGGGCGCCGAATTGTCGGGCGCGGCCAATGCGCGGCGTCTTAGAGAGAGAGACGAGCGAGAAGGAAGAAACCCGATGCGCGTGATCGTGTTTGTGAAAGCCACCGCCGATAGCGAGGCGGGCGCTCAGCCCAGCGCCGAGCTGATCGAGGAGATGGACAAGTTCAATGCGTTGCTGATCGAGGCCGGTATCATGAAGAGCGGCGATGGGCTCAAACCTTCGTCCTTCGGCAAGCGCGTGGCGTTTGACGGCGCCTCGCGCACGGTGATCGATGGGCCGTTCGCGGAGACGAAGGAATTGGTGGCCGGCTTCTGGCTCTGGGAGGTGAAGGATATGGAGGAGGCGCTTGTGTGGGTGAAGCGCTGCCCCAATCCGATGCCGGGGCCGAGCGAGATTGAAATCCGCCCGGTGATCGAGTTCGAGGATTTCCTCGAAACCTTCGCCGAAAACATGACGCCCGAGGCCGAAGCCATCCATCGCGCCAACGCCGAGAAGATCGAGCCCTGACGCCTCGCGTGTGGTGGCCGCTCACGCCTCCGGCCGCGCATCTTTCTTAGCTTGCGCCACCGCCTGGGCTTTGCGCAGGCGGCCGCGCTCCATCGGCCGGATGAGGCTGCGGACCTTGGTTTTGCTGATGTCGCGCATGCCTTTGTGGGTGGTGCGGGAGTTGAAGCCTTCCTCGGCTTCAGCTTCCGCCGCCTGTTTCAATTTCAGCGCCTTGCGCGCGCCAGCCGCGGTGGCGATTTGCGCGTTCATGCGGCGGCGGCGCGCGAGCTCGGCGTTGAGCCGGCGCACGGCGTTCGCCAGCACGGCGGTTTTCAGTTTGGAACCTTCATCAGCTTTGGACGGCGTCGCGCCTTTGGCCGCGCCCTTGCCGCGCATCTCGCGGCGGCGCTGGCTGGCTTGATCCTTGGCTTTGCTGCGGCGCTCACGCAGCAGCGAGAGCAGATTGGCGAGTTCCTTATCGGTTTGCGCCTGCAGCGCCGGGTGGTGGGATTTTTCCACCAAGGCGCGCTCATCGGCGGAAAGGGCGCGGGCTTCTTGTTTCTGCGTGATCGCCATCGGCTTCTCCCTGTTGTTTAAAAAACAGCTAGGCCGGGCGGCGTCAGAATCAATGAAGGCCCGGATCGCTCCGAGCCTTCAATCATTCTGCATACGCATGCGAACTCACACCATTTGCGCCGCTTGGCCGAGGATCGACATCGCCAGGGGCGTGAACACCGCCGCCGCCGCGATCAAGGAATAGAGCTTCATCATCTGGTTTCTCCCGCCGGATCACCGCGACCCGATGAAGAGAAGATAAGCCCAGCTTTTCCGAGCCGCTGTGCCCTTGGTCACACCATGAAGCTGAAGCGCGATTTCCCCAGCGCAAGCAAAGATTAACAAGAATTGCGCTACCCTTTGCGTTCGCAAAGCAGGCTGCGGGGAGGCGGACGTGCAGGGCGTGATGTATGGGCGGCGGCTGGAAGGCCAAGCCGCGCTCGATCTTCTCATGGAAGTGGTTGAGCGGCTCGGCGCCGCTGAGGACGAAAAAGCCGTGGCTGCGCTTGTGCGCACGGCGGCGCGCCGGCTAACGGGCGCTGACGGCGTGAGCGTGGTTCTGCGCGTCGGCGATCGCGTGCACTACATTGATGAGGATGCGGTTGGCCCTCTCTGGAAGGGCCAAAACTTTCCGATCGAAGCCTGCATATCTGGCTGGGCGATGCTCAATCGCCAAACCGTGGTGATCTCCGATATTTCGGGCGACCCGCGCATTCCGCTGGCGGCGTATCAGCCAACATTTGTGAAAAGCCTCGTCATGGCGCCGGTCGGCATGCCGGAGCCGTTTGCTTCGATCGGCGCCTATTGGGCGCAAAAGCGCCGCCCAGAAGATGAGGAGGTGCGCGCGCTCGAAACCATCGCCCGCGCCGCTTCGGTGGCGATGGAGAATGTGCGCTTGCGCCGCGCGCTCGGCGCGGCCCTGCATCGCGCCGAAAGTGCTGAGCGCGCGCAAGGCGTATTCCTGGCGCAGATGAGCCGGAACATTCGTGTGCCGCTGGCCGGCATCGCTAGCCTCGCTGAATTGTTGGAGCGTGTGCAGGTCAATCCGAAAGATCGGCAGTTGGCGAGTTCGCTGCGGACCTCCGCCGAAGATGTTGAGCGCTTGGTGCGCGATGTGCTCGATTACGCGGAAATCGAAGGCGCGCAGCGTTCGCGCTTTCCTGCACCGTTTCATTTGGAGGCGGCGGTGCGCGTGGGCGCGGCCCCGCACGTCACGGACGCCACGCGGCGGGGGCTTAATTTCTCGATCGACGTGGCGCCCGAGGCGGCGGAGATTTTTGTCGGTGACGGCGCGCATGTGCAGAAGATGGTCGATTTGCTTGTAGCGTATGCAGTGAAGAACACTGTGCAGGGCGCGGTTCGGGTGCGCATCGGTGAAATCGAGCGGCTGGGCGTACGCTCCATGTTCGAGTTGAGCGTGACCGCGTGCGGGCCTTGCTTCGCGGCGGCGGCCGAGCGCTATGAGCAAGGCCTCCCTGCCGATAGCGCGGGGCTCGATCTTGCGGTGGCCGAAGCGCTCGCCCGCGCGATGGGCGGAACGCTGAACATCAACGTCACCATGGAAGACGGCCGCGTGCTGGTGCGCTTCCCGCTCGAAATGCCGATGGATGAGGTGACGGAGCGGCGCCTGATGCGCGCCATCGCCTGATTAGCCCAGCTTGCTGAAATCGGGCGTGCGCCGCTCCATGAAGGCGGCGAAGGCTTCGGCGGCTTCGGGTGAGCGCAAGCGCTCGCTGAACACGGCCATTTCCTCTTTCATTCGCGCTTTGGCGGCGTGCGTATCACGCATCAGCGCTTTGGTGAGGCGCAGCGCTTCGGCCGGCTTTTGCGCAAGCGCATGCGCGGCGGCGCGTGCGCGCGGTTCGACTTCCGCCGGCGGCAGGGCGGCGTTGGCGATGCCGAGGCGCGCCGCTTCCGCGCCGCGCAGCGGCTCGCACAGGCCGAGCATTTCAAACGCCCGCACATGGCCGATGCGGCCGGGCAGGGTGAGGCTTGAGGCGTTTTCCGGCACGAGCGCGAGATTGACGAACGGGGTGATGAGGCGCGCCGCCTCGGCCACATAAACCAGATCGCAATGCAGCAGCATGGTGGCCCCCACGCCCACCGCATCGCCCTGGACGGCGGCGATCACCGGCTTTTCCGCTTCGATCATGCGCTCAAGAAAGCGTTCCACATGGCGCGGGCCCGCGAAAGCGCCGCTGTTCTGCGCGGCAAAATCCATGAGATCATTGCCGGCGCTAAAGAGATCGCCCTCAGCCGTGATCAGGATCGCGCGCACGGTTTTATCTGCGGCGGCAGCCTCGAATCCGTCTGCGAGCGCGGCGTACATCATATTGGTGATGGCGTTTTTCTTCGCGGGCCGGTTGAAGCGGAGCTCCAGCAGCGCGCCGTCGCGGCGTGTCAGGATGTCGGTGTCGCTCATCTTATATCCTTTGCTGGCCTGCTTTTAGCACGCATGCGCCATCGCGCGAGACGTGGCCCAAGGGAAACCTGCAAAGCAAAAGCGGCCGCCCTTTAGGGGGCGGCCGCTCCGGCGTTTCGACCCTTATCGTCTTTTTCAGTTCGGCGCGGCGGCGTCGCCTTTGGCGCTCACTTTGGAGCTGGCCGGGCCGCGCGCGGCGGCGGCCTTCAGCGTGCCCGCGCGCGCATCTTTCAGCCGCGCGGTGAGCGCCTTGTGCTCATCCCAGAGCCGCTTGGGCAGCTTTGCGCCGAACTTTTCATAGTGCGGCACAACCAAAGCAGCTTCCTCATCCCACACATCGAGATCGACGCCGAGCAGAGTGTTGAGCGCTTCGTCGCTGAGCTTGAGGCCGGAGAGATCAAGCGCTTCCTTGGTGGGGGTGAGGCCGATTGCGGTCTCTTGTGCCTCGGCCTGGCCGTCGAGGCGCTCGGAAATCCATTTCAGCACGCGGCTGTTATCGCCAAAGCCGGGCCACACGAACGCGCCGTCGCGATCTTTGCGGAACCAATTGACGAAGAAAATCTTCGGCAGCTTGGCGCCTTTGCGCTCACCCACCTTCAGCCAATGCGCGAAATAATCGCCCATATGATAGCCGCAGAACGGCAGCATCGCGAACGGGTCGCGGCGCAGCTCGCCCACTTTGTTTTCGGCGGCGGCGGTGCCCTCGGAGGCGACGTTCGAGGCCAGGAAAACCCCGTGCGCCCAATCGAACGCTTCGGTCACCAGCGGCACGGCGCTGGCGCGGCGGCCGCCAAACAGGATCGCGTCGATCGGCACGCCCTTGGGATCTTCCCATTCAGGCGCGATCACCGGGCATTGGCCGGCGGGCACGGCAAAGCGCGCGTTCGGGTGCGCGGCGGGGAATTTGGTGTCGGCCGCCACATAGCGCTGGCCTTGCCAATCGGTGAGCCCGGCGGGCGGCTCTTTGGAGAGGCCTTCCCACCACACATCGCCATCGTCGGTCAGCGCCACGTTCGTGAACACGGTGTTGGCGTAAAGCGTATCGAGCGCGCTCTTATTGGTTTTCGCGCCGGTGCCGGGCGCAACGCCGAAGAAGCCCGCTTCGGGATTGATGGCGTAGAGCCGGCCATCATCGCCAAAGCGCATCCAGCAGATGTCGTCGCCGATGGTTTCGGCTTTCCATCCTGGAATGGTGGGTTGCAGCATGGCGAGATTGGTTTTGCCGCACGCGCTGGGGAAGGCGGCGGCGATATATTTGTGCTCGCCTTCGGGATTGGTGAGCTTGAGGATGAGCATGTGCTCAGCCAGCCAACCCTCATCGCGCGCCATCACCGAGGCGATGCGCAGCGCGTAGCATTTCTTGCCCAAGAGCGCGTTGCCGCCATAGCCGGAGCCGTAGGACCAAATCTCGCGCGTTTCAGGGAAATGGACGATCCACTTTTCTTCATTGCAGGGCCAGGCCACGTCCTTTTGCCCAGCGGCGAGCGGCGCGCCGACCGTGTGCACAGCCGGGACGAAGAAGCCGTCTTCGCCCATTTGATCGAGCGCGCCCTTGCCCATGCGCGTCATGATGCGCATCGAGGCGACGACGTAGCCGGAATCGGTGATCTCAACCCCGAGCTGGGAAATCTTTGAGCCCAGCGGGCCCATGCAGAACGGCACGACATACATCGTGCGCCCGCGCATGCAGCCGTCAAACAATTCGTTCAGCTTGCCGCGCATCTCGCCCGGCGCGATCCAATTGTTGGTGGGGCCGGCGTCTTCCTGCTTTTCCGAGCAGATGTAGGTTTGCTTCTCGACGCGCGCGACGTCCTTCGGGTCGGAGGCGGCGTAGAAAGAATTGGGGCGCGCTTCAGGGTTAAGGCGCTTGAGCGTGCCGGCGGCGACGAGCTCGTTGGTCAGCCGCTCCCACTCGGCTTCGGAGCCATCGCACCAATAGACGCGATCAGGCTTGGCGAGGGCGGCGATCTCTTCCACCCATTTTACGAGTTTGGCGTGTTTCGTAGGGGCCGGGTGCAGGCCGGGAATGTCAGTCACGGAATCCTCCGGGGGCGTTCAAGCGCTGCTTTACGCATCTCTTGTGCCCAGGAGCCGCTTGCGCGACGGCATGTCAAACCTGTTCTGCGCAATAGATTTTGCCGACCGCAATTGCCACCGGTGGCAACGGCGATCGCAAAGCTGATCTGCACAATCAGCTCGCGCAGAACAATTGCAGCGCGGCGCTTTGCCTCGGGAAAAGGCGCGCGCTGTTTTGTCCGCGCTACAGATGGTAGCGCTAACGCTAGTGCTGTCAAGTTTTAAGCGTGTTGCGCATTGGTCCAGTCGCGCATCACCCGCTCTAAAATGGACAGCGGTACGGCCCCATTGGCGAGCATCGCATCGTGGAAGGCGCGCTGATCAAAGCGCGCGCCGAGATGGGCGCGAGACTCATCACGCAAGCGGTTAATCACGAGCCGCCCCACCATGTAGCTGCACGCCTGGCCGGGCCAAACGCTGTAGCGCTCGATCTCGGTGGTGACAGAGCTTTCGGAATCGCCGGTGGCTTCCATCATGGATTGGATCGCCTGCTCGCGGCTCCAGCGCAGATGGTGGATGCCGGTATCGACCACCAGGCGCGAGGCGCGGAACGTGGCCGATTGCAGATAGCCCAGCCGGCCCAGCGGATCGCTGGAATAAACCCCAAGCTCATCGCAAAGCTGCTCGGCATAGAGCGCCCAGCCTTCGCTAAACGCGGAGAAGCCCAGCATGGCGCTGCGGATGAACGGCAATTCGCCCGCTTCCTGCTGAATGGAAATCTGCCAGTGATGGCCGGGCACGCCCTCGTGATAATTCAGCGTCGGCAATGTGAAGCGCGGCCACTCATGCGTGTTGCGCAGATTGATAAAATAGGCGCCGGGCCGTGAGCCATCGAGCGCGCCGCGCTGATAATAGCCGCCAGGCGCGCCAGCTTCGGTGAAGGGCGGAATGCGGCGAATTTCCAGCTCCGCGCGCGCGGGCGTGCCAAAGGCCTGCGGCATGAGCGTGAGCACATGCTGGGTTTGGGTGTTGAGATCGGCCAGGATCTGCGCGCGGCCTTCATCTGTGTTGGGATAAAGCTGATCGGGCCGCTGTGCGATGGCCTGAACGCGCTGTGCGACGCTGCCCTCGGTGAGCCCTTCGGCGCGCAGGATGGAATCCATCTCGGCGTTAAATTGCGCGATGAGTTCAAGCCCGGTGTTGTGGATGTCCTCGGGGCTCATCTCCGTTGTGGTGCGGCTCAGCAGGGCGGCGCGATACATTTCTTCCCCGCGCGGCAAACGCCAGCAGCCGGCGTCATGCACTGCGCGCGGGCGCACCGCTTCCAACGCATCGATCTGCCGCTGGAACGCGGGGCCAACGCGATCGCGCAGCGCCGCTTCCGTGCGCTCGATGTAAGAGGCGCGCTCGTTTTCGGGGATGTCGGCCGCTTGCGGCAGGCGGCGCGCCAGCGATTGCAGAATCGCGCTTTCGCCTGGGCTCGTGGCGGCGAAGGCGCGCAATTGGATCAGCGCTTTATCGATGGCGAAATCAGGCGGGATCACGCCGGCGCGTGCGTCTTCGCCGATGATCGCGGTTTGCGCATCCATCTGGCCGACAAAGCCGTCAAGCCGCGCCAGGAACGCATCGGCTTCCTCGCGATTGCGGATCGGGTGCTGCTGCGCCAGGAAATTCGGCATCGAGGAATAAACGCCGGAAAGTTGCGTCACCGCATAGGGCGCGCCTGCGCCGCCGCCAGCGGTGAAGGCGCTGTTGGCCAGCGAGTGCTCAAACGATGTGCGCACCACATCGTGGGTGACTTGCTCTTGCGGCGTGAGCCGATCGCGGCGGATGCGGCCAAGATCGCGCAGCGCGCTCTGGGTGGCGGCGCGGTTTTCGCGCGCGGCGCGCTTGGAGGGATCGCTGACGCGATCGATGAAACGTCCGCCCGCGCGCTCCTCGGAGACGCCGAGCGAGGTCGCGCGCTCGGGCGAGCGGCGCAGCATTTCGGTGACGATGTTGTCGAGCAGCGTGCTCAGCCGCTCGCTTTCGGCGGCGGCGAAGGCGGGGGCGGCGGCGAGCGCCGCGGTGGCGGCCCCTGCGCCCAGCATGGCGCGGCGTGAAAGGTGCATCATCTTGGTTCCCCCGAGTGAAAAACGCACCGCATCGTAAAGGCAGCAGCCCCGTGCTCAAACCGCTTGCGATGAAGCGCTACAATTTAAAGCCCGCCACCACCGGCACATGGTCGCTGGGCCGCTCCCACGAGCGGCAGGGCGTGTGGATGTGAAAGGCCGCGGCCTGAGACGCGGGCGCGATGTCATCGCTGGCCCAAATGTGATCGAGCCGCCGCCCGCGGTTGTTCTTGGTCCAATCCGGGCTGCGATAGCTCCACCAGGTGAAGAGCTTTTCGGGATCCGGATGATGCAGCCGCGCCAGATCGACGAAGCGCCCGGCCTCGCGCGCGGCTTCGAGCCGCGTGGTTTCGGGCGGCGTATGGCTCACCACGTTGAGCAATTGCTTGTGGCTCCACACATCGAACTCCCCCGGCGCGACATTGAGATCGCCGACAAGAATGGTGGGCGCGGTACGCTTTTTATAATCGCGCTTCATGCGGTCGAGCACGTCGAGCTTGTGCTTGAATTTAGGATTGAGCGTTGGGTCGGGAATATCAGCGCCGGCGGGAACGTAGAGATTGTGGATCTCGATCCCCGCGATCCTCGCCGCCGCGACGCGCGCCTCTTCGCGTGGACAGAGCTTTGGCGCTGCAAGCGGCTCAAGCTTCAGCTTCGAGACGATGGCCACCCCGTGCCAGCCTTTTTGCCCAACCACGTGCATGTACTTGTAGCCCGCATCGCGGAACGCCTTTTCCGGAAACTCGCCATTGCGGCATTTGATTTCCTGAAGGCAAAGGACGTCCGGTTTCGCTTCATCGAGAAAGCGGCGCACCATGGGCGCGCGCAGGCGGACTGAATTGATGTTCCAAGTGGCGATGCGAAGCATGGGGGCTGTTTGCAGGCTTTGAAGCCATTTGTCCAAAAACGAAGGAGCCCCAAGAAACGAAGGAGCCCTGGCGCGCATCGCGGCCAGGGCTCCAGTGCGCCTTGAGGGGGGCGCGTGATGCGTCGGCAGGGGAAAGCCGGCGCTTCGGCCGCCGCGCTGGATCGGTCAGCGGGGGGACGACGCATAATCCAGGGGGATGAGCGGCGACCGTTGAGTGACATATACAACACAAGTGCGAATTTTTCAAGGATCGCCAAGGGAAATTCCTTGCAACGTTCAGCAACGCGCGGCAGGCCGCGCGGCCTTTACCGCCGGCGCGGGCGATCCTCCAAAATATCAGGCAAGCGGAACAGGCCGCGATCGAGGCTCGCGGGCTGCGTGACGTCCGACAGCGTAATGCGCGTGCGCGCGCCCGTTGCGTCCGTCACATCCCAGGAGCGCAGCTCGGCCGCCTCGCCATAGAAGTTCAGCGTGATCTGCCCGTCGGTTTCGCCGGTGCGGTCACGCGCGGTGATCATGGTCCATGGGCCCGAGCGCGAAACCCGCGTCACCCGCGCTTGGCGTTCAAGATCAACGCGGCTGCCGAGAATGAGATTGAGCGGGGTCGAGCGCAGCGGCGTGCGGTCTGTCGTGCGCAACGCGGTGTCGCGCATCGCCACAACGCTGCCGTCAGAGACGATCAGCAGCGTGGCCGGGGCGTCATATTCAAAGCGCAGGCGGCCAGGGCGCTGGAGATAAAACGCGCCCGTAGAGCGTGCGCCGCCGGGGGCGGTTTGCACAAAGCGCCCCTGCAGATGCTGGATCGAATTGAGCGCCCGGTTGGCCGCCGCAAGCGCCGCCGTGCGCTCGGCGCCGTCGAGCGCGGTGATCTCTGGCGCGGCCGCGGGTGTGCGCGGGCGCAGATCCTGGGCGAACGCGGCTGGGGCCGATAGCGCGAGCGCGGCGAGGCCGGAAAGGGCGAGGCGTCTGTTCATGAGGCTCATGTGGCCGAAACGCGCGGCGGAAAAAAGGGTTCGCGGCGCCCAGAAATGGTCTTTTTGCTTCAGCTTGGGTTCATCTGAGCGGTGTTGGCGCTTGGAATCTGGCGCTTGCGGGCGCTTGATCGCCCGAACATGCGATTCGCGGGGGCGGCATGACGCCATTTTTGGACACGCAGGGGCTGAAATCCGTGGGCTGGCACGGCTTTCAGGATTTGACCTGGATGGCCGGCGCGCTTGGGGCGCTGACGCTGGCGGTGGCGCTTGGCGCGCTGCTCGCCTTCCACCCCACCACGCGCCGCAGCGTGGATACGCGCGAAGAGGCGGAGCTGCCGAAGGTGTCGATCATGTACGCGCTGGTGGGCGCGGTGGTCGGCGTTGTCGTGCTCGAATACGGGATCGTGATCGGGTTTATTGTGTTCGGGCTTGGCGGGCTCATGCGTTTCCGCACCGATCTCAATTCCACGCGCGATACCGGCCGGCTCATCATCGTGACGCTGATTGGGCTGATCGCGGGGCTGAATCTGCCGCATTTCGCGGTGCTGACCACGGCCTTCGCCTGGGGGCTGATCTATGTGTTCGACGGGCATCCGGTCTATGAGCTTGAGGTGCACGATATTCCCAAGGGCAAGGTGAAAGAGGCGGCCGCCGCCTATCGCGCCATCCTTGGCGAAGAAAAATGCGTGCTGATCAGCGAGAACAAATCCTTCTCCAAGAGCCGGGTCGATTTTGTTTTCCGCGCGCCGCGCAAAAGCAGCCAAGCGGGCTTGCATCAGGCGCTATGCGACCGCGTGCCGCCCGATCTGCGCGGGGAGATCGATTGGGAGGTAGAGTAGCGACATACCATTGGAACTCGAGCCGTTTGGCGGTATCGTGTTCAGATGTCGCTTGCCTTGCGCCTCTCCTCTGCGATCGACCTCTCAGCTTATGCTGCGGAATATCAAGCGCGCGGCATGGTGCAGGTGCAGGGCCTGTTCACGCCTGAAAGCGCCGAGGCGCTCAGCACGCTGCTCACCAAGCACACGCCCTGGCGGCAGACATTCCTGGATGAAGGCAAGCCGGTGAGCTTCACGGAAGCTGGCATCGCCCAGGTCGGCCAGGCGGCGTATCGCGCCAAGATGATCAAGGTGCTCGAAAACGGGCGCAAAGCCTATGGCTACAATTTCTTCCACTATCCGATGAGCCAGGCGCAGCATCAGGGCTGGGATCCTGGCCATTCCATCCACGGCGTGACCGCGTTTCTGAACGGGCCGGATTTTCTTGATCTTGGCCGCGCGGTCACGGGCGTGGGCGCAATCAACAAAGTGGAGGCGATGGCCTCGCTCTACGCGCCGGGCAGTTTTTTGACCCGCCATGTCGATCATGGCGATGGCGCGCGCCGCGCGGCTTACGTGATCGGGCTCTCAAAGGAGTGGCAGCCTGATTGGGGCGGGCTTTTGCTGTTTTACGACGGTAAGGGCGATGTTGCGGGCGGGTACGCGCCGCGCTTCAACGTGGTGACGATCTTCGACACCAAGCACGAGCACGCCGTGACGCAAGTGGCGAATTTCGCCGGCGCCAGCCGCTATTCCATCGCCGGCTGGTTCAGGGACGATCGGAGCGAGCGCGTGTTCGGCTAGCGCGCCCTAATCCTTCTCCACCTCATCCAGCAGAATATCCCGTTTCCCGGCTGCGTTCGCCTCCGAGATGATGCCGGCTTTTTCCATTTTTTTCGATCAGCGTCGCGGCGCGGTTGTAGCCGATGGAGAGGCGGCGTTGGAGGTAGGAGGTTGAGGCTTTGCGGTCGCGGCGGACGATCTCGATCGCGCGGTCGAACAGATCGCCGTCGCCGCCTTCGCCGTCGCTGAACAGCTCGGGATTGTCGCTGTCGGCGTTTTCGCCGGGCTCTTCGGTGACATCCTGGCGATAGACGGGTGCGCCTTGCGATTTCAGCATGGCGACCACCCGCTCGACTTCAGCGTCGGTCACGTAGGGGCCGTGGAGGCGGCGGATGCGGCCCCCGCCCGCCATGAACAGAAGATCGCCCTGGCCGAGCAATTGCTCGGCGCCTTGCTCGCCCAGGATGGTGCGCGAGTCGATCTTGGAGGTGACTTGATACGAAATGCGCGTGGGGAAATTGGCCTTGATCGTGCCGGTGATGACATCGACCGAGGGGCGTTGCGTGGCCATGATCACGTGAATGCCGGCGGCGCGCGCCATTTGCGCGAGGCGCTGCACGGCGGCTTCGATTTCCTTGCCGGCGGTGATCATCAGATCCGCCATCTCGTCGATGACGACGACGATATAGGGCATCGGCTCAAGCGGCAGCTCGCGCGTTTCGTAGATCGGCTCGCCGCTGGTGGGGTCAAAGCCCGCATGCACGGTGCGCTCCAGGCGCTCGCCGCGCTCCATCGCTTCGCGCACGCGATCATTGTAGCCGCTGATATTGCGCACGCCGAGCTTGGACATGGAGCGATAACGCCCCTCCATCTCGCGCACGACCCATTTCAGCGCCACCACGGCTTTCTTCGGATCGGTGACGACCGGGTGCAGCAGGTGCGGGATACCCTCATAGACGCTGAGCTCCAGCATCTTGGGGTCGATCATGATGAAGCGGCACTCATCGGGCGTGTGCCGATAGAGCAGCGACAATATCATGGCGTTGATGCCAACGGATTTGCCCGAGCCGGTGGTGCCGGCGATGAGCAGGTGCGGCATCTTGGTGAGATCGGCGGCGAAGGGATCGCCTTCGATGGTTTCGCCCAGCGCCAGCGGCAGATCGCCCTGCGTGCCGGCGAAGCTGGTGCTGTTGAGCAGCGAGTTGAGATACACCGTTTCGCGCTTGGCGTTCGGCAATTCGATGCCGATGGCGTTGCGGCCGGAGATCACCGCCACGCGCGCGGCGCTGGCGTTCATGGTGCGGGCGATGTCTTCGGCAAGGCCGATCACGCGCGAGGATTTCACGCCGGCGGCGGGCTCGAACTCAAACAGCGTCACAACCGGGCCGGGGCGCGCGGAGAGCACTTCGCCCTGCACGCCGAAATCAGCCAGCACGCCTTCGAGCTGACGGCTCATGGCGTGCAGCGTTTGCGCATCGGTTTGTGTGATGCGCTGTTTGGGCATCGAGAGCAGATCTGTGTCGGGCAACTCGAACGCACGGCCGAAGCTGAAGCTGTTTTGCTCGGCTTGGCGGCGTTTCTCGGCGCGGGGCGCTGGCCGCTCTCGCCGGGGGGCCTCTTCGCGCGCGGGGGCGCGTTCGCGCATGATCGGCGCGCGTTGGCGCGGCTGCGGTTGCGGCGGCGCTTCGCGCATGGGGCGCGGCGCTTCGACGTGGGCGTTCTCTCCCTCGTATTCTTCTTCGTATTCGGGCTTGCGGGCTTTTTCCGCGACATAGCCGATGGCGCGCTGCGCGCCGGTGCTGGCGCCGGTGGCGGCGCGGTGCGCGATGGCGGCGGCGTTGCGCACGTCCTCGGCGCGCACTTGGTAAGCCCAGCCGACGCACAAGACGCCAGCGGCGGCGCAGAGCAGGCCGGTGAGCACGTGCGGGAACGGCAGGCCTGGCATGGAAGCAAGACCGGAGATCATCCCAGCGAGGCCATCGCCGAGCACGCCGCCGAAGCCTGCGGCCAGCGGCCAGCCTTCGGGCGTCGGGATCGTGGAAGCGGCGGCGGCGAGCAGCCACACCCCGCCCGATGCGGCGAGGATGCGCCGGCCATTGATGCGCGCCACCAATTGGCGGCGCACGATGCGCAGAATGCCGGCGGCGAGAATGGCGCCCATGGCGAGATACGCCGCCGCGCCCAGCATCTGGATCGACACGTCGGCCAGGAGCGCGCCGGGGCCGCCGAACAAATTGTGCGTCGGGCCCGAGGTGGAAACATTCAGGCTTGGATCTTCCGGCGAGTAGGTGAGCACCGCACCCAGGCCATAGGCGCCGAATATGGCCGCGCCCACGGAAAGCGCCGCCCGCTTGAGCGCAAGGCGCGCCGCGGCCGAAGTGCTGATCGCCGGGCTTCTGCCCGTCTGGTTAAAGGCTTGGTCAGTCATGCTTTTAGGGCGCCCGCTTCGTGCCGCGTCTCGATGCGGGACTCTTCGCTTTCCCGGTAAACGACCAGTGAAGATTCGGACGCGAACAGAGTTACTGAGGCGTTCATGTGTGAACGCGCGCCGGCGTTAATGTTTGCGATGCGCAAAGAAAGAGGCGCGGTTCGTTGCCGAACCGCGCCCTGAGTACACTTGGGAGAGATCGTTGTCTTAGGAGTGGTAAGCGGACTCGCCGTGCTCGGCGTAATCCAGGCCTTCTTGTTCCACTTCCTTTTTTACCTTGAGGCCGAAGATCGACATCACGGCGAAGGTGATCGCGGTGGCCACGGCCACCCAGATGATCGAAACGACGACCGCTTTCACCTGGATGATGGTTTGCGCGACGATGTCGTAGGTTTGGCCATCTTCCAGGCCCCAACCGGCGGTGCCGCCGAATTGCGGGGCGGTGAGAATGCCCGTGCCGATGGCGCCGATAATGCCGGCCACGCCGTGGATGCCGAACACATCATAGGCGTCGTCATAGTTCAGCGCTTGCTTGATGCCGGCGCAGAAGATGACGCAGATCGGGCTGGCGATCAGGCCGAGCACGATCGAGCCGATCGGGCCGACGAAACCAGCCGCCGGGGTGATGGCGACGAGGCCGGCGATGACGCCGGACGCGAAGCCAAGCCCGCTCGGCTTGCCCTTGGTGACCCACTCGGTGAGGATCCAGCTGAACGCCGCAGCGGCTGTGGCCAGCAGCGTGTTGACGGTGGCGAGGCCCGCTTGGCCGCCGGCCGCGCCAGCAGAGCCGGCGTTGAAGCCGAACCAGCCCACCCACAGCAGCGCCGCGCCGATATAGGTCAGCACCAGCGAATGCGGCGGCAGCGGGTCTTTCTTGTAGCCCAGGCGATGGCCGGCGAAGATCGCGCCGACAAGGCCGGCGACGCCCGCATTGATGTGCACCACGGTGCCGCCCGCGAAATCGAGCGCGCCGTCTTCAGCCAGCATGCCGCCGCCCCACACCATGTGCGCCAGCGGGTAGTAGGAAAGCAGCGGCCAAAGGATCGCGAAAATCACGATCGGGAAGAATTTCACCCGCTCGGCGAATGCGCCAACCGCCAGCGCCGCGGTGATCGCCGCGAACGTCATCTGGAAGGAAACAAACACAAATTCAGGGATGTTCGAGAGCACGGAAGATGGATCATCCATGCTGATGCCCGCCAGGAAGAACTTATCGAACCCGCCGATAAAGGCGTTCATCGGCCCTTCGGTGAAGGTGAGCGAAAAGCCCCAGAGCGCCCAGGTGATGAAGCCGATAATGGCCACGGTGGACACTTGCATGATCACCGAAAGCACGTTCTTGGACTGGGCAAGCCCGCCATAGAACAGCGCCAGGCCCGGCAGGATCATCAGCACGACCAGCACGGTCGAGGTGAGCATCCAGGCGGTGTCGCCGGCGCTGATCTCAGCAACCTCTTCCACCACCTCTTCGACGACCTCGACAGCCGCCTCAGGCGCCGCTTCTTCCACAACGACGGCCTCGGCCGGCGCTTCCTGCGCAAACGCTAGCTCAGGCGCCGCGACACCAAGCGCGAAGGCGGCGACAAGCGCCGCGCCTCCGAGCCTCAATGTGTTCCAAAATTTCATTACCCCGCTCCCTCTTGGCTGGTCGCCGCAGATTGGTTGACGGGATCGCGCGCGCGGCAAGGCGGCGCGGGCCGCTGAATTGTGCAGCGCAACGCGTTGCTTATTTTTTGTGCAGAGAGACTAACCCTTGCGCGCTGCAACCGCATCGACGCTTGGGTGACAGAGGCGTAATTGGTTGGTCATGAGCAACGGTTTTGATGCGGACGTGATTCTGGGCGGCGGCGGGCTCGTCGGCCAGACCTTGGCGCTGGCTTTGGACCAGGCCGGGCTTTCGGTGGCGGTGATTGACGCCTCCAAACCAGCCGAAACCCTGGCGCCGGCGTTTGACGGGCGCGCCTTCGCCATTGCCTTCGCCTCCTACCGGATGTGGCGGGCGCTCGGGCTGGGCGAGGCGCTGGACGCTGTGGCCCAGCCGATCCGGCAAATCCTGGTCACGGATGGCGATCTCACGCGCGGCGGGCCAAGCCCGCTTTACCTGCATTTCGACGGGGCCGAGCAAGAGGAGCCGGACGAGCCGCTGGGCCTCATGCTGGAAGCGCGGCATGTGCGGCAGGCGCTGGATGCGGCGGTGAAGCGCCGGCCCTCGATCCGCATGATCCAGCCGATGTCCGTCAGCGGGTTTGAGCGCGATGCGGCGGGCGTGTGGGTGGCGCTGGCCGATGGCTCAAGCTTGCGTGCGCCGCTGCTGATTGGCGCGGACGGGCGCCGCTCCTTCGTGCGCGAAGCGGCGGGCATCCGCACCATTGGCTGGCAATATCCGGTGACGGCGATCGCCGCCACCATCGCGCATGAGAAGCCGCACGAGGGCGTGGCGCACGAATATTTTCTGCCCGCCGGGCCGTTCGCGATTTTGCCATTGAAAGGCGAGCGCGCGAACATCGTCTGGGCCGAGCCGCGCGCGGCGGCCGAAGCGCTGCTGGCGATGAGCGAAGAAGATTTCCTGGCGGAGCTGCGCTTGCGCTTCGGTGATTTTCTTGGCCGGCTTTCCTTGGAAGGCCCGCGCTTTGGCTACCCGCTTTCGATGCAATTGGCTGAGCGCATGATCGATGATCGCATCGCGCTTGCCGGCGATAGCGCGCACGGGATTCATCCGCTGGCGGGGCAAGGCTTGAATCTAGGTTTGAAAGATTGCGCGGCGCTGGCCGAATGCATCGCCGATGGCGTGGCGGTGGGGCTTGATCCCGGCGATGTCTCGATCCTTGAGCGCTATCAGCGCTGGCGCCGGTTCGACAACACGACGATGGCGCTCGGTATGGAAGCGTTCGACAAATTGTTCTCCAATTCGCTTCCGCCTTTGCGCACCGCGCGGCGCGTGGGGCTGGCGGCGGTGAACGCGGTTGGGCCGGCGCGACGGTTTTTCATGAAATACGCGGGCGGGGCGGCTGGGGATTTGCCGAAGCTGCTGCGCGGGGAGAGCTTGGCGGCTTAGTGCTGCTGCTCGGCGGGGAAGCGTGTTAGGTTTGAGGCTAGGCCGGAGCGGACGCTCGCGATTTTGTTTCCCACCCATCCCCGGATTGCGCGAGAGCGCAAGTCCGGGGCCCATCACCTCATATGCTTGTGTTCTTGGGCTCCGGGCTCGCAGCTTCGCTGCGCCCCGGAGATGGGAGGAAGTGTTTCTCCTTCCGGCGAAGGGCCGACCCCGAAAAATCAGCGTCCTTGTTCGCAAAAATAAAACGGGCGCGGAGGCCTTTCGGCTTCCGCGCCCGCGTGGGACCGCCAAGTCCCCGTCGCGTTCGAGGGATCTTACGCGACGATTTGAGAAGCTTGGTTGAGCGTGACCATCGCCATCGGGGTGAACACGGCGATCGCGGCGATCAGGGCGTAAAACTTGGTCATGGGGCGGGCTCTCTAAATTCGGGGCTGGGCTGATTAGGCGACGATTTGGGCGGCTTGGCTCAGGATCGCGTAGGCGGCGGGGGCCATCACGAAAGCGGCGGCGATCAGGCTGTAAAACTTGGCGGTCATTGGCTTGGCTCCTTCACTCGAAGCGGCAGCGCTTCGATGAACAGAACCTACCCGCGCCTAGGCCCGGCCGCTGTGACCTGGGGCACGATGGTGACCTTTGAACCACAATGATCAAAATCTAGGGGGCGGCGGCCCAAGCGGCCGACACCTCATTTGCTCTCCGACGGAGGCGCATCAGTCGGTTGTGGCTGAATTGCTAGATCACTTCTCCGACGCTCGCGTAACCGGCGTAGCGTTGGGGCAATTAGAGGCCGAGCTTCTAGCTGATCGAATAATCCAGCGAATGAGGGATGATTGCGATGCTCTTCAAACGCCGGAGTCGCAAATAGGCCAAACTGATTGATTGTGTCCGCGAGGTCGTTGAAGTCGCGCGTCATCTCGCGGAAGTCGTTTTCGCGATAGACCATCACTCTTTCCAATGACGGCTTTGGTTCTCTGTACTCAGGCTGCGGCGGCCGCTTTCTTTTTTCGGATGCTTTTCCATGCCTTGATTGCGTTGCTTATCGCCTCGGTACGATCAATTTCTAGGCGCACGTCATCACGAGGATCGATCAGCAGAAGTGCATCATCAAGGTCTTCAGAGTAGCCCCACAAGTGATGCGCAAGCGGGTTTCGACGTTTCCACCCCGCTGCGACCTCCAACATGATCGCCTCGAACACCGCCGCCTCACGAGGGCGGCGCTTGAACTGCTCCCTGGCAACCCCCTTTATCGCGGCGATTTGCGCTGTCGAGCTCGAAAGTTCTGCGAACATCGCATTGGCGGGGCGCCATGCTGTTCCCAGCATTGCCCCCAACAGTTTCGCTAATTCGGCATCTACCGTGGACCATGTCCCGATGGCTTCTGACGCGAGGGCCGCAAGCCATGGATGAAGCAGCATGGCTCCCGGCGTGATTATGACGCTTGCGCCGCGCTTCACTTTAGATAAGGGCTGAGGGGCCATGGGAAAATCCAAAGACGATTACAGCGAGGCCGAAGCCCAGCGCCGCTTTGAGCAAGCCCTAAAGGGCGCGGCGAAACTCCCAGCGAAACAGAAGCCAGCCGCTAAGAAGAAGCCGAAACGCTAAGGCGAAAGCCTCATTCCGCTCGGGTTCACGATAATGGCCCCATCGTTCTGATGGAGGCCACAATGCGAATTTGGATGCTGCACCACATAGCGCGCGACTTCGGCTTGCTGATCCATGTGGGTGGATTGCCGTACGGTCGCGCACCTAAGGTCGCAGGCGCTTTAACAGCGCAACGCCGGGGTTGTTAGTCAATGCGTAGGTGGCCCAGTCGGCTGCATCGGTGATTTCTGTCACTACGACATGATCGCCTCGATCAAGATACGACTTGACCGCTTCACGCAGTTGGATGGCAGTTTGATCGACATCTACAATCCAGTCAGATTTGAGAATGCGCTTCCCGACCTTGGATAGCGCGTCGATCAATTCGTCATAATTTTGGCCGGGTTTATTGAGGTCGTAGCCTACTCGGTAGACTGACATTTTTGTCGCTCCGCAGGGATCTGTCTGGCGTTGACCTCGAACGCGATTCCGGCAGAATCTGCCGGCTTTTAGAGGCGCACTTTGGTCGCTGCCAGACAGCGATTGAAGATAGGGCTCGACGCTGGTCGCACAGCGCCGAGCCCTCTGCCTCTAAGCTGATTCTCGTCCTCACAATAGACCACAAGCGCTTGTTTTGGCGCCTCATTTCGACTCGAAAACAGTATGCTTGACCGATCAAGCATGAGTCATTATATTGCAGGCATGAATTTGCAGCAGCCCCACTTTCACGACGATGACGCGGCCCGCGTTTATTTCGAGCGCATTCGTTGGCCGGATGGCCGCGTGTGCCCGCATTGCGGGGTGATCGGTGCTGAGTACGTGACCAAGCGTCCAGGTCGCTATCGCTGCGCGGCCAAGGAATGCCGCAAGGATTTCTCGACCACGACCGGGACGGTCATGGAGCAATCTCACATCGGCCTCAGCAAGTGGCTTTGGGTTTTCTACCAAATGTGCGCGAGCAAGAAGGGTATCAGCTCGCATCAGGTGCGCCGCTCGCTCGGGGTATCGATGAAGGCGGCTTGGTTCATGACGCATCGCGTGCGCGAGGCGATGAAGGCTGGCGGCTTGGCCGCGCCGTTAGGCGGCGCTGGCAAGGTTGTTGAGGTGGACGAAACCT
Source organism: Terricaulis sp. (assembly GCA_024707365.1). Taxonomy (GTDB): domain Bacteria; phylum Pseudomonadota; class Alphaproteobacteria; order Caulobacterales; family Aquidulcibacteraceae; genus Vitreimonas. The sequence continues at coordinate 721,733 of JANPZV010000005.1, forward strand.
ATCACGGCAAAATCAGCGAAGCGCAGCCGCGCTACAGCAAGGTCCGTCGTGGCTCGTCCATCGGCAGCCGCTATACGATTGGCGACAAGCGCGCCATTGTCACCCTTGTAGAGCGCGGCGGGCAATCTCGCTCCTTCCACGTCGCAAGCGCGGACATGGCGACCGTCTCCAAAATCGTGCGTGAAAATGTGGACCGCGAAAGCCGCCTGCACACTGATGGCTCGAAACTTTACGTGAAGGTCGGCAAAGACTTCGCCGCCCATGAAAGTGTCGATCACTCCAAAGAAGAATATGTGCGCTATGAGCCAACCGGCCCGGTCCACAACAACAGCGCCGAAAGCTATTTCTCTGTTTTCAAGCGCGGCATGAAAGGCGTGTATCAACACTGCCAGGAAAAGCATCTGCACCGCTACCTTGCGGAGTTCGACTATCGCCATAACACCCGCACGAAGCTGGGCGTTGATGACAAGCAACGTGCAGACCTCTTGCTGGCAGGCGCGGAAGGCAAGCGCCTGACTTATCGGCGGACTCACGGAAAAGAGCAGCACGCACGCTGATCTGCGCGCGTGGAAGCGCCTAGGCCGAAAGAAGAAAGGCAAGAAACGTGGCAGCAAAAAAGACAAAGGCCCCGCCTGAAAAGAACCCTGCCGCTGTGGCGCTGGGGCGCCTCGGGGGGCTCAAGGGCGGGAGCCGCGCGGGCAAAAGCCCTCACCAAGAAACAACGGTCTGAGATCGCCAAGAAGGCCGCTGAAAAGCGATGGGGCAAGAAGCCAGACTAGCGACCGATCCAGGGGCGGCTCTTAGAGCCGCCCTTTTCGTATGGCCCTACATCTTGGGCTTGTGGTTCAAAGGTCACCATCGTGACCTGGGGCACGTATGGAGCGCGGGCGTCCTCGCCCGAAGCGTGCGGTCACAAAACGCGGGCGGGGACGCCCGCGCTCCATATTAGCGCCACACCTGCCGCAGCCGCGCATCGCGGCCGCAGCCTTGGCGATAGCGGGCGTAGCGTTCGGGATTCCGGGCGGCGTAATCGCGGTGATAGTCCTCCGCGTCCCAGAATTGGGCGCGGTCCACGATCGGCGTGCGCACCTCCCCGTTGACGCGGCGGCTTTCGATGACGCGGCGCTTGCTGGCCTCGGCCAGCGGGCGCTGCTGCTGCGTCACGAAAATCGCGGGGCGATAGGATGAGCCGCGATCGCAGAATTGCCCGCCAAGATCGGTGGGATCGGTGAGCGGCCAATAGCGATCGAGCAATTGCGCGTAAGAGATGGTGTTGGCGTCGAACCGCACCAGCACGGCTTCGTAATGGCCGGGATGATTTTCGTAGGTCGGGTTCTGATTGCGCCCGCCGGTATAGCCGGAGGTGACGGAGATCACGCCAGGGATCGCGCCCATGTCATGCTCCATGCACCAGAAGCAGCCGCCGGCGAACACCGCCTCCTGCACGTCCGCGCCGGGCGGGATGGGCGGCGATGCCGCCGGCTGGCCTTGGCTTTCGCCGGTGCAAGCGGCGAGCGCGAACGCGAAGGCGGCAAGGAAGGCGCGGCGGATCATGATTCGGGCGGTTCAGGCCTCATCGCGCAGCGCGCGCTGGGCCAATGTTTCACGATAAACCCGCAAGCGCTCGTCCTTCTCGCGGCCAAGGTCATAGAGCAGATCCCAGGAATAGAGCCCGGTATTGTGCCCGTCATCGAAGCTGATGCGCACGGCGTAGCGGCCCACAGCGTCGGCGCTTGTGATGTTCACATTGGCTTTGCCGGTGGGCGGGGAAGCGGATTGGCGCCGTGGCCTTTGTTTTCGGCGCTGGGGCTTTCGATGCGCAAGAGCTCGAACGGGATTTCAAAATGCGCGCCGTCATCGAAGGCGATGCGCAAGAGCTGCACTTTGCGATCGAACTCAAGATCGGTGGGCCAGGGGCGGGAAGCGGGCTGGGCGCTCATTCATCGCCTCCAAGTTCGCGCGCTTCGTCGATCAGCATGATCGGCACGCCGTCACGCACAGGGTAAGCTAGGCGCGCGGTTTCGCTGATCAGCTCTTGCTTTTCCGCATCATAGCGCAGCGGCGTGCGTGTCTGCGGGCAGACGAGCACTTCGAGCAATTTCGGATCGGGCGCGGCGCTCATTGTAGCGGCCCGCCGGGGCGTTCGCCCTCGCCGGCATTATCCCATTCCAGCAGCGCGACCAGCGCCTTGGCGCGTTCATCCAGCGTGATGGTTTCGAGCAGCGCTTGCTTGGCGGCGGGATCGAACGGGCAAATTTGCGCGGCGACATTGATCACCGTTTCGGTGGGCGCTTCCTCAACCGAGGCCCAATCGACGTTAAAGCCATGCAGCGTGGCGTAGGTTTTGAGCGAGCGCATCAGCCCGCTGCGATCGATGCCGCGATCGCTCGGCGGGGTGAAATCGGCGGCGAAGGAATCGTAATAGGCGCGCGCCTGGCGATAGGGCAGGCCGACTTCGAGCTCGGGGCCAAGATTGAAGCGGGACAAGCCCGTCAGCGTAATGAGGTAGCGGCCATCATCGGTTTCGGAAAATTGCGTGATGCGGCCCACGGCGCCGACATCGGCAAGCTGCGGGGTCGGCTCATCTTCCTCGCCGGTTGCGGGCTGGATGATGCCGATCAGGCGATCCCCGCCCAGCGCATCGTCCACCATGTTGAGATAGCGCGGCTCAAACACGTTGAGCGCCAGCACTCCGCGCGGATACAGCACCGCGCCTTGCAGCGGAAACAGCGGCAGGATTTCCGGCAGATCCTCGGGCCTGCGATAGCCGAACGCGCTCATGCGAACAGAATCGCCGACAAACGGCGGCGCCCCTGCTTGGCGATCTCGGAGGTAAGGCCCGCCGCTTCAAACACTTTCAGCAATTGCTTGCGCGCGGCTTCCTCATTCCATTCGCGGTTTTGCTCGATGATCGAAAGCAGCTGATCGGCCGCGCCTTCCAGATCGCCGCGCGCGGAAAGCGCCTCGGCGTAATCAAAGCGCGCCTGCAGATCGGCCGGGTTGGCGGCGACCTTTTGCGCCAGTTCATCAGATGCGCCCGCCGCTTCGGTGTTACCGGCAAGCTCAAGCGCCGCGCGCACGCCGGCGATGGCGGCGTCATTTTGTTTTTTTCCGGCGGGGCCATATCCAGAATGGCGCGCGCCTGCTCGGCATCGCCCTGTTGCAGATAAAGCCGCGCCATGCCGGCGATGGCTTTGGCGTTGGCGGGATCGACGCTGAGCGCCGCAGCGAAGCTTTGCGCGGCGCCGCCAATGTCGCCAAGGCCAAGGCTTTCTTGCGCTTGCGTTAGCAGCGCTTCGACATCTTCCTCAACGCTGGCGCCGGCGAGGCGGCCGACGAATTGCTTGATCTGGCTTTCGGGGATCACGCCCATGAAGCCATCGACAGGGCGGCCCTGATCGAAGGCGTACACCGCCGGAATCGATTGCACGCCAAGCTGGCCGGCCACGCCCGGGTGCTCATCGATATTGATCTTCACCAGACGCACTTTGCCGCCGGCTTCGCGCACGGCCTTCTCCAGCGGCGGCCCGAGCTGCTTGCACGGCCCGCACCAGGGCGCCCAGAAATCGACAATGACGGGCGCGCCCTTGGAGGCTTCGACCACGTCGGCCATGAAGCCCTGGTCTGAGCCGTCTTTGATGATGTCGGTTTCGGGCGGGGCGGCGTTGAGAAAGGTCATGGCGGGGCCTTCAAATTGTTCAGCTTCCTATTTGGGCTGCTCAGCGGCTCGGTTCAATCAACCTCGGAACCCCTTCGGCGTCGAAAGCCAGCCGGATCGGCTCGTGGCCGGTGGCGCGGGCAAAGCGGAGGAGATCGGCGCTGGCGATGGCGGTGGTGGCGTCATTGCTGAGCGGGTGGAAATTGACGAGCGCGTGCGAAAACAGCGCCTCATCGAAGATCACCCGCACTTTCCCGGCCGGATCGTTGATCAAGGCATAGGCCGTCACCGAGCCGGGGGTGACGCCAAGGTGCTCCAGCAGCACATCGGCCCCGCCGAACGAAAAACGCGGTGCGCCGATGGCTTTAGAGACAGCGTTGAGCTGGATCGCGGTTTCGCCCAGCGCCGAGATGAGCCAGAGCCCACCTTTTTTATCTTTTAAAAACAAATTCTTGGTGTGCCCGCCAGGCATGGCGGCCTTGATGTCGGCGCCTTCTTCCACGGTGAACACCGGGCGGTGCCGATGTGTCGCGTGGGCGATGCCCAACGAATCAAACAGGGCGAAAAGATCATGTTCCGTGGCGCGCGGCATCGCCTCCCCTTGGCGCAAGGGGTTCTCCACGTCCAGAGCATCATCCGAAGAAGTGGATGCCGGTTCTTCGATAAGATGATGCTTAATCAAAGAGAACTAGAGCCCCGTTCCGTTCCATCGGAACGGAAAAGGCTCTAGGGATAAGCGCGATGAAACTCACCTGTTATCAAGTCGATCCGCAGCCGGCGGAGATGGTCCCTGGTTCGCCCGATCGCGAATGGATGGATCGCTTCTCCGATCGGCATCCCTATCGCTGCCTGCCGCTGGTGGTGGCCAACACCACCGGCTGGGCGCTGCTTTCGCCAGTCTCGTTCACCGCCACCTGGAATGGCGGGCCGCGCACCGAGGATATTCGGCTCGACCCGGATGACGACACCCCGCGCGCGCTGCTGGATCGCTGGGCCGTCTCGCATTTCTCCGGCGGGGTGCTGACCTTCCACACCGGCTATCTGTTCCGCACCGAGCCCGGCTGGGATCTCTGGATCGGCGGGCCGCCCAATCACATCAAGGATGGCATCCAGCCGCTCGCCGGCGTGGTTGAGACGTATTGGCTGCCGTTTCCCTTCACGATGAATTGGCGCTTCACCCGGCCCGGCATGATCCAATTTAAAAGAGGCGAGCCGTTCTGCTTCATTTATCCGATCCCGCACGAGCAGATGGATCAATTCCAGCCGATCGTGAAATCGATCCACGATAATCCTGAGCTTAAGCGCGAATACGAAGCTTGGGGCCAAAGCCGCACCAATTTTCTCAACCAGCTGTCCGATAAGGATAGCGATGCGGTGAAGCACGGCTGGCAGCGCGATTATTTCCGCGGCCGCACGCCCGAGGGCCACATCGCGCCGGATGGGCATGTCAACCGCCGCCGCATGAAGCCGCCGCGTAAGGCCGAACCAGGGAGTAGCTCATGTCACGCCCAGCCGACGCCAGCATAATCTTGGGCCCCGGCGAAGGGCGCGCCTATGCGATGGGCGCGATCTCGGCTGTGTTCCTCGCCGATGAAGCCGAGACGGATGCGGCCTATTCGATCTCCGAATGGCGGCTTGAGCCCCATAGCGACGGCCCCGGCAAGCATGCGCATGAGGCGCATGACGATATGTTCTATGTGCTCGAAGGGGTGATGAGTTTCTGGGTGGGCGATGCTTGGATCAAAGCGCCCGCCGGCAGCTTCGTGCGCGTCGGCAAGGGCGTGGCGCATGATTTCCGCAACGAAGGCGATAGCCCGGCGCGGATGCTCAACATCTACATCCCCGGCGGGTTCGAGCGGGATATGCCGGCCATCGTCGATTGGTTCGCCAAACAGCGCTGATTTCGGGCTCCGGGCGCAGGTTAATCATCGCCGCCGCCGCCGGCCGCCGAAACCTCAGCGCCGATCTCCATCGCCCCCTTGCTTTGCGCCCGCGTCTCTGCGATAGCAGCGCCCCTCAGCCGGCCCTTCGGGGACGGCCACCCCACGGATGCGGGCGTAGCTCAGGGGTAGAGCACAACCTTGCCAAGGTTGGGGTCGTGAGTTCGAATCTCATCGCCCGCTCCAAGGAAACCCAATAAAATCAACGGATTGCATTGCATTTGGCTTGGTAGCAAGACCGACGCGAGGCCGGTTATCCACAGGCCGCTACCAGTTCGCTACCAAATCGGGACGCTCACAAAATTGTGGATAAGTTGATCGGGCGACGCCCGCCACGGCCGAGGATCGCGCGTGATCTCTCAACAATCCGACTTATGTTCCGCAACTACGCAGCTTTGTCGTTCGGTTCGTCGATGTCGGACTCGAGAAGCGGAACGGCCAAGCCGTCGATCTCCTGCAGCGCTTGCCCCGCGATGCCTTGCAGATCACCATACATGCCGACCGTCGTCTCGATGACGACCTGAATTTGCGCCTCGCGCTTGGCCCAGAGCCGGGTCATCGCTTTGCGTTCGCGGTCCAGATCGGCGCGCATGTCGGAGAACTTCTCGACGATCGCCTCCACGCGATGACGGAATTTCGGACCCGTCAGGTAGTGGTAGACCAGCTCCATTTTCGTGGCCTGCCCAGCTTGCTTCACGCGTGCGCCGGCAAGTTCAATGAGCGATTGGCGAAGCGCAACGGCCAGCGGCACGGCATGGGCGAAGTCAGTGACCCAAACGCCATCAACATAGCCAAACGTTTCGACGCCTTTGGGTAGCACCTTGGAGACGAGAACTGAGAGCTCAGCGCCCGCGGCGCGCTGGTCAGAGCGCAGCTTTGCAAGCCAAGCGTCAGTCCAATTCTTGGTGCGCTTACTTTCCCACAAGATCGCGCCGCACTCTTGTGCGCCAGGTGAGAACACGCGCTGAAGCGCATCGCCACCGAACTCGCCCTTCGCGACGGGCTCGATGCAATCAACCGGGAAGGTCATCCGCAGCGTGGACTCAAGTTCGAGTTCAAGAATTTCGCCTTGAAGCTGCTGCGAGCCCTGTTCGGCCTTGCGCTTCAGATCCTCGATCTGGCGCTGCATCGCAGCGATCTGATGCTCCTTCTCGGCGACTTTGAGCTTCAGGCCGTCCTCGGCCTCGATCTTCGCTTTCCGCCGGACCTCGACCAGCGAGTCCTGAACCCGCCTTTCGATGGTCAAATCGAGTTCGCGTTTTGCTTCGTCCAGTTCGCGTTGCTTACGCAGCAACACGGCCTGCTCTTTTTGCGCCTCTTCCAACTTGCGATCCCGTTGAGCAAGCAGCGCCTGAGCCTCGGCCAACTCGGCCGCTTTCGATTGGAGATCAGCGGCGGCCGCCGCTTTGGCCTTCCGGGACTCTTCGGCTGCGATTGCTGCACGACCAGCATCGAGTTTCGCCCGCACCTGATCATCAATCTCGGCGCGCGCGTGCTCGACGGCGTTGCGCTGCGCTTTGAGGTCCGCTTCGCGCTGCGCGACCTCGGCGTCCTTGCGAGCGATTTTGGCCTCATACTCTTCGCGAGTGGTGCGAGATCAGCGGAGCGGCCAATGACTCGGTCAGTTTGATCTCAGTGGCGCATGACGGGCAGGTGATGATCGGGTCGGTCATGTTGAGCTCCGCATTAAGTTCGACGCGCCGGCCAAGCCGCGCATATATTGACAATCGTCAGAATAGAAACTATATGGGTAAAGAGGCGATGTCAATATAGAAACTATACGGAAGTGTGAGTGGCGAAGGTGGCCGTGTCGGAAATGCGCTGGGGCGTTGAGAAACGCTTGGAATTCATCGAGTTCCGCCTCTTTTGGGAGGGGGGATCAATCGCGCCGACATCATGGAGCAGTTCGGCGTGTCGGTCCCTCAGGCGTCCAAAGATCTGAGCCTGTATGAAGAGCGCGCGCCCGGAAATCTGGCCTATGACAAGCGGTTGAAGCGTTATCTGGCGGCGAAAGACTTCAAGCCTGTCTTTCTGAAACCTGAAGCTGATCTCTACCTGAGCCAGCTAAAGTCGGTGTCTGACCGTGTGGTCCCGGCCGAAGACACTTGGCTCGCCGAAGCTCCGGATACGGACGCGATGCCGGTGCCGCATCGCCGCGTGAGCGTCGACGTCCTTCGAGCAATGGTGTCAGCGGTCCGGCGCGGGCGGTCGATTGAAATTTTGTACCAGTCAATGAATCCAACGCGGCTTGAGCCGGGGTGGCGATGGATCACGCCACATGCCTTTAGCAATGACGGGCTTCGCTGGCACGTGCGCGCCTACTGCCACATCGACAAAAAATTTAAGGACTTTCTTCTGTCCCGCTGCTTGGACGTTCGGGGCGATGGCGATGCCGGCGCCGCTCCGGACGCGGATCGCTTCTGGTTCGAGAGATTCAACGTTGTACTGTCGCCAAATCCCGCGTTGAGCAAAAGCCAGCAAGCGGTCGTGGCGCAGGACTACGCCATGACGGATGGGTCGATCGCCGTTCCTGTCCGCAAAGCGCTTTTGTACTATTTTCAGAAACGCTTGCGTCTGGATGGGATCGCCGCGCTGGATGGGCCGTACGAGACGCCCGTCATAATAACCAACCGCGAAGAGTTCTCGCGCGCACTGGCGGAGGCGGCTGCATGAAGTCCGCCAATTTTGAATTGCTGCGCGCGAAATGGCCGGAACTTGCTGATCTAGGAGGATTTGCGGAAGCCTACGCGTACGCGGACCCGGCGAGCGCCCTTGTGAAGCTGCGTCTCTACGCGGAGAACTTGGCGCGCGACATTTATCGCGATCACCAATTGCCGAAACCGGATTTGGCGACCTTTGTTGATCTTCTCAATGGCCAAGCGTTTACGGCGATCACGCCGAAGACCGTCCTCGACAAGCTCCATGCGCTTCGCGTCTATGGAAACAAGGCTGCGCATGGCGAGGAAGCGAAGGCGCAGAACGCGCTGTGGCTGCTAAGGGAAGCACACGATCTAGCGCGATGGCTGCTCGTTAAGACAGGGCTCGCCAAGCCCGCAAATATCGCGGCGTTTCAGCCGCCGGCGCCGCCACAGGCCGCACAGAAGGAGCGCGCGCAGTTCCTGGAGAAGCTGGCAGCTCAGGAAGCGCAAATGGATGCGCTCCTGCAGGAGCTGGAAGCGGCCCGCAATAATGTCGCCGTTGCGGAGAAGAAGGCTGCCGAACTGCAAGCTCTCGCCGCTGAAGCCGATGCTGCGTCGAACGCTCTTCATTTCGACGAAGCGACGACGCGGTCGAGGCTGATCGACAATCAGCTCGTTAGCGCCGGCTGGAACGTCGCCAACGAAGGCGCCAACACAGGCGAAGTCGGGAAAGAGGTCGAGGTTAGTCACCAACCAACCGAGTCCGGCATCGGCTACGCCGACTACGTGTTGTGGGACGATAACGGCAATCCGCTAGCGGTTATCGAAGCCAAGAAAACATCTGTTGATCCTGAAATCGGGGGCCAGCAAGCCAAGCTCTACGCCGATGGTTTGGAGAAGATGCACGGGCAACGGCCGGTGATCTTCTACACCAATGGCTTCGATATCTGGATTTGGGACGATGCGCAGGGGTATCCGCCGCGAAAGCTCTACGGCTTCTACTCGAAGGATAGCCTGCAGCGCCTGGTCAGCTACCAGCGGAAAGAGCGCCAAACGCTTGATAGCGTCCTTGTCAACGACGCGATTGTGGACCGCCTCTATCAGTTTGAAGCTATCAAACGTGTGGCCGAACGGTTCGGCGGTAAACATCGGCGCGCTCTGGTGGTTCAGGCCACCGGCACTGGAAAAACACGTGTAGCGATTGCGCTCGCCGATCTGCTCATTCGCGCGGGTTGGGTGACGCGTGTCTTGTTTCTTTGCGACCGACGCGAATTACGGAAGCAGGCAAAGAATGCGTTCAACGATTTTCTGTCGGAGCCCGTCCGCATCGTGTCGTCGCGTATTAGAGCGAACGCCACTGAGCGCATTTTTCTAGCGACCTATCCAGCGATGCAGAAGGTCTTTCAATCTTTCGATCCGGGCTTCTTCGATCTAATAATCGCTGATGAATCGCATCGATCGATCTATAACGTCTATGGGGACATGTTCCGCTATTTTGATTGTCATCAGGTGGGACTGACCGCGACGCCGGTTGATTTCGTAACCAAGAGTACGTTTCGCCTTTTCGACTGTGAGGGATTGTTGCCGACGGCCAATTACACGTTGGAGGAGGCGATCGACCAAGACTATCTCACGCCGTTCGAGGTGTTTGAGCACACCACTCAATTTCTTCGGTCGGGCATTAAGCTCGATACCCTGACCAAACAGCAGATCGAACAGTTGGAGGAGCAGGGCGAAGACCCGTCGCACTACGACTTCACGTCCGAGCAAGTCGATAAGGCCGTCTACAATAAGGACACGAACCGCGAGATTCTACGTAACCTCATGGAAAACGGCTTGCGCGATGCGACGGGCCAGGCGCCAGGAAAGAGCATCATCTTCGCGCGCAACCACCAGCACGCCGTCCTGCTCGCCCGGCTATTTGACGAGATGTATCCCCAATACGGCGGCAAGTTCTGTCAGGTCATCGACAATTATGATCCCCGGGCCGAGCAGCTCATCGATGACTTCAAGGGGGCTGGCGTGAATGACGAGCTAACGATCGCCATCTCCGTCGACATGCTCGACACCGGCATCGACGTTCCCGAAATCTTGAACCTCGTATTCGCCAAGCCGATCAAGTCGCCGGTCAAGTTTTGGCAGATGATCGGTCGCGGAACGCGCCTTTGCCCGGATCTTTTTGGGCCAGGGCAACGCAAAACGATTTTCAGAATTTTCGACCATTGGGGAAATTTTGAGCGGTTTGAGATGGGGTATCGGCCCGCTGAGCCGGTGGCCGGAAAGCCGTTGCTGCAGGCCCTCTTCGAGGAGCGATTGCTGCTGGCTGAAGTCGCGCTGCAAAAAGAGTGAAACCGCCGAATTCGATCGCATCATCGCCTTGGTGGCCGCCGACATTCAAGCGCTTCCCGAAGAGTCGATTTCCGTTCGCGAGAAGTGGAAGGAGAAACGTGCGCTTGGCGATGATGCTACGCTGAAGCAATTCGCGCCCGCGACCGTCGCGCGTTTGCGGCAAGACATTGCCCCGCTGATGCAATGGCGAAACATCCGCGGGTGGAGCGACGCTTATCAGCTCGATCTTTTGATCGCGCGCATGCAGACCGCTGTCCTAAGAAAATCGGGCGAAGTCGCCAATTTGAAGATCGAGCTGTTGGACCGCTTGGGCTTGCTTCAGATGCACCTTAACCCGGTGCGCGAGAAGGCCGAGGTTATCAAGCGCGTCAAGTCGGACGAGTTCTGGTCTGGTGTCTCGGTCGCGAGCCTAGAGGAGGTGCGTATTCCTCTGCGCGAGATCATGCATCATCGCCAGAAAGGAACGGGCCAGACGCTGCCGCCCAAAATCATCGATGTGACCGAGGACGCCTCAGGCATTCAGATGAGCCGGCGCTCAACGACGCTGCGAAGTGTAGACATGAAGGCGTATCGCCAGATCGTCGAGGAGGAGGTACGCAAGCACTTCGCAACCGATCCCACGCTGCAGAAGATCTGCGCGGGCGAGGCGGTCTCGCCGCACGATCTCGAAACCCTGGTGTCGCTTATACTGACGCAGAGCCCGAATTCCAGTCGTGACATCCTCGCGGAGTTCTTCGCTTCGACGGCCGAACCGCTCCTGTTTGTCATGCGCTCCATTATCGGGATGGACCCGAAGGCGGTGGCGGAGCGGTTCACCGTTTTCGCGCAGAAGCATCCAGAATTGACGGCCAAGCAAACGCGCTTCCTCGCGCTGCTGCAAAACCACATCGCGAAGTACGGCTCCATCACGCTGGATCGTCTCTATGAGGCGCCGTTCACGGTGATTGATGCGGACGGGCCGGACGGCGTGTTTGAGCGCGAAGACGAGATCAGCGACCTTTTGGAAATCCTCACGGTGTTTGCACCGCCGCAAGGCGACCAGGCAGGCCCGAGTGAAAGGCAATAGCAGGCATGGTTACGGGTGAACTCAAACGCCGCATCGACGCGCTCTGGACCGAGTTCTGGCAGGGCGGCATTACCAATCCGCTTACGGTGATCGAGCAGATCACGTTCCTTATGTATGCGCGCCTGCTCGATATTAACGAGACACGCGATGAGAACCGCCAGAAACGAACGAAAGTGAGCTTCAAGCGCCGGTTCAATGATGAGCAGCAGCATCTTCGCTGGTCGATGATTAGGCACACGCCGGCCGAGCGCATTATTCCGCTCGTGCGCGACGAGGTGTTCCCGCATTTCAAGACGACGGCGGCCAGTGGTTCGGCGTTCGCGGAGTTCATGAAGGACGCGCAGTTGATGATCCAGAAGCCGAGTCTTCTGGTCAAAGCCGTCAACATGATCCAGGAGCTGCCGCTTACCGAAGGAGACGCGAAAGGCGACCTCTACGAGTATCTTCTCAGCAAGCTGACCACGGCAGGCATCAACGGCCAGTTCCGCACGCCCCGGCACATCATTCGATTGATGGTCGATATGCTGGAGCCAAAGCCCACTGACGTCGTCTGCGATCCGGCGTGCGGCACGGGCGGTTTTCTCGTCGGAGTGATGCAGCACCTGATGGAGGCTTACACGTCTCCCGAGGGCGTCATCGAGGAAACCGATGCGGAGACGGGCGCCAGGGAGAAGATTTACACCGGAGACTTGCTAGAGGCGCATCGCGAGCACGTGCGAAGCGGCATGTTTCATGGCTTCGATTTCGACGCCACCATGCTGCGCATCGCCGCCATGAACCTTATGCTCCACGGCGTCGATGATCCGGATATCCACTACCAAGACACGTTGAGCACCGGGTTTACCGACAAGTTTCCTCGGGCGGCAAACGAGGGCTTTGACATCGTGCTCGCCAACCCGCCGTTCAAGGGAAGCTTGGACTTTGACGACGTGCACGCGGGGCTCCTGCGCCAAGTGAAGACGAGGAAGACAGAGCTCCTCTTTCTCGTGCTGATTCTGCGCATGCTGAAGGTAGGCGGTCGGTCGGCTACCATCGTGCCAGATGGCGTTCTCTTTGGCTCGTCGACTGCACATGTCGCGCTTCGCAAACTGCTTCTGGATCACAACCAGCTGGAAGCAGTGATTTCGCTGCCTAGCGGTGTTTTTAAGCCCTATGCCGGAGTTTCCACCGGCATCGTCGTCTTCACCAAAGGCGGACGCACGGACAACGTGTTCTTTTACGACGTCGAGGCAGACGGTTATTCGCTGGACGACAAGCGCGATCCAATCGAGGCCAACGACCTGCCGGACTGCCTGGCTCGCTGGAAGGCTCGCGACCCGAAAAGGGATACAGACCGCAAGGACAAGGCATTCTTCGTCTCCGCCGCCGATATCCGCGCCGCAAACTACGACCTGTCGCTCAGCCGCTACAAGGAGCGGGTCTATGAAGAACAGGACTATGATCCGCCCCAAGTGATCCTCGCGCGCATGAAGGCGCTGAACGAGGATATCGCCACCGACATCGCCGACCTTGAGGAGATGCTGGGGTGATTGGTGTGAGAGAAAAACCTCTGGCGGAGGTCGCCGACGTAATTCGGGGTGTTACCTATTCTGCGCCAGACGCGTCATCCGAACCGCTGCCGGGAAGTGTTCCGCTGTTGCGGGCGGGGAATATTAAAGCGGAACTTACGATAGACGATGATCTCGTTTTTGTACCTGAGCGGCTGATCAATGACCGGCAATGGCTCCGTCGTGGCGACATTGTTATGTGCACGTCGTCAGGAAGTTCGGCTGTCGTGGGAAAGACAGCATACTTGGAGAAGGATTGGCGCGGCTCGTTCGGCGCCTTTTGTGCGGTCATTCGTTCGCGCAGTGACGAATGTCATCCCAGATATCTGTATCACTATCTCCAATCGCCGAAATTTCGCGCATGGGCCGATCGATCAGCCGGGGCAAATATAAAGAACATACGAAAATCAGAGCTCGACGATTTTCCGCTCATTCTTCCAAAAGCGAAAGAGCAAGAACGCATCGCCGCGATCCTCGACAAGGCTGACGCCATCCGTCGCAAGCGCGAGCAAGCCCTCGCCCTCGCGGACGAACTTCTTAAGTCGACGTTCCTGGATATGTTTGGCGATCCAGTTCGGAATCCCAAGGGATGGCGTCGGCGGCCGGTTGGCGAGCTCTGCAGCCGAGTCACCGTTGGTATCGTAGTTCAACCGGCCTCTTACTATGTGAGCCACGGCGTCCCCGCGTTACGATCCCTGAATGTGCGTGAGGACTACATTGATCGTAGCAATCTCGTTTATTTTTCGCCGGAGGACAACGAACGGGAACTGGCCAAAACCAGGATTCGGGCCGGCGACGTAGTTGTCGTGCGATCTGGGCAGCCCGGTAAGGCAGCAATTGTTCCTCCCGAACTTGACGGCGTGAACTCGATAGACATTTTGATCGCCAGCCCGAAACTTGGCGAGGTTACGTCCGACTACCTTTGCGCCTTCCTCAATTCGCCTGGAGGAAGGGAGATTGTTCTAGCGGAAGAGCGCGGGCAGATTCAGAAGCACCTGAATGTTGGGTCCCTAAAGGCGGCAGAAATTCCAACTCCTCCTTTTGACTTGATGGCGATTCACGAGCGCCGCGTGCACTCGATGCGAGACCAGCGAACGCTATTGGCCAGCGCGCAGCGTGAAGCAGATGGGCTGTTCGCCTCTCTCTGCCAACGCGCTTTCCGCGGCGAACTATAGGGATAGCTCTATGCGCTTGGCCCGAATTGAGATCGAGAACTTCAAAGGAGTTGGGGCGATGCAGGTCATCGATCTCAAGCCAATCACTTTGCTGTTTGGACCAAACAGCGCCGGGAAGAGCACGATCCTACAGTCCTTGCATTATCTCCGCGAAATTCTTGAGCGGCGCAACGCAGACCCCGATCAGACAATTGCCGGCGGTCTGATCGACCTGGGAGGCTTCGCAACGCTGATCCACGGGCACGATCTGAAGCGATCCATTGTGTTGAAGGTTACGGTCGATGGCATCGATGGAAACGACGGTGAGCGCCTGCCGCTGAATTCGGGCGCTTCGCTGGGGGCGGCCGAATTCGAAAAAGCTTCCCGTTCGCTACATCGTCGGCGAGAACACCGACCTCAGAGATTACGCAGTTGTGCAATCGATAGGGGTGTGTTTGACGATCGCGTGGAGCGATCTTCTTCGTGGTCCTTACGTCTCGGCGATCACGATTGCGGTCGATGATTCTGTTGTCGCGACGATTCAGTCGCCAGCGCAGCCGGGGCAGGCAATTTTGACCGGCTTCAACTTCAACCATCCTTTACTTCAGCGTTTTCGTAACGCCGACGAGCCCTTAGACCCCGACGAGGGCGAGTGGCCCAATCCGCTCGCCGAGGAGATTCTCGAGCTCTCCCGGCAGATGTCGCGCGACCGGGGTGTGCCGCTGGGCGATTATCGCATTGGTGTAGAAACGGTTCTGGGCGCGCTCCCTGATTTGAACAGAACACTCGATAGTGATCTCCGTGATCCAGGGGTGATGAAGGCCGGATTGGAGGAGCGAACCCCGCGCGTTCGAGGGTTAAGCGCGCTGCTCGACGAAATTGTCGTCGGCCCACTCCGGCTGGCGCGAGATTGCATCAACGCCATGACCTATGTCGGACCGCTGCGGGAGATTCCGACCCGTCAGTATCGCCCGCAAATTTCTCCTGATGAGTCACGCTGGGCGCAGGGATTAGCGGCTTGGGATTTGCTTCACACGGATGCGTCGGGTGATCTCCTTGCCGAAGTCAATGCATGGCTTGGCGGGGAGGGGCGTCTGAAAACGGGCTACCGGCTCGAGAAATTCGAGTTCAAGGAAATCCCAATTCCTGGCCGCTTCCATCAGCTCTTTGACCGGGGCCTCACTGAAGACGACCTCGGAGAATTGCAAGAGCTTTACGCTACTCTAGGCGGACGCTCGGAAATCGCGCTGCGCGATTTTGAGAGAGGAATCATCGTGGCGCCCGGTGATGTCGGCGTCGGTATTTCGCAAATGATCCCGGTCATCGTTGGCTGCCTGCGTTCGCAGATTGGTGTCTTTGCGGTCGAGCAGCCCGAACTCCACGTTCACCCCGCTATCCAGGTCGGTCTCGGCGATCTCTTCATTCACGCCGCCCATGCGGCGGACGGGGCTTCGAGCCGAGAAAGACGCTTCTCGTGGAGACGCATAGCGAGCACATCATGCTCCGACTGTTGCGGCGGATACGGGAAACAACTCAGGGCGAACTGCCGCCTGGCGTCGTTGGCCTTTCGCCGAACGATCTCTCAGTTGTCTATGTTGAGAGCGGCGAGAGTGGCGTGCACTTCAAGCCGCTCCGAGTCGATGCCGAGGGAGAATTCATTGATCGGTGGCCGAAAGGCTTCTTCGAGGAGCGGGCCGAGGAGCTTTTCTAATGCTCTTCGAGTACGCGGTTGAACCGCAGGCGATCGGATCGAGTTGGCAGAATTTTCGCTATCTGATCGAGAAGTTCGGCTTCGACCGAGGCCGTCTGATATCCCGTTTCCCGGGAGACTGGTTCAGGCAAGTATACGTCGCCTCTGAGGGGATGAAGCCCTTGGAGCGAAAGCGCGTCGAAGAAATTCTGAACCAAGCCAAGAAATCGAAGGTCATCAAGTCAGGGCGCGCTTACGACCAGGCGCTTGGCGGATGGTTGTCGAATGCGGTCGCACAGCAATCGCGCGCGCCGTTTCACGCCATCATCGCGCAAGACAACCCGAGCAGTCACCCCGATGTGCTGTTAGTCGGCGAGGTCGACGAGGAAAATGCGCTTATGGCGTCACCGCCAGCCTGGGACGTGGAGCGGGTTGGATCAAAGATTGCCGAAGCGATGCGGCCACTTTTGGCGTGTGCGGGCGCGGTGGCCTTCGTCGATCGGTTCTTCGATCTAAGTGATCGGAAATACCAAGATACCTTGAGGTCGTGCCTCGCGATCGTCGCCGCTGCGGGCGGCGCACGGGTTCGTTGTGAAGTTCATTTCTGCGATCATGACTCAAGGCCAACACCAGAATTCGTGGAGCAAGAAGCCAGTAGATGGATAGCAGGCGTGTTGCCGGCTGGGATGACACTTGTTCTATATGGCTGGAAGGAGCGGCAAGGCGGAGCGGATTTTCACGCGCGCTACCTGTTGACCGACGTTGGTGGGATCAACATTGAATCGGGCTTCTCCGCGGAAGGCGCGCATCAGAATGTGCAATTGACGCTGCTTCCCGCAGAATTAGCGCAAAGCCGACGGCTGGCGCTTCAACGTCCGTCTACCGTTTACGATTCAGCCGGACCAGTTCTGGAGATAAGATCGGACGGAAGCGTTCACCGCGTTTAATGGTGAAGCGCCAGGGATCGACGCCCGAAGGGCCCCGACGCGCCAAGTGTAGTTTCCGCGAGGCGCGGTCGCGCAGCGATGAGAGCCCGGCACGCGCAAAGCGTGGGCGGCGCCCACATCATAGGCGCTTGTTGAACCTCCCTCGAAGCTTGCCCCGGACTTCTTTCGCCGCTCATGCTGAGACATCGTCGCCCTATTGAGCCGCTTCATCTTAGGCACCAGCCCCGTGGTCGACGCCGCCGGCAGGCGCTGTCGACTTGTAAAACGGACGCCCCGCGGCCCGACGCTTTCACGTCAGCCATCGCGCGCAGTGCGGGTCAAGGGGCGCGCGTAAGCGCGGCGCGAAGCGCTTGCCCTTGGCGCGCGCGAGCACGGTGGCATTCCGCAGCATTCCTGACTCTCCGCGTTGTCTGAAATCGATCGAATCGGCATTTCGCGCGTGGCGCGCAAATGGGATACAAGTTGAGACGGATTTGCCGCACCTCACTTTTTGCGCAAGCCATTGCTCGCGCGACTCTTCTCGCAGGGTGCACCTTGGAAGTGCGGCAGATTGTGGCAAAGCCTAACGCATTTGACGCTCACGCGTTTTCGATGAGCATCGTTGACGTGTTGCGATCTCGCGGAATTCTCATCGCCACTGTAAGTAACTCGAATGGAGTTCGACATGGGCAATGGAACCGCGAAACTGGAGCGGCTGCTGCCACGCAAGGAAGCCGCGCAATTCCTCACTGATCTTGGCTTGTCGATTGCGCCCCAGACGCTGGCGCGGCTCTACAGTGAGGGACGAGGGCCGGTGTGCATGCATCTCGGGCGCCGTGCGGTTTACAAGCCCGCCGATCTCATCAGCTACTTTCGTCAACAGGCGAGCGCTCCGAGTCAATCTTCTCGCGAGCCAAGACGACCCGCTGCCAATGACGATCTCCCGGATGCCGCTAACGACCATGACTACGAAGATTGAGGTTCATCATCGGCGTTGACTGAGTTCACATGGCTGAGGCCGAGCCCACAAGCGTCGGCAGAAGTTCGAAAAACTTGGAACATGCGCCTCGGTGACGATCATGTCCCAATCACGTTGGATGATCGGCGATTGAGGGCGAGTGCGTGGTTCGGTGACGCCAGCGAGGTAAACCATGTCACACAAGCGCAGCTGCGAGTCCAGCGCGGCGCTCATGGCGCCGGCAGGGCAGAGCACCAACAAATAAGGCATGTTGCGGCGCTTAAAGCCGTTGAACTCGATCCGTCTGGCAAAGAGAACGATGTGCAAGCCGTGGCTGGATCGCTGCTTGCCCATGACATGACCGTGGATGGACCATCCTGCCATCGCGTCCTAGCTCCGAGGCTGGAGCGCGCGCAGATCGGCGACCGCGCTCAGCAACACGCGATGTGCGCTGGGATAATCGTCCGGCTCAAGCGCTTCCGCCGCGATGCTTAGCTTGGCGATCGCACCCTCGACGGTCACAGCGGGCATGTTCCGCAAGCGGCGCAACACGCGGACACACTCGCGCGTGCATTGCTCATACTCCGCATCGATGGCGTAGAGCACCTGCGCTTCTGGGAGCCGCTTCTGTTCGTCGTCGCTTAGACTGAACCAGTCTCGATGTTTACCGAGCCACGCTTCGCGGTCGGACCAGCGCCGCAGCAGCGCCTCGCCGTGCCGTATGAGGTCGGCATAGTAACCGCACAAGACCAGCACAGGATCGGCCGCAGTCGCCCTGGTGGCGAGCTTCACGTCGGACAGCCACGGCACCGCGCTCATGCCGGCGACCAGCTTGCGACGAGACAGGCGCGCCATCAGTCCATGCTCCGCAGAGCGCGCAATGAGGCGCGAACCAGATCACCAAGCAGGCCGGCCGCCACAATCGCGGACAAAAACCCGAGCCAAGCGCTATCGGACTGAACGCCGACGAAATGGCCGATGATCACGCCGCCATAGGAGGGAGGGCCGAACACCAAGACGCCAAGCAACAATCGCCACAGCAACTGCAGCACCAAGGCGACGAAGCCAAGCAAGAGGACGCTTCCGACGAGGGAGCCCCAATCCATGGCTCACGCTTCATGCAGAGCGCGATAGTCGCGCAATATGCTGGCTATCAGGTGGTGCAGTTCGGGATGATCTTCGGGGCAGGCTTCGATCGCGGCGACGGCGAGCTTGCCGCAGATACCCAAGTGCGTGGTCGCGACGATGCTCGGCAATGACGCAAGTAGCGCTCGGTTCTGCTCGTGCAGCGCGTCCATTTCATCGTAGAGCGCATCCATCTCCAGCTGTTCGCGGTGGCGAGCGCGCTGAGTGCGATTGAGCTTCGGCCAGTTGAGTTCGGCAAAAGCGCGGTTCTCAATCCGCTGCCAGCGATGCCCGAGACGTTGCTGTTCAGCGTGTCGTGCAAGCCAAGTCTCGCTGGTGAACACGGCTGGATCGTTGTGCGCGCTGACCAAAGGTAAGGCGGCAGAGCCGAGTACTAAGCGGCGGGAGGGACCATCGGGGCATGCGCTCTCGTTCGCCGCGGCTGGCGGTCGTTGAGACATTTAAGGTAACCTTCAGCTACAAGAGTCACCTTTTAGCGCTTCTGGCGCTTTGGGTCAAACGAAAAGTGACTGATTGTACGAAAGGTGACATTGCGTGATTACGGCAGGTCAGATCAGGGCGGCGAGGGGATTGCTCGATTGGAGCCAGCAGGATCTTGCGGGGGCAACAAAACTCTCCGTGCAAACAATCAAGCGGATGGAGGGGGGGCGCGCGGTCCGGAGGGAAGCACGGACGCGAATGTGGAAGCGGTTCGACGCGCGCTTGAGGGCGCTGGGATTGTCTTTCTAGACGCAAAGCAAAACAAGGACGGCGGCTCTGGCGTGCGCCTAAAGAACTGACTTCTGTCGAGGGGCCGAAGCTGGCGCGCGGCTCGATGCAAACAGTGGCTCAAGCGGACGTTCAGGTTCCGCTCGGGTCGCCATCGCTTTCACGACCTAAACCTCAAGCATCTCCCTGATGTTTCCGCGTTCGATGAGCCGCGAGAATTTCCGATAGTTACGGTAGTCGCGTTGCCAGCGGCCTGCTGCGACGGCGACATTCACTCTTGCGCGAGACGCCACTGCATAAATGTCAGCAGCGGTCGAATACTGACTCCATGTCACATCTTTGAGGATGTTGTCTGGGATCAACGAGACACGCGCCAAATCATCCGCTTCACGTTCGTGCAACTCGTCACTGTTGATATCGATGTCGTCGATAAAAGCAGCCACGTCGGTTTTTAGTCGATCATAGTGCAGCCGAACGTGTGCACATTCATGCAACAGCGTGAACCAGAAGCTGTCTGTTCGATCGTACCTTAGCGTGAGCGCTACGACCGGGCGCTCGGCCTGATCTAGCATCGCAGCACCATCCAGGAATGTACCTGGTATTGCCGGAACTAACGCTACCGATACTCCAACATCGTGTAATGCTTGGATCGCTTTGCGAGGCCCAAGCGCCTGCGCACTCATCCGCGCCAAGTCTCGAAGAAAGGTTGATGTTAGTGCCGCCCTCTGAAACGGACGATCGTGCACAATCGTGGCGGCACGCTTAATGACTGCCGCCTGCCACAAGTCCAAAGCTGCTAGATCGGTTTTTGATGCGGCCCTTTGCGTAAGAGTCTTTCGATGAAGAGCAAAGGGCAAGGCGCGCTGCATTGAGGACTCTATGAATAGTGGCGCACTCTCTTGAGTGAGGTCGAAGCCCAGCAAACGAAGCTTCTGAAGTGCAGGCTTGGAGAACTCTGGCGACGAACTTCGTGGTTTCGTCCGCTCCTGCAAAAGGGACTCGTAGGGTATTCCCAGGCCCTCATGGAGCGATCGGATCATATCTATCGAGAGCGAGCGCTTTTCTCCGAGTATCTCGGAAACTCTCGCCCGTGAACCGATGTATGGCTCAAGATCGCGCGGCGTGAGGTTCAACTCTTCCATACGGAATTTGATTGCGTCAACTGGTGACGGTGCGTCGATGCGTATGTTCGCTCGTTCAAAGTTCTCCACGAGGGACGAGATGATCTCGATATCATCATCGTTGATGCCTTCCGCATTAGACTGCATCAGCTCGACGAGCTGCCTTCGCGCGGCGTCTAAATCATCGCGATTTCGTATTGGTTGGATTCTCATTGGGTGTTGCCCCGCGCTGAGCGCTCTAGGTCTGAGAGGGTTGGCTTCACGGCAGTTACGACCAGCAAGCCAAGTTTGAAGTCGATGATGGCCTCGATCCGCACTGGCACACTTGCGAGGACGAATGCGGCGCGGGGTGGTTCTGAAATATCAAGGCAGGAGTAATCGGACTGGAGGGCGGTGAGGCTCCGCCAAGAACGGTGCCGGACCTCGTAGAGCCAGGAACGCAGTCGCGATGCGTCATGCTCCGACAGTCGGGCCGCGTAGTCCGCGACTAGGTCCAGGCCAATCACTCGCAACAGTAGGTCCGATTCTACACGGTCCCATTTTGGGAGCAAACATGCTTGACGGCAAGACGCGAAACATGCATGTTCCCAATATGGGAGCAGTAACGATCCGCGCCCCTCCTTTCCGGGCGAGTTCCGCCTGTGTATTGAACGCTTGAGTTGAAGGGTCGTGGTAATGCGTCGCGTGAACATCCTTGGTCGCAACCTCGACCCCTCCGAGCTGCAGAAGCTGAAGGCGTTGCTGGAGCAAGCGGGCTGTGTTCCCAATGAAGTCTTCGTGACGGATACCGCGGGCCCTCCGGACCTGCACTGCGACGACGAGGTATTCGTCGTTTTGCTCACGGAGCCAGTGCTAGCAGCGATCGAGACGCAACAGGAGGTGGCAGCCGTACCAAATGGCGGGCGGCGCGCTATCTGCGTTTGGCCGGAAGGTGCCGCACCAACGCCGCTGCCAGAGGCGATTACGAATTTTAGCTACTCGATCGTGTGGTGGAATGCCGATCGCTTGAGTAGCGCTCTCGCAAACGATGATGTCATCTGTCTGGACCAGCCGGACGGCCAGCCGATGCCAAAACCTGATCCAGATCACTTGGAGTGCGACGAGTGACCGTCTTCTCGTACGTCATTGAGCACGACTTGGGCTTCGCGCCAAATCCATTTCACGGTGCATGCACGCTCGCGTGTTGCAAGCCGCGCATACGAAAGACTGCAAAGCTTGGTGACTACATCCTTGGCATGGGTGCGGCGCGCCCCGGTCTCGGCGGCCATCTCTGTTACTGGATGCGAGTGGACGAGGTTTTGACGTTCAACGAGTACTGGGCAGCAGAGCGTTTTCGGCGGAAGCGCCCGGTGATGGAAGGCGCCACTTATCTACGCTACGGCGACAACATCTATCACCGCGCTGACGGCGCGATGGAATATACGCAAGAGTACTCATTCCACAGTTTACCGGGGGCGCGCTTTCTCGCTCAAACCTGGAACGCGACACAGGTACAAGCGAGCGCGTTCTGATCGGGCACGAGTTTGCATATTGGGGTCGCAGCGGCATCAAGCTTCCACCGGAGTTGAAAGCCTTCGAAATACGTGGCCCAGGGCATAAGTGCCGCTTCGATGACGAGCAAGTGGCTGCGTTTATGGCGTGGCTGGCGACGCATCCTGAACGAGGAATCATTGGCGAGCCGGCGCACTGGCAGTTTTTGAAAAAGAAGCGCCGCCGTCGCTTAAAAACTCATTTCTGAAAGCCCATCGAGATGAAGGTCTCGGCTTATACCGCATTTGTGCGTCGTACGGACCAATTTCAGACCGCCGAGCGAGACGAGCGATTGGCCGTCGCCGTCTATGGCCTCGTAGGCGAGATCGGCTCGCTTACTTCAGCGATTAAGAAGAAGCTATTGGCCGAGGCGGGAGCTAGCGCGTGGGATGAGCCAAACGAAGAGATTGTCGAAGAGCTAGGAGATGCGATCTGGTACGGCACCTTGCTTGCTCTCGTGCACAACGATCCGCGTCCCATAAACATTCTTAAGAGCGACATTCGCCTCCTGAAAGCGGAAATTGGTGGTGATAGTGAGCGCGCCCAAAAGATTCGCGCGGCGCTTGACCCAACTAAGAAGGATCTCTTTCTGCAAGCTGCAGAAAAGTTTCCACGCACCGAGAGCATGAGGTTTTCTCACTATCAGGAGCTCGCGTTCCTCACGGCGCGCACGCGGGAGCGTGTGTTGTTGGAGGTGTGTCTGGCGGTCTTGGGTCAACTCGGCGCTGAGTTGCTACGCACACGCATGCCGGAGATAGAACTCACTCTTAACAAGAATATTGCGGATAGGCCGGTAAATGTAATCTTGGGAGAGGTGGCTTGGCACCTCGCTGCGGTTGCCAGTCTCTTCCGCCTGTCGCTAGATGAAGTGCTCGCCAAAAACGTAGAAAAGGTTGCGTTTCGCGCAGACCGTAGCGATCGAACTCCCCTGCATGACGAGAGTAACTTAGAGTCGGAGCGCTTTCCTCGCGTGTTCGAAATCTCATTCGTGACCGTGTCACCGAAGCGGCTTGGCGACAAAATACTTTCCCGTTCCCGCATGTTCATGGATGGCCGCCAACTAGGCGACGAACTCACGGACAATTCTCGCGAGGATGACGGCTATCGTTTTCACGATGTTTTTCACTTGGCGAACGTCGCGCACCTCGGGTGGTCACCCGTGGTTCGGAAGCTCATGGGGCGGAAGCGGAAGAGCCTGGGCGACGAAACGGATGAGGTCGAGGACGGCGCGCGCGCGCAGATTGTTGAGGAGCTAGTCCTCAAGGCCATCCACAGCGAGGGTGTTCGTCTAGCTCGTGATACGGCGCGGTGCGGACCGGAAACGCCTATGCGCACCTTCGCCGATCGGAAGGCAATCACCTTCCGCTTTCTGAAGAGCTTACAGGGCTTCGTTGAAGGTCTTGAGGTTCGAAAGAATGCAGCATGGGAATGGGAAGACGCAATTATCGAGGGCGCTGATGCGTACTACCAGTTGCGGCTCCATGGACAAGGAACAGTCCGGGTTGATCTAAACGAACGCAAACTTACTTTTTCACCCGACGTGTGGCTCTCTATTCGCGGTTTGTCGGTGGGTTTGGGCAACGCAAGTGTCTCTTCGTCTGCGGAGATCGACACAGCGCACCTAACCGCGGAAGAACAGGCGGCATGCGATGGCGATGCGTCGAAGTTGCGTCGAGTACTCGCCGCAAAGTGCGCGATACTCCGTTCGTTGGGGCTAGGCGAGCCGTCTTCATCCCAACAGCTTGACATCAAATTGCGCGGGAACGACGTAAGTGTGCATGCTCGATCGGAGGTACAGAAGCGGATGTGGGCGATCGGTGCCCTCTCATTCCAACTGGCCTTTAGCGAGGACACCACTGGCGGCATCCTTTGCTCCGCTCTGGCGGTAACGAGTGTCGCCTAAGCTGCCTCGTTGATAGCATCGTTGATGCCCCACTTTGGCGGATACCAAGGCGAAGGCAAGCGCATGGCGGGTGCGAATTTTTGCTTGATCCGCGTGCGACCAGCGGTGCCTGACACCTCCGGGAAAGCTACGCGCGCGTACTTCGAGATCTCGCAGAATATGTTCTGACAATCGATCAACTGAAGTGGCCGGCCCCACAGCGTCTCGAAGGCGATTCCGGATTCCTGAAAATGGCGCGCTTGATTTTCGTACATGTACCGAATGATGCTCTCAGGCGTCACACCAGTCGTATCGACAAAGCACTTGCTTATTCCGTCCAGCGCGCCCGGGCCGGCGACGACGAACTCATCCTCACCAAATGCGAGCATAGGAGTGTAGTTCAAATCGGTGACGAATTGGTAGGCGAGGAATGGCCCAATTGATGGGGCGCCTAGCAATAATGCGTAGGCTTGTTGCATCGACGTGCATTCTGCGAGCCGTTCCGGGAATGCGTCACGCATTAGAGACTCAAGCAGGCGCAGATGGTTTTGGTGCTTCAGCCGATATCCGAATGGCGCCGACGGCATGATGTATGCAGCAGAGTATATGCGTGCGCCGCCAGCCATCCGGGTGGTAAGGGCAACATCCAGTTTCTCAAAGTCAAACTCTTCCCAAACAAGAGTGCCGATTGCCTCTTCCAAAAACTCCCAAGTCTCAATCTTGTTAAAAAGCTTAAAGAGCAGCGTTCTGAAAAAGACGTTCGATGCGTCACTTGGAAGGTCGTCGCGATAGATGACCCGTCGAATTAGATACTGACTAACTCGGTCGGAGGCACGGTAAGCATTCGTGAACTTAAACGTCGCCAGGACGGGATCGGTTGTGAGCCGGCCATTGTCGCCACGCAAACGGCGAAAGAAGATTTTCTGCCGCTCAGCCGCGAAGCGCCAATACGCGTCAAATACCGGTGTCGTCGACAAGTCTCGTCGACCTACGCGAATGCTGGTCACGCCAGTGCGTTCGGAAACACCGAAATCGAGCGACAAGTTAGTTTCGTGGCCGTCCATAACCTATGCTACCAGATTCCACCCTCTGTCAGTACCCGGTTCGCATGACGGTTCGCGATGTAGCGCGCAGAGGGGTAGGGTGCCCAGGGTGCCACGCTATCCACGCCCGCCGATGTCGAGGCCCAGCACCTTGGTGATCTCTTTCTCGGCGCCGCGACCATACTTGAAGTCGAAGTTCACGCCTTTGACCTGTCCCGCGACGACTTGATTGAGCGCGCGGTCCATCTCCGCCCGCCACGGCGCAAGCGTTGCGGTGCGGTCATGCTCAATCAGCGCGAAGCTCTGTTCGGCGAGATGGACGCGGCCCGTGTAGAGCCCATGCACACGCTCGCCTTCGCGCGCGAAATGCGCCACGCGCCCGGTATCGCGCTCGATGCGGTCGCGAAGAGCGTCCTGCTCAAGCGAAGTTAGGCTATCGCGCCAGCCGGACATGGCTTGGAACCCGTCTGGGCCGCGCTCGCCCAAGCCGAGCTTCTCAAGCGTCTCTTCCCGCTGCTTCCAGGCTTTGCCGATCTCAGCGCCAAAGCCTTCGCCGCGCATCTGGCTTCTGTCTTCGCGGCCATCCGCGACGCGGTCGAGCCAAGTTGGCCCGCGATACTCGGCCTGCCGTGCCAACGCGTGCGGATCAACCAGCGTCACGCGCGCGCTTTCGCGTCCGCCCCGCCCTTCGCGCATCGCCACTTGGGTAGGGTAGTCGTGGGGCAGATAGAACGTGCCGTCGCGCTCGCGGCTGACCACGCCATCGCGCCGGAGCGCTTCCAGCCTGCGTTCGTGCATTTCTATGTAGTTCGCGCGATCGGGTGGGCCGCGCTTGGCGATGCAGCGCCGCCGAATAGGTGAGATCGTTTTCTTGCGCGATTTCCCAGATGGTGCGGTCGGACGCTTTCAGGCCCGGCGTGGCGCGCTCGATCTCGACAATGGCGCCGCGCTCGACGCCGCTTAGGCTGCGCAGATCTTCGGGACCGGCCACGCGCGCCGTCCAGAATCTACCGTCAATGCCTTCCACGCCGATAAGTTGTGGTCCTCGCGCGTCCTCGCCCAGCCGCTCAAAGCCAACCAGGCGTCCGGTGACGCACTGGCTCGAATGCGCCGCTTCCAGTTCACGCGTGCGCTCAGGTTCGAGCCCGCGTTGCTCCTGCGCCAGTAACCGCGCGGTGGCGCGCTCGCGGTCGCGCCGGTCGCCCAGCCGGATAAGTTTCTCCTCAAGCTCGGCATCGAGCCTCCACACGCCCGGGCGAGCCGGTTCAGCCAAGCCCAGCTCTTCCAGCCGGTTGAGGCGTTGCACCAGCCGAGCGGCGCGCACGCCATCGTCGGGCAGCGCGCTCATCGGGATCTCCTGGCCGCGCGAGCGTGCGACGAGTTCGCGGTCAAGCTCGGTGAGGCGATCCTGCTTCATCGCCCGATCGGCGCGGTCGGGTTCTAAGCGCGGCCCCAGCAGTTCGGTCGCGAGGCCTTCGGCGCGCTCGCGGAAACCGTGGGAAACATAAGCACGCGGGATGACCAGGTCGCGGCCGTCTGCCCGGACGCCCCGCATCAGCAAATGGACGTGGGCATGGCCGGTGTCGTGATGCTCCGCCGCGATCCAGTCGATGCGGGTATCGAGGTCCGATTCCACCGTCCGCATCAGGTCGCGCGTGTAGTCCTTAAGGTCGTCGATTGCCGCACCGTGCTCGGGCGAGATGATCACCCGGAAGTGATGCCGGTCGCCCTCGCAGCGCTCGACGAAGGCAGCGCCGTCCGCGCGGTCGAGTTCGTGATCGAACACCTGCACCGGATCGCCGTCGCGGCCGGCGCCGTCGCGTTCGACGTAAAGCGTGTGCCGCATGAGCGACCCCGCGCCGCCCGCCGCCTTCGCGTGGACCTTGGGGTGTATCTTCACAATCACGCGCTGGTTGCCCGAGAGCCGCTCGTGCTTCAGTTTGACGACGCCAGCGCCGCGGCTCCGATTGTACCAGGCCGCGCGCGTGCGCGCGGCAACACGCTTGGAGCCCGCGGCGGACGGCGGGCGAAATATCGAGCTGGGGTCGGGAGTGCGTTTCGCGCGACGCCGGCTGACATCGCCTTCGAATTTGTCTTCGTCTTCCATCGCGTCGCGCCTTCTTAGCAGCGCAAAGCGGCTCTCTTCACCTTGCCGCACTCTGCGGCGGCGCACCTCGTGGTGCCGTGGAAAAAAAGATGTGCAGACGAGCCGCTGTGCATCCAGCACTGCGGCGCATTCTATCTTGCTGCCTACCCTTCGTCTTTTTCTGCGTTATGCCTGATGTTTCCTCGTTATGCTGACCATCGAAGTTATTGCGCGAGGCCGAAGATCGCGCGCACCGATGCGGAGAAACCTGCGGGATCGGGAATGACGAGAATGAGTATCAGGCCGGCCACGAGCGAAATGCAAACGCCCACCAGGAAGGGCAGCATGAAACGGAACCACAGACTGCGGACATGTCGGAACGGGTGGCGAAACCACGGCAGCCGCTTGTCCGGCAGGTCGTACTCGGCAATCACCTTGGTTTCGAGTTCTGCGAAAGAGTTCGTCATCGCCAATAGCCGAGTTGTGACGTCGTTCTCGCCGCGTGACTCCGATTTGTAGACTGCCTGGCGCTGCTTGCGCAGGTTACGCCGAGCGATGATGAACTCTTGATCGACACGCCCGCGCTGAACCCGCACTTCATGGAACATGTGGACGAGGCGCTGATCCGCGTAAGCGATGGTCGTCTTGAGACAGTCCCGCTTTGCGCGCTCTATGTGATCGCGAGCTTTACCGATCTGGACCTGCGCGGTCGATGCGTCGTCTGCCATGAGCGCGCGCCCGAGATGGGTGACACCATCTCGCAATTCACGGTTCGCCTGCTCCACATGCCGCTCCGTGGCGGCGAGCGACTCCGCATAGTAAACGTGCAGTTCCTCGAACACGTCGTGCAGGAGTATTTCGGCAATCTGATCGACGACAGATTGTCGTTCATCCGTAGTTAGCGCCAACTCGCCCTCCCGTTGTGGGAGCGCTTTATGACCCGACTTTGCGGAACTTGCGATCTATGTCTTTGCGGCGAAGGACCCGGCCGAGTGTAGGGTGAACTAGGCCTCCCGCCTGAATGAGATGCGGCAACACCACTGCTATCGGCCGATCTGGAAGATCAGCCTCTAGGTCGATGCCGAGATCTTCGACGACGCGACGGCGAGCTTTCGCGAGCTCCGCCTTCTTGTCGATCTTGTGTTCTGCCATCTCCATCTCCGCCCCCCAGTATCTAGCGTCTAGACTTAACGGGACCCAAAAAATCCGTTACTTTTCAGCGAATTCAAAGCGATATCGCCAAAAATTGCTCGCGCGCGACGCTTCCGCGCCGCGCGCACCGAGGGGGTCGGTTTACACACCTTGTTGCGGGCGGTAAACGGTCGGCGTTGCCGCGCGGCGCTTATTGCTGAATCGGAATTCGGCTCGGCGGTCCAGGCTGCGGAGGCGCAACGTTCCCAGATGTTGCATTTGGGACTCGGTTCTCCCCCTACAAATAGTGCAAATGCGGGCTTAGAGAAGGCCTGAAGTGGCACGCGCGACAGCAGGGGCAAGGACTTCTTAGGCCGTTCTGAGGAGCGCTTTCGCCGCCTCCGCAAAGGAATCCTGACCGCGATTGCCCCCGTGTTTGGGCTTCGCGATCGATGCGCCCGAGCAAGGATTCATCGAGCATTACATTCACCCGTATCGCGTGACCCGGCACGGACACCGGCACCGCGACCGCCTGGCCGCCGCTGTTGGCGATGCTCTTGGCGAGCTTGGTGTGATCGGTCTGCCGAGGCGGTGTCTCGCCGTTCTCAAGCATCTCTTCCAGTACGGTCTCAAGCGCGTCGATCGCGTTTAGGAGCGCAGCCTCGAAATCATCGCCCTGCGTGATCGCGGCGGGCACACCCGGAAACGTGACCGAGAAACCGCCATCGTCTTCCGGCTGAAACGCCGCCATGAAAACAGCGCGGGCCATCTCAATCTCCATCAATCCATCTTCACGCCGCTCTGGCGCTCGATCGAAAGCGTGCGTGCCTCGCTTCAGCTCCCGATGGAGCGGCACGGTCACCGTCCGGCCGTCAGGATGGCGGCCGAAAACGTGGTCGCCTTTGCCGCGGCGAAACACGAACCCAGCCGCCTCAAGCTGCTTTACGGCCTCGTCCCCGCTAATCGGCATAAGCCGACCCTCGGGTGTGTGTAATTACACACCGTGTGCGGCTGAAAGTCAAGGTGGAGTGTGGAATGTTACGCATTGCTGCGAGCCCCCTCGGGAGAGAGAGGCAGCGAAAGCTGGTCCCCGTCGGCGGCGAAGTTCTGGGGCCGAGGGGCTGCTGGTTGGGTGGCGCGTTTGCCCACGAACCGTGTCGCCACATCTGACGCTACCGCGCGGGCACCGGCGTCGGAGGGGTGAGCGTAGCGTTCGGTAGTGGAAGTCTTCGTATGCCCGAGCGCGCGCCCTACGTGATAGAGCGAGGCACCACCTTCAACCGCGAAGGTCGCGAAGCTGTGCCGTAGATCGTGCAACCTCACATCAGCAATGCCCGCTAGCACGCGGACCTTGTCCCAGGCGCGATTGACGCCGACGAGCGGCTGATCGCCCACGGATGAAGGGAAGACGTGCTCTGCGCGCCGCTTCACGGCCTGCAAGATCTCCAGCGCCGGCATTGAGAGCGCGATTGTGCGCGAACGATTGAGCGCGCCCATCTTGGTGCGGACCGGCGGCAAGACGATGCGTGCGCGATCGAAGTCGACTTCGGACCAGCGCAGAGCGACGATTTCGTTGCGGCGGGGCCTGTCAGCATGATGAGCCGGAATATGTCGGCGAAATCTCTGGTGATGACAGAGGCCGCTTGCGCCTCGGCGATCATTGTCCAAAGCCGGCTTGCTTCTTCCTCGGTCAGCGCCCGCTCGCGCATTTGATCGCGATACTTCTGGATCTTACCGCAGAGGTTCTGGTCAAGAATTTCGTGCCGAACCGCCCAACCCATCATTGTTGAAAGCACCCGCATGGCGCGGGCGGCTGCACCAGTCCCGCCTTTGACGACGGCGTGCTGCTTGCCGCTCTTGGTTCTAACGGTGACCGAGGTTTTGCCGTTCGCGACCTGCGCTTGGAATTGCGATAGGTCCGATAAGGTCAGCTCGCGGGCGATGCGCTTGCCGAGCAGGGGCTCAATGTGACGCTTGTAATTATACTGATCGACCTTCCATGAGCTTTCGCGTTTGAGCGGCTTGTCGATCCGGCCCTCGACGAAATAGCGCTCGAACAGCTCTTTGACGGTGCCGCTTCTGAGCTTGGTCTCGGTCTTCGTGGCTTGGGGGTCTTC
This sequence comes from Terricaulis sp., assembly GCA_024707365.1. Taxonomy (GTDB): domain Bacteria; phylum Pseudomonadota; class Alphaproteobacteria; order Caulobacterales; family Aquidulcibacteraceae; genus Vitreimonas. Next base: position 752,424 of record JANPZV010000005.1, read on the forward strand.
GCCATGATTGGCCTGGTAGAGCGCTTCCTTGGCTTTGCTGCGGGCGGTGTCGGGCGTCCAGGGCGAGCCATGCTCGCCAATCGTCAGCCAGCGCTGGCGACCCTGGTAGCGATACTTGAGGCAATAAGATTTGCGCCCGGTCGGCGTGATGCGTAGCGCAAAGCCTCGGACGTCCGTATCCCAGATGCGGAGCTCGCCTTCTTTAGGCGCTGCGGTCGCGTCAATCAGGCGAAGCGTGATACGAGCACGGATGCCGTCCATCAGCGGCCGCTCCGTGATTCGAACTCGCGGCCTCTTTTTTGTTTTCTACCAAAATTTCGAGCGCGTTTTGCTACCATATCGCTACCACCAGAAAATAAGCGTCCGGAAAGCCGGGGCATGATTTTTCTGGTATGGAGATGGGGCGCATACAATGCCCTCGTCAACGTCGAGAATTAGAAGGAAATGCCCGGAATTAAAGGGAAATGCGCTTCCGGGCGGGTTGCCAAGGTTGGGGTCGTGAGTTCAGATCTCATCGCCCGCTCCAAGGGAGCTCAATAAATCAATGGCCTATGCGCGCTTGGCGTGGTGGCGGATGCGCCGCGAGGCGCGTTGCCGACAGACAGCGACCAATTTTTGCTGCGCGCGCCGATGTCCGGCGTGCATGTTCTGATCGGAATGGGCTTGCTCCAGCCGCAGCCTTCAGCGTCGATCCGGCTGGCGTAGGGGCATTGGAGCTTCGGCGCGTACGGGCTTATCAAAACGCGGCTCACATCCAGCGCGGCCGAGCAAAGCACCGTCAGCATCGAAGGGCGCGACATCAAGGTCGGGGTGAATCCTGGGCTGATGGCGGCGATGGAGCAAACCATTCCGCTCGGTCGCGGCGGCGCGCCGGAAGAGGCGGCGGGCGCGGTCTATCTCTTTTGCATCCCAGAATCTGACTATGTCAGCGGCCAGACATTGGTGTGCAGCGGCGGGCTGACCGGCATATAGAGCAAATTCCGCTTAAGTGGACGCCGGCTCTAGCCGGTCGGCCGTTCACGCTTCTCGGCCGTCATGCGCTCAAGCAGGCGCTTGCTCTAGAGAAACGAGCTGATGACGATGAAGGCCGCGAGGGCCAATGCGGGGATCGCCGTCCACGCTACTTTCTTCGTCCAGACCCGACGTCCGATCAGATCATTATGATAGGCGATGATCGCCGCGATTGCGGCAAGCACAATTGTGAGACCCATCACAATTGCGGCGGGCCACACGCCGGTGAGGCCGGCGATGGCGAGGGTGGCCGCGACTTTGCCGTGAACCCATTGGACGAAGGCGGCGATGACGCTGACGACCATGAAGACGCCAAGTGCGGCCCACCAACCGCCGCCGTCGCCGCTGGAGGAGGCTCCACCTGAGAGTCTAATGGGCTCGGGTTTGAATTTCACCGGCGCCGGCGCCCGATCTCGTTCGGCTCGCCGGTCAGACTTTTCGGCCTTGCGTTCGGCTTTGCGATCTTGGTCGCGCTGTTTCTTCGCGGCTTTGGCGTCGGCTTTCTTCTTGGCCTTCGCCAATTGCGCCTGATGGTCGGCGCGGCGGAGTTCGGCGTCCAGGGCGTCGCGCTTTTCGCTTGGCCTCTTCTTCGCGGAGCCGGTCCTTCAGCCCTTGCTCGCCTTCCATGGTCGGCAGGGAGAAGCCGCTCTTGGAGAGTTCGTACTCTTTTTGATTCCAAGCCATGGCCGAGGGTAACAGAAATTACGCGGCTCGGGGTGGTAATGGGCTCAACGCGATGGCGCGGTGCGTTTTTGGGCCGGCGCCGCCCTTCGCGCAGGCCTACGCGCGGCCCGCGAGCGCGGCGGCGAGGCGGCGGGCGAGGGCGATGATGGTGAGCGTCGGGTTGGCTTGCCCGCCCGAAGCGAACACGCAGCTTGAAGCGATCCAGAGATTTTCGACATCATGGGCGCGGCATTGCGCGTTCACAACGCCGGCGCTGGGATCTGCGCTCATCGCGGCGCCGCCCAATTGATGATAGCCGTCGCGCGCGGCGCTGGCGATGGCGGCGCGTGTTTCGGCTCGGCCGGCGTCAAAGCGCAGCGCGCCAAGGCCGCTGGCGCGCAAGTCCGCATCGAGCGCCTCGTGCGCGGCCAAAACACTCTCGAAATCAGCATCGTTCATGTGAAAATCGATAGCGAGCTTAGGCAGGCCGAGTGAGTCGCGCGCATCATGGAGGCGCACGCGATTGTGGGCGTTGCGCATTTGCTCGCCATGATAACACAGCCGCCACGCGCCGCTTGCATCGGCGATGAGGTCAACCGCGCCAGGATAGCCGCCGCTCAGCTTGGCGTAGAGCAATTGAAACACAGCGCCCGAAAGGCCAACCGCCGCCGAGATCGGCGCGCGCGCGAACTTTCGGATGTGTAAACCCAGCTGGCCATTTTGGCCCGCCAGCGCGGCGAGCCGTGTCGCCAATGCGCGCGCAATCGCGGCGACATTGTTGCGCGCCTCACTCGGGTTATCGAGCCAGAAGGCGATATTGCCGAAAGGCTCGGCGCGTAGGGCGGCGTCGGTGGGGCGCAGCCGCCGCCGCGCAAACACGCCGCGCTCAAGCATGCGGCAGGCGAAAGCTTGCGCGCCGGCTGGATCGGTGAGCGTGATGGCGCTGATCGAGCCGGTCAAATGGCCCATATAGCCACGCCCCAGCGGGCCATCAGCGCCGCCAAACAGCGCCGGTTGCGTGTGTTGCGCCAGCAAAAGCAGGCGCAGCACGCCAAGGCCGCCGCAAGCCAGCACAATCTGGATTGGCGCGCACGCTTTTTTCGGCGTTGTCGATGCGCACGTTGAGGCGGGTCACGCGGCCGGTGTCGATGTCGAGCCCGGTGACGCGCGCATGCCGCACGATGACGGGGCCTGCTTTCGCGCGGAGGCGCGCGCGCCAGCGCCGCGCCATATTGCGCTCAGGCCCCCAGGTTTCGTCGCGCAGCGCGTCAAAGCGCGCCAGCTTTTCAAATCCAGGCGGGGGCGGGGATTCGCTGACGCCGTGTGCGCCGAGAAATGCCGCGGCTTTCTCCCACCAAGGGGCCATGTCTGCTTCGGTGATTGGCCAGCTGCGGAAATCTGCTGAATCAAGCGGCGCGCAGCGGCCGCCCCACCAATGCGACGTGCCGCCGAGCGCCGCGGCGGCGACGATTGGGATTGGATCGTGCCAGTCGGGATCGCTTATTTCGGCGGCGAGAATGTCAGGCGCGCCAGGAACGGGATTGAGCCCGCCAGCTTCAAGCACGAGTGTTTTAAGGCCTGCATCATGGCAATCGAGCGCGCACGCCAAGCCTGCGGGGCCAGCGCCGACAATGCAGACATCATACGCGTGATCCAGCGCGGCGGACGAAGTAAGCGGCAATTTTTCACGCCTTAAAGCAACGGACTTTAAATTCGCCTCAGTTCGATGGCGGGCGCCGTGTCGCATTTAAGGCCCGACGCTTTCGGGCCCGGCTCCCCCATAACCGGAGCGGGCATATGCAGTGCTGGCCGCCAAGGCGGCAAGCTTAAAAGCGGTAAAGCAGAGTGCGGTTTGGTTAAGCGCGCTTAAGCGTGCTCGCCAAAGCGGGCCATTGCTTCAGTCACGAGCCGCTCGGCCTCTTCAAAGCGGTCGGCGCTGATCAAGGGCGCGGCGCTGCGGAGCGCGTCGACGCACGCCTCTATGCGCAGCTGCTGGGCGTGGATGATCGCGAGGTTAAGCAATTGCATCGCCAGATGGCGATTGGGCGGGGTGGCCGGCTCGGACAGGCGCACGCGAATCCGGCGCAGCACGGCTGAGCGGAGGCGGATCGCCTGCGTCGTTATAATGGCGCCGATCGCCCCAGCGCTTCGAGCCGCCGCGCGCGCGCCGGTCGGGGCCAAAATAGACTTCGTTATCAACCCACTTTCGATCATAATCGGCGTTCATACGCCGACATCCTAAAAGCGGTGTTAGCAATGCGGGCTCTCATTGCCGTAGCCGAATGAGCCCTTCCTGCGCGGCGCTGGCCACCAGCACGCCATCCTCCCGATAGAGCGCGCCGCGGTTAAATCCGCGCGCGCCAGAGGCGGAGGGGCTGTCCAGCACGTAGAGGTGCCAGCGGTGAAAATTGGTGGGGCGGTGCAGCCAAAGGATATGATCCAGGCTGGCTGTCTGCACGCCGGAGGTCCAGGTATGGCCGTGCGGGCGCAGCGCCGCGCCAAGCAGGGCGTAGTCCGAGGCGTAAGCCAGCAGCGCCTGATTGAGCCGCACATCATCGCCAAGATCGCGCGCGCGCGCAGCCACACCATATGATGCGGCGGCGCCGGTTTTGGATCGCGCACGGCGACGGGATCGACCGGGCGCACCTCAATCGGCCGATCCCGAATTTTCGCAAGCCATTCGGGCTTATCGGCGAAGGCCTCGCGCCAGCGCTCGACATCATCTTGCACGCTCTCGGGCGGCGGCGCGGGCGGCATGGCGTCCTGATGGTCAAAGCCGCTTTCCTGCACTTGGAAAGAGCAGGCCATGTTGAAAATCTGCTCACCCTTTTTGATGGCGATGACGCGGCGCGTGGCGAAGCTCTTGCCATCGCGCGAGCGTTCGACCTGATAAAGCACCGGGATACGCCCATCGCCCGGACGGATGAAATAGCTCTGCAGTGAATGGCAGATGAGGGCGTCGACGGTTTTGTAGGCGGCGGTCAACGCCTGAGCGACAACCTGGCCGCCAAAGATGCGCCCCTCGTCTTCGGGCGGGCTTACCCCGCGAAACAGGTTCACGTCGATCTGCTCAAGATCGAGCAGGCGCGTCATTTCATCCATAATGGCCATGGCTCAAGGCATATGGCGCGTGCGCAAGCGGCACAAGCGCACGCAAGGTCAACGCAGCAGGCGATTGTTTGCGTCACACCAGGGCTCGCGGCGGCCGCGCCATGGCCTCTGGCAAGGCCCTCGGCCACCAGCACGTCGCCCAAATCCCGGCCATCGATCAGCACATGAGCGATGGTGCGGCCATAGACGTCGGTGCGGCCGACGTCGTGCGTTTCGATCCCGGCGGCGCTGCCGAGCAAGGCGCGGGCGCGCGCTGTGGCGCGTTGGCCAGGGCGCCGCTCCGCCGCGCAACGGGCAAGGTCGCCGGTTTCCGGCGTATCGATATTGGCGAGGCGGAACCGCCGCCCGCCCGCTTCGATCGTATCGCCGTCAATAACATGGACGCGCCGCCATTCGTCCGCCCCTGCGGGCGTTGGCGAAAGCGTCTGCTCCTGCGGCGTGATCACAAGCGCGGCGCCGACGATCAAGGCGGCGAGCACAATCTGCAGTTTCGCGAAGCGGTATTTTCCTGCGCGCATGTGCGCCAAAACGGCGCCAAAATCTTAGCGAAGCGTCAACGTCCGCAGAAAATCGCCTAATTGTAAGGAAAAATACAGCAGTGGAAAAGCCTTCCTAACCAATTGCGTGCTGTCCTGCACGCATGCAAAAGCCCACCTTCCCCGCTTTGACGGCCGAAGAGCTGGTCCGAACAGGCGAGGCTCTGTTCGGGGCGGGGTGGCGCAGCGCATTTGCGCAATTGCTGGCCGATGGCGATGAGGCTCTGATCCGCGCTGTGGAGGCGGGCCGCCAAGCTGCGCCTTTGCAGTGGCGTGAGCTGCTCATCGCGGCTTCCCAGGATGCCGCGCTACGGGCGATGGACGCCGCGAGCGCGCTGCTCTCGATCGAGCCGGTCGAGGAGCAGCCCGCTTATCGTGTCGCGGTCAATTAGAGCCTTCGGATGATGCTTTAGGCGCTGCGCGAGATCGTATCTTCGCCCTCGGCGTAGCGTTTCTCAATCAGCTCAATGGTGTTGGCCATCTGCTCAAGCGCCCGCACGCTTGAGCGTTCGACATCGCCGATGCGTGTTTCAATGCGGCGGCGCAGCGCATCGAATTCGGCGGCCACGTCGCGCTGCTCAAGCTCGGTCAGGCGCGCTTCGATGGCGCGCGCGATCAGCAATTCATCACCAGTGAGCACGGCCGTTTCGGTTCGCTCGATCTGGTGCAAACGCAGCTCGTTCTCCGCCAGGAAATGCGCGATCTCGGCGCGCAAGGCTTCAAGCGCATCGGTGTGGCGCTGATCCATGGATCTGATGCGCGCGGCGATTTCCTCCGCGGCGGCGAGGGCGTTGTGCTGGGCCTCTTCCTCGAGCCGGCTCATGCGCTCATCCAGTTGGACGGCGGCGTCCTCGTTTTGCGCGGCGACGCGCGCCAGCGTGCGCGATACGTCCTGGCTGCGCTCAGCCGCGGCGGTGAGCTGGGCGTTGTGATCTTCGAGCCGCGCGTTAAGCGCCGCGAACTGCGCCGGCGCATCGGTTTCCTCGATCCGTGCGGAGATCAGGCCGATCTCTTTGGCCAGCGCATTCAGCGCTTCTTCGGTGCTTGAATCGGCGGCGCCTTGCTCAAGCTGGCCGAGCCGGGCGTTCATATCCTCCGCAAGCGCTGCGAGCGCGCGCTGGGTGCTTGCATCCTCGGCGTTGCGTTCGAGCCGATCCAGACGCGCATCCGCGTCAGTGTTTGTGGCGGCCTGGGCGAGCAGCGCCTTATCCACCTGCGTCAGCCAACCTTCGACCGTATCCTGGCGCTGGGCCACGCGGTCAACGCCTGCTTGCGCGCGCTTGAGCGTTTCTTCATGGCGCGCGGTTTGGGCCGTGTTGTTGCTCACGATGTCATGCGCCAGCTTTTGCAGCGAGGCGAAAACGCTGGCTTCGACACGCTCGATGTTTGCCGCGTTGGCGTGTGCGCCGGCGGCGGCGGCTTCCGCGTCGCGATCAAGGCGCGCGATCAGATCGTCGATGCGCGCGCGCACATCGCCCTCGAACGCATCCTGGCGCGCAACGATCACCAGTTCGGAATCGCTCAAGCTCGCTTTTGAGTCTTCGCGCAGCGCTTCGATGTCGAGCAGCGCGTCATTGAGCGCGTGATCGACACGGCTGATGTGCTGGGCGATCTGGTTTTGGCGCTCGCCCAGCGCAGCGGCGGCTGTGGCGGCGTCCTGGCGCGCGCGCGCCAGATCGGCGGCCAGCGCTGAATCGGCGGCGCGCAATTGGGCTGCGGTTTCTTCGACGGCCATCTGCGCGGCGTCCTCAATCCCATTGAGGCGGGCGCTCAGCTGTTCGGTGGCGCGGTGGGCGGCGTGCTGCTGATCGTGCACGCGGTCGGCCAGGGCCTCGATCCGCTCCACGGCGTCAACGAACGCGCCGTGCACGACGGCGCGGGTCTCCTCGGCCTGGTCGGCGAGGGCTTGTTCCATCGCGGCGCGGGATTGGCGCAGCGCCTCAATCGCGCGCTGCGCGGCGGCTTCGGCCTGATCGGCGGCGTCGTCCGCATCGGCGCGCATCGCCTCACGCGCGGCGCTGAGCTGGCGGGCGTTTTCTTGCGAGAGCGCGTTGAAATCCTGAGTGAACGTCTGGCGCAGCGCTTCCTGCGCGGCGGCCAAGCGGGCGTCCGTCTGTGCGGAGAGCGCCCGCATATCCTTGCTCGCCGCCTCAAAGCGGCGTGCGTTTTCGGCGGAAAACTCTTCAAAATCCTGCGCTAAGGCGCGTGTCAGCGCCTCCTGGGCGGTGGCCAGGCGTGCGCCGGTCGCGTCGGCGGCGTAGGCGATGGATTCGACCGATTGAAGATGCGCCTCCAGCGCCTCGCAGCGGTCGAGCAGGCTGTGGCGGGCTTCCGCGCCGCTATCGGCGAGCGCCCCGGCGGCCTGTTCGGCGGCGGCGAGGCGCTTGCGCAGCATGGCGACATCGCTCTGCAGCTCAGTGAGCGCTGTGGCGCTGTCTTCGGCCAGGGCGCCGGTTTCGTCGAGCTGGGCTGAAAAGCTGAGCACGGTGGAATCGAGCGCCTTGAGCGCCCCATCGAGCCCGCCGAGCGAAGCGGTAAGCTGCCGCTCAAGCGCCTCAACCCGATGGCGGAAGGCGTTATTTTCGCGGGTGGGGCGGGGGGCGGGATAAGCCGGCTCCGGCTCCGCCTCGGGCGGCGCGCCTTCTGGCGCGGCGGCAAGGCCCGCCTCGCCGGCCAGCACCGCGGTCAGAAAGTCGGAAAGGCTGAGCCCTTGGCGCTCAGCCTCTTCGAGCGCCGCTTGGCGCGCTTCGGCGTCCACGCCGCGCAGCACCCAGGTATTGTCGCTTGTCATGGCGTTGAAGCACTCCGGAACCGCATGTGATGCGCGATTGTGCTTAAGGCCGCGTAAAATTGAGGCTTTTACCGCCCGGTTTCGGGCTTCTGCATCGGGCGCCGCAAAAAGTGATGGCGCGCGGGCGCGCTCGCAGCGCCAAATCATGGCACAGTCCAGAACGCATTACGGCGGCTGCGCCCAGACTGAGGCGGAAGCACCTTAAGGTCGCCAGATTTGAATGGCTTTTTGTTAAGTGTCGCCGGCGGGATCCGCTGAGGATCATGCGCCGGCCACGGCGGAGGCATGATGTCTGAAGATCTCTTTCGCAGCTATGCGCGCAGCTTTGAACAAAAGCGCGAAGCGGAAATGTCGTTGCAGGATTTCCTAAATCTCTGCCGCGACGATCCGATGGCCTACGCCAGCGCACACGAACGCATCCTCGCCGCCATCGGCGAGCCGAAAATGGTGGATACCTCCAAGGACGCGCGGCTCGGGCGGGTGTTCATGAACCGCACGGTGCGGTTTTACCCGGCCTTCGCCGAATTTTACGGCATGGAAGAAACCATCGAGCGCATCGTCGCCTTCTTCCGGCACGCGGCGCAGGGTTTGGAAGAGCGCAAGCAGATCATCTATCTGCTCGGGCCCGTCGGCGGCGGCAAATCCTCGCTGGCGGAGCGGCTCAAGGCGCTGATGGAGGAAAAGCCCATCTATGTGCTCAAAGCCGGCGATGAGATGAGCCCGGTGTTTGAGCATCCGCTTGGGCTGTTTGATCCTGAGGTCTGGGGCGAGCGTTTGGAAGCCGATTACGGCATCCCCGCGCGCCGGCTCACGGGCCTGATGAGTCCCTGGTGCATCAAGCGCCTCGATGAGTTCGGCGGCGACATCACCAAATTCCGCGTGGCGAAGATCAATCCCTCGCGGCTGCGCCAGATCGGCGTCGCCAAAACCGAGCCGGGCGATGACAACAACCAGGATGTCTCCTCGCTGGTCGGCAAGGTGGATATCCGCAAGCTGGAAATGCACGCGCAGAACGATCCGGATGCGTACTCGTATTCCGGCGGGCTCAACCGCGCCAATCAGGGCATTCTCGAATTCGTCGAAATGTTCAAAGCGCCGATCAAGATGCTGCACCCGTTGCTGACGGCGACGCAGGAAGGCAATTATGTCGGCACCGAGAATATCGGCGCCATCCCCTACACCGGCATCATCATGGCCCACTCCAACGAGGCCGAATGGCAGACCTTCAAGAACAACAAAAACAACGAAGCCTTCATCGATCGGATCTTCGTGATCAAAGTGCCGTACTGCCTGCGTGTGAACGAGGAGCAGAAAATCTATGACAAGCTGATCCGCGGCTCTGAATTGTCCGAGGCGCCCTGCGCGCCCGGCACGCTGGAAATGCTGGCGCGGTTTTCGGTGCTGTCGCGCCTGCGCGAGCATGAAAATTCCAACGCCTTCGCCAAGATGCGCGTCTATAATGGCGAGAGCCTGAAAGAGGTCGATCCCAAGGCGCGCACGCTGCAGGAATATAGGGACGCCGCCGGCGTCGATGAGGGCATGGAAGGCATCTCAACGCGCTTTGCCTTCAAGGTGCTGGCCGCCACTTACAATCACGACACCACGGAGGTCGCCGCCGATCCGGTGCACCTCATGTATGTGCTCGAGCAGCAAATCCGGCGCGAGCAATTTCCGCAGGAACAGGAAGGCAAGCTGCTCGAATTCATCAAGGGCGAGCTCGCGCCGCGCTATGCGGAATTCATCGGCAACGAGATCCAGAAGGCCTATCTCGAAAGCTACCACGATTACGGGCAAAACCTGTTTGATCGCTATGTCGATTACGCCGACGCCTGGATCGAGGATATCGATTTCAAGGATCACGATACCGGCCAGCTGCTCAACCGCGATCTGCTCAATCAGGAGCTCTCAAAGATCGAAAAGCCGGCCGGCATCGCCAACCCGAAGGATTTCCGCAACGAGGTGGTGAAGTTCACGCTGCGCGCCCGCGCCAGCCATGGCGGGAAGAACCCTTCCTGGACTTCGTATGAGAAAATCCGCGAGGTGATTGAGCGGCGCATGTTCTCCCAAGTGGAGGATTTGCTGCCCGTGATCTCCTTCGGCTCGAAGAAGGATAGCGAGAGCGAGAAAAAGCACGAAGAATTCGTGCTGCGCATGACAGAGCGCGGCTACACCGAGCGTCAGGTGCGGCGCCTCGTCGAATGGTACATGCGGGTGAAACAAGCAGGCTAGGGCGGCGCGGCAATGCACATCATTGATCGCCGCCTCAATCCCGGCGGCAAAAGCTTCGCCAATCGCCAACGCTTCCTGCGCCGCGCGCGCGCGCAAGTGCGCCGTGCGGTGCGGGAGGCCTCATCCACGCGCTCCATCAAAGACGCGGGCAAGGGCGGGGAGGTCTCCATCCCCGCCGGCGGCGTGCACGAGCCGCACCTGCGCCGTTCCAGCGAAGGCGGCGTGCGCGATTACGTACTGCCCGGCAATAAAAAGTACGTGGAAGGCGATACCATCCCCCGGCCCGAACAAGGCGGCGGCAAAGGCTCACGCGCCACCGATAGCGGCGAGGGCGAGGATGAATTCCGCTTCGCGCTTTCGGACGAAGAATATCTCGATCTCTATCTGGAAGATTTAGAGCTGCCTGATCTGGCCAAGCGCCAGATCGCGGGCGTGCAATCGGTGCAATGGCGCCAAGCCGGCTATATGACGTCCGGCCCGCCCTCGCGCATCTCCGTATCGCAAACGCTGCGCCGCTCCATGTCGCGCCGCATTGCGCTCAAGCGCCCGAAATCGGAAGAAATCCAGGCGCTGCGCGAGGAAATCGAAAAGCTGGAGCGCGAAGGCGGGCAGTTCGAGCAATTGGTGAAGCTGCGGGCCGAGCTTGAGCTGCTGGTCACGCGCACGCAGCGCATTCCGTATATCGACCCGGTGGACGTGCGCTATCGCCGGCTCGAATCCACGCCCTGCCGATCGCCAAGGCGGTGATGTTCTGCCTTATGGATGTCTCCGGCTCGATGAACGAGCACATGAAGGATCTGGCCAAGCGGTTTTATTCGCTGCTCTATCTCTTCCTCAATCGCCGCTACGAGCATGTAGATGTTGTGTTCATCCGCCACACGCACGAAGCGCAGGAGGTGGACGAGCAGACGTTCTTCTACAGCCGCGAAACCGGCGGCACGGTGGTGTCCACCGCGCTGTTCAAGATGCAGGAGATCGTGAAGGCGCGTTATCCGGTCGATCAATGGAATATCTACGCCGCCCAAGCCAGCGATGGCGATAATACCTCGAGCGATAATTCCGTGGTGCTGGCGCAGCTCAAGGACGTGATCTTACCGATCTGCCAATATTACGCTTATGTCGAGGTCGGCATGGATGAAGATGATCATCCGGGCGCGGGCGAGCCGACGACCAATCTCTGGCGCGCCTATCGCAAGGTGGGGGATGATCAGCCGTTCGCTATGCGCAAGGTTAAACATCGGCGCGATATTTATCCTGTGTTCCGCGAGCTGTTTTCGCGGCAATCGCAAACGGCGGAAACGGCATGAGCCTTGTGGCCGATAATAAGCTGCTCTTTAAGGGCCCCGATTGGGATTTCGATCTCATCAAGCGCGTGCATGAAGCGTGCGGCGAGATCGCCATCGGCGAAATGGGGCTCGATCCCTACGCCAACCAGATCGAGGTGATCACGGTTGAGCAGATGCTCGACGCCTACGCCTCCACCGGCATGCCGCTATTTTATCGGCACTGGAGCTTTGGCAAAGAATTCGCGCGGAATGAAGCGATGTATCGCAAGGGCTATCAGGGCCTAGCTTATGAGATCGTGATCAATTCCAACCCGTGCCTTGTCTACATCATGGAGGAAAACTCCGCGATGATGCAGACTTTGGTGATTGCGCACGCCGGTTACGGGCACAGCCATTTTTTCAAGAACAATTACGTCTTCAAGCAATGGACGGATGCGGACGGCATCCTCGATTATTTGGAGTTCGCGCGCGGCTTTATCGCCAAGTGTGAGGATCGCTACGGCCAAGAGGAGGTGGAGCGCGTGCTCGACGCCGCGCATGCGCTGCAAAGCCATGGCGTGCACCGCTTCCCGCGCAAGCGCATGCCGGATCTGCGCTCGGAGCAGAAGCGCGAGGAAGAGCGCCGCCGCCATGGCGAGCAATTGTTCAACGATCTTTGGCGCACGGTCCCGCAAGGCAAGCGCAAGCGCAGCAAGGATGATGATGAGCGCCGCCGCGCCGTGCTTGGCCTGCCGGAAGAAAACCTGCTCTACTTCTTAGAGAAAACCGCGCCGCGCCTTGCTGGCTGGCAACGGGAAATCCTGCGCATCGTGCGGCTGATCAATCAGTATTTCTATCCGCAGCGGCAAACCAAGGTGATGAACGAAGGCTGCGCCACGTTCGTGCACCATCGGGTGATGAACCGCCTGCATGAGAAAGGCCAGATCGATGACGGCGCCTTCCTTGAATTCATCCATTCGCACACCTCCGTGGTGATGCAGCCGGATTTCGATGATCGCCGCTATGGCGGGCTCAATCCCTATGCGCTCGGTTTCGCCATGTGCGTGGATATTGAGCGCGCGGCGCTGAACCCGACGGAGGAGGACCGCGAATGGTATCCCGACATCGCCGGCTGCGGCGATGCTTATGGCGCGCTGCGCGATATTTGGGCCAATTTCCGCGATGAGAGCTTTGTGTCGCAATATCTCAGCCCGCGCGTGATCCGCGATTTCGGCCTGTTCCGCGTGCTCAATGATGAGGAAGCGGATGATCTCGAAGTCACCGCCATCCATGATGAGCGCGGCTATCGCAACATCCGCCGCGCACTCTCAAAGCATTACGACATCGCCTATCGCGATCCCGATATCCAGATCATGGACGTGGATTTGGCGGGCGACCGCAAACTGATCCTCCAGCACCGCGTGCTTGATGGCGTGATCCTGGAAGAAAACGACACGCAAAAAGTGCTGCAGCACGTGGCCGATCTGTGGGGCTATGACGTGAAGCTGGCCGAGGTGGACGGCAACGGAAACGTGCTGAACGAACACACCGCCCAGCCGCGGCGGGCGTTTGCTTAGACAAGCGCGCGCGCGGGCACGCCTTGCGCAGTGAGCTGTTTGACCGCGTTCTTGTCGAACGAAACGAACGTATCGGCGCCCATCAGCCTGCCCTCGAACGCGATCGCGCCATCGGCGAAATCCCCGCCTGCGTCCATCATCGCAAGGCCGGCCTCAGCCGAGCGATTGTCGGTGACGACATTGGCGCTTTCAATGATTGCCCGAACGGCGGCGGCGACGTCGCGTTTCGGCAGCTTGTAGCGCTGGGTAAGCACCCAAACGAATTCGCACAGCGCCGGTATCGGCACGGCCACCAGCGCCGCGCCCGCCAACAGCGCCTGCGCGGTTTTCATTTGCGCGTCATCGTCAGGCATGACCGCCCGCAGCAGCACGTTCGTGTCGGCTGTGATGTTCACTTGTGCTTGCCGGCCCAGCCATCGGCGATGGCCTCATTGATCTCTTCGATCGTCATGTGCACGCCGTGCGGATTTTTGAGCATGCCGAACACGCGGCTGATGTCGCCCTTCCGCGCCGCGCGAACTTCGACGCGGCCGTCCGGCAATTTTTCAACCGTCACTTTTTGCCCAGGCTGAACGCCCAAATGCTCCAGCAATTCCTTGCGGAGCGTCACCTGGCCTTTGGCGGTGATGGTGAGCGTGGTCATGCTGCGAAGGTAAGGTAAAATCGCCTTACCGTCAAGGGCCGAGGCTAAGCTCGGTGGGTGGCGCCAAGGGCAGATCTGCTTTTCGCCGGGAAGAGAAACGACCTCCACCCATCTCCGGGGCGCAGCGAAGCTGCGAGCCCGGAGCCTATGAACGCAAACGTTTGAGGTGATAGGCCCCGGACTTGCGCTTCGCGCAATCCGGGAATGGGTGGGGAAACAAAATCGCGAGCGTCCGCATCGGGCCAACAGCAGAACTCAAAGCCCCAACCTGCTCAGCCCCTCCGCGATCGCGGGATCGACCTGCACATCCCGCACGCTCATCGGCCGCGCCAGGCTCAAGCCTTCCATGCTACGCGCGCGCGAAAGCGCAACATAGGTTTGCCCCGGCGCAAAGGCGCCGCGGCCTAAATCGATCTCCACCGCATCCAGCGTCATGCCCTGCGCTTTATGGATGGTCAGCGCCCAGGCGGGGGCGAGGGGGGAATTGCACGTATTTGTATTCCTCTTTCACCTCCATCTTCTTCTCGGTCGCGTTCCACACCCAGCGCGCTTGCGGCCACATTGCGCGCTCGACCTCGACCTCCTTGCCGTCATCCTTCTCAACGGTGACGAGCGTGTCTTCCAGGCGCGTCACGGTGCCGAGCGTGCCGTTCACCCAGCGGCCTTCGCTGTCGTTCTGCGTGAAGATCACGCGCGCGCCGTGCTTGAGCGTCAGCTCCCACGGCGCGGGGAAGCGATCTCCGCCTTGCGCGCGCGGCGCTTCGCCCTCGAACGCGCCGGAAAATTTCATGCCCGAGCCGGGCAGATTGGCGAGCCCGCGCGCATTATAGCCATCAGCCACCGCATTGGTGGCGCAGAGCAGCACCGGCCGCCGCTCTAGCACGCGGCCAAGGCACGCATCGTTCAGCGTTTCCACCGCATCCTGAACGCCGCGCATTTCGCGCAAGGCCGAAAGCAGCGCGATGAAATCGCGGTCGGTTTGCCGATGCACCTCGGTAAGCTCCACCGCCGTCACCGGCGCATCGCGCAACACATGGGCGGAGAAGGCGTAGGGGCTGTTATAGCCGGCATCTTCGAGCAGCTGGCTTTCATCGCCGCGCACCACCGGCGGCAATTGATAAAAATCCCCCACTAGCAGCATCTGCACGCCGCCAAACGGGCGCGAGCTTTTGCGCGCCACTTGCAGATACTGGTTCATCGCATCCAGCACGTCCGCGCGCAGCATGGACACTTCATCGATGATAAGGCGGCGCACCGCGCGCGCCGTGCGGGTGAAAAACCAGCCGGGCTTTTCCAGATTGCCGATCAGCGGCCGTGGCGGAAAGCCAAAGAAGGAATGCACCGTCTGCCCGCCGATATTCATCGCCGCAAGCCCGGTGGGCGCCAGCAGCGCTTGCGGAAAGCCTGGATCGGCTTCCACCAGGGAGCGGATGAAATGGCTCTTGCCCGTGCCCGCGCGCCCGGTGACGAACACAACCGGCGTGCGCTCATCCAATGCAATGCGTGCTTCATGCGCGGGGGACAATTCAAGATTCGCCATGCGCGTTAGCATATGCGCGCCGTTCCGTGCTAAGCCAAGCCGATGAGAGGGCAAAGCATGCTTCGTTTCGCTTGTGTGACGCTTGTTCTGGCGCTGGGCGCATGCGCGGCGCAGCCCGCGCCGGTGGAGGAGCCCTCCGCAGCGGCTTTGGCGCGCGATGGGCGCGATATTGCCGAGGCGCAATGCGCGGCGTGCCACTCGGTAGGCGAGTATGGCGAAAGCCCTGTGGCCGCCGCTGTGCCGCTGCGCAACGTGCTCGCGCGCTACAATGCGGACGTGCTGGAAGAAGAGCTGATCGCCGGCATCCAGGTGAACCACCAGATGCCGGACTTTCAGTTCAATCCCCAAGGCGCCGACGCGCTGATCGCCTATCTGCGCGCGATCCAGGAAACGCCCACGCCCTAAACGGCGTCGAGCGCCTGCGCCAAGTCAGCGATAATATCCTCTGGGCTTTCGATGCCGATCGAGATGCGGATGAGGCCCTGCGTGATCGAGAATTTCGCCAGCTCATCGGCCGGCATGCCGGAATGAGTCATTGAGGCTGGGTGCGAGGCCAGCGTCTCGGTGCCGCCAAGGCTCACCGCCAGCTTGATCACTTGCAGCCGATCCAGCAGCTTGAACGCCGCCGCTTCCCCGCCTTTGACGACGAAGGAGAAGGTCGAGCCCGCGCTTTTGTTTTGCCGCTCGTGGATCGGGCGATCGGGGTGATCCTTCGGTAAAAAGTCGAGGAACCACACATCTTCGATCTTGGGATGATCGCGCAAAAATTCCGCCACCTTGGTCGCGCCCAGCGCGCCCGCTTCCATGCGCAGTTTCAGCGTTTCGAGCGAACGCATCAAAAGCCACGCCGTATGCGGATCGCACATGGTGCCGAGCGTTGAGCGCATGCGCCGCACCGGCGCCAGCCATTGCTTGGAGCCAGAGGCCCCGCCCGCGATCAAATCGGAATGCCCGCCGACATATTTGGTGAGCGACACCACAACAATATCGGCCCCATGCGCCAGCGGCGCGGAATAGACGGGGCCGAGCATGGTGTTGTCCACGATCACAGGCGGGCGGCCGCCCTCATGCGCCAGCGATTCCGAAACCTTGCGCGCGGCGGCGATGTCCACCAGCGCATTGGTGGGGTTGGCCGGCGTTTCGATGAAGATGGCGCCGACGCGGCCTTTCTTCACCGCTTCGCGCGCGGCCGCTTCCATGGCTTCGGCGCCATCTTCGGCGTTGAAGCCCACTTGGCTGACGCCGAACTCGGGCAGGATGGAATGGATCAAGGTTTCCGTGCCGCCATAGATCGGCTGGCTTTGCAGCACCACATCGCCGGGGCGCAGATAGGCCCAAAGCGCGGTCGAGATCGCGGCCATGCCGGAAGCAAACGCGAGCGCCGCTTCCGCCTCATCCCAAATGGCGAGGCGATCTTCCAGCACTTCAAGATTGGGATTGTTGAAGCGCGAATAGATGAGGCCCGGCTCTTCGTCGGGGCCGAGCTTGCGGCGGCCTTGGATGGCGGCGAAGAAATCCTTGCCGTCCTGCGCGCTTTTGAAAACGAAGGTCGAGGTCTGAAATTGCGGCGGCTTCAATGAGCCTTCCGAGAGCATGGGATCATACCCATAGCCCATCATCAAAGTTTCAGGTTTGAGCGGGCGATTGCCCAGATTGCGCTTGCGCCACTTTTTTCCGCCACGAGGGGCCTCCCGGAAAACAGGTTTGCACTGTTCTCTGCTGACGCGGGCCGGAATTCAATGGGCGTGCGCGGGCGCGCAAAACTTTGCCGCTTTTAGAGTGACCAGATCGCGCTTTTGCCTGCGGGCGCGGGCAGCGGCGTGAACAGATGCAGCCGGTAGGGCCCCGGCGCTTGCGGCGGCAGCGGGCGCGGGAACGCGGGCGCCAAAGCGGGCTTCGTCATTGATCTGTTGCGGCGCGCCGCTGGCGGATGCGGCGGCGTAGGCGCTCCACGCCATCGGCGGCGGCGCTTGGCGCGTAGGGGCTGGCGCTTCAATCGGCGCAGCGTCCGGCCCGAAGAAATCCTCTGCGCCTACCATTTGCGGGATCATGCCGGTGACGCGCAGCGTCATCGGCAATTCATAGCGCGCGCCCGAACGCTCGATCACCAAGAGCCGCACCTCATGGATAGCGCCGCGCTCAGCTTCGAGCGCAGCCTCATCGCGCAGCGTCACAAAGCCAAACGCCGCATCCACAACAAAAAGCCCGCCCGCATCATCGAGCAGATAAAAGCCCGGCCCCTCAGCCGCTGGGGGCGCGTCATAAGCTTCGCTTTCATTGTCGTGCGGGCAATCCATCCGCCCATTGTGGCGGCTTATGCCTAAGGGCGGATGAAGGCGGCGTTTGCTTCTTGTTTACGCGCCCCAGCCAGTGACGGCTTTGACCTCAAGGAATTCCTCAAGCCCGTACTTGCCCCATTCGCGGCCATTGCCCGATTGCTTATAGCCGCCAAACGGCACGGCCATGTTCGGGCTGGCGCCATTGAGGTGTACGTTGCCGGCGCGCAGGCGCTGGGCCACCGCGCGGGCGCGATCTTCGGAGCCTTGCACGTAAGCGGCGAGGCCATAGGGTGTATCATTGGCCATGGCGATGGCGTGCTCCTCATCCTCGTAAGGCAGGATGGACAGCACCGGCCCGAAGATTTCCTCGCGCGCGATCGTCATCTCAGGCGTTACGTCCGCGAACACGGTGGGGCGCACGAAATAGCCGCGATTAAAGCCCTCGGGCCGGCCAACGCCGCCCGCGGCCACGCGCGCGCCTTCATCGATGCCTTTTTGGATCAGCGCCTGCACTTTCTGGAATTGGTTGGCGTTCGCCAGCGGCCCCACCGCGCGCGGCTCAGCCTCGGCCGGGTTTTGCACCTTGATGGAATTGGCCGTCGCCGCCGCGATGGCGACAACCTCTTCATAGAGGCTCTTGGGCGCAAACATGCGCGAAGGCGCGTTGCAGCTTTGGCCGGTATTGTTGGCCATGTGGATCATGCCGGCGGCGACGGCCTTTTTCAGATCCGCATCATCAAGGATGATGTTCGGGCTCTTGCCGCCAAGTTCGAGCGACACGCGCTTGACCGTTTCGGCGGCCGCCTTGGAAACAGCGATGCCCGCGCGCGTGGAGCCGGTAAAGCTCATCATGTCCACATCCGGGTGCGCGGAAAGCACTGCGCCCACGCCCGGCCCATCGCCGTTCACAAGGTTGAACACGCCCGGCGGCACGCCCGCTTCATCCAAGATTTCCGCGAACACGATGGCGTTGAGCGGGGAAAGCTCTGAAGGCTTGAGCACCATGGTGCAGCCCGCCGCCAACGCCGGCGCCACCTTGCAGGCGATCTGGTTCATCGGCCAGTTCCAAGGCGTAATCATGCCGACAACGCCAATCGGCTCGCGCAGGATGCGGGCGTTGCCGAGAGTGTATTCCCACTCAAAGCTATCGATCAGCTTGCGCGCTTCCATCAAATGCCCAAGGCCCGAACCCGCTTGCCCGCCGCTGGCCAGCCACATCGGCGCGCCCATTTCGCTCGAAATCGCGGCGGCCACATCGCCCATGCGCTTCTGAAACACAGCGATGATCTTATCCAGCAGCGCCGCGCGCTCAGCCAGGCTGGTGCGCGAATAGCTCTCGAACGCGCGCTTGGCGGCGGCCACGGCCTTGTTCACATCGGCGGCGGCGCCGAGCGAGATGCGGCCCGAGGGCTCCTCGGTGGCGGGGTTGATCACGTCATGCGTGCGCGGGGCGGCGGGGGCGACCCACTTGCCGTCGATGTAGAAATTCAGCTGCTCGCGCATGGGGCGCTCCTCCATGAAATTTTTCGTGGCCTAGCAGATATAGGGCGGGTCTGCGAGTTCGCGCGGCGGCAAGGATGGGGTATCAGGCGCGCCATCATGGACGATCACCGCCCCATCCGCTCTTTCGGCCGCATCAAGGCGCGCGCGCTCAAGCCGCGCCAGGCGGGCCTCATGGATACGCTGCTGCCGCATCTTTCCGTGCCGGAGGAGGGGGCGATCGAGGTTTCGGGGCCGACCGTGCTCGAAATCGGCTTCGGCGGCGGCGAGCATCTGGCCGCGCAGGCCGCCGCGCACCCCGAGACGCGCTTCATTGGCGTCGAGCCGTTCATGAACGGCGTCGGCTCGTGCTTGCGGCATATCGAGGAGGGCGGGCTCACAAACGTGCGCCTGCATATGGGCGATGCGCGCGATGTGGTTTCGCGGCTGCCCGATGGCTGCCTCGATCTCGTTTACATCCTCTTCCCCGATCCCTGGCCCAAAGCGCGGCATCACAAGCGCCGCCTGATCCAGCCCGATTTCCTGGGCGAACTGGCGCGGGTGATGAAGCCGGGCGCGGAGCTGCGCTTCGCCACCGATTGGGCGAACTATGCGGCATGGACGCTGGAACACGTCACGCGCGATCCGTGCTTTGCGTGGCTGGCTGAGCGCGCGGAAGATTGGCGCAAACCCTGGCCGGGGCACGTGACGACGCGGTATGAGGCGAAACGGCTGGGCGATTGCCCGCCAATTTGGCTGAGGTTTTTGCGTGCCGGCTAGAGTTTTTCTCTTCGTCGCCGGTTGCCTGCTGGCTTGGATCGCTTGGCGGAGCCTTGTGTCCATTTGGACGGAACCTCGACCGCGCTTGCGAAAGTTCGATTTCGTCGAGGCGATTGTGAGCTTTTGGAAGGCCGGTTTGGTCCTCGGCGCGGGGGCTGGCGCGATCGGAGCTTTTGGCATGGCGCTGACAGGGGGCTGACAAGTCCCCCTAAACCCGCTATATCCTCTCCAACACATCGCTGATGCCTCCGATGGAGGCGCAGCGGCGGGCTCACCGGCCCGCCGCTTTTTTGTTACTTAAGGAGCCGCACCTGCGCGCTGTTAACCCTGCCGAAGAGCGCGTGATTGCGCTGATCGAGCCCACGGCCGAGCAGATGGGCTACCGCATCGTGCGCGTGCGTCTCTCGGGCAATCGCCGCAAACGCCTGCAAATCATGGCCGAGCGCATCAGCGACGGGGAGATGGGCATCGCCGATTGCGAGCGGCTGTCGCGCGCGATTTCCCCGATCTTCGATCTCGAAGATCCGATCCAGGGCGAGTTTGATCTTGAGCTTTCTTCCCCCGGCATTGATCGCCCGCTGATGCGGACGGAGGATTTCGAGCGCTTTATCGGCCATGACGCCAAATTGGAGGTCGCCATCCCGATCGAGGGCCAGCGCCGCTTTCGCGGCGTGATCTCGGGCGTGGCCGGCGATGTCATCACCCTGGCGGGTGAGCGCGGCGAATTTTCGCTGCAATTTTCTCAGCTTTCGGATGCGCGCCTAGTGCTCACCGATCGGCTGATCGAGCTTGATTTGAAACGCGCGAAGGCGGCCGAGGCCGCCGAGCAGAAGAACCTCAACGAAGGGAACGAAGCATGAGCACGGGCATTTCCGCAAACCGGCTTGAAATCCTGCAGATTGCAGATGCGGTCGCGCGCGAAAAGTCGATCGAAAAGGAAATCGTGATCCAGGCGATGGAGCACGCGCTGCAAAAGGCCGCGCGCTCGCGCTATGCGCCGAGCATGACATCCGCGCCGAAATCGAGCCCAATACCGGCGAAATGACGCTTAAGCGCGTCATGACGGTGGTGGATGAGAGCATGCTCGATCCCGAAACCCGCCCGTTCAATCCCTCCACCGATCTCACGCTCGAACTCGCGCAAAAGACCGATAAAGAAGCCTTTGTCGGCAAGGAATATGTCGAGCTCCTGCCGCCGATCGAGTTTGGCCGCGTCGCCGCGCAAACCGCCAAGCAGGTGATCAATCACGAGGTCCGCGAGGCCGAGCGTGAGCGCCAATATGGCGAATACAAGGATCGCATCGGCGAAATCATCAATGGCGTGGTCAAGCGCGTTGAATTTTACAACGTGATCGTCGATCTCGGCCGCGCCGAAGGCGTGATCCGCAAATCTGAGTCCATTCCGCGCGAAAACCTGCGCGTCGGCGATCGCACCCGCGCCTATGTTTATGACGTGCGCCGCGAAACCAAGGGCCCGCAAATTTTCCTCAGCCGCGCCAAGCCGGAATTCATGGCGCGCCTGTTCGCCCAGGAAGTGCCGGAGGTTTATGAAGGCGTGATCGAGATCAAGGCCGCCGCGCGCGATCCCGGCTCCCGCGCGAAAATCGCGGTGATCAGCCATGACGGCTCGATCGACCCCGTCGGCGCGTGCGTCGGCATGCGCGGCGCGCGCGTGCAGGCGGTTGTCGGCGAATTGCAGGGCGAGAAGATCGACATCATCCCCTGGTCTCCCGATCCGGCCACCTTTATCGTCAACGCGCTGCAGCCGGCGGAAGTCTCCAAGGTCGTGCTCGATCCCGAAGACGCGCGGGTTGAGGTGGTTGTCGGCGAAGCGCAGCTTTCGCTCGCCATTGGCCGGCGCGGGCAAAACGTGCGCCTGGCTTCGCAGCTCACCGGCTGGTCGATCGACATCCTCACCGAAGCCGAAGAGAGCGAGCGCCGCCAGAAGGAATTTGCGGCCCGCACCGAACTCTTCATCAAGGCGCTTGAGGTGGACGAAATGTTCGCCCAGCTGCTGGCCTCCGAAGGCTTCGAGACGGTCGAGGAAATCGCTTATATCGATCAGATCGAGCTCGCCTCGATCGAGGGCCTCAACGATGAGATCGCCGATGAGCTCCAGGCGCGCGCGCGCGAATATCTGGAAAAGTTCGCCGCCGAGCTTGAAGCCAAGCGCGTGGCGCTGGGCGTTGAGGATGATCTGAAGGCCGTGCCGGGGCTGACGGCGCCGATGCTGGTCGCGCTGGGCGAAAAGGACGTGAAAACGCTCGACGATTTCGCCGGCCTCACTGGCGACGATCTGCGCGGCTGGTTTGAAACCAAGGGCGGTGAGCGCGTGCGCGAGCCGGGCATCCTGGAAGATTTCAGCCTCGCGCAAGAGCAGGCCGACGCCCTGGTGCTCAACGCCCGCATCGCCGCCGGCTGGATCGACGCCCCGCCGGAAGAAGAAGCCGGCGAAGCGGCCGAGGAAGGCGAAAGCCTCTGACGATCCCGGCGCCGCCCCCCGGCGCTTCCCCGCCAGGAGGCGCGCCCGCGCTCCAAGAAGGAGCGGGAGCGGCGCTGCATCGTCACCGGCGAAAGCGGGCCCGATGCGCGGCTGGTGCGCTTTGCGCTGAGCCCGGATGGGGTGGTGACCCCTGATGTGGCCGCCAAGCTGCCGGGGCGCGGCGCTTGGGTCACCGCTTCGCGGCAAGCCATTGCCCAGGCAGCGAAAAAGGGCGCGTTCGCGCGCGCCTTCAAGGCCCAAGCAAAGGTTCCCGATGATCTCCCGGATCTGGTGGAAGCGCAGCTGGCGCGGCGGTGCCTCGACATGCTGGGCATGGCCAATCGCGCCGGCGCGCTGGCGGCCGGGGCCACGCAAGTGGAACAAGCAATCCGCGCTGGGCGGCTTTTTTTGCTGATTGAAGCCGAAGATGGCGCCGAGGAGGGTCGCGAAAAGCTGATGAGCCTCCATATAGGGCTCTGCGGCGCGCCCCCGCCGGCTGTGGCTTGCTTCCAATCAGGCGAATTGGGCGTGGCGCTCGGGCGGGAACGTGTGATACACGCATGCCTGCTTCAAGAGCGCTTGGCGAAGGTCTTGGCGGCGGAAATCGCCCGCCTCGCGGGTTTCCGCGCCATCGTTCCCGTCTCTTGGCCCGTTTCCTGGCGCTCTTTCAGTTGGGATGTGGGCGGCGTTGCTTCCGGCTCCTAAGGCCGGCGCGCCGGGCGCGAAATATTTTGGAAGTGGAAATGCCCGCCCTGGCGGCGGTGAAATTGAGGTTTGCACGATCGCATGAGTGACGGCTCTGAACAGAAGGAAAAAGAAGGTGGTTCCGGCCGCAAGCCGCTGACGCTGACCCGCACGACAAGCGGTGGGACGGTGCGCCAGAGCTTCAGCCATGGCCGCACCAAGCAAGTGGCCGTTGAGGTACGCGAGAAGCGCTCGATCACCCGGCCTGGCGCCGGCGCCGCGCCTGCTGCGCCCGCAGGCCCTGGCGTTCCGCCGCCGCTGCGCCCGCAGCGCGCCGCTGCGCCCGCCGCCGCACCGCAAGCGCCGGCCAAGCCCGCCGCCCCCGCCGCGCGCGGCGATCTCAACGATGCCGAAGCGCGCCGCCGCGAAGAGGCCGTGCGCCGCGCGATGGCCGAGCGCGAAGCGCGCGAGCAGCGCCAGCGCGCCGAGGAAGAGCAGCGCCGCGCGCTTGAAGACGCCCAGCGCCGCATGGCCGCCGAACGCGCCGCCGCCGAAGCTGAAAACGAAGCGCGCCGCCGCGCCGAAGCCGCCGAGGCTGAGGCCGAACTCGCCCCGCCGCCGCGCGCCGCCGCGGCCTCCGCGCCTGCGGCCGCCGCTGCGCCGCCGCAACCGAAAGAGGATTTGCTGGGCGATCTTGGCGGGCGCATCAAAAGCGCGCGCAAGCCGCTGCCCGTCGCCCCCGCCAAGCCCGCCAAGAAGGGCGAGCCCAAGCGCCGCGAAGGCAAGCTCACGCTCGACATGGTCGAGCGCGAGGTCGCCGGCGATGATGACCGCGTGCGGTCGCTCGCCGCCTATCGCCGCGCGCAGCAGAAGGAAAAAGAACGCCGCGCCAAAATGATGGGCGCCGGTGGTGAGCGTGAGCGCATCGTCCGCGAGGTGATCATTCCGGAATCCATCACGGTTCAGGAATTGTCCAACCGCATGGCCGTGCGCGTGGCCGACATCATCAAGTTCATGATGCGCCAAGGCCAGATGCTCAAGCAAAGCGATGAGCTGGACGCAGATACGGCCGAGCTGATCGCCACCGAGCATGGCCACACCGTCAAGCGCGTTGCGGAATCGGATATCGAAGAAGGCCTCGCCGGCGAGATCGTCGATGATGAGAGCAATCTGCAGCCGCGCCCGCCGGTCGTCACCGTCATGGGCCACGTCGATCACGGCAAAACCTCGCTGCTGGATGCGCTGCGCCAAACCGATGTCGCCGCCGGCGAAGCGGGCGGGATCACCCAGCATATCGGCGCCTATCAAGTGCGCTTGAGCGACGGCCAGCGCGTGACCTTCCTGGATACGCCCGGCCACGCCGCGTTCTCGGCCATGCGCGCCCGCGGCGCGAAGGTGACTGACATCGTCGTGCTCGTCGTCGCCGCCGATGACGGGGTGATGCCGCAAACGATCGAAGCCATCCATCACGCACGCGCCTCCGGCGCGCCGATCATCGTGGCCATCAACAAGATCGATAAGCCTGAGGCCAACCCAACGCGCGTGCTCACAGACCTGTTGCAGCACGAGATCGTCACCGAAGCGCATGGCGGGGACGTGCTGGCGGTGGAAGTGTCGGCGCTCAAGAAAACCGGCCTCGAAAAACTGGTCGAAACCATTCTGCTGCTGGCCGAAGTGCAAGAGCTGAAAGCCAACCCAGACCGCCCGGCCGAGGCCACGGTGATCGAGGCCAAGCTTGATCGCGGCCGCGGCACGGTGGCCACCGTTCTGGTGCAGAACGGCACGCTTCGGCGCGGCGATATCGTCGTCGCCGGCGGCCAATGGGGCCGCGTGCGCGCGCTCTCGAACGAGCGCGGGCAGACGCTGGCGGAAGCTGGCCCCTCCGAGCCCGTGGAAATCATGGGCCTCGAAGGCGTGCCCGATCCGGGCGATGTGCTCAACGTGGTCGAAAACGAAAACCGCGCGCGTGAAGTGGCCGATTATCGCCAGCGCGCGCCGCCAGAAGGGCGCGGCGCGAGCCGGCGCGCAAGTGCGCACCTCGCTCGAATCCATGATGGCGAAGTTCAAGGATTCGACCGCGAAGGAGCTGCCGCTGCTGATCAAGGCGGACGTGCAGGGCTCGGCCGAAGCGATCGTCGGCTCGCTCGATAAGCTGGCGCATGAGGAAGTGCGCGCGCGCGTGGTGCTTTCGGGCGTCGGCGCGATCAATGAAAGCGACGTGCAGCTGGCGAAAACCTCCGGCGCGCCCGTCATCGGCTTTAACGTCCGCGCCTCCAAGGAAGCGCGCGATCTGGCCGAGCGTGAAGGCGTCGAGATCCGCTATTACGCGATCATCTATGACCTGATCGACGACATCAAAGGCGTCATGTCCGGCATGCTCGCGCCGCACACGCGCGAAACCTTCCTCGGCAACG
The DNA here is from genome assembly GCA_024707365.1 of Terricaulis sp. Lineage (GTDB taxonomy): Bacteria > Pseudomonadota > Alphaproteobacteria > Caulobacterales > Aquidulcibacteraceae > Vitreimonas. The sequence goes on from JANPZV010000005.1 coordinate 777,907, forward strand.
CTGAGATTTTGGAGGTGTTCAACATCTCCAAGGTCGGCAAGGTCGCCGGCGTGAAAGTCACCGAAGGCGTGGTGCGCAAAGCCAAGGTCCGCATCCTGCGCGACAACGTCGTGATCCAGGAAATGGGCACGCTCACCACGCTGAAGCGCTTCAAGGAAGAAGTCGATCAAGTCGTCATGGGTCAGGAATGCGGCATGAGCTTTGGCGCCTTCCAGGACATCAAGAAGGGCGATGTGATCGAGTGCTTTAACGTCGAGATCGTGCAGCGCTCGCTCTAAGGCGTGGAATCATGAGGCGGATGATCCTGGCGGCGTTGGCCGCGCTCGCATTTGCCGGCGCAGGCTGTTCACGCGGCGATGAAGCCCAGCAAGAGCCGACGGTGCGCTCCTCCACCGTGGTGGCGCCGGAAACGCGCGTCGATGCGGTGCCGCATGAGGAGCCGGCGGTGGCGCGTCAGCAATGGCGCGCGGTGGGCGATAGCGCCCGTGCCATCACCGGCAATCTGCGCGTTTCGATTGAAGAGCGCCGCGGCGGCCCGCTGATCTTCGCCTTCGCCACCGGTGTCACCATCCGCGCCCAGCTTTACAGCGTCGTGCCCGCCGAAACCCGCTCCGGCGTCGGCGGGCAAAGCTTCGCGGCGCTGCTTGGCGGGGATCCGCGCGTGGATGTCTATCTCTACCGCGTGATGAACGAGAACGTCACAACAAGCGCCCCGCGCGGGGGCCTCTGCGAAGGCATGCGCACGCGCATCATGGCGGTGAGCGAGTTCGTCGATGCGAGCGGCCGCTGGGTATTCAAGATTGCCGCCTTCCGCGGCGAAGGCGCGCCCGGCTCGGGCGACGACACCATCCTCTGCAACGCTTACGCCTACACCACGCAATAACATGAAACGCAAAAGCTCAGGCGGCGAACGCAGCGGCCCAAGCCAGCGCCAATTGCGCGCGGCCGAATTGGTGCGCCATGCGCTGGTAGAAATTCTGGCGCGCGAAGAGCTGCGCGATCCTGATCTTGCCGGCGTTTCCGTCACCATCGGCGAGGTGCGCGCCTCGCCTGATTTGAAGCACATGACAGCTTTTGTCTCCGCGCTTGGCCCAGGCGATCCGAGCGTGATCGCAGCGGCGCTGAGCCGTTGTGGCGGCTTTCTGCGCGGGCGCCTCGCGCGCATGATCGATCTGCGCTTCACCCCCGAACTGCATTTCCAGCCCGATGTTTCCTATGAGGAAGCGCGGCACATTGATGAATTGCTCGCCAGCCCCGACGTGGCGCGAGACCTTGAAAGAAAAAGACGACGAATGAGCCGCCGTAAAAAAGGTGAGGATGTCTCCGGCTGGGTCGTACTCGATAAGCCGGAAGACATGACCTCCACGCACGCCGTTTCGGCGGTGCGGCGCGCGTTCAATGCGCAGAAGGCCGGCCATTCGGGCACGCTCGATCCGCTGGCGTCCGGCATCCTGCCGATCGCGCTGGGGGAGGCCACCAAGACCGTGCCCTGGCTGATGGAAGCGCAAAAGACCTACCTTTTCACCATCAAATGGGGCGCCTCCACCGAAACCCAGGATCGGGAAGGCAAGATCTCCGCCGAGAGCGATGTCCGCCCCGGCGAGGCCGCGATCCGCGAAGCGCTCAAGGGCTTCATCGGCGAGATCGCGCAGATCCCGCCGCAATATTCGGCCGTGAAGGTCGAGGGCGAGCGCGCCTATGATCTTGCCCGTTCGGGCGAGGTGGTGGAGCTCGAGCCGCGCCAGGTCGTGGTTTACGAAGCCGATCTGGTCGGGACCGAGGGCGATGATCTCGCCCATTTCCGCATCCGTTCGGGCAAAGGATTCTACATCCGGGCGCTGGTCCGCGATTTGGCGGCAAAACTTGGCGCGGAAGGTCATGTTTGGCGGTTGCGCCGCACGGCCGTGGGCCCGTTTACCGAAGAAAACGCCGTAACCCTTGGCGCGCTCGAGGATTTGCGCCATAAGGGCGCCGCGTCAGAACGCCTGAAACCCGTTGAGACCGCGCTGGCCGACATCCCGGCGCTGGCCATAAACGGAGAGGATGCGTTCAAGCTCAAGCAAGGGCGGCCGATTCAGCTGCTCCCCCATGTGGTGGAGCAGCTCAAGCCAAACTTCAAACCCCGCACCATCGCCGGGCAGGATGCCTCCCGCGCGGCGGTTGCTCTCTTTGAGGGCAAAGCGGTGGCGCTGGGCGACGTGCGCGCCGGCCAATTCAAGCCGACGCGCGTGTTCCACATCGCAAACGAATAGAGGAGCCGATGTCGATTACCGCAGAGCGCAAACAGGCGCTGATCAAAGAACATGCCCGCACCAAGGGCGATACCGGTTCGCCGGAAGTGCAAGTCGCGATCCTCACCGATCGCATCAACACGCTGACCGAGCATTTCAAGCAGCACAAGAAAGACAACCACTCGCGCCAGGGCCTTCTCAAGATGGTCTCCCAGCGCCGCCGGTTGCTCGACTATGTGAAAAGCCGCGACGTTGCGCGCTATCAATCGCTGATCGAAAAATTGGGTCTGCGCCGCTAAGCGCGCCCGACACGGCTCCCGCCCTCGGCGGGAGCCGCGCTCGTTTTAGGGCGAGCGCAAACAGGGTGAAGGGGCAAGCGCAACGCTTCGGTCTCGCTTTCACCACTCATCCCGCGTGCGCCATGCGCATGCAAACGCACGAACCCTCCGCCGATCCGCGGCGGGGGCAATCTCGCGCAGCCGGAACGCTGGTTGCGCCACGAAGGCCGGCGAACAGGGGTTCCCGGCCTGGAGTATGATGTATGTTTGACACCAAATCCGTTTCCATCGATTGGGCCGGCCGCCCGCTGACGCTCGAAACCGGGCGCATCGCCCGCCAGGCCGATGGCGCCGTCTACGCCACCTGGGGCGAAACCGCGCTGCTCGCCACCGTCGTCTATGCGAAGGAAGCAAAGCCTGGGCAGGATTTCTTCCCGCTCACGGTGAACTACCAAGAAAAATATTTTGCCTCGGGCCGCATTCCCGGCGGTTTCTTCAAGCGTGAAGGCCGCCCCACAGAGCGCGAAACGCTGCTCTCGCGCCTGATCGATCGCCCGATCCGCCCGCTGTTCGTCGATGGCTTCAAGAACGAAGTGCAAGTCATCATCACGGTGCTTTCCTGGGATAACGAAAACGAATCCGATCTGCTCGCCATGGTGGCCGCGTCCGCGGCGTTGACGATCTCTGGCGTGCCGTTCATGGGCCCGATCGCGGCTTCCCGCGTGGGCTGGATCGAAGGCAAGCCGGTGCTGAACCCGACCATCGAGCAGATGAAAACCTCTGATCTTGACCTCGTCGTCGCCGGCACGGCGGGCGCGATCATGATGGTCGAATCCGAGGTGAAAGAGCTCAGCGAAGCGCAAATGCTTGAATCGCTCAGCCTCGCGCACAAGGGCATGCAGCCGGTGATCGATGCGATCATCGATCTTGCCGAAAAGGCCGGCAAAGAGCCGTTCGATTTCGCCCCGCCGGATCATTCGGCGCTGAAGGAAAAGATCTCCGGCCTCGTCGGGACCGATCTCGCCGCCGCCTACAAGATCACCAACAAGGCTGAGCGTTACGCCGCCGTCGGCGCGCTGCGCGAGAAGGCGAAGGCCGCCCTCGCCAAGAGCGAAGCCAATCCCGATGGCGCCGATCCGCTGGTGCTCAAGGAAGTGTTCAAGGACGTGGAATCCGACACCGTGCGTTCGCGCATCGTGAAGGAAAAGGGCCGCATCGATGGCCGCCCGGTCGATAAAGTGCGCCCGATCGAAAGCATGGTCGGCATCCTGCCGCGTACGCACGGCTCGGCGCTGTTCACGCGCGGTGAAACCCAATCGATCGTCGTCGCCACCTTGGGCACGGCCGAAGATGAGCAATTCATCGACGCGCTCTCGGGCACGACCAAAGAGCGCTTCATGCTGCACTACAATTTCCCGCCCTACAGCGTCGGTGAAACCGGCCGCATGGGCGGCGCCGGCCGCCGCGAAATCGGCCACGGCAAGCTGGCGTGGCGCGCAATGAAAGCCGTGCTGCCGAGCCAGGAGCAATTCCCCTACACGGTGCGCCTCGTTTCCGAGATCACCGAGTCGAACGGCTCCTCTTCGATGGCCACGGTGTGCGGCTCTTCGCTGGCGCTGATGGATGCGGGCGTGCCGATTTCCGCGCCGGTCGCGGGCGTCGCCATGGGCCTCATCCTTGAGGATTACGGCTTTGAAGTGCTGACCGACATCCTGGGTGATGAAGATCATCTGGGCGACATGGACTTCAAAGTGGCGGGCACCGAAAAGGGCATCACCTCGCTGCAGATGGACATCAAGGTCGCGGGCATCACCCAAGAGATCATGCAAGTCGCGCTTGATCGTGCGCATGGCGCGCGCCTGCACATCCTCGGCGAGATGGCCAAAGCCATGGACGCGCCGCGCGGCGAAGTCGGCAAGAACGCCCCGCGCATCGAGCAGATCAAGATCCCGGTCGATAAGATCCGCGACGTGATCGGCACTGGCGGCAAGGTGATCCGCGAAATCGTGGAAAAGACGGGCGCGAAAGTGAACGTCGAGGACGACGGCACGGTGAAGGTGGCCTCCGCCAACGCCGAAGCGATCGAAGCCGCGATCAAATGGATCAAGTCGCTCACGAGCGAGCCCGAGGTCGGCCAGATCTATGAAGGCAAGGTCGTGAAGGTGATGGAATTCGGCGCCTTCGTGAACTTCTTTGGCGCCAAGGACGGCCTCGTCCATGTGTCCCAACTCGCGCGCGAGCGCGTGGAAAAAGCCGGGCGACGTGGTCAAGGAAGGCGACACCGTGAAGGTGAAGCTGCTTGGCTTTGACGATCGCGGCAAGGTGCGCCTCTCGATGAAGGTGGTGGATCAAGCCACGGGCGCCGATCTCACCGCCGAGCTTGGCGATGAAGCCGTGGACGAGGGCCCGCGCCGCGAACGCAGCGATCGCCCCCGCCGTGGCGGCGACCGTGACCGCCGCCCCCGCCGCGAAGACTAAGCGCCAGCTTTAAACGCAAACGGAAAGCCCGCCTCGAAAGAGGCGGGCTTTTTGTTTCCCTCGTCATTCCGGGGCAATGCGCAGCATTGAGCCCGGAATGACGAGGGAGTGGATGCCGAAAGATGCTAAGCTGGCGCGATCATGGCTGATCTTGTCCTCCTCGCCGCGTTCTCATCCCGCCCCGAAGCGCTGATCGCGCAGGGCCTACTGCGTTCGCACGGCATCGAGGCGTTCTCGCCCGACGCGCACATCACCATGGCCGAAATCGATCCCACTTGGATGAGCGGCTGGCGCCTGCTGGTGGACGAGGATGCGGTTGAACGCGCGCTCGCGATTTTGCGCGAGGCGCAAGCCGAAGCTGGCGACGAGGCTTAGCCCTCGCCGCCCAAATCCGGCACAGCCACTGCGTGGAAGCCGGCATCGACGTGCACGGTTTCCCCCGTGGTCGAACGCCCAAGATCACTCACCAGCCAGAGCGCCGCGCCGGCGATGCCTTCCATCGAGGTGTCTTCTTTCATCAGCGACCATTCGCGGCCTGTCTGAATCAGCCCGCGCCCGCCGGTGATGCCAGCGATGGCCAGCGTGCGCATCGCGCCGGCGCTGATCGCGTTCACGCGGATGCCGGAGGGGCCAAGATCGCGCGCCATATAGCGCGTTGACGCTTCAAGCGCGGCTTTGGCCACGCCCATCACGTTGTAGGAGGGCAGCACGCGCTCGGCGCCGAGATAGGTCAGCGTCACCATCGCGCCGCCATTCTTCATCAGCTTGGAGGCGCGCTTGCCGGCGGCCACGAACGAGAACGCCGAAATATCCATGGTGCGCAGGAAATTTTCGCGCGTGGTGTTTTCGGTGAAGGAGCCTTTGAGCTCGCTCTTATCGGAGAAGGCGATGGAGTGGATCAGAAAATCCAGCCCGCCCCATTGCTGCTCAAGCTGCGCGAACACCGCATCGAGCTCATCGTCATTGGTGGCGTCGCATTCCAGCATGGTGCTGGCGCCGATGCTTTCCACCAGCGGGCGCACGCGCTTTTCCAGCGCCTCGCCCTGATAGGTGAAGGCCAGCTCCGCGCCCTGCGCCGCGAGCTGCTGGGCGATGCCCCAGGCGATCGAATTGCCGTTGGCGACGCCCATGACGAGGCCCCGCTTGCCCTTCATCAATTCGCCCTTCGGAAACACCCAATCGTCGGCCATCGGCTTTTCTCCGTGATTTGCTGGGGCGCACCTGCCGGCGCCCGCGGCCCTATGGTCAAGGCGGCAGCGATGGGTCTTGACAAGATACAGGTTAGATATATCTTATCATCAGATATATCGAAACTGACACGGAGAACGCATGTTTCATCAAAAACACCACCGCCGCCGCTGGGCCCGCCGTCCGGGTGAGGAGCATCATTTTGCCGGCCATCATGGCCCCGGCCTGCGCCGGCGCGGCATGCGGGGCCGCCACGGCGGCGGCCGGCGCATGTTCGGGCAGGGCGATCTGAAATACGTCGTGCTGGCGCTGATCGCTGAGCAGCCGCGCCATGGCTATGAGATCATCAAGGAGATCGAAGCCCGCCTTGCCGGCGCCTACGCGCCCAGCCCCGGCGTGATCTATCCGCTGCTGACCATGCTCGAGGAGATGGGCCTGGCCGCGCTCAGCGAAGCGGAGGGTAAAAAAGCTCTACGCCGCCACCGAGACCGGCAAAGCCGAGCTGGAAGCCAATAAGGGCGATGTCGATGCGCTGTTTGCGCGCATCGCCGCCGCGCGCGAGCTTTTCCAGCGGCCGCAGCCCGCAGATCCTGCGCGCGACCGAAAATCTCAAGCTGGCGCTGCGCTTGCGCATGGAGCGCGGCCCCCTAAGTGAAGCTGAGATTGAAACAGTCGCCGCAGCGCTCGATGGCGCGGCCAAAGCGATTGAACGGAGCTGATCATGGCGGCGGTTGAAGCCGATTTTTCCACTCAGGATGCAAGCCGCTATCTGCAGCAGCTCTGCAAGCATTGGGCGCACAAATTCGCGGTGACGTTCACCCCGGAGGAGGGCCGCGTGCCGTTCAATGAAACCAGCGTTTGCGTGCTGAAAGCAGATGGCGATGCGCTGCATGTGCGCGTGGAAGCTTCCGATGAAGCGGAGGCTGCGCGCATGGGCGATGTCGTCTACCGGCACCTTGCGCGCTTCTCGTTCCGCGATCCGCTGCCGGAGCCCGTTTGGCGCGCGGCCTGATTGCGTAAACGCGCGTTAAGCGCATCCTTTTGCGGTACCTTAAATCGCTTTTGCTAGGCTCGCCCCGAAATAGGAGAGGTGCGCCCGTGCAAAATCTGGTCGATCGCCTAGCCGCTGATGGCCGCGTCACTGCTGATGAAGCGCTCCAATTGCGCCAGGCGGTGTTTCCCGATGGCGTTGTCTCGCGCGAAGAGGCCGAGGCGCTGATCGCGCTCGATGCGCGCGTGGCCAGCCATGATGCGGCTTGGGCCGCGGCGTTCGTGGAAGGCATCGCCGATTACGCCATGCGCGCAGGCGGGCATGTGGATGCGGAAACCGCCGATTGGCTGATCGCCGCGTTCGGCCCCGAAGGCGCGCGCGAGACAGAACTTGAAGCCGTGCTCAAAAGTGCTGGAGCGCGCCGAAAGCGCGCCGGAAACGCTCAGCGCGTTTGCACGCGCGCGGCTTGCTGCGCTGATGGCGGATCGGCCGATGGGGGCTGCGGAAACCGCGCTGGTGCGCCGTTGCCTTTACGCCGCCGCCGGCTCGGGCGCGACGGCCGTGACGGAAGCGGAAGCGCGCTGGCTGTTTGCGCTCGATGCGCAAACCGATGGCCGCGCCAATGATCCGGCCTGGGGCGATCTTTTCGTGAAAGCTTTGCTCAATCATCTGATGGGCAAGCGCGCGCCCGCGCTGCTGGAAGCCAAGGGCATGATGGCGCGCCAGGCGTGGCTCAATGCCTCGACGAAGGTTTCGCCGCTATCGTTTTTGATGCGCGGCTTCGGCAATGTGATGGATGGCGTCGATGCGCTTAAGCGCGGCGATCCAGGCGCGGCCGCGCGGATCGCTGAATATTATAAAAATGAAATCGTGCACGCCGACGTCGCCGCGCGCCTCACGCTTGAAGAAAGCGCTTGGGCGCTCGGCATGACGCAGGATGACGGCAAGCAAACCGCCAACGAAGCGGCGCTGCTGGCCGAGCTGCAGCGCGTTGAGCGTGATCAGGCGGCGCGCGCCACGCGCTAAAGCATGATCGTTTTAGATTGAAACGTCGCCCCCACACCCATCCCCGGACTTGCGCTCTCGCGCAATCCGGGGATGGGTGGAGGAAACCGAGAACAATGGTGCTTAAAGCACCATGAATGAATCGGGTGCGCCTATGGAGCGCGGGCGTCCTCGCCCGCGTAGGGCGCCGCGCCAACGCGGGCGAGGACGCCCGCGCTATAATGTTAAGCCGCCAGCCGCGTGAAGGCGAGCGTGGCGTTGGTGCCGCCAAAGCCGAACGAATTGAGAGCACGCAATTGAGCGTGCGCTCTTGCATCTTGCGCACGATCGGCAGGCCCTCGAACACTGGGTCAAGCTCTTCGATATGCGCGCTTTCGCAGACGAAATTGTGGTTCAGCATCAGGAGCGAATAGATCGCTTCCTGCACGCCGGCCGCGCCGAGCGAATGGCCCGAGAGCGATTTGGTGCCTGAGATCAGCGGGATTTTATCGCCGAACACCGCGCGCACTGCTTCCATCTCTTTGAGATCGCCCACGGGCGTGGAGGTGGCGTGCGGGTTGATGTAATCGACCGGGCGATCGAGATAGCGCATCGCCTGCTTCATGCAGCGCGCCGCGCCTTCGCCGGAGGGGGCCACCATGTCGTGCCCGTCGCTGGTGGCGCCGTAGCCGGCGACTTCCGCGTAAATCTTCGCGCCGCGTTTTTTCGCGCGCTGATATTCTTCCAGCACCAAAACGCCGGCGCCGCCGGCGATGACGAAGCCGTCGCGGTTTTTATCGAACGCGCGCGAGGCGCGGGCCGGCGTTTCATTATACTTGCTGCTCATCGCGCCCATGGCGTCAAACAGCACAGAGAGCGTCCAATCCAGCTCTTCGCTGCCGCCGGCGAACATCACGTCCTGCTTGCCCGAGGCGATGTGCTCGAAGCTATCGCCGATGCAATGGGCGCTCGTCGCGCAGGCGGAGCTGATGGAATAATTGACGCCCTTGATCTCGAACGGGGTGGCCAGCGTCGCGCTCGCGGTGGAGCTCATGGCTTTGGGCACGGCGAACGGCCCAACGCGCTTGGCGCCTTTTTCGCGCGCGCCGTATCGGCGGCGGCGACGATCGCGCGCGCGGAGGGGCCGCCCGAGCCCATGATGATGCCGGTGCGCGGGTTTGAGACGTCGTCTTTGGAGAGGCCGCTATCGGCGATGGCCTGCTCCATCGCCACGAAATTCCAGCCCGAGCCCTCGCCCATGAAGCGCATATTGCGCTTATCGACGACCTCTTCGGGCTTCAGTTGCGGCGCGCCATGCACTTGGCAGCGCATGCCCTTCTCGGCGTATTCGGGCGCGGCGACGATGCCGCTTTTGCCTTCGCGCAGGCTGGCGAGCACTTCTTCGGGATTGTTGCCGATCGAGGAGACGATCCCCATCCCTGTGACGACGACGCGGCGCATGGGCTCGCTCCACTTATTTCATTTGCGCTTCAAGTTGCTCGGCGTTGAACAGGCCGACCTTGAGATCCTTGGCCGTATAGATAGGCACGCCATCGGCTTTCACCACGCCATCGCCAATGCCCATGTGCAGCGAGCGCTGGATCACGCGCTTCATATCGATCTCGTAGGTCACCAATTTGGTCTTTGGCGTGATCTGCCCGCGGAATTGCACCTCGCCGACGCCGAGCGCGCGCCCGCGTCCGGGCGAGCCGGCCCAGGCCATGAAGAATCCCACCAGCTGCCACATCGCATCGAGCCCAAGGCAGCCGGGCATGACGGGATCGCCGCGGAAGTGGCACTCGAAAAACCAGCGCTCTGGATTGATGTCGTATTCGGCCAGCACGTGGCCTTTGCCGTGGCTGCCGCCATCTTTCGAGATCGCGGGGATGCGATCGAACATCAGCATCGGCGGCAAGGGCAATTGCGCATTGCCGGCGCCGAACATCGCGCCTTCGCCAGAGGCGATCAGGTCTTCGTAGGAAAGGCTCGAGGGCCGCTCGCTGGCCATAAATCTGCTCATCGTTAAGGGAATTTGATCCGCCCCGCTTACAGGCGGGGCGGGGCCGGGGCAAGCGCCGCCGGCTTCCGATACCGTTTGAGAGCGTTAAAGCAACGGACTTTAAATTCGCCTCAGTTCGATGGCGGGCTCCGAGCGAATTTAAAGTCCATAAGTTGCTTTAGAAACATTTGAATCTAAAGCGTCTTTGAGGACTTAAATGCGACGCGGGTGGTTGATCCATCGTTTGGGTCGCATTTAAGTCCCGACGCTTTAGCGCGCGGCGATCAGCGCGGGGGCGCAGGCGTCCGCCCCCCAAAGGGCGGAGGTTTCGACCCAGCCGACGCGCCCGCCCACGGCGATGCGGGTCCAGCCTTCGGTGCAGCCGGTCACGGCGCCGATGACGCCCGGCTCAAGCACGGCGCGCGCGCCGGCATTGGCGCGGGCTTCGCGGCGCAGCGCGGTTTCGCTCAGCACATAGGCGGTGGCGCGCGCTTCGAGATGGCTGTCATGCATCCACACTTGCGCGCCGTCGGGATCGCGCACCTGTTTCCAGGGGCCGTTTTGGGCCAGCACCTCAAGCGGCAGGCCCTGGCGCGCGTAGATCCAGGCGATTCCATGCTCGAGCCCCGGCCCGCTGCGGCCATTGGCGTTGGGCCCGCGCAGCGCCATGAAGCGCTCGGCCCCGGCGGAAGGCTCGGCGGACGCAAGGGAAGTGGCGGTCGGCGCGAAAATCAGCGCCGCAGCGATAAGGGCGAAGGCAAACCGCATGACATCATCCCAATCGGCCTCGTCGGGGCCCTTGAGCCCGGCATTGTGCGCGGCGCGCGTGAAAGCGGCTTTAAGGAGCTGGGTTAACCCAACATGACGCGGCGCTAAGCGCGCGCAACGCCCCGGTAGCGCCTTGGAGCCAGGCCCGGCGTGGGATAAGGGAAGGGCATGTCCGCGATCAAGAAGCTCAAAGTCGTCGTCACGCGCCGCCTGCCCGATCCGGTGGAGACGCGCCTGCGCGAATTGTTCGACGCTGAACTCAACCATGAGGATAAGCCGTTCTCGGCGGAGGATCTCGCCGCCGCCGTGGCGCGCGCGGACGTGCTGGTGCCGACGGTGACCGATCGCGTCGATGGCCGGGTGCTGTCGCGCGCGGGCGAGCAGCTGCGGCTGATCGCCCAGTTCGGCGCGGGCGTGGATAATATCGATGTGCAGACGGCGGTGGCGCGCGGCATCACCGTCACCAACACGCCCGGCGTGCTCACCGAGGATACGGCGGACATGACGATGGCGCTGATCCTGGCCGTGCCGCGCCGGATCGTGGAGGGCGTGAACATCGTTGAGGGCGATGATTTCCTCGGCTGGAGCCCGACTTGGATGCTCGGCCGGCGCGTGGGCGGCAAGCGGCTCGGCATTATCGGCATGGGCCGGATCGGCCAGGCGGTGGCGCGGCGGGCCAAGGCCTTCGGCCTGCAGATCCATTATCACAATCGCCGCAAGGCGGCCGCGCATATCGAGCAGGAGCTGGAGGCGACCTATTGGGACAGCCTCGATCAAATGCTCTCGCGCATGGATATCGTGTCGGTGAATTGCCCGCACACGCCGGCGACCTATCATCTGCTCAATGCGCGCCGGCTCGCGCTGCTCAAGCCGCACGCCTACATCGTCAACACCGCGCGCGGCGAGGTGATCGATGAAGGCGCGTTGGGGCGGATGCTGGAGAAGGGCGAACTCGCCGGCGCGGGGCTCGACGTGTTCGAGCATGAGCCGGCGATTAATCCCAAGCTCAAGCGGCTGAAGAATGTGGTGCTGCTGCCGCATGGGCTCGGCCACGCTGGAGGGCCGGATCGAGATGGGCGAGAAGGTGATCGTCAATATCAAGACCTTCGCCGATGGCCATAAGCCGCCGGACCGCGTGATCCCGGCGATGCTGTAGCGCACGCGCGCCGGCTTGGAGGGCCGCGCCTGGGCCGCCGGCGCCTTCGCCGGTATGGCTATTTGCTTCAAGCACTTGCGCAAATGGATAGAGCGCAGCCGGCGAGGACGCCGGCGGTCCAAGTGAGCGCCGTAGCGGAGCGCCGGCTTCCAGCCGGCATGCGGCGCCCTCAATCTTTCAAGTTAAACACCACCCATTCCCGGATGCGCGCAGCGCAGTCCGGGAGCCATCACCGCAAGCGTTTGTGGTGATGGGTCCCGGGCTCGATGCTGCGCATCGCCCCGGGAATGGGTGGAGGGTGTTCTGAAGCGGTTGCGTGTCGTGATGCCGGCTGGAAGCCGGCGCTCCGCTATCGTGCGTCTTTATCCGCACAGCGCGCGGCGCTTGCGGAGACAGTTGGGAGAGCGGGGCGCGCTTTAAGCTACGCGTGAGAATTTAGTTTGGGTTTGCGCTTAGAGCGCGCCCCGCGCGGAATGTTTTTCAACCGGCGCCTGCGTGCAGCGTTCAGTGTCGCCCTGGGTGGCCATACGTTGATAAGACAGCGAACCGGCGAGGTCTCCTCCCTCTGCGCTCAACCGCGCACCGTGCTGCGACGCTGGGTATCCAGGCGCGCTTAGCGCCTTGCAGTCGTTCCCGGCTCGCGTGCTTTGCAGATCACCATGCTCTGCAAGGAATCCCGGCTTCCCTGTTTCTCACCGGGGCCGCGGCGTTCTCTGTCGCCAGAGTCTTCCGCATCACGCTCAAACCGCGTTCCGATCGTGATTGGTCTGGTGTGCACAACCGCCTCCCGTGATCTGAACGGGATGAGTTTAGGCATGGCGGGAAATGGGTCGGATAGAGATCTCACGCTTCCCCGCCAAGCGCCCCGCGAAAGCGGGGCCGCGCGCGGGGATCCAGGGCCGTGAAACGCTGGCATTTGCGGGTGTTTTGCTGGGTCCCGGATCGCACCCCGGCGTGCGCCGGGGCTGCGTCCGGGAAGCGTGGGGAGGTGGATAGAGGCGCGAATATCCACGCATCTGCGCCCGCCCCTCCGTCTCGCGGCTGCGCCGCGAAGAGCGGAGGGCGGGGCTATGCGCCGACGGTGGCGCCGAGCAGCAGGACGGCGTCGTTCAGCTTCGATACTGAGAGCTTGGCGTAGATGGAGCGCATCTGCGTGTGCACAGTGCCTTCGCTGACTTGCCGCGCCAGCGCGATTTCGCGGCGGGACAGGCCGTTCAGAATGCACTGCGCCACCTCGCACTCGGAGGGGCTGAGCTTGAAGATCTGCTTCCAGGCAGCAGCGCCCCTGCGCGCTTGGCGGCGCGTTTCCACGAGCAGCAGCGTCAGAACCGGCTGGTCAACGCTTAAGCTGGCGGCGCTGATATTGTTGGCGATCACAACCAGCGTGGCCTCATCGGGCCCGCGCGCGATCCAGGTGCGGCCGGGCGTCAAGGCCGGATCCGCTTGCAGCAGGCGCGCAAATTGCGCGTCGGCCTCCGGGTCGGTGAAGCGCAACAGGCCGCTTTGCGCGGCCACGGATGGATGCTGATCCAGCAAATTGCGCGCGTGATCGTTGCACTCCACGATGCGGCGCGCGGCCGTGACCAGCGCAATGCCGACATCGAGGCGATCCACTGCGGCGCTGATGCTTTCGGCGCGCGCGCGCAGCGCGCTGACGGCGCTGGAGGTGCGCACCGCGGCGCGCGCCAGCTTGGCCATAGCCAGCACTTGCGCGCATTCTTGCTCTGTTGGCGGTTCAGAATCGTTGGCTTTGGCGAGCGCGAAAAAAGTGTGGGACTTATCCCCGCCGGCGCTGACGCCAAGGTTCACGCCGACAAATCGGCCAAGATCGAGCGGCTGCAAAAACTCGGCGTAAACCGCCGTGCGCTCCAATTCCTTGACCGGGGCGATTTGATAATCGTGGATGATTTTGCCGGAGGGCTGGCGCTCGATAAATCGATTGCGGAAATCGATCGCGGCGAAATCGGCCATATATTGCTCTTGCCGATCACGCCGCATGCCGAAGCTGCTGGCCACCACGGCGGCGGGATCGCGCGAGAGGCCGTCATAGCCCATGAGGATGCAGCCGCGCACGCCGAACGCTTGCTCGATAAGATCGAGCGCGGCGATCCACTCGCCATTATTGGCCGCTTCCACCAGCGCGGCCGCAGCGTCGGAATGATTTGGCGCCAACATGTTACCAGCATTGCACCTTCGGCGTGTGCTGAGAAGGCCCGCCGCTGAAACGAAAAGCCCGGGCCGTGGCCCGGGCTTTGAAGGTTTTATGACGTTTTTTTTCCGCGCGTGCGCGGCCCTACCAGCTATAGCTCAAGCGCGCATAGACGAAGCGGCCCGAGCGGCCAAACGGGCTGTAGTTCGAGTAAGGCGTGTTGCTCGTCGAGTTCAGCGCCGGGGTGTTGGCGGTGGGGTATTCGTCGGTCACGTTATCGGCGCCGAGGGCGAAAGCCACGCGCTCGGTGATGTCGATACGGCCTTCGAGATCGATCAGCGTGCGCGGCTCAAGCACGATGTCATTGGCTGCGGTGGTGCCGGGCGAGAGCACCTCGCCGTAGCGGGTGGCGCGCGCGGTGGCCCCAAAGCGGCCAAAGCTCCAATCGACGCTGACCGCGTACTTATCGGAAGGCGTGCCTTGCTCGAACGTCAGCACGTTGACGATCGAACAGCACCGGCGCGGGGTTGAGCGCCGCCAGCTCGGAGGTGGTGGGCACGCGCGTCACCTCGGTCTCGTTGAAGTTCGCGCCGAGAGTGAAGTTGAACGCGCCGATCTGATCGGTTTGCAGCGTGTAATTGGCGACGATATCCACGCCGCGGGTTTCGGTATCGACGCCATTGATGAAGAAGCGGCCGCCGCCGACGCCGATAAAGCCCTGGCTCGTCAGATAATCGCGCACCGCCGTGGAGGTGAGGTTTTCCGAGAGCACGATGCGGTTATCGACATCGATCTTGTAGGCGTCCACCGTCAGGCTGAAGCCGGCGAGGCGGAACACGCCGCCGAACGCGAAGTTCACCGATTCCTCGGCCTCAAGCGGGCGCGCGCCGAGCGCCACCGCCACCGGATCGGAGGCCGGGAAGGTGGTGATGTCGAACGGCACGCCGTTGATGAAATTGGTGGAGGTGGCGGTGTAGAATTGCTGTTGCAGCGACGGCGCGCGGAAGCCGTTCTGCACCGAGCCGCGCAGCGCGAAGCTATCGCTGAAATCGTAGCGCGCCGAGAGCTTGCCCGAGAAGGTTTCGCCGAAATCGGAATAATGCTCAAAGCGCACGGCGGCCGAAACCAGCAACGCTTCGGTGAGGTTCACCTCGGCGTCCAAGAAGGCGCCCGATCGAGGTGCGGTCCTCATCGACTTCGTTGGCCGGGCGGAAGCCGGGGAACACTTGCGC
This sequence comes from Terricaulis sp., assembly GCA_024707365.1. GTDB lineage: Bacteria > Pseudomonadota > Alphaproteobacteria > Caulobacterales > Aquidulcibacteraceae > Vitreimonas. The sequence continues at coordinate 793,361 of JANPZV010000005.1, forward strand.
GCCAGAGGCTGTGGGCGCGCCGTTCAGCAGCACGCCGCCATTGACGTAGGAATCAGGCTCGCCCGCGAAGATCTCATAGGTTTCGCGGCGCGCTTCGATGCCGATGGCGATGTTGAGCGGTGAAGCGACGCCTGCGTCAAAGCCGCGTGAGCCGGTGAGGTTGGCGACCAATTGGCTGGCGTTGAAGCCGCCGGCGTCGAACACGGTTTTGCTGGCCGGGCCTTGGCTGCGGTTCAGCGTGTCGCGGATGGTGAATTCCATCTCGTTGAAGCCGTAGACGAGCGATGCGTCCATATCCCAGCCGGCGAGGCCCCAGCGCGCGCCGCCGCCGAGCGAGTAATCTGTCACCTCGGGATTGATCAGCGGCAGGAAGCCGTCGGGGTAAATCTCGATCGTGTTGCGATCATCGAGGGCGCGGCGGAAGAAGCCGCCGGTGATCGAGTCGCGGAATTGATAGCCGCCCCAGCCATAAAGCTCGACGCCGCTGGAGAGGCTGTAACCGGCATTGGCGAAGAGGGTGTATTGCTCGATCTCCGGCTCGCCGTACCAGGCGTTGAGGCGATCGATCGAGGCTTCGCGCGGATCGAACGCGCCGCCGACGAGCGGATATTGCTGGCGCCAATCGGGCGCGGTGCGCACGGTTTTGGCCTGATCGAGATACTCAAACGAGAGCGTGAGATAGCCGTCCGCGCCAAGCGGCAGGCCGACCCAACCGCCGAGCGTCAGCGTTTCGCCATCCTCGACATCGCGCGAGGCTTGATCGGCGACGCTCCAATTCGCGCCGGCGGGCGGCGCGCCGACCGGCGCGCTGACGGTGGTGATGCGCTGGCCGTAGGTGGCGGTGACGCCGCCGCCCGAAGCGGCTTCGCGCAACAGCACGTTGACGACGCCGGCGATGGCGTCAGAGCCGTATTGGGCGGAGGCGCCGTCGCGCAGCACCTGCACGCTGCCGACGGCGGCGGAGGGAATGGTGTTGAGATCAACCGCCGATGAGCCGCGCCCGATCGTGCCGTTGACGTTGACCAGCGAAGCGGCGTGGCGGCGCTTGGAATTGACCAGCACCAGGGTTTGATCGGGGGCGAGGCCGCGCAGCGAGGCGGGGCGGATGGTGTCGGTGCCGTCGGCGAGGCCGGGGCGCGGGAAAGTGTACGAGGGCAGCGCCACCGAGAGCGCTTGATTGAGTTCGGACACGCCGCCTTGATTCAGCGTATCGGCGCTGATCACATCGACCGGCGCGGGCGTGGAGAGGGCGGAGCGATTGGCCGCGCGCGTGCCGGTGACGATGATCTCATCGTCGGCCGCTTGCGCGAACGCAGTGCTGATGCCGCCCAGGGCGACGCTGGTGAGAAGCGCGCCCAGGAGCGCGTTGCGCAGTGCGCGCGAACGAGATTTTCCGGCCATGTTTTTGTCCCTTCGCAAGTGCGAAGGGGAGCTAAGCGTAACATTTTCATGATGACCAGCACGCCGCGTCGCAAACTTTAAAGCAGTGGCGCGGCGTGTTGGATTCATCACAAATTCGCGCGGTGCGCGAATTACGCGAATTAGAAGCGCGCAATCAGTGTGAAGCGCAGGTTCCGCCCCGGAAGCGGCAGCTCATTTTTCAGGAATGAGGCATGCGCGCGGGCTTCGGCGTCGCTCAGATTGCGGCCATCAAGGCGCAGCGTGATGCGGCTATCGCCATAGGGGCGATAGGCAAGGCCGGCATTGATGAGGCTATAGCCATCGGTATCGGATTCGAATGAGGCGGTGCGGCGTTGGGCCGAGGTTTCGGCGTGTTCAACATAGCCGCCCCAATGGGGGCTCTCCGCTTCGAGCCGCAGCGTCAGCGTGTCGGCGGGAATGCGCGGCAGCGATTCCCCGCCAACGAAATCGGCGCGCACCATGTCGTAGCTGGCCACGCCCGTCACCGCGAACGCGCCCACGTCAAACAAAAGCGCGCGCCCGGAAATCTCCCCGCCGACGAAGCTGGCGTCCCGTTGAATGAAATGGAACACCGGCAGCACCTCGGCGCCTTCTGGCGCGTCTTGATCGTCATCGACAAAGCCGCTGTCGTCATGGTCGGACCAGAAATAATCGCCGCGATCGACGAGCGCGATATAGCCGGCATAGTCGATGCCGAACATATTGGCCTCCAGCGCAAAGCGCGGCGTGGCGTAGCGCGCCGAGAGCTCGATCGAAAGCGCGGTCTCGGTATCGAGATCGGGATCGCCCAGTTCGTAATTATCGGTGGCCACATGCGCGCCGTTGGCGAAGAGCTCAAACGCCGTGGGCGCGCGCTCGGTATTGGCGATGGTGGCGGCGATGAAGAGGTTCTGCATCGGCCGCACGAACACCCCCGCCGAGGCGCTGAGCGTTTCAAAATCCCGGCCGCCGAACGCGGCATTATCCAGCTCGCGCTGTTCTAGCCGCAGGCCGCCTTCAAGGCCCCAGCCGCCGAGATCGTAGCGCTCGATGACAAACACGCCGAAATCGCGTGTGGTGGTAGGCGAAATGAAAGCCTCTTCGCCCTCGGCGGCGAAGTTCACGTCGGAGAATTGCAGGCCGATCGCGCCTTGCAGCCGCTCCCCGCCATGATGTGTTTCAAGCCGCCCCTCCCAGCCATCGCTGAAAAAGCGCGTGCCGGGCGCGCCATCAGCCTCGTACTCGGTGTGTTCATAATCGGCGTGCTGGAGCGCGAAATCGAGCCGATCGAACGCGCCAAGGCCAAGCCGGATATCGCCGCGCAATTCATAACGGGTTTGCTCATAGGCCAGGCGCGAGAGGTTGGGGCCTTCTTCGTGCGCGTGCTCTTCTTCCTCGTGTTCATCCTCATCGTGCTCATGCTCGTGCGCGTGATCGTGGCCGAGCAGGCCGTATTCGCCTTCGGTGCGGCGCACCGCGACGCCGACAAAGCCCCAATCGCCCACATAAGAGCCGCCGAGGGCGTAGGCTTCATATTGCGTCCAAGTATTGGGCGCGACGCCGAACGCCGGCTCCTCATGCGCCTCGTCGTGATCGTCATCATGATCGTGGTCATGGCCGTGGTCGCGGCCATGGTCCTCGCGTTCGGCGAAGCCGGGGATTTCGTAAGCGTCGGTTTCGCGTTGCGCCGCGCTCAGCCGCAGGGCGAACGGGCCGGCGCCGAGGCCAAGCCGCAGCGCGCCCTGGCGGCCTTCATCGACGCTGGAATAGGCGCCGAGGAATTCGCCCTCAAAGCCTTCAATGGCGCGCGTGGGGATAGATTGATCGATCACGTTCACCACCCCGCCGACAGCGTTGCCGCCATAGGCGAGCGCGGCCGCGCCGCGCAGCACCTCGATGCGGTCAGCGTCGAGCCCATCGGAGGTGACGGCATGGTCGGGGCTGGCGGTGGAGGCGTCGATCGCGCCGATGCCGTTTTGCAGCACGCGCACGCGATCTTCGCCGAGGCCCCGGATGATCGGCCGGCTGGCGCCCGCGCCGAACGAGGTGGAGGCGACGCCAGGCTGGGATGCGAGCGTATCGCCAAGCCCGCCATTGAGGCTGGCGGCGAGCGCGTCGCGGCGAATGATGGTGACGCCTTGCAGGCTTTCGATCAGCGCGCCCTCAAGCGGGGCGGTGACGACGATTTCTTCTTCCTGGTGCGGCTGTTCGGCGTAGGCCGGCGCGCCGGCCAAAAGCGCGGCGATGCTGGCGGACAATATATAGCGATGCATGGATGGTCTTCTCCGCCCGCGCATGCGGCGCGGGCTGGGCTGATAGGTGCGTGCGTGTGAACGCGCGCGTTGGGCGTCAGCGGAGAAGGGGCGGCGGCGCGCGGCTGCGCCAAGCGAGACTCGGCGCGCGGGTGATGGATGTATCGGCGAACAGCGCGTGTGCATGCGGCAAGGGCGCGGGCGGCGCGGGAAGCGCGAGCTCGGGCGGGGTGATGAGGGCGCGCGCTGATGCGGCGTGCCGGCAGAGCGCGCAGGCCGCCAGCGCATCGGGCGCTTCATCGGTGTGCGGCAGATGATAGCCGGCTTCTTCGGCCGGGGCCGCGGCGTGGACGTGCGGCGCCAGCACCAGCGTCTGGAAAACGATGGCGAGCATCGCCAGCGCCAGGGCGAAACCGCCCCGGATGCCTGATGCGCGATGTGCCAACGCCGTCATCCGGCCAAGCTAGGCCGGGGTGATGTTATTGTATAGCGTTCGGGGCGCTAGATTTCGACCAAAAGCCCGGAATTGCCGCCCAGATGGGCGCTTGCCCCCTCGATTTTCGCCTCACCGATGCTGATCAGCAGCGATTGCGGCGGCGCCGGCAGCGGTATGGCCTGCGGCGTCGGCATCAGGTTGAATAGGCAAATTACGCGCTGCGCGGGGCTCACCCGCGCGAAGGCGAGCACCCCGGCGGGGGCGTCGAGCGGCTCATAACGGCCCTCGCGCAGCGCTATGCTGTTGCGCCGGGCGAGCACCAGTTTGCGCGTCGCCGCCAGCACCGAGTCGGGCGCGGCGTCCTGCACATCGGCCGCCATGGCGCGGTGACGCGGATCGACCGGGAGCCAGGCGTCATCGCCCACGGTGAACCCCACCATGGGCTTGGTGATGGTCCATGGCATGGGCGTGCGCGCGCCGTCGCGGCCAATGCCATTGGGCCAGAACGCGATCGCTTCGGGATCGCGCAGGCGCTCATACGACACAAAGGCGTGCGGCAGGCCCAATTCATCGCCCTGGTAGATGAACGCGGTTCCGCGCATCGCCAGCAGGATCGCCAGCATCAGCTGCGTGCGCCCCGGATCGTCCCCGGCCCAACGCGTGGCGACGCGTACGACATCGTGGTTGGAAAGGCTCCAGGCCGGCCAGCCCGCAGCGTCGTTCCAGCCATCCATGGCTTGGGCGAACAGCGCGGGCGTCGCCTCAGCGGCGCGCAACAGGAAGAACGAATAGGCAGAATGCAGCCGATCGGCGCCGGCGGTGTAATCCATCTGCACTTTTTGCGGCTCTTCATCCTCGATCTCGCCGATGGCGATCGCGCCGTGCTGATCCAGCAGCGCGCGCAGGCGTGCGAGAAAGGCGAAGGTTTCAGGCTGGGTGCGATCGTAGAGATGGCGCTGCATCTGGTGCGGGCGCGCCGGCGTTCGCGCCAGATTGAGCGGCGGATTATCGCGCAGCTGGGCGTCATGGGTGTAAAAGTTCACGACATCGAGGCGAAACCCATCGACGCCGCGCGCCAGCCAAAAGCGCACCACGTCCAACAGCGCGTCCTGCACCTGCGGGTCGCGGAGATTGAGATCGGGCTGTTCGGGCAGAAAATTGTGCAGGTAATATTGCCGCCGTCGTGAATCCCAGGTCCAGGAGGGGCCGCCGAACATGGCCTGCCAATTGTTTGGCGGCGCGCCGTCAGGCTTTGCATCGGCCCACACGTACCAATCAGCCTTGGCGTTATCGCGGCTGAAACGGCTTTCCTGAAACCAAGCGTGCTGATCGGAGGAATGTGAGAACACAAGGTCAAGGATCACTTTGAGGCCAAGCGCGTGCGCGCGCTGCACCACAAGATCAAAATCGCCCAACGCGCCGAACATCGGATCGACATCGCTGTAATCTGCGATGTCGTAGCCGTAATCCTTCATGGGGGAGCGGTAGAACGGCGAGATCCAGATCGCATCCACCCCGAGCGAGGCGACATAATCGAGTTTTTCAACGATGCCGAGCAAATCTCCGACACCATCGCCGTTGGAATCCCGGAAAGAGCGGGGGTAGATCTGGTAGATCACCGCCCCATGCAGCCAATTGCTCATGCGTGAAAGCTGAAGAAGCTCGCCGCGTGAATCAAGAGGCGTTTACTTGGACCGCCGGCATGCGGTGTTTCAGCTTGCGCCGTCTGTTCAGTTCAGCCGGCGTGCCGGCGAGACGCGGCGGTCCAAGCTAGAGCGTCCAGCCGCCGGGGCCGGCATTTGCGCTTGGGGCGCTGGCGATGCGGGTGATGTGCGGGGCCGGCGCGTGCGGGGCTGTGATGTCGGGAAAGGCGAGCCATTCGGCTTCGCAGGCGGCGCGGGTGAAACTGAGCACGCCATAGCCGCGATTTGTCACATCGCAGAAGGCGAGCTGCGGGTTGGCCGCTTGCATCGCCGCTTCGCGTTCGCCAGCCGCCGCGTTGCGCAAGGAGCGCTCCATGCCGGGCGAGCCGACGGAGCCGCCGGCGAACTCAATCGCCGCAAGCCGGTTCGCGCCCGGCGCGGCCAGATTGTTGAGCCAGCAATTGTGCGTATCGCCGCCGAGGATGACGGCGTTGTTGGCGTTTTCCGCGCAAGCTTGCAGAAAGCGCGTGCGCGCGGGCGGGTAGCCGGCCCAGGCGTCGGGGTTCCACGGCAGGCCAAGCGCGGTGAGCCGCTCGCCATTGTCAAACCAGGCGCGCCCGCCGGCGCCGGTTTCGGGCGGCAGAAAGCGGGTGATGTTTTCCGCGCGCTGATCGGCGACGACAAGCTGCTGCGCCACGATCTGCCAAGGCTGGCCGCGCTGCTTGGAGCCGGCAAGTTCGCCTGCGAACCAGGCTTCCTGCGCAGGCCCGAGCATGGAGCGGTTTGGATCATCCAGTGATTGTGCGCGGAACGCGGCGGCGGCGGCGCGCGCATCATCGCCGCCTTGGGCGATGTCGCGGATGATGGGGCGCAGATCAAGCTCGCGGTCGCGCCCGATGAGGCGCGTGTCGATCAGAACAATGCGCGCGAGATCGCCCCAGTCGAGGCTGCGATAGATGCGCAGGCTTTGCGGATCGGGCCGGCGGATCGGCATCCAATCGAAATAGGCTTTGGCGGCGGCGGCCATGCGCAGGTGGAAATCGCCTTCGGTGGCGGGCTGGTGGTTTTGCGCGCCCTCGCGCCAGGTGTTGTTGGCCAGTTCGTGATCATCCCACACCGTGCTCATCGGTTTGAGCCGGCGCAGCGCCAGCAGGCGCGGATCGGTGTGATAGACGGCGTAGCGCTGGTAATAATCGTGCAGCGTCACCGTTTCAGTGACGGGATCGATGATGCGGCCCGGCGCGGTTTCGCTGGCGCTCGGATAGACGTTGCGCGGCAGCTCATAGATGTAATCGCCGGTGTGGATGATCAGATCGATATCCTCGCGCGCGGCGGCGTGGCCGTAGGCGTGGAAATAGCCCCAGCCATAATTGGCGCAGGAAAACACCGCGATGCTGAGCCGCTCCGCGCCTTCGCGCGGGGCGGTGAGGGTGCGGCCGGTTTCGGATGCGCCGCTGGCGGAGCGGAAGCGGTAGAAATAGGGCGCCCAGGCGCGAGCCCGCCCGCATCCACTTTCACGCAATAATCGTTGGAGAAACGCGCGTTGGCTTCTCCGCGCGAAACAATGCGCGCGAAGGCTTCATCCTCGGCCACCTCCCAGGCGATGCGGCCATCGCCGGGGGAGACAAAGCGCGTCCATAGAATGACGCGATCAGGCAGCGGATCGCCGGAGGCGACGCCGTGCGTGAAAGCGCCTTGCGCCAGTGATTGCGCGAAGGCGTTGGACGGGGCCGCGAACAGCGCGGCGGCGGCGAGTGAACGGCGTGTCAGCTGCATGCCGGGCCCTTAGCGCGCTTTAGCGAAGGAATGACGACATTACTCAGCGGCCGCGAGATTCGCACGCAGGCGCGCGGTGTCGACAAATGCGCGCACGTCCGCCGCGGAGCGATCCGCGATCTCCTCCTGCGGAATGTGGCCGACATTTTCGTACATCACCAAAGTCGAACCCGAGATCGCGTCAGCAAATTGCTGGCCGTGCTCGGGCGGGACGAGGCGATCTGTATCGCCGTGCAGGATCAGCACCGGCAGCGAAGCCAGCGCGATCAGCCGCTCGGGGCTGGCGTAGGCGCGCCGCCCCGTCGTCATTTGCAGCAGGATTTCGCGGTGGCCGGGGGCGCGCGCAAGGCGCGCATAGCGCGTCACCATCGCGTCGGTCACGAAGGCGGGGTCGTAAAAGCTGGCCTCCAGGCCCTGGCGGATCATCGGCGTGCTTTCCAGCTGCATCACCAGCGGCCCAAGCGGGGAGCGGAGCAGCCGAAACACCGGCGGCTCCTGATCGGCGAAGCGCGTATCCTCCCAGCCCGATGCGCCGACGAGGATCAGCCCATCGATGCGGTTTGGATAGGCGAGCGCATATTCCCACGCCACGTTCCCGCCCATGGACGAGCCCGCGAGCACGAAGCGATCGAGCCGCTGGGCGCGCACGAATTGATCGACGATGTCGCGATAGGCGTTGATGTTGGCTTGATAGCCGGCGGGCGCGCGGGTGAGGCCGTGGCCGGGCAGATCGAGCGAGATGATGCGGTAGGTATCGCCAAGGCGCGCCACCCATGGCTCCCAGGTGTGCAGCGAGGCGGAGAAGCCGTGCACCAGCAGCAGCGTCGGCGCGCGCGCATCGCTTGAGCCTTCGACGCGATAATGCATGCGCACATTGCCGGGCAGATCGACATAGCGGGAAGCGGCGCTCTCATATTCGGCGGCGAGGGTTTCGTACGGGATGTCAGGCCGCTTGAGCAGGAAATAGCCGCCGATCACGATCAGCGCGATCAGCCCCACGAAGGCCAAAAGCCCGCCCAGCCACTTGCCCATGATGATCTCCCCCTCAGCAGCGGCGCAGCTTGGCCGCTGCGGCGCGCGCAATCAAGCGCGCCAGCCCACGCGCTTGGCCCAGGCCTCGGACGCGGCGCGGCGCTCGGCAAGATCGGCGGGGGCGGTTTCGCCTTCGGCGGCGGCGCGGGCGCGCATGTTGGCGATCACCTCCGCCAGCGGCGGCAGGCCGACGCTGGCGCGGCGCGTGTCCACGGTTTCGGGCTCGGCGATCGCGGCGGGGGAGAGAAGGCCCTGGCCGTCCCAATCAAATTGGGTGCCGAAGGTTTGCGCGCGCCCTTCCATCACCGCGATGCGATCGGTGAGATAGGCCGCATCAAGTACGTTGGCTTCGCCGGCTGGGATGGCGTCGAGCATCATCGCGAGCCCGCGCCGCTGCAGATCGGGGCGGGAGATGGCGTGCTGCAGGATGAAGAAGGCGGCGGAGGCGCCCTCATCGCCCAGCAGCCCGCGCCCCGGCCAGCCGATTGCGTCAAACACGCGCTCAAGCAGGGCGGCGTTTTCCAGGTGCACGGCTTCCATCTCGGGATTGTAGCCGTCAAACAGCGCCCCGCTTTGCGCCAGGCGCGTGCGGGTTTCGTAATCGCGCATGGCCGCGGCGATCAGCGCGTCGCGCCAGTTCTCACTCATGGCCGCACACCGGACAGGCAGGATCGCGTTTTAAACTCACGGTGCGGGCTTCTCCTTGCAGGCCGTCAAACAAAAGGATGCGCCCGCTAAGGGGCGCGCCGGCTTCGGCGATCAGCTTGATCGCTTCCAGCGCCATCATCGCGCCGATCACGCCGGTGAGCGCGCCGACGATCCCGACAGCCGCGCAGGTTTCCGCATCGGGCGGTGTTTCAGGCACAAAACAGCGATAGCAGGGGCCGGGCGCGGCGAACACGCTGACTTGCCCGTTCCAGCGGCCCACCGCGCCGGAGACAAGCGGAATTCCAAGCGCGCGCGCGGCTGCGTTCACCGCAAAGCGCGTGGAGAAATCATCCGTGCCGTCGAGCACGACATCCACGCCTTCAAGCAAGGCGCGCGCGTTTTCCGGCTTCAGCCGCATGTTGCGGGTTTCGATTTCAACATGCGGGTTGAGCGCGGCGAGCGCTGCGGCGGCGGCTTCGGTTTTTTGCGCGCCGACATCGGCGGTGGTGAAGATCACCTGCCGCTGCAAGTTCGAGAGCGCGACCGTATCGTCGTCAATCAAAAGCAAGCGGCCCACGCCCGCGGCGGCGAGATAAAGCGCGACAGGCGCGCCGAGCCCGCCCGCGCCCATGATCGCAACCCGCGCGCGGCCAAGCGCCTGCTGGCCGGGGCCGCCGATTTCCTTGAGCATGATATGGCGCGCATAGCGCTCGCGTTCGTCTGCGTTCATGGGCGCTGGCCTAGCAGGGAACAGGCGCTGGCGCGAGCGCGTTGGCGTCTCATGCGGTACATTGATGAAAGCCTCGCTCCGGGCGAAGAGATTTTTGCAGCGCGGCCGCTGGCCGGGGCTGTTCTGGTTTGGCGCGTGGACGGCGCTGGTCGTGCTGGGCATCGCCATCGTCGGGATTTTCATTTTCCTGCGCGCGGCCGTCATCATGAACACCACAGATTTCGCGGTGACGAACAAGCGCGTGATCCTCAAGCGCGGCTGGCTGAACCGGCGCACGCAGGAATTGGCTGTGGGCTCGATCGAGGGCGTGGCGCTGGACCAGAGCTTTTGGGCGCGGCTTTGGAATTATGGGCATGTGGTTGTCACCGGCACGGGCGAAGCGGTGATCCGCTTTCCGGCGATGGCCGATCCGGTGGCGTTCCGCCGCGCGATCGAAACCGCGCGCGCGGGCCAGCGCGAGGTGCATCTGGCGGCGGAAGATCGCGAAGCGCTGGCGCGCGCGGCCAATGACGTTGAGCCAGAACCCGCGCCGCGCACGCAGCGCCGGCGCAGCTTCATCGGCCTCTGGAATTAGCGCGCCACAAAAACAAGGCCCGCCTTGCCAAAACGCCGGCTTTGCGGAGCGCGCGGCGCGGCTTAGGTTTGCGCCATGCATATTTCGGACATGATCGGGCTTGCCGTATTCCTCATCTGCTGGGTGGGGTATGAGCCGTTGCGGCTGCGGCTGATGGGGCTGTTTGGCGATTCCTGTATCAACCAGGACATGTATCCGGTGCGCGAGGCGTGGCTGCGGGAATTTCTGCTGCGCGAAAACCGCATCATGGATGTGAACCTGCTTGGCCATTTGCTGAGCTCAGCTTCGTTTTTCGCCTCCACCAATCTGCTTTTGATCGCCGCGACCGCGGGCGTGCTGTTTGGCGGGGAGGCGATGCAGCAAAGCCTGCAGCAGCTCGAAATCGCCGCGTCCGCCAGCCTTTGGCTGATGGAGGCGAAGATCGCGCTTGTCACCGTGACGCTCTCGCGCGGGCTGCTGGATTTCATCTGGTCGATCCGGCAGCTGAATTACAGCCTCGCGGTGCTGGGCGCGGCGCCCGATACAAAAGCGGTCGAAAAGCACGCGGCGTTTGTGAAAGGCGCGGCCGATGTGCTGCACCCGGCGTTCTCAGCCTTTAATCGCGGCGTGCGCGCTTATTACTTTGCGCTGGCGGCGGCGGCGTGGATCATCAGCCCTTGGGCCATGGCCATTGGCGTGGTGTTTGCGGTGTTTGTGCTGCTGCGCCGGCAATTGCGCAGCCAGGCCGCGCGCGGCATTCACGCGGTGAGCCGGCTGACGGCCGATTAGGAGCGGCCGGTTGAGCCAAAGCCGCCGGCGCCGCGCGCGGTGGCGGAAAGCGCGGGCACAATTTCCCACGCTGCTTGCGTGACGGGCGCGATCACCATTTGCGCGATGCGCTCTCCGCGCTCGATCGTGAACGGCGCATCGCCCAGATTGATCAGCAGCACCTTCACTTCGCCGCGATAATCTGCGTCCACCGTGCCGGGCGTGTTGAGGCAGGTGATCCCGTGCTTGAAGGCAAGGCCTGAGCGCGGCCGGATCTGCGCCTCGTAATCGCCCGGCAGCGCGATGGCGAGCCCGGTGGGCACAAGCGCGCGTTGGCCGGGCGCGAGCACAAGCGGCGCATCAGCCGGCACGGCGGCGCGCAAATCCATGCCGGCGCTCTGCGCGGTTTCGTAGGCGGGCAGCGCCAGCCCCTCAAAAATGCGGCAGCGGGGTGACATGGATGGTGATCGTGCTCATGGCCGCTGGGTGAGGCGATTCGCGCTTGGCGGCAAAATGCGGGTTGATCCGAAGGCGGAATCATATAAGTGATGACTTATATGATTGGCATATATGATCGCAGGAGCACGCCATGGCCGAAGATATCGCCCAAATGATCGGCGCGGTGACGCGCGAGGTGCGCGACGCCGAGCGCGACGGGCAAAAAAGGTGCGCATCGTGTTCGCCGCGCGCGATTACGAGACAGATATTGACGATCTCTGGGACGCCATCACCAATCCCGAGCGGCTGCCGCGCTGGTTCGCGCCGGTGACGGGCGATTTCAAATTGGGCGGGCGGTTTCAGATCAAGGGCAATGCCGATGGAGCCATCACCGCGTGCGCGCCGCCGCATACGCTTGCGCTCACCTGGGAATTTGCCGGGCAATTGAGTTGGGTGGAGGTTGCGCTCAGCCCAGCGGGCGCGGGCGCGCGGCTTGAGCTGCAGCACATTGCGCCGATTGATCCGCATTGGGCGCAATACGGGCCGGGCGCGACGGGCGTGGGCTGGGAGCTGGGGCTGTTCGGCCTTGCCTGGCATCTGCGCGATCCTAGCGCGCAAAAGCCGCCGGAAGCGGATGCCGAATGGCTCGCTTCGGCGGACGCAAAACGCTTCATCGCGCTGTCGAGCGCCGCCTGGGGCGAAGCTGACATCGCAAGTGGCGCAGAGGATGCGCCCGCGCGCGCGGCGGCGGAGGCGACGCGGAAATTCTATAGCGGCGAAGCCTGATGCACGCCTTTGACGTGCTCGGTGATCCGGTGCGGCGGCGCATTCTCGAATTGCTGGCCGAGGGCGAGCATGCTTCGGGCGAAATCGTCGCGGTGATCCAGGCGGAGTTCGGCATCAGCCAGCCGGCGGTGTCGCAGCATTTGAAGGTGCTGCGCGAAAGCGGCTTTGCGCGCGTGCGCAGCGAGGGGCCGCGCCGGCTCTATGAAATGGACGCAGCGCCCTTCAAGGACGTAGATGAATGGGTCGGCCGCTTCCGCGGTTTCTGGAGCCACAAACTCGATGCGCTGGCCACAGAGATCGCGCGCGGAAAAAAGAAGCGCAAGGGCTAAGGCGGCGGCGGCGGCGCTTCAGCCAATCCAGCGGGATGCACCTCCGCGCCCGCATTGCGCGCGAAGGAAAGGTCGCGCGTGTTGATCCACGCGCCCACTTGCAGGAAATAATCGCGCACATGGCCGATGCGCGCCGGCGCGCCTTCGGGGGTAGGCGCGAGCTGGATCATGCCATGATCGGCGTTGGGATAGATCGCCAGATCGATCGGCCGGCCATTGGCTTGCAGCGTGTGCAGGCGGCGAATGGTTTCCTCGGGCGGGGCTTCGGCATCCTCCGCGGCGATCATCCAGAATTGCGGCGTGTCGAGGCTGGGCAGCACCGTCATCGGCTCATACTCCCATGAGGTGCCGATATCGTGCATCGGGCCGATGAGACGCAGCAAGAATTCCGGATAGGGCAGCATCTGGCCGGTGAATTCACCGCGCACTGCGCCATACCAGGGCTCGCCGCGATAAAGCGCGCGCAGGCGATCAAACTCAGCGAAGCCGCTGCGGAAATTGCTGGCCATGATAGCGCCGGCGGCGTCCGAAAGCGCGGTGGCGCGCGCTTGCTCTTCAGCGCCAAAGCCTGCTTCGGCGAGATCGCGCATCACCTGGCCTCGATCCTCGGCAAGCGCGCCCTCCGCGAGACCGAAGAGCACGACGACAAAATCGACGTTTGTTTGGCGCGCAGCGATCGGCCCGATCCAGCCGCCTTGGCTGGCGCCGACGAAGCCCGCGCTGCTGATCCGATCGCCCGCCAGCGCGCGCGCTTGCGCCAGCGCGGCGATTGCATCGCCCGCGAGCACATGGAAATCCTGCGTGTACGCGCCATCAGAGCGGCCAGTGCCGCGCTTGTCGTACACAAAAGACGCGATCCCCTGCGCGGCGAGCAGGTAGGGCATCGCGTTCGAGCGAATGGCCGACCAGCGCTCAGAGCCGTGGATGTGCACCGCGAGCGGCGCGCGCGCGACGCCGGCGGGCCAGATCAGGCGCCCGGCAAAGCTGAGCCCGTCATGCTCGAAGGTCACGTCCGTGACCTCAAGCGGCTGGCGCGCATAGGCGATAAGCGCGCCCTCCAGGCCAAGGCGCAGCGCGCCATCCTCGCAAGCGCCGAGTTCGATCGCGGCGCCATCGCTTTGCCCGGTCCAGCCGCGCGTGGTGCGCCAGCTATCGCCGTCAGCCTCCACCGCGCCTGTCTCGCCATTGTCCTTGCGCCAGCGGTACCCGCCGCTGGTGAGCGGGGTAAGCGCGATCGCTTGGCCCTCGGCGCTGCGGTAAAGCCCGGTGCGGCAATCAATCGACGCAACCGGCAGGTCGCGCGGTTCGCCCGCGCAGGCGGCAAGCGTGAGGATTACGCAAAGCGTGAAGGCTCTCAATATCATGGAAGGATAGATGCCATGATCATGGGAGACGATGCGTGCATTGATCGTGTTTCGAGGTGAATTCGTCGCGGATTAGCCGAACATGAGCATCGAGCCGAAGAGGCGGCGGAGCGGCCTTATCGCCGCGCACACAGCGCCAAGCAGCGCCGCCGGCGCCAATGCGACAAGCGCCGCATTGCGCGGCGCGACGTCGAAAGGCGCCGCTAAGAACAATCGTGACGACGAAAAGCGTCAGCCAAAAAACCAAAAGAAACGCAAAGAGCCCAAGCGTGCGCGGATGCCGCTCGCGCTCCATCATCCGCGCCCGGCGCTTTTGCCGGCGAGGGTTTCGCTGATGCGTTGAGCGAGCTTCTGCGCGACCGCTGCTTTGCTCATCAGCGGCCAGGTTTCGGCGCTTTCGCGGGTAATGAGCAGGATCTGATTTTTGTCCCCGCCCATCACGTCGCCCGAGACATCATTGGCGAGGATCCAATCGCAGCCCTTGCGCGCGATCTTGGCGCGGGCGTGCGCTTCCACCTTTTCGGTTTCGGCGGCGAAGCCGATGACGAGCTGGGGGCGCTTCTTGCCGGGCTTGGAGAGCGTGGCGAGGATGTCAGGGTTTTCGGTGAGCGAAAGCGCGGGAATGCCGGCTTCGGTTTTCTTGATCTTCTCTTCGGCGACCGCGGCGGGGCGCCAATCGGCGACGGCGGCCACCATCACCGCGATGTCGGCCGGCAGCGCCGCTTCGCACGCGGCGAGCATTTCCCGCGCGCTTTCCACGCGCACGGTGGAAACGCCAAGCGGCGCGGCAAGCGCGGTGGGGCCGGTCACGAGCGTGACTTCCGCGCCGGCGGCGGCGAGCGCGCTGGCGATGGAATAGCCTTGCTTGCCACTGGAGCGGTTGGAGAGAAAGCGCACCGGATCGATCGCCTCAAGCGTGGCGCCGGCGGTGACGATGGCGCGTTTGCCTTTGAGCGGCCCGCCGTTGAGCAACGCCAACGCTGCGTCACGGATTTGCTCGGGCTCGGCCATGCGGCCAATGCCCCGCTCACCGCTTTCGGCCATTTCGCCTTCGTTGGGGCCGATGAAGCCGAGCCCGCTCGCGCGCAGCGCAGCCGCGTTGCGCTGGGTGGCGGGGTTGGCCCACATCTGCGGGTTCATCGCCGGCGCCAGCAGCACCGGCTTATCGGCCGCGAGCAGCACGGCGGAGGCGAGATCGTTGGCGAGCCCCAGCGCGGCCTTGGCCATCAGATCGGCGGTGGCCGGCGCAACGATGATGAGATCGCATTCGCGCGCCAGCCGGATATGGCCGACATCGAATTCCTGTGCGGTGTCGAACAGATCGGTGAACACGCGCTCGCCCGAGATGGCGCCCGCCGCCAGCGGCGTGATGAAATGCTGCGCCGCTTGCGTCATCACCACGCGCACGGCCGCGCCGCGCTCACGCAGGCGGCGGATCAGCTCAAGGCTCTTATAGGCGGCGACGCCGCCGCCAATGATGAGAAGAATGCGCTTTTCCAAGCTGAGCTCCAGGCTGCGCGTGCAATGAAGATAGCATGCGCCATGCCGCGCTTAAAGCGCGCGCGGCGGCGTTAAGGTTGATCGACCTGCGGGAAGGGCGAGGGCTCGGCGGCGGTTTCTGGCGCTTCTTGCGGCGTTTCCGCTGGCGCCGGCGGCGAAGGGCGCGGTTCGCGCCGGATCGGCGGCGCGCGCTCTTCAACGATCGGCGCGGGCTGCGCCGCTGGCGCTTGCGCCGGCAGGGTGCGCACGCCGCCGCCGGTGAGCGCCAGCGCCAGCACGGCGCCGCCGATCAGGCCAAGCCAGAACACCGGCATTTGATACCATTTGCGCTCTTCGCGCGGCGCCTCGGCGCCGACCTTGCGCGCCGCGGCTTCGACGGCGAGCAAGGTGTGCGGCAGCCGGCGCAACGCGGCGAAGCCTTGCGCCACCTCGTCAATGCCGCGCTTGGCGACCGCTTCGGCGCCAAGCTCGCGCTGCACCCAGCGCTCCACGATCGGGCGCGCCGCGTTCCACATGTCATGCTTGGGATCGAGCCCGCGCGCGACGCCTTCCACTTGCACCATAGTTTTTTGCAGCAGCACCAGTTCTGGGCGCAGGTGCATGCCGAACATGTGGGTGACGTCAAACAATTGCAGCAGCAAGCGGCTCATGGAGATGCCGTCGGCGGTTTTGCCGAAGATCGGCTCGCCGATGGCGCGCAGCGCCTGGGCGAATTCTTCGACGGTGAATTTCTCCGGCACGTAGCCGGCTTCCTGGTGCACCTCGGCCACGCGGCGATAATCGCGGCGCAGGAAGCCGTAGAGGATTTCCGCGAGGTAGCGGCGCTCCTTATGGCCGATGCGGCCCATGATGCCGAAATCGACGATCCAGAGTTTGCCGTCCTTGCCGTACATGAGGTTGCCCTCGTGCATGTCGGCGTGGAAGAAGCCGTGATCGAGCGCGGCCGCCAGGAAGCCGCGCGTGATGGCGATGGCAAGCTCGCTGCGATCGGGCGCCGGCTTCATCGAGCGCCTTGGAATCGGTGAGCGGCACGCCGTCGATCCATTCCAGCGTCATCACCCGCTTGGCCGAGCGCGACCAATCGATTTCCGGCACGCGCATGAGGCCCTCGGCCTCGGCCACCTCCTTAAATTCGGCGGCGGCGCCCGCTTCGAGGCGCAGATCCATCTCGCGGCCCATCGCCGCTGAAACGGTGTCGATGAATTGCACCGGCTCGAGCCGGCGCGAACGGGGCGAGAAGGTTTCGATCGCTTGCGCCAGAAAGCGCAGCGCGGCCATCTCCTTGGCCATCTTCTTTTCGATGCGCGGGCGCAGCACCTTGATGGCGACAACGCCCTGGCGCGGGATGATGCCCTGGTGCACCTGCGCGATCGAGGCCGCGGCCATGGCTTCGGAAATGCCGGAGAACAAATCCTCGGTGCCGCCGAGTTCGGAATTGATGGTGTCGAGCGCGGCGGTTTGCGGGAAGGGCGGCAGCCGATCTTTCAGGCGCCCCAATTCCTGCGCCACGGCGACGCCGATCATGTCCGGGCGAGTGGCGAGGAATTGGCCGACCTTCACATAAGCGGGGCCGAGCCGCTCAAACGCCTTGGCCAAGCGCTCACCGACGGAGCGGCCGCGTTTGCGCTTGGTGAAGATGTGCAAGAACGTGTGCGTGGCTTGCAGCGGGGTTGAGTAATGCTCGTAATACTCGGCCGGCAGCAAAACGTCGTAGCGCGCCAGCGTGGCGGCCACGCGCAGCAGCCGCCAGATGTGGCTGAACACGCCCGTGGCGAAGCCCGCCGCGATCGCGGCGATGACCAGCAAAACGATGAGAAACGCAATCACTAAACGACCCAACCCCAGTGCAGCGCCACCACGCCGCCGGCCATGTTCCGGTAGGCGGCGCGGCTAAAGCCAGCATCGCGGATCATGCCCAAAAATGTTTCCTGATCCGGAAAGCGGCGAATGGATTCCACCAGATATCGATAGGAATCTTCGTCTTTCGCCAGCCATTTCCCCATCTTGGGCACGGCGTTAAAGGAATAGAAATCATAAGCCGGCTCAAGGCCCCCGATGGCGAGCCGGGAAAACTCCAGGCAATAGAAGCGCCCGCCGGGTTTCAGCACGCGCTTGGCCTCGGCCAGCACGCCGGGGATATTGGTGCAGTTTCTGATGCCGAAGGAGATGATGTAGGCGTCGGCGGCGCCATCATCGACGGGCAGGTTTTCCGCATCGCCCTCATGCCAGGAAAGCCCGCCCTCGCCCTTGGCGCGGCCCGCTTCCAGCATTTCGGTGTTGATGTCGATCACATGGATTTCCGGCGGCTCGAGCCCCCTGCGCCTAGCGGCATTGTCGCCCAGCTTTTTGAGGCGGCGGGCGATGTCGCCGGTGCCGCCGGCGATATCGAGGATGAGTTCGCCCGGCTGCGGGTTGAGCTTGGCGGCGGCGGCGTCCTTCCAGAGCCGGTGCATGCCCATGCTCATGGCGTCGTTCATCAGATCGTAGCGGGTGGCCACGCTGTCGAACACGGCGCGCACGCGGCCGGCCTTTTCGCCCTTGGGCACGTCCTGGAAGCCGAAGGAGGCTGTTTCGTCGTTGCTGGTCATGGGGCGGGTATAGCCTCCGGGACGCTCTCGCGCTATGTGGCCGAAAGCCATGGCGAAAACCGAAATAGCCTTTGTTAGCGGATTTGATCCCGTCTGCCCTGTTCCGCCGGCGGTTGCCGCCGCGCGCCTAACCCACCGCCTAGCGGTGATTCAGCATACTTATCGACCGGACTCTGTCGATATGGTCTTCGATGCGCCTTTGTGTAGCCGTCTCATCGAGTTCGTGGCCAACTATGCGCCTGATGTAGAGGTGTTCACTGGGCGAAGTGGACACCCACTCGGCATCGCAGAGTTCTTCGTTGAGTTTGCGGCCCAGAGTGCGGATGAAAAGGCGCCCCCGCGCTTGTCTTTGCACGCAATCAAGGGGCGCTTGTCTTGTGCGTGTCAATGGAGGCGTGGAATCAGATCGGTGGCCCCGAGCCCTATCACGACTCCTACACTTATTCGGTGTTTGCCGACGAGGATTTGAGTGCGCGCCTTGTGAGGTTTATCCGCGAAAGCGACGATGCTGACGGATGGGCGTTGGCGGAAGAGATCGAACAGGCGCCGCCTCGTGCAAGGCGAAGAGGTTTGCTGCGACGCTTCGACGAATTGCTGCGCCGCGTGCCGGCGCGCGCGCCCATGCCGGGCGACGAGATCGAGTAGCATGCCTGAGCTGCCCGAGGTGGAGACCGTGCGGCGGGGGCTCGCCCCTGCGCTGGAGGGGCGGGCGATCCGGCGGGCGCGCACGAAACGCCCTGATTTGCGCTTTCCGTTCCCCGAGCGCTTTGCGGCGCGGCTTGAGGGGCGGCGGGTGGAGGCGATCACGCGGCGGGCGAAATATCTGCTGGCGCGGCTCGATGATGGGAATGTCTGGATCACGCATCTTGGCATGACCGGGCGGTTCTCAATTCTTGGCGCCAAGCGCCAGCCCGGCGATTTCTATTATGCGGAGCCGACCAATCCGGCGCACACGCATGTGGTGCTGGAAACCGATGCGGGCGTGGTGCTGGAATTCAACGATCCGCGCCGCTTCGGCTATATGGATTTGATCGCGGAAAGCGCGCTGGCGGATCACGCCTGGTTCGCGCGCATGGGGCCCGAGCCGCTCGGCAATGCATTTCACACGCCGTATTTGAAGGCCGCGTTCGCGGGCAAGAAAACCAGCGTGAAAGCCGCGCTGTTGGATCAGCGCGTGGTGGCGGGGCTGGGCAATATCTATGTGGTGGAGGCGCTGCATCGCGCCGGCATCGCACCAAACAACGAAGCCGGGCGCATCAGCGCGCCGCGTTTGGAAAAACTCACCCAGGCGATCCGTGCGGTGCTGGAGGAGGCGATTGCGGCAGGCGGCTCAACGCTTTCCGATTATGCCGGCGTCGATGGCGCGCAAGGCGGATTTCAGCATCGCTTCCGCGTGTATGATCAGGAAGGCGCGGCGTGCGCTGCGCCCGGCTGCAAAGGGCGGATCATGCGCGCGGTGCAGGGCGGCCGTTCGAGCTTCTGGTGCCCGAAATGCCAGCGTTGATATGGAGCGCGGGCGAGGACGCCCGCGCTCCATATTGTGCTAACGTTGGCGCATGACTCGCGCCGTGTTCATCGCTGCTCTGCTCGCCGCCGCGCCCGCCTTTGCGCAGACGGCGTATTTCTCGGCGGCCGATGATCTGCCGCTGCCGCCTGGGTTTGCCGAGAGCGCGCCGCCGGCGGTGTTTGAGGCGGCGGAAGGCCGCATTGTTGCGCTGAGCGCGGAAGGGGCGGGCGAGGGGCTGGCGATCCGTGATTTTTACTATGAGGCGCTGCCGGCGCTGGGTTGGTCGGTTTCGCCGCGTGACGATGGCGCGCTCGAATTTCGCCGCGGGCGCGAGCGGCTGACGTTTACGCTGGAGCGCGTGGGCGCGCGTTGGCTGCTCGGCGCGCAGTTGGTGGCGGTTTCCCCGCCGGCTGATTGATTTTCGAGAGCGCCCGGCGCAAGCAGGGCCATGGCTTACGAAAACATCCTGGTTGAAACCGATGCCGGCGTGGGCGTGATCCGCCTCAACCGGCCCAAGGCGCTCAATGCGCTGAACGATGCGCTGATCGCTGAGGTAAGCACAGCGCTCGATGCGTTCGAGGCCGATGATGGCATCGGCTGCATCCTCATCACCGGCTCGGAAAAAGCCTTCGCGGCGGGCGCGGACATCAAACAGATGGCCGAAGGCCAATTCAGCGATTTCTATAAGCGCGACCCGTTCCAGAATCTGGAGCGCGTGCAGCGCTGCCGCAAGCCGATCATCGCGGCGGTGGCCGGCTATGCGCTGGGCGGAGGCTGTGAGCTGGCGATGATGTGCGATTTCATCATCGCGGCGGAAAACGCCAAGTTCGGCCAGCCGGAGGTCACCCTTGGGGTGATGCCCGCCTGGGGCGGCTCCCAGCGGCTGACCAAGAGCGTGGGCAAGGCCAAGGCGATGGATTTGTGCCTCACCGGCCGGATGATGGACGCGGCCGAGGCCGAGCGGGCGGGCCTCGTCGCGCGCATTGTTCCGACTGAAAAGCTGTTCGAGGAAGCCTTCGAGGCCGCCAAGAAAATCGCCGGCTTTGGCCGGCTTGCGGTGATCGCCAATAAAGAGGGCGTGAACGCCGCGTTCGAGACGCCGCTGAACGAGGGGCTCAAGCTCGAAAGGCGGCTGTTTTACGGGCTTTTCGCCACCGAGGACCAGAAAGAGGGCATGGCCGCCTTCATTGCAAAGCGGGCGCCCGATTTTAAGCATCGCTGAGGTTTGACGCCGCCGCTTGGCTGCTCTATAGCCCCGCGCTCCGCATTCGACTTACACACAAGCTGGAATACCCTCCTATGGCGAACACCAAGTCCGCAAAGAAAGCCACCCGCGTCATCGCCCGCCGTACGGCGGTCAACAAAGCGCGCCGGACGGGCATGCGGACCACCTGGCGCGCCGTTGAGGACGCGATTGCTTCGGGCGACGCCGCCAAGGCCGCCGCGGCGCTGCGCGATGCTGAGTCGAAGACGATGAAGGTCGCCGGCCAGGGCATCGTTCATAAGAACCTCGCCAGCCGCAAAGTGTCGCGCCTCTCCAAGCGCGTGGCCGCTCTCAGCGCCAAAAACTAAGCTTTCGGCTGCGGGTTTAGGGCGCCGTTTCGGTGGCGCAAAAACCTGTGAATTCACGCATTTCAGTTTGGTGACGGCGCTGTGAAAATGGCGTATGAATCCGTCCGTGCACGGTTGAATCGCGCGCGGCGCCGCGCCCTGAAAAATGTGTTTGAAATCAACGATTTCAGATAACTGTGGACAAGGTTTACAAACCGTAACCGCCACCCCCTTTTAACGGCTTGACCTCATCGTTCGACGGGCGCATCGTTTCGCTTCGATGGCGAGCGCGTCTCGCCTGTTCGATGGTCCCCAAGGACTGCGATGCGAAGGCGTCGGGCCGAAAAATCGCTTTCGGCGCGAACAGGAGAGGTGTGTCCGCTACGGGGCTGGAAATCAGGTTCTGAGCAGGGGTTGGCTCATGGAACATAGCGAAGAGGCTCGCCGGGATTCGGCGGGCATGGGGGCGGCGTTGGCTTACGAGCTGGCCCGCAAGGAATTGCAGCGCGAGCGCGGGGCCGATTTCTTCGGCGCCTATATCGAAAATCTCACCATGGTGGCCGAATGGAACGGGGCGCTCCTGTTCAAAGCCAGCTCCCGCGTGGCCCAGGAGCGGCTGCGCGGGGAGGTGCAGGCGCGGCTTGAGCTGTTGCTGCATCGCTATGCGCCGCAGATCGAGCGGATCGAGATCCTGCTTGAGCATGAAATCCCCGAAGACGTCCGCGGCCTCGCCACCGCCCGCATCGAAGAAGCGCGCCCTGTGGCCGCCGCGCGCTATGCGCCGATGCGGTTTGATAATTTCGCCACCGATTCCTCCAACCAGCGCGCCTTCGCCGTGGCGGAGATGATCGCGGCGGGCCAAGCGCCGTTCCCGGTGTGGCTGGTGCACTCTCCGCCCGGCCGCGGCAAAACCCATCTGCTCTCGGCCATCCATCACGCCATGACCACGCGCGGCGGCGCTGATGTGCTGATGGTGACGGGCCAGGATTTCCTCGAGCAGTTTCAAAGCGCGCTGCAGCGCCGCGAGGCGGCTTCGTTCAAGGAGCGCGTGCGCGCGCCGGACGTGCTGATCATCGATGATTTTCATCGCCTCTGCGGCAAGAAGGCCACCGAGGAAGAAGCTTTCGATACGATTCACGAAATCACGCGCCGCGGCGGTGTTGTCGTGCTTGCGGCCAATCATGGCGCCGAAGGTTTGGCAGGGCTTGATGAAACCTTGCGCGCCAAGCTGAAAGGCGCGGGCTCTACAGAAATTTTAGAATCGAACACGCTGCTCAGACGGCGCATACTCGATATGCGTTTGGCGCATCATGCGCGCGTTTGCCCCGGCTTTTCGGTGGCGTACGATGCGCTTGATATGATTGCTGAGCGCATCAATGGTAGCGGGCGTGATCTTGACGGCGCGCTCTGCCAGTTGCTTATCGAATGGAAAGTTTCCGGAGGAACCGAAGTGACGCTCGACGCCGCCGCCCAAGCCCTGCAAAACAAATTCGCCGAGTCCGCCGAACGGCGCGTCACGGTTCAACTCGTGCAGAAAGTGGTGGCCCGTCACTACGGCATGAGCGTGCAACAGCTCTTGGAGCGCACGCGCCGCCACGCGATCGCGCGTCCGCGCCAGGTGGCGATGTATCTCGCCTGCCGGCTGACCCAGGCCTCGCTGCCGGACATCGGCGCCCGCTTCGGCGGCTTCGACCACACCACCATCATGTACGCCCGCGATCGCATCGCTGAGCTGGTCGAGAAGGATCCGGCGCTCAATGCCGAGATCGAAGGCGTGATCCGCGCCATCCGCCGCGAGCCCTGAGCGGATTCAAACCGCCTCGTCATTCCGGGACGCGCGCAGCGCGGGCCCGGAACCCAGGGGCCGATACTTAGTCTTTTGCCCCTGGCTTCCGGGCTCTCGGCTTTGCCGAGCCCCGGAATGACGAGGGGGCTAGCGGTTCTGAATTCCAGCGTGCTTGGAAAAAGCGCCAAGCTATTGGATGCGCCACGCTCCCGAAAGGCGGCATGGGCTTTGTGCAAAAGGGCTTGGGCTTGGCGCGGCATCTGCTAGGTTCGCAACCCCCGTGGACGGCGACTCAGCCGTTTGCGGGGGTGTTTTTATGCCCGAAGGGCGGGCGGCAGGGATCGGAACATGCGGCTGACGATCGAGCGCGCGGCGCTCTTGAAGGCGCTCAATCACGTGCAAAGCGTTGTTGAACGGCGCAACACCATCCCGATCCTGTCCAACGTGTTGCTGCAGGCCCAGGGCGATTCCCTGAAGCTGGTGGCCACCGATCTCGATATCGAGATTTCCGAGCAGGCGCCCGCCGAGGTCGAGCGCGCCGGGCAGACAACCGCGCCGGCCAATTACCTCTATGATTTCGTGCGCAAGCTGCCCGATGGCTCGGCCATCAAATTTGACGTGCCGGGCGATGATCCGCGCTTGTTCATCTCCGCCGGCAAATCGCGCCTGCATCTGCCGGTGCTGCCGGCGGGGGATTTCCCGTCCATGCCGTCGGATGGGTTTGAAACCACGTTCGAGGTTGAGCCCACCGATCTCACGCGCCTCATCGATAAGACGCGCTTTGCCATTTCCACCGAAGAGACGCGTTATTATCTCAACGGCATTTTCTTCCACACGGTCGATGCGGACGGGCAAAAGCTGCGCGCGGTGGCGACGGACGGGCACCGTTTGGCGCTGGCTGACGCGAACGCGCCCAAAGGTGCGCCGGGCATGCCGGGCGTGATCGTGCCGCGCAAAACCATCAACGAGCTCAAGCGTCTGCTTGATGACGCCACCGATCTGGTTGAGGTGTCCGTGTCGCCGCAGAAGATTCGCTTCGCGCTGAACGACGCGGTGCTCACCTCCAAGCTGATCGATGGCTCATTCCCCGAATATGCGCGGGTGATCCCGAAGGCCAATTCCAAGAAGCTGAAGATCGACAACAAAGCCTTCTCAGAGGCGGTGGACCGGGTGGCGACGGTTTCGGCCGAGCGCTCGCGCTCGGTGCGGCTGGCGCTGGAGAAGGATAAGGTCACGCTCACCGTGAACAACCCGGATGCGGGCGTCGCCACCGAGGATCTGCCGGCCGAGTATGGCGATGAGGGGCTCGAGATCGGCTTTAACGCGCGCTATCTGCTCGATGTGGCCGGCCAGATTGAAGGCCAAAGCGCGGTGTTTGAACTTGCCGATTCCGGCTCGCCCACCTTGGTGCGCGATGAGGCTGATGATCAGGCGCTCTACGTGCTGATGCCGCTTCGGGTTTAGGCTGATGCGCAAGCGCTGGATCGCGCTTGGCGCGGCGGCGCTGTTGATCGGCGCTGTCGCGCTGTTCAACGCACCGTTCTGGGGCAAGCCTGACGGCGCGCTTTGGCTGCTCGCGCATCGCGGCGTGCATCACAATTATGCGCGCGAGGGCCTCACCAACGAAACCTGCACGGCCGCGCGCGTGCACCCGATCACGCATGGCTTGATCGAGAACACGCTGGCTTCGATGCAGGCGGCGTTCGACGCCGGCGCAGATATGATCGAGCTCGACGTGCACCCGACGACGGATGGCGAGTTCGCGGTGTTTCACGATTGGACGCTTGAGTGCCGCACCAATGGCGAAGGCGTCACGCGCCGGCAGAGCATGGAATATCTGCGCACGCTCGATCTCGGCTACGGCTACACCGCCGACGGCGGAGAGACGTATCCGCTGCGCGGGCAGGGCGTTGGCCTGATGCCAACCTTGGGCGAGGTGCTGGCTGCGTTTCCGGGGCGGCGCTTTCTGGTGAACTTTAAGAGCCGCGATGCGAGTGAGGGCGAAGCGATGCTCGCCTATCTTGATGCGCGGCCGGAAGCGGACATCTCGCGGCTTGCCTTCTTTGGCGCAGCGCCGGCCGAGCGCATCCGCGCCTTGCGGCCCGAGGTGCGCGTCAGCGGGCGCGGCGTTCTGAAAGCCTGCGCCAAGGATTATATGCTCACCGGCTGGTTCGGCGCGGAGCCGGAAAGCTGCCGGAATCTTTTGATGTTCGCGCCCATCGATGTGGCGTGGGTGGCGTGGGGCTATCCTGATCTTTTCCTGGCGCGGATGCAGCGGCTTGGGTCCGAGGTGGTGATCGCGGGTGCGATCAGCAGAGAAGGCGCGCCGGGCATTGACGATGCGGCCGCGCTCGCGCGTGTGCCGCAGCATTGGCGCGGCGGCGTTTCCACCGATCACATCGAAATCATCGGCCCGCTTGCGGGGAGCGGCCAAGGCCATGAGCCACGCGCTTTCCATCGCGCGCCTTTCGCTCACCGATTTCCGCAATCATGCCGCGCTGACGCTTGAGCTGGATAGCCGGCCAGTGTGCCTCCATGGTCCGAACGGCGCGGGCAAAACCAATATCATCGAAGCGCTCACCATGCTGGCGCCGGGGCGAGGGCTTCGCAGCGCCAGCGTGATCGAACTGGCGCGCGGCGGCGGCGAAGATCGCGCGCAGCTTTGGGCGGTGGCCGCGCGGGTGGCGCGCGATGGCGATGAGATCGCGCTTGGCATCGGCGCCGAGCGCACGCCCGAGGGCGGGATCAAGCGCGCCATGCGCCGTGACGGCATGGCCGCGACCGCGTCCGAGCTTGGCGATGCCGCGCGCATGACATGGCTGACGCCGGCGATGGACCGGCTCTGGTCCGGCCCCGCAGGGGATCGGCGGCGTTTCTTCGATCGGCTCACGCTGGCGCGCGCCAGCGCGCATGGGCACGCCGCGGCCGCCTATGAGCGGGCGATGCGTGAGCGGCAAAAGCTTTTAAGCGATCGCAATTTCGATGATGCGTGGCTTACGGGGCTTGAGCGGGAAATGTCCGCTCATGGCGCGGCGATTGCGGCCGCGCGGGTGGAAACGCTGGCGCGGCTGCAGCAGGCGATCGATGCGCGGCCCGATGGCGCGTTCCCAAAGGCGATCCTGGCGCTGGAAGGCTTGCTCGAGGCGCGGTTTGAGGCGGGCGCTAATAGCGCCGACGTGGAAGAAGATTTCGCCGAGCTTTTGCGCGATGTGCGCGGCCGCGATGCGGGCGCGGGGCGCGCGCTCGATGGGCCGCATCGCTCCGATCTCAAGGCGCGGCACGCGGGCAAGAACATGGACGCCGATCAATGCTCGACTGGTGAGCAAAAGGCGCTGCTGCTTGGGCTGACGCTGGCGCAAGCGCGCGCGCTTGCCGATGATCCCGGCGCGGGCGCCTCGCTGATTTTGATCGATGAAGCGGCGGCGCATCTCGATAGCGTGCGGCGCGCGGCGCTGTTTGAGGAATTGCTGCCCAATCCCGGCCAGGCTTGGCTCACCGGCACGGATGCAAACCTGTTTGAAGCCTTCGGGGGGCGCGCGCAGAGCTTTGAAGTGCGCGATGGGCAGGTGCGCGGCGCTTAGGCCGCTTGCTGCAGACTCGGTTCACTCAAATTTTTTGGCAAATTCGCCGGAATGCGCAGGGTGAAGGTTGAGCCTTCGCCGGGCGCGCTCCGCGCGCTCACGTCCCCGCCCATCAATTGCGCAAAGCGTTGCGTGATGGTGAGGCCAAGGCCGGTGCCGCCGAACTGGCGCGCTGTGCTGGCGTCGGCCTGCATGAAGGGCTGGAACAGGCGCTTCATCTGCTCTTCGCTCATGCCGATACCGGTGTCGCGCACGGCAAAGCAGAGCCAATCTTGATCGCCCGCGCGCTCACGCGAGAGCGCAAGCGAAACGCTCGCGCCGCTGCTGAACTTTACCGCGTTGGACAAGAGATTGAGCAAGCATTGCTTGATCTTGAACGCATCGCTCAGGCCGATGCCGGCATCCGGCGCAAGATCAAGCAGGAGCGTGACGTTGCGCGCGGCGGCGGCGGGGCGCACGGTGTCGAGCGCTTCGCGCGCCAAAGAGGCGGCGTCGAAATCGGCGTGCTCCAGCTCGACACGGCCGGCGTCGATCTTTGAAAGATCGAGAATGTCGTTGATCAGCGCGAGCAGATGATGGCCTGCGGCGATGATGCGCTTGGCGTCCTGCTGGGCGGCGGGATCGTCCACATCTTCGGCGATGATCTCGCCATAGCCGATGATGGCGTTGAGCGGCGTGCGCAATTCGTGGCTCATATTGGCGAGAAATTGCGATTTTGCGTCGTTGGCGGCTTCCGCGCGCGCGGTGGCGGCGGCGAGCTCGGCGGTGCGCGCGGCGACGGTTTCGCGCAGACGCATGTTTTCCTGGCGCTGCCGGTCTGAGAGATAGACATCAGCCATGGCGGCGGCCAGCGCGGCGATCACGCAGAGCAGCGCGCCAAAGCCAACGATGACGCCAAGCATGGATTGCGAGATGCCATCGGGCGCGGCAAAGCCGGTGGGCGTCAATGTCAGCGCGCTCATGCCGGTGAAGTGCAGCGCGCAGATCGCCAGCACCAGGACGCCGCCCGCTTGCAGCGCGCGCCGCTTGCCGTTGAGCGCGCCAAACAACACGAACGCGCCCGCGCCAAACAACACGCTCATGATGGCGGAGGCGGCGACAAGCCCTTGATCCCAGCGCATCAAGGCGGCGGCTTCAACGCCCGTCATGCCATAATAATGCATGGCGATGACGCCGAGGCCCGAAAGCGCGCCGGCCAGGCTGATAAAGCGCATGTCGGCGCCATAGCGATGCGCGAGCCAAAACGCGCCGGACTGGGCCAGCAGCGAGATCAGCAGCGAGCCAAACAGCGGCGCAGGCGCAAACGCCAGCGGCAAGCCCACGTCATAGGCTGTCATCGCCACAAAGTGCGTCGCCCAAACGCCAAGGCCGGCGGTGAGGCCGGCGGCCAGCGCCCAGATGCGGCCAAGCATAATCGCGCGCCCCGCGCCGCGCGACAGCATGAGAAACGCGCAAACGCTGCCGGCCGCGCAAATCAACGCGGCGAGCAAAAGCAGCCAAAAATTGTGATCTTCGGTGAGGCAGGCGATGATGCGTAACATGCGGGGGGGGCGACCTTGGTTGGCGCGCGGTTAAGCAGCATCACCCGCTAAAATCAGCCTAACGAGACGGACATAATTCGCTGCATTGCGGCGCCCGCATGCCGCTGGGGGAGCAGTGACAGCGGCAAAAAAATTTGCTGCACTCATTGGTAACCATAAAGGGAGCGCGCGATGGCCAATGCTGATTATGTCGGCCGGCACAATCCAGACTTCGTGTTTGACTATGATCCGGGCGAGGATGCGTGGCGCACCGATCTTTCCACGCTGGACATAAGCCGGGCCGAGCGCTTCCGCGACGATACGATGTGGCCGTTCTTCGCGCGCCTGCGCAAAGAGGATCCGGTGCATTATTGCCCGGATAGTTTGAACGGGCCGTACTGGTCCGTCACCAAGTACAACGACATCATGGCGGTGGATACAAACCACCGGCAATTCTCCTCCGAACCGTCGATCGTGCTGTTTGACCCGGAGGAAGATTTCCCGCTGCCGATGTTCATCGCCATGGATCCGCCCAAGCATGACGTGCAGCGCAAAACCGTCTCGCCGATCGCGGGCGCCTAATCATCTTGCGCTGCTGGAGCCGATCATCCGTGAGCGTGCGGGCAAGCTGCTGGACGAGGCGCCGCGCGGGGAGGTGTTCAACTGGGTCGATAAGCTCTCGATCGAACTCACCACGCAGATGCTGGCCACTTTGTTTGATTTTCCCTGGGAAGATCGGCGCAAGCTGACGCGCTGGTCTGATGTGGCCACCGCCGCGCCGGGGCAGGGCATCGTCGATACCGAAGAGCAACGTAGAGCCGAGCTGATGGAATGCCTCGGCTATTTCATGAATCTTTGGCAGGAGCGCGCCGCCGCGCCGCCGCGCAACGATCTCATCTCCATGCTGGCGCATGGGGAGAGCACCAAGACCATGCCGAGCCAAGAATTTCTCGGCAATCTGCTGCTGCTCATCGTGGGCGGCAATGACACCACGCGCAATTCCATCACCGGCAGCGTCTACGCACTCAACAAGTTTCCTGAGCAATATTCCAAGCTCAAAGCCAATCCGGCGCTGATCCCGAATCTGGTTTCCGAGACCATCCGCTGGCAAACGCCGCTGGCCTACATGCGCCGCACCGCGCTTGAGGATGTGGAACTCGGCGGCAAGCAGATCAAAAAAGGCGATAAGGTGGTGATGTGGTACGTCTCGGGCAATCGCGACGATGAGGTGATCGCCAATCCCGATGCGTTCGATATCGAGCGCGAGAACGTGCGCCGGCATCTTTCCTTTGGCTTCGGCATCCATCGCTGCGTTGGCAACCGGCTGGGCGAAATGCAATTGCGCATCGTTTGGGAGGAAATCCTCCAGCGCTTCGATCATATCGAGGTGATGGGCGAGCCGAGGCGCGTCTATTCCTCGTTCGTGAAGGGCTATGAGAGCCTGCCAGTGCGCATCGCCGGGTAAAGCATGTTGCGTTCGTCTTGAATCGCAACGCGACCCACCCATCCCCGGGGCGCAGCGAAGTTGCGAGCCCGGGGTCTATGAACGCAAAAGCTTGAGGTTATGGTCCCCGGACTTCGCCTTTGGCGAATCCGGGGATAGGTAGTCTGCCTACCCCAAACAACGCACAATAGATCGCCTCGAGATCGACGTGAATCACCCGGCGTCGCGGGGAAGGCGCACCGGCTAGGAACCCGCTTGCGCGCCACAGCGTTTGGCGCGCAGATGAGCGACATGACAGCGCCCGCCTCCTCAAGCCTGCCGGCGCGCCGCAAAGGCGCGCTGCATGAGGTGCTGGACGAATTGGTCGAGGCCGTCAGCGACGCGGCGCATGAGAAAGTGCGCGTCGGCGCGCTGGTGAGCGCGGTGGGGCGGCGCACCTATGGGCCGCTGCTGCTGGTGGTGGGCCTGTTCGCCATTTCACCGGCCACGATTGTTCCGCTGATGACGAGCTTCACCTCGGTGGTGATCCTCGCCATCGCGCTGCAGATGGCGGCGGGGCTGCGCCGGCCCTGGCTGCCCAAGAGCATGCTGGATATCGAAATCCCGCGCCTGGCGATGCTGAGCTTCTTTGAGAAGCTGCGCCCGGCGGTGGATCGGCTCGACGGCGCCTGGCTGCGCCCGCGCCTCACCTTCCTGACCAAGCCGCCCGTGGTGACCCTGGTGGCGCTGTGCGTGGCGGGGGCGGCGCTGATCACCATCCCGCTTTCGCTGATCCCGTTTGCGCCGCTGGCGCCGGGGATCGCGATCGTGTTGTTCGGGGTGGGGATGACCGCGCGGGACGGGCTTTGGCTCGCGCTTGGGCTCATGGCGACGGTGGGCTCGGCGCTGTTCTGGATGAAGCTGATCGGGCTGGTTTAGCGGCTTGTTTGGAGGCGGCTTTTTCCCGCCGGCTGCGGCGCCAAAACCGCACTCAAAACCAAGACTTTCGCGCCCGAAACACCTATATTGGAGCATGTTTTCCGGCACGATTCGCACCCCATGAACGCTCCCCAAAACGCCGCCGCGGGCGCGCCTGAATATGGCGCGGATTCTATCAAGGTTCTCAAAGGCTTAGACGCTGTCCGCAAGCGCCCCGGCATGTATATCGGGGATACGGACGATGGCTCTGGCCTGCACCACATGATCTATGAGGTCGTCGATAACGCGATCGACGAAGCCTTGGCCGGGCACGCCAAGAACGTGCAGGTGATCTTGCACCCCGACGGCAGCGCCGAAATCACCGATGACGGGCGCGGCATCCCCACCGATATCCACCCCGAAGAGGGGGTTTCGGCCGCCGAGGTCATCATGACCCAGCTGCACGCCGGCGGTAAGTTCGACCAGAATTCCTACAAGGTCTCGGGCGGCCTGCACGGGGTCGGCGTTTCGGTGGTGAACGCGCTGTCGGAATGGCTGGATCTGCGCATCTGGCGCGGCGGCAAAGAGCATTACATGCGCTTCCGCATGGGCGACGCCGAGGCGCCGCTCGCGCAGGTGGGCGATGCGTCGGACAAGCGCGGCACAAGCGTGCGCTTCCTCGCCAGCCCCGCCACGTTCACGATGGTGGAATATGATCGCAAGACGATCGAGCACCGCCTGCGCGAGCTCGCGTTCCTGAATTCCGGCGTGAAGATCATCTTCAAGGATCTGCGCGGGGCCGAGCCGTTTGAAGAGACGCTGTATTACGAAGGCGGCGTCAAAGCCTATGTGGCGCACCTTGACCGCTCGCGCTCGTCGCTGATCCCCGATGCGATCTATGTGGAAGGCGAGAAAGACGGCATCACCGTCGAAGCCTCCATGCAATGGAATGACGGCTACCACGAAAACACGCTCTGCTTCACCAACAACATCCCGCAAAAGGATGGCGGCACGCACTTGGCCGGCTTCCGCGGCGCGCTGACGCGCGTGGTCAATTCCTACATGCAAAGCTCCGGCATTGCGAAAAAGGAAAAGGTGGAAATCACCGGCGATGACGCGCGCGAAGGGCTCACCTGCGTGCTCTCGGTGAAGGTGCCCGATCCGAAATTCTCGTCGCAAACAAAGGAAAAGCTGGTTTCCTCCGAAGTGCGCCCGGTGGTGGAAAGCCTGATGGCGGATGCGCTGAACCAATGGTTCGAGGAAAATCCGAACAACGCCAAAATCGTGATGGGCAAGATCGTGCAGGCCGCCGCCGCGCGCGAAGCGGCGCGCAAGGCGCGCGAGATGAAGCGCAAAAGCTCGCTCGATGTGGCCTCCTTGCCGGGCAAGCTGGCCGATTGCCAGGAGAAGGATCCCAGCAAGTCTGAGCTCTTCATCGTCGAGGGCGATAGCGCGGGCGGCTCGGCCAAGCAGGGCCGCAGCCGGGAAACCCAAGCGGTGCTGCCGCTGCGCGGTAAGATTTTGAACGTGGAGCGCGCGCGCTTCGATAAGATGCTCTCATCCGATCAGGTCGGCACGCTGATCACGGCGCTCGGCGCCGGCATCGGCCGCGGCGAGGGCGATATCGATCTCAGCAAGCTGCGCTACCACAAGATCATCATCATGACCGATGCCGACGTGGACGGCGCGCACATCCGCACGCTGCTGCTGACCTTCTTCTATCGGCAGATGCCCGAGATCATCGACGGCGGCTATCTCTATATTGCCCAGCCCCCGCTGTACAAAGCCAGCAAGGGCAAGAGTGGGCGTTATCTCAAGGATGAAGCCGAGTTCGAGACGTACCTGATCGAAGAAGGCTCAGCCGGCGCGGTGCTGGAAACCGAGGCCGGGCTGCAATTTGCGGGTGAGGATTTGAAGCGCCTGGCGCGTGAGGCGCTTGGCGTGGAGGCGCTGATCCAGCGCTTGCAGCAACGCGTGCCGGCGCCGGTGCTGGAGCAGGCGGCGATTGCCGGCGCGCTCGCCGCCGATGCGGGCGAAGCGGCCGCGCAGGAAGCGGCTGTGCGGCTCAACGCCATTGCCGAAGAAGGCGAAGCCACGTGGGAAGGGCGGTTTGATCCTGATCACGCCCTGGTGCTCGAACGCACGGTGCGCGGCGTGCTTGAGCGCGTGGTGATGGATAAGGGCCTGCTGGCCAGCGCCGATGCGCGCCGGCTTGCCGACCGCGCCGCGGGCCTGCGCGAAACTTATGTCGGGCGCGCCAGCCTCAAGCGCAGCGCGGACAGCACGGAGATTTACGGCCCGCTCTCGCTGCTCGCGGCGATCCAAGCCGCCGGGCGCAAGGGCGTCTCGATCCAGCGCTATAAAGGCCTCGGTGAAATGAACGCCGAGCAATTGTGGGAAACCACGCTCGATCCGGAAATCCGCAACCTCTTGCAAGTGAAGGTCGATCACGCCGATGAGGCCGATGATCTCTTCGCCAAGCTGATGGGCGATGTGGTGGAGCCGCGGCGCGAGTTCATTCAAGAGAATGCGCTCGAAGCCGACGTGGACGCTTAAGGCCCGCTTCGCCGTACTGACCGAAACTTCACGACATACAAGGACATCGCATGCGGCAGACCATGCTGGGCCACGCCTTGACGCGACTTGAGCAAGCCGCGCGCCATCTTGAGATCGATGGCGAGGTGATCGAAAAACTCAAATATCCGCGCGAGACGGTGAAGGCGCGGCTGATGATCCGCATGGACGACGGCTCGCGCAAATCCTTCATGGCCTGGCGCTGCCGCTATGACGACACGCGCGGGCCCACCAAGGGCGGCATCCGCTTCCATCCCAGCGCCTCGATGGATGAAACCGAAACGCTGGCGTTCTGGATGACGTTCAAATGCGCGGTGATGAACCTGCCGTTCGGCGGCGGCAAAGGGGCGGTCAAGGTTGATCCGCGCACGCTGTCGAAGGCCGAGCTTGAGCGGCTTTCACGCGCCTATGTGCAGGCGTTCGCGCAAACCATCGGCCCAGACCGCGATATTCCGGCGCCGGATGTTTACACCAACGCCATGGTGATGGGCTGGATGGCCGATGAATACGCCTCCATCATCGGCCGCAGCGCGCCCTCGGTGATCACGGGCAAGCCGATCGCGCTTGGCGGCTCGCTCGGCCGTGACGACGCCACCGCGCGGGGCGGCTTTTACCTGGTGCGCCATCTGGAGAAGGAGCTTGGCCTTGGCGAAGGCGCGCGCGTGGCGATCCAGGGCTTCGGCAATGCGGGCGCGCACATCGCCCGGCTGCTGGATTCGGCGGGCTATAGCATCGTGGCGGTCTCCGATACGCGCGGCGCGATCCATGCGCCCGGCGGGATCGACGTCGCCGCGCTGATTGAGGCCAAGCGCCGCGGCGCGGTGCGCGATCTGGCCGGCAAGGGCGATGTGCGCGCGCTCGATGACGATGCGCTGATCGGGATCGATTGCGATCTCTTCGTGCCCGCCGCGCTTGAGGACATGATCCATGCCGGCAACGCCGAGGCGCTGCGCGCGCGCGTGGTGCTGGAGCTGGCCAACGGCCCGGTGACGCCGGAGGCGGACGCCATCCTCGGCGAAAAAGGCGTTGTGGTGCTGCCCGACATCCTGGCCAACGCCGGGGGCGTGACGGTGTCATGGTTTGAATGGGTGCAAAACCGGCAGGGCATGTCCTGGCCGCTTACGGAGATTCACGCCCGGCTCAAGGCCAGCATGGAGGCCGAGGGCGCAGCGATCTGGCGCGTGGCGCAAGAACGCGGCGTCAGCATGCGCGGCGCGGCGTACATGCATGCGCTGCTGCGCCTCGCCGAAGCGATCGAGGCGCACGGCACCCAGCAATTTTTCATGTCCTGATCGCACCTCCCGCAGTTTACCCGATCAGCGTCCGCCACAGCATGTAGCTGGCCACCGCGAACACCACGCCCGCAAACACGCGCTGCAGCATGCCGCGCTGTTTGGAAAGATGCTCGGCCAGGTTCGCGCCCATGATGCCGCCAATCACGCCGCCAAGAATGAACAGCCCGGCGACGCGCCAATCGACCAATCCGCTCGCGGCGTAGCTGGCGGCGGTGGTGGCGCCGAAGGCGCCGACGCTGAACAGCGATGAGCCGATCGCTTGCAGCATCGTCATGCCCGTCGCGCCGATGAGGCCGGGCACGATGAGAAAGCCGCCGCCAATGCCGAAAAAGCCAGAGAGCGCGCCCGCGCCAAGCCCGTAAGCGATCAGCTTGGGCGCGTTCTGGCGGGACAGCCGCACAGAGCCATCGCCCTCGTTTTTACGCGGGCGCAGCATGGCGGCGCCGATCACGATCATCAGCAGCGCGAACAGCGGCAGCAAAATATCCGGGCTCGTCATCTTGCCGAGGCCGGCGCCGAGCGCGGCGCCAACCACGCCCGCGCCGCCAAACAGCATAGTGCAGCGCCATTTCACATTGCCGCGCCGGGCGTGATTGATGAGATTGGCGAAGGCGTTGATCGAAACCGCCAGCGCGCTGGTGCCGATCGCCATGTGCGGATTGGAAACGCCGACGATGTAGAGCAAAGCGGGCGTCGCCAGGATCGAGCCGCCGCCGCCGATCAGCGCCAGCACAAGGCCCACGGCCGTCCCGCTTAAAAACGCCAGAATGTCGGCAAATTCGATCACCCGGCAGGGCTCCGGTTCCACGGCATATGCTTAAGCAGCAGCGCCATCCCGCACCAGCCGGTTGCGCCTGCAAAAGTCAGGCCCGCGCCAACAAAGGCGGAAAGTGCGTAAAAGCCTGGGTTCACGAACAAGCCAAGCGCCACGCCAAGCAGGACAAGCGCGCCCGCCGCAATTTGCACCTGGCGCATCAGCTCAAGCGGCGCGCGCCTGTTGGCGCGCACTGGCAGGCCGGCGGCTTTCCAGCCCTCCAATCCGCCTTCAAGGCAATAGGCTTGCGCAAAGCCCGCGCTTGCGAGTTTTTTCGATATTGGCTTTCGTGCGCATGCCGGACTTGCAATGGAAGATGGCGATGGCGCCGGGATGTTTTGCGAAGGAACCAGGCTCAAGCGTCGAAAGCGGCGCAAGCTGTGCGCCGGGCACATGCTCACGCGCATGCTCGTCAACCTCGCGCACGTCGATCAGCACGGCCTCGCCGGCGTCGAGCTTTTGCTTGGCGGCTTTTGCGTCGATGAAGGGGAGGGTCATTTTTTCGTCCGTTTCGGTGGGGGGCAATAGATGGCGGCCAGCGTTTCCAGCACGCGCTGCACGTTGGCGTCGGCGATGCTGTAGAAAATCGTCTGCGCCTCGCGGCGCGTGGAGACGAGCCCGGCCTCGCGCAGCTTGGCGAGGTGCTGGGAGAGCGCCGATTGAGAAAGATCCGAGCCTTCTTGCAATGCGCCGGCCGAGCGCTCGCCCTCCACCAGCTGGCACAGCACCATGAGGCGCGCCTCATGCCCTAAAATGCGCAGTAAATCAGCGACCTCGCCGGCTTTGGCGGCAAATTGCGCCGGGGAAAGATGAAACGCCATGATACTTGCAATATATAAGTTGAAACTAAATTAGCAATAACTAATATAATGATTGACGGAAATTCGTGATAAGGAAAGCTCATGGCCCGCCCGCACATCCGCGCCTTCTTCCATGAGCCCACCAATACGGTGAGCTATCTTGTCTGGGACGCCGCCTCAAAGCGCGCGGCGATCATCGATAGCGTGCTTGATTTCGATCAGGCCTCCGGCCGCACCGCCACAGGGAGCGTCGAAGCCATTCTCGCCGCGATCGCCGAAGAAGGCGTGACGGTGGATTGGCTGCTGGAAACACATGCGCACGCCGATCACATCTCAGCGGCGCCATTTCTCAAGGAGCGGCTCGGCGCGCCGATTGTGATCGGGGAGAACATCGCGCGCGTGCAGCAGGTGTTCAAGGATGTGTTCAATCTCGCCTATGTCACCGCGGATGGGCGTCCATTCGATAAGCTGGTGAAGGAAGGCGATGTGCTGCCGCTTGGCGAAGGCGTCATCGGCGTGATGCACACGCCTGGGCACACGCCGGCCTGCGTAAGCTATACGATCGGCGATGCGGTGTTTGTGGGCGATACCTTGTTCATGCCCGATTACGGCACCGCGCGCGCCGATTTTCCGGGCGGGGATGCGCGCACGCTTTATCGTTCGATCCAGAAGCTCCTGGCGCTGCCGGACGAGACGCGGGTGTTTCTGTGCCATGATTACAAAGCGCCGGGGCGGGATGAGTATCGCTGGGAAACCACGATCGGGGCCGAACGGGCGAATGTGCACCTGCAAAAATATCCGACCGAGGATGCTTTCGTGGCCATGCGCGAGGCGCGCGATAGAACCCTTTCCATGCCGCAGCTTATCCTGCCATCGATCCAGCTGAACATTCAGGCCGGCCAATTGCCCCCGCCCGAGGCGAACGGCGTGCGCTATCTCAAATTGCCGCTCAACGCATTGTAACCGGGGTTTTTTGCATCCAAAGCGCGCCGCCGCGCATCCTGTGCTTGCCGCCGCGCCAGCGCGCGGTACTGGTTTGCGTGCGCCTGGCCGGGCGCGGGGAGGAATGAGGATGCGAGTGATCGTGTTGGCTGCGCTTTCGTGCGCAGCGTTTCTTGGCGCGTGCGCGCAGGAGCCGCCGCCGCTTGCGGGCGCAGCGTTGATTGAGCGCGGCGACTATCTCGTCAATAGCGTCGTGCTGTGCGGCGATTGCCATACGCCGCGCCTGGAGACGATGGCGCTTGACGAAAGTCGCGCGCTTCAAGGCGGGGTGCTGCCGCCGGGGCCGGGGATGGCCTCCATCGCGCCTGAGCTTGCGGGCATTCCGGCGCACTACAGCGAAGAACAATTCATCGCCTTCCTGCAAACCGGCGTGCGGCCCGACGGATCGCAACCGATGCCGCCGATGCCGCCCTATCGCTTGAACGAAGAAGATGCGCGCGCTGTGTCTGCTTACATCGCAACGCTGCCAAAAGCGGTTGCCCCGTAATGGCGGGAAACGCACGCGCCGTTCGCGTGCGTTTCAATGCATTCATCGTATCGGTTTCGACTTGACGCGCGCGCGCGTTGGGTGTTGCCTTGAGGTGTCGGAAGATATCCGCGCCTGCCGCCGGATCCCGCTTGCAACGCTGTGCAGCACACAACACCTGGGCCACGGCGCGCGCTGATGATCTTCCCGTCCGACGAAAACACCGCCGCAGCAATGGTGCTGCAATGGAGCGGGCCATTCGATCTCGGGCCGGCGTCAGGCGACGTTTCAGCATGTGGTGATGTAAGGGCGAACAAATCGGCAACGCTTGAGGCTAAAAGGGCAATAGGCAATGGGGAATAGGCAATAGTTTTTGCACCGGAGCCTTTGCGCTCGGCTTCGCGGCGCGCGCGCTTCCCCTATTGCCCATTGCCTATTGCCCATTGCCTAATCTCTTTCATGTCCCTCCGCCTCTTCGCCGCCATCGCCATTCCTGATGAGATCGCCGAACGTCTGATCGCGTTGCAGCGCGACGTGCCCGGCGCCAAATGGCGGCCGCGCGAAAATTTGCATCTCACGCTGCGTTTCTTCGATGAGGTCGCAGAACCGGTTGCGGATGAGATCGATGCGGAGCTGGCGCAGCTTGCGGAAGCGCACAGCCCGTTCGAGCTGCAGCTGAAAGGGGCGGGCGCGTTTGGCGGCGCGGATCCGCATGCGATCTGGGTGGGCGCGGGCGAAAGCGCGCCGCTCAAGAAGCTTGCCGCCGATTGCGAACGCGCGGCGCGGCGCGCGGGGCTCAAGCCCGAGAAGCACAAATTCACGCCGCACGTGACGATGGCGTATCTCAGCAATGCGGAGCTTGGCCGCGTGCATGCGTTTGAGCAGCGGCTTGGGCTGTTTCAAACCGCGCCCTTCTGGGTGGAGCGGTTTGGGCTTTATTCAAGCTGGCAAAGAAAATCCGCCCCGAGCCTTTATCGGCTCGAGGCGGAGTATCAATTGATTGGCTAAGCCGCGCGAGGCTTAAGCGCTTTATTTTTAGGAAACGCTCGCCGGCGCCGGCGTTTGCGGCTCGGGCGGGGTTTCATCGCGCACCATGGTGGCGGGCGGCAGGTTCGGCCCCATCGCGCAGCAGCGCACTTGCACTTCCAGCACTTGGCTGTTGAAGCGGCATTCGCTGTCATTGATGGAGCGCAGGATGGCCATGCCGCCAGCGCGCGTGGTGTAGCGCGTCTGCGTGCAGCCCGTCAGCGTGTAGCCCGGATCGCACGAGCCTTCGCGCACGCGATTGAGCGTGCGCGTCACGCATTGCACTTCACGCGTCATGGCTTGATCGGCCGTGGCTTGTGCGCGGTTGGCGATGCCGAACACTTCGGCGATGCGCTGGCCAAGGCTGGTGCGCACTTCTTCGGTGTCGGCGTGTTGTTTGCAGATGTCGGTATCGGCGCGGCCAGGATCTTG
This sequence comes from Terricaulis sp., assembly GCA_024707365.1. GTDB lineage: Bacteria > Pseudomonadota > Alphaproteobacteria > Caulobacterales > Aquidulcibacteraceae > Vitreimonas. The sequence continues at coordinate 832,300 of JANPZV010000005.1, forward strand.
GGCGCACCATTCAGCGATGGTGAGATCGCCAGTACGGTTGGCGCAGCCGGCCAGGCCAAGGCCCAGCACCGCCGCAGCGATAATCATTTTGATGCGCATTCTTGCGCCTTCCCTCTAAAGTTAACCCCAACGGACGCACCCCAAACCCCAAAGCGGTAAAGCGGTCAACCCTTGCCGCGGTTCCATTTTGGCTGTCGCGATCGCTTCTTTTTTGGAGGCTGCATGGCTTTGCCCAACATATTCGTGCTGACGGGGGCGGGCGTTTCCGCTGAATCCGGGCTCTCGACCTTTCGCGACAAGGATGGGCTTTGGACGCAATATCCGCTTGAAGAAGTCGCCTCGATTCAAGGTTATGAGCGCAACCCAGGGCGCGTGCTTGCATTCTACAATCTGCGCCGATCCAAGCTTTTCGAGGCCAAGCCCAACGCCGCGCATTTTGCGCTGGCGCAGCTTGAGGCGGCGTGGGCTGCGCGCGGGGCGATCATAACTTTGTGTACGCAGAATATCGACAATCTGCACGAGCAGGGCGGCTCAAAACGCCCAATCCATATGCATGGAGAGCTTTCCAAGTCGCGCTGCCATGATTGCGGGGATGTAAGAATTGCCGATGGCGATCTGTTGCTCACGCTTGGCTGCATGGCGTGCGGGCGCATCGGCGGCTTGCGGCCGCACGTTGTTTGGTTTGGCGAGACGCCGCTTTTTCTTGATGAGATTTATGATGCCTTGAGCACGGCTGATTTGTTTGTCTCGATCGGCACCTCGGGCGCGGTATATCCGGCGGCGGGGTTTGTCAGCATGGCGCGGGAGGCCGGCGTTTCGACGATGGAGATCAATCTCGAGCCGTCGGAAAATGCGGATGCGTTCGATTCCGCGCATTATGGCAAAGCCAGCGAGGCCGTGCCGGCCTGGGTGGCGGAAATGATTGCGCTGGCGCACTAGGCGGGGCGGGTTTAGCCGCTACATTTCAAAGAGAAGCTTTGAGGGAGCAGGTGATGATCGGACGTTTGGCGGCTTTGGCCGCGCTTGGGGCGCTCGCTGCGTGCGCAAGCATGGAGCCGGCTGGCCGCAATGCGCGCGAGGCTGCGCCCGCGCCGCCCCCGCCCGTGGCGCAAACCGCGCCGCAAGCTGCGCAGCCTGCGCCCGCGCCGCAAGTGGCCGCCCCTGGCGTTACGGTCAATGCGCCGCCCACGCCAAATCCGGCCGAGCCGCAGCGCACGGCCAATGGCGGCGATATCGTCGTGCCCGGCCAGCAAGAACGGCAAGTGCCTGTGCCCGATGGCGATCCGCGTTCGGCATCAGAGCGCATGGCCGATATTCGCGCGTGGGATCGTTGCGTCACGCAAGTGCAGCGCCGCACCGATAGCGATCCGACGCGGCCTTCGTTTGATGTGCCGGAAGATGTGTGCCGCAGCGAATTGGGCATGGCCAATCGCAACGCCGTGCCAAACCGGCGGCGCTAATCGGCTTCGTCAAGCAGCTGATCCATGGCCTCGTCGCTGAGGCCGAAATGGTGGCCGATCTCGTGGATCAGCACGTGCGCCACCAGATCTGACAGCGCGACATCGCCGCGCTCGATCCATTCCTCGAGAATGGCGCGGCGATAGAGGAACACCATCGCCCGCTGCTGCGCGGGGTGGGTGATGGACTCCTGCGTGAGATCGACGCCGTGATAAAGTCCCGTGAGCTCGAACGGGTCTTCGATGCCCATATCGGCCAGCACCTCTTCATCGGCGAAATCCTCGATCCGGATCAGCAAATCCCCCGCCATGGCCCGGAAGGGGGCGGGCATCGCCTCCCAGGCGGCGCGGGCCATGTGGTCGAAATCATCGAGCGAGGGGGCGAGGGCGTCGGTCATGGCGCATTTTAGCCTGAATGGGCCGAAATGGTATAACGGTGACGCCTGCGTCATTTTTCTTGAAAGGCGGAATTCCCCAGGTTATTGTGCGGGCATCAGAACGATGGCCGGCGCGCGCCCGGCCGCAAAAGGGAGTGACGAAGCGATGGCCGATTCCGCCGCCCCACCGATCCGCCAGATCACCAAGGACGATGTTTACGACGCCGTGGCGAGCGACCGATTTCGGCGCGATGCTGGATATCAACCGGCATCTCAACCGCTCGACTGCGTTCGATAAGATCATCTCCGCCACGCACGATCATTTCTGGGATCCGCTGGATAAGAAATATATCGACTTCGTGGACGATTTTGATCCGGACGCCACGGACTTCATCCCCGATTACATGGTGCCCTCGCTGCAGACCAAGTATGTCGAGGACTTCTTCGCCGATAAGCCGGCCGAGCGGCTGCGCTTCAAAAGCCAGATCGGCCGCTGGATCATGAGCTCGATCCTGCATGGCGAACAAGGCGCGCTGAACCTTTCCGCTTCGCTCTGCCATGTGCTGCGCGATCCGGGCGCGCAGGAATATGCGTCCAACCAGTGCCGCGAAGAGGGGCGCCACGTCACGGCGTTCGCCAAATACATCATCGCCCGCTGGGGCAGCCCGCGCCAATGCGGGCCGGTGCTTTCAGGGCTGCTGCAAGAGATCGTGCACGCGCCCGAGGTTTATAAAAAGATCGTCGGCATGCAGATGCTGGTGGAGGGGCTCGCCATGGGCGCGTTCGCCACCATCTTCAAGGAATGGGACGATCCGCTCGCCAAAAAGCTCACGCAGCTGGTGATGACGGACGAAGCTTTCCACCACAAATTCGGGAAAATCTGGGCCGATCGCACCATCCCGAAGCTCTCGGCCGAAGAGCATGAGATCGTGGAAAACTGGGCGGCGCATTGCTTCCAGACGCTGCTGTTCAACCTCGTCGCGCCGCACCAGATGACGGATATTTATGTCGAGTTCGGCATGGATCCCGAAAAGGTGATGGCGAGCTTCCAAGAAGCCGTCACCGACGACATGCGCCGCGAGCACATGAAGGAAGGCACGAACATCTTCCGCGTGCTGGTCAAAACGCTGTGGAACGCCGGCATCATCACCGAGCGCACCAAGAGCTTTTACGCCATGTACGTGAATTTCGATGAGTTCGAGGCCGAAGGCACGGACATGGTGGGCGACGCCATCGCCGATGAAGGCATCCAATATCTCAAGACCATCAATTTCGGCATCAATACCGGTGCGCTGAACGATGTGAAGGCGGCTGCGGTGGCGGCGGAATAGGCGCACCGCGCGCGAAAATGAAAAGGCCCGCGTCTCATTGAGGCGCGGGCCTTTTTGGTTTAGCGCGGGTTCGGCGCGCCGGTGACGCTGCCGAGGTTTTCGAGGTTTTCGCCCACCTGCTCGGCCACCGCTTGCGGATCGATCACTTGATAGCCGGGCGGCACGCCGAAGAGGGCCGGGTCTTGCTCGCCGCGCTGCAAAGCCGAGGCTTCCCAAAGCGGCGCGCCGTCCTGCGTCACGCGCAAGACGATGCCGTCACTGGTGATGCAGGCGGTGCGCACGCCGACATCGCCGGTGCGCGGGGCCATTCGTGGCCTTCCTCGCCGGCGGCGCTGCAGCGGCCGACATAGCGCGCGTTATCGGCGCCCAGCGCTGCCCAGGGCGCTTCCATCGGCTTGGGTGCATTGGCATCCGCCACGCGCACGGCGACGCCGGTGACAGGCGTTGGCGCACGCGTTGCGGGGGGCGGGGCGGGATCTTGCGTTGGCGCGCTGATGGGCTCAGCGGCGGGCGCGGCGGCTTCTGCGGCTTCTGGGGCGGCGGGCGGCGCCAAAGTCTGCGCGGCGACGGGCGTGGCGTTCAGCACGTAAGCGGCGTTGGTGGATTCATCAAACACCACAGCGCTTTGGCCATATTCGGGCAACACGGCTTCGACGCGCATACGCGGGCCGTCGCGATACACCACCGTGTGCGTGCTGGGCCGTTCGCGTCAGTGGCGGCGCCTTCGATGCGATAATCGGCTTCGCCGAAACTGGGATAGCTGGGCTGGCCGAGGCCGCACGCGGCGAGCAGCGCCGCGGCTGCGGCGGCGCTGAGAAGCGTTGCGATGCGCATGATGATTTCCTCCAATCTCTCGGGACAGCGAACGCGCGGCGCGCTTGAGCTGTTCCGAAATGCAGCGGCGGCTTGTTCCGCCGCGCCGCTGGTGGGAGAATACGCCCATGGATGCGCCGCCGCTTTCCCGGCCCGACACCACCGTGCTTTTGGCGCGCGGCGTTGGCCGCGTGCTGGCCAATCACGGGCTTGTTTCCGTTTTGGAGGTGCCGCTCGCCAACGGCCGCCGCGCCGATCTGATGGGGCTTACCGCCAGCGGCGAAATCTGGATCGTCGAAACCAAATCCTGTTTGGCCGATTTCGCCGTCGATCAGAAATGGCCCGAGTATCGCGATTATTGCGATCGGTTTTTTTCGGCGTGACGGAGGCGTTTCCGCAGGCGTTGCTGCCGCCCGAAGCGGGCTTGATCGTGGCCGACGGCTTTGGCGGGGCGATCGTGCGCGATTGCGCCTCTGTTCCGCTTGCCGGCGCGCGGCGCAAAGCGGTCACGCTTTTGTTTGCGCGCCTCGCCGCGCAGCGGCTCAGTTTTTTGTGATCGCTTCGGCCGGCGTTTTCAGATCGAGCGAAAGCGCGTGCAGGCCGGCATCGAATTCCGCTTTCAGCGCTTCGTAAACCAGGCGTTGACGCGCCACGCGCGAAAGCCCTTCAAAAGCGGGCGAAACAAGCCGCAGGCGATAATGGCTCTCTCCGCCGGGGCGGGCGCCGGCATGGCCCGCGTGCTTGGATGAGTCATCGTTTAACTCAAACGCAACCGGCGCAAGCTGCGCCTCAAGCTGCGCTTTGATGCGTTCTGCACGGGAAAGCTGCGAATTTGGGCCTGTCAATTCCTTGTCCGTTCATCTTCTGACGCCCATACTGGACGTTCTATGTCACGCACGTTCGATTATAAGCCGAAATTCGTCGACATCCGCGTCAAAAAGCCCGACGCGGAGGCGAGCCCGCGCGCCCGCAGTGACAAGCCTTGCGATCATGTAGGATGCGCGCGCGCCGGCCGCCACATGGCGCCCAAGGGGCGCGACCATGAGGGCCAGTTCTGGCATTTCTGCCGCGAGCACGTCGCCGCTTATAATAAACGCTGGAATTATTTCGCCGGCATGAGCGATGGCGAATGGGCCGATTACCAGGCGCGCGAGGAGGTGGGCCACCGCCCCACCTGGACCTTCCGCAGCGGCCGGCTCGATCAGGCCTCGCAGGCGGCGCGCAATGGCTTTAGCGGCGGCGGCGATCCGTTCTCGCTGTTTGGCTCACGCGACCCGGCCTCCGCCCGGCCAGAGCCGGCCAAACGGCGCTTCACCCGGCTCCAGGCCAAGGCGTTCGAGGCGCTTTCACTGGAGGAGGGGGCCGATAGCGCCGCCATCCGCGCCCGCTATGCCGAACTGGTGAAGCGCTGGCACCCGGACTCCAATGGCGGCGACCGCGGGGCCGAGGAGGCGCTACAGCGGGTTTTGAACGCCTATCAGACGCTTAAAGCCAGCGGGCTGGTTTAAAACCCCACCGATTGTCCGTCATTTCGCCGCCTTTCTCTCGCGCAAGCGAGGGGTTAAGCTTCGCCATCTTGCATGCCCGCCCAGGGCCTCCGTATCAGAGCCTCCATGACCACCACCGCCGATGACCTCCTGAGCATGAAGCCGGACCGCGAAGCCTCCGCCCGCGATTTCGGCGTCGATAGCGACATGAAAATCCCGGCCTTCTCGCAGCGCACCGAATACGTGCCCGAGCCTGACCCGGCTTACCGCTTCGATCCGCAGACCACGCTCGCGATCCTGGCCGGCTTTGCCTACAACCGCCGCGTCATGGTGCAGGGCTATCACGGCACCGGCAAATCCACGCACGTGGAGCAGGTGGCCGCGCGGCTGAACTGGCCGATGGTGCGCATCAATCTCGACAGCCACGTTTCCCGCATCGATCTTGTCGGCAAGGACGCGATCGTGCTGAAGGACGGCAAGCAGGTCACCGAATTCCGCGAAGGCATGCTGCCCTGGGCGCTGCAACGGCCGATCGCCGTCTGCTTCGATGAATATGACGCGGGCCGCCCGGACGTGATGTTCGTGATCCAGCGCGTGCTGGAAGCCTCCGGCAAGCTCACGCTGCTGGATCAGAACCGGGTGATTTCGCCCAATCCGTTCTTCCGTCTTTTCTCCACCACCAACACGATCGGCCTCGGCGATACGACCGGGCTCTATCACGGCACTCAGCAGATCAACCAAGGCCAGATGGATCGCTGGAGCATCGTCACCACCCTGAATTATCTTGAGCATGACGCCGAAGCCGAGATCGTGATGGCCAAGGCGCCGGCCTACGATACTCCCGAAGGCAAGCGCACGATCATGGCGATGGTGCGCGTGGCCGATATGACGCGCAACGCCTTCATGAACGGCGACATCTCCACCGTGATGAGCCCGCGCACGGTGATCACCTGGGCGCAAAACGCCGAGATTTTCGGCGACGTGGGTTTGGCGTTCCGGATGACGTTCCTGAACAAATGCGATGAACTGGAGCGGCCGACAGTGGCTGAGTTCTTCCAGCGCGCGTTCGGCGCGGATCTGCCGGAAGCGGCGACGCGGGTGAAGGTGGCTTAAGCGGGGAGATCGAGCTGCTTGCGCGCTTGCTTGTAGAGCGTGTTGACGTCCCGGTCCGCGGTAACGAGGGGGGATGCGCTCCAGAAGCGCCTGGGCGACGATGATCCGGTCCCAAGGGTCCTTATTGGGGTGCCTTGGAAATCGGCCAGCGTGCGACAGATGGCGCCAGGTGAGTGGCAGGATTTGAAATCCTTCCTGGGCGATCGCCACTGCCAGCGCATCAATGTCCCAATCGATTTTGCCGAGCATTGCTTTCAAGGAAACCTCGTACGCAGATGCTACGGAGACACAAATTTCATGGGCAGTGTCCGCAATGCGCTCGCGATCGGCTTTTGAAAGCCTTGGATCATCTTCGAGCCACCATAGCAGAATGTGTGTGTCCAACAGCAGCTTCATTCCGCGCCCAGATACTCGGCTGGCAGCGGCTCAAAGAAGCGATCATCGATCTTGAATTGGCCTTTGAAGCGGCCGGGCTTGCGCTTAGACCCGGTATCGTTCGCAATCGCCGCTGGCACCAAACGAGCAACCTCGACGTTGCCGCGGCAGATAACAACCTCTTCGCCTGCCTCGACTTTCGCGATCAGTTTAGAGAGATTGGTTTTGGCCGCGTGAATGGTCACTTTCGTCATATTGCGAATATTAGCTAACCGAGTTAGCTAAGTCAAGAAGCACAACATGTCCGCCAAGGAAACCCCCGCCGAACTCTTCAAGCGCTCCCTGGCGCAGACAACGCGTGCGCTTGCGGGCGCGGATGAGGAGACGGAGGTTACGTTTGGCGCGGAGGGGCCGAGGCTGAGCGCTGGGCGCATCGTGCTGCCGCATCCGCCGCGCAATCTTTCGGACGCGGACGCCGAACGCATTCGCGGCCAGGCCGATGCGCTGGCGCTGCGGCTTGCGCATCATGACGAAGCCGCGCACGCGCGGCTGAAGCCGCCCAGCCCCGAGGCGCGGGCGGTGTATGACGCGGTGGAAGAAATGCGCGTGCAGGCGCTGGCGCCAATGCGCTCAAGGGCGTGTCGAACAATCTCACCGCCGCGCTCACGGATCTGCTTGAGCGCAAAGGCTCGGCCGGGATGCTGGATCAAAGCCGCGCGCCGCTGGCGGAAGCTGTGGCGCTGATGGTGCGTGAGCGGCTGACGGGGCTTGCGCCGCCAGCCAATGCGCAAGCGCTGGTGAACGCCTGGCGTGCGGACGTGGAGCGTGATGCGGGCAAGGCGCTCGATACGCTGGCGCCACTGGCGGCGGACCAGGAGCAATTCGCCCGCGCCATGCGCGAGGTGATGACGGGCCTTGGCCTCATCGAAGGCATCGCGCCCGATGAAGATGGCCCCGAGCAGAAGCAAGACAGCGAAGATCAATCCCCGCCAGCGGAAGCCGATAACGCCGCCAACGAAGAGGAAGAAGAACAAGACATCCCCTCGGACATGCAAATGGCCGAGAGCGACGATGATCTTGAGTCTGATCGCACGATCTCGATCGAAACCGAGATGGATGCGGATGATACCGACGAGACAGAGCAAGAGGAGCCCGGCGAAAAGCCGATGCGGCCCAAACCGCGCGATAATGTCGAGGATCCCAATTCCGGCTATAAGATTTTCACCAGCGCCCATGACGAAGTGATCGGCGCGGAAGATTTGTGCGATATTGAAGAGCTCGCGCGCTTGCGCGCGTATCTCGATGCGCAATTGAAGCCGCTGCAAAGCGTTGTCGGGCGGTTGGCGAACCGGCTGCAGCGCCGCCTCATGGCCAAGCAAAACCGCACCTGGAGCTATGATCTCGAAGAAGGCGTGCTCGATACCGCGCGCCTCACGCGCATCATCATCGATCCGATGGCCGCGCTCACCTTCAAGCAGGAAGACGACATGCCGTTCAAGGATACGGTCGTCACGCTGCTGCTCGATAATTCCGGCTCGATGCGCGGGCGCCCCATCATGGTGGCCGCGCTCTGCGCCGATATTCTCGCGCGCACGCTGGAGCGGTGTGGGGTGAAGGTGGAGATCCTTGGCTTCACCACGCGCGCCTGGAAGGGCGGGCGCGCCAAGGAGGATTGGCTCACCGCCGGGCGGCCGCCACAGCCGGGGCGGCTCAACGATTTGCGCCATGTGATTTATAAAAGCGCCGATGCGCCCTGGCGGCGCGCGCGGCGCAATCTGGGCCTGATGATGCGCGAAGGGCTGCTCAAGGAAAACATCGATGGCGAGGCGCTGATGTGGGCGCATGAGCGCCTGATCGGCCGGCCCGAGCAGCGCCGCATCCTCATGGTGATTTCCGATGGTGCGCCGGTGGATGATTCAACGCTTTCGGCCAATCCTGGCAATTATCTCGAACGGCATTTGCGCGCGGTGATCCATTGGATCGAGGCGCGCTCGCCTATTGAGCTGATCGCCATCGGCATCGGCCATGACGTGACGCGCTATTACAAACGCGCCGTGACCATCACCGACGCCGAGCAGCTCGGCGGCGTGATGACGGAAAAGCTCGCTGAATTGTTCGACGAAGCCCCGCGCGAAAGCGCGCCGCGCCGCGGGCGGGCCGCGTGAGCGTTTGGCGTTGCGCTGTTTTTGCTTTGGCGCTGCTGGGCTGTTCGCCCTCCGCCGCTGAAGCGCCGGGCGTTGATCAATGGGTCGCCGTTGAGGTGCAATCAATTCCGGTTGATCTCGGCGTTGTGGAGGCGGGCCGCTTGCGCTTTCGCGGCGGGCTCGCGCTCAGCGGCGATTCCGCGCGCTTTGGCGGCTTCTCTGGAATTGAAGTGCTGGAAGATGGCCGGCTCATCGCGGTGACGGATGCCGGCGATTGGTTCGAGGCGCGCCTCATGCTGGATGAGGCGGGCGCGCTGATCGGCGTTGAGGATGGCCGCATCGCCTTCATGCGCGATGAAAACGGCGCGGCGTTTTCCAACAAAGCGGCGGGCGACGCCGAAGCCTTGGCGCAATTGCCGGATGGGCGCTTTGCCGTGGCGTTCGAGCAGACGCAAACCATCCGCATCTATGATCTCAATCGCGACGGCCCATTTGGCGCGGCGGCGCCTGGGCCTGTGCTGGCGGGGGTTGCGCGCTTGCCGCCCAATGCCGGGCTTGAAGCGATGGCGGCGAACGCCGATGGCGCGCTCATTGTCGGCGCCGAAGGCGGCGGCGGGGCCACCCCGCTCTGGCGCGCGCCCTTGCAGAGCGCCGCGCCCGCCCAGGCGCACGCGCGCTACCGGCTCGCGCGCGGATTTTCGCTGACGGGCCTCGATGCTTTGCCCGAGGGCGGGTTCGTGGCGTTGGAGCGCTTCTTCGCGCCGATCATCGGCGCGCGCGCCCGCATCACCTTTATCTCCGCTGAGGCGCTGGAGGCGGGCGGATTGATCGAAGCAGAAGAGCTCGCCTTGCTGCGCCCGCCGATGCCTGTCGATAATTTTGAGGGTGTGGCCGCTGTGCGCACGGGCGAAAACGGCGTGCGCATCTATGTGATCTCAGACGACAATCTAACCAGCCGCCAGCGCACGCTGCTTTATGCGTTCGATCTGATCGAAAATGTGGAAGGCCAAGCCGCGAATTAAGCGGCGGCGGCGAGCTTCTTTTTCAGCGCGCGGCGGATCTTGGCCGCCTTCGGCGAAAGCTCTTCTTCCTTGGCTTTGAGCAGGAAGCCGTCAAAGCCGCCGCGGTGATCCACCGTGCGCAGGGCGGCGGCGGTGATGCGCAGCTTGAAGCTTTGGCCCAGAGCCTCGCTCGCCAGCGTGACGTCCACGAGGTTCGGCTTGAACTCGCGCTTGGTCTTGATGTTCGAGTGGGAGACCAGGTGGCCGATCTGGCGGTTGGTGCCGGTCAGCTCGCAGCGGCGGGACATGGGATGCTCTTAATTCGGGCGAAAAACGAAGGGCGGACGCATACGCGAACGGCCCGCCAGGGTCAACCGGCTTAGGTGAAAGCCCGGTTCCGCCTAGCCGCACCTTCAAAGCGCCCCATTTGGTTCATTTGAGGATCAGCCGAGGCTCGCTATCAAGCCTATCCAAACACGAGGGCCGCCCCTGATGAGACGCATCGCCGCAATTCTGGCCGCCGCTGGGGCTCTGGCGCTCCTGGCCGGCGCCGCTGCCGCTCAAACCAGCGGCAACCGCCAGTTTGAGGCGACCTACGCCGTGCATGCGCGCGGCGTGCAGGCAGGCGAGTTCAGCTATCGCTTCTCGCAGACGGGGCAGAGCTATCAGGTCAGCGCCAGCCGGCGGCTGACGGGCCTTGCCCGCACGCTGATGGGCGATCGGCAAGATTACACCTATTCCGCGCGCGGGGCCGTGGCCGCCAACGGCGCGCTGCAAACCACCACCTACACCCACACGGGCGGCCGGCGCGGGCGCGTGGTCAACGCCGCGTTCAGCGCCGATGACGTGGTGACGACCGCCGAGCCCGCCATGGGCATGGGCAATCCGCCCGCCACCGCCGCCCAGCGGCGCGGCGTGGTGGATCAAATTACCGCCATCGCCAGCCTAATCACCGCCTCGGGCGATCCCTGCGCCCGCACCATCCGCGTCTATATGGACGGCCGCTCCCGCTTTGATTTCGTGCTGACGCCGAACGGGCGGGTGAACGTGAACACCGCAGCCTATCGCGGCGAGGCGCTGCGCTGCCGCGTCGAATTCCGCCCGATCGCCGGCTTCTCGGACCCGCAGGAGACTGAGGTGCTCACCTTCCTGTTCGCCCCGACGCCAAGCGGCATGTACGCCCCGGTGCGGATCGAAATGCCGACCGATGATGTCGGCGTGGCGCGGCTTGAGGCCCGCCGCCTGGTCGTGAACGGGCAGGCGCTGCGTTAGCGCGTCAGACCTTGCCCTCGACGCCGCCAGCCTTGAGCGCCTTGTTGAACGTATGGCGGCTCTTGCCGCCCTTATCGAGAACGAACTTTTTCCCGTTTGGGCCAAGCCAGATTTCATGGTCGCCAGCGCCGGCGCGGACGAAGCTCGCCCCTTGTTCCTTCGCAAGCTTCGCGGCGGCGCGGTAAAGATCGGAGGACACCTAAGCGGCGTCGCTCAGCGTCAGCGGCTCCGAAAGTTCGATGGAGAATGGGCCGCGATATCCATGATTGTGGCTTACCAATTCTGGGGCGACGTCGCGGATTTTCTCGACCAGCGCGTCGCGCGTGGGGGCTTCAAGCCAAAGCCCGTCCAAATTGCTCTGCACAATCAGGAAGACATGGGCCTCTTTGTCCCAACCGATGCTGACTTTGAAGTCCACGGCTCGACCTCACATCCCGGAACCGAACTGGCTCCGACCCTAGGCAGGTTAAGCCTCGATCTTGGCGTCAACAAGTCATGAACGCCTTCAGGGCGGCGGGCGCAGGCAAGCCAGCTGCATCCCAAGCAATCGCCCACCCTCAAGCCAGTCTTGTGTGTTACTTAAGTATTAACCACAAGATTTAGCGGTGAACGAGGCGGGAACAGAATCAAATGCAGTGATTCGCGATTGATTCGTTCGCGCTCTATTCTTCTGGGCCTGTTGCACGAACACCTCGGCTTGAAAACGCCACGTCGCCTCGCCACGCTCATCTTATGAACGCGCGCGCCCAGGTCCGGGCTGTTCTCGGGCCGACCAATACGGGCAAGACCCATCTCGCCATCGAGCGGATGCTGGCGCATGGCTCGGGCATGATCGGGCTGCCGCTGCGGCTGCTGGCGCGGGAGGTGTATGACCGGGTGGTCGCCGCCAAGGGCGCGGCCGCCGCCGCGCTGATCACCGGCGAAGAGAAGATCGTCCCCGAAAGCGCGCGCTATTTCATCTGCACGGTGGAGGCGATGCCACTCGATCGCGTGGTCGAGTTTTTGGCCGTGGACGAGATCCAGGTCGCGCGCGATCCCGATCGCGGGCATGTGTTCACCGAGCGGCTGTTGCACGCGCGCGGCTATCACGAAACCATGCTGCTGGGCTCGGACACGATGCGGCCCATGATCCGCGCGCTGCTGCCCGGCGCGGAGATCATCCGGCGCGAGCGGATGTCCACGCTCTCCTACGTGGGCCCGCGCAAGATCACCAAGCTGCCCAAGCGCTCGGCCGTGGTCGCCTTCAGCGCAGAGGAGGTCTACGCCATCGCCGAATTGCTGCGCCGCCATCGCGGCGGGGCGGCGGTGGTGATGGGCGCGCTTTCCCCGCGCACAAGGAACGCCCAAGTGGCGCTCTATCAAAGCGGGGAGGTGGATTTCCTCGTCGCCACCGATGCGATCGGCATGGGCCTGAACATGGACGTGGATCACGTCGCTTTCGCCTCGCGCCGCAAGTTTGACGGCCACGGCTGGCGCGATCTGCGCGCCGACGAGATCGCGCAAATCGCCGGCCGCGCCGGGCGCTTCACGCGCGATGGCGCGTTTGGTGAAACCGGCGAATGCGCGCCGTTTGATGAAGAGATCGTCGAGCGTGTGGAGGGGCATGCGTTCGAGGCGGTGCAAGCGCTGCAATGGCGCAATCCTGAGCTCGATTTCCAAAGCGTGCCGGCGCTGATCGCCTCGCTTGAGAAGGCGCCGGAGCGGCGGGCGCTGCAGCGCGTGCGCGGGGCCGATGATGAAATGGTGCTCAAACGGCTGACGGAAGAGTTTGAGATTATCGATCGCGCGCGCGGGCCCTCCATGGTGCGCCGATTGTGGGAAGCGTGCCAATTGCCGGATTTCCGCAAAAGCTCGCCCGAAGATCATGCGCGCCTGGCCGGCCGCATCGCGCACCACATTCTCTCCAAGCAGGGCCGCATCCCGCGCGAATGGATCGGCGCGGAGATGGACAAGCTCGAAAGCGCCAATGGCGATCTTGACGTGCTGCAGCAGCGCCTCGCGCATGTGCGCACATGGACGTTCGCGGCCAATCGCGCCGATTGGCTGGCGGACGCCGAGCATTGGCGCGAACGCACCCGCGCGGTGGAGGATAAACTTTCAGACGCTTTGCACGAGGCGCTGACGCAGCGTTTCATCGATCGCCGCACCAGCGCTTTGCTCAAAGGGCTCAAGCGCGAAGACGCAATGTTGGCCGGCGTTTCCGAGGATGGGGAGGTCACGGTCGAAGGCCATTTCGTGGGGCGGCTTGAAGGGCTTGAGTTCAAGCCTGATCCGCGCGCGGGCTCTGAGCTTGAAGGCCGCGCCGTGCGCAACGCCGCGCTGCGGGCGCTGCGGCCTGAATTGTCACGCCGGCTGGCGCGCATCGCCACAGCGGAGGAGGCGGCCCTCACGCTCGCGCGCGATGGCCGCGTGCGCTTTGACGGCGCGGTGATCGCCAAGCTGGCGCACGGCGCGCCGCTGCTGAAGCCGCGGCTCGAGCTGATTGGCGCCGAAAACGCCGATGAGCGTGAGCGCAACGCCGCGCGGGAGCGGCTGGAATATTGGCTGGCGCGCAAAGTGGGCGCCGAGCTGCGCCCGTTGGTGCAATTGGAAGCCGCCTGGCGCGAGGGACGCTTGCCGGCCGATGCGCGCGGGCTGGCGTTTCGCTTGATCGAAAACGCCGGCGCGCTGGATCGGCGCAGCGAGGCGCTCGATCATATCAGCGGCGAGGCGCAAGGCGTGCTGCGCAAGGTCGGCGTGCGCATCGGTCGGCTCAGCGTGTTCATGCCTGGCCTCATCCGCCCGCGCGCGGCCGAGACGCTGGCGGTGCTGCGCCATGCGGCGCTGCAGAACCATCCGCGCCCACTCTTCCTGCCGCGCCCCGGCGCGCTGTCTGCGCCGCTCGATCAGCCTCGGCCTTGGCCTGAGCTTGCCGCCGCCGGCTATCGCGGCTGCGGGCGCATCGCGGTGCGGTTCGACATCGCGGAAAAGCTGGCTGATGCGCTGGCCGCGCCCGCGCCGCCGCCCGAGGCGCAGCTGGCGCGGCTCATCGCCCGCCCGGCGCGGGAGCTGGCCGGGGTGCTGGGCGCGCTGGGCTATAAGCGAATTGAAGATGAGGCCGGCGCCCGCTGGGCCGCGCCGGCGTTCAGGCGCGCGGCCAAGCCCCCGCGTGCGCGAGGAAAGCCCGTTCGCGGCCCTGGCTGAGCTCATGCCCAACCCGCCCGCGCGCCGCCGCCGGCGCAAGCGGAAAACCGCATGAGCGATCGCCAGCGGGTCGATCTTTGGCTGTTTCGGGCGCGCTTTGTGAAAAACGCGCGCTGCGGCCGCGCGGCTAATCGCTGAGGGCGGGGTGCGCCTCACCCATGCCGGGCTGACCCGCCGGCTGGAGAAGGCCTCTGCCGAGGTGCAGGCCGGCGATGCGCTTCTGCTGGTTCAGCGCGGGGCGCTTAAGGCCGTAAAGATTGAGGCGCTGCCGCTCCGGCGGGGGCCGCCCGCCGAGGCGCGGGCGCTTTATAGTGATCTTGACGCAGGCGCGCTTGCTTGACGCACCGGCTCCTGATCGTCATGTCAGCCATCCGGAACCGCTGAGCCTTATGACTTACATCGTCACCGACAATTGCGTTCGCTGCAAATACATGGATTGCGTCTCGGTTTGCCCCGTGGACTGTTTCTATGAAGGCGAAAATTTCCTGGTGATTCACCCGGATGAGTGCATCGATTGCGGTGTCTGCGAGCCCGAATGCCCGGCCGATGCGATCAAGCCGGATACCGATGACGAGCCCGATGGCAAGTGGCTCAAGATAAACACCGAGTATTCCAAGGTCTGGCCCAACATCACCGTTAAAGGAACCGCGCCCGAGGACGCGGACGCCTTTAAGGATGAAAAGGGTAAATTTGAAAAATACTTTAGCGAGAAGCCGGGAAGCGGCACGTAATCTTCGCCCGCTCTGCTCTTCCGAAACCGCAAAAATTGTGATATATACTTTCTCAGAATGAAGGTGCGCCACGCGGTTTCCGGCAGTCGGATTCACGCAACGCGCAAATGAACGGCGCAAGGGGTTGAAAAGGCCGCGGATGGCCAAACCATCCGCCGAACCCCTTGTGCGCCTTTGCGCCGGTAGCGTGCGCCCGCTGCTCCAAAGCTTAGGAGCCACCGCATGCAAACCGCAACCCCGACGACCTCCTTCCGCCCCGGCGATCACATCGTGTACCCGGCGCATGGCGTGGGGCGCGTCATGGGCGTGGAAAAGCAATCGGTGGCTGGGATCGATCTCGACGTGTTCGTGATCTCCTTCGATCAGGACAAAATGACCCTGCGCGTGCCCACCGCGAAGGCCAAATCCTGCGGCATGCGCCCGCTGGCTTCCACCGAGGTGGTGGATCAGGCGCTGAAAACGCTGCAAGGCCGCGCCCGCATCAAGCGGACGATGTGGTCCCGCCGCGCCCAGGAATATGAGGCCAAGATCAATTCCGGCGATCTTGTCTCCATCGCGGAGGTGGTGCGCGACCTTCACCGCGCCTCTGACCAGCCCGAGCAATCCTATTCCGAGCGCCAACTCTATGAATCGGCGCTCGACCGGATGGCGCGTGAGCTCGCGGCGGTTGAGAAGATCGATCGTGAAGACGCGTTGACCAAGCTTTCGGCCTCGCTGGCCGCTAAAAAGCAAAGCGCCGCCGCTTAAGCCAAGCGGCCGCAGACCATCAAAGGCCGGGCGGAAACGCCCGGCCTTTTTGCATGTCATGTGGGCACAAAATGCCGCTTCACGCGTTCGTGTAGAGCGTTGGGCGTTTTGGCGGGCGCTACGTGGCGCCTCTCTTCACCCTGATGCGTACACTTTGGGCGGGGCATCCCGCAGGCTCAAGCAGAAGAGGCGCAAGTGGCCATCAGCGAAACCTCCGAGCTTCAACGCGGCGCGCAGCGCTTCATCCGAGACGCCATGCGCGCCCCGCTGCTTGAGGCCGATCACGAACGCGACCTCGCCCGCCGCTGGCGTGAGGAGGCGGACGAGGCCGCCCTGCATGAGCTGACGCGCGCCTATATGCGCCTGGTCGTCGCCATGGCCGGGCGGTTTCGCCATTACGGGCTGCCGCTTTCGGATCTGGTGCAGGAGGGCAATGTCGGGCTGATGCAGGCTGCGGCCCGGTTTGAGCCTGAGCGCGAGGTGCGCTTTTCGACCTACGCCTCGTGGTGGATCCGCTCTTCGATCCAGGATTTCGTGCTGCGCAATTGGTCGATCGTGCGCACGGGCACGACGAGCGCGCAGAAATCGCTGTTTTTCAATTTGCGCCGGCTGCGCGCCAAGATTGGCGATATTGGCGAGGGCGGGGTCTCGCCCGAGAACCGCGCCAGTATCGCCCACGCCCTGGGCGTGCCGGAAATCGAGGTGGAAAACATGGCCGCGCGGCTTTCGGCTTCCGATCGCTCGCTCAACGCGCCGCTCACCGAAGAAGGCGAGGGCGAGTGGCAGGATTTCCTGACGGACGCCGCCGCCGATCCCGAAGCGCAAATCACCGATGCGCATGACGGCGCGGCGCGCGTGGCGCTGGTGGCCGATGCGCTGGGCGATCTCAATGAGCGCGAACGCCTGATCATCCGCAAGCGCAAGCTCGAAGAAGAGGCGGTGACGCTGGAAACGCTGGGCGAATGGCTCGGCATTTCCAAGGAGCGCGTGCGCCAGATCGAGGGGCATGCGCTTGAGAAGCTGAAGCGCGCGCTGATGGCGCGCGTGGGCGATCCGGTGGCCGCAGGTTACGTGGGCTAGTCTGTCAGCACTTCAAGCTGGCTGGCGTGATCAAGGCAAAGCTGCGGCGCGTTGCGGAAGAGGCCAAGCGGCCCGCGCGCCCGCACCCGCGCGCCTGAAAGCGTGGCGAGGGATGGCCCGCTCCAGGCCTGATAATTTTCGCCGAACACAACAATGGTGAAGGGCGCGGCTTCATCGCCGCCCTCAAGCGTCAGCGCGGCGCGATTGCTGAACGCGCGCGCTTCGCTGACGCGCCCTTCGACGATGCGATAGGGCGCTGCCCCGCGCGTGCAGGAGCCGGCGGCTTCGCGCGCGGCGGCGCTGGCGGTGCGCGCATTGAGCGGGCGATAGGCGCGCTGGGCCCACAGCCCGCGCTCGCTCGCGCGTGCTTGCGCCTCAAGCACGGCAAGCTCTTTGCTGCGCGCGAAATTCTCACGGCGCGGGCGCGTGAAGGCGGCGCCGCGCGAGACGAGTTCATGTTGCAGCCAGAACCAGCCGCCGCCTTCGCTTTTCACGTACACATGCGCGATCGCCGCTTCGGGCGCGGCTTCCTCGCCCGCGCGCGGCCGGCCCACCCAGCGGCGCGCGCCGCCATAGGCCAGCTGCACCTCACGGTGCAGCGCCAGCGCTTCAAGCTCGGCTTGTGCTTGGGCCGCATAGGCCTGATCGCGCGCGGGCGCATCGATCTCCGCGAGGAAAACAACCAGGCCATTATCCAGCTCCAGCGCATCGCCGTTGAACGCGCGCACCACGCGCCCCGTCTCGCCCTTTTCCAGATCGCCAATCTGCGGCCCGCAGGCGGAAACAAGCGTCAGCGCAAGCAGTGCAATCGTCATTGCGGATGCGCGAAGCGCAGCCCGACACCCAGGGGCTAAAACCTGGATGTTTGCCCCTGGGTTCCGGGTTCTTCGCTCCGCGAAGCCCCGGAATGACGACAGTGTTTGATACCAAACCACCGGCCCTAGTACCCGCCCGCCGCGCCATCCTTGCGCATTTCGGTGGCCACTTCGTACACGCCGTTTTCGTTGCGCATGATGGCTTGATAGCCGCCGAACGATCCATCCGCCGGGCGGATGCGGTGGCCGCGCCGCTCCAGCTCGGCGCGCACGGGCGGCAGGATGCCGTTCTCCATCGCCACAAAGCCAACGCCATCGGGCTCATCGCCTGTGGGCTCTGCGCCGCCAAAGAAACGATAGCGCGCGGCGTCTCCGGCGGCTTGCAGATCGAGATCGTAATCGATCAGGTTGACGATGATCTGCACATGCGCTTGCGGCTGCATATCCCCGCCCATCACGCCGAAGGAAAGCCAAGGTTTGCCGTCTTTCAGCGCAAACGCAGGAATGATGGTTTGAAACGGGCGCCGGCCGGGCGCGTACACATTGGGGTGGCCGGTTTCGAGCGAGAACAGCTCAGCCCGATTTTGCAGCATGAAACCCATGCCGTCCGGCACCAGCCCCGAGCCCATGCCGCGATAATTGGATTGGATGAGGGACACCATCATGCCGCTGGAATCGGCGGTGGTGAGGTAGGTGGTGTCCGCATCGAGCCGCAGCTCGGCGTGCGGGGGCGGAGGCATCGCGCTGGTCATATTGATCATGGCGCGGCGCTCTTGCGTGTAATCGTCCGTCAGCAGCCGGCGCACGTCAAAGCCGGTGAAGGCCGGGTCGCCGTAAAATTGCGCTCGATCCGCAAACGCGAGCCGCGTGGCCTCGATCTGCACATGCAGCGAGTCGATGGAGAGAAAGCCCATCGACCGCAGATCGAAGCCTTCGAGGATGCGCAAGGTTTGCAGCGCCACCACGCCCTGGCTGTTCGGCGGCAGTTCGCACACCTCCACGGTGCGATAGGGCGCACACACTGGATCGATCCACTCGCCCTGGTGGTTCGCCAGATCGCTATAGCGCAGCCAGCCGCCGATGCGGCGCATGTAGGCGTCGATGCCGCGCGCGATCGGCCCGCGATAATATGCATCGCGCCCGTCGCGGGCGAGAAGCTCCAGCGTGTTGGCGAGATCGGGGTTGCGGAAGAGCCCGTGTCCATCAGGCATTTGCCGCAGCGGTTCGCAATTGTCCTGGCAGAAATAAAGCGCACGCGCATTGGCGACCTCTTGCAGGCGGCCAGCGGCGAATTCGGAGTCGAGCCGCCGCTTATTGTTCGCCCAATACATCGCAATCGTTTGCGGGATCGGCGCGCCTTCGCGGGCGTACGCAATCGTCGGCGCCAGCAGTTCAGCCATCGGCAAGCGGCCAAACCGCTCATGCAGCGCGAACCAGCCATCCACCGCGCCGGGCACGGAAACGCTGGCGGCGCCGAAGCTGGGCACGGCATCAGGATTGCCGCGCCGCCGCGCCTCGCGCCGCATCTGCGTGAGCGAGAGCCCCGCCGGGCTGCGGCCTGAGCCGTTATAGCCGTAAAGCCGCTGGGTTTCGGGATCCCACACGATCACGAAAATATCCCCGCCAATGCCGTTGCCGGTGGGCTCCACGAGCCCAAGCATGGCGTTGGCGGCGATGGCCGCATCGATCGCGCTGCCGCCGGCGCGGAGGATGTCGATGGCGACTTGCGTGGCCAGCGGATGTGCGGTGGCGGCCGCGCCGTTTGGCGCGATGACGGGCGAGCGCGTGGCGAACGCCTCACCCGAAACCCGCTCGCCGCGGCCAAACATCGGGTCAGGCGCATCCGCGTTTTGCGCTGAAGCATTGGCGCTCAGCAGCGCCGCCCCTGCGAGTGCGCCTGCGAACGCGCGCAGCCAATGAAACGCCATAACCGCCCCTCCGAAATATCGCGGGGCGCACTCAATCAGCAGATGCGGTGGTGGGCAATGGCGAACACACCCATTTCCGGGGCGCGGCGAAGCCGCGAGCCCGGAACCCATGACCTCGATCGCCCGCCAGTGATGCACGTGCGCTTTAACTGCCGAACGCTGCGTTCATAGGCCCCGGACTTGGCGCTTATGCGCCAATCCGGGGATGGGTGGTGTCGCCTTAGTGGGCGATGCCGCCGAAGCGGCCCGAGTTGAAATCGGTGATCGCTTGGCGGATCTCCGCTTCGGTGTTCATCACGAACGGGCCGTAGCCGGCGATGGGCTCATCAATCGGCTCGCCGGTGAGGACAAGGATCATCGAGTCGCCATCGGCGTGCACATTCACGCCTTCGCCTTCGGTGCTGAGTTGCAGCACCTCGGCTTCACCCGCCTCTGCGCCCTCCACCGTGACGTGCCCGGTCAGCACCACGATGAGCGCGGTGTGGCCTTCGGGCAGGTCGAGCTTCAGATCAGCGTCGGCCTTGAGGCGCACGTCCCACACATTGATGGGCGTGAACGTCTTGGCCGGGCCCTTCGCATCGCCGAACTGGCCGGCGATCACGCGGGCCTTGCCGCCGTCGAATTCCGCCACCGGGATTTGCGCGTCGGTGATGCCTTGGTAGCTCCCCGGCGTCATCTTATCCTTGGCTGGCAGATTCACCCAAAGCTGCACCATGCGGAACGGCCCGCCGGTTTTGGTGAAGGCGGAGGAATGGAATTCCTCATGGATGATGCCGCCGCCGGCGGTCATCCATTGCACGTCGCCTGGGCCGATCGTGCCGCCATTGCCGGCGCTGTCTTTGTGCGAGACCTCGCCGTCATAAACGATGGTCACGGTTTCAAAGCCGCGGTGCGGGTGCTGGCCAACGCCGCGCGGGGCGTTCGCCGGCTCGAAATTGTAAGGCCCGGCATAATCGAGCAGCAGGAACGGGCTCACTTGCGCACCCTGCGCGTGGTACGAAAACAGCGAGCGCACCGGGAACCCGTCACCGACCCAATGGCCGCGATTATTGCCAAGACGATTGAGAACTTTCTTGCTCATGGCCTCCTCCATAGCGTGTTGCGCTAAAGAAGGGGATGGCGAGAACACTTCTCAAGAAGGCACAGAAATGTGCGTAAAGGCGCGGGCCTAATCAGCCGGATGCCATTTGGCCTTTTTCGGCTTGGGCCCGCTGGCATGGCCGCCATCGCGCTTTTTCTTGTGCGGGACGAAGGCCGGCTTGTGCGCCTTATGCGGCTTGCGCGGCGGCTCTTGGCGATCTGGCCGTTCATAACGCTCAGGCCGCTCTGCGCGTTGCGGCTTGGCGTATTGCGGCGCAGGCGTGGGCGCATTGGCCAAGCGTTTAATGTAAACGCCTTTTTCCAGCTTCCCGCTTTCGCCGATGCGCGCCATGAAGCCGTCGATCTGCGCGGCGTCGATCTCCACCAGCGTCTCATTGAGATCGATGCGGATCGAGCCGATCTGGCGTTTGCTGATCCCGCCCGCTTTGCACAGCATCGGAATGAGCCAGCGCGGCTCGGCTGATTTGGTGTGGCCGATGGAGAGCACCACCCAGGCGCCGCCGGTGAAATTATCCTGCGCGGTCGGGCGCGGGGCTTGCCGGGCGTCGCCCACCGGCTGGCTGGGCGCGAGATCTTCCGGCGCGGCTTGGCCTTTGCGGTAAAGCCGCACAAAGGCGGCCGCGATCTGCGCCGGATCGTGCTGCTCAAGCAGCGCGTTGACGATGGCCGCTTCGCTTTGCTGCGGCGCTGTGGCGAACAATGGATCGGCCAGCAGGCGCTGATCGTCGCGCTGCATGATGTCGTCTGCTGAGGGCGGCTCGCCCCATTGGGCTTCCACACGCGCATCGCGCAGCAGCCGCTCGGTACGGCGGCGGGCTGAGTAGGGCACGATCAGCACGCTGGCGCCCTTGCGGCCCGCGCGCCCGGTGCGGCCGCTGCGATGCAGCAGCGCTTCGGTGTTCTTGGGCAGATCGGCGTGCACCACGAGATCAAGATCGGGCAGATCGATGCCGCGCGCGGCCACATCTGTGGCCACGCACACTTGCGCGCGGTGATCGCGCAGCGCTTGCAGCGCATGGCTGCGCGCCGCTTGGCTGAGCTCGCCCGAAAGCGCCACCACCGAGAGGCCGCGATTTTGGAAGCGGCTGGCAAGCCGCGTCACCGCCGCGCGCGTGGCGCAGAACACGATGGCGTTGGCCGCATTATAATAGCGCAGCACATTGAAGATCGCGTTTTCCGCATCGTGGCCGGCGGCCACAAGCGCGCGATAAGCAATATCGGCGTGCTGGCGCTGGGCGCTCACGGTGTTGATGCGTTGCGCGTCGCGCTGATAGGTTTTCGCCAGCGCCTCGATCGCGCGCGGCATGGTGGCCGAAAACATCAAGGTGCGCCGCTCAACCGGCGCGGCCTCAAGGATGAATTCAATTCCTCGCGGAAGCCGAGATTAAGCATCTCATCGGCCTCATCCAGCACCACGGCCGAAAGCGCATGCAGCTCCAGCGAACCGCGGCGGATGTGATCCACCAGCCGCCCCGGCGTGCCGACCACGATATGCGCGCCGTGGTTCAGCGCGCGCCGCTCATCGCGCATATCCATGCCGCCCACGCAGGAGGCGATGCGCGCGCCTGCATTTGCAAACAGCCATTCCAGCTCATTGCGCACCTGCAGCGCCAATTCGCGCGTCGGCGCGATCACCAACGCCAGCGGCGCGCCGGGCGGCGTTAGCACGTCCTGATCGCCCAGCAGCGTGGCCGCAAGCGCCAGGCCAAACGCCACGGTTTTGCCAGAGCCGGTCTGAGCCGAGACGATGAGATCGGTGTTTTGCGCGCCCGGATCCAGCATCGCGGCCTGAACCGGGGTCAGCGCGGAAAACCCACGCGCGGCGAGGGCGCGCGCAAGCGCGGGAACGACATTCTCAAAGGCGGACATAAGCGGTTCTTTCCGGCGGACGGCGTTTTCTCTAGCCGGATCACGCGCGAGGCGGCGGTTTAGGCCATCGCGCAGCGAAAGGCGAGGGGGCATCACGCGAGCGTGACATGGCGACCCCGGAGAGATTCGAACTCCCGACCGTGTCCTTAGGACGGACCCGCTCTATCCAGCTGAGCTACGGGGCCAGCGGGGCCGAGAGCTAAGCGCTTGGGGCCGCGCCCGCAACCGCTTTGGCGCTGGACTCGCGCCCGAGGCGCGGCCCATCATAGGCCGCCGCGGGGGATAGCGGCGGGGGAAACGCCATGGCGCAGCGCTATGCAAACCTGTGGTCGAGCGCGGCCGCGCGGCTGACGGGCGTGGCCCATACCCGCGCCAGCCTCGTCCGCTGGGCGGTGATCCTGGGGCTGACTGGCGTCTGGATCATTGGCGGCATGGTCTATTGGCTGGGCCAAGGCGGGGATGTCGCCGATGCGCTTTATCGCACGCTGGGCGCGGTGGCGATGTGGGAGCCCTATTTCGAGACGAACGATCGCCTGCTTGAGTGGGTGCGCTTTGCGGCATTGGCGACGCCTGTCGTCGGTTTGCTGTTTGCGTTTTCGGGGCAGTTCGGGCGGGCGCTGGCGCGGATGTTTAATCTGTTCGCCGCGCGCCATGTGGTGATCGCCGGCGATGCGCCGGCGGCGCTGACGCTGGCGCTCGATTGCCGGAAAAAAGCGCGATGCGGTGATGCTGATCGCCGAAGGGCTGGCCGAAGAAACCGCGCTGAATCTGCGGCGCAAGGGCGTCGTAGTGCTTGCCGGCGATGCGGGGCTGAGTGAAACGCTGCAGGCTGCGCGCGCGCACCATGCCGCGCATGTGGTTGCGTTTGAGCGCGATGACACCACGAATTTGCAGATCGAAGCGGCGCTGCGGCGGCTTGTTGGCGCGGGGCGGCGCAAGCCCCCGCTCAGCGTGCATGTGGCGATGCGCTCGCCGGTGCTGTTGCGTGAATCGCGGGAAATGCGCTCGGCGGAGATGCGCGCGCGCAAGGCGGATGATCCGCCGCTGGCCATCGATTCCAAGCCATTTTCGCTGGATGAAATGTCCGCCCGCGCGCTGCTGCAGCGGGAAAGCCAGGTGCTGCTCTCGCGCGCCAAGCAATTGGGGCATGAGCGGGTGCATCTGCTGTGCTTTGGCTTTGACGTTGACGCCGAAGCGTTGGCGGTGCGGGTGTTTTCGAGCCTTTGGTCGATCCATTTCGGCGCGCCGCGCGTGACCGTGTTGGCGCCGGATGCGGCGGGGGCCGAGGCGGCGTTCCGCGCGCGCTATGCCGAGGCGTTTGCAACGCCTGCGCTGTGGAGCCCGGACATCGCCTTCATGCCGTTTGATTGGGAGCTCGCCAGCATTGGGCCGGCGCTGATGCAGGCGGTTGAAGAGGCGCGCGGCGCGCCGAGCGCGGCGGTTGTGGCCACCGGCGCGGATCCGCGCAACATCCAATTGGCGATTGCGCTCAAGCGCGCCGGCAATTCGGGCTTGCGCTGGCCGATCCCGATCTTCATGGCCGAAACCAGCGTCTCTGAGTTTTCGCGCCAATATGCTTCGGGAGAGGGCGGCGCCTATTATGCCTTCTTGCGCGCGTTCGGCGCCCATCAAGCGAATTCCACGCGCAAGCGCGTCATTGAAGGCGCGCTCGATCGCGGCGCGGCGATCGCGCATGAGCATTACCAGAAGGGCCTCGGCAAGCGCGAACCCATGAGCATGCGCGCTTTGCAAGCGGCCACGCGCGATTGGGGCGAGGTGCTGGAAACCTATCGCGCCGCCAACCGCGCCGTGTCGGATGCGGCGATGGTGAAGATGTGGGACGCAGGCTGGCGCCCCGCCGGCAAGAAGGAAAAGGGCGAAACAGAGCCAACGATCGCCGATGATCTGCTGCCGCAAATGGCGCAGCGTGAGCACGATCGCTGGGTGGCCGAGCGGCTGATCGCCGGCTGGCGCCCACTGCGCCGGGTGAGAAGCGCGATAATGATCTCATGGCGCACGACAAGCTGATCCCGTGGGATAAGCTCAATGAGGCCGATAAACACAATGATTTGGTGCAGGTGCGCGCCGGCGTCGACATCGCCCGCGCCACGCACCCGCAGGGCTTCATCCGCGCTTAATCGCCGATGCGCCCGCCATCGTCGCGGGTGACGACCACCACGGCCGAGCGCGGCCAGCCGCCATCTGGGAAGCTTGAGGGCGCCGCCGCGCCGCGCCAGCGCGTTTCAAAGAAATCGGCGCCCGAGACGTCGCTTTCGCCAGGATGCTGAACGGCGCAGAAGAAGGCGCGTTCATCCGGCGCCATCAGCGGCCCGCAAATCTCGCCGCCAACCGGGCCGACGAGAAAGCGCTTGAGCGGACGCGGGCCTTCGGTGTCGAGCGGGGTGGCGAGCACCTGGTCATTGCAATCGGCGAAGATGTCGGGATTGCCGTCCGTGCTGATCCAGACGCGGTGATCGGAATCGATGAAGATGTTGTCCGGGCAGGCGAAGCGCTCCCCGCTATTGGCGGGCGCAGCGCCAAAGCCGGTGGCGATTTGCGCAGGGCTGCCATCGCGCGCGGGCAGGGTGAGGCTGGTTGCGTTTGGATCGCCGCCAACAACGAACGCATCCCAGGTGAAATGCTCAGCCGCGCAATCGCCGCCCGCTTCATCGATGCGGATGATATGGCCGGTGCGGTTGGCGTGGGCTGCGCCGCTTTCATCGAGGCGGCGCGGATTGCCGGGGCGGTTTGGATCGCGGTCAGAGCTTTTGGTGCAGACGATCAGCACAGGCCCAAGCCCGCGCCATTGAGCATCGCACACCGCCTCCACATCCTCGGGCCGATCCATCGGCGTGGCGCCAAGCAGATTGGCCGCTTCGCGCGCGCGCATGGCGATATCGCCCGCATCGCGGAAGCGCGCGGGAGAGCCTTGCGCCTCGGCCGCCGCGTTCGCGGCTTCCGGCGTCAGCTTGAGCCAGCGGCCTGTGCCGTCCGCTTCAAAGCGCGCGGCGTAAAGTGCGCCATCGTCCAGCAAATCCATGTTCGCGGCGCGATTGTTTGGATCAAAGCGCCCGGCCGTCACGAATTTATAGACATGCTCATTGGCCTTATCATCGCCCATATAGGCGGCGATGCGGTCGTCCTTGGTGATCGCGGTGGTTGCGCATTCCTGCGCCTTGCGGCCAAGCGCGGTGCGCTTTTTGGGCGTTGAGTTTGGATCGTAAGGATCGATCTCGAGCACCCAGCCATAGAGCGAAGGCCCATACGGGTTTTGCGCGAACTGAAATTGGCGCGGCAGCGCCTCAACGCCCGAGGGCATGCCCCAGGGATAGCCGAAGATGCGCGCATCGCGTGCGTGGTCCGCATCATTCGTGCCTGGCGCTGCGTTGCGCTCGGCTGCGTAGAACACGGAGTGGAAATTCTCTTCCGCCGTGAGATAGGTGCCCCAAGGCGTCAGCCCGCCGGCGCAATTGCCCACCGTGCCGCAGCGCACCGCATCCGCCGGCGCTTGGCCGCCGCTGCGGTCAGGTTCGGCCGCGTTGACGACAGCCTTCGCCGCTTCGATCCAAGGATGATGCGCGGCGGGGCCGCTGAATTGCACCGGCGTGAACGGGGTGATGCGCCGGTTGCGGCCCTGGCCGGGCGCTGCGTTGCGCACGGCATGCCAGCCATCGCCGCCGCGCGCGATCTCCACCACCGTCACGCCAATCGCGGCGTACATCGCCTCAACCTGCGCCGGCGTGAACTGGCGCGGATCGCGCACCGCCGGGAAGGTGAGCTCGGGCGAGACGTACTCATTGTTGGCGCAAAGGATCATGCGATCCTGATGCTTGGGCGGCGGAAATGCGTAATCGCCGGCAAACAGCGCCAGCATGTCATTATGCGTGCCGAAGCGCTTTTCCTGCTCATCGCGCGTGAGCGCGTCAGGATCAAACGCGCTCATGCCCTCAAACAGCGGATCGCCCCAGGCGATCAGCGTGCGCCAGGAATAGCCGGGCGGCACGGTGACCGTATCGGCGTTGGTCGGCGCGACGTTCGCAAAATTGAGGCTTGCCTGCGCTGGCGCGCGTGCGGCGCCCGTGGCGCAGCCGGCGAGGTTCAAAAGCGGCAGACCGGCGAGCCCGCCCAGAAGCGCGCGGCGCGAGGCCATCAATTCGCTGATATGTTTGGCTTTGGTCACGCGAGATTTCCCTTGAAGCATCGGGGCGGGTTAGCCGCCAAGCGCGACAGAGCTGTGACAAGCCATGCCGAGCGCCTGCTTCAAATCGTTTATCGCAACGAGCTTGGATTCAAACGGGGCCCAATCGTCGCGTTCGGCAATTGGCGCCCACAGCGCTTCCACCTCGTCAATCACAAGGCTCGCCGGGCGCGCTTGCGCCCAATAAGCGTGCGCCAGCCATTCGTCATTGGCTGAGCCGGTTCGCGCGGCGAGGCCATCACGCACCGGGATGAAATCGGCGCGTGCGTAAAGCGCCGCTTGCGGGCTTTGCATGGCGCGCGCCTCGCTTGCTGCGCCGCAGCGCCAATCATGGAAGAATTGCGCGAAATCGGCCTGCGTGGCCTGCAGCCAGTCAAACATTGTTTGGATGAATTCCAGATCGTGCTGAAAATCGCCTGCCGCAAGCTTGAGCCGATCGAACACCTTGTGCCGCAGCCCTTCCTGAAACGCCGGCGCAAAGCGTTTGAGCTCCGCTTCCAGCAGCGGCGCGGGGCAAACCTGCGTCAGCGCGCCGCCCAATTGCGCCAGCGCCCAAGAGACGGCTTCGGGCTGGCGGCCATAGGCGTAAAGCCCGGTTTCATCGAAATATGCGGCGGTGAAGCCTGGATCGAGCGTGGGCAAAAAGCGCCAGGGGCCGTAATCGAAGCTCTCGCCGGTGACGTTGAGATTGTCGGTGTTGAGCACGCCATGCACAAAGCCCGCCGCCATCCATGATGCGGCGAGCCGGGCGCTTGCCTGGGCAATCTCGCCAAACAGCGCCGCCGCTTGCGCCTCGCCCTCAAGCGCTGCGTGCGCTGGGTAATAGGCTTCAACGCAATGGCGGATCAGCGTGCGCATGAGATCGGGCCGCTCAAGATAAGCCAGGCGCTGGAATGTGCCGAAACGGATATGGCTGTGCGACAGGCGCACCAGCACCGAAGAGCGCGTGGGCGAGGGCTCATCCCCGCGCGCCAGCGCTTCGCCGGTTTCCACAAGTGAGAAGGCCTTCGAGGTGTAGACGCCCAGCGCCTCCAGCATCCCCGCGGCCAGCACCTCGCGCACCCCGCCCTTGAGCGTGAGCCGGCCATCGCCCCGGCGCGAATACGGCGTCTGGCCCGAGCCCTTGGTTGCTAAATCCAGCAGCCGGCCCGCGCCATCGCGCAGCTGCGCGTAGAGAAAACCGCGCCCATCGCCTAAGTCGGGATTGTAGGTGCGGAATTGGTGGCCGTGATAGCGCATCGCCAGCGGGCTCGGCATGTTGCCGGGCAGGGGCGCAAACCGCGCCATATGATCGAGCCATTCAGCCTCGCTGAGCGCCTCAAGCCCGATCGCGGCGGCCCAGGCTTGGTTGCGCCAGCGCAGCTGGTGCTGTGGAAAACGCGCCGGCGCCACCGGATCGGCGAAATCGGGCCCTAACGCGGCGAACATCGGGTCGGGCTGGTATCGGCGGCTTGGCGGCATGGGGTTTATCTAGGCGCGCGAGGCGGCTGCGTCATCGGGCCCGTGTGGCGCGACTGGCGGTGACGGCCCGGCGCTTTTGTGCCAGAACCCTCCGCGCGGGGGGAGCGATCAAGGGATAAGGTGCGCATGTCTGTGCGTGGCGTTGGCGCCGTGGGCGCGATGATTGCTTGTTTTGCGCTTATCGCCTGCGGCGATCGCGGCGCAAAAACCGATGCAAGCTCCTCCGAAGCGATTAGTGCTGCGCTTGATGTGTGCGATGCGCGCGGCGAGGGCTTTGCCCGCCGCATCTGCGAAAATCGCCAGCTCGCTGAGATCGACGGCGAAATCCGTGAAACCCTTGTCGCCGGCGCGGCCTCGGTGTCGGATGCGGGCGCGCAATTGCTGGTGCAAAACCAGACCCGTTGGCGTGATGTGGCGCGCGTCAGCTGCGGCCTGCTGGATCTGGAAACCGCGCCCACGCAAGAGCAGCAGGCGTGCCTTGAGCAAAGCTTCCGTTCGCGCCTTGCGGATGCGCGCACGGCGGTGCAGGAGGTCGGCGGCTACACCTTCCAGCGCGTGGAATTGCTCGACGCCCAGCCCGTCACGGCGGCCACCGCGGGCGCTGAGGCGCTTGGCGATGAGGCCCCCGTCGCGATCGAACGCGATATCCGCTTCCCGCGCATCGACGGCCGGCAATCGCCGGAGATTCAGCGCTTCAACGATCTTGTCGCGCGCAATCCGCGCCGCAGCCTTTCGGACGCCACCAGCGAAGTGGTGGATTACGAGATCGTGTTCGCCGGGCCGGAGCTGATCTCGGTGCGCTTCACCGGCAGCGAATACACGCTCGGCGCCGCGCATCCGAACAACAATGCCGACGCGGTGACGGTGCTCATGCGCGAGGGCCGCGTCATCAGCGCGGCGGATGTGTTCCGCGAGGATTCGGGCTGGGCCGATTTTCTGACGCGCCGCTCGGTGGAGCAGATCACCCGTGATTTCGCCGATTACGGGTTCGTCCCGCCCGAACGGGACGTCCGGGAAACCGCCACCAAGCCGCATCTTTGGCTGATCAATGATCAGGCGCTGATCATCCTTTTCCCGCCCTATAGTTTCGGCGGCCCGCACGCGCTCGGCGGCACGGAGGTCACCATTCCCTGGGCCGATCTGCGCGAGTATCTCAACCCCGCCGCCCCCGCGCCGATCCGCCCGGCGGCGTGATTGTTTGCGAGGCGTTCGCGCCAGCGATATGTCGCGCTTTTCTTAAGCTCGAGATGCGCTAACCAGCGCGGATGAAAGCGCCCGCCGGCTCCCTTTTTGCCCTCGTCGGCGTCGTGCTGATCGGCATGACCGGCTTTGGCGTGTTCTTGCCGATCTTCCCGTTTCTGGCGCTTGATGTGGGGGCGACGCCCACGGCGGCCACCATCGCCATGGGCGCCTATTCGCTGGGGCAGCTGATTTCCTCGCCGCTTTGGGGGCGGCTGAGCGATCGCATCGGGCGCAAGCCGGTGCTGATCGCCGGGCTGATCGGCGGGGTGATCTCTTATCTTTGGCTGGCGCGGGCTGAGAGCGTTTACGAACTGGGCGCGGCGCGGCTATTTGGCGGGCTGATGGCGGGCAATGTCGGCGCTGCGTTCGCGGCGGCGGCGGATCTCGCCGATGATAAAACCCGCGCCCGCAATATGGGCCTGCTCGGTGCGGCGGTGGGCTTTGGCTTCATCGCTGGGCCGTTCCTCGGCGCGCTGCTGATCGGCGACACGCCCGACCGCGAGGGCTTTGCGCGCGTGTGCTTTGCGTCAGCGGCGCTGGCGGGCCTGGCCGCGCTGGCCGCGCTTGTGCTGTTCCGCGAAAGCTTGCCGAAAGCGGCGCGCGCCAATGAAGCCCAACCCCGTATCCGCGTGCGCGATCTGGTTCGCCGCCCGGTGCTGGCGCGGCTGGCGCTCGTCACGCTGCTGATGATCGCCGCGCAAGCGCTGATGGAGGCCACGTTCGGGCTTTGGGCCGAAGCGCGCCTTGCCTGGGGGCCGCGCGAGGTGGGCTGGACGCTGGGCGGGCTGGGCGTCGCCGCTGTGCTGCTGCAAGGCGGCGGCGCGGGCGCGGCCGCGCGCGCGTTGGGGGAGCGCACCATGCTGCTGGTGGGGCTTGCGCTGTTCGCGGCGGGGCTTGGCGGGCTGGCGGTGGCCAGCGATGCGGCCTCCACCGCCGCCGCGCTCGGCGCGCTAGTGATCGGGCTTGGCCTTGCCAGCCCTGCGCTCAACGCGCTTTTTGCGGCGCAGGCGGCGGAGGAGGAGCGTGGCGCGGTGATGGGGCTGTCGCAATCGGCCTCGGCGCTTGGCCGCGTGATCGGGCCTTTGGGCGCGGGCGCGCTGTTTGATGCGTTCAGCCCCGCTGCGCCGTTCGCTGCGGCGGCGTGTGTGATCTTGGGGGCGCTGTTTTTCGCGCTGAGCGAACCGGCCAAGTCCGCCCCGGCGCAAGCCTAATCCTTATTCCCGGTGCGGGCGCCACACGCCGTCCCGATCCCGCACCTGCAAGCCTTCGCCGCTTTCGCGCACGCCCGGCGCGGCCAGCGGCGCTTTTCCGTGCCCTCCGGGGATGTCGAGCACGTAAGCAGGTTGCGCAAGGCCGCTGGCGCGCTGGTGCAGCTTCTGGATCAGCGCCTGGCCCTCGGCGATCGAGCAGCGAAAGCGGGCCGTGCCTGGGGCTTTGTCGAGATGATGCAAGTAGTAAGGCTTCACCCGCGCTTCCACGAGCGCGCGCATCAACGCTTCCAGCGTGTCCGCATCATCGTTCACGCCTTTGAGCAGCACCGTTTGCGATAGCATCGGCACGCCGGAATCGACAATGCGCCCGATCGCGGCGCGCGCCTGGTCGGTCAGTTCGCGCGCGTGGTTGGCGTGCAGCACCACGTAAGCGGCCGCCCCTTCGGCGCGCAGCGCGGCGACAAGATCGGGCGTGACGCGCAGCGGATCCACCGCCGGCACGCGCGTGTGCCAGCGGATGATCTTTACGTGTTCAATGGCCGCCAGCCTTTGCGTGATCTCGCGCACGCGCCGGGCCGAAAGCAGGAATGGATCGCCTCCGGTGAGGATCACCTCCCAAATGCCGCTCTGGCTTTCGATGTAGGCAAGCGCGGCCTCCAGCTCATCGCCCGCCAGCGTGCCGTCGCCCTCCGGCCCCACCATTTCCCGGCGGAAACAGAAGCGGCAATAGACCGGGCAGACATGCACCAGCTTCAGCAGGCAGCGATCGGGATAGCGGTGCACCACGCCTTTGACCGGCGAATGCGGCTCATCGCCGATCGGATCGTCCAATTCATCGGGTGCGATGTCCAATTCGCGCGCGTCGGGCCGGAATTGTGCGGCGATCGGGTCGTTCGGATCGCCCGGATCGATCAGCGCATCCATCGCCGGGGTGATCGCCACCGCGTAGCGCGCGGCGACCTGTTCGAGCGGATCAGGATCAGCTTTCTGAGGCTTCATGTGGCGCTTGATACACCCGCACGTAATCGATCTCCATTCGCACCGGGAAGATCGTGTCGTCAATGCCGTGGCGGCCGCCCCAACCGCCTATGGCGATGTTGAGCAAGAGGTATTGCGGGCTGTCAAACGGCCAGGCCGGGCGGCCCAGGCGCTCATTGCGCTTGTAGCGATAGATCGCCCGATCATCGACGCCGATCGCGGATCCGATCTTCGGTCCAGTGCATTTGATAGCGGTGGAAGGCGCTGCAGGCGTCAGGCAGGAGCGTGCTGGCGCTGCGTGCATTGCCGTTTCGGTGATTGAAGGCGCCGGTATGCACGGTGGCGTGCACTTTGCCGGGTTCGTAGCCAACATGTTCCATGATGTCGATTTCGCCATCATGGGGCCAGCCTTGCCTGTCCTCGTAGGCGAGCGTCCAGATCGCCGGCCAGGCGCCGCGCCCGCACGGCAGCTTGGCCCGCACCTCGAAGAAGCCGTACGTCCAGGCCGCCTCGCCATGCGTCATCAGCCGCGCGGAGGTGTAGTTCTGCCCGCCGAAATCGGGCGCGGCCTCAAGCCGCTCGTTGCGGGCCTCGATCACGAGCAGGCCATTTTCGATCCGCGCATTCTCCGCGCGCTCACCCGAATAATATTGAACCTCGCCATTATACCAGCCTTCGGCGTTGCGGTATGTATCGTAGGCCCAGTGCGCGCGGTTCGGGAATGCGCCGGTGTCGAATTCATCGGCGAAGACGAGCGTGTAATGGCCCGGGCGCGTAAGCGGGCCGCGCACTTCCGAGGAATCCCTGCTCACGCACGCAGAGAGCAGCAGCGCAAGAACGAGCAGTGATTTCTTCATGCTCAAACTCCAAACCCGCTCGCGTAGCGCACCCGCCCGCCGGTCTGCAAAGCGCCCGGCTTAAGCTCAAGCGCCATAAAGTGCGGGCCTGAGAAGGGCGCGTTCAAAGCAGCGGCTGCGGCGGCCGAGAACCCCATCCTCGGATAATAATCGGCATGCCCCAGCACGAGAATGGCGGCAAGGCCGCGCGCGCGCGGCATTCGGCGTTTCCTGCCTCAATCAGCGCCATGCCAAGCCCTTGGCGCTGAAACGCAGGCAAAACCGAAACCGGCGCCAGCGCCGCCGCGCGCGCAGCGTCTCGCCGGCGCGCTTCGATCGCGAGAGCTGAGTAGAGAATATGCCCCTGTAACGCGATCTCGCTGGCGGCCACAAACTCCACCAGCGCATCGCCGTCAGCCCGCAATTGCTCAACCAGATTCGCCTCGTCATCTTGGCCGAAGGCGTGGGCGATGATCTGGCGGATGGCGGGATAATCGCGCGGGATGGCGGGGCGGATCATGCCGGCGTCCACAGCACGTCGCGAATATGCCGTGCGCCGCTCGCCAGCATCACCAGGCGGTCAAAGCCCAGCGCAACCCCGCTCGCGGGCGGCATGTGCGCGAGCGCGGCGAGGAAATCTTCGTCGATCGGCCAGCGCTGGCCGTAGCGCTTTTGCTTTTCATCCATCGCTTCGATCAGGCGCCGGCGCTGCTCATCTGGATCGGTGAGTTCGCCAAAGCCGTTGGCCAGCTCCACCCCGCAGGCATACATCTCAAACCGCTCGGCCACGTTCGGATTGTGCGGCGCGCGGCGGGCGAGCGCGGCTTCGCGGATCGGATATTCCGTCAGCAGCGTCAGCGCGCCATCTCCCAGGTTTGGCTCAACGTGCTGCACCAGCGCGGCTGAGAACGCATCGCCATCTTGGGGCATCTCGATCGGCGCAAGTTCGGCGAACGCCGCGTGCACGCTGATGCGCTCGGCCGCGGTGAACGGATCGCAGCTCTTGCCGCGCCAGCGCAGCGCGTCCGCGCCCGCCGCGCGCGCGGCCACGCGCGCGATCTCCACGCAATCGTCCATCACCTGCTCATAGGGCGCACCCGCACGATACCATTCCAGCATGGTGAATTCGGGCGCATGCAGCGGGCCTTCCTCGCCTTTGCGCCAGCACTTGCCGAGGAAGAAAATCTTCCTCCTCCCCCGCCGCCAGCAGCCGCTTCATCGCGAACTCGGGGCTGATGTGCAGGTAGCGGCCATCGACGGCGAACGCCTCGATATGCGTCTCCGCGCCGGGGGAGGGCGCGATCAGGTTCGGCTCCGCCTCGGTGAAGCCCTCGGCCTCAAACCAGGCGCGGGTCGCCCGCAAAATGGCGGCGCGGGCCGTCAGGAAGGGGCGCCGGTCGGCGTGGCGCGATCTTTCCCAGAACGGGCTCATGCCCCCCCTCCCCGCGCGGGGCAGGGGGCGGGGTGAAGCGCCGTCGATGGCTGAATTTCGCTCTGATGCGCGTATGCGGCTGAACACCGAGCTTCACCCCACCCCCGGCCACCTCCCCTCGCGGGGAGGGGGAGGCAGTCTTGCGCTTTCCCCCGGCTTTCAAACGCGGCTAAGAGGGCGGCCAAATTCCGGTCCTTTCGACTGTTTCAAGCGCGCGCCGGCGGCCCGGCGGCAAGTGAGGGTTCTTTGGTCAAAGTCATCGCCAGCGACGTCCGCAAAGGCAACGTGCTCGAGCACGAGGACGGCAAGCTCTATGTCGTGCTCTCGCACGAGACCTTCCGCCCCGGCAAGGGCACGCCCACCACCACGATCGTGATGCGCCGCATCGTCGATGGCGTGAAAACCACCGCCGTGTTCAAAACCACCGACGGGCTGGAGAAAGCCTTCGTCGAGGAAGTGAAGCACACCTTCCTCTATGACGATGGCGAATCGGGCCTCGTGTTCATGAACCCGGATAATTACGATCAGGTCACGATCTCGCGCGACATGGTCGGCGATGATCTGCCGTGGCTGCAGCCGGAAATGATGGTCTCGCTCACCATGTTCGACGGCCAGGCGCTTTCGATCGAACTGCCCGCGCGCGTTGTCGCCACGATCGAATCCACCGAGCCGGTGGTGAAAGGGCAAACCGCGTCCTCCTCCTACAAGCCTGCGATCCTCGATAACGGCGTGAAGATCATGGTGCCCCCGCACATCGATGCGGGCACGCGCGTGGTCGTGAACACCGAAGATAAATCCTATATCGAACGGGCCAAGGATTGATGTGGACGCGCCGCGGCGCGCTGGCGGGCGCAGGTGCGCTTGCCGCATGCGCGCCGGCGCGCGGCCATGTTGCGGGGCAAGATGATCCGCGCTTCGCCGCCATTGAGGCGCGCGTGGGCGGGCGCGTGGGTGTCTATGCGCTGAACACCGCCGATGGCGCGGTGCTTTCACATCGCGGCGATGAGCGCTTCGCCATGTGCTCGACCTTCAAGTGGCTCCTGGCGGCGGGCGTTTTCTATTATGCCGCGCGCGGCGGGCTGCGTGATGGCCCGCATCGTTCGCCGCAGCTCTCAGATCCCGTGCGCTTTGATGAAAGCGCGATCGTGCCGTATTCCCCGCGTGTGCAGGAGAACCTCGCGCGCGGCTGGATGAGCGTGGAAGAGCTCTGCGAAGCCACCGTCACCATCAGCGACAATGCTGCGGCCAATCTGCTGTTGGATACGATGCTCGGGCCCGCGGGCTTCGTGCATTTTGTGCGCGCCACAGGTGATGAGGTCACGCGGCTCGATCGGCTTGAGCCGGCGTTGAATGAGAACCTCCCGGGCGATCCGCGTGACACAACAACGCCCGCCGCCATGGCGCAAACCATGCGGCGCTTGCTCATCGGCGATGGCCTGCTCAGCGCCGCCGCGCGCGAGAAGCTGCTGGGCTGGATGATCGCCTCGCCAACTGGGCTTTCCCGTTTACGCGCCGGCCTGCCCGAAGGCTGGCGCGCAGGCGATAAAACCGGCACGTCCGATGGCGCAAACAACGCCACAAATGACGTGATGATCGCCTGGCCGCCGGGCCAGCCGCCGATCTTCATCACCTGCTATCTCAGCCACAGCACAGCGCCGATGGCCGATCGCGCAACGCCGCGCACGCGGAGATCGCGCGCATCGTCGCTGAGAGTTGGAGCTAAGCGCGTGGCGTGGTGGGCGTGTTTTGCGTGCGGCGAGAATTTTCCGCTCGAGATCGAAGGCGAGCTGCGGCTCTGCGGCTTTTACACCACGCGCTATGTCGAGGCGCCGGATAAACAAAGCGCGGCGGCGATGGCGGCGGAAATCTTGTTCGCCGATCCAGACTTGGCGTTGCCGGAAGGCGTTGAGCCGCATCCGGAGCAGCGCATCTATTTTGAAGGCGTCGAAGAGGTCGAAGAGGCAGAACCAGAGCCGGGCTTCGCGTTTTTCCCGATGGAGGAGGCGTTCAGCTGATGCCCAAAGCAATCACCATCTATCACAACCCCAAATGCTCCACCTCCCGCCAGGTGCTGGAGATGATCGAAGCCTCCGGCGCCAAGGTTGAGGTGATCGAGTATCTGAAGGTGGGCTGGACCAAGAAGCAGCTCAAGGAGCTGTTCGCCGCCGCCGGCCTCACCGCGCGCCAGGCGCTGCGCAGCAAGGCAAAGGAAGCGGAGGAACTAGGGCTGCTCGATCCGAAAGTCAGTGACGCCAAGCTGATCGATGCGATGATTGAGCACCCCGTGCTGGTGGAGCGCCCGTTCGTCGTGGGCGCAAAGGGCACGCTGCTGGCGCGGCCGAAAGAGCGCGTGCAAGAGCTTCTCTGAGCCGCGCCGATAGTGTAGCAACGCCCATCGGTTGCTCCCCGGAGCATTGAAAGGGAACGCGGTGCAAATCCGCGGCTGCGCCCGCAGCTGTAAGCGGCGAGCGTTCATGCAAAGCCACTCGCGCCAATAGGGGCGGGGAAGGGCGTGAACGCGATGATCCGTGAGCCAGAAGACCTGCCGATGTGACGCTCTTGGGTGCGGGACTGCGCCCGAAGGAGAAGCATGCGGCGGTTTTCTTTTATTGACCTCACACCCATCTCCGGGGCGCCGCGTAGCGGCGAGCCCGGGGCCTATAACCGCAAATGCTTGTGTTTATGGGCCCCGGACTTGCGCGTTGCGCAATCCGGGGATGGGAGGCTTTGGTGTGCGGCGCTTTTTTTGGTTGTCGCCTTCTTCGCATGGCCGGCGCATGCCGCGCCGCAGCGCATCGTCAGCCTCGATTATTGCGCCGATCAATTCGTGCTGGCGCTGGCCGATCGCAGCCAGATCGCCGCGCTCTCGCGCGGGGCGCGGCGGGATGATTCTATTTCCGCGATCGCGCCGCCGGCATCCGGCAAACGCGCGGCACGCTGGAGGAGGTGCTGGCGCTGCAGCCTGATTTGGTCGTCCGCTCCTGGGGCGGGCCGTGGGATGCGGCGCAAGTTTATGGCCGCTTCGGCGTGCCTGTGCTGCAGATCGATGGCGCCCCGAGTTTTGACGGCGCGCGCGCCATGCTGCTCAGCGCCGCCGATACGCTTGGCCACCCAGAGCGCGGCGCGATCATCGCGCGCGATCTTGATCTGCGCTTGGCGCGTCTTGCCGCGGCGCCGGCGCCGGCTGATGCGAACGTGCTTTATCTCACCGCCGGCGGCGCCGTCGCCGGGCGCGGCACGATGATGGACGCGCTGATCCAAGCCGCAGGCGGGCGCAATCTGCGTGACGCGGAAAGCTGGGAGGTGCTGCCGCTGGAAACCTTGGTGCAAACCCCGCCCGCACTCATCGCGCTTGGCTTCTTCGATCACGGTCGCACGGCGATGAACGCCTGGACGCCGGGGCGGCATCCGGCTTTGCGCCGCGCCTTGGCGGAGGCGCACACGGTGTCGCTCTCGCCCGCCGCGATTTCCTGCGAGGCGTGGTTTGCAATTGATGCGGCCGAAGCCATCGCCGCCGCGCTGCGTGCGCCATGAGCGCGCGCGTCTCAATCGGCCTCGCGGCGGCGGGCGTTGTGGCGCTGTTCGCCGCGCTGTGGCTGGGGCCAACCCCGCTCGCCAATCCGTTCGCGGGCGATGAAGCCACGCGCACGATCGTGTGGGAAATCCGCTTTCCGCGCGCGCTGGTCGCGTGGATCGTCGGCGCTGCGCTCGGTTTAACTGGCGCTGCGTTGCAGGGGCTTTTGCGCAATCCGCTGGCGGATGCGGGCGTGCTCGGCCTTTCCGGCTTCGCCGCGCTGGGCGCTGTGCTCGCGTTCGCGTTTGGCGTCGCCACGCTGGCGCCGCTCGGCGCAATCCTGTTCGCGTTCGCCGCTGCGTTGGTGGTGACGATGCTGGGCTGGCGCACACGCGGGCCGGCGAGCCTTGTGCTGATTGGCGTTGGCCTATCAAGCTTTGCGGGCGGGCTGATCGCACTGGCGCTTAACCTTGCGCCCAATCCGGGCGCGCTTTCGGATCTGGTGAACTGGACGCTCGGCTCGGTCGAAGGCCGCTCGATGGAGCATGTATTGCTCGCGGGCGGCTTGCTGCTTGCGGGCGCGGCGCTGATTTTCGCAGCAGGGCGCGGCTTGCAAGCGCTGACGCTGGGCGAGGAAGCGGCGGCCGCGATTGGCGCCAATCTCACGCGCACGCGCACGCTTGTCGTGCTCGGCGCCGCCGCGTGCACGGGCGGGGCGACGGCGGCGGCGGGCGTGATCGGCTTTGTCGGCATCGCCGCGCCGCATCTGGTGCGCGCGCTCGCCGGGCATGATCCGGCGCGCTTGCTTTTGCCCAGCGCGCTGGCGGGCGGGGCGCTGCTTGTGAGCGCCGACATCGTGGTGCGCTTGCTGCCAACGGATGCGGAGCTGAAGCTTGGCGTGGCCGCAGCTTTGATCGGCGGGCCGGTGTTCGCATTGATCGCCGCGCGGCTGGCGAGCCGAGGAGGCGATCAATGAGCCTTTCCTTGCAGAACGCCAGCGTCGATCTCGGCGCGCGCCGCGTGCTCGATGGCGTCTCCATCACGATCACGCCGGGCGAGGTCGTCGCGCTGCTTGGCCCGAACGGGGCCGGCAAGACGACGCTGATGCGCGCCGGCCTTGGGCTCACGCCGCTCGCCGAAGGCGCTGCGCGCCTTGGAGGTGATGATCCATCCCGCCTTAGCCCGCGCCAGCGCGCGCTCAAGGCCGCTTATCTGCCGCAACGCCCGCAAGCGATCTGGCCGCTCGCGGTGGAGGCGCTGGTCGCGCTTGGCCGCTACGCGCATGGCGCCGCGCCCGAGCGGCTTTCGCCGCCTGATCAGGCAGCGGTGGACGCAGCGCTCGCCGCCTGCGCGCTCGCGCCTTTGCGCAAGCGCCGCATGGATGAGCTTTCAGGCGGGGAGAAGGCGCGGGCGCATCTGGCGCGCGCGCTGGCGCAGGCCGCGCCGCTGCTGGTGCTCGATGAACCGACAGCCGGGCTCGATCCGGCGCAAGCGCTCGGCGTGGCCGATATTGTGCGCGCGCAAGCGGGCGCAGGCCGCGCCGTGCTGCTTTCAACCCACGACATCGCACTTGCCTTGCGCGCGGCGGATCGGTTCGTGGTGCTGCGTGCGGGGCGCGTGCTCGCCGAAGGCGGGGCCGATGTGCTGACGCCCGATGTGCTCGAAGCCGCTTATGGCCGCAAGGCGCGGCTGGAGCGTTTGGATGGCGCGCCGGTTGTATTGTTTGAATAGAATTAGAGCTTGAACGCGCCGCTTTGAATCTCGGCGTAAAGCTCTGGCGTGATCGGCGCGTACTCGTTCTTTTCCGGGTGCAGGAAATAGAGCGGGTGTTCGATCTTCGCCGGATCAAAGCCATCGCTCACCAGATCGACCTTGCGATATTTGAACGTGCCGGTGGTTTCGGCCATCGGCTGCAAACGGATGAAGATCGGCCGCGCGTAGGCAGGCAATTCGCGCGCGAGGAAGGCGGGCAAGCCGGCGAGATCGAATTTTTCGCCCGGCGTGATCGCGGCCATGCCGGCGCGGCCATCGAGCTTATCGATGCTTGCGCCATAAACGATCGCTTCTTCCACGTTCGGATAGCGCGCCAGCGCTTCGGCAACCTCAGTGGTGGAGACGTTTTCGCCTTTCCAGCGGAAGGTGTCGCCGATGCGATCGACGAAATAGAAATAGCCTTCCTTATCTTGCCGCATCAGATCGCCGGTGCGGAACCAGGCGTCGCCCTTTGCAAACGCATCGCGCAGCACTTTGCGCTCGCTGGCGGTTTTATCGGCGTAGCCGGAATAGCCGCTGCGCGCTTGGCTTTGGTTGATGAGGCCGATGGTTTCGCCCACCTCGCCGGGCGGGCATTCGATGCAGAAGCCATCCGGCCCGCGCACCGGCTGCTCTGTCTCCACATCAAAGCGCACGAGCCGGAAAGTGAAGCTTTTTGCGCAAGTAAAACGGCACGCGCCCAATCGCGCCCGGCTTGCCGTCGAAATTGAACATCGAGACGTTGCCTTCGGTCGAGCCGTAGAACTCAAGCACGTGGGGCACGTTGAAGCGGGTTTGGAACGTCTCCCAAACATCAGGCCGCAGCCCGTTGCCGAAGGCCAGGCGCAAGCGGTGTGTGCGCTCATTCGGCTGGCTGGGATGGTTGGCGAGATAGCGGCACAGCTCGCCGATATAAACGAACATGGTGCAGCCATGTTCGTTTACGTCATCCCAGAAATGGGAGACCGAGAATTTACGCCGCAGCGCGATCGCCCCGCCGCGCAGCAAGGCCGCGCCGACGCCGCAGAGCCCGCCGGTGGAATGATAAAGCGGCAGCGCGCAATAGAGCACGTCCTCCGGCTTTGCGTTCGTGGCGCCTGCGAAGGCGCGCATATAGAGCTGGGCGCGGCTGTGCGTGATCTTGGCGGCTTTCGGCAGGCCGGTGGTGCCGGAGGTATAGATGTAAAGCGCCACCTCGCGCGCCTTGATTCCGGCGCGGCGTTCGCGCGGCGGGCGGGGCGGGGCCTCGCCGCTTTTGAGATCGAGCGCGTTTTGCCCTTCGCCGGGGGCGCCGTCGATCAGCCAGGTTTGGATCGGGCGCGGCAGGCCGGCGCGAATGGTGGCCAGCGCCTCCACCGTTTCCGCATCGGTGATGACGTGATCGGCATTGGAGATCGAAAGGCAATGCGCCAGCGCCGCGCCGGTGAGGTTGTTGTTGATCAGCGCCGTCGCCACCCCGGCTTTGGCGAGGCCCATCCAAGCGGGCACGTATTCGGCGCGGTTGGGCAGCAGCAGCGCCACGGTGTCGCCGCGCTTGACGCCCGCCGCCTCGGCCCACGCCGCGAAGCGATTGGCGAGTGCTTCGAGATCGGCGTAGGTGTAGCGCGCGCCTTCAAAGATCAGCGCGGTGCGGTCACGGAAGCGATCCACGGCGTTTTCAAAATCATCGCAGATCAGAACATCTGAATCTGGGCTGATCTCACGCACGGCGGCGAGGGTGCGGCCAAGGCCGCGCAAAAACCGGATATCGCGCCCGACGCGCTCGAAAAATCCCATGCGCTCCAAGGTAGTGACGTTTGCCGCGCCTGCAAATGGGTGAAAGCGCCGCGTCAGCGCGCGAGATCGGCTTCCGCAGCGATATAGCCGAAGCTGGCCCAATCGCTGCGCGCGAGGATGGCGCGCATCCCTGCGTGCGCTTCGGTGCGGCGGCCCTCGATCAGCGCTTGCGCCGCGAGCCCGTAGGCGATGGCCGCCGATTGCGGCGCGGGCGCGCCTTCTTCGGCCGCATCGCATGCGCCTTGGTCGTTGAAGCACAGCGTCAGCCAAAAATACGCGCTTTCTTCATGCACCGGCCAATCGGGCTGAATCGGCGCAAGCGCGGCCTTTGCCGCTTGCTGGTTCCCGCTGCGCGCCAGCGCGAGATATAGCCAATAGCGCGCCGCCACCGCCGCATCCGCGTTCGCCGCCAGCGCCGCCGCGCCTTGGAAAACGCGCGCGGCGGTTGGGAAATCGCCGCGCAGATAATACGCAAGCCCAAGATGGTAGGCGATATTGCCCTTGAGCGTGGAGGTGGGCGTGTTGGCGGTGTTGGGCAGCCCATCAGGTTCGATCTCATCGGGGCGGTGGGCCGTCATCGCTTCGGCGCGGGTGAGCGTTGTGATCGCGTCATCAAGTTGGCGCACGGTGATGAAGCGATGGCCGAGATGGCGCAGGAAGCGCGGATCCTCAGGAAAGCGCGCCGCGCCATCCTCGAACGCGGCGATCGCCTCGCGGTAGCGGCCAAGATAGCCGAGCCGCCGGCCGATCCAGATCGCGGCGTCGGCCATTTGCTGCGGATGCCGCGGCGTATCGATCGCGCGCGCTTGCGCCAGCAGCGCTTCCTGCTCAGCGATGAACGTCTCCGGCAGAGCGGGGCGCGTGAGCGCGCGGCCGTCAAAGCCGATCGCTTCCGCGCCGGCGGGCGGCGGCGTGGCGGGCGAAGGCGCAGCCGTTGCACAACCGGCGAGAAGAAGAGCTGCAATCAAAGCCCGCATCATGTTTGCCCCATCAGCACCGCGCGCACGGCGGCCAGCAATTCTGTTTCATCGAACGGCTTGCGCAGCAGCGTCGGACGCGCGGCGGAAGCCTCCAACCGATCTGCATCCGCATAGCCTGAAACGATCAGCACCCGCAGCCCCGCATGGCGCTGCGAGCCGCGCTCAGCCAGTTCAAGCCCGTTCATGCCCGGCATGGAATAATCGGTGAGCAGCAGATCGGGGCGATCGGTTTCCAGAGGCGCAGCGCCACGCCCACGTCGGCGGCCTCGATCGCATCATAGCCGGCGCCGCGCAAAGCCTCGGCCATGAAGGCGCGCACGCCGGGCTCGTCATCCACCACCAGCACGCGCTTGCCGGCGGCGGGGAGCCGGCTCGGGCGCGGCGGGCGCGGGCGCTTGGCTCGCCGCTTCCGGCGGCGCTTGCGTGCGCGGCAGCGTGATGATGAAGCGCGCGCCTTTGCCGGGCGTGCTTTCGATCTCGACATTGCCGCCTGATTGCCGCGCCGCGCCGTAAACCTGCGCGAGCCCAAGGCCGGTGCCT
The DNA here is from genome assembly GCA_024707365.1 of Terricaulis sp. Classification (GTDB taxonomy): domain Bacteria; phylum Pseudomonadota; class Alphaproteobacteria; order Caulobacterales; family Aquidulcibacteraceae; genus Vitreimonas. The sequence continues at coordinate 875,044 of JANPZV010000005.1, forward strand.
TTGCCGGCGGGCTTGGTGGTGAAGAACGGCTCCAGCGCGCGCTCAAGCACCTCCTTGGGCATGCCCATGCCATTATCGGCCACAATGAGCGTAACCGTATCCTTGCCGGGCGCGGTGCTGATCTCGATCCTGCCGCCGTCAGGCATCGCATCGCGCGCATTGATCACGAGATTGAGTACGGCCAGCTCAAGCTGGCTGAGGTCAGACATCACCCAGCGCGCGTCCGGATGCAGGCGGAATGAAAGCGCAACACCCGCGTCGAGCGAGCGGCGCATCAATTCCTCCATGCCATGCACCATGGCGTGCAAATCAACCGGCGCAAGCTCAAGCCGTTTGCCGCGCGAGAAGGCGAGCAATTGCTTGGTGAGCTTATCGCCGCGCTGGGCGGCTTCGAGCATATGCTCGGCGATCTGGCGCTGCTTGGGATCGTCCATGCGTTTGAGCAGCATGTTGAGCCCGCCGATGATCACTGTCAGCAGATTGTTGAAATCATGCGCCACCCCGCCGGTAAGTTGGCCGACGGCTTCAAGCTTTTGCGTTTGCGCCAGCCGCGCCTCGGCCTGGCGGCGCTGGGCGAGATCGCGCAGCGCGAAGAAGATCAGCGCCGCCGCGAAGGCGAGCGCGACAATCGAGCCAATCGCCACGGCGGCCGATGAAATCGCGCGCGGGCGTTCGATCAAGTTCGGCGCCATGGCGATATGCGTGGACCAGCCCGTTTGCGACGCGTAAAATGCGGTGTAATTGCGCAAGCCTTCGTGGCTTGCGCCAGGATAAACGCCGCTGCGCGCCCCGCCAGCGATGGCGTCGCGCGCATCGCGTGTGGCTGGCGTGCCGACGCGCTCATCGTGTGCGCGGCTGCGCGCGATGAAATTTCCGTTCGCATCGACAATGGCGGCGGTTGCGCCTTCGGGCACATGCCGCATTAGCGCCGAGCGGAATACGCTTGGATCAAGCGCCACGGAAAGCAGCATCTCGCCGTGCGTGGTGGAGATGGGCGTGTGCAGATAGACGCACGGGCAGCCTGGCCCTTCGCGCCATGCGCCGCCCATGCTGCGTGGGCCGGCCCCGCCATCGGTACTGGCGATGGCCGGATTGATCGGCGCAGGCGCGGAGCCAAACGGCCGGCGCAAACTGAAAGTTTCGGCGCCGCGCGCCAGATCGGTCACGATCACATTGCGCCAATGCGGGTTGAGCGCGGCCACCTCCGCGCGTGCGCGCATAAGCGCTTGGCCAATCGGCGCGCTCAAACGTATCGGCGGTGGCGAGCGCGCGCATCAAAGCGAAATCGGCTTCCACCCGCGCCATCGCCAGCACGGTGACCTGTTCGGCGCGGGCGAGCGCTTGCCGCTCAACATCCTCGCGCTGGCGGTTGAAGGCGAACAGCACCTGCAAAATCACAAGCACGATAATCGGCAGCGCCAATGCGGCGCCGAGCAGCAGATAGGATCTGTGGGATGGATGGGCTGGCAAATATCTCCTCGCGCGGCGATTTTACGGAGCTATGCCCGCAGCGGCAACGCTAAAGCAACAGACTTTAAATTCGCCTCAGTTCGGTGGCCGGCGGCTTAAAGGTGACACGGCTTTTGATCCAGAATGTGGGCCGCATTTAAGGCCCGACGCTTTAGAGATAGCGGAAGAAGGTTTTTACCCGGCGCGTCCATTTTGGCCGCCGCGGCGGATTGGGCAGTGCGCCAGGGTCGGCGCAATAGGCGAGCGCCTCGGGCATGTGGGCGATGGCGTTGCGCGTGCGCGCGCGCGCATCGGGGCCCACCATCACGTCTTCCGTCAGCAGGAAGCGATCAAAGCCGGCGGCGCGCATGGTTTGAATGGTGGCGCGCGCCAGCCCGCGCTTGCCGCGCACTTTGCGGATATCGAAATCCACCACCGCGCGCGCGATCTTTTGAATCTCGCCGCTTTTGGAAAGATCATTGAGGATGTTCACCTCCCCGCCTTCGCAATTGAGCTTGGCGATGATCACATCATCGGCGCTGAAATGGTCGCGGAAGAACGCGCTCGATTGAATAAGCTTCACGCGTGCGTGCTTGGCTGCATCGATATTGCTTTTCTCTGCATAGAGCGAGGCGCCGCCGCCCTCATTGCCGCCGAACAGTTCCGCTTCCCCGTCCTGATCGGATAGCGCGGCGGGGATGAGGACGAGTTTGCCGGACGCAAGATCGGCCGCGAATTTTTGCGCGATGATGCGCACGGCTTCCGGGTCGGGCTCAAACGCGTAAACCGCATCGAACCGCCAGACGGGGGAAAGCACCTCCTCCAGCGTTTCGCCCCAATGGGCGCCGATATCGAGAAATATGCTGCGTTGGCTCATGATCATTCCAGAAGCGCGGCGGCCGCGCGTTCGCCGCTTTCGATAGCGCCGTTCATATAGCCGAGGAAGTCCACGCTGGTGTGCTCGCCGGCGAAATGGATGCGCCCGTCGGGCGAGGGTGAGGCGGTGTGCTCAAACAAGGTGGTATATTGGCCCACGCGCGCGGCGGAATAGGAGCCGCGCGTGAGCGGCTGGCTGGCCCAGGCCATGAAGGCGTAGGTGCTTTCATCCAAAGCGGCCGCGCTTTGCGGTGAAAAGCGCGCCAGCCCTGTGCGCAACGCGGCGGTGGCGGCGGCGCGGTCTTGCTGGCCTTGCAGGAAATTGGTGAGGATGCCGCGCGCGCCGCCCTGGCCGCGGCTTGTATCCCAGGCAAGCTGGAAGCGATCGGAATAGAACACGCCCGCCGAAGGGGCGGGCCAATCTTGCGCCGCCCAAGGCCGCGCATGGGTGGAGAGCATCAGCTTGGCGTTGTCGCCATAGCCAATTTCGCGGATGGCGCGGAGCTGGTCTTGTTCGAGGCCAAGCGCATCAATGCCGCTGACATCGCGCAGCACGGTGAACGGCAGCGCCAGGATCACGCGCGCATGTTCGCGGATGACGCGCCCCTCGGGCGTGTCGAACTCAAGCCGCACGCCCGTTTCCGTGCGCGCGATCGCCGCTAAAGTGTGGCGCGGGCGCAGCGGCTGATCACCGATGCGCGCGGCGAGGGCGTCGGTCAGCGAGGATGAGCCGCCGGCGATGCGGAAGGCTTCGTCGCTTTCGCCGAACACCTGAAACCCAGCGCCCGGATCGACGCCGATGAAATCCACCAGATTAAGCGCCGATTGATCGTCCAGCGCGAGCCCGAACTCGCCGCGATAGGCAAGATCAAGCAGCGTCATCGCCCAGGCGGGCGCGAGATTGGAGAGCGAGCGGAGATACGCGGCGAGGCTGATTTGATCGAGCGCGCGGGCGTGCGCTGTCCAGTCATCTTCGGCGTCGAGCAGCTTGGCCTGATCTTCGGCGATGCGCGCGGCCAGCGCGGCGAACGCGCCTTGGCCGTCTGCGCCGATCATGTCCTGCTGCGCATAGAGCCGGCCGCCGATGTGATAGAGATCCTGCCCGCCTTCGGGGAAGCGTTCGATGCCGACGCCCAGTTCTGTGGCGAGATCGCGTAAAGCGGTGTGGCCGGTATCGACCAATTCGCCGCCGAGTTCGCAGAATTGGCCATCGGCGTTGAAATCGCGGCGCGTGAACATGCGCCCGCCGAAGCGGTCGCTGGCTTCATACAGCGTGACGGCCTGGCCTGCCGCGCCAAGGCGGTAAGCGGCTGTCAGCCCCGCCGCGCCGCCGCCGATAATGGCGACATTGCCGCCGCGCCCGCCTTGGCAGGCGGCGAGCGCGGTTGTTGCGGCGGCGGCGGCCAGGAAGGCGCGGCGCGAGAGTGCGCGCGGCGCGGCGCCGGCGCCGCATTGCAGCAAGACACGGTTGATGGCGGTGGCCAGGGGTGTGCGCGCCATGGCTGATTTTCCTTCGTATTTTTCCGGGGGCGGAGCGGGGATGGCTTTTTTCACAAGCGGCGGCGTTCCTTGGCTTGCACCGGCGGGGCCGGATTGGCAATCAGCGGTTCCATGGCGGATTTTGAAATCACCGAGCTTGAGCCTTTGCCGTTCGCGTTCCTTGCGCGCACCTGCGCCGCGCGGGACGTGAGCCGCATCGTGAGCGAGACATTCGCGGCGCTTTCCACCGCCTTCGCCACCGCCGGCGCCTCCCCGTCGGCGCGCCTTTAGCGCATTTCAGCCCTGGCGCCGATGATAAGGTGCATGTCGAGCTTGGCTTTCCCGTGAGCGAGCATGTGACCGGGCCTTTGCATCTGGCGGGGCTCAAGATCGGCGACACCTATGCCGGGCGGGCGATGCAGGCGGTGCATCGCGGCGATTACGCCAGCCTGCGCGAAACGTATGACCAGATGATCGCCGCCATCCGCGAACAAGGGCTCAAACCCACCGCCGACATGTGGGAGCGCTATGGCGGCGCGGGCGAAGCGATCGAGGTCGAGGTGATCTGGCCGGTGGCTTAATTCGCGCGATCGCCTTCGGGGAAGGCGCCTTCAAATTCGATCATGCAGCGGTTCGGCCAATTGATGGCGTTTACAGCCGCGCGGCCGTGTTCTTCGGCGATTTCCTTGGAGGGGAACGTATCGGGCCCGCCATGGATGCCAGGGAACACCGTGCCCATGCGCCCGAGATCCATCACCCGGTAGATGCGATAATAATTGCGCCAGGCCTTGGCGGGCGGCGCATGCGTGCGCGGGGCGGGCTTCACATCGAGCATGGCGCTTAGGTTGGGCCTTGCGCGCGTGCGGTCAAGCGTCTGCGTTCGGCCTCGCGCCGTTTCGGAAAAAGAGTGCGCCCAAAAGGAGGAGGCGCGAGAGTTTGCGCCGGCCCCTCACCCCAACCCTCTCCCGCACTGCGGGAGAGGGGGCGCGCCGCCCCTAATCAATTGCCTCCCGCTTCTCGCCCTTCGGATGCACGTAAATTTCGCCGCCAATTTCTTTGAACTTGGCGCTCATCCCCGCCATGCCCGCCTCGGCTTCTTCCTTCGCTTTCGCGTAATCGCGCACGTCCTGCGTGATTTTCATGCTGCAAAACTTCGGCCCGCACATGGAGCAGAAGTGCGCCGTCTTGTGCGCTTCTTTCGGCAGCGTCGCGTCGTGGAATTGGCGCGCTGTATCGGGGTCCAAGCCGAGATTGAATTGATCTTCCCAGCGGAATTCAAAGCGCGCGCGGCTTAGCGCGTCGTCGCGCAGGCGTGCGGCGGGGTGGCCTTTGGCCAGATCGGCGGCGTGCGCGGCGAGCTTGTAGGTGATGACGCCGGTTTTCACATCGTCGCGATCGGGTAGGCCCAAATGCTCTTTCGGCGTGACATAGCAAAGCATCGCCGTGCCGAACCAGCCGATCATGGCCGCGCCAATCGCGGAGGTGATGTGATCATAGCCGGGGGCGATGTCGGTGGTCAGCGGGCCCAGCGTGTAGAAGGGCGCCCTCGCCGCAGGTTGCGAGCTGCTTATCCATATTGGCTTTGATCTTGTGCATGGGCACGTGGCCGGGGCCTTCGATCATCACCTGCACGCCATGATCCCAGGCGATCTTGGTAAGCTCGCCGAGGGTTTCGAGTTCGGCAAATTGCGCGGCGTCGTTGGCGTCCGCGATGGAGCCGGGGCGCAGGCCGTCCCCGAGCGAGAAGCTCACATCATAGGCGCGCATGATGTCGCAGATTTCGGCGAAATGCGTGTAGAGGAAGCTCTCTTTGTGGTGCGAGAGGCACCATTTGGCCATGATCGAGCCGCCGCGTGAGACGATGCCGGTGACGCGCTTGGCGGTGAGGTGGATGAAGGGCAGGCGCACGCCGGCGTGCACGGTGAAATAATCGACGCCTTGCTCGGCCTGTTCGATCAATGTGTCGCGATAGACTTCCCAGGAAAGATCTTCAGCCACGCCGCCGACTTTTTCGAGCGCCTGGTAGATTGGCACGGTGCCGATCGGCACTGGGCTGTTGCGGATGATCCAATCGCGGATGTTGTGGATGTTGCGCCCCGTCGAGAGGTCCATCACCGTGTCCGCGCCGTGGCGGATGGCCCAGACGAGTTTATCGACCTCCTCGGCCATCGAGGAGGTGACGGCCGAGTTGCCGATATTGGCGTTGATCTTCACCAGGAAGTTGCGGCCGATAATCATCGGCTCAAGCTCGCTGTGATTGATGTTCGCAGGGATGATGGCGCGGCCGCGCGCGATTTCCTCGCGCACGAATTCCGGGGTCACGAAATCGGGGATGGAAGCGCCAAAAGATTCTCCGTCATATGGAGCGCGGGCGTCCTCGCCCGCGTTTGCGGCGGCTAGTGACGCGGGCGAGGACGCCCGCGCTCCATATTCACGCCGCAAATTTTCGCGGATGGCGACATATTCCATCTCGGGCGTGATGATTCCGCGCCGCGCGTATTCAAGCTGGGTGACGCAGGCGCCGCCTTTGGCGCGCAGCACGCGCGGCTGTTTGGGAAACGGCGGGGTGAGTTTCTCGGCGGAGACGTTGCCGTTATCTTCCGGCTTCACGGCGCGGCCATCGATCTCCTCCACATCGCCGCGCGCTTTGACCCATTCAACGCGCGGGCGGGCGAGGCCGAGATTGATGTCGATCTTCGCGGTGGGGTCGGTGTAGGGGCCGGATGGATCGTACACGGTGACGGGCGGCTCGTTCGCGGTGGGATGCACGGCGACCTCGCGGAACGGCACGCGCAAATCCGGATGCGCGCAGCCGGAGGCGTAGACTTTTCGCGAGCCGGGGATTGGGCCGGTGGTGACTGATGGTGCGAACGCGGCTTGGTTTTCGGGCTTGTTCATAAGCTTGAGCCTCCCTCCGCCGGTGCTAACCGGTTCAGGTTCGACGGGTCAGGGCGTCAGCCCAATCTCAGCCGCTGGTCGCATTCAGGCGGAGTGGATGCCGGTCCGCCGCCCGGAATGCGACCCATTTTAAATGAGCGCGCACTCGGACGGAAAACCGGGTCCACTTTTCCTGAGTGCGCGCTGCGCGGCCCCCCGGGTTATGGATGCTTTGCTTTACGCTGCGGCGCGCGCCAGTCAAGGCGTGCGCACGGTTTCCACGCGCAAGGTTCCGGCGATGAAGCCCACATAAGCAAGCCACACCCCGATCAGCGCAAACACGCAGCCGAGGATCGGCAGCACTTGCGCATACGCCAGCACAAGCCCGGCGAAACGCTGGATCAATTCCGGCGCCAGCAGCAGAATCGCGCCTTCGATCGTCATCATCCAGGCCAGCGCGCTGATGATGAACGCGCTGAAAGAGTTCCAGCGCTGATGCAGCGCCAGGAGAGTCAGCCCGAAAATCAGATCCAGAACGCCGGCCAGCAGCATCAGCGCGTCGCTGGCCATGAAATCGGTCATGGCTGAAAGCAGCCGCGCGGTTTGCGTGATCAGCAGGACGCCGCAAATGGCCAGAAGCGGGCCAAGAATGCGGGCGATGATGAAGGTGGCGTCCGGTTTCATGGGGGCTGAGCCTAGAGGCCGGCCGCATGCCGTTCAAGCGGGGCGGGCCGTTGCGCACAGGCGCGCGCCAGCGCATATCAGCGCCATCAAGGAGCGCTCATGGGTTCGCCGGCCGATTACACGATCATCGTTCTGCTCGTGCTTGTGGGCGTGGGGCTGTGGAGCGTGCTCGATCGGCTTGGCGCGCTGCAGCGCGATGTGGAGGCGATCAAGCGGCGGATCGGCGCCGATGCGCCGCCGAAGGATTAAAGCTTTTGATCCATGCTGTGGGTCGCATTTAAGCCCCGACGCTTTAGGCCGCGCCCGGCTCATCGCGCTGCAGCTTGATGGTGGTGAGCGGGGTGGGCAGGCCCGCTTCATCGAAGGCGCGCTTGATGCGGCGCAGATATTCATTCTTTACCGGCCCGCGCGCGCCGGCCTGGGTGCGCAGCCGGCCTTTGAGAATGACGGCGCTTTCGCTGAGCTGATCCACGCCCATGATCTCGGCGTCGGCGGTGATGCGCATGGAAAAATCCGGATCGGTGCGCAATTCGGCGCCGACGGCGCGCATCAGCGCGATCGCGCTTGATCGATGTCGGCCGAATAATCCAGCGCCACGGTGAACATGGCGAAGCCGAAATCGCGGGTGTGGTTTTGGATCACTTGCGCTTCGCTATAGGGGAAGATGTGCAGCGTGCCTTCGCCATCGCGCAGCTTGATGGTGCGCAGCGACATCGCCTCCACCACGCCGCTGACGCCTGCAATCGTCACCGCATCGCCAACGGAAACCGCATCTTCCACGATCAGGAACACGCCGGTGAGAAAATCCTTCACCAATGTTTGCGCGCCAAAGCCTACGGCAAGGCCGACAATGCCGGCGCCGGCGATCAGCGGGCCGATCTCAACGCCAAACTCCGAAAGCGCCATCATCGAGGCCAGCACAATCAGAACAGAGGTGGCGACGCCGGAAAGCAGCGGCGCCAGCGTGCGCACTTGCGCCGCCCGCCGCGCATTGCGCGCATTTTTTGCAACGCGCCCGAAAGATGAGGCGATGGCGATCTGCGTCAGTTCAATCGCGCCAAAAGCGATCAGCAGGATAAACGCCACGCGCCCGGCATGGCTGAGGAATATACCCAGCGGGCTGTTGCTGATGTCGGCCGTATCGATGCCCCAGATGCGCAGCACAGCAAACAGCGCGGCGATAATCACAGCGATGCGCGCAATGCGCATGGTCCAGCGGCCGATCGGAATTTTCTTGCGCGGCGCTGCGTCTGCCGCCTCTGGCGCCACGCGCGCCACCAGCGTCTTGAGCATCACGCGCAAGCCCCAGATCAGCAGCATGGCCGCGACGATGACAAGCACTGTCAGCCCGCCGCGGATCGCCGCTTGCTCTGGATCGAGCGACATCACCTCGCGCGCGAAGGTTTCCAGCGTCGTGATAAGGCCGCTGGCGTTGATGTCGAATGAGGGCGCGGGGGCGGTAACGAGCATGGGGCGCATATAGAGCGGCCTGCGCGCGAAGGCGAGCCGCTAGGCGCGCGGCTTGGCAAAGGCTGCAACCAGCCAGCCGCCGATCAGCGTCAGCCCGCCGAACGGCGCGAATTTCGAGGCCCAAGGCAGATGCGCGATGGCGAGCGTGTAGAGCGCGGCGGCGAACAGGGCGGCCCCGCCGACGATCATTGCGCCAGCGATGAGGTTGAGGCGCCCCGCGCGGCCCGCCAGCGCCAATCCCGCTGCGGCGGCGATCAATTGCACAAAAGCGCCCAAGCGCAGCCGCTCTGCGTCCGGCGGCTCAAGCGGCAGCACATGAGCGGCGATCGTCTGCATGACGAGCGCAAGGGCGCCGGAAAGCGCGGCGAAGACATTGAGTAGGCGCATGCCCGCTTCTATCTTAAGCGGAACATCCGTGTCACCGACGCCAAGCGCCGCGCTCACGCAGCGGCAGAGGGAGCTTCACATGCAGCAGCGGCAATTGGGCAAAAGCGGGCTTTTCATCACCCCCTGATGCTGGGCGGGAACGTGTTCGGCTTCACCGCCGATGAGAAGGCCTCCTTCGCGGTGCTGGATGCGTTTCTCGATGCGGGCGGCAATGCGATCGATACCGCCGATGTCTATTCCGCCTGGGTTCCCGGCCATGCGGGCGGGGAGAGCGAAACCGTGCTCGGCAAATGGATCGCCCAAGGCGGCGGGCGGCGCGAAAAAGCGCTGATCGCCACCAAGGTGGCGAAATGGCCGAAATTTCCGGGGCTAAAGCGCGAAAATATTTTCGCCGCCTGCGAGGATTCGCTGCGCCGGCTGCAAACCGATGTGATCGATCTTTATCAATTGCATGAAGACGATCTGAGCGTGGCGCCGGAGGAATATATGGGCGCGCTGGCCGATCTCATCAAAGCCGGCAAGGTGCGTGCGGTGGGGCTCTCGAATTTCACGCCGGAGCGCACGCTGGCCGCGATCGCCGCTGGCGGGCCGCGCGTGGAAACCATGCAGCCGGAATATTCGCTGATGAGCCGTGAGATCGAAGCGGAAATGGCGCCGCTGTGCGTACGCGAGAATATCTCGCTCATCACCTATTTCGCGCTGGCGAGCGGCTATCTCAGCGGCAAATATCGCAGCGTGGCCGATAAGGGCAAAAGCGTGCGCGGCGGCGGCATGGATGGCTACATGCAGGGCAAAGGCCCCGCCGTGCTGGCGGCGATGGATGCTGTCAGCGCGAAAACAGGCGCCACGCTTCCGCAGATCGCGCTCGCTTGGCTGATGGCCAAGCCCGGCGTGGCCGCGCCGATCGCCAGCGCCACCAGCGTGGCCCAGCTTAAGGAGCTGATGGGCGCGATCGAGGTTTCGCTCACGCCCGAAGATATCGCCGCCTTGGATGCGGCGAGCGCTTAGAGCATCATCCGAAGAAGTGGGTGCCGCTTCTTCGATAAGATGATGCTTCATCAAAAACGTAGAGCCCTGTTCCGATTCTATCGGAACAGGGCTCTAGAACGGCTTCCTTTCGCATCGCCGCTGGCTTAAAACGCGCTAAAGCTTTTGAGGGAGGCGTGGCGATGCGTAAGCTGCACAAAGGATTGATCGCGGCGGGGGCGATTGCGTTCGCGGCGGCGTGCGCGTCGATCACCTCAACGCCCGATGCGCCTTCGGTCGCGCCCAACGCGCGCGCGCAGGCCGCGCAGCAGCATCCGCAGATTGTGGCGCAGTTTGGCGGCGCGGTGGAAGGCCCCACGGCCGATTATGTGCGCCGCATCGGTGAAAAAACCGCCGTGGCCGCCGGCGTGCCGGGCCAATGCACGTTCACGCTGATCAACACCGACGTGGTCAACGCGTTCGCGGTGCCGGGCTGCTATATCTACATCACGCGCGGCATTCTTGCGATCATGAATTCGGAAGATGAGCTTGCTTCGGTGCTGGGGCACGAGGTTGGCCATGTGGTGGCTGACCATTCGGCGCGGCGGCAAAATGCGGCGGCGCTTTCAACACTTGGCGCGCTGATCGTCGGCGTGGCGACCGGTTCCGGCGAATTGGCGCAATTGGCCGGGCAGGTCGGCCAAGTGTGGACGCTGAGCTATTCACGCGATCAGGAGTTTCAGTCCGATGATCTCGGCGTGCGCTATCTGCGCGCCAATGGCTATAACCAATATGCGGCGGCCGACATGCTGCGCGCGCTGGGCGTGCAGGATGAGCTGAACGCGCGCATCTCCAATCGCGATGCGGCTAGCGCCATTCCGGCCTGGGCGCGCACGCACCCGCTTTCGGCCGATCGCGTCACGCGCGCCAATGCGCAGGCGCAAGCGGGCGGCGCGGTGCGCGGCGAGCCGCCGGAATCGGTGCAGCCCTATATGGCGGCGATCAACGGCATGATCTTCGGCGATGATCCCGAGCAGGGCTTCGTCAATGGCCGCACCTTCGCACACCCAACGATGCGCATCGCCTTCGATGCGCCCGAAGGCTACACGCTGACCAACACCACAAGCGCGGTGATCGTGCAGGGCCAGGCCGGGCAAGCACAATTCGGCGGCGGCGGCGCGCTGGGCGAAACCACGCTCGAGCAATACGCCAGCAATGGCCTGCGCCAAGTGTTGGGCAATGCGCCGCATCAGCTGGGCCAAGTGCAGCGCAGCTCGATCAACGGGCTTGCGGTGGCGACAGCGCCGGCGCGTGCGCAGAACCAGCAGGGCCAAGTGCTGGACGTGAGCGTGACGGCCTATCGCGTGGGCGATCGGGCGTATCATTTCATCAGTGTGACGCCCCAGAACGGGCAGAGCGTGTTCAGCGCCATGCTGAACTCGGTGCGCCAGCTTTCGCAAAGCCAGGCGGCGGCGCTGCGCGCGCGGCGGATCGAGATCGTGACGGTGCGCAGCGGCGAGAGCGTGCAGAGCCTTGCCCGGCGCATGGCGTTCGACACCTACCAGGAGGAGCGCTTCCGCGCCATCAACGGCCTCGAAGCCGGCGATAGCGTGCGCGCAGGCCAGCAGGTCAAGCTTGTGACGTACGTGCGCTAGGCGGCGCTGTGCATTCCGAAACGCGCTTAGCGCAGGCGGGGGCTTGGCGCGTTTATGCGATGCTGGCGCTTGTCATGCTGTTTTGGGCAGGCAATTCCATCATTGCGCGCGCGCTGCACGAGGAGGTTCCGCCGTTCACGCTGGCGCTGATGCGCTGGGCGGGGGCGCTTGCGTTTGTGGCGCCATTTGCGTGGCGGCATGTGGCGGCCGATTGGGCTGAGGCCAAGCGTTCGTGGGGCGCGATCTTGCTGCTGGGCGTGCTTGGCGTTTCGCTGTTTAACGCGCTGCTTTATTCGGGGCTTGCGCACACCACCGCCACCAATGCGCTGCTCATCCAGGCTGGCATTCCCGCGCTGGTGCTGGCGTTTGGCTTTTTGCTGTTTCGTGATCGCCCCAGCGCGGCGCAACTCGGGGGCGTAAGCCTCGCGGCGCTGGGCGTGCTGGCGATCATCTTTAAGGGCGATCCCGCCGCGCTGGCCTCGCTGCGGTTCGGGATCGGCGATGCGCTGATCTTCGCGGCCGTGGTGGCCTGGGCGCTTTACACCGTGCTGCTGCGGATCGCGCCGAAGTTCAATCCGCTTTCATTTCTGGCGCTGACCTTCGCGATTGGCGTGATTACCATGGCGCCGTTGGCGGGGTGGGAGCTGCAAAGCCGCGAGATCGCCTGGACCCCGGCCGTGTGGGGCGCGGGGCTTTATGTGGCGCTGCTGCCCTCGCTGGCGGCGTATTGGCTTTACAACCAGGCGGTGGCCGAGATCGGCGCCGCCGATGCGGGGCAAACCATTGCGCTCTTGCCACTGTTTGGCGCGTTTCTCGCGGCGCTGACGCTGCGCGAGCCGCTTTATATCTATCATTGGATCGGCATGGCGCTGATCGCGGCGGGGATCGCGCTGCCGGCGCTGATCAAGCCCCGCGCGCCATAATGGCGCCGCGTTGCACGCTTTTTCTGGCGGGCGGGACGGGGAGGATTTGATGTTGCGTTTGTTTGCGGCCGGCTTTGGGCTGGCCATTGCGTGCTTTGCCGCGCCGGCGGCGGCGCAGACCTTGGAGCCCGCGCGCCTGCCCGGCATGTGCGTGACCATCAGCCCGCACGAGGGCTCGATCAGCATGCCGTGCAACAAATCCCCGCTGCAATTGTTTGAATTGCCCAGCGAAGCGCCGGGGCCGATCCGCTTTGGCGAGGGCTGCCTCGCGCCGCGCGGGGAAGGCTATTACCCGCAGCTTCACCCCGAGCCGTGCGACGGCTCGCCCGAACAGACATGGACGATGTCCGCCGAGGGCGAGATCCGCAATGGCGCGGGGCGCTGCCTTTCGCTGCTGGGCCAATCGAGCCGCACGGGCGAGCGCGTCTATGGCGGCTATTGCCCGCGTGAAGGCGGAGCGCATCCATGGGCGGCCAAGGCGCCCGATCAGGAAATCTATGATAACGTGCGCGGGCGCTTGCGCTGGGGCGGGGCGGCCGATCTCTGCTTGGCCTATACGCACCCGAGCATCGGGCTTGCGCCCTGCGGCGAAAATTTCGAGCAGCTCTATGCGTTCGATCGCCATGACCCGAGCCAGTTCCGCAGCATGAGCGGCTGCCTGACCAGCTTTTCGGCCAGCGGCGGGCTCAATATCGCCGATTGCTGGGTCGACCCGGATAAGACCTGGATGCTGCAAGACGGCAGCCTGCTTTCAAACGGCCACGGCGTTTGCGTCGAGGGCGAGCAGCACGGCGAACGCTGGCTCGCACGCCTCGCGCGCTGCGCGGCGAAGCCGGAGCAAAGCTGGACGTTTGAGCCGGTGGGCTAGGTTTAAGTTCGATTTTCGCCGGGAAGAGAAACACCCTCCACCCATCTCCGGGGCGCAGCGAAGCTGCGAGCCCGGAGCCTATGAACACAAGCGTTTGAGGTGATGGGCCCCGGACTTGCGCTGCGCGCAATCCGGGGATGGGTGGGAAACAAAATCGCGAGCGTCCGCTCCGGGCCAAGCGCAGACATTAGCACGCTTCCCCGCCGAACGCCCGCGGAAGCGGGGCTGAGAGCGGGGAGCCAGGGAAACACGCTCAAGCATTCGCGCGTGTTGCCATGGATCCCTGATCGCACCCCGGCTTACGCCGGGGCTACGTCAGGGAAGCATGCTCACGCCCCCGCGCGGTTTTTCACCAGATCGTCCACCACGCCGGGATCGGCCAGCGTGCTGGTGTCGCCCAGGGCGCCCAATTCGTTTTCGGCGATTTTGCGCAGGATGCGGCGCATGATTTTGCCGCTGCGGGTTTTCGGCAGGCCGGGCGCAAACTGGATCACGTCCGGGGTTGCGATCGGCCCGATCTCGGTGCGCACCCATTTCACCAGTTCGCTGCGCAATTCATCGCTCGCCGGCGTGCCGGCGTTGAGCGTGACGTAGGCGTAGATGCCTTGGCCTTTGATGTCGTGCGGAAAGCCCACGACAGCGGCTTCGGCCACGTCATGATGCGCGACGAGCGCGCTTTCGACCTCGGCTGTGCCGATGCGGTGGCCGGACACATTGATCACGTCATCGACGCGCCCGGTGATCCAGAAATAGCCGTCTTGATCGCGGCGGCAGCCGTCGCCGGTGAAATACGTGCCCGGATAAGTGCGGAAATAGGTATCGAAAAAAGCGCGCGTGATCGCCATAGACGGTGCGCATCTGGCCGGGCCAGGAATCCAGCAAAACCAAATTGCCGCTTGTCGCGCCTTCGAGAAAATTGCCGCTTTCATCCACCAAAGCCGGCTTGATGCCGAAGAACGGGCGCGAGGCCGAGCCTGGCTTCATCGCCGTGGCGCCGGGCAGATTGCCGATCAGGCACGCGCCGGTTTCCGTTTGCCACCACGTATCCACCACCGGGCAGCGGCCATCGCCGACCGTGTTGTAGTACCAAAGCCAAGCTTCGGGATTGATCGGCTCGCCCACCGTGCCGATGAGGCGCAAGCTCTCGCGCGAATATTTCTTCACCGGCGCTTCGCCATCGCGCATCAAAGCGCGGATGGCGGTGGGGGCGGTGTAGAAGGTGTTGACCTTGTGCTTATCCACCACCTGCCAGAAGCGGGAATTATCAGGATAGTTCGGCACGCCTTCAAACATCAGCACCGTCGCGCCGTTCGCCAGCGGGCCGTAGACGATATAGGTGTGCCCCGTCACCCAGCCGACATCGGCGGTGCACCAGAACACCTCGCCGTCGCGATAGTCGAAAACGTATTGGTGCGTCATCGCCGCGTAGACGAGATAGCCCCCGGTGGTGTGCAGCACGCCCTTGGGTTTGCCGGTTGAGCCTGAGGTGTAGAGGATGAACAGCGGATCTTCCGCGCCCATCGGCTCGGGCGGGCAATCGGCGGAAACCGCCGCCGCCGCCTCATGATACCAAACATCAAGCTCCGGGTTGAACCCGACGTCCCCGCCGGTGTGCTTGACGACGATCACCCGCTTGACGCCGGTGGCGTGCGCGAGCGCTGCATCCAGATTGGCTTTCAGCGGAATCTTCTTGCCGCCGCGCATGCCTTCATCGGCGGTGATGACGAGCGAGGAATCGCAATCGGAAATGCGGTTGGCGATGCTGTCGGGCGAAAAGCCGCCGAACACGACAGAATGGATCGCGCCGATGCGCGCGCAGGCCAGCATCGCATAGGCCGCTTCCAAAATCATCGGCAGGTAGATGGTGACGCGATCGCCCTTTTTGGCGCCGTGGGCTTTGAGCACATTGGCGAAGCGGCAGACGTTTTCGTGCAGCTCGCGATAGGTGATGGATTTCGATTGGGAAGGATCATCGCCTTCCCAGATGATGGCGATCTGATCGCCGCGTGTTTCGAGATGCCGGTCAACGCAATTGGCCGCGGCGTTAAGCACGCCGTCCTCGTACCAGCGGATGCGGAAATCTTCTTCGTTGAAGGAGGTGTCCTTCACCTTGGTATAGGGCTTGATCCAATCGAGCCTCAGGCCCTCCACGCCCCAGAACGCCTCGGGATCAGCCAGCGCCGCCGCATGCTTGGCGCGGTAGCCCACGTCATCGACATAAGCGCGCTTTGCCCATTCCTCCGGAACGGGGATGACGACGGGTTCAGACATGGGTTCCTCGCGGCGTTTCCTGGTTCATCTAAGTGTTTTCGATGCGCGTAGGGGAAACAAGCGCCTTTCGCCAAGCGCGGGTGTGAGAACCTCGCGCCAATTGCCGCAAGGGCGCGACGTGAGCCTTGCTGAAATTTAGGGCGCGCGGGTGAAACCCCTCGGCGCGGATGGGGTTGGCTTAGGGAAGGGCGCGAGCCCCGATCTTCGCCACGGAAGGACACCCGATGAATCGCATTCTCGCTTTAGCCGCCGTCGCCGCCCTGATCGCCGCGCCGGCGAGCTTCGCGCAAACAGAAACCATGCCGCCAGCGCCGCCGACCACCGAACAGCCTGCGCCGCCGACCACGCCGGAACCGACGCCAGAGCCCGCGCTGCCGCCGGCTGAGCCGGCCGCCGCCCCGACAGCCCCGGCCCCGGAAGGCGAGCCGCGCTGCCGCACCGCCAAGGATGCGGGCGAGCAATGCTCGTGCCTCTCGGCCCCGACCGAGTTCGGCACCTCAACGCCGGCCGAAAGCGGCACGCATAATATGTGCGTGGTGCCGCAGGACGCGGCGGCCAGCACGCCTGAGCAATAAAAGAGCTTCGCAATAGCGCGCAAAGCCCCTCCCCGCAAAGGGGAGGGGCTTTAGTGCGCGGCGCTCGCGGGGCGGCGAAACACGGTGCGAATGGTGAAATTTGAAACCAGACGCCGCACGCCGGGCAGGCGCGACAGCGTTTCCTGGTGCACGCGCTCATAGCGGTCATCGTCGCTGATGACGATGCGCAGCAAATAATCGCTTTCTCCTGTCATCAGGTGGCAGTCCTGCACCTCGCGGCATTGCGCGACGGCGCGTTCAAATGCGGCCATGGTTTCGCGTTTCTGGTTTTCGAGCGTGACGGCGACAAACACCGTGGCCGTCCGGCCCATGGCGGTGTCGGAGAGGATCACCGCATAGCCCTCGATCACGCCGAGCTGCTCGAGCGCTTTCACGCGGCGGTGGCAGGCCGAAGGCGAGAGCCCGACGCGCTCCGCAAGCGCGGCGCCGGTGAGCATCCCGTCCCGCTCCAGCTCGAACAGGATTTTGCGGTCGAAGGCGTCGAGCCGATTGGGGGATTTTTCGCTCATCGGGCGTTTCACGCTCAATTTTAGGCGTCTGACGGGCTCTAGATACCAAAATATCCAAGATTCTGCACGTTCTCTCCGATAAATAAATTAACCGACCATTCGGGAGGGAAATTCCATGCGCGTCGGCTGCCCCAAGGAAATCAAGGTTCACGAATATCGCGTGGGCCTCACGCCCGAGAGCGCGGCTGAATTGGTGCGCGCCGGCCATGAGGTGTTTCTGGAAACCAAGGCCGGCGAAGGCATCGGCGCGCCGGATGCGGTGTATGAGCGTGTCGGCGTGAAAATTCTGCCCGATGCGGACGCGGTGTTCGCGCAGGCCGAGATGATCGTGAAGGTGAAGGAGCCGCAAGCGGTCGAGATTGCGCGGCTGAAGCCGCATCACGTGCTCTTCACCTATCTCCACCTCGCGCCCGATCCGGAACAGGCCGAAGGGCTGATGCGCTCGGGCGCTGCCTGCATCGCGTATGAAACCGTCACCGATAAGGATGGCCGCTTGCCGCTGCTGAAGCCGATGAGCGAGGTGGCGGGGCGCATGTCGATCCAGGTTGGCGCGTATTTTCTGGAGAAGGCCCATGGCGGGCGCGGCGTGCTGATGGGCGGCGTGCCCGGCGTGCGGCCGGCGGATGTGGTGATCCTCGGCGCGGGCGTGGCCGGCTACAACGCGGCGCAGATCGCTGTGGGCATGCGCGCGCGGGTGACGGTGTTTGATAAAAACCCGGCGCGGCTGGAAGAGCTTGACCGCGAATTCAACGGCCGGCTGGAAACGGTGTATTCCACCAAGGCTGCGGTGGAAGATGCGGTCCGCGAGGCGGACGTGGTGATCGGCGCGGTGCTGATCGCCGGCGCGGCGGCGTTCAAGCTGATCACGCGCGCCATGCTGAAAACCATGCGCCCCGGCGCGGTGCTGGTGGATATTTCGATCGACCAGGGCGGCTGTTTCGAGACATCAAAAGCCACCACGCACGATGAGCCGGTGTTCAACGTGGACGGCATCATCCATTATTGCGTGGCCAACATGCCCGGCGCGGTTTCGCGCACAAGCGCGTTCGCCCTGAACAACGCCACGCTCCCGTTCACGCTGGCGCTGGCCAACAAGGGCTACAAAAAAAGCGCTGCAGGATGATCCGCATCTGGCGAACGGCCTCAATGTGTACGAAGGCGCAATCGCGCACGAGGCGGTGGCGAAGGATCTGGGCAAGGCTTATGTGCGGCCGGATTGGCTGGGGTAGTCCCTAGGGGTCACGGCTAAACACCCTTCGCCATGAATGGGCAAGGGTGTCGTGGTCGGATATTGACAGAAGCTCGGGTGCGCCGAAAGCAAAAGCGGCGTCGCAGAGCGCCGCACCTGCTCCAGACCAGGGCGCAACAAGAAATGCGCCATCTGGATCGTCCAGATCGTCTTGAAGGGCGGCGTCGCCGTCAAATTCTATGGCGCGCCCAGTAAGTGCCGCATGAATCGCCATGAAGCCTCGGCCTATAGGCGACTCTGCACCGCCTTGGCCGGCTCCGAGTGTTCCGTCGTAGTTGGCGTCGGGAAAACTTGGCAGCCCTTCGCGCCTAAGCCAAGCGCGCCACGCTTCCGACTGAGCAGACGCCGCATCTGTGTGACGTGCTAGCGCAAGGGCGTCAGCATCCTCCTTTGTCAACGTGCTTGTGACCGAGAGGATCGAGGCAATCCTTTCGCCATGCCGCCCGTACAAGGAAGAAAGCGGTAGGGCCTCGATCACCTTAACGGCGACCGCGCGCGTATACCGAACATCGGGCCGGAGCTTCGAGTTACGCGCTTTCTGCTCAGCGGGCGTAGCCGCATCAACAACTTCGACCAACCAAAGACGTCCGGCGCCAGAGGTAATCACGCCCTCTGGATCGTGATTCACAACAAGCCAAGGCGGTCCGCGATCGGGGAGGCGCACGACGACGTCGACTTCCGGGCGCGGCGAAGCGGGGAAGTGGAGCTCTGACTCCCACAAATAACCCCGAACGGAGCTCTTTTTCCAGAACCACATACCAACGCCCTTCTCGCCGCGTTATCGTAGCGCTTAGCCATTCGCTGTGCCACCTTCGCGCCAGCGGAGGAAACGCAATGAGCGATCTCACAGGGCGCGTGGCTCTCATCACCGGCGGCGCGTATGTGAAGCATGACGTGACGGCGATGTGATGGCTGTCACCAAAGCCCGCGTGCGCGAATTGGCCCTGGCGCTCGACGGCGCGTACGAGGTCACGCACGTTGATCGCCCCGCCTTCCGCACCAAGCGCAAGATTTTCGCCACGCTGACGCCGAATGTCGCCGAGGTGAACCTTATGTTCGATCGCGCCACGCAGGAATTTTTCTGTGAGCAGGCGCCGCACGCGCTTGCGCCGCATCCCAGCGGCTGGGGCCGCATGGGCGTGACGGTGTGCGATCTCGGCGCGGCCGATGCGGCCTTGGCGCATTCGGCGCTGAAAGCCGCGCACGCGCTGGCGCTGCCGAAAGCGAAGGCCGCGCGGAAAACGAACAAGCCATAGGCGCCTTCCGCCCAAGGATGGCGCACGCCATCACATCCGCGTGTGGTATCGCTGTTTTCGGCGCCGCGTGCGTTAGCCTCCCGATAAGACTCTGTTCAGCATTACGTCGTTAACGTGAAGGGGTTGGAGGCTAACCATGCTGGAAAAGCGTATCGGCGAGCCATGCCCGACCTGCACCACCCCGCTGATGCGGCGGCGCTCGACCTTCCGTTCCATCACTGGCGATGTCGCGTTCTGCGCGCGCTGCTGCTCATCCTTTGAATTGGCGAAGGATGAGGATGAGATCGCCGGCTTTGCGGAAGGCGAGTTCGCGCCGATCTAAACTGGCGCCGGCAAAAGCAACGCCAGCGCCGCGCGGAAGCGGCGGTCGCGCTTGAGCGAAACCTCGCGGCTCATCGCCTGTTGGCGGGTGGCGTAGCGCTCGGCATAGAGCAGCACCCAGGCGCGCCCGCGCGTGGAGCGCGCGCCGCGCCCGGCATTGTGCTGGGCCAGCCGCGCGTCGATGTTCAAACACCAGCCCACATAGGTGCGCCGCACAGCGCCGCTGACGCTGCCGAGCACATACACATAGCCAAAGCTCACGAAACGCCGCCGAAATTGAGGAATTTGGTTTCGAGATATTCCTCAAGCCCCTCCGCGCCGCCCTCGCGCCCCAGTCCCGATTGCTTGACCCCGCCGAAGGGGATGAAAGCGTTTGAGTACACGCCCTCATTGATGCTCACCATGCCAGCCTCTAACCGCTCGCTCACGCGCCATGCGCGGGCGATGTCGCTGGTGAAGAGATAACTGGCGAGGCCGAAGGGTGTGTCATTGGCGATGGCGATGGCTTCATCCTCGGTCTTGAAGCGGATCAGCGGCGCGACCGGGCCGAAAATTTCCTCGCGGTTCACGCGCATGGCAGGCGTGACATCGGTGAGCACGGTGGGCGTGAAGAAATTGGCGCCAGCGGGATGAGGCGCGCCGCCATAAGCCGCCTTGGCGCCATGCGCGATCGCATCATCCACCAGCTCGGCCACTTTCTGAACCGCCTTCCGATCAATCAAAGGCCCGATCTCGACGCCATTTTCCTCCCCATTGCCGACCTTGAGCGCTTTCACGGCGGCGGTGAATGTCTCGGCGAAGGCGTCGTAAATCTCCTCCTGCACCAGGAGCCGGTTGGCGCACACACAAGTTTGCCCGGCATTGCGGAATTTCGAGGCGATTGCGCCCCGCACCGCCACATCGAGATCGGCATCGGCAAACACGATCAGCGGCGCATTGCCGCCAAGCTCGAGCGAGAGCCGCTTCACATTGGAGGCCACGCACGCCGCGCCCAGCTTTTTGCCGACGGCGGTGGAGCCGGTGAAGGAAAATTTCCGCACCAGATCGCTCTCGCACAGCACTTGGCCGATGGCGGCGGAATCGCTGCCGGTGACGACATTGAACACGCCGGGCGGAATGCCGGCTTCCTGCGCAAGCTCGGCCAGGATCAGCGCCGTCAGCGGGGTTTGCGAGGGTGGTTTCACCACGAAGCTGCAGCCCGCCGCGAGCGCAGGCGCGGCTTTGCGCGTGATCATCGCCATCGGAAAATTCCAGGGCGTGATCGCGGCGGCCACGCCAATCGGCTGCTTGATGCTCACATAACGGCGGGAGGCCGCGTTCGCGGGGATGCTGCGCCCGTAGGCGCGCTTGGCTTCCTCGGCGTACCAATCGACGAAATCGGCGCCATAGGCGGCTTCCGCGCGCGCTTCGCTCAGCGGCTTGCCGCCTTCGCGCGTCATCGCCAGCGCCAGCCGCTCACGCGCATCCGCCATCAGCTCAAACCAGCGCCGTAGCAGCGCGCCGCGCTGATGCGCGGTTTTGCCGGCCCAGGCGGGCAAGGCGGCGTGCGCGGCGGCGATCGCCGCCTCGGCTTCCACCGCCCCGCAATCGGCGACTTCGGCCAAAACATCATGCGTGGCGGGATTGACGACGGCGAAGCGCTTGCCGGTTTCGCGCCATTGGCCATCAATATAGGCGTTTGTTTGGAACATGCTGCGCGGCCTTGGGTTGATTTCAAGAGAGATATTGCGCCGCCTCAAGGCAGGCTCAAGCATGCCCGCCAGAATTGGCGGAACTTTGTGGCGCGCGCGGGCCGTGCGCCGTATTATCCTGATCTCAGCCTAACCCCGTGAGGCGCGCCATGAGCTGGAAAGATATTCTCGTTATCGTCTCTGACGCCGAAGCCGATGAAGCGGCGGTCGCGCTCGGCGAGGCCGTCGCCAGTCAATGCAGCGATTGCTTTCTCGCCGCCGCGTTTTTAACCCCGCTGCCCGATGAGCCGCTGGCTTATGAGCCGACCGTGGTGGCCGGCGTGTGGGCCGAATTGCTGGGCCGCGCGCGCCAGGAAGCCCAGGCCGAGCGGACGAAGGTGGAGGCGCGGCTCAAAAAAGCGGGCCGCCAGTTTGAGTTGCGCGACGCCGAAGCGCTGTCGCGCGATCTGGGCCGCGTGGCGGCGGTGCATGCGCGCTACGCCGATGTGGCCATCCTGGCGCGGCCCGCCGATGGCCCCGGCAGCGAATTGCGCGAAGAGATCATCGAGGGCGTGTTGTTTCACTCAGGCCGGCCTGCGCTGATCGCCCCGCCCGGCTGGCGCGGCGATACGGTCGGCAAGCGGGTCGTGGTGGCGTGGGACGCCAGCCGTGAGGCCACGCGCGCGCTTTCCGAAGCGCAGGCGATTTTGAGCGATGCGGATCAGGTCACAGTGGTGACGGTGGACGCCAAGCCGAAAATGTTCGGCCATGGCGATCAGCCGGGCACGCAGATCGCTGCGCACCTTTCGCGCCGCGGGCTCAAAACCGAAGTGCGCAATGTCGATGGCATGGGCCGCGCGCCGGCGCTGGCGATTTTAGAAGAGGCCACCGCGCTCAACGCCGATCTTGTGGTGATGGGCGGCTACGCCCATTCGCGGTTGCGCGATCTCGTCTTCGGCGGCGCGACCAAGGACATGCTGCGCGCGGCGACTGTGCCGGTATTGCTGGCGCATTAGCGAGTCGTTCGCACGTGCCTTCGCGGGCGCGCGGCCTATAGTCCTCCTTAGGAGGATTTGATGCGCTTTTTGTCTGATGAGGATAAGGCGAGCCTCGCGCGCGCCGAAGAGAAGCTGCCGCGCACGCCGCTGCCGACGCAGATCGTCTCAAGCGACGAGTATGCGCCGATCCCGCAAACCAAAAAGCAGCGCGAGGCCGAACAGCGGCTCTACGCGCTGGCGGAAAAAATCGCGCCCAAGCACAACATGTCGCGCCGGCGCTTTTTTCAATCGCCGATGGGCATGGCGGCGGCGTTCATGGCGATCAACGCCGTCTATGGCTGTGCGCTGGCGGTGGATGAAGGGGAGGCGAGCGATCCCGACGCCGCCCAGGCGCGCGCCGATGGCCTCGCCGGCCAATTCATCATGGACATGCACACGCATTTTCTGCGTGACGATACGCGCCTCACCGGCTTTGTGAACATGCGCGCGGCGGTGGGCCGCCAGGGCTGGAACCCCGATCTCGGCGGCGAACAAACCATCGAGCATCTGAAGTTCGCCAATTATCGCCGCGAAATCTTCATGGATAGCGACACCAAAGTGGCGCTGATCTCCTCTGCGCCGTCCGACATTCCGGAGGATTGGTTTCTCACCAATGCGCAGATGGCCGAGGCGCGCACGCGCGTGAACAACGAAGCCGGCTCCAAGCGGCTGATGACGCACGCCATCTTCACCCCCGGCGCGCCGGGCTGGCTGGAGCATCTGCAAGCCTCGCTTGAGCTTAAGCCCGATAGCGCCAAGGGCTACACGGTGGGCGATAACACCCACAAGGAAACCGCGCGCTATCCCTGGCGCATGGATGATGAGGCGGTGGCCTATCGCGGCTATGAATTGATGGCCGCCGCTGGCGTGAACAATGTGTGCGTGCACAAGGGGCTGTGGAATCACGCGCTGGATACGCGCTTCCCGCATCTGGCGCCTTACGCCGATGTGCGCGATGTGGCGAAAGCGGCGAAGGATTGGCCGCAGCTTAATTTCATCATCTACCACGCTGGCTATCGCCTCGGCGATCCTGAGCGCGCGCTGGCCGAGTTTGAACAAACCGGCCGCATCGATTGGGTGACCGATCTTGCGGAAATTCCCGCCGCGCACGGCGTCAGCAATGTGTACGCCGATCTCGGCCAGATTTTCGCGCAGACATTGATCTCCCAGCCGCGCCTCTGCGCCGCGATCATGGGAACCTTGGTGAAAGGGCTCGGCGCCGATCATGTCTGCTGGGGCACGGACGCGGTGTGGACCGGCGCGCCGCAATGGCAGATCGAGGGGGTTGCGCCGTCTGGAAGTGCCGGAGGATATGCAAGCCGCGCACGGCTTTGCACCGCTGGGCGCGGCCGACGGCGCGGTGAAAACCGCGATCTTCGGCGGCAATAACGCGCGGCTTTATGGCTGGAGCGAAGCTGATCGCAATTCCTGGCGCAATGATCGGCTCACGCAGGAGAAGGCGGCGTATCGCCAACAGGGCGGGCTGCCGAGCAACCGGCGCTATGGCTATGTGGCGCGGGGTTAGCCGACGAAGCCGAACTCGAAATAGGTGATCGCCTCGGTGTTCGGGTCGTAGTGCGCGCCGAAGCTTCCCG
Source organism: Terricaulis sp. (assembly GCA_024707365.1). Lineage (GTDB taxonomy): Bacteria > Pseudomonadota > Alphaproteobacteria > Caulobacterales > Aquidulcibacteraceae > Vitreimonas. The sequence goes on from JANPZV010000005.1 coordinate 899,182, forward strand.
AGCCGCCATCGCGGTAAGGTATGGTTTGGGATCGCCAGTCAGCGTCCCGTTCGTCGTAGAGCCAGCGCGCTTCACCGCAGATCACGATCAAGCGTTGTCCGCCATAGGTGACCCCGGCGTATCGCCGATAATAGTCGGCCGGATCGAGCGCTTTGATGCCGAAGAATTCTTCGTCGTGCTCAAGTTCCGGTATGAGTCGCGCGACTAGCGCCGCCTCTAGTGGCGGGATCATTTCTGGCGCGACTGTCCAGGCGCCTTCGCCATATTGAGGCAGCCGCCCGCAAGCGGCCTGATTGACAATGTCCTGGCTAACGATCGCCCCGGTGTCTGCCGGAAAAGGGCTTGGCTCAGCGCAGCCGAGAAGCGCCATCGCCGCCAAGAAAAATCTCGTGTTTCTCATTGCTGATCGCGACCATAACCCTTGTGTGACCCCTTCGCCACACTAAGTCTAAGCCACAACAACATGCCGGCTTGACCCGCCTCAAAGGGGCTGGGCCGGGACGCTCTATCGAGGTCGCTCATGGATATGGAAAAGCTCACCGCGCGCGCGCAGGGATTCCTGCAGGCCGCGCAAACCATCGCTCTTCGGGAGCAGAACCAGCAGCTTGAAACCCAGCATTTGCTCAAAGCGCTGCTGGATGATCGCGAAGGGCTGGCGGCGGAATTGCTGCGCAGCGCCGGCGCCGATCCCAAGCGCGCCGCCGATGAGGCTGACGCCGCTGTGCGCGCGCTGCCGAAAGTGCAGGGCGGCAATGATCGGCTTTACGCCGCGTCCTCTTTCTCGCGCGCCGTCGATGCGGCCGAGCAGGCGGCGAAGAAAGCCGGCGATTCTTATGTAACGGCCGAGCGGCTGCTGTTTGGCCTCGCCATCGCCGAAGGCAAAGCCAGCGAAATTCTCAAGAAAGCGGGCCTCACCCGCAAAAGCTGGAGCAGGCGATTGCCGAACTGCGCAAGGGCCGCACCGCGCAATCCTCCTCCGCCGAAGATCAATATGATGCGCTGAAGAAATACGCGCGCGATCTCACCGAGGATGCGCGCAAGGGCAAGCTCGATCCGGTGATCGGCCGCGACGAGGAAATCCGCCGCACCATCCAGGTGCTTTCCCGCCGCACCAAGAACAATCCGGTGCTGATCGGTGAGCCGGGCGTCGGCAAAACCGCGATCGCCGAAGGGCTGGCGCTGCGCATCATCAATGGCGATGTGCCCGAAAGCCTCAAGCACAAGAAGCTGCTTGCGCTCGATATGGGCTCGCTGATCGCCGGCGCGAAATTTCGCGGCGAGTTTGAAGAACGCTTGAAGGCCGTGCTCTCCGAGGTGCAGGCGGCCGAAGGCGGCATCATCCTCTTCATTGACGAAATGCACACGCTCGTCGGCGCCGGCAAAGCCGATGGGGCGATGGATGCGTCGAACCTTTTAAAGCCCGCGCTTGCGCGCGGCGAGCTGCATTGCGTCGGCGCCACCACGCTCGATGAATATCGCAAGCACGTTGAAAAAGGATGCGGCGCTGGCGCGGCGCTTCCAGCCGGTGTTCGTGGAAGAACCCAGTGTCGAGGATACGATCTCGATCCTGCGCGGGCTGAAGGATCGCTATGAGCAGCACCATGGCGTGCGCATCTCCGATGCCGCGATCGTGGCCGCCGCCCAGCTTTCCAACCGCTACATCACCGATCGCTTCCTGCCGGATAAGGCGATTGATCTGGTGGACGAAGCTTCCGCGCGTTTGCGCATGGCGGTGGATTCCAAGCCCGAAGAATTGGATGAGCTTGATCGGCGCCTGGTGCAGCTCAAGATCGAGTTCGAGGCGCTGAAGAAGGAAAAGGATTCAGGCTCGAAGGATCGCGCGCAAAAGCTCGAAAGCGAAATCGCCGAGTTGGAAACCCGCTCGGGCGCGCTCACCGCCGCCTGGAGCGCGGAAAAGCAGAAGCTGCAAACTGCTTCCAAAGCCAAGGAAGAGCTCGAGCGGCTCAACACCGAATATGAAAACGCGGTGCGGCGCGGCGATCTTTCCCGCGCGTCCGAGCTGAAATACGGGCTCATCCCCAAGGTCGAGGCCCAGGTGGCCGATCTTGAATCCAAGGGCGGCGAAGGCGGCCTCGTGCAAGAGGTGGTGGACGCCGAAGCGATCGCGGCGGTCGTCTCGCGCTGGACGGGCGTGCCGGTTGAGAAAATGCTGGAAGGCGAGAAAGCCAAGCTGCTCGCGATGGAAGATCAGCTGCGCGGGCGCGTGATCGGCCAGGAGCCGGCGCTGCGCGCTGTGTCGGACGCGGTGCGCCGTGCGCGCGCGGGGCTGCAAGATCCCAACCGGCCGATCGGCAGCTTCATGTTCTTGGGCCCAACCGGCGTCGGCAAAACCGAACTCACCAAGGCGCTGGCGTCTTTTCTGTTTGATGACGAAAACGCGCTCACGCGCGTGGATATGTCCGAATATATGGAAAAGCATTCGGTGGCCCGCCTGATCGGCGCGCCTCCGGGCTATGTGGGCTATGAAGAAGGCGGGGCGCTCACCGAAGCGGTGCGCCGCCGGCCCTATCAGGTGATCTTGTTCGATGAGATCGAAAAGGCGCACCCGGACGTGTTCAACGTGCTGCTGCAAGTGCTCGATGACGGCCGCCTCACCGACGGCCAGGGCCGCACCGTGGATTTCAAGAACACCATCCTGATCATGACCTCCAATTCCGGCGCGCAATTTTTGGCCGAGCAGCCGGACGGCGCCGATGTCGAGGATGTGCGTGATCTGGTGATGGGCGAGGTGCGCGCGCGCTTCCGCCCGGAATTCCTGAACCGGATCGATGAGATTATCCTGTTTAAGCGGCTGGAGCGCGAGCAGATGGGCGCCATCGTTGAGATCCAGCTCAAGCGGCTGGAGAAGCTGCTCGCGGCGCGCGCCATCACCATGACGCTCGACGCCCGCGCCAAAGGCGAGCTTGCCAAGCGCGGCTACGATCCGGCCTGGGGCGCGCGGCCTTTAAAGCGCGTGATCCAGAAGGATGTGCAAGATCCGCTGGCGCGCCTCATCCTCGAAGGCCGCATCAAGGATGGCGATGGCGTGCAGGTGACGTTCGACGGGAACGATTTCCTGTTCAACGGCGTAAGCGATAAGGCCGCCGCTTAAGTTCGCTTGTTTCTCGGCCAAGCAAAAAAGGGCGGAGCCTCGCGGCTCCGCCCTTTGATTTTCGCAAGGTGCGAACGATTACGGCGTGGTGGCCGGATTGTCGTCCGTCGCGTGCTCGACGGCGGTGGCGGCGTCGTTCACGGCGCCTTCAACGGCTTCGCCCGTTTCGTGCGCGGCTTCGCCAATGGCTTCGCCAGCGTCGGACGCAGCGGCTTCGACGTCGGCGCCGGCTTGGTCAACTTCGGCTTCCGTGCAAGCGACGAGGCCAAGGGCCGCGACGGCGGCGATGGCGGCGATTACTCTCATTGTAACACTCCCGGGGGATGCGCCGCACGACGCGGCAGCGCTATGTTTAGCGCGGCTTAAGTATGATTTGTACCGCCAAAAATGCCCAAATGCCTTTGTTTCTATGCATAGGCGGATATTGGGAACCAGATGCGCCCTCGGGCGTTCACGCCGACATGCCCAGGAATCAGGCGGTCTTGACCGTGGAAAAACCCAGCCCGCCCATGCGTTTTGCGGCTTTTGGCGCGGCTGGCGCGCTCCTGGTGTTCGCGCTTATCGCCGCGGGCGTGGCCGATGGCCGCGACCTTGGCTGGGAGCGCGCCCTGTTGCTGAGCTTGCGCGAGGCCGGCGATGCGGCCGATCCGCTGGGGCCGGCCTGGTTCGAGGCCGCGGTGATGGACCTCACCGCGCTTGGCGGGTTCGCGGTGCTGACCTTGGTGACGCTTTTGGCGGTGGGCTATTTGCTGGCGCAGAAGCAAGTGGCGGCGGCGCTGTTTGTGGCGTTGTCGGTCAGCGGCGGCGTTGCGATCAGCGAAGGCGCCAAGCTGGTGTTCGCGCGTGAGCGGCCCGATTTCGTGGCGCATATCGTGGAAACCACGAGTATGAGCTTCCCCAGCGGGCACGCCATGCTTTCCGCGGTGACGTACCTAACGCTCGGCGCTTGCTCTCGCGCGCGCAAAGGCGCCGGCGCTTGCGGCTTTATGTTCTCGCTGCGGCGCTGGGGCTGACGCTGCTGATCGGGATGAGCCGCGTGTATCTTGGCGTGCATTGGCCGACGGACGTGCTGGCGGGCTGGTGCCTGGGCGCGGCATGGGCGCTCTGTTGCTGGGCGCTGGCTTCGTGGATGCATATCAGCGAACGCAAAGAGGGCGGCGCGCGATAGTGGCCGCCCTCTGCGCAATACTCGCGAAGTTTAGTTCGGCTCTTCGGCGGCTTCGGCCGCCGGCTCGGTTGCGTCGTCGGCCGGCTCGGCTGCTTCGCCGGCTTCCGCGGGCTGCGCGATAGCCGCTTCTTCCGTTTCAGCAGCTTCCGCCGCGGCGGCTTCCGCTTGCACCTCCGCCTCTGCTTCCGGCTGCGTCTGCGCCAGCGCCACGCCGCTCATACCAATCGCCAGCGCCGCAGCGATGCTCACAGCAAGTTTCTTCATTTGACCAACTCCAACATAATCAAAGGTGGGCCTGTTATCCATGTGGAATATTTCGCGTCTACTTTAACCTGATCAAATAACCAGATTTAATTTTGTGCCAAAATGTGATTTATACTGTTGAATACACGAAAGTCTTTTGCGCCAGGAAGCGAGCGCGCGCGCCGGCAATTCGTTCCGCCATGACGGACGATTTCTGGCTGAGCCGTTCCAATTCAATCGAGGCGGAAAAAGCGCTAGCATCGCGCCATGAGCATCAGACCCGGCGACGATATCGACCCCGCAAACAGCGACGCTTCGGCGTGCGCCTTCATCGACAGCATCATCGTGCCGAAATCGCACGATCTCGGCGGCTTTGAGGTGCGCCGCGCGCTGCCGGCGATTGAGCGGCGCATGATCGGGCCGTTTGTGTTTCTCGATCAGATGGGGCCGGCGGAGTTCGCTGTCGGCAAGGGCGTGGACGTGCGCCCGCACCCGCACATCAATCTGGCGACGGTGACGTATCTCTACGCTGGCGAGATCTATCACCGTGACACGCTCGGCTCGTCGCAAGCGATACAGCCGGGCGATCTCAATTGGATGAGCGCCGGGCGCGGCATCGCTCATAGTGAGCGCACCACGCCTGAGATCCGCGCCGGCAAGCATCCGCTGTTTGGCTTGCAGGCTTGGGTGGCGCTGCCGGAAGCGGAAGAGGAAAGCGAACCCACCTTCGATCACTATCCCAAAGCCTCGCTGCCGACGCTCGATGGCGAGGGCAAGGACGTGCGCGTGATCGCCGGCGCGCTGTTTGGCAAAACCTCTCCTGCGAAGCTCAAGAGCGCGATGTTTTATGTGGATGCGCGGCTCGATGCGGGCGCTTCGCTGCCGCTCGATCCCGAATACGAAGAGCGCGGGCTCTACATTGCCGAGGGTGAGATCGAGATCGCGGGCGATCGCTTCGCGGCGGGGCGGCTCTTGGTGTTCAAGTCCGGTGACCGCATCACCATCCGCGCGGTGACGCCCGCGCGCTTCATGCTGCTGGGCGGCGACGCGCTTGGCCCCCGGCATATGTGGTGGAATTTCATCTCCTCGCGCAAGGAGCGGATCGAACAAGCCAAGCAAGATTGGAAGGCGGGCAAGTTCGGATTGGTGCCGGGCGATGAGAAGGAGTTTATCCCGCTGCCGGATTAGGCGGCGGGCGCTTTTCGCCGTAGGCGGCATAGCAAATCTCTGCGTGCGTGCTCCCCCGTTAGGGGGAGCTGTCATGCGCAGCATGACTGAGGGGGCGGCGCTTGTGCTTGCCCACCTCCGCGCCCACCCCTCCGTCACGCGCTTCGCGCGCGCCACCTCCCCCTCGCGGGGGGAGGAGGTGAGGGTCTGATTTTCGCCGGGAAGAGAAACGACCTCCACCCATCTCCGGGGCGCAGCGAAGCTGCGAGCCCGGAGCCTATGAACGCAAACGTTTGAGGTGATAGGCCCCGGACTTGCGCTTCGCGCAATCCGGGAATGGGTGGGGAAACAAAATCGCGAGCGTCCGCATCGGGCTAGCCACGGACGTTACACGCTTCCCCGCCGAGCGCCCCGCGACTTGTCCGCCGAAGCGCGCAGCGCGAAGGCGGAAAGCGGGGCCGAGCGCGGGGATCCAGAGCAACTAAGCGCCGGCTCTGGGTCCCTGATCGCACCGGCTTTCGCCGGGGCTGCGTCAGGGATGCGTTTTTTTTACGCGGAGCCGAGGAGACAGGCGCGCTCGGCCGGAAAGCGCCCCAAACATCGAAGGCCGCCCGTTGCCGGGCGGCCTTCTTGCGTTGAGCGTTTGCTCAGCCTCAGCCTCAGGCCAGATCGAAGCGATCGGCGTTCATCACCTTGGCCCAAGCGGCCACAAAGTCCTTCACGAACTTTTCTTTCGCATCGGCCGCGCCATAGACCTCGGCCAGCGCGCGCAATTGGCTGTGCGAGCCGAAGATGAGATCGGCGCGCGTGCCGGTCCATTTCACTTGGCCGCTTTTTGCGGTCCCGGCCCTCGAAGCGGTTTTCAAACGCATCGGGCGCCGCCGTCCATTTCACGCCCATGTCGAGCAGGTTGACGAAGAAATCGTTCGACAGCACGCCGGGCCGCGTTGTGAGCACGCCGAGCTTTTCATCGCCGACTTGCAGCACGCGCAGCCCGCCGATCAGCGCTGTCAGCTCCGGGGCGGAGAGATTGAGCAGCTGGGCGCGGTCAATCAAATGCTCCTCGATCGACATGATCGGGCGGCGCACATAATTGCGGAAGCCATCGGCCTTCGGTTCGAGCCAGGCGAAGGAGTCGATCTCGGTTTCTTCCTGCGTGGCGTCGCCACGGCCGGGTGAGAACGGCACTTTGACGTCATAGCCGCCATCCTTCGCCGCTTTCTCCACCGCCGCATTGCCCGCCAGCACGATCAGGTCGGCGAGCGAGACTTTTTTGGCGCCGGAATTGAACTCAGCCTGGATCTTTTCCAGCGCCGAGATCACCTTCGCGAGTTCTGCCGGCTGGTTGACCTCCCAATCCTTTTTGCGGGGAGAGGCGCACGCGCGCGCCATTGGCGCCGCCGCGCTTATCCGAGCCGCGGAAGCTCGAGGCCGAAGCCCACGCCGCCGAAGCCAGCGCCCGCACCGAAAGCCCGGCGCCAAGGATTTTCGCTTTCAGCGCATCGGCGTCAGACGCATCGATGCTGGAGGGCGCCCCCGAAATCGGATCTTGCCAGATCAGCGTTTCCTTCGGCGTGAGCTTGCCGAGATAGAGCTGCTTGGGGCCCATATCGCGGTGCGTGAGCTTGAACCAGGCGCGGGAGAAGGCGTCCGCGAACTCGGCCGGGTTGGCGAGATAGCGGCGCGCGATTTTCTCATAGGCCGGATCCATGCGCAGGCCGAGATCGGCCGTCGTCATCATCGGCGCGTGGCGCTTGTTGGGATCGTGCGCATCTTCAACCGTGCCATCGCCGGTATTGCCCTTGGGCTTCCATTGATGCGCGCCGGCGGGGCTCTTGGTGAGTTCCCACTCATATTTGAAGAGGGTTTCGAGGAAGCCCATGTCCCACGTTGTCGGGTTCGGCTTCCAGGCGCCTTCGATGCCGGAGGTGATGGCGTGGCCGGCCATGCCGCTTTCATAGGTCGAGGCCCAGCCCAAGCCTTGCGAGGTGATGTCCGCGCCTTCGGGTTCGGCGCCGACATGCGAAGCCGGCCCCGCGCCATGCGCCTTGCCGAAGGTGTGCCCGCCGGCGACGAGCGCGACGGTTTCTTCGTCATTCATGGCCATGCGGCCGAAGGTTTCGCGGATGTCGCGCGCGGAGGCGACGGGATCGGGGTTGCCGTCCGGCCCTTCGGGATTGACGTAGATGAGGCCCATCTGCACGGCGCCGAGATCGCCGTGCAATTCGCGGTCTCCTGAATAGCGGGCGTTGGGGGCTTTGCTATCGGCCAGCCATGCTTCTTCTGCGCCCCAATTGACTTGGTTTTCCGGCTCCCACGTATCGGCGCGGCCGCCGCCAAAGCCGAACACCGGCCCGCCCATGGATTTGATCGAGACATAGCCGGTGAGGATCATCAGATCCGCCCAGGAAAGCGCTGCGCCATATTTCTGCTTGATCGGCCAGAGCAGGCGGCGGGCTTTGTCGAGATTGCCGTTATCGGGCCAGGAATTCAGCGGCGCGAAGCGCTGCTGGCCGCGCCCGCCGCCGCCGCGGCCATCGCCGGTGCGGTAGGTGCCGGCGGCGTGCCAGGCCATGCGGATGAAGAAGGGGCCATAATGGCCGTAATCGGCCGGCCACCAATCTTGGCTGTCTGTCATCAAGGCGGTGAGATCTTTCACCACGGCGTCGAGATCCAGGCTCTCGAACGCTTTTGCGTAGTCGAAATCCTTGCCCATCGGATCGGACTCAGGCGTGTTCTGATGCAGCACGCCGACATTCACCTGATTGGGCCACCAATCCCGGTTTGTGCGCCCGCGCGCGTGCGGCACAGGGCATTTTGAATCGTCAGCCATGGATCCTCCCAATGGAAAAGCGTTTAGCGAATTTGGCCATCAAGAGAGGATAGGGCGCGGCAGCCTATAGGCCCAATCGAATTTATGATTGCAAACCATAGAGCGGTCCTTTGCACGCTGCGCGATGTTTGCGGCGCACAACGCAGGCATCGTGACGCAATGCTCAGCTTTGAATCATTGCGCGCGTGACATCTCCGTGAAATGCTCGCCCTCGGCCTGTTGAACGGGCCGCACATAAGCGAGAAGCGGCGCCCGCCGCTCGGCGCCGCCCCATCCCATCCGGGAATAGAGGAGGCAGCGCCATGGCTGAAAGCAAATCCGCCAACATCGTGAGGGCCATCGCCGTCGTCGGGCCCACCGGGGCGGGCAAGACGGCGTTGATTCAAGCTCTGGCATCCGCCGCCTCGGGCGGTTCGGGCGCAGTCTCGAACGCGGCGGGCCAATCTGCCGAAACCAGTTTCACCGCCATTGATTTCATGGGCGATCATTACGTGCTGATCGATGCGCCCGGCGCGGTGGATTTTCAGGCCGACGCCGATTTCGCGCTGCCGGCGGCGGATCTGGCGATCATCGTCGCCGATCCCGATCCGGATAAAGCGATTTTGCTCCAGCCTTTCCTCAAGCAGGTTGAGGATCACGGCGTCCCGCACGCGATTTTCATCAACAAGATCGACACCGCGCGCGGGCGCATCCGCGATCTGCTTGAAGCGCTGCAGCCGGTAAGCGCAACGCCTTTGGTGGCGCGGCAAATTCCGATCTGGGAGGGGGAGAAGGTCGCCGGCTTTGTCGATCTCGCGCTTGAGCGCGCGTTCCATTATGAGCAAGGCAAGCCTTCCCAAGTGATCGATCTGCCGAAAGACATGGCCGCGCGTGAAAGCGAGGCGCGCTTTCACATGCTGGAGCAGCTTGCCGATTTCGATGATGCGCTGATGGAGCAATTGCTCTCGGACATCACGCCCGATCGCGATCAGGTGTTCGCCGATCTGGTGAAGGAAATGCACGAAGGGCTGATCGCGCCGGTGTTCTTTGGCGCCACGGCGTACGGAAACGGCGTGCGCCGGCTGCTGAAAATCGCTGCGCCACGATACGCCCGCGCCAAGCCAGGCGGCGGCGCGGCTGGGGCTCAATGGCGCGGGCGCGTATGTGATGAAGGTCAGCCATGCCGGCCAAGCGGGCAAGCTTGCGTTCTCGCGCGTGCTGGGCGGGCCGCTGAACGATAGCGATACGCTCACGCTCAGCGATGGCGCGCAGCAGCGGCCGGGGGCGCTGTTTTCGGTGCAAGGGGCGCAAACCAGGAAGATCGCTGCTGCGCCGGAAGGCGATGTGATCGCCATCGGCAAGCTCGACGCGGCGGCCGGCGATCTTCTGGGCAAAACCGGCGCGCAAAACGCCGCGCGCGCGCGCCCGCAAAACGCTTCCCCGTCTATCAGCTCGCCATCGCCACCAAGGAGCGCAAGGATGACGTGCGCCTCTCGGGCGCGCTGCAAAAGCTGGCGGAGGAAGACGCCGGCCTTTCCGTGCGGCACGATCCGACAACGCATGAGATTTTGCTGCAAGGCCAGGGCGAGCCGCATCTGCGCCTGGTGCTGGAGCGGTTGAAAACCCGCTTCGGCGTGGACGTGTCATCGGCGCCGCCTTCAACGCCCTATCAGGAAACCATCCGCAAAAGCGCCACCAAGCGCGGGCGGCATAAAAGCAAACCGGCGGGCACGGCCAGTTCGGCGATTGCGTCATCGAGGTGCGGCCCCAGCCGCGCGGAGAAGGCTTTGCCTTCAATGACAAGATCTCCGGCGGCGCCATTCCCAAGCAATGGATTCCGGCGGTGGAAGCGGGCGTGAAGGAAGCGATGCAGAAGGGGCCAATCGGCTTTCCGGTCGTGGATGTGGCCGTCACGCTGCTCGATGGTTCATTCCATAGCGTCGATTCCAACGAGCATGCGTTCACCATGGCCGGCAGGCTGGGCATGAATGAAGCCTTGGCGGATTGCGATCCTGTTGTGCTTGAGCCGATCGAGAAGCTGACGATCTACACGCCCTCATCAGGCACGCCGAAAATCAATTCGGCGGTGTCGAGCCGCAACGGGCAAATCCTCGGCTTTGAATCGCGTGAGGGCTGGCCCGGCTGGGATAAGGTGGAGGTCTATCTGCCGCATGCGGAACGGCAGGCCTTCATCATCGACCTCCGTTCTGTGACCCAAGGGCTGGCCACGTTCGAGGCGGTGTTCGATCACATGGTCGAACTCACTGGCCGCCGCGCCGAAGACGTCGCGCGCAAAGCGCAACAGAACGCAGCTTGAAACGCAAAACGCCCTCCGGGTTTTAACCCGGAGGGCGCCTGTGATCGTAAACCGATGTTGGATTACGGCGTCGGCTCAACCGGGGGCTTTCGCCCACGGGCGCGCCGCCAGTGGCTTCATCCAATTGCTCGCCTTGCTCTTCCAGCGGGCCTTGGCCCGGATCGGTCGTGCCGGTGGTGGATTGCTCGTAGGCGGTGTCAGCGGCTTCGCCGGCTTCCTCGTTGGGGCCTTGCGTGCAGGCGGCCACGGCAATCAAGCTCAGCGCGGCGCCCGCCGCCAATACAGTTTTCAACATGATGATCTCCAGAGGCGACGTGCGTGTGCGCCGAGGTAAGAACGCGTGTTCCGGGATTCGGTTTCCGCGCTTTAGGGATTAGTGCTGGAATTGCCGTCCGTGGCGTCGTTGATCGCGTCGCCGAGATCGTCCTGGCGCTCTTGCCCGGTGGCGTCGTCAACAGCTTCGCCTGCGCGCTCGAAAGCGCCGTCGCCCAGGTTTTCTTCGCCTTGGAAGGTTTCCTCGATGGCGGAATCCATGTTCTCGCCAGCTTCTTCGGCGCTATTGCCGCACGCGGCGAGGCCCAGCACCGCGACAGCAGCGCCCGCGGCGACGACGAGCTTCATCATAATCTTCTCCAAATTTCCGCGCCCGCTTGGGGCAGTAGCCCAAGAACACCGGACGGCGCGATCGGTTCCTCACGCGGAACGCTGGCGCGCGCGGCGCGGCGGGCTATAAGGCGGGCAAAGAGGGAACAATGGCCGCAGATCTGACAGAAGACCAAAACCTGATCGTGGAAACCGCGCGCGCGTTTGCAACTGAGCGCTTGCGCCCCAATGCCGCGCGCTGGGAGCAAGAGGGGCTTGATCGCGCCGTGCTTGAAGAGCTCGCCGGCCTTGGCTTTGCCGGCATCTATGTGGGGGAGGAGCATGGCGGCTCCGGCCTCACGCGGCTTGATGCGGCGCTGATCTTTGAAGAGCTCGCGCGGCTGCGTGGCCACCGCGGCGTTTTTGTCCATCCACAATATGTGCTCATGGATGATCGATAGTTTCGGCGGCGCCGAGCAGCGCGCGCACTGGCTGCCAAAGCTCGTCAGCATGGAGAAAATCGCCTCCTATTGTTTGACCGAGCCGGGCTCTGGTTCGGATGCGGCCGCGCTGCGCACCACGGCAAAGCCTGATGGCAATGCGCATTATGTGATCAATGGCTCCAAGGCGTTCATCTCGGGCGCGGGCTTTTCCGATCTTTACGTGCTCATGTGCCGGACGGGCGAAGATGGGCCCAAGGGCATTTCAACCCTGCTGGTTGAGAACGGCGCGGCCGGGCTTTCGTTCGGCAAGAACGAAAAGAAGATGGGCTGGCGCGCGCAGCCGACGGCGATCGTCAATTTCGAGGATTGCAAAGTCCCGGCCGATAATCGCGTCGGCCCGGAGGGCGAAGGCTTCAAGTACGCGATGAAGGGGCTGGACGGGGGCCGGCTCAACATCGCCGCCTGCGCGCTCGGCGGGGCGCAAGATGCGCTCGATCGCGCGCTGGCTTACGTGAAAGAGCGCAAGCAGTTTGGAAAGCGGCTCGCCGATTTCCAGAACACGCAATTTGTGCTGGCCGATATGGAAACCGAACTCGCCGCCTGCCGCACGCTGCTGCACGCCGCCGCACGCAAGCTCGATGCAAAAACGCCGGACGCCTCCAAATATTGCGCCATGGCCAAACGCTTCGTCACCGACACCGCCTTCGCCGTGGCCGATAAGGCGCTGCAATTGCACGGCGGCTACGGCTATCTCGCCGATTATGAGGTGGAGCGCATCGTCCGCGATCTGCGCGTGCATCGCATCCTGGAAGGCACAAACGAGGTGATGCGCATGATCGTCTCGCGCGAGATTCTCAAATCGTGAGCCGCGATGCGAAGGCCGAAACGCGCGCGATCAACCAGATCCTGTGGCGCGATTGGGATCCGATCGGCTGCGGCGTGCCCGAGGATGAGTACGAATCCTACGTTTGGCCGATCTATGAGCTTTTGATCGGCCGCAAGCCGCGCGCGGAGATCGAGGCTTATCTGCGCTGGGCGGCGGATGAGGCGATCACCGTCTCGGTCGCTGACGAAAAAACTGCAACACGTGGTCGATAAGCTGCTGGCGCTGCCGATTGCGCCGAAGGAGGGGCTGGCATGATTATTCGCGCAATTGGCTTGGGCTTTCTGCTGTGGCTTGCGGTGGCGGCGGCGTTCCGGCTGGGCGGGGAATATTTTTTCCTGCCCGATAGCCGGCTGCTCGCTTTTCTCTCCGCGCCGGTGATTGGCTTGCTGGCCGCCTGGATCATTCTCAAAATTCTGCGCGAAGCGCCGGGCGATGAGGGCGAAGCCTCGATCGGCGTCGCGCTGCCGACATTATTCCTCAACGGTTTCGCCGCGCACGAATTCGCCAGCGTGTTTCCCAATCTCGATCCCACGCTTGACGGCACGTTCGGCGCCTGGACGCTTCTGTTCATCGGCTCGATCCTGTTCATGGGCCTTTCCATGACCAAGCTCGCGCCGCAGGATGAGCGCTTGTGAGGCGGCGCGATGTGCTGGCGGGCGCCGCTTTGCTGGCCGGCTGCGCCAGCGCAGGAGAAAGCGTGAGCGCCGCCCGGCCCATCATCATCGCCCATCGCGGCGCCAGCGCGGATCGGCCTGAGCACACGCTCGCCGCCTATCGCCTCGCGATCGCGCAAGGCGCCGATTATATCGAGCCGGATCTGGTGATCACCAAGGATGGCGTCTTGGTGTGCCGGCACGAGAATGAGATTTCCGAAACCACGGACGTGGCGCAGCGGCCTGAGTTTGCCGCGCGGCGCGCGGAGAAAACCGTCGATGGCGTGACCGTGACGGGATGGTGGGTGGAAGATTTCACGCTCGACGAGCTGAAAACGCTGCGCTGCAAGGAGCGCTTGCCCCAGCTTCGCCCCGCCAACATGGCCTATGACGGCCAGGAAGCGATCCCGACCTTTGCGGAGGTGCTTGCGCTGGCCGGTGAAGCAGGCGTTGGCGTCTATCCTGAGCTCAAGCATCCGAGCTATCTGCGCGGGATCGGCCTCGATCCGGTCGCGCCCTTCATCGCCGCCGTGCGCGAAGCGGGCGGGCAAGCGGTTGCGGATCGGCTTTTCCTGCAATGTTTTGAGATCGCGCCTTTGGTGCAGATCGCGATGATGTCCTCGATCCGCTGGCGCTGCGTGCAGCTTGTCTCCAATCAAGGCGGGCCGTGGGATCGGCGCGAGCTCAGCTACGCGCAGATGCTCAGCGATGAGGGGTTGCGCCAGATCGCCGAATACGCCGTGGGGCTTGGCCCGGAGAAATCGCTGGTGATCCCGCACGATGCGCAGAACAATCTGGCGCCGCCCAGCGATCTTGTCGCGCGCGCGCATGCGGCGAACCTCCTGGTGCATCCCTGGACATTCAGGCCGGAGAATTATTTCCTGCCGATGGGTTTGCGGCTCTATCGCTCAAACCTGCACCGGCCGGAGGATGTGATCGAGCGCGGCGATATGCGCGCCGAAGTGCGCGCGTTCATCGCGGCGGGCGTGGATGGCGTGTTCAGCGATGCGCCGGGCTTGGCGCGGGAGGCGTTGGCTTAAGCGCTTGGACCGCCGAGCTTGGACCGCCGGCGTCCTCGCCGGCAACACTGTTTCAGCTTGAACGGGCGGTGCACGTTGAAACACCGCATGCCGGCGAGGACGCCGGCGGTCCAAGCCGGTCCAAGCGCTTAAGCCACCCGCCGCAGATTGCGGTTCAGGATCGGTGCTTGCGCTTCGAGGATGTCGCGCTCGATCTCGACGCGGCGCTCGGCATCGCGCACCACCAGCAAATGGATTTCCCGCGCGCCGAGATTTTCGGCCGCTTGCCACATGTCATGCCGCGCCAGCGTGATGGAGAAATCGTCGGTTCTGGCCAAAAACAGGCTGATCGGCCCGCCCCCAATCGGCGTTCGGCTCCTTGGGTTTCACGAACATGTAAACCCCGCCCAGCGGCTCCCAAGCGCGCGCCGCGCGAGCGACCTCGAACTCGTACCAGCGCCCGCTCGCGCCCTGCCAGGAATAGGTGCTCACACCAACGTCTCCAAATGCCTGAACCTGAAAGGATAACCTGAGTCGCCGCTTTGGGGGGAGGGCGCTAAAGCAACGGACTTTAAATTCGCCTCAGTTCGATGGCGGGCGCGGAGCGCTTTACGCAGCCGGATCGATGCTGAGGTTTTCCACAGAGGCCGCCTCGAAATAGGCGGGCCAGAAATGCTCCAGCGCAAAGCGCTGCCGGGCGGCGTGCTCTGGCCGGTCCAGCGGCGCGGCGCGCACGGAAATTCCTGTGAAATCAGGCGGTGGCGGCGGGTTCAGGCTGCGCCAGCGGTCAAAATCGGCGCCGGCGGCGCAATGGGTGAAGCCCGGCGGGGTGGTGCTCCAATAGGTCCGAAACCAGCACCAGCCGCCGGCGCGGGATCGCCGCGTCAAAATCCGGGTCCGCCGCCACGGCGCTGAGCCCCGCCAGGATCGGGGAGCGGTCCGCCCCGCCGCGCCCGCTCACGGCGTTGCGCAGCGCCCGATCCAGCGCGGCGGCGAAATCCTCATTCCAGCGCGCCTGGACCCGCCGCGCGTTCTCATACAGCGGATTGGCCGCTTTCCGGCGGGCGCGGCAGGCAGCGCGAGAACAAAATCGCCGGCTCCTGCGGGCGGCGCGGATTGAGCCGCAGCACGGTGAGCCGCTCATATTGCGAGAGGCGCGCGCGCTCTTGCGCCAGCACCGCGTGCAGCTTGCGGCGGTGGCGCGGCTCAAGCCGATCGGGTGGAATCCACCAAAACGATGGTGTGCGCCGCCAGCGGCGCATCGGTGCGGCAGAGCGTTTGCGGATCCGTTGGCGGCGCGCGCAGCAGAAACGCCGCCGCGCCAAAGCCGCCCAGCGCCAGCATCACAAGCCCGATCAGCGCAGCGCCCAAGGCGTTGCCCGCGCCTTTGCGCTTTTTCATGGCGCGTCCGCCGCATCGAGCTTGGCGGCGGTGGCCTCCAATTCCGCCAGCATCGCCTGCTGCGCTTGCGCGGCCTCGGCTTGGGCGTTGGCCAGCGCGGCGCGCGCGGCGTCGAGCAAAGCGGCGGCGGGGCCAAGCACATCAAGCGCAACGCCGGCCGCTGGCGGCGCCAGGCTGAAATAGGCCGGCGCGGGGCCTTTGCGCGCGGCGGCGTTTTCCTGGCGGTAGAGGTGGATTGCGCCTGCTGCGGCGTCATCCAGCGCGCGCGCTTGCGCGTCGAGCGCTTCGATCCCTTGCGCCGCATCGTCAAAGGCGCGGCTCATGGCTTCAAATCCGGCGCGCATCGCCTCAAGCCGCGTATTGAGCGCGGCTTTCGCGGCATCGATCGGCGCCTCAAGCGCCGCGCGCGCCTCCTGGCGCAGCTCGCCAAACGCGTCTTCCGCATCTTCGGCCGCGCGCGCCATTTTGCCGAAATCGGGATAGGGATCGTCGAAGCTGGAAAAGCCCTTCATCGCCGCGAACACCCAAACCCCGGCGCCAAGCATCAACAGAATGATCGCCTGCGGTGAATCGAGCTGCAGCAGCGACCAGAGCCGGAAGCTGGCGTCCGCGCCCATTTCCAATTGCCGGCCCGAAAGCGCGGCCATCTGGTCGCGCCAATCGGCGGCGAAGAGATTGAGCATCAGCGCCAGCAGCGCCATGGCGCCAAAGGCGGCGCCGCCCATCACTTTGATCGGCATGCGCACGTGCTGCAGGTAACGCAGCCCGAGAAATCCGGCCAAAAACCCAAGCGTCACATTCGCGCCCGAAAGGCCGATCGCGGTGATCGCCCCGCCCAACAAGCCGCGCTCATCGTCCTCGGCGAAGAGGGCGGCGCTGAACAGCGCTTCAAACAACGCCGCCGTAAACAGAAATCCCGCCTGCATCAGCGGCGCGCGCGCATAATGGGCGCTGCGGCGCAGATCGTTGGCGCGCTTGAAGGCGGCGAGATCCTCGCGCGCTTGCTTGGCCGCCGCCGCCGCGCTGGCCCATTGCCGCGCCAGCCGCCCCGCCGCCTGCTTAAGCCCCAGCTGCGCATCAAGCGCAGGGCCGGCGATATCTTGAGGCTGCGGCGCCAACGCCCGCAAGCGCCGCTCGGCCTCGGCCTTGGCGGCGGCGCGGGCCTGCTCAAGCCGCGCACGCTCTGCGGCGACAGCCTCCACCACGGCGTTTTCCGTTGGCGACAGATCGGTGGCGTCAAACGCGGGCAGCGCACGGCCGGCGTCCTCTCGGGCGCGCCGGCGCAGGCCAAGCCGCTTGTCCAGCGCCGCAACGCTCAGCCCCGCCATGGGTTGAACCCGCGCACGCGCGTTGCTGTGGGCGCTGTCCATGCCCCCTCCCGGCGCCACTAAAGCGCGTATCGCGCTCTTCTCCAAGCGCGCGCGGGGGCGTATGCAATCCTCAAGGAGCAAGTGCTTGGACGATCTCAAGGAATTGTTGGCGATCGCGGATGCTGCGGCGCGTGATGCGGGCGCCGCGCTCGCCGCGCACCGCGCCGAATGGAGCGTGATCGAGGCCGAGATTGGCCGCGAGGTGAAGATCGACGCCGATAAGCGCGCCGAAGCCATGATCCTTTCCGCGCTCGAGCGCGCGGCGCCGTTTCCGGTGATCTCGGAGGAGGCCGGCTGGGTGCGCGCGCGGGAGAGCCGCTATGTGTGGGCCGTCGATCCGCTGGATGGCAGCGTCAATTATCTGCGCGGCTATCCCCATTGCGCGGTGTCGATCGCGCTGCTGGAAGCGGGCGCGCCGATCCTCGGCGTGGTGGACTGCTTTGCGCTGGGCGAGCGTTTCACCGGCCTTGTCGGCGCGGGCGCGGCGCTCAACGGCCAGCCGATCTGTGTGTCCAGCATCGATGCGCCCAGCGCCGGCATCCTGCAAACCGGCGTCCCCTCGCGGGCGACGCCGGAATCGATGGCGCTGTTTGAGGCGCGGCTGAAAGCCTGGCGCAAGGTGCGCATGATCGGCTCGGCGGCGACGGCGCTGGCCTATGTCGCGGCCGGCCGGGCCGAGGCCTATCGGGAGTCCGGTTCCATGATTTGGGACGTGGCCGCAGGCTGTGCGCTGGTGCGCGCGGCGGGCGGATTGTTCCATATCGGCGGCGGCGCGCTGGACCAGCCGCTGGAGGTCGCCGCCTGTAACAATGTCGTGACGTTGCCCGAATGAGACGGTGGAAGCGCCGCATTGATAGGCATGGCCTTTTCTTAAGCGCTACAGCAGCTTGACGTTGTAGACATTGCGTCCTTGGGCGGGAATAAAGATGGCCGGACAATGACACCAGCGCAGGGTGGAGACATGGCGATCGAAGCCGTTATCGCGGGCACGTCCGAACGTGTCCGCATCGCCCTGGCTGCGAACATTGATTGGGCCAGGCACGGGCTCACGCTGAAAGGCGCGGCAATCGTCGGCGGCGGCGAATCCGACGCTGCGGTGGTGGCGCGCGCGCCGGCTTGGGATGCGCTTGATTTTCAGCAATTTGGCGTGCGCGCGCTGGTTTTGGCGGGCTCAAAGCCGGTTCCGGTGACGCGGGCGGTGCTTGCGCGCGCGGCCGCCGGGCGGATGCTGGTTTTTGTCGTCGAGGGCGCGGCCGTGCGCCCGTTGGGGCTGGACGATCTGGTCGGCGCGCCGTTGGGGGAGCTCGATTGGGTTCGGATTCAGCAGCGCATCGCCGGAAAGCGGGTTCTGATTACCGGCGGCGGCGGCTCGATCGGTCTGGCGCTGGCCCGCCGCGTGGCCGCGCTCGGCCCGGAGCGCCTCACGCTGCTCGATAGCTCCGAATACAATCTCTATCGCGCCGGCCTCGAATTGCGCGATGCAGCCCCCGCTTTGGCCGATATTCGCGATCGCGCCGCCATAGATCGCTGGTTTGGGCGCGCCCAGCCGGACATCGTGTTCCACACCGCCGCGCTCAAGCAGGTGCCGATGGTGGAGCAATTTCCCAGCGAAGGCGTGCTCACCAATGTGTGCGGGCTGCGCAATGTGGCCGAGGCCGCGCGGGCCGCTGGCGCGGAGATGGTTTTCGTCTCCACCGATAAAGCGGCCGATCCTTCGGGTGTCATGGGCGCTTCAAAGCGGCTGGGCGAGTTGTACTGCCATGCGCTCGACCGCACGAACGGCCCGCGCGCCGTCGCGGTGCGGCTCGGCAACGTGCTGGGCTCGACGGGCTCGGTGGCGCCGATTTTCGAGGCGCAATTCGCCGCCGGCGGCCCGCTTACCGTCACCGACCCCAGCGTGACCCGCTATTTCCTCTCCATCCCGCAAGCGGCGGATGTGCTGCTGCAGGCCGCCGCCATCGGGCTCGATTCCAAAACCCCGCGCGGGGCGACGCTGGTTGTCGATATGGGCGAGCCTCTGCCGGTGGTGGAGCTGGCGCGCGATGTCATCCGCCTCAACGGCCTGCGCCCGGATGAGGACGTGAAGATCACCTATGTCGGCCTGCGCCCCGGCGAAAAGCTGCACGAGCAATTGATTGGCGCCGATGAAGAGGTGCTGCCGTGCGAGGCCGAAGGCGTGCAAGCCGCGCTCTCGCCGCAACGGCCGCTGAGCGAGATCACCGATGTGATGGAGCGGCTTGGCGTGCTGGCGCAAGCGGGCGCGGGCGAGGCGATCGTGCAGGAATTGTTTGCAGCGCTTGCGCTGCCGGCGCCGGACGCATCGCTCAACGCCGCGCGCGCTTAAGGCGAAAAGTCCGTTGCTTTAATCCAGCGTGCTGCGGAAGCGCAGCAGCGCAAAGCCGGCCAGCACCAGCGTGATCAGCGCCAGCGGGCCAAGATCGTTCACGATATCGGCAAGCCCGGCCTCTTTCAGCACCACCTCGCGCACGATGCGCAAAAAGTGCGTGATCGGCAGCGCCTCGCCGATCCATTGCGCCCAGTGCGGCATCGCCTTGAACGGAAACATAAAGCCCGACATCAGGATCGAGGGCAGAAACACAAAGAACGTCGTCTGCATCGCCTGCATCTGCGTGCGCGCGATGGTGGAGATAAGGTAGCCCAGCATCAGATTGGCGAAGATGAAGAGCGCGGTGCCGAGCGTGAACGCCAGCGGCGATCCCGTAAACGGGATGCGGAAGAGGAACGTCGCCATCACCAGCACAATGCCGACTTGGATCGCGCCAATGGCGATGTAGGGCGTTGTCTTGCCGATCATCACCTCGATCGGGCGCACGGGCGTGGCCAGCAGATTTTCCATCGTGCCGCGCTCGCTCTCGCGGGTGAGCGAGATCGAGGTGATCATCACCATTGTCATGGTGAGGATGATGCCGAGCAGGGCGGGCACGATGTTGAACGCGCTTTCCCCCGCCGGATTGAAGCGGCGATGCACCACGATCTCATAAGGCGGCGGCGCGCGCGCAAGCCCGCTGAGCGGGCCTTGGAACGAAGGCGCGAACGCCTGCTGCGCCACCCGCTCGATCGCGGCAATCGCGCCGCCCGCCGCAATCGGATCGCTTGCATCGGCCGCCAGCAGGATTTGCGGGGTTTCCCCGCGCACGAGGCGCCGCTCAAAGCCTTCGGGGATGGAGATGATGAAATTCGCTTCGCCTGAGCGCAGCATCCGATCGGCTTCA
Source organism: Terricaulis sp. (assembly GCA_024707365.1). Taxonomy (GTDB): domain Bacteria; phylum Pseudomonadota; class Alphaproteobacteria; order Caulobacterales; family Aquidulcibacteraceae; genus Vitreimonas. The sequence goes on from JANPZV010000005.1 coordinate 919,588, forward strand.
TCGGCAGTCGTCACGATGGCGACGATGTCCACGTAAGATGATGCGTGCAGCGAAGCGAGGAACGCGCGCGTCAGCGGCCCATCTTCGCGCATTTCGATCACGGCGGGCATGTGGCGCGGATCGGTGTTGATGGCGTAGCCGAACAGGATCAGCTGCACGATCGGCATCGCCACCATAATCCCGAAGGTGAGCTTATCGCGGCGCATCTGCACCAATTCCTTGAGGAACACCGCCGCAATGCGCGCCCAGGAAAGATCAAGCGCCGGCAGGGAAAACAGCGCGGGCAGCTTCATTGGAAATTATCCGCCGCGCCGGCCATCAGATAGATGAAAATCTCATCGAAGCCGGCCTCGATTTTGCTGATCGCCACATGCGGATGCGCCGCTTGCGCGGCTTCTCACCGCCGCCTCCAGCGGGACAGGTTCGCGCGCGCAGGCATGGATCGCCGCGCCAAAGCGCGCCACCAGCTCAACGCGCGGATCCGCTTCCAGCGCGTGCTGCACATCGATCAGCGGCCGGCCTTCGATGCGCCAGGCGGAAAGCCCGATCTGCTTGGGAATATCGGCGGTGTGGCTATCGAGCAGCTTTTTGCCGTAGGCGATGTAGGCGATGGAATCGCACTGCACCGCTTCATCCATATAGTGCGTGGAAACCAGAGTGGTGACGCCTTGCGCCGCGTAACGGCGGATCGCGTCCCAGAAATCGCGCCGCGCTTTGGGATCAACGCCGGCGGTGGGCTCATCCAGCAGCAGCACTTCCGGCTCATGGATCATGCAGGCGGCCAGCGCCAAGCGCTGTTTCCAGCCGCCGGAGAGCTTGCCCGCAAGCTGGGTTTGCCGCTCAGCGAGGCCCAAATCCTCCAGCGCGTGATCCACGCGCGCTTTGCGGCGATCAAGCCCATAGAGCCGGGCGATGAATTCCAGATTCTCGCGGATCGAAAGATCCTCATAGAGCGAAAATTTCTGCGTCATGTAGCCGACGCGCTCTTTAATCCTCAGGCTTTCGTGCAGCACGTCAAAGCCCAGCACGCGGCCTTGGCCCGCTTCGGGCTTTAAAAGCCCGCACACCATGCGGATGGTGGTGGTTTTGCCCGAGCCGTTGGGGCCGAGAAAGCCGTAGATCGCCCCGCGCGGCACTTTGAGATCGAAATTATCGACCACCTTGCGCGCGCCGAAGCTTTTGGTGAGCCCCGTCACATCGATGACGAGTTCATCGCTCATGGCGCAAGCCGCACATCAACCGGCGCGCCGGGCCGGATCGCACTGGGCGCCTCAAGCCGCGCTTCAATCAGAAACACCAGCTTCTCGCGCTGATCGAGCGAATAGATCACCGGCGGGGTAAATTGCGGCTCGGCGGCGGCATAGCTCACGCGCGCGGCCACGGGTTCGCCGCAGCCGTCGCACGAAATCAGCACGCGCGCGCCGACGGGAAAATCGCTTAAGCGATCCTGCGGCGCAAAGAAGCGCACTTTCATGTTTTCTGGCGCAAGCAGCGCGGCGACCGGCGCGCCGGCGGCGATCACCTCGCCGGGGCGATAATAGATGCGCTCGATCACGCCCGCGCGCGGCGCGGCGACGGAAAGATCGCCCATGCGCGTGCGCGCCAGATCTGTTTGCGCGCCCGCCGCGCTGGCTTCGCGCCGCGCTTGGGTGAGCCGGGCGTTGGCCGCATCGAGGCTGGCGCGATCAGAATCGAGCCGCGCTTGCGGATAAAAGCCGCGCTGGAAGAGCTCTTGCCCGCGCGCGAAATTGCTGCGCGCCAGCGCTGCGTCCGCTTCCGCCGAGCGCACCGCCGATGAGGCCGCCGCCGCTTGCGCCGCTGCGCTTTGCGCCGAAAGGCCAAGGCGTTCGCGATCCAGCGCGAACACCGCCTGGCCGGCCTCCACCGCATCGCCCTCGCGCACCAGCAGATCGCCGATCACGCCGGCCTCTTGGCTGGCGACATAAATGTAATCGGCCTCGCCATAGCCTTGCAGCACCTCGCTCTTCGCGCCGCTGCACGCGGTGATGAGGAGGGCGAGGGAAACAATAAGGGGGCGCTTCATGCGCGTTGCTCCAGCCCGTTCAGCAGGATGTCGAATTGATGGTTCACCAGCGCTTGCGGTTCGTTGAGCGCGCTTTCCCCGCGCAGCACGTGCGTCCACAGCGCTTCAAAGAAGAGCGGCCCGATCATGGCGCGCGTGGCGGCGCGCGGATCAACGTCGCGAAACACGCCCTGTTCCACGCCCGCGCGCACCAGCGCCTCAAGCGCGGCGCGCGCCGTCTCCACCACATGCGTGCGATAATATTCGGCGATCTCCGGGAAGCGGCCCGAGAGCCCGAGCACCAGGGCGCGGCACGGCCACGATCATCGGATCGGCGATGCGGTGCGCGGCCATGCTGGCCAGCGCCCGCAGCGCGTGTTTGGGATCGGCCAGCCCCGCCGCTGAAAGCGCGGCCACTTGCTGAGCGATCGGGGTGACCTTGGCTTCGATCAGCGCCTCCAGCAGCGCCATCTTGGAGGGAAAATAGAGATAGATCGCCGCCTTGGAGATGCCGGCGGCCTTGGCGATGTCCTCCATCCGGGCGGCCTCAAAGCCCCGTTCGGTGAACGCGCTGAGCGCCGCCTCCAAAATCTCCTCCGGCCGCGCGTCCGCCCGCCGCTTCCAGCGCGGGGCCGGCATTTTTCGCGTTTTGGGCGAGGGGGTTGCGGGCATGGAATGAATATAACTGACTGGTCAGTTATATTCAAGTCGCAACGCTTCCCGGCCGAGCGCCCCGCGAAAGCGGGGCCGAGCGCCGGGATCCAGAGCCGCTGCCGCAGCGCTGGATCCCCGCTCGCGCCCCGGATCCAGGTTCGGGGCTTGGCGGGGAAGCGTTTAGCGCCGGCGAGGGCGCCGGCGGTCCAAGGGCGAGCCTAATCCACCCAATCGCGCTGCAGCGAGCGCGAGGCGATCAGGTAGAGGATCGCGGCGATCACGTAAAAGCCGGTGCCGTAAAGGATCGAATAGCGCAGGCTCTCTTCGCCATACTGGCTTGAAAGCACGTCCGAGAGCCGGCCCAAGGCCCAGGTGCCGACGCCGATGCCGATCAGATTGTTGATGAAGAGAAAGCTTGCGGACGCCACGGTGCGCATGTGCGGCGGCGCAAGGTGCTGCACCGCAGCGATCACCGGGCCGAGCCAGACAAGGCCAAGCGCTGTCGGCACCAAGAAGAGAAAGAACGCCGCCGCCGGCGAAGGCGAAAGCAGCCCCACCGCATAGCACGGCATAGCCAGCAACCACGCGCCCGCCGGCACCAGCGCAAACATCGCGCGCTTCTGCGCGCCCAGCTTGTCGCCCAAGAAGCCGCCGAGCCAAACCCCGGCCACGCCGCCGATCAGCAGCACCGAAGCGTAGAAAAACGCCGCTTGCTGCAAATCAAAGCCGTAAGAGCGCTGCAGGAACGTGGGGATCCAATAGAACGAGCCATAGCCCATCATGGATGAGCAGGCAGCGCCCGTGGAAAGCAGCCAGAAGCTCGGCTTTTTGGTGATATAGCCCAGCGCTTCAAAAAAAGCCGGCGCGCTTGGGCGCTGGCGCGGCGGGCGCTTCGGCTTTCACATCATAGCGCCCGCGCTTGGGCTCTTTGACGAACACGCGGAAGATCGGCGCAAACAAAACGCCCGCAAGCCCCACAACGATAAACGCCACGCGCCAATCGACGAGGCTGGCGACAATGCCCCCCAGTGCGATGCCGGCCGCCGAGCCGATCGGGATGCCGAACGAATACACCGCCAGCGCGCGCGCACGCTCTTTCGGCGGGAAATAATCGGAGATCAGCGAATAGGCCGGCGCCACCCCGCCCGCTTCGCCAACGCCGACCCCCATGCGTGCGAGGAATAGCTGCAAATAATTTTGCGCAAAGCCGCAGATCGCGGTGAAGCCGCTCCAGAGCGCGAGCGCGATGGTCATGATCCAGGAGCGATCCCAGCGATCGGCCAGGAACGCGATCGGGATGCCAAGCCCCGTGTAAAGCAACGCAAACGAAAGCCCGCCAAGCAGGCCCATCTGCTCATCGGTGGCGCCCAATTCGGTTTGGATGGGCACGTTGAGGATGCCCATGATCTGCCGATCAATGAAGTTGAACGTGTAGGCGATGAACAGAAGGCCAAGCACCCAATAGCGATAGGAGGGGGCTTCTGGCTTTGCGGTTGCGTCAGTGGTCATGGGCAAGCTCTACGCAAAGGAAAACGGCGGCGCGAGCATTGTTCGCGCCGCCGTGGAGTAAACCTCTCGGGGAGGAGAGATCAGAAGCGCACTTCGACGGACGCCGTGAAGGTTTGCGGCGGGCCGTAGAAGCCGATGATGGAATTGCCGAACGTGGCGCCCGGGAAATTGTACCCGCCGACGCGATATTCTTCGTCGGAAAGGTTGAGCCCGTGCAAGCCAAGGCGGAAGCGATCGTTTTCGGACGTCCACGTCACCGAAGCGTTGTAGAGCGTGTAGGCATCCTGATCGAGCGTCGGGTTGGCGAACTCGAACATTTGGCTGTCGCTGCGGTAGGACACCGAAGGCGTGATCGCCAGCATGCCGCCCGCAACATTCGTCGCATAGGTGAGCGAGAACGCGCCGGTGAGGTCAGGCGTGTTCTGGAAGCCGGCGGAACCCGAAAGATCGATCGGCACAACGATGGTGGCCGGCGGCGGCCGGGTTTGCGACGACCGCGCTCGAACGATACTCGCCAAATTCACCTTCGATATAGCCGATGGCGAAGTTCGCGGTGAGGCTATCGGTCAAGAACACGCGGCCCTCGAGCTCGGCGCCCCACATTTCCGCTTCCGCCGCGTTGTCGACGTAAGAGGCGATGCCGCCGGTGATGGTCGGCTCTTGGCGGGTGATCTGCATGTCGGTGTATTCGGAGAAGAACACCGCACCGCTGACATTCACGCGCCCGCGCATAAAGCCCGAATGGAAGCCGATTTCGTAGGTATCGACGAATTCGGGGTCATAGCCGTCCACCGTGCTGGGCGTCAGCGAGGCGTCGCCGCGCATGTCGAAGCCGCCGGATTTGAAGCCCTGGCTATAGGAGCCATAGATCGAGATTTCCTCGATCGGCTTCCAGGTCAAGCTCACGCGCGGGGTGAATTCCTCGAACGTGGCGCTGTTGGTGTAATTGGTGTTCGGCGCAAGCAGAACCGCCGATGAATTGCCGAAGAAGGGCGAGCGGATGCCGAGATAGGTCTGGCGCAGCACGCGCGCGTCTTTGTCGTCTTGGGTCCAGCGGCCGCCGATCGAGAGCGCGAGGCTGTCGAGGATGTCGATGCTGACATCCGCGAACGCGGCGATCGATTGGGTGTCAACGCGGCCTTCCGAAAGAATGGACACGCCCAGCCCGCCGAGCACGGTGTCGAACGCGCCTTCAGCCATCGCGTCCATGTAATAGACGCCCGCGACGCCTTGCACGCGGCCCGCATCAAACAGGAGCTGGAATTCCTGGCTGAATTGTTCGTCCGCATAATAGGCGGGGATATCGAGCGTGGGGTCGGGCGTGTTGTCGAAATCGATGTTGCCGCGGGTTTCGCCGTTGCGCCATGCGGAGATCGAGCGGAACGTCAGCGTATCGCTGATTTCCCAATCCACGTGCAGCGACTGGCCGCGTGTTTCGACATGGTTGCGGTCGCCCGCGCCGGCGCGGGTGTCGTAAACGCTCGGCAGCGGATCATAGGCCGCGCCCCCCGGCCGGGAAATCGGTCAGGCGATAGCCGTGGCGCGCGTTGCTGTCGTCATCCACGCCATCGGCGGTGAAGCGGATGGTGAGGTTGTCGAGCGGGGTCCATTGCGCGCTGACGCGGAAGGCGTCCACGTCCTTGTTGTAGTGCTCGTTGCCGGTGTTGAGGTTCGTGCCGTAGCCGTCGCGGCTGTAAAGCGCGAAGGCGCCGCCGATCACGAAATTTTCCGAAAGCGGCAGCGAGCCGGAGAACACCCCGTCAAGCTGGTTGTACGAGCCGTAATTGATGCGCGCCGTCAGGTGCGGCTGCTCGTTGTCCATCAGCCGCGTGACGTAGCGCACCGCGCCGCCGATCGTGTTGCGGCCATAGAGCGTGCCTTGGGGGCCGCGCAGCACTTCGATGCGCTCGATGTCGAAAATATCGAGCACCGCCGCCTGCGGGCGGGCGATGTAGACGTCATCGACATAAAGCCCGACGCCCGGCTCAAAGCCCCAGAGCGGATCTTGCTGGCCCACGCCGCGGATGAAGGCGATCAGCGTCGAGTTCGAGCCGCGCGCCACCTGCACGGTGGCGTTCGGCACGGTTTGCTGCAGCACGGTGATGTCGGTCGCGCCGCGATTCTCAAGCTGCTCGGCCGATTGCACGGTGATGGCGATCGGCACGTCCTGCAGATTTTCCGCGCGGCGGCGCGCGGTGACGACGATGGCGTCCTCATCGGCCGCTGACGCGCCGTCTTGCGCCAGCGCGGGGGAGGTGAACGCAAACGGCGCTGCGCACACGCTTGCAAACAAAAGCGCATAACGCGCCGTATGGCCTAACCGCTTCATGGAACTGCTCCTCCGCTCCTCATCTCGGGCCGCCGCGTTGTGCGGACGAACGCCTCGATCTGTTGAAAAAACGCATCCGGCGCTTCGAGGTGGGGCACATGCCCCGCGCCAGGGATGATGACGTGCGCGCCATTGGGCGCGGCTTGGGCGACGAAAGCCGTCGCGCCATCTGGGTAGATTTGGCTTTGCGCGCCATGCAGCACGAGCATCGGCGCACGAATCGCGGGCAGGCGGGCGCGAAAATCCTGGCGCGCCATTGAATCCCAAAACGAGGCCATCGCGGATGCGTCGGCCTTGGACATTTCCACCCGCGCCCATTCGATCAGATTGGGTTTTTCATACCGCGCCGCGGGCGCGAACATGCGCGGCGCAAAGCGCGTGACATAGGCGGGCCAATCGGCCTGCATCTCTTCAAGGCTGCCGGCGATATCAGCCTCGGCATAGCCGCCGGCGAGGCCATAGGCCCAAGCCGGGTCATTGGTCAGGCGCGGCGCCATTTCCTCAACGATCAGCGCTTCCAGCCGATCGCCGAGCTTGCCCGCCGCCGACCAGAGCGCCATCGCCCCCATCGACCAGCCAAGCGCCACAACGCCCTTTAGATCGAGCGCGGCGGCGAATTCGGCGATATCCTCGCCCAGCGTTTCAATGGTGAGAGGCAGCGCGCCTCGGTCGGAGCCCGCATGGCCGCGCAAAGTCAGCGTAAGAACGCGCCGGGCGGGCGCGAGCCGCGCCGCGAGATCCCGGAAAAACCCGCCATGGGCGGCCCAGCCATGAATCAGCAGGAAGGGAGCGCCCGCGCCTTGATCGGCGTAGCTTATGGCGGCCCCATCCCTGAGCACATGAACCGGCATGCCCGGCATTTCCCCCCGGCCCATGCATGCGGGCCGATTTTGCTTGTGTTGCGCCACCCTTTAGCGGAAACTTGAAACATGAGTCAATATTCAGGTTCGCAATCTGCAGCAGCCGAAGAGCGCTCCGGCCCGAAGACCGAGCGGGGCAGGCGTACGCTGAGGCGGTTGCTGGATGCCGCAGGGGAAGAATTCGGCGCTCGCGGTTACCACGAGACGGCGATCTCGAACATCACCCAGCGCGCCGGCTGCGGGCTCGGCACCTTCTACGTGTATTTCAAATCCAAAGAGGAAGTGTTCCGCGCGCTCGTGGCCGATATGGGCGTGCGCACGCGCCATGCGCTGCGCGAAAGCATCAAGGATGCGCCCAACCGGCTCGAGGCCGAAAAGCTTGGCATCCGCGCTTATCTGGAATTCGCGCGTAACCACAAGTCGCTCTATCGCGTCGTCATGGAGGCGCAATTTGTCGCGCCCGAAGCGTATCGGGATTATTACAACGTGTTCTCCGAAGCCTATCGCCAGCAATTGAGCCAAGCCGCCGGCCGTGGCGAAATCAGCGCGGGCGATGACGAAGTGCGGGTGTGGGCGCTGATGGGCGCTTCCACCTTCCTCGGCTTGAAATACGGTGTCTGGGAAGATGATGCGGATGTGGACGCGGTGTCCGAAGCCGCCGCTGAATTGATGATCAACGGGCTGGCGCCGCGTCCAAAATGGGGAGGGGACGGCGCCGCTGAAGCGCCGCCTCGGAGGGGAGAGAAAAATGGGTGTCGACCTGGTCGACATCAGTGCGAAGCGGGCGGCGCTGACGCCGCATCGTGTCGCGCTCATCGATGCGCTGAGCGGGCGCGCGCGCACCTATGCCCAATTGAAGCGATCGCGCCGAACGCGCCGCCGCCGTGCTGGCCGCGCGCGGCATTGGCTATGGCGATCGCATCGGCGTGCTCAGCCGCAACCGCATCGAATTCTTTGAGCTGATGTTCGCCGTCGCGAAGCTGGGCGCGATCCTGGTCCCGCTTTCCTGGCGCGCGCCCGCGCCGGAGCTTGCGCCTTTGCTGGCTGATTGCGCACCCAAGCTGGTGATCCACGGCAAGGAGGATGAAGCCGTCGCGGGCGCGCTCGCCATTCCGCTGCTGGCGCTTGACGGTGATTATGAAGCGCTTCTGGCGAAGGCCGCCCCGCACAACGCCAGCCGCCGCTGGCGCGGGGAGGACGTGTGGACGCTGATCTACACTTCCGGCACCACCGGCGAGCCGAAAGCAGTGATAAAAACCCTGCAAATGGCGCTGATCAACGCGTTTCACGCCACCCAGGCGTTCGGCATCCGCGAGGCCGATCATACGCTGAATTTTCTGCCGATGTTTCATACCGCGGGCATTCATCTGCTGGCTATGCCGGTGCTGATGGCGGGCGGCACGGTGCATGTGCTGCCCAGCTTTGATGCTGACGATGTGATGGCGCTTTTGCCGAAGCTCGATCTCTTCTTTGCGGTGCCGGCTGTGTATCAGCAGCTTGCGCATCATGCTGGTTTTGACGCCGCCGATCTGGCGCACGTGCGCGCCTGGGGTTGCGGCGGCGCGCCTTTGCCGGATGTGCTGGCCGAACGCTTCGCCAGAAAGGGCGCGCTGGTCTGCAACGGCTATGGCATGACCGAAACTGGCCCGACCTCGTTCGTCGCCGCGCGCGAAGATGCGCTCACCAAAATCGGCTCCGTCGGCAAGCCGCAATTGCTGCTCGATGTGCGCATCGTTGATGGGCAGGGGCGCGACGTGGCCGAAGGCGAAAGCGGCGAGATCTGGATGCGCGGGCCAGGCGTGACGCCCGGCTATTGGAATAAGCCCGGCGAAACCGCGAAAGCCTTCACCGAGGATGGCTGGCTCAAAAGCGGCGACATCGGCCGGCGCGATGCGGACGGCTGCTATTACGTCGCCGGGCGGATCAAGGAGATGTTCATCTCCGGCGGCTCGAACGTCTATCCGGCGGAGATCGAGAATGTGCTGGCGCGCCATCCCGCCGTGCTGGAAGCCGCGATCGTCGGCGTCGCCGACGAAAAATGGGGCGAGGCGGGCCATGCCTTCGTGATGCTCAAACCGGACGCGGCCTCAATTGCGGAAATCGATCTGATTCAGTTTTGCCGTGCGAACCTCGCGGGCTATAAAGTGCCCCGCAACGTCACCTTCGTGGCTGAATTTCCGCGCACCGCCGCGGGCAAGATCAAGAAACACCTGCTGGCGCCGGCGGCGCCTGCGCCTGCGCCGGTGCGGTAAGCGCGTTAGGAAAACGCGCGCCAAACGATAAAGGGGAGGACAGATGATTGGATCGACTTCGCGGCGCAGCCTGTTGGCCGCCGCCTCGGGTGCGGCTTTGACGGGGGCTTGCGCCTCTTTTTTTGAGCCTGCCGTTGACACCGGTGGCATTAACCGCCGCGCCGCCCTGGCTGCGATGAAGCGCGCCACCGCCTTCATGCTGGAGAAGGCCGCTTATCGCGGCGGCTATGTGTGGGCTTACCTGCCGGATTTCTCGCGCCGCTGGGGCGAGATGGAAGCCTATCCGAGCATGATCTGGATGCAGCCCCCGGCACGGCCACAATGGGGCACCTTTATCTCGATTGCCTGGAAGCCACGGGCGATGATTTCTACTATCGCGCTGCGCTCAGCGTCGCGGACGGCATCATCGCCGCGCAGCTGCCCGCCGGCGGCTGGAACTACATGCATGATTTCGCCGGCGAAGACAGCATCCGCCGCTGGTACGATACGATCGGCAAGAATGGCTGGCGGCTCGAAGAATTCCATCATTACGATGGCAACGCCACCTTCGATGATGAAGGCACGGCCGAGGCTTCGCAATTTCTGCTGCGCGCTTATCTGGTGCAGCGCGAAGCGCGGCTCCTGCCGCCGCTGCAGCGCGCGATCCAATTCGTGCTCGATAGCCAATATGCAAATGGCGGCTGGCCGCAGCGCTTCCCGCGCGCGGAAGGGGAGGCGCCCTATGCGCCCTACATCACCTTCAATGATGCGGTGGCCGATGCGAACATCCTGTTTCTTTTGATGGTGTATCACACGCTGGGCGATGAGCGGGCGCTGGCCGCGATCCGCCGTGCGATGGAAATTTTCCCGGCCACGCAAGGGGCGGGCAGCCAGCCGGCCTGGAGCCTGCAACACCATCACGAAACGCTTCAGCCCATGGGCGCGCGCACCTATGAGCCCGAGAGCTACGCCACGCACACAACGGCGGGCAATATCGCGCAAATGATGGATTTCTACGAATGGACCGGTGAGCGCCGCTTTATCGAACGCTTGCCCCAAGCGCTCGATTGGCTCGATTCCCTCCGCTTGCCTGATGATCAGGTGCGCGCGCCAGGCCGGCATTATCCCACCTTCATCGAGTTTGAAACCAATCGCGCCCGCATCAATCATCGGTGCGGCTCCAACGCGCGCAGCGGTGAATATTATTGGGACTACAATCCCGAAAATCCGATCACCCATTATTCGCAATGGCGCGCCATCAACGCCGCCGCGCTGCGTGAACGGCTAGAGCGGCTTTCGGCCAGCGGGCCCGATCTGGCGCAATCGCCGCTGACGCGCGGCAATTTCCGCATGCCGCGTTTCTTCACCACCGAGAATATCGAGGTTTCGGATATGAACTCGAACGTCGGCGAAGGCGCGCTTGAGCGGCCAAACGCCGAGCGCGTGGCCGAATTGATCGCAACTTTGAACGCCGAAGGCTATTGGCCAACCCCGCTTTCGGCCACGTCCAACCCTTACATCGGCGAGCCCCCGGCCGAGGCGACGCCCGGCGATTTCGGCGGAACTCTCGTGGGCGATTCCTGGGATACATCGCCCCACATCACGCCAACCCCGCCCACCGGCATTTCAACGGGCGCGTTCATTCAGAACATGAGCGCGCTTTTGTTGGCGGTGGATCGCGCCCGATAGGGGAAAAGATGGCGAAACCGCAATTTGCCAGCTATCGTCCCGGCGTGGGGATTGAACGTGGCGGATATCGGTGAAGATCGCACAGTAAGGCTGGCGTCCATCGTGGCGGTGGACATCGTTGGCTTTTCAACGATGTCCGAGCGCGATCAGCGCAACGCCGCGCGCAAGGTGGAGAATCTGCGCGCGCGCATAATCGAGGTGGCGGGCGCCCATAGCGGGCGGCTGTTCAACACCGCGGGCGATGGCTTCATGCTGGAATTCACCTCCGCCGGCGCGGCGCTGGGGGCGATCCAGGATATTCTCGATAAGCGCGGCAAGAAGGAGCCGCCGGTGCGCGTGGGCGCGCATGTCGGCGATGTCGTCGTCACCGCGACGCAGGATTTGCTCGGCCATGGCGTGAACGTGGCCGCGCGGCTGCAAGAATTGGCCGAAGCCGGCACGGCTTTGGTTTCGGCTGAGTTCCGCTCGATGGCGCGCTCTTCGCCCACGGCGGCGTTTCAATCGCGCGGGCAAAAGCCGCTCGATAATATCGAGCAGCGGGTGCAGACGTTCGAGATTCTCTCAAGCGCCAGCGCACCGCGCGCGCCATGCGCCGTGTGACAACGGGGGTGGTCGCCGCTTCCATCGTCGGCGTGAGCATTTATTTCAGCCCGGTGCTGATGCGGTTCGCGCAGGATTATCTGCCGCAAAATCCAGAGGCGGAGGCGCAAAACCAGCCGGAAACGCAGTTTCAAGGCCTGCTGGATGACGCCGCGCCCGCGCGCCGCGCCGGTGAAAGCTTCCGCGATTGCCCCACCTGCCCGGAAATGGTGGTGATGACGGGCGGGCTTTTCGTCATGGGCTCGCCTGCGGGCGAAGCGGGGCGCGCCGCCGATGAGGGGCCCCAGCGCGAGGTTTCCATCACCCCGTTCGCCGTCAGCGCGCGTGAGATCACCTTCGCGCAATGGGATGCGTGCTTGGCCGCGGGCGGCTGCAACGGCTTTTCGCCGGCCGATCGCGGCTTTGGCCGCGGCGCGCGGCCGGTGATCGGCGTCTCCTGGAACGATGCGCAGGCGTTTCTCGATTGGCTCAACACCGAGGCGGGCGGCTTGCGCTATCGGCTGCTCAGCGAAGCGGAATGGGAATACGCCGCGCGCGCGGGCGGGGCCGAGGCTTACGCCTTTGGATCGAGCCTAGACCCGCAGCACGCAGCGTTCCGCGCGCAGCAGACCGCGCCGGTTGCATCATTCGCGCCGAACGCGTTCGGCCTGTTCGACATGAACGGCAATGCCGGCGAATGGGTCGAAGATTGCTATGTCGCCAATTATAACGTCGCGCCCATCGATGGCGCGGCGGTGCAGGACGAGGCTTGCGCCCGGCGCGTCCATCGCGGCGGCGCGTTCAGCGATGCGGCCCCGCGCCTGCGCTCGGCGGCGCGCGCAGCGGCCCGGCCCGATGAGCGCCTGGGCGGGGTCGGCTTTCGCGTTGCGCGGACGCTGGATTAGCCCTGTCAAGCCTCCGAGTGTGACCGCGGGCACAGACAAAGCAGGCCCCGCGCCGGTTTATCGCAGCAGGGCAGGCGCCTGCGCGATGGGTTCGCGCGGGCCGATTATGGTTTGAGGCGCGGCGCGCATGCAGAGCGAGCGGTTTTTGATCGCGCAGATTTCCGATACGCACGTTCGCGCCGATGATGGCGGCGCGGCGGCCAAGGCGATGGCGCGCGCGATCGCGCAGGCGGCCGATTATGCGGTCGATCTCATTTTGCTCACCGGCGATCTCGTCAATGACGCGCGCGCCGATGAATACGCCGTTCTGGCCGCGGCGCTGCAGCATCCGCCGGCGCCGATCTATCTCATGCCCGGCAATCACGACGATCGGGCCCAGCTGCGCGCGCATTTTCCGCTCGCGCGCTATTTGCCGATGGAAGGCCCGCTCTCCTACACGATCGAAGATTATCCGTTGCGCATCGTCATGCTGGATCAAACCGTGCCCGGCGCCGTGCACGGTGAAATCACCAGCGCCCAAGCCGATTGGCTGGATCAAACCCTCGCCGCCGCGCCGGATCGGCCCACCATCGTGGCGCTGCATCATCCGCCCTTCGCCACCCACGATCTCTTGTTCGATAAAATCGGCCTGCACAATGGCGCGGCCTTCGCGGCGGTGATCGCCCGCCATCCGCAGGTCGCGCGCGTGATTTGCGGGCATCATCACCGCTTCGCCGTGGGCCAAGCCGCGCACGCGCCGGTGGTGATTGCGCCCTCCACCTCATGGGCCTATGGCCTTGCGCTGCATGACGGCCAGCCGATCGCGCCGAAAACGCAGGAGCAGCCCGGCTGGGTGCTGCACGCTTGGACAGCATCAGGCGGCCTTGCCTCGCATATGATCGGGCTTTGAGAGCCTCGACCGCGGAGAGGCGCTACAGATCAAGGGCCGGATCTCGCGATCCGGCCCTATCTGCGGTGGCGCCCTAGGCGGGGGGAGTTAGGTCGGCGCCGGTAATAAAACGCCGGCGCGCGCACTGGGTTCCAGGCCGCGCAAAAGAATCTTTCCGCGCACAACACAGAAGGCGCCGGCGATCTTTCGACCGCCGACGCCGCCAGCAAACCCCAATCCATTGGCCAGCCCCCGCTGACCCGATGAGCAAATCGCCAAGCACGCCCGAGCGCAAGCGCGCATCCGGCGCGCGCGGTGTTTCCTGCCTGCGTGCTGCTTCAAAAGTCACAGCGCGAAAACGAAATCCTCTAGCCGCGTCCATGCGAATTTGCGCTATAAGCGCCGCTACAAAATTTGTGGAGCGGAAACGCAATGAAGACGAAAGCGGCGGTGGCGTTTGAAGCCAAGAAGCCTTTGGAGATTGTCGAGCTTGATCTCGAAGGGCCGAAGGCCGGCGAAGTGCTGGTGGAAATCAAAGCCACCGGCGTGTGCCATACCGACGCCTACACGCTCGATGGTTTGGATAGCGAAGGCATTTTCCCGTGCGTGCTCGGCCACGAAGGCGCAGGCATCGTGCGCGAAATCGGCGCGGGCGTGACGAGCGTCGCCGTCGGCGATCACGTCATCCCGCTTTACACGCCCGAATGCCGCCAGTGCAAAAGCTGCCTTAGCCGCAAAACCAATCTCTGCACCGCCATCCGCGCCACCCAAGGCAAGGGCGTGATGCCCGATGGCACCAGCCGCTTTTCCTACAAGGGCAAGCCGGTGGTGCATTATATGGGCTGCTCCACGTTCTCGAATTTCACCGTGCTGCCGGAAATCGCCTTGGCGAAAATCCGCAAGGACGCGCCGTTTGAAAGCGCCTGCTATATCGGCTGCGGCGTCACCACCGGCGTCGGCGCTGTTGTAAACACCGCGCAAGTGGAGCCCGGCGCGAATGTCGTGGTGTTCGGCCTTGGCGGCATCGGGCTTAACGTGATCCAGGGCGCGAAAATGGTTGGCGCCAATATGATCGTGGGCGTGGACATCAATCCCGCGCGCGAGGAATGGGGCAAGAAATTCGGCATGACCCATTTCGTCAACCCGAAGGAAATTTCCGGCGATGTGGTCGCGCATCTGGTGGAGCTCACCGGCGGCGGCGCCGATTACACGTTCGACTGCACCGGCAACACCAACGTGATGCGTCAGGCGCTCGAAGCCTGCCATCGCGGTTGGGGCGAAAGCATCATTATCGGCGTGGCCGAAGCCGGCAAGGAAATCTCCACCCGCCCGTTCCAGCTCGTCACCGGCCGCGTCTGGAAAGGCACCGCCTTTGGCGGCGCCCGCGGCCGCACCGATGTGCCGAAGATCGTCGATTGGTACATGGACAAGAAAATCGAGATCGACCCGATGATCACCCACAAGCTGCCGCTCGAGCGCATCAACGAAGCCTTCGACCTGATGCACAAGGGCGAAAGCATCCGCAGCGTGGTGGTGTTCTAATCCAAAACCGAGTTCCCGATTCCGCCGCTATTCATGTAAGCCTTGTTAGGCTTGCGGCGGAATCATGGGGAAGGTTATGGCGAAAGCGCGGTTTTGGCGGTTGATGGCGGCGGCTTCGGTCGCGGCGTTGCTGGCGGCCTGCGCCACGGCCCCGCCCACCCCGGAAGAGCTTGAGTTTCGCGCCTGGGAAGACGCGCGCCGGCGCGACGATCCCTTGGCCTACCAAGCCTATCTCCGCGCCTATCCCGATTGGCCCAATGCCGAGGCCGCGCGCTATCGCATCGAAGCGCTGATGGCCGAAGAAGCCGCCGCTTGGGCAAGCGCCAGCCGCATGAACACCGAAGCGGCGTATGAGAATTTTCTCAGCCTCTATCGCTGGGGCCCGAACGCGGCCCAAGCCGATGCGCGCCGCGCCGCTTTGGCCGCGCCGCGCCTGGCGCGGGAAGAGCAGGCGGCCTGGGAGCACGCGGCCCGCACCGATCGCATCGAAGCTTATGAGGATTTCCTCCAGCGCTGGCCCGCCGGCGCCAATAATGAAGAGGCGCGCGATCGGCTCGGCTATTTGTGGAGCACCGATGAGGGCGCCTGGGTGCGCGCGCGCCGGCTCAATTCGCCGGGCGGGTATGCTGATTTCCTCAACGCCTATCCGCGCTCAATCTATGCGGCCGAGGCGCGCCGCTATCTCGATGCGTTCCAGCGGGCCGATGATGAAGCCTGGGATCACGCCCGCCGCCGCGACACCATCCGCGAATATGAGCGCTATCTGCGCGACTATCCCGATGGCTATCACCGCCGCGATGCCGAGCGCCGCATCTATGCGCTGGAGGAAGATGATCGCCGCGCCTGGGCCTATGCGCAACGGATGAACTCGATCCTGGCGTATGAGAATTATCGCCGCGCCTGGCCCAGCGGCTCTTATTATTCGGATGCCGCGCGGCAGATCGATCGCCTGCGCGCGCAGCAATCGCCGCCGCCGCCGCCGGTTGTGAGCCCGCCGCCGCCACCGCCGCCGCCTCGTCGTCAGTCCGCCGCCGCCGCCACGCCCGCGCCCGCCGGCGACGCCGCCGCCTGCGCCGCCTCCGCCTGTGGTCAGCCCACCGCCACCGCCTCCGCCGGTTGTGAGTCCGCCGCCGCCACCTCCACCACCGCCGCCGCCGGTGAGCCCGCCGCTTGCGCCGCCCGTGCTGCGCCAGCCCGCGCCGGAGCCGCCGCCCGCGCGGCGCTCGGCGGAGGAGCAGCGTCAGCCGGATTGAGGCTGCGTTTCGGCGCGCGTGCGGCGGCGTGAAAGTTCCGTTGTTTTGCCGGCGACTGATTCGCGGGGCGCCCCGAAAACACCCAATCCATGGGCTTTCGCGCAACAGGGCGGCGCTTTACGGGCGCCAAAACCCACTCAAATCAGCATTTTTGCGTTGCGACTCACGGCCGCCCATGCCAGGGAAACGCCGCGATCCGCCGAAAACCCCTCAAAATGAGGCTTTTTGGCGCATTTCGCTGAAGGCGCGGTCACGCTCCATCAAGAAATGAGTGGCATCACTCAAGCCGCCGGGGGAAAGAACAAGGCCGCAAGAGCCCTGCGCTAACCACCGGTTCGTTGAGTTTAATCCACGACAACCTTTGAGAAGGGGAATACCAAATGGCCCGCAAGGCAACCAAGAAAGCGGCTCCGAAAAAAGCCGCCGCCAAGAAGAAAACCGCCACCCGCAAGAGCGCGCCGAAGAAGGCCGCCGCTGCGCCCGCGAAGTCCGTGAAGGTCACCGCCACCGCCGGCAAGACCGTGACGGCCTCGACGCTGCTGCAAACCGTGGCTGACCACCTCGGCATCAAGAAGTCCGAAGCCAAGGCGCAAGTCGAGGGCTACCTCGATGTTGTGAAGGCCTATGTGCTCAAGGGCGCGAAGGTGAAGATCGGCGATATCGGCCTCATCCAAGTGCGTCACCGCAAGGCCCGCATCGGCCGCAACCCGCAGACGGGTGAGCCGGTGAAGATCAAGGCCTCCAAGAAGCTCGCGTTCCGCCAATCGGCCGCGATGAAGGCCGCCGTCGCCCGCTAAGCGACGCGCCACGACCTGAGAGGTTGTCGAGACGGCCGGCGTTCTGCGCCGGCCGTTTTCGTTTGCGCGGATAAAGCGCCGCTCTATCCCCCGCCTTATGGAGCGCGGGCGTCCCGCCCGCATCGTTCAAACGCCACGCCTTCGTGCGGCTTTAAGCACCCATGCGGGCGAGGACGCCCGCGCTCCATAAGAATCTATCCGACCGATCTCACACCGCGCTTACGCTCCTCCCGTTCAGATCACGGGAGGCGGTTGTGCACACCAAACCAATCACGATTTGGACGCGGTTTGAGCGTGATGCGGAAGACTCTGGCGACAGAGAAAGCCGTGGCCCCGGTGAGAAACAGGGAAGCCGGGATTCCTTGGAGTGTATGGTGCGCTCCAGAGCACGCGAGCCGGGAACGACTGCAAGGCGCTAAGCGCGCCTGGATACCCAGCGTCGCAGCATCGGCGGCGGTGAGGGCGCAAACGGCCATCGCTTTATATGGTGTGGTGCGCATCATCGCCTGGGGAGGAGACCCGGCCGATTGTCTGTCTTATCAACGTATGGCCACCCAGGGCGACACTGAACGCTGCACGCAGGCGCCGGCTGCAAAACAATCCGCGCGGGGCGCGCTCTAAGCGCAAACCCAAACTAAAATTTCCACGCGTAGCTTAAAGCGCGCCCCGCTCTCCCTCCTTCGCGGCTTCGCCGCTTCGGAGGGCTTCGCCCACTTATCTCCGCAAGCGCCGCGCGCTGTGCGGTCAATCCTGCGCCTTGATATTGTTCGCTGCGGTTTGCGCGATCACCACGCCCGCCACCATGATGACGAGCCCGGCCGCGCGCATGAAATCGATCGGCTTATGCGGCGCGCCGAACAAGCCGAAATGATCGATCACCGCCGCCGAGGCGATCTGCCCAGCCACCACCAGCATCACTGCATTGCCCACGCCAAAGCGCGGCGCGAGATAGGTGATCGAGAGCAGATAAAACGCCATCGCAAAGCCGCTCACCAGTTGCAGCGGGCTCGCTGAGGCGAGCCGCCGCCAGTCAAAGCCTTGCCCAGCGGTGGCCAGCGTGAAGGCCAGAACCATCAAAAACGCGCCGGTCACAACAATCAGCGCCGCGATCTGCGCATTGCCCAGCGTGCGCCCCATCGCGCCCGAAAGCGCGGCCATGATCGGGATCAGCACGCCCGCCAGCAGCGAGAGCGTGATGTAAAAGCTCAGCGTCTGCCCGCTCATGGCTTTGGTTTGGCGTTCCGCACGGTGATGCTTTCGCCGCCCACGCCCCAATTGTCGGTCTCGACCTCTTCGATGATCACGATCGTGGTGGCGGGGTTTTTGTTGAGCACGCGCTGCAAAAGCTCGGTCGCGCCCTTGATCAGCTCGGCTTTCTGCTCGGCTGTCGCGCCGGTTTTGGTGATCTTGATGTTGACCATGGGCATAAGGTGTCAGCTCCATAAACGCGCCAAAAAAGGGCGCAGGCGTCGCCGCCCGCGCCCTCTTAGTTTCATTCCTATACGCCGCCTATTCCGCGGGGAAGCCGCGCACGCGCAAGAGCGCGTTCACGTCCGGGTCACGGCCGCGGAATTGGCGATAGGCTTCGGCCCGATCGGTCGAATTGCCCGGCGCCAGGATGATGTTGCGCATGCCGGCGGCGGCGGTGGGGTCAAACACGTTGCCCGAGGCCTCGAACATTTCCCACGTATCGGCGTCCATCACCTCGGACCAGAGGTACGAATAATAGCCGGCCGAATACGCATCGCTTGAGAACAGATGCCCAAATTGCGGCAGGCGATGGCGCATCACCATCTCGCGCGGCATGCCAAGCGCGGTGAGCGTGTCGCGCTCAAACGCGTCGGGGTCGGCCACAGGTTCGGCGCGGTGGTGCAACGCCATGTCCACCAGCGCGGATGAGAGATATTCCACCGTGTCGTAGCCTTCGTTGAAGGTGCTCGCATTGTTGATGCGATCCACCAGCGCCTGCGGCATCGGCTCGCCGGTGCGGTAGTGCAGCGCGAAGCGGTCGAGGATCGGGCGCGTCAGCACCCAATGCTCGTGCACTTGGCTCGGGAATTCCACGTAATCGCGCGGCGTGCCGGCCAGGCCCGGATAATTCACCTCCGAGAGCAGCGAGTGCAGCGCGTGGCCGAACTCGTGAAACAGCGTCTCGGCGTCATCGAGCGAGATCAGCGTCGGCCCATCGGGCGCTTGCACGAAATTGTTGTTGTTTGACGTGATCGGGGTGATCACTTCGCCGGTATAGGTGTTGTGCCCGCGATAGCCCGAAGCCCATGCGCCCGAGCGTTTGCCCGGCCGCGCGAAATTATCGAGATAGAACAGGCCCTGGTAGGAGCCGTCCCGGTCGCTCACCTCGAACACGCGCACGTCGGGATGGAAAACCGGCACCGTGCCGGTGATTTCCTTGAACGAGAGCCCATAGAGCTGATTGGCCATAAAGAACGCGCCCTCGACCATGCGGTCGAGCTGGAAATATTCGCGCACCTCGTTCTGATTGTAATTGTAGCGCGCGTTGCGCACCTGCTCGGCGTAGAACAGATAATCCCACGGCTCGATGGTGATGCGCGCCCGCTGGCGATCGGCGATGGCCTGCATATCGGCCACCTCTTCGCGCACGCGCGCGACGGCGGGATGCCAAACGCGCTCCATCAGCTCCTGCGCGCGCTCGGGCTCGCGGGCCATGGTGTCATCCATGCGCAGATGCGCGTGGGTGGCAAAGCCCAAGAGCTGCGCGCGCTCGGCCCGCAGCGCCAGGATCTGGCTGATGATCTCGTTGGTGTCGTTCGCGTCGCCATTATCGCCGCGATTTTTGAAGGCGCGCCACACTTGCTCACGCAGGCGGCGATTTTCCGCGAAGGTCAGGAACGGATCGACGCTCGAGCGCGTGTTCGCCACCGCCCAGGCATTGGGCCGGCCCCGGCGCGTCGCTTCGGCGCGCAGCGCGGTGCGGATCGAAGCGGGCAGGCCGGCGAGATCGCGCTCGGTATTGATGAAAATCGCGGTGTCTTCATCGGCCAGCAGGCGGCGATTGAATTCCGTGAAATGCGAGGAGAGCTCTTGGTTGATGGCGCCCAGGCGCGTCTGCTGCTCGGGCGTCAGCGCCGCGCCGGCGCGCACAAAGCCCGCATGCGTGCGCTCCAAAAGGCGCAGCTGCTCGGCGTTGAGGCCAAGGCCGGCGCGCTGCTGAAACAGCGTGTCGATGCGCTGGAAGAGGGCGCGGTTGAACGTGATCGCATTGCTCGCGCGCGTGAGCCGGGGGGACCATTCGGCCTGCACCGCCTGCACATCTGGATTGGAGACGTTGGCCGAAAGCACCGAGAACAACGTGCCGGCGCGGCCGAGATGATCGCCGCTGCGCTGCATCGCCACGATCGTGTTGTCGAACGTGGGCGGCGCCGGATTGTTGGCGATGGCGTCGATCTCCGCCGCTTGCAGCGCAATGCCGAGTTCAAACGCGGCCGGCAGGGCCGCGGCGTTGGCCTGATCCCATGGCGGCACCCCGCCATAGGGGCCGGTCCATGGCGCGAGCAGCGGATTCTGATTGGCTTGCGCGGTCAAACGGGCGACCTCCGATTGCGCCTGCTGGTAGGCGGCGGCTTGTTCGGGCGAGACGGACGCGCCGGTCGTGGCGCAGCCCGCGACAGCGGCGAGCGCAACAAGACTCGCGGCGATGAGATGTGATTTCATGTGAACCCCAAGACGGTGCGCCCCAAGCAGCCGGGCGCCAATTGGGCGCCTTTGTGGCCCCCGCTGGCCCAACGGGCAAGAGCGCGATCTGGCGCGGCGGCGCTGCGGGCCGCCAATTTGCGACGAATTGGCGCGAGCATACGTTAGAAGCGCAGCTCAACCACCAATTCATCGCCCGGAACAAAGCCGATACCTGATTCCGGTGTTTCCGCTGCGGCGCGCATTTGCTCGATTTCATCAAGCGCAACGCTTTGCTGTTCAGTCACGCAACGCGGCGCTTGCGGCGTGCGCATGACGCAGCGGATCGTCGCGCTGGCGCCAAGATTGGAGATTTCCGGCGGCGCCGTCACGCGGAGCCGGAAGGGGCCGCGCCCGGAATAGAATGTATGCAGCGGCGTCAGCTCGGGCGGCGCGCCGAAATTGATCGGGAGGAAAATTTTCTCGCCGGCGTGCGCGGCGATGAAGGCGCTGTCCGCTTCATTGACGACAAAACGCGGCGCGAGCGTGAGCGCCGCCGCGCCAAAGCCGTGCCCCTCCGGGCTTTCGCGATCGATCTCGCACGCCAGCGTGCGGTCGGGATTGATCAGGCAGCCAAGCACGCCGCGCCCAACCAGCCCCGCTTCCTGCGCCGCGCGCGGATAGGCGAGCTCGACCATTTGCGCGTTGGGCGCTTGCTCCCAACTCGGCAGATCCACCCGCGCTTCCGGCGCCAGCGTATCCATGATGGCGGCGAACCAATGGGTGTTGTCGTAGGCGGCCATGCTGAAGCGCACGGGAATGCGCACGCGCCCGCCCTCAACGGGCACGCCGTCGCGCTCTGTCGGGCGAAAGCGGAAGCTGCGCCCAATGGCCAAAGCCGCATCGCCGAAGCCCCAATAGAGCGGCGTTTCACTGGAGACCGCGCAGTGCGCTGTGGTGTCGAGCAGCACCGCGCACTCCAGCATCACCCGCCCGACAACGCCCTGCGCCAGCGCGGCTGGCGGATAGTTTTCAGCGAACACCTCCCCGTCGGGCCGGGCGATCCATTCTGGATCGCGCCATTCCGGCGCGCGGGTTTGCGCCTGCGCTGCGGCTGCCAGGCAAAGCAGGGCGCCCGCGCCGATCAGCCCGATCCTTAGATGGCGTCCGCCCACCTGTTGCGCCCCCAGATTGCAGTGCGAGCTTAAGGGCAAGTGCTGGAGTTCCGCAAATGCGGGCGACGGGTTTTCGCTGCGGCGGGGTCGATGGTAGGGTGGCCAGAATTTGAAGGGAGCGCCCCATGCGTGTTGCATTCGTCATTGTTTCTGCGGCGTTGGCGCTCGGCGCCTGCGGGCAGCAGGGCGGGGCCGCCGATGCGCCCGCCGCCGGCGCGGCGCAAACCGCGAGCATGGGCTCGTTCCCAAGCCTGACGGGGGCGTCCTACCGGCTGGAGGCCACCGTCACGCACACGGACGGGACGGCGTTCCCGATCGTCATGCAGCGTGACGGGCTCAAAATGCGCATGGAATTCAAGACAGGCGAGGGCGACACCGCGATCATCAGCGATGGCGCGACGGGGCAATCGCTGATGCTCGTCCGGGCGGCGGGGCGGACCATCGCCATGCGCGCGGACGCGGACATCACCGGCCAGGGGCCGAGCGACCCGGCCGCCGATTGGCAGGGCGAGCTGGCGCAAAAAGCCACCCGGACGGGCTCCTGCACCGTCGCGGGCGAAACCGGCGGCGAATGGACCAGCAGCGAGGGCGGCGAAACCCAAACCGCCTGCGTCACCGATGACGGGGTGATCCTGAGCGCCACGCAAAATGGCCGGACCATCTGGCAAACCACGGCCGTGCAGCGCGGCCCCCAGCCGACCAGCGCCTTTGAGCTGCCGCCTGGGGTGCAGGTCATGGATGTGGGCAATCTCAGGGGCGTGGTGGAGCAAATGCGCCAGCGCGGCGGGCAATAGCCCGCTTGAGGGGCGGGCGCCATAATCCCGCCTCGGGCGAGAACAACATGGCCAAGGCGCCGATCGGCGCCGCATCCCGTTGTGCGCCGCCATATGGCAATGCTAGAGGACGGGGCTCGGCAGGGATGACGACCTAAATGGTTAATTTCGCACAGGCTAGTGCAGCGGCGCCGGAGCTGGCGTCCAGCGTGATGCGCTTGCTCCCGCGCGAGTTTCAGGACGCGTTCGTGCATTCGCCGAACGTGTTCATGTTCTTCATGTCGATGGGCCTCGCCGCAGTGCTGATCACCGTGTTCTGGGTGATGTTCGGCATGATGCGCGCCAGCCGCACCGCGCGCATCGCCCTGCGCGCCCAGGCGCTCCGCCGCAACAAGGATCACCGCGCGCTGATCCTGATCGGCGAGATCGAAGGCGGCGGCTTTGGCCTGCGCCAAGAGATGAAAGAAGCGATCGAAGATAATTTCGGCATGTTCGCGTTCGAGCAGGACGTGCAGGTCGATCTCTTCCCGATCAAACTCAAAACGCTGCACCCGCGCAGCCATGCCGAGCCGCGCCGCCGCATCGCGGTTGAAGCCTCTGATGCGCTGGAGCGTTCCGCCGCCGACGTGATCGTCTGGGGCAAGCGCAACATGCTGGGCAAGCTCGATCTGCGCGTGGCCATGGTGCCGGCCTATGGCCGCCAGCACGAAGTGCAGGATTTCCAATTGGGCTGGAAAGTCGGCCGCCCCGATGAAGCGGCGCAGCGCGCGCTTGCGTTTGCGCTCGCGCGCAAAGCCCGCCCGGTGCTGCACCGCCCGCAAGATTATAAGCCTGAGCGCCTGCAGCCGATCGTTGAAGCGCTCGATAAGATGGTGGCGGCCAAGCCCGAAGAGATTTCCGAGAATCTCTATCTCGACATTCTCTCCGATTTCGCATCCGGCGCGCTGAGCCTGGGCGAGCGCGGCGGGCACATCAAATATCTCTCCAAGGCGCTCGATGCGCGCCAGCGTTATCTCGACAAGGTGGATCGCTCCACCGATCCGGGCGCGTGGGGCGCGGCCCAGCAGGAGATCGGCCGCGCGCTGACCTCGCTGGGTGAGCGCGAAGGCGCGCGCGACAAGCTGGAAGAGGGCGCATCGCGCCTGCGCCTGGCCATGGATGCGCTGCGCTCGACTGACCATTTGCAGCAGGCTGAAAGCGCGCTCAAAGCGCTGCAGCGGGCCGAGCAGACGCTCCAGCAGCGCCGCCGCGTCGGCCTGCGCTGGCCGAGCTAGGGCGCGGCCCGCCTCGCGATTGTGCGCCGCCAAAATCTGCGGCAGGCCGCAGCGGGGACGTGATGTCGCGCCGCCTCTGGTTGCGCGCGGCGGCGGGATTATTTCTATTTAAAATCAATGCACTGGCCTGCATATGCGATATTGCATAGGCAAAATCTATGCTACACTCCGCTCAAATCGATTTTTCCGCAGGCGCGAACGGCCCCAGATAGGGGCCTTCCTTTGCAACAGGGTGAAGCATGTCTCTCATTGGTTCCCAAATTAAGCCGTTCAAAGCCGAAGCCTTCAAGGAAGGCAAATTCAGCACCGTCACCGACGGCGACGTGAAGGGCAAATGGTCGGTGTTCTTCTTCTACCCGGCCGATTTCACCTTCGTGTGCCCGACCGAGCTGGAAGATCTCGCCGATAATTACGCCGAATTCCAAAAGCTGGGCGTTGAGATCTATTCGGTCTCGACTGACACCCATTTCAGCCACAAGGCTTGGCACGACACCTCGCCGGCCATCGGCAAGATCAAGTACACGATGCTGGGCGATCCCACGGGCGCGATCACGCGCAATTTCGATGTGATGATCGAAGAAGCGGGCCTCGCCGATCGCGGCACGTTCGTGGTCGATCCCGAGGGCAAGATCCAGATCGTGGAAATCACCGCCGGCGGCGTCGGCCGCAACGCATCTGAACTTCTGCGCAAGATCAAGGCGGCCCAATACGTTGCGGCCCACCCTGGCGAAGTGTGCCCGGCCAAGTGGGAAGAAGGCGAAAAGACGCTTGCGCCTTCGCTTTCGCTGGTCGGCAAAATCTAAGCGTACTCACCACTAAACGCGATCGCTCCGGGGCGCTGATGCGCGCCGGAGCGGAAGCGGGAAAGACCGGACATGTTGGAAGCCAGCCTCAAAGAACAGCTCAAAGCCTATCTCGAAAACGTGCGTCAGCCGGTGGAGCTGATCGCCTCGCTGGACGAGAGCGCAAAGGCGAACGAATTGCGCGAGCTGCTGGAAGAGATCGCCGCGCTTTCCGATAAAGTCTCCTATGCGCGCGCCGATGACGATGCGCGCAAGCCCTCCTTCCTGATCCGCCGCGCGGGCACGGATGTGAGCGTGCGCTTTGCCGGCATTCCGCTCGGCCACGAATTCACCTCGCTGGTGCTGGCGATCCTGCAAGTGGGAGGCCACCCCTCGAAAGCCGCGCAGGACGTGCTTGAGCAAGCCGCCGCGCTTGAGGGCGATTTCCTGTTTGAAACCTATTTCTCGCTCTCCTGCCAGAATTGCCCGGACGTGGTCCAAGCGCTCAATCTGATGAGCGTGATCAATCCGCGCATCCGCCACGTGGCCATCGATGGCGCGCTGTTTCAGGGCGAGGTCGAAGCGCGCAAGATCATGGCGGTGCCGACTGTTTATCTGAACGGCAAAGAATTCGGCCAAGGCCGCATGGAGCTTGAGCAGATCCTCGCCAAGATCGATACGGGCGCTGCGGCGCGCGCGGCTGAGAAGATCAAAGGCAAGGAGCCCTTTGAGGTGCTCGTCGTTGGCGGCGGGCCCGCAGGCGCGGCCGCGGCGATCTACGCTGCGCGCAAAGGCATCCGCACCGGCGTGGCGGCTGAGCGTTTTGGCGGGCAAGTGCTCGATACGATGAGCATCGAGAATTTCATCTCCGTGCCGCACACCGAAGGCCCGCAATTGGCGGCCTCGCTTGAGCAGCACGTCAAGGATTACGATGTCGACGTCATGAACCTGCAGCGCGCCGCAGCGCTCAATCCGGCGGCGGAGCCGGGCGGGCTGCACGAGGTGAAGCTCGAAAACGGCGCGTCGCTCTATGCGCGCTCGATCGTGCTGGCCACCGGCGCGCGCTGGCGGCAGATGGGCGTGCCGGGCGAGGATGAATATCGCAACAAGGGCGTGGCCTATTGCCCGCACTGCGATGGGCCGCTGTTCAAAGGCAAGCGCGTGGCCGTGATCGGCGGCGGCAATTCCGGCGTGGAAGCGGCGATCGATCTTGCCGGCCTTGTCGCGCACGTGACGCTGATCGAGTTCGACAGCCAGCTGCGCGCCGATGCGGTGCTGCAGCGCAAGCTCAAGAGCCTGGCGAACGTCACCGTGCTCACCTCGGCGCAAACCACCGAAGTGCATGGCGATGGCGAGAAGGTGAGCGCTCTCACCTACAAGGATCGCGTCAGCAACCAATTGCAGCGCATCGCGCTTGAAGGCGTGTTCGTGCAGATTGGCCTTGTGCCCAACACCGAATGGCTGAAGGGCGCGCTGGCGCTTTCCCCGCGCGGAGAAATCGAGGTTAATCAGCGCGGCGAAACCTCAATCCCCGGCGTGTTCGCCGCGGGCGATGCAACCACCACGCCCTACAAGCAGATCGTCATCGCCATGGGCGAGGGCGCGAAGGCTTCGCTCTCGGCGTTCGATTATCTCATCCGCCTGGCGCCGGCCGAAGCGAAGGCCGCTTAAGCGGCAAAAGCGCGGGCGGGCCCCGAATAGCGGCTGACGCGGCGCGGTCGAGGCGGTACGCTGATCCCTGGTGCTTCGGGCCAGGGTGATGCAGCGCAAACTTGCAGCGATTCTTTCGGCGGACGTGGTCGGCTATAGCGCGCTCATGGAGGGCGATGAAGCCGGCACGTTGGCGCGCCTGAAAACCAATCGCGGCGCAATCTTCGATCCGCAAGTGGCCCAGCATGGCGGGCGCCTGTTCAAGCTGATGGGCGATGGGGCGCTGGTGGAATTTCCCAGCGTGATCGCCGCCGTCAATTGCGCGCTGGCGATCCAGGCCGCGACGGAGGCCGCCGCGCGCCAAGGCGAGCCGATCCGCTATCGCATCGGCATCAATCTGGGCGAGGTGATCGTCGAGAGCGACGATATCTATGGCGAGGGCGTGAACGTCGCCGCGCGGCTGCAGGCGCTGGCGCCCGTGGGCGGGGTGGCGCTGTCGCGTATAGTGCGCGAGAGCGTTGAGGGCAAAATGCCCTGCGTGTTCGACGATATGGGCGAGCACGCGGTCAAGAATATCGAGCGCCCGGTGCATGTGTTTTCCGTGCGCGCCGCGCGCGCCGAGGATGAGGTGGGCGAAGCCATGGCCGAGGCGCCGCGTAAATTATCGATCTGCGTGCTGCCCTTCGCCAATATGAGCGATGATCCGCAGCAGGAATATTTCTCTGACGGCATCAGCGAAGACATCATCACCGATTTGAGCAAGGTGTCGGCGCTCGCCGTTGTCTCGCGCAACAGCGCCTTCATGTATAAGGGCAAGCATATCGATCTGCCGCGCGTGGCGCGCGAATTGCGCGTCAGCCATGTGCTGGAAGGCAGCGTGCGCAAGGCGGGCGGGCGCGTGCGCATCACCGCGCAGCTGATTGACGCCGCCACCAATGATCACGTCTGGGCTGAGCGTTATGATCGCGATCTCAACGATATTTTCGCGCTGCAGGATGAAATCTCGGAGGCGATCGTCGCCGCGCTTAAGCTGAAGCTGCTGCCGGCGGAAAAGAAAGCGATCGAAACCCGCGGCACCGAAAACCCCGAGGCGTACAATCTCTATCTCATGGCGCGGCAATATTATCTGACCGGCAATTTCGGCGATTCACGCCGCGAAGAAGCGATCGCCCGGTTTTGCCGGAGGGCGACGGAGATTGATCCCAGCTACGCGCGCGCTTGGGCGCTGCTGGGGGTCGCTGAGAATCGGCAGCGTTTCTATTTTGACGCCGGCGGTGATGGCGGCGCCGCTTCGGCCGAGCGCGCGCTGCTGCTCGATCCAAATCTCGCCGAGGCGCATGCCGTGAAAGCCAGCATTTTGTTCGATGGCGGCCAGTTCGACGAGGCCGGGCGCGAAATTGCGGAAGCGCTGCGGCTCGATCCGGCTTCGTACGATGTCCATCGCGCCGCGGCCTCCATGTATTTGCGCCAGCGCCGCTTCGCGGAGGCCGCGCGCCACTATGAGAAAGCCACCGTGCTGGCGGAAATCGATTTCACCAGCCCTGGCATGCTTGTGAGCTGTTACAGTGCGATGGACGATCTCCCCAGCGCGCGGCGCGCGGCGCAGGAATCCTTGGCCCGCGTCGAGCGCGTGCTGGCGCAGGATCAAGGCAATGGCGCGGCAATGGGTTTTGGCGTGGGCGCGCTCATGACGCTCGGCCAAGTTGAGCGCGCCAAGGAATGGATCGCCCGCGCGCTGCTGATCGACCCCGACAACATAACCATGCGCTATAATTTCGCCTGCTCGGTGGCGGCGGATCTGAAAGACGTTGATCTCGCGCTTGAGCTGCTCGCCCCTTGCCTGGAGCGCACAAAAACCAACATCGTAAAGCACGTCAAAAGCGATCCGGACCTGGATATTCTGCGCGATGATCCGCGCTTCCAGGCGATGATCGCTTCCGCTGAGGCGCGCTTCAGCGCCTAAAGCAACGAACTTTAAAGTCTCCTCAGTCCGCTGGCGGGCGGAGAAACATGTGAACCCAAAGCGACACGGCTTTTGATCCATCGCGTGGGTCGCATTAAGCCCCGACGCTTTAGCCGACGCCGAGCCCGATCGGGCAGCTCACGCCTGTGCCGCCAAGCCCGCAATAGCCGTTCGGATTCTTCGCCAGATATTGCTGGTGATAAGCCTCGGCGTAGAAAAATTCCGGCGCCTCGCGAATTTCGGTGGTGATGGCGCCATAGCCGGCCGCGCGCAGCTTCTCGCCATAGGCGGCGGCCGCTGTTTGCGCCGCTTGCAGCTGCGCCGGGTTGGCGGCGTAGATGGCGGAGCGATATTGCGTGCCGATATCCCCGCCCTGGCGCATGCCTTGGGTCGGGTCGTGGTTCTCGAAGAACACTTTGAGCAGCGCCTCAAAGCTCACCTTGGCCGGATCGAAGATCACGCGCACCACCTCGGCATGCCCGGTGCGGCCCGAGCAAACCTCCTCATAGGTCGGGTTCGGCGTCACGCCCCCGGCATAGCCAACCGAGGTCGAATAAACCCCCGGCGTCTGCCAGAATTTGCGCTCAGCCCCCCAGAAGCAGCCGAGGCCGAACACCGCCTCCTCCAGCCCCGCCGGGAAGGGGGGCAGGAGCTGTGCGCCATTGACGTAATGGGCGGCGGGGACAGCCAGGGGCGCTGCGCGGCCGGGCAGGGCCTCGGCGGCGGTGGGCAGGGTGGTGGATTTGGCCATGGAAACCTCTTTCCGCTCCAATATAGGCGCGCGCGGCCCCGGTTGCGATTAGCGCGTTTGCCCGTTGCAAGCCGGCCCCGGCCCGGTCATAACCCGCCCTCCCGGACAGGTGGCCGAGTGGTTGAAGGCGCACGCCTGGAACGCGTGTATAGGTGCAAGCCTATCGAGGGTTCGAATCCCTCTCTGTCCGCCAGGCTTTCCCTTTAAAATCAGGATTTTTCGGCGGCGCTGGTGCTCATGCCCAGCGCGCGGCGCGGGTGGTGAGCCGGATGCGGCCGAGGCGATTGTGTGCGGTGATGAAGAGGGTGGAGCCGTCTTCGCCGAACGCGCAATTGGCGGCGGCGCCGCCTGGATCAATCACGCCAAGCAATTGCGCATCCGGGGAAAGGATCAGCACCCCGCCCGGCCCGGTGGCGAAGAGGCGCCCGGCTTCATCCACTTTAAGGCCATCAGGCAGGCCCGGCGCGCCCTCCGTTTGAAGCGGCCGCGCATCGAAAAAGCGGCGCGAGCCAACCGGCAGCCCGTCATCGCCCAGCGTATAAGCCTGGATCAGCGGGTGAGCTTCATCAGAGCAGGCGATATAGAGCGTTTTCTCATCCGGTGAGAGCGCCACCCCATTGGGAAAATTGCGCTGATCATCGACCAGACGCACGCGGCCGTCGTGCGGCGTGTAAAGATAAACGCCGTGGAACGTGATCTCGCGCAGCGGGGAGGCCGAGATGCCCGCGAGCCCATAAGGCGGATCGGTGAAATAGATCGCACCCGAAGAATGGATCGCAAGATCGTTCGGGCTGTTGAAGCGCCGCCCCTCATAGCGATCGGCGAGTATGGTTTTTTCTTTGGTGGCGAGGTCGAGGCGGGCGAGGTTGCGGTTGCCGGTGTCGCACAGGATGATCGCGCCATCGCCCGCGCGCGCCAGGCCGTTCGCGCCGCCCTCGCGCAGATGCGATGCATCGGCGCCGGAGAAGCCGGAGGGATTGAGGAATTCCTCCACCCCGGCAGCGGCGCTCCATTTATACATCACATTCCCCGGCACATCGGTGAAGAGCAGATAATCTCCATCGCGCACCCAAACGGGCCCTTCGCTCCATTGATAGCCTGAGCCAAGCGCTTCGAGCCTTGCGTCTGCGGCGATGACGGCGTCAAGCGCGGGGCTGATGCGGCGGATGCGGCCGAAAGTGGGGCGCGCGGTGCAGCTCGGGAGCGCAAGGCCGGCGCCCCGCGGCAAGCATCGTTCGGCGTGTGAAGCTCATTGCGCGCGCGCTCTGGCGTGAGCCGCCGGGAAAAAAATCATGCAAGCAAGTGTGCGTCCGCCCATGCGCCCATCCCCCGCGCCGTTTTGGCTTGCCTCTGATGGGCGCGGCGCGCGCGCACGATACGAATGCAACCCGTTGAAGCAAGATTGTTTCGCGTAACACCGCTCAAATGCGTGCGCGATTGCATGGGTAAACCAACACATTAGCTAAACTACATTGATCCGATCGAGTTAATGCAATCACCTAAGTCCCTCAATTGGAGGGATAGAAATTATGTTGAAACAGGCGCTTGCCGCCCAAGTTGCGCTGGTGGCGATTGCCGCCGCTTGGCCGAGCATGGCCGCAGCCGAAACCGCGGCCGACGCGGCCGACAGCGACGCTATCGTCGTCACCGCGCGGCGGGTGCAGGAGAATGTGCAGGACGTGCCGATCCCGATCTCGGTGATTAGCGGCGCGCAATTGGAGGAGAGCGGCTCGTTCAACGTGAACCGCCTCAAAGAGCAAGCGCCCACGGTTCAATTCTATTCGTCCAACCCGCGCAATTCGGCGATCACCGTGCGCGGCCTTGGCGCGCCGTTCGGGCTCACCAATGATGGCATCGAGCCGGGCGTTGGGCTTTATATCGATGGCGTGTTCGTGGCGCGGCCGGCGGCGGCGACGCTCGATTTCATCGATGTGCAGCAGATCGAAATTCTGCGTGGGCCGCAGGGCACGCTTTATGGAAAGAACACGACGGCTGGCGCGATCAATGTGACGACGCGCCGGCCAAGCTTCACGCCGCAAACGCAGTTTGAAGCGAGCCTTGGCGATTACGGCTTCAGCCAATTCAAAGGCTCGATCACCGGGCCGATCACTGAAACGCTAGCGGCGAGGCTTTCATTTTCGGCCACCAATCGCGATGGTTTTCTCTATAATGCGGCCACGCAAGATGATCTCAACGACCTCAACAATATTGGCGTGCGCGGGCAGCTGCTGTTTGCCCCGCGCGAGGGGTTGAATGTCATATTCGCCGCCGACTACACGCGCCAGCGGCCGGAAGGCTATGCGCAAGTGGTGGCTGGCGTCGCGCCGACGCAGCGCGCGGCGAACCGTCAATACACGCAGATCGCCGCTGATCTCGGCTATACGCCGCCAAGCTGGAACCCGTTTGATCGCGTGACGGACGTGGATAGCCCGCATCGTTCGTATCAGGATGTGGGCGGCGCGGCGCTGACGGTGGAATGGGATGTGGGGCCTGGCGCGCTGACGTCCATCACGGCGTGGCGCTTCTGGGATTGGGATCCCTCCAACGATCGCGACTTCCTTGGCCTGCCGATCACCACGGTTTCGGCCAATCCTTCTGAACAGCGGCAATGGACGCAGGAATTGCGCTATGCTGGCGATCTGACGCCGAATATCGGGTTCGTCATCGGTGCGTTCGCATTTCGGCAAACCATCGATTCCGACGGCTTGCAGGAGCAGGGCTCGGCCGCCGCGCGCTTTCTGCTGACGCCGAGCGCGGCCGCGGCGACGCCTGGCCTGCTCGATGGCTACGGGCAAACCTCCGACATCGCCTCCGAGCATGTGAGCGGCGCGATCTTCGGCCAATTGGAATGGCGCGTCACCGAACGCCTGCGGCTCTTGCCGGGCCTTCGCTTCAATTATGATGAGAAGGAAGTGGATTATCAGAGCGCCATCTATGGCGGGCTGCAAACCACGGATCCGGCGCTGATCGCGCTGCAGCGTTCAATTCTTGCGCCGCAATCGTATGCCGCGCAGGTGGATGACACCAATCTCTCAGGGCAGCTCACGATCGCCTATCAATTGGCCGAAAATTACAATCTCTACGCCACCTACGCGACGAGCTTTAAATCGGTGGGCCTCAATCTTGGCGGCTTGCCGAACGATTCATCGGGCCAGCCCGCGCTTTCAGCCGCGACAGTGGCGCCCGAAGAGGTGCGCCATATCGAGGTGGGGATCAAAACCCAGCCGTTTGCAGGCGTGACGCTCAATCTCACGGCGTTTGAAACGGTGATCGAGGATTATCAGGCGCAAGTGGTGAATGCGAGCGTGGGCGTGCTGCGCGGCTATCTGGCCAATGCTGATGAGGTGCGCGTCACAGGTGTTGAGCTCGACGCCTCGTGGCGCGTGAACGAATTTTTCTCGTTCTATGGCGCGCTGGCCTACACCGATGGGCGCTATGAGCGCTTCACCGACGCGCCGCCGCCGCTGGAAGCAACGGGCGGGCCGCAAGTTGTCGATATTTCCGGCCAGCGTTTGCCCGGCATTTCTGAATGGGCTGGCTCTCTTGGCGGCGAGTATCAAACACCGGGGCAGTTCCTGGGCCGGGAGGGGGCATATTTCGCGGCGATCGACGCCAGCTTCCGCACGGACTTTTCATCCAGCGCCACGCCGTCACGCTATCTCGATGTGGATGGCTACGGCCTGCTGAACGGTCGCCTCGGCTTCCGCGCGGGCGATGGCTGGGATGTTTATCTCTGGGGCCGCAACCTGACGGACGAGGATTATTTTGAATTCCTCTCCGCCGCGCCCGGCGGCTCGGGCTTGTTTGTCGGCTATGTCGGCGATCCGCGCACCTGGGGGATCACGCTGCGCGGCAGTTTCTAATTTTTGCGGCGTGAAGCGGCGCGCGCAGGGGATGGCGCGCGCCGCTTCTTATTTATTGCGCCTCGTGCACCAGCGGCCGGGCGATCACGGCGTCGATGTTGGTGCCGACCTCCTGATGCCCGCCAAAAGCGGTGCCGGTTTCACGTTCACGCGCGCGTTCGGCAAAGGCCGCATAAGCGCTTTCCGGCAGCGGCACGTAGCCGACCTGCGGCGCAAGCTGGTGCGCATTGGCGATATAATGCTGCACAAAGCGCTGCACTTGCGGGCGGCGCAGCGCCTCGGCGCTCACATAAATGAACACAGGGCGCGCCAGCGGATAGGAGCCGTCGGCGATTGTCTCGGGGCTCGGCGCCACGCCATTGATCGTCAGCGCTGTCAGCCGGTTCGCGTTCTGCTCATAATAGGCAAAGCCAAAATAGCCCATCGCGCCCGGATTGTTCAAAACGCCTTGGACGGTGACGTTATCGTCTTCGGTGGGCGTGTAATCGGTGCGCGAGGATTTGGCGGCGCCAACCACGGCCTCGGTGAAGAAATCGAACGTGCCCGAGGCGGTGCCCGCGCCATAAAGCGGCATGGGCGCATCCGGCCAGGAGGGATCGACTTGGTTCCAGCGCGTGATCACGCGCTCCGCCGCCGGCTCCCAAGCGCGGCGCAATTGCGCGATCGTCGCCCCGCGCACCGGATTGCTGGGATGGACGACGATGGTGAGGCCATCGAAAGCGATCGGAATCTCAACGTAGTGCACCCCGCCTTGCGCGCAGGCTTGCATTTCCGTCGTCATGATCGGGCGCGAGGCGCTTGGATTTGCGTTTCGCCGCGGCAGAATTTGCGGAAGCCCCCGCCTGTGCCGCTTTCGCCCACGGTTACGCGCGCGCCGCCGGTGGCTGCGCTGGAAAACGATTCCGCCGCCGCTTCAGAGAGTGGAAACACGGTGGAAGAGCCGTCAATGGTGATGACCTCGCCGCCGCCGGCGCTGCGGGGCGCGCTTTCGTTGCCGCACGCGGCCAAAGCCAGAGCGGCCACGGCCGCCAACGCCATAGAATTCCTGCGCATATCGCACCCTCCGCTGACGGCTCGGGCGCCGTCTGAAGCGGCGCCCTTTTGCTTCGTTTTTGTGACGTCCGTGTTACAGCCCGTGCGGTCAAACCGCACGGGCCGCCACGGTTTAGGCGGCTTTCGAGACGTCGTCGCCATCGTGCCGGGTGCGGATCAATGAGTAGATCATCGAACCGCCGATCAAGACCAGCGTGAGGATGAGCGCCCAATGCGGCTCAAGATAGGGCACAAGATGCAGTTCTTTGGCGAGGCCAAAGTTCCAAATGATCTTGACGCCAATCAGGATCAGCACGAGCGAAAGCCCGTACTTCAGATACTTGAAGCGCTCCACTGCGGCCGCGAGCATGAAATACATCGAACGCAAGCCAAGAATGGCGAAGATGTTGGAGGTGTAGACGATGAACGGATCGCGCGTGACCGCGAAGATCGCCGGCACCGAATCCACGGCAAACACGATGTCGGCTGTTTCCACCATGATCAGCGCAAGGAAAAGCGGGGTGGCGAACGCCTTCAGCTTGCCGGTTTTTGGATGCGGGCGTTTGACGAAGAAATTGTGATTGGTGATCTCGTTGGTGATCGGCAGCCGGCGGCGCATGAAATTGAGTAGCTTGTTGTTCTCAAGATCAAGCTCGGGCCCATCGCCGCCCTGAACCATTTTCCAGCCGGTGTAGATCAGGAACGCGGCAAAGAAATAGAGCACCCAAGTCCACGAATTGACGATCGCCGCGCCCGCGGAAATGAACAGCGCGCGAAACACCAGCGCCCCGATGATGCCCCAAAACAGCACGCGATGCTGATATTGGCGCGGGATCGCGAAATAGGTGAAGATCAGCGAGATGACGAAGATGTTGTCGAACGCGAGCGCCGTTTCCAGCAGATAGCCCGTGAAATACTGAACCACGGCCTGCTGATTGAGATTGTCCGGCGTCGAATAATATTGCGGGTCAGGCTCGTAAATGTAGCCGACATATAGCCCGAACAAACATGCGAGCGAAGCAAAGCCTGCCCACATGAGCGCGCTCTTCTTGGCCGAGATCACCTCATCGCCATGATTGATGACGCCAAGATCGAGCCACAACAGAAAGAAGATGAACCCAAAAAACGCCGCCCAGAGCCAAAGGGGCTGGCTGGCGTACTCAACGAAAAGAAAATCCACTGCCGCCTCGTTCAATCACACAGCATGCGCGCGGATTGGGAACGCAAGAACAGCTTGTTCGCTGAAGCTCACGCCATAGGCCGCGTCGGTTGAAAAGTAGGACCGCGGGGGCGGGAGGCGCACGGCCGCTTCAGCGGTCGCGGAGGGCGAGCATTGCGCTCTCGCCCACGATCCTCCAGTCCGACATCACGGCCGCTTCAAGGAGCGGCCGCCAGAGGGGCCCGGCCTGGCGAGGCAAGACTTAGTATACGCCGCGCGCTTGTAAAGAGGGGCCGTTACAGCCGATCCGGTTTTGTTCCGACCCCGCCTTTAATGCTGTGGTTCGTCCTTGGCCAGCAGCAGGTACATGGCGGGCGTGACGATCCGCGCCACCAAGGTCGAGCTGATCAGCCCGCCGATCAACACCATCGCGATCGGCGAAAAAAGCGGCGAGTCTTCAAGCAGAAGCGGGGTCATGCCGCCGATCGCGGTGGCGCTGGTGAGCAGCACCGGCAAGAAGCGCACCTCGCCCGCCTGCTCGATCGCTTCGCGCAGGGCGACGCCGCGCGCGCGCAGCTGGTTTGCAAATTCGACGAGCAGGATTGAGTTTTTGATCTCGATCCCGATCAGCGCCACGAACCCGATCACTGCCGTGAACGAAAGCGATTCACCGCCGATCCAAAGCGCGATCAGCCCGCCCATGATCCCAAACGGGATCACGAACGCCACAACAGCAGTGACGGCGAAAGTGCGGAACTCAAGCAGCAACACCGCCAGCACGCCAAACAGCGCGATCAAAATCGCCGGCCCCATGCCGCCGAAGCTGCGCTCGGAAGCTTCGGCCTGGCCGCCATAGGCAAGCTCATAGCCTGGCGGCAAGCGCAGCGCTTGCAGCCGGGAGGCGGCGTCCTCGGTCACGTTGCTGATGAGATAGCCCGGCTGGGTGTAAGCGGTGACAGTCACCGTGCGCTGGCGGTGCAGGCGGTTGATGGAGGCTGGGCCGCTCTCCAGCGTCGGGCTGGCGATTTCCGAAAGCGGCAGCGCGCCGCCTTGGCCGTTCCAAACATATAGCCGCTCCAGCGCTTCCAGCGGCATCGCTTCATCGCGCGGCGCGCGCAGCACCACCGGATAGGAATCGCCGGCAGGATCGCGGAATTGCGCCACGGTTTGCCCCGCCACCGCAATGCGCAGCGCTGAATCCACCGCGCCGGCCGGCACGCCGCGCAAGGCGGTTTCGCCGGTGTCGATATTGAGTTCGAGATCGATCAGCCGCTCGGCTGCGGGATTGGCGATGTCGCGCGTGCCGGGCGTGGCCCGCAGGATGCGCGTTGCTTCTTCGGCGATCTCGCCAATGGCGGCAAGATCGGGCCCGCTGATCCGCACCTCGATCGGGCGCGGCGATGGGCGGGCCGTTGGAGAAACGCCGGAAATTGATGCGCGCGCCGGGATATGCATTGAGCCGCTCGCGGATGGCGGCGACGATATGGGCGCCTTCTGTGCGGTTCCAATGATGAAAGCGGCCGTAGATTTGGCCGACATTGGAAATCTGCTCAGGCGGAATTTCGTTATAATAGATTTGCGGATTGCCGCGCCCGGCATTGGCGAAGCGCCATTCTATATCTTCATATTCGGCGAGCACGGAATCCGCGAAAGCAACCGCGCGATCGGTTTCAGTGACGGAAGCGCCCTGCGGCGTTTCAATATCGATCACGAAATAGGGGCTGTCGTTTTCAGGAAACAGCGAAAAGCCAAGTTTTGGAATAAGCCCCAGCGAAAGAAAGAAAGCCGCAAGCCCGATCAGCACGGTTTTGCGCGGATGGGCGAGCGCATAGTGCAAAGCGGGCCGGTAGACACTGTGGATGGCGCCCATGGTGGCGTCGAGCGCGGCGTTGGATTTGCCCGCGCTGTCGCGCGGCAGCAGGCGGCTCGCCAAAAACGGAATGATTGTCAGCGCGACCACAAGCGAAGCGGTGATGGTGGCGACAACGGCGACGGGCAGGGAGCGGATAAACGCGCCCGCGCCCTCGGGCAGCGCCATGATCGGCAAGAAGGCCAGCAGCAGCGTCGCGGTGCAGCCGATCACGGCGACATTGATCTCGCTCACGCCGGCGATGGCCGCATCGCGCGGCTTGAGGCCATTGCGTAGATGGCGCGCGATGTTTTCGGTGACGACGATGGAATCGTCCACCAACAGCCCTAGCGCCAGCACAAAGCCTGCAATCGAGAGCTGATTGAGCGTGTAGCCAAGCGCATGCAGCGCCACCACGCCAATCGCCAGCGAAAGCGGGATCGACACCATCACCACAACAGAGGCGCGGAAGCCCAGCGGCAAAAGCGTGAGCAGAACCAGGAAAATCGCGATGGTGAAATCGCGCCCCAGCGTGCCGAGGCGATGGCTCACGGTTTCGGATTGATCGAACGCACGGTGCAGCGTGATGTTGGCGGGCAGCGAGCGCTCAAAATTGTCAATCTGGCGGCTTGCATTCTCGATCACGCTGAACACGTTCTGGCCGAGCCGGGCCTGCACGCTCACAAACAGCGCACGCTCGCCGTTGAAGCGGGTGATGTGCGTGCGCTCGTCATTGGCCCAGGCGATCTCCGCGACATCGCCAACCCGCACCAGCGAGCCTTCGCTTGCGCGCAAGGGCGTGGCGCGAATGTCGTCCAGGCTGGCGAACGCGCCCGAGCCCTGCACATTGAAGCGCCGGCCGCCGGCCTCCACAGCGCCGATCGGCGCATCCTGCCCCTGGCGCTGCACCGCTTCGGCGACGCTGGTGATGGGCAGGCGATAGGCGGCGAGCCGATCAAGATCGGCGGCGATGCGCACCTCGGCAGGGGGGCGCCCCAAATATCGGCTTGCTGCACGCCCGGCGCGCGTTCAAGCGCATCGCGCAGCGCTTTGGCGTAGGCTTCCAATTGGCGCAATGAAGCATCCGGGCTCGTCAGCGCCATTTGCATCACCGCGGCTTCGGCGGGATTGAAGCGGCGCATGCGGATATCAACAATGCCCGATGGAAGGCGCGGGCGTTCGGCGTTCACCTCGCGCACCACCTCGCCGTATTTTTCCTCTGCGTCCTCACCCCACTCGAACTCAATCGCGATCACTGCAAGCCCGGCGCGGGAGGATGAGCGGATTTCCTGCACATTATCGATTTCGTTGAGCGCGTTTTCGATCGGGATGGCGACAAGGCGCTCCATCTGTTCCGCGTCAGCGCCGGGCAGCACCACGGCGATAGAGACGCCCGGAAACTCCGTCACCGGATCTTCCGATTTTGGAATCGAGAAGATGGCGCCGATCCCCAGCGCGATCAGCAGCGTGAACAGCACCGCCGTGAACTGCCAGCGGTCGACGAAGAAGCGGGTGATGGCCTGCATTTAGGCGCCGGCCGCGATGCGGACGGTTTCGCCGTCGCGCACATAGGCGGCGCCGGCGGAGATCACGCGGTCGCCGGGCGCCAGCCCTTCCAGCACCAGCACCCCGGCTTGGCTCACGCCCGCGGTGCGCACGGCGCGGCGGCGGGCGATGTTTTGCGCGTCCACCACAAACACCACGCCTTGATCAGCGCGCGCATCCATCAGCGCCAAAGTCGGCACGATGAGCGCGCTGGAAAGGTTGGCCGGCGCCTCGGCGGCGATATCGACTTCCGCCACCATGCCGCTGCGCAGGGTTGGCGCTGATGCAATTTCGATCTCGACCTCGAACGCGCCCGTCATCGCATCGCTCTGCGCGCTCACGCGCGAGACGCGCGCCGCAAACGCATCGGCGGCAAGTGCGGGCACGCGCACGCGGGCGGCGTCGCCGATGCGCACGCGGGCGGCTTCCGCTGATGAGATCGGCGCCCGCGCCACCAGGCCCGAGCCTGCCTCGCCCAGCACAAGAATGGGCGCGCCGGCGGCGATGGTTTGCGCCGGCTCCGCCGCGCGGCGCAGGATGATCCCATCGGCGGGGGCCGTCAGCACCGAGACATCGCTGGCGCGCTCCACCGCGAGCCGGGCCGCTTCGAGGCGCGCTTCGGAAACAAAGCCGCGCTCGTAAAGATCTTGCGTGCGCGCCAGATCCCGTTCGGCATTGGCGCGGGCGAGGGCCGCTTCGTTGGGATTGGCGCCGCCCGAGGTGCGGCGCAGCACCGCCAGGCGCTGGCCGCGGCGCACCACGTCGCCGGAATCCACGGAGATGGAAGAAATGACGCCCGGCGCATTGAACGCCAATTGCGGCTCTCTGCGGAAGCCGATGAGGCCGCTGGCCCGCACCGCGCCCGCTGCGGCGGCGGGCTGGGCTTCCACCACGGCCACCAAGGGGGCGTCTGGCTCAGCTTGCTCGGCGCCATTGCCGCCGCCGCACGCGGCAAGCAGCGCCGCCAGCGCCGCAGCGATCCAGAGGGTCTTGGCGGGCGCTTTCTGCACGGGGCTTCCTTTATGGAAGTGAACAATATTACAATTATTCAGTCATCACAAGCGCGGCTTGAGCGCGCCTGTGGCTTGACACTGTCTGGCAAAGACCTGACACTGTCAAGGAATAAAGGATATTATCTTGAAACCGAACGTGGATTTGCGCCGCCGCGTGCTCGACGCCAGCCTCGCCCTGATCGACAGCGCGGGGCTCGAGGCGTTCTCCATGCGCGAGGTCGCGCGCAGGGCGGGTGTGAGCCATCAAGCGCCCTATCATTATTTCGCCGATCGCGAGGCGATCATGGCCGCCATCGTGGCCGAGGGCTTTTTGCGCAATTGCGCGAGGAGCTGCTCGCGGCAGGTATTGGGATCAGCGACCCGCACCAGCGCCTGACGGCGCTCGGCAAAGCCTATCTCGCTTTCGCCATGAGCCAGCCGGCGCACTTCAAACTGATGTTCAGATCCGAATGGGTTGACGCTGAAAAGCATGCGCAAGCCGGCGCCTGCGCGCAGGATGCGTTTTCGGTTTTGAGCGAGGTGATTGACGCCCTGACGGCGGACGGGCCGGAGGAGGAGGAGGGCCGCACGCTGCTGCTCACCGCCTGGTCGCTCGCGCACGGCATGGCCACGCTGGCGATCGAAGGCAAGCTCGACAAATTCGTCGCGCCCGAGATCGGCGTCGAGCGCGCGGCGAGCGTGGCGTTTGAGCGCTTCGAGGCGTTGTTGCGCAAACCTTAGGCGGCGTCGCTCAGCGTTCGCCGCCGCCCAGGGTTTTATACAGCGTGACGAAATTCGTCGCCCGCGCCACGCGCGCGGCCACCAGGCTTTGCTGCGCGCCGTAATTGCTGCGCTGCGCGTCAAGCAGGCTGAGATAATTGTCGACGCCTTCGCGGTAGCGTGCTTCGGAGAGCGTGAAGCTTTCGCTTGAAGCATCAGCCAGGCGCTGGCGCGCGGCCAATTCCTCGCCAATCGCGGCGCGGGTGGCGAGCGCATCGGCCACTTCGCGGAACGCGACTTGGATAGCGCGTTCATATTGCGCCACGGCGATCTCGCGATCGGTGTTGGCGACGCCCAATTGCGAGAGCAGCGCCCCGCCTTGGAAGATCGGGATGCTCACTTGCGGCGTGAACGTCCAGATCTGGTTGGACACGCCCGTGAACAGGTTCTCAAACTGCGGGTCCGCTTCGCCGGCAAAGCCCGTCAGCGTGATGCGCGGGAAAAACGCCGCGCGTGCAGCGCCGATATTGGCGTTGGCGGCGCGCAAGCTGTGCTCGGCGCCGCGAATGTCGGGGCGGTTGAGCAGCACGTCGGAGGGTAGGCCCGCCGGCAATTCTTCAACGCCAAAGCGGACATCGGCGATGGAGGTGGGGCGCAGTTCTTGCGGCACGGGCGCGCCAAGCAGCAGGGCGAGCGCATTTTCATCGCGCGCCACCTGGGCGGTGTAGCGGGCGAAATCGGCGCGCGCGGTTTCCACCGTGGTGCGCGCGCGGTTGAGATCGAGCGCCGAGGCCGCACCAGCGTCGAAGCGCTGCTGGGTGAGGCTGAGAGATTGATCCTGGCTCTGATAGGTATCTTGCGCCAGACGCAGCAATTCGAGATCGCCGGCATAGGTGAGGTAGGCGTTCGCCACCTCGGCGATCAGGGAGATCTGCACGCTGTCGCGCGCGTCGGCGGTGGCGAAATAGCGCTGCAGCGCCGCGCGGTTGAGCCCGCGCACGCGGCCGAACAGATCAAGCTCGAAATTGGTGATGCCGAGCCCTGCGCTGTATTGGCGATCGACAATGTCGCCGCCTTGGCCGCCGGGCTCCACGCCGGAAATGTCGCCCTGGCCCACGGCGGAGACGCCAGGAACCGATTGCGCGCGCTGGATGCGATATTGCGAACGCGCGCGCTCGATATTGAGCGCGGCCACGCGGAGGTCGCGGTTGTTCTCAAGCGCGATCTCAATCAGCGACGAAAGTTTTTCATCGGCGAAGAAGGCGCGCCATTCGGGCATGGCCGCTTCCGCCGCGGTTTCTGTCGCGGCGGCGCTATCGGGCCAGGCATCCGGCGTGGGCAGGGCCGGGCGGTCATAGCCCGGCTCAAGCACCGCGCAGGCGCTCAAGGCGAGGGCCGCGCTGAAGGAAACAAGGACGCGACGCATCATTCTGCGGCTCCGGGATGTTCGGCTGCGGCGGGCTTGCGCTTGAACCAATCGCGCTCGACCAGCTTGTTGATACCGACGAAGAAGAAGGGTGTGAGCAACGGCACGAGAATGGTGGCGGCCATCATGCCGCCGATCACGCCGACGCCGATCGCGTTTTGCGCGCCCGAGCCTGCGCCGCTGGCGATGGCCATGGGCAACACGCCGAAGGTGAAGGCGAAGGACGTCATCAGGATCGGCCGCATGCGGATGCGCGCCGCCTCCATCGCCGCCTGCGCCCAATCCTTGCCTTGCTCCGCCAAATGGCGCGCAAATTCGACGATCAGGATCGAGTTCTTCGCCGCAAGCCCCATGGTGGTGAGCAGGCCGACCTGGAAATAGACGTCATTGGAAAGCCCGCGCAGGTTCGCGGCCACCGCCGCGCCCAAAAGCCCAAGCGGCACGACGACGAGCACCGCAAGCGGGATCGTCCAGCTTTCATAGAGCGCGGCCAAGCAAAGAAACACGACCAGCAGCGAGAGTGCGTAAAGCAGCGGCGCCTGCGCGCCCGATGCGCGCTCTTCATAGGACATGCCGGTCCAGTCGATGCCGACGCCTGGCGGCAATTGCCGCACGGCCGCCTCCATCCGCTCCATCGCCACGCCCGAACTCACGTTCGGCGCGCCTTGGCCTTGGATATTGAACGAAGCCGAGCCGTTGAAGCGCTCAAGCCGCGGGGAGGCGGAAATCCAATCCGCCTGCGTGAAGGCGGTGAGCGGCACCATGCCGCCGCTGGAATTGCGCACATGCCATTTGCCGAGATCTTCAGGCGTCATGCGGAAGGGCGCATCGCCCTGCATCATCACGCGCTTGATGCGGCCGCGATCAACGAAATCGTTGACATACATGCCGCCCCAGGCGCCGGCGAGGGTGCTGTTGATGTCAGGCACGGCCACGCCAAGCGCGGCGGCGGCGTGCTGATCGATATCAAGATGCAGTTGGGCGTTATCTTCCATGCCGTTGGGGCGCACCTGCATCAATTGCGGATCCTGCGCGGCCACGCCAAGCAGCATGTTGCGCGTTTGCAGGAAATCCTCACGCGAGAGATTGCCGACATTCACAAGCTGCATGTCGAAGCCCGCGGAGATGCCGAGTTCGGCCACCGCCGGCGGCAGAATCGGAAACACCATGGCGTCGCGGATTTGGCTCGCGAAGCCGAACGTGCGCCCGACAATCGCCGCCGCGTGGTCGCGCTGGCCGCGCTCGCTCCAATCCTTGAGCTGCACAAACATGAGGCCTTGGTTCTGGCCTGCGCCGGCGAAGCTGAACCCCGCGACCGCGAAGGTGGAGCGAACGCCAGGTTCTTCGTTGAGCAGATAGCCTTCCATCTGCCGCAGCACGGCGGAGGTGCGCTCCATCGAGGCGCCGGAAGGCAATTGCACGATGGTGATGAAGAAGCCTTGGTCTTCTTCGGGGAAGAAAGACGAAGGCAGGCGCGCGAACAAAAGCCCAAGCGCCACGAGCAGCACGGCGTAAATGCCAAGCACGCGCGCGCCGGCTTTCGGCGCCAGCGAGCGGCCAAGGATGCCTTGATATTTGCTCGAGAGCCACTCAAGCCCGGTGTTGAAGCGGCTGAACAGCCCGCCGATGCGCGAACCTTCGCGGCGCGGCGGCTCATGCCGCAGCAAGGTGGAGGTGAGCGCCGGGATCAATGTCAGCGCCATCAACACCGAAAGCGCCATCGCCGAGACGATAGTGATGGAAAATTGCCGGTAGATCACCCCGGTTGAGCCAGGGAAGAACGCCATCGGGATGAACACCGCCGAAAGCACAAGCCCGATGCCGATCAGCGCGCCGGTGATCTGGTCCATCGACTTCTTGGTGGCTTCCTTGGGCGATAGCCCTTCTTCGCGCATCACGCGCTCGACGTTTTCGACCACGACGATGGCGTCATCGACCAGAAGGCCGATGGCCAGCACCATGGCGAACATGGTGAGCGTGTTGATGGAGAAGCCGAACGCCGACAGCACGCCGAACGTGCCAAGCAGAACGATGGGCACGGTGATCGTTGGGATGATCGTTGCACGCCAGCTCTGCAGGAACAGGAACATGACGAGGAAAACGAGCACGACCGCTTCGGCCAACGTTTTCACCACCTCTTCGATCGACTTTTTCACGAAGGGCGTTGTGTCATACGGGAAATTGACTTCGACGCCGGCCGGGAAGGTCGGCTCGAGCTCGGCTATGGTGGCGCGCACGCGCGCGGCGGTGTCCACCGCGTTTGCGCCGGATGCGAGCTGGATGGCGATGCCTGAAGATGGCCCGCCATTAAAACGGCTGTCAAAGCCGTAATTCTCCGCGCCG
This sequence comes from Terricaulis sp., assembly GCA_024707365.1. Lineage (GTDB taxonomy): Bacteria > Pseudomonadota > Alphaproteobacteria > Caulobacterales > Aquidulcibacteraceae > Vitreimonas. Next base: position 963,772 of record JANPZV010000005.1, read on the forward strand.
AGTTCGACACGCGCGACATCGCCAAGCCGCAATGCCGAGCCATCAGGCAGCGTGCGGAGCAGGATGTCGCGGAATTGCTCGGGCGTCTGCAGCAATGATTGCGCGGAGACTGTTGCGTTGAGCTGTTGGCCCTCCACGCTCGGCAAGCCGCCGATCTGGCCGGCGGAGACTTCGGCGTTTTGAGCGCAATCGCGCCGGCGATATCGCCGGGCGTCAGGCCGAAGGCTTCAAGGCGGCCCGCATCAAGCCAGATGCGCATCGCGTAAGATGCGCCAAACAATTGCACTTGCCCAACGCCTTCGACGCGGCTGAGCCGATCTTGCAGCACCGAGGCGCCAAAATCGGAGAGATCGGTGGAGGTGACGTCGGGCGCGGTGGCGATCATGCCGACGATCATCAGGAATGAACTGGCTGACTTCGTCACCGTCACGCCTTGCTGCTGCACCACTTGCGGCAGCTGCGGCAGCGCGTTCTGAACTTTGTTTTGCACCTGAACCTGGGCGATGTCCGGGTCAGTGCCTTGCTCGAATGTGAGCGTGATCGAGGCGGAGCCGGACGCATCGCTGGAAGCGCTCATATAGCGCAGGTTGTCGATGCCTTGCATCTGCCGCTCGATCACCTGCGTGACCGTGTCTTCCACCGTTTGCGCGGAGGCGCCGGGATAGACAGCGTTGATCGACACGCTCGGGGGCGCAATTTCGGGATATTGCGAAACCGGCAGCTGGAAGATCGACATCGCGCCCGCGAGCGCGATCACGATCGCAACGACCCACGCGAAGATGGGGCGCTCAATGAAAAAACGTGCCATGTGCGTTTAGCCTTGCCGGCCGCGGAGCGTTTCGAGCGCGCCTTGTTGTTGGGGTGGTTGCGTCGGTTCGGCGGCGACCGCCTGCGCGCCGGGGCGCACGCGCTGCGCGCCTTCGACGATCACGCGATCGCCTGGGTTCAGCCCCGAGGCGACAACCCAGCGATCGCCCGAGGTCGCGGTGGTTTCGAGCACGCGCTCTTCCACCACGTTCTCCTGATTGAGCACGAGCGCCACCGCTTGCCCGCGCGGATTGCGCGAGACAGCGCGCTGCGGGGCGAGGATCGCGTCGGGATCCACCCCTTGGGACACCACGGCCGTCACGAACATGCCGGGCAGAAGCGCGCGGTTGGGATTCTCAAACACGGCGCGCAGGCGCACCGTGCCGGTGTTCTGATTGATGGTCACATCAGAAAATTGCAGCACGCCCTCGACGGGGTAGGTGCTGCCGTCCTCCAGGGTCAGCCGCACGGCCACCCGGTCCGTGCGCACGCCGCTTTGCGCCAGCGCGTTGCGCAGACGCAGCAGATCGCCGCTGGATTGGCTCATGTCCACGTAAACGCGGTCAAGCCGCTGAATGACGGCGAACGGCTCGGCTTGGTTCGGCGTCGCCAACGCGCCGGGCGTGACGGATGAAGCGCCGATCACGCCGCTGATCGGGGCGGTGACGCGGGTGTAGCCGACAGCGATGCGGGCGTTTTGCAGTGCAGAGCTGGCGGCCGCGGCCGCGGCGCGGGCGTCGTCATATTCTTGCTGGCTGACGGCGTTGATCGCCAGCAGGCGCTCATAGCGCTCAAGGCGCGCCGTCGCCGATGCGGCGCTCGCCTGAGCGCCGGCAAGGTCGGCCGCCGCTGGGCCGGGGTCAATTTCATAGAGCGGTTGGCCGGCCCGCACCGTCGCGCCCTCTTGATAGAGGCGCGCGCGCACGATGCCGCCAATCTGGGGGCGAACCTCTGAAACCTCGAAGGCGCTCACGCGCCCCGAGAGTTGAATGGTCACCTCGTGCGCTTCGGCCGCGATTTCCACAACGCCGACTTCCGGCGCGGGCGGGGGCCGCCTTGCGCGTTCGAGCCGTTGCAGCCGGCAAGGCCCAGGGCCATCGCCAGCGCCAGACCGGAAAGGCCTGCACTCCGTACGCTCATAACGCTTCCCCGCGAAAATTAACCGCCCTTTAAGAAGGGCCATAAAAACAATACATAACGCATGAGAATGAATATTCACTCTCGCGTGGCTGGACATGATGCGCGAATTGCGCCAAGTCAAGGGCGGCTGGAATGAATTTTTCGAGATTGATTCAATTTTTATGAGTGTGGACGCCGTTGATACCGAATTGAGCAGGGCCGACTTGCGCCGCGCCCAGGTTCTGGACGCGGCGATCCAGTGTTTTGGGCGTTCCGGTTTTCATGGCGCGTCGATGGCCGATATCGCCTCCGAGGCTTCGATGAGCGTCGGTCAGATTTACCGCTACTTCGCCAATAAAGAAGCGATCATCGCCGCCATCGTCGAGCGCGACATGGAGGAGGCGAGCAAGCTGCGCGATATCCTGCGCCAAGGCGGGGACGGGGTGGAGGAGCTGATCCAAGTCGCGCGCTATAAGATAGAGCATGTGCGCGACCCGATCCGTGCGGCTTTGTCGCTGGAGATATTGGCTGAAGCGGCGCGAAATCCGAGCGTGGCCGAAATCGTGCGCAGCGCTGAAGAAATTGGCCGCGGCTGGCTTCGGGAGATGCTGGAGCGCCGCGGCTATGGCGAAGATGAACTCATGGAAGCGCGGATGGATATGATCACGCTGCTGATCGAGGGCTGGACCTCGCGCGTGGTGAAAAACCCCAATGCCGACCACGAGGCCTATGTCGCCTCTTTGCGGCAAATATTTACCGCCCTTCTGAACGAGTGTGACGGCGGCGCCTGCGGGTGACATTGCTTGCCCGCGCGCGCGGCGGGGGCTTATAGCCGGGGGATGACCCTCGATCAGCCCCCCTGGCGAAGCGCGCCCGCGCTCCGTCAGCTGATGATCAAAGGCCGGCGGCGAATTGGGCGGGCCTGCGCGAGCGCGGCGCGGCGTGGGGCCCGGCGCTGCTTGGCTTCTTTTACCGGGTTTTTGGTCGCGGCTTCTGCATCGCGGCGATGGCGCCGGCGATCTTCTATTTCTTCATCACCGGGGCGCGCCAGCGGCGCGCCTCGATCGACTATCTGCGCCGCATGTGGGCGTTTAGCGGGCGGACGGGCCGGCCGGGGCTTTGGCATGCGTTTCGGCATTTCTTTGCGTTCGGCGAATCCCTGGTGGATCGGTTCGGCGCCTGGATCGGCCATGTGGACCGGGTGCACGTGGATGCGATCGACGGCGGCGCGTTTGACGCCATGCGCGCGGACCGGCGCGGGACGCTGATACTTTCGGCGCATGTCGGCGCCACCGATATCGTCCGCGCCATCGCCTCCCGCTATCAGGATCGGCCAATCTCGGTCGTGATCCACTCCCCGCACGCGGCGGGCTACAACAAGCTGATCCAGCGCTTTGCGCCGAAAAGCCAAGTGAAGCTGATTCAGGCGGCGGAGTTCGACGTGGCCGCGGCGATGGTGATCTCCCAGGCGATCGAGCGCGGGGAGTGGGTGGTGATGATGGGCGACCGCTTGCCCGTCGATGGCGGCCGCGGCCGGGCCATCATGGCCAATTTCCTGGGCGCGCCGGCTGCGTTTCCGCAGGGGCCGTTCGTGCTCGCGGCGGCGCTGCGCTGCCCGGTCTACACGCTGTTTTGCGCGCGATGCGAGGGGCGGTATCAGGCGGATGTGGCGTTGCTCTCTGACGGGGAGGCGGCGCCTCGAAAAGAGCGCGACGCCGCCCTATCGGCCCTCGTTGGCCGCTATGCGCAAACGCTGGAGGGGCTGCTGCAGAAGGCGCCCTACCAATGGTTCAATTTCTATGATTACTGGGCCGCCATTGGGGACGGCGGGGCGCGTGCGCGTGACGGAAAACATTGATCTTGGCGCCGGCGATTTGGGCGTGGCGGCGGTTTGGCGTTTGGCCCATGGCGAGGCCGCGCCGACGCTGAGCGCGGCGGCGCTGGCGCGCGTGGCGCGCTCGGCCGCGCACGTGCAGAATCTGCTGGCGCGCGATGGGGTGATTTACGGCGTCACCACCGGATACGGCGATAGCGTGACGCGCGGGGTGCCGCCGGAGCTGGTGGCCGAGCTGCCGCTGCACCTTTCGCGCTTCCATGGCTGCGGCATGGGGCGTTTTTTGACGCCGGTGGAAACCCGCGCGGTGATGGCGGTGCGGCTGGCGGCGCTGCTGCGCGGCTGGTCGGGTGTTTCGCCTGAGCTTGTCACGTTGCTGAACGAGATGATCCGGCAAGACATCCTGCCGTTGATCCCGGCTGAGGGCAGCGTCGGCGCCCGGGGATTTGACGCCGCTGTCCTATATCGCCGGCGCGCTGGCGGGCGAACGCGAGGTTTTGTTCGGCGGGCGCAAGATGACGGCGATGGCCGCCTTTGCCGAAGCGGGCCTCAAGCCCATCACGCTGCGCCCGAAAGAGGCGCTCGCCGTGATGAACGGCACGGCGGTGATGACGGGGCTCGCCGCGCTTGCCTATGTGCGCGCCGAGGGGCTGTCGCGGCTCGTCACGCGGCTCACGGCGATGGCCGGCATGTCGCTTTTGGGCAATCCCAAACATTTCGACCCGCGCCTCTCGCAAGCCAAGCCGCATGCCGGGCAGGGGCGCGTGGCGGCGCGTATCGCCGCCGATCTTGCCTTGTTTGAAAAGCTGCACGCGCCCACGCGCCTGCAGGATCGCTATTCCATCCGCTGCGCGCCGCACGTTGTCGGCGTGCTCGAGGATATGCTGACGCCGTTGCGCACGATGATCGAGACCGAGATCAACAGCGCCAACGACAATCCCTTGTTCGATCCCGAAACCGGCGACGTGCTGCACGGCGGGCATTTCTACGGCGGGCACATCGCGTTCGCGATGGATAGTTTGAAGAACCTTGTCGCCAATCTGGCCGATCTGATGGATCGCCAATTGGCGCTGCTGGTGGATACGCGGTTCAACAATGGCTTGCCCTCGAACCTTTCGGGCGCAAGCGGGGCGCGGGCGCCGATCAATCATGGGCTGAAAGCCGTGCAGATCGCAGTGTCGGCCTGGACCGCCGAGGCGCTGAAAAACACCATGCCGGCGAGCGTGTTTTCGCGCTCTACCGAGTGCCACAATCAAGATAAAGTTTCGATGGGCACGATCGCGGCGCGCGATTGCATCCGCGTGCTGGAATTGACCGAGCAGGTCGCCGCCGCGCACGTGATCGCCTGCGCGCAGGGGCTCAAGCTGCGCTTGCGGCAAAACGAGTTGAGCGCGGATATGATCCCGCCGGCGATCGCTGCGCTGATGGAGCAGGCGCCGCTGATCGAAGAGGACGCCCCGCTCGATAAACGCCTCACTGATCTTACAGCCGCCATCGCCCGCCGCGAATGGGCGGTCGAATGGCCAAGCGAGGCGGAGGGCGGCTAAATGAAGGCGATCGTGAAGGCGTTCGCCGAAGCAACGCCGCAATTTTATGATCTCGATCCGCTCAACATCGTTTGGCACGGCCACTATCCGCGGTTTCTCGAATTGGGCCGCTGCGCGCTGATGGAGAAGATCGGCTACGGCTACGGCGAAATGGCGTCCAGCGGCTATGTGTGGCCGTTTATCGATTACCGAATGCGCTATGCGCGCCCGATGCGGCTTAACACGCCCGTGCGGATCATTGCGGGGATTGTGGAATGGGAAAGCATTTTACGCATCGCCTATACGATCGAGGATGTGGCCAGCGGCAAGCGTATGATGCGTGCGCAATCCTCGCAGGTGGCGCTGCATATCGAAAGCAACGAAATGCAATGGCAGGCGCCGCAAATCTTGCTCGACAAGCTCGCGCCCTTCTTGCCGCCTGCATCCTGAGCTTTTCCGGCGCGGCTTACGCCCAGTGCGCCGATCCGCTGGCGCTTGAGCCTGAGTTTGGCGCGTTTGCGTTCACGCAGACGCGGCATTTGAGCGGCGTGCGCGCGCCGCTCGTTTCGCGTGGGCAAGCGATCGTCGCGCAAGGCAGCGTGGATTGGCGCGTGACCAGCCCGCTTGATATCCGCACGCAGATCACCGCTTCCGGCATCACCCAATCGATCGAGGGCGGGGCGCCTCAGCGCTTGGGCGGGCAGGGCGATGCGTTCCTGGCCAGCGCCGGGCTGCTGCAATTGCTTTCCGGCGATCTTGCTTCGCTCGCCAACCATTACAATATCGCGCCGACGCGCGGCCCGTCCGGCTGGCGCGTGCGGCTGACGCCAAAATCGGAAACGGCGGCGCGTTTTCTTTCCTATATCGAGGCCGGCGGCTGCGAGCGCGTGGCGCATGTTGAGGTGCGCCAGGCCAATGGCGATTGGATGGAAATCGCCTTGAGCCCGGCCGGAAGCTAAACGCGCATGCGCCATTGGGGGGCCATTCTGTGCGCTGTATGGATCGCGCTGGCGTGCGTGATCATCGGCGTGCGCGCCCAGGGCGGGCGCGCCTTCGATACCGATATCCAAAACCTCCTGCCGCAAAACGCGCTTGAGCCCTTGGTGCGCGCGGCGGTAGGTGATGCGGGGCGCATGGCGGCGAGCCGCGTCACCGTGCTGATCGCAGGCGAGGATTTCGCCCGCGTCAGCGAGGCGCGCGCGGATCTGCAAAATGCGTTGGCGGCGACAGGCTTCTTTGCAGCTGACGCCGAAGCCGGCGAGGCGATGGCGCGCTGGGTTTATGCGAACCGCAATGAGCTGATCTGCGAAACCGATCCGGCTCAGTTTGACGCCGCCGCCGTGCGCGCGCGGGCTGATGCGCTGCTCTACGCGCCGGCCTCGATGGTGACAGGCGATCTGCTGGCGCGCGATCCGTTCTTGCTCACGCTGCAATTGGCGCAATGCCTCTCGCCGCAAGCGGGCGCGCCTGCGGGCGATGCGCTGTTGGCGACCGGCGCGCTCAACGTCTCGCCCTTCCGCATTGACGTGCAGGATGCGGTGCGCGCGGCTTATGATGAATGGCGCGCGCGCTGGCCGGATTTGCAAGCGGCGCGCGCGGGCGCGGTGTTCTACGCCGAAGCGGGCGCGCGCCAAGCGCGGGCGGAGATCGCGCTGATCGGCGGGTTTTCGTCGATCGCGATCTTTGCGCTGTTGTTTGCCTGCTTCCGCCGCCCGCAAGCGATGCTGGTGACGTTGCTCTCCACGCTGGCCAGCCTTGCGGGCTCGCTGGCGGCGACGCTGCTTGTGTTTGAGAGCGTGCACGTGCTGGTGTTCGTGTTCGGTTCGGCGTTGATCGGCATCACCTCCGACTATGCGCTGCACTATCTCGCCACCGGGCCGCAAACGGGATGGGCCGCGCCCGCCGAGCGCGTGAAGAACGTGGCGCGCCCGCTTGCGGTGTGCGCGCTCAGCACCTCGCTTGGCTTTGCCGGGCTTGGGCTGTTTGGCGTGCCGATTTTTCAGCAGGTGGCGGTGTTTTCCGTCGCGGGCGTGCTCACGGCCTGGTGGTTCACCATCACCATCTTGCCGATGATGGATGCGCGCCCGCGATTCGCAGAGAAGCACAGCGCCTGGTGGGCAAAGCTTGAGCGGCCGTTTGTGTCGTTCCAGCCAAGCCGCAAAGCCATCGCGGCGGGCGCGCTGATTGGCGTTGCGATCATCGCGGCGGGGGTTATGCGCTTTAGCGTGCGCGATGACGTGCGCACGTTCCAGCCGCGCTCGGCTGAGCTTTCGGCGGAAGAAACGCGCGTGCGCGAAGCGCTGGGCTTTGCCGCATCGCCGGTGTTTCTGCTTTCGCATGGCGCGACGGCCGATGAAGCGCGCACGCGTGAAGAAGCGGCGCTGGCGGCTTGGCCGGCGGAGGCGGCGCGTGATGCGCTGGCGGTGAGCCGGTTTGATCCTTCCGCCGCCCGCCGAACTGAAAATGCGGACCTGCTGCGCACGCAGCTCTACGCGCCCTACCTTGCCGAGCGCCTTGAGCAATTAGGGCTCACCCCGCAGGCGGATGAATCAACCGCGCCGGCGCTGCCGCCCATGCTGGCCGCCCTTGAAGGGCAGGCCGATGGACGCGCCTATCTGGCCGCGCCGCTTGGGCCTGTGGCGGCGGCGCAGGCCGAGGCGGGTGAAGGGGCCATCCTGGTCGATCCTGCCGCGCGCTATAGTCAAGCGCTCAAATCCTTCCGCGAGCTTGCCGTCTGGGCGGTGGTCGCGGTGTTTGGCGCCTGCGCTATGCTTGTGCTGGCGCTGTATCGCCGCTGGCGCGCGCTTTCGGTGCTGGTTGCCCCTGCGGCGGGCGCGCTGGTGGGCCTTGCGCTGCCGACGGCGCTGGGCATGCCGATCTCGTTTTTCTCGGTGGCGGCCCTGTTTGTGGTGATGGGCGCTGGCATCGACCATTCGGTTTTCCTGTTTGAAGCGGCGGAAACCGATGGGCAATCCAAAGAGCTTGTGGTTTTCCTGGCGGCGTTGACGACCATCCTGGCGGTTGGTTTGTTGGGCCTCAGCGGAACCTATCCGGTGGCCAGTTTCGGGCTTGTCGTGGCGGCGGGGGTCACGGCGGCGTATGCTGGGTCATTCATTCCTGCGAGGAGAAGCGTGCGTGCACACAACCAAGGCTGACGTAGTGATCATTGGCGCGGGCCCTGCGGGCGCGGTGGCCGCGGCGCTGCTCGCGCAGAAGGGCTATAATGTCGAGGTGCTGGAGCGCCAGCATTTCCCGCGCTTTTCCATTGGCGAAAGCCTTCTGGCGCAATCGATCGAATATATCGATCAAGCCGGGCTGCTTGAGGATGTCGTCGCGCATGGGTTTCAACTCAAGAACGGCGCGGCCTTCTATCGCGACGGCGAATACACCTCGATCTACTTTCCCGATAAAAGCGCGCCGGGGCCTTCCACCACCTTCCAGGTGATGCGCGCCGATCTCGATAACATTCTCGCCAAGGGTGCGGCCAAAAAGGGCGCGAACATTCATTTCGGCGAAGAGGTGGTCGGCTTTGAAAACGACGATGCGGGCGTGCGCGTCACCGTGAAGAACGATGCCGGCGAACAGCGCTTGGTGGAAGCGCGCTTTGCGCTTGATGCTTCGGGCTTTGGGCGCGTGCTTCCGCGCCTGCTGCAATTGGAAACGCCTTCGGATTTTCCCTCCCGCCGTGCGTGCTACATGCAGGTGAAGGACAACATCACCGAGCCGAGTTTCGATCGGCAGAAGATCCTTGTTTCGATTCATCCCGAAGACGCCACCATCTGGCTTTGGATCATCCCGCTGAAGGACGGCATCTCCTCCATCGGAGTCGTCGGCCCGCAAGAGGCGATCGAGAAGGCGGGCGCCAATGATCACGAGCGGCTGTGGAACATGATCGCGGCCGTGCCTCTCAACGCCAAGGTGCTTGAGAATGCGGTGGAGCATCGCCCCGCGGCCACCATCATCGGTTACGCAGCCAACGTGAAACGCCTCTACGGGCCGAGCTTTGCGCTGCTCGGCAACGCGGCTGAGTTTCTCGATCCGGTGTTTTCCTCGGGCGTCACCATCGCCTTCAAATCCGCGCACCTCGCCACCGATCTGATCGATCGCCAGTTCAAGGGCGAAACCGTGGATTGGCAGAAGGAGTTTTCTGAAGAGCTCTATGTCGGCATCGACACTTTCCGCGAATGCGTGGATGCTTGGTATCGCGGCGCATTGCAGAATATCATCTTCAAGCGGCCCAAAGAAATGAACGATGTGACGCGTCAGCTCACATCCGTGCTGGCGGGCTATGCCTGGGATCGCAGCAACATGTTCGTGAAATCGCCCCGGCGCACGATGGATACGATTGATCGATGGGTCACAAGCTTCTCCTGAGCCTTGCGTGCGCGCTGACGCTTGCCGCGTGCGCCTCCAAGCCCGAGCAGGGCGATGGCGGCCCGCGCGCCAATATCGCGCGTGACGTCACCATCACCCTGCCGGTGGAGCCGGGCTACCCCGAGGCGGTGACGTATTCGCAGATTCTGCGCGCGCGCTATGGCTGGCGCTCGGCCACGCTGGAAACGGTGCTTTCGCTTTCGCCTGAGATCGCGGAGATCGTGCTCACCGTGCCGGGCGGGCCGCGCGTGGCGACGGTGCGCTGGAATAGCGAAGGCGTCAGCGTGGATCGTACGGTGTTCACCCCGCCCGATCTCGCGCCTGAGAACATGATGGCCGATATTTATATCGCCTTTTGGCCGGTGGACGCGGTGCGCGAAATGCTGCCGCGCGGGGTGGTGCTGGATGCGGTGGGCGAACGCGGGCGCATCGTGCGCCAGGATGATCGCGTCATCCTCACGATTGAGGCCGATGGCGAGAACCGCCTCATCATTCGCAACGCCGAACTCAATTATGAGCTGACGATCGATAGTCAGGCGCTGGAATGAGCGCTTCGCCGATTTTCATTCAGGATTATTCCCTCACCTGCGCGCTGGGCGATGATAAGGCCGCCGTGGCGGCGAACTTGTTTGCGGCAGCCCCGCCGCTGCTGCGCGATACGGCGCGGCTGGCTGATGGCCGCACCACGCCAGTTGGTCGCGTGGCTGCGTTGGCCGGGCCAGAGCATGAAACCCGCACCAACCGCATCATCGCGCATGCTTACGCGCCGCTGGCGGCGGCGATTGACGCGGCGCGCGATCGTTATGGCGCGGAGCGTGTGGGCGTTGTGATTGGCACCTCCGTTTCCGGCATTGGCGAAGGCGGCGAGGCGGTGCGCGCGCGTTTGGCAGGCGAAGCCTGGCCGCCGCATTTTACCTTGGAGCGCCAGCAGCTCGGCGATAGCGCGCGCTTTCTGGCGCAAATCTCCGGCGCGGAGGGGGCTGCTTATGTGGTCTCCACCGCTTGCACCTCCGGCGCGCGCGCGATGGCGTCGGCGGCGCGGCTGATTCAGGCGGATTTGTGCGATGTGGTGATCTCTGGCGGCGCGGATGCGCTGTGCGATCTCACGCTCAACGGCTTTAGCGCGCTCGATGCAATCTCGGCCAAGCAGAACAATCCGATGAGCGCCAATCGTGACGGCCTCAATCTTGGCGAAGGCGCTGGGCTTTTTATTCTCTCGCGTGAAGAGGCGCAGCATCGCCTCGCTGGCTGGGGCGAGAGCGCGGATGGCCATCACATGTCCGCGCCCGATCCCGAGGGCGCGGGCGCGGAGGCGGCGATGCGCGCGGCGCTGGCGAAAGCGGGGCTTGCCGCAAGCGATGTCGATTTCGCGCATCTGCATGGCACGGCCACGCCGCTCAACGATGCCATGGAGGCCGCCGTTGTGGCGCGCTTGCTTGGGCTGGAGACGCCCTGCGCCTCCACCAAGCCGCTCACCGGCCACACGCTCGGCGCTGCGGGGGCTGTGCAGGCCGCGCTTTGCCTCTTGGCGATGGAGCGGGGCCTTGCGCCGCCGCATCTGTGGGATGGCGAACGCGATCCGGCGCTGCCGCGCATTCGGCTCGCTGCGCCCGGCGAAGCGATGAAGCTGAAGCATGTTCTGAGCGCGTCCTACGCGTTCGGCGGCAACAACGCCGCGCTGCTGCTGGCCGCGTCATGAGCCGCCCGGCCGAAGCCTGCACGCCGCATCGCGGGCCGATGCTGCTGATCGATGCGATGCTCAGCGCCGAGGGCGAGATCGCGCGCAGCGAAACCACGATCCGCGCCGATCATATCTTTTTCACCCCCGGCCATGGCGTGCCCGCTTATGTGGGGTTTGAATTGATGGCGCAGACCATCAATGCTTTCGATGGCTGGCGGCGCGTCGATCGCGGGCTGGAGCCGACGATCGGCTTCCTGCTTGGCTGCCGCAGCTACAAAGCCGCGCGCGCTTATTTCGCTGAAGGTGAGCGGCTCGTCACCGAGGTGCGCTCGCTGCTGAAAAATCCCGAGGATGAGATGGTCTCGTTTGACTGCCGCATCCTTGATGCAAGCGGGGCGGTGATCGCTGCCGCCATCGTCAACGCGTATCGGCCGCACGATCCGGACGCTTTCCTGAAAGCCCAATTGGCATGAGCGCACGCGATAATTCCAAACTGCCGGTGCTTGTTACTGGCGCGAGCAAGGGCATCGGCCGGGGCATCGCGCTGCGGCTCGGCGCGGCGGGCCATCCCGTCACCGTGCATTTCGGCGGCGATCGCGCGGGCGCGGAGGCAACCGCGCAAGCCATCGACGATGGCGGCGGGCAAGCCCACGTGCTTGGCTTTGACGTGCGCGATCGCGAAGCGGCGCGCAATGCGCTTGAGGCGCATGTAAAGCAGCACGGCGCCTATTGGGGCGTGGTGCTCAGCGCGGGCGTGACGCGCGACAACGCCTTTCCCGCGATCGATGACGCAGGCTGGGACGACGTGCTGCGCACCAATCTCGATGGTTTTTACAATGTGCTCCACCCGCTCACCATGCCGATGATCCGCCGCCGTGATGGCGGGCGCATCCTCGCCATCGCCTCTGTCTCGGGCGTGATGGGCAATCGCGGGCAGGTGAATTACAGCGCTTCCAAGGGCGGGCTGATCGCGGCGTCAAAGGCGCTGGCGATGGAGCTGGCCAGCCGCAAGATCACCGTGAATTGCCTCGCGCCGGGCCTGATCGAAAACCGCCATGACCGGGGAAATCCCCGAACAGGCCATGGCCATGATCCCGATGGGCCGCATGGGCAGTATTGATGAGGTGGCCGGCATCGCCGCCTTTCTCTTCACCCCGGATGCAGGCTACATTACCCGGCAAGTGATTGGCATAAATGGGGGCCTGATTTGACACGACGCGTGGTCGTCACCGGGATGGCGGGCGTCACCGCCATGGGCCAGGACTGGCCCACGATTGAGGCGCGCATGCGTGCGGGCGAAACCGGCACGCGCTATATCGAAGATTGGGTGCGGCTGACGGATCTCACCTGCAAGGTCGGCGCGCCGGCGCCGGGCTTTAAGCACGAAGGCTTCTACCCGCGCCAGAAGGGCCGCTCGATGGGGCGGGTTTCGGTGATGGCGGTCGATAGCGCCGAGCGCGCGCTGCGGCATGCGGGCTTGTTTGAAGACCCGGTGTTGAAATCCGGCCGCGCGGGCGTGGCGTGCGGTTCATCCTTTGGCTCAACGGCGCCGATCCGCGATTTCGTCTCGTTCCTTGAGAACGGCAAGGCAGGCGCCCTGAACGCCACAAGCTATATCCGCATGATGTCGCACACCACGCCGGTGAACATCGCGGTGACGTTCGGGCTGACCGGGCGGGTGATCACCACATCGTCGGCCTGCACCTCCGGCTCGCAAGGCATCGGCTATGGGTTTGAAACCATTCGCGCAGGCGATGCCGATGTGATGGTTTGCGGCGGCTCCGAAGAATTCTGCCCAACCATGGCGATGGTGTTTGATCGGCTCTACGCCACCAGCGCCGCCGCCAATGAGCATCCCGGAAAGCGCGTGCCGCCCGTTCGATGCGAGCCGCGACGGCATGGTGGTCGGTGAAGGCTCGGGCATGCTGATCCTTGAGGATCGTGAGCACGCCTTGGCCCGCGGCGCAAAGCCATTGGCGGAAATCGTCGGCTACGCCACCAATTGCGATGGCGCGCATATCTCCCACCCCGAAGAAAGCACGCAGATTTGGGTGATGAAGCGCGCGATGGAAACCGCCGGCATTGATGCGGGCGCGGTCGGTTTCATCAATGGCCATGGCACCGCCACGGTGGCGGGCGATGTGGTTGAGAGCAGCGCCACCCATGCAGCGTACGGCGCAAACATTCCATTCCACACGCTCAAAGGCCATTTCGGCCATTCGCTTGGCGCCTGCGGCGGCATCGAAGCTTGGCTTGGCATCGAGATGATGAATGGCGGCTGGATCGCGCCGATCGCCAATTTCAAAGAGCAGGATCCGCGCTGCAAAGAGCTCGATTATGTCGGCGCTGGCGGGCGCAATGTTGATGCGGAATATTTTGTCTCGAACAATTTCGCGTTCGGCGGGGTGAATACTTCGCTGGTAGTCAAGCGCGCCGGCTAGGCGGGGGATGAGCATGGGAACGCAAAGCGCAACGCGTTGGCTCGGCTTTGCGGCGGCCATGGGCGCACTCTCGGAGGCGCGGCCTACGCACAGGAGGCGGAGCAAAAGCAGCAGCCGCTTTGGGAGCTGCGCGTGGGCGCCTCGGCGCTGGTTTCGCCCGATTATCCCGGCTCGGATCATTATCACGTCCGCGGCGTTGGCGCGCCGCTGTTCATCTATCGCGGCGAGCGCATTCGCATTGGCGCCGATGAGCCCAACGCGGTGGCGCGCGCGATCGCCATTCAGGACCGCCGCTTTGAACTCGATCTTTCGGTGGACGCCGCCTATGGCGCCGATTCCAGCGAGAATGACGCGCGCCAAGGCATGCCCGATCTCGACACCCAGCTCGAAATCGGCCCGCAGCTCACGGTGAATCTGCAAGACACGGGCTGGACCGGCGAGGGGCGGCGGCGCTTGCGCCTTCTGCTGCCGGTCCGCCATGTCGGCGCCACCGATTTCAAGAATTACGAAGAGCTGGGCTACATCTTCCAGCCCGCGTTCACCTATCGCCGCCAGTTCGCGGGTGAGCGGGTGCAGAGCTTTTCCACCACCTTCGCGCTCACCTTCGCCAGCGAGGGCGTGCAGGATTATTATTATGGCGTGGATGCAGCCTACGCCACGCCCGCGCGCCCGGCCTATGAGGCCGAAGGCGGCTATCTCGGCGCGCATTTGCAGTTTTCCGGGCGCACGGAAATTTTTCGCGATACGCATCTGTTCGTGACGTATCGCCTGCGCTCGCTCGCGGGCGCTGCAAACGAAGAGAGCCCGCTGCACCGGGAAGAGCTCACGCACGCGCTCTCAGTATCGCTGGTGTGGAGGGCGCTGCGCTCCTCCCGCGCGCGCGCGCGATCGCGACTAGGCGGCGCTGAGCTCGCCTTCGGAAACATCGCCGCGCGCGCTGCTATAGCGGAATTTTACGCGTGCGCCGTCGCGCGTCAGGTGCAGAATGATGCTTTGGCCTGGCGCCAGAATCCGTTTGAATTTGAGCTTGGAAAGATCAGCGCCTGCGCGCCAATCTGGCCAGAGGCGCTGCGCCATCAAAGCTGCGATGTGCGCCTGGGAGATGCCCGGCAGGATCGGCTGGCTCGGGAAATGGCCTTGGAAAAACGGCAAATCGGGCGAGAGCTGCAATGTCAGCTCAGCTTCGTTCGCGCTCTGGAGCCTTATCTCAGGCGTGAGGCTGGCGAGCGGATCGGCGGCGAACAGCGCTTGCAGATCAGCAAGCACGCGCTTGCCTTGCGCATTCGCCGGGATGCGCTCGGGGAAGCGCCAATGCTTTGGCCGCTCCGCTGGCTCAAGCGTTTGCGCCAGTGCGGCGCGCAACGCGCGGGAGAAACGGAACGCGCCCTCGGCCGCGAGCCTATGTTTGCCCTCCGGCGTAAGTTCAGCAATGGCGCCGAGCGCATCGCCGCGCGCGGGCAGCGAAAGCGCGGCGGCGGCGGCAATCTCCGGCAGCGCGCTGAGCGCTTCTTCGACGCGCGTGAGCGAAACACGCTTGCCGTCAATCTTCACCACGCGGTCACCGCGCGGTTTGAGCAGGAAGCGCCCATCAGCGAGGGGCGCAATCATGTCGCCGGTTTTGAACGGGGCGTCCTCTTGCAGAAACGGCGAGCGCACGAGAAGCGCGCCTTGCTCGTCGCAAGCAATCTCGACGCCAGGCAAAGGCGCCCAGGGCGCATCGGCTTTGGTTTGCCGCCGCCAGGCGATGCCGCCGGTTTCGGTGGAGCCCAGCACCTCGGTGGCGGGCGCCCCGAATGCTTTTATGCAGGCTTGCGCTGCTGGCGTTGGCAGCATCTGGCCGGAGGAAAAAATCAGCGCTGGCGGCGGATTGAATAAATCGCTGCGCGGCGGCAGGCGCGTGAGATGCGCGGGGCTGGAGATCAAAGTCGCGCCGGCGAAGCGGCCTTCGAGATCTTCCCAATAGGTTGCGGCCGCATCGTCGCTGGTGCGGCCCGAGAGCAAAGGAAAGGCGATGCGGAAAAGCAGGCCGTATATGTGCTGATGCGAAACCGTGGCGATCACGTGCCCGGCTTGGCCGCGCCACAGCGCATTCTCGCGCGCGCTTCGGCATCGATGCGCGAGAGGTTTTTCTCCACGCGTTTGGGCGCGCCGGTGGAGCCGGAGGTGAAGAACGCTAATAGCGGATCGGCGCTCGCGCGCTCAAGATCGCGGTGTGCGCCGCCGGCGATGAACGCCGCATCGCTTACCAGCGCGCTTGTAGGGCAGCCGATTTCGTTGAGGTAAGCGTCTTGTGTGTGGCCGGGCAGGGCAATCGCGCGGCCGGTTGTTGCGGCGGCGAGCAGGCCGGCGAGGAAGTGCGCGGCAGAGCTTGTGTGCAGAAAGATTGCGCCATCGCCCTCCGGCAACGCAACGCGTGCAGCAAGATCGCGCACCGCGCCGGCGCTGATCCATGCGCCATCGCGCCAGAACAGCGGGCGTGATGCTTCCGCGTTCAGCAGGCTTGCGATTATCCCGTTCATCGCGGCGCCCGCTTGAAATAGGGACGCACCAGCACCTCGCCAAAAAACAGGATGGCAATGCCGATATAAGCGATCACGCCATTATACAGCGCCCAAAGGTTCCAGCTGGCGGCGAGCGCCGTCCAAATTCGATCGCGCAATTGGCCACAAAGAAGGCGCACCAAACCCATGTCACGTTGCGGGCATAGCGCACGCCGCGTTCATCGAGATGGGGATCGACGATGCGGGCGAAGCGTTCGATCATCGAGGGCGGGTTGATCAAGGTTTGCGCGAAGGTCAGCAGCATGGCCGCGCTCATCAATGGCGGATAAAGCCGCACCGAAAGGGTTTTGTCATGGAGCGAAACCAGCGCCACGATGGCGGCGACGCCAATCAGCCCCCAGGTGAGCCCGCCGGGCACTTTGGCGCGCAGCGCAGGCGCCGCGCGCAGCGCGATCAGAACGAAAAGCCCGATGAGCACCCATTGCGGACCGACCGTGCGCACGCCGATCATGGCCAGGAGCGGGTAAAGGATCGAAACGACGGCGAACAGCGCCGAGGAGACGTCAACCTTGCGCATGCATCCGCTGCGCGAGCGTCAGAACATCATTGATCGTGCGCACGCTCTTGAATTCTTCGGGCGAAACCTTGCGCCCGGTGATTTCCTGGATGCGCACCATAAGATCGATCGCGTCGATCGAATCGAGATTGAGCTGATCCGCCAGATCGGCGTCTGGGGTGATGAGATCGCGCGGCACGTCGAACGCGGTGACGAGATAATCCGCGATCTCGGCGAACATGCTTTGTTTGTCCATGGCCATACTCATGCTTGCGCCTGCTGCTCGGCCACATAGGCCGCGAGCGTGCGCACGTTTTGAAAATGGGAGCGCACCTTCTTATCTTCGGAATCCACCTTGATGCCGTAGCGCTTTTGCAGCGCCACGCCGATCTCGAGCGCATCGATGGAATCGAGCGCCAAGCCGGTATTGCCGAAGAGATCCTCGTCTGAGGCGATATCTTCGGGCGTCACGTCCTCAAGATTGAGGATCTCAATGATCATCGCCTTGAGTTCGGTTTCTGTCGGGGTGCTCATGCGGGCAGCGATTCCTCTATGCGTTGTTCCACATGCGCGCATAAGCGGCGCACGGCAATGGGTTCCCCCAGTTCTTGGTCGAGATCGAGCGTATCGGGCTCAATCCGCTCATGCACCCGGATCACCCAATGGGGCCGGCGCGGCGGAATGCGATACCACGGCTCGCCTTTCAGGAGTGTGGGCGGATCGCAGGTGACGGTGACAAGCCGGATCGGCGCCTTGGCGCGGATGGCGATGCGGGCAAAGCCCCGATGATATTTGCGCTTCTGGCCAGGGGGGGTGCGTGAGCCTTCAGGGAAGATCACAAGGTTATTGCCGGCCTTCAGCGCCGCCACGCAATCATCGAGCAGCCGCTCAGGATCGCCCATATTGGGAATGTAGTCAGCGGCGGTGACGACCCCGTTCATGAACGGATTGCGCCAAACGCCGGCTTTCACCACGCATTGCGTGCGCTCCATGCAGGACATGATAAACACGATGTCGAGCAAAGAGGGGTGGTTGGCGATCACCAGCGTGCCGCGCTCTTTGCGCAGAACCTCTGCGCCGTGCGTCTCGAACGTCAGCGTGCCGATGCCGGCCATGATGCGCACATAGGCCCACCAGACTTTGTGCACCGTGCCTTGCGCCAGCGCCGCGCGCTTTTCCTTGTCGCGCACAAGCAAATTGAACAGCGGAAACACGGTGAGCGCCATCAGCAGCCCGCCGATGCCGAACAGCGCGAAGGAAATCGCGGTGGCGCAAAGCCGCCAGGTGCGGTCGAGCCAGGCAATCATGCCGCGCGCGCCTTGTAAGCGGGCGGTGAAAACCGCACGTGGCGTACGCCGGCCCCCAGCGCGCGCGCCAGAGCGATCACGCCGGCGCGCGTGGGGGCGAGGTCATGCATGGCGCCCTCACTTGTGGCGCGCGAGAGCCGGAGCGCCAGGAAAACGCCGGGCGTTTTTGCATCGCCCAGATGCTCATAGAATGCTGGATCGCGCGCTTCGGCGTGAGACACGATCACGCTTTCGGCTTCGCCTGTCGCAAGGCGCGCGGAGGCTTCGGTGAGCGCCGCCGCGAAGGCGCCGCATCGCCCGCTAGTGCGGTGTGATCGCCGTTCGGGCTGAGGCAAAGGCTCAGCGCGCCGGCAGGGGCGTTGTGCACCGAGAACGCAAACAGCGCAGGGGAGAGCAATTCACCCTGGGCGAGATCGGTGAGCAGTTTCACCGTGCTATCCAAATCCCCGCGCGTGCCCGAGGCGATCACCGGCGCGTGCGGCGCCCTCGCGCAGCAGCGGCAGCGTGCAGCGGATCATCTCGCGCGAGAAGGCGGGCAGCCGCCGCCGCAGCGCGGCGGGAATCTCCGTGGCGGGCCCTGTTGCGCCCAATGGCTCAGCCTCGTCTGCGGCGATGATCGCCGCCCACGCCGCAGCCTCCAAACTCAGCGACCGGCCCAAGGCCCACTCCCCATTAATTTCAGCACATTATCGCCACTGGCGCGGCGTTCCAAGCGCCTCGCGCCGAAGGCCCGGCGAGTGTTGCGCGCGAGGCGCCCCTCAGGCCCGAGGCCGGTGCGCGATCAGCTTCCAGCCCAGCCGAAACGGGGCCTGCAGCACAAGGCGCGTGTGCATCAGGGAAATGCGCACATTGTCGGCCAGCATGGCGAAATTGGAGACGTTGCCTTCCGGGTAGATCACCTTGGTCGGCAGGTTGACCACGCGCACGCCGCGCCAGTGAAGGCGCACCGCAATCTCGGTGTCGAAATCCATGCGCGCGCCGATGGGCCCGCCCTTCAGAACAGCCGCGACGGCGCTGAGCGGGTAGAGCCGATAGCCGCACATGGAATCAGCGATGTCGAATGAGCAAGTTTCCACCCAGACCCAGAAATGGGTGATGTTGCGGCCGATCTTGCGCGCCTTGGGCACGCTCTCGTCGTAGATCGCCTGGCCGCAGATCAGCGCGCCTGGCGCGGCCTGCGC
The DNA here is from genome assembly GCA_024707365.1 of Terricaulis sp. Lineage (GTDB taxonomy): Bacteria > Pseudomonadota > Alphaproteobacteria > Caulobacterales > Aquidulcibacteraceae > Vitreimonas. Next base: position 983,099 of record JANPZV010000005.1, read on the forward strand.
GGCGGCGATGAATTTGGGCAGGTCGGCGACGTCATGCTGGCCGTCAGCGTCGATCTGCAGGGCGTGGGAATAGCCCTGCGCGATGGCGTGGGTGAAGCCCGCGATCATCGCCGCGCCCTTGCCTGCGTTTGGGCTTTGCCGCAGCACCTCGACGCCTTGCGCGGGGGCGTGCAGTGCGGCGATCGCTTCGCGCGCAGGGTTTTCATTGCCGTCATCGACAATGATCACGCCCGCACAAAAGGGCTTAAGCGCCGCGACGAGACGCGGCAATTCGCGGTAGTGCCGGTAGGCGGGAATGATCGCGCAGACACGCATGGCGATTCTGCGCGATCAGCCGATTAGCGAAGGCGGACGATATCGCCCTTGAGCGCAGCGGTGACGCGGCGGCCCGAGCGCACGCACTGATATTCGCTGGTGCTGGAGAACTCGATCAGATTGGTGTTCGAGCGGATGTTCACCACGGCGTTGCCGCCATGGGTCAGCGCGTAATTGCGCAGCGCGATCAGCGAGTTGAGCAGCGCGTTCTGACACGCTTCCTCCGCATCGCGGCGCGAACGGGCGGGGCGGCGGGTGGTGACGTTCTGCTCGATGCGCTGGGCGACGGCCGGATGGCGCTGGTTGCCGAAATAGAAGGTCACGCCCTGCGTATGCGCGGCGAAATCGGGATCTTCGATCACCGCTGCGATCGGGTGATTGGTCGGAACCGGCGGCGCGTCGCGGGCCTCTGAGGCGGGTGCTGCGAGCACCAGAGCGGCGAAGGCGGCGGCGACCAAGCTAAAGCGGGCAAATTGCATGGATGTCTCCCCAAAGCGTCCCATCGCCGGCACGTTTGGCATTGCCCGCGCGCTGACGCAACAGGCTTAAAGCGGGGGCCGCGCGCGCGTAGGGTGGTGCTTCCTCCGGGGCTTTTGGGGAGCACGCTGATGCGCCGTTTTCACCTTAACCGACGTCATTTCGCCATCGGGTCGCTGGCTGCGTTCGCCGGGGGCTGTGGCGGAAGGAGGGCGCCGGATCTGATCCTGCATGGCGGCCCGATTTATACGGGGCGGCCCGCCGCGCCGCAGGCCGAGGCGCTGCGGATCAGCGGCGATCGTATCCTGTTTGCAGGCGCGTTGGCTGAGGCGCGGTCGGGTCAGCGGGCGCGCGAGATCGATCTTGGCGGGGCGGCGGCGTTTCCCGGCTTGATTGACGGGCATGTGCACCTCGGCGGGGTCGGCATGGCGGCCATGGTGCTCGATCTCGTCGGCGTGGAGTCGATCGCGGCGTTGCAAGCGCGTTTGCGCGCTTACGCCGGCGCAAATCGCGAGGGGCCGATTTATGGCCGCGGCTGGATCGAAACCCATTGGCCAGAGCGCCGCTTTCCGCTCGCGTCTGATCTCGATGCGATCGTGGGCGATCGCCCTGTTTTGCTCGAGCGGATCGATGGCCACGCAGCGGTGGCCAATACGCGCGCGCTGCAACTGGCCGAGATCACCGCGAACACGCCCGATCCTGCGGGCGGGCGGATTGAGCGCGGCGTGGACGGCGGCGCCACCGGCATGTTGATCGATCACGCCGCAAACCTCGTACATGCGCGTTTTCCAGCGCCGACCACAGCCATGCGGCGCGAAGCGCTGCGCGCGGCGGTGCGGCTCTATGCGGAGCGCGGCTGGACGGGTGCTGGCAATATGAGCACAAACCTTGAAGAAGCGCAGATTCTTGAGGAGATCGCGGCTGCGGGCGAGCTGCCGCTGCATACCGATCTTTATCTGACGCCTGAAGATTCCGAGGCGGTGTACGAACGCGGGCCGTATGCCGATGCAAGCGGGCGCGTGCGGGTGCGCGGGGTGAAACTTTATATGGATGGCGCGTTGGGCTCGCGCGGGGCGGCGCTGCTGGCGCCTTATAGCGACGCGCCCGGCGCGGGATTGCTTGTCACCCCGCCAGAGCAAGTGCGCGACTATCTCATCCGCGCGCGGGCGCGCGGCGTGCAGATCGCCATGCACGCCATCGGCGATCGCGGCAACCGTTTGGCGCTCGATGCATATCAGGACGTGTTCGCCGATGACCCGGCGGCCTTGGCCGCGGCGCGCTGGCGCATTGAGCACGCCCAGGTGATCGCGCCCGAAGATATTCCGCGTTTCGCCGCTTTGGGCGTCATTGCTTCAATGCAGCCCTCACACGCGATCAGCGATCTTCATTTCGCGCCCGCCAGGCTTGGCCCGGAGCGGCTTGCGGGCGCCTATGCTTGGGCGTCTCTGACGCAGAGCGGGGCGGTGCTGGCGGCCGGCAGCGATGCGCCGGTGGAAAAAGGGCGATCCGCTGATCGAATTCTACGCCGCCGCGTTCCGACGCGATCTCTCGGGCTTTGCAGGCCCCGATTGGCGGGCTGAGGAGGCGTTGTCGCGCGCCGAGGCGCTGCGGATGCTGACCTGGGGGCCGGCCTTCGCCGCTTTTGACGAGGCCGAGGCCGGCGTGTTGCAGCCGGGCGCGCGGGCGGATGTCAGCGTTTTTTCGGTCGATCTCATGCAGGCGCCGGCCGAGGCGATCCTTTCCGCACGATCTATGTTAACGCTAACGGGTGGGATTGTGGCGCACAGCGCGCTTTAAAGTGCGGCGTAGGCGCCACATCAGCGCCGCGAGGCGTCCTTAATCGGCTCCCTAGCCCCTTGCCATCGAGACCAGACTTCTCTAACGCTGGCGTAGACACCGGTGGCAAAAACCAAGAAAGCGGTGTCATAGGGATGAAATGCAGCTTTAAGGGGCGGCCGGTCTAATCTGGTTGTGCTCTTGGGCCCGGGGAGGGACCGTTATGGCGGACAGAAAGAACTCATCGAAAATTTTTGGCTGGACCAGTGCATCGCTGATCGCGCTGGGCATGGCGATGGGCGGCGGTGTTGCGCACGCTCAGGACGAAGAGGAAATCGTCATCACCGGCTTCCGCGGTTCGCTGCAAGCAGCCGTGGACATCAAGCGCCGTGAAGTCGCCGCGGTGGATGCGATCGTTGCGGAAGACATCGCCGACTTCCCCGACCTCAACCTCTCTGAATCGATCCAGCGCATTCCGGGCGTCGCCATCACGCGTGACGCGGGGGAAGGCCGCCAGATCACGGTGCGCGGCCTTGGCCCGCAATTCACCCGCGTGCGCATCAACGGCATGGAAGCGCTGACCACCACGGGCAGCACCGACGCCGCCGGCGGCAACAACCGCGACCGCTCGTTCGATTTCAACATCTTCGCCTCAGAGCTGTTTAACGCGATCACCGTTCGCAAGACGGCGCAGGCCAGTGTCGAAGAAGGCTCGCTTGGCGCCACGGTTGATCTGCGCACCTCGCTGCCGTTCGATTATCAGGGCTTCAACCTCGTCGCGTCTGGCCAGCTGCAATATAATGATCTGTCGGAGAGCACCGATCCGCGCGCGGCGTTCCTCATCAGCAATCGTTGGGATCTCGCCGGCGGCGGCCGCCTTGGCGCGCTTTTCTCTGTCGCTTACTCGACGCGCAGAATCGCGGGAAGAGGGCGCCAGCACGGTGCGTTGGGCCGCGGGCGGCTTCAACGACGCCAACAACCTCTCATCGGTGCCGACAGCGACCCTCAATTCGGCGTTCCGCCCGCGTTTGCCGCGCTTTGATGTGTACGAGCACGAGCAGGATCGCCTCGGCGTCACCGCCGCGCTGCAATACTCGCCCTCGCGCGACACCACTTTCACGCTCAGCGTGCTGCACTCCAACTTTGAAGGGTCGCGCCGCGAGGCGTTCCTGCAATCGAACCTGACGGTTGGCGTCAACAACATCATCGTCAATGACGCGGTGATTGAAGGCAATTCGATCGTTTACGCCGATCTCGATAATGTCGTGGTCCGCAGCGAATTGCGCCATGACGAGCTGCAAACCGAGTTCACGCAGGTTACGTTGGAGGCCGATCATCGCTTCAACGATCGCTTGAGCGGCCGTGCGCTGGCGGGCTGGTCTGAATCCTATCACACCAACCCGATCCAAACGACGTTGCTGTTCCGCGCCAACGGGGCGGCGGGGTTCATCAATGACTACACCTATGATTTCCGCAACGGCGCGACATCGCCCACGTTCGGCTTCGGCGTTGATCTCAACAACCCGGCCACATGGGGTCTCGAAGAGATCCGCATGCGCCCGCAAACCACGTATAACACCTACCATACGTTCGGCGGCGACCTCACCTTCGATATCAACGAGGTGTTCACGCTGAGCGGCGGGATCAATTATCGCAATTACGAGTTCAAGACGACAGAGCGCCGCCGCTGGAACGGCGTGGCCAACAGCACCGCCAATACCGAGCCGTCGATCCCAGGCTTCGCGGCCGCGACCCCGATCTCCAGCTATAGCAATCCGCTGAGCTATAACGGCGTCACCTGGCTTATCCCTGATGTCGGCGCAGCTGCCGCGCAGTGGGATCTCTATGATGAGAGCGTCTTCCTGCTTTCCGATCTGCCGCAGCTCGCCGCGAACCGTTCGGTGCAAGAAGAAGCGCTTGGCGTGTTCGGGCAGCTCGATTGGAGCACCCAGCTCGGCGGCATGGGCTTCCGCGGCAATATCGGCGCGCGCTGGGTTGAAACCGAGCAATCCTCCACTGGCCGTTCGATCATCGGCGGGCTGCCGACGACGACCACCGTGTCCAACACCTATGATGATTTCCTGCCTTCGCTGAACCTTGTGTTCGAGCCGATGGATGATTTCCTCATTCGCTTCGGCGCCTCGCAGGTGATGTCGCGCGTGGGCCTTGGCTCGCTCAACCCGAACCCGGCGGTTTCGGTTTCTGGTTCAAACCGCACGATCACGGCGGGCAATCCGTATCTCGATCCGATCCGCGCCGATGCTTACGACCTCTCGTTCGAGTGGTATTTCAACGAAGGCGGGCTGTTCTCGGTGGCGTTCTTCCATCGCGAGATCGACAGCTTCGTGCAGACGGTGCGCGAAACCGCGCCGTTCACCGGCAACCCGTTCGGCCTGCCGGACAGCGTGGGCATCGCCGCCTGCGGGGCGCTATACCCGACGACCTGCAACGTTACCAATGACCCGAACTTCCTCTGGGGCTTTAACGTGCCGCAGAACACGCCCGGCGGGCCGGTTTCGGGTTTTGAAGTCTCGCTGCAGCTGCCGTTCACCTTCCTGCCGGGGCCGCTTTCCAATACCGGCTTCATCGGCAATTTCACGCAGGTTGAATCGGACATCGAATATCTCAACGCCGCCGGCGTTGTGACCTATTCGGGCCAACTGACCAACCAATCGGATCAATCCTACAACCTGACCTTCTACTACGAGGACGAGCGCTTTAGCGCGCGTGTCTCCGGCGCGTATCGCAGCGGCTTCCCGACCAACACGCCTGGCCGCGACGGCAACGCCACCGAGGAAACCGACGGCAGCTTCAATGTCGATGCTTCTGCGCGCTGGAATATCAACAAGAACTTCGCGCTCACGCTTGAGGGCATCAACCTCACCGATGAGGCGCGTTATGACTATCTGACGCCGGATGACCGGCTGTCCTTCTATCACCGCTATGGCCGCTCCTACTTCCTGGGCGTACGCTACGCTTACTGATCGAAACTCGAACTCCCAACTCTGAGCAGCGCCGGCCTTCACAGGCCGGCGTTTTTTATGCCGCCGCGCGCAGCGCGGCTTCGAGGCCGGGAGGGGAAAGCGGGCCGTGCGAGAGCGCGGCGTCATGGAAACGCGGCAGAGCGGCGTTCAATTCCGGCGCGATCTTCGCCAGGTGCAGCGCGGCAAGCCCCTGGGCTGCGGCCGCGCCAGGTTGGGCGGCGATGCGGCTGACATCATCCTCGATGCTCACAAACGCAATGCTCTCGCCCTGGATCTCGCGCATTTCGGCAATGCAGCGCGCGCGGCTCCAGCGCAGCGCGTGCATCCCGGTATCGATCACGATGCGGCCAACGCGAAACAGCATCCAATGCAGATAGCCAAGGCGCGCGAGCGCATCGCCCTCATAGGCGCCTAGCCGATCGGCCAGCATTTCGGCGTATGTCGCCCAGCCTTCGCTGAAGCCGCTGGAATAGCGGCGCTGCAGCGCGGGCGCCTGCGCATTGGCTTGATAGGCCGCTTCAACGCCATGCCCCGGCAAAGTCTCGTGATAAACCACCGTCGCCAGCGACCAAAGCGCGCGCGGCCCGCCGAGATCGACGATATAGGCGCCGGCCTCGCGCCGGCCTCGCGTTCCGTCAGCTTCTTCGGCCATCGGCGCCGCGCGCACGGATGCGGGCGGCAATGGCCGGGTGAACGCAGGTGCGCAAAATGCGCGGGCGCGCTCCAGCGCTCGGTGCATTTCCGCCAAGGCTGCTCTGCGGCCTGCCTCGTTTGCGGGAATGTGCGCGCGCGGGCTATTGGCCAAGGCGCGCAGGCGTTCGCCAACACCGCCGCGTGTCAGGCCGTGTTGACGGAGAATGGCGTCGGCCTGGCTGTGCAGCGCTGTTGCGTGCGCAAGCGCTGCTTGATGCGCCGCAATCGGCTCAACGGGCGCGCCGAGATAGAATTGCAGCGCGTGCAGGTAGAACGCTTCGCCATGTGGCAGCCGCCACGCGCCGGCCTCGGCGCTCGCTTGAGTGCGTAATAGGCGAAGCGCCGCCGCTTGCGCCGTCAATGCGGCTGCGGCGTCCTGCGGCGCACGCGCGGCGGCGGCGGCTTCAACCAGCGGCAACGCGGCCTCGAGGATAAAATCGGGCGCGATGATCCCGCGCGCTGCGTCAGCCTCCAGCTGCGCGGTGTCGCGTGCGATCGCCTCGGCGTTGGGCGAGGCGCTGCGATAAGCGCCATTGCGCTGCGTGACAGCATAGGGTGAGGGGCTATAGCCGAGTTGCGCGAGCGCAGCGTCCGCTTCGGCCCCGCTGAAGATGCTTGCGCGTAAAATTTGGCCTTGCGGGGAAAGCGCGCGCGCATCAAAGCCGCGCAAGGCATGCCAGCGAGCGGGCGCTGCGCTATTGGCGTGCGCCTCCACAAGCGCGTGAAACGCCGCGTCTGTTTGCGCCGTCCGCCCCGTGCTTGCGCAACCGGCGAGTGCGGCGCCGGCAATCAAAAAATCTCGGCGGTCAAACAGCATGAAGGCGCATCCTCAGATGAGGATACGCCTTCTTGAACCTTTGCGGCAATCTGCGCTTAAGCGGCGACGCCGCTCGTCGGCGTGGCGGTGGCGCCCGCTTCCTGCGGATCGCGCAGCACATAGCCGCGGCCCCAGACGGTTTCGATATAGTGCTCGCCGCCCGTCGCGGCCGCCAGCTTCTTGCGCAGCTTGCAGATAAACACGTCGATGATTTTGAGCTCGGGCTCGTCCATGCCGCCATAGAGGTGGTTGAGGAACATCTCTTTGGTGAGCGTGGTGCCCTTGCGGAGCGAGAGCAGCTCCAGCATTTGGTATTCTTTGCCCGTCAGATGGACGCGTTGGCCGGTGACTTCGACGGTTTTGGCGTCGAGGTTCACGGTGATGTCGCCGGTGCGGATCACCGAGTGGGCGTGGCCCTTCGAGCGGCGGACGATCGCGTTGATGCGGGCGATCAGTTCGTCCTTGTTGAAGGGCTTGGTCATGTAGTCGTCGGCGCCGTAGCCGAGGCCGCGCACCTTGGTGTCGGTATCGGCGGTGCCGGAGAGGATCAGGATCGGGGTGTTGACCCGCGCGACCCGGAGCTGCTTGAGCACTTCGTAGCCGTGCATGTCGGGCAGGGTAAGGTCGAGCACGATGATGTCGTAATCATAGAGCTTGCCGAGATCGATGCCTTCCTCGCCCAGATCGGTCGAGTAGATATTGAACCCTTCGGACTTGAGCATCAGCTCGATGCCCTGCGCTGTCGCGCTGTCGTCCTCGATCAACAAGACCCGCATGGTTCGCCCTTTCCGACCCCAGCGCTGGTCACGCCGCCCCGAGGTTAATTTAACGGTTTCGACTCACCATTACCGAACTGAATGAACGGGAGGTTAAAAACCGGACCAGTGATTCTTTTCTTAGAATCCTGTTCGCTATGCGGCGCAAGAGTCTGTGGTGCGCTCGCTCACAACCACCATCACTTGATTGGGGCTAAAAAAGATTCCGGTTTCGGAATCATTTGAACTCCTAAAGATGAACCAGGCCTTAACCATAAGCGCGCATCACCGGATGACGCATGCCGTCAACACTCTCCAAACTCGCCGATGAGATCGAAGCGCTGGAAGCGCGCCGCTTTGAGGGGCGCGTCACCGGGCTTTCAGGCGCGCTGATCGAAGCCTCGGGGCCGATGGAGGCGCTGGCGCTCGGCGCCCGCGCGACCGTGCACGGGCACAAGCCCACGCAGGCTGAGATCGTCGGGTTCCGCGGTGATCGCGCGCTGCTGGCGCCATTTGACTCGATAGAGTCGATCCGGCCGGGCATGCGCGTGTCGCTTGAGGGCGGGGCGCCTTATGTGCGGCCCACGCGCTCCTGGCTTGGGCGCGTGATCAATTGTTTTGGCGAGCCGGTGGATGGCGCGGGGCCTTTACCGCAAGGCTTGCGCCCGCACGAGGTGCGCGCCGCGCCACCTTCGGCGCACGGGCGTGCGCGCGTGGGCGGCCGGCTCGATGTCGGCGTGCGCGCGATGAATATTTTCTCCGCGCTGTGCCGTGGCCAGCGCATGGGCGTGTTTGCCGGCTCTGGCGTTGGCAAATCGGTGCTGATGTCGATGCTGGCGCGCGGGGCGAACGCGGATGTGATCGTAATTGGCTTGGTGGGCGAGCGCGGGCGCGAAGTGAAGGAATTCATCGAAGATACGCTGGGCGAGGAAGGGCGTGCGCGCTCAGTCGTTGTTGTGGCGACCTCAGATGAAAGCGCCGCGCGCCGCCGGCTTGCGCCGCACATGGCGTGCGCGATCGCGGAGCATTTCCGCGATGAAGGGCTTGATGTTCTGCTGCTGATCGATTCGGTCACGCGCTTTGCCATGGCGCAGCGCGAGATTGGCTTGGCGGTGGGCGAGCCGCCGACGACGAAAGGCTACACGCCCTCGGTGTTTGCTGAATTGCCCAAACTGCTTGAGCGCGCGGGGCCGGGGCGTGAAGGCGAGCATGGCTCCATCACCGCGCTGTTCACCGTGCTGGTCGATGGCGATGATCACAACGAGCCGATCGCGGACGCCGTGCGCGGCATTCTCGATGGTCACATCGTCATGGAGCGCGCCATTGCCGAGCGCGGACGCTATCCGGCGATCAATGTGCTCAAATCCATTTCGCGTCTCATGCCGATGTGTCACACGGTGGATGAGAACGATCTGGTGCGCCGCGCCCGCGCGATGCTGAGCCTCTACGCGGAAATGGAAGAATTGATCCGCATCGGCGCCTACAAGCCGGGGGCGGATCCGCAAGTGGATGAGGCGGTGCGCGTGCGCCCCGCGCTCGAAGCGGTGCTGACGCAGCAGCGGGACGAGCAAACCTCGATCAAGGACGGCTTTGCGATGCTGGCTGAGGCGCTGACATGAAATCGCTCAACACGCTGCTGAAAATCGCGGAGCGCGATCTGGAGGCGTTGCGCCGCGCCTTGGGCGCTTTGATCGCGCGGCAAACCGCCGTTGAAGAACGCATGCGCGCCCATGAACAATCGATTCTTGCTGAGCAAAAGCTCGCCATGCGCGATTATGAAAGCCAGCGCGCTTATGGCGGCTTCGTCCAGCTGGCCATGCAAGCGCGCCGCGCGCTTGAGGCCGAGCGCGCCGCCATCGAGGAAGAAATCACCCGCATGCGTGCGCTGATCTCCGAGGCGCATGTGGAAATGCGCAAGTTTGAGCGGCTGATCGAGCTGGAGGCCGAGCGCGCGAAGGCCGCCGCCGATAAGCGCGAAGCGGCGGAGCTCGATGAATTCGCCACACTGCGCGCCGCGCGCCAGCCGAAGCCTTAGCCCGCGTTCAGCACTTCAACGATCCGCACCACGTCCTCATAGGCTTGGCTTTGCGGATGGCGGATGGGCAGGGGCGTTTGCGCGCGGATTGAATCCGGCACGCGCGGATCGCGGCCGATCGCGCCGGCGAATTTCGGGCGGAAGCCGAGATATTCGTTACACGCCTTTGCGAATTGCTCGAACACCTTTCGCCCCTTGGCGCGGTTTTCGGCCATGTTGACGATCACGTAGGGCATGATCGGCGCGCCTTGCAGGCGCATCAACTTCACCATCGCGTAGGCGTCTGTCAGCGCCGTGGGTTCTTCGGTGGTGACAAGGATGAGCTTATCGGCCGCGCGCGCAAAGCGCAGCACGGTGGGATCGATGCCGGCGGCGAGATCAAGCAGAATGCGATCATAATGGGGCGCAAGCTTCACGAGCCCCGTCGCGATGCGCCCCACTTCTTCGAGCTTCACCGAGCCCAGCGCGCCTGAGCCTGAATGGCCGGCGATAAGATCAAATCCGCCATTGCGCCCCGGCCCGCCGAGCACCGGCGTGACGGCTGAATCGAGTTCAAGAAAGCCGCGCACCACCGAATGCACGTCCGCCGTGGGGCGCACGCCGAGCTGCACGTCCACATTGGCCAAGCCCAGATCGCAATCCACCAAAAGCGTGCGCTGGCCGGCGCGGCCGAACGCAATCGACAGCATGGTGGAGAGCCAAGTTTTGCCCACACCGCCCTTGCCGGAAGCCACCGCATAGATCGGCGCCGCGCGGGCGCGCGGAATTGGTGGCTCGGGCAGGGGGCTGGCACCGCTCATGCCCCGATCTGAGCGCTGAGTCGTTTAACGAGCTGTTAGCGCCGCTGTTCAAATTCGTTAAAGTTTGGCGAAAGTGATGAAGGCGCCTGCAAATGTTCCACAAGAACGGCGCCTCAAACTTGGCCCATTGCTTTAAGTCGCACTTTGGCGTGCACCTCGGCCTGGCTCATCACCACCGTAGCGGGACGGAAGCGCTCGATCAGCGAGCGCACGAACGGACGCACAACGGGGGAAGTGAGCAGCACCGGGGTTTCACCCGCGCGCGCCGCGCGCTCGAACGCGCTGCGCACGTCAGCCACCAATTCGTGCAGCTTCGATGGCGCCAGCGCCAACTGCCGGTTCGCGCCTTCGCCGATCAGCGCTTCGGAGAATGCCTGCTCCCAATTGGGTGAGAGGGTGATGATCGGCAGGCTGCCCTCGGCATTGCGGTGCTGGTGGCAGATCTGGCGTGACAAGCGCCCACGCACGTGTTCGGTGATCAGCACCAGATCGTGCATCGCGGGCGCCGCTTCCGCGATGGCTTCGATGATGGTGGTGAGATCGCGGATGGAGACGCGCTCTTTAAGCAGATTTTGCAGCACGCGCTGCACGCCCGACCAGGAGATATGCGCCGGCGCGATGTCATCCAGCAGTGTTTGCGTATCTTTCGGCAGCTCTTTCACCAGGCCTTTGACCTCGGCGAAGGTCAAAAGCTCGCTCATGTGCTCTTTGATAATCTCAGTGAGGTGCGTGGCGAGAACGGTGGCGGGATCAACCACGGTGTAGCCGCGGAAGCTGGCTTCCTCGCGCGCGGCTTCTGTCACCCAAACGGCGTCGAGGCCGAAAGCGGGCTCCTTTACTTGCTCACCCGGAATGGCGATGCCTTGGCCGGTGGGATCCATCGCCAGAAGCGAGCCCATTTTCAACTTGCCTTCGCCCGCTTCCATTTCGCGGATGCGGATCGAGTAGCGATCGGGCGGCAATTGCACGTTATCGAGAATGCGCACGCTCGGCATCACGAAGCCGAATTCCTGCGCCAGCGTTTTGCGCAGCGCCTTGATCTGATCGGTGAGGCGGCGGCCCTGCACGTCATTGATCAGCGGCAGCAGCGAGAAGCCAAGCTCGATGCGCACATCATCCATGCGCAGCGATTGCGCCGGCGTTTCTTCCACGACTGGCGCAGGCGGCGGCGCCCTCGGCCTCGGCGATTGCGGCGCGCTTTTGGCTTTGGTGCAATCGCCACGCAAGCAGCCCCGATGCACCTGAAAGCACGGCGAACGGCAGCATCGGCATGCCGGGCAGCAGGGCGACACCGCCCGCACACACAGCCACAACGCCAAGCCCCAGCGGATAAGCCGCAAATTGCTTGGCGAGCGCCTTGTCGGCCGCGCCGTCGATGCCTGCTTTGGAAACCAGCAAGCCGGCGGAAACGGAAACGATCAGCGCCGGCACTTGCGTGACAAGGCCATCGCCCACGGTGAGCAGCATGTAGGTGCGGCCCGCTTCGGCGAAATCCATGCCGTGCGAAACCGTGCCGATGATGATGCCGCCGATAATGTTCACGGCCACGATCAGGATGCCGGCGATGGCGTCTCCGCGCACGAACTTGCTGGCGCCGTCCATCGCCCCGAAGAACGAGCTTTCATCCTCAAGCGCCTTGCGCCGCTCGCGCGCCTGCTGCTCGTTGATGAGGCCGGCGGAAAGATCGGCGTCCACCGCCATCTGCTTGCCGGGCATGGCGTCCAAGGTGAAGCGCGCCGCCACTTCCGCAATCCGCGTCGAACCGCGCGTGATCACGACGAAGTTCACGATCACCAGGATGAAGAAGATGATCACGCCGATGACGAAATCGCCGCCCATCACAAATTGCGCGAACGCGTAGATCACCTCGCCGGCCGCGTGCTCGCCATTTTGGCCGTTGGCCAGGATGAGGCGCGTTGTGGCGATGGAAAGCGCCAGCCGCATCAGCGTCGCCAGCAGCAGTACGGCCGGGAAGGCGGTGAATTCCAGCGGCTTCTTGATCATCAGGGCTGTCATCAGCACGAGGATCGAAAAGGTGATCGAAATCGCCAGCAGGAAATCCACCAGGATCGGCGGCAACGGCACCAGCATGATCGCCAGGATGCCGAGCACGCCAGCGGCCAGCGCGATCTCCCCGCGCATGAGCATGCCCGGTAGGTTGGAGAGCGAGAAGCTAGCGCCTTGCGGCTGTGCGGCGTCGGTCATTTATGTATCGATCAGGCCGCTTGCCCGGTGGGCGGGGGCGGAATACGCAAGCCCTCATCGGAATATTGCTTGAGCTTGTTGCGCAGCGTGCGGATCGAAATGCCAAGGATATGCGCCGCGTGCGTGCGGTTGCCCAGGCAGTGCGTCAGCGTTTCCAGAATGAGATCTTGCTCCACTTCGGCCACCGTGCGGCCAACCAGATTGCGCGCTGCTGCTTGCGCGGCCTCGATGGCGAGGCCTGTCGCGTCATGCGTGCCGACAGGCGCGCCATCGGGCGCGCGGATGGCGTCGGGGCCAACCTCTTCGCCGCTGGCGAGCAGCACGGCGCGGTGCATGGCGTTTTCCAATTCGCGCACATTGCCGGGCCAGGCATAAGTTTGCATCTGAGCCAACGCCTCGCGCGATAATTTGCGCGCGGGGCGGCCATTGGCTGTGGCGTACTTGCCGATGAAGAACCCGGCGAGCGCGGCCATATCGTCCCGCCGTTCACGCAACGGCGGAAGGCGCAGGTTCACGACATTGAGGCGGTAAAGCAAATCTTCGCGGAACTCATTGTTGCGCACCAATTGCGCGAGATCGCGATCCGATGTCGCGAGAACGCGAATATTCACGGGCACAGGCTTATTGCCGCCGACGCGATCGATCACGCGCTCCTGCAGCGCGCGCAGCAGCTTCGATTGCAGGCCGAAATCCATTTCAGAGATTTCGTCCAGCAGCAGCGTGCCGCCATCGGCTTCCTCGAACTTGCCGATGCGGCGCGCCACTGCGCCGGTGAAGGCGCCTTTCTCGTGGCCGAACAGCTCGCTCTCCAGCAAGTTCTCAGGGATCGCCGCGCAATTGACAGCGATGAACGGCTTGTCCTTGCGCTTGGATTTTTGTGCACATAGCGCGCCAGCACCTCTTTGCCGACGCCGCTTTCGCCGGTGATCATGATCGAGGCGTCCGAGGCCGCGATCTGATCGGCCAGCGTCAGCACTTGCTTCATCGCCGCGCCTTCGGCGATCATCGGCCGCTCGTCGTCGCACACGGCGGCGAGCACGGCTGCGATGAGTTCGGCGTCTGGGGGCAGCGAGATGTATTCGCGCGCGCCGGCGCGGATCGCGCGCGCGGCCATATTAGGGTCAATGCCCACACCTGCGGCCACAACGGGCACGACGATATGCTCAGCTTCGTTTGCAGCGATCAGCGCGGCGATGTCGAGCCGCGCGTCCACCATCAAAAGATCGGCGCCGCGTCCTGCGCGCAGCGTGGCTGTGGCGTGCTCGATCGTGTCAACATGCACGACCTTGGCGCCGTGCTCCATCGCGATCTTCGTGGCCGCTGAGATCTGCCCGCCCAAGGGGCCAACGATCAGCAAACGCATAGGCAACTCCTCAGACGCCGCTTAGGCGTCGCCGTCCTTGATGATTTCCGTCATGGTCACGCCCAGGCGCTCATCCACGACCACGACTTCCCCGCGCGCGACGAGGCGATTGTTCACGTAAATGTCGATCGCCTCACCGACCTTGCGGTCAAGTTCGATGACAGAGCCGCGCGCGAGCCGCAGTAACGAGGCAACTTCCATATTGGCCCGGCCAAGCACCGCCTGAATGTTCACGGGCACATCATAAACGGGCGCGAGGTCGGCGGCGTTTTGCGTGAAATCATCCTCGCCCGTTTCAGGCGGGGGGTGTCGGCGTGAGTTCGTCGAGTTTGAGATCGCTCATGCTATCCTCAATGCGTCTCTGGCGCAGCGAGCGCGGCTTCAACCAGCGCGGAAATCCGCGCTTCTGTTTCTTGCGGGCTTGATGACACCACCCCGTCGGACCAATCGATCACCACTTCGCCCTTGCGTAGCCCGGCTTGCGCGCGCAGCAGCACCGCGCCCACATAAGCGTGCTCGGCGCACATATCGTCGATATGAGGCTTCACAGCGTTGATCGTTTCAGGCGCGACCTTGACGAGCAGCCGCGGCTGATGGCGCAAGCTGTCCATCGCCGCCTCGATTGCGGCGTTGATGCGCGCAGGCCCATGCGCATCAAGCGCGGCCCCGGCAATTTTGCGCGCGGCGGCGAGCGCCACGCGCGCGCTGCTTGCTCACGCAGCGCGCGGCTCTCGGCTCCAAGATGGGTGAGCACCGTAGAAGCAGCGCCCGCGAGGGTTTCGATGGCCGCTGCTGTGCGTTGTTCCGCGGCGACCAGCGCATCCAGCTTGCCGCGCTCATAGGCGGCGGCGCACTCGGCGGCGATCTCCTCAGGCGTGAGCTTTTTGGGCGTATCCGAGAGGATCGCGCCGTCCGGCGCGAACTCGGTGTCGAACACAAATTTGCGTGCGCCGGCCATCAATAGATCAACTCATCTTCAGACTTGCCGTCCGAAAGCACGATTTCGTTGCGCGCCGCCAAGTCCTTGGCGATCTGCACCATCTTGGTTTGGGCGGCGTCCACGTCTTTGAGGCGCACAGGGCCCATGCCCGCCATATCTTCTTTCAGAATTTTGCCGCCGCGTTCGCTCATGTTGGAGAAGAACAGCGTGCGCAACGCATCCGAGGCGCTTTGAGCGCCAGGGCAAGATCGCCCTTGTCCACTGCGCGCAGTAGCGTTTGCACGCCGCCGGAATCCAGTTTGCCTAAATCCTCGAACACAAACATGAGGGCGCGAATCCGATCCGCGCTCTCGCGGTTTTTATCCTCGAGCGCGCTCATGAAGCGCGTTTCGGTGCTGCGATCGAAATTGTTGAAGATCTCCGCCATCTGCTCGTGGCTGTCGCGCTTGGAGGTGCGCGCGAGGTTTGACATGAATTCCGTGCGTAGCGTGGTTTCGATCTTTTCGAGGATTTCGCGCTGTACCGGCTCCATCGCCAGCATGCGCATCATGCACTCAGCCGCAAAATCCTCCGGCAGTTCCGCCAGCACTCTGGAAGCATGTTCAGGGCGCACTTTGGCGAGCACGACGGCGACGGTTTGCGGATATTCGTTCTTCAGATAGCTGGCGAGCACGGCTTCATTCACGTTCGCCAGCTTGTCCCAGATGTTGCGGCCGGCAGGGCCGCGAATTTCTTCCATCAGCGCATCGACTTTATCCTTTGGCAGAATTGTCGCCAGCATGCGATGCGTCTGCTCAAGCGAGCCCATCAGCGAGCCCGAGCCGGAAAGCCGTTGCACAAATTCCTGCACCAGCGCTTCCACCACTTGCGCCGGCACGAGCCCAAGGCCAGCCATTGCTTGGGAGACTTCCTTGATCTCCTCTTCGTCCAGCATCTCCCAAAGCCGCCGCGCCTCATCGCCAAGGCTTAGCAGCACGATCGCGGCTTTCTCAGCGCCAGTGTAGCGCGAGAGATCGACCGCCGGCTTGGCCGGGTCGCTTGGCGTGGGTTTGGTGAGTGCGTTCATCGGTCAGAGCGCATTGTTGAGCCACCCGCGAATGATCTGCGCGGATTCATCGGGATGCTGAGAAACAACCTCGGCCATTTTCTTGACAGAGGAGGCGCGCACGCGGCCCTGAATTTGCGCCAAATCGATTTCCGGATCCTCCGAGATCAACACGGCGGCGCCGTCGGGGAGGGCAGCGCGGGCGGATGCGGCCCGCCAGCGAGTGCGGCTTGCGGGGCTGCATTGGCGCCGCCGCGCATCAGCGCGCCAATCAGCGGGCGCAGCACGAAGAACACGAATGCAAGCGATGCGATCAGCGCAGCCACGATCTCAATGATCCGCATTGTATCGAGGTTTTCAAGCAAGCCGCCGCCTGCTTGGGCTTCCGCGCCCGGCGCCATGGCGCGTGCGAATTGGGTGTTCACCACTTCCACCACGTCGCCACGTTCGGCGTTAAAGCCCACGGCCGAGCGCACGAGCGCCTGTAGGCGCTGCATGTCTTCGGCGCTGCGCGGCGCCCAGCTTGCAGCAGCGTTTTCGCCTTCACCGGGCGTCATCACGCCATCGACCGCCACCGCGACCGAGAGCCGGCGGACGCGGCCGCCCTCGCTTACCTCGGTGCGGGTTGTGCTGGAGATTTCGTAATTGACGGTTTCCTGGCTCGAATTGTCGTTCGATTGCGGGCCGGTGCTGGTCGCGCCTGCGGCTGCGTCCGGGGTGTTGAGCGCGGCGCTGGTGGCTTGGCCGCGCTCGGCGTTGGATGATGTGGATTCGGTGGTGGAGGTAGAGCGCACCACCCGGCCTTCTGGGTCGAAGCGCTGGGAGGTTTCGCTGACGCGATTGAAATCCATCTCCGCGCTTACCTGCACGCGCGCATTGCCCGCGCCCACCACGCCTTCGACGATGTCGGTCACGGTGCGGCGGATGCGCTCTTCCACCGCCGCTTGCCGCGCATCGACGCCTTCGCCGGTGATGTCGGCGCCGTTTTCATCGCTTGCGGCCGCCAGCAAACGGCCTGCTTCATCGAGGATCGTCACGCGGTTGGTGGTCAGGCCCGGCGTTGCCGAGGCCACAAGGTTGCGGATAGCCCGCACTTGGCCGGGAGAGAGCGCGTCGCGGCGCAAGCCAAGCACGATCGACGCCGAGGGCTGCTCGCGTTCACGCGCGAACAATTGCCGCTCCGGCAAAACAAGATGCACGCGGGCGCTGGAAATGCCCTCGATCGAGCTGATCGTCCGCGCCAGTTCGCCTTCAAGCGCGCGCAGACGATTAATGTTCTGCTGAAACTGCGTCTGGCCAAGCGCGTCAGGCTCGTCGAACAGCTCGTACCCCACTGAGCCGCGTGAGGGGAGGCCCTCGGCCGAGAGCATCATGCGCGCATCCAGCACGCGTGAGCGCGCGACGTAGATCGAGCCGCCGTCGCCGCGCAGTTCGTATTGGATGTCGGCTTGCTCAAGCCGTTGGGTGATGGCCGCGGCTTCGCGCATATCCACGCCGGCGAAGAGCAGCGCCTTGGATTCCCCGCCCATGCGCAGCACGAGCGTAAAGATCAGCGCCGCAGCCACCGCCGTTATGCCAAGTGCAGCGAACAGGCGCGTTGGCCCCGCCTTCAGCAAAAGATTGCTCAACCCGTTCACGCGCGCCCCTGCCATGGCTGGCGAGCGCCCAGTGCTCAAAGAGAATCACTCGGCAAATCTCACCACTGGGCAGAAATTGCCGGGCTCGTGGTGAAGCAAAGGTAAATGCCGCCAAAAGGCAAAAGCCCCCGCCGTGAGGCGAGGGCTTTGAAAACCTTGGGGGCGAACGCCGCTTAAGCGGCGCGAAGCGTTAGACGCCGGTGGCGCGGTAGTGCTGGATGCGCGTGGTGCGCAGCCCGGCCATGCCGTGCTTTTCGATCGCTTTGCGCCAGCCATCGAACTCTTCTTCAGAGAGCCCGTAGCGCGCGCATGCGTCTTCCATGGTCAGAAGCCCGCCGCGAACAGCCGCGACAACTTCCGCCTTGCGCCGGATAACCCAGCGGGTCGTGCCCGCCGGCGGCAGATCGTCCAAGGTGAGGGGATTCCCATCAGGACCCATCACCACCCCATCATAACGGCGTTGCTTCTGCATAGCGCCTTTCTCCTTGTTTCTTGCCGCTCACTATAAATCGAACGGCTAAAGAAACGACTAAGAGCAGGGGTTAATCCTGCTTAGGCGCATGTGCCGAATTAGTACGCTGAATGTCTTACGCGTTTCTTACCCCCAATATTTTATCGCTTCACGCGCAGAAGTTCTTCCAGCATTTCATCTGCGGTGGTGATGATCTTTGACGAGGCGGAATAAGCGCGCTGGGTGGTGATGAGGCTGGTGAATTCTTCCGCGAGATCGACGTTTGAAGCTTCCAGCGCGCCGGATTTGATTGTGCCCGCGCCGCCCGCGTTGGATGAGTTGATATTGTAGAGCCCCGAAGAGAGCGTGGCGCGGAATGACCCGCCTACGTCCGGCGCAAGCCCGTTGGCGTTGAGGAAGGTGGCGAGCGGGATCTGATAAAGCGCGCGGGCGCGGCCGTTTGAGAATTGCGCCGTCAGCATGCCGTCGCCTTCGAGCACGAGCCCGACAAGATCGCCTGGCGGCACGCCGTCGGCGGTCACGGAGGTGATGCCGAAATTGTTCGCATTCTGGGTAAGGCCGGCCATCAGGTTGAGCCTGACGTCCTGTGCGGCGGCGCCGGTGAAGGCCGACCAGTTCACGGTGAAGGCGTCGTCGATGTCTTCCACCGGCGATGCCGTGCCGTGGCCGGAAACCGATTGCACCGTGCCATCGGTGTTGAACTGGATAAGGCCCGCCGCCAACACGCCGCCTGTGCCGGCGCCGCCCGCCACGTTGTTGTCGGGGCGGGCATAGGCTTCAACCCGCCATTCGTTGGGGCCGATCTTGAGGAAGCCGAACGCGATCGTGCGCGGCGCGCCCAAACTGTCGTAGATCTCCATTGAGCTTTCAAAGTGCGGGGTGATCGCGCCTGTCGCCAATGCGTTCACCGAATAGGCCGGCGGGCCGACATATTCAGCCTGCGCCGAATTGAGGTTGGCGTTGAGGCCGACATTGCGCGTGGCTTCGGCCAAGCCGCCGACGCCGGAGATATTGATCGGCTCGATCGCCGAAAGGCTGGTGGGTGAGGAGGTGACAGAGCCATCACTGCCCACTGGCCAGCCCTGCAAAAACTGGCCTTGCGCGTTGACCATATAGCCTTGCGCGTCGATCGTGAACGAGCCAGCGCGCGTGAACAGCACGTTGCCGCCGTTCGAGAGTTGCTGGTTGTTGGTTGAGACGATGAAGAAGCCATCGCCGGAAATCGCAAAATCAGTGGCCGAGCGCGATTGCTCAAGCGAGCCCTGCAGCGAAACTTGCTGGCGCACTGTGGGCAGCACGCCGCCTGCGTTATAAGTCGTTTTCGAGTTCTGCGCGTTCACCATTGCGGAAAAATCAACGCCGCCGCGCTTGTAGCCAACGGTGTTGACGTTGGCGATGTTGTCCGAAATCACGGCGAGCGCGCTTGAATTGGCCGTAAGCCCCGAAACGCCCGCGCGGAGGGCGGTATAGATCGACATTCCAAATCTCCATCACGAGCGCCCGCGCGCAAGGCGCGGGACGAAGGTTTCAATTTTTTAAAGCGCTTCTGCGCGTGACGTGCGAAGGCGTTTTGCCTTCGCCAAAAGCTCTCGGTTACAAGAAGTCCAAAACACCCAGTACGGTGCTCAAGTCGTGATTGCCGGAGCGGGAAACGATCTTGGGCGGCGTGCCCGTAAGATCGACGCCCGAAACCAGCTCGATGGCGTTCACATCAGATGCGATTGCAGTATTGGTCGGATCGCGCGCGACGATGCTGAGGCGGTAAATCCCGTCAGGCATGGCCTCGCCGCTATCGTTCTTGCCGTCCCAAACAAAATTGTGCGTTCCCGGTGCAGCGACGCCTTGAGTGGAGAACACGGTCTTGCCTTTGGCGTCGAGCACGTTGATCGTCACCGTGCTCGGGGTGTCCTCGAAGCTGTAGGTCCAGGCTGCTTGTTCGTTGGCCATATAGGTGTTGTTGGAATCGATCACCGCGAAGCGGCCGATATAGGAAAGCGGCAAGGACGCAGACATCGCATTGTATTGCGAGACCAGTGATTCCAATTGCTCATTGGTGCGGATCTGCTGTTCCACCTGGCTGTATTGCACCAATTGCTGGGTGAATTGCGTCAAATCCATCGGCGCCAGCGGATCTTGGTTTTGCAATTGCGCCGTGAGCAGCACGAGAAATGTATCGAAATTGTCCGATAGCGTTGTCCGTGCGCCGGCGCTTTGCGTTTGGGCTGTATTGTCGATGCCGGGGATGGTGGTCATGATCCTATCCTTTAGGCCATCACGTCGATGCGCGCGCCGCGCCAGCGTTCAAGCCGGGCGGTTTGCAAGGGAGTGTTTTGATCGCCGCTATTTTCTGCGGCGTCCGCGTTGTGGCCGCCGGCTTTGTCGCTCGCGCCGGCATTGCTGGCTTCGTCTTCGCGTTGGCGCAGGTCGAAGGAGAGGCCTTGCTCGCTCAATTCAAGCCCCGCCGCCTGGAGGCTTTGCTCCAATTCACGCGCGTGGCGAACAAGATCTGAAAGTGCGGCGGGATTGTCTGCGGCGATCATCGCGCTTACGCGATGATCGCGCGTGACTTCGAGGCGCACCTCAATGCGCCCCAGCTCCGGCGGATCGAGGCGCATTTCAAAGCGCGTATTGCCGCCGTCAAAACGGCGGATGATTTCGCGGCTAACCTGCGCGGCCGCCATAGGCGCAGCGCGCGCGCTGCCGTGCTCTGCGGCGCTCGCCTGATGGGCGTGCGCCGCGCTTTGCAGGCTCGGCGTTGTAGAGGCGGCGGCTTGCAGCTCCGTTTCGGCGCTCGGTGCGCTGAGTGCGAACGCGCTCAGATCCGGTTTCGATGCAGCCGCGGCGGCGATCGCGTTTGCGGGCGCCTTTAGCCGGTGTCGCGCCAGCTTTCAGGTTCGTCGCGGCGGGCGCGGTTTTCATGGGCGCCGGCGCGGCCTTAGCGTCCTGCACGGGCGGCGCAGCGGGTGCGGTTGGCGGCGCGACGCTCGCAGCGGCGTTTTGCTGCGGTGATGGCGTGGGCGTGGGCGGCACAACCAGGGGCGGCGGCGTGAGCTGCTGGCCTTGCGCCGGTTGCGTTGGGGTGTCTTGCGCCGTCGCGGTGTTGGCCGGTTGCGCGGCGATTTGTTGAGATTGCGCGCGCGGCGGGGCGATGGGGGCGGCTTGGGCCGTGGCTGCGGCGGCGGTGGGCAGATTCGGCGCCATCGCAGGTTCAATCGCAGGCGCCGGTTCGGCGCCTGCGATTGCGGGCGGGGCGATGGGCGGCGCTACGGTAGGGATCGCTGAGGCAGCGCCTTGCGGCGTCGGGGGAAGGGCCGGTGCTTCGGGCGCATCGGCGCTGACCTTCGGCGCGAAGAAACGCAGGCGCGATCGGCGCGGCCTGCGGCGCAGGATGTGGCGGCGCGGACAAGACGGCGGGCGCCTCAGGCGCGTCAGCCGATTTTCCAGCCGTGCTCTCTTTATTCTCTACATTCTCCGCGCCGTTCTCGCGTGCGGCTCCGCCGTGC
Organism: Terricaulis sp.; assembly: GCA_024707365.1. Lineage (GTDB taxonomy): Bacteria > Pseudomonadota > Alphaproteobacteria > Caulobacterales > Aquidulcibacteraceae > Vitreimonas. Next base: position 1,004,916 of record JANPZV010000005.1, read on the forward strand.
GCGGGCTTTGCAAGCGGCTCGGCTGGCGGCGCGGCGGCGGCCAGATGCTCTTCAAAGCTGGGGCCGGTATTGTCGCTCGGCGCGCGCGCGTTTGGACGCGCCGGGCTCGGCGCGATCGCATCCATGACGGCGTCCGCCGCAAAGCTCATTCAAAGTCCCCCAAGGCCGCAGCGCGCGGCGTTGTTCCGCTGAGCAAACCCTGGGCCACGCCGTTCACCATAAAAATATCATATAAAACAATGCACTGATTGGGTGCGCTCTGATGCGGTGCGCGTGTGATCGGCAAATGGCGCCGCCGCCCCCGGCAGCTTCTGCCGGGGCGTTTACCTTGGCAGGAGGCTTGCGAGGCACGCGGCGGCCAGGCGCCCGCTCGCGCGCGGCTGGCACTGAGAGGGCTGGAGAAAATCTTGTATTTTCAGTGGACTAACGGCGTTTCGCGCGCGGCGGCCATGCCCCGTCGCACCCGGCAAATTTCGCCGGGCGCCGGGCGCTTTCTGCCGGGAGGCGCGCCATGGTCGGCCTAACGCAAGTTCTGCTCTCAGGGCTCACTGGCCTGCGCGCGTCGCAAACCGGCCTTGGCGTGGTTTCGCAAAACATCGCCAACGCCAACACGCCCGGCTATGTGCGCACCGAGATCACGCTCGCCCCGCGCACCGAGCTTGGCGCCGGCGCCGGTGTTGAGGTCACGGCGATCAAGCGCGCCGCCGATCGCTTCTTGGCCACGGCGTCTTATATCGCCAGCGCCGCCAGCGGCGCGGCCAACGCGAAATCTGATCTGCTCTCTCGCGCGCAAGCCTATTTCGGCGATCCCGCCAGCTCATTGTCGATGTTTGGGCGATTGGACGATTTCTGGTCCTCGCTTACCGAATTGGGCGTTGATCCTTCTTCAGCGCTGCGCCGCTCGGAGGCGGTGTACAGTTTGGAATCCACGTTCGCGGAGGTGGGCCGCATCGGGGAATCTCTGCGCGGCCTGATCGCGGAGGCTGATCAGCGGCTTTCCGACTCCGTCGCCGAGGCGCAATATCTGATCGATCGCATCGCCGCGCTTAATAACGAAATCCGCCTCAACAAGCGCACGGGCGCCGATTCCAGCGGCGCGGAGAATGCGCAATCGGCGCTGGTTGATGAGCTCTCGAAACTGATTGACGTGCGCAGCACAGCAACGCCCGAAGGCGGCTTGCAAATCCGCACCAGCGGCGGCGCGCTTCTCGTCGGTGTTGATGCTGCGCGGCTGAAATACACGCCCGGCAATCCTGATACGGGCGTGTTCGGCACGATCACCATGAACGCCGATATCGGCGCGTTCTCAAATCTTGAGCCTTATATCCTTGGCGGCTCGATCCGCGGCCTGCTTGACGTGCGCGATCACGAATTGGCGGGATTGACTGAATCCCTTGGCGCTTTCGCCGCGACCTTGGGCGATGCGCTCAACCAGGTGCACAATGAGAACGCCTCATCGCCGGCGCGCTCAGTGCTTGCCGGGCGCCAAACCGGCTTGCTGGGCACAGACACGCTCGGCTTTTCCGGCGCGGCCACGATCGGGGTTGTCGATAGCGCAGGCTATCTGCGCCAGCGCATGATTGTTGATTTCGACGCCGGCCAGATCACCAGCGAAGATCCCGCCGCGACGTACGCCTTCGCCGATAACATTGATGCGTTCGTCGCCGCGCTCAACACCGCGCTCAGCGCCTCAAACCCCGCTGGCGCCGCAAGCTTCAACGCTGGCGTGCTGACGCTCAATGGCGGGGCGGGCGGGCTTGTTATCCAACAAGATTCCGCAAATCCGAGTGATCGCGCCGGGCGCGGCTTCTCGCATTTCTTCGGCCTTAACGATCTCGTTTCCCGCCCCACGCCGATGTTCTTCGAGAACGGCACGGTGGGCGCGGATGCGCACGGCTTCAATGCCGGCGGAGAAATGACATTCGAGGTGCGCGATGGCGCGGGACGCGTCATCGCCAACCGCACGGTGGCGATCGATGGCGCGCTTGCAGCGCCCGGCGCCCGCACTTGGGATGATCTGGTTTGGGCGCTCAACGCCAATGGCGCAGGCCTTGGCGATTATGGCTCTTTCGCGCTTGATCCCGCCACCGGCCAACTTGGCTTTTCCGCCACCGGCCAATTTGCGGTCACGCTGCAATATGATTCCACGCAACGCGGCGCCACCGGCATTTCGGTGGCGGCGCTGCATGGGCTCCAGCCGGCGAACAATGCGCGCCGCGCCATGGAGGTGCAGGTCAACAGTGCGTATCTCGCCGATCCATTGCTGCTTGCGGTGGGCCGGCCCGATCTCAGCGCAGATTTAGGCGAACGCGTGGTGGAGGCGGGCGACAATCGCGGCGCGGCCGCGCTGGCTGCGGCCAAAGACGGTACGCGCAGTTTCGGCGCCGCGGGCGTGATGAGCGCGCAATCGACAACGCTTGCGGTGTACGCGGCGCGCCTGGGCGGCGAGGCGGGCCGTCTTTCGGCGGCCGCACAGCGCCAAGCGCAAGGCGCGGAAGCTGTGTCGATCGCGGCCAATGATCGGCGCGCCGAGGTCGAATCGGTCAATCTCGATGACGAATTGATCAAGATGACGACCTATCAAAACGCCTACGCGGCGGCGGCGCGCGTCATCCAGGCCGCTAAGGAAATGATCGATGTCCTGATGGCCATTGGCTATCGCTAACAGGAACGCGTGTAATGGACGGTCCGCTTGCTTTGAGTTTTTCCGCCCAGGCGATGGCGAACATCCGCCGCATCACGGGCGAACTCACCGATCTGCAGCGCCAAATCGCCTCCGGCGCCAAGCACGCCGATCTGCAAGGGTTTGGCGCCGGCGCGGCAAGCTTGTTGACCGCGCAAGGCTTGCGCGCAACGGCGGATTCGCAAAACGCCGTCATCACGCAATTGCAGGCGCGTTTTGGCGTGCAGGGCGAAGCGCTGGGGCGGGTCTCGCAAGCGGCGGGCTTGCTCGCCCAATCGATCCGCGACGCCATCAGCGCCAATGATGGACGCGGCATCCCGATTGAGCTCGAGATGAGTTTCACCAGCACCGTCTCGGCGCTGAATGAAACCTGGAACGGCCAGCCGCTCTTCGCCGGGGAGCGCCAAGGTGCGGGGCCGATCACCATCAACACGCTCAATGAGCTCCAGAGCCTTGGCCCTGGCGGCATCTTCGATGAAGCGCTGCGCCACCAAACCATCGATTTCGGCACGGGCTCGCCGATCGTGGTGTCCAAAATGGCCTCCGAGCTGTCGCAGGGGCTGTTCGATACAATGCTGCAGCTCAAAGCGCTACTCGATTCATCGGGCGGCACGATCGGCCAGCCGATCAGCGCCCAGCAGACCCAGCAATTGCAGGCCATCGCCGCCCAGCTCGATACCGAGGCGGCGAAATTCGTCACCGAACAGGGCCGGGCCGGCCAGCTCAGCTCCCGCTTTGAGGCCGAGCAAATCCGGCTCACCGCGCGTTCTGACCTCATCACCAAGGAAATCGGGGAGGTGGCCGATGCGGACGTGGCCATGGCCACGGTGAAGCTCGCCACCCTGATGACGCAGTATCAGGCCACCGCGAAAACCTTCTCAGAGCTTTCGCAATTGTCGCTGCTCGACTATCTATAGGCCTTCGCTCCGGGCCTTGAACCCGGTGGGGAGAGGAAGATGTCGATTGATTTGGCGCCCCCTTCGGGCGCTCGCACCCTAAATTCGCTCGGTTTCGCCAAGCCGCCCGCGCAAACGCGCGTGGTGGCCGCCATGTCTGGCGGGGTGGATTCTTCGGTTGTCGCCGCGATGCTCAAGCGTGAGGGCTATGACGTCATCGGCGTCACGCTGCAGCTTTACGATCATGGCGCGGCCGTGAACAAGCCGGGCGCGTGCTGTGCGGGCCAAGATATTCACGATGCGCGCCGCGTCGCTGATTCCGTCGGCATCCCGCACTACGTGCTCGATTACGAAAGCCGCTTCCGCGAAGCGGTGATGGAAGATTTCGCCGACACCTACCTCGCCGGCGCCACGCCCATCCCGTGCGTGCGCTGCAATCAAACCGTGAAGTTCGCTGATCTCAAGCGCGTGGCAAGCGATCTCGGCGCCGATTGCTTGGCGACGGGCCATTATGTTCGCCGCATTGAAGGCGCGAACGGGCCGGAGCTTCACCGCGCCGCAGACGCGAGCCGTGATCAAACATATTTTTTGTTCGCCACCACGCGCACGCAACTGGCCTATCTGCGCTTCCCGCTCGGTGATCTGCCGAAAAGCCAAGTGCGCGCCTTGGCGGCTGAGCTTGGCCTCGCGGTCGCAGAAAAGCCCGATAGCCAAGATATTTGCTTTGTGCCGAACGGCAAATACCAAAGCGTGGTTGAAAAGCTTCGCCCAGGCGCGCTGGAGCCGGGTGAAATCGTGCACGTCGATGGCCGCGTGATGGGCATGCACAATGGCGTCATCAATTATACGGTGGGCCAGCGCCGCGGCCTCGGCATCGCCACGGGCGAACCGCTGTTTGTGGTCAAACTAAACGCGCCGAAAAAGCAGGTGATTGTTGGCCCGCGTGACGCGCTTGGCGTGTCGCGCATCACGCTGAAAGATGTGAACTGGATCGGCGAGGCCGTATCAAACGAAGATGCGCTCGATGGCCGGGAGATTCTGGTGCGTGTGCGCTCCACGCGCGAGCCGGCGCCGGCGCTGTTGCGCGTGGGCGCGGGTTGGCATGTGGAACTAGAAGCGCGGGAAGAGGGCGTGGCCCCTGGGCAGGCCGCCGTGTTTTATGACCGTGGTTCCACGCGCGTGCTCGGCGGCGGCTGGATCGCAAGCGCGGCTTAAACCAATTGCTCTGTCGCGTGCAGCACTTGCGCGACCAGCTTCGGCGGCACGATTTTCGCTGCTTCGGTTTGGGCTTGCTTCCACGCGGCAAAACCGGCGCGGATGCGCGCGCGTCCATCCCGCGTGAGGCGCACGCGGCGGATGCGCCTGCTTGCAGGGTCGGTATAGGTTTCCACCAGCCCCTCCGCCTCAAGTGGCTTGAGCGTTCGCGTGAGCGTGGAGGGTGAGATGCTGCGCTTTTCCGCCAGCTGCGCCATGCTAAGGTCAGGCTCCTCCGCCGCTGCGATCAGCAGGCCAAATTGCGGCATGGAAAGCTGCGCTCGCGCCAGATGCGTTTCATACAGCGCAAGCAGCCGCTTGGTGGCGATGCGCATGCGCAGATAGAGGCAGGGCGGATAATCAAGTACGGGCTTCCGCTTGGGCATCTTGACGGGGGCTCCTCGCGGCGAAATATTGTGTCTACAATAATTGTAGATACAAGCATTAAAGGATGCAAGATGTCCGAGCCTTCCGGTTTTGATGCGCAGGCCGCCGCGCGTGCGCTTTTGGGGGTGAGCGGGCTTGAGGCCATGCGGCTTTTGCTGGCCGGCCAGCATAGCGCGCCCTCGATTGGGAGAACCTTGGGCTTCACGCTCGTCGAAGTCGATGACGGCAAGGCTGTTTTCGTGGGTGAACCATCCGATCGCATCCTCAATCCGCTTGGCATCGTCCATGGCGGCTGGGCGCTTACGCTGATCGATAGTTGCACCGGCTGCGCCGCACACACCACGTTGCCGGCGGGCGTTGGCTACACCACGGTGGAAACCAAGGTGAATTTTGTGCGCGCTATCACGCCGCAAACCGGGCCGGTGCGCGCCGAGGGCCGCGTCATCGCCCGCGGGCGAACGATCATAACCGCCGATGGAACGCTCACCGATTCCGCCGGCAAGCTGTTGGCGCACGGCACATCGACGCTTATGGTGCTGCGCGAAAAGGAGAAGGCAAAATGAGTGAAGACGTCGTCATCGTCGGCATGGCGCGCACGCCGATGGGCGGGCTGCTGGGCGAGCTGGCCGGGCTGAGCGCGGCCGAACTGGGCGCGGTGGCGGTCAAGGCCGCAACGAAAGAGGCCGGGGTCGATGCCGCCGATCAGATCATCATGGGAAATGTGCTCAGCGCCGGCCAGGGCCAGGCGCCGGCGCGCCAAGCCGCGCTGAAGGGCGGGCTCACCAAAGCCACCGAAGCGGTGACGATCAACAAAATGTGCGGCTCAGGCCTGCAAGCTGTCGCCATGGCGCGCCAGGCGCTGCTCGCAGGCGAGGCGGATGTGATCGTCGCCGGCGGCATGGAAAACATGACAGCCGCACCCTTCCTGATGGCCAAGCATCGCACCGGCCAAAAGTACGGCCACGATAAGCTGTTCGATCACATGGCGCTTGATGGGCTTGAGGACGCCTATGAAGGCAAAGCGATGGGCGTCTATGCCGATCAAACCGCCAAGGAATACCAATTCTCGCGCGAAGCGCAGGATGCGTACGCACTTGAAACGCTAAAGCGCGCGCAGGACGCCACAAGCGCTGGCCGTTTCAAGCGCGAGATCGCGCCGATCGAAACCAAGGCGGGCGTCATCGATACCGATGAGCTACCGCGCAAAGCGCGCCCCGATAAAATCCCTTCGCTTAAGCCCGCCTTCACTCCAGACGGCACGATCACGGCGGCGAACGCTTCGGCCATTTCCGATGGCGCAGCGGCGCTCGTTCTGATGCGAAAGTCGGATGCCGAAAAGCAGGGCAAGAAAATCCTTGGCCGCATCGTTGCGCAGGCCTCCTTCGCGCACGAGCCGGCGAAATTCACCACCGCGCCGGTGCCGGCGATCCATAAAGCGCTTGAGCGCGCAGGCTGGAAAGGTGGGCGATGTTGATCTTTGGGAGATCAACGAAGCCTTCGCAATCGTGCCGATGATCGCCATGAAAGAGCTCGGCATCAGCCACGATAAGATCAACGTCAATGGCGGCGCCTGCGCGCTCGGCCACCCGATCGGCGCATCAGGCGCGCGCGTGCTGGTGACGTTGCTTGCGGCGATGGAAGATCGCGGCGCCAAGCGCGGCGTTGCATCGCTTTGCATCGGCGGCGGCGAGGGCATCGCGCTCTGCGTGGAGCGGTGAGGCGCCTGGGGCTCCTGCCGGCGCTGGCCTTGTGGCTCGCGCTCTGGCCGGGGCTCAGCGCCGCGCAAACAACGGAAGATCGCGCCGCGTTCGCTCGTATCGAGCGCATAGGGCGCGATCTCTATGAGCATGATCGCGCGGCCTGGCTGGCGACAGATCGCGCGCGGCTGGTTATTCCAGAAAGCGAGCGGCCCAACCTCCGTGGTTGGATCACGCTGCGCGACGGCGAGGCTGTGATCGTTGACTTCGTGGCGGAGCGCCCCGAGGGGCTCGTGAGCGTGCATCGCTCGACCTTCCGCAATGGCGGGATAACCGAGCATGGAAGCGTCCTCATTCCGCTCGACGATGTTCGCAGGCGCGCGCATGAAGCGCTCGCCATTGCGATGAACGCGCCGGCCACGCTCTGCGAAATGCCTTACAATTCCGCGATCCTGCCACCCGACGCCGAGGGCGAGGCGGACGCTGACGTGTACCTGATGCCAGCGACAACCGTGGAGGGCCAGATACGCATCGGCGGCTTTGTGCGCCATAGCGTTGATGTCGATGAGCGGCGTGTTGTCGAGACGGAGATGTTCAGCAATTCCTGCCTGATCGGCCAAAACGAGCCGGGCGCGGCGTTTCTCGTTGTGACGCACGTGGTCTCGCCTTTGCCGACACAGGCCCATGTCTTTCTAAGTTTGTCGCACGGGATGACGATCTTCGTCAGCACGCTCGAGGGGGTGTTTGAGATCGCGCAAGGGCGTATCCGGCGGGTGCGGCAGTGATGATGGGGCGCGTCCTCGCCCATTTCCGCGAGCAGGTGCATTTTTGCGGCGCATACGGCTCGCCCTTTAGTGCAGCGCTCATCTCCTGCGCGGCGGAGGATATTGAAAGCGGCGGCCCAACAGCTGCGCTCGTTGCCAACTGGTCCACCAATCCGCGCGCCGACGCCCTGGCGTTGCGGCTTGCTGGCGCGCTGCATGCCGCGGTGTTGACGGGGCGCGATCCCGCGCTCGCCGCTGCTTATCCCGCGGCGCGGCCAGATTGGCGGATGCAGGATGTGTGGCCTATTGCACGCGCATTTCTTGCGCGGGAGGCTGAATGGATCGCCGCCTTCATGCGCTCGCCGCCGCAAACCAATGAAACGCGCCGCGCAATTGCGTTGCTCGCGGGCTTTCTCACGTTTGCGGAAGAATGGCGCGGGCCGATCGATACGCTGGAGATCGGCGCCAGCGCCGGCCTTAATCTCTATTGGGATCGCTTCCGCTATCGCACTCAAGCTTGGGCATGGGGCCAACAAAGCCCTGTGCTGATCGACACCGATTGGCAAGCGCCGGCCCCGCCTTTGCCGCAAATCGCGGTGCGCCATCGCGCCGCGTGCGACCTCAATCCGCTCGATATTCGCGATGAAGCCGCGCGGCTGCAGCTCCGATCCTATATTTGGGCCGATCAGCCAGAACGCCTCGCGCGCTTTGACGGCGCTGTCGCGCTTGCGCTCGAGAATTCGGCGCGCGTGGACCGCGCCGACGCAGCCGAATGGCTGGCGCAAAAGCTCGCCGCGCGCGCCGATGACGCGGCGACGATCGTTTATCATTCAGTATTTCTGCAATATCCGCCGCGCGCCGCGCGTGAGGCGATCGTGGATGCAATTCAATCGGCCGGCGCTGCCGCAACCCCGCAAGCGCCGCTTGCGTGGGTGCGGCTCGAACCGGAAGCAGTCACTGATGGCGCTGAGAACGGCCTGCGTTTCGTGATCGATCTCACCACATGGCCGGGCGGGCGCCGCCGCATCCTCGGCTACACTGATGGCCACGTGCGCGCGATCTATGCGCCCTAAAGCGTCGCGACTGAAAATGCGCCCACACGATGGATCAAAAGCCGGGTCGCGCTGGCCATCGAACTGAGGCGAATTTAAAGCCCGTTGCTTTAGCTCGCCACGGCGCGCAGCGCGTTGAGGAAACGCTCCATATCGCGCGCCGGCAAGCCAGCGACATTGATGCGGCCGCTATCTGTCATGTAGACGCCATGTTCGTTGCGCAGCGCTTCGATCTGGGCAGGGGTAAGCGGCAATGTGGAGAACATGCCTTTTTGCGCGGCGATCAATTGCATCGGCAGCGCGTTAACACGCGCGGCCGCAAGTTCGGCGCGGGTTTTCAGGATGTGCTGGCGTATGCCCTCAAGTTCATCTGACCACATTGCGCGCAAGCCCGCGTCGGCAAGCACAGTGCGCACGCATGCGGCGCCGTGATCGGGCGGCATGGAATAATTGGAACGCGCCAATGCAAAGAGGTTGCTCTGCGCCGCAGCGCGCGCGTGTGATGCGGCCTTTACATAAAGCGCGCCCACGCGCTCACGATACACGCCGAAGGATTTCGCACCCGAAAGGGCGATAACCACATTCGGCACATGCGCCAAGATGTGCCGCACGCCATCGGCGTCGCGTTCAAGCCCATCGCCAAAGCCAAGATACGCTACATCGACAAAGGCGGTCACGCGCGCTGCGGCGCAAGCCTGCGCCAGCGCCGCCCATTGCGCGGTATCGAAATCCGCGCCGAGTGGGTTATGGCAGCATGCTTGCAACAACACCCCATCGCCGGGCGCAAGGCGTGCGATGCCCTCAAGCAGCGGCGCCATGTCGATGCGCTGCGTGGAGACGTCAAAGAATTTGACATCGACCTGTTTGAGCTCTGCGGCGGCGATCAGGCCAGGATGATTTGCCCAGGAGGGCGTCGGCAGCAGCACGCGCGCAGCGCCCGCTGCGCGCAGAAAGTCAAAGCCAAGCCGCAGCGCGCCGGTGCCGCCTACGGCCTGAATTGAAACCAGATCGCGCGCGGCCGCGCCGAACGCGAGCTCACCCATAAGCCGCAGAAATTCGATATCGCCCTGCTGGCCTACATATGTTTTTGAGCGCTGCTCTGCGTGCAAGCGCCTTTCCGCTTCTTTCACCGCCGCCATCACCGGCGTCTGCCCGTGCTCATCGCGATACACGCCAACGCCCAAGTCGATCTTGTCGTCGCGCGGATCGTCACGAAACATATTGATGATTTTCAGCAGCGGATCGGGCGCTTTTGGCTGGATGTCATCGATCATTGGTCCGTCCAGGTCTCGAGTGCTTCGACAAAACGGGTCAGCCAGGCATTGGTTTGATGGCCATCGAGCACGCGGTGATCGATCGTAAGCGAGACATAAGCCATCGGCCGCACCAAGATTGCGTCTTGCCCGTCGACCGTGCGCACCACCACACGTTTCTCCAACTTTCCCACGCCCAGGATCGCCGATTGTGGCTGGTTGATGATGATGGGCGACGCCAACAGCGATCCGGAAACGCCGTGGTTCGAGATCGTGAACGTGCCGCCCTGCACGTCGGCGGGCTTTAGCGCATTCTTGCGCGCACGATCGGTGAGGTCGGTCAGGCGTTGCGCGATTTCGAGCAGAGTTAGTGTTTGCGCCCGCTGGATAACTGGCGCGATGAGGCCTTTATCACCCAGCGCCACGCCCACGCCGATGTTTGCATCCGCAAACACCTCGAGAAAATCATCATGCCAGCGTGCGTTGACATTGGGCGCGGCTGCCATCGCTTCCGCCGCCGCGCGCACGATATAGGCGGAATAGGTCAAGAGCGCGCTTTGTTTGGCGAAGCTGTCCTTGTGCTTGGTGCGATGCGCGATGATTGCAGAAAAAATCGGCTTCAAACACGGCCGTGACATGTGGCGCTGTCGCGACAGAGCGGCTCATATGCGCGGCGATGGATTTGCGCATCGCATCGTGCGGAATTTGTCCCGCTCTTATCGGCGTATGCGGCGCCTTGGCCGCGCCGTGCGCCAGATAAGCCTCCACATCCTTGTGCGTTATCCTGCCATCCCGCCCGCTGCCCGTGATGGCGTCGGCGGAAAGTTTGTGTTCGGAGATCAGCCGCTTGACCAGCGGGGAAAGGCGTATCTCGCGGCCGTCCCCAGTCGGGGGTGCGGCATATGCGGCGCGCGCCGAGCGCGGCGTCTGATGCTCGGCTGCCTTGTTCTCGGGGCGTGCTGTCGCGGCATCCGCCACGAGCGAGAGAATGCCCAGCACCGCGCCGGGCGGCGCCCTCATCGCCTTCGCTAAGTCTGATCTCCGCAAGCACGCCATCGGCGGGCGAGGAGATTTCAACCGCGACTTTATCGGTCTCCAGCTCGAGGATCGGCTCATCGGCCTTCACTGCATCGCCGATGTTCTTGAGCCAAGCGCGCACCACCGATTTGGAGCCTTCCTGCTCCATCGGCATCAGGATGTTGTGCGTTTCAGCCATCAGAACCTCACCAGCGCTTGCATCTTCGCCGCGATGCGCGCCGCCGAAGGCAGCGCCCATTCCATCAGCTCAGGATGATGCGGGGAGGGAATGTCCGGCATGGTGAGGCGCGCGACGGGCGCGTCAAGATCGAGGAACGCTTCATCGGCCACGCGCGCGGCGATCTGCGGCCGAAGCCGCCGGTGAGGATGTCCTCGTGCACGATCAAGCAGCGATGCGTACGCCTAACCGAAGCGAGCACCGTCTCAGCGTCCCACGGCGCAAGCGTGCGCAGATCTATAATGTCGGCCGCGATCGCTGCCTCATCCGCCGCCGCCTCGCAGCGCTCCACCATCGCGCCCCATGTGATGACAGAAATGTCGCCGCCCTCGCGCACGCGCTTGGCGAGGCCAAACGGCAGCGCGAAATCATCACCCGGATAAGGCCGCCGCGCGCTCGCCGCATCCAGCATGTTGCGGTGCTCAAGAAACATCACCGGGTCGTTGCCGCGCAGCGCCGTGCGCAGAAGGCCGACGGCGTCCTCAGCATTTGAAGGGCAGGCCACGCGCCAGCCTGGGCTGTGCACAAATTGCACTTCGTTGGTTTGGCTATGCCAAGGATCGCCGCATTTGAAAAAGCCCACCGGCATGCGCACCACCATCGGCGCGGCGAAGCGGTTATTTGTGCGCCAGCGCATTGTGCCGCAATCATTGATCTGCTCGGTGGCGGGATCTGCGTATTTGCGGAATTGGATTTCCGGCACGGGCATCAGCCCCGCGATCGCCATGCCCACGGCGCGGCCGATAATGCCTTCTTCGGAGAGCGAGGTGTCAAACACCCGCGCCTCGCCATACTTTTCCTGCAAGCCCAGCGTCACGCCATGCACGCCGCCCTTGGGGCCGACATCTTCGCCAAAAACCAGCACGCGCGGATTGGCCGCCAATTCGTGGTCAAGCGTGCGGCGGATCGCGGTGATCATATTGATGCGCGCGCCTTCAGGTGTGGGCGTATCGCGTGTTTGGGAGCCAGATAGCCAGTGCTCCAAAGCCCGCCTTCATCCTGCAGCGCGCCCGCTTCGCTAAAAACGTGGCGGGTTACATCGGCGGGGTTGGAAACGGGCCGTTGATCGGCGATCTGCGCTGCGCGCCGCACTTTTTCCTCGGCCTCGCGCTCGATCTTCTCCCAGTCCGTTTCGCTCAACAGCGATGGCACGCAATGGGCTTTCAGCTTCGGCAGCGGATCGCGCGCCCATTCGGCGGCCTTTATCGCTTCGCTCTTATAGGTTTGCGTGTCTTGAAAAGAGTGGCCCTGCAGGCGCGGCACGTTCAGGTGCAGCAGCGCCGGCCCCTCGCCGCCGCGCACATGCGCCACCGCTTGGCTAATCAGCGCAGCGGCTTGCGTGGGCTCTGTGCCGTCGCCATCAAAAATCGTCAGTCCTTCAAAGTTGGCGAGGTTTTTGGCGATATTGCATCCCGGCGTTTGCAGCCAGCCGGGCGTTGAGATGCCATAGCCATTGTCTTCAATATAGAACAGCATCGGCAATTTCAGCGTCGTCGCCATGGTAAGCGCGGCCCAAAGCCGTTGGTGGCGACTGAAGCGTCGCCGCCGAGCACAACCGAAATCGCACCGTCATAGGCGCGATCGCTCAGCACGGTTTTGCAATATTCAATCGCCTGCGCGTAGCCGGCGGTTGGCGTGTATTGCGCGCCAACGCCGCCGCACATTGGCAGCGCAGAAGCGCCATTGGCGTTTGGGTAGTTGAACACAACGCCAATGTCGCGCCCGTCTGAATAACCGCCGGCGCGGCCCATCGCAGAGCCGAGCGCATCTTCAAGCGCGACCCCGAGCGCTAGCAGCATCGGCCGTGAGCGATAATAGCCGCACACCGCATCTTTCGGATGCGTGAGTTCAAGGCCCAGCAGCACTTGCGCCATGTCGTGCCCGCGCGCGCTGAACTGGTAGAAAATCTTCTTGGCCGGTACGAGTTCGCGCTCCTCGAGCGCATCCATGGCGCGGGAGCATTGAACAAGGCGGGCGGCGGCGCGCCAATCGGTTGCGGGCTGGCCGGCGGCGGCGGGCTTGGCTGAGGCGCTCATCCTCGCAGCGTGCCCCCGCCCGCGTGCAATGTCCGTACGAAATGGGGCGCGTTTTCGCTTTAACTTGCATGAATCATGCGAAAATGCCACGATTTGCGCATGAAAAAAGAAGAAGTGGCCATGGACGACGCAGATTTGCGGCTTTTGCGGGAGCTGCAGCAGGATGCGTCGGCGTCGCAAACCGTGCTCGCGGAAGCCGCGGGCGTTTCGCCGAGCCTGGTTTCACGCCGCTTGGCGCGGCTGAAGGAGGCGGGCGCTTTGCGTGCGGTTGTTGGTCTGGTGGATGCCCAGCGCGTCGGGCTCACATGTGCGGCGATGATCCGCGTTCGCCTGCGCGATCACAGCGCCGCCAATGTGCGCGCGTTTCGCGATCTTGTGGCGGGCATGAATGAAGCCACGCTCTGCGTCGCCTTAACCGGGGAGGCCGATTATCTCATCAAGGTGATCGCGCGCGATCTGCCGCATTTTCAGGAGATCGTTCAGCAGAAATTGCTGCGCTGCGCGGCGATTGCGCACCTGGAAAGCTCAATCGTGCTGGAGCATCTTAAGGATACGACAGCGCTTCCGCTAGATACGCTTTAGCTTTAGTGCCCGCCGTGCGCCGCAGCGCTGCGCGGGCGCACCGGCAAGTCAGCCGTCACCGCGCCAGCTTGCGCAAAGTGCAGCGTGACAGCAATTGCCTCGCCCTCAACAAAGGGCGTCGCCACGTCATAGAACATAAGATGCGCGCCGCCGGGGGCTCAGAAGCGCGCTCTGCCCTGGCTCGATCACCAGGCCCTCCACGCGCCGCATGCGCATGACGCCATCTTCCATCGCCATTTCGTGCAATTCAGCCCGGCCAGCGCGCGGGCTCTCGATCGCCACAAGCGTTTCTGCGGTATCTTGGCTGTTGGTGATGCGCATATAGCCAGCGGAAACCGTCACCCCGTCCGGCGTTGAAGCGGCCCAGGCGTCCGCAATCTCAATGGGGGCCGCCGCCGTTGAAGGCGCAGCAGGCGGCGCGCCGCACGCGGCAGCCAAAGTCACTAAGCAAGCCATGAAGATCATACGCATGCTTGAGGCTATGGCGCCGATGCGCGGCGTCCGTCAACGCGGCAAATTTACGGCGTACGCGGGTTGCCGTCGTTTAGGTCTTCGGCACGTTCTTCAATATGCTCGCCGGCTTGCTGCATATCCTCGCCAGCGCCGCGCACGGTGTTGCACGCGCTAAGCGTGAGAGCGCCCGCAAGCGCCGCGAGTGCGATCAGGGGGGAAAGTGATTTCGACATAACGCCTCCTTTGGGCCATTTCGGCTTCGGGGAGGAAACGCTGGGCGCGGCCGCCGGTTCCGGCCCTTTAGCCCGCTGCGCGCGCCAATTCGCGGGCGGCGCCCCGCGCCCACACCAGCGCCGCGCCGCGTGCGACAAAATCAGAAAGCACCGGCGCAATCGATGCGCGCCCGAAGATTTCTTCGCCGCGTTTGCCGAGCAGGGTGAATTCGGCATGTGTTGACGCGCCTTCGCGCAAAGCGCGCTCGAACGCGCCCATCATCTCGCGCCGCCCGCCCGCTGTGATCAGATCGGCGAAGCGATGGCCGGCCAATTCCGCCGCGCTAAAGCCGCTCCAGCTTTGGAAGGCTGTGTCCACCGCCTCAATCCGGCCATGCGCATCAAGCCGGATGAGGGCCACATCCAGGTGTGTCCGCACCGCGCTATCCAGCGCCTGATTGATTTCACGCTCGCGGCGTAGAGCGTATTGCTCTGTGACGTTCTGTAAAAGCACGCCCGCGCCCTCTGGCATGGGAAACACCCGGATTGAAGCGTGGCGCCCGTCAAAGCCGCATTCAAAAGATTCTGGCCGTCGCGCGCGTAAAACCCGCGTCAGCCTGTCCGCCAGCATCGCCGCCATCGGATCCGGCAGCGCATCAAAAAGCGTGCGCCCGATGAGTGTCTCGCGTGGCGCGCCACTGAAGGCCTCCGCCATGGCGTTCGCGGCGGTGATGCGCGCTTGGCTGTCGAGGCCAAGAAATCCCTCATCCATGTTTTCAACGATGGCGGCGTATGCCGTGCGCAGCGATGTGAGCGCTTCGCCAGCGCCAGCGCCGGCGCCGGCTGTGGCCTCGGCGGCAAATTGCTCGGCTGCGGCGAGGACAAGCCGCGTCCGCCCATGATGAGTGATCGAGATCGGCTGGCGCATCGCTTCGCTTTGCCAATGGCCAATATTGCGAATGAAATCTGCTGAACTGACGGCGAGGCGTGTGCTCATGGAACGGCGCTCCTCATGACATGCGAACTATTGGTGATGCTCGAATCATGAACACAACCTAAACGTGTGTGGCGGCGCGCGCCAATGCGAGGCTGCGGGGCGGCTGGCGCGCCGCCGGACGTCAGATGAAAATCCGAGATAAATCGGATATTTTGAATAGGCTGAAGATTTCGTATCGGTGAAAAAACAAACCTTCGGCGTCATGCTGTCGCCTCCAATGATGAGGAGGCGGCCCGTGGGGTTCGCGCTTAGATTGTCGAGGCATTTTGTGGCGCGGCGCAGCGATTGGCGCCGCCGCAAGCCGTTTTGGCAATCGCGTGAGGCGGGCGCGGCAGTGGAATTCGCCATCGTCGGTCCGGTGCTGATCATGCTGCTGGCGGGCATCTTCACTTATGGCGGCTATTTCCTCACCGCGCACACCGTCCAGCAGATCACCAATGACGCAGCGCGCGCGGCTATTGCCGGGCTTGATGATGAAGAGCGCACGGCGCTTGCGCGCGGCGCGGCTGAAGCTGGCTTGCGCGCACAAGCCTTCATGCGCGGCGATCTTGCGCAAGTTCAAATCTCCCGCGATGGCGCGACGCTCTCTGTCGGTGTCGTCTATGACGCCAGCGAAGATATGTACTGGGCGTTCCAGGCCTTGCTGCCGACGCCGTCACCACAGATCACGCGCACGGCGACCATCCGGCTAGGAGGGTTCTGATGCGCGCCTTCATCAGCGAGCGCAAAGGCGCGGCCTCGATTATTACGGCGCTCTCCAGCGTGGCGCTGATCGGCTTTGCTGGTTTGGCGACCGATGTCGGCGCTGTCTATCTCGAATCCCGCCGTTTGCAGGGCTCGGCCGATCTCGCCGCGCTCGCGGCCATGCAGGAGCCGGCGCGGGCGCAAGCGATGGCCGAAGAAACCGTGCGCGCAAATGGCTGGCCGCACGACACCCAAGTCGCCATCACGCCAGGCGCGTACGCCGCTGATCGCGCAATCCCGGCGCATGAGCGCTTTGACCCTGAGGCCGACGAAGTCAACGCCGTGCGCGTGCGCGTATCTTCGAGCGCGCCACTCTATTTCGCGCGTATCTTCATCCCCGAAGGACGCATGGCGATCACGCGCGAAGCCACGGCCGCGCAAGCGCGCTTTGCCTCTTTCCAGATCGGATCGCGCCTTTTGGCGTTGCGTGGCGGGATCGCCAATCAAATGCTGAGCGCGCTTATAGGCTCACGCGTTGAGCTTTCGGTGATGGATTACAGCGCGCTGGCGTCCGCGGATGTTGATCTCTTCGCTTATATCGGCGCGCTTCGTACGCGGATGGATTTGGAGGCAGGTAATTTCGACAGCACGTTGGGCGCGCGCGTGAGCGGCCCGGTCGCCCTTGAGGCGCTCGCGGACGTGCTCACCAATCCCGCCGCCAAACGCGCCGTGCGTGAGATTGCGAGCGCGGCCAGCGGCGTCGGCCAGGCCGTCAAGCTGGGGACCATCATCGATCTTGGCCCGTATGGCGCCCAGGACGTTGTGATCGATGGCGGCGCCCAAGTGCGCGCGAACGCGATGGATCTCGCCACCGCCGTGCTGCAACTCGCGAACGGCGAGCGGCAGGTGCAATTGGCGCTCGGGGCCGGCGTGCCCGGCATCGCCGAAACCAATGTGTGGCTCGCCATTGGCGAGCGGCCAAACAATTCGCCCTGGCTCGCCGTCACCGCCGATCGGGATGTCATCATCCGCACCGCGCAGACGCGCCTCTACATCGAAGCGAACCTCGCCCCTGGCGGCGCCCTCGGCTTGGCGCAGGTGCGCGTGCCGGTGCTGGTTGAGCTCGCAGCCGCTGAAGCGCGTCTGAGCGACGTAAGCTGCGGCTTTAGCGGCGCGCAGCGCGCGGTGACGCTTGATGTTTCACCTTCGATCGGTTCGCTCTCGCTGGGTGAGATTGATAAAAGCCGGCTCAACAATTTTCGCACCGCGCTGCGCCCTGCGCGCGCCACGCTGCTGCGCACGCCGCTGATCCGCGCCGAAGCAGAGGCGCGGATCGAGCTTGGCGGGCGGCAATGGCAAAGCGTGCGCTTCAGCAATGATGAGATCGAACGCGGCGTGGTGAAAACAGTTTCGACGCGCGACGCCGCGCAAGCAACGGTGTCGAGCCTGCTCGGGCAAACCAGTTTGACGGTGCGCTTGCTTGGCCTTGGCCTCAATCTCGATGCGGTGACGAAATCCCTGGAGGGCGTGTTGACCGCGTTGGCGGCGCCGCTGGATGGGCTGGTGAATGGATTGACGGATTTGCTCGGCCTGCGCCTGGGCGAAGCCGACGTGAGAGTGAACGGCGTGCGCTGCGGCGCCGCAGCTTTGGTGGCGTGATATGTCGAGTGCAAACATACCTAGGAAAGCGGGCGTGCGCCGTTCACTGCTGGCTTTCTGGCTCTGCCTGGCCTGCACCGGGCCAGCCTTCGCAGGCACAGATAGCGACACGATGCTCGTCACCGCCACCGTGCTCGCGACCTGCGAAGTGAACGCGGGCGATCTTGAATTTGGCGATTACGATCCGCTCGCCCCCAGCGCCCTTGATGCGGCGACAACCCTCAGTCTCGCTTGCACGAACGGCACCAATTATGAGCTGGCGATGAGCGTGGGCGGTGGCGAGAGCACCGCCGCGCGCATCATGTATGACGGCGCCGCGCAGCTCGCCTATGTGCTCTATCAGGATCCCGCGCGCACCATCCTTTGGGGGCAGGACAACGCGGTGGACACCCTCTCCGGTGCGGGCACGGGCTCGCCCGTCACGATTGACGTCTATGGCCGCATTCCCATGCAGCAAGCCGCGCCCGCCGGGGATTACACCGATACGATCACGGTGACCGTCACATGGTGAGGCGGGCGCTCTTTCTCTTCCTCGTCGCCGCGCCGATCATGGCGATGGATGCAGCCAACGCGCGCGAGGCCGGCGGCATCCAAATTTCCCCTGTGATGATTGCGATGTCGACTGAGCGCAACATCGCCTCTCTGCGCGTGCGGAACGGGCGCGATCGCCCGGTGGCGTTCGAGGTGGAGGTGTATGAGTGGCGCCAGGACGGCGGACGCGATGTGCTCACGCCGTCGACAGATCTTCTGGTCGCGCCTGGCGTGTTTGAAATTTCGAGCGAGAGCGAGCAGGTGGTGCGTCTTGGCGTGCTGGCCGCCAGCGCGCGCCAGGAGCGCGCCTTCCGTATTCTGTTGCGCGAATTGCCGACGCAACGCGAAGGCGGCGCGGTGCTTGGCTTTACGCTGGAGCTTTCTTTGCCCGTTTTCATCGCCCCGGTGGAAGCGCGCGGCAGCTTGCAGGCGCAGGCTGAGTCAAGCGCTTGGGGCCCGGTGCTGATGCTGGCCAATACTGGCCACACGCATGTGCGCCTTATCTCCATCGAGACCGCAGAAGCGGGCGGCGTTCGCGCGCCGCGCTATCTGCTTGCGGGCGCGGCGGTGCAAATTCCCCTGCCGCCCAATGCGCGCACGATCCGGCTGCTGAGCGCCGATATCGGCGGCGCCGAAGTCGAGCGGATAGTTCATGTCGGCCGCCCGCCTCAGCGCCTTGATCTGCGCTAGCGCGCTGATCGCGCAGTCGGCTTGGGCCGAAGAGGCCTTCGTGACGCAATTGCGTCTGCCTGCACGCAGCGCGAGCGTTGACGCCTTCGCCTGGCGCGATAGCCGCGGCGTAAGCGTCGAAGGCGCGGCGCTCGCGCGCTTAGGAATTTCGCCGCCGCCCGGCGCGCGCGTGCATTTGGGTGATGTTGCGGGGCTGGCTTATGTCGAACTCGAAAGCGCCGCTGCAATAGTGATTACCTGCAGCGCCGCCTGCTATCCAAGCCGCCGCATCGGCGTGGCCGAGGCCGCCCGCGTGTAGAGACGCAATCCTGGGGCGGCTATCTCAATTACGATCTCTCCGCCGATTGGCGCGAAGGCGAAGCAACGCATCTGGGCGGCATGTTCGAGGCGAATGTGTTTGGCCCGCATGGCCGGGGCGAGGCCTCCTGGTTTGCGCGCGACGGCGCAGGGCTGACGCGCCTCGAAACGCGCTGGACGCTGGATGATTCCGCCCGGCGCGTGCGCGTGCGCCTTGGCGATTCAACCGCGCCAGCGCTCGGTGGCGGATTTTTCCGTTTCGGCGGGGTGCAAGTGGGGCGGCATTTTCCGCTCGCGCCGCGCGCGATCAATCATCCCACGCCCATGCTCGCTGGCGAGGCCGAAGGCGCCTCCACTGTCGAGCTTTATATCGATGGGGTGCTGCGCGCCCGCGAAGCTATCGAGGCGGGGCCATTTGAAATAGCGGATGCGCCGTTCTTCTCCGGCGCGGGCGAGGCGCATCTGGTGGTGACTGACGTGCTTGGCCGCGAGCATGTGGTCAGTCGGCCGTTCTTCGTCAGCACCGCCTTGCTGCGGCCTGGGCTGTCAGACTGGTCTTTCGCCGCCGGCGCCTTGCGCGAGCGTTTCGGGCAAGAGAGCCTCGCCTATGGCGAGCGCTTCGCCACTTTCTATTATCGGCGTGGCGTCGCGGAATTTCTGACGCTGGAGGCCGGCGGCGTTTGGCGCGATGCGAGTGCTGCTGGCCATATCGGCGCAGTGTTTGCTCACCCCATGCTTGGCCAGTTCAGCGCGCGCTATGCGCAAGCGGGCGAAGGTGAGGCGGCGTCCTTAGGCTGGCTGCGCGATGCGCGCGCTTGGTCCCTGGGGGCGCAGTTTGAAACGCAAGATGATGCGTTTACCGCGCTCGGCCAGTCCTCTGGCGCGCGCACCAGCGCGGCGTTCAATTTGCACGTGCGCCTTGGCGCTTATGGCGACGTTTCGTTCACCGCCGCAGGGGCGGACGCTGACTCCGCTCCCGATGTACGCACTTACGCCATCGGTTACACGCCGGATCTGGCGTACGCCAATTTGCACCTGCGCCTCGCCTATGCCGAGCATACGCGCAGCACGCTCGCGCTGGGCCTCGGGCTAACCATGGCGCTGCAGAATGATGTCACCGCCGCGCTCGACGGCGAATGGACGCGCGCGGGCGCGGCTCTCTATCGTGCGGCCGCGCAAAGCGGGAGCCCGGCCGAAGGCGGGCTCGGCTGGCGCGTGCGCGCAACGGGCGGCGATTTCGCCCGGCTCGACGCTGGCCTGAACTATCGCGGCGCACAGCAGGAAGCGGCGGTGCGCGCGGCGTGGAGTGAATCTGGCGCGGACCTGCGCCTTCAACTCACCGGCGCGATCGGCTGGGTTGACGAATACAGTTTCGTGAGCCGGCAGGTGCGCGGCGCATTTGCGGTTGTTGATGTGGGCGAAGCGGGCGTTGGGGTTACGCGCGATCGGTTGCGCCTTGGTGAAACCAATCCTGGCGGGCGCTTCATCGCCGCAGATTTGCGCCCTTATGATTCAAACCTCATCGCTATCGAGGCGGAGGATTTGCCGCTGCAGCGTGCGCCGAGCGTCACGGCCGGGATCGTTGCGCCAGCCGAAGGCGCCGGCGTCGTTCTGCGTTTCCGCGACGCGGCGCTCGCTATCCATGAAACGCGTGCGCGTTTTGCCGATGGCCCGCACGCACCGCGCGGCGGCGTGTTGATCCGGGCGCGAGACGGCGCGCGCTTTCGATCGGCAGCGAAGGGCGTGTCGTGCTGCAAGGCGTCGCCGCTGGCGATGTGCTGCGTTTAGAAAGCGACACGCGATGCGTAGCGGCGGGTGATCTTGCGGCGGCGGATGCGGGGCTTGTGCTCTCATGTGCGGGTTCGGCGTGATGCGTTTTCTTCTGGGCTTCTGCGTTGCGCTGTTTTCCACGCTCGCTTTTGCGCCGCGGGCCGAGGCGCTGATCTGCATTTCGTTGTTTGGGCCATGCGCTTGTGAAGTTTCAGTCTCGGACATTACCTTCGCGCCGTTCAATCCACTGAGCGCCGCGCCGCAGGAGGCTGTCGGCGTCATCGATATCAGTTGCACAGGCACGCTGGGCGTCGGCTCAAGCGTGACGGTGGAAATTCTCAACGCGCCGAGCACGAGTGGCGGCGTGCGGCAAATGCTAGGGCCCGGCGGGCAGGTGCTGCACTACAGTTTTTACACGCAAGGCGGCCAGATTTGGGGGCAAGGCGCGCAGGGCGTCCATCTGCCTGGGCCGCTGATCTCGCTGAGCGGCTGGTCCACGCACGCGGATATTTTTGCCCGCTTCACGCCAACACCAACGCTGCGGCCAGGCGATTACTCAGAAACAGTCACTGTGCGCATCACTTATTGAGGCACACGCGCGTGTTGCGATTGCAAAATGACAGCGCCGTTCGGCTGCTAAATGCAAATCCCTAATGCGCGCGTGAATAGGTGTGGTTCGTGCATTATTTGGCGTCGAGGGTTGATGTTGCCGCGACATTTGCTTATATTGCATTGCACAAATTCAGGGGCTTTCCGCCGCGTTGGCGTTCTATTGCAGTCGACTTGATCTCTTTTGATCGTCGATCGATGCCGTTTGCCCTCCTAACAAGCGAGAGGGTATGCGCTCAAATCGATCATCTATTGCATTTCATTCAATAAAGGCTGCGGTGGCGCCAGGCGCCCGCGCGTGGGGCCTCGCGCGCGCGGCATGAGCAATCCGGGTATGAAGCCTTTGCACGAACGCGGCTTGTTCCTCGCTGTCGATCTAGACGGGACATTCCTTGGCGGCGACGACGAAGATAGGCGCGAGCTTTATGAGCTTATCGCTCATCATCGCAGCGACATCGCGCTTGCTTACGTGACAGGGCGCGACATTGAGTTTGCGAGCGGCGTGGCGCGAGATCGCGTGGCGCCCGCGCCAGATATTATTATCGGAGACGTCGGGACCAGCGTGGTCGTGGCGCCGGATTGGGCGCCGCACCATGAATTGCAGCGCTGGATTGACGCGAGTTGGCCGGGTGCTGAGCGCGCCGCCGATATCTTAAACGGGCGCGCGGATCTTTCGCCGCAACCTGTCTTCGGCAGCCGCCGGCTATCTTATTATTACACCAATCACGCTGCGGCGGTGGCGGCCGCGGCGGAGATTGAGGCGGCGGGATATGCCGCGCTGCTCTCAGCCAACCTCTTCTTCGATGTGTTGCCGCGCGGTGTAAACAAAGGGCAGACGCTGCTGCGTTTGCTTGAGCACGAGGGTTGTGCGCGTGCGCGCGTGCTTTGCGCCGGCGACACGATGAACGATCTTTCGCTGTTCGAGACCGGCTTGCGCGGCGTGGCCGTTGGCAATTCGGAGCCGCCTTTGCGCGAGGCCGTCGCCGCCCTTGGCAATGTTTACCGCGCGCGCCGCGATGGCGCCGGCGGGATCGTCGAAGCGATCCGGCATTTCGAGCTGTTGCCCGCCACAACGAAAGAGCCCCATTGATGACAAGCAGAAAGTCCTCGTTCGTGATTGTCTATCATCGCCAACCTTACGAGGAGGCGATTGAGAACGGCAGGCCGGTTTTTCGCGAGAACAAAAGCCCGAACGGCATCGTGCCCGCACTGAAAGGTTTTTTCAGTACGGCGAAGGATGCGGTGTGGGTCGCATGGAAGCAGGCGCCGGCCAGCGGCAAGGCAAACTTTGAGCGCACCGTACGCATCAAGGATTCATACGGCGAGTATGACGTGGTGCGTTTGCCGCTGACGCCAGAGCAGGTGAAGGCATTCTACCATGTAACCTCGAAAGAGGCGTTGTGGCCGATACTTCATTCGTTCCCAGGCATGTTCAATTATGGCCCCGCCGATTGGGAGAACTTCCGCGAGGTGAATCGCTTGTTCGCGGAGGCGGCATGCGAACAGGCCGCTGATGACGCGCTCATCTGGGTGCATGACTACAATTTGTGGCTCGTGCCGTTTTACATTCGCCAGATCAAGCCAAACGCGCGCATTGCGTTCTTCCACCACACGCCGTTTCCGGCGCCGGATGTGTTCAATGTCCTGCCCTGGCGGGAGGAAATCTTGGCGAGCCTGCTGAGCTGCGACATGGTTGGCTTCCACATTCCGCGTTATTCTGAAAACTTTGTTTCCGTCGCCTGTTCTCTGATGGGCGCAACGCGGGAGGAGGTGCGTCCGGCGGAGTTGCCGTTCCACCCCACCGGAGTGGCGCTGGCGGAGCCGAGCGTTACGACGGCGCTCGCCTATCAAGGTCGGCGCATTGGCATTGACGCCTGGCCGATTGGCGCCAATCCGCGCGTTATTGATGCGTACTTGGCGACCGAGAAAGCGCGTAAGCGGGTGGCGCAGATCGAGTCCGAGATTGGCGATCGCCGCTTGCTGATGTCTGTTGGCCGCGTCGATTACGTGAAAGGCACCAAGGAAATGCTCGAAGCGTTCGGCCGCTTGCTCGAGCGGCGTCCGGACCTGCGCGAGAAGGTCAAGCTCTTCTGCGTGTGCGTGGCGCCAGCTGACGGCATGAGCGCGTATCGCGCCGCACAGCGGGAGGTGGAACGGCTGGTCGGCGCCATCAACGGCAAATATGGCAACCTCAGCTGGACGCCGATCATGCTTTCGACGCGCGGGGTGCCGTTTGAGGAACTGGTTTGCTATTACCGCGCGGCTGATGTCTGCCTTGTGACGCCGCTGCGTGACGGATTAAATCTCGTCGCCAAGGAATTTATCGGCGCGCAGGGTGAGGATCCTGGCGTGCTTGTGCTCTCTGAATTCGCTGGCGCGGCCGTTGAACTGCCAGAGGCGGTGCTGGTCAATCCGTACTCGCATCGCAATATGGATGCGAACCTCGACAGGGCGCTCGATATGGATTGCGCCGAACGCCAGCAACGGCTCGCAGCAATGAACGAGCGCGTGCGCCGTTGGGACGTTGATCATTGGGCCACGCACGTGCGCGAGCGGTTTGATGGCGTGCCAGCAGTGGGCGATAGTCTCGACCGAGACGCGGCGTAAGGGTTGAGATGTGCTCAATCCGGTCGATCTTGGCGTCGTCGCCTATCTCGTACTCGTTCTGCTGATTGGCGCGCTCGTCTCGCGCAAGGCGGCCAATTCCTTCAACGCCACGCGCTCTTTAATCAGAGCTGAATGCTTTCCGTAGCCGCGTTCTCGTGCTTACCGGAGATCGAACCCAAGGGCGCGCGCCATGATGTGGAAGATCATATTCTGCTCAAGTGTGCCGGCGACGACATCGTCGCCAGGCCCCCAGGCGTAGATGACGACATCTTCGCCGGCATGGGATTCGCTGCCGAGCGGAACCAGTGATTGCGCGCGATATGTTGGCGCGTGCGTGTCCACGCCGGTGAGGTTGGGGCGCGCGCTTGGCGTTGCGCCATCGGCAAACACAGATCCTGGCCCGTTGGCGTAGCCGAGCGTTGTGTAGGGCAAGCCATCGTCTGCAAGTGCGACGCCGTCCGGCCCGGCGGAGAGGCCCAAGATCGGATTCCCGCGCGCGGCATAGCCAGCCATTGTGAAGACATGGCTATGATCGGCGGTGACGATGATGAGCGTGTCGTCGCGATTGGTCATGGCGAGGGCGGTGGCTATGGCTTGATCAAACGCATCCGTGTCGGCCAGCGCCAGATGCGCCATGCCGGCATGGTGGCCATGATCGATGCGACCGCCTTCGACCATCAGCACATAACCGGTTGGCTCGCGCTGCAAGCGCGTGATCGCGGCGGCGGTCATTTCCGAAAGCGATGGTTCGCCGGTGCGCGTGCTCTTGCGCTCAAGATCGAACGCCATATGCCCAGGATTGAACAGGCCAAGCACGCGAGCGTCGGGATCGGCGGCCGCGAGTTGATCGCGATTCCACACGAACGCGCGGTCCTCGCGGCTGGTCCATTCCGCGATCAGGTTGCGCCCATCGGCGCGCGCGCCGCGCATCTCGGCGTTTTCCGGATCGGCGGCAGTATTGGGCAAAAAATTGGCGCGCCCGCCGCCGAGCGCGATCTCAAACCCATCGCCCGCGGGCCATTCGATCAATTGGCGGGCGATGTCGGCGCAGGCTTGGGCGCCGTCGCGCGCGGCGCGCACGTCGTTTTCCCAATCGCGGCCGGCGACGTTGGCGTAGGTCGCGGCTGGCGTGGCGTGCGTGATGGTCGTTGTTGTGACAACGCCGGTTGCGAGCCCTTGCGCTTCGGCAATGTTGAACAGAGAGCGTGTGGCGTAGGCGTCAGAGCCGGCGCAGCGGCGCGCCGGCGCCTCCGCCGTAAGACCGATAACCCCGCCGCTTGTCTTGACGCCTGCGGTCATGGCGGTGGCGGTGGGCGCTGAATCGGAAATCTGCGAATCCGAGCCATAGGTGCGCGACATTGCGGTGCACGGAAAGGTATCCATCGCCAGCGTGTAGCTTTTGCCGTCCACGCCGCGGCTTTGCCCCGCATAGATGCGCGCCGCCGTGATCGTGCTGACGCCCATCCCGTCTCCGACGAAGAGAATGACGTTTCGCGCGCGCGCCTCCAGCGCTGGCGCTGCGGCGATGTGTGCGGCGGCGGCTTGATAATAGGGATCGGACGCCTGAGGCGGCGCGCCGATCGCGAGAAGCGGCGCCTGCGGGCTCGTCGCGCAAGCCGTCAGCGCAAACAAAGACGTGACGAGGCAGAATGCTCTCAACCTGGGCCTCCTATGTGGGCGGATATCTTAAGCGCACATGACGAAGGCCTCGTGACACTACGGCCATGGCGCACCGCATGCGGCGATGTGCCCTTCGGGCTTAGTGTTCAGCGCTCACATGAATCGGATTGCTGATGCGCGCGCATGTGCGGGTTTGCCACGGCAGCGCAGGAAAAAGTTCAAACACACGTCATCGGAACATGATGAGGAGCTTGTACCGCCCGTCCACTTTCAGTGGAGGGGATTATGAAACGAGCTTTTGGCGTAAGCGCGCTTGCGCTTCTGGCGTTCGGCGCGAGCTTGCCGGCGGCGGCGCAAACCAGCGCGGCGTCTGATGAGGAAATCATCGTCACCGGCACGCGCGAAGCGAGCCGCACGCAATTTGAAACGCTTGCGCCGGTGGACGTTCTGAACGAACGCACGCTCGATGCATCGACATCGAACGAGCTGGTGGATGCGCTTGCGCAGGTTGTGCCCTCGTTCCAGGTTCAGCGCCTGCCGATGGCCGATGGCCAAGTGTTCGTGCGCCCCGCGACATTGCGCAATCTCTCCCCGGATCAGACGCTGGTGCTGATCAATGGCCGTCGTTTGCACCGCTCGGCCCATATCGGTTCGCGCGGCGCGCAGGCGGCGGATTTGGCGCAAATTCCGTCCTACGCCATCAAGCGCATCGAAGTGCTGCGCGATGGCGCCTCCGCGCAATATGGCTCGGACGCCATCGCCGGCGTGGTGAACATCATTCTTGATGACCGCATCGGCTATGCGACGATGGGGCAGGTCTCGCAATATTATGAAGGCGATGGCCTTGCCTATCGTGTGGCCGGCCAGGGCGGGTTTGAGATCGGCGACGGCGGCTTCATCACGATCACCGGCGAATGGGCGCAAAGCGAGATCACCTCGCGCACGCGCCAGCGCCCGGACGCGATCGCCTTTCAGGCGGCGAACCCCACGCTCGACGTGCCCAACCCGGTGCAGCGTTGGGGCCAGCCCGAGCTCGAAAGCACGCGCTTTGCGTTCAACGCGGGCCTGCCGCTTGTTGCGGAGACAGAGCTTTTCGCGTTCGCCACTTATGGCCAAGGCCAGGGCCTCAGCGATTTCAATTGGCGCAACCCCGACAGCACTGGCAACGTCTATAACCCCTCCACCGTGTTTCCCGGCTGGGATTTCCGCACCATCTATCCCACGGGCTTCACCCCGCGCCTTGGGCAAGAGCATGAGGATTACCAGCTCGTGGGCGGCGCGCGCGGCGTGATGGGCAAGTTCACCTGGGATGTCAGTGCGTCCTACGGCTCGAACGAAACCCGTCACACGTTGAGCGAAACGCTCAATGCGTCGCTCGGCCCTGATAGCCCGACGCACTTTTATCTTGGCCAGCTCGCGCAGCGCGAATTCAACCTCAACGCCGATTTCTCGTATCAACTCAGTTTGGGCCTTGCGAACCCGGTGAACCTGGCGTTCGGCGTTGAGCGCCGCGAGGAAACCTATGAGGTCTCCGCGGGCGATCCGGCCTCTTATGCGGTTGGCCCAGGCGCGGCGACGGGCCTTGCGCCGAACGCAAACGGTTTTCCGGGCTACAGCCCCCAGCAAGCCGGCGAGTTCGAGCAGGAAAGCTATGGCGCGTATGTGGATGTCGAGGCCGATCTCACCCAGCGCTGGAGCGTTGGCGTGGCGGTGCGCTACGAGGATTTCTCCGAGTTTGGCGACACCACCGATTACAAGCTCGCGACGCGCTACGCGTTCACGGACGATTTCGCGCTGCGGGCGTCCTATTCCACGGGCTTCCGCGCGCCGACGCCGGCGCAGCTCTATTCGACGAGCGTAACCCAAGGGCTCGACACCACGACGATGACCATCTTCAACACGGGCCGCTTGTCGCCAAGCGATCTGCTCGCGGTGGCGCTCGGCGCGCGCCCGTTGAAGGCCGAAGAAGCCGAAACCGTCAGCGCAGGCCTGACATGGCGGACCGGCTTTGGCCTTTCCGGCTCGATCGACGCCTATCAGATCGACGTGACCGACCGCTTCTCGCAATCGGCGACCCAAGCCATTCCGGTTGGCGCGCCAAACCCCAATGGCTTCACCGGCGTCAGCTTCTTCGTCAACGCGTTCGACACCACAACGCGGGGCGTCGATATCGTGACCTCATACACGACCGAGCTCGGCATCGGCCAATTGAGCGCGACATTGGCCTACAATTACAACGAAACCGAAGTGAACGGCGGCACCACCAGCGTCGTCTCCAGCAGCCAGCAGCGGCGCATTTTTGAGGAGAGCCGGCCCAAACATAATGCGACCG
Organism: Terricaulis sp.; assembly: GCA_024707365.1. GTDB lineage: Bacteria > Pseudomonadota > Alphaproteobacteria > Caulobacterales > Aquidulcibacteraceae > Vitreimonas. The sequence continues at coordinate 1,033,236 of JANPZV010000005.1, forward strand.
CCTCACTGACCTATGATTTTGGCCGCTGGAGCCTTGGCGGGCGGCTGCGCTATTACGGCCAATGGGTGGATTCCTCTGGCAACACCACCGGCGTGCTGTTCCAGGAATTCGGCGCGATGACGCTGGTTGATCTGTCGGTGGATTTCGATGTGACCGAGAATGTGTCGCTGCGCATCGGCGCGGAAAACGTGTTCGACGAATACCCCGATGAAGCGACCAACCAGGCGGTGCGCGGCCTCATCTATTCGCGCAACGCACCATACGACACGGACGGCGGCCAGTATTACGCGCGCATTAGCGCGCGCTTCTAAACGCTGATCGTTGAAAGGGAGAGGCGGGGCCGCGCGGGCGGTTCCGCCTCGCCTGACTCGAAGGGGAGCAGGACGATGCACATTGCGCGGCGCGGTGTTTTAGGGGGCTTAGGCGCGTTAAGCGCCGGCGCTGCTTCCGCGGCGCAACCGGCCGATTGGGCCGCGATCGCCGCGCTTTATGATCGCCCGCGCGACATTGTGCATCTGGAGCACGGCAATTGGGGCGCGATGGCGCGCCCTGTGCTGGCGGCGTATGAAGCTCACACCGCACGGATCAATCGGGAAACCTCATATTATTCGCGCCGGGAATTTGGCCGGGATATCGAAGCCGTGCGTCAGCGCGTGGCGGCGGCGCTGGGCGTGACGGCCGGCGAAATCGCGCTCACGCGCGGCGCCACCGAGGCGTTGCAGGCGTTGATCGGCGGCTACAGCCGGCTCCGCACCGGCGATCAGGTTCTCACCGCCGATCTCGATTACGATTCGATGATCACGGCGATGCACTGGCTTAAGCAGCGCCGCGGCGCTGATCTGGTGCGCATCGATCTGCCGGAGCCGGCGACGTATCAGGGGCTGATCGACACCTATGAAGCCGCGCTCGCGGCCCATCCGCGCGTGCGCCTGATCTTGCTGACGCAGGTGAGCCATCGCACCGGCCTTGTACTCCCGGTGCGGGAGATCGTTTCGATGGCGCGGGCGCGCGGCGTGGATGCAATCGTCGATTCCGCGCATGCCTGGGGCCAGATCGACATGCGCCTCACCGATCTTGATGCTGATTTTGTCGGCCTTAATTTGCACAAATGGATCGGCGCGCCGCTTGGCGTGGGCGCGCTTTACATCAAACGGGATCGCATCGGCGACATTGATCCGTTCATGGGCGAGGAGGCTGGCCGGCAGAACGATATCCGCGCGCGCGTGCATAGCGGAACCTCCAACATGGCGGCGTTTCTGAGCGCGCCCGATGCGTTGGATATTCACGAAAGCATCGGGCCCGCGCGGAAAGCTGCGCGGCTGAAGGCGCTGCGCGATCATTGGGTTGAGCGCCTGCGCGGCCACCCAGGCATCGAAATGCTGACGCCCGCCGATCCGCGGCTCTATGCCGGCATAAGCTCGTTTCGGCTCAGCGGCCGCACCAGCGTGGCCGAGAACGCCGCTATTGCGCGTACGCTGCTTGAGCGTGATCGGGTGTTCACCGTGCATCGCGCAGGCCCCGCGCGCGGCGCATGCGTGCGGGTGACGCCAGCCGTGTTCACCTCGATGGACGAGATGGAGCGCCTCACGTCGGCGCTGCGCAGCCTGGCGGAAGATCGCTAGCGATCACGCCGCCGCACCGCGCCGCTTGCCCAGGAACGCCTGCACGAAGAACAGCGCGAAGGCGCCGACGCCAATCGCGAACACGATGTCTCCCGGCACGCGCGCCCAGACCAGCGCCTCCATCATCGGATGATGCATCAGCTCCGCCGAGCGCGCGGCGGCGTAGTGATCGTTGAAAGAGACGTAGGTTTGCCAAAGCCCCTGCGGAGCAGTGAGAGGAACGTCATCATGAAGAGGCCGATATTGAGGCTCCAGAAGGAGATCGAGAGCAGCTTCTCGTTCCACACATGCGGATCGGTCAGCCCGCGCATGCAATAGAGGATGAGCCCAAGCCCTAGCATGCCATAGACGCCGAACAGCGCCGCATGGCCGTGCGTGGCCGTGGTGTTGAGCCCTTGCATATAATAGAGCGCGATCGGCGGGTTGATGAGGAAGCCCAGCAGGCCGGCGCCCACGAGGTTCCAGATCAGCACCGCCGCGAAGAAGCGGAACGGCCAGCGATAGGCGTGCTCCCACGCCTGTTGGCCTTCGATCTTGGAGCGATTGTAGGCCTCAAAGCCCACCACCGCGAGCGGCACAACCTCAAGCGCGGAGAACACAGCGCCCAGCGCCAGCACCGAAATCGGCGTGCCGCTCCAATAAAGGTGGTGGAAGGTGCCCAGCACGCCTCCGCTCATGAAGATGATGGTGGCCAGCAGAACCGCCGTGGTGGCGACTGAAACACGCACCAGCCCCATGCGCACCAGCAGCGCCGAGACGATCGCGGTGGCGAACACCTCGAACACGCCCTCGACCCAGAGGTGAACCACCCACCAGCGCCAATATTCCATAATGGCGATGTGCGTTTTCTCGCCCCACATCAGCCCGGCGCCGAACAAGAGGCCGATCGACACCGCCGATACGGCGACAAGGAAAACCAGCGACGAGCCGCCTTTTTCGCGCAGCTTCGGCCAAAGCGCGCGCAGCACCAGGAACACCCAGAGCAGCAGCCCGATAAAGAGATAGATCTGCCAGAAGCGGCCAATATCTGTGTATTCATAGCCCTGATGGCCGAACCAGAAATTGGTGGTGAGGTTTTCGATCAAGCCGTTCACCGCCGCCCATTGCCCAGCGAAGGCGCCGACGACTATGACAAGCAAGCTGACGAACAGAAAATTGACGCCGAGCGTTTGAAACTTCGGCTCATGCCCCGAAATCAGCGGCGCCACGTAAAGCCCGGTGGCGAGCCACGCCGCTGCGATCCACAGCACGGCCAATTGCGTGTGCCAGGTGCGCGTGACCGCATAGGGCAGGGTGTCGGTGAAGGGCAGGCCGTAAAGCCCCTGGCCTTCCACCTGATAATGCGCGGTGACGATGCCAAGCAGAATCTGCACGCCAAACAGCGCGATCACCACCCAGAAATATTTGGCCGTGGCCTTCATGGATTTCGTCAGCGTCACGTTGTCCATGAAATCGAGCTTGGCGAAGCCTTCTTCGGGCTCGCTATCGGCGCGCCAGACGTCAAATTCCTTGGCGTAATACCAGACCAGCGCGCCGATGCCCGCCAGCAGCACGAAGATCGAGATGATCGACCACATGAACACCGGCGCGGTGGGCGTGTTGCCCACCAGCGGCTCGTGCGGCCAGTTGGAGGTGTAGGTGATGTCGTCGTTCGGGCGATTGGTGGTCGTGGCCCACGCGGTCCAGAAATAGAAAGCGTTGAGCGCGTGCGCATCTTCATCGCTGAGGCGCGTGTGGATAGGGAAGGCGTATTGCTCGCGCAGGTGCAGCGCTTCTTCGGTGCGGCCCTGATAAAGATCGCGATAATGTTCGCCCACAAGCGCCATCGCTTCGGCGCGCGCATCGGCGACGGTGATGGCGCCGGTTTGTGGATCGTAGCTGTTGCGGCGCATGTCCATCCGCAGCGTCACGCGCGCAAATTCCTGGTGGCGTTCATCCAGCGCAGCGAAGGGCGCGCCTTGTTCGCTCTGGGCGATGATGTCGAGATAGGCGAGCGCTTCGCGGCGCAGCCAATCGGCGCTCCAATCGGGCGCGAGATAGCCGCCATGGCCCCAAATCGAGCCCTGCTGCATGCCGCCCATGGCCTGCCACACGCCCTGGCCGCGCTCGATATCGGCGCGGGTGAACAGCGTCCGCCCGCTCTCGGTCACCACCGCTTCGGGGATCGGCGGCGCGGCGCGATAAATCTCGCGGCCGAAATACAGCAGCGTCGCAAACATGACGACCATGCTGAGGGTGAGGATGATCCAAAGCCGGCGGATCGAGAACACTTGCGCGTAGGTGGCCATGGGGCGCTCCGTAATCAGAACGGGTCGTGGGGCGTTGTGGCGGAAAAATCTGTGGCGAGTTTATGTTGAACCATTCTCGCTGCGGCGTTTTGAGCGTGCTCAATGCCTGAGGCTGATCAAAGCTGGCCCCGGCGGCGCCGAGCACAGCGCGCGTGCGATGGCGAATCATCCATGCCGCTCCCCCACGTGACGGCCTAAAGAGCGGGCGCTTCGTTGTAGAATTCCACCTGCATCCGCATCGGCCACAGCGCGGTGACGAAATGCTTCTGCTCAGGCAGGATGAGGCCGGGGTTTTCCGGCGTGAGAATGTGCTCGGCGGGCGGATCGAGCACGGTGTAATGCAATTGCCCCTCAAGCACGCGGATCACGCCCCAGACGCCGGCTTTGGTGTTGTGCTCGCTCTGAAGCGCGGCGGGCAAAGTGGTTTCATCGAACACCGGCGAGGTGCGATAGGGCGCACCGCTCATGGCGTCTCTCCTTGGTTTTGCCGCGCCGGCGCATCCAGATCGGGGCGGAAATAGAGGGCGAGCTTGAGGCTCTCGCCAATGCGGCGCGCTCTAAGCTGCATCGCTTCGGCGTGCTCGGGCGCCATCATTTCGGCGGTGGCTTCATCCCAAAGGGCGAGCCAGCGATCGAAATGTTCGGGCCTGATGCGGGCCTTGTGGATGAGATGCTTCATCATCGGATTGCCTTTGAAGCGCCCGCTGGTGAGCATCACCGAATGCCAGAAATCTGTGAGCTTCGAGAGATGGTGCGGCCAATCGGCGATGGCGTCGTTGAAGATCGGGCCAAGCTCAGGATCCTGGCGCACGCGCCCGTAAAACAACGCCACCAGGGCGGCGAGGCTTTCCTCGTTAAGTTGACCGCGGGCGTCCATATCGCGCCGGCTCCAAAACATGCATATGGTTTACATGTATCCGCGCCCGTTTAATGTGCAACAAAAATGCATGTTTATTGGCTGCGGCACGCCGCCACTACGTAAAGGCCCGTAATGCATCTCACCCGCCACACCGATTACGCGCTGCGGATGCTTATCCACCTCGCCGCGAACGATAAGAAACTGTGTTCGATATCAGAGATTTCGCATGCATTCGGGATTTCGCAGAACCATCTGATGAAGGTGGCGAGCGGGCTTGGCCGTGCGGGCTATGTGCAGCCGGCGCGCGGCCGGGCCGGCGGTTTGCGGCTGGCGCGGCCGGCGGCGGAGATCAATGTTGGGGAGGTGGTGCGTTTCACCGAAGAAGGGTTTGAGCTGGCCGATTGCGCCCATTGCGTGATCGCGCCGGCCTGCGGCCTTACCGGGGCGCTTGCGGAGGCCCTGCGCGCGTTCATGCGCGTGCTCGATGGGTATACCTTGGCCGATCTCGCGCGGCGGCGCAGCGCGCTGCGCAATCTGCTGAATGTCAGCGCATCGTGATGGATGCTGATGCCGCATAGAAAAGCGTCGCCGGTGACTTCTCGCCGCACCCGGCTGCTGGAGGCGTGAAGTCATGATTGTGTCATCCCTGTGTTGCCGAGGCGTCATGCTCTGTCCCTAGTCAGGCCCCCTGACCTAACGGGTTTGGAGACGGGGATGACAACGAAGTCGAAGACGCTGCGCGCGTCATTGTTTTTGAGCGCGACGATCGCTGTGCTTGGCATGACGACCAACGCTGATGCGGGCGAAGTGGTTGGGCGTGTCACCGATGACGCGCAAATCGGCTCGCTCGAAGGCGCCGAAGTTGAGATCGTTGAACTCGAACGACGTGTCGAATCCGGCGTCGATGGCCGTTTCCGCTTTTCCAATGTCCCGGCCGGCGCCTACACCTTACGCGCGCGCTATGCTGCGGCGTCGCCATTCAGCCAATCGATTACGGTCCCTGAAACCGGGGCGATCGACGTGGCCGTCGCGCTCAGCGGCGCCCGGGATGACAACGATGTGATCCTCGTCATCGGCCAGCGCGCGGCGCTGGCGAGCGCGCTCTCGCGCCAACGGGCTTCAGACACGGTTGAATCGGTGCTGACGCGTGACGGCATCGGCCAATTTCCCGATCAGAATGTCGCCGAAGCCGTGCGCCGTGCGCCAGGCGTCAATGTGCTGAACGATCAAGGCGAGGGCCGCTTTGTCGCCGTGCGGGGCCTCAGCCCCGACCTCAACGCCGCCTCGATCAATGGCGTGCGTGTCACCGCGCCGGAATCCGACGTGCGTTCGGTGGCGCTCGACGTCATTCCCTCGGACCTGATCGAATCGATCGAGATTCAGAAGTCGCTGACCCCGGACATGGACGCCGACAGTCTCGGCGGATCGATCAATATCCAGACCACGCGCGGCTTTGACCGGGTGGAGCCGCTGCTCGCCGCGCGTCTCGAAGGCAGCTATAACGATCTCAACGGCGAATGGTCGCCTGCCGGCAACATCGATTTCGCCCGCGCGTTCGGCAATCTGGGCGTCGCTGGCGGCTTGTCCTACCGCGAGCGGTCTTTCTCGACCGACAATGTGGAAATGGACGGTTGGGACGAAGAAGGCGGCGTGGTGTTCGCCGATACGGTGGAATACCGCGATTACGATGTGGAGCGCACCCGTTATGGCGGCTCGCTTTCGCTCGACTATCGCCTCGGCAATCATACCACGTTGTTCGCGCGCGGCCTGCATAGCATCTTCGAGGATCAGGAGTATCGCGGCCGTCTCATCTTCGAGGCCGGCCCCGATGCGCTTACCGGAGGCTCAGCCACCAGCGCGAGCTTTGTTTCGCTCGACGACGAGGACGGCCTGGTGCGCGTCGAGCGCGACATGAAGGAGCGCTACGAAGAGCAGAGGATTTCATCGCTCGTCTTCGGCGGCCTCACCGAGACCGGACCGTGGCGCTTCCGCTACGAAGGCTCGTGGTCTTTCGCCGAGGAGCAAGAGCGCGGCTCGCTCGATCCGATCAATTTCCGCCGCGATTTCGAGGATCCGGGCGAACTGAGCGTTACGTTTGATTACGGCAATTGGCGCATCCCTGGCTATGCGATCACGGCAGGGGAGGCGCTCTTCCTCGATTCGGCCGAATACGAACTCAACGAAGTGGCGCGCACCACGATCAGCGATGCCCAAGACGAAGAATTCGCCTATCGCTTCGACATCACGCGCGAATTCGCACTCGATCGTGGTACGCTTGAAGTGCAGTTCGGCGCGCGCCAGCGCTTCCGCGAAAAGACCTACAACGCCGATATCGACTATTTCGAGAACGACGCCGTCACGCTCGCCGATTTCCTTGGTTCGGCCAGCTACGGTTTGGCGGATATAGCGCCGGTCCCGTCGCAAACGTCGTTCCGTCCCTTCTTCAACGCCAATCTCGGCAATTTCGAATTTGCTCCCATCGATTCCGCGTTCGACTCGCTGGTTGAGGATTACACCTTCAAGGAAGACATCACCGGCCTTTACGGCATGGCGCGCTATGATCGCGGCCCGCTGCGCATTGTTGGCGGGCTTCGCTATGAGCGCACCGAACAAGACGTGCGCGGCAATTTCGTCGAGCTTGTCGAGGAAGACGGAATCTATACTGGGGGCGGAACCCTCGTCGTGGAGGATGGCGACGCCATCTATCTGACGCCGACCGGGTTCTCACGCGAATATGAAAACTGGCTGCCCAGCGTGAATTTGCGCTTTGAAGCCGCCGAGGACGTTATCGTGCGCGCGGGCGTCTATCGCAGCGTGCTGCGCCCGCGGCCTGGCCAGATCGCGCCGCGCTTCATGGTTGAGCAGAATGATGACGGAGATCGCGAAGGCGAGTTCGGCAATCCTGCGCTTGAGCCCTACGAAGCCTGGAACTACGACGCGACGCTGGAATGGTATTTCGGCAGCAACGCCGTGCTGCAGGGCGGCCTGTTCTATAAGACGATTGACAATTTTATCGTTGATTTCGGCGCCGATGGCGGGCCGGATGATCCGTTCGGCGGCGTGTTCAATGGCGTCGCCTATAGCGAGGCCACGATCCCCGTGAACGGCGAGGAAGCCACGGTGTGGGGCTTTGAAATCGGTTATGCGCAAGCGCTCGATTTCCTCCCCGGCGTGCTGGGCGGGCTCGTGCTCAGCGCCAACTATACCTACACCGATACGGAAGGAGAGGTGTTTGGGCGCACGATCCAACTGCCCGCTTCATCGGAGAACACCTACAACCTCGTGCTCGGCTATGATCGCGGCCCGCTGGACGTGCGCTTTGCTGTCTCCTATCGCGATGGTTATCTCGACGAGCTTGGCGGCAGCGCTGAGGAAGATCGTTTGGTCGAAGACCACATTCAGTATGACGTCACGGTGAAGTACGATGTCAGCGATCGCATTCAGCTTTATACTGAGTTCGTGAACCTTGGCGATGCGCCCTACGTCGCCTATCAGAGCGGGCCGTCTGGTTCGCGCCTGCTCCAATATGAGGAATATTCCTGGACTGGAAAGCTGGGTGTGCGCGCCCGGTTCTGAAGAAGGTGCTTGGGGCGGTGAACCTGATGGCTCACCGCCCTAGGCACTAGTCCAAGCCATGTGCTGCAGGAGGGCGAGTTGAAGCTTAGAATATCGATGGCGAGCGCGTTTGTGATGCTTGCAGCAGGCTGCGCGAGCGCGCCGCCATGGGCGGCGGGCGAACCGCCAGTGTTCGTCACGGCCGTGATTGAAACCGTCGTCACGACCGATCCAGCCGTCGATGCCGACGATCCTGCGCTCTGGGCTGATGCGCGCGACCCTCGCCGCGCGGTGATGTTCGGCACGGACAAGACCGACGGGCTTTATGTCCACAACCTCGATGGCAGCGTGCGCCAATTCCTGCCGAGCGGCGCGCTCAACAATGTCGATTTGCGCACCGGCTTTCCTGTTAATGGACGTGACATGGTCCTGGTGGCCGCGTCGAACGATGTCGGCTTCGGGCTTAATCTCTATCTCTTCGATCCCGACACGCTAGAGACCGCCGACTGGGGATTCATTTCCACCGAAGGCTGGGAGCCCTATGGCTTCTGCATGGGCCGCCGCGCCGATGGTTTCTATCTCGTCGCCAACAGCAAGACCGGCGAAATTCGGGTCTGGCGCGTTGAAGCCGGCCCCGAAGGGCCGCGGGCGGCTATGGTTCGCACGTTGCGCGTCGGCAGCCAGCCGGAAGGCTGCGTGGTCGATGATGCGGCTGACGCGCTTTATGTAGGGGAGGAGGACGTGGCGCTATGGCGGTTCGACTTCAACCCGGAAGGCGCGTCCGATCCGGTGCGGATCGCCGCCGTCGATGGCCAGCGCTTTACCGCCGACATTGAAGGCGTCACGATCATGCGCGACGGCGCGAACAGCTATCTGATCGCCTCGTCGCAGGGCGACAGCACTTTTCCCGTCTACCGCATCGAAGGCGATGACTACATCTACCTCGGCCGCTTTCATGTCGCGGGCTCCGCGGAGATCGACGCCGTCACGCAGACTGACGGCCTCGATGCCTGGTCCGGTCCGATTGGCGCATACCCGGATGGCTTAATTGCGATGCACGATCATGCCGATGCGCCTCATCGCGGCCAGCAGAACTACAAATTGGTGGATTGGCGCGACGTGCGCCGCGCGCTTGGCATCGAATAACGCGCGGCGGGGCCAGTTTGATCAGGGCCTTGGAAAGAAGGCGGTTGATCGAGGTGCCGATAAAATAGCCAACCTTGTAGTGCGTCGTCATGGCGTGACCTCCGGTGAGATGGTTGCAAAAGGTGCGGCGCGCGATCCGATCGCATGGGCGCGCCGCAAGACTGGCAGGCGCGCCCATCGTCGGCGCTGGGCAAACGCATCAGGCTTTCTTTTTCATCGCCCCATCGACGCTGAACGCGCCCGGCCCCGCAAACACCAGGAGCAGGAAGACGAAGCAATAAAGGATGGCCGCATCGCCCCCATTGAGCACGGGGTAGAAGCTCGCCGGCGCGTGAAACATCCAATAGGCGACGGCCATCGTGCCCGAGGCGATGAACGCCGCGGGGCGCGTGAAGAGGCCAAGCGCGATAAGCGCGCCGCCGACCAATTCAATCCATGCGCCGATCCAGAGCTGCGACCAGGCCGGGGGCAGGCCCCCTTCGGGCGCAGCGGGGAAGGCGAACAGTTTTTGTGTGCCGTGCTCGATAAAGATCAACGCCGCGACGATGCGCAGAGCGCCAAGCGCATAGGGGGTATAGCGGTCGAGGTTTTGCATGTGATGTGTCTCCCTGCACGAGTGTGTTGCAGCTCAAGGATTGGCCAGAAGCTCGTACACAAGCGCGCGCTTGCTGGTCTTACGCGGCTTTTCAACCTGCTTGTTGATCTGGCGCCATTCGGGGGCGATGTTGACGCCCGCGCCCAACGCATAGCCAAAGGCGATATTGAGCGCGGCCATGGGTTCAAGATAGCGTGCGTGCTTCAGGGGGCCGGCAAATTGCGGCCGAAAGCCCAAGCGGTCGATCAGCGCGCGCACGCGCTCATTCGCTTCGGCGTTGTCGCCCGCGTAAAACACGGTCAGCCGTTTCGCGCCGGGCTTGGGCTGGGTCAGCAGATGCGCGAAAATCGTGTTGAACGCTTTCACCACCTGCGCACCGGGCGCGGCTTTCCTGAATCTCTTCGGCGGCGGAGCTGGTGTGGCCGATGGCGAGGCCGCTGAAATCGGGCGTCATCGGGTTGGTGATGTCGATGATGATCTTGCCGTTCAGATCGCCGGCGAGGCCGAGCACGTCCGATGCTGCAGCGTAAGGCGTCGCCAGAATGATGATGTCGGCGGCGCTGGCGGCGCCGCGAAACGACGCGGCCTGCACGCCACGGCCAATATCGGCGGCGGCGTCGGCGGCTTTGTTGCGGTCGCGCGCGCCGAGGACGACGTTATAGCCGCTGCGCGAAAACTGGATCGCCAAGCCTTTGGCCATGGCGCCGGCGCCTAAGATAGCGATGTTCATGTCAGATCTCCCGTTGGTGTCGGGATCAATCTGGCATTTCCCAGGGTGCGGATAATCGCCGTTAATGGCGAAACACTATACGGCTATTCCGGACAATCATCGCCAGGACGGGCGCAGATAGGCCTTCGCCAGATGCTCCATGAACGCGCGGGACTTGGCCGGCACGAATTGGCTTTGCGGATGCACCGCATAGATGCCGAACTCGGCGGCGCGCCAGGCCGGCAAAAAGCTCAACGAGGCGGCCTTCATTGATCAGCGGGCCAACGATGAAATCGGGCTGGAGCGCGATGCCCGCGCCCGCGGCCGCGGCTTCGGCGATGGCGTCGCCATTGTTGCTGCGGAGCGCGGCCTCGCCGGCGTGCACAAGCGCTTCCTCGTTGCGGCGGGTGAAGCGCCATTCATCGCCGGCCAGCCAGTACGTGTAAAAAAGACAGGCGTGCGCGGAAATATCCTTCGGATGCTTCGGCGCGCCGTGGCGCTTGAGATAGGCCGGCGATGCGCAAAGCACCATCCGGCATGTCGCCAGTTTGCGGGCGATCAAACTGGAATCGCGCAATTCACCAATGCGGATCGCGACATCCACATTTTCTTCGATCAAATTGACCATGCGGTCCGCCAGCGTCAGTTCAACGCGAACATCTGGAAAAGCCTGCATGAAGCCGCCGAGTGCGGGCGCGAGGTGGCGAAAGCCGAAGCTCATCGGCGCATTGAGCCGCAGCACGCCGCGCGGTTCGGCCGACAGGCTCGCGGCTTCGGCCGCGGCCTCTTCAAGAGCCGCAAGGCCAAAGCGGACGCGTTCAAGGAAGGCGGCGCCCGGTTCGGTTAAGGCGACGCGGCGGGTGGTGCGCTGCAGCAATCGCACGCCCAGTTCCTTTTCAAGATCGCGCACCCGCTCGCTGACGATCGTTCGCGAAAGCCCGAGCGCCTCCGCGGCGGCGCTGAAGCTCTTGCGTTCGGCGACCTTGACGAAAACCTCGATTGCCTGCAGCCGGTCCATGCGCCCATTGTGCGACAATTGCGAACAAAAAGCCAGCGTGGCTAGCGATTGTCCGGCCGCGCGCGGAGCTAAGCGGCGCGCCGGCGCGCCTGGCCGGTGTCGTAGAGCAGCGCGTCCTGTTCGCCGTCCATCGCGATCGCGATGGTTGCGCGGGCGCCCTGAGCGGCGATGGCGTCGGCTTTTTCAAACGCCGCCTCGATCGCCCAATAGCGGCGCACGTAATCGCCGTAAAATTCGCCGTTGACCGAAACGCGCCAGACGCCGGAGCGCTGCGCAATAGCGATCCGGTCGGCGGCGCCGATGATTTTGCCTTCGTGGGCTGATTTTGCGTGCATCATGATGGCGCCCATGTGGGGCGCGCGAAGCGGGCGCGTAAGCACGATGCGACCTTCCGGCGCGCAGTCGTTCGATTGTCCGCCAATCGCGGACAGATTGGCCGGATCTAGCGAGATAATGCCGCCGCCGCCGCTACCTATCTGATGTGTGCACCCGAACCGAGAGGAGAGATTTCCATGATGCTCGATTGGCCAGATTATCGCCGCCAACTCGGCGCGGGCGTGAAAGAGATCGGCAAGCTCAGCCCCGATACGCTCAAGGGTTATGCCGCGCTCAGCAACGCCGGGCGGGCAAGCGACATTCTAGGCGCGAAAACGCGCGAACTCATCGCGCTCGCCGTCGCCGTCACCGTGCGTTGCGACGGCTGCATCGCGACCCACGTGGAGGCCGCGCGCAAAGCCGGCGCGACACGTGAGGAGATCGGCGAGGCGCTCGGCGTGGCGATTGCGGTGAATGCGGGCGCGGCTTTGGTTTATTCGGCGCGCACGCTCGATGCGTTCGCGGCCGATGAGAATTGATAGAGAAAGGAAACGTCATGAGCAGAATCGAAGGAAAAGTCGCCGTCGTCACGGGCGGCGGGCAGGGCATTGGGCGCGCGATCGCGCTGCGCCTTGCGCGAGACGGCGCCGATGTCGCGATTGTCGATGTGAATCCGGCCAAAATGGATGCGGTCGCCGCCGAAGTGCGCGGCCTTGGCCGCAAGGCGACGACCTTCAAGGCCGACGTCACCAAACGCGACGACGTCTATGCCGCGATCGATCACGCCGAGAAGGAACTCGGCGGTTTCGACATCATGGTCAACAACGCCGGCATCGCCCAGGTGCAGCCTCTGGCCGACGTGACGCCCGAGGAATTCAACAAGATCGTGCAGGTCAATATCGCCGGCGTGCTCTGGGGCATTCAGGCGGCCGCCAAGAAGTTCAAGCAGCGCAAGCAGAAGGGCAAGATCATCTCCGCCTCCTCGATCGCCGGGCATGAGGGCTTTGCCTTGCTGGGCGTCTATTCGGCGACCAAGTTCGCCGTGCGCGCGCTGACGCAGGCGGCGGCGAAGGAATATGCGAGCGACGGGATCACCGTGAACGCTTACGGCCCAGGCGTCGTCGGCACCGATATGTGGGTCGAGATCGACCGGCGCTTTGCCGAGGTCACCGGCGCCAAAGTGGGCGAGACGTACAAAAAGTACGTCGAGGGCATCGCGCTGGGCCGCGCCGAAACGCCGGAAGATGTGGCCTCGTTCGTGGCCTATCTGGCCGGGCCGGACGCCGATTACATGACTGGGCAAACCCCGCTCATCGATGGCGGCCTGGTCTATCGCTGAGGCAAGGCCGGTGACCGAACACGAACGCGCCATTGCGCGCTGGGAAGGTGAGGGCGGCGCTCCGCGCGGGCGCCGCCTTCCCGGGCCGCAAATCGGCGCTCTTGCATCGCAACATCAATGGACCACGCGACGAAGAGCGGCATTGCCGCAAACGGCGCAAGGCGGCCAAGATGTAGAAACGAAGCGCTGATCGACGCGCAAAATTGTTCGCGCCGCTTTTGCGTTGAGAGCGGGGCGATGCCGATTGGCGGAGGTTTTTAAACCTGGCGAGAGCCGAGTAAGCTTGTAAGCTTGGAATTACCTTGAACGAACCCACACGATGAGGTGCCTGACAATGAGCAAGCCGGACGATTACAAAGCAGCGCCCACGCCCCAAGAGGCGGCTGAACTGCAACAGAAACTTTCAACCACGCCGAAAGAAAAGCACGGCGAGCGCCCGGTCACGCACATGACCACGAACGCCGGCGCCCCGGTTGCCGACAACCAGAACAGCTTGACCGCGGGGCCGCGCGGCCCGCTGCTGGCGCAGGATGTCTGGCTGCACGAGAAACTCGGCAATTTTGTGCGCGAGGTGATCCCCGAACGGCGCATGCACGCCAAGGGATCGGGCGCGTACGGCGTTTTCACGGTGACGCACGACATCACCCGATACACCCGGGCGAAGATTTTCAGCGAAATCGGCAAAAAGACAGAGATGTTCGCGCGCTTCACCACCGTCGCGGGCGAACGGGGCGCAGCCGACGCTGAGCGTGACATCCGCGGCTTCGCGCTGAAATTCTATACCGAAGAAGGCAATTGGGACATGGTCGGCAACAATACGCCGGTGTTCTTCATTCGCGATCCGCGCAAGTTTCCCGATCTGAACAAGGCGGTCAAACGCGACCCACACACAAACCTGCGCTCGCCGCGCAACAATTTCGACTGGTGGTCCTTGGTGCCTGAATCGCTGATGCAGGTCACGGTCGTCATGAGCGATCGCGGCATACCGCGCAGCTATCGCCACATGCACGGCCATAGTTCGCACACCTACAGCTTCTGGAACAAGCAAGGCGAGCGGTTCTGGATCAAGATGCATTTCCTCACCCAGCAGGGGATCGAGGGGCTGACCGACGCGCAGGCTGAGGTGCTTGTCGGCAAGGATCGCGAAAGCCATCAGCGTGACCTGTTCGACGCGATTGAACGCGGCGACTTCCCGAAATGGAAGATGTTCGTGCAGGTGATGCCGGAGGCCGACGCCGAAACCTACCGCATCCATCCGTTTGACCTGACGAAGGTTTGGCCAAAGAGCGATTATCCGCTGATCGAGGTTGGCGAGTTCGAGTTGAACAAGAACCCGGAAAACTTCTTCGCCGATGTCGAGCAAGTCGCGTTCGCGCCCAGCAATCTGGTGCCCGGCATCGGCGCCTCGCCCGACCGCATGCTGCAATCTCGGCTGTTCAACTACGCCGATGCGCAGCGCTATCGGCTGGGCACCAACTTCCACCAGATTCCGGTGAACAAGGCGCGCTGCCCGGTGCATAGCAATCACCGCGACGGCATCGGCCGGGTTGACGGCAATTACGGCTCCCTGCCGCATTACGAGCCCAACAGCTACGGCCAATGGCAGGAGCAGCCGGAGTTTCGCGAGCCGCCGCTCAAGATTCGCGGCGACGCCGATTACTGGAATTTTCGCGAGGACGACGCCGATTATTTCAGCCAGCCGGCCGCATTCTTTCGCTCGATGAACGATGCGCAAAAGCAGCGCCTGTTCGACAATACCGCGCGTGCGCTGGGCGATGCGCCCGATTTCATCAAGCAACGCCATGTCGATAATTGTACGAAAGCCGATCCCGCTTACGGCGCGGGCGTCGCGGCGTCGCTGAAGGCGGTCGCGGCGAAAAAAGGGCGGCTTGTTCGACCCGCCGCAGGTGGAGCCGGATTTCCCGAAGGATGCGCCGGGCGCGGACGATATCGAGCTGTGAGCTGAGTCAGCATGGGGCGGCCCAAACGCCCCATGCTGGCCTTTGCCGACACCGTTGCCGCCGACCCCGTCGCACGACGGCGAGCGCAGGCGCGCGCACCGCTGCAAGTGGATCAGTTGCGCGTCGCCGCCGCGGCCTCCGCCCATTGGAGCGCGAGATCCGCGACCTCTTCCCAGCCAGTATCAAGCGCTGTCCAGTGCGAGCGGTCGAACTCGCGATACTCCGTGCGCGAGGGCGCCTTGCGTTGTTGGCGGAAGATGGCGCGCGTCATGCTGGCGTCGGCGATGAGATCCTTGGTTCCGCCGACGAGCAGCAAGGGTGCGCGATCTGGGTTCTTCCAATTGATGCGCATCGGATTGATCACGCCGTCCCAATAGACCTTTCCGGGCGTGGGAACGATGTAGCGATCATAGAGCGCATCGGCTTGATCATCCGCCACGGTTTGCGCGAAGCGCGTGCGGAAGAATTTGCGGCTCATGGTTTCTACCTTGCCGCCGCTGAAGGGATCGCTGAACACCGGCAACGCCGAGACGATCGCTTCCGGCCCAAGCCCCACGCCCGGCGTCGGCGCCGGATCGATGGCGACGCCCGCCACGCCCAGCCCGCGATCAAGCAAATGCTGCACCAACACCCCGCCCAGCGAATGGCCGATCAGGATCGGCTTTTCCGGCAGCGCGCGAATGATGCGCTCATAATGATCCACGATCGCGCGTTGGCCAATCTTGGCCAGCTTGGGATCGGGATTGGCGCGCAGCGCTTCGGGCGCGCGATCATCCAATGGCCAATCGGGTGTCAGCACCGTGTAGCCCTTGGCCTCGTAGCGGGCCTTCCAATTTTCCCAGGAGCGGCTGTTGAGCCAGGCGCCGTGGATGAGAACGATGGTGTTGGTCATGGCGAAATCTCTTTGCGTTTGAGGTTGCGGATTGCTCAGCCGTGGATGAAGGCGAGCAGGTCTGTGTTGAAGCGGTCTTGCTGGGTTTGCGTGAGGCCGTGATCGGCGCCCGCGTAAATCTTCAGCACCGCGTCCTTGACGATCTTCACGGTTTCGAGCGCCGAGGCGCCGATCGGCACGATCTGATCATCATCGCCATGCAGCACGAGCGTGGGGCGGTCGAACTTGGCGAGATCGGCGTGGAAGTCGCTTTCGGAAAAGGCGCGGATCGAGTCGAGCTGACCTTTGAGGCCGCCCATCATGCCTTGGCGCCAGAATTCCTCGCGGACGCCTTCGGAGATTTTCGCGCCGTCGCGGTTGTAGCCGTAGAAGGGGATGGTCAGGTCTTTGAAGAATTGGCTGCGATTGTCGAACGTGCCTTTGCGGATGCCGTCGAACACCTCGAGCGGCAGCCCGCCCGGATTGGCTTCGGTTTTCAGCATCAGCGGCGGCACCGCCCCGATCAGCGCGATCTTGGCCACCCGCGCCGTGCCGTGGCGGCCGATATAGCGGGTGACCTCCCCGCCGCCGGTGGAATGGCCCACAAGGATCGCGTTCCTCAGATCAAGCGCTTCGATCAGCTCGGCGAGATCGTCGGCGTATTGATCCATGTTGTTGTTGGCCCAGACTTGATCTGAGCGGCCATGGCTGCGGCGGTCATGCGCGATGGCGCGAAAGCCCTGATTGGCGAAGAACACCATTTGCCCGTCCCAGGCGTCGGCCGAGAGCGGCCAGCCGTGGGAGAAGACGATCGGTTGGCCGTCCTTGGGCCCCCAATCCTTGTAGAAGATGTGCGTGCCGTCCTTGGTGGTGATCGTGCTCATTTCGGTATCTCCTAGCTGAATGCCCGGGGCGTTCGCGCCCGGTGTCTTTGGGATATCGAAAGCTCGCGCTATGCAGGATCGGCGGTTCCGACATAAGCCGCGCCAAAACTGACAAACGGGGTTCGGGCGATGAAAACGCCGCCGCCTAAGGCTGAAATAGGCCTCATGCTCTACGCCAATTGCCAGATGGCGATGGTGCACGGCATGGTCGATCTGTTTGAAATCGCGTCACGATTTTCGGTGCGGAAGGGCGGCGCGCCGGTGCGGGCGAGCCAATGGCGGCTCGGCGCCGACGGCGATTTCGCGCGCGTGTTCGACACCCACTCAGGCCAAGGCGGCCAGCCCAGCTTCGTGATCGTGCCGGGCCGGCTCACAGGCCCGCCGGACGCGGAGGAGGCCGCGCCTTGCGCGCGCTGGCTGCTCAACCGCCACGCCCAGGGCGCAACGGTTGCCTCCACTTGCGGCGGCGCGTTCTTGCTTGCCGCGACTGGCCTGCTATCGGGTCGCCCCGCAACGACGCATTGGAGCTTCGGCGAAGAATTGCGCGCGCGCTTTCCTGACGTGCGCGTCGATACCGATAAGATCGTGATCGAGGATGGCGACATCATCACCGCGGGCGGCCTCATGGCCTGGACCGATCTTGGCCTGCGCATCGTCGATCGCTTGCTCGGGCCGAGCGTGATGATCGAAACCAGCAAGTTTCTGCTGATCGATCCATCGGGCCGCGAACAGCGGCACTATTCCAGCTTCTCGCCGAAGCTGACGCACGGCGATGAAACCATCCTCAAAGTGCAGCACTGGCTGCAAACCAAGGCAGGCAAGCCGGTGAGCGTGGCTGATATGGCCGCGCATGCGGGGCTGGAGGAGCGCACGTTCCTGCGCCGCTTCAAAG
Organism: Terricaulis sp.; assembly: GCA_024707365.1. Lineage (GTDB taxonomy): Bacteria > Pseudomonadota > Alphaproteobacteria > Caulobacterales > Aquidulcibacteraceae > Vitreimonas. Next base: position 1,051,290 of record JANPZV010000005.1, read on the forward strand.
CGTCAACCGGGCATCGGCCGGTCGAATACGTGCAGCATTTGCGCATCGGCAAAGCACGCGAATTGTTGGAGTTCACCAAGCGGCCGGTGGATCAAATCGCCTGGGCCGTTGGTTATGAAGATGCCGGCGCCTTCCGCAAACTTTTCCAGCGTATCATGGGCCTCACGCCCGGCGAGTATCGCCAGCGCTTCTCCAGCGGCGCGGAATTGGCGGCGGTTGCGTAGCCAATGTCCGCTCTCACGCGCGGGCCGGGTAAGGCAGGATCACGGCAGATACGGCGCTCGACATCCCAGGCTTTCGTCTATTGGATTTATGCGACCTGATCGTCTCCGCCTTCTCCGCGCAGCCTTGCGTGGAACGCGCTCAAGGCTGCTGCGTTGGTTTGACATAGCGTGAGTTCGATGGGAGCCATCATGGCCCGCTGTGACCAATGCGGAAACGATTACGACAAGGCTTTCACGCTACAGCGTGGCGATGAAGCTTGGACGTTTGATTCATTTGAGTGCGCGATTGCGAAGATTGCGCCCCGCTGCGGCCATTGCGGCTGCGCCATTATCGGCCATGGCGTCGAAACAAAGGGTAAGATGTTCTGCTGCGCCCATTGCGGCGAACAAGCCGGTGAGGGCGGATTTCAAGATCGCGTTTAGCCCGATCTGGCGCTTCCCGCTCGATGTGGCTTGGCCTCGCCGCGCATACGTAAAAAGCGGCGGCGATGGAACAATTGATCTCCGTATGCATTCATAAAAATGCTCGCAAACTTGCTATTCGGTCCGACAGAAATAGATATTGTGCTTGGTAAAAGTGCGCCGCCGCTGCTCAATATGGCGAACGATGCCCTCTTTGCGGATATCGATGGGACATTGGCGTCTATCGCCGATGATCCATCTGATGTTCAATTGGACGAGGCTGGCCGTGAGCTTCTGAAGGCGCTTGGCGCACGGGCCGGCGGCGCTGTTGCGCTCTTAACAGGGCGCACGCTTGAGGATGCGGATCGCATCACCGGCTCCTCTGTCGCGGCAATAGGCGCATTGCACGGGCTACAGATGCGCTCTGCGCGCGGCGTTGGCATCTCAACGGCGCCCACAGAATCGGTTCGCGCGGCGGCTGATGTGTTTGCAACGCACATTGGCGATGGCCGCCTGGCGGCGCGGCTCGAGGATAAAGGGGCGAGCGTGGCGCTGCACTATCGTCACGCGCCGGAGGCTGGCGCTTCAATCGATGCGTTCGCCACAGAGGTTGCGCGCGCTCATGAGCTGCGCGTTCAAAAAGGGAAGATGGTGATCGAGATATTGCCGCCGGGCCGGAACAAGGGGGACGCGCTGCGTACGTTCATGCGGGGCGCGCCATTTGCGGGGCGCACGCCCGTGATGGTGGGCGATGATCTCACCGATGAAAGCGCCTTTGCGGCGGCCAATGCGCTCGGTGGATTTTCTGTGCTCGTGGGGCCGCCTCGGCAAACGGCGGCGGGCTATGTGCTTGACGACGAAGACGCGGTTCGCGCTTGGCTGACGCGCGCACTGGACGCAGCGCAATGAACAGTTTGGATCTGGCTCCGATCGGCAATTGCGCAGTGAGCGCGCTGATTGACCGCGAGGGGCGCATGGCGTGGGCTTGCCTGCCGCGCGTGGATGGCGACCCAGTGTTTAGCGCGCTGCTGGGGGGAGAGGCGCCGGAGCTTGGGTTTTGGCAGATCGAGCTGGTCGGCGCCGTCAGCGCGGAGCAGCATTATGAACGCAACACGCCTATCCTTGTGACGCGTTTGACCGATGCGCACGGCGCGGCGATTGAGATCGTCGATTTCTGCCCGCGCTACCCTCATCTCGGGCGCACATATCGGCCGACGGCCTTCGCGCGCATCGTGCGGCCGGTGAACGGCGCGCCGCGCATCCGTGTGCGCCTGCGGGCGGCGCGTGATTGGGGCAAGCAGCTGGCTGACCGCACGCGCGGCTCCAACCATATCCGCTATTTGCTGCCAGACGCGCCGATGCGGCTCAGCACCAGCGCCCCCGTTTCGTTTATTTGGGATGAGCAGATCTACCGGCTTGAGCAAGAACAAGGCTTCTTCTTCGGACCGGACGAGCCTTTCGCGCAGCAAATCAATCCGGCCCTGCGCGCAATGCACGAAAACACCAGAGCCTATTGGCGCCATTGGACTCGCACGCTCGCCACGCCGCTTGAGTGGCAGGCGGAGGTTATCCGCGCCGCCATCACTCTAAAACTCTGCGTGCATGAGGAAACCGGCGCGATCGTCGCCGCACTGACGACATCGCTGCCTGAGGCGCCTTCGAGCGGGCGCAATTGGGATTATCGCTATTGCTGGCTGCGCGACGCGTATTACACGGTCCAGGCGCTAAACCGGCTGGGTGCGGTCGATATCCTTGAGGGTTATCTCACCTATCTCCGCAACATCCTGGATGCAACGCCAAGCGGGCGCATTCAACCGGTGTATGGCGTGGGGCTTGAGCCTGCCTTGCACGAACGCATCGTCGGCGATCACTTGCCGGGGTATCGCGGCATGGGGCCTGTGCGCGTGGGCAACCAGGCGCACGAGCATCATCAGCACGACGTATATGGCCAGATCATCCTGGCCAACACTCAGGCATTTTTCGATCAGCGGCTGCTGCGCCCAGCGAGCGTGGAAGATTTCCAAGCGCTCGAAAGCGTAGGGGAGCGCGCGTATCAGGCATATCTGCAGCCGGATGCTGGCTTGTGGGAGTTTCGCACGCGCGCGGCGTCGCACACATATTCGGCGCTGATGTGCTGGGCGGGCTGCGATAAGCTGGAAAACGCAGCGCGGGTGCTCGGGCTTACCGAGCGCGAAGCTTTGTGGGGCGCGCGTGCGCGTGAAATGCGTGGCGAAATCGAAAAGCGCGCCTGGAATGAGCAGCTCGGCCGCTTTGCCGCGACTTTGGGCGGCGGCGATATGGACGCGAGCTTGCTGCAATTGGTGGATGCGCGTTTTCTTGAGGCGGACGATCCGCGCTTTTTAGCAACGCTCGATGCGATGGAGCGCATGCTCCGCCGCGGCTCGCATGTCCTGCGCTACGCCACCGAAGATGATTTCGGCCTGCCAGAGACGGCGTTCAATTTCTGCACCTTCTGGTTCATCGAGGCGCTGCATCGCGTCGGTCGTGAAGAGGAAGCGCGGGCGCTGTTCTCGGAGATGCTGGCGCGCCGCACGCACGCGGGATTGCTGTCAGAGGATTGCGATCCACTCAGCGGGGAGCCCTGGGGAAACTATCCGCAGACCTATTCCTTGGCGGGCATGATCAATTGCGCGGTTTTGCTGAGCAAGCCTTGGAGTGACGTGCGATGAGCCGCCTCGTCGTGGTGTCCAATCGCGTGTCGCTGCCTGAACCGGGCGGGGCGAGCCAAGGAGGGCTGGCGGTCGCCATCAACGCGGCGCTGCGCCAATATAGCGGGCTCTGGTTTGGCTGGAGCGGTCAGTCAACGCCGGAGTTTACAGGGCGCATATCCACGCGCAGCGCCGAAGGGGTAACGGCCGCGACCATCGATCTCGAAGAACAAGATGTTCACGAGTATTATAATGGCTTCGCCAATCGCACGCTCTGGCCGCTCTTTCACTACCGCATCGATCTGACGGCTTTTGAGCGCGCGTACGGTTCCGGCTATGCGCGAGTGAATCGGCGCTTTGCGGAAACGCTGCGCCCGCTCATCGAGCGGGACGACATGATTTGGGTGCAGGATTATCATCTCATCCCAATGGCGCGCGAGTTGCGCGAGCGGGGCGTGGAGAACGCGATCGGCTTCTTCCTGCATATCCCTTGGCCGGCCCGCGAAATTCTCGTCACGCTGCCGCGGCATCAACAATTGGTGGAAGCGTTGTTTCATTACGACGTGGTGGGCTTCCAGACCCAGGAATGGCTCGACGCTTTCATCGCTTATGTGCGCTACGAGGCGGGTGGAGAGGTTCTGCCAGATGGCGGCCTGCGGGCGTTCGGCCGCACGTTGCGCGCCGTGGCGTTGCCGATCGGCCTCGACGCCGAAGAATTCGCGACCATGGCCGCTTCAGCGCCCGCGGTGGAAAGTTTCGAGCGCATGCAGGAAAGCAAGATCGGGCGCAAAATGTTGCTGGGGGTTGACCGGCTCGATTATTCCAAGGGCCTGGAAGAGCGGCTCATGGCGTTCGAGCGCTTCCTCGCCGATCATCCAGAGCACAAGCGCGAAGTGTTCATGCTTCAGATCTCGACGCACACGCGTTCGGATGTGGAAGAATATCAGGATATCAGCGCGCGCCTTGATGCGCTCTCGGGGCGCATCAACGGCGCTTGCGCAGAAATGGACTGGATTCCGGTGCGCAATGTGCACCGCCCGCACGGGCGCGATGAGCTCGCCGGCATCTACCGCGCGGCCGATGTTTGCCTCGTGACGCCGCTGCGCGATGGAATGAACCTTGTGGCCAAGGAGTTCGTTGCTTCGCAAGTGGAGGACGATCCCGGCGTGCTCATTCTCTCGCGCTTTGCCGGCGCCGCGAGCCAAATGAAGGAGGCGCTGATCGTCAACCCCTTCAGCCAGGAAGATGTCGCGGACGCGATCAATCGCGCGCTCAAGATGGACATCAGCGAGCGGCGCGCGCGCTGGCGCACGTTGCACGAGGGCGTGGCCAAGCACGACGTGGCCGCGTGGCGCAACGCATTTGTGATGTTGTTGGAGGGCGCTGGGCTAGAGCAACCTCCTGAAAAATCCAACAGGAAATGATGGTGGACGCAGTCGGAGAGCGAAAGCGCGTCTGTGGGAAATTCCCTGAGAACACCCACCGCCTTGCGGCCTGACAGCCGGCGATCGAATATCGTCACGCTTCCGCGCACGCACCGAGGGCCCCGGCCAAAGCGGCCAAGCCCAGACTGTATGGTGGTGGGGGGAGAATTGAACTCCCGACCTCGGGGTTATGAATCCCGCGCTCTAACCAGCTGAGCTACCCCACCACGTGCGCCGGGCGCGTCTTATAGAGGGCGCGATCCATACGCGCCTGGGCCCGCGCGGGCAAGCAGGCCGAGCAAAATCGCGGCCCGGCGGCGCCTGGCGCAAATTTTTTCCCCGGACCTCGGCTTCTGGCTTGCGAGGGGGCATCTTATTCCTCAATAATGGGAAAAAGCCGCGTCATTCTGGCGCCAGGGAGGAAACTTTGTCCGAAGAGCTGGACGCCGTAGACGCCCGAATCCTCGATCTCTTGCAGCGCGACGCCAGCCTGTCGATTGCTGACATCGCCGAGAAGGTCGGCCTCTCCTCATCGCCGGCGTGGCGGCGGATTGAGCGCCTTAAGCGCGCGGGCGTTATCGTGCGGCAGGTCACGCTGCTTGACCATGAAAAGCTCGGGCTCAATTTTGAGGTGTACGCCTCGGTGAAGCTGCAGCTGCCCTCGCGCGAGAATTTGGAAAAGTTTGAAGCGGCGGCCGAAACCTGGCCCGAGGTGGTGGAGTGCTCGATCGTCACGGGGCAGGTCGATTATGTGCTGCGCGTGATCGCGCGCGACATGCACGCCTATGATGATTTCCTGCGCGATAAGATGCTGGCGCTTGGGCTTGTCTCTGACGTGCAATCGCGCATCGTCATGCGCACCTCAAAGCGCACCACGGCCGCGCCGCTTGAGCTGATCTCCGATCACTTGCCCGATTAAAGCAACGGACGGACACGGCTTTTGATGCATCGCGTGGGTCGCATTTAAGTCTCGACTAAGTCCGACGCTTTAGCGCGCGGCCCGCTCCGCGCGGCGCACCAGATCAGCCGCGCGCGATCCCACATGGCGTTGCGGATTTGAGGGCGGGGTGAGGTTTTGCTCGCGCTCCCAGCGCTCGATCAGCACCTTGGCTTGGTCAAACGCAGGCAGCAGCGAAGCGCCGCCGCGCAGCGTCTGATTGAACAACGCATCGCCAAAGAAGGTCCAATTATTCTGCGGCTGGCAGCCGAACGAGCTGCGATCAGGCGCGGCGGCGGTGAGCACGATGGTGTTGTCATCCATCAACGGCGCGAGAAACGCGCCGGAGAAGCAGGCCGAGACGATCACCACCCGGTTGCGGATGCCTGCGCTCGCCAGCATGTCGCGCATGTGCGTGGGGCGCAGCGCCCCGCCCATGCGATTGTGCTCGCGCAGCGCCGCCGATCCATCGGGCGAGCCGTGCGAGGTGATGAACACCACAACCAGATCTTCGTTTGGATCGATCAGCGATCCAACCTGGCCCAACGCGGCCGAAATATTGGCGGGCGTCGCGGCCGGATATTGGCGCGCGCCGTCTCCGCCCGCACTGAGAAGGATCGAGCGCCCCTCGGCGCCGAAATGGCGGCGCAAAATTTCCTCGGCCTGTTTGGCCTCGCGCTCGAACACCGCATCGCTCCAGAGCCCAGCGACGACGATATAGGTGTCCACAATTCCAGGGCGCTGGGGCTCTAGCGCTTCAAGCGCGTCTCCCATGAGCCGCGCCTGCCGCGCCGCTTCCTGCGGCGGCTGCACGATTTCCATCGAGCCGAACATGCCGTTGAACGGGTCGCGCTGTTGCTGCGCCTCTGCCGCCGGCCCCAGCGCCAGAATCGCCAGCGCCGCCGCTATGCCCAAAGTCCGCCGCATCAGCACCCTCCGCGCGCCAGCATCTAACGAGCCCGCGCCGCCCGCAACATCACATGGCGCCGCCTCGCCCGATCCGCTAGCAAAGCGCCATGAGCGATCCAGCCGGCGCAGACGGGGCAAAGACGCTGGACGGGTATATCCCCGTCCGGACCGCCGTTCTGGCCGAAGCCATTATCGCTGAAAATGGCCCCGGCGAGGCGGACGCGCAAGCGTGGGCTGATCTGGTGCGGCTCTTGAGCGCGCTGATGCGCCATGCGGGGCAGGAGCGCCTCGAGGTGATGCACGCGTGTTATGAGCCGCTCGATCCCGATGCCGCGCCGCCGCGCCGCGATCTCAGCCCCGCCGCGTTCGAGCGCTTTGAGAAGGCGCTGGCGGCGGAATTGCAGCGCGGCAATTTCACCGAGGTCGATCCTGAAAGCGTCCGCACCGCCGAAGCCACCAAGCGCCTCACCGGGCTTGCGATCAAGCCTTCGCAGGATGGCATCCGCCGCATCCGCTATTTCGCCCGCGGTTCGCGCACCGAGACGTTCGCGTTCAAAACCTGGTTTGGCCTGCGCAAGCACGAGATCAGCGCCGAGACGCTGCGCGATGTTGTCGTGTGCGTGGGCTTCAAAGCCGATCAGGAAATCGAAAAGGCCGATCGCCGCGCCTTTGCGCGCATGCGGCGCGGCGTGCGCCCAGGCGCTGTGCTGGTCAAGCATTTCCGCAATGTCGCCGCGCCTGAATTGGTGACGCTGCATCCGGGCGCACGGCCCACCATGCGCCGGCGCGATCAGGCGTTTTTGGCCGCGCCCGCGATCATCGCCGGCGCGCCGGTGCTGATCAATCTCTGGCCCGCGCTCACCGTGCTTGGCGCGGTGCTGGCCGCGTATTTCGGCGCGCAGGGGGTTATTCAGGAAAGCGAACTCAAGCGCGCGGTGGCGGCCATATCGGGGCTCGTCGCCGTGGTTGCGTTCGTGATGCGCCAGCGTCTCAAATATGAGGCGCAGACATTGCGCTATCAGAAGCGCCTGGCGGATACGGTGTATTTCCGCAACCTCGCCAACAATGCCGGCGTGATTGACCTGCTCGCGGAAGCCGCCGCCGAGCAGGACGTGAAAGAGGCGCTTTTAGCTTACGCCGTGTTGCGCAAGGCAAGCCGCCCGCTCACGCGCGCGGAAATCGACGCCGAGGCCGAAGCGATTTTGCGTGCGCGCTTTGGGCTCAATGTTGATTTCGAGGTGCACGATGCGCTCGATAAGCTCCAAGCGCTTGGCCTGCTCGCGCAGGCTGGCGAGGCTTACACGGCCGTCCCCCCGGCCGAAGCGCTCACGCGCCTCGACCAAGCGTGGGACGATCTGTTTCATTTCCGCGACCGGGTTTAAGTTCCCCGTTTAGTTCACCGGGCTTGTGCTCTCAAAGAACAGCGCCTGGCTCACCGCCGCGCGCACCATGTCCGGGGAGTAGGGCTTGGTGATGAGGAAGGTCGGCTCGGGGCGTTCGCCTGTCAGCAGCCGATCGATCGGGAAGGCGGTGATGAAAATCACCGGCACGGTGAACGAGGTCAAAATCTCGCGCACGGCGTCGATGCCTGATGAGCCGTCGGCCAATTGGATATCGGCCAGCACAAGATCGGGCCGCTCGCGCTTGGCGGCGGCCACCGCCGAAGCGGTGGCCGCCGTGGCGCATACATCATGGCCCTGGTCGGAAACGAGATCGCTCAGATCCATCGCGATCACGGTTTCATCTTCGATGATCAGCACGCGCGCGCGCGTTTGCAGATTGAGCTCCTCCACCGCTTCTTCCAGCAGCGCATTCACCTCGTCATTGCTGCGGCCCAGAATGTCGCCCGTCTCCTGCACCGTGAAATTTTCCAGCGTCGTCAAAAGCAGCGCTTGGCGCGAGAGCGGCGAAAGCCGGCGCAGGCGCTCTTGGGCTTTGCGCGCGCCGACGCCCGCGCCCTCATCCTGGTCCACCTCAACCAGCGCGCTCGACCAGATGCGGTGGAAAATTTGATAAAGGCCGGCGCGGGGGTCCAAATCCTGGGGGAAAGCGTCCGGCCCGGCGACGATGGCCTCCAGCGTTGCGGCGACAAAAGCGTCTCCACTGGCTTGAGCCCCCGTCAGCGCGCGCGCATAGCGGCGCAGGAGCGGCAGGTGCGGCGCGATTTGCCTAGCCAAACTCATCGATTACCCTCTTGAATTTGTTAATATTTTCCCGCCGGGCGCACCCGGGGCCTGCCCGGCTTGGCCGCCAGGCTGGGCATAGCGAGAACGCCGCGTCTGGAAAAATGTTCCGCGCGCCGGGAACAGATGCTGGAACGCAGCGTTTGACCCTTGGATCATAGCGCCGGGCACGGCGGGCGGACAGGGATCGCTTATCATGCGTCGGAAGGACGAGATGGAGAATATGGTGACCAAAAAGTCGCCCCCACGCAATGGCGGCGCGGCCAAATCGGCCTCGAACGCCAACAAGGCGCTGATCGCACGCAATCTGCGCCTGGCGTTCGGCGAGGTGACGAGCGAGCCCATCCCGGACGAGTGGCTCGCTTTGCTCGGCAAGATCGAGGAAAAAAACCGAAGGGGGCCAGTAATGACCATGCAAGCCCCAGCCAATTTTAAGGCCGATCTGATCGAGCTGCTGCCATCCTTGCGCGCGTTCGCCCGCTCTTTGGCGCGCAATCCGGCTCAGGCCGACGATTTGGTGCAAGATACGCTGGTGAAGGCGCTCGCCAATGTTGAGCGCTTTGAGCCCGGCACCAATCTGCGCGCGTGGCTCTTCACCATTCTGCGCAACCATTATTACTCGCAGCTGCGCAAGGCCAAGCGCGAGGTTGAGGATGTCGAAGGCCGCTATGCCGCGCGCCTCTCGGCTCGGCCCGAGCAGGATGGCTCGGTTGATCTTGAGGATTTTAAAGCCGCCTTCGCCCAGCTTGCGCCCGATCACCGTGAAGTGCTGACGCTTGTCGGCGCCTCGGGCTGCTCATACGAAGAAGCGGCGCAGATTTGCCAGTGCGCGGTCGGCACGATCAAAAGCCGCGTCAATCGCGCCCGCAAGAAGCTCACCGAGATTCTGGGCCTGGAAGACAGCGAAAGCGATCGCCCCGAATGAGGCGGCCCTGGCCCAGGATGCAGCAAGCGTGTGAAGTCGGAAGAAAGCAGCAGAGCGAGATTTTGGCCACGGGTGCTCTCGCTGCGCTCGATGCGCGGGCGCATGGCGTTGTTGCTGGGGCTCGCCATGCTTCCAGCCGGCGCCATCGCCTTGCAGGTTGGTCTCAACGGGCTTGAGGCGCGTCAGGCGGCGCATGAATCGGCGCTTGGCCGCCGGGCGCTGCAGGCGCTTGATCCTGAGCGGCGCAGCATCGACGAAAGCCGCGAGATGCTGCGCGCCATGGCCTCCACGCCCAATCTGATGAGCATCGCCAGCGAGAATTGCGAGAATTGGACGGCCGGCGTGCTTGAGCGCTATCGCGGGCTCGCTTCGTTGTCGATCACGACTGAGAACGGCGCGATCGTTTGCTCCAATCCAAAGCCCCCGGCCAATTTCGCGCCGAGCCGCTCAAACACGCGCGAACGCGCGCGCGTTCGTGACGGGCTCGCCATGGGGTATAACGTGCGGGGCGGGATCACGCATCAGCCGGTTCTGGTGGCGCTTGAGCCTTTGCGCGATGAAAACGGCCGGCGCATCGGCTTTATCCATGCTTCGATCAGCGCCGCCTCTTTGACCGCGCAATTGGCGAGCAATCGCGCCCTCGATGGCGGGCGCGCCGCGATCGTGGATTTCACCGGCGAGATCATTGCGCAAACCGATCCCGCGCGCTCACACGGCGCCCCGCCTTTGCCGAGCCAAGAGCAAGTGCGCGCGCATTTCGGCGCGGATCCGCGCTTTGTTGAGGTGAAAAAACGGCACGGCGGTGGTGGCGCCTTTGCATGCGCCGGACATTTTCTTCGTGATGTCCTGGAAGCCGGATCAGCCGCTCTGGCGCTCTGTCAGCGCCTTGGCGCTCACGGTTGCTGGCGCCGGTTTTGATCTGGCTGTTCGCCATTGGCGCGGGCTGGTTTGCGATTGAGGTCTATGTGACGCGGCCGCTCTCAATCTGGAAACGGCCGCCCGCGCTTATGCGCGCGGGGAGGATATTCCCGAATCCGCCGCGCTGTTGGCCGCGCCTGAGGAAATTCGCACGCTGCGCCGCACGCTCGCCGCCATGGCCAAAACCCTGCGCGGGCGTGAGCAGCGCCTTGTCGATGCGCTGGCTGAAGAACGGGCGCTGCTGCGCGAGGTGCATCACCGGGTCAAAAACAACCTGCAAATGGTTGGCAGCCTGCTCAGCATTCAGGCCCGCGGCGCGCGTGATGAAAGCGAAGCGCGCGGGCTTTCGCGCGCCTATGATCGGGTGCAGCTGCTGGCCTTGGTGCATAGGGGCATTTACAGCTCAGGCGCTGTGCGCGCGCTCAATGTGGATGAGCTCGCGGCCGACGTGGTGCGCACGCTGCTGCAATCGCGCGGGCTCCAGGCCCATAGCGTGCGTTTTCATTTCAGCCCGGTGCATACCGACGCCGACCGCGCCGCCCCGCTCTCATTTCTGATGGGCGAGGCGATTTCCGCCGCTTTGGATGAATTGGATAAGGATGGCGCCCTGGCGCTGTTTCTCGCGCAGGACCAAGAGAGCGGGGAGGTGCGCTTTGCGGTGGAGCCGCAAGGGCCGGTCGCGGGTGAGGTTTCACCTCAGAGCGTGCGGCTGGTGGATGCGTTCGCGCGCCAATTGGGCGCGCAGCTCGGGCGCGATGGCGCGCGCCCGAGCCGGCTCTGGCTCATCGTGCCGGCGGCGGCTTAGCGGCGCGAAAGCAGCAAGCCGAGAATGACGCCCGCGCCCAGCGTGGCTTCAAAGCGGCGCCAGGATGCTCGCGCACTTGGGTGGTCATATAATCGGCCGTGTCCGTGGCGCGCTGGCGGATGTCGCCGCCGAACGAGCGCACTTTCTGGCCCGCCTGGTTCGCCTCGGCCCGCGCGGCTTTCCCGGCGGCGTCCGCAAGGCGCGAGACATCTTTTTTCAACTCGGCAAAATCATCGATCACATCGCTGGCGCGGGCGCGCACCGCGTTGCGCATGGCGCCGTTGCGGCGTTGTTGGCGGCTGGTTTCCATCATTTGAGCCATGTGAATCTCTCTCCTCTTGGCGTGTCGTGTGAGCGGCCGGCGATTTTTTTCGCCTCGCGGGATCAACACCGCGCCGCAGCACAGGTTCCGCGTCGAGTCGTCTCAGGAACACACGCGCAAGCGCTGCGTTCTTGTTTTGTCGATGACTTGAAGAGGTGCGTGCGATGTTGGGCTGGCTGCTGGCGATGGGCCTTGTCGCGATCCTCGCTGGCTTGCTTGGCTTCATCATCCTTGCAGGGGTGCTCGCCTTTGTGGCGCGCATCCTTTTTTGGTCGTGCTGGCGCTGCTGGTGATCGGCGCGGTATCGGCGCTGATGCAGAGGGGGCGCCGCCTTTCGCCGCGCCGCTGGGAAATCAAAAACCCGCCGCAAAATGTGGATTGGCGCGTAATCCGCCCGCGTGAAGGCCAAGATTCCGTCCGCGCCTGGCCGGCCGAAGAAAATTCTTCGGTCCAAACCCGCGCCGGCGCTTTGCAGGCGCGTGCCGGGTTGGACTATATAGTCGAGTACGAAGGCGGCGCGCGGGCTGTCGTCCGCGGCGATATTTTTGAGCGCAGCTATGAGCCCTTGGGCGATGGCCGCTTCCAGAAACGCCGCGACCTCCAATTGCGCGCCTTCACGCTTGATCGCCCAGCCTTGGTCCACACATTAGAGGGGCCGCACGAGGCTGAGCCCGGCGATTGGGTGATTGAAGGCGTTGTAGGGGAGATTTGGCCCGTGCCGCGCGCCGACGCGGTGAAGAAGTATGAAAGCGCGCGTGAGCGCGTCATGGCCAAGGATTAGCGTGATGTTCAAACTGCCCGATTTGCCCTTTTCGCACGATGCGCTCGAGCCGCTCATGTCGCGCACGACGCTGGAGACCCACCACGGCAAGCACCACGCCGCCTATGTGAAAAACATGAACGGCATCCTGACCGACATCGCCAATGCGCCGAAGACTTTGGAGGAGGTCGTCGCGCTCTCGGTGAAAGAGAACAACAAGAAGCTGTTCAACAACGCCGCGCAAACCTGGAATCACGCTTTCTTCTGGGAGAGCCTTTCGCCTTCTCCGCAAGAGCCCGAAGGCGCGCTGAAGGCGGCGCTCGAAAAAAGCGTTCGGCTCGGTTGACGGCTTCCGCGAAAAATTCGCCGCCGCCGGCGTTGGCCACTTCGCCTCCGGCTGGGCTTGGCTCGTCGCCGATAAGGCGGGCGATGTGAAAATCATCGACACGCACGATGCGGCCACCGCGCTTACCGAAGCGGGCTCAACGCCGCTGCTCGTCGCCGATGTGTGGGAGCACGCCTATTATATCGACGTGAAAAGCGATCGCGCCGCCTTCCTTAAGGGCTTCACCGAGAAGCTGATCAATTGGCGCTTCGCCGAAGCGCAATATGAAGCGGCCGTCAAAGGCGAAGCCGGCTGGCGCTTCCCGAGCTAAGGAACCAAGCCTATGAGCAGGCGTTCTCCAAGCGGTAAACACTTGGAGGACGCCATGCTTTTGGGCGCTGATTTTCTTTGTTGTCGCGATTATCGCGGCTGTTTTTCGGATTTGGCGGCATTGCCTCCGCGTCAGCGGGCATCGCACAAATTCTGTTCTTCCTGTTCTTGGTTCTGTTCGTCGTGTCGCTTGTCATGGGCATGGTGCGAAGGGGCTAAACAGCGCGCGGCGCGGCATTTACCCGGTCCGGTTTTGGAGCCATAAGAGCGCAAAACCAATCTGCCGGGAGGCCTCGCCATGCGAGCGATTCACAATCTTATTGACGGCAAAAGCGCGTCCGCCACCGGCGGGCGCGTTTCTGCTGTGTTTAACCCCAACACCGGCGCGCAGCAGGCGGAGGTGGGGCTTTCAGCCGCGCAGGATGTTAACGCCGCCGTCGCCGCCGCGGCGCGCGCCTTTCCCGGCTGGGCCGCCACCAATCCGCAGCGCCGCGCGCGGGTGATGTTTGCATTCAAGCAATTGGTCGAAGCCCATATGGATGAGCTGGCGCATCTGCTCTCATCCGAGCATGGCAAGGTCATCGCGGACGCCAAGGGCGATATTCAGCGCGGGCTTGAGGTGATCGAATTCGCCTGCGGCATCCCGCATGCGCTCAAAGGCGAATACACCGAAGGCGCTGGGCCGGGGATTGACGTTTATTCCATGCGCCAGCCGCTTGGCGTTGTAGCGGGCATCACCCCGTTCAATTTCCCGGCCATGATCCCGATGTGGATGTTCGGCGTCGCCATCGCCTGCGGCAATACGTTTGTGCTCAAGCCCAGCGAGAAGGATCCTTCCGTTCCGGTGCGGCTGGCGGAGCTTATGCTGGAAGCCGGCGCGCCGGCGGGCGTGCTCAATGTCGTGCACGGCGATAAGCAAGCGGTGGATGCGATCATCGCGCATCCTGAGATCAAAGCCATCAGCTTCGTCGGCTCCTCCGACATCGCGCACTATATCTATAGCCACGGCACGGCGAACCATAAGCGCGTGCAGGCCATGGGCGGGGCGAAAAATCACGGCGTGGTGCTGCCCGATGCGGATATGGATCAGGTGGTGAAGGATCTCGTCGGCGCCGCTTATGGCTCGGCGGGGGAGCGCTGCATGGCGCTGCCGGTGGTTGTGCCTGTCGGCAAGAAAACCGCCGATGAATTGCGCGAGCGCCTGATCCCGGAGATCGAGCGCATGAAAGTGGGCATTTCCACCGATGCGGAGGCGCAATACGGGCCCGTCGTTTCCGCCGCGCATAAGGCCAAGGTGGAAGATTATATCCGCATGGGCGCCGAAGAGGGGGCGCGGAGCTTGTGCGCGATGGGCGCGGCTTTACGCTGCAAGGCTATGAGGAAGGTTTCTTCATCGGCCCCTCGCTGTTTGACGGCGTGAAAACCTCGATGCGCACCTATCAGGAAGAAATCTTCGGCCCGGTGCTGCAAATCGTGCGCGCCGAAAACTTCGAGGAAGCGCTCGCGCTGCCGAGCCAACATCAATACGGCAATGGCGTCGCCATCTTCACCCGCAATGGCCGCGCCGCGCGCGAGTTCGCGGCGCGCGTGAATGTCGGCATGGTGGGCATCAACGTGCCGATCCCGGTGCCGGTGGCGTATCACACCTTCGGCGGCTGGAAGCGCAGCGCCTTCGGCGACACCAACGTGCACGGCATGGAAGGCGTGAAGTTTTACACCAAGGTGAAAACCGTGACAGCGCGCTGGCCCGAAGGGCTGACGGATGATTCCAGCTTCGTTATTCCGACGATGCGGTGATGGCTGTGAATGCACTCTTGGAGTTCGGCGTTCTCACAAAACGAACGTCCTCTAGGGGAGAGAGGGCGGCGTCAGGTAACCTTGGTGCAAGCACGATGACCGAAATCCTCACCACCGCCTCCGCCGGCCTCGCCCGCATCACGCTCAATCGCCCCGCCGCACTCCACGCGCTCAACCAGCCCATGTGCGCCGCGATGATTGAGGCGCTCACCGCCTGGCGCGAGGATGAAAGCATCAAGCTCATCCTCATCGATCACGCGCCTGGCACGCGCGGCTTTTGCGCGGGCGGGGATATTCGCATGATCGCCGAAAGCGGCGCGAAGGATAGCAAGCAAGCCCGCGCGTTTTTCTTCACCGAATATCGCTTGAACCATCTGCTGTTCACGTATCCCAAGCCGATCGTGGCGCTGATCGATGGCGTGACCATGGGCGGGGGCGTGGGCATATCCATGCCGGCGCGCTTCCGCATCGCCACGGAGAACACAACTTACGCCATGCCCGAAACCGGCATCGGCCTTTTTCCCGATGTGGGCGGGGGCTGGTATCTGCCGCGCAAGGCCGGCGAGATCGGCATGTGGCTGGCGCTTACTGGCGCGCGGCTCAAAGCCGCCGATTGCCTCATCGCTGGCGTGGCCACGCATTTCATGCCCACCGAAATTCTCGAAGCCGCGCGCGCGCAGATCGCCGGCGCGGCGCAGACGCATGATCCGGCGCGCGCGCTGGAAAGCGGGCTTGAAGCGCTCAGCGAAAGCGCCGGCCGCCCCAAGGAGCTGACGCCCGAAAATATCGCGCGCATCAACCGCATCTTCGCGCTCGAAAGCGTCGAGGCGATTTTCGCCGCGCTGGAGGCCGATGGCTCCGATTGGGCCGCGGCGCAGCTCAAGATCCTGCAATCGAAATCGCCGCAAGCGATGAAGGTGGCGTTCCGCCAGCTGCGCGAAGGCGCCAAGAAAGAGAGCTTCGCGGAGGAAATGGCGGTTGAATATCGGCTGGGCGCCCGCATCGCGGGCCGCCACGATTTTCAGGAGGGCGTGCGCGCGCTGATCGTGGATAAGGATAACAAGCCCGTCTGGAACCCCGCGACGCTCGAAGGCGTCACAGACGCGCTGCTGGATGAATTGTTCGCCGCCCTGCCGGCGGATGAGGAATGGACGCCGCTTTAGCCTGGACCGCCGGCACGTTGGTTTGGTCTAAGTGGACGGCGAGCTTGGCGCCGACCGCGTGGCCGGCGAGGGCGCCGGCGGTCCAGATTTAGGGAGCACCAAATGACCCGCATCGGTTTTATCGGCCTTGGCAATATGGGCGGCGGCATGGCGGCCAACCAAGCCAAGGCGGGGCGCGAGGTGATCGCGTTCGATCTCTCGGCCGAGGCGCTCAAGCGCGCGCAAGAGCAGGGCATGAGGGGGCGTCCAGCGCCGCCGAAGCGGCCAAGGATGTGGATGTGATCATCACCATGCTGCCCGCCGGCCAACATGTGCGCGATGTATATGCCGAGGCCATCCTGCCCAACGCGCGCAAGGATGCGCTGCTGATCGATTGCTCCACCATCGATGTCGAGAGCGCCCGCACCGTGGCGCGCGATGCGGCGGTGGCGGGCTTCCGCGCGGCGGATGCGCCGGTCTCCGGCGGCACGGCGGCGGCGGGTAGCGGCGCGCTGACCTTCATGGTCGGCAGCCGTGAGCAGGATTTTTCCGAGATTGAGCAGGCGCTGCAACCGATGGCCAAGGCCGTCATCCATGCGGGCGCTTCCGGCGCGGGGCAGGCGGCGAAGATCTGCAACAACATGCTGCTGGGCATTTCCATGATCGGCACCTGTGAGGCTTTTGCTTTGGCCGAAGCTTTGGGGCTCGATGCGCAGAAATTTTTCGACATCGCCTCCAAGGCCAGCGGCCAGAATTGGTCGCTCACCTCATACTGCCCATGGCCGGGCCCGGTGCCCGCCGCGCCGTCGAACCGCGATTATGAGGGCGGGTTTGCCTCGGCGATGATGCTCAAGGATTTGCGGCTGGCGCAGGAGGCGGCGGCCAGCGCCGGCGCGGACACCCCGCTCGGCGGCGCGGCGGAGGCGCTCTACAATGAATTGGTCGAGCGCGGCATGGGTCAGCGCGATTTTTCGATCATGCTGGAAATGCTGCGCGGCCGGCTCTAGGCGGCGCCTATGGAGCGCGGGCGCCCTCGCCCGCGTGGCCGTTAGATGTCAACGCGGGCGAGGGCGCCCGCGCTCCATATTAGCGTCGCTTTGCATCAGCGCGTTGATGGCTTCCATCAGCGCGCGCGGGCTGATGGGCTTGGTGAGCACGAGATCGACGCCGGCGGCGCGGGCTTCCGCGTTCAGCGCTTCGCGCTTGTGGCCGCTGATCAGCACGATGCGCACCGTGCTTGAGCGCGCGCGCAGCGCTTTGGCGGCGTCCACGCCCTTCATGCCCGGCATGGATTGATCCATCAGCACAAGATCGCACGGCTCAGCCTCGAACGCGGCGATGGCGGATGGGCCGTCCTGCGCTTCGCGCGCGGCAAGGCCCGCGCGTTGAAACACGGTTGAGAGCATCGCGCGGAATTGTTCGTGATCATCAACGATGAGGATCGAGAAAGCCATGCGCCCCCGATACCGTATCGGCCTTAGCCAATTGCAAACGCCGCAAAAGCAAACGGCCGGCGCTTTCACGCCGGCCGCCGCTATTTCAATGTGCCGAGCGCTTAGTAGCGGGCGCGCAGCGTGATGCCGTAGGTGCGCGGCATGCCCGGATAGATCACGGAGGTGCCATCCTGCAGCGGCGGGGTGAACGCGCCGGCATAGTAGAACTCATCCGTCAGGTTCTGGCCCCAGAACTCGACAGCCCAGCGGCCATCCTGCGCGCCGATGCCGAGGCGGCCATTGAAGATCGCGAACGCATCCTGATCGGTGATCGGGTTGCGGTTCAGCGTCACCGTCCGGTACTCGCTCGACCAGCGGCCATCGACATAGGCCATGAATTGCAGGCTATCGCCGATCGGCTGGGTGTAGCCCACGCCGCCGGTGACGACCCATTCAGCCGCGAACGAGAGCGGATCGCCCGAATTGATGTCCGCAGCCGGCGTCAGCGGGGTGAAATCCACCGTGCTGTCGTAATAGGCGTCGGTGTAGACCGCGCCGAGATTGAACGTGAGATAGTCCGTCGGGCGGGAATTGATTTCAATCTCCGCGCCTTGGCTGATCACGTCCGGGATGTTGCGGGTGATGAAGTTGAAGCCGTTGAAGGCGTTCAGCTGATAATCGCTGATCTGTTGCAGGAAGCCGGTGACGTTGAAGGTCGTCGTGCCGCCCAGGATCGTGGATTTGAAGCCGACTTCAAACGCATCGGTGAATTCCGCGTCGAACGCCAGCTGGCCGGCATTGATCGAGGCTTGGCTCGTCGTCGCCGGATTGTAGCCAAAGCCCTGACGATCGACGTTGTAGCCGCCGGCTTTGTAGCCGCGCGAATAGCCGCCGAAGATGAAGAGATCATCGGTCATGTGGAAGCCGAGCGAGGCGGTGCCCGAGAACTCGCCTTCATCGCGGCTATGCACCCAGCCGCCATTGGCGTTGGTGTTGACCGCGGGGTTGCAGGAGAGGTTCGTCAGCGCCGAAGCGCCGAACCCGCCCGCCGCCGTGGGCGCCTGAATGATCGAGACGATGCCCGGCCCGCCGCCCAGCACGGCGCTGGTGGCCAGCTCCATCTGCTGCAGCGTGGAGCAGCTGGCTGAAGCGCCAGTGAGATCGGCGCCGAGATCCTTGGTTTCTTCGCTGTAGCGCAGGCCCAGCGTCAGCTCGAGCCGATCGGTGATGGAGATCACGTTGTGCGTGAACAGCGCGAGGTTCTCGGTGTTGACGCGCCAGCGATCGAGGTTCTGGCCCGAGCCGGGAATGTTCGGGGCGAGGTGCCCGCCATTGACGCTCATCACCGCCGCCATCAGCGCGGGGCCGACAGCCGGGTTGGGATGGGCCGCGCCGATCGCCATCGCCGCACACTGAAAGAGTGAAGGCGTGGTGGGGCTGAAATCGTAGAGTTCGCAGCCGCCGGGCGTCAGTGCGCCGGTTGCGCCTTGCGAGAGCACGTTGGCGTAGAGGTTGGCGTGCGCGCCGAGGCGGATGGTGTCGTTATAATACATCCGCTCATTGCCGTAGAACGCGCCGATCAGCCAATCGAGCCGGCCGGCTTCACCTTGCAGGCGGAATTCCTGGGTGAAATTGTAGAAGCCGGTTTCCAGATCGTCGCGATAGGCGATGTCGATCACGTTGAAATCGATGTCCTGGTCACGCAGCGCGTCCCAGGTGCGCCAGGCCGAGATCGAGGTGAAATTGGCAAAGCCAAGATCCCAATCGAGCTGCGCCGAAACGCCGAATTCTTCGGTTTGCTCGGTGAAGCCGCGGCCGGGCGTCACGGTCATGGCGCGCCCTTCGGGATTGATCGCGGGCGTGCCGGCGCCGCCGGTGATCAGCGAGATCGCGCCTTGCGCCGGGCCATACGCCAGCGGGGTCATGCCGCAGCAGATTTCATCGGTTTCCGCCGCATCGACGATGATGCGCAGCGAGGCGTCCGCGCTGATGTCCCAGATGGCTTGCCCACGCAGCGACCAGCGATCGCGGTTGTTGAGATCCTGCCCCGAGATCAGGTCGGTGATGTAGCCGTCGCGCGCGCGGATCGCGCCGTCGAGCCGGAAGGCGAAATTATCGGCGGGCGCGAAATTCACGCCGGCCTTGAGGCTGCTTTCCTCGGTATCGTCAAAGCCTTGGCTGGCTTCGATATACATGCCGGTGTCGAAATCGGGGCCCGCGGTGATGACGCTGATCGCGCCGGCGGAGGTGTTGCGGCCAAACAGCGTGCCTTGCGGGCCGCGCAGCACTTCGATGCGTTGCAGATCCGGCAGATCGGCCAGCGCAGCGCCGGCGCGGGCGCGATAGACGCCATCCACGAAGATGCCGACGGCCGATTCAAAGCCTGGGTTGTCCGAGCCGGTGCCGATGCCGCGCACGCGGGCGGTCACGCCCGTCGCCGCCGACTGGCCGGTGCCGATTTGCAGCGAGGGCACCAATTGGGTCATGTCGCGCAGATCCTGCACGCCCGAATTGGTGATGGTTTGCGCGTCCACGGCGGTGACCGCCAGCGGCACGTCTTGGATCGCCGCCGAACGGCCGGTGGCCGTGACGACGATTTCATCGGTTGCTTCCTGCGCCATGGCCGGCTCCACTGCGCTCATCGCCGCCAGCGAAGCGCCAGTAAGCAGAATCCGGCCCAGCTTGGTTTTCTTGATCATCGCGTCCTCCCAGTCGACGTGGACGCTTCTTATGGGCGGCCGGCGGCGACAAATTCGTTAACCCGGCCAAAGCGCGGCGATCCCGCAGCCTTCCGCCTTCCATACACTATAGCATGGAGTCTGCTGGCGCCTCGTCAACGGGCGGCGCACTGTTATCCTGACGCGCGCGTCATCGCGTCGTTTGCTGAGGCCGAACGGTCACAGTGTCGCGGCGTAAGCTCAAGATTAGGCGCCAAATTATCAGGCGCCGTTAGCAGGTGCAGCACGTCGGGCGCGGCGTGTATAATGACGCCATGACGAACGCCGCCCTTGTTCTTTTTCTCCGCCGGCCAGGATCTCGGCCACCTGCCTGGCCTGGGCGCTTGCGCGCTATGAGCGCGTGGAAACCATCGGTTTCTTCTATGGCCAGCGCCACGCGGTGGAGATGAGCCAGCGCACGGTGCTGCGCGCGCAAATGCGCGCCGCGGAGAACGCCGCCTGGACCTGGGGCGATGGCCGGCTGGGGAGGATCACGTGGTTGATCTCTCCGGGTACGGCGCCGTGGCCGAAAGCGCGCTGACGGCGGATCGGGCGATCCGCTGTCTGATGACGGCCTGCCCAGCACATTCGTGCCGGGGCGCAATCTTGTATTCCTCACGGTGGCGGCGGCGATCGCCTTACAGGCGCGGGATCAAGGTGCTGATCGGCGGCATGTGCGAGACCGATTATTCAGGCTATCCCGATTGCCGGCGCGAGACGATCGATGCGCAGGAACGCACGCTGACGCTCGGCCTTGATTATCCGATCCGCATCGAGACGCCGCTGATGCAGCTCAGCAAGGCCGAGACCTGGGCGCTGGCGCATGAGCTGGGCGGGCAGGCGCTGGTCGATCTCATCATCGAGCACAGCCACACCTGTTATGAAGGCGATCGCAGCCAGCGCCATGCGTGGGGCTATGGCTGCGCAAAATGCCCCGCGTGCGATTTACGCGCGCGGGGCTTTGCGCAATGGCTGGGTGCGAAAGCTTAGCTTAGCGCGCTTGGCTCTGCGCGACGTAGGCGTCGGCGACCTTCTCGGCGAATTGACGGATGGCGCGCTGGGCGTCGGTCCATGTCATCGGCTCATAGAAGAGATCGCGCAGGCTGGTGGTGTAGCGGCGATGCTCAACTTCCGTCAGCACCGCGCCATCGCCGCCGCGCAGCACCGCGCGCAGCTCCGCCCCGCCGACGGACACCGAGCGCATCCAATCCACGCCAGGGCGCGAACGCAATTGCTGCATGGTGAAGCGGTTGGGCTGGGCGTCTTCGATGACGACTTCGATCTGGATCGGCGCCGGCGCCACGTTGCGGCGCGCGATCGCCGCGTTGATGGCGTTGGTCACGGCGGTGCTCAGATATTCGCCTTCGCGCAGGCCAAGATCGGTTTCCAGTTCGGTCTGGAACGCGGGCGAGTAGGATACGGCTTCAAGCGTTTGGGCGGAGGCCGCGCTGGCGAGGGCGAGAGCGGCGGCGCCAAACAAGGCGGCGACAAGGCGCATAGGCGTGCTCCATCTATATCTGTGGCTTAAGATGGGCGCGAACCGCCGCCGCCGCCAATCACGTTCCCGTAAGTCTCGCGCCGCGTCAGGCGAACTTGGTGTCGTCGATTTCCAAGGTTTCGGTGGAGCGCGCGGCGGCCGTCTTCGGCGCGGCGGAAAGGCCCCAGATAACCGGCCGTCGGCCCACGGCGGCGGTCCGGCCCGAAAAATTCCGGCGTGCGCACGAAATTGCGCGCATCGGTGAGCGCGCTGGTGATGCGCTCAAACAGCACGCGCGCGCTGACGGGCTTTTTGATGAAGCCGGTAACCCCCGCATCGCGCGCGGCGGCCACGCGGGAGGCTTCGGTGTGCGCGGTGAGCATGAGGATCGGCGCGTAGGGGTTGGGGCTGTTGGCGTCCCAGCGCACCATGTGCGTGAAGTTGAGCCCGTCAATCGGCTTCATTTTCCAATCGACCAGCACAAGCGCCACCGGGGTTGCGCGCATGATGTCGAACGCGTCGGCGGCGGTGTCGGCTTCGCTGATGCGGCTGATCCCGCCCGCGCGCAGCAGGCAGCGCAGGAGGAAACGCATCTGCGCGTTGTCATCCACAAGCAGCACATGCAAATCGCTTAGCGCCGTCATGGCTTCGTCGATCGTCCCTTTAGCCTGGGGCCAAGGGAGCGCCCAAAACAGCAAACAGGCGGTAAATTTTGCGCCCGCCGGCCTAGATTTACCGATGGAAGCAATAAAAAAGCCGGCCCCCTCGCTGGATCGTCTAGGCCAATACTGAACCACTTCGGGTTGAGCCGGGGATAACCTTGAGCAAGACATCAATCATCTTGCGCGGCCCAACATCCGCTTGACGCGGCGGGGCGGAGGCGCGCGCTACTCCCGCCCATCAGGGGAGGAAACAGCCATGAGAGCAGCCATTACCATCACCGCGTGCATCGCCGCCTTGGCGTTGAGCGCGTGCGGAGAGCAGCAAGCCGCAGCTCCGGCCGAGGCGGAAGCGCCCGCTTCGCTGCAATCGCAGTCCCGCCGCATGTCGGCTGAGACGCGCCCGGTGTTCGCCTACCAGCAATTGGCCGCGCATCTGCAGGCGCAGGGGCAAGCTTGCGCAGGGCCGCGCGGGGCCGAAGGCCGCGGCACGGTGCCGGAGAATGTCGCGCCCGACAGCATCTATGCGCCCTTCGCTGGCGCGGACGCTTATGTGGTTCAGTGCGGGGAGCAGCTCACCACGGTGCGCGATGATCCGGCGCAGCGTTGGCTTGTCGTGTTCCCGGCGGACGGGCCTGCGCAATTTGTCAATTGCGCGGGCGATCGCAACGCCGACCGCTGCGCCGCACGCCAGATCCCGGTGACGGAAGCCGCGCCGACGCCGTAGCACTGAAGGCCGCTGGCTTGGGCGCCGGTAAGCGCGGTTTCGGAGCGCCGGCTTCCAGCCGGCATCACGACACCCAAGCGCTTCAGAACACCCTCCACCCATTTCCGGGGCGATGCGCAGCATCGAGCCCGGGACCCATCACCACAAACGCTTGAGGTGATGGCTCCCGGACTGCGCTCCGCGCATCCGGGAATGAGTGTGTTTTACTTGAAAGATTGAGGCGCCGCATGCCGGCTGGAAGCCGGCGCTCCGCTATCGTGCGTTTCGCCGCACAGCGCGCGGCGCTTGCGGAGACAAGTGGGAGAGCGGGGCGCGCTTTAAGCTACGCGTGGAAAAAAGTGTTTTGGGTTTGCGCTTAGAGCGCGCCCCGCGCGGATTGTTTTGCAGCCGGCGCCTGCGTGCAGCGTTCTGACGTCGCCCTGGGTGGCCATACGTTGATAAGACAGCGAACCGGCGAGGTCTCCTCCCTCTGCGCTCAACCGCGCACCGTGCTGCGACGCTGGGTATCCAGGCGCGCTTAGCGCCTTGCAGTCGTTCCCGGCTCGCGTGCTTTGCAGATCACCATGCTCTGCAAGGAATCCCGGCTTCCCTGTTTCTCACCGGGGCCGCGGCGTTCTCTGTCGCCAGAGTCTTCCGCATCACGCTCAAACCGCGTTCGGATCGTGATTGGTCTGGTGTGCACAACCGCCTCCCGTGATCTGAACGGGGAGAGAATAGGTGTGGTGCGAAATCGGTCGGATAGATTTTCGAGTCTGGACCGCCGGCGCCTCGCCGGCATGGTTTAAACGGCAGGCTTTGTGCGGGTTTCACACATGCCGGCGAGGGCGCCGGCGGTCCAGAGGGTGGGGGATAGAGGCGCGCTTATCGGCGAAAGCGCGCCAGTTCTGCGCCGGATTCGTCGGTGAGGATCAGCTCCTCGCCGACGATGCGGGCGGCGCGGGTGGCGTCGATCACGGCGAAGAAACGCTGTTCGGCGGCCATTGAGGATTCGGCGCAGGCCATGCGGGTTGCGCCCGCCTGGCCGAAGCTGAGCGCATCGCCCGCGCGCGTCACGTTGGCGAACCAGCGATTGCAGCCGGCATAGCCGGAGGCGCGGCCGTCCTCGAAGGTGATCGTCGGCGGATGCGGGTTCGCCTCTTCATCGTCGATACGCCGCCATTCGGGGCCGGAAAGTTCGCTCATGCCGGCCTCCGTGTGCGTTGGCGCGGGATGGGCGCACGCGCCTGCCAAAAAGGGCCGTAAGAGCAATGAACGCCGCGCGCATGTTTGCCTCCTTCAGACAGGATCCCAATCGAACACAGACGCCGAAGCGCCAAGATCGGTGTAATTGCTTTTCATCGCCGGCAGGGCGTGGCTGATCAGGCTTGATGGATCCCAGCCTTCGAGCTTGGCCATGGTCCGCACCGGGCGGGGCTGGTTGAACAGGAACACCTCATTGCCGCGCACGGCGAAGATTTGCCCGCTTGTTTCTTTTGCCCCGTCAGCGGCGAGCGCCACCGCCAGCTGCGCCACCTGATCGGCGCGCATGTGTTTTTGAAAGCGCTCGACACGCTTGGCGCTGGCTTCATCCGTCACCGGGATCGAAGCGATCATGCGCGTCCAGGCAAACGGCGCGATGACGTTCGAGCGCACGTTCTTGGCGGCGTTCTCCATCGCCACGATGTGCGAAAGCCCGGCCACGCCCAGCTTGGCCGCCGCATAATTGGCTTGGCCGATATTGCCGATCAGCGCCGAGGTGGAGGTGAACAGCACATAGGCGCCTTCCTGCTGGGCGCGGAACAGCTCGATGGTGGCGCGGGTGACGTTGAACGCGCCGTGCAGATGCACATCGATCACCGCTTTCCAATCTTCGGGCGACATTTTGTGGAACATGCCGTCGCGCAGGATGCCGGCGGGGTTGATCACCGCGTGCACGCCGCCGAATTCGTTCTTGGCCTGCTCCACCATGGCGACGACGGCGTCGTAATCGGAGACGCTGTCGGAATTGGAGATGGCGCGCCCGCCGGCGGCGCGGATCTCGGCCGCCACTTGCTCGGCCGGGCCGGCGGAACCTGCGTCTTCGCCTTTAAGGCCCCCGCCCAGATCGTTCACCAGCACCGCCGCGCCTTCGCGGCCCGCCAGCAGCGCGCATTCCTTGCCGATGCCGTTGCCGCCGCCGGTGACGATGACGACCTTGCCTTCCAACACACCCATAAGAACCTCCGGTTTTTCAAGCGCAGGCTTAGACCCGCCAGCGCCGCGCGTGAAGCGGCGCGGGCCATATCCTCTTGAGCCGCCTGCGATCCCGCTTTGTTATGGCTGCTTGGCGGGTTCAAATCCGTCCGCTTTGGCCAATTGCGGAAACAACCGCATCCACCAGAGCGAAGCGCCCACCGCCAGCGTCCCGCCCGCCACCACAGCGAGCACCGGGCCAAAGATGCGCGCCATCAGGCCGGCTTCAAAATCGCCCAGCTCGTTGGAGGCGGAGATGAACACAAAGCTCACCGCGCCCACGCGCCCGCGCATTTCGTCGGGCGTGTTGAGCTGGATCAGCGTCTGGCGCACGTAAACCGAAACCATGTCCGCCCCGCCCGCGATGGCGAGCGCGAACGCGGTCACCCACAGCCATTGCGAAAGCCCGAAGGCGATGGTGGCGAGGCCGAAGGCGATGGTGGCGCCGAACATCCAATGGCCCACGCGCGTGCGCAGCGGCTTCATCGTCAGCCACAGCGCCACGATGGCCGCGCCAACGCCCATGGCTGAGCGCAGCACGCCCATCTCGCTTGGGCCGGCGTGAAGAATGTCGCGTGCGAACACTGGCAACAGCGCGATCGCGCCCGCCAGCAAAACCACCACCAGATCAAGCGAGATCGCGCCAAGCACGATTTTGTTGCTCCAGACAAAGCGCAGGCCCTCGACGATCATGTGCAGCGCGTGCGCATCCTCCACCGGCTTTTGCTGCGGGGGCTTGAGCAAAGACATCAGCACCACGGAAACGCACATGAGCGCAAGCGTCACGGCATAGGGCGCGAAGGCGCCGACGCCGTAAAGCAGCCCGCCGATGGCCGGGCCGATGATGGTGGCGGACTGGAACGCCAGCGAACTCCAGGCGATGCCTTGCGGCAATTCTTCGCGCGGCAGCAGGTTCGGCAACAGCGCGCTGGCGGCGGGCGGCATGAAGGCGTTGGTGGCGCCCGCGGCGATGGCGGCGGCGAAGATGGCCGGGATGATGATCGCGCCATCCATGCCGGAGATCAGCGTCAGTCCCAGCGCGATCACGCCCTTGAAGGCGATGCAGCCGGTGAGGATGAGCTGGCGATTGTAGCGATCGGCCGCCTGGCCCCCGAACATCGAGAGCAGCAGCAGCGGCAAAAATTGCGCAAGCCCAACGAGCCCAAGCAGAAACGCCGCTTCCGCGACGCTTTGCCCATGCGTGCGCGCCACGTCATAGACCTGCCAGGCCATGGCCGTGGCCTGGATCTGCACGCCAAGGGTGGCGAACCAGCGGGCCACCCAGAAGCGGGCGTATTGCCGATGACGGAAGATATCGAGCGAAGGGATGCGCAGGGAGGGCAAGGCGGCGCGGACCATGATCCTTTGCTCCACGAGTCGCAACCTGCGCCTTGGCATACAAGCGCTGCGCGCGCGCGATTGACGCGCGCCGGCGCCGGCCCTATGCGCTCGCGCCTCACCTTGGGGGCTGATGTGTCTTACGCGCTGGTCGCGGAATTGCCGGAGCACGCCGCGCCGATCGAGCGCGTGCTGGCCCGCGCCTTCGGCCCTGGGCGCTTTGCCAAAACCAGCGAGCGCGTGCGCGAGCAGGGGGCGGTGTTTGAGCCCGCGCTTTCGCGCGTGGCGATCAATGATGCGGGCGCGGTCATGGGCGTGTGCCGCATCTGGCGGGTGCGCGCCGGCGTTGAGCTCTATTTCCTCGGGCCGCTCGCGGTTGATCCTGATGAGCAGATGGCCGGGCTTGGCGCGGCGCTGACGCGCGCGGCGGTGGATGCGTGCCGCGCCAATGGCGGCAATGGCGTGGTGCTGGTGGGCGCGGCGCGGTTTTTTCAGCCGCTGGGGTTCAGCCTTGTGCCGCTGGGCGCGATTGCGCTTCCCGGCCCGGTTGATTGGGGGCGTTTTCTTTGGTGCGAATTGCGGCCGGGCGGCTTGAGCGCGGCGCGCGGGCCGCTATCGGCGCCGCGCTGATTGCGAAATTGGAACCGCGTGTGGTAGTTCCCTTCCCCGAGGGCTGAGAGACTTGGGGGCAAAGATGGCCAAGGCATCTTCGTATCAAAAATCAGAGAGCAATGGCGTGACGACCTTTACGGTCACGCCAGCGGACGCGCCGAAATTTATCTTCGGCCTGATCATGGGCGGCTTCTTCGGGTTGCTTGGGCTGATGATGATGCCCGTTGGCATTATCGTCGTCGCGGCGGCGGGCGCGCTGATCTGGTTCAGCCTCGCAGACCAACGCCCCAAGGAGCATCGCGCGGTGACAAGCTTCCGCGTCTCGCCCGAGCGCGTCGAGATCGGCGGGCAGAGCTTTAGCCGCGATGACGTGCACCGCGTCATTATCCGCAACGGCGTCACCGGCAAGGAAGTGCTTGAGCACTACACCACAAGCGCCAGCGCCGCCGCCGGCATGGCGCACCGCGCGCACATGGCGCGCGTGGCCAATGCGCTGACGCTGGAAAGCGGCGGGCGCGCCACCTTCCTCGCCGGCGGCATGGACGAAGTGACGGCCTACGGCCTGCTGCGCGACGTGTGTAAGGTGCTCGGGTTTAAGGTGGATTAGCAGCGACCGTGCGCCGCGCGCTTCCCTGACGCAGCCCCGGCGAACGCCGGGGTGCGATCAGGGATCCAGGGCAAAGGGCGCGCTCTTAAAACTCTGGATCCCCGCTCGCGCCCCGCATCAGGTGCGGGGCTTGGCGGGGAAACGTTGAATGACGGTGCGCCGCTTAAAAGCTCTCCCGCCGCCAGCCGAGCATGAGCAGGGCGAGCCCCGCGAACGCCCAGGCCCAGCCGGGGCCGAGCGGGCTCGCCACCGCAGCGCGCACCACATAGGCGCCGTTTTCGGCGATGCCGATCCAATCATTGCCGCCCATGCGCCCGCTGCGGCCGACGCGGCGCACCTCG
The DNA here is from genome assembly GCA_024707365.1 of Terricaulis sp. Taxonomy (GTDB): domain Bacteria; phylum Pseudomonadota; class Alphaproteobacteria; order Caulobacterales; family Aquidulcibacteraceae; genus Vitreimonas. The sequence goes on from JANPZV010000005.1 coordinate 1,079,484, forward strand.
GGCAAGCGCCGCCCATCCTCGCCGGTGAGAAACACCGTGCCGCCGCTGGCTTCCGCGTAGGGGCGTAAGATGTCCGGCGCCGCCGCGATCGCCGCCGCTTCGCGCGGATTGAGCGGCCCCACCGCCGCAAAGGCGCGCAAGGCGCCGCTGCGCGCTTCATAGAGCCCTTGCTCCAGCGCGGGCGCCCTCGCCGCGATAAAGGCCGGGCGCGGTGGGATCGAGTTCGGCGCTGCTGCTTGCCCCCGAAGGCGCGATGATCTCCACCGGGTCGGGTGCGGCGCCCAGCGTGCTGCGTTCAATCGTCAGCCCGCGCGAATTGGGATCGAGCGTGAGCCGCTCATCTTCCAATTCCGGCTCTTGCATCAGCCAATGCGCCAGCCGGCGCAGCAATTCGCCGTGCGGGCCGCCGCCATCATAGCCGCGCGCCCACAGCCAGGGCTGATCCGACCAAAGCTGCGCCACGCGCCCGCGCCCGGCGCGATCGAGCACCAGCAGCGGGCGGCCGTCTGCGCCGGAAAGCACGGTCTGCCCGCCCGCGGCGCGCGCGTCCACCTGCATGCTCCAGCGGCCCCAGCGCTCGGGGTTGGGCAGGCCGCGCGTCACCGGATGGCGCTGGCCCAGCGTTGTCGGCGCCGGCCGATACGCGCGGCGGATCACGTTGCCCGTTGGCTGGGAGGGCAGGATGGCGGCGAGCGCGGTGCGGTGCATGCCGTCGAGCCCCGCTTCGCCTTCGCCGGCGGTGATCAGCAGCGCGCCGCCTTGCTCCACCCGCCGCGCGATCGAGGAGAAATAATAAGCCTGCAAAATGCCGCGCCGATTGTAGCGATCGAAAATGATGAGATCGAATTCGCCGAGGCGTCGCTCAAACAATTCCTCGGTCGGGAAAGGGATCAGCGCCAGTTCCGAAAGCGGCACGAAATCCTGCTTCTCCGGCGGGCGCAAAATCGTGAAATGCACCAGATCCACCGCCGGATCGCTTTTCAGCAGATTGCGCCACACCCGCGCGCCCTGGTGCGGCTCGCCTGTAACGAGTAGCACGCGCAGCCGATCGCGCACGCCATTGGCGGCGAAGGCGGCGCGGTTGTTTGAAAGCGTGATCTCCTGCGGGCCGGCGTCAGCTTCCACGATCACCATATTGCGCCCGCGCTTGGCGAGCGTGACGTTCACGCTGAACTCGCGATTGGCGCGCACCAGGGTTTCGGTGGCGCGCGCGCCGTCGATCGAAACTCGCACCCGCACTTGCGCATCCCCGCTCGGGTCAATCACCCGCCCGGTGACGCGCATCGGCTCGCCCACGATGCCGAACGTCGGCGCCGAGATCAGCTCAAGGCGCCGATCCCCGCGCGCGGGATCGCCGACGATCAGCACATGCGCGGGGCCAAGCGCGCGCATGTCGGCGGGGTTTTCCGGCGCATCGGCGGCTTGCCCATCGGTGACGATCACCACGGCGCCGATGCGGTCGCGCGCCACATCGGCCAAGGCATCTTCGATGATTGAAGCGATCATGGTGCCGTCGGGCCCGCCGCGCGCTTCGCGCACGCGCACGTCAAGGCCAGGCTGTTCGCTGAGGCGCCGCGCCATTTCATCGCCCGCCGCGCGCGCGGCGTCGCGCCGGCCCGCAAGCGAGAGGCTCTCGCTTTGATCGACCACGACCAGCGCCACATCCTGCGCCGGCTCGCGCGTTTCGCGCACCCATTGCGGCTGCATCAGGCCAAGGAAGAGAAACAATAGCCCCAGCGCGCGCAGGATCGGCGCGCCGCCGCCGCGCCAGAGATAGATCGCCCACGCCAGGGCCGCGATCACGCCGAGCGCGATCAAAATCCCCAGCGGCAGCGCCGGATCAAAGCCGATGCGCGAGCCTGCGATCACTGGCCGCGCCCCATGCGCTCAAGCAGCGCCGGCACGTGCACTTGATCGGCTTTGTAATTGCCGGTCAGCGCCACCATCACGAGATTGACGCCAAAGCGCAGCGAAAGCTCGCGCTGGCGCGCGGAAAGCCCGCCTTCGCCGGCCCAGGCGGCGGCCCAATCGCCATCGCCGATAAAAAGTGAGGCAACGCCATCGCGCGCTTCGGCGGCGCTGGCCGCTTCCGCCCACAATTGCGGGCTGGCGGCGCGGCCCGGATAGCCGCGAATGAGATAGAACGCGCGCGCCAGCACATGCTCGCCGGTGACTTGCTCAAGCGGCGGCACGGCGACGCCCGCGAGCATCGTCGCCGCAGGGCGGGCCCCGCCGCTTGCGCCGGCGTCGCGCGTGTCCACTAAAAGCAAGCCGCCGCCGGCGAGATAGCGATCGAGATTGGCAAGCGCTTCGTTCGAGAGCCGGCGCGGGCTTGCGGTGGCCGGCCAATAGAGGAACGGATAAGCGGCCAAATCATCGCGCGCGAGATCAACGCCGGCGGGTGCGCCGGGCTCAACCGAGGTGCGCGCCGTCAGCACATCGCTGAGCGCGGAAAGGCCCGCTTGCGATTGCCGGTCGATCCGCGCATCGCCGGTGCGCACGTAAGCGAGGCGGATGTCCAGCGTGGGATCTTCTTGCGCGTGCGCTTCGGGCGCGGCGATCATGGCCAGCGCCAGCAAGGCGGCCCCCGCAGCGCCCGCGCGCTTGGGCAGGCGCGGCAAGCGGCCCGCCAGCAAAAGCGCGATCAGCAGATCAAGCGCCAGCATCAAGCCCGCCGCGCCAAACAGCCAGCCTGAAAGCGGCCGCTCAATCACGGCGCCAAGGCCTGCGCGGCGCACGCCATCGGGCAGTGCAAGCGGGGTCAGTGATTCATCGGCGCGCGCCGCATCGATCGCGGCGCTGACGCCCGCGCGCTCGTAAAGGCCGGGCGGCGTTGCGGGCGAGGGCGCGGCGATGGCGAACGCATCGGGCGCAATCGGCGGCGCATCGTGGGCGGCCGCTTCCAGCCCGCCATAGCCATCCAGCAAAAGCTGCGCTTGATACGGCCCGCCGGTGATCGCGCGCTCGCCTGCGCCATCGCCGCGCGCGGCGAACGCCAAAGTCCGGCGCAGCATTTCCACGAACAAGCCCGAAAGCGGCAGATCAGACCAATCAGGCCCGGCGCTGACATGAAACAGCACGATCAGCCCGCGCCCGCGCGGCTGGGCCGTCACCAGCGGCGAGTTATCGCTCAGCATCGCCCACACGCGCGCTTCGGCCAAAGATGCGGGCTCGGCCAGCACTTGGCGGCGCACCTGCACATCTTCGGGCGCGTGCACGCCGGCGAAGGGCGAGTCTTGCGGGAAATCGGCGATGCTGAGCGGGGTTTCCCACGCCAGCGCGCTGCCCAGCGTGCGAAAGCCGGGGCGCAGGCGCACGGGCGTGAATGCATCGGCTTGGTTGGCGAGGCGCGGCCCGGCGAAGCGCACCAGCAAGCCGCCATTTTCGATCCAGCGCGTCAGCGCCTCGCGCTCTGCGGGGGTGATGGCGCTTGCATCGGGCAGGATCAGAGCTTGCGCGCGCGCATTGATGAGATCGCCCAGCGCGCCGCGTTGCAGGCTGGCGTAGGGCTGCAGCGCGCGGTCTGGATAAAACAATTCCGAAAGCAGCGCTTGGCCTGCGCCGCCAGGATCAACGAGGCCGACAAACGGCCGGCTCGCGCCCGCCGGCAACAGCCGCACCGCGCCGGCGCTTTGCTCGCCCACGATGCGCACGCGCGCGGCGCGCGCCGCGATCTCGGGCGGCAGTTCAATGCGCGCGCTAGCGGTGAGCGCATCGCCGCTAAAGCGCGCTTCGGCCGCGCCAAGCGCGCGGCCCTCTGCGGTTTCGGCCGCCACCGCCAGCACGCCGCCGCCATCGCGCGCGCGGCGCGCCTCCACCACCACGCCTTGCGGGGTGACGGACGCGGCGATCAGCGCGCGCGCGGTTTGCGCCGGCGCGCGGGCGATCACCGGCCCCCGGCTTTGCAGCAGCTCGGCCAAGGCGCGGGCGCCGGGATCGTCGAGGCCGTCGCTGATCCAGATGATGCGGTCAAATTGGGTTGTGGTTTGCGCCAGCCGCGCGGCGGCGGCGGCGCGATCAGGGCGCCAGGGTTTGGGCTCCAAGCGGTTGATGCGCCCGCGCGCGTCCGCCGCCGTCATCGCCTCGCCCGGATCGCGCGGGCGCGCGGCGGGGGCTGTCAGCAGCATGAACACCGGCGCGCCGGCGCGCTCGGCTTCCGCCGCAGCGGCTGCGGCGGCTTGGCGGGTTTCGCTCCAGAACGGCGCGCTTGGCCAGCCATCGTCGATCACGATCAGCGTGCGCCCGCCTTGGGCGCTTTCAGCGGCGCTGGGCGCCAGGCTTGGCCGCGCGAAGGCGAGGATCAAAAGCGCGGCGGCTAGCGCACGGAAAATCACCAGCCAAAGCGGCGCCTTCTCGCGCGTTTGCTCTTCGGAGGAGAGGCCAAGCAAGAGCCGCATCGGCGGAAACGTGGTGCGCGCAGGCGCGGGCGGGGCGGCGCGCAAAATCCAGAAGAGTGCGGGCAGCGCCAGCAGCGCCAGCAACGCCGCAGGCGCGCCAAACAGAAACGGCCCAAAGCTCACGCGAACCGCTCCGAGATCAGCGCGATCAGCATGGCGAGTGCTGGCCCCGCCGCGTGATCGGTGCGGTGCTGGATCATCGGAAAGCCAAGGCGCGCGCCCAGTTCGCGGATCGCGCGGCGATGGCTTTCCAGCCGCGACGCATATTCGGCCTTCACGCTTTCGGCGCGGCCGAGCAAGGCTTCCTGCTTGCCGCTTGGCGCTAAAAAGAGCGTGCGGCCCTCGAACGGAAAATCCTCCTCGGCCGGATCGGCGATCATCACCAGCGCGCCGGAGGCGCCGGCGCTGGCCGCTGCGGAGAGGCGCGAGCGCCAAGTTTCGAGCGGGGCGTAAAAATCGCTGATGAAGATGAGGCAAGCGCGCGTCGGCGCATCTGCATCGCCCATGGGCGCCAGCAGATCATGCGCCAGCCGCTCGGGCGCGCGCGCGCCTGCGCGTGAGGGCAAGCCAAGCGCGCCCACGCGCTCGCCGCCGCGCGCCAGCAAAATCGCCAGCGCCAAAGCCAGCGTGCGCGCGCGATAGAGCTTGCTGGGCCGGGCCGGATCGCTGCTCCACTCAAAGCCCTTGTCTGGATCGATCCAGAACCAGGCGGTTTGCGCCGCCTCGCGCTCACGCTCGCGCACGTAGAAGCGATCGCCCCGCGCGGAGCGGCGCCAATCCACCAGCCGCGCGCCATCTTCGGGCCGGTGATCGCGATATTGCCAGAAGGCTTCGCCCTGGCCTTCGCGGCGGCGGCCGTGCACGCCCGGCGCATTGGCGGCGAGCCGCTTGGCGTCCAGCAGAATGCCTGGCAAATCGCCCGCGAGCGCGAGCGCATCAAGGCGCGCGCGTTCAGCCACTATGCGGCCCGTTCGGCGAGATCATCCACGAGGCTGTCGATATCGAGCCCTTCGGCGCGGGCGCCGAACGAGAGCTGCATGCGGTGCGCCAGCGCGGGCCGCGCGAGTGCGGCCACATCATCCACCGCCGGCGCAAGCCGCCCACGCAGCGCGCGCGCGCGCACGGCCAGCATCAAGGCTTGCCCCGCACGCGGGCCGGGGCCCCACGCCACATGCTGGTTCACGCGGCTATCGTGGCTGGTTCCAGGCCGCGCCGAGCGCACCAATTCCAAAATCGAGGCCAGCACCTTTTCGCCCACCGGCATCGCCCGCACCAATTGCTGCAAGCGGATGAGCGCGGCGGGATTGAGCACCGCTTGCGGCTGCGCATCGCCAAGGCCAGTGGTTTCGATCAAAATCTTCCGCTCTGTTTCCGTATCCGGGTAGGGCACGTCCACTTGCAGCAGGAAGCGGTCAAGCTGGGCTTCGGGCAGCGGATAGGCGCCTTCGTGCTCGATCGGGTTTTGCGTGGCCAGCACATGGAAGGGCTGGGGCACGTCATAGCCTTGGCCCGCCACCGTGACGTGGCGCTCCTGCATCGCCTGCAGCAGCGCCGATTGCGTGCGCGGGGAGGCGCGGTTGATTTCATCGGCCATCAAAAGCTGGGTGAAGATCGGGCCTTTGACGAAGCGGAAATGCCGCTTGCCGGCCTCATCCTGATCCAGCACCTCCAGAGCCGAGAATATCGGCGGGCATCAGATCCGGCGTGAATTGCACGCGCGCCCAATCGAGCCCCAGCACCCGCGCCATGGCTTCCACCAGCCGGGTTTTGGCCAGCCCCGGCGCGCCCACCAGCAGCACATGCCCGCCCGCCAGCACGGCGGCGAGCGCCAGCTCGATCACCCGCTCCTGGCCGAACACGGCCTTGCCGATCTCGGCCCGCACGGCGGCCAGCTTTTCTCCGGCCTGTTCCGCCTCGGCGACCAGGGCCGCAGTGTCTTGATTGCTCATCGGGCCCAAGCTCGCTTAGTTGGGGGCGGAAATATGACGATCACCCCGCAAAACACCCCGTCCCTGGAGCAATTGCTGGCTTCGCTCAAGAGGGAGGCCGGCGCCGGTAAAGGCCCGCCGCCGGTTGAGCAATGGAACCCAGCCTATTGCGGCGAGGTCGGCTTTGAAATCCTCAAAGACGGCACATGGTTACACCAAGGCGCGCGCATCACGCGCGAGCCGATGAAACGGCTGTTCGCCTCGATCCTGCGCAAAGATGCGGACGGGGAGACCTATCTCGTCACGCCGGTGGAAAAGATCCTGGTGAAAGTCGAGGACGCGCCTTTCCTCGCTGTGCGTGTGGATCGCGCGGGCGAGGGGCGCGGATCAGGCGCTGATCTTCACCACCGAGGTGGGCGATGTGGTCAAAGCCGGCCCCGAAAACCCGATCCGCGTGGCCTATGACGGCGATGAGCCGCGGCCTTACGTGTTGGTGCGCGGGCGGCTGGAAGCGCGGATTTTGCGGGCGCCGTTTTATGAGATGGTGGAATGGGCGGAGGCGAAAGGCGGCAAGCTCGGCGTATGGAGCGGGGGCGCTTGGTTTGAATTGGGGGCGGTGAGTTGAAGGTGCGGGTGCGGACGCGGATGATGTTGAAAGCGGCTTTGCGCCGAACTTCAGAGCTGTCGCTCTCATTCCGACAATCAAAACACTCCCAAAGAATACAGAATGAGCCACACAAAAAAAGCGAACATCGCGCCAAGCCCCATATCAAGTACGCGGAGTAGCCAATTTCTTCCCGTTTTCATTGTTGCTCACCTGGCCGAATGCTAACAGATCAAGCAGTTTTTGATTGCGAAAAGATATCGCTATACCCGCCGCGAGCGGAGGGAAAGCGGTGAACTGGATCGATATCGAATCCCGCCTGCGCGCAAAGCTTGATCCGCTCGATCGCATCACCGATGCGCAGCGGTCGGATCGTGATCTCAATCCCGATTGGCTGCCGCCGGATATCGTGCTGCGGCCCGCCGCCGTGCTTGCGCCGATCGTCATGCGACCGGAGGGGTGGACGATGCTGTTCACCCAGCGCGCGGAGGAAACCCCGGCCCATCCGGGGCAAATCTCCTTCCCCGGCGGGCGCGTGCAGGCAAGCGACGAAGGCCCGCTCGACACCGCGCTGCGCGAGACGTTCGAGGAAATCGGGCTTGAGCGTGATCGCATCGAGCCGCTGGGCGCGTTTGATCGCTATGAAACCGGCACGGGCTTTCGCATCACGCCCGTGGTTGGCCTCATCCGGCCCGGCTTTGAGCTCAAGCTTGATCCGCGCGAGGTGGCGAGCGTGTTCGAGGCGCCGCTGAGCTTTCTGTTCAACCCCGCCAATCACGAGCGCCGCGAGGGCGAATGGCGCGGCCTCAAGCGCGCTTATTACGCCATGCCCTATGAAGGCCACTTCATCTGGGGCGCAACCGCAGGCATGGTGCGGGCGCTGTATGAGCGTCTCTTCACCCCCTCCCCTTGAGGGGAGGGGGCGGGGCGGGGTGAGGCTCCGCACGCACAAAATTTAGCTGAGACATATGCGAAAACATTCCTGCACCGCGTTTCACCCCGCCCCCCAACCCCCTCCCCTCAAGGGGAGGGGGCGTTGAGCATCGCCCACGCCGCTTGGTTCAAGGCGCCGCAAACGCAAAAGCTGCTGGCTGTGCTGGAAGAGGCGCGGCCTGATGGCGCGCGCTTTGTTGGCGGCTGCGTGCGCAACACGCTGATGGGGCATGAGGTCGATGATATCGACATCGCCACCCAGCTCACGCCGGATCGCGTTACGGAGATCGCGCAAGCGGCGGGTTTCGCCGCGCATCCAACGGGGATTGAGCACGGCACGGTTACGGTGGTGGTCAATCATCATCCGTTTGAGATCACCACGCTGCGCCGCGATGTCTCGACCGACGGCCGCCGCGCCACCGTGGCGTTCACCGAAAGCTGGGAGGAGGATGCCGCGCGCCGCGATTTCCGGCTCAACGCGCTTTACGCGGATGCGAGCGGGCAGATCCATGATCCCACCGGCGGCGGGCTCGATGATGCGCGCGCCGGGCGGGTGATTTTCATCGGCGATGCGCACACGCGGCTGCGTGAGGATTACTTACGCATCCTGCGCTTTTTCCGCTTCAACGCCTGGTACGCCAAGGGCCCGCTCGATCCGGCCGGCCTGCATGCGTGCGCCGATCTTGCCGCAGGTGTGGAAACGCTTTCGGTGGAGCGGATCTGGAAGGAAACGAAGAAGCTGCTTTCAGCCTTCAATCCGCGCGCGGCGTGGGAGGGGATGGAGGCGATCGAGGTCCGCGCCCGCGCGCTGCCGGAAATGACGGAGCGGAACCGGCTCGCCGCGCTGATGGCGCTGGAAGCCGATCTCATGCTGCCGCTCGATCCGATGACGCGCGTGGCCGCCGCGCTGCCCGATCAGCTCAGCGCCGCCGCGCTGGCGCGCCGGCTGAAATTGTCGAATGAGGAGCGCGATCGGCTCACCTCTGCTTTGGGCGCGGAGGTGCGGATCACCTCTTACATGTCGCTCAAGGAAATGCGCCGCGCGATTTACACGCTGGGCAACGAAGCGTTCCGCGATCGGGTGATGCTGGCCTGGGCCGAGGCGGGGCTCGCCAAAACCCAGCAATGGCGCGCGCTGGTGGCGCACGCGCAGATGTGGACCCCGCCCAAACTGCCGCTCACCGGCGAAGAGGTGATGGCCGCGGGCGTGCCGGCCGGGCCGAAGGTCGGCGCGGTGCTGCGCGAGGTGGAAGCCTGGTGGATCGACGCCGATTTCCCCGATGACAAACTCAGCGTGATCGAGCGGCTGAAGGCCGTGGCGCAGGGAATGGCGTGAAATCAGCGGGTTAGAGGTTTTTCTGGACGCTGGGTGGCGGGTGTTATAACTTAAGTTATAACGGAGTTCGGCCATGAATGATGAAACCAAAAAGCCGCACGGCGTGTCCGATACGGAGCGCTTTCCGTTCGAGGCCGAAGCCGCCGCGCCCAAGCCCGCAGGCCGCACCCTCAAAGTCCGCCGAATTGGCAATTCGCTGGGCGTCGTGCTGCCCAAGGACGTGCTCGCCAAGCTCAATGTGGGCGAAGGCGATCACCTGAGCGTGAGCGATACGCCCGACGGCGTGGCGCTGACGGCGTTTGACGATGAAGTCGCGCGCCAGATCGAAATCGGGCGCGATCTGATGAAACGCTATCGCAACGCGCTGCGTGAGCTGGCGAAATGAAGCGGCCCGTCTGGGTCGTACGCGCCACCGTGCTTCTGCTTCATGCTGAGTCGCTTGCCGCCCATGGCGGGGCGGGCGGCGTGCGCGACATGGGATTGCTCGAGTCGGCGTTGGCGCGGCCGCAGAACCTTCACGCTTATGGCGAGGGCGATGCGGCCGCGCTGGCGGCGGCGTATGCGTTTGGCATTATCCGCAACCACCCCTTCGTTGATGGCAACAAGCGCACCGGCTTTCTGACGGCTGCGCTGTTTCTGGAAGCGAATGGCCATCGCTTTATGGCGAGCGAAGCGGATGTCATCGTGCAGACATTGGCGCTCGCCGCCGGCGAAATCGGCGAAGCGGAATTTGCGGCGTGGCTGCGGGAGAATGTGCAGGCGCACTAATATGGAGCGCGGGCGATCCGTAGATCGTTCAGGCATGGCGCGGAAAGTCGCGGCTTTTGTGCAGGATGCGCATCACCTCGATCGTATCCGCCGCGATGCGGTAGAAGATCACATGGGCGCCGGCATTGTAGCGGACATAGCCGAGGCGGATGTGCGGGCAATCGCGGGCGCGCGATCGCGGCCATCAGATCGCTATGATATTTGTCGGCTTGGGCCGGGCTCCAGCGCTCCACCGTATAGTCCCAGATGTCCTCAAGGTCCGCTTCGGCGCGCGGGCTGAGAACATAGCCGGTCAAGACGTGGCGGCGTGTTTGGCCCGCATCCGCGCGACGAAAGCGTCATTATCGAACGGCCGGGGCGGGCCGCTCGTCTCCCCTTCGATGAGCGCTTCGCGGAGCTGCTGAAGCTGATCGAAATCGCTTTCCGCCATCCGGCGCAGCGCGTCGCGCACGACGTCCGCCTCGTCGGCGTAGTGACCGCGCGCGATCAGGTCTTTGACAAAAGCCTCAAGCGCCGGAGGAAGATCAATTTGCACGCCTGATTTTTAGCACGGATGGACCGTGGCGGTCCATCGCTCAAGGCCATTTCGCCAGCGGCGGCATGCTTGAGAGAATGCTCTCGACATTGCCGCCGGTTTTCAGGCCGAAGGTCGTGCCGCGATCGTAGAGCAGGTTGAACTCCACATAGCGCCCGCGCTGGATCAGCTGCTCCTCGCGGTCAGCTTCGCTCCATTCGGTGCGCATGTATTTGCGCAGCAGCGGCGGGTAGGCTTCGAGGAAGGCGCGGCCCACGGCCTGGGTGAAGGCGAAATCTTCTTCCCAGGTGTCGCCGCTTTGGCCGCCGCTATTGTGGTGATCGTAAAAAATGCCGCCGACGCCGCGCGCCTCGTTGCGATGCGGCAGCCAGAAATAGTCATCCGCCCATTTTTTGTAAGCCGGGTAGAGATCATCGCCATAAGCATCGCAGGCGGCCTTGTAGGGGGCGTGGAAGGCTTGCGCGTCCGCGCCTTGCTCGTCGCGCTGATAGGCTTGGGTCGGGTTCAGATCGCCGCCGCCGCCGAACCACCATTGGGTGGTGGCGATGTGGCGCGTGTTCATGTGCGCAGGGGGCAGTGCGGGTTGCGCATGTGCGCGATCAGCGAAATGCCGCTGGCCCAAAAGCGGGGATCATCGGCCGCGCCGGGGATCTGCTTGGCGAAATCGGGGGAGAAGCGTCCGTACACCGTGCTGACATGCACGCCGACTTTCTCAAAGAAGCGCCCGCGCATCAGCCCGGCCACGCCCCCGCCCTGATCTTCGGCGCCATCGCCGCGGGCCCATGGCTTTTTCTCAAACCGGCCCGGCGCGCCGGGATAGAGCGCGGCGGGGGCCTCATCCTCCAGAAGCTCGAATTCGGCGCAGATCTGATCGCGCAGGGTCTCGAACCATGCCTTGGCGCGGGCTTTGCGGTCGTCGCTCATCAGTCCAGCTTCTCCCAGGCGCCTGTCTGGCGCATCGCCTCGGTTAGTACCACCGCCCCCGCCGTCACCACGTTGAGGGAGCGCAAGCCGCGCACCATCGGGATGCGCACGCTGACCTCGGCGGCCTCATAAAGCTCGCCAGGGCTTCCCGCGCTTTCCCGGCCCAGGATCAGGGTGTCGCCCGAGGAATAGGCGAAATCGCCGAACGGGATGGCCCCGTCGGTTTCCACCAGCACCAGCCGCCCGCCTATCCGTTCCGGGGCTGAAAGGAAGGTGGTGAAGCTGGCGTGCCGGGCGATCTTGGCGTGCGCGCCATAATCCATGGCCGCGCGCTTGAGCGCACTGGCGGTAAGCGGGAAGCCGCAGGGCTCGATGATGTCGAGCGCCGCCCCAAGGCAGGCGGCGAGGCGAATGGCCGCGCCAAGGTTCTGCGGGATATCAGGTTGATAGAGCGCGAGCCGCACGTTATGGCCTCACCGCCGGAGAATCGGGCGGAATCGGGGAATCGATAGGGCATGCGGCTACGCGCCGCGCGCCCCTTGACCCCTCAACTAGCCTAGCTTCGCCGGCGGTCCAAATCGAGAGAGGCTTTGCGGTGGCTGACGCAACGACCGAGACGCACGGGGAAGACGACACATCCCGTCGCGACTTTATTTTTATCGCCGCTGGCGGCATGGCCGCGGTTGGCGCGGCGGCGACGGCGTGGCCGTTCATCGATCAGATGAACCCGGCCGCCGATACGCGCGCGCTCGCCTCCACGGAGGTTGATCTCACCGCTGTCGAGCTCGGCCAGCAGATCCGCATCTTGTGGCAAGGCAAGCCGGTGTTCGTGCGCCATCGCACAGCCGCAGAAATCGCCGCCGCCCAGCGCGATGATTTCGCCAACCTCAAGGATCCGGCTTCGGACGCCTCGCGCCTGGTGCAATCCAATGGCGCAGAGGGCAAGCCGGAATGGATCATCCTGCAGGCGGGCTGCACCCACCTTGGCTGCGTGCCCACCTTCGTGGAGGGCTCATCCTATGGCGGCTGGTTCTGCCCGTGCCACGGCTCTGATTACGATACGTCCGGCCGGATTCGGCGCGGCCCCGCGCCGCTCAATCTGATCGTCGCCCCGTACGTTTTCACGAACGAAACTTCCATCCGCATCGGCTGAGCCGGCAGGAGCGCACAAACGTGAGCGGACACTCGACCTACGAGCCGAAAACCGGCTTCACCCGTTGGCTCGATAAGCGCCTGCCGATCATCCGGCTGGGCTATGACAGCTTTGTGGCGTACCCCACGCCGCGCAATCTCAATTATTGGTGGACGTTCGGGGCGATGCTCTCGCTCTGCCTCGTCGTGCAGATCATCACCGGCGTGATCCTGGCGATGCACTACACCCCGCACATCGATCTTGCGATGGATAGCGTGCAGCGCTTCAAGCGCGATGTTTCGTTTGGCTGGCTGATCCAGCCGATCCACGCTGTCGGCGCCTCGATGTTCTTCATCGCGGTGTACGTGCACATGTTCCGGGGCCTGTATTACGGGTCTTACAAGGCGCCGCGCGAAATCCTCTGGATTCTCGGCTGCGTGATCTACCTGCTGATGGTCTCCACGGCGTTCCTTGGCTACACGCTGCCGTGGGGCCAGATGAGCTTCTGGGGCGCTACCGTCATCACCAACCTGCTCGGCGCGCTGCCGCTGGTGGGTGAAAGCATCAAGAATTGGCTGATGGGCGGCTTCGCCATCGATCAGCCGACGCTCAGCCGCTTCTTCTCGCTGCACTATCTCTTGCCGTTCGTGATCGCCGGGGTTGTGGCGCTGCACGTCTGGGCGCTGCACGAAGCGGGGCAGAACAATCCCGCCGGCGTCGATCCGCGCAAGGATGCCGATATTCCGGCCGGCCAGCCGAAAGACACCGTGCCCTTCACCCCGCACGCGACGATGAAGGATCTCTTCGCCACGGCGCTCTTTCTCATCCTGTTTGCGGTGTTTGTGTTCTACATGCCCGACGCGCTGGGCCATGCGGACAATTACATCCCCGCCAACGCCTTGCAGACGCCGCCGGAAATCGTGCCGGAATGGTATTTGCTGCCGTTCTACGCGATCCTGCGCGCGGTCGATTTCAACATCGGGCCGATCGATTCCAAGCTTGGCGGCGTGCTCGCCATGTTCGCGGCGATCGGGGTGTTGTTCATCCTGCCCTGGCTCGACACCTCGCGCGTGCGCTCGATGCGCTATCGCCCGGTGGCGCGTCAGTTCTTCCTGATCTTCGTGGTCGTGTGCTTGGTGCTTGGCTGGTGCGGCGGGCAAAACCCCGGCAAAATCCTCGCCAAGTCCGGCGCGTTCAACGCCACGCTGAGCTGGGTTGAGGGCGGAACGCTTACAGAGCAGCCCGTCGCCGCGTCCGGCGCCAGCGCTTGGCATTCAACCGCCGCCGCCGCCGAAGCGGAGGCCCGCAGCGCCGGCGCTTCCATGACGGCCGTGCGCCGCGAAAGCGAAACCCGCGGCACGATGACGGTGGTTTCGGGCGGCGAGGTGCGCAGCCACGCCGTTTCCGGCGCCACCGCCGATGAAATGGAAACCGCCATCGCCAACGCCAAGCAAGAGCTTGGCGCGGTGGGGCCGTTCTTCATGGTCGAGCGCCGCACCCCGGCGACGTTCACCGTCACCAACCTCTCGCAGGTGGCGACGGCCTATTATTTCCTGTTTTTCCTGCTGATCCTGCCGATCCTGGGTCTGCGCGAAACGCCGGGCCGCGTGCCCGACACGATCGCCAAGCCGGTGACGAATGAAGGGAACGCCTAAGATGTTGCGCGCACTCTCAATCGCCGCCGCCGCAGCTATTGCCGCCGTCGGCGTCGCCGTCGCCGCAGGGGACGCCGAGCATCCGCACGATTACCCGTTCAGCTTCGATAGCCCCGTTGGCGGCTATGATATGGGCGAGGTGCAGCGCGGGTTTCAGGTCTACCAACAGGTCTGCGCCTCCTGCCATGGCATGGATAATCTCGCCTACCGGCACCTGGGCGAGAAGGGCGGGCCCTTCGCGCTCTACATGGTGCGCGATCACGATACGGGCGAGCTGACGCCGCATGTCGGCAAGCCCGCGCATGGCGGGCGCTTTGTGCCTGTGACGGAAAACCCTTACGTTCGCGCCATCGCCTCGAATGTGATGATCGCCGACATCGACCCAAGCTCGGGCATGGAAACCGAGCGCGCGGGCCGGCCGGAAGATTATTTCCGCAATCCGTTCCCGAACGAGATCGCCGCGCGCGCCACCAATGGCGGGGCTTATCCGGTGGATCTCTCGGTGATCACGCTCGCGCGCCACGGCGGGGCCGATTACATCCGCTCGCTGCTGCTGGGCTATGACGGCGAAAGCAACGGCGCGCTGCACCACAACAAATATTTCCCCGGCGGCTGGATCGCCATGCCCCCGCCCTTGATCGAAGGCGCGGTGGCCTACGCGGACGGCACCGAAACCACGGTTGAGCAATACGCCACGGACGTGACCGCGTTCCTGCAATGGGCCGCCGATCCGCACATGGAAACGCGCAAGCGCACGGGCATCATCGTGCTCGCCTTCCTGCTGATGCTCGCGGGCGTGCTCTACCTCGCCTACAAGCAAGTCTGGCGCGGCGAGAGCCACTAAGGAGTCGAACACGATACGCATTCGAGAGGTTGTGAATTGGGGCGTTGAAGCTTGGCTTCGCATCCGCCCTCAGACTCACAATGCTATTGCGTGGGCGATCACTGGCGTCGGGCTTGTTCTTCTCAGCGCCCCATTTTGGGAGCCGCTCTTAAGAGCGGCGCTTAGTGCGACTACTGGGTTGGCTTTCGACCCTCCTACGCCGCCGATTTACGGTTTGGCGCTTATCATTATAGCCGTGTGTTATCACATTGCTTCTGTTCGCCTTGCTGCCGGCGCTGAGCTGGTAGAGATGCGGAAGCATGACGCCAAAATTTACTCGGGCATCTTATCTCTTATCAATGAGGGTGATTTGCGCTGGCATGTGGAACAAATGTGCCACCAGGGATGGATTACTCCTGAGCAATTGAGGGCTCTTACCGCGATCGAGGACTATCTTGGTCTTGTCAGCAGCAGGTGTTTGATTCCTCAGATAGAAACACGGAGGCAAGCATTCGTTGGCGCGCTTAGGTCATTGCTGTCATTTGGCGGGCGTCACTTCTTTCCTCAGCCCAACGGGGCGTTTTATCTCTACCCTGACTTGAATCCTGATTTTACGGGCGCGGCTGGCTCGGCGGATGCGGCGAGATTCTTCGAAAAATTAGCGGAACTCGCGACGCTTTGTGATCCAGTTACCAGCTCATTTGATGAGTTGATTGCCGCCTTCAATTCGCACCATGCTGTGCGTTGACCGTTAGGCGAAGCCATGACCGAGAAACCCGCCGGCCCCATCACCATTGAGAGTTTGCCTTGGGAAGAGTTTTCCAAGGGCGCGCGCTTTCACAATCGTTTCCGCGTGCTCTCGTCCACGCGCGGGGAAGGGGGCAACAAGATCGGCGTCTCCTATGAGGAGCTGCCGCCTGGCAAGCAGAGCGTGCCGTTTCACTATCATCTGATCGAGGAAGAGCACATCGTCGCGCTGGAAGGGGAGTGCACGCTGCGCCTGGGCGAAGCGCGCTACACGCTGCGGGCGGGCGATTATGTGGGCTTTCCGGCAGGCCAAGCGGCGGGCCATTGCCTGATCAACGAAACCGATCAGCCGTTCCGCTTCCTCATGATCGGCGATCATGCGCCCAATGAGGTCGCGGTCTATCCGGATTCCAACAAGGTGATGATTCGCGGCATGGGCCGCGCCATCCTGCGCGATGAAAACCGCTTGGATTATTTTGACGGCGAGGCGCCGGATACGCCGGTGAAATAACGATCTTGGTTTGAAGCGGAGATCCTTACCCAATCCCCGGATTGCGCGCAGCGCAGGTCCGGTGCCCATCACCTCAAACGCTTGTGTTTATGGGCCCCGGGCCCGCCGCTTCGCGCCGTCCCGGGGATGGGTGGAACTTGCGGCCGCTTAATGACAGACGAGCTAGCTTCCCGCCTGCGGCGCGATCACTGGAACGCCGTCGATCACCGGCGTGGCCGCCGCGTTCACATCATCAGGCTCGATGGCGTTTTGCGCTTGGGTTTCGCTTGGCAGCAATTGGCCTGCGGCGTCCGCCGGCGCGTATTGGATCACGCCATTGACGCGCCCCGCGCGCGGGCCTTGCGCTTGCTCGATCACGCGCGGATTTGCATCGGCTGCCAGCGTCACGCGCGCGCGGCGGCTCCGCACGTCGGCGTAAAACACATGCGCGCCGATCACCTGCCGGCCCTCGCCATAGCGGGACCAGGAAGGGCGGATGGCGGTGGTGTGATAGAAAAGCGCCCCGCCTGTGGGATCGACCGATTGGCCCGAGAGCACCTCGCGCGCCACGCGCTGGGCGGTTTCCCAGGTTTCCAGCGCAATGCCGCCGGTGGCGTAGCGCTCGGGGTTTTGCACCAGGCGCCGGTTCGGATCGCCCCGGTTCCAGGCCGAGAATTGCCAGGGCGCGCGGATCACCGTGCGCAGATCCTGGCCAAAGCGCTCGCCCACGCGATTGACCATCACATGCGCCACCGCGCGCATGCCGTCTTCACCCTCGCTGCGCGCCTCGCCCCAGGCGGTGGCGGCCAGCAGGCGCACCTCGCTCTCGTCGAGCACAATCGCGGCCTCGCGCGTGTTGGGCCCCATCGAGGGCTCGACAGGCGCGAAGCCCTGGATGAAATCGGTGCGGATCGCCTGGGCCAGCGCCTCGGGATACATCGCGAAATTCAGCCCCGCCGCCACGCAGAGGAAACCGGCCGCGCCCAAGGCGCGCGTGGCTTCACGCAGGCTGCGATGCTTGCACGGCGCGCGGCGCGCACGCCGCTCAAGGCCTATCCAACGGGCCATGTTTGGCTCTCTCCACCTTACCTGCGCGCTTTCCCGCGCGTTCACTCATTTGGGAAGCGCCGGCGCTCATCCGCGTGACCGGCGTCACTTGCGGGGGTTTAGGTCGGGGGCGGGGCGGGCGAAAATGCGGCGACCCGGCGCCGATTGCAGCCGAGTTCCCTTTGATTTGCTTATATATTTTTCATATTAGCTCACAGCCAGAACGCAAAACGGCCCCCGCTTGGGCAGGGGCCGTTTGAATCTTTCGGGTGTTTTTGCGGCGCTTAGCCCAGCTCGCTCTGATGCTTCACGATCTGGCCAACCAGCCCGTAGGCCTTCGCTTCCTCGGCCAGCATCCAATAATCGCGGTCGATATCCTTCTTGATCCGCTCCAGGCTTTGGCCGGTGGCGTCGGCGAAAATCTGGTTCAGACGCTCGCGCATGCGCAGGATTTCGCGCGCCTGGATTTCGATGTCGGAGGCCATGCCGCCCACGCCGCCGCGCGGTTCGTGCAGCAAAAAGCGTGTGTTCGGCAGGCAGAAGCGGGCGCTCGCGCGGGGCCGCGCAATAGATCAGCGCCCCGGCGCTGGCCACCCAGCCGGTGCCCAGCATCTGCACCGGGGCGTCGATGAATTTGATGGCGTCATGGATCATGTCGCCGCTTTCAACGTGCCCGCCAGGGGAAGAGATCACGAAGGTGATCGGCTTGGAATTCTGGCTCGCCAGCGCGAACAGGCGCTCCACCACGCGGCGGGCCTGGATGTCGTTCACCTCGCCCGTCAGCATCACCACGCGGGCTTCAAACAGCGCCTTCTCGATCACGTCGGGGGCGTTGCGGCCGTCGGCGGGGTTTTTCTCGGGTTCTTCGTCGAGGCGGAAGGTCATGGGCGTCTCAGGGCTCCTAGGGCCGGCAATTTGAAGCCATCAGGTAGGCGGGTTCGATGCAATTTCCTAGCCCCGCCAAGGGGGCGGGGCAGCCCCATTTGCGCCGCAGAGCCGGCTCAACAGGGTAAATTCCCGTAGAATCAAATCCGGAGCCCAGCGGGTGAGCGACGTCTTCATCTCCTATAAGCGCGAGGACATCGCCAAGATGGAGCCGCTTAACGCGCTTCTGCTCGATCTCGACGTGCCGGTCTGGTTCGATTCCGGGATCGAGGTGGGGGCGGCTTGGGAGCGGCGCATCGAGGCGCAGCTCGATAAGGCCAAGGCGGTGATCGTCTGCTGGACGTTCGCGGCGCTCTCTTCGCACTGGGTCAAGCGCGAGGCCGAGACCGGCTATCTGCGCGGCATGCTTGCGCCGCTGAAGCTTGAGCCGTGCGCGCTGGTTGCGCCATTCGATGCGGTGCAGACCGCCGATCTCACCGATTGGCGCGGCGCGCCCGATCACCCGGAGCTGCAAAAGCTGCTGCTGCGGCTCGAAGCGCTGCTCGGGCGCAACAACCTCGCGCGCAATGCGCGGCTGCGCGCGGGCGGGCAGAAAGAAGAAATGGTGCGCCTGTTGCGCGCGCTTTTGGTTGAACGCGCGCGCGCGGGCGCGCCCTACACCTACACCGAAGCGGCGGATGCGCTGCGTGCTGCGGCGGCTGAGCAGGGCTTGCGCATCGGCGAGTTCGATCAGCAAACGCTGTGGGGCGCGCTTGATGCGATCTCCGAGCAAAACCGCCGCCGCCGCGAGCCGCCGCTCGATGTGCTGGTCGTCTCCAAGGAAACCGGCCGGCCAGGCCGCGGCTATTGGCAGAAAAGCGCGTTCCTACCGGGCGATGGCGATGCGCTGGAGCGCGCGCTGTTTGAGCGCCACCTCGCCAGCGTGCGCGCCGCCAAATGGGCGCAGGACGTTTAGCCCGCATGTTCTGAGCGGCCGATTGCGCGGATCGTTCCAAATCGGGCCGCGATTCCGCACCTTGGTCTGCGGGTGTTCCAGTTCGGGAGCCCTTGCCCGGCTATGTGGCAAGCGCTTGTGCGCCGCGGCTGTTGATCGAACGTAAAATGGCGCCTCGTTTTGGCGTGCGCCGTGCACGTCCTCCGCGACGATCGCAGAAGCGGGCGAAGGCGGAGCAAGATGCGGCTAGAGGCATTGGATAGTTGGCGCGGGGCGGCGGCGCTCATGGTCGTCTTGTTCCACGCGCCGATACTGCACGGCGTTTACCATGCCAGCTGGTTCCGCAACATGGCGCCGGTTCTGGACCTATTCTTCATGCTCAGCGGCTTTGTGATGGCGCTGAGCTTTAGCGACAAAATCGGCGGCGTGAAGACTTTTGTGGCTTATGCGATCCGCCGTGCTGGGCGGGTTTGGCCGTTGCACTTGGCGATGCTGGCGCTGCTCATTCCAGCGCCGTTTCTCAGCATGCTGGCGGGCAGCGACAATCCGTTTTGGGATTGGCGTTCGCTGGAAGGGCTCTGGCGGCAACTGCTGCTGATCCAGACTTGGGAGCCTGCGCATGCTTTCTCATGGAATTTTCCGGCCTGGACGTTGTCCGCCGAGGTTTTCGCCTATTTTCTTTTGGGCCTGATTGGGCTTTTCGCGCGCGATCCGCGCGTGCGGATCGCGCTGATCCTGATCGTCCTTGCCGTATCGCTGAGCTTTTTCTGGAGCGCGATGCAAGCGAGCGCGGATTACAACGTCGTTTCGATTTCGCGCGGCGTATTCGGCTTCTTCATGGGTGTTGCGCTTTACGAAATCTGGCGGCGCAGGCCCGTGCGCGAAGTGGCGACCGCCAGCGTGCTTGAGGTCGTCGCCGCCGTTGCGAGCGTGTCGGTCCTTGTCGCGCATCCTTCCGGGGCCGCGTATTTCAGCATTTACGCAGCCTACGCCCTGCTGATCTACACGTTTGCGGGCGACCGCGGCATTGTCTCCAAGCTGATCATAACCAAGCCGCTCGGCTGGCTCGCGACCATGTCGTTTTCGATGTATATGCTGCACGGCGTGGTGGTGCGCTGGATGCTTGTCGCCGCTGACTTTGTTCAAAAGCGCTTTGACATCCAAGTGCGCGATGTCGAAACGAAAATGATCGCGCTGCCCGAGGCTTGGATGAATGATCTGCTCACCCTCGCCTATGTGGGCTTTGTCCTGATCTGCACGCCGTTTGTATACAAGTACGTCGAAGATCCGAGCCGCCGTTATTTCGTTGAGCTCTCGCGCAAGTATCTTGGAAAAACCGCCAGGGCGCGGGCGTCAAGCGGCGCGCAAACCTCAAGTTGACGCGCCGAAGCTGGGCGCCTCCTAAAGAGCGCATCCATGCGAAGCCTCAGACGAGGCGCTCGAACAGGGCGTTAAACTGCGCTACGGCCGCTTTTGGCCCCGCCGCATGCGCCCACACGCCGGCGGACACCGCCAGGAAATCCGCGCCCGCGCGCACAAGCGGCTCGGCGTTTTCGACATTGATCCCGCCGATCGCCACGCACGGCGTTTCGGCGATCTCGCTCCAGATCTCCAAAATCTCCGGCTCGGCCCAATGCAGCGGCTGCTTTGTGCCGGTGGGATAGAACGCGCCGAAGGCCACGTAATCGGCGCCGGCCTCGGCTGCTTCCATCGCAAGGTGGCGCGAGGCATGGCAGGTCACGCCCACGATCTTCTCCCGCCCCAGCGCCGCGCGCGCGGCGGAATAGCTTGCATCGCTCTGGCCCACATGCACGCCGTCGGCGTCAAGCTTGGCGGCAAGGTCCGGCCGGTCATTGAGGATGAACGCCGCGCCCGCACCTTGCACGATCGGCTTGAGCGCGGCGCCGATAGCCAGCACGTCTGCATCGCTCACGTCTTTCAGCCTGAGCTGCACGCACGCCACATCGCCCCCGGCCAAAGCTTCACGCAGCGCGGGCATGAACGCAGCGAGCTCAAGCGCGGGCGGGGTGATGAGATAGAGGCGGCAAGGATCGGCCATGGCGCTTTCCTAGCGCGCGGCGGCGTGGGATCAAGCGGCCCGTCCTCCCCCGCAAGGGGGAGGCGGCGCGCGCGTCAGCGCGTGGCGGAGGGGTGGGCGCTGTCATTTGCAAACGTCAGCGCTGGCCCCTCAGTCAGCTTCGCTGACAGCTCCCCCTTACGGGGGAGCACGAGGTTTCAGGCCGCCTGCTTTTCCAGGTCCGTTTTCCATTCGCCCTTGGAGGCGAGGCCGTTCATGCGGGCGCGGTGCAGGAACGCGCGCTGCGCGGCGGCGACGTTTTCGGCTTTGCCGGCCCAGGCTTTCTGCGGCGCCGCTTGCAGGGCGCGGCCGTAAGAGAAGGTCATCTTCCAGGGGAAGTCGCCGATCTCGTTCATGCGGGAAAGGTGCGCGGTGGCGAGTTCATCCGATTGCCCGCCCGAGAGATAGGCGATGCCGGGCACCGCGCTCGGCACGCTGGCTTTCAGCACTTTGATGGTCTTTTCCGCGACCTCATCGATGCTCGCCTGCCTGGCGGCCTTCTTGCCGGGCACGATCATGTTGGGCTTGAGCACGATGCCTTCGAGCGCGACGTTGAGATAATAGAGCTGCTGGAAGGTTTCCTTCAGCACCCATTCGGTGACGGCGGCGGTCGTCTCGATTGCGTTATCGCCATCCATCAGCACTTCGGGCTCGACGATCGGCACGATGTCGAATTCTTGGCAAAGGTTCGCATAGCGCGCGAGCGCGTGCGCGTTGGCCAGCAAGCCCGCATAGGAAATGTTGTTCGGATCGATGATGGCGCGCCATTTGGCGAAGCGGGCGCCTTTCTCGTAATATTTCGGCAGCCGCTCATGCAGCTTGTCGAGCCCGCGTGTGATTTTCTCGCCCGGCTTGCCGCCGAGAAGATCGCGCGCGCCTTCATCCACCTTAATGCCGGGGATGGCGTTCGCATCCTCGATCAGCTTGACGAGCGGCGTGCCGTCCTTGGCGTTTTGCCAGATGGTTTCATCATACAGGATGACGCCCGAAACATAGCCCATCGCCTCTTTGGCGCGGAACATCAGCTCGCGATAATCGCGGCGGTTGTCTTCGGTGTTCTGAACGCTGATCGCGTCCATGCGCTTTTGCATCGTGCCGGTGGATTCATCGGCGGCCAGAATGCCGCGGCCCGGCGCCACCATCGCCTCAGCGACCTTGTTCAATGCGTCGAGATTCACTTCTCTGCCCCGCGTTCAAGCGAGGCGCGCGCCCCGCGTCTTGATTGGATATCCAGGGTTTAGCCCGGCTCAAAACAAAACGCCACGCGGGGAAGGGCTTTGGCGAAATCCGCGCCAGCAAAGCTGATTTGCAGGCGAGAATTGCTTACCGTGTTAGCGCTTCCACGCCTGGCAATGCTTTGCCTTCCATCCATTCAAGAAACGCGCCGCCCGCGGTGGACACGAATGTCATGTCTTGGGCCACACCTGCGTGATTAAGCGCCGCCACCGTATCGCCGCCGCCGGCGACGGCGATCAATTTGCCTTGTTTTGCAAGGTAAGCGGCGTGTTTTGCGGCGGCGACGGTTGCGGCGTCGAACGGCGGAATCTCAAAAACGCCCAGCGGCCCGTTCCAAATCAAGGTAGCGCTAACATCCATCGCGGCGATCAAACGCTGCACGGTTTGCGGGCCGGCATCGAGAATTTTTTCATCCGCGTTGATTTGCCCCAGGGGGCGGGTTTGCGAATCCGCGCCGGGCTTCACCTCGCCGGCCACCACCACGTCGATCGGCAGCAGCAATTCGCATTTGCCCTTGGCCGCTTCCATGATGGCGCGGGCCGTATCGGCCATGTCCTTTTCCGCGAGCGAGCCGCCGATATCGATCCCTTGCGCGTAGAGGAAGGTGTTGGCCATGCCCCCGCCAATGGCGAGGCGATCGAGCTTGGCGACGAGGTTGTGCAGAAGGTCAAGCTTGGTCGAAACCTTGGCGCCGCCAACGATGCCGAGCACCGGGCGCCTGGGCTTGCCCAGCGCCGCTTCCAGCGCATCGAGTTCGCGCTCCATCTGCTTGCCGGCGTAAGCGGGCAGGATGTGCGCGATGCCTTCCGTGCTCGCATGCGCGCGGTGCGCGGCGGAGAAGGCGTCGTTGACGTAAAAATCGCCCAGCGCGGCGATGGCTTTTGCAAGCTCAGGATCGTTCTTTTCTTCGCCGGCGTGGAAGCGGGTGTTTTCCAAAAGGATCACCCCGCCATTCGGCAGCGCCGCGATCGCGGCCTTGGCCGCATCGCCCACGCAATCGTCGGCAAAGGCGACATCCGCGCCGAGCAGCTGGCCCAGCGGCGCCGCGACCGGCTGAAGCGACATCTCCGGCACGCGCTTGCCCTTGGGCCGATCAAAGTGCGCCAGCAGCGCCACTTTGCAGCCCTTGCCTTGCAACGCTTTGATCGTCGGCAGCGCCGCGCGCAGGCGCGTATCGTCGCTCACCTTGCCGTCGGCCATTGGCACGTTGAAATCCACGCGCACCAGCGCGGTTTGCTCGTTTGGCGCGTCTTCAATCCGGCGAAAGCTCACGAGTGCCCCCCAAAACCAAGCCCATCCAATAGAAGAAAGCCATCACCGCCGCCAGCATCGCCAGCGCGATGGCGCTTTGCGTCAGCCGATGGCGCGGGCTCATGCGCAAAAGCGCGTTGCGGCGGGTGAAATACCAGGCGCCGATCGCTGCAATAATGAGCGCGCCCAGGCCCCAGGACGGCGCGTTCAGCCAGCCGGCGATGTGGGCGGCGAGGAGAAAGCCAAGATCGACGCCGGCGGTGCGGATGTTGGGCCTTTTAGCCATGCCGCGCCCACTCGTCATTCCGGGGCTTCGCGGAGCGAAGAACCCGGAACCCAGGAGCGACAAAGCGCGGTGCGTTGGCCCCTAGGTTCCGGCCCGCGCTTCGCGCGACCGGAATGACGAAGGATGAAACGGCAATCACGACATCAAGAAATCGCGCTTGCCCAGCTCAACGCCGTTATGGCGCAGGATGTCGTAGGCGGTGGTGACGTGGAAATAGAAATTCGGCAGCGCCCAGGTGTTGAGATAATCGACGCCGGAAAACTTGCGCTCATCGATGCGCAGTTTCAGCGTGATTTCGCGCCGCTCCGCGCCTTGCAGCTGCGCGGGCGTGAACGCTTCCACCAGCGCGATGGTTTTGGCGATGCGCGCCTGCAGATCGGCGAAGCTGGTTTCGCTGTCGTTGAAGGCTTCGGGCGCTTGGCCGGCGAGACGCGCCATCGCGCCCTTGGCGTGATCGGTGGCGATCTGCACTTGGCGGATCAGCGGAAACATATCGGGCGCGAGCCGCGCGTTCAGCAGCGCTTCGGGCTCGATCTTGTGCGCCTTGGCGTGCGCTTCGGCCTTGGTCAGCATGCCGGAGAGGTTTTTCAGCATGCGCGCGAACGTGGGCGCGCTGAAGCCGTAGATCGAAACATCGCTCATGCTTAAACCAATCCTGCCGCGCCAAGCCCGAGCCAGTAAGAGCCCATGGCGATGGCGATGATGACGAAACCGGCCACGCGCGTGACATGCGCGCGCCCCTTGGCGCTCAGCCGCCGCAATGGGGCCGCGCGCGAGGCGTTCCAATAGATCACCATCGAGCCCGCCGCCAGCCCCGCCAGCCAGTAGGGCGCATCGAACAAGCCGCAGGAAAAGATGATGAGCGCGCAACCAAGATCGCCAAAGGCGATGGCCAATTGCTTATCCTGGCGCGTCATCATGGGGCGATGATGCGCCGGCGCCGGCTAGCGCGCCCGCGTGTTCACCTGCCGCGCTTTAAGGGCGCAGCGCGTTCGCAAGCGCGGCGATCAGGAACCCGCCCCAGGGCGTTGCAAAGCCGGTGATGATGCCGATCGCCAGCGCCGCGCCGTCCTTGCGGTGCGAGGGCATGCGCGCGGCGGTAAAATACTCAAGCGCTAACCATGAGCCGAGCCAGCCGACGACGAAGAGCCCAAGCCCGTAGCCGAGCTTATCGGTCGCCAGCATCGCCAGCGCAAACCCCACCGCCATCCCCCAAAGCTGCGCTTTGGCGAACGCGTTGAGTGTGGGGAGGGGGAGTTTCATGTGTCCTCGCGGGAGAAAAGTTTTTCACTCGTCGCGGGGTCGTGAAGTGCGATGATCTGTTCTGTCGAGAGGAAGAAGTCCAATCCATCCTCGGCGAAATACACGTGTTCCCAATCCGCGCCGATGTCGCGTCCCCAAGACCAATTCGCCCCAACGCACGTCTCGCCGTTTTCGAGCGCGACGCGCGTTGGAGAGAACTTTCTACCAACAAGGATTGTAACGATCTTGGCGCCGCGACCCGGAACGAGGGCGCCTTCGCCCTGCTCCGGGTACGCTGACATTAAATCAATTTCCCCATCGCCACGGCCGTGTCGGCCATGCGGTTGGAGAAGCCCCATTCGTTGTCGTACCAGGAAAGGATCGAGGCGAATTTGCCTTCCATCACTTTGGTCTGATCGTTGTGGAAGATCGAGGAATGGGGGTCGTGGTTGAAATCGAGCGAGACGTTCGGCGCGTCGGTATAGCCAAGCACGCCTTTGAGCGGGCCGTCGGCGGCGGCTTTGATCGCGGCGTTGATCTCTTCCTTGGAGGTGGCTTTCTTGGCCACGAACTTGAAATCCACGACAGAAACATTCGGCGTCGGCACGCGGATGGAGATGCCGTCGAGCTTGCCTTTGAGATCGGGGATCACAAGGCCGATGGCTTTGGCGGCGCCGGTTGAGGTCGGGATCATGTTCAGCGCCGCGGCGCGGGCGCGATAGAGATCCTTGTGCAGCGTATCGAGCGTGGGCTGATCGCCGGTGTAGGAATGGATCGTCGTCATCATGCCGTGATCGATGCCGATCGCATCGTTGAGCACCTTCACCACCGGCGCGAGGCAATTGGTGGTGCAGGAAGCGTTGGAGATCACGACATGATCCTTAGTCAGCCCCCTGATGGTTCACGCCGTAAACCACCGTGTAGTCCGCATTGTCCGCAGGCGCGGAGACGATCACGCGCTTGGCCCCGCCTTCAAGGTGGCTGGCGGCCTTATCGCGCGCGGTGAAGATGCCGGTGCACTCAAGCGCGATGTCCACCCCGAGCGCCTTGTGCGGCAGCTCAGCCGGGTTGCGGATGGCGGTGACTTTGATTTTGCCCGTGCCGGCGTCGATCCAATCCTCGCCGCTCGTCACCGTGCCGGGAAAGCGGCCGTGCACGCTGTCGAAGCGGAGCAGGTGCGCGTTGGTTTCCACCGGCCCAAGATCGTTGATGGCGACCACCTCGATATCGGTGCGCTTGGATTCGATAATGGCGCGCAGCACGTTCCGCCCGATCCGCCCGAACCCGTTGATCGCCACCTTCACGCTCATTTCGATGCTCCCTGCCGGAAATTGCCGCTTGCCCTGTATGGGGGCGAATTTTCGCCGCATGTCCTAGCCCTAAGCGGTTGCTGGGTCCAGGCGCGCGGGAGCGGGCGGCTTTCATCGAATCGAGAGCGGGCGTAGCATTTCGTCGCAATGGCGGAAGATTTAACCATAGAAGCCCTGGATGCGGCGCTCAGCGCCGCTGAAGCGGCGCTGACGCCGGAGGCTGCGCCCGAAGCGCTCGCCGCCGCCGTGCGCGCGCTGGGGCAAGCGGCGCGCGCCGCTTTGGATGAGGCCCCCGCTTGAGGCTGGCCGCTCTCGCGCCTAGATTCAGCGCGGGCGGTGTCTGCGGCGCGCGAGAGGCGCTTTTATCCCAGGGACCGTATCATCTCTCTCGGGAGCTGGCTCTGCTGCGGGCCCTGGCCTGCAGCACCTGGCGCCCACCTAGTCTTGCTAGGGTTCGAGTGGATGAGCAGGCCTCACGGCGCATGTGGCTCCGCCCAACTTTTTCTCATCCTCCCCCGCGCGCGGGGGAGGTGCTGAGCGTAGCGAAGCGGGAGGGGGAAGTTGCTGACGCCCCCTCAGTCTCGCGCTTCGCGCGCGACAGCTCCCCCGCGAGCGGGGGAGCATGGGTGCGGCGCGCATGAACATTGACCCCAATCTCGAAGCCGACAAAGCCGACGCGCGCATGCAGATGCGCGCAGAGCGGCATCTGGTCGAGCCGGGCGACGCGCCGCTCAAGCTGATCGAAAACTTCCCGCTTGAACTCGCGCGGCATGAGCCGGTGGCCGGCTATTGGCCTGTGGGTGGCGAGATTGACGGCCGCCCGCTGCTCGCCGCGCTCGCCAAAGCGGGGCGCAAGATCTGCCTGCCGCGCATGATGAGCCGCGCCGGCCCCGCGCGCTTTTACGCTTGGCGCGCCGGCGATGCGTTGAAAGCCGATGCGTTCGGCGTGCCCTCGCCGCCGCCGACAACGCCGGAGCTCGCCCCGCGCCTCATTCTCACGCCGATGCTGGCGTTCGATCGCGCCGGCCGGCGCCTTGGCCAAGGCGGGGGCCATTATGACCGGATCATCTCTTTGTATCGCGCCCACGGCGCGGTGGCCGTGGGGCTCGCTTACGCCGAGCAGGAAATGGATCTCGTCCCCACCGGCCCGCACGACGCGACGCTCGATTGGGTGATCACGCAGAAAGAAGCGATCCGCTGCAGGCTGGAGGGGTTGAGGGGGCGGAGTTAAGTGTGTCTGCGGTTGGCCCAATCCAGACGTTGGACATTCCGCTTAGTCAGGCCATTGTCGCCGGGGTGTCAGTGCTCAAGGCATACGATGAAGCGAGACGACTTGGCGGGCGCTATTGCTCAATTGGAAAGGGCGCGAACCGACTCGGACACATCGGCGGCGCTTGATGAAGTACGCCGGCTTGCTCCACACGCGCGCGTCTCTGACTTGGTTTTCTATTCCGAACGTGAGCGTTCGCGTGATGAAATTGTAGAGGAAGCGCTGCGGCGGGAGCAAATCTGGATCGACGGTGGCGATTTTGCGCTCAACGCGCATATCGAAGGGCAGCTATTGGAGGCCCTAAGCGATCCAGCCATTCCAGATACCCATCACACAAAAGTCAGTGCGAAAATGTTGCTCAATGGCCTTCGGACCTCGACGTCAAGCTGACGTCCGTTCCCGGAGAAAAGCAGCCCCACCGCTTCGTCCTCCCCCGCGAGGGGGGGTGGCGCGCGCGGAGCGCGTGACGGAGGGGTGGGCACTGATGTGGGCAAGCGCTGGCGCCGCCCCCTCAGTCACGCTGCGCATGACAGCTTCCCCTAGCGGGGGAGCACGCACACCGGTGTTCTACGCGCTCACGTATCGATATTGCGCTTGTAGGTTTCCGGCAGAAACAGAAGCCCGATCACCAGCGTCATCAATGCGATGCCGATCGGATACCAGAGGCCGTAATAAATATTCCCGGTGGCGGCGACGATGGCGAAGCTTGTGGTTGGCAGAAAGCCGCCGAACCAGCCATTGCCGATATGATAGGGCAGGCTCATCGAGGTGTAGCGGATGCGCGCGGGGAAAAGCTCCACCAGCATCGCCGCGATCGGGCCGTACACCATGGTCACGTAGATCACGAGCAGCGCCAGGATCGCCACCACCATCGGCTTATTGATCGCAGCATCATCGGCCGCTTGCGGATAGCCGTGCCGATCAAGCGCGGCGCGCAACTCGGCCTGGAACGCCGCAATCGCGGGCGCGCGCTCTGCTTCCGCCAAGCGGCGCGGGGTGGGGGCGATCAGCACCTCATCGCCAATGCGCACCTCGGGCGTGGCGCCGATTGGCGCTTGCTCTTTTTCGTAGTTCACGCCGGCGCGGGCGAGATAGGTGATGGCCAGATCGCAGCCTTCTTCGTCATATCGATTGCGCCCGATCGGATCGAATTGCACCGAGCAAGTGGCGGCGTTGGCGCGGATGGTGACGGGCGCTGTGCGCTGCGCGCGTGCGCGAGCGCAGGGTTGGCCGCTTCGGTGAGCGCGTTAAACAGCGGAAAATATGTCAGCGCCGCCAGCGCGCAGCCGGCCATGATGATCGGCTTTCGCCCGATTTTGTCCGATAGCCAGCCGAACACGATGAAGAACGGCGTGGCGATGGCGAGCGCGATGGCGATCAGCGTGTTGGCCGTAAAGCCATCGACCTTGACCATGCGCTCAAGGAAGAAGAGCGCATAAAATTGCCCCGTGTACCAAACCACCGCTTGGCCGGCGACGGCGCCGAACAAAGCCAGCAGCACGAGCTTCGCATTGCCCCAGCGCGCGAACGATTCCGCCAGCGGCTTGGAAGAGGTTTTGCCCTCTTCCTTCATCTTCTGAAACACCGGGCTTTCATTGAGCTGGAGCCGAATCCAGATTGAAACCGCCAGCAGGAAAATCGAAACCAGGAACGGCACGCGCCAGCCCCATTCGGCGAAATCCTCCGCCGGCATCATCGATCGCGTGGCCATGATCACCAGCAGCGACATGAAGAGGCCCAGCGTGGCCGTGGTTTGGATCCAGGAGGTGTAGAGCCCGCGTTTGTTGTTGGGCGCATGCTCGGCCACATAGGTCGCAGCCCCGCCATACTCGCCGCCGAGCGCCAGCCCCTGCAGCAAACGCATCAGCACCAGAAGGATCGGCGCCCAAATGCCGATCTGGTCATAGCCGGGCAGCAAGCCCACCACGAAGGTGGACACCCCCATGATCGCCATGGTGACAAGAAACGTGTTCTTGCGGCCGACAATATCGCCGATGCGGCCGAACACGATCGCCCCGAACGGGCGCACGGCAAAGCCCGCCGCGAAGGCGGCGAGGGCGAAGATGAACGCGGTGGTTTCGTTCACGCCCGAGAAGAAGTGGGTGGAGATGTAAACCGCCAGCGAGCCGTAGAGGTAGAAATCATACCATTCAAACACGGTGCCGAGCGATGAGGCCCCGATCACCATCTTCTCTTTGCCCGTGGCCTTGTGATGCTTGGGCTCTTGGTTCGCTGTGCTCATGCCGCCCCTCCCGCGCGCGCATACAAGCGGAAGCATGCGGGCTGGGAAAGGATGTTATTTCTAACAGCATCCGGCGCCTTCCCTCCCCTTAAGGGGAGGGAAGGGCGATCAGCCGCCGACCAGCTTGGCGACGCCCCGATAGGCGTCCGCCGCGATCAGGTGTTGCGGCGCGCCGGCGGTTTTGCTGCGCAGCTCCGCGGCCCAGAGCACGTCATAGGCGGCGTTGAGCTTCTTGGCGGTCCAGAGCCGGCCCTGCGCGGCCACGGCTTCGCGCTCTTTCCAGAACACCGGCGGGCGCATCTTGCCCACCGCGTCGCTGGGGCTCGCGCCGCCATCGATTAGCGCGCGCAGCTCGCGCAATTGATGCAGGCGCCGCAAGAGCGCCCGCAAAGCCGAGACGCCGGAGAGGTTATCGATCCGCGCCAGCGCCTCCATGGCGGCGGCGGCCTTGCCTTGGGCGGCGGCGAGGCTGGCCGCATCGAGCGCGCTTTCGCCTTCCTCGGCCAGCAGCGCTTCGAGATCCTCGGCATTGAGCTTGCGGCCCAGATTGTGCGCGTAAAGCGCCAGCTTCTCGATCTCGCGCGCGGCAAGGCCGCGATCATGCGGCAGGCCGGCGAAGAAGGCATCCTCCGCATCGCGCTCGAAATCGGCGCCGAGCTCCTTGGCGTAGCTTTTGGCGAAGAGGGCGCGTTCGGCTTCGCTTTCTTCATAGAAGGCGATGGCGGCGGCGTTTGTTGCGGCTGTGTATTTCTTGGCGAGTTCGGCGCTGGCGTTGATGTCGCCCGCTTCGATGATGAGAAAGCCTGCAGCCTCGCCGCGCTCGATGCTGGCCAGCGCATCCAGCAAAGCCGCATCCGCGCCGCGCCCGTTCACGCGCGCCCACACGATGGTGGGCCCGCCCAGCAAAGATTGCGCGAACAGCGCATCGGCCAGCCGCGCGCCGTCGCGCTTGATCTCATCGTCCGTCAGCTTGGTGATGGCGTAGGGATCGTCGGATTTGCCGAGCGCGTGCGCGGCGAGCTTTTGCGCCGCATCGCGGGCGAAGCTTTCATTGGGCCCGTAAAGCAGAACCGCGCGGATATTCTTATCCGGCTTGTCCAAGAAGCGCCGGATGGAGGCGCCGGCGATCTTCACCGGCGCGCGCGCGTCTGGGCCATGCGCAAGGCAAGCTCCGCGCGGAAGCGCTGCGCCATGGTTTCGGCCGCGCGCTCGCGCGCATCGTCCTGGGCGGTGATTTCCCCGAACGCGGCCGTTGGCGCTTCGTAATTGACGATCGTGGTCAGTGCGCCGCGGATGGCGCGGCCTTGGCCGGGCGGGGGCGTCAGCACGTAATTGGCGGTGAGGCGCAGCTCCGCGCGCGTGGCCGATTCATCGAGGCGCAAACCAAGCGGGGTGATGTTTTCCGTCAGCGTGATCTCAAGCTGCGCCGGCTCGCCCGCGCCGGTGTTTTCGACCGCGAGGATGCGGTCAAGCTCGGTGCGCAGCACGTGGCCGGATTTGCCCTCGATCTCGCCCACCGAAACCGGGCCGATGGCCGCGCCGCCGCCGGCGGGCGCGTACATCGGCTGAAAGCCGCACGCGGCGAGCAGCAAAAGCGAAACACTGGCGATCAGCACGCGCATCGGGGGCTCCTAACCGGCGACGATATTGACGATCCTGCCGGGCACCACAATCACCTTGCGGATAGTTTGCCCCTCAAGGAACTGCGCCACGGCCGGATTCGCCAAAGCGGCGGCGCGGATTTCATCTTCGGGCGCATCCTTGGCGGCGTCGATCTCGCCGCGCCGCTTGCCGTTCACCTGGATCGGCAGGGTGACGGTGGTGCGCGCCGCCAGCGCCGCATCGGCGACGGGCCACGGCTCGGCCGCCACGAAGCCGACAAGCCCCAGCTTCTCCCAGCATTCTTCGGCCAGGTGCGGCATGAACGGGGCGATCAGTTGCGCCAGGATGCGCAAGGCTTCCCCGCGCGCGAACTGGCTGCCGCCATCCTCGCCCTTCAGCTTGGCGATGGCGTTGACGAGTTCGTAGCAGCGCGCGACGGCGACGTTGAAACGGAAGTTCTCGATATCGGCGGTGACAGCATCGATGGCGCGGTGCGCCGATTGGCGCAGCGCGTAGGCTTCGGGCTCCATCGCCGGCGCTTCGGCGCCGGGCAAGGGCGCGGTTTGGTCGTACGCATCCGTCAGCGTCCAAACCCGCTGCACGAAATTCCACGCGCCTTTGACGCCGGAGGCGGTCCATTCCACATCGCGCTCGGGCGGGGAGTCCGACAGCACAAACCAGCGCGCGACATCGGCGCCGAAATCGGAAACGAACGCATCGAGATCGACCACGTTCTTCTTCGATTTCGACATCTTCTCGATGGCGCCGACGCTGACGGCCGCGCCGGTTTTCAACTCAACGCGCGCGCCGTCTTTCACATCCGTCTCTTCCGGCAATAACCATGCGCCGTCGGCGGATTTGTACGTCTCATGCACCACCATGCCCTGCGTGAAGAGGCTCGCGAACGGCTCGCCGTTTTCGGGCACATCGAGGAAGCCGCAATCGCGCATCGCGCGGGTGAAGAAGCGGGAATAGAGCAGGTGCAAAACCGCGTGCTCGATGCCGCCGACATATTGATCGACGGGCAGCCAATAGGCCGCCAGCTTCCTGTCGAACGGCGCGGCATCATTCTGCGCATCGGTGAAGCGCGCGAAATACCAGCTCGAATCCACGAAGGTGTCGAGCGTATCGGTTTCGCGCTGGGCCTTGGCCCCGCATTGTGGGCAGTTCACATGCTTCCAGGTTGGGTGCCGATCCAGCGGATTGCCGGGCTTGTCCTTCTCGAAGGTCACGTCCTCGGGCAACTCAATCGGCAGGCTTTCCGCCGGCGCGGGCACGACGCCGCATGTGGCGCAATGGATCGCCGGGATCGGGCAGCCCCAATAGCGCTGCCGCGACACGCCCCAATCGCGCAGCCGCCATTGCGTCGTCGCTTCGCCTTTGCCGAGCTTGACCAATTCCTCAATTGCGCGCGCGATTGCTTGCTTGGTCGGCAGGCCATCGAGGAAGCGCGAATTATAGATCGTCCCGTCCTCGGTGTAGGCTTCGTCCGTGACGGCGTACGTCGCCGCATCGGCGCCGGGCGGCAGCACCACGGGCTTGAACGGCAGCTTGTACTTGTTGGCGAAATCCAAATCGCGCTGATCGCCGGCGGGTGAGCCGAAGATGGCGCCGGTGCCGTAAGTCGAAAGCACGAAATTCGCCGCCCAAACCGGCAATTCCCAGCTCTCGTCAAACGGGTGCTTCACGCGCAAGCCAAGATCGACGCCGAATTTCGGCGCCTTCTCGATGTCGGCTTCGCTGGTGCCGAGTTGCCCCGCCTTGGCGATGAATTCGGCCACGGCCGGATTGGTTTCGGCGATCTTCTTGGTCAGCGGATGGTCCGGCGCCAGCGCCACAAAGCTCGCGCCGAACAGCGTATCGGGCCGGGTGGTGAACACCTCGATCTTTTCGTCATCGCCCACGATGTCGAACTTAAAGCGCGCGCCCTGGCTCTTGCCGATCCAGTTCGATTGCATCAGCCGGACTTTATCGGGCCATTTGTTCAATTGCCCAATCGCCGCCAGCAGATCTTCGGCATAGGCGGTGACCTTGAACACCCATTGCTCAAGCTCGCGCTGCTCAACCACCGCGCCCGAGCGCCAGCCGCGCCCATCCACCACCTGCTCGTTGGCGAGCACGGTGTTGTCCACTGGATCCCAATTGACCTTCTGCTTCTTGCGATAGACGAGGCCCTTTTTCCAAAAGGCCAAGAACATCGCCTGCTGATGCTTGTAATAAGCCGGGTCGCAGGTGGCGATCTCGCGGCTCCAATCGATCGAGAGGCCAAGCAGTTTCAGCTGCTCGCGCATCGCGGCGATGTTGTCATAGGTCCAGCCCTTGGGGTGGATGCCGCGCTCCATCGCGGCGTTCTCCGCCGGCAGGCCGAACGCATCCCAGCCCATCGGGTGCAGCACATTATAGCCGCCCGCGCGGCGGAAGCGCGCGATCACATCGCCCATCGTGTAATTGCGCGAATGGCCTACGTGAATGCGCCCCGATGGATAGGGAAACATCTCAAGCACGTAGGCTTTCTTCTTGCCTTGCGCTTGCTCAGGGGAAAGCGCGCGGTCGATCCCGGCTTCGGCCCAGCGGGCGCGCCATTTGGGTTCGACTTCACGATGGTTGTAACGCGACATTATTCACGCCCTTTCAAGGCGCGTTAGGTGGCTCTAAACGCGGGCTATGTCTAGCGGCGGTCCCCGCCTTGGGAGAGGCGAAGCTGGCGCGCGCGCGTCAGGATCGCGTTTTCGATCTGCAATTCGGTGTCTGGGCTGACAGCCGCGTCGGCCCAGGCCGTCCACATTGGTTTGGCGGAAAATCGAAACATTGAGCGCATCGGCGCGCAGGCGCGTGTCGAGGATATAGACCGTGGCCTTGAAGCGCTCGTTCGGCGCGGTGGGATCGGAATGCCAATCGGTGATGATGATGCCGCCATACGGATCGGCCGAACTGAGCGGCATGAAATTCAGCGTGTCGAGCGAAGCGCGCCACAGGAAGGCGTTGACGGCGATGCCCTCGGCGATGTCGCCGCGCGTGCTGCCG
Source organism: Terricaulis sp. (assembly GCA_024707365.1). GTDB lineage: Bacteria > Pseudomonadota > Alphaproteobacteria > Caulobacterales > Aquidulcibacteraceae > Vitreimonas. The sequence goes on from JANPZV010000005.1 coordinate 1,114,162, forward strand.
GCGGCGCTCACATCATCGCGATTGGAGCGGTCCCGGCCGCCAAACATGGAGCAGGCCGAAAGGGCTGCGACCGCGACCAAGATAGTGGCGGCCCTGAAAAGCCCGGTCTGCGTCATGTATTCTCCCTCCGGAATCTGCCCTGGCTCCGCCCCCCGAACCGGCGCGGCGTGCGCCCATATACCGACCTCGGCGCGGCGGGGCCAGTGGAACGCTGCGAACCGGGCGGGTTTAAGGCCGCCAAGGCGTTGACGGCTGTTTTCCATAAATCGGACAGACTTGTTTGAAATATTCGCCAGCTGTGTCCTAAAATTCACTGCGCTGCCGGGTTGATTCCGCTATATTCACCGGCTAGCGGGTGACGCTGAGGGGAGCAAGGTTGTGTTGAAGCCGGCCGCATTGGTGTTCGCGGGCGTCGTTTTGGCGACGGGCGCAGCGCATGCGCAGGAGGCTGCGGCCCCCCGGCTGACCGTGCCGACGGCTGAAAGCGCGGCCGGAGGAACCCCCTGGTATCAACGGTTTACGACCTCCAGCGGGGTCACCGAAACGGTGACCGGCGAAAGCGAAAACGATCGCTCGCTGCAACCGGCCTGGACGCTGAACCAGCGCTGGGGCGTCACGCTCGACGTGCGCGAGGCCACCCGGATCGAGCGCCTGCCCGAAACCAGCCGCGGCGATCAGACGTCGGTGGGCGCGTTCTACCAATTCACCCCCCGGATGCGGGTCGGCGGCGAGGTGTCGCTGGAAACCCGCCCCAATTCCGGCCTGGCGGCGGAGCGGGAAACCGAGCCGCGCGCCGGCGTCCGCGTCGAATCGGCGTTCCGCTTCTAAGCCGCCAGCGCACCGACACTCACCAGTCCAGCAAACCCGCGCCCGGCCAAAAGCCGGGCGTTTTCAATTGTCACGCCCCCCAGCGCCAGCACAGGCAGGCCAGCCGCGCGGGCCATCTGGCTGGCCCGGAAGAGGCCGAGCGCGGGGTGGCCGGAGGCGCTTTGGGTGGGAAAGATCGGGCTCAGGGTCGCGGCGTCCGCGCCATGGGCGGCGGCGCGGGCCAGCGCCTCGGCGCTGTGGGCGGCGGCGGTGACGAGCCGGCCATCGCTCAAGGCGCGGCGCGGCGGCAACAGCCGCTCCGGCCAATGCACGCCGTCCGCGCCGACGCGGGCGGCGAGTTCGGGGTCGGCGGCGATCAGGAAAACCAGCCCGTTGCGGCGGCAGGCGCGGGCCAGCGCGCGCGCGGTTCTGCCGCGCCCGGCGGCGCCGAAGTGCCGATAAACCACGCCCGTCCCGCGCGGCAGAAGCGCGATCGCGGCAAGCGGATCGGGCGTGCGCGCCGGATCGGTGAAGAACCAGAGCGCCGGCAGCGCGTGCGCCCCCGCCGCGCGGTTGAGCCGGCGCGCTTCAGCAGCTAGCACAGCGGCGTTCATGGATGCTCCCTCCATCTCCGAAGCGCGCGCGGCGATTTTGCAGCGCATCGAGGCCGCCGCCAAAGCGGCTAGGCGCGATGCGGGCACCATAGCATTGGTCGCGGTTTCAAAGCAGCAAAGCGATGCGCGGGTCGATGCGATGTTGGCGACGGGCCAGCGTCTGTTCGGCGAAAACCGCGTGCAGGAGGCCGATGCGCGCTGGGCGCATCGGCGCGGCGCCTTTGCCGATCTCAGCCTGCGCCTGATCGGGCCGTTGCAGAGCAATAAGGCCGAAAGCGCGGTTGCGTTGTTTGATGCGATCGACACGCTGGATCGGCCAAAGCTCGCCCGCGCGCTGGCGGATGCGGCGCAGAAGTTGGGCGCGTGCCCGGAGTTGCTGATCCAGGTGAACACCGGCGAGGAGCCGCAAAAAGGCGGGCGTGTCGCCGGCCGAAGCGGACGGCTTCATCAGCGCGGTGCGCGGCGCATATGGGCTGCCGGTGGCCGGCCTCATGTGCATTCCGCCAGCGGAGGAGGAGCCGGCGATGCATTTCGCGCTGCTGGCGAAAATCGCCGCGCGCAACGGCCTTGCCCAGCTTTCCATGGGCATGAGCCACGATTTCGAGACAGCCATCCGCTTCGGCGCCACCCAGGTGCGGGTGGGCTCGGCGCTGTTTGGCGCGCGTTAGTGCTGCGCAGGGACGCTCCAACGGCGCACGCGCCGACCAGTTTCTTCAACTTTCAGTTCGATGCTGACCGGCGCATGCACCTCCACATCCACCGATGGCGCTGGGGCGGACGCCGTAAACGTTAGGTAAACTTGCGAAGGTTGTTCTCGGCTAAATTCGCGCGATTTCGGCTCATTTACGAGAAAGAACATACCGAACGCGATGAGAATGATGGGCGTGATGGCGTAGGCCCAATTGAGCTCGAACCCGTTTAGCGCGTCATTGTTCGCCGTGTGAGGCAGATAGACTGCGTCCGGATTGGTTAAGCGTCTTCGGCCGGGCACGCATGTTTCAAGGCGTCTGGCGCTATTCCAGTAATTCCTTTGATTTTGCCGGATGCGAAAAAGCAACGCGCCGAGAGCAAGCCCGCTACCGATGAGTATAGCCCCGATAGTGGGGCCGGCGAGCCACCCCATCGCATTTGCCGAGAGGACGCCGGCTAGGATCAAAACTTGAATATGGATCACTTGGGCGGATAGGGTTTCGGCGGCCCGAACCATCTGGCAGGCCTCAGTGTAGAGCAAAGCGAGGTGGCGATCTGCGGGGCGCACCAAGGGAGCTTCGATCAGGGGTTTTAATGCGCCAACGGAATTCCCCATTGAGCTGCCGGGCCACTGAAGCTGCCGATTCACCAATCTTCACGCGAAAGAGCATTGTCATTACCGCCTCGGTAGGATCAAAGTCCGTTACCAAGGGTTCCGATGTCGCGCGATACGACCATTTTGATCATCGATGATGACGCTGATTTGCGTCAGGCCCTGATCGAGCAATTCGATCTGGAGGAGGGCTTTGGCGGCGCGGGCGCGGCCAATGCGGCCGAGGGCTTCGCCGCCGCGGCTGAGCTCAAGCCCGCCGCCATCGTGCTCGATGTCAGCCTGCCGGACATGGACGGGTTCGAGGCTTGCGCTGCGCTGCGCGAGCAGGGCGTGAAGGCGCCGATCATCATGCTCACGGGCGCGGCGCAAGAAGAAGAGCATCAGGTCAAAGGGCTCGATGCGGGCGCGAATGATTATGTGCTCAAGCCCTTCAAATTCTCGGTGCTGCTGGCGCGCATCCGTGCGCATCTGCGCAGCCATGAAGCCAGCGAAGACGCCACCTTCCGCATCGGCCCTTACGATTTCCGCCCGGCGCTGCGCCTCTTGGTCGATGAAACCGAAAAGAAGATCCGGCTGACCGATAAGGAAACCGCGATCCTGCGTTATCTCTATCGCTCCGGCGAAAAGCCGGTGGGGCGCGAGGAGCTGCTGCGCGAGGTGTGGGGCTATAACGCCAACGTCACCACGCACACGCTGGAAACGCACATCTACCGCTTGCGCCAGAAAATCGAGCCCGAAGCGCAAAGCCCAAAATTGCTGATCACCGAAACCGGCGGCTATCGGCTGCAAGTTTAGGCGCGCGTGTGTGCACCCTCGCGCGCCAGAGGCGCGGAGGCGGAAGCGCAGCGTGCGCGCGCGGTGTTGGCGCCAAGCTTGCGCTTGGCAATTGAGCTCTGGTGCGTTCGCACGCTGCGCTCCCGCGATCGTTTATGCGTCAGCGTCATGTCCGGGGCGCGTGTTCAGCGCGTGGACGATCCAGCCAACGGCGAGCGGGCTTGGCCAAACCCAAGCCCGGACCCGACGGTTTCACTGCCCCGCCGGCATGGCGCCGTTTCATGCTCCCCCGTTTATGGGGGAGCTGTCAGCGAAGCTGACTGAGGGGGCGGCGACAACCTCCCCCCTTCGGCTCGCTTCGCTCGCCACTTCCCCCGCAAGCGGGGGAAGATGAGTTGCGGCGTTTCTCGCTCGATCGCGTCGCTGTTCGAGTTTGGGATTTGGCGCCAACTCCCTCCGCGTGAACGGCGATGGGCTGATGATGCGCCAGCGCGCAAGAGGGGCGGATTGATTTTTGTGTGGGCGTTGATTTTGTGCGGCGCGAGCGGCGTGCGCTGTGGGATAGCGCGCTGTGCAATCCTTATAATCGTCATTCCGCTCGCGCGCAGCGCGGGCCGGAAGCCAGGGCAAACGCGCGGCGCCTGCCGCCCCTGGGTTCCGGGCTCAATGCTGCGCATTGCCCCGGAATGACGAAGGGTGTTGCGCCCGTTGCCCTGGCTCCCCGATCTCGGCCCCGCTTTCCGCCTTCGCTCTGCGAGCTTCGGCGGACAAGCCGCGGGGCGCGCGGCGGGGAAGCGTGGGCTCCGCGTCCCGGAGATGGGTGGAGGGTTTCCGGCGCACGCAGCCCAAATCATCCCGTGGCCGCCCTGGAATCTTGAGCTTGCGCCTGCTTCCCGCTAAACCGCGCCCCCGCAAGGAAGATCAGATGGCCGGCCATTCAAAATTCGCCAACATCATGCACCGCAAGGGCGGGCAGGATAAAAAGCGCGCCCAGGCGTTCACCAAGCTGGCGCGGGAAATCCAGGCGGCGGTGAAGCTCGGCGGGCCTGATCCGAACGCCAATGCCCGGCTCTACCGCGCCATCGCGGCGGCGCGGGCGCAATCCATGCCGAAGGATAATATCCAGCGCGCGGTGGATCGCGGCGGCAATGCCGGCGGGGAAAACCTTGAAGAGATCCGCTATGAGGGCTTTGGCCCTGGCGGGGTGGGCGTCATCGTTGAAGCGCTGACCGATAATCGCAACCGCACGGCGGGCGAGGTGCGCAGCGCGTTCTCCAAATTCGGCGGCAATATGGGGGAGAACAATTCTGTCTCCTTCGCGTGGAAGCGCCTGGGCGAAATTCGCTATCCGCTTTCCGTCGGCAGCGAAGATGCGGTGATGGAAGCGGCGATCGAGGCCGGCTGCGATGATTGCGCCGTGGAAGACGAGCAGCACGTCATCACCTGCGACATGACAGAGCTCGGCTCCGCCGCCCAAGCGCTCGCGGCCAAGTTTGGCGACGCGACCAGCGCGAAATTCGTGTGGCGCACTGATATTGCGATCCCGATCGAAGGCGATGGCGCCGAAACGCTGCTCAAGCTCATCACCCAGCTCGATGATCTGGACGATGTGCAGGATGTCTATTCCAACGAAGAGATGAGCGAAGCCGAACTCGCGCGGCTTGGCGGCTAAAGCCCCCCGAACGGGGGCGCCGCCGGGAGAGTGCTTCGGTCAAACTGCCCGCTGATTTGCTGATGCGGGAGAAGCCGATGAAGGCGCTTGGCCATATCGCGGCGGCGTGCGCGCTGTTTGTTTTGGGCGCGAGCGCAGCGGCGGCGCAGGATTTCCAGAATTGGTCAAACGCCCCGGTCGCCGCGGGGCAGACTTACGAACGCCAACTCACCAACGCGCTGCCGACATTGCGTGACGGCAGTTATGTCGATTGCGTTTCGCTGCCCACCGTGCGCGGCCGCAGCTACACCATCACCATGCGTTCGCGCCAATTCGACACGTATCTGATGGTCATTGCCGGGCCGTGCAGCGGCAACACGCCCGAGCATACAAATGATGATTTTGAATCCGGCAACACCGATTCCCAGATCCGCTTCCAAGCGGCCGGAGACCGATACGCGATCATCCTGAATTCCTACGGCGCGGCCGAAACCGGGCGCTACACGCTCACCATCCAGGAATCGGCGGGCGCCGCCGCAAGCACAACGCAAAACAGCGCCGCCGCCGCGCAAGCTCAGCATCAGCAAGCTTGGAACGATGGCTGGACGGCGTTTGAGCGCCAGCAATACGCCGCCGCCGCGCGTCTGTTGCGCCCTTACGCCGATGCGGGCGATCCGAGCGCGCAAAACGCCATGGGCTATATGAGCTTTTACGGCCATGGCGTGCCGCGCGACCGGCTGGAGGCTGGCCGCTGGTACGGCCTCGCCGCCGAGCAGGGGCATGAAGCCTCCCAGCGCACGCTCAACCAGATCGCCCCGCACATCATGGAGGCGCGCTTTGTCGATCACATCGATCGCTACGGGCCCGACACCACCGATGTTGGCACGTTCCATTATGATGTCAGCGTCTATTGCATCTATAGCGGCCCCAATTGCTCGGCATGGCGGGCGCGCGCAGCGCGCTTCCAGCGCGATTGGAACAACGCCGCCGAGGCCGCGAACATGCGGCGCATTTGGGGGCTCCATAGTGGCGGATCGGACGCCGATTTCTGGCGCCGCAGCCGCGAGCGCAGCGCCTGCATGCGCCGCGTGACGGAATCGATTGAGCGGCAAACCTACGGCCAGCAAACCTGGCGCTATGTGAACAATTGCAATTGATGCGCCGGCGGGCGTTAGCGCCCGCCCAGCATCGCGGCGATTTCCTGCGCCAGCACCCAGACGGGCGGGATCAGCAAGCCGATGATCGCGGCGGCGAAAAAGGCGAGCGACCAGCGCCCGAAACTGGCCAGCATCGGGCGCGGGCGCTTCACCACTTTGAACTGCACGTCGATCACCTCGGCGCTTTGGGCCGTGCGCTTTGGCGTTTCGTACAAGCGGGTGGGGCGGGGCTGCGCCATGATTCTCAGTGTGCGTAAAAATTCGGCCCGAACAAGGCAAGGCCGCCGATGCGCGCAACGCACCGGCGGCCTCCTTTACGCCGTCGCTAAGCCTGGGGGGAGGTTAGCCGCGACGGCGATCCCGATCGTTCCGCGACGCATAAATCTGCGCCGAAAGCCGATCAAAACGGCGCTCAAGCTCAGCGCGTTCGCGCTGGCTCAGGCCATCTCGTCTGTAGCGGCCCTCCAAGGCGGCAATCTGTTGAAACTCGGCCCGCAAATTGGCCGCTTCACGGCGCGAAAGTGATCCATCGCGCACGCCGGCGTCGATGCGCGCATCCAATTGGCGCTGGCGCTGGTTGATCGGGGTCCAGCCGCGATTGGGGCTATCGGCGCGCTCAAAGCGGATGCGCTGGGCGAGCTGATCCATGCGCCGGTCAAGATCGGCGCGCTCCCATTGGGAGAGCCCGTCGCGGCGGTAACGCGCTTCCAGGCGCTCGATGTTGTTGAATTCGGCGCGCAGATTGGCGGCTTCGCGGCGGGTGAGATCGCCCCGGCGCACGCCTTGATCGATGCGCTGCTCAAGCTGCGCCTGGCGCTGGGCGATCGGCTGCCAGCCGCCGTGGTAAGATTGCGCCGCGGCCGGCGCGGCGAGGGTGAGAGCGCCAAGGGCGGCGGCGGCGGCGAGAATCGCTTTCATGATCGAAACTTCCTTCGGTTCGGTGGCCGGCGCGCGGGGGTGAGCCAAGCTGTCGCGCCGGGGGCTTTGGCCTGTTGCTAAGCGCCGCCGGGCGCTCCATACCGGCGATGCTTCGGGCTGGGCCTCAGCGTGGCATGATCATCGCGCGGGCTGTCTGAACCGGGGCTGATGGAGCGCTTCATGGCCGAATTGGTCGTCGTTTTTGGCGGGTCGGGGTTTGTCGGCAAGCAGGTGGTGCGGGCGCTGGCCAAGGCCGGCAAGCGCGTGCGCGTGGCGCTGCGTCAGCCGCACCTTGGCCATGAGCTGCGCGTGATGGGCGATGTCGGCCAGATCCAATTGGTGCAGGCCAATGTGCGCTTTCCCGCTTCGATCGATGCGGCGCTTGAAGGCGCGGATGCGGTGGTGAACCTCGTCGGCGTGCTGCACGAGGGCGGCAAGCAGAGCTTTGAGGCGATGCACGTTGAAGCCCCGCGCGCGATCGGCGAAGCCGCCGCCAAGCGCGGGATCAAGCGCATCGTGCATGTGTCCGCGCTGGGCGCGGCCCCCAAAGGCCCGCTCTATGCGCGCAGCAAATATCAGGGCGAGCGCGCGTTGCTGGATGCGGCGCCCACCGCCACGATCCTGCGCCCTTCGGTGATCTTCGGGCCGGAGGATCATTTCTTCAATCGCTTCGGCGCGATGGCGCAAACCGCCGCCGCGATCCCGCTCGTGGGCGCGCTGCCTTTGATCGGCGGCGGCAAAACCAAGTTTCAGCCCATCTTCGTGGGCGATGTGGCCGATTCCATCCTCGCCGCGCTCGGCAAGCACGAGGCGCAAGGGCGCATCTATGAGCTGGGGGGCCCGCGCACCTATACGTTCAAAGAGCTGATGCAATTCATCAAAGCCGAAACCCACCGCAACGTGCCGCTTTTGCCGCTGCCGTTCTTTATCGCGCTGCCGATCGGCTTTCTGCTGGAATGGGCGTTCAAGCTGTTGCCGGCCGATCCGCCTTTGACCAGCGGGCAGGTTTCGCTGCTCAAGCGCGATAATGCGGTTGGCGCCGATGCGAACGCGCTCACCATCGATGATCTCGGCGTCGCGCCGCTGGAAAGCATCGAATCCATCGCGCCGACTTATCTCTGGCGCTTCCGCCCGTATGGGCAGTTCCAAACCCGCCAGAGCGCGGCGTGACACGCCTTGCCGCGATCGCCGCAAGCCTTGCCGGCTTTGCGACGCTGGGCGTTTTCATTGCGTTTAGCTTCTTGCCGGAATCGCAGGCCGCCTATGGCCTGAGCCGCGCCTTGGCCGATGATCTCAGCCTGTTTCAGCGCGCCGAGAGCATCGGCGATCTGCTGCGCGTGTTTGGCGGCTCTGAAACCTCGGCCGCACGCGCGGCGGCGTTCCATGCGGTCAACACGCTCGATCTTTGGGTTTTCATTCCCGCGTACACGATTTTCCTGATCGCGGCGGCGCTGTTCATCGCCGGCGGGATTGCCAGCCCCTTGGCTTATGCGGCGATCGGCTTTGCGCTGATCGGCGCTGGCGCGGACGTGGTGGAAACCGTGCTGCAATTGCGCATGACGGCCGATCTCGCCAATGCCGGCGCGCATCTGCCGGTGGCGCCCTGGCATTGGCTGAAATACGGCGCGCTGGCGCTCAACGGCTTTGCGCTGGCCGGGCTTTGCCTGCTGCGCAGCCCGCAGCGCTGGATCCTGGGCGTAGCCGCGCTGCTGCCGCTGCCCGCCGTGCTCGCCGCGCTCAGCGACCTGGCCGAGCGCGCGCGTGTTCGCTGCGGCGATCACGGTTTACTGGGCAGCGCTGCTGGGCGTGGCGGTGATGGGCGCGGTGCGGAAGGCTTAAAGAGCCGTGCGTTAAATCGATGCAAATGCGCTATGGAGCGCGGGCGTCCTCGCCCGCGTTTACGCCAGCCACCTACGCGGGCGAGGACGCCCGCGCTCCATAGGCGCATCCGATTTTACGCGCGTCGATTTAAGGGGCATTCAAGCAGGCCCCGGCGAAAGGTGCACGGGTTTCAGCCCGAAATCGGCGCTGAGATGTTCGGCCACGATGGCGCGGTGGCAGACGCGCCAATCATGCTCAAGGCACATGATGCAGGCGCGGCCCTTGGCGGCGATCTCGGTGGTTTCGGCCAGCGCCAGCTGCGCTTCGGGCTCGGCCAGCTTGGCCTCATAGATGCGGCGCATGGTTTGGGAATCGCCCTTGCGCGCGGCTTCGCGGCCGGCCTTGGGCGTGCCCAGCGGCTTTAAATGGATGTAGGCGACGCCCGCTTCGGCGAGGCTCGCCATCAGCGCTTTCTTGGAAAAGCCCGCGCGACGCGAATTGGCGATCTCGCGCACGTCGATCAGCGTTTTGATGTTCGCCGCTTGCAGTGCGGCGATGAAATCTGGAACCCCGACATTCTCGTAGCCAATGGTCCAAAGCTTTGTGGTTTTCGCCATGCGCGCCTCGCTAACGGCGCTAGATCAGCCCCAGCGAAATCGCGCCGAGCAGGGCCGCGCCAATGACGATGCGATACCACGCAAACGGCGCGAACCCAACGCGCGTCACGTACTCAAGGAACGGCTTGACCACGATCACAGCGGAAATGAAGGCGAACACAAAGCCCACGCCAATCTCTGCGATGCGCTGCGACGAAACCCCGATGCCGGACTGATAAAGCTGGTGCGCGTCATAGATGAACGCCGCCACCATGGTCGGCATGGCGAGGAAGAAGGAAAATTCCGCCGCCGCGCGCCGGTCGAGCCCCAAGAGGAGGCCGCCATAAATGGTCGCGCCCGAGCGCGACACGCCGGGGATCATGGCGATGCATTGCATGAAGCCCACCGCCACCGCGCGCCAGATCGGGGTCTGCGCCGCATCCGTCACCACCGGCTTGGGCGCAAAGCGCTCAAGCGCAAGCATCAGCACGCCGCCGATCAGCAGCGCCCAGGCGATCACATGCAGGCTCGCATAAAGCGTGGTCTTGACGTAATCGGCGGCGAAGAAGCCGATCAGCACCGCCGGCAGGAAGGCCAGAAACAGCATCAGCGCAAAGCGCCGCGCCTCGGGCTTGGTCGGCAAGCCGGTGACGACATCGAAAATCCGCTGCCGATAGAGCCACATCACCGCCAGGATCGAGCCCAGCTGGATCATCACGGTGAACACCCCGCCCGGATCGTCATAGCCGATCAGCCGGCCGAAAATCAGCAGGTGCCCGGTGGAGGACACCGGCAAAAACTCGGTCAGGCCCTGGAGGATTCCCAAGAGGGCGGCGCGCAGCAGATCGATAAAGTCCAAAACGGGCGCCCCTTAAGTGTGCCGGCATGACGATGGCGTGCGTCGTCCTTAGGCGAAAGTGCGAAAATCAGGCCAGCCCACTGAGCAGAGGCAGCATTTTTCTTGAAACCGCCTTCAAACTAGGCAAAGAGGAATAATCTTCCGCTCTCTGTGTGTTTTGGAGCGCGTTCATGGCCGAACGCATGCAGAAATTTGTGTCCATCGGGCAAGCTTGGCCCGATAAACGCCCCGCCTCGGAGCGCGCGGGCGATTTTCATGAAATCCATAAGGAATTCATCGCTCAAAAGGCTGAGGCCCAAGCCTCGCGCTGCGCCCAATGCGGTGTTCCGTTCTGTCAGTCGGGTTGCCCGCTGCACAACAATATCCCCGATTGGCTTAAGCTGACGGCCGAGGGGCGGCTGCGCGAGGCCTATGAGGTTTCCGCCGCCACCAATTCCATGCCGGAGATTTGCGGCCGCATCTGCCCGCAGGATCGCCTGTGCGAAGGCGCGTGCGTGATCGAGCAATCCACGCATGGCGCGGTCACCATCGGCGCGGTGGAAAAATACCTCACGGACAATGCCTGGAAAGAAGGCTGGGTGGCCCCGGTGAAACCCCGGCATGAGCGCAGCGAAAGCGTCGGCATTATCGGCGCCGGCCCTGCGGGCCTTGCCGCCGCCGAGCGGCTGCGCCAGCGCGGCTATCAGGTCACAGTCTATGATCGCCACGATCGCGTCGGCGGGCTGCTGATCTACGGCATCCCCGGCTTCAAGCTGGAAAAAGAGGTGGTGGAGCGCCGCGCCCAGCGCCTGATCGAAGGCGGGGTCACGTTCGAGCTCAATTGCGACGTGGGAACCACGATCAGCTTTCAGGAGCTGCGCCAGCGCCACGATGCGGTGCTGATCGCCACCGGGGTTTATAAGGCCAAGCCGCTGAACGCGCCCAATGACGCCCAAGTGGTCAAAGCGCTCGATTATCTCACCGCCTCCAACAAGGTGGGCCTGGGCGATGACGTGCCGGAGTTTACCTCCGGCGCGCTCAATGCGGCGGGCCGGCGCGTGGTGGTGATCGGCGGCGGCGATACGGCGATGGATTGCGTGCGCACCGCGCGCCGCCAGGGCGCCAAAAGCGTCACCTGCCTCTATCGGCGTGACCGCGCCAACATGCCGGGCTCCCAACGCGAGGTGAACCACGCCGAGGAAGAGGGCGTCTTGTTCGATTGGCTGGCCGCGCCCAAGTCGGTGCGCGCCGGCAAGACGCCGGGCGTGAAGGCCGTGCGCATGCGCCTTGGCGCGGCGGATGCTTCGGGCCGGCAAAGCCCGGAAGAAGAGCCGGGCAGCGAATACGCTGTGCCGGGCGATCTCATCATCGCCGCGCTTGGCTTTGATCCCGAGGATCTGCCCGAAGCGTGGGACGTGCTCGATCTGCGCACCACGCGCTGGAACAGCGTGGCGGTGGATTCCAAATTCGCCACCTCGCTGCCGGGCGTGTTCGCCGCCGGCGACATCGTCCGCGGCGCCTCGCTCGTCGTATGGGCGATTAAAGAGGGCCGAGACGCAGCAGATGCGATCGACGCTCACATTAAAACTGCTGCGCGCGTAGCGGCGGAGTAAAATCGATGGACAAGCGGAATCAAACACCTCCCCCGCTTGCGGGGGAGGTGGCGAGCGAAGCGAGCCGGAGGGGGAAGTTGCTGCACGCCCCCCTCAGTCACGCTCCGCGTGACAGCTCCCCGCAAGCGGGGGAGCACGAGAAATTGCGCGCTATCTCCATGAGCGCGCACGCCTCGACGCAGAGGGCATGTATCGCTCAGAGTTTGAGCGTGATGCGTGCGGGGTTGGCCTTGTTGTTTCGATTGACGGCAAGCCGCGGCGCGATGTGGTCACGCTCGCGCTTGAGGCGCTGAAGGCGGTTTGGCATCGCGGCGCGGTGGATGCGGACGGCCAAACCGGCGACGGCGCCGGCATCCTGATCGACGCGCCGCAGGATTTTTTCCGCGATTGCGTGATCCGCACTGGCCACACGCCGAAGGATGGCCCGATCTTTGTCGGCCAGATTTTCCTGCCGCGGCTCGATCTTGGCGCGCAGGAGCGCGCGCGCGTGATCGTGGAAAGCGAAATCATCCGCGCCGGCTTTGTGCTCTATGGCTGGCGCCAGGTGCCGGTGAACATCGACTATCTGGGCGAAAAGGCCAACGCCACCCGGCCCGAGATCGAGCAGGCGCTCTTCCACGACCCGCAAGGGCGGGATGAGGAAACGGTCGATCGCGATCTTTTCATCGTGCGCCGCCGCATCGAAAAGCGCGCGCTCGCTTCCAACATCGCCGAGCTTTATGTCTGCTCTCTCAGCGCGCAGACGCTGATTTACAAGGGCATGTTCCTGGCCCAGCAGATCGATGGCTTTTACCCCGATCTCACCGATGATCGCTTCACCTCCTGCGTGGCGATCTATCACCAGCGCTATTCCACCAACACGTTCCCGCAATGGCGCTTGGCGCAGCCCTTCCGCATGCTCGCCCACAATGGCGAGATCAACACCTTCAAGGGCAACGTCAATTGGATGAAGAGCCATGAAATCCGCATGGCGCACGAAGCCTTTGGCGATGCGGATGCGGATGTGAAGCCGATCGTGCAGCCTTCGGGCTCGGATTCGGCGGCGCTGGATAATGTGTTCGAGGTGCTGGTGCGCGCGGGCCGCGCCGCGCCGATGGCCAAGGCGCTGCTGGTGCCCGAAGCCTGGGCCAAATCGCAAACGATGAAGCCCGCGCACCGCGCGCTTTACGCCTATTGCAACGCGGTGATGGAGCCTTGGGACGGGCCGGCCGCGCTCGCCATGTTCGATGGCCGCTGGGCGGTGGCCGGGCTTGACCGCAACGGCCTTCGCCCGCTGCGTTATGCGCTGACGGAAGATGGTCTGCTCGCCGTCGGCTCCGAAACCGGCATGTGCCCGCTGGATGATCGCAAAATTCTTGAGCGCGGCCGCATCGGCGCGGGGCAGATGATCGCGGTCGATACCCATGAGGGGCGGCTTTATCATCACGATGAATTGGTCGATGCGCTGGCCGCCCAGCATCCATACGAAAAATGGCTCGAAGCGGTGATCGATCTTGATCGGCGCCTTGAAGGGCCCGAGCCGCGCCTGTTCGAGGATCGCGCCGATTTGCTGCGCCGCCAGGCGGCGGCGGGCTTCACGCTTGAGGATCTTGAACTCCTGCTCGCGCCGATGATGGAGGAGGGCAAGGAAGCGCTTGGCTCGATGGGCGATGATGCGCCGCTTGCGGTGCTGTCTGAGCAGAACCGCTCGCTCGCGCATTATTTCAAGCAGAATTTCAGCCAGGTCACCAATCCGCCGATCGATCCGCTGCGCGAAGGGCGGGTGATGAGTCTCGCCACGCGCTTTAAGAACCTCGGCAACATTCTCGCCCAGGATGAAACCCAGGCGAACGTCTACGTTCTCTCCAGCCCCATCCTCACCAACGGCATGTATGCGCGCCTGCGGCGTGAACTGGGCGATGAGGTGGTCGAGATCGATTGCACGTTCCCTGCGCCCAAGCAGGGGAGGAGCCGGGGCCGGCGCTGCGCGCCGCGCTCAACCAGATCCGCAAGGACGCGGAAGCGGCCGTGCGCGCGGGCCGCTCGCACATCGTGCTCACCGATGAGCGCCAATCGCTTGAGCGCGTGGCCTGCCCGATGATCCTCGTCACCGGCGGGGTGCATAGCCATCTGGCCTCCAAGGGCTTGCGCAGCTTCTGCTCGCTCTCGGTGCGCAGCGCCGAGTGCCTTGATACGCACTATGCCGCCGTGCTGATCGGCTCTGGCGCCACCACGGTGAACCCATATCTGGCGATGGACAGCGCCGCTGATCGGGCCGAGCGCGGCATCGCCGGTAAGCTCACGCGCGAAGAGGCCGCGGGCAATTATCGCGCCGCGCTGGAAGCGGGGCTGCTCAAGATCATCTCCAAGATGGGCATCTCGGTGATCTCGTCCTATCGTGGCGGCTTGAACTTTGAGGCGATCGGGCTTTCGCGCGCGCTGGTGGATGAATTTTTCCCCGGCCTCACCAGCCGCATTTCCGGCATCGGCCTTGCCGGCATCGCGCTGGAAGCGGCCGATCAGCATGAGCGCGCGTTTGATGAAACGCTCGCGGCGCTGCCGGTGGGCGGGTTCTATCGCTATCGCGCGGGGGCCGAGCGGCACGCGCTGGAAGCGGGCCTCATCCACCAATTGCAGAAAGCCTGCGATACCGGCGATTACGCCACCTACAAAGCCTATGCCGAGCGCGTGCGCGATCGGCGCCTGCGTGAGCCGATCCAATTGCGCGATCTGCTCGAAATCCGCGAAGCGCAGGGCAACGCCGCGCCGCTTTCCTCGGTTGAAAGCGTCAATGAAATTCGCAAGCGCTTCATCACGCCGGGCATGAGCCTTGGCGCGCTGTCGCCGGAAGCGCACGGCGCGCTCAACATCGCCATGAACCGCATCGGCGCGCGCTCGGTTTCAGGCGAGGGCGGCGAAATTCCCGAACGCTACGAGCCGTTGCCGAATGGCGATGACGCAAACTCCGCCGTGAAGCAGATCGCTTCGGGCCGCTTTGGCGTCACGGCCGAATATCTCAACAAGTGCCGCGAGATTGAGATCAAAGTGGCCCAAGGCGCCAAGCCGGGCGAAGGCGGGCAACTGCCTGGCTTTAAAGTCACCGAGCTGATCGCGCGCCTGCGCCACGCCACGCCGGGCGTGATGCTGATCAGCCCGCCGCCGCACCATGACATCTACTCGATCGAGGATCTGGCGCAGCTGATCTATGATCTGAAGCAGATCAATCCCGATGCGCGCGTGTGCGTGAAGCTGGTGGCGCAATCGGGCATTGGCGCGGTGGCGGCGGGCGTCGCCAAGGCGGGCGCGGATACGATCCTCGTTTCCGGCCATGTCGGCGGCACGGGCGCCTCCCCGCAAACCTCGATCAAATATGCCGGCATTCCATGGGAAATGGGCCTGGCCGAAGCGCATCAAACTCTGATGCTCAACAATCTGCGCCATCGCGTGCGCCTGCGCACCGATGGCGGCATCCGCACCGGGCGCGATGTCGTCGTCGCCGCCATTCTGGGCGCGGAGGAGTTCGGCATCGGCACAGCCTCGCTTGTCGCGCTGGGGTGCCTCATGGTGCGGCAATGCCATTCCAACACCTGCCCCGTCGGGGTGTGCGTGCAGGATGAGGAACTGCGCAAGAAATTCACCGGCACGCCGGAGAAGGTCGTCAACCTGATGAGCTTTGTGGCCGAAGAGGTGCGCGAAATTCTTGCCCTCATCGGCTTTACGCGGCTGGAGGACGTGATCGGCCGCACCGATCTCATCGAACAGATCAGCCGCGGCGCCGAGCATCTGGATGATCTTGATCTCAACCCGCTGCTGGTGCGCGTCGATAGCCCGTACCCGCCGTTCTGCGCGGAAAAATCCCGCAACGAGCCGCCGCCTTCGCTCGATCACGAAATGCTGGCCAATGCCCAAGGCTTCTTTGAGCGCGGCGAAAAGCGCCAGCTCGATTTCGCCGTGCGCAACACCCAGCGCGCCATCGGAGCGCGCGCGCTTCGGCGCATGTGGTGCGCAAATTTGGCATGAAGGGCCTGCGCGAAGGCCAGCTCAACGTGAACTTGCGCGGCTCGTGCGGGCAATCGCTGGGCGCCTTCATGGTGCAAGGCATCGCGCTTGATGTGACGGGGGACGCCAACGATTATGTCGGCAAGGGCCTCTCAGGCGGGCTGATCAGCTTGCGTCCGCCGGCGAACGAGCCGGCCGGCGCGATCATCGGCAACACCTGCCTCTATGGCGCCACCAGCGGCAAGCTGTTCGCCGCGGGCCTTGCCGGTGAGCGGTTCGCCGTGCGCAATTCAGGCGCGAGCGCTGTGATTGAAGGCGCGGGCACGAACGCTTGCGAATATATGACGGGCGGCGTCGTCGCCATCCTTGGCGCGGTGGGCGATAATTTCGGCGCGGGCATGTCTGGCGGCATGGCGTTCGTGTACGACGCCGAGGAGCGCTTTGAAGTCATGGCCAATCCTGATTCCATCGTTTGGCAGCGCATCGCCTCCAAGCATTGGGAAGGCGTGCTCAGAGCCTTGGTGGATGAGCATGTGGCGCGCACCGGCTCGCCGCTGGCGCAGACGCTGCTGAAGAATTGGGACGCCGCGCGCGGGCGCTTCTGGCAAATCTGCCCGAAGGAAATGATCCCGCGTCTGGCGAACGCGCTCTCCGATTCCGAGGCGGTGGCGGCCGAGTGAGCCCGGCTGTCGCGCTCATTTATATCGGCGCGGCGCTGGCGGAGATCGCCGGATGCTTCGCTTTTTGGGCGTGGGCGCGCTTAGGCAAATCGGCGCTTTGGCTGTTTCCCGGCGTGCTGGCGCTCATCGCGTTTGCGTGGCTTTTGACCTTGGTTCCGACCCAAGCCGCCGGGCGCGCCTACGCCGCTTATGGCGGGGTTTATATCGCTGCTTCGCTGACCTGGCTGTGGGCCGTGGAGGGGCTGCGGCCCGACCGCTGGGATATCATCGGCGCCGGCATTTGCATCGCCGGCGCGGCGGTGATCCTCCTCGCCCCGCGCGGCTGAGAGATCGACGCCAGCGGCGGTTTGGGCCATATCGCGCCTCATGGGCCTTGCAGAACGCCTCAAGCAGCACGCCGACGCGCTGGGCTTTGACGCCCTCGCGGTGGCGGATGCGCGCGCCTTGGGCCGCGAGCGGGCGCTTGCAGGAATTCCTCAGCGAAGGCCGCCAAGCCGATATGGAGTGGCTCGCTTCCGAACGCCGCAGCCATCCCAACGCGCTTTGGGCTGAGGCGAAAAGCGCCATCCTGGTAGGCCAATCCTATGCGCCCGACGATGATGCAATCGCGCTGCTGGAGGAAAAGCAAAGCGGGCTTGTTTCTGCGTATGCGGCGCGGCGTGATTATCATGATGTGATCAAGGGCAAGCTGAAACAGCTGGCGCAATGGCTCGCTAAGGAAAGCGGAGAGGACGTCAAAGTTTTCGTCGATACCGCGCCCCTGATGGAAAAGCCGCTGGCCCAGCGCGCGGGGCTTGGCTGGCAGGGCAAGCACACCAATCTGGTGTCGCGCACGCACGGCTCCTGGCTTTTTCTCGGCGCGATCTTGAGCGCGGCGGAAATTGAAGCGAGCCAAGCGGAAACCGATCATTGCGGCTCCTGCCGCGCGTGCCTTGATGTGTGCCCCACTGCGGCGTTTCCCGCACCATACCAGCTCGATGCGCGCCGCTGCCTTGCGTACCTCACGATCGAGCACAAGGATCACATCCCGGCAGAATTTCGCAGCGCCATGGGCAATCGCATTTTCGGCTGCGATGATTGCCTTGCGGTTTGCCCCTGGAACAAGTTCGCGCAAACCGCGCGCGAGGCGCGCATCGCCGTGCGTGAAGATTTGCGACTGGCGCCGCTGGCTGAGCTCGCCGCGCTGGATGATGCGCAGTTTCGCGCGCGCTTTGCCGGCACGCCGGTGAAACGCACCGGGCGCGATCGCTTCATCCGCAACGTGCTGATCGCCATCGGCAATAGCGGCGATGCGGCGCTCGCGCCCTCGGCTGAGGCGCTTTTGCGCGATTCTTCGCCGCTGGTGCGCGCGATGGCGGTATGGGCCTTGCGCCGCCTGCTTGACGAAGCGGCCTTCACCCGCCTCAAATCCGCCCTCGCCGCGCGCGAGCAGGACGCTGGCGTGGCGCAGGAGTGGGAGTGATGGGGCCAGAGGAGCCGGAAAAGCCGCGCGAGGGCGAGCCCGCGCCGGAGGAGGGCGCATCGGCGCCGGCCTCCGAGCCGCTGTTCCCGCGCGATCTGTTCGGCGAGCCCGATATTCCGATGCCGGCGCCGCAGCGCGCGGGGGATCGCCAGCGCCAGCGCGATGCGCGGCACAATCTCGATCTCGATCTTGGCCGCATCAAGCGGCGCAAGCGCTATGGCTTGTTTCTCACCATCGTCACGGTGCTGTTCGTCGCTTTCGTGGTGATCCCGGTGACGTGGGTGGGCGCGTATCTCTTCATCGATCCGCCCTCGAACGTCTTGATGATGCAGCGCGCGGCCGAAGGGCAAAGCATTCGCCGCTATCCGGTGGGGATCAATCGCATGTCCCCGCACATCATCCGCTCGGTGATTGCGGCGGAGGACGCGAATTTCTGCGCCCATAGCGGCTTTGATGTGGAGGCCATCCAAAGCGCGATGGAGCATAACGCCAAGGGCGGCTCGCGCCGCGGCGCATCGACGATCAGCCAGCAGGTGGCGAAGAATTTATTCCTCTGGCCGGAGAGCTCATGGCTGCGCAAAGGCTTTGAGGTGTATTTCACCGCTTTGGTTGAGTTCATGTATCCCAAGCGGCGGATCATGGAGCATTATCTCAATATCGCCGAATGGGGCGATGGGCATTTCGGCGTCGAGGCCGCCGCGCGCGCGCGCTTTGGCGTTTCGGCGGCTGATTTGACGCCCTTGCAGGCGGCGCGGCTGGCGGCGGTGCTGCCCAGCCCCAATCGCTGGCGCGCGGATAATCCAGGCCCTTATGTGCGCCGCAGAGCCGCGCAGATCGTGCAGCGCGCGCGCGTGGTGCAAAATGAGCATCTTTCCGCCTGCGTGCTCAATCTCGACCGGCCGCGCGAGCGATAAGCGCCTTCCCTCCCCGCCAGGGGAGCGACTGTCTCATGGGTCAAGCTCCATTCCATACGGTTTTGGTTTTGAGCATGGCGTTGAGGATGGTGAGCAGTTTCCGCATTGCGGCGACGATGGCGACTTTCGGGGCTTTGCCGGCGGCGCGCAGGCGCTGGTAATAGGCTTTCAGCACCGGATTGCAGCGCACGCCGACGAGCGCGGCCATGTAAAGCGCGCAGCGGACATCGGCGCGTCCGCCGGCGATCGCGCGCTTGCCGCGCATTTTGCCGCTGTCGCGATTGATGGGGGCCACGCCGGCCAGCGCCGCGATCTGGCGGCGGTCGAGTTCGCCGAGTTCCGGCAAGGCGGCGATCAAGGTGCGCGCGGTTTGATCGCCGACGCCGGGCGTGCTTTTCAATATTTCTTCTTTTTCCCGCCAAATCGGGCTTTCCCGCACGCGGCTTGCGATATCGCGATCGAGCTCGGCGAGCTGTTTTTCCAGCGCGGCGACGATGCGGTCGATGCTTTTTCGTACGCGCGCGGCTTGTACAAGACGCCGCCTGTTGCGCTCGGCGACCAGCATTTCGATCACTTGGCGCCGGCGCGTGATCAGCTCCGCCAGAGCTTTCGCATCCTCGCTCGCAAGCGGGCGCGGCTCGGGGCGCACCGCTTCGGCGAAACGCGCGATCGCGGCCGCGTCGAGGGCGTCGGTCTTGGCGAGCTTGCCTGTGGCGCGCGCGAAATCGCGGATTTGACGCGGATTGAGCGCGACAACGGGGATGCCGGCGCCGGCGAGCGCGGCCACCACCACGCTCTCCAATCCCCCCGACGCTTCGAGCGCCACCAGATAAGGCCCGAGCGGCGCGATCGTGTCGATCAAGTCGCTCAAGCCTGCGGGCGTGCGCGCGACCGCGAACGCCTGGCCTTGCGGCAATACGTGCACGTCGAGGCGGTCTTTCGACACATCGACGCCGACGAATACTTCGCTCATGTCCCGTCCTTGCGCATGCGGGCTCCGCTTTCGGCGGCCCAAGCGACTGTCCGGGCTGATAAACGATGCGGACGGGGCGACGCGCTCCCCTACGGGCTTGGCGTCCCTGAAGGTGCTCGCGCTCCCGTCCGCCGCCGCCGACGCAAAGCTTACACCGGCGGACCGATTTTCCAGATACAAGGGTGTCAGCGCGTAGCGATGACGGGTGGGGCGGCGGCGGCTCACTTTCAGAACATGGCGCTTCCTCCCCACCCGTCACGAAGCAAGCTTCGTGACACCCTCCCCTGGCGGGGAGGGAAGATGTTTTCCCCTCTTAGCCGCTTGGGCTGCAATCTCGCCCATCGCGGCCTATAGTGCCTGGCCGGAGGGGAGTGCGCATGCCGTCTTTGCTGACACTGATCGCCGCAGGCGCGGTCGCGCTGATCACGCTGGCGCTGATCGTCTATATCTGGATCCGCTATTACGAAGCGCGCCATGATCGCACGTACATGACGCAGGACGAGCGCGGCTTTAAGCGCGCGCTGCGCGGGCGCGGCGTGTTGTGGGATTTCGAGGAATCGGTGGTCAAAGGCCCGGCTGCGCCGCATATCGAATTTGTCGCGCTCGATCCGGCCACGGGCGGGCGCCGCGCGGTGAAGCTGATGGATGAGCGCTCGGGCGCGATCAATTTGCGCCCGCATTATTGCGCGCCGCTGCCGTTCGACGCGATGACGGCCGATGGCCATAAAGTCATCGTCGATTGCCGCGTGCAATTCAGCTTGAACCGTGAACTGCTCAAGCATGTCTACGAGATCCAGGAATTTTCGCTGGCGCTGGAAACGCGGATTCAAAGCGCGTTTCGCTCTGAAATCGGCAAGCGCAAGGATGAAGAGCTGCGCGCGGCGCTGAGCGAGGTGGAGCGCGGCGTGATCGAACAATTGCGCACCCATGAAACCGAAGGTGATGAAGCCGGCGAGCTTGGCATGGCGCTGGGCGTGCGCTGGCACACCGCCAATTTCAGCTTCACTCAGCAGGATGCGTTCGCGGAATCGCCGTTTTCAGGCAACGCGGTTGGCCCAGTGCTGGCCGCGCTGCCGGCGGATGCAACCCCGCAGCAACAGGCCGCCGCCGTGCGCGCGCTGAGCCGCACGCAAGGCGTGCTCTCCTTGCGGCCGCAGCAGATTGATCAATTGGCGGATGCGTTTCGTGATCGCGATCCGGCCGCGCTCGCGGCGCTGATGCAATTGCTGGATATGCAAACCCGGCAGAACATCGCCGAGGCGCTGGCCCAATCGGGCCAGCTTCTGGTGCTGACGCCGCAGGAATTGGGCCTGATCGGCGCCGCAGCCCAGCGCGATGCGCTGACACGGCGCGCGCTTTCCCCAAGATGCGCACAACCCAGGCGCTTAAACCCGCCGATTTGATGTTCCGTGCGCTTGCCCAAAGCCGCCCGCATGCGCCATGGAGAAGCGCCCCGCTTTGAGGGCGCGGGCGTGGCGGCATGACAGAGGTGGGCGGCTTGGGCGGATTGCGGTTTGTGCTGATCGGCGGCGCCTTCATTGGCATGGTGGCGCTGTGCGTCGTCGGCTTCAATTATGGCGGCGCGGGCGGGCTGATCGGGGGCGCGCTTGGGTTTCTGCTGCGGGTCGGCGGGCGCGGGGTGGACGCCAGCGAACGCATGGGCAACGCTTTCATCGGCGCGCTGATGGGCATGCCGATCGGGCTTTTGGCCGGCGGGTTCTATTATTTCCTGAGCCCGCAGATCATCGAAATGATCAACGCGCCGCAATAACGCCGCATCGCGCGCGTGCAATCGGCTTCCGTTCAGGAGGCGTTTCATGCGCATTGTGTTGGCCGCGCTTGTGCTTGCGGGCTTTGCAGGGCTTGCCGCCGCGCAGCCTAAGCCGCCGCCCGCGCAAGCGGCGAATATCAATTATCAGGGCTTCCGCAGCCTCGCCGAAGAGGTCGAGGCCTATCGCGCAGCGCGGCTTGTCAGCCTTGCCGATTTCCAAGCCATGGCGCGCGAACCGAACACCATCATCCTCGATGCGCGCTCAGCCGATGCGTATGCGCGCGGGCATATTTCAGGGGCGATCAATCTGCCCTTCACCGATTTCACCGAAGCGAGTTTGCGCGCCGCCTTGCGCGATCCGAACGCGCGCATCCTGATCTATTGCAACAACAATTTTTCCAATGACGCGCCGCCGGTGATGCTCAAGCGGGTGGAGCTGGCGCTCAATATCCAAACCTTCATCAATCTCTACGGCTACGGCTATCGCAACGTCTATGAGCTGGCCGACACAGTGGATTTCAACGATCCGGCGGTGGGCTGGGTGCGCGGTTAAAGCTTATTGCGCCTCCACCGGCGCCCCGGTGCGAATGCTTTCGCGCACATGGCCGAGCACCAGGAAATTATCGACATTCTCCGGCTCAAGCCGCGTCGCCGCCAGCGCATCGGCTTCGGCCAGCGAAAACGCGCGCTGGTTCATCCGCGCCGCCGCGCGCAGGCGCAGCGCCGTTGCATCATCGGCGCGCAGATCCAGCGATGCGGAGAGATCTTCCTCGGCGCGCCGCCAATCGGTTTCCATGGCGTAGGCGCGGCGCGATCGATCAGCAGATCGGGCATCTGCGCCGGGTCGTTGCCGATCGCGGCCATGGCTTGGCTGAACGCCGCGCGCGCATTGGCCGGCAGGCGCGCCAGCAGATAGGCGTTGCCCGCTTGGCTGAACAATTCCGCCTGCACGCCGTTATTGTTGGAGCTGATGGCGCGGGCCAGCGATTCAAGCCGGCGCGCGCCTTCCTGGTAGCGCTCCATATCGATCAGCGCCATCGCCGCGCAGCGATAGGCGTTCACCGATTGGCCTTCGGCGGCCCAGCTCATCGCCGTTTCGTACGCGGCGGGGGCGTCAGCCTCGATCTGCGTCACGCATTGCTCGAACCGGCTGCCTTCGACCTCGGCGGCGCTTTGCATCAGCGCGAAGGGCAGGGCGAGGGCGGCGATGATGTTCATATGGAGGTTCTCCCCGGAGGCGCTTCGATCCGTGCCTCAAGCGCGGGGCAAAGCCAAGCTGTTCGCTCAGCCCGCGAGCGCATCGGCCAGCTGGCCCGCCGCGCTGAGCAGCTTTTGCAAATCCTGCGGGCGCGAGAGCCGGTGATCACCATCCGGGATCAGCTCAAAAGCCAGAGACGGGGCCTCGATCAGCGCCGCCAGCGCCCGCACATGCGCCTCAGGCACATCGGGGTCGGCGCCGCCCTGGAGGATGCGCACCGGCCCGCCAAAGGCGATCGGCGCGTCCATCAGCCGATGCCGCGCGCCATCCTCAAACAGCGCGCGCGTCAGCACGTTCGGATCGGCGGAATATTGGCTGGGCTGCTCGAGCCGGCCTTCGGCCAGCAGCCGGGCCTGCTCAGCGGCGGTCAGCGCCGGCCACATCAGTTTTTCGGTGAAATCCGCCGCCGGGGCGATCAGCAAGAGGCCCTTCACCCGCGTCGGCAGCGCCCGCGCCGCCAAAAGCGCGATCCAGCCGCCCATGGACGAGCCCACCAGCACAAGCGGCCCCTCGATGGCGCCCAGCACAGCCAGCGCATCGCCCAGCCAATCGCTCAGCACCTGATCTTCAAACCGGCCCTCAGATTGGCCGTGGCCGGAATAGTCAAAGCGCACAAAGGCTTGCCCGCGCGCTTCGGCCCAGCCGGCCAGCGCTTCGGCCTTCGTGCCAGCCATGTCGGAGCGGAAGCCGCCCAGCCACACGAAAGTCGGCGCGATCCCATTTTGGCGCAGCAGCGCGAGCTTCAGCCCGCGATGCGCGAGCGTCTCGAATTGGCCCAGGCTCAAAGCTAGCTCTCTCCCCAACGCTGCTTTCGGCCCACATTTTGCGAGCATGCGTGGTTTCTTAAGCAAACGGCTTATTAAACATAATCTTAGTGGAAATCACGCGCGGTCAGGCGGCGAAACAGCATTGCAAGAAGGTCACAATCTCCGAGTTCTGCAGGTGACTCCCGCGCTTAATGCTGGCGGCGTGGAGCGTACCACGCTTGAAATAGCGGATGCGATCAGTCGCGCCGGGGGGCTCGCTTTGGTCGCTAGCGCCGGCGGTCGCCTTGAGCCGGACCTCAAGGCGGCCGGCGGCGAGTTGATCAAACTCCCGCTCGCCACAAAAAATCCCATCACCGCCATCGCCAACGCGTTCGCGCTCGCGCGCGTGATCCGCAAGCGCGGCGTCGCCATCGTGCATGCGCGCTCGCGCGCCCCGGCCTGGAGCGCCTGGATCGCGGCCAAGCTCACCGGCGCGCATTTCGTGACGACCTTCCACGGCATCTACAACGCCCGCTCCGCGCCCAAGCGCTTTTACAATTCGATCATGGCGCGCGGGGAGGTGGTGATCGCCAATTCCGAATACACGCGCGAGCATGTCGTGGATCAATTCCGGGTCCGGCCCGAGCGGGTGATCGCCATCCCGCGCGGGGCCGATCTTGCGGTGTTCGATCCCGCGCGCTTCACGCCCGAAGAGATCGCGGCCCAGCGCGCCGCCTGGGGGCTCACTGAGAACGATCCGCGTTGCGTCGTCATCGTTCCGGCGCGGCTGACGCGCTGGAAGGGCCAGATGGTGATGATCGAAGCGGCGGCCGAGCAACAAGCGCCGGCCTGACCTTATGCGCGTGATCTTCGCCGGCGACGCGCAGGGGCGCAGCAATTACGAAAGCGGCATGAAGGGCGCGATCTCGGTGGCGGGGCTGAAGGAGGTCGCCTCCATCGTCGGCCATCTGCGCGACATGCCGCGCTGGCGCTCGCGGCGTCGGATATCGCGGTGTTTCCGGTGATTGAGCCGGAGGCGTTCGGGCGCGGGGCGGTAGAGGCGCAAGCCATGGGCGTGCCGGTGATCGCTTCCAGTTTGGGCGGTTTTACTGAAACAATTGTGGAGAACGAGACCGGAATGCTGGTTCCGGCCAATGCCAGCCAGGAACTCGCAGCCGCCTTGGAGCGTATGATAGATGCGGGGCCAGAGGGGCGCCGCGGCATGGGCGCAAAGGGGATCGCGCGCGCGCATGCGCATTACGCAATCGCCACTCTTCAAGCCGCCACATTGGCTGTTTACCAGCGCGTACTGGCTGGAAAGCGCACGTCACAAGCGCGCGGCGATGTGATAGACTCAGCGAAGGAGCAGAATGATGATTCCTTGGCGCAAAGCTGAATCCGCGCAGAAGGGCGGAACCAGTGACGCCAAACGCCTGCTCGTCATCCAGCTTGGCGGGGTGACGGCGTTTGTGCAGGCGCTCGCCGCCGCGCGCGCGATCCGCGATGCGCATGTCGGCGCGCACATCACCCTGCTCACCACCGAAACAAACCGCGCCTTCGCCGAGAAGGCGCCGTACTTCGATAAGGTCGAGGCCGACGGCAAGCCCAAGGAGCCGCAAGCGATCACCAAACTGATCGCCCGCATCCGCGCCGCCAAATACGACATGATCTACGATCTCGAAGGCTCGAACCGGACGGCCAATTATTTCCAGGGCCTGCGCCCCTGGCCGCCGCGCTGGTCTGGGCCTGTCGCCGGCGCCAGCCACGCCTTTTCGGGCGCGGAGGATCTGCATCCGCTGGATCGCTACGCGGCCCAACTCGCCGCCGCCGGGCTTGTCGCCAATGACGCGCTGACGCCCGATCTCTCCTGGGTGCGCCCGGTGATGCGCGACGCCCCGCGCATGCTGCCCGATTATTTCGGCCTGCGCGGGCGGTATGTGCTGCTGCTGCCGCGCGGTTCGGATGTCGATCCCAACCGGCGCTGGCCGCAGGAGAAATATCTCGATCTGGCCAAAAGGCTCGCCCGCAATGGCGTCACCCCGGTGGTGCTGGGCGGGCCCGAGGAGCGCCCGGTGGGCGCCTATATCGCCAAGGAAGAGCCGCGCGCGAAGAACCTCGTCACCCGGCCGGACCTGTTCCAATGCGCCGCCCTGGCGGAGCGGGCGGCGTTCGCGGTGGGCGATGATGTGGATTTGATGCACGTGGCCGCCGCCGCCGGCGCGCCGTGCCTGGCCTTCCTCTCCTCGCTGTCGAGCCCCGAGCAGGCGGCCCCGCGCGGCCGGGGCGGGGTGATCACGCTCACTGCGGCGGTCATCGCGGATCTGCCGGTCGAGCAGGTGGAGCGCCAGGTGCGCAATTGCGGCGTATTTCAACACGCCGCAACGGCTTGATGCGCGGGCCCACACAAGCGATATAGTTATGGCGAGTCCGCGCCCCGCGAGGGGCGTGGGCGCGCGCGTTTGAACCGAAGCTTTATCAATTGCAACAGGAGATGGCCCGATAGCCAGACGTCCGTACGCCGCCCCGCCCCCCCCTCCAAGGATGGGCCGCGCGTGAATGATGAGATCCGCGGCGTCGCCCGCGTTCTCCTCATCGATGCCGATGGAGAAAAACAAGGCGAGATGCCGATCCAAGCAGCGCTCGATGCTGCGCGGGAGGCTGGGCTCGATCTCGTTGAGGTCGCCCCCAATTCGGAACCGCCGGTCTGCAAAATCCTCGATTACGGCAAGTTCCGCTTCGAGGAGCAGAAGAAAAAGGCCGAGACCCGCAAGAAAGCCAAGCGGATCGAGCTGAAAGAAATCAAAGTTCGCCCGAATATCGACGATCACGATTATCAGGTGAAGATGAAGGCCATCCATCGCTTCTTTGAAGAGGGCGATAAGGTGAAGGTCACGCTGCGCTTCCGCGGCCGCGAAATGCAGCACACCAATCTCGGCATGGATCTGCTGGACCGCATGCGCACCGAGCTCGACGGCATCGCCAAGGTTGAGCACGAGCCGCGCTTTGAAGGCCGGCAAGTCGTCATGGTGATGGCGCCGCGCTAAGGGTTGAAACGGCAAGCGTAGGATCAGCTGATGCGGGCCATGCTCATAGCTGTTCTTGCGCTGGCCGGCGCCTGCGCATCTCCGCAACAACAGGCAGAACCCGCGCCCGCCAACGCATCGCTGGCGCAAAGCATTCGCGCCGATCTCGCCGCGCTTGAGCGCGCGTTCGCCGCGCCCGGCGTTGTCGCTGCTGGATTGGGCGAGGCGGCCGATTTTGGCGATGGCCTCATCATCCGCCCGCTTGAGCTGATCGAGGACAGCCGCTGCCCCGCCAATGTGCAATGCGTGTGGGCTGGGCGCTTGCGCCTGCGCGCGGATGTGGATGGCGCGGTGCGCGAGCTGACTTTGGGCGAGACGCTGGAAACGCCGCGCGGGACGTTTCTGTTCGCGGTCGCATCGCCGGGCGCCTGGGCGCAATGGCCGGAGGCGGAAGTCGCCCGCCCTGCTTATCGCTTCGGCTTCCGCCGCGCATAAAGTCCCGACGCTTTAGTCAGCGCGGCCTGTTCTCCCGCCCATGCCAGATGCGCACAATGATCACCGCATCGTCAGTGACTTGATAGCGGATCAGATAGCTCGATCGGCCGAATTTCACGGTGTGTTCGCGCGTGTTCGGCTTGGCGCCGGGCCGCCCAACGAAGGGGTGCGTTCCGAGTTTTCGCAAGGCTTCGCGCAACGCTTTTGCCCGCTTTGCGCCTGCGCGTTCGTCCATTTGTGCGATGAAGGTTTCGAGCCGGCCAAGGTCGCGTTGTGCGGCGGGGCGTAACTCGACTGCGCGGCTCATCTGTTTTTTTGAGCGCGCAATTCCGCAATATTGGCCTCGAAGCGGTCGAATGCTTCGTCGAGCGGGATATTTTCCCCCGGCTCTTCCAGCCGGCGCATATCCTCTTCCCAGCTGAGATCGTCGTCATCATCCGCCGGCGCCAGCCCTTCGGCGAGGGCGGTGCGGACGTAATCTTCCGGGGTTTGGCCGCGCGCCTTCGCCGCCGCGCGGATCTCCTCCGCCAGCGGGCCGTCGAGCGAAATGGTGAGCGCGCCATCGGCCATGGCGGTTTCATAGCACAAAACACCGCCCCGCCGCACCCGATTTGACACCCCGCGCGCCCGCGCGGCACAAGCGGGCCATGATCAAACGCGCTTTTCTCATCGCCGCCTTCGCGCTCGCCGCGTGCGCCACCACCACGCCCGCGCCGCAGACGGTTCCCGCCAATCTTGGGCTGCTCAAGCGTGAGCTCGTCGTGTTCTATGAAAGCGGCGCTTATGAGCGCGCGTTCGCGGCGGTGGCGGAGGAGGCAAGCGCCTGGATCGCTGCGCGCGCGCCGCTGGTGGAGCGCCCGGCCATCGTGCTTGATATTGATGAAACCGCGCTGTCGAACTGGCCGCAAATGCGCGCCAATGATTTCGGCTATTTCACCGATGGGCCGTGCGAGGCGCTGCCGCGCGGGCCGTGCGGGGCGGTGGCCTGGGAAAATAGCGGCCGCGCCGAAGCGATCGCGCCGGCGCTTGCGCTTTATCACGCCGCGCGCGCCGCGGGCGTCACGGTGTTTTTCATCACCGGCCGCCACGAAGCCCAGCGTGAGGGCACAGAGCGCAATCTGCGCGAAGCCGGCTATACCGAATTTGGCTCGCTCACCTTACGCGCGCCGGGGCCGCGCCAGCCGACGGCGGAATATAAATCCGCCGCCCGCGCCGCGATCGAAGCGCAAGGCTACACCATCATCGCCAATCTCGGCGATCAGCCCAACGATCTCGAAGGCGGGCACGCCGAGCGCACCTTCCTGATGCCCAACCCGTTCTACGCGGTGCCTTAAGCTGCTTGGACCGCCGGCGTCCCCGCCGGCGGTCCAAGGGTCAGCCGCGCGTTTCGCGCCGGCGCAGCGTCATGATCGTCATGTTCACGCCCAGCAGCAGCAGCGCCAGGCCAAGGCCGATGGCGTTCATCAGCGGCACGTATTGGCGGTTCTCGTTGATCTTCTCTTGAAAGAAGCCCGGCGCGCCTTGCTCGATCGCCGCTTGCCGGGCGCTCGCCGCCTGCTGGCCGGCGAAGCCGAAATCGATCCCCGGCGGCAAGCCCGCCGCCGCCAGGCTCAGCCCCCCCACCGGCGGCAGCCGCGAGGGCGCGTAGGCGAGGTGGCTGCCAAAGGCGATGGCGAAGGTGGCGAGGATCGCCAAAAGCCAGCGCGAGCCGATCATCTTGCTCAGCGAGGAAGAGACTTTGTTTTTCTCTTCGCGGACGATGGCTTTGGCTTCGTCGATATTCTTCGGCGTGCGCATGAGGCCTCCAGCCATTAACCTAGCCGGGCAGGCCAGGGCTCGCCAGCGCCGATCCGCCCTAAATCTTCCGCAATCAAGGCGGAGCCTCGCGGTTAGCGGTTACGCCACGCGCTCGCTCCTGCCTGTTCGTGTCGCCGGCCCCACGCAGGCCAAACACGCCGCCGATGCCCGCTGGGAGCGCGTGGCTTGCCCTTTTGAGGGGCCAGACATGCTCCAGCCAATCGGCGGAATGCCGGCGAACCTGATCTTGCCCCTAGCCGGGGGGCTGTGCTACACGCCCGCCTCTTCTGGGCGGCCCGGCCTTCAAGGCATGCCGTGGCGGCCCTTTTGACGCGCCCGCGCGTCTCTCATTCCCGCTGGAGGAAAAAATGCCGAAGATGAAGACCAAGAGCGGCGTGAAGAAGCGCTTCAAGCTCACGGCTTCGGGCAAGGTGAAGGTCGGCCCCGCCGGCAAGCGCCACCGCCTGATCAGCCACAACGGCAAATATATCCGTCAAAACCGCGGCACATCCGTGCTGGCCGAGCCCGATGCAAAGCGCGTCAAGGCTTGGGCCCCCTATGGCCTCGATTGACGGAGAAATAAGCAATGGCACGCGTTAAAGGTGGCGTGACGGCGCACGCCCGTCACAAGAAAGTTCTGAAAAAGGCGAAGGGCTATTATGGCCGCCGCTCGTCCACGTTCCGCACGGCGAACGCCGCGGTGGAGAAGGCCGGGCTCTACGCCTATCGCGATCGCAAAGCCAAGAAGCGCACATTCCGCGCGCTCTGGATTCAGCGCATCAACGCGGCTGTCCGCGAAGAAGGCCTCACGTATTCGCGATTTATCAGCGGGCTCCGCTTGGCCGGGATCGAACTCGACCGCAAGGTGATGGCCGATATCGCCATGAACCAGCCCGAAGCCTTCAAGGGCCTGATCACTCAGGCTCAAGCGGCGCTGAAGTAAGCGCCTGTTTCTTCCCCCGCCTGCGGGGGAAGTCCCGAGCGAAGCGAGGGGAGAAGGGGCAAGTCCGGCAGCGCCGGCGCCACCCCCCTCAGTCACGCTTCGCGTGACAGCTCCCCCGCTTGCGGGGAGCAAAGAGGGCGGCTTCGCCATGGATGCGACGACTGATCTGGAAAAACTGGAAGCCGATGTGCTCGCCCGCGTCGAAGCCGCGGCCGATGACGCGGCGCTTGAGGCGCTGCGCGTTGAGGCGCTGGGCAAGCAGGGCTCGATCTCGGGCCTGATGAAAATCTCGGCTCCATGAGCCCGGAGGAGCGCAAGGCGTTCGGCCCCAAGCTCAATGGCCTCAAAGATCGCGTCACCGAAGCGATCATCGCCAAGAAGGCCGCGTTCGCGGAAGCGGCGCTTGAAGCGCAGCTCAGGGCCGAAGCGGTGGACGTCACGCTGCCGCCGGTGAAGCCGCGCCTGGGCGCGATCCATCCGGTGAGCCAGGTGATGGAAGAGCTGGCGCGCATTTTCGGCGAGATGGGCTTCTCGGTCGAAGAAGGCCCGGACATCGAAACCGATTTCAACAATTTCACCGCGCTGAATTTCCCGCCCAAGCATCCCGCGCGCGAAACCCACGACACGTTCTTCATGAACGCGACCGATGAAACCGGCGCCGCAAAGTGCTGCGCACGCACACCAGCCCCGTGCAGGTGCGCACGATGCTCAAGCAAAAGCCGCCGATCCGCATGGTGTGCATGGGCCGCACCTTCCGCAAGGATTCAGACGCCACGCACACGCCGATGTTTCACCAGATCGAAGGGCTGGTGATCGATGAGACAACCAGCATGGCCGATCTCAAAGGCGTGCTGATCGCCGCGATCAAAGCTTTCTTTGAGGTGGATGACGTGCGCTTGCGCTTCCGCCCGCACCATTTCCCGTTCACCGAACCATCAGCGGAAGTTGATGTCGGCTGCGATCGCAGCGGCGGGCAGATCAAGATCGGCGCCGGCGATGATTGGCTCGAAATCCTCGGCAGCGGCATGGTGCATCCGAACGTGCTGCGCAATTGCGGCATCGATCCTGAGAAATACCAGGGCTACGCCTTCGGCATGGGCATCGACCGCCTCGCCATGCTGAAATACGGCATGAACGACCTGCGCGCCTTCTTCGACGCCGATACGCGCTGGCTGAAGCATTATGGGTTTAGCCCGTATCTGCTGCCGGGCTTGGCGCAGGGGATTGGGTGATGCGTTCGCACCATTCATCTTCCCCCGCGTGCGGGGGAAGTCCCGAGCGTAGCGAGGGGAAGGGGGCGTTGGCGCAACGTCTCACGCCCCCTCCGTCTCGCGGCTGCGCCGCGATCCACCTCCCGCGCTTGCGGGGAGGATACCAAGGGTTGCTCTCATGAAATTCACGCTCTCCTGGCTCAAAGAGCATCTCGCCACGGACGCCACGCTCGATGAGATCGTCGAGCGCATGACGATGACTGGGCTTGAGGTTGAAGGCGTTGAGGATGCGGGCGCGAAGCTTGCGGCCTTCACCGTCGCGCGCATCAAAAGCGCGGCCAAGCATCCGAACGCCGATAAGCTGCAAGTCTGCCAAGTGGAAACCGCGCTGGGCGATCTTGAGATCGTCTGCGGCGCGCCGAACGCGCGCGCTGGCCTCGTCACCGCGTTCGCGCCGATCGGGACTTATGTGCCTGGCCTTGATGTGACGCTCGAAGCGCGCCCGGTGCGGGGCGTCGTCTCCAACGGCATGCTCTGCTCAGGCGCGGAGCTTGAGCTGGGCGAGGAGAGCGATGGCATCCTTGAGCTTGACGCCAATCTCAAGGTCGGCACGCCGGTGGTCGAAGCGCTTGGCCTCAACGATCCGGTGATCGACATCGAGGTCACGCCCAATCGCCCCGATTGGCTTGGCGTTTACGGCATCGCGCGCGATCTCGCCGCCGCCGGCATCGGCAAGCTGGTCACCAAGCCGATCATCCCGATTCCTGGGCGGGGCGCAGCGCCCCTGGTGGAAATCGAAAACACCGAAGCCTGCCCCATGTTCGCCGCGCGGCTCATTCGCGGCGTGAAGAACGGGCCTTCGCCCGATTGGTTGCAGCAGCGCCTGCGCGCCGTGGGCCTGCGCCCCCGCAACACGCTGGTGGACATCACCAATCTCATCGCACTCGATCGCGCGCGCCCGCTGCATGTGTATGACGCAAGCAAGGTGAAAGGCGCGATCCGCGCGCGCATGGGCCGCGAGGGCGAAAGCTTCAAGGCGCTCGATGGCGCGGTTTACACCGTCACGCCCGCCATGTGCGTGATCGCGGATGATGAAAAAGTGCTTGGCCTCGGCGGCGTGATCGGCGGCGAGGAAAGCGGCTCATCGGAAGCCACCACCGATGTGCTGCTCGAAAGCGCTTATTTTGATCCGACCTTGATCCACGCCACAGGCCGCGCCACCGGCATCAATTCCGACGCGCAATATCGCTTCGCGCGCGGGGTCGATACCGGCTTTGTGCTGCCGGGCCTGGAATTGGCCACGCAGCTGATCACGAAATATTGCGGCGGCGAAGCGAGCGATGTGTTCGTCGCCGGCGCCGAACCCGGCCCGCCGCCGCCAATCAATTTCGATCCCGATCGCGTGCGCCAGCTTGCCGGCATTGATGTGAAGCCCACGCGCGTGCGCGCGGTGCTGAAAGATCTCGGCTTTGAAACCAGCGCCGAAGGGCAAAGCTCAAAGCGCATCATCGTGCAGCCGCCGACTTGGCGGCGAGATGTGGAAGGCGGCGCGGATCTGGTTGAAGAGGTCGCGCGCATCGAGGGCTTCGATAAGATGCCCACGAATGAGCCGCCGCGTGCGCCCGGCTTCCGTAGCCCGCCGGCCAGCGTGGGCGAAAGCCGCACGCGCATCGCCCGCCGCGCCGCCGCTTCGCTCGGCTATCTCGAAGCCATCACCTGGAGTTTTTGCCCGCGCGCGTTCGCCGCGGCCTTCGGCGGCGGCGGCGATGACATGATGGTGGCGAACCCGATCGCCTCCGATCTTGATTGCATGCGCCCCAGCGCGCTGGTGAACCTCATCAAAGCCGCCCAACGCAACGCCGATCGCGGCTTTGACGATGCGCGCTTGTTTGAAGCCGGCCCCGCCTATCAAAGCGCTGCGCCCGAAGGGCAGCTGCGCACCGTCGCCGCCGTTTGGCGTGCGCGCCCGCCGCGCCATTGGCGCGCCGCGCCGCAGCCGGATATTTTCGACATCAAGCGCGATCTTTACACGCTGCTTGAAGCGTTGGGCGCGCCTGTCGCCTCGCTGCAAACCGCGAGCGAAGCGCCAGCGCATTGGCGGCCGGGCCGCACCGGCGCGCTGAAGCTCGGCCCCAAGGTGATTGCGTATTTCGGTGAAATCCATCCGCGCGCTTTGAAGGCGCTCGATGTGGAAGCGCCGATGCTGGCGTTTGAGGTGTTCCTTGATGCGCTGCCCGCGCCGCGTGCGAAGGGGCGGGCCAAGCCGCCGCTTGAAAAGCTCGATCTGCAACCGCTGACGCGCGATTTCGCCTTCATCGTCGATGATGCAACCCCTGCCGCCGATGTGGTGCGCGCCGCGTTTGCGCCGATAAGCAGCTCATCAGCGATGTGGCGCTGTTTGACGTCTATCGCGGCGAACGCATGGCGGCGGGCAAGAAAAGCCTCGCCATCGAGGTCACACTGCAGCCGCGCGAAAAAACGCTGACGGATGGCGACATCGAAGCCGCTGCCGCGAAGATCATCAGCGCGGTGGCGAAAGCCACGGGCGGAACGCTGCGCGGCTAAAGGCTACCGCACTGCTGTTCCTTCGGAACGCGCGCGCGTGCGCGGGTGTTCTCTCCACGCCGGCGCCGCACGCCGGCGGAGGAGACATCATGTCCAAATATCTCATTCCCGCGCTTGGCGTTCTGGCCTTGGCCGCGTGCGGCCAGCAGGCGCAGCAGCAAGCCGAGGCGCCGCTCGAAACCGCGCCGTATGAAACGCCTGTCGCGCCGGCTGGCGCCAGCATGACGCCGACGCAATTTGTGCAGGCCGCCGCCAACGCTGATGCGTTTAAAGTGCAATCCTCGCAGCTTGCCGCCACCCGCGCCGCGCGCGCGGATGTGAAGGAGCTCGCCGCCACGATCGAGCGCGAAAGCAATGCCGCCTCCCAAGCGCTGGCGGCGCTCGCGCCGACGATTTCGGTGCCCGCCCCGCAAGCGACAATCGCGGAAGATCGCACCGATGATCTTACCGATCTGCGCGGCAAAACCGGCGCGGAATTCGATGATGCCTATCTCGACGATCAGGTCGAGGCGCACAATGATGCGATCCAGCTCTATGAAAATTATGTGCGCACCGCCGAAGCGGGCCCCTTGCGCACCTGGGCTGAATCCACGCTCGCCACGCTGCGCACGCAACGCGATCGCGTGCAGGCGCTCGAGAACGCGACTTAAGCGACTCTTTCCACCCATCCCCGGGGCGCAGCGAAGCTGCGAGCCCGGGGCCTAAGAACACAGATGCTTGCAGCATTAAACTTCAAGTTTCGTGTTCATGGGCCCCGGACTTGCGCTGCGCGCAATCCGGGGATGCGTGAATCTAAGGCGCCCTCCGCCGCCGCTTCCGCCGCGCGCAGCGCGCGCAGGAGATTGCCGCCGGCGAGCGCGGCGAGATCCGCATCGCGCCAGCCGCGCCGGATCAGCTCAGCGAACAAAAGCGTGTAGCCGTCAACGCCGCCCATGCCGTCAGGCAGAGTGGGCACGCCGTCATAATCGCCGCCAATGCCCACATGCGCATGGCCGGCCACGCGCGCGATATGTTCCACGTGGTTGGCCACATCGCTCACGCTGGCGCGCGGGGCGGGATTGGCCTCAGTCCATGCCGCCAGCGCTTGGCTGGCCGCCGCAGCATCGCCCGGATTGAGCGCGCGGAATTCGGCCTGCTTGCCGGCGCGCAGCGCAGCCCAGGCGCGCACGTCTTCAGAGATGAAGGCCGAATAGAAATTCACCATCACCACCCCGCCATTGGCGCGCACCATTTCCAGCACATCGTCGGGCACGTTGCGCGGATGGGCGGTGAGCGCGTAGGCGGAGGAGTGTGAGAAGATCACCGGCGCGCGCGCCACGGCCAGCACATCGCGCATCGCCGGGGCCGAAACGTGGCTGAGATCCACCAGCATGCCGATGCGGTTCATCTCCGCGATGACCTCACGGCCGAAATCGGTGAGCCCGTCATGCGCGGGCGCATCGGTGGCGCTGTCCACCCAGGCGGTGTTCAGCGAGTGCGTCAGCGTCATGTAGAGCACGCCCATGCGGCGGAATTCGCGCAGCAGCGCGAGGTTGTTGTTGATCGCTTCCCCGCCCTCGATGCCCAGCATCGAGGCGATGCGCCCGGCGCGATGGATGCGCACGATGTCGGCGGCGGTTTCGGCAAATTCCAGATCGCGCGGATAGCGCGCGATCATGCGGCGGGTGAGGTCAATCTGCTCGATCACCGCTTGGGTGTTCTCAAGGCCCCGTAGCGAAGCGGGCACGTAGACCGACCAGAATTGCGCGCCCATCCCGCCGCGGCGCAGGCGCGGCAGATCGGTGTGCAGCGGATGCGCGAGCGAGCTGGTATCGCCGGCGATGTCCACGCGATCGAGATCGCTGGCGTATTGGAAGCGGATCGCCATCGGCAGATCGTTGTGCCCGTCAATCAGCGGCGTGCGGCGCAGGACGCGCTCAATCCGCGCGCGCTCTTGGGCCGTGACTTCCTGCGCTTGCGCCAGCGTCGGCAGCGCCATCAGCGCGAGCGCACATATCGATCCGGCAATCCGCATAAAAAACCACCCATGAAGCCAAGCCTCATGGGTGGTTGCGCATTTAGCCGTGTTGATCAAGCCCGCGCGGGGCGCTCCCGACGCTTTAGCCGTCCACGCCGAAATCGTAGAACGTGCCCGGAATGCCGCCATAGCCTTGCTGCATCTGCCCGGCGACGACGAGCGCGTATTCGCCCGCCCACAATTCCGCATTGGGCCGCACGGTGTAGAGCGTGTGGCCTTCCGGCGCGCGGCCGCTGGCGGGCTCCATCGTCACCTGCACGATGCGGTCGGGGTGGATGCCGGTGGACCAGCTCATATAGCCCCCGCCCACAAGCACCTCGCGCGCCGCCGCGCGCCTCAAAATGCGCCAGCACCACAACCCCTTGCGGCTGCACGTTGGAGGGCACGGCCACCACGAAGCTCGTATTGCCCGGCACGCGCATCTGCGCCCGATCGCCCGGCATCACCGCATATTGGCGCACGCCCGCGAACGGGCGCGCATGCGTGCGGGTGGAGACCATGATGGCGCGGATTTGCTGCCGCTGGCCGTTCACCACCGCGTACACATCCGGCGCGGCCTGGCAGATTGCGGGTTCGTCAAACAGCGTCTGCGCGGCCGCTGCCGGCGCAAACCCAACCGCGCCCAGCGCGGCTACTGCCATAAAAATTCGTTTCATAAGCGTGCCCCTTTGAGATGCCTCGCCTCATCCTTGTAGCGAGGAACATGAGGCCAAAGCAATGCCCGGTTTAGAGCGCCCCGAGCGCCGTCAGCGTGAAATAGAAGGCGCGGCGCAGGCGAGGATAAGGGCGAGATGGCGCGGTTTCATAACGCCAGGGATGTGGGGAGGGGTGTAGGAAGGCAGAGTGACGGGCGTCACGGTCTAGTCGACACCAAAGTCGAAGTAGGTAGCGGGCATTCCTCCATAAGGGGTCGGAGCACCGGGTGTAACCATCACCAAGATATACTCGCCGCGCCGCAAGGCCTCGATCGGAGTTGCCTTATACACGGTAGCGCCGCCTGGGGCGCCGCTTTGGTCGGGGGCTACTTCGAATACCATTGGAACGACTTGCACAGAGTGTATTGCGTAGCCTCCTTGTCCGCCGCCGATATAAATATCCCGCATGTTGTGTCGGCGTTGCACAGAGAGCGTCGCGAGCGTGACAAGCGATTGCGGTTGGACCCCGGTTTGTGCCGTCACTAGGAATGAAGCGTTGCTCGGCACGCGTGCCGACGCACTCTGACCTGGAAATACTGCGAACTGGGCAACGTTGCTTCCGACAATCCTAGAGTGCGCGGTGCGCGTCTGAGGAATTATCGGCACGAGGGGAGTGGGTGCACTGTCCACTAGCAAATGCGCCGACGGTCCACCTGTAACTTGCGCGCTGCTAGTTGACGCAAGCGCCAATGCAAGGGCGGTCACAACAAGGATATTTCGCATTTTGCTTGCCTATCACAACCCATAAGCCTTTGCCATCTCCGGCTCTTTCGCCGCCACTTGCCGCGCCAGATCCACGATCACCTTCGCCTGTTTCCAAGTGGCGTCGTCCTGCATCTTGCCGTCCAGCATCGCCACGCCCGCGCCGTCGGGCATCAGCTCGAGGATGCGCAGCGCGAAGCGCACTTCCTCAACATCCGGATTGAACACCTTTTTCGCGATGGCGATCTGGCTGGGGTGGAGGCTCCAGGCGCCGGCGCAGCCCATCAGGAAGGCGTTGCGGAATTGCTGCTCGCAAGCCTCGCCATCGCTGATGTCGCCAAACGGGCCATAGAACGGCTTGATGCCGTGCATGGCGCAGGCGTCCACCATCTTGGCGAACGTGTAATGCCACAAATCCTGCTGCGCGCTTTCGCGCGCGCCGCCATCGCTGTTTGCATCCGCCAGCACGCGATAGCCGGGGTGGCCCCCGCCCACGCGCGTGGTTTTCATCTTGCGCGAGGCGGCGAGATCGGCCGGCCCCAGCGAAACGCCTTGCATGCGCGGGGAGGCGCCGGCGATGGCTTCAACATTCGCCACCCCTTGCGCGGTTTCGAGCAATGCGTGCAGCAGGATCGGCTTGGTGAGCCCATGCTTGGCTTCCAGCAGCGCGAGCAGCTGATCCATGTAGTGGATGTCCCACGGGCCTTCGACCTTGGGCACCATGATCACGTCCAGCCGATCGCCCAGGCCCGCCACCAGATCCGTCACGTCATCCAGATGCCAGGGCGAGTTCAGCGCATTGATGCGGCTCCAATAGCCGACATCGGCGCCAATCAGCGCCTTGCCCATCTCTACCGCGCCCGCGCGCGCGGCTTCTTTGGCGTCCGCCGGGATCGCGTCTTCGAGATTGGCCAGCAGCACGTCCACTTGGCCGGCCATCTCCGGCGCCTTGGCGCGGACTTTCTCAAGATGGGGCGGCACAAAATGGATCATCCGCTCAAGCCGCACCGGCAAATCCCGCAGCGGGGCCGGGGCGCCGGTAGCCAGAGGCGCGAAGAAGTGGCGGGGCGGCTTGGGTGTCACGTTGGCGTTTCCTGTTCTGTTCGCGCCCGCAGCATGGCGCCGGGGGCTTTTGGGCGCAATTGGTTGTCCTAACGGCTAGCCAGAGCAGCGCTTCGGCTTGAAGCGGCCTGTGTCCGGGGTATGTTCCGGCCCGTCCGGGGAGCCGCCCGGCGGCAGGGCCAGACGCGTGCGCACATATCTCGACTTTGAAAAGCCGGTCGCGGAGATCGAAAGCAAGATCGAGGAGCTGCAGGCCCTCGCCGAAGCTTCGGGCGCGGATGCGATCAGCCAGGGCGTTGAGCTCTCGCGCCTCAAGTCCAAAGCCGAAAGCCAGCTCGCGGCGATCTATTCCAAGCTCGAGCCGCACCAGAAAACCCAAGTGGCGCGCCATCCCGAGCGCCCGCATTTCGTCGATTACATCGCCGCCCTCGTCACCGATTATATCGAGCTCTCGGGCGATCGCGCCTTTGGCGAGGACGCGGCCATCCTTGGCGGCTCGGGCAAATTTTTGGGCCGGCCCGTCATCGTGCTCGGCCACGAAAAGGGCCGCACCACCGCCGATCGGCTCAAGCACAATTTCGGCATGGCCCGCCCTGAAGGCTATCGCAAAGCCATGCGGCTGATGGATTTGGCCGAGCGGTTCAATTTGCCGGTGGTTTCGTTCGTCGATAGCCCTGGCGCCTATCCCGGCATCGGCGCGGAAGAGCGCGGCCAGGGCGAAGCCATCGCGCGCTCGACGCAGCGCTGCCTCACCCTCGGCGTGCCGATGGTGACGGTGATCGCCGGCGAGGGCGGCTCAGGCGGCGCCATCGCCATCGCCGCGGCCAACAAAGTGCTGATGCTGGAGCATTCGTATTATTCGGTGATCAGCCCCGAGGGCGCGGCTTCGATCCTCTACAAAGCCAAGAAGGATGAAGCGCCCCAGGCCAATCGCGTCAAAGAGGTCGCCAATTCCATGCGCATCACCGCGCAGGATTTGCTGCAGCTCAAAGTGATCGATTCCATCATCCCCGAGCCGCTCGGCGGCGCGCACCGCGAGCCGTCCGCCGCCATCGCCAAAGTTGGCGCGGCCATCGCCGAAGCGCTCGATGCGCTTAGCCCGCTCAGCCCGGATGAACTCCGCAAACAGCGCCGGGAACGCTTCCTCGCCATTGGCCGTTTTGAAGCGGACGCATTGAGCGCTTAGCGGTTTCCTGCCCGCATTCAGCTACCACTCAGCCCTCTGCGCGCCTAAATGTGAGGGCAGAGGTAAGCCATGACCCATGATCTTTCCCGCCGCGCGCTCACGCTCGGCCTCGCCGCCAGCGCGCTTGTTCCCGCCGCCGCGCACGCCCAGGCCAACCGCCAGCCGGACGACAACACCTATTCCCAGGATGAGATCATCGCCGCCGGCCAGCGCTTCTTCGGCGCCGGCGCTGCGGGCCTCGCCACCGTGGTTGAGCGCGTGTTCGAGGATCTGGGCCGGCCCACCGGCTATATCCAAGGCGATGAAGGCTCGGGCGCGGCCGGCGTTGGCCTGCGCTACGGGCGCGGCCAGCTGCGCCTGAAAAATCGCGGCGGTACAACGCGCGTTTACTGGCAGGGGCCTTCGATCGGGCTCGATACGGGCGGCAACGCCGCGAAAGTTTTCACGCTCTGCTACAACCTCATGACGCCCGAACAGATTTTCGAGCGCTATGGCGGGGTTGAAGGCTCGGCCTATTTCGTTGGCGGCGTCGGCGTGAATTATCAGCGCCGCGAAGAGGTCACGCTCGCGCCAATCCGCCTCGGCGTCGGCCTGCGCCTCGGCGCCAGCGTCGGCTATCTGCACTACACGCGCCGGCGGCGGGTGGTGCCGTTCTAGGCTCTGAGATCGCTCAAAGGCACAGCGCGGATACCGGCGCTGTCGTAGCGCGCCCAGCCATCGCCATCTGGTGCGTCCCATTGAGAGCTGCGCCCGATAGTGTTGAGCCTTGCATGTTCATCAGCTGTTACCCAGCACTTGATCGTTAGCGTATCGAAGATCGAAAGCAGATGCTGCGGTGAATCTGCAGGGCCGTCGGCAATCGGCGCAAATGCTGTGTTCGAGCGAGGGTCGGCCTTGGACGGGTCGATGATCTCGGTGACGATGCGTTTCATCGGGATAACGTGCTCGACGATGCGGGCCTTTTCATCGAGCGCCAGCGCGTCGGCTGTTGTGTGCGTCACCGGTATGGCGCTGTCCAACGCCGCCAGCATTTGGCGTAGTTTTGCGGGATAACCGTTCGAGCCTTTTGTATGCAAATTCCCGCCGCGCGCGAGGAATGGCCGTACCTCATCTTCGATGAAGCGATACGCGGCCGCAGCGCACTGAAGGCGTCGGTCTGTCATGCCGCACACTATTTCGTCAAAGATCGCGTACCGCAATCGCGGTCGTTAACAGCGCGCATCCGTCTGCCCCGCCAGCGCTTGAACACGGTACCGGTAACCGGTACCGTGGCGCGTGCGGTATATGAGTGGGATAAAGCCAAAGCCGCGTCTAATCTGCGGCTGCACGGCGTAGATTTCAGGACGCGATTGGCGCTCTGGAGGATGTCGCGACCTATCGAGATGAGAAAACCCGCCGCATCATTTCCGCGCGCAAGGCGACCAAGCATGAAAAAGACCGCTACCACGCGGGCGACCGCGAAATCTGGTGAGAAAAAAGGCGCCACGGACTGGGCGCGCGTGCGTGCGATGTCTGACGCGCAAGTGCGCAAGGCCGCGCGCGCCGATCCGGACGCGCAGCCGCTTTCGAGCGAGAAACTCCCGCAAATGCGGCGCGTGTCGCGCGTCAAGGCGTTGCGCGAACGCATCGGGCTCACGCAGCGGGAGTTCGCTGAGGCGTTTCACCTCCCGCTCACGACGCTGCGGGATTGGGAGCAGCGCCGCTCTGTTCCGGACGCGCCCGCGCGGGCGCTGCTTCTGGCGATCGAGCGAGATCCCAAAAAGATGAAGGCGTTGCTCGCACCCGCGCGGGCCTAAGGCGCTAAAGCAACGGACTTTAGCCCAGCGCCCGCTCAAAATCCGCGATCAGATCATCTTCGTGCTCGAGCCCGATGGAGAGGCGGAAGAGCGCGTCCGTTAGCCCCGCTGCGGCGCGCGCTTCGGGGCTCATGCCGGCGTGGGTCATGCTTGCGGGGTGGGCGATCAGGCTTTCAACGCCGCCGAGCGATTCCGCCAGCGTGAACAGTTCAAAGCCTTCGATGAAGCGCTTGGGATCAACGCCTTTCAGCTCAAAGCTCAGCATCGCGCCAAAGCCGGCTTGCTGGCGCTTGGCCAAGCCGTGCTGCGGATGGCTTTCCAGCCCCGGATAATAAACCTGCGACACCGCCTTGTGCGCGGCGAGATAGGCCGCAACGCGCCCCGCCGTTTGCTGCTGCCGCTCCAGCCGCACCGCCAGCGTGCGCAAGCCCCGCAGCGTCAGCCATGAATCAAACGCAGCGCCGGTGACGCCGGTGCAGTTCGCCCACCATTTATAGTCCTCAAAATCCTCGGCGGTTTTGGCGATCAGCGCGCCGCCGATCACGTCCGAATGGCCGTTGAGATATTTGGTGGTGGAATGCACCACGATGTCCGCGCCCAGATCCAAAAGGCTTTTGCAACAGCGGCGAAAGGAAGGTGTTGTCCACCGCAATTTTCGCGCCGACGGCTTTTGGCCTTCTTGGCGATCGCCGCCACATCGACAATCCGCATCAGCGGATTGGAGGGCGTTTCGATCCACACCAGCGCGGGCTTTTTCGCCAGCGCCGCATCGAGCGCGGCTTCATCGTTCTGATCGATAAACGCCACCTCAAGCTGGCCCTTGCGCGCGCGCGCGTCAAACAAGCGCCATGTGCCGCCATACGCATCATGCGGCGCAATCACGAACGCGCCGGCCTTCAAAGGCGAAAGCGCAAGATCAACCGCCGCCATGCCCGAGGAGGTCACCACCCCGCCCGCGCCGCGCTCCAGCCGCGCCAGCGCCTCGCCCAATTGCGCGCGCGTGGGATTGCCAGAGCGCGCATAGTCAAACGTGCGTTTGCCGCCAAAGCCGTCGAACGCATAATTGGTCGAAAGATAAATCGGCGGGATCACCGCGCCTTCGGGCGATCGCTATCGATCCCGGCGTTCGCCAGGATGGTTTCGTCGTTTTCGATTTTCTTGCTCATGCCAGTGCTTCGCGGATGAGCGGCGTCAGCCGCTCCGCTTCCTTCAAGAACGCATCGTGCCCGTAAAGCGAGGGCAGCAGCCTAAGGCCAGTGCAGTGCGGCAAAAGCCGCGCAAGCTCTTCCATATCCGCCAGCGGCGCCAGCTGATCGCCAGGGCAGGCCACCAAAGTTGTCGGCGTCAGGATGTGTTCCGGGCGGGCGCGGAAGCGGTCGATCGCTTCGCTCAAGCTCAGCCAGCGCTGCGCCGCCACCTTATCGGCATAGGCGTTGCCGCGCGCGATGAGATATTGATCAAGATCAGAGCGGCCATCTTCGCCGATCTCGCGCGCAAACCGCGTCTCAAATTCCTTGGCGCTGCGATAGGTGATCATCGCCAGCTGCCGCGCCAGCGCGAGACCGCCCGCGCCATCGCCGCGCGCGAGCCCATCTTCCACGATGCGCCGCTGCACGCCGCGCCAGCCGCTGGCCAAGGGCGCGGGCCGATGCGCGGCGGAAATCGCAACAAGGCGCCCCCAGCCGCGCGGGCGCAAGCTCCGCCAGCGCCAGGCCCACCATCGCGCCATACGATGCGCCCACGAACGCATGCGCTTGGGAAACGCCCAGCCCATCCAGCGCATCGAGCAAAAGCTCAGCCTGCAGATGCGGCGTCAGCGGCGCGCGGCGATCAGCCAGCGGCGCGAAATCGAAACCGAGCACGCAATACGTCGCAAGATCAATCGCCCCGCCCTCGGCGGCGATGTCGCCCCACCAAGCGCGCACATGCCGATCCGCCGAAATGCCGCCCGCGGCGATCACCAGCGGCCCATCGCGCCGCCCATGCAGGCGCACGCGCACGATCTCCTCGCCCGCGCGCGCAGAGGCGATCTCGACATCCTCGTCGGGCTCGAAAGAGGGGGCGCGGGCTTTAGCCAACATCGCGCCGCGCCAGCATCAGGTGCTCGACGCTGGCCTGCCGCGCCAGGCCTTCGCCCAGCAGCGTCTGCGTCAAGGCCCGCGCGGCCTGAGAGGTGAGGTTGCGCACGCGGCAGCGGGCGTCAAACCCGCCGGCGCTGCGCGCGCGATATTGAGGCCGGCAAGCTCGGCGCGCTCTCGATCAGGCGCGCGGTCACGCCTTGCCAATCGCGCCAATCGGAAAGCCTCAGCTGCAGATCGTGCTGCAATTCCAGCCCCGCCAGGGCTTCAGGCCCTTCGCTACATCGCGCCAACGTGTTCATCACCCGCTCCAAACGGACCAAACGCGGCGATAAAATGAGGCGCTTGCGGGCGACGGAGAGCCAAGGCCCTTCGGGCCTATCACTCTACGCTTTAGCTGTATTTTTAACGCGCCCGCAAGCTGAGCATCAAATCGGCGCGGCGGGTTTCTTACGCCCGCCCCTTGGGGCCTGTCAACGCGCGATCACGCGCTTTTGCGCTGCGCCCGCGCCGGCGCATGCTAGCGTTTACCGCAAAAAGGGGAGAAGCGCATGCGGCGGATTGGCGGGCTTTTCGTGCTTATCGCGGCTTTTGCCTTGGCCGCGCCGGCGGCGGCGCAAGTCCGCCCCCACGATCCTGAGCCCCCGTCCTGGAGCCGCATCGCCCGCTTTGAAAGCGAAGCCGAGTTTCACCGCTATCTGCGCGATGTGCGCGAGGCGGCCCGCCGCGCCCGCGCGCTCAATCGCGGCAAGCAGGGCGCGCCCGAGGAATGTCCGCCGGAATTCGCGCCCTGCCTGCCCGATGGGGCGAGCGCCGATAATGAGCAGATCGTCGTCACCGGCTCGCGCATCAGCGCCGCGCCGCCGCCCGCCGCGCCGGCGGCCACCTCCGTCACCAATGTGCAGACGGCGGGCGTGGATGAGGGAGACATCGTCAAGCTCTATGGGCGCTTTCTCATCGTGCTGCAGGATGGGCGG
This sequence comes from Terricaulis sp., assembly GCA_024707365.1. GTDB lineage: Bacteria > Pseudomonadota > Alphaproteobacteria > Caulobacterales > Aquidulcibacteraceae > Vitreimonas. The sequence continues at coordinate 1,158,583 of JANPZV010000005.1, forward strand.
CTGTTCTCGGTCGATACTGGCGCCGCGCCCGGCGCGCTTGCGCTGGCGGATCGCGTCAACGTCTATCGGGATAACAACCGCCGCGTCTGGTACGATGAAATCCTGATCGCGGATAATCGCGTTGTCGTCACCGGCTATAATTATGGAGAGGACGCCACCGAGTTTTCGGTGTTCTCCATCAGCCCCCAAGGCCGCTTCACCCGCGAGGCGACGTATTATCTTTCATCCGACGATTATTACGACACCGAGAATTACGCCACGCGCCTGGTTGGCGGCAATCTCGTCATTTACACGCCGTTGGCGGCGTTCGACATGCGCCCCGGCGCGGCGCTTGAATATCGATCGTGCGCCGCTGGCTTTCCGAGCGGGAGCGGCAAACCCAAACCACGCCCGGCCGCGCGCTCTATAACGCGCGCGACGTGCACCGCCCGATCAAGCCACCTTTCATCCCGTCATCCACACCATCTCCGTGTGCCCGCTCGGCGCATCGCGCGCGGGCGATGAATTGGAATGCCGCGCCACCGCCATCGTCGGCCCGCCAGGGCGTGAGTTTTACGTCGCCAATGACGCGATCTATCTGTGGACCTATCCGGTTTTTGACGGCCAATACCGCAGCCACCATGCGGCGCGGTGTGAGACGAACCCCGCCAATTTCGCCGCCGCCGCGCCGGCTGCGCTCTATCAGATCCCTTTGAGCGGCGGGGCGCCCACGGCGCAATTCATCTCGGGCCGGCCTTACGATCAGCTCTCGATGGATAGCGATGGGCGCGCATTTCGCGCGCTCAGCGTCTGGCAGGATTTGCGCTGCATCACCTGGGCCAATGCGCCGGCGCAATTGCCGCTCCGCTATGTCTCAGCGCCGCTTTCTGGCTTTTTGGCCAAGCCCGAACCCGATCGCGGAGCGGCGCTACACGCGCTTGCCCGAGATTGGCGTCGCCATCGAAAACCGCTTCACCAGCGGGCATCTGATTTATAGCGGCCGCGCTTCCTATGATTCATCGGCGCCAGAGCCGCGCGAAGGCCCGCGCCCCGAAGCGCGCATCGTCGCCGTGCCGCTCGATGCGCCGGAGAATTACGCGATTCTTTCCGCCCCGCATGACGCGCTGCGCGTGGAGCGGGTGGGCGAGAATGCGATCATCACCGGCTATCGCGATGCGCGCGGGCTCTCGGTTTCGCTGATCGATTTGAGCGCCGCGCCGCGCATCGCCTCAACAATCCTGCTGGCCGATCGGTTTGAAAGCGAGGGCCGCTCCCACGCCTTCAACGCCGCTGATCGATCCCGACGGCTCGGGCCTCATGGGCCTGCCCACGGTGATGCGCCGCGCTGAAAGCGGGCGCTGGTGGTGGCGCAGCCGCGGCTCGGACGTGAGCTTTATCTCGCTCGCTGATGGCGCGCTTGCCGATCAAGGCTATCTCCGCGGCACAAGCCCGCGCGCGGAGGGCTATCAGTGCGAGGCGTCCTGCATCGATTGGTACGGCAACACCCGCGCGCTGTTCATCGCCGGGCGCATCTTCGCGCTTTCAGGCACGGAGCTGATCGAAGGCGCGCTGACCGAGCGCGGGATCGATGATCTCGCCCGCGTGAACCTCACCGAGCCGGTCCGGCGCTAGGCTTTTGATGAAGCATCATCTTATCGAAGAACCGGCATCCACTTCTTCGGATGATGCTCTAGCGCCCGCGCCCGTCCAGCAGCGCCATCAGCCCCAGCGCGCTTTTGATGGTGAACCACACCATCAGGATGAACCATCCGCACGCCACGATGGCCAGGATCGGAAAGCCGATCAGCACGATGGTCAACAGCCAGCCCAGCACGCACACGATCGCCAGGATCACGTGCCACCAGAACGAGATCATCCAGATCCGCACCTGGTCATCCAGATGCTGGCGCGGCAGGGGCGCTGCCTCGCTGCGCGCCGTCAGCGCCCAGATCACGCCAATCAGCGCGAAAATCCCCGCGCTCGGGATCGAGGCGAGGTAAAGGCAATAAACGATGAACGCCGATGATCGGCCAGCGCTCTGTGGCAGGGCGGGGTAGGTCATGCCGCCAATCTAGTCCTGCTTGGGCTTCTTCGCCAGCGGGTGCTTGGTTTCCACCAGCGTCTTGAGCCGGCCTTGGGCCACGTGCGTGTAAATCTGCGTGGTGGCGATGTCGGCATGGCCCAGCAGCGTCTGCACGGTGCGCAGATCCGCCCCGCCCTCCACCAGATGCGTGGCGAACGCATGCCGCAGCACGTGCGGGGACACCCGCGCCGGATCGAGCCCGGCTTTGAGCGCCGCGTGTTCCAAGATCTGCGCCACGCGCCGGCGCGTCAGCTTGCCATCTGCGGCGCTGGCTGAAGGGAATAGCCAGCGGCCTGCCCGCGCGCGCTTTTGCTCATCCTTCGGCAACAAGCCCTCGCGCGCCGCCAGATGCGCGGAAAGCGCCTTGAGCGCCGGGGCGCCCAGTACCACCATGCGCTCCTTGCCGCCCTTGCCTTCAATGATCATGTGCGCCTGCCCCGGCTTGGGCGCGGTACGCAGCGGCAGCGAGACAAGCTCGCTCACGCGCAAGCCCGCGCCATAGAGCAATTCGATCAGCGCCGCATCACGCGGGCTTTCCGCCGCCGCGATCAGCTTTTCGATCTCTGCGCTGTCCAGCGTTTTGGGCAAGCTGCGCCCGCGCTTGGGCGCATCGAGCCGCGCGGTGGGATCATCGCCGCGCACATTGTCTTCCAGCAGAAACCGATAAAATTGCCGCAGCGCTGAAATCCTGCGCCGCGCCGTCGCCGGCGCCATCCCGCGCCGCGCCAGGCCAGCCACATAGTCCTCAACCGCCTCCGCGTTCGCCCCGCGCAGCGTTTTCATCTCGGCAAGCGCATCTTCCAAATCGCGCGCATACGCATCCAGCGTATTAGGCCGCGCCCCACGCTCAGCGGAGAGCATTTCCAAGAACGACTCGATCAGCGCAGCATCGGCCATCAAAGCTTATCCTGCATCATCATCGCTGAAATAGGCGTCAACATCGCGCGCACGGTGCGGCACGCCGATAATGATCACCTCGTCCTCCTTAATCACGTAGAACACAAGATGCGCGCCCTGGCGAAAACAGCGATAGCCTGCGCCAAGCTCCTCCCGCGCCGTTCCGAGCAGAGGGTTCTCCGCCAGCCAGGCGAAGCGTTTGTCCAGATCGCGCAGGTAGCGCAGCGTTTGCGCTGGCCCCCAAGCGGCGAGGGAATAGTCAGCGATCTCATCCAAATCCGCCAGCGCGCGCGGCGTCAGGCGGAAGCGTTTCACTTGCGCGCCCGCGCCTGGGCGCGTTTGAGCACATCATCGGCGCTGAAGTTTTCCGCAAACTCGCCGCGCGCCGCCTCTGCTGCGCCGATCGCAAGATGGCCGCGCAGCGCCTCCAAGCGCTCAGCGCGTTCTTCCAGTTCGCGCAAGCCGGCGCGCACCACCTCGCTGGCGGAGGCGTAGCGTCCGCTGGCGATCTCGCGCTTGATGAAGGCCTCCCAATGGGGGCCGAGCGTGAGCGAGGTTGAAGCCATGAGGCGTCTCCGCAATATTCAAAATGAATGTCGCACACGGCCGCCCTGGCATCAACGCCTCAACTGGCCGGCGCGCCCGCCAAAATCGCTTCGGCGGCAAAGCGGCGCGCATCATCGTCCAGCCGCAACGTGCGCAGCGTGCGGATGATCTGGCTCACGCTTTCCGCATCGAGCCGCGAAAGCCCGCCTTCGCCCACCGCCGCAGCCGCCAGCAGCGCAGCTTCCCCGGCGGCGTTGCGATCGGCCGCGTTTTGCAGCGCCAGCATAAGCCCCGCATCCGCGCGCGCGCCGCCTTGCGGGGCGTTGGCGATCAGAAAAGCGCTGCGCTTGCCCGTCGGTGGCGACGCCGAGCGCAGCCAGGATGGCGACATCACGCGCCGCGCGCGCGCCGCCGCCGCCATCGATGCGCTGATGCAGCACGCGCACGCCGCGCTGGGCGCGATCGGTGCTGAGCGCGGCCAGAGCCGCGTCCAGCGGCGCGAGCGAGGCTGGCTCGATGCCGGCGGCGCGCGCGCTCGCCGTCAGCCGCTGGCCCAGTTGCACATCGCCCGCCGCGATCGCCGCGCGCGCAAACAAAAGCGCCGCTGTTGCGTCGGGCGCTGCGGGCAGGGCGGCGATGTCGTCTTTGAAGAACGCCGCCACGGCGCCGAAATCGCCCGAAGAGTTTGCCCCGCGCAGCGCCTCGGCGATGGCCGCCGCCGCTTGCAGCGCGGCGGGGTTCACCGCCGGCGGCGGCGCGGGCTGGCCTTCAACCGGCGGAGGCGGCGGCGGGGGCGGCGGCGCGTTGCGCGCCGCTTCCACCGCGCGCAGCGCCACGACGATCGGCGGCAGCGCCGAGCTGATCTCAGCCGGCGTGGCGGCAAGGATGGTGCGCGCCTCCGCCGCCGGCAGCGCGCCGCGCCGATAAGCCAGCGCCGCCGCTTGCACGCGCAGCGGTTGCGGGCTCGCTTCATTGCGCGCCAGCGCCAGAAGCGCGAGATTGACGAGCCGTTCAGCGCATTCGGCCCAGGGGCAAATTGCGCCGCCACTGAAAGCTGCGCCGAGAGGCTGTTGTCATAGCGCGCGGCGGGCGGGCGCGCGGCAGGCGCGCCGCCAACGGCCGCCACCGCCGCCGCATACCAATTATCATCCGCCGTCGCCGCGCGTGTCCCGCGCGAAAATTCAAGCGCCAGATCCGCCGCCGCGCGATCGCCATCGGCGGCGGCGCAGAACGCGCGCAAGCGCAGCAGGAACGGGGCAGGGTTTTCCCCCAATTGCGCTTGGCGCCGCGCGCGCGCACGCATCGCTGCGCCGCCCGCGCGCCAATTCCGCCTGCGCCGCATAAGAGGCGATCTGCGCATCGGTGAGCGCGCCGCCGGCGCCCACGGCCATCACCGCCAGCGTATCGGCTTGGCCCATGCGGCCCAGCGCCTCAAAGCGCTTGCGCGCCGCCTCCGCCGCTTCGCCTGGGGGCGCATCCCCGCCGGAAAGCAGCACGCGTTGCGCCAGCTTCTGCGCGGCGGGCGAGTCAAACACGGCCGGCAGGCGATCAAACGCCTGGGCCAAAAACTCCGGCTCGCTGCGCGCCCATAGGTCGGGCGCAAGCCCGCCTTGGCTGCGGGCCAGCGCGCCGACGCTCCACGCATCGGGCGCGCGCAGCTCTTCGCTTTCCACCGCCACCGGCAAATTCGATTGCGCCGCAGCGGCGAGGGCGCGGCCGCAGCGCAGAGGGCCAGCGCGATCTGCCTGTAAACCATGGTGCTATTCCTTGAAGGCGTCCGGAAGCTCGACACGGATCTCGCGCGGCTCGGGCGCGAGCCTGTCAGCCTGGCCGATGAAAAAGATAAACAGGCCGATAACCACGATCACCGCGCCCCCGGCCGCGAAATACCCGATTTTGGGGTCCGAGCGGGCCCGAAGCTGCTGCGCCGGCGTTTACGTCTCAACATTTCGCCTCAACCTTCCCCCGAAGTTGCGAGCCGCCGAGATTGCCCCCAAAATGTGGCGAGTTTCCAGCCCCGGCCGCGCGCGTGCGGTTTGAGGGGCCCTTGTGAGGTGATTCGTGGCCGGCCCGGAGAGCAGCGAGACAGGCGATACCCCCGCCGCGCTCGATCCCTCTTTGCCGGCCGCGGTTCCTGCGCGCACCATCGCCCTGGTTGGGCTGATGGGCGCGGGCAAAACCACGGTGGGCCGGCGCCTGGCCGCCGCGCTCCATCTGCCCTTCGCCGATGCGGACGCCGAGATCGTCAAAGCCGCCGGCTGCTCCATCGCCGAGATTTTCGCCGAGCATGGCGAGCAGGCCTTCCGCGAAGGCGAGCGGCGGGTGATCGCGCGCATGCTCAAAGGCCCGGTGCACGTGCTCGCCACCGGCGGCGGCGCCTTCATCGATCCCGATACGCGCGCGCTGATGAAGCAGCACGCGATCTCGATCTGGCTTAAGGCGCCGCTCGAAGTGCTGATGAAGCGCGTGGAAAAGCGCGAGCATCGCCCGCTGCTCAATGAGGCTGATCCGCGCGCGGTGATGGAGCGGCTGATGGCCGCGCGCTACCCGATCTACGCCGAAGCCGACATCACCATCGAAAGCTCGCCCGGCCCGCACCATGTCGCGGTGGAGTCCATCCTCAAAGCGCTGCGCGCGCACGGGGCGCTTGCGCCATGAGCGTGCGGCGGCCTCTCGTCCTCCCCCGCCAGGGGGAGGTGGCGCGCGCAGCGCGTGACGGAGGGGCGGGCGCAAGTATGAGCACGCAGCAGCGCCGCCCCTCAGTCAGCGCTTGCGCGCTGACAGCTCCCCTATCGGGGGAGCACGCATTTTGTTTTAGCGATCGGATCATGACCCACACCATCCACGTCTCCCTCGGCGCGCGTTCGTATGACGTGCATATCGGCGCGGGCCTGATCGCGCGCGCGGGCGAATTGATCGCGCCATTTGCGCCGGCGAAACGCGCGTTTGTCGTCACCGATGAAAACGTCGCCCACCATCACGGCGCGGCGCTCAATGATGCGCTGAAAGCGGCGGGGCTTGAGGTGTTCGCCTTCGTGATGCCGCCGGGGGAGGAAACCAAGAGCTTTGCGGGGCTTGAATCGCTTTGCACCGTGCTTTTGGAAAAGGGGATCACGCGCAAGGATCTCGTGGTGGCCTTCGGCGGCGGCGTGATCGGCGATCTCACCGGCCTTGCCGCAGGGCTGGTGAAACGCGGCGTCGATTTCGTGCAAATCCCCACAACGCTGCTCAGCCAAGTCGATTCCAGCGTCGGCGGCAAAACCGCGATCGATACGCCCGAAGGCAAAAACCTGATCGGCCTCATCCACCAGCCGCGCCTGGTGCTCGCCGATAGCGGCGTGCTCTCAACGCTGCCTGAGCGCGAAATCCGCGCCGGCTATGCTGAGATCGTGAAGATGGGGCTGATCAAGGATGATCCCTTCTTCCAATGGTGCGAAGCGCTGGCCGGCGATGTGCTCAGGCTCGATCCGCTCGCGCTCACGCACGCCATCGCCACGGCGGTTGAGCACAAAGCCCGCATCGTCGAGGCCGATGAGACCGAGCAGGGCGAGCGCGCGCTGCTGAACCTTGGCCACACCTTCGCGCATGCGCTCGAAGCGCATGGCGGCTATTCCACCAAGCTGATCCACGGCGAAGCCGTCGCCGCCGGCATGGCGCTGGCGTTCGATTTCAGCGCCGCGCAAGGGCTCTGCAGCGGGCAAGACGCCGCGCGCGTGAAAGCGCACTTAAATCGCGCCGGCTTCATCACCGACATCCGCCAGCTTCCCGGCGCGCCGTTCGATCCCGAGGCGCTGCTTTCCATCATGGCCAGCGATAAGAAAGCCGAAGCCGGCAGCCTCACGCTCATCCTTGCGCGCGGCATCGGCCAAGCCTTCGTGCAAAAAGCCGCTGACGCAGAAGCGCTCGGCGCCTTCCTCAAACGTGAAACCCAATGATGCCCACACTCCTGAGCCTAACGATCCTCGCCCTCATCGTTCTGCTCATGCTTTCGGCCTTCTTCTCCGGCTCGGAAACCGCGCTCACCGCCGCCTCCCGCGCGCGCATCACCCAGGCCCAGCGCGATGGCGATCGCCGCGCCGCGCGCGTGGCGCGCCTGATCGAAAACCGCGAGCGCCTGCTCGGCGCGCTGCTGCTGGGCAACAATCTCGTCAACACGCTGATCACCGCGCTCACCACCTCGCTGCTGGTGACGCTGTTCGGCAATGAAGGGCTGATCGTCGCTATCGCCACCATTCTCGTCACCATCCTTTTGCTCATCTTCGGCGAGATCGGCCCCAAGACCTACGCCATCTCCAACCCGATCGCCTCGCCATGCTGGTGGGGCGGCCGGTGTCGCTTGCGGTGTCCGCTTTCGCGCCGATCGTGAAATACGTGCAGATGCTGGTGAACGGCGTGCTTAAGCTGTTCGGCGCCGGCGCGCCCGAGGGTGTGGACGTGCTCGCCGCCGAAGCGGAAATCCGCGGCGCGGTGGAGCTGCACGCCGAAGAGGGCGCGGTGCAAACCGATGTGCGCCATCGCCTCATCGGCGCGCTCGATCTATCCGAGCTCGCGGTTTCAGACGTGATGATCCATCGCAAATCGATCAAAATGCTCGATATCGATCTGCCCCCGCGCGAGATCATCGCCCAGGCCATGGCCAGCGCCCACACGCGCCTGCCGCTCTATCAGGATGAGGCCGAAAACATCGTCGGCGTGCTGCATGCGCGCGATCTGCTCCGCGCCATCGCCGAGCATGGCCGCGATCATTTCAGCGTGCGCGAGATCATGCGCCCCGCCTGGTTCACGCCCGACACCACGATGGCCGAAGATCAGCTCGCGGAATTTTTGCGTAGGCGGGAGCATTTCGCGCTCGTGGTCGATGAATATGGCGCGCTGATGGGGCTCGTCACGCTCGAAGATATTCTCGAAGAAATCGTCGGCGATATTAAAGATGAGCACGACATCGCCGTCCAAGGCGTGCGTCCCCAGCCCGATGGCAGCGTCAATGTCGATGGCGTGGTGCCGATCCGCGATCTCAACCGCGCCATGAATTGGGATCTGCCCGATGATGAAGCGGTGACGATCGCGGGCCTTGTCATCCACGAAGCCCAAGCCATCCCCGAACCCGGCCAACGCTTCGCCTTCCACGGCTATCGCTTCCAAGTGCTGCGCCGGCAAAGAAATCAGATCACGGCGCTCAGGATCGAGCGGGAGGAGAAGGCGGAGGAGGGGGATTAGAGATGATATTAGCTGACAATGAACTTCGGGCCCAGTTAGGACGGCTCGAATTTGAGACTTCAAATCCAAACTTTCCCTTTGATGCTGAGCGTCAAATCCAACCGTGCTCAATCGATTTGCGGCTGAGTGATGTATTTTGGAAGCCTAGGGCGTGGCGCACATTAGATTTGTCCGACGCCACGCCTCTTGGGCCGAAAGTTTCCAAAGCGTTTAAGCGCGTAAGGTTGGCGTATCCAGATGGCTACTTGCTCCGTCCGGGTTGCTCAGTTCTAGCGAGAACCTATGAGAAATTTTCTATTCCAGAGGGTTTTGTGGGTTGGCTCGTTGGTCGAAGTTCACTCGCAAGGCTTGGGCTCTCGGTGTGCTCTGCGGCGCATTTTATAAACCCCGGTTGGCGGGGGCACATGCCGCTTTTAATTTCGAACAACAGCCCGTTCGCAATTCGTATACAACCCTACCTGGGGATCGTGCAGTTTTGCTTGCTCACGAGTTCCTCCGTTCCATCGCGTCTGTACGGAGCTCGGGGCATAGGTAGTAAATATGTGGATGATGACGGAGGCCCTTCGCGTTTCTGGCAAGATCACACGATTAAAAGATTGCTCGAAAATCCGAATGCCACGAAGGCGACGCCCGAGGTTGGTGAGATTTTGCGGCACTACGCGGATCGACTTGACGAGCCGACACAAGCTAGATTTGCTCGTCACATTGAGCAGTATGGCGTTGTCTCGGATATTCGAACATTCTTTGCCGCATTCGTCGCGAGCGAACGTCAAAGGTCAAACACGCTCATACTCATCTCTACGCTAACGGTTATCATAACGGGTGTCGTCGTAAGCTGGCTGCCGTCGCTAATAGGTCGGGGTTTATTGATTGGAGCATTTGCTGGCGCATTGGTCGTAAGCGCTGTGGCGCTGGTTTTATGGCAGGTCGTTTTGCAGCGGAACTCAACTATTTCGAGTGCGGAATTAAGTCGAATGGCGCGCGAAATGTACGATTAATTTACAGTATCTGGGGACTATTCGCGGGACGAATGCGCAACATGTTGATGTGGCACGTGCTGTGGTTAATTCTGTTAACTCAGATGCGATTCGCAAGGTTCCAATGACGATGTGGCCGCAACTATGTTGGACGCAGCCCCAGATCAGGACGGGGCTTTACCGCCACTACAAGGGCGATCTCTACGAAGTTCTAAGTGTAGCGACGCACTCCGAGTCCAGCGAGGCGCTCGTTATTTATCGATCGCTTGCTGTAGGAGCCGTATGGGCGCGACCTTGCTCGATGTTTACCCAAATGGTGAGTGTCAACGGGGTCGAAATTCCTCGGTTCGAGTGGATGGAGAGCGACCAGGAAGTGCAGCGCGCATCGGCCTTCGCGCGCTGACTCTTACCCCCACGCCCCAGCGCTCCTGCCCAGCATTTCCGGCCCCGCGCCAAAAACTTATCCCACACCCCAAAATCCCGCGTATCATCACCCCATCGCATCCGCATGAGGGTGATTGGCCAGAAGCAACCAAGCGCGATGTGATGTGATGGAGCGTGGCGCTCCGATGTTTGAGCCCCAGCCCCGGCATTGTCGCGGTGTCGGAAGAGGGGGCCGGGCGGCTCTTGCGTGCGGCGCGAACGCTGCGGGAGGCGTTACCGGGCGCATCGTTTGCGTAGCCCGCGGGAAGCTAAAAGCGCGGGATAATCCAGGGACGGCGCAAGTTTTCACGCCGCCTGCACGCCGTCGGCTGAGCCGCCTCCGGAGGTGAAATACCCTCCGCGACGGAGCCGGCGCCTAAGCATCACGGGGCGCGATGGTTCGCGTCGGTCCGCGCCGCTTCAACGGCGCACTTAGAAAGGCGCGCACCATCGCGTCCCGCCCTCTCTACGGAGAGCTCCGTTTTTTCGGCGCGCGCGCCAACAAGGCTTGCGCGCGCCTTGATGAAGGCAAGCCATGGCGCCGAAATCCGATCCGCACGCACAAGCGCAAGCCGCGCTCGGCCAAGCGCAACGCGCCGCCAAGCGCGGCGATCTGCGTGAGGCCGAACGCTGGAGCAAAACCGCAGAGCGCATGGCCGCCGCCGCTGAAAAGCTCGGCGCGCTGCCGCAGGCGGAAGAAGAAGATGCAGAGGCGCTGCGTGCGGAATTGCGCGGCCGGCTGCGCCGCCTGGTTGAAGCCAACGATGCGCTGAACGCCTGGCAGCGCGCGAAAGAAAATTACGACGCGGCGATGCAGGCCGCGCTCGCCAATGGCTTGCCCTTGCCCGAGCCGCTCGCCCCGTGCCCAGGCGGGGAGCCGTATCTCATGCGCATCGCCAGCGGCGAGATTTAGCCGCACGGGCGCGCGTCAGATCTGCAGCAGCTTGCGCGCCAGATTGTTGCGGTGCAGCTCAGGCGCGCCGCCGGCCATGGTGGCGCCGCGGCGGGCGAAATAGATCGGCGTCGGCATCAGCGCATGCGCGGGGCCGATCGGCTCGGCCGCGGGGATCACTTGGCGCGCCGCGCGCTGATCGGGCGCGCGTAATAGCCGATGGCCTCGACCGCAAGCTCGGTGAGCGCCTGATCGATCTCGCGGTTGCGGATGTTGAGCAGGGTGTGCTCAGGCCCCGGCGCTGCGCCCGCCGCGGCGCCAAGCACAAGCGCCTCGGCCACGGCGTTGGCGGCTTCGACGCTGATTTCCAGCAGGCCAAGCTTGCGGGAAAAATCTGGATCGTCGATCAGGCGCGCGCCATGGCCGTCGCTCTCGGCGTGGGCGATGGCGCGGATCGAGGCCGCGCGCCGGCGCAGCTCAAAGCCGATGCGCGCGGTGCCTGCGCCGTGCTCGAAGGTGAGAAGATGCATGGCGATGCGCCAGCCGTCGTTCTCATCGCCCAGCCGGCGCGCGCGGGGCACGCGCACGTCGGTAAAGAACACCTCGTTAAAATCGTGCTCGCCCGCGATATTGATGATCGGCCGCACAAGGATGCCGGGGCTATCCATATCGACCAGCAAAACCGTGAGCCCCTTGCGCTTATCTTCCTCAATCGCCGTGCGCGCGAGCAAGAAAATATGCGTCGCAAAGTGCGCCGATGTGGTCCAGGTTTTCGAGCCGTTGACGATGTAATCATCGCCATCGGCGCGCGCGGAAAGCTTGATCGCGGAAAGGTCAGAGCCCGCGCCGGGTTCGGAAAAGCCCTGCGCCCACCAATGATCGCCGCTGAGGATCGGCGGCAGAAACTGTTTCTTCTGTGCGTCATCGCCAAAGCGCATGATGCAAGGGGCGGCGAAATTCTGGCCCATGCGGTTGATGCCCGGCGGGTGCGCGCGCGCGGTTTCTATTTCCCAAATGATCCTTTCACGCGCCGTAAAGCCCGCGCCGCCATGCTCAACCGGCCAATTGGGCGCGCCCCAGCCATGCGCGTGCAAAATTTTCTGCCACTGGCGCGCATACTCAAATTCGGAAAACGCCCAGCATGTCACATAGGCGGCGCGGCGCATCTCGGGGGTGAGGTTGTCCTCATAAAAGCGCCGGACTTTGTCGCGGAAGGCGATCTCATCGGTGGTGAGATCCATCGCATCAAGGTTCATGGGCGAATGCCTCTGCTGCGTGGCGGAGATAGCGGCGCAAGTGGTGATCGGATGAGCCAAACATCGATTGGGCCAGCGTGATGCGCTTGAAATATTGGCCTATATCGCACTCTTCGGTGATGCCCATGGCGCCGTGGATTTGCACCGCGGCTTTGGCGACAAAGCTGGATTCGGTGCAAACCTGGGTCTTGCAAGCTGATGCAAGCTTCGCGCGTTCGCGCGGCGGGCCGTCGAGCGCGCGGCTCGCCTTCACGACAAGCGCCGCCGCCTGTTCGTATGCAATGCGCATATCCACAAGGCGATGGCGCAGCACTTGGAAATGCGCGAGGGTTTTGCCGAAGGCTTCCCGCGTTTGGCAATGGGCGACGCAACGCGCATTGAGCGCTTCCATCGCGCCGACGAGATCGGCGCACAGCGCAACGCTTGCCTCATCCAGCGCGCGTTCGATGAAGCCAAGCGCGCCATCGCGCGGGCCAAGCAAGGCTTCGGCAGGCGCGCGGACGGCGTTGAACGTGATGTCGGCGGCGGATTGGCCGTCCATAGTGTTGTAGATGCGCTTTGAAATTCCTTCCGCGCCAGCGGGCAAAATGAACAACGAAATGCCGGCCGCATCGGCGGCGTCGCCCGCCGTGCGGGCGCTGACGATCAGGAAATCCGCTTGCGGCGCGCCATAGACCACGATTTTGCGCCCGCTGAGCACAAAGCCGCCCGCGCCATCGGCTGCGGCCAAGGTGACGTAGGCGGGATTGAAGCGAGAGGCGGTTTCGCTAAAGGCGAAAGCGAGGCGCTGACGGCCTTCGGCGATCTTGGGCAAGTGCTCGGCTTTCTGCGCCGCATCGCCGGCGAGGCGCACGAGCCCGGCGGCGAGCACGATGCCCGGAATATAATTGGACTCAATCAGCCCGCGGCCCAGCGCCTCGGCCACGATCGCGGTTTCGAGCGGGCCGGCATTGCTGCCGCCATGGGTTTCCTCGAAGGAAAGCCCAAGCAGGCCGAGATCGGCGAACTGGCGCCAGCGTGCGTCTTCGTGGGGCGCAGGGGCGGCAAAGGCCCGGCCGAGCGACTCGCGAAGGAGGTTTTGTTCTTCAGTCCAAGTGTGGCGCATGTCGCGGTCCGGCTTTTTTCCATAAAAGGTCATAAAGATGGACTTTAAGAAAAACAAGAAGCTGGCCAGCCGCCCGCTGGGCGCGGCTTGCCCATCATCAGCTTGGTTGATATTGCCGGTGCATGCGGCTGACGGACGATCAAACTCAATTGCAAGATAGCGCGCGCAAATTGATGCGGCGCCATGCGCCGCCGGACGTGGTGCGCGAGTTGGATGAACGGCGCCTCTATCCCTACGATCTGCATCGCGCCTGGGCTGAGGCCGGCCTGCTCGCGCTCGCCTTCCCGGAGGAAGACGGCGGCCTTGGCGGATCCGTGGCTGATCTGCTGATCGTGGGGGAAGAGATTTCCTACGCCTCGCCGGATTTGTTCATGGCCTTTGCCGGCAATGTGTTCTGTGGCCTCAATATCGCCCGTAAAGGCTCTCCCGCGCAGCGGCGGGCATGGCTGCCCAAGCTGATGGCTGGCGAGCTGCGCATGGCGATTTCGATGTCCGAGCCGGGCGCTGGATCTGATGTGGGCGCAATTCAAACGCACGCTGTGCGCGATGGCGCGGGGTGGCGCATTAACGGCCAAAAGCTCTGGTGCACCGGCGCCGGCGCCGACAACACGCTGCTGAACATCTATCTGCGCACGGATCGGGAAGCGCCCTATCGAAAAGGGCTCTCGCTTATGCTGGTGGAGAATGACGCCGAGGGCGTTGAGCTGCGCCGCTGCGACATGCTGGGCCGGCGCGCCACTGGCACGTACGAGGTTTTCCTAAAGGACGTGTATGTGGATGATAGCCGCATCATCGGCGGGCTCAACCAGGGCTGGGATTGCGCGATGTCGGGCCTTCAGATCGAGCGAGATCGTTTCTTGCGCGAGCAATACGGGCGCGTCGCGCGCGGTGGTTGATATGGCCTCAGCCTATGCGGGGGAACGGCGGCAGTTTGACCGCACTATTGGCTCAAATCAGGCGATCGCGCACATGCTCGCCGACATGGCGACGGAGGTGGAAGCCGGGCGCGCGCTGACGATGATGGCGGCGGAAAAGCTCGCCGCCGGAGAGGACGCGCTGCGCGAAATCACCATGGCCAAGCTTTTCACCTCGGAAACCTACGTCAAAGTGGCCAGCCAAGGCATGCAGATTATGGGCGCTTATGGATATAGCATGGAATATGACATGCAGCGGCATTATCGTGATTGCCGAAGCGCGACGATTGCGGCAGGCAGCTCGCAAATGCAGCGTAATCTGATCGCGCGCCTGATGGGACATGTGGTTCCCTAAGGCGCGGCCGAAGCAAAAAGGGGCGCTAACCGCGATGGCCAAGCGGGGACCGAAGACCAGGCGCGCAACGCGCGATTACACGAGAGGCCGCACGCTCTCTCTCATGAAGCAGGTGCAGTATCGAACCTTCGTGCGGCTGGAAGGGGCGCTGCAACATCTTGGCGTGTCCGCCGTGCAGTATCGCGTGCTGGCGGCTATTCAGAGGAAACGCTACGTCTCGTCGGCGGAGCTCGCGCGAATTTTCGATGTGCGCCCACAGACAATGTTCAAGCAGATCGCTGCGCTGGAAGCGCGCGCGCTTATCAAACGCCATGTGAGCGAAGCCAACAAGCGCGTGCTGGAGATGGAGCTCACGGCTGAAGGCGAGGCGCTGCTGAAAAGCTGCGCACAGGTCGCGGCGGCGGTGGAGAAGGAATTGTTCAGCGAGTTCACTGATGGCGAATTGGCGATGTATAGTGAATTCATGCTCAGAATGATTGCGTCGGCGCGCAGCACGCCGCGTGCGCGCGGCGGCGATTAGCCGGCCTTTTGCAGCGAGTTTTATCGCGGCATTTTGCTTGTCAGCACAAACACGATGATCGCAGCGAGCACGAGCGGCAGGGCCAAAAATCAAAAAAGCCCTCTGCGGAATGATTATATTCCAGCACGCCCGCGCCGAGCAAAGGCCCGGCAATGGATGCAGCGCGCCCCGCGCCATACGCCCAGCCGACGCCTGTCGCGCGGATGCTGGTTGGGTAAAGCACTGAGGCCAACGAGGCGAGCCCGGCATGGGCGGCATGCTGAAAAGCGCCCATGACGCCAAGCGCGGCGAACATCCACATGCTCGGGGCCGTGAGCCCGACGAGCGCGGTGGCGACGGCCGCAATGAGGAAGAAGGCCGGCACGACAGCACGAAAACCGAATCGATCGATCCCCGCGCCGACGATGATCATGCCGATGGCCCCCGCTGCGGTGCCGATGGCGGTGGTGACGGCGACTTGTTTCCAGGGCAATTCGACGATGTCGCGGAAAACGGTTGTCTTCCAAACGCCGCCGCTGATGTAGATGAAGCTGCAAATGAAGGCGAGCCAAAGCAGGAACGTTGTGACGCCGAGGCTGCCGGAGAACAGCCCGCCGGCGCCGGCGCCTTTGCCGGAAGCCTGGGGTGGCAAAAGCGCGATTGGCGCGGCGCCGGGTGGCTGAAGCTGGCGAATGAGTGCAGCTGTTTTTGCGCTGTTTGGCTCCTTATTGGCCAGAAAGCGCAGCGATTCAGGCAGGCCGAAAAAGACGATGGGCAGCATCGCCAGCGGCAAAAGCGTTGCGATCCAGAATGCGCCGCGCCAGCCGAGCGGCTCGAGCAAGAACGCCTGCATGCCCGCCCCGAGCAGCGCGCCAAACATCGCGCCGGCGAGCACGATCGTGGTGAGCGTTGATCGCAGGCGCTTTGGCGCGGCTTCGGTGGTGAGCGAGACAAGAACCGCGATCATGGAGCTTGCGAATATGCCCGTCACGAAGCGGCAGCTCGCAAGCGTGAGCACTGAGTTCGTGAAGATGGTGGCGAACGAACTGACGATGACAAGCCCAAGGCAGATCAAAAGCAGCCGCCGCCGCCCGAAGCGATCGCTGAGCGGGGTCACGATATAGGCGCCGATCAGCATGCCGAGCTGCTGGCTCATCAGGGCGGGCGTGAGTGCTGTGCGCTCCACCCCCATATCCGCGGCGACGCTGGGCAGAACCCAGCCCAAGACCTGAAGATCAAAGCCATCGACCATCATGGTCAGCGTGGCGATCAGAACGATGCGCAGATGGACGCGGCCGAATTTGAGCCCGTCAAGGAAGGTGTCGACTTCCATCGTGGCGGCCATGGACGAGCATCCTCTCGCGATGCGCGTGCGCACGCGCCGAGGATAATATAAGCTTGGCGATGATGAATGGGCTAGCTATTTAGTTGATAAATCACAAAAGCGCGCCTTTACAAGCTTTACCCCGCGTGGCACCGTCAAATATATAAGCTTGGCTGTTATTGGAGTTGACGCCAACGACCGAGCGCAACGGAGCGGGCAAGCCGAGCGCCGCGCGGGCTCAGCTCGGCGGGCGGGCGCGCGCAAACGAGGAAACGACATGCAGTTTGGCCTTTTCTACGAACATCAGGCGCCAGGCCCAATTTCGCCGGAGCGCGATCAGCGCGTGTTGCACACGGCGCTTGATGAACTCGAACTCGCCGACCGATTGGGCTTTGATTACGCCTGGGTGGTCGAGCACCATTTTCTGGAGGAGTATTCTCACTCTTCCGCGCCGGAGGTGTTTTTGAAGGCCTTGAGCCAGCGCACCAAGCGCATGCGGCTTGGCCATGGCATTTGCGTGATGCCGCCAAAGATCAACCATCCCGCACGCGTGGCTGAGCGCCTGGCGACGCTCGATCTTCTGTCGGGCGGGCGCGTGGAATGGGGCACGGGCGAAAGCGGAACGGCGATGGAGCTTGAGGGCTTCGGCGTCGAGCCGGATTTCAAAAAAGATATGTGGCGCGAGGCGACAGAGCAATGCGCAAACATGATGACGATGCACCCCTATCCGGGCTTCTCGGGCCAGCATTTTTCGATGCCGCCGCGCAATCTTGTGCCCAAGCCGCTGCAGCGGCCGCATCCGCCGCTTTGGGTGGCGTGCTCGCGCCGCGACACGATTTTGCGCGCCGCCGAAAATGGGATGGGGGGCCTTGGTGTTCGGTTTTGCCGCGCCCGAGCAGGCGGGCAAGTGGGTTGAGGAATATTACGACATCATCCGCTCCGATCGCTGCGTGCCGGTTGGCCATTCGGTGAACGCCAATTTCGCGATCGTGACGGCGCTTTCGGTCAATCACGATGCGGAAGAAGCGATTAAGCGCGGCGAAGAAGGGTTCAAATTCTTTGGCTATTCACTTGGGCATTTTGCGTCGTTCGGGTCGCATGTGCCGGGCGATTCCAAAGTTTGGGAAAACTTTCTGCCCGCAGCGAGCGCGATCGAGAACAATCACGGCGCGGGCGGCATTGGCACGCCAGAGCAGGTCTATGCGCATTGCAAGGCGTATGCGGATGTCGGTGTCGATCAGATTATCTTCGTGCAACAGACGGGAAATTCCTCGCATGAGCACATCTGCGAGTCGCTGAGCTTGTTCGCGAAAGAGGTGATGCCGCGTTTAAAAGAAGGCGAGGAAGCGCGGCTTGAGAAGAAAGCGCGCGATCTTGCGCCGGCTATCGAAGCGGCGCTGGCGCGAAAGCCGCGCATGAAGGAAATAGCGCTGAAGGACGTGCCCGTCGTCAAATCCTATGGCGCGCGCAGCAAAGACGCGGGCACGTTTGTGAACGTGCGTTCTGATCGCGGCGGCGGCTTGGCGGTGGTGGCGGAAGATCCGTTGGCGAAGCAGGCAAAGCCAAAGGGCTGATATGCGGAAGGCGCCGGCTTATCCGGCGCCTTCTTCTTCTTTTCCATCCAGTTCGTTGACGAGGTTGAGCAGGCAGCGCGCGGCGCTGACGGCGTTGGGCCAGGACGCATAGAAGGCAAGATGCGTGATCATTTCGCCGAGCTCTTCGCGCGTGAGCCCATTTTCGAGCCCTGTCTGCATATGGCCTGGGATTTGTTCTGGCCGGTACATGGCGATCAGCGCCGCGATGGTGATGAGGCTGCGGTCACGTTTGGAAAGGCCTGGCCGCTCCCACACCTCATCGTAAAGCAGCGTCTGCGTGTAGTGATTGAGCATGGGCGCGACCTTGGCCAATTGTTGGCCTTTGCCGCCGAGCGGGCGCTTCATGGCTTCCTCCTCGTTTCTAAGTACGCCGGTAGGGGCAAAGCCCTGCACCACCGATCGAAGCGCATTTTTGTAGATTGTCATATCCGATTGCCAGGCGATGTAGCGCATGCCGCGCGCGACGAAATTTTCAACGTCCTTGGTGTTGCTGGCGACAGCGCCGACATGTTTGCCGCGCGAGATCGCCACATCAACCGCACGCTCGATCGCGGCGAGCACCTCTGGATGATCGGTTTCGCCTGGGTGGCCGAGTGATTGGCTGAGATCGCCAGCGCCGATGAAGAGGACGTCAAGCGCCTCAAGCGCGCAGACCTCCTCGATCGCGCTTCGACCATGGCGGCGTTTTCGACATGCACGCTTATCGTCGTGTAGCGGTTGGCGTGGTCCACATAGCCTTTGGCGGAAGGGAAGCCATAATCAGCGGCCCGGCATGCGCGCGCCCAGCCGCGCTCGCCCACGGGATGGTAGCGCGCGCGCTGGATTACCTCTTTCACGTCCTCTGCGGTGCGAAGGGCGGGTACTTGCACGCCGCTCGCGCCGCTATCGAGGGCGTGCAGGATGTTGGCTTCGCTCGCGTCGGGGGTGCGCACCATGGTGCTCATGCCGACAAGTTCCGCGGTGCGGATGACATTCTCAATTTCCGCGTGTGTGAAGGTGGAATGCTCCGCGTCGATAATGATGAAATCAAAGCCCGAGCGCCCGATCAGTTCGACGAGGCTGGGCGCGCCAACCTTGAAGAATGTGCCGAACGCGACCTCGCCGGCGTCGAGTTTTTGCCGCATCGCAGTGTTGAACACGCTCAAACTCCATGAGCCTCGCGCAATTGCCTTTGCGCCGCCGCGCATCGCCAACCAGTTGACACCGACGCTGACATGCCCACTGATACCATAAGACTAGCTTATATAATGACAAGGCGCTTTAGCCGCCGCGGGGAGGAAGTTTATGGCCGGACCGAGATCGGTGGACGTCAACACGTTTGTTGACGACCTCAAGCTAAACCGGTTCCACATCCTCATCTTGGCGCTGTGCACCACGCTGATGATGATCGACGGCTATGAATTGTATGTCGTTGGTTGGGTGCTGCCCGATCTGGCGAATGATTTCGGCGTGTCGCGGACGGACCTGACGCCGATCCTCGTCGCGCAGCAGATCGGCATGGTGCTGGGGGCGTATTTCATCACGCCTTTGGCTGATCGGTTCGGCCGGCCCAAGCTCTTGCTGATCGCGTTTTCGGTGATCGCGCTGAGCTGCGTTGCGATCCTTTTTGCGCCAAACATCCCGACATTCATGGCGTGCCGCCTTGTCGCCGGCATGTTTGCAAGCGCTGTTGTGCCGATCCTCTTGTCGATCGTGACGGAGAACGCGCCCAAGCGCTATCGCGCGACGTTCGGCACGATCGTTGTTTCGGGCGCGCTGGCGGGTGCGTTGATTGGCGCGGCGATGCAGGCCTTCCTGCTTGAGCCCTATGGGTGGCGCGCAGGATTTTGGCTTGGCGTGCTCTTGCCCGTTATCATGCTGCCGGTCATGGCGTTCTATCTGACAGACACGCTGCGCTATCTGGTGGCGCGCCGCCCAGGCGATCCGCGCATTCCGCTGATCGTGCGCCGGATGAATCGCGGCGGGGAGGATATTGTCGTTCAAGCCCCGGCGGCCCCGGCCAACGCAGATCAGGGACGAGCCGCCGGCAACCCTGGCTTTGTTCAAGGGCTCTTCGGCGAAGGGCGCATGATCAGCACCATCTTCATCTGGCTCGCGTTCATGTCCTCGTTTATCTATATCAGCGCCGGCACATGGAAGACGACGATCTTCCTTGATGTTGTGGGTATGGATTGGCGGCAGGTCGGCCTCGCCACGGCGATTGGCACGGCGACGAGCATTGTCGGCAATATCTTGATTGGCATGGCGATCGATCGCTGGGGCTTCCGCAAGGTGGTGCCGGCGGCGTTTTTCCTCGCTGCGATTTCTGTCGCGGCGATGGGGTTCACCGTGTCGATGATGGTCCCGTTCTTTATCTTCCTGGCGATTATGAATGCGTTCCAATCGGGCGGGCAGGCGGGGCTCGCAACGCTGGCCTCGAACCTCTATCCCTCGGCGCAGCGCGCGACGGGCGTAGGCTGGGCGTATGGCGCGGGGCGCACCGCCTCAATCGTGGCGCCGATTCTGGGCGCGCGATCGCCATCAGCCAGCAATTGCCGGCGCTCAACATGTTCTTGCTGTTCTCAATTCCGCTCGCCAGCGCGGGGCTTTGCGTGCTGCTGCTGTTCTTTATAACGCGGGATAAGCCGCAGGCGTTTGATCGGCCCGCGCATGCCTAGCGCAAGCAGCGCCGCCGCGCCGATCGTGGATTGCCATGCGCATGTCTTCACCCACCGCATGCCGCTGGCGCAGGTGGCGTGGACGCATCCGGACTATGAGTATAGCGCCGAAGCGTTTGTGGCCGATCTTGATCGTCATGGCGTTTCGTTTGGGGTGATCTCGGCGGCGACGCTTTATGGCGGCTACAACGATTACACGCTGGCGGCGCTCGCCGCGCATAAGCGGCTGCGCGCCACGGTGATCGCGGATCCGAGCGTCAGCTTGCGTGAGTTTCAGCGTTGGGCCGATGCTGGCGTGGTGGGCGTGCGCTTTGCGTTGCGGCGTCTGCCGGCGCTGCCTGATTTGCGGGGCTATGAGTATCAGAAAATGCTCAACCGCCTCGCAGACAGTGGCTTACATGTCCAATTGCTGGCGCGTGCGGATCAGATGCCTGAAGCGCTTGGCGCGCTGGAGCCGAGCGGCGTGCGTGTGGTGATCGATCATTTCGGCGGCCCGGAGAAAGACAAAGGGCCAGAGAGTCCAGGCTATGACGCGATATTTCGCGCCATCGGGAATGGACGCACCTGGGTGAAGCTTTCGGCGGCGTACCGGATTGGCGCGGATGCGGCGCGCGCCTGTGCGCAAGTTTTGTTCGAGCATGCGGGGCCGGAGCGCTTGTTGTGGGGCAGCGATGCGCCTTTCGTCGGGCACGAGAGCGCCAACGATTACCAGGGCGCGCTCAACACATTTGAGGCCTTGGCCCCCGATCCGGCGGTGCGCCGCGCGATGAGTGACGCGGGGCTGAAGCTGTTTTTCTTCTAGAACGCGGAGCGTGGGATGCGGAAAGGAAGTGAGATGAACAGAAGCGAGCGCGCGCTGGCGACGGCGGAGCTGCAGCAAGGGCTCGCTGATTTCTGGCATGATGTTGACACCGATTGGGGGCGGCGCGCGTCTGAATTCTATAGCGCGGATGGCGTGTACGAATCGGGCCGGCTGCGGCTTGAGGGGCGCGAGGCGATTCAGCGATTCTATAGCTGGCGCGAGGATCGCGGCGCGCGAACGGCTGTTCATGCCTTCACCAATTTTCGCGCGGAGTTCGATGATGCAGGCGGCGCAACCGCGACCTGGTACATGCTGCTTTACGCCGCCGACGGCGCGCCGCCGCGGCCCAGCGAAGCGCCTTCGCGCATCAGCCGGGCGACCGAGCGCTACCGTTGGGATGAAGCGGGGCAGCGCTGGCTTTGCACGCATCGGCGATTGGAAAAAATTGTTGGAGGGCGGCGCCCAGCTGAATGTCCCGAATTTGAACGCGCCTGAGGCGGGGTAAGGCCGCCTTGGCGTGTGGCGAGGCGCGCGGTATGCTTTGCCGATTGGAGCCGAAGCAATGCCGCAAAAATCCAAAGCGCCGCAGCCGGGCCGCATGCTGAGCTTGATCAAGGATGTGCAATACGCCGCCTATGTGCGGCTTGAAAGCGCGCTCCAGCCGCTCGGCGTCACGGCGATGCAGTTTCGTATCCTGACGACTTTGAGCAATCAGGATCTGCTTTCATCGGCCGATTTGGGGCGCATCTATAATGTGAAGCCGCAAACGATGATCAAGCAGGTCGTCCTGCTTGAGCGCAAGAAGCTGACGCGCCGCCATGTCGCGGCAGGAAATAAGCGCGTGCTCACCGTGGAGCTCACCGCGCGCGGCCGCGAAGTGCTGGATGCGTGCATTGCCGAAGGCGCGCGCCTTGAGGCGGAGGTCATGCAGTCTTTCAGCGACGGCGAGCGCGCGCTCTACCGCGAGCTGATGATCAAAGTGCTGCGCCAGTTGGATACTTTGGATGATGCGGGCGCGCCTGCGCCCGCTGCGCAATGGGACGCGGAAGGAACGCTGCCGGGCGTCCAGCGGCCCAGGGAAGAATGAGCGTAGCGGTTTTTCAATCGTAGGCGCCAATTTCCTTGAGCGCCGCTGTTGCTTGCGCCCAACTATCTGATCCGGCCGGAACGCCTGCGTATACCGTTGCGTGAAGCAGAACTTCGCGGATTTGCTCCTTGGTGACGCCGTTGGCGATCGCGCCCTTTACGTGGCGCTGCAATTCCACCGGCCGGCTCATGCCCACCATCATGGCGATGGTGATCATGCTGCGCGTTGCGCGTGACAAGTGCGGGCGGCCCCACACCTCGCCAAAGCATGCTTGAGTGACAAATTCCTGGATCGGCCGCTGAAAATCATCGGCTTCATCGAGACGCTCGACGCTGGCGGGGCCGAACATTTCACCGCGAATTTCGCGGCCGCGCTGGAAAGCAGGGGCATCCTTGTTCATCGCTTTATCCTTGTTTCGGCAAAAGGTGAGGCGCGAGCGCGTCAGAGAAGGCGCGCAATTCCCGCTGCGCGGCGGGCGAAACCCCGACACCGCGGCCAAAGCCGTGGATCATGCGCGCCGCAGTGCGGAATTGGACGCCAATGCCCGCAGCGTTCAACCGCTTCGCGAACGCCTCGGCCTCGTCAAGCAACGGGTCGTATTCGGCGGCGATAAGCACGGCGGGCGGCAACCCGGAAAGATCGGGCGTATCGAGCGGCGCCGGATAAGCGGGCGGGGGTGGCCTTGGCCGATGCGGTGTAAAGATCGATGAAGCCTTGCACCTTATCGATAGTGAGCACGGGATCTTTGGCCGTTCGATAGGCGGGGCGCTCACGCTCGAGACTAAAAACGCCATAGAGCAGCGCTTGGCAGCAGAG
This sequence comes from Terricaulis sp., assembly GCA_024707365.1. Taxonomy (GTDB): domain Bacteria; phylum Pseudomonadota; class Alphaproteobacteria; order Caulobacterales; family Aquidulcibacteraceae; genus Vitreimonas. The sequence goes on from JANPZV010000005.1 coordinate 1,182,007, forward strand.
CGCGGGGCCGCCGCGATCGCGCGCGGCGAGCGCCGTCGTCACCGCGAGCATGGCGCCGGCGCTATCGCCGGCGACGCCGATGCGCAGCGGATCGACGCCGAGAATACCTGCGTGTTGGGCGAGCCAGCACAGGGCGCGGTAGCAATCTTCCTGCGCGGCCCTGGCGCTGCTCTCGGGCAGGCGGCGATATTGGACGCTGACCACGACAGCGCCTGTCATCTCTGAGAGCGCGGTGGCGAGCCCGTCATAGGTTTCGATGCTGCCCATCGAGAAGCCGCCGCCGTGATAATAGCACAGCGCGGCGCGCGTTTGATCGCGGCCCGGATGATAGATGCGCACCGCCATTTCGTGGTCATCGCCAACAATAAAGCTGGTCGTGATCGACATGCCGGCCGGGCAGGGCCAGGAAAATCCGCGCGCGGCCAGATCGCCGGCGAGCCGCGCCGCTGATGGCCCGCCTGCGGGCCGCGCCGCCGTAAACAGCGCGACATAGGCGTCCATACCCTCTGCGAGCACGGGCGGGGCGGTTTCAGGTTCGGCCATGCCTAGAGTTCTTTGCGCACGATCTCGGCGCCCGCCGCCATTGCCTGCATTTTTGCGAACGCAACCTCGCGCGGCAAATATTTCATGCCGCAATCGGGCGCGACGATGATGGCGGCCGGATCGACATGGGCGAACGCGCGGCGAATGCGCTGGGCGACGATCTCCGGCGTTTCGATGTCATGCGTCGAAAGATCAAGCACGCCGAGCATGATGTGTTTTCCCGGCAGATCCTTGAGCACCACGGTATCGAGATTGGATTGGGCCGTCTCGATAGAGACTTGCTGCACAGGCGAATTTTTCAGCTGCGTGAGGAACGAATAGCCCGAGGGGCGCTCGTGAATGATGTGCGCATAGCCAAAGCAGATGTGCACGGCGGTCACGCCCGTGACGCCTTCAAAAGCGCGATTGAGGGCGTCCAACCCGTAAGCCATCGCAGGCTCTGGGCGCGCCTGCATATAAGGCTCGTCGATTTGCACGACATCGGCGCCGGCGTTGAAGAGATCCTTGATTTCAGCATTGACGGCGGCGGCGTAATCCAACGCCATCAAGGCCGGATCAGAATAGAAATCGTTTTGCGCCTGTTGCGACATGGTGAAGGGGCCAGGCACCGTGATCTTGATGGGCCGATCGGTGTTGGCGCGCAAAAACTCAACATCGCGCACCTGTACCGAATGCTTGCGGCGAATTTTTCCGGTCACAAGCGGAACCGGATTTGGGTGGCCGCTGCGGTCAAGCGCTTCGCCGACGCGATCAAGATCGACGCCTTCAAGCGCTGTGGCGAAGCGGTTTGAATAGCTTTCGCGGCGCATTTCGCCGTCGCTGATGATATCAATGCCCGCGCGCTCCTGATCGCGGATCGCGAGCAAGGTGGCGTCATCCTGCGCTTGTTCGAGGTGCGCGGGCGCCACGCGCCAGAGCTCGCGCATTTTCACGCGCGGCGGAAAGCGCCCAGCCAGATTTTCGCGATCAATCAACCAATCGGGCTGTGGGTATGATCCCACAAGTGTTGTTGGCAAAATGGGGCTGGTTGGCGGCACGTTTCCCTCCCGTGCGGCGCGCGGCCCGTATCGACCGGCGCTTGTTAGCCTTGCTGATATATTGGCGAGGAGGGGGGAGGCAATCGCGATATTCCCCTAATGCGTGCAAAATCAATTACCGATGCCGGATCGCGATCAAAAAGGGGGAGAGAAAGCATTGGATTTTTGGGTCCGACGTAGGGACACCTACCCAAAAGGTCAGCAATATGACCATTGGGAGGAATGCGATGAACAACGGCCAGGGTTGGCAAGCTCAAGAATTGGGCGCGCGCGCCATGCAGGGTTTCGGTGGGGCGGCTGCCCACCGGGCGCTGTGCACCAGCAGCGTGGTTGCGATTCTGGCGGGCGCATTTGCACTTCTCACACCCGCGCTGGCGAGCGCTCAGGAAAGCGACGGCGAGATCGTTGTTACCGGCACGCGCATCACCGGATTCAGCGCGCCCACGCCAGTGACGACACTCGGCGAAGGTGAGCTTGAACAGCGCGCGGTGCGCAATCTTGCCGATGTGATGTATGATATTCCCGCGCTTAAGCCGGTGCAGAACACCGGGCAATCGAGCCAGCCCGTTGGCGCCAGCAATCTTGATCTGCGCGCCCTTGGCCCAAACCGCACGCTGCTGCTTGTTGATGGCCGCCGCTTTGCCGCGACGGATCCGACAGGCGGGGTTGATATCAACGTTCTTCCTGTTGGGCTGATCAGCCGGGTGGAAATGGTGACGGGCGGCGCCTCTGCGGCTTATGGCTCGGACGCTGTCTCGGGCGTCGTGAACATTTTTCTCAATCATCGGTTTGAGGGCCTGAAGGGCGATGTCCAGTACGGCATCTCAGATTGGGGCGATATGGAAACCTCCGGCGCTTCGCTGACGGGCGGGCGCGGCTTCATGGATGGGCGGCTGCATATTGTCGGTTCGGCCGATTTCTATCGAAATAACGGCCAACTCTGGCAGGACTCGCGCGATTGGGCGCGCGGCGATTACGCCGTGCTGACCAACCCCGCCTATCCGGGCACGCCCGGCGCGCCCCGCCAGCTCACCTCGGCGAACGCGCGTTTCTCGCAGATGACTTATGGCGGCGTGACGGCGATCAACAACAATGCGGCGCTGCGCAATATCCAGTTTGGCCCAGGCGGAACGGTGCTGCCGTTCGCTATGGGGACGAATATCGGCAATACCTACATGACGGGCGGCGATGGCGCATCGCTTTCGGCGACGTCCAATATTGGCCCGTCCATCGAGCGTATGTCCGCCTATGGCCGCGCGACGTTCGAGGTGAGCAATAATCTGAGCCTCTACGCGGACGTGCTTTGGGCGCGCGCAGATATTTTCTCGGATGGAACGACCTCCACCGACAACGGCAATATCGTGATCAACCGCGCTAACGCGTACTTGCCGCAACAAATCGCGGCGATCATGGATGCAAATAGCCTCACCAGCTTCCGCATCGGCCGCATCGGCGGCGAAGAGGGGATGTTCACCAACGATATCGACAACGAAGTTCAACGCTTCGCCGTCGGTGCGGAAGGTGCGATTTCGGAAGGGTGGAGCTGGAACGCCTACGTTCAGCACAGCCGCAACACCTATTATCGCGAGGACGGCAACAACCGTAACCTCGATCGCTGGGCTTACGGCATCGATGCAGTGATCAATCCGGCGACGGGGCAGCCGATTTGCCGGGCGCTGCTCAGCAACCCGAACCCGACAGAAGCGCAGGATCCGTATCGCGATATTCGCGATTGCGTTCCGATCAATCTGTTCGGCGAGGGCTCGATGAGCCAGGCGGCGCTCGACTATATCGGCGGCACGGCGTGGATGGATTCAGAGCAAGAGCAGACGGTCTATGCAGCCAGCGTTGAAGGGCGCCCCTTCAGCACCTGGGCGGGGCCTGTCTCGATCGCGTTTGGCGCGGAATATCGCGAAGAATCCGTTCGCGCGACCAATGACGAGGTGTCACAGCGGTCACGCTGGAAAACCGTGAACCCGCAAGCTGTCGCCGGTTCGCTTGATGTGACGGAATTCTTTATCGAAGGCGTTGTCCCGCTGCTGGACGGCGCGCCGTTGGCGCAATTGCTGGAAGTGAATGCGGCCGCGCGTTTTACCGATTATTCAACGAGCGGCAGCGTCGAGACCTGGAAGCTCGGGTTCAATTATGTGCCGTTCGATGATTTGCGTTTCCGCGCCACGCTTTCGCGCGATATTCGCGCAGCGAACCTCAATGAGCTGTTCTCCGGGCAAAACCAATTCATCAACACGATCACCAACCCGATCACCAATGTCGCGCTCAGCACACCGCAAATGACCGGCGGCAATCCTGCGCTCCGCCCTGAGATTGGCGATGCGTTCACCGCCGGGGCGATCTATCAGCCTTCGTGGTTGCCTGGTTTGCGGGTATCGTTCGATTACTACTCGTTTGAGATCGAGGACGCGATCTCGTCGCTTACGGGCCAGCAGATCGTCGATGGCTGTCTTGTGCGGAATCAGACCGATCTGTGCTCGGCGATCACCTTCAGCGGCGATGTCATCACGCGCGTGGAAGCCACATTGATCAACGCCGCGGAAGCCACGACCTCTGGCTTTGATGTCGAGGCGGCCTACAGCTTCTCGCTGGGCGGGGGCTCGGTCGATCTGCGCGCGCTGCTGACGCATATCGAGGAGCTCACGATTTCCAATAACGGGGTGACGACCGATTATGCCGGCCAAGTGGGATCAACCGGCACGCTTGGCCCGGCGGGCGGCGCGCCTGAATGGCGCGCGAGCCTTTCGGCCGGCTATCGGACGGAGCTTTTCTCATTGGGCGCGCAGGTGCGCTTCATTGACGGTGGTGTCCGCAACGTCACTTGGGTCGATGGCGTGGATATCGACAGCAATAAGGTGTCCAGCCGCACCTATTTGGACCTCAATGGCAGCATCAAGGTGGGCGAGAATGTCGAGCTCTATGGCGCGATAGACAACGTATTCAACCTCGAACCGCCGCTGACGCCGAACGCGATCACCGCGCCGAGCTACGCCTCTTCGGCCTTCTATGATCGGATCGGCCGCTTCTACGCCGTCGGCGCGCGCATGCGCTTTTAGCCGCCTCGCGTAACGCGAAGGTTGAGCGGCCCGCGGCTGAGATGCCGCGGGCCGCTTCTTTATTCGCCGCGCGCCTCAGCGAGCACGCTTGCATCAATCAGCGTCGCCAGTTGCGCGCGCGTGCGCGCGGGACGGTTTGACCTGGCGGCGAGCCATTGCTCTTGTTCGACAAGGACATCAAGCAAATCCGGCGCGAGCGATGCCGGGAACGCATGGTGAGACCAGCCGGCGGCGATCGCCTCGATACTGTGGCCGCTGTGGGCCGACACAAGCGGCCAGATACGCTCAGGCTGCTCGTCCGCCACGCGGGAGGCGGCGATGAGGGCGCGGACAAAGCGCACGATCTGCGCCCGTTTGACGGGATCAGCGAGCGCTTCGGCGGTTGTGTTGAGATTGTAGAGCTCGCGATAGGCCGCTGAATCCTGAAAGGCGATGGCGTCGTCGCCGAGCGCCAGGAAAGCGCGCTCGCTCTCCGGCTCCCAAATGGCGATGGCGTCGACCGTTCCGGCGATGATCGCATCGGCCATTTCACGCGCGCGCAAGGGCACGAGGATCACGTCATCCTCGCTCATTTCCACGCTTTGCAGCATGCGATGAACGAAGTACGCCGAAGATGTGTTGGCAAACACTGCAACGCGCTTGCCGCGCAAATCCGAGAGCGTTGCGATTCCCGATGAGCGGCGGGCGACGATCCGATACAGCCCCTCAACCACTGTCATGATGATGCGCAAATTCGGGTTCTCGAGTGAGGCGCGCAGGGCCTGCGTCTCGGCTTGGCCTGCGAGATCGGCGCGGCCGGGCCATGGATCATAGCTGGATCCCATCGGCGCGGCGCCGTCATTTGCGCGGAAGAGATTGGGCACGCCGCCGGGGAGGCGATCGTATAGTCCGCTGCGAGATCTGCCGCGGCGAAGTATATGGGGCCCATCTCCACAACGTCCGGGCGCCCGACGATACGGAGTGGCGCGTCCTCGCTTTGAGGCGCGGTTGCGCAAGCCGCCGCCGCGACGACGGCGAGCGTGGCGAGCGTTGCTTTGGCAAAGCGGCTGATGGCGCTGGAATGCATGTGTTTCGCCTTGTGGTGCCTTGATGATGAGATCGTAGTTGGAGCCCGCGTGTGCATTGGTGTCAACGCGTGCTGCGATGTGGGCCGCGCCCCACTGCATCGGCGCGCGCTTTGTGGTTCAGCGTGGGCGCGTCTTCCGCATAATTTGTTTCAAGAGAAGCGGAGGAATGCCGGGGCGATGCGGGTGTGCATGCGTATCCATTGGCTGCATCGCGGATGTGATCGCGCGCTGCGCGCACGTTCTGCTGGGCGATGCTCTAGGCTTGTGGGAGCAGGGCGTGCTGCGCTGGTTTTTGCCTGGCGACGTGCCGAAGATCGGTCAGAGCGCGCGCGCGGCGATGCTGCGCTATGAATCGCGGGGCGAGAGTATTGGGTTTTGTGTGCCCCTCGCCGCGCAGGAGATTGGCGCGAAACTGCTCCAGGCGCGGGCGGCGGCCGATCCTGCTGCGGCGGCGCGCAAATGGGGGCCGCTTTTGGGAAAGTTCACCTATTTGCGGCAAGGTGCGGATGAAACGCTGGTGGAAACGCCGCTATGGAGCGCACCGTTCATCCGCGCGCGGCGGCGCGCGCATGCAGATCCGCAGATCGATGGGTTTCTTCTGCGCGATCGGGCGTGGGCGGTGGGCGCGTTTGAACGAAGCCTGCGTGCCGGCTATGATGCTGAAGATGAACCGCGCACAGATGCGCGGGGCGTTTAAGGGGCGGCGCACTTGAAAACACGCCTGCAGCAAGCGATTGAGCGGGGTGAGTTTGTCGCCACGGCGGAGGTGACGCCGCCGCTTTCAACACGCGCATCGGACCTGCTGGACAAAGCCGGGCCGTTGAAAGGGCTGGCGCATGCCGTGAATGTCACCGACGGCGCATCGGCGCGCGCGCATATGGACGCCTTGGCGGCGGCGATCATTCTTCAGCGCGCGGGGATCGAGCCGATCCTGCAACTCACTTGCCGCGACCGAAACCGGATCGCCTTGCAAAAGCGCCTTGGTGGGCGCAGCAGCGCTTGATATCGCCAACGTCCTTTTTCTGACGGGGGATGATCCAAGGCAGGGCGATCAGCCGGACGCCAAGCCGGTGTTTGATCTGGATTCCGCAGCGCTCGCGCGGATGGCGCGATCCATTCGGGATGAAGGGGCGCTGCCCAATGGGCGCAAAGTGAGCGGCGCGGCGCCGTTCTTTATTGGCATGGCGGATATGCCGTTCGATCCGCCCGATGATTGGCGACCATCGGCGCTGAGCCGAAAGATCGATGCCGGCGCGCAATTCATTCAGACGCAATTTTGCATGGATGCGGGCGTGGTGCGCCGCTATTTCGCGCGGCTGGCCGAACATGACGTGCGCGCGCCAATGCTGATTGGCATTGTGCCAATCGCTTCAGCGAAATCTGCGCGATGGATGAAGAACAATCTTTACGGCGCGGTTATCCCGGATTGGATTATCGATAGATTGGAGCGTGCGCCTGATCCGAAGGCCGAGGGGCGCGCCATTTGCATCGATTTGGCTAAGGAGTTGCGCGAGATTCCCGGCGTTGGCGGCGTGCATGTGATGGCGCCGCTCAATGAGGGGATCTTTGCCTGCGGTGCTTGAGGCGATACGCGGCTAAAGCCGCTCATCCTTGCGGGTGATGACAAAACTCTCATCGTTGAACCAGAGGCCGCCATGGCGCTGGAGCACGTCTTTGGTCGCGTGGATGTAGTCAGCGTCGGCCATGATCTCGGCGAGCCTTTCATCCTCAATCTGGGCGACATAAGTTGCAGCGTTCCAAGCCGCGAGCAGGGTTGATGTCCCTATTGATGCAGCGGTGGTCTCGATCTCGCCCGGCAAGGTGTGCATGTCATAGCGAAAGAACGATTTTGAATCCGCGCCGGGCGAGAGGTTGAAACGCCGCGCATCTTCACCGAGCACGCTCTTGGTCGCGCGGAGGAGGTCATGGCGCGATGTGATGAAGGGGCGTTCGCCCGGCCAGATGCGTTGGATGATTTCAAGGCCCGGATCATTGCCGCAGGAGTGAATGCCAATCAGCCGTCCGCCAGGGCCGAGCGCTTTGGCAAGCGGTGCAATGACGCGTTTTGCCTTGAAGCTTGTGGATGCGCGCGCGCGATAGGGCTGTGAGGCGATGACGAGATCATAATCAGCGCGCGTGGCGCCGCGACGGGGTAGGACCGGATCGAGCAAAAAGCGGCAATCTTGCCTATAAATGATAAGAACGACCGGCTTTTCGTAAACGGATGCGCCCGTTTTCGGATTGGTCGACGCGCGCCAGTTCTCGCCGAGAAATGGCTGAAGTTCGGTGATCTGCTGCTCAAATTCCGCAGTCGTGGATCCTGTGAGCGCGACCTCCTTCCACACAAGTTGCGATGCTTTCACAGGATCGACGGGCATGAGCCATGGCGCCTCCGCGTAGGGCAGGTTCGTCATCACCAGCGCGGTGGCGGGATGTTCAAACAGGCGATCTGGCGCTTTTTCGAGTGTGAGCCTTACGTCTTCAAGGCTGATCTCCTTGCCGACGATCAGGAATGGATACTTCTCGAAGCGCAGATGCATCTGGCGCATAACACGCGCGAGCACCGTGCCATCGCCGACGCCCGCATCAAACACGCGTATCGCGGGCGGCGTCGGGCGTATCGCGTCAAGCTCAAGCGCGATGCGATCGGCCGCCACCCACTTTTCAGAGCAGGTGTTGACGAACATGAGGTATTTCTGGCGGTTGTCGTAGAAGCGAAAGTCTCTGCTGCGCGCCATCATGTTGTGGTTGCGCGCGCGCGCTTGAGGAATGCTGCGCTGATAAAGAGAGCTCGCTCATATCGCGTCTCGCCAATTTTGTTGCGGTTTTCCGCGTCAGCGTCCCGCCTTGGGGCCGCCGCTGTAAACCACAAACCTCACCACATGGCGCATGCGTCATGTGGGCGTAGCCCCACTTCAGAACACAATTGTGCGATTGCCGTTGAGGAGCACGCGGCGCTGGGCGTGCCAGGTCACGGCGCGGGCGAGAACATTCGATTCAATGTCGCGTCCGACGGCGACAAAATCGGATACCGATTGATCGTGATGCACGCGCTCAACCGCTTGCTCGATGATGGGGCCCTCATCGAGATCTGAGGTCACGTAGTGCGCCGTGGCGCCGATCAGCTTCACGCCGCGCTCATGGGCGCGATGATACGGGCGCGCGCCGACAAAACTCGGCAAGAAGGAGTGGTGGATATTGATGATGCGCCCCGGATGATTTGCGCAAATCTCCGGCGTGAGAACCTGCATGTAGCGGGCCAATACGATAAGCTCGGCGCCGATGTCATCGAGCGTTTCGGCCAAAAGCTGCATTTGCGCCGGTTTTGTTTCGGGGCGTGACGGGAATGTGGCGAAAAAGGGATGTTGTGAAACCTCTCCACCATGTCCTTGAAATCGAGATGATTGGAAATGACGGCTTTGATCTCGATTGGCAGCGCATCGATGCTGGCGCGATAGAGCAGATCGCTCAAACAATGGCCGATTTTTGAGACGAGGATGACAGTGCTTGTTTTTTCCGCCTGATCGTAGAAATTGAAACTCATCGCGTATTTCGCTGCGATTGCCTCAAAATCCTGACGAAGCTTTGTGAGCGTTGCGCCCTGCGTGGACTCAAAGCCGGTGCGCATAAAAAAGCGGCCATTGTCGGGATCGCCATATTGGGCGCTATCGATGATGTTGCAGCCGTTCTCAACGTAAAAGCGGGCCACGTCAGCCACGATGCCGATGCGATCGGGGCATGAAAGCGTGAGAAAATAACGCGGATTGGAGGGGTGAGAGATCGTCATGTGCGGGAAGGGTTTCTTTTGCGGGCAATAACGTAGCTTTCGTCGAAGAACCAAAGCCCGCCGTTTTTTTGAAGAATTTCCTTGGTCGTCAACAGATAACCGTGCCCGCTCATGACTTCCGCGAGGCGTTGATCGTCGATTTGGGCGACATAGGTTGCGGCATTCCAGGCGGCGAGCAGAGTCGAGGTGCCGATGGGATCGGACGCATGACCGATTTCGCCGGGAAGCGTGTGCATATCATACCGAAAGATTGCTTTTGCATCTGCGCTGCGCAGGAAGGAATAATCATGTGCGCGGCGGCCGAGCGCGGACCTCGTCGCGCGAAGCAGGCTGTCGCGATCGGTGTGGAAGGGGCGCTCGCCGGGCCATACGCGTTGGATGATTTCCATGCCCGGATCGCCGCCGCAGGAATGGATGCCCAGCAAACGCCCGCCTGGCCCAAGAGCCTCCGCGAGCGGCGCAAGGACGCGCTTGGCTTTGAACTCGTTTGATGCGCTGGCGCGATACGGCTGCGAGGCGATGACGAGGTCAAAGTTAGCATGCACGGCGCCACGGCGCGGCAGAACTGGATCAAGCAGAAAGCGGCAATCCTCACGATAGAGAACGAGAACGACTGGCCGCTCGTAAATCGGGCCGCCGCTTTCCGGCAGCGTGCGGGTGCGCCAATTCTCGGCGAGAAAAGGCCCAAGCGCCGCGATCTGAGACTCGAAATCGGCCGTGGTTTCGCCCTGCAGCGCCACCTCTTTCCATATGAGTTGCGAGGCGGTGACGGGATCGCGCGGGGTAAGCCATGGCGCTTCCGCATAGGGCAGATTGGTCATCACCAGCACGGTGGCAGGGTGCTCGAAGAGGCGATCTGGCGCTTTCTCAAGTGCGAGGCGCACGTCCTCGATGCTGATCTCTTTCCCAACGACATAAAACGGGTAATGCTCAAAGCGGCGATGCATCGAGCGCATCGCGTGCGCGAGCAGCGTGCCGTCGCCGACGCCAGCATCAAACAGCCGGATTGCGGGCGGCGTTGGGCGGATAAGGTCCAACTCCTGGGCGATACGTTGCGCAATCACCCACTTCTCGGAGCAGGTGTTGACGAACATCAAGTATTTTTGGCGATTGTCGTAGAAGCGAAAGCTCTGTTTTCCGTGGGCGGATCGTTGGGGCCAGTGGCTTGTGTGCGGCAAAGCGCCGTTGAGCCCCGACAAGCCGACGCTTTGTGCGGCGTAAAAATTTGTGTTTGCGGTGTCGTCCATGAACGAGCGCACGCGCTCGACCGTGGTGGTGGTGACACGCCCGCCGTGCTTCAGGCGACCGACAAATTTGCCGTCATTGACGGCGCGCCGCCCGAATGTGCTCTCGGCGATGCCAAAGCGCCGGCAGAAATCGGAGATTTCAAGCAGCAATTCTTCGGCGGCGAGCATCGGACAATCGCTAAAGCTTGGAGGTGAGGCGGGCGGCGGAGCGCATGTTTCAAGTCCAGAGTTGGCGCGAGGCCAAGGCGGCGCCCTCAACCAGCGCGCTGAGCTTCGCCCACTGCACTTCAGGATGAACGCGGATCGTGTTCCAACCTTGGGAAAATCCGCAATCTGTGCCTGCGATCACGTTCTCGCGGCCGATAACGCTGGCATAGTTGCGGATGCGCCAAGCAACCAGCTCGGGATGCTCAACCACATTGGTTTGATGGCTGACGACGCCGGGAATGAGGATCTTTCCCTCCGGGAGCTTTATATCCTGCCAGACCATCCATTCGTGCTCATGACGCGGGTTTGCGGCTTCGATGGCGAAGGCCTGAGCGTTGATCTTGAGGATGATGTCGATGATGTCGCGCAAAGGCACGTCCGTCGTGTGCGGGGTGTTCATGCTGCCCCAACAGAGGTGATAACGCACGCGCTCTTCCGGTATGCCGCGCAGCGCGTAATTGTAAGCTTCAACCTGCATTTCCGAGGCGCGGCGCAGGTCGTTCGAGGTGGGATTGGGGTTGCCGCGGAGCACCTGGTTGCGCGCAGGCAGGCCAAGATCGAGTTGCACAATGAAGCCAGCTTCGACGATGGCGAGATATTCTTCGCGCATCGCGTCGGCGAGGGCGTAGAGGTAGGCCTCTTCGCTGTCATAGACGTGCTCTGGATCGGCGTCTTCGCGCGATGGCGTGGCCGAGGGCATGAACGCTTCTTGGAAATCGTACTGGCTGACGGCGGCTTTGAACGTCTCGATATCGCGCGTCAGAAAAAGCGTGCCCGTCATAGCGGATGGGGCCAGTGACGCGGCTGCGCGGACCGGGCGCAGCGAGCGCCGCCTCGACGAGATCACGCGGCAATTCGGCATGCATCCACATGGTGCGATACATGCTGTTATATTGCTTCATAAAGCCTGGAAACTCGGTTTCGAGTTTGGCGTATTGCATGCCGGCGTTGCGAGCGTCTTCCTGCTCAAGCCCTGCAAGGCGCTCGATCACGTAGCTATGGAAGCTGGGCTTGGAGAATTCACCGTCGCTTGGAATGTCGATGCCGATTTCCGCCTGCTGGCGCACGACCGCATCAACGCCAGCGCGCACGCGGCGTTGAAACTCTTCTTCGTCGAACGGGCGCCCCGCCACTTTCGAGAGAATCGCCTCCATGACATCGAGCGGGCGGATGAGACTCCCGACATGCGTCGTCAGGATACGATCGGTGCTGCGTTTCACGAGTCCTCCGCTTATTCTTTATTTCTCACTCGGACGACGCCTCTGGGAACGGGCACGCCGGGTATCTTGAGTTTGATGCGATTGATGGAATTGCGGCCCGTGAAATAGAGCGTGCGCCAATCGTCATCGCCCCAGGCCATGTTCACCATCCAAGGGCCTTGAATGGAGCCGATATGTTCGCCAGCGGGGTTCATCACCCAAATTCCGCCGGGCCCTGTGCAATAGACATTGCCTTCGACGTCGACTTTCATGCCGTCGGGGCCGCCGGGCAAATCTTGACCGCGCATGTCGCAAAATACGCGCGCGCTGCCGAGATCGACAAAGCCATTGGCTTCGACATCATACGCCATGATCAATTTGCGATGGCGGTTGCTGTCATTGACGTAGAGGATTTTCTCGTCGGGCGAGAAGCAGAGGCCATTCGGATTGATGAGGTCGCTGATGATGCGGTTGATCTTGCTTAAATCCGCCGAAACCCGATAGACGCCGGCGCAATCTTGCTCGGGCGTGTGCTCTGGCGGCGTGAATGGTATTTTTGGCGGTGGATCGGTGAAATAGATGCAGCCGTCGGATTTCACCACGACATCATTCGGCCGGTTGAGTTTGAGCCCACGATAGGCGTCGGCGATCATCGTGATTGAGCCATCCGCTTCCTCGCGATCGACGCAGCGGCTGAAATGGTGGCAGACAACGAGCCGCCCCTGCGGATCGCGGGTCTGGCCATTGCCGTTGGCGGTGCCCTGTTTGTCGAGCGTGACGCCGCGCTCAGGGGTCCAGCGCATCCGACGATCGCCATGGATGTCGCTGAAGAGAAGGTAGCCGCCTTCGCGGATCCAAACCGGCCCTTCGGCGGGGCCGGTTGGCCCGCCGAAGCCCACGCCCAATTCCTCCCAATCGGCGCCCTCGTCGGCGATCGCCCGCATGGCGTCGGAGATGAATTTTATCGGCATCGGCGCTGTCTCGCGGCGGTGGGGGGGCGGCCCGGCGTTAGATAATAGCATCTTGCATGTGCCATTGTTGAATGTCAGTGTCAAACGACGCACCGCGCATTGCCCCCGGAAGAGAGGCGCTCGCGGCTTGCGGGGAGGAGAGCGGCGTGAGTCAGGGATCGCCTGCCGACATCATCAAGGCCTCGTCCATGGGCTTTGCCCAGTACGTGTTGATCGGCCTTTGCGTGCTGACCTACGCCGCTGACGGCATTGATGTGGCCTCCATTACCTACGCCGCGCCTGCGATGATCGCTGAGTGGGGCGTGCGCCCGGAGGCCTTTGGGCTCGTCTACAGCGTCACGCCGATTGGGATTGTGATCTCTTCGTTCTTCTTCGCGCCGCTCGGTGATCGCTTCGGGCGGCGCGCCGTCACGCTGACGGGCATTGGCGTGATGACGGTTGTGTTGTTTTTAATGGCGTTCGCCAACTCGCTGGAGATGGTGGCGGTGCTGCGCTTGCTGATGGGATTGTGCATCGGCGCGCTTGTTGTCAGCCTCAACGTGCTGGTGGCGGAATTCGCCAACGAAACGCGCCGCAATTTTTTTATCGGCATCTTGCACACGGGCTATTCAATTGGCGGGATGGCTTGCGCGGGCCTCGCGGCGTTCTTGATCGAGCCTTATGGCTGGCGCGCGTTGTTTTTGGCGGCCGCCGCGATCAATCTGGTCGTGTTCATTTTAGACGTTCTGTTCCTGGCGGAATCGCCAGCCTATCTCGTCGCGCGGCGGCCAAAGAATGCGTTGGCGCGGCTCAACGCGATATTCTTGCGCATGGGCAAGCCGCAATTTGACGCTTTGCCGCCCGCGCCAGAATCGGCTGGAGAAAAGCGCGCATTGTTCACGTTGCCGGCGCCGGAATTTCGCGCGCTGACCTTGGTTTTGTGTGTGATCGGCTTTGTTTTCACGGTGGCGGGATCGTTTCTGGCGAGTTGGCGCCCGCAAATATTGTCTGACGCGGGGCTGAGCTATTTTGGAACGGCATGGCCGGCGTGGCCGCCAGCGCAGCAGGTATTCTAGGCCATCTGGTTTCCGGCGCGCTGGCGCGCAAAGGCGGAGAGGCGCGCCTCGCGGCGTTCTTGATCGCCGGCATGGCGCTTTCGATGATCGCGTTCGGCTTTGCGCCGCGGCAGGAAGCGGCGCTGATCGTGGCGGCCTCCTTCACGACATTCTTCACCGTCGCATCTTACACCGCGCTGATCGTTGTCGCGCTTTCCTTCTACACCGCTGAGAACCGCAACGCCGGTCTCGGCCTCATGGTGGGGTTTGAGCGGCTGGGCGGCATTCTCGGGCCGACGCTTGGCGGCTTCGTAATCGGCGCCGGGCTTGAGCGCAGCGCCACGCTTGGCGTTTTCGCCGCAATTCTGATTGTGCCGATGATTGGCATCTTTGTCGCGCGCAGGCAGCGCCAAGCGATTGGCGAGGAGGCGCCTGCATGAGCCAAATTGAAATCATCGACGCGCAAATTCATGAGCCGCCCTTGCCGCAGCCGCCTGAGGGGCTTGATCCGGCGGTGCGCAGCCTCATTGGCGTGGAATTGGCGCGCGAGGCGATGGATAGCGCAGGCGTGGACGCCGCGCTTCTCGTGGCCAGCCCCACTTATATCGACGCCTGCGTCGCGCGCTATCCGAGCCGCTTTGCCGGCGTGCATACGCTTGATCCCAGCGCGGAGGATTTGCCTTCGCGGATTGCCGGCTTGCGCGACAAGCCCGGCCATCTCGCGGCGCGTGCGCTCATCGCCGATTGGCGCGACGCCGCGCTGCGGCGTGATTTCAAAGAGGGCGCATTCGACGCGATCTTCGAGGCGTGCGCGCGGCATGACACGCCGCTTTTTGTCTCCACGCACGGCTGGGCCGAAGCGATGGCGGACATCGCCGCGCGCTATCCCGATCTCACGCTGATCATTGACCATTTTGGCGTCAGCCAGTCGCCAGTTTCACCGCCGCGCGCCGAGCCGTGGGATCGACTCCCTGGATTGCTTGCCTTGGCGCGCTTTCCCAATGTGCACGTCAAATTGTGCGGCGCGCCGCTGCTGTCGCGGCGAAATTATCCGTTCGAGGATGTGTGGCCCTATCTGATGCAGGTGATCGAGGCGTTTGAGCCGCGCCGGCTGATGTGGGCCAGTGATTACACCCGTTTGCGTATGGCGCCGGGGCGGCGCTTGGGCGTGCTCTACAGTGAAAGCAGAGATTTCCTGTTCCACACAGAGAAGCTCTCGCGCGCCGATAAAGAGGCTATATTTGGCGGAACGGCGCGGCGTGTTTTGCGCTGGCCGGCACGCATGCAGGCGGGTGCGTGAGATGATGGTTGATGCGCTCTCTGCGCCGCGCTTCAGCGTTCAGGCCGATTGGGAGCAATTACCGGCGGCTTTCGCGCACCGCGACGTTACTGGCGTCGCCGTCGATTCACATGATCGCGTGTATCTGTTCACGCGCTTTGACAGCCGCATTTTGGTCTATGAAGCCGATGGGCGCTTTATCAAAGCGTGGGGCGACGGCGTCTTTACCGGCGCGCATGGCCTGACGATCGGCCCCGATGATCGTGTGTATTGCGTCGATAATGGCGATCACAGCGTACGGGTATTCACGCCTGAGGGCGAGCAGCTGATGGTGCTCGGCGTGCCGGGGCATGCCTCGGATACGGGCTACGTCTCGGGCCGGCCGTATGACGTGCATGCGGTGGAGTGCGTGCTTTATCCGGGCGGGCCGTTTAATCGCTGCACCAATCTGGCGGTGGCGCCCGATGGCGATCTCTTTGTCGCCGACGGCTACGGCAATTGCCGCGTGCATCATTTCACCGCCGAAGGCGAGTTGCTGCATTCTTGGGGCGAGCCCGGATCGGGGCCGGGACAATTTTATTTGCCGCATGGCATTCGTGTCGCGGGCGATGGGCGCGTGCTTGTCGCCGATCGCGAGAATGACCGGATTCAGGTGTTCGCGCCCGATGGGCGCTTCAT
This sequence comes from Terricaulis sp., assembly GCA_024707365.1. Lineage (GTDB taxonomy): Bacteria > Pseudomonadota > Alphaproteobacteria > Caulobacterales > Aquidulcibacteraceae > Vitreimonas. The sequence continues at coordinate 1,198,124 of JANPZV010000005.1, forward strand.
CGAGCAATGGACGGATGTGCAGCGGCCCTGCGACTTGGCGATTGGCGGCGATGGGCTTGTTTATGTCGCGGAGCTTTGGCGGCCCAAGGGCAAAAAATCGTTCGTGCATGGCGTGACGCACGAGGATCAACCGGGGCGCGTTTCGGTGCTGGATCTGCGCGGGCGCCCGCTTGCGCGTTTCGGCGCATCTTCGGGCGCGCGCCACGCGGACGGAAATTTTATCGCCCCCCCATTCGATCACGCTCGATTCCCTAGGAAATATCTACGTGGCGGAGGTGACGTACAGCTTCGCTATCCGGCCCGGCTGGGTCGCGCCCGAACATGGCGGGCATCAAATTCAAAAATTTATTCGCCAGCCATAAGCGGACTGAACGCGAGGAAGACGATGAAGCGCTCAACAGATCATATCCTCACCACGCATGGCGGAAATCTGCCAAGGCCGACGGATCTCGATGCGCTCATTGGCGATCCTGGCGCCAACAAGCGGGAGATCGCGGCGCGGCTGCCCAGCGCGGTGCAAGAAGTGGTCGATCGGCAAATCGGCTGTGGGCTCGATGTGATCAATGACGGCGAGTATGTCAAAGCCGCCGCTTCAGGATATAGCGGCTATATCCATGCGCGCGTCACCGGATGGGAGCGCTTGCCGAATGACCCGGCGCAGGCGCCCAAGCGCGGCATTCCTGGCGCACGCGATGCGCGAGACTTTCCCGGTTTTTATGAATCGGGCCTTTGGTTCGCTGGCGCGGGCGGGCCGGTTCGGCCTGGATTTTTCAAGGCTGGCGCGCCAAAGCGCCCGGACACGCATTTGGCGTGCACCGGGGCTGTTCGCTATATCGGCGCTGAAGCGATCGCCGCGGACGTGGCGGCGCTGAAGGCGGCGCTGGGAAAGTGGCGCGACGCCGAAGGATTCATCGCCGCGCTCGGCCCGCTCAGTCTTGGCGCCGGCGCGCGCAATCTGCACTACGCCACTGAAGAAGAATACATGTTCGCGGTGGCCGAGGCGCTGCGCGAAGAATACAAGGCCGTCACTGACGCGGGGCTCGTGCTTCAGATCGACGAGCCCGAATTCGCCACGACCTGGATGTTTTACCCGGAGTGGAGCGTCGAAGACTATCGGCGTTATCTTGGCTTCGCCGTTGAGGTGATCAACCACGCGGTCAAAGGTTTGCCGGAGGAGCAAATTCGCTTCCACATGTGCTGGGGCAGCGGGCACCGGCCGCATGTGCACGACATCGCGTTTCACAATATCGTGGATCTGCTTCTGCAAATTCGCGCGCAAGCTTACGCGTTTGAAGCAAGCAATGTCCGGCATGCGCATGAATGGCGTGTCTGGGAAGATGTGAAGCTGCCGCCGGGCAAGATTATCGCGCCAGGCGTTGTCGGGCACGCCACCGATCTTGTCGAACATCCAGAGCTCGTGGCCGAACGCCTTATCAATTTTGGCCGCATCGTCGGCATGGAAAACCTGCAAGGCGGCACCGATTGCGGGATCGGATCGCGCGTCGGGCACGCGGAAATCGCGTGGGCGAAACTTGAGGCTCTAGCGGAGGGGGCGGCTATTGCGAGCAAAGCACTTAAAGGGCGCTAGGCCTCTCGCTCGGGGGGCGGCGGTAAATGGCGCGCTGACACGCGGCGCAGCAAATGTCGGCGCTTGGCGCCGCGCAGACGAAGGCGCGCGGCGCAGCGCTGACGCAGCAGGCGCATCCGCCCCCGGCGGAGGCCGCATCCAATTGCGCCAGCATCTCCGCTGTCCATGCGGCGGCGCAGAACGGGCAGGTGGGGGTGATTGATGATGGCATGAGTGAGCTTCTGTTTAATAGCAAATCGGCATTAGTCGAGCGAAAATTGTCTATTGAATTAAAAAACTAAATGTACGAACTATAGTCGAAACAACAAAACCTTGGGGAGTGACATGCGCACCGATCAGATCACAGCCTGCGCGTCTGCGCGCTTAACGGGCGCCAAGCTGCGCCAGGGTACGTCAAGCGTGTTGGCGTTGTTGGCCGGGGCGCCATTGCTGCTGGCGCCGCTTCCGGCGCTTGCGCAGGATGGCGGCGATGTTGGCGATATCGTTGTGACTGGTACGCGCATCTCAGGCTTTAGCGCCCCCACGCCGGTCACCTCGCTTGGGGAGGCGGAGCTCCAGGTTAAGGCGGCGTCGACGATGTCGGAATTGCTGGATGATGTGCCGCAACTGCGCATCAATCAGAATATCGGCAAATCCAGTGAGCCCGTTGGATTTAGCACGGTCGATTTGCGCGGCCTTGGATCGCAGCGCACGCTTGTTCTGGTGGATGGCCGCCGCCTTGGCGTTACAGACCCGCAAGGCAATATTGATACGAACATCGTGCCCGTCGCGTTGATTTCAAATATTGAGATCGTCACGGGCGGGGCCTCGGCAGCTTATGGCTCGGATGCCGTTGCCGGCGTTGTGAACTTCAGGCTGAATCATAGGCTTGAGGGGCTGCGCGCCGATGTCTCTTACGGGCAAACGATCCATGACGATTTTGAACGCCCATCGCTGAGCCTTGCATGGGGCGGCGGCTTTCTTGACGGGCGCGCCCACGTTGTCGTGGCCGGCGATTATATGCAGAATTCCGGGCAAACCATGCAAAGCGCGCGCGATTGGGGCGCGAATAGAACGGCGTTGCTGACGAACCCGGCTTACACGCCGACGAACGGCCAGCCGCGCCTGCTAATCTCCGACAATTCGACCTTTTCGCTGATGACGCCTGGCGGTGTTATGGCGCGTGCGCCTGGCCTTGCCTTGGCGCAGCAGCTTGGCTTCGCGCCAGGCCAAGGCGTGCAGTTCGATGCATCCGGCAATCCAATCCCGTTCAATTACGGGACCAATATTGGCGGCGTGTTCATGACCGGCGGCGATGGCGGGTCATTCATCGACGATGGCAATTTGTTTCCTGAGCTTGATCGTCTCAGCCTCTATGGGCGCGTGAGTTTTGACATCACGCCAAACATCACGGCGTTCACGGACATCATGTATTCGCGTTTGGACGTGCTCTCCGACCTCACGCCGAATTATGACAACGGCACGCTGACGATCCGCGCTGATAACGCCTATCTGCCGACGAGCGTGCAGACGGCGATGACGAACGCGAGCATGGCCAGCTTCCTGTTTGGCCGCCAGATCATGGAAGATGGCCCGTCGATCTTCGACAATCGCACCGAGGTGCTGCGTTGGACGCTCGGGTTGGAAGGCAGTTTCAACGGCTGGTCTTGGGATGTCTCGGCGCAGATCGGCCGCAACACCTACGAATCAGCCAGCCAAAACAATCGTATTCAGGCGCGCTGGTTCAACTCTGTCGATGCCGTGATCGATCCGGTGTCGGGGCAGGCCGTTTGCCGGGCGACGCTGGCCAATCCTGGCGCGAACGATACGACCGACCCCTATCGCGACATTCGCGATTGCGTGCCGGTGAATTTGTTTGGCGCCGGCTCGGTGTCGCCGGCGGCGCGTGCCTATTATACGGGAACCTCAACCTATGAAGCGGAGATGAGCCAGGAAGTGTTTGCGGCCAATGTGGCGGGCGAGCCGTTTTCGACATGGGCGGGCCCCGTCGCGCTTGCGTTCGGCGCGGAGCACCGCCGTGAAGAGACGGTGCAAACGGCGGACGTCGATTCCGAACTGCGCCGCTGGCGGTCGATCAACACGCAGGGCTTTTCGGGCGAATACGAAGTGACCGAGGCGTATGCCGAAGTCGTGGTGCCGATCGCCGTGGACGCGCCTTTTGCGCGCAATCTCGATCTGAACGGCGCTATTCGTTACACCGATTATTCCACGAGCGGCGGCGTAACGACGTGGAAGGTGGGCGTCAACTACACCCCGGTCGATGATATTCGTGTTCGCGGCACGGTCTCGCGCGATATCCGCGCGCCAAATAATTACGAGCTATTTTCGCGTGGCAACCAAGTGATCAATGCGATCATCGATCCGCGTGACAATATCCAGCGCCAGACCCAGCAGGTCACAAGCGGCAATCCCAATCTCAATCCGGAAGAAGCGGATACGCAAACCATTGGCGTTGTGTATCAGCCCGGCTGGATCCCTGGATTGCGCGCTTCGATCGATTACTATCAGATCGAAATAAATGGTGCGATCTCGACGGTCTCGCCTCAGAACATCGTCGATTTTTGCCATCAGGGGCAGACGCAGTTTTGCCAAGGCGTAATCCGCGATCCGGTCAGCGACTTGATCACGCGGGTGAACATCACGCCATTCAACGCGGATTCGTTGGAAACCAGCGGCATCGATTTTGAGTTGGCGTATAGTTTCGATGCGTTCGGCGGGGAGATGACGTTGCGTGGCCTGGCCAACCAGGTGTTCGAGCTCGTGACGTCAAGCAATGGCGTCGCCAACGATTATGTCGGGCTGGCGGGCGTTTCGGCGCCGCCGCAAGGCGTGCCCGAGTGGCGCTACAATCTCGATGCAAGCTATCGCGCGGGCCCGTTCACGCTCGGGGCGTCGTATCGGTACATCGGCGGCGGCAAATTTGACACGCGCTTTAATCGCACTGTGCTAGATATCGCGGACAATGATATCGACGGCATTGGCTATGTGGATTTGAGCGCGTCGTTCGCGTTGAACTCTTCTGTTGAGTTCTACGGGCGCGTCGAGAATCTCTTCGATGAAGACCCGCCGATCGCCCCCTAACTCCATCGTGCAGCCGACGATCGCGAACTCTTCGTTCTTTGATCGTCGCGGGACGTTCTGGGTGCTTGGCGCCCGCCTCAGGCTCTAGCGTCGTCCGCCGCGCCAGCCCGCGCTGGCGCAGCGGAACCATTTCAAGGGACCCCTCCTTTGAGCACTCAGCGCCGGCGGTTTCGCCGGCGCTTTTTTTCGCAAGATAAAGCGCGCGCTCCGTGAAGAGCGCGCGCTCTTCATCGTTTTTAGGCGTTACCGCGCGGCGTTGATCACGTGGATCTGTGTGAATTCGGCGAGACCTTCGGTGCTCATTTCTACGCCGAGGCCAGATTGTTTGCTGCCTGCGAAGGGTAGATCCGCGCCCATCTCCGGGTGTTTGTTGATCCAGACAGTGCCGGTGTCCATGCGTTCCGCGAACTGAAGCGCGCGCTCCATATTGGATGACCAGATCGAGCCGCCGAGGCCGTAGGGGAGGCGTTCGCACGGCGGAGCGCGTCCTCGGGGTCGTCATATTTGACGACCGGAAGCACGGGGCCGAATTGTTCTTCATCCACCAGCCGCGCGCCGTCGCTGATGTCGCGCACGATAGTCGGGCGAATGAAGTATCCTGGGCGGTTGACGCGCCCGCCGCACAACACGTTCGCCTCGGCGCGGGCTTCTTCGATCAGGGCGCATACGCGCTCAAATTGAGCGCTGTTCTGCAGGGGGCCGATCTGGGTGTTGTCGTCCATCCCGTCGCCAACGATTGCGCCGTCAGCGAGCGCGGTAAGCGCGGCGCACATTTCATCATACAGCGCCGCAGGCACGTACAAACGCTTCAACGCCGCACAAATCTGGCCGGAATTGCGGAAGGCGCCATTGAAGATTTTGGGCGCAACCGTTGCGACATCCACATCGTCGAGCACGATCGCCGCGTCATTGCCGCCGAGCTCAAGCGTAAGGCGCTTTAGCGAAGGCGCGGCGCTCGCCATTACCTTGCGGCCTGTGGCGGTCGAGCCGGTGAAAGAGATTTTCTGGATATCGGGGTGCGTGGTAAGCGCTTCGCCAAGGTCGCCCGCATCGGTGATGACGTTGAGCACGCCAGCAGGGACGAAATCCTTCACCAACTCGCCAAAACGAAGCGTTGCAAGCGGTGTTGTCGGCGCGGGCTTGAGAATGACAGTGTTGCCGGCCAAGAGCGCGTAGGGCAGCTTGGACGACATCAGCGCGAGCGGAAAATTCCAGGGCACGATCGCGGCGACCACGCCCAGCGGGCGCCGACGCATCGTGACATGGCGGCGGGCGGAATCGTCAATCACATGCGCGGGAAGATCGAAGCCGGCGACGTGCAAGAATGCATCGCCAGCCTTTAGCGTTTCCTGGCGCGCGGCCGCGAGCGGCTTGCCTTGTTCGAGCGTCAACAGCTTCGCCAGTTCCTCGACATTGGCGATGATGGTCTCGCCCATCCGGATGAGAAGCTCACGCCGCGTTTGCATATCCGTGCGGCTCCAGGCGGGAAACGCCGCTTTTGCAGCTGCGACGGCGTCCTCGAGCTGCGCGCGGTCTGCGCGTGGCGCGCGTATGAGAACGCTCTCTGTGGCGGGATTGAGGACGTCCATCTGCTGGGCGCCGTCCACGAGGTTTCCGCCGATAAGCATGCGCACGGGCTGCATAGAATCTTCCTGGTTTGGGGCCGGCGGACGCCTAGCCCAACGCCGAAGAATTTAGCGCAAAAAGCAGGATTTTTCAATGAATCTATCGCGCGCCAGCGCCATGCGGGCGCAGAGGCGGCCATCGATGCCCGAAGGGCATTGAAGATCAAAGATAAGGAATTGGACAGGCCAACTCAGCGCGCCCGATCTACTGAATTTTGAAGCGCCGCGGGCACATTGAGGGAGATTAAGAATGAGCGATTCAAATGAATCCGACGCGTTGGCAAAAGGCATCGCCATGCGCGAGCAGATTTTTGGCGCGGCGGGCATGAAGAGCTTTCACGAGGCGGACGATTTTCAGCAGCCGCTTCAAGATGTGGTGACGCGCATCTGCTTTGGGGAGGTGTGGAGCCGGCCGACGCTCTCGCTGAAGATGCGCAGCATGCTCACGATCGCCATCTTGGCGGGGCAGAGCCGGCCAAACCAATTGCGGAATCATGTGCGCGGTGCGATCAGCAATGGCGTCACCAAGGAGGAGATTCGCGAGGTGCTGCTGCACGCGATGATCTATGTCGGCGTGCCAGCAGGGACGGACAGCTGGGCCCAGGCCACCGCCGCGCTCAAGGAAATCGACGCGTATTGAGCGTGCGGAGCGCCGCGCGGGATCAATTGTGCTGTGTAAGAAATTCGAGCACGGCGTCATTGAATGCGCGCGGCTGTTCCCAAAACACAGCGTGCGCGGCGCCGCGCAGTAGCACGACCTGCGCCGATGGCAGGCGAGCCGCTAGATCCTGCAGCAATGACGGCGGAAGATACAAATCCGCGTCACCGCCCATCAGCAGCATCGGCGTCTCAAGCTGCGCGAGCGCTTCAAAGGTGACCTGATTGAGCGCTGGAACTGCGGGGGCGTCGGGATGGTGCGCGCGCGATTCTATTTCGGCCCAGCGCGCCGCGCCTTCGGGATTGGCGTAGCGGTAAGAGGCCGAGAGCTCCAGCACCGCTGGCGGCAGGCGGCGCACGTCTTCCAGCGAGAGCCTATGGCGCGCATCCGCAACAAGCGGATCGCGAAAGGAGATCAACGAAGCTGCAAAGACGATGCTTTGAATGCGCTCAGGGTAGGAGAGCGCGAAATCGGCGGCGACGATCGATCCTGCAGCCGTGGAGACGATGTGCGCACGCGGAATGTTTAACTGTTGCATAAGCGCATGCAGATCAGCTGCGTGCGCCGGCTGCGGATCAAGCGGCTCGGATGTCGATCGACCATGGCCGCGCCGGGAATAGGCGATCACGCGGTATCCCGCATCGGCAAAAACCGGTTGCTGATAGATCCAGGATTCGGCGCTGCCGGTGGCGGCGTGAAGAAGAATGATTGGGGCGCCTGGTCCGCCGGTGTCCCAATATTCAAGCTGCGCGCCCTCGACGGCGACAAAGCCTTCATGCGCGGGCCGCTGCGTTGGCGGCGCGATGATTTCGATCACGGGCTCTGCTATTGAAAACGCGCGCGAATGATCGCGCGCGCTTTCGCAGCCGAGGGGGAGGATGACGGCCGCAAGAATGGCGAGGCGCTTAAGCAGCGCCCCGCGCTGGATGCGATCAGAACCGGAGGTGGACGCCGAGTTGGAAGGCGCGACCAACTTTATCATAGTAATTGCCGTTCACAGGTTGGTTCAGGATCGGATAGGGGCTCGCCGGAGGATCTTGATCCAACAGGTTGTTGACCGCCCCGAACAGTCGAACGCTTTCAGTAAGATTGTATGAGCCGTACAGATTGAGATACGTCCGCGCCGGGATTGTATTGTTGTTGATCGTAAGGTTGGGCGCGGTGTTGTAAAGCACGTCCAGCTTGCCCGAGCTGATATAGATCGCTTGCAGCGTCACCGAGTAATCGTCGGTGCGGAAGGTCTGCGAGAGGTTGCCGCGGAACGTCGGCAGGCCGCCGAAATTGGCCCAGCCGTTTTCACCCGCGCGGTTCACAACACTGCCCGTGCCGGTGTCGACGATTGAATCGGTTACGTACGTCCCGCTGAACGATGTTTGCATCGTGCCTGGGCCGAAATCGAACTGATAGTCGATCACGAGATCGTAGCCGGAGCTTGTGTAGCTGCCGATGTTCATCGCGGGCGCCGTCAAAGAGGTGGGGTTGCCCGCGTCATCGAACGTGAAGTAATCGCAGAACGATTGATTGCCCTGTGTGCAGAGCGTAGCGATGTTCGCCGTCGACAGGTTGGTGATGGCGCCGTCAATCTCGATATTGTAATAGTCGAGCGAAAGGCGCAGCCCTTGAAGCGCACCGCCCGGTTGGATCACGAATCCAAGCGTTGTCGTGTCCGCGAATTCGGGCTCGACGTTGGGGTTTCCTAGGCTGGTGTTCTGCGGGATGCTGGCGCTGCGGCCAAGCACAGTCACAACATTGCGCACGTTGGAGCCTGGGCTGAACAATTCGTTCAGCGCAGGCGCGCGGATGTCGCGTGAGCGCGTGGTGCGCAGGCGCAGCCAATCGGCCGGCTCCCAAACGGCGCCAATTTTTCCAAGCCGTTTGCCCGCCGGCGGTGCTGTATTCAGCGTAGCGGACGGCGGCGTTGAGATCGAACAGGCGAGCGAACGCGGCATCGCGCGCCAAAGGAATGATCGCCTCGACATAGCCTTCGAGCACGTCGAACTTTCCGCTCCAAGGAACGGCGTTGCCCGCGCTCAGGAAGCCGTTTGAACCCCCGATCGCATCGGCGGTGAGCACCTCTTCTTCTTCGCGCCACTCAATGCCGGTTGAGGCTGACACCGGCCCCGCCCAGGTCGAGAACGGCTCGCCGCGCAGATTGGCCGCGAAAGCTTGCTGGATGTATTCCACGTCAAGCGTGCCGCCTTGATTGACATAGGCCCTTGCCTCTTCCGAAGGGGAGCCGTTGCCGAACATATTCAACGGCACGCAGCCTGCCGCTGCGGCGTTAAACGAAGGGCCCGGCAACGTCGCGCGGCACACGATGTTTCCCGAAATCGGATCTCTTACGGCGTCGAGCGCGAATTGGAGGTTCGCGGTGATTGGGTTGTTGCGCGTCAGCGAGCTGTAATCGTTGCGGCCGTAGGAATAATGGACGTCCCAATCCCAACCGTCGCCGAACTCGCCTTCAAAGCCTGCGTTAAACCGCGGTGATTTGTTGGTCACGATATATTCGTTGACGCGCATATCCTGGCCGATGCGGCTCATCGTGAAGGATGTGATCCCCGCGCTGGCCATGGCGGTTTTGCACCTCGGCCGGCAGAAAAGCGTTGTCGTCGCGAATTGTTTGTGCGGTGAGCCGGATCGGCACGCCGGTCAGGTGGCCTTCGGACTCAGAGTAGCCCAAAGCGAAATGTCCACGGAGATTTGGCGTGAACTCGTACTCAAACCGGCCATAAGTGGTGAAGCGCTCGACGCGCGGCACAAGGTCTGTCCCGGTGATGATTGCGCTGCCTTCGCCGCCGATCATCAGCGCGCCGCTGCGCACCGAGCCGTATTCAAAGGGGCGTAGCGATCCATCGGGATTGAAGGTTTGGCCGTTCAGGAAAAGCCGGCCGGCCCGACGATGACGCCACCCGCACCGAGGGCGTTGTTGACATTGGTCGACATCAACAAGGCGGGCATGCCGTTCGTCGCCCACCCTGTGTTGTTGACGATCATCCACTGATTGCTGCCCCAATCGCGCGTGTAGATATCCCGCACGCCGTCATTGCGGTCATAATCGCCGCTGATCACCAGATGCGCGCGATCGCTTAAGAAGCTTCTGCCGCCGACAAAGCCGATGCGAAGCGTTTCATTATCGCTCTCTTGGGAAATGCCCGCCTGCGCCCGGACTTCAAATCCATCCATCTGGCGCTTGAGCAAGATGTTGACGACGCCGGCGACGGCGTCTGAGCCGTATTGCGCCGAGGCGCCGCCAGTGACGACTTCGACGCGATCGATCATCAGAGTGGGGATGAGGTTCAAATCGGTCGTGGTTGGCACGTTCAAATTGCTCGCCGGCGCAAACGGCACGATGCGTGAGCCGTTGACGAGCACGAGCGTGCGTTGGCCGCCAAGGCCGCGCAAATCGGCCGTCCATTGCGCCGGGCTCGAGGTGTTGGTGGCGTTGGCGCCGGGATTGCGGGTGCCTTTGAAAGCGGGGTTCTGCACCAGCACGGCGCCGATCCCGGTCGCCGCTTGGCGGTCCACGAGTTCTGAATTGATGACAGCGGTTGGCGTCGGTGCGGCGAAGCCGCTGCGGGCTGCGCGCGAACCTGTCACGACCAGTTCATCGGACTCAGACGCGGCGGGCCGCGATTCTTGCGCCATCGCGGGAAGGGAGACCCCGAAGCCGGCGGTGACGGCTGTCGCCGCCAGCAGAAGATCGCGGAAAGTCCTGTCTTTGCCGTGAGCGCGCGCGCGATTGCTCTTTGATGCAGTCATATTTTCCTCCCCCCTGGCCGCAACACGCGGGTGGCTCGCCTTCGCCCAATCTTCGGAGGGTTGGCGGCCATCATTTTCTGTGGCTTATCATCAGCCAGGGTGATATTATCCTTCCGCGATGTCAACCAAAAAAGGCAAAGGACTAGACTTTTAGTGCCGGGTGCGTCTCATTGGTTTCACAGTGAGAGGGTCGCTCAAAAAATGTATCGCAAGAAAGACGACGGGACGCCTTGGTTTTCAGCGCCGAAAGCCATGCTGCCGGCGCGGGCATGCGATGCGCACGCGCACGTTTTTGGCCCTTATGACCGTTTCCCGCTTGGTGAAGATCGCAGCTACACCCCGCCGGAGGCGAGCGCCGATGCACATGCTGAAATGCTTGCCGGGCTGGGTTTTGAACGTGCGGTGATCGTTCAACCTTCCGCCTATGGCGACGACAATCGCTGCATTCTTGACGCAGTGGCGCGTGACCCGGCGGGGCGGCGCGCCATTGGCGTGGCGCAACCATCTATCACGGATGAAGAACTTGCGGCGCTGGCGGCGGCGAAGCTCGCCGGGTTTCGTTTTGTCGAGCTCATCTCCAAGCGCTATGGCGGGCGACCGAAAGGCTCGTCAGGCTTTGCCGAGCTTGTGCAATTGGCGCCGCGGATGCGCGAGCATGGGATCCACGCGCAACTTTTTCCGCGACATCGACGTTCGCCGACGCCGCGCAGGAGCTTTTAAAGCTCGATCTGCCGATCGCTTGACCATATGGCTTCCGCAGGCGCGGACGAGGCCGATGTCAATCATCCGTCGTTTCAAACCGTGCTGGAATTGCTGCGCGATGGGCGGATATGGGTGAAGCTCACTGTTATTCGGCGATCTCAGAATGGGCCGAATTATGAAGATGCGCGCCCATTCCACGAGGCGATGATCAAAGCCAACCCCAATCGCCTGCTTTGGGGCACAGATTGGCCGCTGGTGAATCTGGGGGAACGCACCCCTGATCTCGGCGCGCTGGTTGACCTGGCTGATGCCTGGCTCGACCAAGACGAGGGGCTGAAGCGCAAAATCTTCGTTGATAATCCCGCTGCGCTTTACGGGTTTGCCGCTTAGCCCATCAAGACCAGATCGCGAACGCTACACCAGTGCCTGTGCCGGCGGGCGTCCGGTAGCAGGGCAGGTACTCGCTCCATGTGAGATCGAGATGTTCGACCGCGCCTGCCGTGCAAATCCAGTTGCGGATTTCGGAGCTACCGGAATTGAGTTTCGCGCGGCTGATCGCTGTGATGGCTTGCGCGTCTTTGCGCCCGAGAGCCTCGAGCAATCCGCGATCAAGCTCTTCGTCTACGGTGAAATGGCTAAGCCCGCCCGAGGCGATGATCCCGACGCGTAAGTCCGGCGCAAAAGACGCGACACCGGCGGCGATTGCCCGCCCGATGTCGTAACACCGTTTGGGTGTCGGCTGGTTGGGCGGATAGTAGGTATTGAGGCAGACGGGAATGATGGGCGTGATCTTATCGCCCATCAATCGCTTATGAATAAAGGCGAACGCATGGCCCTCGCCTTCGCCGTCAGGCAATTTGTTTGAGGTCGAGACGTCGATCTCCTGATCAATCAGCGATGCGATCAGGTGTGACGCCAATTCAGCATGGACGGGGAAATCGCGCGCGCCCTCGGCCTCATAATAGCCTGCACGCGCGCGCTGGAACCATTCAAGCTTGTTTGGCTTCGTGAGGTGGCGCGGCGTGTTGCGGATGGTTTGCCCGTAATAGATCAGCAGGCTTGGGAGATTGTCTTCGTGATAGAGTTCTTTCTGGTCGTCGCCGATCACGATCAGCGCATCGAGATTGGCGTCGGCTATGGTTTTGGTTAGGCGCTCCACGTTTTCCTGGGCTTTTGCGTAGCGCGTCTTGAGAACCTCGGGCGCGATCTGCGCGTGAATGTCTGTGGGCGCGCGCGCCAGAAGCTCGGCATAGGTGGCGGGGCGGCCTTCTTTATCGAGAAAGCCGCCCTTTTCGTCGCGCTCTACAAAAAGATCCCACTCATCCGATTCCGTATTGAGCATCGGTGTGTGTGAGGAGCCAAAGCCTACCGACAATTTTCGCCATGATGCCTATCCGTCCCGAGTGTCTAGTGCGTTTGCGGTGAGGCGCCCGCGTCCGCGTTGTTCTTGGCCGTGTCTTTGACCAAACTCCAGATCGCAAACGCCCCGATAAGCGCGCATGCAGCGAATACGGCGTAAAAGGCTTGCCGCTCCCAGCCTATCGCCATCAACACGCCGCCGAGATAGGGGCCGAGCACGGCGCCGATCCGGCCAAATCCAATCACAAAGCCCGTGCCTGTGCTGCGCAATTCCGGCGGATAGAAGCGGACGATGGTGATCATCATGCCGGTGAAGGCTCCTTGCATGAAGAAGCTGGTCAAGCCCGCGACAGCAGCATCGAGCCTGGCTCTGCGGGCATCAGGCCGAGTGTCAGCAGCGAAGCGGCTGCGCCGGCCATGTACGCGCCGGTGAGCCGGGCTGAGCCGAAGGTGGAGGCGAAGATCCCCATTGAGATATTGCCAATGAGCGAGCCAAGGCCGGTGACGGTGTGGCTCGAGAGCGCGGCGTGCTCAGGCAGGCCTGCATCCGCGAGCACGGCCGGCGTCCATTGGAACTGGAAATAGCTGATAATGTAGTAGGCGAACGCCATCAGCAGCAGCAGCAAGCTCGGGCGGCGCAAAGCCGGAATGAGCACCGCACTGACATTTTGGCCGGTTTTCTTGGCGTTGATGGTCGGCGGCGGCTCCGGCAGCGCCGCCAGTTCAGGCTGGCGCAACTTGCGGAGCGTTGAATTGGCGCGCGCCAGGGCGTTCTTTGGCCGGCGCGCGATCAGAAATTCGAGCGATTCCGGCAACAGCAAAAGCACCAGCAGGCAGAGCACGGCGCTAGAAATGCCGCCCGTGGCGAAAATGCCCTGCCAGCCAAACGCTTCAACCAGCGGCACAGTGATAAGGCCGCTGATCGTGGTGCCTACGGCAAAGCCGCTATGCAGCAAGGCCACGAAAATGTTGCCTAGGCGCTGATTTGTGTACTCCACCATCATCACGTTCAGGCTGACGATCATGGTGCCAAGGCCGATACCGGTGCAGAAACGCAGGATTGTCAGGGTTTCGACGTTGCCTGCGATTACGGAGGCGGTCATCGCGGCGGCGATAAAGCCCATGGCGGAAAAAATGATGGTGCGGCGCCCGAAGCGATCGGCCAACGGGGCGAGCAGAATGGAACCCACCACCATGCCGATCGCCTGCGCGCTGAACGCGATGCCAAGCATATCGGGGCTGACGTTCCAATCGTTCCGGATCAGCGGCGCCGCGTTCGACATCGAGGCGGCGTCATAGCCATCGGAGATGTTCATGATGATGCAGAGCGCTACGACGACATATTGAAAGATCGTCATCGGCCGTGAGGCGATCATCGCTCTGAATTCAGCCTGGTTCATTTCTCTTTTCCGCCCCCACTTGCCTTCAAAGGTCAAAAGTATGATTTATAGAAAAAAGTAACAGCGGGCAGTCAGCCCTGCAAGGCGGAAATAATTGGGATGGCGAGCGGGCGGCGCCCGGCGGCGTTGCATGCCGAAGGCAAATAGGTCAAAAAACCAGTTCTTAGACTGAGAAACTCGAGCGGGGCAGCCCGTATGGGTGCGCAGGGAGGGCCAAATGACGGACATTCAGGGTGGTTTCACGCGGCGCGGCTTTATGGCTGGCGGGGCGGTCATGGCCGCAGGTTGCGCAGGGGGGCATGTGAGCGAGGCCGGATCGGCCGTCGCCGCGGCGCCGGCTGAGCGAATCGTAAAATCCATGACTTTGCTTGTCCGGCCGCAAGGTTGGAGCCACCTCGAATTCATGCGTTATTGGCTCGACGTGCACGCGCCGATGGCGCTCAATATTCCGGGCATGACGGGCATGGTCTGCGCCGAAGTTCTGGGGCCGACGCGGCGGCGGCTCGATATTCCGCGCGGCGAAGAGATCGAGATCGACGGCATCGCGGAATCTTGGAAGCTTGAGTCCAATTATCCCAGCAATCCCGATGCGCCGCCGGAGGCGCGCGCGTGGTACAATGACGGGCCAAAATTTGTTGGCCAAATCCGCGGTTTTCGCGTGCGCGAGAATGTGATCATGCGCCCGCGCCGCGGCGGCAAGGGGCTCGTCTCGCTTCTGAACCGCAAGCCCGAGCACACGCGCGAGCAGTTTGAGCAGCATTGGGTTGGCGTGCATGGGCCGATGGCGCGCAACGTTCCGGAAGTGGAGGGCCTGATCCTCAACCAGATCGAGCGCGTCGCGTCGCGTGATGATATTCCGCCGCTGCATGGATATGACGACATCGATGGCATCGCGGAATCCTGGCATGTCGATCAAAGCTATCCAGGCGTGACCTCGCCGGAGGGCCAAGCGTGGTATGCGGATGGCGCGTCCCATATCGGCATGGCGCGTGGCTATTTTACGCAGGAACACGTGATTATTGAGCCGCGCTAAGGCGCTGAGGTGAACGATGAGTGATGATGTGGCGCAGCGCCTGGCGCGCCTTGATGTTTGCGGGTTATCGGACGCGCTCGATCAATTGGGGCTGCCGTCGGCGATTAGCGGCATTGCGCCGCGTTCGGTGCGCAAGCGCATATCGGGCCGCGTGATCACGGTGCGTCTCGCTGCGGGGGCGCCGCCCGCCGATGCGCCGCCGCGTCACCTCTGCACGCATGCGATTGAAATCGCCTCCGCAGGGGATGTCATCGTGGTTGAGCAGGCAACGGGCGTCAACGCGGCGGGCTGGGGCGGAATATTGTCAAACGCCGCACGCCTCAAAGGCATTGCAGGCGTTATCGTCGAAGGCCCGGCGCGAGACTTAGACGAGGCCGCCGATATTGGCTTTCCTGTCTTCAGCCGCGAGACGACGGCCCGAACGGCGCGGGGACGGGTCTTTGAATTGGCGACCGGAGAGCGATCGAGGTCGGCGGGGTTACGGTTGCGAGCGGCGATTATATCGCTGCGGATTCGAGTGGCGTCGCGTGCATTCGCACGTCCGACATAGAGGCCGTGCTCGCCGCGGCCGAGAAAATCGCCGCGCGAGAAGCGGCGATGACAAAGGACGTCCTTGCCGGAAAGCCTGCGCACGAGGTGATGGGCGCGAGCTATGAGCAGATGCTCACAAAGAGCGGAGATCGGGCATGAGCGATGCAAACGTCGAACGCGCATCGAAACTGGACACGGCCACGTTGAGCGATGCGCTCGACAAGCTCGGAATAGCCGGCCAATGCCTTGACATCAAACCGCTGGATCATCGCTTCCGCATGGCTGGCAGGGCTTTTACGCTGCAATACGCGCCGGCGGGAAAGCCAGCGGGGACGGTTGGCGATTATATCGACGATGCGCCGGATGGCGCGGTCATCGCGCTGGACAATGGCGGGCGCGCAAACGCGACTGTCTGGGGCGATATTCTGACATTCGTGGCGCACAAACGCGGCCTTGCGGGCACGGTGATCGATGGCGCATGCCGTGACACGCACTTGGCGCTCGATCTGAATTACCCGATTTACAGCCGCTCATACTCAATGCGCACGGGTAAGGATCGCGTGCAGCTGGAAGCGACTCAAACGCCGATCACGATCGGCGAAGCGCGCGTGGCCCCAGGTGACATTTTGCGCGGCGATTCCGATGGTGTTGTTGCGATTCCGCGCGAGCACGAAGAGGCGGTGCTGGCGACCGCAGAGGCCATCGAGAAAGCGGAGAATGAAATTCGTGCGGCTGTCGCCAAAGGCGAGCGGCTCACGGATGTGCGCCGCAGGCTTCAATACCACTTATTGCAGCGAAAAGAGGATTGAACGTGATCAACGCGGATGAGATCGCGCAGGCGCGGAAATTCGGCGCAGCCACGCTGCACGAGGCGGCGGGGCGCATCGGGGCGCTGCCCGGCGCGCTGCAGGCCATCGACCCAAGTTTCGGCGTCGCTGGGCGCGCCTTCACCATCCATGGGCCGGGGGGCGACAATCTTTGGATCCACCGCGCGCTCTATCTGGCTCAGCCCGGCGATATTCTCGTTGTATGCACCAGCGGCGGCCATGAATTTGGCTATTGGGGCGAGATTCTGAACGAGGCGGCAATCGCGCGCGGCCTCGGCGGGCTGGTGATTGATGGCGGGGTGCGCGATGTTGCGGCGCTCAGGCGCGCATCGTTCCCGGTGTTCGCGCGCGGCCATTGCATTCGCGGCACGGGCAAGGATCACGGCGCCATCGCGTGGCTTAATAAGCCGATCCAGATCGGCGACGTTGTCATTGCATCTGGCGATTTGATCGTGGGCGATGTGGATGGCGTCGTGGCGATTCCGCCGCGGACGTTGCGCGCGTGCTTGAGCGTTCTAAAGCGCGCGAAGACGATGAGGTCGAAAAGATCGAAAAAATTCGCGCCGGCGCGCGAACGATTGATCTTTACAACTTTGGCTCTGGCGCCCTGCGTTAAGGAGGGGGCTTGCGCGCGGATAGTTCAGCCAGAATTTCGTCCGTGTGTTCTCCCAAACGCGGTGGCGCGCGCGAATATGTGACGGGCGCATTCAGAAAACGCATGGGGCTTGCGACAAGCGGTATCGCCCCATCGCCGGGCCGGTCGAGGTGGATGAGCATGTCGCGATGCGCCACCTGAGGATCGGCGAACACTTCGGGCACGGTGTTGATCGGCGTGCAGGGCACGCCAGCCGCCTCAAGCCGTTCTGACCATGCGTGCATGTCATCGGACGCAAAAATCTCGCGGATCAGCGGCAGCAAGACCGCCTGGTGCTCCACCCGCCCGCCATTGGTGCGAAAGCGCTGATCGCTGGCGAGGTCTGGGCGGCCGATCACCTCGCAAAATTTCTCAAATTGCCTGTCGTTGCCGACGACGAGGACGACATATCCATCGCGGCAGGCGAAAACATCCTGCGGCTGGATGTTTGGATGCTTGTTGCCGGCGCGCTTGGGCGGCTTGCCGGAGATAAGGTAGTTCATCGCCTGATTGGCGAGTGAGCCAACCATGACGTCCAGCATGGCGATGTCGATAAATTCGCCTTCGCCGGTCTGATCGCGGCGCGAGAGGGCGGCAAGCACTGCGATGGCGGCATACATGCCCGTCATCAAATCCACCACTGGAACGCCGACTTTTTGCGGGCCGCCGCCAGGCTCGCCGTCCGCTTCGCCGGTGACGCTCATCAGGCCGCCCATGGCCTGGATCATGAAATCGTAAGCCGCTTGCGGTGCGCGCGGGCCGCTCTGGCCAAAGCCTGTGATCGCGCAATAGATGATGTCAGGCTTGACCGCGCGAAGGCTTGTGTAGTCGAGGCCATAGCGCGCGAGTGCGCCAACTTTGAAATTTTCAAGGACAATGTCGCTCTCGGCGGCAATCTCGCGCACGATTTTCTGGCCTTCGGCGCTGGCGAGGTCGAGTGCGATGGAGCGCTTGCCGCGGTTGGCTGCGAGGTAATAGCCGGCATCGCCGCGCGCGCCGGCTATATCAGCCGTGAAGGGCGGGCCCCAGCTGCGGGTGTCATCGCCGCCCTCCGGGCGCTCGACTTTGATGACGTCCGCGCCCAGATCGGCGAGAATTTGGCCCGCCCATGGGCCGGCGAGGATGCGACTGAGGTCAAGAACCTTGAGGTGGCTGAGTGGTCCCGGCAAATGCCTGCTCTCCGTAGCGCCATCGGGGCGGCGCGCGCCTGCACGCAAAAATGCTAAAGCCCAGCTATATGGATGAACTGACGGCCTGGCAATTGGCGGACGGCATGGGATTGGTCCCAATATTCACTGTGCGCCGCTGGGCCAGACTAGATACATGATCTAAACTATGCGAACTTTCGTGTTCACGCCGATGCGGCAAGATTCTACAGCTAAGGGGCTGATTTTATGGGAAAGTCTGCGACGGTTCTGCGTCCGCATAAACCCCGCGCCAATGGCATGCCGCGGTATCTGCAACTTTCGACCCTGTTCCGCCGGCAGATTGTCTCGGGGCAGTGGCAAAATGGGCAGCAGATTCCGACGGTCGAGGAGCTTTCGGCCGAGTTTGGCGTTGCGCGCGCCACGGTGCGCCAGGCGCTGGAATCTTGGAATCCGAGGCGCTGATTGAGCGCCACCGCGCCAAGGGCACGTTCGTTATCTACCGGCCGCAGGAGATGCTGTGGTGTGAGGTCGAAACTGATTGGTCCGGGCTTTTGCGGCCGCGCGAAGGGGCGATCATCGAGGTTTTGGCCGAAGAGCAAGGCCAGCAACCGCCCGCTATTTTTCACGCCATAGGCGAGCGGGCGCGCTCTTATCGCATGTTCAAACGCCGCCATTCGCGTGAAGGCGAGCCGTTCTTGCTGGCGCACGTGTATTTTGAAGAGGGTCTTGCCAAGCGTATCGCGCGCAAGGATTTGGAGACCAAGACGGCCTTGAGTCTGCTCGCGTCGCTCCGCGGGGTGAAAGCCGCCGATGTCCGCCAGACGCTGACAATCGGCACCGCCGACATGATCACCGCCGAAGCGTTGCGCCTGCCGCTCAACACGCCTGTCGCGTACGTCCAGCGTGTGGCGGCGGACGAGGCCGGGCGGCTGATATTCGTGACGGATGGGGTCTATCGCGGCGATGTCGTGCGGCTTGATTTCAAGCTCAAATAAATCCGCCCATCCGGCGCCGCTTAAGGCGCCCTGGCTCGACATAGAATAGAAGATTAGCTTATAAGCCTTTTGGGCGTTTCGCCCCGGCCGTGATGGCGGCCGCCAGATTGCAGCTGGAGAAGGCATGCCGCGAATTCCCTTTCCTCAGCCCGAGACGATGGGCCCCGAGCAGCGCCGTGTGTACGACGCGATCGTCAGCGGCCCGCGCGGGGGAATTGTCGGCCCGTTATTGGCGGCTCTGCATCGCCCGGAGCTGGCGGATCGCTGGCAGCAATTGGGAGAATTGCTGCGATACCGCACAAGCTTGCCGACGCGGCTGAGTGAACTCGCCATCCTGGTGACGGCGCGGCGTTGGAATAGCATTCTTGAGTGGCATATCCACGAGGGAGTCGCGGTGAAGGCGGATCTCTCGCGCGATGTCATCGAAGCGATCCGGCGCAACCAGACGCCGGATTTCAGTGGCGATGAAGAGGGGCGCGAAATCTACGCCTTCGCCTCGGAGCTGCAATACCAAACCCAAGTTTCAGACGAGGCTTACCAGGCGGTGCTTGCGCGCTGGGAGATCGTCGGCGTGGTCGAGCTCGCGGCGCTGATTGGCTATTACACCATGGTGGCGATGACGCTGAACGCACACGTTTATGATCTGCCTGAAGGTGCGGCGCATCCATTTCCGGAGTTGATGGCATGAGTGTTGAAGGTTTGGAGATCGTGCGCTCGGGTGCGATCGTGACGATTGCGATCGATCGTGCGCCGGTGAATGCGATTACGTTGGCGATCTACGAAGCGATCGCTGAGACGTTTGAAGTCCTGGGTAAGGATGATGGCGCCAATTGCGCAATCTTTACCGGGCGCGGCGATCGCGCGTTCTGCGCGGGGCTCGATCTCAACGAGTTTCTCGCCGCCAGGGTTGAGGACGATGCGCATCGCGCCAAGATCGTGCGCCGCACGTTCGAGGCGGTGCGCAATTGCGCCATTCCGGTGATCGCGGCGGTCAACGGGCCTGCGCTTGGCGCTGGTTGCGTGCTTACATCCGTGTGCGATGTGCGCATTGCTTCGGAAAAGGCCAAATTTGGCTTGCCGGAAATCAATGTGGGCCGCTGCGGCGGCACGGCACATCTGGGGCGGCTCATTCCCCAAGGGGCGTTGCGCAAGATGTTTTTCACTGGCGCGCCAATCTCTGCGGAGGAAGCCTTCCGCATTGGTCTTGCCGATGAGGTGGTGGCGCCAGAGCGCTTGATGCCGCGCGCCGAAGAATTGGCGGCGGTGATCGCCGCCAAGGCGCCGCTCGGGCTTCGGCTTGGCAAGGAGGCGCTGAATGGCGCCGAATTTTGCCGGTCGCGGAAGGGTATGCGCTCGAGCAATCGTTCAGCACGAAGCTTATGGCCACCGAGGATGCGCGCGAGGCGACGCGCGCCGTGCTGGAGAAGCGTGCGCCGCGCTTTGTCGGGCGCTAGTTTAGCGCGGCTTTTTGGGCGGCGGCGGCGCCTCGGCGATACGCATAAACGCCGCCTTTTGCTGGGCGGTGTCGAGCACGTGATCGAGGCCCATCTCGCGCGCAAGCCGAAGGCGATCGCGCGCGCGTTCCAGCAATTCTTTATCAAATACATCGCCCCGCCGCTTGAGAGCCTTGCGCACATAATGCGGCAATTCCTCAAGCGCCTTGGCGGTGCGCGCGCAATGATAGCGCCGGCAGATCGCCGGCCGCTTGTCGTGGATCGAGCAGCCGGTGGCGGCCAAGTACATGCAATGCCCCGTCTGCGGGTCGCGCTTCAGTGCGGCGGAGACGCGGCCTGGATAAAGCGCGCGCTTGCAATGGGCTCCCATTCGTAGAGACTGAGATCGTCTCCATCTTCAGGGCGCAGGATAACTTGATCATTCTTGCAGCACTGGATGCACCCATCGCACGGGATGGCGTTTTGATCGAGCGGGGGCGTGGGCATCGGATCCGTCCCAAGGCCTTTAATCCAAGATTTCAATGCTAGGTGTGGCTTCGGCAATGAGCAAGCATTCTAATTTTTTTCGGCGCGTGCATTTTTGCGTGCGCGGCTTTTGTTGAGCGGATGCGCTGCATCGCAACCCGAACCACAAGTAACGGTGATCGCCATCCCAGGCGTTGGCGTATTCCCTGAGAGCCTCACCTCAACATCTGCGGGTGACATCATCATCGGCAGCGCCGGCAGCGGCGCGATTTACCGGGCGGCTCCGGGGATGCCGCCGCGCGGGTTTGGATCGCGCCTCAAAGTAGTGGGCTTGTCTCGGTTTTAGGCGTGTTCGCTGATGAGGCGGGCGGGCGATTGTTTGTTTGTTCGCGGCCCGGGCGCGGCGCGTCCGGCCCCGAAGCGGACGCCGCCTCCGCCTTGCGCGTTTTCGATTTGGCAAGCGGCGCCGCGATGGCGCGCTATGCCATGCCGGGCGGGGCCGGGGATGTTTGCAACGATATCGCGGTGCGCGATGGCTTCGCTTTTGTGGCGGAAACTCGCACGGGGCGCATCTACAGGCTTTCTCCTGGCGCGCAGGCGCTGGAGCTCTGGGCTGAAGATGCGCGCTTTGCCGGCGCGGATGGGCTTGCCTTCGATCAGGATGGCGGGCTCGTTTTCAATACGGTCACGACCAATCGGCTTTTCAAAGTCGTCTTTGGCGCAGACGGCAGTGCGGCCGCGATTACCGAACTCGCGCCCACGAGGCCGCTGTCGCGTCCTGACGGCCTGCGCGCGCTTGAGGGCGGTGTGTTTATCATGGCGGAAGCGGGAAGCGGCGTGACGCGCTTTACGATCGACGGCGATGTGGCGCGCATCGAGCCGCTCGGCGGCGTGCCCGGAACAACAGCCGTTACGTTCGCGCGCGGCCGCATCTGGGCCGTCGACGCCAAGTTGGCGCATCGCAGCGATGATGCGTATCCGGGGCCATTTGAGGTTTATTCGCTGCCGTTGGAGTGAGACTTCACGCAGCCATGACAGCGATATCGACAAGCATGGGCGCCTCATGCGCAAACGCGCTTTAAGCGCCGGCTCGATCTCGGCGGCATCGGTGACGCGCACGGCCGAGCAGCCATGACCTCGCGCCAGCGCGACAAAATCGAGCCCAGGAAGATCGACGCCAACAGGGCTGACATTCATCCGCACGCCAAAGCGCTTAAGCGCCAAATAGCTGCTGTTATTGACGACGATGAAGGTGATCGGCAGCCGCAGCTGCGCCGCCGACCAGAGCGCCTGGATCGCATACATCATGGAGCCATCGCCAATCACAGCGATAATCTTTCGCCGTGGCTCGGCTAACGCGACGCCGATAGCGGCTGGCAATGCAAAGCCGAGGCCGCCGCTGCCGGTGGCGAGAAAGCCGCCGCTTTCCTCAATCGGCACGCGCGCGCGAAATGGCAGGCGGCTCGATGGCGCCTCTTCAACGATGATGCTGTTGCGCGGGCGTGTGCGGGCGAGCGCATCGAACAAAAATTCCACGCTTGCCGGTTCGCTAATGGCGGCTGGCGGCGCTTCTGGCCGTGTGCGCGCCGCTGGCGGCGGGCGTTTAGGCGGGCCCGCGGTCAACGCGGTGAGTGTCGCGGCGACATTGGCGATGATGGCGGAGCCTTCAGGCGTCCAGGCGGCTTGAGAACCGTCACTGGTGATTTGCAGCAAGCGCGCGCCGGGCGGAAGGAAGGGGCCATCTGCTTCGACATGATAGGTGAAAGCGGGCGCGCCGATCACGAGCACGAGATCATGGCCAGATAGTCGCGCGCAGATTTCTTTTCTGTTGGCGGGCAGGAAGCCGGCGAACAAGGCGTGCGTCTCTGGGAATGCGCAGCGCGCTGCGTTTGGGCTTGTCCATACCGGCGCGCCAAGTTGCTCTGCGAATGGCGCCAGCAGCGAAAACGCGCCCGATCGGTCAACTTCCGCGCCGGCGACAATAACAGGCGCCTTGGCTTCGTTGATAAGCGCGCGGGCGTGTGCGAGCGCCTCGGGCGCGGGCAGGGCTTTTGAGATGAGAGTGCGAGGCGCGATCGGCTCGCACGGCACGTCCCAATCATCCACCGGGACCGAGACGAACGTGGGACCGCGCGGCTCCTGCATGGCGATGTGATAGGCGCGCGCGATCGCGGCCGGGGTATCTTCGGCGCGCGCGGTTTCGATGCTCCACTTTACATGCGGATGCGGAAATTCCGCCGCCGCCTTGGCGGAGAGGAAGGGCTCGGTGGCGAGAAGCGAGCGCGCCTGCTGCCCCGCGGTGATGACCAGCGGGGTATTGTTGCAGGCTGCTGTGTAGATGCTGCCAAGCGCGTGCCCGACGCCGGCGGCGGCGTGCAGATTGACGAAGGCGGCGTTTCCGGTGGCCTGCGCATAGCCATCGGCCATGCCGACAACGACTGATTCCTGAAGCCCGAGGATGTAGCGAAAGTCTTCCGGCCAATCACGGAAGAGCGGCATCTCCGTCGAGCCTGGATTGCCGAACACCGTTGTCATGCCATAGGCGCGCATGAGGCCTGTCACGGCTTCGCGCACGGTGACTTTTGCCGAAGGGCCTGGCGCGTTCAAGGCTATGAGCCTGCGTTTTCTTGCGCTTTTTGCATGCGCTCAAGCACGCGGCGCGCGTGGGCGCCGCCGGCGTCGATACTGAATGCGCGCAGTTTGCGATCTGGGAAATCATCAATCGATCTTTGCTGGGCTTCGAGGATTTCGACGTCCTCTTGAAACACCGCGCCCTGGCCGCGCACGCGCTCTGCGATGTCGTCAGGGTTGGTGTCTTTTTCGCGCCGCGCCCCAAAAGTACCAGCAGCTGCGTTCGGTTTCGGGCGTTATGAGGTTGATTACAAAGCTGCGCCGCCATTTGGCGTGATCAGCGAGCGTTTGTTTCTCTTCCACGGGCGCAACGCCGATATCGATGACGATGGCCGATGGGGCGAGAAATTGGCATACCTGCCAACGATCCACATTGCCGACATCCTTCGGGAGCCTTGCTTTGTAAAGCGGAGCCGGCGGAATGTCGGGCATCCAGCGTGAGCAGATGACCGATTGGCCTTCTGTGCGGGTTTCGATGGGAAAATCGTGAATCTCCGCTTGGCCAATGGATGATGAGTGCACGTATGTTTCGTGGGTCAGATCCATGAGATTATCGATGAGCAGGCGATAATCGCATTTAACGTGATAGACCCCGCCATCGGCGCGCCAGCCTTCGGCTGTGTTCATGCTCATATCTGGAAGCAAAGCCGCGTCTGCTTTTTCTGCGTCGCCGATCCAAATCCAAACAAAGCGGTGTTGCTCGATGGCGGGATAGGCCTTGCCGCAGATATGCGGCCTTGGCGGATCTCCGCCGGGCATCTCGACGGTTTCGCCGCGCTCATTCATGAGCAGGCCGTGATAGCCGCAGCGGATATTATCGCCTTCGACCTTGCCGGCGGACATAGGAAGCAAGCGGTGCGGGCAGGCGTCCTCCAAGGCGACGAGGCCGCCGTCCAGCTTGCGGTAGACCACAATCGGTTCATTGCAGATGCGCCGGCCAAGCGGCGTGCGCCCGACCTCATAATCCCAACCAAACGGATACCATTGATTGCGCGGGAACATCGGCGCTCCTTTTTCGCGCCCGCCCCTTATGGCGACTTAGCGCGTCCCTTTAGTTCAGGATTCTAGCCTATACGCCCTCCGCAAGCCTGGTCAATTCAAACGCGCCGCCGCCTCAATCCCGCTTTTCGTGGCGGCTGCCGGCCCGCTGGCGGTGACACAAAGGTATAAAGCGCAAATGATTGACCTAATATGGTTTGACGCGTTAGGGAGGGGGCGCGGCGCGCGCTTGGCGCGTGGGCGAACGATAAAACCAGAAGAATAAGCGGCGAGGCGACGATGGGCGGACGTGCTTTCGGGGTGGTTCTGGTGGCGATGGCGCTCGCCCTGTCGGGGTGCGGGCGCGAAGCTTGGCGCGGTGGCCCAGGCGCGATCGATGACCGGCGCATGATCAACGCCGCGTCCGAGCCGGAAAATTGGCTCGTCAACGGCGGCACGCTCAATGGAGAGCATTATTCGGCGCTGGACCAGATCAACCTCGACACGATCCAGAATCTGCGCCCGGCCTGGTCCTTCGATTTTGACACCACGCGCAACCAAGAGGCCGAGCCGATCGTGGTGGATGGCGTGATGTATGTCACGACCGCCTGGAGCAAAGTGTACGCCATCAACGCCGCAACCGGCGAGCAGATCTGGTTCTACGATCCCGAGGTGCCGGGCGAAGCCGGGCTTATGGCGTGCTGCGATGTCGTGAACCGCGGCGCTGCGGTTTATAAGGGCCGGGTTTATGTCGCCACGCTCGATGGGCGGCTCATCGCGCTCGACGCCGCCAGCGGCGCGCTGGTTTGGAGCACGATGACGGTTGAGCCCAACAGCAATTACACGATCACCGGCGCGCCGCGCGTGGTGAAGGATCTTGTGATTATCGGCAATGCGGGCGGGGATTTTGGCATTCGCGGCTATGTGAGCGCCTATCGCGCCGATACGGGCGAGCAGGCGTGGCGCTTCTATCTGGCGCCGGGCGATCCTGCGGCCGGCCCTGATAACGCCGCCTCCGATTCGGTGATGGAAACGCTGATCCGCCCCACCTGGGCGGGCGATTACTGGCGCTATGGCGGCGGCGCCAATGCTTGGAACGCGATCGTTTACGATCCCGATCTTGATCAAATTTATGTTGGCACCGGCAATGGTTCGCCTTGGGATGCGCAATATCGCTCCAATGGCGAAGGCGACAATTTGTTCGTCTGCTCGATCGTCGCGCTCGATCCCGATACGGGCGAATATATTTGGCACTACCAGCAAAACCCTCAGGAATCCTGGGACTATAATTCGGTGATGCCGATCATCCTCGCTGATCTCCACGATCGAGGGGCGTGAGCGCAAAGTGCTGATGCAGGCGCCGAAGAATGGCTTCTTTTATGTGATTGATCGCATCGACGGGCGCGTGATCTCGGCCGAGCCTATTACCGACGTAACATGGGCGAGCCGCATTGATCTTGAGACCGGCCGCCCGGTCGAGGCGGCGAACGCGCGCTATCGGAACGGGCCGTTTGTGGGCCGCCCCGGCACAGCCGGCGCACACAATTGGCATCCGATGGCGTTCAGCCCGCAAACCGGCTTGGTTTATCTGACCGTGCGCGAAAGCCAGACGATTTTCAGCGCGGATCCCGATTACGCGCAGCGCCCGCGCGGCGTGTTCAACACGGGCAATCGCCGGCAAACGTCTTTTGGCGCGGTTGATTTGCTGGCGTGGGATCCGGTGCATCAAAGAGAAGCGTGGCGCGCGCCGATGGGCGGCGGCGGCGTGCTGGCCACGGCGGGCGGGCTTGTGTTTCAAGGGCGCGGACAAGTGACCGGCGAATTTGTCGCCTATCGCGCCGATACGGGTGAGCAAGTCTGGGCCCATGACACGCCGAACGGTATTCTCGCCGGCGCGGTCACGTATAGTATCGATGGCGTGCAATATATCGCGGTGACGACAGGCGCTGGCGGCGGCGGCATGACGGGCGGAACAGACGCGCGCGAGCGCCAGCCGGGGCGCGTCATCGCCTTCCGCCTCGATGGCGATGCAACCTTGCCGCCGGAGCCTGGCCCTGCGCCGCCACCCAATCCTTCCGCTGAGCGCTGGAGCGGCGCCCAGATCGCGCGCGGAGAGCAGGTCTATGCAGAGACGTGTGCGCGTTGCCATGGCATGGCGGCGGCTTCATCCAATGTGATCCCCGATTTGCGCCGCTCGATGTCGCTCACCGACAGCGCGTTTTGGGATGCGATCGTCATGGATGGCATGCTGACGCCAAATGGCATGGTGGGCTTCCGCGAGCGGATCAGTGAAGCGGATTCCCACGCCTTGCGCGGCTATATCTCATCGCGGGCGCAAACCTTGCAGCGCGAGATCGCGCGCGGCGGCCAGGGGGCAAACCAACGCGCGAGCGCCGGAGCCATGGGCGAGCAATAGCAGCGCGCGCTGCGCAGAAAAATAAGGGCGCGAGCGATGCGCTCGCGCCCTTATCATTTCTTGGCTGCATCGCCTGCGTTTAGGGCGCACGTGTGAAGGTCATGCGCTTGTTGCCGGTGCGGTAGCGTTGCATGCGCTTGGTCCAGGGCGTTGTGGCGGCGGCCACCCAGCGCGGCCCCTGGCAAATGTCGCGGTGGCTGAGATGGTAGAGCGCTGCGTAGCGCGGCGCGCCGTCAATCACCCGAAAGCGCCGCGCGGCGAGGACGCCTTCCAGCGCCATCAGGCGGGGCATGTGTTCGGTATTGTACCAATCGTTGAATTCTTCGTCCTGCGCTTCGCCGATCGTCATTACATTGATGAGCAGGCCTTGCGCCTCCGGC
Organism: Terricaulis sp.; assembly: GCA_024707365.1. Taxonomy (GTDB): domain Bacteria; phylum Pseudomonadota; class Alphaproteobacteria; order Caulobacterales; family Aquidulcibacteraceae; genus Vitreimonas. The sequence continues at coordinate 1,225,788 of JANPZV010000005.1, forward strand.
GGCGCGGCCAGATCGCCGGGCAAAATCTGGACGCCGAACCAGGTCCAAAGGTCGTTGCTGGCAGCGATCCCCGTGCTGGCGTCGGCGCTGAGATCGCACACAAGCAGCGGGCGTTCGGCTTCACCGGAGGCACCGCCAATCCATCGCTGCACGCTGAGCGCCGGCGAAGGCGCAACGCCGCCTTCGCCGAGCGCAAACGCTAAGCGTAGCGCGCTCACTTGAATGCGCGCGTGAAGAGTTTGCGGGCGTTGCCTTCAAAAATTTTGGCGCGATCTTCGGCGCTGAGCCATTCGATCTTCTCGATGACGGGCTTTAGCACATCGAAATCATGACCCCATTCTTTGCAGAATGCCGAGCCTGTGCCCGGGCGCTCGGTGCCGAAAAGGCAATTGTCAGGCCCGACAACATCGAACAACAGCTCAAGCCCCTCCTGAGAATAGAGGCAGGTGTCGAAATACAATTTGCGCAGCGATTCATCGAACGACTTGCCCCGGCGCGAGGCGCCGGCGCGAAAGCGGCCGATCTGATAGGGGATGGCGCCGCCGCCATGGGAGATAATGATCTTCAGCGTCGGGAAATCCTCAAACACCTTGGATGAGGTGAGCGAGATGCAAGCGATGCTGGCTTCGTTGACGAATTTCAGCGTGTAGGATTCGCGCGGATGGCAGCAGCCGGCCGAGTGCACCAGCGCCGGGACGTCAAGCTCGCAGAGTTTTTCGTAGAGCGGATACCAGAATTTGTCGCCCAGGCCGGGCGGGGGCGCGCCGTCGCCCTCGGTTGGATCCGGGTCGAGGATGCAGCCCACAAAACCAAGCTCGTTCACGCAGCGATCGAGTTCTTCCAGGCAATTGACGGGGCTGGTGTCGCGAAACTGCGGCAAGCCGGCGACGCCCTTAAGGCGATCGGGAAACATCTCCACTTGCTTGTGGATCAGGTTGTTCACGTATCGCGCCCAGGCCAATGATACGTTCGCAGGCGCGAGCGAATGCATCTGCATGTAGGGGCGCGGTGAGATGAACTGCACGTCGGTGCCAACCTCGTCCATCTGCTTAATCAGCCCCTCGGCGGTGCGGCGCACCACATCGTCGGGCGGGAGCTTGCCCCCGGTTGGCGGATTGTTGCGGCCTCCGGTGAGCGTGGCCATGATGCGATAACATTCATCGGTCATCACAACATGGGCGTGGGCGTCGATGATCATTGGGCTTCCTTGGCGACTGCGAGGGCTTCAAGTTGAATGAGGACGGCGCCGCGCAGCGCCATCACTTGCGTGTGGCGCGCCGGGCGCTTGGCGGGATCAGGATAATGTTCAAGCCAGGGCGCGTTGATCGCATCGCGGAACGCATCCTCTTTGACATAGACGGTGAGCTTGACGACATCGCCCAAATCCATGCCCGCTTCGCCAAGCGTGAAGGCGAGATTGGCGAAGCAATTGCGGGCCTGCGCTTGGGCGTCGGCGGGCATTTCGCCGGTCTCGGCGTTGCGCCCCATAACGCCTGAGGTGGCGAGGATGGGGCCAATGCGGCACGCCAGCGGGATGGGGGCCGCGCCATGGCCGATCTTGGGGGAAAGGATGCTGCGTTGGCGCAAGTTCGCCTCCTGAAAAGTCTATATATCTGTACTAACGTGTGTTCTGCGCGTCAAACGCCCATTGGGCGGAAAAGGAAGCTCTGATAGCCGCTTGTGAAGCGTTTCATGCGCGCCGTCCAAGGGGTGTCGGCCGCTTGGCGCCACGCGGGGCTTTGCACGATGTCCGCAGCCTCAAGCGCGAAGAGCGCGAGATAGCGGGGCGCGTGCTGCGCTGCGCGGTAGCGCCATGCGCGGATAACACCTGGCGCGGCGCAGAGCGCCGGCACATGCTCGCTGTCATACCAATCGTTGAATTCGCCCTCCGCTTCCGGCGCGATGTCGAGGAAATTGCAGAGGAGCGCTGGCGCCAGTCCTGGCGGGCCGCGACCGCTGATGGCGTCGCCTTCCCAATAGAGCAGACGTGGCGCCGGTGCTGGCCAAGGCGCGCCGCAGAGCGTGAGAAAGAGCGCCTCTGTGCTGGCCTCGCGTCGCCTTGCGCCGCGCCAGGAAATCCCGTTCGGCGCGGGGGTGGGCACGGGCGTGATGCTGAGCGCAATCATCGGCGCGTATCAGGCCGGCTTTTCGGCCGGTGGCCGCGATCGCGCCATCGCAGCCATCACCGCAATCGCGCCGATAATGGCCGCCGCAGCGTACACCGGAAAATACGCTGTGCGATCGAGGTTCATGCCGATAAGCGCCCCGCCGACATACGGCCCGACAATCGCACCAAGCCGGCCAACGCCCATCGTGTAGCCAACGCCGGTGCTGCGATTTTCGGCCGGATAAAAACGCGTCGTTGTAATGACGATGCCGGTGAAGGCAGCCTCGATCGTGAACATGCATGCTGCGGCCAGCAAAACGAGCGGTATCGGATCTTCGGTGAACGCGAACCCCAAAAGTGCAAGCGCGCACAATACGAACGCAATCGCCGTTGCGCGCGCCGCGCCAATCACCGATGCAAAAAGCCCCATCAAAAGCACGCCCACGGCGGCGGCCGCGCTTGTCGCCATGCCGACGGCGATGGCGGCCTGGTTGGTGAAGCCGGCCAGCACCAGCACTTGCGGCTTCCAGCCGGTAAGAAAATAGCTGATGAAATAACGCGCGAACGAGGCCACCCATAAGAGCAGCGTTGCGCGCAGGAAAAGCGGCGTGAGGATCGATAAGGCGATCCCGCGCTGGCGCGGCTTGGCTGGCGGGCGCGGCGGCAATTCCGAGAGCGCGCTTTCGCCAAAGCGGAGGCGAAGCTTGTTGACCCGGCCGAGAGCCCCAACGGGCTGGCGGGTCATCAGGAAGGTCAGCGATTCTGGCATGAAGAGATGGCAAAGCAGCGCCGCGATGCTTGTCACGAGGCCGGCGACGAAGAAAATCGAGCGCCAGCCGTGCGTCTCCACGAGGGCCGCGCCGATGGCTGCGCCTAAGATCGCGCCAGCGGCGAAGCCGATATGCACGAGCGAGAGAAAGAGGTTGCCGCGCCGCTCGTTGGAGAATTCAACCACCATGATGGAGAGGGAGGGCACAAGCGCGCCCACGGCCACCCCGATAATCAGCCGCAGCACCAACAATTGCGGCAAGTTCTGGCTCATCGCCAAGCCGAACATGCAGATCGCGCAGGTTGTGACCGAGGCGAGGATGACCGCGCGCCGCCCGACCTTATCCGCCATGGGGGCGATCACGATCGCGCCGATCATCAGCCCAAGCGCGCCCGCGCTTAGCACCAGGCCGAAGGTTTGCGCGGGGATATTCCAATCCCGGAGCAGGGAGGGCGCGGCATAGGCGATTGAGGTGGTGTCCAGCCCATCGCAAATGTTGACGAACACGCAAAGCGACACGATGGCGATTTGCCAGAGCGTGAGCGGGCTATCCTGCCCGAGCGTGTGGACGCCTGAAATGGGTGGCGCAGCCATCGATTGCTCCCTAACCAGTCTTGGGTATAATATCAGCCTGTCTTAGACTCTGCGACTGGACAGCGGACGCTAAATCGAGTTAGGTCATAAAGCTAGTTTAATAATGACGGGCGCTCCATCGTGCTGACAATGTTTGGCTCCTCCCGCTCGCCCTTTGCGCGAAAGGCGGCGATCGTGGCGCTTGAAGCCGGGTTGCGGGAGCGATTGGAATTTATCGACGTGCCCATTCCCGCGCCGACGCCGAACGCGGCGCTCGCGGCGGCCAACCCGCTCCGCAAATTGCCGACTTTGGTGGCTGAGGGCGGCGTTGCGCTGTTTGATTCACCCGTGATCTGCGAATATCTGGCGGACCAAGGCGCCGCGCATCTCTTCCCTGTGGGCGGGCCTGCGCGCTGGCGCGCGCTGACGCGTCAGGCGCTCGCGGATGGGCTCTTGGACATGCTCTTGCTTTGGCGCGCCGAGATGCGCAGGCCTGAACCTGAGCGCAACGCGGCGCTGTTTGCAACGTGGGCGCAGCGCCGTGATGGGGCGCTTGATCGCTGCGAAGCGGAGGCGGGCGTCGGGGCGCTGGATATTGGAGACATCGCAATCGGCGTGTTGCTCAGTTATCTCGATTTCCGCTTCCCTGAATTTGATTGGCGCGCCGGCCGGCCGCGCCTGGCTGATTGGCAGGCGGCGATTGAGCGCCGCCCGTCCCTTCGCGCAGACCCCGTTCGGAGCTGACGCCTGGTTTGGCGAAGCGCGGGAGAGCGCGCCGTGAGCGCGCACGCAAGCGATAGCCGCGCCTTGCGTATTTCGGCTCCGCGACGTCCGTTGCCGCCGGGCGCGTGCGATAGCCATTCGCACGTGTTTGGCCCTTTTGACCGCTTCCCGTTGGCCGAGAGCCGCACCTACACGCCGCCGATCGCCACGGCTGAGATGCACGCTGCGATGCTGGAGCGCTTGGGGCTTGAGCGGGCGGTGATTGTGCAGCCATCCGCCTATGGCGTAAATCACGCCAGCACGCTTGATGCGATTGCGCGCGATCCTGCGCGGCGCAGGGGCATAGGCGTTGTCGATGCAAGCTTTGATGATGACGCGCTCGCCGCGCTTCGCGGCGGCGGCATTCGCGGCATGCGTTTTACGGAAATGCGCGCCAAGGGCTCGGGGCAACGCCTTGTGGGCGCCAGTGGCTTTGCGGAATTGGAGCAATTGGGCGCGCGGCTGAAGGCGCACGATATTCATGCGCAGATTTACGCCTCGCTTGAGGATTTCATAGAAGCCGCGCCCCGGCTGCTTGCGCTTGATGTGCCGCTTGTTCTTGACCACATGGCGCGGATCGGTCCTTCGGACCGTACCTTGAGTGATCGCAATTTCCAGACGCTGCTTGGCCTTCTGCGCGAGGGGCGCGTTTGGGTGAAGCTCACCGTGTTCCGCAATGCGCGGCAGAGCAATTGCGAGGACGTGCGCGCCTTTCATGATGCGCTGGTCAACGCCAACGCGGACAATCTTGTTTGGGGCGCAGATTGGCCGCTGTTGAACACCGGCGATGGCCCGCCCGATATTGGCGGCTTGCTCGATATGCTTGACGATTGGCTCGGTGACGACGCCATCCGGCGCAAAATTCTCGTCGACAATCCGGCGCGGCTTTACGGGTTCGAGGCTGCGGCGGGCTGAAATAAGCAAGAACATGAAAGTAGGGTGGGCGATGGATTTTATGCGGGTTTGCAGGCTTTGGCTGGTTGCAGGTTTAGCGGCCGCGATCGCGGCCTGCTCCGGTGATCGCGCCGCTGACGTCAACAACGCACGTATGCGCGCCGCTGAGTCCGAGGCCGAAAACTGGCTTTCTGTCGGGCGGACCTGGGGTGAGCAGCGCTTTAGCCCGCTGACGCAGATCAATGCGGAAAATGTGAGCCGCCTGGGGCTTGCTTGGTATGTCGATCTCGAAACCGATCGCGGCGTTGAGGCGACGCCGCTTGTGATCGATGGCGTGCTCTACAACACAACGCCCTGGAACGTCACAACCGCCTACAACGCCGTCACCGGCGAAGTTCTGTGGCGGCACGATCCGGAGGTGCCGCGCCGGTTTGGCGGCATCGCCTGTTGCGACATCGTCACGCGCGGGCTGGCCGCTTGGAATGGGAAAATCTACAGCGCAACGCTCGATGGCCGCTTGATTGCGCTTGATGCGCGCACCGGCCGCCCCGTTTGGACGGCGCAGACGCTGGAAGAGGTTTGGCCCTACACGATCACAGGCGCGCCGCGTGTGTATGACGGCGTCGTGGTGATCGGCAATGCTGGCTCGGAAGGCGCGGCGCGCGGCTATGTGAGTGGCTATAACGCCGAAAATGGCCGCCTTATGTGGCGTTTTTACATTGTGCCGGGCAATCCGGCCGATGGCTTTTCCAGCGAAGCCGAAGCCATGGCCGCCGAAACCTGGAGCGGGGAGTGGTGGCGCGTCGGCGGCGGCGGCACGGCGTGGGATGCGTTTGCTTTCGACCCGGAGCTTGGGCTGGTTTATATCGGCACCGGCAATGGCGGCCCTTGGGCGCAGGCCCATCGCAGCCCCGGCGGCGGCGATAATCTCTTTCTCTCATCCATCGTCGCGGTGAACGTGCGCACTGGCGCATATGCTTGGCACTATCAACAGACGCCCGGCGATGAATGGGACTACGGCGACGCAATCGATCATCTTGGCCGATCTTGAAATCGAAGGCCGCCAGCGCCAAGTGCTGCTGCATGCGCCGAAGAACGGGTTTTTCTATGTGATTGACCGCGCCACCGGCGAGCTTATCTCGGCGGAGCCTTATGTTGACGTCACCTGGGCGCGCGGGATCGACATGGCCACAGGGCGGCCCATCATCAATCCTGAGGCGCGTTACGGCGAAAGGCCGGTGATTGTGAAGCCCAGCGCGGCGGGCGGGCACAATTGGCATCCGATGGCGTTCAGCCCCGCGACAGGGCTTGCCTATTTTCCCGTGTTTGACAGCGGCATGGTCTATGCGCTCGATCCTAATTTCCGGCCCGAACCTGGCCGCATGCAGCAATTGGGTGTTTCCACCACCAGCTTTCCTGAGCAGCGCGCGCGTTTGAATGAACAAGTTCGCCGCGAGGCGCGCGCTTGGCTGACGGCATGGGATCCTGTCACGCAGCGCGAGGTATGGCGCCAGCCTTATTCTCAGCGCGGCAGCGGCGGGGTGCTCGTCACAGCGGGAGATCTTGTGTTTCAGGGCACGATCGACACGACGTTCGCCGCCTATCATGCGCGCACCGGGGAAAAGCTCTGGGAAATGCCGGTGCAGCAAGTGGCGATCGCCGGCGCCATGACGTTCATGGTCGATGGCGTGCAATATGTGGCGGTGAACGCGGGCTGGGGCGGCGGGCGCACGCACGGCCCGCCGGCGAGCGAATTGGGCTTGCAGCTTTCGCAGAGCGCGCGCCTGCTGGTGTATCGCCTTGATGGCGATGTCGCTTTGCCGCCGCTGTCGGATGTCGCGTGGGAGCGCACGCGCATTGTCGAGCCGCCGGCGGACACCGGCGCGCCGGCTGCCGTCATCGCGCGGGGCGAGCGGCTCTATGCAGAGACGTGCGCAGGCTGCCATGGCGCGAACGCGCGCGGCGGCATCAAGGATCTGCGGATGATGACTGCGGAGACGCACGCAGAGTTCAATGACATCGTTCTTGGCGGCATTCGCGAGGAGCGCGGCATGGTGTCCTTCGCTGAATTTCTTTCACCGGAGGACGCAGCCGCCATACATGCCTATCTCATCCGCCGCGCCAACGAAGAGTGGAGCGGAGAGGATATCCGCTAAGCTAGCGGCGGCGCGCGTGCGATGTGCTCATCCACGAGCAGCAATTCGTGGCTGTGGAAGAAGGCAAGGCGTTCTTCCAGGCCTTGCCGCACGACGGCGCGTGCGTTCTCATAGGCGTCCCAATCGGTCCACCAGAGCGCGGCATAGCCATCCCAAGGCGTGTGCGGGGACCGATCCTTCGAGAGCAGGTTGAGCACATAGCGCTCTAGCCCTGGTTGGCGGTCAACCGGCGGGGCGTGGATGTCGATCCACTCACGAAAAGAAGGTGTCTTGCGGGGTTTGCGGCAGGCGGCCCACAAGGCCAATTCGCTTCGCGCGCGGCGTTTGCAGTCCTGGCGTTTGCTGGCGGATCGCGGCTTCGCGCGTATAGAGCGCCATCACATCCGGCTGCATGAAAGACGCAGCTTTATCGATCAACGGCGCGGTGATTTCCGGCGGCGCTGAATTCATGGCGCTGTGATAGGCGGCTTCGCTGACGAACGAATATTCAATCGCCGCATCAAATCGCGTTGGCGGTGAGCGCGCGTGATCGACGAGGTTAAACACGAGCCCCGTGAGCCCTGGCAGCTGCTCAAGCAGCGGCGCGCGCTCGCTGAGCCAGATGTCAAGAAATGCGGCGCGATCGAGCGCGGGCGCGCGGCGGATAAACTCCGTGCATTTGAACGCGCTATAGCTTTCGGCCTGGCTCGCGCCATGCGCGCAGGATGCAAGCGCGGGCGCGCCGAGCGCCGAGGTAAGCGCCGCGCGCCGGCTGAGAGTGAAAACGCCTTTGCGCATCGGGATTTCCTCGCGTTGACACATTTTTGTGTATAGGCTAGTTCTTAGAACTATAAGGGGTCAAGTCAGAAGCGGCCGCGTGCAAAGCCGCCAGCGCGCAGCGTTCGATCGCGGGCGGGTGCAGAGGAGGCGCGTATGGCGCACGCATCATCACGTCCGCTCACGAAATCCATATCCTTGATTGTCCGCAAGGCGGAGCTTTCACGCGAGCAATTCAACGCGCGCTGGCTGGGCGAGCATGGCCCCGGCGCGCGGCGGATACCAGACTTGCACGGCTTCGTGCTCGGCGAGATCACGCAAGATCCGGGGCGGGCGCAAAGTGCGGCGGGGCACAGCGTTGCTTTGGATGGCGTCGCGGAATCGTGGCAACCCGAAGGCGTGGATCGCGCGGCGCAGGCGCGTGAGAACGCGCTCGTGCGCGATTGGCTCGGTGCTGCGCCGAGCTATATCGGCGCCATCAATATATTCGTGACCCGCGAGCACGTCTTTGCGCCGCCCAAGCGCGGCGGGCTCAAAGTGATGACGCTGATTGCGCGCAAGCCAGGGACGTCACACGAGGATTTTGTGCGCCACGTGCTGGGCGTGCACGGGCCGATGGCGAGCGCTGTTCCAGGGCTAGGGGGCTATGTGCTCTCAGAGATTGTGCGGCGACCGCAGATGGCGCTGCCGCCCGTGCCGGGGCTCGGCGATGTAGATATTATTGGCACAAGCTGGCTGCCGCTTGATCCCAGCGAGCGTACGCCCGATACGCCTGAACGCCGCGCTTGGCTCGCGGATGGCGCTGCGCATTTTGGCGCGTTTCAGCGTCACGTCATGGTGGAGCACGCCTTTGTGACGCCGCCAAATTAAGTTGACGCCAATGGACGCGGATGAAGATCAGGGCCCAGAGCCTATCGTGCCGCTGATCATTGGCGCAGCGATGTTCATGCAATCGCTGACGGCGACGATTATTGCTGCGGCGCTGCCGGTTATGGCTGACGCGCTTAACGAACCTGTTCTGGCGCTCAATCTCACAATTACCGCTTATATTGTAAGCGCGGCGGTGTTCTTGCCGGTGAGCGGCTGGCTGGCGGATCGCTTTGGCGCGCGCGCGACGTTGCTTGCGGCCGTGTGTGTGTTTGTTTTTGCGTCGGTTCTCTGCGGCTTTTCGCGGACATTGGAGGAATTGGTCGGCGCGCGCATCCTGCAGGGCGCCGCCGGCGCGATGCTGTTGCCCGTTGGGCGGCTGGTGTTGCTGCGGGTGACGCCGAAGCAGGGCCTGGTTCGGGCGCTATCGTATCTCGCCATTCCGATGCTGATCGGTCCTGCAATCGGGCCGCCGCTCGGCGGCTTTATCGTTACCTATTTTAGCTGGCCGTGGATCTTCTTTATCAACGTGCCGGTTGGCGTGCTTGGCGCGCTGCTTATCATGCGCTTCGTGCAAGAGGTGAAATCGGAGAGCCCAACGGTGTTGGATATTCCAGGCGTGGTTTTGAGCGCGACAGCGCTCGCTTGCACCATCTATGGATTGGAAAATATCGGCGGCGGCCATATTTCGCGTGAACTCGCGGCGGCGATTCTCGCCGTAGGGTTGGGCGCGGCGGCGGGGTATGTCTTTTATGCGGTGCGCGTTCAGGATCCGATCCTGCAATTAAGCCTCTTCCGCATTCAGACTTTTTCAGCGGCCACGCTCGGCGGCTTTTTTATGCGGCTCATGATTGGAGGCACGCCGTTTCTTCTCGTGCTATTATTCCAGGTCGGCTTCGGCATGAGCCCGCTGACGGCGGGGTGGTTCATTTTCGCGATCGCGATTGGCGCGTTGCTTATGCGATTTACGTCGATCCAGATGTTCAGGCGCTTTGGGTTTCGGATGGTGCTGATCGTGAATGGCGCCCTGGCGTCGCTAAGCTATATGGCGATCGCCTTTTTGCGGCCGAGCACGTCGTACTGGCTGATCGCAGCGCTGCTGATTTTGCACGGCTATTTGCGCTCTGTGCAGATGACCGGACTCAATGCGCTCGCCTATGCCGATATTGACAGCGCCCAGATGGCGTCGTCGAGCACGCTCACGGGCGTGTTTCAGATGCTGGCGCAGGCCGTTGCTGTCGGTGGCGCGGCGGCGCTGCTTTATGCCGCCCAGGGCGCTGCGCCGCAGCTTTTGGCGTCGCATATCTATCCAGTTTTTCTGATCATCGGCGTGCTGAGCCTTGCGTCGCTGGTTTGGTTCATGCGCCTCCCCGCGAGCGCGGGCGCATCGCTACGTGACTGAGAGCAATAAGGGAGGCGCGGATGTTGAATGAAGAGCGAAACCGGGCGCTCACCCAGATTGGCCCTGGCGCGCCGATGGGCGCTGTGCTGCGGCGTCACTGGCTGCCGATCGGCGCGGTGAGCGAATTCGATGGCAAAAACGTGCGGCCCGCGCGCGTGCTCGGTGAAGATCTTGTGCTTTACAAGGATCTCAGCGGCGACTTTGGCTTGATCGAGCGCCAATGCCCGCATCGCCGGGCTGACCTTGCGAACGGCTTTGTTGAAGCGCACGGTCTGCGCTGCAGCTATCACGGCTGGCACTTTAGCGGGCAGGGCCGGTGCCTTGCCATGCCGTATGAAGACATCGCCGCGCCTGAGCTTGCATTCCGCGATAAAATCTCCATCAAGGCGTATCCGGTGCGCGCCCATGCGGGGCTTTTGTGGGCGTATATGGGTGATGCGCCCGCGCCCGATGTGCCAAATTATGAGCCATTTACGTGGCCGCATGGCTTTCGCCAGATTGTTTTCGCTGAGCTGCCCTGCAACTGGGCGCAATGCCAAGAGAACTCGATTGATCCGGTGCACTTTGAATGGGCGCACGCCAATTGGAGCGTGCGTCTGCGCGGCGAAACCGGCCCCTATAGCGCGCGGCACGTGAAAGTGGCGTTCGAGGAGTTCGATCACGGCCTTATCTATAAGCGCATCCGTGAGGACACTGACGAGGCAAATGATTTGTGGACCGTCGGGCGCGTGGCGCTCTGGCCGATAGGCATGTTCCTTGGCGATCATATCGAGTGGCGTGTGCCGATCGACGATACGCGCACGCTCTCTGTCACATGGTATTTCCAGCGTATGCCGCAGGAGAGTGAGCCGTTTGAACAGGCCAGCGTGCCGCACTGGTATGGCCCTGTGAAAGATGAAAACGGCGCCTGGATCACAAGCCATGTGATGAACCAGGATTTCGTCGCGTGGGCGGGGCAAGGCGCGGTGGCGGATCGATCGCGGGAGCGCTTGGGCAAGAGCGACGAGGGTATCCTGATGATGCGCCGTCTGCTGTTTAAGGACATCGAACGTGTCGCCAAGGGCGAGGATCCAAAGGCGGTCGTGCGCGGCGGCGGGATTATTGCGCTGCCGGTTGTCGAGCGGGAGCGGCATACTGAAAGCCGCACGCGCGCGGAAATGCTGGCGCATCCGTTGATGCGGCGGAATTTCCTGCGCTACCCCTATCAGGCCGGGCAACCTGAGACGGTGCGGGCCGCCCTTTGGGCTGCGGCGGGCGTACGCGAGGCCGATCTTTCCCCTTAAAGGTCAATAAAATAGCCTTTGACATTTTATGGGCCGGCCGGGCAAAATCCGCGCTAAGCCAGTTAGTAAGCCAGGAGGCAAGTATGAGCGAAGCGGGGCCCGATTTGTCCGCATCGTGCGTGGACGTGACGTTCGAGGACGGCATCGCTTGGGTGACGCTGAACCGCCCTGAGAAGCGCAATGCGATGAGCCCGACGCTCAATCGCGAAATGCTCGAGATTATCGAGGCGCTGGAAACCGATGAACGCTGCAAAGTGTTGATCCTCACTGGCGCGGGCGAATCCTTTTCGGCCGGCATGGACCTCAAAGAATATTTCCGTGAGGTGGATGGGCTGTCGCCCGCAGAGGTGCGGCGCGTGCGGCAAACAGCTTATGCGTGGCAGTGGCGCAGGCTGATGAATTACCCAAAGCCGACGATCGCGATGGTCAATGGCTGGTGTTTCGGCGGGGCGTTCACGCCTTTGATTGCCTGCGATCTTTCGGTCGCCGCCAACGAGGCGGTGTTTGGTTTGTCTGAGATCAATTGGGGCATCATCCCTGGCGGGAATGTCACCAAAGCAGTTTGCGACAAGCTCCGCCCGGCCGATGCGATGCTCTACATCATGACGGGCCGGAACTTCGACGGCGTGAAGGCGGCGGATATGGGGCTTGTCAATGAGGCCGTCCCGCGCGCGCAATTGCGTGACCACACGCGCGCGCTGGCCAAGGAATTGATGAGCAAGAATCTCCTGGTGATGAACGCCGCCAAGATTGCGCTCAAGCAGGTGCGAACCATGACGTGGGAGCAGGCGGAGGATTATCTCGGCGCAAAAGCCGGCCAATTGCGCGGGCAGGATACTGAGCGTGGGCGTGAAAAGGGCCTCACCCAGTTTCTTGACGAAAAGTCCTTCAAGCCGGGGCTCGGAGCGTATCGTCGTGACGAGTGAGCGAGAAGCGTTCATGGCGAATGTCGCGGCGCTTCTTAAGCCGCGTTCAATTGCGCTCGTTGGCGCATCGGATAAGCCGGGCAGCATCGGCAGCCGCATTCTTGGCAATATCGAGCGGTTCGCCTTCGCCGGCGATCTGCATCTTGTCAGCCGGACGCGCGAGGAAATCGGCGGGCGCGCGTGCGTGCGCGCGATTGATGATTTGCCGCTCGGCGTTGATGTCGCGTTGCTCGCGGTGCCGCGCGATGGGGTTGCCGAGGCCGTTGAAGCGTGCGTGCGGCGTAAGGTGAAAAGCGCGGTGGTGTACGCCTCTGGATTTTCCGAGACGGGCGAAGAGGGTGAGGCGCTTCAGCACAAGATCGTGGAGATCGCCGCGCGCGGCGATCTTGCATTGCTTGGGCCCAATTGCATTGGCCTCACCAATTATCGCGACGGCGCGCCCCTATCATTTGGCAACCAGAGGCCTCGCGCCACGCCTGCGCCTGCGCTGGCCATCGTTGGGCAGAGCGGGGGCATGGTGGGCGCTGTGCGCATGGCGGCGGAGGCGCGTGGGCTTTCTGTTGCCTGCACGATCGCCACTGGAAACGAAGCCGTCGTCCGCATCGCGGATTTCCTCGAGCTTCTGGTGGATGATGCAGAGACAAGCGTGATCGCGATCATCGCCGAGGAGATCCGCGATGCGCGGCGCTTTCTCAAACTTGCGGCGCGCGCCAGCGCGGCGGGCAAGGCGGTGCTCCTGCTGCATCCGGGCCGCAGTGAAGAAGCGCGCGAGGCGGCGCGCTCACACCGGCGCGGTGGCGACGGATTTCGCTGTCATGGCGGCCATGGTACGCCGCGAGGGCGTTGTCCTGCTCGAAACGCTTGAGGAGGTGGTTGATGTCGCTGAGGTGTTTCTACGCGCGCCGGCAAATGCCGCAAGCGTTGCGATCCTTACCGATTCCGGCGCATTCAAGGGGATGGCGGCGGACTTCTGCCAGAAGGTCGGGCTCGAACTCGCGGCCCTTTCTCCTGACACGGCGGCGAAGCTGAAGGCGCGCTTGCCGGATTTTGCGCCCAGCGGCAATCCGGTGGATGTCACCGCGCAAGGTTTGACTGATCCGGCGGTCTATGGCGATTGCGCGGCGCTTTTGCTTGAGGATGATGCCGTTGGCGCGCTGATGATTGCGATCATGCCGGGCGACGCAGCTACCGGGCTCAAGGTTGCGCGCGCGACATTGCCGAAACTGGCCGGCGCGCAAAAGCCAATTCAATATGTGCTGTTTGGCGAGGGAAGCCCTGTGGCGCCTGAACTGGCGGCGGAGCTGCATGCTGCTGGCGTGTCGTTTTCGCGTTCGCCGGAGCGGGCGCTGCGGGCGCTGGCGCACGCGGCGCATCAGGCGCGCGTTGTGGCGCGGCTGAAACAGCGGCGCGCCATGGCGGCGGCGGCGCCATCGGCGGTCGCTAAGGCCGGAACGCTCACGGAAACACACAGTAAAGCGCTGCTTTCCGCAGCGGGGTTTCCAACGCCGGAGGGCGCGGAGGCGTCAACCGTTGAGGAAGCGATCGCGATCGCCACGCGCGTGGGCTATCCAGTCGCGCTCAAGGCGCAGGCGGCGGATTTGCCGCATAAAAGCGATGTCGGCGGCGTGGTTTTGAACGTCGCTGATGAAGCGGGGCTGCGCCAAAGCTGGCGCACATTGCATGACTCTGTCGCCAACGCGCGCCCGGATCTGACGCTTGATGGCGTTCTGGTTGAGCGCATGGGCGCGCGCGGTTTAGAGATGATTGTCTCGGCGCGGCGCGATCCGCAATGGGGCGTCGTTCTTATGGCGGGCGTTGGCGGGGTCTGGATTGAAGCGCTTGATGATGTGCGGCTTATGCCGGCCGATTTGTCCGAGGCCGAGATCGTCGCAGAGCTCAAGAATCTGCGCGCGGCGAAATTGCTCGATGGGATACGCGGGGCGCCGCCGGCGGATGTCAGCGCGCTGAGCGGGGTGCTGCTTAAGCTGGGCGATCTGATGTACGCCGATCCTGGGATCGACGAGGTTGAGATCAATCCCTTGGTGGTATACCCGCGCGACGATGGCGCTGTTGTCCTCGATGCCTTGATCACGATTGGAAGTGTTGCATGAAGCTGCATTGGTCGCCAAGCGCGCCGTTTGTGCGTAAAGTTATGCTCGCCGCAGAAGAGCTTGGGCTCGCGGATCGGATTGAGCGCGTGCGCAGCGGCGTTGGGCCAACACGGTTGAACGAGGCGCTGCTTGCCGACAATCCGCTCAACAAATTGCCGACCCTGGTGCTCGACAGCGGGGAGGCGCTTTATGATTCCCGTGTGATCTGCGAATATCTGGATCATCTGGCGGGTGGCGGGCGGCTTTTTCCTGTCGATCCCGCGCAGCGGTTTAAAGCGCTTCGCCGCCAAGTGTTGGCTGACGGCCTGTTGGACGTCGCGATCTTGAAGCGTGATGAAGATTGCCGCGGCCTGCGGCATGAATCGCCGTCGCATCAAACGGCCTTCGCCCGAAAGATCGCTGGCGCGTTTGACGTGATGGAGCGCGATGCGCCTGATTTGGAGGCGAGCCCGTTTGGCATCGGCCATATCGCGTTCGGCTGCGCGCTTACGTATTTCGATTTCCGTTTTGAGAACTATGACTGGCGCGCGGGGCGCCCAAGGCTCGCTGCCTGGTGCGACATTTTCAAAGCGCGCCCCGCATGCAGCGCGCAGCCATTTGTGGGTGAGCCGGGCAAGACCTTCCCGCTTTATAAATTCCCCGACGATCCGCCCGCCGCCTAGATGCGGGCGTGATCCTTCTCATGGCTTCTTCGGCGTGAACTTCGCGACTGCGCCAATTTCCCGCAAAACCGATAGCAAATCGCGCACGCCCCAATGTTCGACCACAAGGCCGTCCACCACGCGGTCAAAGCACATGGATTGCATGCGGATGCGCTTGCCGCTGGGCGGATAGTCCATCAGCTGGCCTGTGTGCGTCGCTTCAAGCGTCCAGTGCGTGGCGACCATGTCGCCCTCGGCTGTCTGGCGATGGATGGTGGTTTTGATGTCGCTCATGGCGCGGCGAAAGCGGTGCTCGCGTTCAATCCATAAGGCGAGCGTTGGCGGGGAATCGGCGCGGCCGTGATAGATCACGTCTTTGGAAATAGACGCCATCGAAATTTCGATAGGCGCGCCGTGCTCGGCATAATAGGTCGCCGCCGCAGCTTTGATGGCCTCTAGCCGAGCTTGTTCGTGACTCATGATGGGCCTCAGGCTCGTGATTTTTCTATTCGCCTTTCAAACATTAAAGCAGCGTTCCAGCAAGCGCGGCGTCACGGGGAGAGTGCTTCAGCGAGCACGCTAGCGTCAATCAGCGTGGCCAATTGCGCGCGAGATCGCGCCGCGCGGCCTGCTTGTTGAGCGAGCCAAATCTCCTGTTCGGTGAGCACATCCAGCAAATCATCCGGCAACGCGCCTGGGAAGCGATGGTGCGGCCAGCTCGCGGCGACAAGATCAACCGGATAGCCGCTATGCCGCGCCACGAGCGGCCATATCGTCGCCGGATCAGATGCGCTTTGGCGCGCGCCAGCAATCACAGCGCGGGTAAACTGAACGATGCTCGCGCGCTTTGCCGGATCGGCGAGCGCGGCGGCTGTCGTATTGAGATTGAACAATTCCCGATAGATCATCGCGTCTTTGAATTCTATCGCGTCATCGCCGAGCGCGGCGAAAGCGCGTTCGCATTCGGGCTCCCAGATCGAGATGGCGTCAACCGCGCCGGAAAGTATCGCAGGCGGCATGTCGCGCGGGCGCATTGGGTGAATCACGACGTCGGACTCGCGCAGATCGACGCTGCGCAGCATCCGATGCAGGAAATAAGCGGCGGAGGTGTCCTCGAAAACGCCAATGCGTTTGCCCTTAAGATCGGCCAACGTGGCGATGCCGGATGATCGGCGCCCAACGATGCGATAGATTCCCTCTGAGATCGTCATGAGGATGCGCAGGTCGGGATGATCGACAGAAATGCGCAGCGCTTGTGTTTCGGCTTGCCCGGCCACATCGGCGCCGCCCGGAAATGGATCAAATTGATCGATCGCGCCGGCGTCCGGCGCATCGCTTTTGAAGAGATTCGGCACGCCGCCCGGCCGGTATGCCGTTTCGTTCGGCAAAAGCACTTCGGCTGCATAAAAGACTGGGCCCATTTCCATCACATCTGGCCGGCCCGCCACGCGCAAAATGCTGGATGGGGCGGCGTGGACGCACGCGTTCAGCGCAAATGGCGTCGCCGCGGCGGATAAGAGCAAGGTTCGGCGGTTCATGTGGGCGTCCTCCGGGGAATTGTGTGCGCCAAAGCTCTATGCATCACATTGCATGGGCAAGCGGCGGGGCGAATGTTGATTTGCCTTGGCGCGGCTCGCGCATTTCGGCATTTATTGTTGAACGTAGCGGGTAGGGAAAGCGGGATATGACAATGAACAAAGGGCGCGTTGCAATTGTTACGGGCGCAAGCTCTGGAATTGGCGCGTCGATTGCGCGCCGCTTGGTGCATGCAGGGATGCGCGTTGTTCTGGTCGCACGCAACGCTGCGCGCTTGAATGAATTGCAGGCTGAACTCGGCGAAGCGGCCTTGGCGTGCCCCACCGACGTCACCATAGAAGCGGAGATTGAGCGCCTGTTCGAGTGCGCGGTGACGCAATGGGGCGCGGTGGATGTGCTGATCAACAATGCCGGCGTCGTGGACGCAACGCCGACTGAGGATTTGTCGCTTGAGCGTTGGCGCGCCGTGCTGGACGCCAACCTCACCTCCGTATTCCTGTGCAGCCGCGCCGCCTTGCGCCAAATGAAGCCGCGCGGGCGGGGGCGCATCATCACGATCGGCAGCATTTCTGCGCATACGCCGCGCGGCGATAGCGCCGCCTACACCACGTCGAAATTCGCCCTGGATGGGCTCACCCGCTCGCTCGCGCTCGATGGCCGCAGCTACGGCGTCACTGCTTCGATCGTGCACCCTGGCTCGACGGTCACCAATTTCGTTCCTGGCATGAGTGGGCTCAGCGCCGAAAAATCGATGCAGCCCGATTATGTCGCGGAATTGGTTCATCTCATCGTCGCGATGCCGGATGAGGTGAACGTGCTGGAGTCGACATTGCTTCCGATTGGGCAGCCCTTCCTTGGGCGCGGCTAGCCGCCATCGCCGCCGCCTTCGCGCTTTTGCACGACCTCAAGGAAGCGGCGGCTGGCGCTGACGGCGGACGACCATGAGGCGTAGAAGGCGAGATGGGCGATCGCTTCGCCGATCTCTTCCTTGGTGAGCCCGTTATCCAGCGCAAAGCCAAGGTGCGCGGGCAATTGCTCAGGGCGATACATCGCAATGAGGGCGGCGACGGTGATCAGGCTCGCGATCGCGCTTGGAAAGGCCAGGGCGCTCCCACACCTCATCATAGAGGATGCGATCGGTATACTCGCACAGAAGCGGCGTCACCGCCGCCAGTTCATCACCCTTATTGCCGCTTGGCTTTCGCATCGCGTTCTCCTTGCGCCGCCCTGCGCGATCTTATTTGGGGCGAACGTAATTGCCCATGCCGGGGCGAAAGGTTTTCTCATCGAGAAACTGCTTGAGGCCTTGTTGCTTGCCTTGTTCTGGATCGACGAAATTGGTCTGATCCACTTTCGCGGTGAGATATTCGGCGGCGTGTTCCCAACTCATCTCACGCGCGAATTTGTACGCCATCCGCGCTTGGCGCAGCACGGTGGGGTTTTTGGCGAGCAATTCCCGCGCGAGCTCCGCCGTGCGCGCCCGCAATTGATCCTTCGGGACAGCCTCATTGACGAGGCCGAGCTCAACAGCTTTTGCGCCGTCGAATTGCTTGCCTGTCATCACATAATACAGCGCTTGGCGATCGCCCATCAGCGTGGCGATCGCCTTGGAGACGACGCCGCCAGGGATAATGCCCCAATTGATCTCCGAAAGGCCAAACACGGCCTTCTCATCTGCGATCGCAAGGTCGCAACAGATCAGCGGCGTAAACGCCCCGCCAAAGCACCAGCCATTGACCATTGCGATCGTGGGTTTGGCATAGTGCATTAGCGTGCGCCATTGCCATGCGCGGGTTGAGCGATAGGCGCGATGGCGCGCCACATCGGAGATGCCGTCGGTCGCGCGGAAAAAATCTTTAAGATCCATCCCAGCGGAAAAGGCTTCGCCAACGCCGGTGAGCACGATCACGCCGCAGCGATCATCAAGTTCGAGTGCGTCGAGAACCTCGTTCATCTCTTCGGCAAGCCCAACGCTCATGGCGTTGCGCTTCTCGGGGCGGTTGATCTGCACCCAGGCAATGCCGTCCTCGAACTCAACGAGAACGTCTTTGCCGCCGGGGATTGGCTTGCTCGCAGCTGATTCTGACATGCCGTCTCGGCTCCTCGTTTCAATCGATGACAAATAATGCATCAAGCGCGCAAACACCTTCGCCTTCGGCGAAGACGCGCAACGGATTGATGTCAACTTCCGTGATCTCAGGTCTGCTGCGCAGCGCCGCGCCAAGGCGGAGGATCGCGTCCGTCACGGCCTCGACATCGCGGCGCGGCGCGCCCCGGAATGCGCCAAGCAATTTCGCGCCGCGCATGCGCTCAAGGCATCTTAAGATTTCCGCGCGCCCGGCGTGCGCCGGTAACACTTCGATCGCCTCGAGCGCCTCAACCCAGACGCCGCCAAGGCCGACGCTGATGAACGCGCCCCATTGCGGATCGTTGCGTCCGCCGAGCAGCAATTCCAGGCCGGGCGGGGCCATTTGTTCGATGAGCACGCCATCGAGCTGATCGCTGCGCAGTGCGGGTTGCACATTCGCAAGCAGGCGCTTCCAGGCCGCTTCAAGCTGGGCGGGGTTTTCGATTCCGGCGATAACGCCGCCGACATCGCTTTTGTGCGTCAGCGCCGCCGCCTGCGCCTTGATCACCACCGGATAAGAAAGGCGATCCACCTCGATGCGCGCCTGCTCAAGCGTTTGCGCCAAAGCGCCTTGGGGTGTCGCAATCTTCAGCTCGCGCAGGAACGCTTTGCCCTCATGCTCCGCCAGCACGCCGCGGCGCGGCGGCGGCGGGGCGTCGTCAAGCGGCGCGCGTGCGCTGATGCGTGCGTAAGCGTCAGCGCGCATTTGCATCGCGGCGAGGGCGCGCAGCGCGCGCTCGGGCGAGCGTAGAAGGGGGTGGCGCTTTCCCGCGCAATATCGAGTGCGCCGCTATCGAGCGGGGATTCATCGCCCAGGATGGAGAGCACGACGGGCTTGGCCGCGTCACGCGCCACGGGCGCCACAGCTTCGGCTTTGGCGCGCTGCTGCCATGGGCCGCCGCCGGTCAACGCCAGAAGCACGGCGCCAATGCCGTCATGCGCAAGCATGGTTGCTGTCGTAGTGGCGAAAATGGAGGCGTCCGAATAGCCGGCGGGGCCAATGTCGAGCGGATTGTCAGCCTCGATCAATTGCGGCGAGAGCGCACGCAGTTTCTGCTTGTCCGCTTCTGGAAAGCGCGGTGATCGTCGCGCCGATCGTGTCGCAAAAATCGAGGCTCAGTCCACGCACGGCGCCGGAATTGGTGATGACGCCGACACCGCCCACGATCGGCTTGGGGAATCGGTGCAGCAGGGCGGTTGCGTCAAACAATTCGTCCATGCTGGAAACCAGCAGCACGCCTTCGCTTTGAACGGCCGCTTTCATGAGCGCGTAATCGCCCGTCATGGCGCCTGTGTGCGATTGCGCGGCGGCGCGGCCGCGCGCGCTCGATCCGGGGTGCACCATGATGATGGAGACGCCCGCCTCGCGCGCGGCGCGGGCGGCCTCAAGGAAAGCGCCTGGCGCACGGATTTGCTCTACATAGAGCGCGATCGCTGTCGCGCCTTCGCTGACGAAATGCGCGATAAAATGATCAATCCGCAGCACCGCTTCGTTGCCGGTGGTGACGACGTGCGAGACAGGAATGGCGCGCGCGGTGAGCGCGGCGCGGATATTTGCGCCCATGGCGCCGCTTTGCGCGACGACCGCCACCGCTGGGATCTCAACAGCGGGCGTGCGCTCAAGTGATTCAAACGTGAGCGGTGTTGATTGTGCATAGTTTACAAGGCCAAGGCAGTTTGGCCCCAACAAGGCCAGCCCGCCCGCGCGGCAGAGTTCGGAAATTTCGTCCTGGGCTTGCCGGCCCGCCTCATCCGCTTCGGCAAAGCCCGCCGCGAACACAACAGCCGCGCCGACATTGCGTTCAATGCAGGCCGAAACCGCGTCGCGCACCGCCGTGCGCGGGACGTTGAGCACGGCGACGTCAACACCTTCCGGCAAATCGCGCAGCGATGGCAGGCATGGCGCGCCGTTGATCTCTTTGCGCGTTGGGCTCACGAGATGAATATCACCGCGAAAGCCAAATTCTTGAATGTTGTGCAGCACTGCGCCGCCGAGCGAGGCGCGCTCTGCTGAGGCGCCGGTGAGCGCGATCGAACGCGGCCGCAATAGCCGCTGCAAATCCATGGGCCGGGTCGTCATGCGGGCTTTGCCCCGTATGCTTTGAACATTTCGGCGGCGGCCTTGAGCGTGTTCTTATACATCACCAAGTCCGATTGCCAGGCGATGTAATGAACGCCTTGCGCGATCAGACGATCGAGATCTTCCCGTTTGCTCGCCACCGCGCCGATATGTTTGCCGTGGCGCGTGCAGGTTTCGATGATGCGATCGACGGCCGTCGTAACATCTGGATGCCCCGCTTCGCCGGGGTGACCCATGGATTGGCTCAAATCGCCGGTCCCGATGAACACCACATCAAGATGCGGCGTCGCGCAGAGCGCTTCGATATCGGCCAGCATGTGCATATTTTCAACGTGCACGATGGTGAGCGTGTCGCGATTGGCGTCTGCGATATAGGTTTTGGCCGGCGTGAACGCATAATCGCCGGCGCGGCAGCCCGGCGCCCAGCCGCGTTCGCCCAGAGGATGATATTTCGCCTGGCGTATCAACGTGCGCACATCGCCAGCGTTGCGCAATGAAGGAACCTGCACGCCGCTCGCGCCGCTGTCGAGCGCATGTAGAACTTGCGCCTCGCTGGCGTCGGGCAGACGCACAATGGCGCTCATATCCACCAATTGCGCGGCGCGGATCATGTTCTCAATTTCGGGCGCGGAGAAGTTGGCGTGCTCGGTGTCGATGATCACGAAGTCAAAGCCGGCGAGGCCGATCAACTCCACAAGATTGGGCGAGGCGAACTTGAAAAAAGTGCCGAATGCTGGCGCGCTGTTATCGAGCTTACGCCTCACCTTGGTGTTGATCACGCGTGCCTCCCCGTCCTCGGCGCGCTTGCTTGATGCGTCGCGTCAAACGGCGCCGGCGGGCTCGAAACATATCATCCTTGCTGCTAAACAACCGCACTTTCAAATGCCGTTTTGCTTGTGGATTGATAGCGCAGAGGCATTAGATGCGGGCCCTCCCCCTTGCTGCGGAGATTGATACCGGTTTGGCATCAATTTCTGCGGATAAAGAATTAGACGGCCTCGGTGCCTTGGCCATTATGGCCTCAAAGCAAAGAGCCATAAGGCTAATCCAACCGCGCGGGGAGGCGCGAAAGCGTGTACGGCAAGAACGACTTACGCACGAGCTTGGCGCCGGCCAAGGGGAAGCGCCGCCGGCGACGCCGTTCAAGCAAGCGTCCTATTGCCGCTTCTACGATACGCCCCCGAGCATTGATGATGCGGGCGCCAAAACATGGCTCGCGCGCGGGCAAAATCTGATTGTCGCCTATAGCGAGGTCTCCGCTGGCGCCGTGCTCACGCGCGAGGCGCAATTGGACGAATACGCCGTGATGATCACCGACGCTGGGCTCAGCGTCGAAATTAGCGCGGGTGATCAAGTTGAGATCGCGCATGGGCCATGCCTTGCGTTTGTGCCGCCGGGGGCAAGCCGCGTGAAGGCGCTCGGTTCGGGCGTGTTCTATCGCCTTATTACGGCGCGCGCGGCGGATCTCGCCGCGCTTTGCGCGAACGCAGATGTTTATGCCGAGGCTGATCCCAATGTGCCGCCGTTCGAGCAATGGCCGGATCCAGTGGGCGGCTATCGTATTCGCGTTTACTCAGGTGATGTGCCAAGTGAGCAGGGGCGTTTTTGGCCGGCTCTATCGCGGCTCGACGCTGATGGTGAATTTTGCCAGCGGCCGCGAAGGCCCGCGTGATCCGGCAAATCTTTCGCCGCACCATCACACCGATTTTGAGCAATATTCGATCGCGACCGCAGGCGCATATGTGCACCATTTGCGTTGGCCATGGACAAGCAACATGGCCCATTGGCGCGCCGATGATCACGCCGAAATCGCCGCCCCCTCAGTCGCGGTGATCCCGCCGCCCGCCACGCACACCTCGCAAGGCACGGCGCCGGGGCTCAACCGGCTGGCTGACGTGTTCTGCCCGCCGCGCCGTGATTTCTCCGCCAAGCCCGGCTGGGTGCTGAACGCCGCCGACTATCCAATGCCGGGCGAGTAGCCGCCGCGCACGCTAAACCAAGGGAGGGTCAAGATGACGGACAATAGGATCGAGGCGCTTCTGGTTGGCGCGATTGATCTCCATTGCCATAGCGGCCCTTCGGTCATGCCGCGAAGCCTCAATCATGTGGAGGCGATTGAGCAGGCCGAGGCGGCCGGACTTCGCGCCGTTTTGTTCAAGGATCACTATTATTCGGTGGCGCCGGTGGCGGCGCTGCTGAAGGAAACGATCAATCCCAAGATCGAATTGCTCACCGGCGTGCCGCTCAACAACACCACTGGCGGGCTAAATCCCTACGCCGTGGAGCATGGCTTCAAGCTCGGCGCGCGCATAGTGTGGATGCCGACCTTCTCCGCCGCCAATCACATCCGCCATTCACATCGGCGCCAATTCTTGCCGACCAAGGAAACCATGCTCGCGCCACGCGCGCTCACGGTGGTGGATGATCGCGGCGCGTTGCTGGATGATGTGCTCTTCATCCTCGATCAGATCGCCGCTTATGATGCGATCCTTTCCGCGGGGCATTTGCACATCAGCGAAATTTGGCCGCTTTTCACGGAAGCAAAAAAGCGCGGCGTGAAGCGGCTGCTGGTCAACCATCCGACCTTCCTCATCGGCGCCGGCGCGCCTGATATGCGTGAGCTCGCAAACATGGGCGCTTATCTTGAGCACTCATGCTGCATGTGGGCTGGCGTGCAAGGGAAGAACTATACCGCGCAAAGCCTGGATGATGCGATCAAGGCAGGCGGCGTAGACAACACAATTATCGGCTCCGATCTCGGCCAGGTGGGCAATCCCACCCCGGTGGAAGGCTTCCGCCATGTCATCGGCATGTGCATTGAGCTCGGCTATTCAGATGCGGAGATCCGCAAAATGATCAGCGAAAATGCAAGCCGTCTCGTCGGGCTCGATGAGGTGCAAGGTCTATCGAGCGCCGCTGAATAAGAAGGCGGCGCATAAGATAAAGAACGATGGGGAGAACCGTGCATGGCAGCTGGAGCTGCGGCCAGTCCGCTTGAAGCGATCGCCAGCGCCCGCATGGGTTGGCGGCAATATATGATCGTCGCCCTTTGCTGCCTCACGAACGTCACCGAAGGTTTTGACGTTGTCTCGCTCGCCTATGCCGCGCCTGTGATGACGCGGGAATGGGGTACGCCGGCGGCGATGCTGGGGCTTGTGTTCAGCTTTGTTTCCGTCGGCCTCGCGATCGGGCGCCTTTTTTTACCCCTGCGCTTACGGAGCGCATCGGGCGGCGCTGGGCCATTATCGCGGCGACGGTGATCATCATCATTTCGCACGGCCTCTCTGCGATCAATGACTCGATCTATAATTTGATGGTGCTGCGCTTTGGCATGGGCATCGGGCTCGGGGTTATCCTTGTGAGCCTCAACGTGATGGTTTCCGAGTTTTCAAACGACAAGAACCGCAGCTTCGCGATCGCGATGCTGCATTCGGGCTTCTCGGTGGGCATGATGCTGGGCGGCGGGCTTGCGGCCTTGGTGCTTGAGCCTCTTGGGTGGCGTTACGTGTTTTGGCTCGGCGTGCTGATCAACACGTCGCTGCTGTTTCTATTGATATTCTTCCTGATGGAATCGCCGACATTCCTGATCACGCGCCAGCCGCGCAATGCGCTCGCGCGGCTCAACACTATGCTGAAGCAGCTCGGGCATCAGGCGCTTGAGGCGATGCCGCTCAAGCCTTCGGCTGCTGCAAATGGCGGCGGCGGCTTTAAGGCGATGCTCGAGGGCCGCATGGCCAGCGCTTCGATCATGCTTTGGGCCGCATCACTCACTTATGCGGTCGTGGGCTATTTCCTGCTCAATTGGAAACCGTCCGTCCTGGTGGACGCGGGGCTGACGCCAACCCAGGCAAGCCTTGGCGGCGTGTTTGAAGGGTTCCTCGGCATCGCCGGCCATCTCATTGTGGGGCTGCTGGCGCGCAAGGGTGCGGAGGCGCGCGTCACCGCGGCGTTCTTCGCAATGCTTGGCGTGTTCCTTGTTATTTTCGGCAACATCACCGCCGAATGGTGGGTGATGATCGGCATCAGCGGCATGCTGAAATTCTTCACCGTGGGCGCCTATACCGGCATCTTCCTGGTGGTCATCGCCATGTACGAGCCGGCCGTGCGCAGCATGGGGCTTGGCTTCATGGTAGGCTTCGGGCGCGTTGGCGCCATCATCGGCCCGCTCATCGGCGGGTTGCTGATCGGCGCCGATATCGGCCGGCCGGCGACGTTCGCGGTGTTTGCTGTGGTGGCGGTCGTGCCGGCGGTGTTGATGGTGTTGGTCGGCCGTCAGAACGCGGCGCGCCAGGCCCCGCTGAAAGAGGCGGCCGCATGAGCCATCACAGCCAAGCCTTATCCTTATGAACCGGCGCACTTTGATCATGGCTTCGTCCGCTTTCGCACTATCAGGGCGCGCCCGCGCCGAGATGGATGATCCGCTGTTTGATTCGCATGCGCATATCTTCAGCGCCGATACCGCCCGCTATCCGGTAGATACGCGCAACGCGCGCGAGGGCGAGGAGAATTTGCGCCGGCGCATCGCCGAAAATTCGATAAGCGCCGAGCGCTTGCTCGCATGGTGGCGCGAGAGCGGCGTCGTCGGCGGTGCGAGCGTTCAATATAATACAATATATCGGACCAACAACGCGTACCTGCTCGATGCGAGCGATACGCATCCAGAGATGCTTTCGGCGGTCGTCATCCTTGATGCGCAGCGGCCTGAAACGCCCGCCCAGCTTGAGCGCTTGATTGCCGAGCGCGGCGTTGTGGGCTTGCGCCTTTTTGGCGCCGCCGATGCAACGGGCGCCTATCCTTGGCTCGATTCAGAGGCCGCGCTGGAGACCTGGCGCATGGCTGAGCGTTATGCGCTCAGCATGGTTGTCATGTATACGCCTGCCGCCGCCTCAGCATCCGCGCTTGCGCGGGTGGCTGCATTGGCGCGCGCGTTTCCGCGCCTTACGATCACGCTCGATCATTTTGGATGGCCGGCGTCTGATCCCGCTAATTTGGGGCTGCACGCGCCGCTTGTTGCGCTCAAAACGATCCCGAATATTTATTACAAGATCACCTCGATCAATTTCAGCCTGTTTGAAGAATACGGCATTGATGCGCCTCAATTCGTCAGGCGCGCGGCCGATATCTTTGGCGCCGAGCGCATGATGTGGGGCTCTGATGTCGGCAATACATTGGAGAGCTACGCGTCGATGGCGGCGCGTGCGCGCGCGTCAGCTTCGTTGCTTGATGCAAGTGAGCGCCGCCTCTACCTGTGCGATACGGCGCGCGGCTTATTTGGGCGTGGAAGAGGCTAAGCCGCAGGATGTTTATCGAGCCGCCCATCGTCGATGCGCACGCGCACATCATGACGCGGCGCATGCCGTTCCACCCCGAGGCCTGGACGCGCCCAGACTACGAATATAGCGCCGAAGATTATATCGCCGACCTCGATAAGCACGGTGTCGCCTTCGGCGTCATCGCCGCCGCAAGCCTTTATGGCGATTACAACGACTACACGCTTTGGGCGCTTTCCGCGTACAAGCGCCTGCGCGCCACCGTGGTGCTCGATCCGTCAGCCAGCGCGCGCGAGTTGCAAGCATTGCGTGACCAGGGCGTGGTGGGCGTGCGCATGCAATGGAAGCTCGGCGCGCCGCCGCCGGACTTTGGCGATTTCCTGCACAAGAGCTTCATCAATCGCCTAGCCGATTGCGGCGTGCATGTTCAGTTGAACGCCAGCGCCGATCAGCTCGCACATGTTTTGCCGGTTCTGCAGGAGCATGGCGTTGCGGTGGTGGTGGATCATTTCGGATTGCTGCGCGCGCCGGATGGCATGGAAGGGGAAGGCTATAAGGCCACATGCCGCGCGATCGAGAAGGGGCGTACGTGGGTCAAAAATATCCGCAGGCTTCCGGCTTGATCCTGCGGTGCGCCAGGCGGGCGCGGCGGATCTGCTGGCCAAAGCCGGGCCCGGCCGCCTGCTCTGGGGCAGCGATGCGCCATACGTGGGCAAGGAAACGGAGACCTCGTACCAAGATACGCTGGATATTTTCCGCGAGATTGTGCCCAGCGCCGCCCAGCGCCGCGCCATCTCCGATGCCGCGCTGCGTTTTTACTTTTTCTAGCGCGTCACGCTTCGCTCTTGATCAGATCGGCGGCTTTTTCGGCGATCATAATGACAGGCGCATTGGTGTTGCCGCCGGGCACTGTCGGCATCACTGAGGCATCGACCACGCGTAGCCCTTCAACGCCGCGAACGCGCAGGGAGGCGTCTGTCACCGATGCGGCGTCCACGCCCATGCGGCAGGTGCCGACAGGATGCTGCGTGATCCGCAGGTTTTGCCGGATGAAGGCGTCAAGCTCAGCATCACTGGTTTTTTCCGCGCCTGGCTTGCGCTCTGCGATCGCCATATCCGCGAGCGGCTCAGTGCTGAATAATTTACGCACCCATCCAACGCCGCGACGCAATTCGGCGTAATCGCGCTCGGCTGAGAGCAGATTGAGGCGTATGCGCGGCTTGTCGAACGGATCGGATGAGCGCAGCTCAAGCGCGCCGCGGCTTTCGGGGTGCAGCTGAATGATCATCACCGAAAACACGTCATCAAGCCGCTTGCGCAAGCCGGGAAACCAGATTTTCGCATCAAGCCGGATCGGCATCACCATGAGCTGAATGTCAGGGCGGTCAAGCTCGGGCAGTGTTTTGAGCATGATCGCGCAGCTCGTCACCTGCGAAGCAAACGAGCCGCTGCCGAGCGCCGCCCATTGCAGCACCGAAAGCGCGGCGCGGTCAAAGCGCAATTCATCCAGGAAGGTGGCCGCGCGCGCGGCGAATTCCGCATAAATGATCGGATGCTCGGAAAGGTTTTGGCCCACGCCCGGGCTATCGGCGAGAACCTCCAGGCCGTGCGCTTGAAGGTGCGCCGCCGGGCCCACGCCGGAGAGCATCAGCAATTGCGGCGAATTATACGCCCCGCCCGAGAGGATGATTTCGCGCCGCGCGCGCGCGGTTTGCGTTTCTTCGCCGCGCCGAAACGTGACGCCCACGGCGCGGCGCGATTCAAACAGCACGCGCGTGACATTGGCGCGATCGATCAGGCGCAGGTTTGGCCGTTTCAGCGCTGGCCGCAGATAAACGCTCGAGGTGCTGGCGCGCCGGCCGCGCCGATCGACCGTGACCTCGGCCAGGGCGCAGCCATCCTGAATCTCGCCGCTTAAATCGTCGCTTTGCCGGATGCCAGCCGCGGCCGCCGCCTGCATCACCGCAGCGCCGAGCAATTTGGGATTATCGACAGCGCGCACGCCCACAGGGCCGCTCTCGCCGTGATATGGCCCCGCGCCACGCCAGCTGCTCTCCATTTTTCGGAAATACGGGAGCACATCGTCCCAGCCCCAGCCTGGGCAGCCCAATTCGCGCCATTCGTCGTAATCGCGCATGTGCCCGCGCATGTAGATCATGCCGTTGGTGGTGGAGCATCCGCCAAGCACGCGCCCGCGCGGCAGCGGCACAACCCGCCCATCAAGGTGCGCTTCGGGCTCTGTTTGATATCCCCAATCCTTATCGGGGTCGGCAAGCGCGGCCATGAAGCCAAGCGGCATGGCGTGATAAAAGCTTGCATCGCCGCCGCCGGCTTCAAGCAGCAGCACAGAATGCGCGCCATCTTCGCTCAAGCGATTGGCCAGCACGCACCCCGCCGAGCCGGCGCCGACAATGATATAGTCAAATTCAAGCGTCACGCGCGTTTATCCATCCTGCATAAACCGCCTTCAGCTGCGCGAGGGCGTATTGCATAATAACATAGAATGTTCAACACTAACAAACAGGCATTGAGGGGCACGGGTATGAGCAGCGATCTGTCTGGTTTGGAAGCGGCGCGCGCATTCGCGCAAGGCGCGCATCGTCTGTTTATCGACGGCCAATGGCGGCCCGCGCTTTCCGGCAAGACTTTCGCCACGCATAACCCCGGCGACGGCGCCTTGCTTGGCCATGCCGCAAGCGCGGAAGCTGCGGATGTTGATCTTGCCGTGGCCGCCGCGCGCGCGGCGCTCGATGGCCCCTGGTCTGAGATCAAGCCGTCGGAGCGCGCGCGCCTGCTTTGGCGCTTAAGCGACCTGATCGAAAAGCACGCCGACGAGATCGCCGCACTCGAAACGCTCGATAACGGCAAGCCGCTGCGCGATGCGCGCCTGTTTGACGTGCCCCACGCCATCGAGACGCTGCGCTACAATTCCGGTTGGGCCACCAAGCTCGGTGGGGAGACGATCAATCTCTCAGGCCCCGGCACGTGGCACGCTTATACGGTGCGTGAGCCTGTGGGTGTGGTGGCGCAGATCGTGCCCTGGAACGCGCCGTTCGCGATGGCGGTGGCTAAAGTGGCGCCGGCGTTGGCCGCAGGCTGCGCCGTGATTTTAAAGCCGGCGGAGGAAACCCCGCTCACCGCGCTGCGCTTGGCGACGCTGATCGAAGAGGTCGGCTTTCCCAAGGGCGTGTTCAGCCTGCTGACAGGCTTTGGCGAAACAGCGGGCGCGGCGCTGGTTGAGCATCCAGGCGTCGATAAAGTCACCTTCACGGGCTCAACCGAGGTGGGGCGCATCATCATTCGCGCGGCGGCTGGAAATTTTAAGCGCGTGACGCTGGAATTAGGCGGGAAAACCCCTGTGATCGTGCTGCCGGACGCCGATGCGGCGCGCGCGGCTGAGGGCGCGGCGCGCTCCATCTTCACCAATGCGGGGCAGATCTGCAACGCGGGCTCGCGCTTGTTCGTGCACCAGAGCTTGTTCGAGCGCGTGGTTGAGGGCGTGGCCGATTATGCCGGCAAGCTCCGGGTGGGGCCGGGGCTGGACCCAGAGACTCAGATGGGCCCGGTTATTTCCGATGCGCAAAAGCAGCGTGTCAGCGGCTATATCCGCGCCGGCGTGGAGCAGGGCGCCACTTTGCGCGCGCAAGGCGCGGCCGCAGCTGGCCCTGGCTTTTTTGTGCCGCCCACGATCCTCACGCAAACAACGCCCGAAATGTCGGTTGTGCGGGAGGAAATATTTGGCCCCGTGCTTTGCGCGATGTCGTTTGGCGATGAAGATCTCGATCAGATCGCGCGCACGGCCAACGCCAGCGATTACGGCCTTGGCGCCGTGGTCTGGACCAACAATCTTAGCGCCGCGCACCGGCTGGCGCGCAAGCTGAAGGCCGGCACCGTGCGCGTGAACGGCGGCGGGCTTGATCCAGCCTTGCCGTTCGGCGGCTTTAAGCAATCGGGCTGGGGGCGCGAAAACGGTCGCGAAGGCATCGAGGCCTATACAGAGGTCAAGGCCGTCGCCATGGCGGTTTAGCCCGGCGCGCCGCCGAGTTTGGCCGAGATTTTCCTGGCCGCTTGCAGCAAGTCTTGCGTGCATTGCTCCAAGCGCGCGCCCGCAAGATATTTGTCGGGGCCGAGCAGGGTCAAAGCCGCCGCAAGATCGCCGCTATAATCGAAGACCGGCGCGGAGATCGCGGCGAAATTGGCGTTGATGAGCCCGCTTGTGGTGGCGTAGCCGCTCGATTTGATCGCCGCGATCTGGCGCTGCGTCACTTTCTTGGCTTCCGCGCCGGAGGCCAGCGCATCCGCATTCAGCGCCATTTTCGTATGCGTCTCGGGCAGGAAGGCGAGGAACACAAGCCCTGTCGCAGAACTCGCCATCGGCAGCACATGCCCGAGCCGCACCGAGAACGCGCCTTGCCTGCTGCCGTCGGCTTTGGAGACGATGGCCGGGCCGCGCTCGGTGAAAAGCGAAAGATAGGTCGCGCAGCCTGTGCGCGCGGTGAGGCTCGTCATTTCCGCGCGCGCCATATCGACAACCGAAATTTGCCGGATCGCGGAGAGCCCGAGCTCCATCGCATAGGCGCCAAGGGCGTAACGGCCGGTTTCGGCCTCCTGCGCCACCAGGCCCTCCCTGAGAAAGCTGGTGAGATAAAGGTGCGCCTTGCTGGGCGGCATGGCGGCGGCCTTGGCGATATCGCGCAGCGCCATGGGCTCTCGCGCCGCCTGCAGCACCCGAATGACCCGAAAGCCGACTTCGATCGATTGCACGCGGCGTTTTTGGTTAAGCGCCTCGTCCAGTGGTTTGCGCATGAAATCCCCGCTCTGGCCTCCTGCCTAATCGGTAACGCGCGCCGCGTCGACTGGGGGCGGAATTCTCACTCTGTGTTATTGACGAATGTTATTCGTTAGTAGCAAATGTTGTTGAACGGAGCGGCGGGCGCATGCGGATAGCAATTGTTGGGGCGGGAATTGGCGGGCTTACAGCCGCCCTGGCGTTGCTGCAGCGCGGCCATGACGTCACTGTCTATGAGCAGGCCGAGGAATTGCGCGAGGTCGGGGCGGGGCTGCAGGTCAGCGCCAATGGCTCGCGCGTTCTGGCGGCTGTTGGCGTGCTCGATGAGGTGCAGCGCCTTTCGTTCTGCCCGACAGGCAAGCGCATTCGTTTGTGGAATACGGGGCAGAGCTGGAAGCTGTTCGATCTCGGCCCGGAATCGGTCGCGCGCTACGGCTTCCCTTATTTCACGGTGCACCGGAATGATCTGCATCAGGCGCTCGCTGCGGCCGTGCGGGCCTTGGCGCCGGAGGCGATCTCTCTTGGCGCGAAATGCGTTGGCGTCAATCAGGACGAGCGCGGCGCCGAGATTGAATTTTCCGCCAAGCCTTCGGCGCGCTACGCCATCGTCGTCGGCGCCGATGGCGTGCATTCGATCATACGCGAAAAACTCTTCGGCGAATTGCCGGCGCGGTTCACGGGCATGGTGGCCTGGCGCGGCGTGATCGATATGGATCGGCTGCCGTCGCATCTCGTCAATGATGTCGGCACCAATTGGGTCGGACCGGGTGGGCATGTGGTGCATTACCCGATCCGCGCCGGCGCGCTGATGAATTTCACCAGCGTCGTCGAAAATCAGGATTGGAAAATCGAATCCTGGTCAAGCCCTTCCACGGTGGAGGCGTATCTCGCCGATTATCCAGGCTGGCACGAGGATGTGCACGATTACATCCGCGCGATCGACACCCCGTTCCGCTGGGCGCTGCTCGCCCGCGCGCCGATGACGAATTGGACGATTGGCCGGGTGACGTTGCTGGGCGACGCCGCCCATCCGATGCTGCCTTTCATGGCCTCCGGCGCCAGCATGGCGATCGAGGATGGCTGGATGCTGGCGCGCGCGATTGAAGCGTTCGGGGACGATATCAGCGAGGCGCTGCGCCGCTATCAGAATGCGCGCATCCCGCGCACGACGCGCGTGGTCAACGCCGCCGAAGCCAATACCGGCCGCTTCCACAACACAACGCTCGCCGATCCGGCGAGCGCGCAGGCGTATGTCGACGCCGAGTGGGATCAAGAGCGCGTGGCTGAGCGCTACGAATGGCTCTTCCGCTATGACGTCACCAGCGCGCCGCTCGAGTGAGGATTGTATGGCAGTTGCAAAACCGCGTCCCGCCTGGGTGCGCGAGCCTCAAATCGTCTCCTTTCCTGATCGGCCGGGGTTTTCTGAAACCTACGGCTTTGCGGGCAATTCGGGCTTTGTGAACCTGGAAGGTCAATTGCTGCGCCGCCCCAATGCGCGCGCAAAAACCGTGTATGTGTTCATGCATCCCACGTCGGTTCTGCAATTGCTGCCGATGCCGACGGCGCTCGCGGATGCTGGGCTTGACGTGCTGTGCGCCGCGAGCCGCTACCCCGCAATGACAGCGCTCTCATCATGGAGAAAGTGGCGATCGATCTTGGCCGCTGGATCGCGCATGCGCGCGAAGAGCTCGGCTATGAGCGTGTCGTGCTGGTCGGCTGGTCGGGCGGGGGATCTTTGTCGCTGTTTTACCAGGCGCAAGCCGAGCGGCCAACGATCACGCACACGCCGGCCGGCGATGCGATCGATCTGACACAAGAAAACCTCGGCCGCGCCGATGGCGTGATCTTCATCGCCGCGCATCTTTCGCGCGCGGAGACGCTCACCGAATGGATCGATCCGTCTGTGATCGATGAACTCGACCCGGACGCGCGCGATCCGGCCTTCGATATCTACGCCGAAACCGCCTCAACCCCGCCCTATGATGCGGCGTTCGTGGCGGAATTTCGTGCGCGGCAAGTGGCGCGCAACCGGCGCATCACCCATTGGTGCCAGGAGCAATTGGAGCGCCTGCGGAAAAAGGGCGGCGTTGAGCAGGAGCGCGCTTTTGTCGTGCATCGCACCATGTGCGATGTGCGCTGGCTTGATCCGTCGATCGATCCGAATGGGCGCAAGCCGGGCTGGTGCTATATGGGCGATCCGCGCGCGGTGAATGTCGGCCCGGTGGGACTCGCGCGTTTTTCAACGCTGCGCTCTTGGCTCAGCCAATGGAGCTATGATCTCTCCAACGCAAAAAGGCCCGGCGAACGCCGCGAAAAATTCATCACACCCCGGTGCTGCAAATCGAAAAACACCGCCGATGACGCCGTGCCCGCCACGCACAATCCGGCCATCCACGCCGCGCTCGCGACGTCGGATAAGGAATACGTCCAGATCGAGAACGCCACCCATTATTATATCGGCCAGCCGGAACTGCTGCGCCAATGCATTGAAACGATCGTGGATTGGAGCCGGCGCAAGCGCCTGTTGGCTGACGAAAGCGCCGCATAGGAGCACGTGATGACGCAACCGCCTCGGCTCAAGGGCCTTTATCATTTCGCCTATCCCTGCCGCGATGCGGAGGAAACGCGGGTGTTTTACGAAGACATTCTCGGCTTGCCGTTGGTCAATTGCATGCTGGCCGATCGCGTGCCCAGCACGGGCGAGGAAAAGCCCTATGCGCACATGTTCTTCGAGATGGCGGATGGCTCTTACATCGCATTCTTTGATCTCGGCGATGACGAAATGCCGGCGCCTTCGCCCAACACCCCCGCTTGGGTGCAGCATTTCGTGATCGAGACTGAATCAGTGGCGCATGTAGAAGCGATGCGCGCCCGGCTTGCCGCGCATGGGGTGGAGGTCACCTCGCTCGTCGACCATGAATTCGTCAAATCGGTCTATTTCTTCGATCCGAACGGTTTGCGCCTTGAGGTGACGGCGCGCACCGAAGCGCCGGGATACTTGGCGGATGCCGCCGCCGCGGCCCACGAGGCGCTGCGCGATTGGACGGCGGCGAAAAAAAGCGCGCCTTGCCCGCCGCGCCGCCGCTACGGCGTCATAGCGTCCACGAAACGGCGCACCGAAGGCGAGGCGGTGGATTTCCGCCAGATCAGGTTCAGCCTGTAAGACAGATCAAGATCTTTGACTTTGCGCAGCAGGACGCTTTCCTGCGACGCATGGTGCGCAAACTCGGTAAAGCCAACGCCCATGCCGACCGAGACAAGGCTCAGCAGATCGAGTGCGTGGGGGTTTCTTGGATAATGTTGGGCGAAAAGCCGTGCGTCAGGCAGGCTTGCATCAGCCGATCATAATAGCGCGGCGCGGCTTTGCGCGTGGGGAAGAGAAATTTTTCCCCCGCAAGATCGGCCATGCGGATCGTGCGCTTGGCCAGTTTGTGCCCGCTATAGAGGGCGAGCATGATGTTGCTTGCGCCGATGTCGCAATAATCGAGCGCGCCGAGATCTGCCTCGGCATGGTGGGCGTCATAGGCGATCGCCACATCAAGCGCGCCGCTGCGCACGGCCTCGATCTGGTTTTGCGAGGCCATCGGCAGCAAATCCAGTTCGATATTCGGCTCATTGGTGCGGAAATTGAGGATGCGCGAGGGCACCTCCGCGTGCCGCGAGGCGATCTCGCTAAACCCCACGCGCACAGTGCCGAAATGCCCGCTGGCATAGCCCTTGGCCCGCGTGATCGAGCGCTGCACTTGATCGAGGATGGCGTTGGTTTCCTCCAGGAAGGCGTGGCCCGCCGTTGAAAGCCGCACCCCCCGGGGCAGCCGCTCAAACAATTGCAGGCCCAATTCCTTTTCCAATTGCCGGATTTGCCGCGTCAGCGCCGGCTGGGCCACCCGGATCGCCTGGGCGGCGCGGCCAAAATGCTCTTCACGAGCGACGGCCTGAAAATAGCGCAAATGTCGCAATTCCATGGGGTATCAATACCTCTCCGGTATCAATCTGGCAAGTACAAAGAATTGGACTGCACCCCTCAGGACAAGACCTACTGCCTCCTTGAAAGCGCGGGCTCAACGCGCGGCCTGTTGGCGAAAAAAGGGAGGGTCTTTATGGGCAGCGAGGCGCCGATCGCCGATCTTCTATCGCACGCGCGCACAATCGATGTGCGCGGCGTGAGCATGGAGATGGTGGTGAAGGGCAAGGGCCCGCCGCTCTTGTTGCTCCATGGCATGGATGGCGTTGAGGGCGCAGCGGCGCTGATCGACGCACTGGCGCAGAACTATGAGGTGTATGCGCCCTCGCACCCGGGATTTGGCACCTCTGCGCTGCCGTCCGGCGCAACAACCGTCGATGACATCGCCTACACCTATCTCGATCTGCTTGAGCTTTTGGATTTGCGTGATGTTGTGGTTGTCGGCTTCTCGTTCGGGGGCTGGCTGGCTGCGGAAATCCTGGTGAAGGATTGCAGCCGCGCCGCGCGCGTCGTGCTGGGCGCGCCGCTTGGCCTGCGCACAGGCGATCGCCGCACGCGCCGCGTCGCCGATATTTTCGTGCTCGATGAGCGCGAAAAAGAAGCGCGCATGCAGCACACAAAAGCCGCCCCGATTGCGGTGGCTGAGCTTTCGGATACGGCGCTTGAGCGCAAGATGCGCAACACCGAAGCGCTGAGCCGTTTTGGCTGGTCGCCCTATCTTTACAATCCAAAGCTCGCGCAGCGCCTGCACCGTATCAACGCCCCGGTGCTCATGCTCTGGGGCGAGGAAGATCAGATCGCGCCCATCGCCTACGGCAAGGATTACGCCAGCAGCCTCGCCGCCGCGTCATTCGAGGCGATCCCGCAATGCGGGCATCGCATCTATGTCGATCAGCCCGCCGCCGCCGCCCAACACATCCACGCGTTCGCGCAAGCTAAAATCTAGGAGCAAGCCGTGAAGGTTTGGCATTTCAGCGAGCAGGCGTATCATCCCGCGTTCGAGACGCCCGGCGCCATGCGCGTCACCTTGCCGGCGCGGCATTGCGATCCTGTCGAGGCTGGCCGTTTGATCAACCGCTATCTCGATGAATACGTGCTCGCCGATGAGCTCGGCTTCAATATCATGGTCAATGAGCATCACGCGGCCGCCACCTGCATGTCGACCTCGTGCCTCACCACGCTCTCCATTCTGGCGCGGCAAACCAAAAAGGCGCGTTTGTTGGCGCTCGGCGTGCCCATCGGCAACCGCGACAATCCCGTGCGCGTGGCCGAAGAAATCGCCATGGCGGACGTGATCTCCGGCGGGCGGCTTGAGGTCGGCATGGTGAAGGGGGCCGCCTATGAGCTCTTTATGTCCAACCGCCAGCCCACCGGCTTCATGGATCGCTTCTGGGAAGCGCACGATCTCATCACCGCCGCGCTCTCCAACACTGGCGAGAATTTCGCGTGGGACGGCGAGCATTTTCAGTATCGCGTCGTCAGCCTGTGGCCGCGCCCCATTCAGCAGCCCACGCCCCCGATCTGGATGACGGCCTCAAGCGCGGGCAGCGCGGCCGAGCATGCAAAGCTTGGCTATGTGTGCGGCACATTCCTCTCGGGCGCTGTCGCGCGCTCTGTTTTCGCCGGCTATCGGCAAGCCTATCTTGAGGCGCACGGCAAGCCGGCCAATGATGATCGCTTGGCCTATCTTGCGGTGGTGTCCGTGGCGAATGATCGGAAAACCGCGTTCGCCCGCGCGGAAAAGATGAAATCATATTTCTCCACCGCTGCGCGGCTTGATCCGCAATATCGCAATCCCGCCGGCTTCCTTTCGGTGAAGGATAATGTGCGCATGCTGCGCGCCGGGCCGAATGCTGTTCGCCCGCGCCTGCGCGATGGCAGCCCGCTTCCGTCCGACCCAACGATCGAGCAATATATCGATGCGGGCCTTATGTTCGTCGGCACGCCCGACGAGGTGTTCCAGCAATTGAAGACGTTCCACGCCGATGTTGGCGGGTTCGGCAATCTGCTCATGATGGGCCAGGCCGGCACGCTCGATCATCAAGAAACTGTGGAAAATCTCT
This sequence comes from Terricaulis sp., assembly GCA_024707365.1. Classification (GTDB taxonomy): domain Bacteria; phylum Pseudomonadota; class Alphaproteobacteria; order Caulobacterales; family Aquidulcibacteraceae; genus Vitreimonas. The sequence continues at coordinate 1,262,865 of JANPZV010000005.1, forward strand.
CGATCTTCTCCGCTGAGGTGATGCCGCGTCTGGGCTCGCTTTCGGTGGAGCCGCCCGATGTCCGCTATGAAGCATTCGCATGAGCCTGGCGCGACGAGAGCCGATGCTGACTGAAACAGGCAAACACGCGGCGATTGCGCCGATCGAGGAAATCTTCGAGGAAGCCATCAATGGCAGGCCTTACATTCTGGTTGACGCCGAGGATCGGGAAAACGAAGGCGATGTGATCATTCCGGCGCAGTTCGCCACCCCGGAGCAGATCAATTTCATGGCGCGGCACGCGCGCGGCCTGATCTGCCTTGCGCTGACAGAAGAGCGCGCGCGTGAGCTGCAGCTTCCGATGATGGCGCCGGCCGGGCGCGCCGCGCACGGCACCGCGTTCACTGTTTCGATCGAGGCGCGCGAAGGCGTCACCACAGGCATTTCCGCTTACGATCGCGCGCGCACCATTGCGATGGCGATCGATCCGGCCAAAGGCGCGAAGGATTTGGTTTCGCCTGGGCATGTGTTTCCGCTTGTGGCGCGTGAGGGCGGGGTGTTGGTGCGCGCGGGCCATACCGAGGCGGCCGTGGATGTGTCGCGTATCGCGGGGCTCCAGCATGCGGGCGTTATTTGCGAAATCATGGATGATGATGGCGCGATGGCGCGCCTGCCGCAGCTCATCACCTTTGCGCAACAGCATGGGCTGAAGATCGGCACGATCGCGGATTTGATCGCCTATCGCCGCCGCTCGGAGCGCTGCGTCGCCAATGTGCACACCGAATTGTTCGACACCACCTATTGCGCCGGCATGAATCTGTCGATTTTCCGCAATGTGTTTGATGGCGCCGAGCACGTGGCGCTGACCAAGGGTTCGCCCCACCCAGATAGCCCCACCTTGGTCCGCGTGCACCAGATCGATTTCGCCAACGATATGCTGAGCCCGCCGACGCCGCGCCGCGATCTGGTGCAGCGCGCGCTCAAAACCATCGCCGAGCATGATGGGCCCGCCGTCATGGTGTTCATTCGCGATCCCAGCCGGTTTGCGATGTCTGAGCGCAGAAGCGCGGGCGGGGTTTTCTCCGAAGAGCAAACCGTGCGCGATTACGGTGTCGGCGCGCAGATCCTGCTCGATCTCGGCGTGCGCGACATGATCATCCTGTCGTCGCAGCACACGCGCATGCCTTCGATCGAGGGCTATGGGCTTCGGATTGTCGGCCAGCGCGCGCTCCCGATCGAGGAAGGTTGAATATGGCCCTACGACAAGAAGAGACGCCAACTAACGCCATCGCTGCGGAGCTGCGCAAAGGTTTGCGGAGTTTAGCGAAGGCGGTTGTGGTGATCACCACCAGCAAAGGCGGCCAACGCTTCGCCATGACGGCAACCGCTGTGAGCGAACTCAGCATGGATCCGCCCTCCATGCTGATCTGCGTCAACAAAAGCGCCAGCATGCACCCGGCGCTCGCAGATGGCGCGGATTTCTGCATCAATATCCTCAAAGGCGAGCAGGGCGATATCGCCGCGTGCTGCTCAGGCAAAGCCAGCGGCGACGCGCGCTTTTCGGAAGGGGAGTGGCTTAAATCGTCCCTAGGCGCGCCTTATCTTGCTGACGCTCAGGCCGCCTTCGTGTGCCGGCAGGCGTCACACGCAACCTATGGCACCCACAGCGTGTTTATCGGCGAAGTTGTCGAGGCCCATACCTCAACGCCCTACGATCCGCTGGTTTACATTGATGGCCGGTACACACGTGTCCAGCCTGCTTGAAACCCCGATCATCGCGCTGGGCTATGCCGGCGGCCGCAGCGATGCGCTCGAAGATTGGCGCGGTTTTGGGGTGAACTTGCTCGGTCTCGAGCTTGAGCAGGCGACGCGCGCAGACGTGAATTTCCGTATGGACGGCGCGGCGCGGCGGCTGATGTTCAGCGCCGACGCGGCCGAGGCGAGCGCCTTCTTCGGTTGGGAGGTCGCTGATGGCGCGGTGCTAAGCGCGCTTGCGGCGAGATTGGAATCCCATGGCTACGTCGCCAATCCCTTCCCGCGCGCGCTGTGCGATCGTCGCGGCGTAAAGGATGGCGTGATCACCTTTGATCCCGCGGGCAACAGGATTGAGTTGTTCTATGGCCAAGAGCAAGCGCCCGCGCCATTCACGCCGGGGCGGGCGCTATCGGGCTTCCGCACCGGCGGTCTCGGCATGGGCCACGCCGTACTTCATGTTGAAAGCATCGACGGCGTTATGCCGTTTTACTGCGATATCCTCGGCTTCAAGCTGAGCGATTATGCGCTGCGTCCGTTTAAAGCGTACTTTTTTCACATCAACGCGCGCCACCACAGTTTGGCGCTGATCGAAACGGGTGGGGCGGGCATTCATCATCTGATGATGGAGGTCCAAGGCATTGACGATCTCGGCCAAGGTTATGACCTTGCTCAGCTTGAGGAGGGGCGCGTCGCCACAACGCTCGGCCGTCACAGCAATGATCATATGGTCTCGTTCTATGTGCGCACGCCGTCGGGATTTCTGATTGAGTACGGCTGGGGCGGGCGCAGCATCGATCCCAGTGCGTGGGCGCCTGTTGAGATGAATATCGGGCCAAGCCTTTGGGGGCATGAGCGCGATTGGCTGCCGCCCGAAACGCGCGACGAGGCAAGGCGCCTTCGTCTTGCGGCCGCGTCAGCGGGCGTCCGCGCGCCGCTTCGATCAGCGGGGATGCGTAAGGGCGCCGGTGTAACCGCGCTAAGATGCGCAAGCTTTGCAGTGTTCGGCGCGGCGGCCATGAGATGGATGCTTACGCCGCCGATGCGCCGGATTTGAAAGTCGCCGCCAAAACGCAAAAGCGCGGATCTAGCGATCCGCGCTTGCTCGTGTGAGCGTGGCCTGTTGGGCAGGTGGGCGTTAGGCGACGATCTGCGAAGCTTGCAGCAACACAGCGGCGGCGACGGGGGCAAAGAGAACCAAAGCGGCGGCGAGAGAGAAAATCTTGTTCATTGCGGCGTCCTTCAAACTGGATGTGCGCTCAAATGCGCTCTTGCTTATGAGATGCCGCGCCCGCCGGTTTTGGATGCGGGCACGCAAAATAATCGCGCATGGGGCGCATGCGATTTTGCAGAACGCGCTAAAGCAACCGGCTTTGAATGCGGCTCAGGCCGATGGCGGGCACCGTGCGAATTTAAAGGTTCAAAAGCAAAAAGGCGCGGACCTGGCGGGGTCCGCGCCTTGCTGATTTGGCCGCCGCGGGCGGGTGGGGGGATCAAAGGGCGGCCAATCGGATCGTGTCCGTTGGCCAAACCTACCTCCGAAGCGCTGCGCCCGCACTGTGACCACGGTCACGATATAGTATTTGACAAACCCAGCCCCAAGCGGTAGTTTGGGGCCATGTCAAAGTCAGTTCTCGCCCAAGCCCATTTTCACGATGAAGCTGCGGCGTTCGCCTATCTGGAAGCCAAGCTTTGGCCGGATGGCCCTGTCTGCCCGAAATGCGGCGGAGAGGGCTATCCGCTCCAAGGTGTGAAGGACAAGAAAGGCCGGGTTCGCTTGGGCCTGAAAAAGTGCCGCGCCTGCCGCTCGCAATTCACTGTGCGGATTGGGACCGTCTTTGAAGATAGCCACGCGCCGCTGCATCTGTGGCTGCAAGCGATCGCGCTCATGGCCGCGTCCAAGAAGGGCATTTCCTCAAACCAGCTTTCCCGCGTGCTGGGCGTCCAGCTCAAGACGGCTTGGCACATGAGCCACCGTATCCGCTTGGCGATGGCCCCGAGCGGCGATCTCCCGCCCATGGGCGGCGAAGGCCGCGTGGTTGAGGCAGACGAAACCTATCACGGCAAGGTCGCCAACCCCGCCGAGTTCAAGACGGACGGGGGCGAGTTCAAAAAGAAGCGCCTTGGCGGGCGCGGCGGCGGTCGTGGCGGCGTCAACAAGCGCCCCATCGTGGCGCTGATCGAACGCGGCGGATCGGCCCGCACCTTCCACGTTACGGAGGCCAATATGGCGACCGTCGCCCAGATCGTGCGCGAGAATATTGACCAGCGCTCAAAGCTGCACACCGACGCCGCGCATCTTTATCGCAAGGTCGGCAAAGAGTTCAGCGAGCACAAATGGGTGGAGCATTCCCAAGGCGAATACGTCCGCTTTGAGGAAAACGGCGCGGTCCACAACAATAGCTGCGAGAGCTATTTCAGCGTGTTCAAGCGCGGCATGAAGGGTGTCTATCAGCATTGCTCAGAGAAGCATTTGCACCGCTATCTGGCGGAGTTTGACTATCGCCATAACACCCGCGCCAAGCTGGGCGTGGATGACGTGCAGCGCGCGGACAAGCTGATTACGCAGGTGGTTGGCAAGCGTCTCACCTATCGAACAGCTCATAGGCCCACCGACGCCTGAGCAAGTCCGGGCGCGCTGGTTCAGATCCATTCGCGGCGACGTTGCGCGCCTGAACAAGGGCATCGCTTGGCTTCACAGCCTAGACCCTTGGCCTATTCGGAATGTCGCGCATCGCAGGATGCGCGGACGACGAAGGCGAACCCCGCGCACCGCCGAACAGAAGTAAGGTTTTGTTAATCGACTCTTGGAGTCGTGAGGGGCTGGCTTCCTTCCACAAAAGCCAGCCCCCGCCAGCGGGTGACGCTCCGCTGGGTGATCACGAAGCTTGCGTGAAGCGCTTCGGGATACGGGTCAAGCGTCGCTGAAAGGATGTGACGCAATGACTTCTAAACTGCCTGACGAACTGCCGGTTATGCCCGTTGAGGATGTGAGCACGCCTGCGCAATTCTCGATCAACGGAGAACACATAACCATCGAACTGATCGCAGCACGCGGTCTGAAAATTCCGCTTCAATTCGCCAGATCAGCGCTCGCCACTTTTGTATCCAGGCTGACGCAGGCGCATCTGACGGGGGAGTATATAGCTCAAACACAAGGGCGCCCCGCCGAAATCGCGGTCGTAGATGCGGAGCGCGTGAACGCACAAAGCCCATTCGGCGCGGACTTTGTGGCGCTGACAGTGCTGACGCATCATCGGATGATTCAGCACTTCGGAATAACGCCGGAGGCAGCGGATAGTCTGGCGAACGAACTTCGTGATGCGGCGGTGAGCGCGAGAGAGAACAAGATAACTCCACGCCATTGATTGTCGCAGGCTAGCGAACCCGTGCGGGGTTCAGCCCTAGAAGAACAGGCTTTTTATGCCAAACACAAAAGCACGGGATTCAAGAAATTATGAAGGACTGGAAATAGTGCCGCTTTGAGCAAATCAGTCTAGGAAGCATGGGTATGGCAATGCGCCCGCCCAAGAAACCATCCGTGGCCAACAAAAAGAAGGCCGTCCCCAAGAAGGACACCCGCCCTCAGCGCGAGCGCTTTGAGGAAGCGGCGAAGAAGTCCGGCGTAGATGAAACTGGTGAGGCGTTTGAGCGGGCTATGGGACGAATTGTGCCGCCGAAGAAACCAAAGCGCTAACTGGTCGTCCAATCGTAAGCACCGCGCCTCATTCTTCCGTCTTGTCCAGCGGCTGCCGCCGCTTGGTTGGCTACCTGTTCGACGGTGTATAGCGCCCTCACGTCGAGCAACGCGCATGCGTTGATGGCGTCGAAGAACATGGGCTTTTCCCAGTTTTCCGGATCCTTCAGGCTATTGCGCATAAGCTGGAAGGTGCAGTGGGCCAGGATGTCGGCGAGCTGCAGAGGCACATAATCGATCGCTGATCCATAGTGCATGTCTATGCTGCGGTCGGGATTGGCGAACAAGGAAGCACCAATCGCCTTAGGTGCGTTCTTCTTGAAGAACTCAGCGTGCCACTCTGCCGCTGCTTTTCCAAGAAATTCGTGGTTCGCTTCGCGGTCACAGTAGATGGTTATGCCGTCATCAGCTGAGTCATCTTCGCCGATTTCCCCAACGCCTCTAATCAGAGGGCGCAGCGTCCAATCTAGGCAAGTGTAGTAAGGGTCCGGATGGATCTGGCTGCTAGATACGCTGCGCCACTCTCGAAACGCCTCCACATTAACGCCCACGCCACACCCAATCGGGTTCATATCCTTGATGATTTGGCATACGTCCGCGAAAGCTTGCTGGTACTGTCGTTCGTCCCAACCATTGTACGGTCGTTTGCGCGCGCAAAAGGGCGCTGCGTGAAAACGCGTAAGCTGGTTCTTGGCGAGGAAGGCGTTCCACCGACGCTCAAATTCTTCCCAAGCGTCGGTGGTGCTCACGAAGCCCGCAACCACGACTACCGGGTCTTCTTCGGGCTTGCCGCTCGCGTCGAGGAATGCCTTCAGCACTAAGGTCCACCCCACCCGCCGCTTCGGCGGGTGAAGGCGGATTGCCATGCGTCGAACCGAGTGGGGGCTAATCAACTAATAGCCCCCGGGTTTGCCAAGTGCAATATCGTGACCACGGTCACAGTGTGGTTTAGCGGGGCGGACGCGGCGCGGCTGGCGCTTCTGGCGGGGCCGGCGGCTGAGGCGCGCGGATGCGGCCATCGCCATTGGCGTCGTCAGCATCGAAGCGGCGCAGCTGCTGGGCGCGGAATTCCTCGCGCGAGAGCGCGCCGTCGCCATTGAGATCGGCTTCCTCGAAATGGGCGAACATACCAGCGCCTGTAAGGCGCGGCGCACGGGGCGGGCGCGGCGGGGCCTGTGGCGCGAGTTCTTCGGCGCCGTCTCCGCGCAGCACCAGGACATGGCGCTCAACCACCCGCCCATCGCGGCTTTCGATACGCTCGACGCGCCGTTCGACGTTGCGGGCGTCTTCGGCGGCGGCGCGGGCTTGGCGGCGCGCTTCGCGGGCATGGGCGCGGGCCTCGCGCGCCTGGGCGTGGGCGCGTTCGCGGGCTACATCGGCACGGGCGAGGGCTTCTTCGACCTCGCGGTCCAGCGCGGCGAAGCGGGCGTCGAAATCGGCCTGCGTCAGCCGGCCGTCTCCGTCGGTGTCCAGATCGTCGAAGGCGCGGTCGGCGGCGGCGGCGGCCTCGGCGCGGGTCATCCAGCCATCGCCGTCCGTATCGGAGAAGCTGTGGCCGATCACCAGCCCGCGGCGATGTTCGCCGGCGGCGGCGGCGCTGGTGAGCGCCAATGCGGCGCAGCCCAGGGCGAGCAGGAAGCGTTTCATGTCAGTTAACCCTCAATCGCCCCGGAGCGGGCGTGGGCGCGCTTATCCTGGCGCTGCGTTGCGTCGGTGCGTCAGCGTTGAAACATTGGCGAAACAGGGGCCCTTTAGGCGCTTGCCCGATGATGAGGGCGCCTCAGACCTATGAAAACCGCTAAGCTCCAGCCCATGACAGATCCCGCCCCGCGCGTGCTGATCGTTGATGACGATCCAGAAATCCGCAACGGCCTTGCCGATGTGTTTGCGCGCGCGGGCTTTGCCGCGTTTACCGCAGGCGATGTGCCGGCGATGGAGCGCGCGCTGGACAAGCATGGCGCTGATCTCATCGTGCTTGATCTGATGATGCCGGGGGAGGACGGGCTTTCCGCCTGCCGTCGGCTTTCCGGCTCGGGCCGGCCGCCCATTATTATGCTCTCGGCGCTGGGCGATGACGCTGATCGCATCGTCGGGCTTGAGATCGGCGCGGATGATTATCTCGCCAAGCCATGCAATCCGCGCGAGCTTGTGGCGCGCGCGCGCGCGGTGCTGCGCCGTGCCAAGGAAAATGGCGACGCTCCGCTGGGTGACGCCGTGCGCTTCGCCGGCTTCCGGCTTGATATCGCGCGGCGTGAGCTGAACGATCCCGATGGAATCGTCATTGCGCTTTCCGCCGGCGAGTTCCGCTTGTTGCGCGCCTTTGTGGAGCATCCGCGCCGCGTGCTCACCCGCGAGCAATTGCTCGATTACGCGTTCTCCAGCGATGGCGACGTGTTTGACCGCGCAGTGGATGTGCAAGTCTCGCGGCTGCGCCGCAAGCTTGAGCGCCCCGGCGCGCCGGAGGTGATCCGCACCGTACGCGGCGAAGGCTATATGTTTGATGTGAAGCCGAGCGCATGACGCGGCAAAGCGGCCTGCCGATTGCGGCGTATCTTGCAGCGCTTGTGGCGCTGGCGCTGGCGGCGGCGTTCATTGCTGTGGTGGCGATTGTGCTGTGGCTTCCGCCGCGCCCGCCGGACGTGATGCGCTCAGATAAGGTTACGCACTATTTTCTCGCCGGCTATGACCACATGACCGCCACCGGGCGCCCGGTGGATGATGAGATGGCCTGGTCCATTCGGCGCGAGGCGCCCGATCAGCACGATCTGCATGAGCTGGATTCAACCCAGCACGAGATCGCCGCCGAATTGCGGCTCGATCCCGATCAGGTGCGCATCGCCGCCGCGCAAGTGACGCGCAGCGACGTGATTGTGTTTCGCGTGCGCGAGGAGGACGCCGAGTTGGAAATCGCGCGCGCGCGGGAACTTGCGGCCGAAGCGCTGCGCGCCGCGCGCCAGCACGAAGCAGATATGGAGGCGGCGGCCGAACGCGCGGCCGAAGCTGAAGCCGAGCGCGCGGCCGAACATGCTGCGATGGAGGTTGCGCGCGCCGCCGAGCACGCACAAAGAGCTCAGGAGCGCGCCACGCGCCACGCGGGAGCAGCGCGCATCCGCGCCGAGGTGCGGCGTGAGCACGGGCTTGCCGGCCAAGCGAGAGAAAGAGAGGCCGCCGAGCGCTTGGCCGAACGTCAGCGCGAGGCGGCGGAGCGCGCGGCCGACGCGGCCGAACGCGCGGCCGATCGCCAACGTGAAGCGGCCGAACGCGCAACAGAACGCGCCGCAGAAAATCTGGAGCGGGCCGCCGAAAGAGCCCGCACCGCGCAAGAGCGCGCGCTATTGCTCGAGCAAGCGGCGCGCGTGCGTGCTGCGCTGCGCGCGCCGACGCCGCCTCAGCCGCCGACGCCGCCCGCCGCGCCGGCGGGCGCTGTTGCGGGCGCCGCGCCGCCAGCGCCCGCCGCGCCCGCAACAGCGTCCGCGCCGCCGACACCGCCGCTGTTTGCGCCGGCGCCGGTGGGCGTGGCGCTGATTTCGGGTGTTGAAATCGCCGCGCAACTGCCTGACGGCCGCTGGCTGGTGATGCGTCAGGGGCGCAATTGGGAGGAGATCGGCTGGATCGGGCGCGCGGTGCTGATCATCGCGGCGGCGCTTGCGGTGGTTTCGCTGTTGGCGTTTTTGTTTGCGCGTAGGCTGACGCGGCCGATCCGAAATTTTTCGCACGCGGTTCAGGCTGTTGGCGTCAATCCGCAGAACGCGCCGGTGCTGGAGGAGGGGCCAGCGGAGCTGCGCGGCGCGGCGCGCGCGGTCAACACCATGCAAGCGCGCCTGCGCGCGCTGATCGCCGACCGCACCAAGACGCTCGCGGCGGTGGCGCATGACATGCGCACGCCGCTGATGCGCCTGCGCCTGCAGGCCGAGCACGCAAGCCCAGAGCAGCGCGAGAAAATGGCCAAAGAGATTGGCGAAGTCGAAGCGCTGGTGGCGTCCTTCATCGCGTTTGCGCGTGATGACCCGGCCGAAGAAGCGCGCGTGCGGCTTGATCTGGCCGCGTTGCTGCAAAGCGTCGCTGACGATCACGCCGAGGCGGGGCGCGCGGTGAGCTATGAAGGCGCAGAGCGCGCGATCATCACAGGCCAATCCTTGGGCCTCAAGCGGGTGTTCGCCAACCTGGTGGATAATGCGCTGAAATATGCCGGCTGCGCGCGCATCAGCTTGCGGCGGGAAGAGGGCGTGGTGATCGTTGATGTCGCCGATGATGGGCCGGGCATTCCGGCCGATCAGCGCGAGAGCGTGTTTGAGCCGTTTGTGCGGCTCAATGAAGAGGGCACGCGCGGCGCTGGCCTTGGCCTTGCCGCTGCCCGCTCCATCGCCCGCGCCCATGGCGGTGATATCGCCATCCTTGACAGCGAAACCGGCGCCACCCTGCGCGTGACGCTGCCGGGCTAAGCCGCGCCGCGACTATCGCCCCCCGGCGAATCGCGGGAATGAGCCCGTTCCAGCCGCAGGCGGCCAGGGAGGGCGGGGCATGCATCTTGAGGACCGGATTCTGGTCACTGGCGGCGCCGGTTTTATCGGCTCGCACCTGTGCGAGCGCCTCATCGCTTCGGGCGCCAATCTTATTTGCCTCGATAACTTTTTCACCGGCGCGAAAAGCAACATCACCCATCTGCTTGATCATCCGATGTTCGAGCTGATGCGCCATGACGTGACTTTTCCGCTCTATGTCGAGGTCGATCAGATTTACAATCTCGCTTGCCCGGCGAGCCCGGTGCACTATCAACACGATCCGGTGCAGACGACAAAAACCAGCGTACATGGCGCCATCAACATGCTGGGCCTCGCCAAGCGCGTGCGCGCGAAAATTCTGCAAGCGTCCACCTCAGAGGTGTATGGCGATCCAAGCCAACACCCGCAGACCGAAGAATATTGGGGCAACGTCAATCCAATCGGCCCGCGCTCCTGCTATGACGAGGGCAAGCGCTGCGCTGAAACGCTGTTTTTCGATTATTGGCGACAGCACAAACTGCGTATCAAGGTTGGCCGCATCTTCAATACGTACGGCCCGCGCATGCATCCCAATGACGGACGGGTTGTTTCCAATTTTATCGTGCAGGCGCTGCGCGGGGGGCCCATCACGCTTTACGGCGATGGCGCGCAGACGCGCTCATTCTGCTACGTGGATGATCTTGTCGAGGCGCTGATCCGCCTGATGGGCACGGATGTTGATGTCACCGGGCCGATCAATATCGGCAACCCCAGCGAATTCACGATCCGCGAACTGGCCGAGCAGGTGATTGATCTCACCGGCTCGAAATCGACGCTCGAATTTCGCCCGCTGCCGCAGGATGATCCGCGTCAACGCCGGCCTGATATTTCTAAAGCCAAGGATGCGCTTGCGTGGGAGCCGCAAACGCCGTTGCGCGAAGGCCTGCTCAAAACCATCGCTTATTTCGATGACTTGCTGAGCAAGACACGCTAGGTTTGATTGGTCTGCAGATCATGTTGTCATAGAAACATGCGCTATCGGGCGCGCATGCGCCCTCTCGTCGCGTATCACCAAAATGGGGGATGCCGGCGCCAGTGCTGTGCGGACAAAGTACGTCCCGCGAACATGCGGGGGGCGACCATTGCGCGAAATCTTTGCGGCGCAAGATGTTGAGTGCGCCAGCACTTTGGCTTTTGAGGGGCGGCGCGTGCTGATTACGGGCGCGGCCGGCAGCGTTGGCGCGGGCCTCAGCTTGCAATTGGCGGCGACGAAGGGCGTTCGCCTCGGCCTGCTCGATCATTTTGACCATGGCTTGCTGCGTCTGGCCGACGACATTGCCGAGGCCGCGCCAGCGGCGAAGGCCGAGCTTCTGCTGTGCAACGTGCGTGAAGCGGATGCGATGACGCGCGCAATGGGGGCGTTCTCGCCCGATGTGGTAATTCATGCCGCTGCGCTCAAGCATGTGCATTTGGGCGAGGCGCACCCTGGGGAAAGCCTGCTCACGAATCTGGTGGGCGTTCGTAACGCGCTTGCGGCGGCGCACGCGGCGGGCGCGGGCGAATTCATCCTGATCTCTACCGATAAAGCAGCCTCCCCTCATTGTGTGATGGGCGCGGCCAAGCGCTTGGCCGAGTTGCACCTGCGCGGCTTCCTGCGTGAGCGTGGCGCGAACATGCGGCTCGCTTCGGTGCGTTTCGGCAATGTGCTGGGCTCGCAAGGCAGCGTCGCGCCGCTGTTCGCCGATCAGATCGAGCGCGGCGGGCCGATCACGCTCACGCATCCCAAAATGCAGCGCTTTTTTTCTCACCATGGACGAGGCGGTGTCGCTGATCCTTCGCGTCGCCGCAGCTGAGCGGCCCGAGGCCGACGCGCCGACCTATGTGATGGACATGGGTGAGCCGATTTCCATTCTGCGTCTGGCGGAGGAGATGATGGCGCGCGCCGGGCGCAACGTGCCGATCACAATCATAGGGCTGCGTCCCGGTGAAAAGCTGAACGAGCAATGGTTCGACGCGCATGAGAATGTGAAGCGCAGCATGATCCCCGGCCTGTTCGAGGCGCATCCGCGCAGCGGGCGCGCCGCCCTCAGCACGGCTGAAGTGGCCGATTTGGAAATTGCGGCGCGCACGCTTGCGCCCGATATGCTGCGCGCCCTGGTGTTTGCATGCCTTGAGGCGCGCTTGGCCGAAGCAGCTGATGGCGGAACGCCCAATCCAGTCGCGGCCGCCTAAGCAGCCCCATCGGAAAAAACAAAAGCGGCGTGCGTAGAAATACGCACGCCGCAGGCGTTTCGGGCGGGAAGGAAGAAAATGCGCCCGCCGCGCGGCGCGGGGGAGGGGGAAGACCGCGCGGCGGGCTGGAAGCGGGGACTTAAGCCGCTTCTGTCTCGTCATTGGCCGCATCAACCACTTTGGGTTTGCGCGATGCGCCGGTGTTGATCTCAATCTTGCGGGGCTTCAGGATTTCCGGAAGCTCACGCACGAGGCTAACGGTCAAAAGCCCGTTTTCAAGCTTGGCGCCGGCCACGCGCACATGATCGGCAAGCCCGAAGCGGCGCTCAAAGCTGCGCTCGGCGATGCCGCGATGCAGGAAATTGCGCGGCGATTCCGGCTGCTTGCGCTGGCCGGTGACGATGAGGGAGTTCTGCTTGAACTCGATCGTCAGATCGTCTTGGCCAAAGCCGGCGACAGCAAGCTTCGATCGTAAAGGCGTCCTCGCCCGTCTGCTCGACATTAAAGGGCGGATAACCGGGCGCAGCGTCCAAGCGCGCAGCCTGGTCCATCAGGTTTGCGATGCGGTCAAAACCGACAAGCGTGCGATAGAGTGGGTTGAGTTCGTTAGAAGCCATATTGATGTCCTCCTTAAGCGACATGCTTGCGCCTCTGCGGCGCGACTGGATGGGAAGGTTCCGTCCCCGAAGGCGGCGGGCGCTTTCCCTGGGCGGCCTCGAATGAGCGCCGCCACAAAATTTCAGATGGGCGTTCCCAAGGCGTGTTCAAGGGCCTTGTTTTGAGAATATTAGCCCTCTCCATTTAGGCGCGTTTTGATGTTTGAGCTCCCCCGACGCCACGCCATGCTTTCGCTGGCCGCTGCGCTCGCCGCGTGCGGTGAGCGCAGGCCCCGCCACAGCGATGCGGAATATGGCACGCTGGGCTGGGCCATCGCCGGGCCCTGGCGCATCGACCCTGAGCGCGATCGCTTCCGGCGCCCTTTGCAGACCTTGCTGTTCTGGGGGCTCGAGCCGGGCATGACGGTGCTGGAATTGCTGCCTGGGCGCGGTTGGTACAGCGCCATTTTGGCGCCGTATCTGGCCATGAGCGGCGGGCAATTGATCGCCGCGAGCTTTGATCCCGCCAGCGGCGTCGCCTCGCAACGCGAGGTGCTTGCCGATTGGGAGCGCCGCTTCATGCACGATACCGAGCGCTTTGGCCGGCCTGAGCGCACCACGATCGCAAGCGAGCCGCTGGCCCCGGCCGGGACAGTCGATCTCGCCATCCTCGCCAACAATGTCCACACGCTGATGGCCGAAGGTGCGGCAGAGCGGGTGTTTCGGAATGTGTTTGAGGCGCTGCGTCCGGGGGGCGTATTTGGCGTTGAGCAGCACCGCGCCGCCTCCACTGGCTTGCAGGATCCGCTCGCGGCGTCGGGGTACGTGCAGGAGGCCTATGTCCGCGCGCTGGCGCAGGAGGCGGGCTTTGAGTTCGTGGCCGCAAGCGATGTGAACGCCAACCCGCATGACACCCGCGACCATCCTTTCGGGGTTTGGACGCTGCCGCCCGTGCTGCTGACCGCCCCCCTGGGCGCTGAGCCGGACCCTGCGTTCGACACCACGCCCTATGAGGCGATCGGCGAGAGCGATCGGATGACCTTGCGCTTCCGTAAGCCGGCGGTCCGCCAGGAATCGCAACCTTGACGCTGCCGTCACCCTTGCGGGCGGGGCCGGGCTGGTGTGTAACGGGAAAAACCAGCCAGCCGGAGGATATGGCGCATGACCTTTGATGAAATCTTTGAAAAATTCTCGAGCGCGAGCGCGACGGTGGCTGGCAAGAAGGTGAAGTTCGATTTCGGCGACGACGGCAAGATCTTCCTCGATGGCGGAACCAATCAGGTCTCCAAGGAAGACGCGCCCGCTGACACCACCATCAAGGTCAAGCTGAGCGACTTTGTGGACATGGCCGCCGGCAAGCTCGACCCCACCGCCGCCTTCATGCAAGGCAAGCTGCGCGTTGAGGGCGACATGGGCGTGGCCATGCAGCTGCAAAGCGTCGTATCCAAGCTTCGCGGCTAACCAAAACAGAGACGGCAGGGCGATCGGCCATGGCTTTTGTCCGTGTTCCCGGAAATGAAATACCGGAAGGCGCGGAGGAGCATTGGCTGGAGGGCCGCGGCGGCGTGAAGGTGCGGGCGCTGACCGCCCCTTCCACCGCCGGGTCCGCCCGCGGCTCGGTGATCATCGCGCCCGGCCGCACCGAATTCATCGAAAAATATTTCGAGGTGATCCGCGATCTGCAGGCGCGGGGCTTTGCCGTGTTCTGCATCGATTGGCGCGGGCAGGGCCTTTCCGGGCGCGAGGTGGAAAACCCGCTCAAGGGGCACTTTTCCAGCTTCGACGATCCGGTGAACGATCTTTCCACCGCGCTGAAACTTCTCTCAGCAAAGCTGCCGCGTCCACATATTGGGCTCGCCCATTCGATGGGCGGCGGCATTTTGTTGCGCGCGCTGCAGACCCGCCGGGTCGAGCTTGATGCGGCGGCCTTCTCCGCACCGATGTGGGGCATCGCCAAGCTGGGCAAGTTCGGCAAATCCTATGTGCGCTTTATGACCTCGCTTGGCCTTGGCGGCAGCTTTGCGCCGGGCGTGAGCACGCGCTGGAAGCGCGAGACCTTCAAGCGCAATCCGGTGACGCACGATAAGGAGCGCCACGCCCGCAATCAGGGCCTCGTCAATGAGGAGCCGCGCCTCGCCATGGCGGGCCCCACCATGGGGTGGGTGACGGCGGCGTCTGCAGCCACCGAAAGCTTTCTGCAGTCAGGCGCATTCGCGCATCTGCGCATTCCGATCCTGGTGGCCACGGCCGGGCAGGAGCAATTTGTCGATAACGCCGCGCAGGCGGCGGTGGTGGCGCTGCTGCCGGAGGCGCATCACATCACTATCACCGGCGCCAAGCACGAAATCCTGATGGAGCGCGATGAGTTGCGCGCGCCATTTTGGCAAGCGTTTGATCAACTTGCCGCGCGCGTTGCGCCGGCGCCGGCAAATTAGCCAAGGAGCGCGCCATGGCCGGGGAATTGGTTCTCGTCACTGGCGGTTCGGGCTTCATCGGCGCTCATTGCATCATTCAATTGCTTGAAGCCGGCTATTCGGTGCGCACCACGGTGCGATCGCTCGCGCGTGAAGCAGATGTGCGCACCATGCTCCGCCAAGGCGGGGTCGAGGCTGGAGATCGGCTCAGCTTCGCAGCGGCTGATCTCATGCAGGATGCGGGTTGGGCCGAGGCCGTCGCGGGCTGCGCCTATGTCTTGCATGTCGCCTCGCCCTTTCCGCCAGCGATCCCCAAGCATGAGGATGAGGTGATCATCCCCGCGCGCGACGGCGCGCTGCGCGTTTTAAAAGCGGCGCGCGATGCGGGCGTGAAGCGTGTCGTGCTCACCTCATCTTACGCCGCCATCGGCTATGGCCAGCCTGAGCAAGCCACGCTGTTCGATGAAACCAATTGGACCAATCCCGATGGCGATGATGTGCGCGCCTATGTGAAATCCAAAACCTTGGCCGAGCGCGCGGCCTGGGATTTCATGGCGCGGGAAGGCGGCGCGCTTGAGCTTTCGGTGGTCAACCCGGTGGGCGTGCTTGGGCCGGTGCTCGGCCCCGATTATTCGACATCCATTCTATTGGTGCAGCGCTTGTTGGATGGATCGATGCCCGGCGCGCCGCGTCTTTATTTTGGCATCGTCGATGTGCGCGATGTGGCGGCGCTGCACTTGATCTGCATGACCCACCCCGCCGCCAAGGATCAGCGCTTTCTGGCGTCTGCTGGCGCCTTCCTTTCTCTCGCGCAGATGTCGGCCATCTTGCGGCGCACGATGGGGGCGGCGGCCAGGCGCGCGCCGAAGTTTGAGCTGCCCGACTTTCTGGTTCGCCTCGCGGCGATGCGCGATCCGGCGGTGCAGCAAATCCTGCCGGAGCTCGGCAAGCGCAAGGATGGCTCAAACGCGAAGGCGCGGCGCGTGCTCGGCTGGAGCCCTCGCTCCAACGAAGCAGCGATTCAGGCGACGGCCGAGAGCCTGATCGCGCTCGGCCTCGTCAAATCCCCTGCCGTCCGCTGATGCGCGCGGCGCATATCTACTCAGGATACGCGCGCGCCAATTCGCGGCGGGCGGCGTTAAGCGTGCGGCGGAAGCCGGGATCGGCGTGCAGGCGCGCCACGGCGCCGGCGGCGATCAAGCGCGCGGCTTCAATATCGCTGGGGTAATGGTAGCCGCAGATGACGCGGCTTTCACCGAAATCGCGCCCGCGCTGCAGGATCGCGTCCGCGCGCGCCGGGGCGAGTTCGGCAAGCACCAGCGCCCAGGCCCAGCCCGCGCCGCCATGGCCGGTGGGGTAAGAGCCGCCAAGGCTCACATTCGGGCCGGGATCATCGCATTGCAGCACGCTGCGGTCGGCCGCGTAAGGGCGCGGACGGTCGAACGCGGTTTTGGCCGCGTTGATTGGCCTCGGCGATCGCCACAGTGACGGCGGTAAATGCGCGCCCGGTGGCGGGAAAGCGTTCAGCGGTGAAACCTTCGCCAAATACCGGCGTAAATGCACGCCAGGGATCGAACGCAAGATCGGCCACGGCTTGGGCCATGCGCGCCTCGCTCGGCGCCGCCGGGCGCATGGCCAGCCTGTCGGCAGCGCCTTGCGGGCTTTCGGCGCTGGGCGGAGGCCCCGCCAGCGCCGCGCCATCGATCAGGGGCGGGGTTTGGGCGGCGGCGCCCGCCGCGCCGCTCGCGCCAAACGCTATCGCCAAAATCATCGCCCGCATGCGCCGCTCCCTTGAGTTTTCGCCAGCATGCCCGCTTGCGGCGCGGGCGCCTAGAAGGGCTGGGCGCGCCATGCTAGATGCGGAGACCAGGGAGCAAGATTTGGCGAACGCCGCTGCACCGCCCGCGCGCATCGAAACCGCAGCGGGCCTCGTTCTTTCCACCGCGATCACGCATGAAAGCGAAGTCTTTGCCCGCTTCTTCGCCGGGTATGACAAAGCCTTCGTGCTGCCGAACGAGAAGGAGGATGAGGAAGGCTTCGCCCGCTGCTTTGCGCTCAATTTCGGCGCGGAATATGCGCGCCTCAGCGCGCTCTATGGCCCTTACAGCGAAGTGTGCCTCATCGCTGAAGAGGGTGGGCTCGAAATCGGCGGCGCCAATTTCATCGCCATGCCGATCGATGCGCACACCATCAGCGCCAATTTGAACTACATCTATATCAACCAGCATGCGCGTGGCGGCGGGCGCTTTTCAAAGCTTGTCGCTGGCGTGCGCGAAACGCTGGCGGCGCTCTATCGGGGGCGCAAACGTACTTTGATCTTCATCGAACAAAACGATCCTTTCGCCATGAGCGCCGAAGATTATGCGCGCGACACCGAATTTACCGGCCTTGATCAGCTCGACCGTTTGCGTATTTGGGCCAAACGCGGCGCGCGCGTGGTGGATTTTGCCTACGCGCAGCCGCCCTTATCGCCGGACCAGCAAGCCGACGATACGCTCGTCTATTCCGTGCTCGGCGCGGGCGCCGATAGCCTTGAAGCGTGCGTGATCGAGGCGCATTTGCGCCGGTTCTTCGGCGTGTCGGTGCTGAAGGGCGCGGCGCTTGAGGCAAACCCCGCTGCAGCCGCCCAGGTCGAGGCGCTGCGCGGCGCATGCGCGCGCGCGGGGCGCAGGTGCGCTTACGCAACCCCCAAGCGCTGCTTGCCCGTTTGCATGTCCGTGAGGATATCGCCGCGCTTTGGGCAAACCCGCCCGCCAGTTTCCGCGCGGCGCTGGCGACGCCACTTTCCGCTTGACGCGCGGCCGCGCGGCGCCTGTCATCGCCGCGCTTGAGGAGGGCGGGGATGGCTGCTGAGGATGAAAACGCGCGGCGCGCCTGGGTGCGCTGTGAGGATCGCACCTTCTATTTCACGCTCTCGCTCTATGTCGATGCGGGCGATGTGCCGGCGGACATCGCTTCCGCGCTGGCGCTGAAGGACGCCTTGCCGCCGCTCGGCGATTTTGAAGGCAGCCAGGCGCTGCGCGATGCGATGGACCCGTTGTTCAACGATATCGCCAATCGCGAGCGGCTCGGGCGCGTCGAAGATTATCTGCTCGATACGAACGGCCCGCCCGAAGGCGTGAAGCTCAACCTCATCACCCCGCGCGTGATCACCTGGAGCACGGAAGGCACGACCTTCAAGGTTGATCTCGGCGCCGATCAGGCGCGGCAAGCGCGCGTGCGCCGCTTCTGGTACGTGCACATGAACCGCGCGATCTCTTATCACGTCTCGCTGGCGATGACGTATGAGCACACGCCGGCGGATTTTTACGCCATCTCCATGCTGCAAAAAGCGGCCGCGCCGAAAGAATTCAAGCGCCCGGCCGATGGCGCGGGCAATGTCTATTCCGGGCGCACGGGAATTTTGCCGCTCGATGGCGTGCTGCTTGAAGATGAAGCGCGCGCGCGCCGCCCGTTTTGGGATTTTGTTGCGCGCCAGTTCGATGCGGACGCCAGGGGCCTGTTTGCCCATATCCGCAAAGCCGCACCCGAAGCGCAAGCGGACGCCGCCTTCGCCAAGCTCGTGCGGCAGGATCCCTTTCTGGAAACGCCCGGCCTTTGCATGCCGCGCGCGCGTTTCAAATTTTTCTTTCAGGACGAGGCGTTTTTCGACGCGCTTTTGCCGCCGCCGATTCCGGGCGAGGACGGCGCGCTGGTGCGCCGCCGCCGCATCGATTGCGTACCCACGGCGGTTTACGAAGCCTATCCCGCAGCGATCCAGGCCTTGATTGATGCGGCCGAAGAGAACGGCTCAGCTGATCTGGATACGCCGCAAGAGGTCACGATCCCGCTGGCGGACATCGCCGCGATCAATCCAGAGCACCTCAAATATCTCTTCCTCGCGGGCTTTAATCAGAACATCATCGATTTTCTCAACCAGGACGCCTCCGAAATCCTGGACAGCACCGATCCGATCTATCCCGCGAATGAGGATCAGGAAGCCGAGAGCTTTTTGTACGCTACGCCAATCCGCGCACGCTGATCACCTATGTGAAGCGCTCGCGCAGCCTTGAAACCGGCAATGATTGGATCGGCACGTGCCCTTATGCGTTCCTGATCCATACGCTTGCGCTGCATAACGAATATTTCGTGCGCGCCTACGAGTATGAGGCCGAAGCGCTGGTCAACAATGTGCAAAGCGCCGATGAGCGTGGCGAACTGCGCGAAGCGGCGGAAAAATTCTACGCGTTCCGCAAGCGGCAATTCTCCAATTACATGCGCTTCCGCTATCAAAATGTGTTTCGCTATGACACCGAGAAGGACGCTTTCGCCGAGGTCGAGCGCATCCGCGGCGTCGCCAAGAATGTGAGCTATCTCGAAGCGCTGGTCAGCGGCGTGGAAAAGCAAACGCACGATCTGGAAGAGCGGCTCAAGGAACAAGCCAAGGAAGAAGCGCACGATGCGCGCGAGCTTGAGGAAAAGCACCGCCGCTACGATGCCGAGCGGCTCACCTATCTGCTTGGCCTGCTCAGCGCCGGCACGTTCGGCTTTGATCTCATCGCGCGGCTCAGCGATTTCGCCGCGCGCGGCGTGCATCTAAGCAATTGGCGGCTGGTGAACGCCAATTGGGTCGATGTGTTCGCGATGATTGTAACCACAGGCGTGTTCTTGGCGCTGGTGTGGATCGTGATCCGCTATTGGCCGAAAAAGCGCCGCGCTTAACTTAAGCGGTTGCGGTAATCCTCGTAGCCGAACTGGCGCACCACTTTAATCGCGCCCGATTTCGGATCGGCTGTCGCGATCGAGGGATGACGCACGCCGTTGAAGGTCGTCGTTTTCACCATCGTATAGTGCGACATATCCTTGAGGATGATTTTGTCGCCCACGTTCAGCGGCGCGTCGAACGAATACGTGCCGATCACATCGCCGGCCAGGCACGTCGGCCCGCCCAAGCGATAGGTGTGCGCTTTCTCGCCCGGATGGCCAGCGCCCTGGATGTCGGGCCGGTAGGGCATTTCCAGCACGTCCGGCATGTGCGCTGTGGCGGACGCATCGAGGATGGCGTTGAGCCCGTCATTCTCCACGATGTCGAGCACGGAGGCGACCAAAACGCCGGTGCGGATCGCAATCGCTTCGCCCGGCTCAAGATAGACTTGCACGCCATAGCGATCAGAGAAGCGCTTGATGATGTCCACCAGCTTGGCCGTATCGTAATCGGGCATGGTGATGTGATGGCCGCCGCCGAAATTCATCCATTTCTTGCCGCGGATAATGTCGCCAAATTGCGCTTCCACCGCTTGCAGCGTGCGCTCAAGCGCGTCCGCGCCCACTTGGCAGAGCGTGTGGAAATGCAGGCCCTGCAAATCCGAGAGATCGGCGCCCTCCAGCGCTTGCTTGGTGATGCCAAGGCGCGAGCCGGGCGCGGCCGGATCGTAGAGCGCCACCTTGGCCTCGCGGTGCATCGGGTTGAGCCGCACGCCAAACTCAATCTCGCGCCCGCCGGCGGCGCGATGCGCGTGGTAGATCGGCATCAGCCGCGCGCGCTGGCTCAGCGAGTTGAACACGATGTGATCCACGAGCGTGATCAGCTCACGGAAATCCGCGTCCGAATAGGCGGGACCGCACGCATGCGCCTCGCCGCCGAAATGCTCGGCGGCGAGTTTCGCTTCGTTCACGGAGGCGACTGAGACGCCCGGCACGCGCGCGGCGGATTTGCCCCGCGAGGCTCCACATGGCGAAGCCTTTAACGCCAAGCAAAATCTTCGCGCCCGATTGCGCCTGCACGCGCGCCAGAATGTCGAGATTGCGGTCAAGTGCGCCGGTATCGACGATGAAGGAGGGGGTCTCGACGTTTGAAACGTCGAAGCGGAAATCCTCCATCACATCTCCTTCACATGCCAAGGCAGGCCGGCCGGGCCCAAGCGATCCAGGAACGGCACGGGATCGAGCTGCTCGAGATTGATCGTGCCGGGCTTTTTCCATTTGCCCGTCAGCATCATCTCCGCGCCCACCGCCGCGCCAACGCCGGTGGTGTAGGAAACAGCTTGCGCGCCCACTTCCCGATACGTCTCGGCGTGATCGCAGACGTTATAGATGAATACGGTTTTGGCCTTGCCATCCTTGCGGCCGGAGACGAGGCAGCCGATCGAGGTCTTGCCCGTATAGTTTTCCGCAAGGCTGGCCGGATCGGGCAGCAGCTTCTTGAGGAATTGGATCGGCACAATCTTTTGGCCCTCATAATCGATCGGTTCGATCGAGGTGAGGCCAACGTTTTGCAGCACGCGCAGGTGCGTCAGGTAATTGTCGCCGAACGTCATCCAGAAGCGGATCTGCTTGAGGCCGGGAATGTGCTTGACCAGCGATTCCATCTCTTCGTGATAGATGAGATAGGATTTGCGCACGCCCACGCCCGGATAATCGAAATCCATTTTTACCGACATCGGGTCGATCTCGATCCACTGGCCGTCTTTCCAATAGCGGCCCGGCTGGGTGATCTCGCGGATATTGATCTCGGGATTGAAATTGGTGGCGAAGGCTTTGCCGTGATCGCCGCCATTGCAATCGAGAATGTCGATCGTGTCGATCTCATCGAACAGATGATCGCGCGCATAGGCGCAGAACACATTGGTCACGCCCGGATCAAAGCCCGAGCCAAGCAGCGCCATCAGGCCCGCCTTCTCAAAGTCGGCGTGCATGTCCCATTGGTGGCGATATTCAAATTTCGCGTAGCCCGGCGCTTCGTAATTGGCGGTGTCGAGATAATCGACGCCCGCTTCCAGGCACGCCTGCATGATCGTGAGATCCTGATAGGGCAGCGCCACATGGATCAGCAGATCGGGCTTGTAATCGCGCAGCAGGGCCACGGTTTCGGCCACGTTGTCGGCGTCCACGCGTGCGGTGGCGATGTCGCGGCGCTGTTTTTTTCCTTCACCGCTTGGGCGATCGCCTTGGCGCGGCTTTCGGTGCGGGTGGCGAGCAGGATGTCGCCGAACACGGCAGGGTTTTGCGCGCATTTGTGCGCCACCACGGTGCCAACGCCGCCGGCGCCGATGATCAGGACCTTTTTCATGAGCAAACTCCCACTCGGGTCGGGTCAAGCGGCGGCGTCGTTCAACGATGATCGCGCGGACGCTCCGCCCACGCGCGATCGGGGTGCAATTAGGGCAATGGGCTGGGAATGCAAGGTTTTCTGCAAACCTTGCCCGCAAGACGCATCGGCTGAGCGGTTTTGCCGCTCAGCCGTGCATGTTTATGCCTTATCGGCCTTGGTGAGCCGGCGCACGTTCGGCGCAGCTTCCGCGCCGCCGAACATGCTGGCGTCCGGGCTGTCGAGCGCGATCAGGGTGTCTTCGGTTTCAACGCCGTTGAACTTCGTCGCCATCGCTGAGCCATAGGCGCCCAATTGGCCAATCTCGATGAGATCGCCTTCCTTGATGTCGGCCGGCAGCATGAAGGGGCCGGCGGCCGCGTCCATGCTGTCGCAGGTGGGGCCGTAGAGGCGGAAGGGCGCATCCTTCGCGCGCGAGGGTTCGGCCCGCACCAGCTTGGCCGGGAACGACCAATTAAGGTGCGTGGCGTCGAACAGATTCCCGAACGCGCCATCATTGAGATACAGCGCATCGTCCTTGCGCAGCCTCCACGCGCGCGCCACGATCGAGGCGGCGTCCGCCACCAAAGCGCGGCCGGGCTCGGCCGCAGAACCGCGTTCTGGGCGATGAGCATGTCCTCAAAGCGGCTTTTGATCGTGTTGATGTAATCGATCATCGGCGGGGGCGTCATGCCCGGATAGATGGCCGGGAAGCCGCCGCCAATATCAACGATGTCCACGACAACGCCGGCTTTCACAATCGCGCGGTCAACCCCCGTCCATCGCCTGACGGAACGCGTCAGGGCGCATGCATTGGCTGCCGACATGGAAGGAAACGCCCAGCATTTCCTCGGTCACCGCGCGGGCGGCGCGCATCAGCGCCGGCGCTTCGTCCGGGGTTACGCCGAATTTGCGCGCCAGCGGATAGGCCGAGCCTTCGCCATCGGCGGCAAAGCGCACGACCAGCGTGAGATCCTTGGCGTTGCCCGTTTCTTCCAGAATTTTCTGGAGCTCGTCATGGCTGTCGAGCGCGAACGCCTTCACGCCGTACTCATGGTAGGCGCGCGCAATGGCCCGGCGCGATTTCACCGGGTGCATGTAGGCGATCTGCGCGCCCGGAAAGCGCTCTGCGATCAGCTTGGCTTCGGCGTCGGAGGCGACGTCAAAACCCTTCACGCCGTTTTCCCACAGCGCATCGAGCACCCACGGGGAAGGGTTCGCCTTCACCGCATAAAAGACCTCACCGGGGAAATTCGTGCGGAACCAATTCGCCGCCGCCGCCACGCGATGCGGGCGTGCAAGCACGATCGGCCCCTCACGGGTATCGCCAATAAGGTCGAGAGACGAGTGGACACGGTCCATCCGGCAGCTCCCCAAAATCTCGCGAAAGCGGGTTTCCCCACTTTGCAAAACCAAAACCCAGGCCGGCGTTAGTCGGACATGCTAAATGTCAGGTCCGCCCTTGGGAGCTTACGCCGGACGACCGCCAAGGGCGTTTTGCACCTTGCTTGTTCGGTCGCCCATCGTGGCCTGGGCCGAGGGGGCGTTAGTGGACGCTGTTTCCAGGTCCGCCGGTAAGGTGAGGAAATAGGCGCCCTTGCCCACAATGTAAACCCCAATTCGTGGTTAATTTCACCCGGTTGGCGTGGCGTTGCAGTGGCGAAACGCGCTTACAGCCTGAAACGGCGCTCTTTTTGTGGTTAAATCATCCCTAACAAGGCGTATCGCCCAGGCGCCGGAAAATTCACCAAACGGCATGTACGCCGTCGTCAAAGCTTCGCGAATCCGTCACGGACGCCCGATCAGTCTCCATCTTCCCCTCCTTGCCGCCAATCTGGCGCCAGCCTCTCGCTCTCGCAGCGGCGGCGTTCGCTGTTTGCGGCGCGGCGGAGGTCCGCGCCGAGGGGCTCAGCTTCGAGCCGCGCGGCCGTATCCAGATTGACGTCCAAAGCCGCGATTGGGCCGTCCGCGACGAGGACGATACGGACATCTACATCCGCCGCCTGTTCCTGGGCGGGCAGGGCCGCATCGCCGGTCCCTGGCGCTATAGGGCCGACTTTGTGCTGACGCCCGGCTCGGACACGATCGGCGTCGATGAAGCGCATCTCGAATACGCCGGCGAGGGCTGGTCGCTTTTCATCGGCGAAAACAAAGTCACCGCCCCGTTCGGTGAGCGCACCTCTTCGCTCGACGTGCCGTTCGCGGAGCGGCCAACTTTGATTGGCGCGTTTGGCTATGGCGGGCGTGCGGGCGTGGGCGTGCTGGTGAAGGGCGAGCATTGGGGCGCGGCGTTGGCGCTGCACGGGGGTTCGATGAATGGCGCCGAAGGCGAGGGCGATGTCGATGAAACGCGCGCGCTTTCAACGCGCCTGACGCGGGCGCTGATCCATGATGCGGAGGCAGGGCGCGTGCTGCACTTGGGCTTTCACGCGCGCCATCGCTATCAGAATGATGCGCCCCAGCGCGTGCGCGCGCGCGCCCCTAAATGGGCGCGATTCACGCTGGATTGACGCGGGTTCGCAAAGCGCCAATCGCTTTGAACATGATACAACGCTCGGCGTTGAAGCAGCCTATGCGCAAGGCCCGCTTTCATTCGCAGCCGAGTTTATGCGCATGGAAGGCCAAACGCATGGCGCCGCCGAGGCGCAATTCAGCGGCTTTTACCTCGACGTCTCCTGGTCGCTCACTGGAGAAGCGCGCCCCTATCGCGCCGACACCGGCGTGTTCGCGGCCATCACGCCGCGCGCGCCGGTCGATGAGGGCGGCTGGGGCCATTGGGCGCTCTCCGGGCGGTACGAAATGACTGATCTCTCCGATGGCGCCGATCCTGAGCGCGGCGAGCAACAGGCGTATGCGCTCGGCCTCGATTGGATTCCGGTTGAGCATGTGCGCGTGAAACTCAATTACGCGCACAGCGAAATGGACCGCACGATCGGCCCGGACGATGAGGCCGATATCGCCACCTTGCGCCTGCAACTCGATTTTTGAAACTTATGTGACAGCGCGCTTCTTGAAGCTTTCATGACGGCGCAGGCCTTCCATGCGTTTTTCGCAATAAGTTGCGACAACAGCGCCTCCACAAGCTAGGCGATTTGCTCTAGGAGCAGCGTCAACGCCTCAGGGCTGATGGAAGGGCTTTCCGTGCAACGCGATTTCACCGTTAAGCGCATGCGCCCCGGCGAGCATGTGATTGAAGGCGTGCTCTTCCTTGCCGCCGCTCTGGCGATCGCCGTGGTTGTCGGCATCCTCTTCGTTGTGATTTCCGAGGCGGCGAAATTCTTCGCTGAAGTCTCGTTCTGGGAATTCGTCACCGCAACGCGCTGGACGCCGCTGTTTGAAAATCCCAGCTACGGCATCGCCCCGCTTTTGACGGGCACGTTCATGTCCACGCTGGTGGCGCTGAGCGTGGCCGTGCCGCTTGGGCTTTTGGTGGCGATCTATCTTTCGGAATTCGCCAGCGCCCGCGTGCGTGAGGTGGTCAAGCCCGTGCTCGAATTGCTCGCGGGCGTGCCCACTGTCGTTTATGGCTATTTCGCGCTGCTGTTCCTCACGCCGATCTTGCAGAGCTTCATTCCCGGTTTGCCCGGCTTTAACCTGCTTTCGGCCGGCATCGTGATGGGGTTGATGATCATCCCCTACATCGCCTCGCTTTCGGAAGATGCGATGCGCGCGGTGCCGCAATCGCTGCGCGACGGCTCGCTCGCCATGGGCACGACGCGGCTTGAAACCGCGTTCCGGGTGGTGTTTCCCGCCGCCATCTCCGGCATCGTCGGCGCCATCATCCTTGGCATGTCGCGCGCCGTGGGCGAGACGATGATCGTCGCCATTGCGGGCGGGCAATTGCCGCAGATCGTCACGAGCCCGACTCAGCAGGGCGCGACGGTGACGGCGTTCATCGCCCAGGTGGCGCTGGGCGACATCGCCTTCGGCACCATCGAGTATCAAAGCATCTTCGCCGCCGGCCTTGCGCTTTTGGTGCTCACATTGATCTTCAATTTCATCGCCTTCGCCATGCAGCGTCGCTTCCGGGAGGCCTATTGATGGCTGCGGTCGAAACCAATCCGCGCGCGGATATCACGGCTCAGCCCAATGGGCTGGCGCTGCGCCGCTTCAAGGATAAGAGCTTCATCATCTGGGGCGTGCTCGCCACCTTGATCGGGCTCGGCACTCTTGTGGCGCTGGTGGGCGATCTTGTCGTCGATGGCGCGCATCGGCTCTCGCCCGAATTTTTCATGACCTTCCCATCCTCGGATCCGGCGCATGCCGGCATCCTTTCGGCGTGGGTAGGCTCGATCCTGGTGATCATCACGACGGCGGCGTTCGCCATTCCTGTCGGCGTCTTGGCGGGCGTCTATCTTGAGGAATATGCGCCCAAGAACCCGCTCACCAGCGCGATCGAAATCGCGGTGAACAACCTCGCCGGCGTGCCTTCAATCATCTACGGCCTCCTGGCCGTTGGCCTGTTCGTGCAATTGCTGGGCATGGGGCAATCCATCCTCACCGCAGGGGTCACGCTTGGTCTTCTGATCCTTCCCGTCGTCATCGTCGCCACGCGCGAGGCGGTGCGCGGGGTGCCGCAAGATATTCGCAACGCCGCGCTGGCTGTCGGCGCCACCAAATGGCAGGCCACTCAGCATCATGTGATCCCCTATGCGCTGCCGGGCGTTGTCACCGGCGTCATCATCGGCATCTCGCGCGCGATCGGGGAGACAGCGCCGCTGATCCTCATCGGCGGGCTCACCTTCGTGGCCTTCCTGCCCGTCACGCTGCCGGGCGATCACAAGTTCGAGGTGATCGGCGCGGTGGATCAATACGGCGCGCCCGTAACGCCCGAAGCGACCGAGCTTGTGCGCATCCACCATGACGGCGTTGTCGTCATGCCCGATTTCTCCGAGGTCGCGGTGGAAGCGGGGCAGGATATCGAGCTGCCGCATGGCGCCACGGTGCAGACGGTGGCCGATCTTGGCGATGCTGTCGCCTCCTGGTCGCCCACCAATTGGCTCGGCTCGGATTTCACCGTGCTGCCGATCCAGATGTTCAACTGGACCTCGCGGCCGCAAGCCGCATTTCTGGAGAACGCCGCCGCCGCAGGCCTTGTACTGCTGCTGATCACGCTTTTGCTGAATGGCGCGGCCATCTGGCTGCGCTACCGGCTACGCAAGCGGATCAAGTGGTGAATTAGGCAGTGGGCAATGGGCAATAGGAACGGGGCGCATCGCCTATTCCCTATTGCCCATTGCCCATTCCCTAAACCCCCACCTTCGCCTTCTGCTTGGCTTCGCGCTTGATGCGCCGGCGTTCCTTCGCCCGCGCGCGCAGGTCGCGCAGCTTGTGCCAGAAGCGGCGGCCGCGCTCTTTCGGCAGCGGTTCGAGATTGCGGCGGAATTCCTCGGCGCAGGCGCGCCAGGAATAACGCTCCGCCAGCGCGCGTGCGTCCTCGCGCTTGAGCTCCAGCGCTTCAAGGCAGGCTTTGCGCAGATCGGGGTCGGCGATGCCCGCATTGGTGCCGGGCAGGATGTCCTGCGGGCCGGGCGCCATAAAGCCCGCCACCGGCGTGCCTGAGGCGGCTGCTTCAAGGATCACCAGCCCGAACGTATCGGTGAAGCTGGGGAACACGAACACGTCCGCATCCGCATAGTGCCGCGCCAGCTCTTCGCCGAATTTGGAGCCGGCGAAATGCGCATCTGGGTAGCGCGCCTGCAAATCCTCGCGCGCGGGCCCATCGCCCACCACCACTTTTGAACCTGGCAGATCGAGCTTGAGGAACGCCTCGATGTTTTTCTCCACCGCCACCCGGCCCACATAGGCGAACACCGGCTTGGGCAAATCCTTGAACACCCCGCCGTCAATGCCGCGCTTGGAGGGGTGGAACATCTCGATGTCCACGCCGCGGCTCCACAGCGCTGTGTTGCGGAAGCCCTGCAGGCGCAATTGCTCCTGCATGGTGGGGGTGGCCACCATCACGCGGCCGGATTTGTCGTGGAAGGCGTGCATGTAGCCATAGCCCGCCCAGGTGGGGATCCACCAGAAGCGCGCATGCACATATTCCGGGAACTGGGTGTGGTAGCTCGTGGTGAAGGGGAATTTGTGCTTGAGGCAGATCGCCCGCGCATCCCAGCCCAGCGTGCCTTCGGTGGCGATGTGCACAGCATCGGGCGCAAACGCCAGGAAGCGATCCTCCACATCCTCGCGCGCGCCCAGCGCCAAGCGAATTTCTGAATAGGTAATCAGCGGTATGGTGCGCTTGTAATCGGAGGGGGCGATGATCTCGACCTCGCAGCCCATCGCCCGCAATTCGCCGATCGTGCTGGAAAGGGTGCGCACCACCCCGTTCACTTGGGGCTCCCAAGCGTCGGTCACCAATAGGATTTTCTGCGCCAGCGGGGGCGCTTCGCCCGCGTTGGCCTCAGCCTGAACCTCAAGGGCCGCTTCTGTTTCGGTGCTCACAGGCCGGTTCTGACCATGCGTTGAGGGCGAAGGCAAGGCCTTGTCGCCGCCCGCTTGCTCTCGGGCGCGGAGACGCGCATGTAACTCAAATGGCGCTCGATCTTGCCCCCGCTATAGCTTTGCTGCGCCGGGACATTCCTGGGTTCGCGGGCGCGTACCTGTTCGGCAGCGCCGCCGACGGGACCGACGGCCCCGGCAGCGACGTGGATATCGCCGTTTTCGCCGGCCGGGCGCTTAGCCGCGCGCGCGTCTTGGATGTGCAGGAAGCGCTCGCCAAATTGCTGGGGCGCGAGGTTGACCTCATCGATCTGGCCGCCGCGCCTACGATTTTGCAGGTGCAGGCCATAGGTGAAGGCCGGCTCTTCGATGCGCCGGATGCTGACGCGATCGCCTTCTTTGAGGTGCGGGTGTTGCGCGAGTATCAGCAATTGAAAGCGCGCCGCGCCGGGATCGAGGCGGATATCCGTGAGCGTGGGCGCATCTATGCCCGATAACGTGATTATCGCGAAAGCCGACATCATCGAGCGCTGCATCAAACGCGCCCGCGAGGAACTGGCGGCGAGCGCGGATTTCGATCGCGATTTTACGCGTCAGGATGCGGCCATCCTCAATGTCGCGCGCGCTTGTGAGGCCAGTATCGACATCATGAACCGCATCGTGCGCCTGCAAGCCTTAGGCGCGCCGGCCTCAACGCGAGATGGCTTTGATCGGCTCGTGGGCGTTGGCGTCTTGCCGCAAGACCTTGCCGATCGACTCATGCGCATGGTCGGCTTCCGCAATTTGGCTGTGCATCAATATCATCAGCTCGATCTGCAAATCGTGCGCGCCGTGATCGCGGATCGCCTCGACGATCTGTTAGAATTCTCGGCGCTTGCGCTCCGCTTGCCTTAAGGGAATCCATGTCCGCCATTGATTGGGATAGCCTGGACGCGCTCAAATACAGAGATGAGGATGAGGCGGTCGCCACGCTGCTGGCTGATTCGCCGCTCGATCCCGCCGCGCGCGCCAGCGTGAACGCCGAGGCGCGGGCGCTTGTCACGCGCGCGCGCGGGCTTAAGCGCCGCAAGGGCGTGATGGAGAGCTTCCTTGAGGAATTCGGCCTCTCCAATGCCGAGGGCCTTGCGCTCATGTGCTTGGCTGAAGCGTTGCTGCGCGTGCCCGATGCGGAAACCGCCGACAAGCTGATCGCGGAAAAGATCAGCACCGGCCAATGGGCCGCGCACCTGGGCAAATCCGATCATTGGCTCGTCAACGCCGGCACGTTCGGGCTGATGCTGACGGGGCATGTGGTCAAATTGCCGGATGAGATGAAGGCGGAGCCCGGCACTGTGATCGGCAATCTGATCAAACAGATGGGCGAGCCGGTGGTGCGCGCCGGCGCGATGCAGGCGATGCGCATTTTGGGCGAGCAATTCGTGCTGGGCCGCAACATCGATGCGGCGCTCAAGCGCGGCGCGGGCATGGTGCGCCAGGGGCTGGCCACGCGCTATTCGTTCGACATGCTGGGCGAAGGCGCGCGCACCGATGCGGACGCAGAGCGTTACCTCGCGGCCTACGCCAACGCGGTCGATACGGTCGGCAAGGACGCCGGCGCCAAGGGCCCGCATGCCGCTAACGGCGTCTCCGTGAAGCTCTCGGCGCTGCACCCGCGCTACGAAGCGCGTCAGCAAGCGCGCGTGATGAAGGAGCTTTATCCGCGCGTGCTGCAATTGGCGGAATCCGCCAAGCGCTGGAATATCGGCCTCGCGATTGATGCGGAGGAAGCCGATCGTCTCGTGCTTTCGCTCCATCTGTTTGAGAAGCTGGCGCTGGAGCCTTCGCTCAAGGGCTGGGAGGGGCTCGGCATTGTTATTCAAGCGTATCAGAAGCGCACGCGCGCGCTGATCGAACGCTTGGCGCAGCTGGCGCGCCAGCGCGGCGCGCCGATTCAGACGCGGCTGGTGAAGGGCGCCTATTGGGATGGGGAGGTCAAGCGCGCGCAAGTGATGGGTCGCGCCGATTTCCCGGTCTGGACCACCAAAGCCGCGACGGATGTGCATTACATGGCCTGCGCGCGCGATCTGCTTTCGGTGCGCGCCATCTTCCCGCAATTCGCCACCCACAACGCCCACACCGTCGCCGCCGTGCGCCGGCTGGCGGCCAGCGCGGGGCGTGAGGATTTTGAGTTTCAGCGCCTGCATGGCATGGGCGAGGCGCTTTACGGCGCGCTCGAGGCGCCGCTGCCGGTGCGCGTCTATGCGCCGGTGGGCGGGCATGAGGATTTACTGCCCTATCTGGTGCGGCGCCTCTTGGAGAACGGCGCCAACACCAGCTTCGTGCATTCTTTCTTGGATGATGATGTCTCGCCCGAGATTGTCGCCGCCGATCCGATCGCTGCGCTGGAAGCCAATCCGCATCGCCACCGCCGCCTGCCGCCACCGCCGCAATTGTTCGGCGCCAGCCGCCGCAATTCGACGGGGCGGGATATTTCGATCAAGGCCGATCGTGAAGCGTTGGTCGCCGCGAAGGCGCAACTCGGCGCGCCTGCGGTGACGCCTTCGTCCGCTGAGGCCGTCAGCACTGCACTTACTGCGTTTGAAGCTTGGAACGCCCAGGGCGGGGCGGCGCGCGGGGCGATCCTGCGCGCGATGGGCGATGCGTTGCAGGCCCATCACGACGCGCTGGTGGCGCTGATCGCGCGCGAAGCGGGGCGTACGGCGCAGGATGGCATCGATGAGGTGCGCGAGGCGGTGGATTTCTGCCGTTATTACGCGGCTGAAGCTGAGCGCTTGTTTGCTGGGCCCAAAGCGCTGCCAAGCCCTGCTGGTGAGACCGATGAGTTGGAGCTGCAAGGGCGCGGCGTGTTCGTGTGCATCAGCCCGTGGAATTTCCCGCTGGCGATTTTCACCGGCCAGATCGCGGCCGCGCTGGCGGCGGGCAACAGCGTGGTGGCCAAGCCGGCCGAGCAAACGCCGCTGATCGCCGAAGCTGCGGTGGAGCTGTTCTTTGACGCGGGCCTGCCGCGCGATGTGCTGCAGCTTGTGCAGGGCGATGGCAAGATGGGCGGCGAACTCACCGCCGATCCGCGCATCGCGGGCGTCGCGTTCACCGGCTCCACAGAGGTGGCGCGTCTGATCAATCGCACACTCGCGGCCAAGGATGGCCCTATCGTGCCGCTGATCGCGGAGACGGGCGGGCTCAACGGCATGTTCGTGGACACCACGGCGCTGAAAGAACAGGTGGTGGATGATGTGATCGCTTCGGCGTTCCAATCGGCCGGCCAGCGCTGCTCGTCCTTGCGCATCCTCTTCCTGCCGCACGAGACAGCCGATGGCGTGCTGGAAACGCTGCTGGGCGCGATGGATACGCTGGTGATCGGAGATCCGGCCGATCCGTTCACCGATGTCGGCCCGATCATCGATGCGGAGGCCAAAGCTAATCTCGATGCGCATATGGCCCGCATGGCCCGCGAGGCGCGCGTGCTCAAGCAGATCGATGTGTCCCATCTCGGCGGCGCTTTCTTCGGCCCCGCCGTGGTTGAGCTTTCCGGGCTCGATCAGATCGAGCGCGAAGTGTTCGGCCCGATCCTGCACATCGTGCGTTATGATCCGGCCGACATCGCCAAGGTCGGCGGCGCGCTTTCGGCCAAGGGCTATGGCCTCACGCTCGGCGTGCATTCGCGGCTGGAGAGCTTCGCGGCTGAGGTGATGGGCGCGGTGCGCGCCGGCAATGTGTATGTGAACCGCACCATCGTCGGCGCTGTCGTCGGCGTGCAGCCGTTTGGCGGCGCGGGTTTAAGCGGCACAGGCCCGAAGGCGGGCGGGCCGCATTATCTGCCGCGCTTTGCCGAGGAGCGCGCGATTTCCATCAACATCGCCGCCCAAGGCGGCGATCCGCATTTGCTGAACCTCTAGCGGCGTTCTTACGGCGCGGCGTAGGGCGGCAGATTGCTGGGCGCGCCGCCCACGCAGGCGTGAACGCCGCTCGTGCGCACGAGCTGCATTTCTGCGCCGTCGATATAGAGCAAGGTGACGCGGTTGGGGCGTTCAAACGTGATCACCGCATCGGAGGTTTGCGCTTCGGGCGCTGTTGCTTCCAGGAAGAGCTGCTCGCCCGCGACCCGGTAGCGGCCGGAGAAGGCTTGGCGCGCGGTGGCGCTGGCGCGCTCTTCGCCGCAGAATTGGCCGTCGGCGCCGAAGGTGAGGTAGGCCTCCACAGCAGCATCTTCGGCCGGCGCGGTGGCGCGCCATGTGCCGACCAGCGATGCCGTGTTTTCAGCGCCCGCAGCGCCAGCGAATCCGGCGCCGATCAGGCAGATGATGGCGAACAGCGAATAGCGCATGCGCTCCCCTTGCTTCTGCGTTACAGCCCTTTCATACGGAAATCATGTCGAACGTCACCCCCTTTCGCCGTCCGCCCAAGCGGCCGGCCGCGCCTCAGCAGAGCGGGGGGCTGGGGTTTAAAACCCATCGCGGGCGCGTGGTGCTGGTGCATGTGCTGACGCTGCTGTGCTTTGGCTTGCCGTGGGTGCTGGCGTTTCCGGGCTCGGATCTCATCACGCTCGGCTTTGGCATCGCCGCCGCGCTGCTGGCGGTGGTGAGCCGCAATGACGCAACGCCATGGGCGGCCACGCATCATCAGCAAGCTATCTTCACGCTCATCATCGCCATGGTGAGCTATCTGGTGCTGGCGCTGCCGGGTTATCTGCTCACGCCGCAAATGATGGCCTCGTTCGCCAGCACGCTGGCGCCGGTGTTCTTTTGGGCGACGGTGCTCATCACGATCTGGGCGATTGTGCGCGCGGGCGTCGGGCTGGTGCTGGCGATCCTGCGCCGGCCTGTGTTCAATGCGCGCGGCTTGCTAATTTAGGTTGGGGATTAGGGATTAGGGATTGGGGATTGGGGGTTGGGGGTTGGGGGTTGGGGATTAGGGACTGAGGCGAGAAATGATCCTGAGTCCCTAATCCCCAATCCCTAAAACCTAACCCCTAACCCCCAATTGCGCAGCCAAAGCCGTCCTCGTAGATCGCCTCCGCGCTGATCGCGCCGAACAGCACGCTGGCGCGCACGCTTTGGCCCTCCGGCTTCACATCGATGAGGCCCTGGCCCTCGCTGGGGAAATCGGCAAGGCAGCTCTCCAGCGCGCGCCCGCTGACATGCAGGCAAGAGCAGGTTTGCTTGGCCGCGTAGGTGGTGGCGATGCGCGCATAGGTGACTTCATCCTGCAGGCTCCAGATCAGCCCCGGCAGAACAACCCCCGCCAGCGCCACCCCGATAATCAGCATCCAGCGTTTGCGCGACACGCCCGCCTCCCCCTATGCTCGGGGCCAGCATAGCGAAGGCGAGGGGAGCCGTCATGCTGCGCGGGGCGATTGCGGCTTTGATCTTGGCCTGCGTGAGCGGGGCGGCGGCTGCGCAAGCGCTGCATCCCTTGCCGCCGCAGCCGGCGGGCCTTGCCTGGCCGACTGAGGATTGGGCGGTTGCGCCCTTGCCCGCGGATGTGGACCGCGCCGCCTTCGATCTCGCCGTAACGGAAGCCTTCGCTGGGCGCCACGAGCTGTTTGGCGAGACGCGCGCGGTGATCGTCGTCCAAAGCGGGGTGATCGTGTTCGAGCGCTACGCCGATGGCTTCTCGCGCGACACGCGGCTCATCTCCTGGTCGATGGCCAAATCGGTGACGCAGGCTTTGGTCGGTGTGGCCGTGGGCGAGGGGCGGGTGTCGATCAACGCGCCGATGGGCGGCCCGCACTGGCGCGCGGGCGATCGCCGCGCCTCGATCACCTGGCGCGATTGGCTGCAAATGGTCGATGGCCAGGACTACACTGAAATTGGCGCGCCCAGCGTCTTGGAGAATGACGTCACGCACATGCTCTACGGGCGCGGCCGGGGCGATACGGCGCGCTTTGCCGCAAGCCTGCCACTGATCCGCGATCCGGGCGCGCGCTGGAATTACAATTCCGCCGGCTCGGTGCTGATCTCCGATGCGCTGACGCGCGCGATTGTGCCTGATCCGGCAAGCCCGATCGACCGGCGCAACCGCATGCGCGCCTGGATGCAGCAGAATTTCTTCGGCCCGATCGGTATGGACCCGATCGCCGAGTTCGATCCGCAAGGGCTCTATTATGGCAGCGCGCTGATCTGGGCCGACGCGCGCGATTGGGCGCGCTTTGGCTATCTCTATTTGCGCGACGGCGTTTGGGATGGGCGGCGGGTTTTGCCCGAAGGCTGGGTCGATTTCGCGCGCACGCCGGGGCCGGATCGGCAGACCGATATTTACGGCGCGCATTGGTGGCTCTCCGCGCCCGACGGGCAGGGCAAGCCGATGCGCTCTCTGATCACCGATCCTGATCTCGCCGATGCGTTTCACGCGCAGGGGCATGAGGGGCAGATCATCGTGGTGGTCCCGTCCAAGGATCTGGTTCTGGTGCGGCTTGGGCTGTTTGAAGGCGCCGAGGGCTGGGACGCGCTGGGCGATTGGGCTACACGATCTCGTTGGCGCGTTCGGCGATCGGCCGGCGGTGAGGAGATAAGCGATGTCTGAGGAAGCGGGGCGTGCGGCGAAGCTTGAGGCCGCGCGCGTGTTGCGCGAAGCGGGCTATAAGTATCTGGCCGCCCAGCTTGAGCACGGCTCGCTCGCCGCCGTGGCGGCCGATGAGCCGTTCTTCCTGCTCTGCGGCCGAGACCGGCTCGCGCCCACCGCGATCAAAGCCTGGATCGAAGCGGCGCGCATGTCCAACGTGCCGGACTACAAACTCGAAAGCGCGCACGAGACAATCGAAGCGATCGAAGGCTGGCCGGGCGATCGGCATTACCCGGATTGAGCCGCAACGTGCCGGTTATTGTGATCATTCTGGGCGTATTGTTTCTAGTGTTCGTGTGGCGCGGCGATCAGCCAGTGAGCGTGAAAGTAACGATATCGACAGTACCTGTCGTTGCGATCGTGGCTGGCGTTTGGGAAATCATAGCGCTTAGCCTTGGCGTCCCGTTCTGGCCTCAGTGAGCGGCAGCCCCAACATCCCCCTTACATCCTCCGGCGTTTTCCCATTTTCGCGCAAACGCCGCAGCGTGGCCGCTTCATCGCGTTTGGCGAGGCGTTTGCCGGTTTCGTCCAAAATCAAGCGATGGTGCCGGTAAGCCGGCGTCGGCAGTTCCAGCAGCTTTTGCAGCAGCACGTGCAGATGCGCGCTTTCGCGCAGATCCTCGCCGCGGATTACATGCGTGATCCCGGCCAGCGCATCATCCCATACTGAGGCGAGGTGATAGCTCGTAGGGAAATCCTTGCGCGCCAGCACCACGTCGCCATGCTTTTCCGGCTGCGCCCGCACCGGGCCGTTTTCATCCTGAAACACCAGCGCGAAATAGGCCGGCCCCAACGCCGCGCGGGCTTTTTTCTGTGAGAGCCGCCAAGCGTAGCTCTCACCTGCTTGCAGCCGCGCCGCTTCATCCTCTGGCGGCAGCGCTTCGCCCACGAACACATCGCCCGCTTCGCCATGCGGCGCGCTGGCGATCGCGTCCGCCACCTCGCGCCGCGTGCGGAAGCAGCGATAAACAAGGTTGCGATCAATCAGGCTTTGCAGCGCGGCTTGATACGCGCCCATGTGTTCGCTCTGGCGGCGCACGGGCTCTTCCCATGCAAGCCCCAGCCAGGCGAGATCCTCAAAGATCGCCGCTTCAAATTCGGGCCGGGCGCGGCCCTGATCGATATCCTCGATGCGCAACAGAAAGCGCCCGCCCGCTTCGCGCGCGGCGTCAGAAGCCGTCAGCGCCGAAAAGGCGTGGCCCAGATGCAGAAAGCCGGTGGGCGAGGGGGCGAAGCGGGTGGCGAAGCTCATCTGGCGTCAGTCTAACCGATCCCGGCGGCTGTTGGATAAGGGCGTTGCACTTGCTAGCTATCGGCCATGACAGTTTTTCTCGATGGCCCGCGCTTGCCGCCGGCGCGCGGCGGCAAGGCCGATGCGCTGGTGATCCTGCTGCATGGCTATGGCTCCAATGGCGCCGATCTCATCAGCCTTGCGCCCTATTGGGCCGAGGCGCTGCCAGGCGCGAGCTTTGTCGCGCCCAACGCGATTGAGCCGCTGCCCGAGGCGCCTGGCGGCTATCAATGGTTTCCCATTACCCAGCTTGATCCGCACCTGATGGAGCAGGGCGTGCGCGCCGCAGCGCCATCGGTGGACCGCTTCATCGATGCGGAGCTTGAGAAGCATAGCCTGCCGCCGGAGCGCTGTGCGCTGGTTGGTTTCAGCCAGGGCACGATGATGGCGCTGCATGTCGGCCTGCGCCGCAGCCGGCCGCTGGCGGCGATCCTCGGCTTTTCCGGCCTGCTGGCGGGCGGGGCGCGGCTCGAGCAGGAGATAGCCTCCAAGCCGCCCGTGCTGCTGGTCCACGGCGATCGCGATCCCACCATCGCGATCCCGGCGATGTTCGACAGCGCCGAGGCGCTGGCCGAGGCGGGGCACGGCGCGCAATGGCATATTTCCTACGGTGTTCCGCATTCCATCGGGCCTGACGGGCTGGAGTTGGGCGGATCGTTTTTGGCCAGCAATTTCAAGCGCGCGCTGGCTTAGCCGGTTTTCTC
The DNA here is from genome assembly GCA_024707365.1 of Terricaulis sp. Lineage (GTDB taxonomy): Bacteria > Pseudomonadota > Alphaproteobacteria > Caulobacterales > Aquidulcibacteraceae > Vitreimonas. Next base: position 1,300,082 of record JANPZV010000005.1, read on the forward strand.
GCCCCCGTTGCCGCTCTGTCACGAACATGACGCAGCAAATCGGTTATTCTCTGAGTCGTGGGCGTGCTATGCTGCGCTCACGAACGGAGATTTGGCCTTCAGCTTACTGAACGTCGCCTCGCTGATCCGCCCCGCCCTTTACCGGGCCCAGGCGCTTACGCTTGCTCTGCAATGTAGGGCGGGCGCGCCATGAATGTTTCCAGCGCTCCGCTTGCGGGCTTTCCGGCGCTGGTTCTCAACGCCGATTTCCGCCCGCTTTCCTATTATCCGCTCTCGCTCTGGCCCTGGCAGGAAGTGGTGAAGGCCGTCTTTCTTGAGCGGGTGGACGTGGTGGCCCATTACGATAAGGCGATCCGCTCGCCCAATTTCGAGATGAAGCTGCCTTCGGTGGTGTCGCTGCGCGATTACGTGCACCAGGATCGCTCACCCGCGTTCACGCGCTTCAACGTGTTTCTGCGCGATAGCTTCGCCTGCCAATATTGCGGCAGCCCTGAGGATTTGACGTTCGATCATTTGATCCCGCGCTCGAAGGGCGGGCGCACCACCTGGGAGAACATCGTCACCGCCTGCGCGCCGTGCAATCTGCGCAAGGGCGCGCGGCTGGCGCAGCATGTGGGCCTGAAGCTGCAGCGCCGCCCGCGCAGGCCGACGATGCACGAGCTGCAGCATGTCGGCCGCCGCTTTCCCCCGCACCATCTGCACGAAAGCTGGATGGATTATCTCTATTGGGACGTCGAACTCGACGCTTAATTAATTTAGCGCAGGCTGCGCGCGTGCGTCAGGATGAAGGCGTCGGGGATGGCCGCTTGGCTGATGGCGGGCGAGGTATGTTCGGCTTCGGGGCTGCGCGCGCGGCAGGCGCTGATGCTGATCCCGGCCTCGGGCCTAATTTCTACCGCGACCTCCCATGCGCGCGCGTGGGGATAGAGCCCCACCACCAGCGCCGCTGCGGCCGCCGCCAAGGCTTGCCCGAGATCCATGATCATCCCTCCGTGCGCGGCCATCGCGGCGCGGAAGGGGGTATGGGCCGGTTGTTTTGCCGGCTTCGGTCAGGCTTGCAACAAAGCTGAAATACTAAAGCGTCGGGACTTAAATGCGACCCACACGATGGATCGACCGCCGCGTCGCGCCATCAAATTGAGAGTCCGTTGCTTTAGGGCGTCGGGGTGAGGCCGGCCTCTGCGTTGTTGAATACGATGTTCAACTGGGGCGCGATGAGGCTTAGCGAACCGAGGATCGCAAAGAAGATCATCGCCGCGATCACGGCGTACTCGATCGAGGTGGCGCCGCGTTCATCCTTGAGAAAATCGCGCGTCATTTTGCGCTCCGTTCGATTAGGCGATCCACGAGCACAATGTCCGCTGGGGGCATCGGCAAGGCGCGCAAATCGGACGGGTAAACCCAGCGCAGCCCAGCGGCGGCGTCGGGATCGAGCTTGGGCTCGCCGCGCCAGCGCGTGGCGGTGTAAAGCGGCATGAGCAGATGGAAATCCGGATATGCGTGCGAAGCGAACGCAAACGGATCGAGCGCGCCCTCCTCAACGGTCAAATCCAGTTCCTCCTTCAATTCACGGGCAAGCGCCGTTTCCGGCGCTTCTCCGATTTCGACCTTGCCGCCGGGAAACTCCCAGAGGCCGCCGAGCTGTTTGTGCAAAGGCCGCTGCGTGACGAGCACGCGCCCTTCGCCATCAATTAAAGCCGCCGCCGCCACGAGCAGCAGGCGGCGTTGTGGAGGATCATTTTGCCGCATTTGGATGAACATCGCGTGTGGAGGGATGGTTGAGCGCGTTTAACCATCCCTCATCGCTTGGCAAGTTCAAGAAGGTTTACCCGGCGGGCAGCCCTTCGGCCGCGAGCGCGGCCTGCACGGCGGGGCGGGCCTGCACGCGCTGGAAATAGGCCTCAAGCGCCGGCGAAAGATCGATCTTGAACGCCTTGGCCCAGCGCAGCGTCACGAAGGCGTAAGCGTCCGCCACGGAAAACTCGCCCAGCAGATATGGCCGATCGCTGATCTTGCCTGCAAGCAGGCCGAGCCGGTTTTTGATATTGGCGATCACGGCCTCGCGCGCATCGCCTTGCGGATTTTTGAACAGCGCGCCGACGCCCTTGTGCAATTCGGTGGCGATGAAATTCAGCGTTTCAAGGCCGTGCCATTTGGCGAAGCCCTCCGTGGGCAGAAGCTTTTTCTCCGGCGCCTGGGCGGCGAGATATTGCATCAGCACTTGCGCTTCGGTGAGCACCTCGCCGCTATCCAATTGCAGCGCCGGCACCGCGCCTTGCGGATTGATCGCATAAAAATCTTCGCCGTTCTGGGTTTTGCGCCCGCCCGCGAAGCTCACCTTGTCAAGCTCGACCGCGAGGCCGGCTTCCTTGGCGACGATGTGCGGGGCCAGCGAACAAGCGCCGGGGGCGTAGTAAAGCTTCATCACATTCTCCGCTATATTGAGCAGCGCAAGATAGGGCCCGTCGGCGCAGGCTCAAGTGTCAGGCGTGTGCCCGCAGGCGTGCGGCGCCGGTCAGGCTAATAGCGGCAATAGCCCATCACCGACACCGAGCCCCCGCCGCTATGGCACTCGCCAACAGTGCGGGCGTTGATGGTGCGGCCAGAGCTTTGCGCAGGGCCGTAATCTCGATCGCGGCGAATCTCGTAATTGTTGAAGTTCGTTTGCAGCGCTGCGATCTGGCGCTGTTGTTCGGGCGTTGCGCCGCGCCGCGCGCTGTCGAAGATCGATCTATTATTCGATAAGACGCCCAGCATCGGCCAGTAGCGCGTGTCCGAAGGGGCCGCGACCCGATAAATGGCGACGAGCACATACGCCTGATCTTCCGGCGCGCCGTTCAGAACCGCATTCAACGCATCGTCCCAATTTCGGGTGTCGGCCAAGGCGCGGGCGCGGTTATAGGCTGGCGCCGGCGGCGCTGCGCGCGCGGCGCTTTGTTGAGCGGGCGCAGGCGCCGCTTGCGGCAGGCGGGCGCCAGTGCGGTCAAACCAAACCTGCGCGCCGTTGCGCATGGCCATGAAGCCGCGATCGCTGGAAAATATGCTGGTGAATTCGCAGGGCAGTATCTGCCGTCCCAGCATATCGAATGCGCAACTCGAATTTTGCGCTCCCGCGACGCTGACGAAGATGGCGCCGCGCCCGGCCGAGGGGGCTGAAAATCGCGGCGGGGCAATCTCGCGGCCATCGCGCCCAACAAAGCCCATGCGGCCATTCTCATCATAGGTGAGGATAAGGCCATGTGCGCCGGGAATGCGGGAGGCGGCCTGCTCTGCGCGCTGAAAGCGCGGCGCGATCGTCACTTCGCCGGCGGCGTTGCGCACGCCATAAAGGCCGTTTTCCATAAACACGCTGGCGCATGGATTTGCGCTGTTGCACGGCGCCGGGCGGTGGCTGGCGTCGGCGCCCGATTGCGCGAAGGCGGGGGCTGCGGCGCTGATCAGCGCGGCGACTGCAAAGGCCATGAGCGGCGCTGCCGCCGCAAAAATGAAACCGCGCATGAACATATCCCCGTTGCGCCGGCGATTTTAACGGGCGACGCCGCGTTGCGGCGCCCCCTGAATGGGGGGCTGTTTGCGGCAGATGGCGCAGCGAAGCTGCGAGCTCGGAGCCTATTTCCGCCCCAGCCGCGCCGCCCACATGGCGGTGCTCGCATCAAGCTCCGCTTCCGCGCCTTGCTCCAGCACCGGCAGTAATGCGTTCGCCATTTCCTTGCCGATCTCCACGCCCCATTGGTCGAACGGGTTCACGCCCGCGAGCACGGCTTGGGCGAAGGTGCGGTGCTCGTAAAACGCCAACAGCGCGCCGAGTGCTTCGGGCGAGAGCCGGTCGATCGCCATCAGGGTTGAGGCGCGGTCGCCGCGGAAGGCGCGGTGCGGGGCGAGGCGATCGGCTTCCGCTTCGCTGACGCCTTTGGCGATCATCTCGGCCCGCACTTGGGTTTCGCTTTTGCCCACCATCAGGCGCGCGCGCTTGCGCCAGCGCGTTGGCGAACACCTTGGCGCGGTGCGATGGCGGGCCCTCGTGCGGCCCGGCATTGACGATGAACTCGACCGGAATCTCTTGCACGCCCTGGTGCAGCAATTGGAAGAAGGAGTGCTGCGCATTGGTGCCCGCCGCGCCCCAGGTCACGGCGCAAGCCGAACGCTTGAGCGGCGCGCCATCGCGCGCAACGCCCTTGCCGTTCGATTCCATTTCCAGCTGTTGCAGGTAAGCGGGCAAAAGCCGCAGCCGCTCAAGATAGGGGATGAGCGCATAAGAGCCGTGGCCCAATGCTTCGCGGTTCCACATCTGCACGGCGGCCGATAGCGCGGGCAGGTTTTGTGCGAAGGGCGCATCGCGGAAGTGCGCGTCCATTTCCGCAGCGCCGGCCAGCAGCGCTTCAAATACGCCATCCAGCAGCGCAACCGCGCACACAAGGCTGACGCTGGACCACAGCGAATAACGCCCGCCGACCCAATCCCAGAACGCAAACACGTTCTCCGCCGGTACGCCCCAGGCGATGGCTTTATCTGGCGCGGCGGTGGCGGCGGCGAGGTGCGCCGGGCGCCAGGCGCGCACGAACTCCGCGTTGGCCAGCGTTTCCTGCGTGGTGAAGGTTTTTGAAACAACGATCAGCAGCGTGCGCGCGGGGTCTAGCCCCTCGATCGCATCGGCCGCATCCGCGCCATCGACATTGGCGGCGAAGCGCACTTCGATCCCCGCAACGCGCAGCGGCTTGAGCGCATCGATGATAAGGCGGGGCCCAAGGTCTGAGCCGCCGATGCCGAGATGCACGATGGCGTTGATCTCAGGGCGGATGCGCTTGGCGAAGGCGGCCATGGCGGCGCGCGTGTGCTGGACTTCGTCGGGCGCATCATCGCCGCGCAGCGCCCAATGCTTGGCGGCGCGGCCTTCGGTGTTGTTGACGATCTCGCCCGCAAACAATTTGGCGCGCCAATCGTCAAACCCCGCCGCTTCGGCAAGGCCGGCAAGCGCGGTGAGGGCTGGGCCATCGATGCGCTGCTTGGAAAAATCGGCGGTAAGGCGCGGGGCCGTGCGCGTCAGCGCCTCGGCGCGCTTGGCGTTTTCGGCGAAGAGATCCAGCAGCGTGGTTTTCTTCAGGCGCGCAGCTTCCGCCTCCACACGCGCCCAGGCTTCTGTGATGGCGTCAGACATCGGCGGCTCCTCGTGGCGTTTGAACGTTTAGGGGCGGCCCACGCTCACATAGGTGAAGCCTTTGGCCTTCATTTCTGCCGGCGCATAGATGTTGCGCAGATCGATGACGACGGGCGCGGCCAGCGCATCCTTCATGCGGTCAAAATCAAGCGCGCGGAACTGATCCCATTCGGTGACGATCACCACCGCGTCGGCGTTCTGCACGCAATCGTAAGGCCCGGTGGCGAATTGCACATCCTTGAGCATGTGCTTGGCCTCTTCCATGCCTTCGGGATCGAACGCGCGCACGCGCGCGCCCTCGGCTTGCAGCGTGGGCACGATGTCGAGCGCGGGCGCATCGCGCATGTCGTCGGTATTGGGTTTGAAGGTGAGGCCAAGCACGGCGATGGTCTTGCCCTTCACATTGCCGCCCAGGGTTTCGATGATCTTTTGCGCCATCTTTTGCTTGCGCGCGGAATTCACGCGCACGGTGGCTTCGATCAGCTCGATCGGGCGCCTCGTAATCGCGCGCGGTTTTCATCAGCGCCAGCGTATCCTTCGGGAAGCACGAGCCGCCATAGCCGGGGCCGGCATTGAGGAATTTGCGGCCGATGCGGTTATCAAGACCAATGCCTTTGGCGACCTCTTGCACGTTCGCGCCCACTTCCTCGCAGAGATCGGCGATCTCGTTGATGAAGGTGATCTTCATGGCCAGGAACGCGTTGGCCGCGTACTTGATCAGCTCAGAGGTGCGCCGCGCGGTGAAGATGATCGGCGTTTCGTTGAGGAAGAGCGGGCGATAAAGCTCTGTCATGATGTGCTGGGCGCGCGCATCATCGGCGCCGCCGACGACGACGCGATCGGGCCGTTTGAAATCGTTGATCGCCGCGCCTTCGCGCAGGAATTCGGGGTTGGACACCACCGCGAATTCCGCGCCCGGATTGGTTTTCTTGATGATCGCTTCCACCTCATCGCCGGTGCCGACAGGCACGGTCGATTTGGTGACGACCACGGTGTAGCCCTGGATCAGCCCCGCGATCTCTTCGGCGGCGGCGTAAACGTAGGAAAGATCGGCATGCCCATCGCCGCGACGCGACGGCGTGCCCACGGCGATGAACACCGCATCCGCTTCGCGGATGGCTTGGGTTGCGTCCGTCGTGAAAAACAGCCGCCCCTGCTCGACGTTGTTTTTGACGAGCTCATCAAGGCCCGGCTCGAAGATCGGGATTTCGCCTTTCTGCAGGCGTGCGATCTTGGAGGCGTCTTTGTCAACGCACGTCACAACATGGCCGAAATCGGCGAAGCACGCGCCAGAGACAAGGCCCACATAGCCCGTGCCGATCATAGTCACGCGCATGGATTAGATCTCCTGATTGTAGGCGCCGACCTCGGCGAAGCCGCCAAGGCGTGGCTTCACCTCTTCGCGGAAGAGCGCCTTCATATCGGCTTCGCTGGTCATGCTTTCAACCACGACCACCAGTTCGGGCTTGTTGGAGGACGCACGCACCAGCACCCAGGCGCCATCCTCCAAAGTCACGCGTGCGCCATTGACGGTATTCACGTCGCGGATGGCGCGGCCGAGGATTTTGCCGCCCTCATTTGCGAGCTTCTGATACTGAGCCACCACCTCATCGACGATGCCGTATTTTTTCTCGTCATCGCAATGGGGGCTCATGGTGAGCGAGGTGAAGCTTTGCGGCAGCGCCTTTTTCAGCTCCGAGAGCTTCTTGCCCGGATTGCGATCGAGCATCGCCAGCACCGCGGCGGCGGCGACGATGCCGTCGTCATAGCCATAGCCCAGCGGCTCGCGGAAGAAAAAGTGCCCGCTCTTTTCAAAACCGGCGAGGGCGCCAAGCTCGGTGGTGCGGCGCTTGATGTAGGAATGGCCGGTTTTCCAATAATCGACCTTGGCGCCGTTGGCGGCCAGCACAGGATCGATCGCGTAAAGTCCGGTGGATTTCACATCGACGACGAAGGTGGCGTTGGCGTGATGGGCTGAAAGATCGCGCGCCAGCATGAGGCCGATCTTATCGGCGAAGATTTCCTCGCCCTCATCATCGACCACGCCGCAGCGATCGCCGTCGCCATCGAAGCCGAGCGCGAGATCGGCGCCATGCGCTTTCACGGCGGCGGCCATGTCGTGCAGCATTTCGGCGTCTTCGGGGTTGGCGTTGTAGTGCGGGAAGGTCCAGTCGAGGCTGGTGTGCAGGTCGATCACCTCAACGCCCATGCGGCGCAGCGCTTCGGGCGCGAACGCGCCGGCCGTGCCGTTGCCGCAGGCGGCGATGACTTTGAGCGGACGCGAAAGCTTCACGCGGCTGGCCGCATCGGCGATGTAGCGCTCGGCCATGGCTTCGACGCGCACATAGGCGCCGCCCGCGCGCGGCTTGAATTTGCCGCCCAGCACGATGTCTTTCAGCTTGCCCATTTCATCGGGGCCGAAGGTGAGCGGCTTGTTCGCGCCCATCTTCACCCCGGTCCAGCCGTTTTCGTTGTGGGAGGCCGTCACCATCGCCACGCAGGGGATGTCGAGCGCAAATTGCGCGAAATAGGCGGTGGGCGAAAGCGCAAGGCCAATGTCATGCACTTCGATGCCGGCCTGCATGAGGCCCAGCGTCAGCGCCTGCTTGATCGATTGCGAATAAAAGCGGAAATCGTGGCCGGTCACGATCTTGGGCGCGACGCCAAATTCGTGGATCAGCGTGCCGAGCCCCAGGCCCAGTGCCTGCACGCCTAACAGATTGAGCTCTGGGGGTTTTTCATTCCCCTGGATGCCAAACCACCAGCGCGCGTCATATTCGCGGAAGCCCGTGGGTTTCACCAGCGGCAGGCTTTCAAACTCCGAGGTATTGGCTGGCAGGCTGGCGCGCGGGGTGGGCAGCATCGGGTCTTTCCGTGGTGGCGGTATGAGCGGCGGGTTTGGGCGAAAACGCCTTAAAGTGCAATCGACGCCGCGCACCCGTTGCGCGCCCGGCCCGGCGTGCGCGCGATCAGCGCTGTGTTGCGTGCGCATGCGGCGCAACGTCGCCCATCTGCACGATTGATATTAAGAGTCAGTCGCAATACTGGACCGGTGTTGGGGTAGGTGAGGGCCTGCCTCATTGCAGCTTGCCTGGCATCGCGCGAGAGGCGCAATGCGCGCGTTAGTTGCAAATAAGACTTAGTAGCGACGGGGTAGTTTATGTCAGGGAAAGTGCGTTTTCAATTGTTGGCCTCGGCGGCTGTCTGGGCGCTTTCCTGCGCGGGCGCCGCATCCGCTGAGGAGCGCCCCCGCGTGGTCGAGAGCGAGGATATTGTCGTCACCGCGTCGGGCTTTGAGCAGCGCATCATCCAGGCGCCAGCCAGCATCAGCGTGTTGCCGCGTGCCGAGATCGAGGAAAACCGCGCCACCAGCCTCGCCGAAGTGCTGAGCGCGGTGGAAGGCGTGGATGTCGGCGACGCGGTGGGCAAGACGGGCGGGCTCACCATCAATATCCGCGGCATGGGCAGCGATTACACGCTGGTGCTGGTTGATGGCCGCCGCCAGAACACGGCCGGCAGCGTCACGCCGAACGGTTTTGGCGAAACCTCATCGAGTTTCCTGCCGCCGGTTTCGGCGATCGAGCGCATCGAGATCGTGCGTGGGCCGGTCTCGACGCTTTACGGTTCGGACGCGATGGGCGGGGTGGTCAACATCATCACCCGCGCGGTAGGCGATAGCTGGGGCGGCGCCGTCTCGGCCAACGCCACGCTGCAAAGCGACGATGATTTCGGCAATATCTATGGCGGCAATTTCTATGTGAATGGCCCGGTGGTTCCTGATCTGATCGGGGTGGCGCTGCGCGGCTCCTATTCAGAGCGCGAGGAATCGGCGCTGAGTTACACCAATGTCGGGGGCGGGGCGGCGCCGATCACGGGCTTTAACGGCCGTTCTTCCACCGCGAACGAAATCTGGTCGCTCGGCGCGCGCGTGAATTTCGCGTTCCACCGCGACCACGATCTCTGGTTCGATTACGACACCGCGAACCAATGGTACGACAATAGCCGCTCGCAAATGGGCACGGCCACCACCGCGGGCGGCTACGGCCCGTCGATGGAATTTAACCGCGAGCAATTGGTGCTGGCGCACAATTGGCGCCTTGGCCTGGGCGAGTTGCAAACCACGCTTTCACAAGGGACCACCGAAACGCTGGGCCGCATCATCCCGAACGGGGTGCCTGGCGCGGGCGGGCCGCGCACGCTGGAAAGCACAAATTCCATCCTCGACACTAAGTTTTCCTCCTCCGTGGGCGCGCACACGTTCACGTTGGGCGGGCAATATTGGGATGCGGAGATGGTTGACGGGGTGGCCCCCGCCCCGTTCGAGCACCAGCAATGGGCGCTCTTCGCCGAGGACGAATGGCGCTTCACCGAAACGCTCGCGCTCACTGTTGGCGCGCGCTACGACAATCACAGCACGTTTGGCGATCATATCAGCCCGCGCGCGTATCTGGTGTGGAACATCAGCGAGCAATTCACGCTGAAAGGCGGGGTGAGCCAGGGCTTCAAAACCCCGCGGCTCGAACAATTGACCGACGGCATCAACGGCTTCGGCGCGCAAGGCACGCTGCCGCTTTTGGGCACGCCCACGCTGCAGCCGGAAACCTCGACCTCGACGGAAATCGCGCTGCTGTTCAACAACGGCGCGAATTTCAGCGCCACCTTCACGGTGTTCAACAACCAGTTCGAGGACAAGATCGCCACCGGCACGCCGGTGACGAACTGCACCTTCGGCGTCACCGCCGCCGATTATGCGGCGGGGAGTTATTCGACCACCGGCTGCGTGGATGTCGGCTATTGGCCCAACCACGCTACGTTCGGGCAGAGCGTCAATATCGACGAGGCGGTGACGCGCGGGGTGGAAGTTTCGCTGCGCTACAACTTCCTCGAGCGCTGGCAGCTGACCTCGACCTACACCTACACCGACAGCGAACAGGAAAGCGGCGCCAATGCCGGCCTGCCGCTCACCAACACGCCGCAGCACATGCTGAACGCCAATCTGCGCTGGCAAACGACAGAGCGGCTCGGCGTTTGGCTGCGCGGGCAATATCAGAGCGAGCGCTATCGCGGCGCGGGCGCGGCGCGCGTCGCGCTGGGCGATTACAGCGATTACACGCTGTTCCACCTCGGCGGTTCGTTCGAGGTGACAGACAATGTACGGATCGGCGCCACGATCTATAATCTCTTCGACACCGATTTCGTGAGCTATTTGCCCTACGGCAATCCGGCGAACCCGACCTACGCACCCGAATATGCGATCAACCAGGAGCCGCGCCGGCTCTGGGTGTCCGTGGGCGTCGATTTCTAAGCGGGCCTACCATCCGCGACCTTAAGCGCGCCGTTCTGCGGCGCGCTTTTTTCTTGTCCGCGCTTGACGATCGGGCGCCTTGGCTGAACAAGCGGCCCATGCCTTATCTCGCGCTTCTCCGCCACGGCCAGAGCCAGTGGAATCTCGAAAACCGCTTCACCGGCTGGGTGGATGTCGATCTCACCGCTGAAGGTGAGGCCCAAGCCCGCCAGGCCGGCGCCTTCCTGGCCGAAAGCGGGGTTCTGTTCGATAAACTCTACACCTCGGTGCAGACTCGCGCGATCCGCACCGGCAATCTGGCGCTGGCGGCCGCTGGCCTGGCCTGGCTGCCGGTGGCGCGCGATTGGCGGCTCAATGAGCGCCATTACGGCGCGCTCACCGGGCTCGATAAGGCCGAAACGGCGGCCAAGCATGGCGATGCGCAAGTGAAAATCTGGCGGCGTTCGTATGACGTGCCGCCGCCGCCGCTGGAGGCGGGCTCTGAGTTCGATCTTTCCAAGGATCGCCGCTATGCGGGCGTGCCCGTGCCGGCCACGGAATCGCTGAAGCTGACGCTGGAGCGCGTGCTGCCCTATTGGGAGGCGACAATCGCGCCGGATTTGAAGGCGGGCAAAAATCTCGTCATCGCCGCGCACGGCAATTCGCTGCGCGCGATCGTGGAAGCATCTGTTTGGCGTGGCCGATGATCAAATCGTCGGCGTGGAAATCCCCCACCGGCAATCCGATGCTGATTGAGCTGGATGCGAGCCTCAAGCCGAAAAGCGTGCGCTATCTTGATGAGAAGCGTGCTGAAAAGCTGCCGCCGCTGCCTGCGTGAGCGATGCTGATTTCATGCGGGCCGCGCTTGCCGCAGCCGCGCGCAATGTGGGCGCGACCGGGGATAATCCCTCGGTTGGCTGCGTGATCGTGCAAGACGGCGCGGTGATCGCCGAAGGCGTCACGGATGTGGGCGGGCGCCCGCATGCGGAGGAGCGCGCGCTCAGCGGGCGCGATGCGGCGGGCGCTACCGCTTACGTCACGCTGGAGCCATGCGCCAAACGCACAAGCGGTGCGCTTTCCTGCTCGGACCATCTGATCAAAGCCGGCGTTACGCGCGTGGTGATCGCCGCGCGCGATCCGCATCCGTTCGCCGATGGCGCCGGCGTTGCGCGCATGCGCGCGGCGGGGATCACGGTGGAGCTGGGGTTGCTGGAAGCCGAAGCGCGCGCGCAGAACGCGGAATTTTTCGCGCGCTGGGATAAGGGCTGATTATGGAGCGCGGGCGTCCTCGCCCGCCCAGGCAGCGGCCATGCGGGCGAGGACGCCCGCGCTCCATATTTATGTGAGCAAGCTTTTCAGCGCGGCTTCGGGCGTTGCGCCCTCAACATGTATCCGCCCCCATAACCCCAAAAACAGCAGCGGCCAGCGGCGTTCGGCGTGGGCTTCCTCTGTGAAGATCGCCCGCACCGTATCGGCGTCGATCGCGGCGGCGATGGCTTCGACGCTGGCGAGGCTTTCGCCCAGTTCGCGCGCGCGCGGAGCGATCCAGCCGGCCACCGGCACGGTGAAACCACGCTTCTTCGCCCAAGGCGCGGCGGCGGGGCAGTGCTGCTCCAGCCATTTGCGCAAGATGTATTTGCCGAAGCGCCCGCGCGCTTTGAACTGATCCGGCAAGTAAAACGCGAGCGCCGCGACCTCGGGGTCAAGGAAGGGCGTGCGCCCCTCAAGCCCATGCGCCATCAGGCAGCGATCGAGCTTGAGCAGAAGATCGTTGGGCAGCCAGGTTGCGATGTCGGCGTATTGTGCGCGTTGCAATGGCGTGAGCCCGGCCGGCGCTTGCGCGTGGCGGCGCCAGGTGTTGAGCGCATCGGCGCCAAGGATCGCATCCACTTGCGGCTCCGCTGCGCGCCCGCCTAGCCAAGAGGGCCGCAAGCTGCGGCGATAGCGGCTGTAGCCGGCGAAGAGTTCATCGCCGCCTTCGCCGGTGAGCACCACGGTGAGGCTCTCTTTCGCCGCCGCCGCGAGCTTATAGGTCGGCAGCGTGGCGTAATCGGCCACGGGATCATCCAGCGCCCAGGCCACTTGCGGCGCAATGGCCCAGAAATCTTCTTCGGTGAACAGCGTCTCGCGCCAATCGAGATTGAGTGCGCGCGCCACAGCTTCAGCCTGCGCCCGCTCATCGCGCGCGCCGGGGGCGTCAAAGCCGCAGGTGTAGGCGATCACCGGGCGCTGATTGAGCCGCGCCATCAACGTGGCGATCGCAGCGCTATCGATGCCGCCGGAGAGAAAGAGCCCGTAGGGCACGTCAGAGCGCTGATGCACGCGCACGCTCTCTTCCAGCACGCGGTCAAGCGCTTCAAGCGCGCGGGCCTCATCGCTGATCGGCGCTTTGGGTTTGGCGATGGCGGGGCGCACGCGGCGGCGGATCAGCGCGCCATCGGCAAATTCCGCGATCTCGCCCGGTTCGAGCCGATACACGCCTGGCCACGCGGTTTCTTTTGAGAGCGCGTAATTGAGGCTCGCCACCGCGTTTGTGATTTCGGCGTTGGCGTGCGCCGCGCCAAACACGCGCGGCTCGGATGCAAAGCGCGCAACGCCATCGGCCACATGCACGTAAAGCGGCTTGATGCCGAACGGATCGCGCACCAGCCAGGTGCGGCCATCGGCGCCGATCAGGCAAAAGGCGTACATGCCGCGCAGGCGATCGAACGCAGCTTCGCCCTCCCGCGCATAGAGGTGCAGCAGCGGCTCGAAATCGGAGCCGGTGGAGAGCTTGCCCTCAAGCTGAAACGCTTGCGCGAGTTCGATGTAATTATAAATCTCGCCATTGCCGATAATGGTGGCGCCGGCGGCCGAAAGCGGCTGCCAGCCGCCTTCAAGATCGATGATCGAAAGCCGCGCATGCGCGAGCGAGCGGGAAGGGCCTTGTTCGACGCGCACGCCATCGGGGCCGCGATGCGCAAGCTGGGCGATCAGCGGCTCGGCGCTGTCATCGGCCCCAAGCACGCCGGCGATGCCGCACATCAGCCGCCTCCATATTTGGCGAACACGTCGCGCCATTGGGCGACGATGGCGGCTTCGGAAAACTCACCCGCCACGCGCGCGCGGCCGGCGGCGGCGAAATTTTGGCGGAGGGCGGGATCGGCGAGCAAGGCGGCTGCTTTTTCCGCCAGCGCTTCGGCATTGTCGATCGGAATAAGGAAGCCGTCCTCGCCGTTGCGGATCAGTGAGGCAGGGCCGGCGGCTTGCGCTGCGATCACCGGCAGATCATGCGCCCAGGCCTGGATCACCACATTGCCCAGCGGCTCAAAGCGCGAAGGAAACACGCACAGATCGGCGCTGCGATAAAGCGCCGGCGCATCATTGCGCCAGCCAAGAAAACGCACGCGCGCGGTGACGCCCAACTCGTCGGCCAGCGCCTTGAGCTTATCTTCCTCCGGCCCCGAGCCGGCGATCCAGAGACGCGCTTCCGGCAGCAGCTTCAGCGCGCGCAGCGAAACATCATGCGCCTTGCTCTCATGCAGCCGCCCCATGCCAAGCAGCAGCGGCGCGTCATCGGGCGTGGCGAAATGGCTGCGCGGGATGGCCGCGCCTTGCCCAGCGGCGGCGAAATTGGGCACGTAATGGGCGCGCTCTTGCGGCCAGCCTTCGCGCACCATCCAATCGACGATATCTTGCGTGTTGCCGACAAGCGCGTCGAAATCGCGATAATTCTTGAGCTTGTAATAGCCGCCGAGGCGGCCGATGCGCGCATACGGCCCCGGCGGGGTGCGCCGTGCGGCGCGGTTCATCCAGGCCAGCACGATCTTCGCGCCAAAGTTTTTCGCCAAATTGTTCACCGCCGGGGCGGTGCCGAAATCGAACGGCTTGGAAAACAGTTCGAGCTTGGTTTCCACGCCCAGCGCAACAAGCGCCGCTTCCCGCCCCGCATGCGGGCGGATCACCGCCGCTTGCGCAATCCCTGCGCGTGCGAAGGCGCCGACCAGATCGGTGAAATAGGTTTCAGCGCCCCCATCGCCTGAGGCGCCGAGCGTGTGCAGCAGCCTCATTCGGCGGCGATGAGCGTGGATTTCGCCAGCCGGTCAAACGCCATCAGATCGCGCACCAGCCCTTCGAGCTCTGCGAACGGCACCATGTTGGGGCCATCGGAGGGCGCGTTATCCGGATCGGGGTGGGCTTCGATGAACACGGCGGCGACGCCGATGGACACCGCCGCGCGCGCCAGCATCGGCACGAATTGGCGCTCCCCGCCGCTTGTATCGCCGCGCCCGCCGGGCTGCTGCACCGAATGGGTGGCGTCAAACACAACCGGCGCGCCGAAGGTTTTCATGATCGGGATGGCGCGCATGTCTGAAACCAGCGTGTTGTAGCCGAAGCTGGCGCCGCGCTCGCAGGCCATGACTTGGCTGTTGCCGGAGCCTGTGATCTTGCCGATCACGTTTTTCATGTCCCAAGGCGCAAGGAATTGGCCTTTTTTGACATTGATCGGCTTGCCGGTTTCGGCGGCGGCGATCAGCAGGTCGGTCTGCCGGCAGAGGAAGGCGGGGATTTGCAGCACGTCCACCACCTCGGCCACATCGGCGCACTGATCGGGCAGGTGCACGTCAGTGATCACCGGCACGCCGAGCTTGGTGCGGATTTCCTCGAAGATCGGCCCTGATTTTAGCAGGCCCGCGCCGCGCTTGGTGGAGATGCTGGAGCGGTTGGCCTTATCGAAGCTGGTTTTGTAGATGAAGCCGGCCCCGGCGCGAGCGAACAGGTCGCGCAAAAACTCTGCCGTCTCAAGCGCATGGCCGCGGCTCTCAAGCTGGCAGGGGCCGCAGATGAAGGTGAGCGGCAGCTCATTGCCGATCTCGATCGGCGTGGATTCAACGCGCTGAATGCGAATGATGGGCGAGGGGGCGCTCATGGCTCGGAATGTCCTGTTCTGAGGCTTCCCACATAGGCCGCCTGGGCCGTTCCCTCAACCGGGGGAACCGCATCTGCGCAGGCGGGTGACAAGCTCCCCGCCGCATGCGAACAGCCTCCCATGACGAAGATCGATCCCGGCGCCCGCGATCGCCGCCGGCCAGGACACTATCCGCACCGAGGCGCGGGCGCTCGACACGCTGGCCGAAGCGCTGGCCGGGGCGCTGGCCGCGCCCTTCACCGAAGCGGCCCGGCTGCTGGCCGAAACCAAAGGCCGGGTGATCGTCACCGGCATGGGCAAATCCGGGCACATCGCCCGCAAGATCGCCGCCACATTGGCTTCCACCGGCACGCCCGCGCAATTTGTCCACCCCGCCGAAGCAAGCCACGGCGATCTGGGCATGATCATCGAAACCGATTGCGTGCTGGCGATCTCCCGCTCGGGCGAGACGGGCGAGCTTTCGGATCTGCTCTATCATTGCCATCGCCTCGGCATTCCGCTGATCGGGATGACATTCAAGCCGGGCTCGACGCTGGCGAACACGTCAACCGCCGCGCTGGTGCTCCCCGAATGCGGCGAGGCCAGCGAGGATGCGCCCGCGCCGACGGTTTCCACCACGATGTGCCTGGCGCTTGGCGATGCGCTGGCGGTGGCGCTGCTGAAAGCGCGCGGCTTCAACAAGGATAATTTCGGCGCCATTCATCCGGGCGGCAAGCTTGGCGCGGCGCTCAAGCGCGTGCGCGACGTGATGCGCGTGGGCGCCAACGATCCGTTGATCGGCCCTGATGCGCCCGTGCCCCAAGCCATCGCCGCGATCAGCGCCGGCGGCATGGGCGCGGTCGGCGTGGTTGAAGGCGGCAAGCTGATCGGCATCATTACGGACGGCGATCTGCGCCGCGAACTCACCCCGGAAGCGTTCGGCAAAACCGCGCGCGCGATTATGACGTCCGGGCCGAAAGTGATCGCCCCCGACGCGCCGGTGGCGGACGCCATCGCCATCATGAACGAAAAACGCATCACGCTTCTGTTTGCGGTGGAAGACGGCAAGCCTGTCGGCGTGGTGCACATGCACGACCTGCTCGCCGCCGGGGTGCGCTAGTTATTTGGTGGTGTAGCCGCCGTTCGCCAGAATGGTTTGGCCAGTGATCCACCAGCCGTCCGTCACCAGAAAGCGGATGAAGGGCGCGATATCTTCGATATCGGTGAGGCCGGTTTTGCTGAACGGCGAAAGCGCGGCCGCGCTTTTGTGATAGGCGACCGCTTCCGGCGCCTCCTGGCCGTAGAAGAACGGCGTGTCCATCGGGCCGGGGCCGACGGCCGTGACGGAGATGCCGCGCGCGCCGAACTCTTTCGCCGCCGCGCGGGTGAAATGCTCCACCGGCGCCTTGGCCCCGGCATAGGAGGAATAGAACGGCGTGAACGCGCCCAGCAGCGAGGTGACGAGCGTGACGATGGCGCCGTTATCGTTCAGCTTTGCGCCCGCTTCCTTGAGAAAGAAGAACGCCGCCTTTGAATTGATGGCGAACATCTCATCATATTCGGCTTCGCTGATCTCGCTAAAGGGCTTCTTCAGCACTTTGCCTGTGGTGTTGATGGCGATGTCGATGCCGCCGAGGGCGGCTTTCGCGTCGGAGAACAGCTTGGCCATGGCGGCGGCGCTGGTGAGATCGCCCTGAAGGATTTCGGCCTTGGCCCCGGCGGTGCGCACGGCGGCGGCGGTGGCCTCCGCGTCGGCCTTGGAGGCCGCGCTGTTGTAGTGGATGGCGACGCCTGCGGCGCCTTGGGCGGCGAAATCGCGGGCGATAAGGCCGCCGAGGTTCTTGGCGCCCCCGGCGATGAGGGCGGTTTTTCCGTTGAGGGTACGGTAGGTCATAGGCGGGCGCTCCTGGCTGATGCTGAGCGCCAAGCTATTGGTTCCGCATATGGGAATAATCGTGCTAGTCCTGACATTACTTGTCAGGGATGGCGAACAATGGATCGGATCGAGCACCTGGCCATCTTCGTGCGCGTGGTGGAAAGTGGAGGCTTCACCCGCGCCGCCAGCCTGATGCAGCTGCCGCGCTCGAGCGTGTCATCGGCGGTGAAGGCGCTTGAGGCGCGGGTCGGCGCGCGGCTGCTTTATCGAACCACGCGGCGCGTTTCGCTGACCCATGAAGGCCAGGCGTTTTACGAGCGCTGCGTGCGGCTGCTGGCCGATTATGAGGAGGCCGAGGCGCTGTTTCGCCAGGGCGCCTCCCAGCCGCGCGGGCGCGTGCGCGCGAACGTGCCCGGCCGCATGGGGCGCTTGCTGTTTGCGCCGGCGCTGCCGGATTTTCTCGCGCGCTATCCTGACATCGAGGTTGAGCTTGGCAGCACCGACCGCGCGGTGGATCTGGTGCAGGAGGGCGTTGATTGCGCGGTGCGGGTGGGGCCGCTCAGCGATTCAAGCTTGATTGCGCGGCGCGTGGGCGATTTGCGCCTCATCAATTGCGCCAGCCCGGCCTATGTGCGCGCGCATGGCGCGCCGCAAGGCGTTGAAGATCTTTCCCGCCATTACGCCGTCAATTACGCCTCGCCCTCCACCGGGCGGATCGAGGATTGGGAATATGTCGAGCGCGGGGAGGCGCGCTTTGCGCCGATGCGCGCGCGCGTCACGGTCAATAGCGCCGAAGCCTATATCGCCTGCTGCCTTGCGGGGCTCGGCCTGATCCAGATCCCGGCCTATGACGTGCGCCATCATGTCGAGGCGGCGGAGCTGCTTGATCTTGCGCCGGGCCTGCGCGCCGCGCCGATGCCGCTGACGATCCTCTATCCGCACCGCCAGCATTTGTCCCATCGCGTGCAGGTGTTCGTCGATTGGGCCGAGGCGCTGTTGCGCGAGAAGGCGCTGGCTGCTTGAGTGCGGGGCCTATTTTCAGGGGGAATTGATGCGTCATCATTGGTTGCATGCGCTGGCTTTTGGCGTGGCGTTCGCAACGACGCCTGCGGCGGCGCAACAGGCGCCCGGTTTTTCCGCGCCGGTGGAAGCGCAGATCCAATCGGTGTTGCCGCGCATGATCGCGTGGCGGCGGGATTTCCATCAAAACCCGGAATTGTCTTACGAAGAGGTGCGCACCGCGCGGGTGATCGCGGCGCACTTGCGTTCGCTCAGGCTTGATGAGGTGCGCACCGGAATTGCGCAAACCGGCGTTGTCGGCGTGCTGCGCGGCGGGCGGCCTGGGCCGATTATTGCGCTGCGCGCGGATATGGATGCGCTGCCGGTGACGGAAGAAAGCGATCTGCCGTTCCGCTCACGCGCGCGCGGCACGTATAACGGCCAAAGCGTCGGCATCATGCATGCGTGCGGGCACGATACGCACATGGCGATCCTGATGGCGGCGGCCAGCGTGCTGGCGGCGCGGCGCGAGGAGATCGCCGGCACGATCATCTTTGTGTTTCAGCCCTCCGAAGAAGGCGCGCCGCCGGGCGGCTTAGGCGGGGCGCGCCGCATGCTGGAAGAAAACCTGTTCGGCGATTTGCAGCCCGAGGCGATCTTCGGCCTGCATGCGTGGCCGGGGCCTTCGGGCACGGTGACGATGGTTCCGGGGCCTTTCATGGCGGGTTCCGATCGGCTCGACATCACAATAACCGGCAGCCAAACGCACGGCGCGCAGCCGCATGCGGGCGTTGATCCGATCGTGGTGTCCGCGCAGATCATCAATGCGCTGCAGACGATCCCTTCGCGGCAGATGGATGCGGTGAACTCGCCCGTCATCGTCACCATCGGCATGATCCAGGGCGGGGTGCGCTACAACATCATCCCCCAAATTGTGGAAATGCAGGGGACGATCCGATACCTCAATCCAGAGACGCGCGAGGATTTGTATGCACGCATCCGGCGCACCGTGAGCGAGATCGCCGCCGCATCCGGCGCGACGGCGGAGGTGAACATCGCGGAAAACGCGATCCCGACCGTGAACCCGCCTGCTTTGCTCAATCGCGCGCGCGCCGCCGCGGTGCGGGCGCTGGGTGATGGCGCGGTGATCGATGGCAAGCCGGTGATGCCCGCGGAAGATTTCGCGTATTTTCAGCGCGCGGTTCCGGGCGTGTTTTTCTTCTATGGAGTCAATCCGCCCGGTGTCGAGAACGCGGATGCGGCGCCCAATCACAATCCGCGCTTCTTCGTGCATGAGCCGGCGATGGAAACCGGCTTGCGCGCGATGCTCGCAATCGCACTCGATCACACAACTCAGTGATTGCTTGACACCGCACGCAGAGGATGCGCCCAATGGTCGCGGACTAACGGTCGTTGCGGCCGCGCCTTCGGCGTGGGCTTTCGTTCTGCCCGCCGTCCTACGCTGCTGCGGGGCAATCGTGTCTTGCGGCGTTGTGTTGAAGGAGCGTAACGATGGCTACAGGCGTCGTGAAATGGTTTAATATGGCCAAGGGTTTCGGCTTTATCGCGCCGGACGAGGGCGGGGCCGATGTGTTCGTCCATGTCAGCGCGGTGGAGCGTTCGGGCCTTAATGGCTTGCGCGAAGGCCAGGCGGTGTCTTTCGACGTGGAAAATGATCCGCGCAAAAACAAACCGTCTGCGGTGAACATCAAACCGGTCTAAGCAGCGCGCTGAAAAGTGAATCTGATCGCCGCGCGGCTGGCCGTGCGGCGATTCTTATTTGGGAGCGATACGATCCGATGACTGCCCCGTTCCGCCTCTATGGCGCTGAGCTTTCACCCTATTCGGTGAAGGTGCGTTCCTATCTGCGCTTTAAGGGCCTGGAGTTTCAGTGGCTGGAGCGCTCCAATGCGCGCCAGGAAGAGTTTTCCCGCTACGCCAAGCTGCCGCTCGCGCCGATCCTGGTCGATGCGGAGGAAAACGCGCTGCAGGATTCCACCCCGATGATCGAGGCGGTGGAAGCGCAATATGCCGAGCCTGCGATCGCGCCCGAGGATGAGGCGCTCGCCTTCCTCGCCGCGCTTTTGGAAGATTACGCGGACGAATGGCTCAACAAAGCCATGTTCCATTATCGCTGGACCTATCCCGAAGATCAGCAAAGCGCGGCCAAGCGCATTGTTGAGATGCTGTTTGAAGGCGCCGAGGCCCCGGAAGGCATCGAGGACGCCGTGCGTGCGCGCATGGTGGGACGGCTGCATCATGTCGGCTCTTCCTCCGAAAGCGCGCCGATCATCGAAGGTTCGTTCACGCGTCTGATCGGCTTTTTGGAAGAGCTGCTGAAGGGGCGGGCCTATCTGTTTGGCGGGCGCCCTTCATTGGCCGATTTCGGGCTCGCGGCGCAGCTCAAGCAATTGCTCTCCGATCCCACGCCGGGCGCGGTGTTGCGCGCGCAGGCGCCGGGGGTTGTGGCGTGGGTTGAGCGGATGGACGCGCCCACGGT
Source organism: Terricaulis sp. (assembly GCA_024707365.1). Classification (GTDB taxonomy): domain Bacteria; phylum Pseudomonadota; class Alphaproteobacteria; order Caulobacterales; family Aquidulcibacteraceae; genus Vitreimonas. Next base: position 1,320,784 of record JANPZV010000005.1, read on the forward strand.
TTCCGGCCCGTTTGAAACGCTGGAGGCGCTGCGCGCGCCATTGGCTGATTTGCTCAAGGCTGAGGTCGCCGGCGCCTATCTGCCGTGGATGGCCGCCAACGCCGATGCGGTGGAAGCCGACGCTCAAGGCGTCAGCCTGCTGATCGGCGCGGTTCCGTTTGCGCAAAAGCCGCAACGCTACGCCGCAAAGGCCCTGGCCGAGCTGCGCCGCAAGCGCGCTTTGGTGGAAAGCGAGGCGCTGGCGGCGTTGCTGGCTGAAACCGGCTGCGCCGCGTTCTTGGATCGCGGCGCAGAGCCTGATGAGGCCGACGCCGAGGACGAGGGCGGCGAAGCCGAGGGCGCGGCCGATCAGGATTAAACCGCGCCGGCGGGCTGGCCGTCGCGGCTTGGGCTGTTAGGATCGGGCCGCGTATCGCCCGATTCAAGGATTGCCCATGCACGCGTTGAGGTTTGGCCGGCTCGCCGCATCTGCGTTGGTTTTTGCGCTTTTGGGCGCGTGCGCCAGTGGCGGCGGTGGCGGCGGAGGTGGCGGCGGCAGCCCTGTCTCGCCGCCCCCGCCGCCGCCGCCCCCGCCGGCCACGTTCCCGCCGCCTGCGCCGCCGCACGCGCCGGGCGATTATCCTCATGTGAACAGCAACGAGTTCAACGCCAATTGGGGCGTCGCCGGTGCGCGCGCGCAAGCGGCTTGGCAAGCCGGCGCCACCGGCGCGGGCGTGCTGATCGGCGTGATCGATGACGGCATCCATCCCAACCACCCCGAACTTACGGGCCGCATCTCGGCGGATTCAATCGACATCGTGCCCGGCCGCGACGCGCTGGTGACGGATCAATCGCATGGCAGCGAACTCGCGGCGATCATGGCCGGCAATTATAACGGCCAGCAAACCGTCGGGCTTGCGTTTGACGCGCAGATACTCGCCATCCGCGCCGATAACGGCACGGGCACCTTCTCGCACACTGATCTCGCCGCGGCGGTCAATTATGCGCGCGAGAAGGGCGTGCATGTGATCAATCTTTCGCTGGGCTCGGCCTCGCCCAGTTCGCCCGCGATGCAGCAAGCCATCGCCGACGCAACGGCGGCGGGGATTATATTCGTTATTTCCGCGGGCAATTGCGGGCAAGGCGGCTCCCATTGTTCAGGCGGGGCGGCGACCGAGCCGAACTATCCCGGATTCAACGCTATCTTCCCGGAAATCAGCAACGGCCTCATTATTATCGCCGGCGGGCTCAATTCCAATGGCACGCTCAACACCGTGTCCAACCCGCCGGGCTCAGCGGCTGAATTTTACATGGTCGCGCCGGGCTGGGAGATCATCGTGCCGGATTTCGGCCCGGTTGGCCCGGTGCCGGGCTATCAAACCTGCGGGCTCGGCCCCAATGGCGATCTCTGCCGCATTCAGGGCACGTCTTACGCTTCGCCGATCATCACCGCCGCCGTTGCGCTGGTGAAGGATGGCTTCCCTGGCCTCACGCCCGCGCAGATCGTGGAATTGCTGTTCATCACCGCTGACGATGAGGGCGCGCCGGGCACAGATTCGCTCTATGGCCGCGGGCGGCTCAACATCGCGCGCGCGTTTGAGCCGGTGGGCACGCTCTGCGCCGCTGGCGAGCCTTGAAGTGTCGCCGATGAGCGTCGTGGGCGCTTTGGGCCCGGCGTTCGGCGACGGCTTTTCCCATTCAGGCGCCTGGAACGTGGCCAGCTTCGATTATTTCGACCGCACCTACGCCATGGATCTCTCGCGCGCGTGGATGCGCGCGCAGGCAGGGCCCGCGCGCGTCGCGCAAGCGCCGCTGCTGTGGCGCAGCGAAGCGGCGGGGCCTGTGCGCGTGCAGGCGGCGTTCGCTGAAAGCGTTGCGCCGGATTCGTTCCGCACCGCCATCGCGCGCGCCGATCTTGAACAAAACCCGATGCGCATCGAAGCTGAAATCGCGCCGGGCTTCACCGCGGCATTCGCCGCGCACGGCGCGCGCGCCGAATATGATGATAACGGCGTGGTCAGCCACCTTGATGCGGTGCAATCGGATATGTCGCTGCGGCTGACGCGGCGGCTCGTCAAAGGCGTGAGCCTTTCACTCATCAATGAAAGCGGCCGCACCGCTTCGGGCGTGGCCTTCATGCCGGGCGTTGAGCGCAGCGCCACGGCGGCGCGCGCCTCCTTCGATTTGCCGCGCGTGGGGCTTGATCTCACCTTCGGCGCGGTGCGGGAGGATCAGGGCGTTTTGGGCATGATCTGGTCCAGCGGCTTCGGCGCTACGCCGGGCGGCGAAACGCGCTTTGGCGGCATTGGATTTCATGCGGATGTCACATCGGTGTGGCGTGTGTCGGGCTCGGCTGAATTCGGCGTCGCCGATATGGGGCCGTCAGGCTGGCTTCAGGTGATTGAGCCGCTGCGCACCACGGCGTTTTCGCTCAAGGCGCAGGCGCGGCCCGATTGGCTCAATGGCGCATTGACCTTCACTGTAACGCAGCCTTTGCGCGTGGAAGATGGCGTCATGGCGTTCTTGGCGCCCACCGCCACCAATTACGGGCGTGAAAGTCTCAGCTACGAATTGCGTGCGTTCTCACCGGCGCCTTCGGGGCGGGAGCTGCGGCTGGGCGTCGGCTACACCTATTGGCGGGGCGATGTGTTTTCCGCATTTGGGGGAAGCGCTCTACGTGCTCGAACCAGGGCATGTGCGGAACCAAGATGCTGAAAGCATGTTGCGTTTTGGCCTCCGCGTCGCGCATTGACACATCGCGCCTGGACCCCGCGCGGCGCATTGGTTAGGCTCCGCGCGCCGAGGGGAAAGGCGGGAGATTCTGCGTGCTGCAACGTGCTTTTTCGGTATTGGTGGCGGGCGCTTGCGCCATGTTCGCGGCAAGCGCGCACGCCGAAACCTATCGGCTGAATTACAACGTCGCCGTCCTTGGCGTGGTGGAGCTTGGCGCCGCGAGCTTTGAGGTTACGGACACGCCCACGCGCTATGCGGTGCGCGCCAATGTGCGCACGTCGGGCATGGCGCGCATGTTCGATCAAACCGAGATCAACGCCGCCACCAGCGGCTCGGTTTCTGCGCAGGGCCTGGCCTGGACGCGCTACGATCTTTCGCACGCTTATGCCGGCAAGTTTCGCCGCACCCGGCTTGATCGCGCGGCGGGCGTTGTCTCGGCAAGTATCGAGCCGACCTACAGCAATATGGGCTCGCCCGTCGCAACGGCGGAGCATCAGCGCGCTTCCTATGATCCGCTCTCGGCGCTGTTTGCGCTTGGCCGGCAAGTGGGGCAGGCGCGCGCATGCCGCGGCTCGGTTCTCGTCTATGACGGGCGCCAACATTATCGGCTCGCGGTGTCTGGCGGTTCCGAGGGGCAATTCAATCGCGGCGGCTATAACGGCCCGGCGCTGACCTGCCAGTTCCGCTACCAGCCACTCGCCGGTTTCAACATGACGGACGCTGAGCGCGCGCGCATCCCTGTGGGCGAGGCGGTGTTCGCCACTGGGCAGGGCGGGTTTGCGGCGCTGCTGCGGCTTTCAGTGCCGACCCCGCTTGGCGCGGCGGTGGTGGAAATCCGCGATTATCAGCGCACGAATTAAAGCGCGCGCGCAAACAGCGCGTCGTATTGCGCGCCTTCAAAGGGCGTGGCGTTCGTCATCGTGGCGAGGTCGGAAACCGCGTACTCGCGCGCGCCCGGCCAGTGCGCTTCGGTGACGCCCATGGCCGAAAGCGAAGGCGGCAGGCCGATGCGCGCGTTGAGATCGGCGATATAGCCCGGCAAATCCGCGTTCGCGCCGAGGCCGAGCGCGCGGCGCAAGCGCACGAATTTTTCCGCAACCTCCGCGCCCTCCAGCATCGCCAGCGCATGCGGCAGGATCACCGCATTGAGCGTGCCGTGATGCAGCTTGAGCTCCTTGACGCGCCCCAGCGCGTGCGAAAGCCCATGCACCGCGCCCAGCCCTTTGGAGAACGCCAGCGCGCCCTCGAACGAGGCCATCATCATCTGCCAGCGCGCCTCGCGGTCGCTTCCATCTTTCACCGCGCGTTCAAGCCAGCGGCCCGCGCGCTCGGCGCCGTCGAGGCCGATGGCTTCGGCCGGCGGGTTCACAACCGGGGAGAGCACCGCTTCGATGCAATGGGTCATCGCGTCCATGCCGGTGGCGGCGGTGAGCGCGGGCGGCAGGCCAAGCGTGAGCTCGGGGTCGCAGATCGCCGCCGCCGGCACCAGATGGGCTGAGACAAAGGTTTCCTTGCGCCCGTTATCGAGGATGACAACCGCGCCGCTCGACACCTCGCTGCCTGTGCCGGCGGTGGTGGCGATGGCCAGCAGCGGCGGGATTTTGCCGATATGCTTGCCCCCGCGCAGGGTGGCGCCCAGCTGCTCGAACGGGCGCTCGCTGCTCACCATCAGCCCCATCGCCTTGGCCAGATCCATCGATGAGCCCCCGCCCAGGGCGATGATCGAGATCCGCGCCGGCTGCCCGGTAGCCCTCGGCCGCCGCGCGCGCGGCGCTTTCGGTGGGGTTGGCGGGCGTGCCGGAAAACACCCCCGCAGGCGCAACCCCCAGCGCCGCCAGCAGCCGATCCAGCAAGCCGTTGGCCAACAGCCCCGGATCGGTGACGATAAAAGGCGCTTTCGCCCCCAGCCGAGCAAGCACGCGCGGCGTTTGTTCGAGCGCGCCGAAATCGAACGTGCACTGGGTCAGGAAATTCATCTGGGCCATGGCGTTTCTCTCCGCGTTCGTCGATAGCGCGCGCGCGTTCGCCGCGCACCCCCTCCCTAACGGCGCCCCAAAGGGTGGACTTGAGGGCCGGGGCCGCTAGTCTCCGCGCCCATGACTGACTCTGTTCTGGAAATCTCCAATCTCGCCGTCACCTTCGATACGCCCGACGGCGAGGTCGAGGCGGTCAAAGGCGTCTCCTTTTCCATTGCCCAGGGCGAGTGCCTGGGCATCGTCGGGGAAAGCGGCTCGGGCAAAAGCCAGAGCTTTCTCTCCGCCTTCGGGCTCACCTCCAGCAACGCCAAGGTCACCGGTTCGGTGAAGTTCAAGGGGCGCGAAGTGCTGGGCCTGCCGCGGAAGGAGATGGACGCGATCCGCGGCCGGCATGTGGCCTTCGTGTTCCAGGATCCGCTCACCGCACTCACGCCGCACATGACCATCGAAGAGCAGATGGTTGAGGTGCTGACGCATCATTTCCAGGTTTCCAGCGCTGTCGGCCGCGAGCGCGCGATCGAATGGCTTGAGCGCGTGCGCATCCCCGAGGCCGCGCGCCGGCTCAAGCAATACCCGCACGAGCTTTCGGGCGGCATGCGCCAGCGCGTGATGATCGCCATGGCGATGATGTGCGAGCCCGCGCTGCTGATCGCCGATGAGCCCACCACCGCGCTGGACGCCACCGTGCAAGCCCAGGTGCTCGATCTCATCGAAGATTTGCGCCGCGACACCAACGCCGCCGTTGCGCTCATCACCCATGACATGGGCGTGATTGCGCGCATGGCTCAGCGCGTGGCGGTGATGCGCGCAGGGGAGATCGTCGAAACCGGCGATGTCGATACGCTCTACAACGCGCCAAAAGCCGATTACACGCGCATGCTGCTGGGCGCTGTGCCGCATATTGACGGCGCGCGCGCGCATGAGCTGGCGCCGCCCGATGCGGGCGCGCCGATCCTGCAGGTTGACGATGTGCGCGTGCATTTCCCGATCCGCGTGGATGGCGGCATGTTCGGCAAAACCAAGCTGCTGCGCGCGGTCGATGGCGTAAGCTTTGATCTGCGTGCGGGCGAAACGCTTGGCGTCGTCGGTGAAAGCGGCTGCGGCAAATCCACGTTGGCGCGCGCTGTGGTGCAGCTTCTGCCGCGCACCGCGGGCGCGGTGACCTTCCTTGGCCGCAACCTCTTGCCGAGCGAGCGCGACGCCATCCGCCGCGCGCGCCAGGATTTGCAGATCGTATTCCAAGATCCGCTCGCCAGCCTTGATCCGCGCATGACGCTGGGCGCTTCCATCGCCGAGCCGCTGCTTGCATTCGCGCCCGAGCTGAACCGCGAGCAGCGCGAGGCGCGGGTGAAGGAGGCGATGGCGCAAGTCGGCCTCGATCCGGGCATGATCAACCGCTACCCGCACGAGCTTTCCGGCGGGCAGAACCAGCGCGTGGGCGTGGCCCGCGCGATGATCCTGAAGCCCAAATTGGTGGTGTGCGACGAGGCGGTTTCGGCGCTGGATGTATCGATCCAAGCGCAGATCATGAAGCTGCTGATCGATCTGCAGCGCGAGTTCAAAACCGCGATGCTGTTCATCAGCCACGATCTCGCCGTCGTGCGCGAGATCAGCCACAACGTGCTTGTGCTCTATCTCGGCCGCGCGGTGGAATATGGGCCCTCCGAGGTGATCCTGCGCGATCCGCGCCATCCTTACACCAAGGCGCTGCTGGCGGCCGCGCCCACGCCCGACCCGAACGCGGCGCGCGCCAAGCCGCGCGTGCGGCTTGTGGGCGATCTGCCCAGCCCGCTCGATACGCGCGCCAGCCTGCGCTTCTTGAAATCGCGCATCGTCGATGATCCGGACGCCACCCAATATCGCCCGCAATGGATCGAGGTGGGCCCCGGCCATTTCGTGGCCGAGCACGATGCGGCGGAAGCGGCGGCGGCTTAAAGCCGCCGCGCGTTGAAGCCTTCGGCCACCAGCGCGGCCATCACCTCGTCAGCGTGGGCGCGATCGCGGGTTTCGATCTGGATATCGAACTCAACGCCTTTGGCCGGCGCATCCAGCGTCATGCGCCGGTGCTCCACCTGCAGGATGTTGGCGCCGTTGTCGCCAATGATGCGCGCTACGGCGGCAAGGATGCCGGGGCGGTCGTCGCCGAGGAAGCGGACCATGGTGATGCGCCCCTCGCGCACCAGCGAGCGCTCCAGCACCGAAGCCAGCAGGCGCGTATCGATATTGCCGCCGCTGAGCACAAGCCCGGCGCTCTTGCCGCGGAATGTCTCCGGCGCGGCGATCAGCGCCGCCAGCGAGGCTGCGCCCGCGCCTTCGGCTACGGTGCGCTCGGCCGTGGCGTAGAGCGCCACCGCGCGTTCGAGCAGGGATTCATCAACGAGGATGATGTCCTCGATCATATCCTTCACCACCGCGAACGGCAGATCGCCCACCGCCTTCACCGCGATGCCTTCGGCGATGGTTTGCCCGCCGGCCTTCACCGCCTGGCCGCGCAGGCGCGCATTGAAGGAGGGATACATCGAAGCTTCCACGCCGATGATGCGGATAGCGGGGTTTATCGCTTTGGCCGCCACGGCCATGCCGGCGATCAGCCCGCCGCCGCCGATCGGGATGACGAGCATGTCGAGCCCCGGCGCATCCTCCAGCATTTCGAGCGCCGTGGTGCCTTGCCCGATCATCACGTCGAGATCGTTGAACGGATGCACGAACACAAGGTCGCGTTCCTCGCGCAGCTTCATGGCGTGCGCGTACGCATCATCGAACGTATCGCCTTCGAGCACGATTCGAGCGCCGCGCGCGCGGGTTTGCTCCACCTTCACGTTGGGCGTGGCGCTGGGCATCACGATCGTGGTGGGCACGCCCAGCGTGCGGGCATGGTGCGCCAGCGCCTGGGCGTGATTGCCGGCGGAGGCGGCGATCACGCCGCGCTTTTTCTCCGCGTCGGTAAGCTGCAGCAGCCGGTTGAGCGCCCCGCGCTCCTTGAAGGCGGCGGTATATTGATCGTTCTCGTACTTGACCCACACATCCGCGCCCGTGGCTTCCGAAAGCGAGCGGGAGCGGCGCATGGGCGTGCGCTCAATGCGGCCCTCCAGGCGCTTGGCGGCGGCGCGGATGGCCTCGATGGTGACGACGCGGCGCGGATCGGGGGCGGTTGAATCGGGCATGGGATAATTGGCGCGAACCTATCGAGGTTCTGATTTCGATTCTAGGCGCCCCCGGATCAAGTCCGGGGCCTTGGCCGGAAAGCGTGGTTCGCATCAGCGCGCGGGCTTGGGCCTTGCCCCGGCCGGCACGCGCCGCCCGGCGCGGCCGGCGACGAAATCGGGCACGGCGGCGGCGAAATTGTTGGCGCTGACGGCGATATAGATGAACGGCCCGCCCGGATTGGCGCGGAAGCTCGAATCCACCCCGATGAGATCGAACCCATCGCCATTGCGCACCACAAAGCCCGAGCCGGAATCCCCGCGCGTCGTATCGCATTCGTGCGCGAAGGTGTGATCGGGGTTCACGGCGATGATGCGGCAGGAGAGGTTGCCCGAGAGCTGATCGCCGGTATCCCACGAATAGCCGGCCTGCATCACCTCCGCGCTCAGCGCGCGCGCGGGCTCGGCGGTGATGTTGGCGACGTTTGCATGGCCCACGCGATCGCCCAGCGGCTGATCCAGCCGCAGCAGCGCCCAATCGAGCCCATCGATCTCATCGCTGGAATTGAAGCGCTGATAATTGAAGCGCGGGCTGATCTGATAGGCGATCACATTGGCGCTGTGCTGGCCGTCTGCGGTGGTGAAGCGGCCTGCGGCGTTGACCCCGCGCGCGGTGTGGATGCAGTGCGCGGCGCTGGCGATCACATTCGGCGCGATCAACGTGGCCGAGCAGCTTTCGCCGGTGCTCATCGTCAGCCGGCCCATGAAGCGCCAGGGCGCCTCGTTCACGTTCACCAGCACGCGGTCATCGCGGCCGAAGAAGTGATCATTGATCGTCATCGGCCGTTCGCGGCTGTTGCAATCTGTGCGGTCTGTCCGCGCCGCGCAGGAGCCGTCGCCCTGGCCGGGTTCTTCGCACACGCCGTTGAAGGCGGTGGCGCAACTATCATTCTGATTGCGCATCCAGGCGATGGCGCCGCAATCGGTTCGGTCTGTGCCTTGCGCGCAGGCGCCGGTGCCGAATTGCGGCTCGTCGCACTCGCCGTCATTGGCCCAGCGGCAGGAATCGTTCTCGCCTTCGCGCAGCGCGCGGCAATCGGAATAATCGGTGTTAAGTGCGCATGCGCCGGTGCCGATATCGGGCTCATCGCATTCATTGTCGCGGGCGTAGCGGCAGCTGTCTGTGCCGCGCCGCGCGGGCGCGGCTCCTGGGGGCGGCTTCTGAGGCGCGGTTTGCTTGTGGGCGCTGGGGGGCGCGAAGCTGGGGGCGACGCCCTCAATATGCGCAACCGCCATGCACGCCGCGATTGTCGCCGCCGCCGCCAAAAACCGCATCGCCCCCGCCTTTCGTTACGTTCATGCAGAACCTAGCCTGCGCCGCACCGGGGCGGAAGCGGCAAGCGCTGAGCCCGCTTGAATTTGCCCGCCCGCTCTGAAACAAGCGGCCATGCCCGCGCCCGTGCTGCACATCGGCAATAAGAATTATTCCTCATGGTCGATGCGGCCGTGGCTGGCGCTGAAATGGGGCGGCGTGGCGTTTGAGGAAAACATCATTCCGCTGGGCGGGCAGGGCTATGGCCGTTCCGAGATCGCGGCTGTGCGGGCGGTTTCGCCCTCGGGGCGCGTGCCGGCGCTGCAGCTCGGCGATCTCACCCTCTATGAAAGCCTCGCCATCTGCGAATGGGCGGCCGAGCAGGCGCCGGCGCTGTGGCCGGCGGATGCGCTTGCGCGGGCAGAGGCGCGCAGCGCCGCGTGTGAGATGCATGCGGGCTTTGCCGCGCTGCGGCGCGATCTTTCGATGAACGTGCGCCGCCGGCTTGGCGATGAGCCCGATTGGCCCGCCGATACGCGCGCGGATTTAGGGCGCCTCTATGCGCTTTGGGAGCATCTGCTTGCGCGCCATCGCGGGCCGTTTTTGTTTGGCGCGCGCTCCATCGCGGACGCGATGTTCGCCCCTGTCGCCACCCGTTTGCGCACCTATGCGGTTTCGATCCCGGCTTTTGCGCAAGCCTATTGCAACGCCATTTTCGCTGACGATGCTTTCCAATCCTGGGAGCGCGCGGCCAGCGAAGAGATTTGGACCATAGAAGAAGCGGAAGCCCTTTATCGATGATGAGAATAATTCTGCTCGCAGCCGCCGCGCTCACGCTCGCCGCCTGCAACAATTCCGGCACGAGCGACATCGTGCGTGAGATCGAGCGCGGCGAGAAAGAAGCCTCGCAGCGTGTGGAGGATGGCGTGAATTCATTGAGCAACGCTGTGCAGGAAGAGAAGCAGACCTTCCCGTCAGGGCTTGAGCTGCAATTTGTCCGGCGCGGGCATGATCAAACCCTGGCGCAGCCCAGCATGGATGCGGTGGTGCTGGTGCATTATGAGGGCAGCTTCGTCGATGGCGGGGAGGTGTTTGACTCATCCTTCGCACGCGGGGAGCCCACGGATTTTCCGCTGCGCGCGGTGGTGCCGGGCTTCTCCGAAGCGCTGGCCAATATGCGCCCCGGCGATGAAGCCATCGCCACCTTCCCAGGTTCGCTTGGCTACGGGCCTTCGGGCCGCGGGCCGATCCCGCCGAACGCGGCGCTGCGCTTCCGCATCGTGCTTTTGGCGTATCAAACGCCGGGCGGCGAGATCATCGAAGCCAAGCCCGCGCAATAAAGGTGAGCGTGCGCGCCATCCTCGAGCGCCTGATCGCGTTCGACACCACCTCGCGCAATTCCAATCTCGCGCTGATCGCGTGGGTGGAGGATTTCCTGCGCGAACGCGGCGTCGCTTCGCAGCGTGTGGCGAACGGGGATGGCTCGAAGGCCAATCTTTACGCGCGCATCGGGCCTGATGTGGCGGGCGGAATTGTGCTTTCAGGGCATACCGATGTGGTGCCTGTCGATGGCCAGCCCTGGAGCAGCGATCCCTGGGTGGTGACGGAAAAAGCCGGCAAGCTCTATGGCCGCGGCGTCGCCGATATGAAGAGCTTTCTGGCGCTTTCGCTGGCGCATGTGGACGCGGCGCTGGCCGCGCCGCTCAAACGCCCGATCTGGCTGGCGTTTTCGTATGACGAAGAAATCGGCTGCCTTGGCGCGCCGGCGATGATCGATGAAATGGCCCAGCTTGGGCAAAAGCCTGGCGCGGTGATCGTGGGCGAGCCCACCAGCATGAAGGTGATTTCCGCGCACAAGGGCATCCGCACCTTCTGGGTGGAGGTGATCGGGCGCGAGGCGCATTCCTCGCTGCCGCATGCGGGCGTCTCAGCCATCATGGAGGCGCAAAAGCTGATGCAGCTGATCGCCGAGATTGGCGCCGGGCCGCGCGAGGCCGATCATTTCGATCCGCCGGGCGCGAGCATGACGATCGGCATGATCGAAGGCGGCACGGCGATCAACATCCTGGCGCGGCGCTGCTTGTTTGGCTGCGATCTGCGCGCGCCAAGCCAAGCTGAGGGCGATGCCATCGAAGCGCGCCTGCGCGCGGCGGCGGCAAAGCTGGATGCGGACATCAAAGCCCGCGCGCCCGAAGGCGGGGTGAAGATCACCCGCCGCTCCATGACGCCGGGGCTTGAAATGGCGCCGGAGAGCGCCGCCGAAAGCCTCGCCCGCGCGCTCACCGGCGATAATGAAATCCGCGCCGCCGCCTATGCGGCCGAAGCTGGCCTCTTCCAACGCGCCGGCATGCCGGCCGTGCTCTGTGGCCCTGGCTCTATCGAACAAGCGCATCAGCCCGATGAGTGGATTGAGCTTTCGCAATTGGATGAAGGCGCGCGCTTCATGCAGCGCCTGATCACACACCTAAGCGCTTAAGCGCATCCAGCGCCGCGTTTGCCGCCGCTTGATTGGCGTAAGCGATCAGCCCGCGAAACAGAAACCCTTCCGCGCGCGCGCCATAGATCAGTGGCGCGCCGTCTATTTTCATCACGCCGCCGCCCGCCGCGCTCAACACCGCGTGGCCGGCGGCGGCGTCCCATTCATTGAGATCGCCAAAGCGCGGGTAAAGATCGGCGGCCCCTTCGGCCACGCGGCAGAACTTGATCGAGGAGGCGGCGTCATCCTGGCTTTGCGCGCCAAGCGCTGCGGCGAATTTTTTTGCGTGCTCGGTGCGGCCGAACGTGCGCGAGGCCATGATGCGCCAGGCGCCCGTTTGCGCTGACGTGTTGATCGCTTCAAACGCGATCGGCGCGGTTTCATCCAATTGCACGCGCGCGCGCAATGCGCGGCCAGGCTCGCCCGCGTACAATTCGCCGCTCGGCGGCGCGAGCACCACGCCCATCGTCGGCGCGCCAGCTTCGATCAGCGCGATATTGACGGTGAATTCATCCCCGCCCTTGGCGAAGCCGCGCGTGCCGTCGAGCGCATCGACGCAGAAATAGCGCGCGCTTGGCGCAGGGATGCGCCCATCCGCAACCGCCTCTTCGCCGACCATTGGAATATCGGGCGCAAGCTCACTGAGCCCCGCTTCGATCAGCGCTTCGGCGCGTTGGTCCGCGATGGTGACAGGCGAGCCATCGCCTTTGATCATCGCCTCAAAGCCTGTCGCGCGCACGGCCATGATCTCCCGCCCCGCGGCGATGGCGAGGCGTGTCAGGGCTTCAAGGGAAGGGCGGGCGCTCATGGGGGCGATAACGCACGCGGCGGCGGCTTAGTCCAGCGCCTCGGGCGTGTTGCGCGCCAGTTCATCCAGCCACGCGGCCGCGCTTGCATCAGAAGCCGCGCGCCAATCGCCGCGCGGGGAAAGCGCCCCGCCCGAAACCAGCTTCGGCCCGTTCGGCACGGCCGAGCGCTTATATTGGTTGGTGAAGAAGCGTTTGAGAAACACGCCGAGCCAATGCTTGAGCGTGGCGTAATCGTATTTTTCGCCCCAGGCCGCGTGCGCGAGGAACAGGATTTTGCTCGGCGCCATGCCGTAGCGCGTCAGCCAGTAGAGATTGAAATCCTGCAATTCATAGGGGCCCACCACCGCTTGGGTGCTTTGCGGGTTTGCGCCGGGGATCAGCTCCGGGCTGATCTCCGCACTCAGCACATCCAGCAGCGTTTGCGAGGCGGCGGCGTCAAACAGTTTCTGCTCGGCCACCCAGCGGATCAGATATTGGATCAGCGTTTTCGGCGCGCCGCCATTGACGTTGTAATGGGACATATGATCGCCCACGCCATAGGTGCACCAGCCCAGCGCCAGCTCAGAAAGATCGCCCGTGCCCAGCACGAAGCCGCCTTCTTTGTTGGCGAGGCGGAAAAGATAATCGGTGCGCAGGCCGGCCTGCACATTCTCGTAGGCGACATCATAAACCGGCTCGCCCTTCGCGGCTGGGTGATCGAGATCTTCCAGCATGCGCTGCGCCAGCGGCTCGATGGACACCTCGCGCGCGTCAACGCCGATTGCGTTCATCAGCGCCCAGGCTTTGGCTTTGCTTTCCGCGCTGGTGGCGAAGCCGGGCATGGTGACGCCGATAATATTCTTGCGCGGCAGGCCCAAAAGATCGAACGCGCGCGCGGCCACGATCAGCGCATGCGTGGAATCGATGCCGCCGGAAACCCCGATGACGATGCGCTTGGTGTTCGTGGCCTCTAGCCGCTTGGCGAGGCCCGAAACCTGAATGTTGTAGGCCTCATAGCAATCGGAATCGCGCCGCGTGAGATCATCCGGCACGAACGGGAAGCGATCGACCGCGCGCTTCAGCGCCAGCGCGCCTTTGGCCGGGCTGACATTGAAGGGGATCGCGGTGAAGCCGGCGATCGCCTCGCCATGGGCGCGCACGCTGTCGCGGAAGCTGGAGAGCCGGCGCCGTTCCTGCGCGATGCGTTGCACGTCAATGTCTGCGATCACCAATTTGGGCGCGCGCGCGAAGCGTTCGCCCTCGGCGATTTTTTCCCCCAGCTCATAGGCGATCACTTGCCCATCCCAGGCAAGGTCGGTCGTGCTTTCGCCCGCGCCGGCGGCGGCGAACACGTAAGCGGCGGCGGCGCGGCGCGATTGGCTGTCGCACAGCTGCTTGCGATCCTCGGCCTTGCCGATGGTGACGTTGGAAGCGGAGAGATTGAGCAGCACCGTCGCGCCCGCCAGCGCCGCGAACGAGGAGGGCGGGATCGGCCCAGAAATCTTCGCAGATTTCCACGCCGAAAACAAAATCGCGCACGTCCTGCGCGGCGAAGATGAGATCCGCGCCGAACGGCGCTTCATCGCCGGCAACCTGGATCACGCCATGCGGGCTATCGGCGGCGGCGGCGAAATGGCGCTTCTCATAGAATTCACGGTAATTCGGCAGATAGGATTTGGGCACGACGCCCAAAATTTCCCCGCGCCCAATCACCACCGCGCAATTGTAAAGCGCAGCGCCGAGCCGCAGCGGCGCGCCGACGATGATCAGCGGCGCAAGCTTGGCGCTTTCATCGCGGAGCGCGCCGATCGCGGCGTCCACTGCATCAAGCAATGCATCCTGCTGCAGCAAATCATCGATCGCGTAGCCGCTGAGCGAAAGCTCCGGCGTCAGCAGCAAGGCTGCCTTGGCCGCATCCGCCTGCCGCGCGAAATCGAGGATCGCCGCCGCGTTCGCCGCGGGCTCGGCCGGGCGCACAAGCGGCGCGCAGGCGGCGACGCGCACGAACCCGTGCGCGTAAAGCGAGCCGAACGCGCTCCCAGCTGATTTTCGCGAAGCCATGGGCGCAGCCTACCATCTTATGCTCACTAAGACCATAAGAGGCGAGGTTAATGCTCGTCCTTGCTCTCGAACTCGACCTGATCGTCATAGCCCTTCCGGGCCGAGTAAAACACCAGCGCCATCAGCCCCCCGCCCACCGCGAGCGAGATGGTGGTGCCAAGCGCCAGGGCGATCCAGCCATGAATGCTCATGGCCGAGCTATCCCAGCCCGTCAGCGTTCCGAACAAGACAAAGGCGAGAATGCCGCCCAGCGACATCGTCAGCAGGAAGACTTTCATCAATCCAATATGCGGCGCGTCCCGCCTAAATGCCAGCCCTAGCCGCCGCAGAAGCTCGGCATCGCCACCGGCGCGGAGGCGGTGCGCTGGCGCCATTGGCCGCCTTCATCGCGATAGCGTTCGCCCACGGCGATGCGCCCGCCGAACACCTCGCACGCCACGGCGGCGGCCATTTCATTGACGGAAACGCCGCGATCGGCGGCGCGCTGGGTGTAAAGCGCGCGGCGGCGAATATTGGTTTGATCCACGCGGGCGCGCACGTCGGCTGAGACGCTCGAGCCGGGCGTCACGCCGAGATAGCCGTCGGCCTGTTCGCCGACGAGGCCTTCGGCGCGCGCCTGGTTGAGCGCGGCGTCCTGCGCGGCGGCGGGGGTCGCCAGCGCCATCGCGCCAGCGCACGCGATCGCGGCGAGAAGGGCGTACTTCATGGATTGCCTCCACCGAAAAGATCAGAGTTCTGATCCAGGAGCTCCTGCGCGTCGCGCTCGAGGCGCACGATCACTTCCTGGCGAATATTGACGTTCAAATTCACTTCAATCGGCCGATCCGGCGCCTGGATCTGCACGGGTATGCAGGCCGACGCCGCAGCGACGGCGCCAAGAGCGGTGAGCAGTTTCAGGCGCATGCGTCCTCTCATGGCGATGTTCCTAATGTCGCGCGGCTGAACGCGCGCTGAAGCAAGCCTTTATCTTGGCGGTTCGGGTTCTGGGTCAACCTCTCCCTCCCGCGCCTGGTTTCCCTGGCGGATGAGCGAGCCTGGGTCAATGATGGTGGCGGCGGTGTCGGCTAGCCGCCGGAACGGGGCCGTCACCTTCACATTGAACCTAAATGGCACGCCCAGCATGCGCACCTCCCCGAGGCCAGGCAGGGAGGCGACGGGGGTGAGATCAATCGGCTCGCCCACATTTTCGCCGGAAAACAGGATATCGCTCACCACCTCGCCATTGAGGTCGCCGTTGAGCGTGAGGCCGAGCGCCTCGTAGCGGAAATCGCGCAGCGCATCGAAGGCCACGCGCGTGACGCCCTCGGTGGCTTGGCCGGCGGGCGCCGGTATAGGCGATGCGCCCCCCGCCGGCGGCGCGCAGCACCCCATTGGTGACAATCGCGCTTTGCCGCGTCAGCCGCAGCGGGAAGGAGCCTTCGATCACGCCCGTGGCTTGCAGATCGGGCACATTGAGCTGCGCGATCAGCGAGGCGGCGTCCACATCGCGCAATGTGAGCTCGATATTGGTTTCATCGGCGCCCAGCGTGATCACTTCAGGGCGCATCGCCAGCACCCCGCCCGCAAACGCAAACTCCGCATGCTCGATGGCGATCACGCCTGCTTCGCGCAATTGAAAGCGCACGCGCCCATTGGTGACGGCCACGCCCGGATTGAGCACGCCAACGCTGACCTCCTGCCCAGGCGGCGTGGTGAGCTTGAACAGATCGTCGAAATAAATTTCCCCACGCGTATCGCCGATCAGCGGGATGGTGGCGCTGGCGAGCGATACGCCGTCAAGCGCGATGCGCGCATCGCTTTGCATCGTCTCGCGCGTCCAGGTTACGCGGGCTTCGCCGCTGGCGGGTCCGCGCACGTTATCGACAACGCCGCGCGCGAGCTCGGAAATGTCATAGGGCTGCAAATCCTGGCCAAAGGCGATCTCATCGGCGTGAATGCGCGCTTCGCCGCCGCCGTCGCTCACTTGATGATGCGCGGTAAAGCGCGCCAATTGCTGGCCCGATGCGTTGAGCCGCACCGCGCCTTCGGCGTCGATCACGCCATCGCGGAATACGGCGCTCACGCCCGCAAGCCGCATCGGATTAAACAGCGGCCGCTCTTCATCGCTGGCGGGGCGGTTGGCCTCCAGCAACGCTTCGCCAGCATCAACGCGGATCACAGGTTTATCGTTTTCGGGCGCCGCGCTCCAGCGGCCGGCGATGGCGCTGACGCCGCCGGGCAGGGCCGGATCGGCAAGGCCCCCGCGCTCGAACTGGCCTTCGACGCGCCAGCTCCGATCGATGCGCGCATTGGCGGTGAGCCGCGCCATCACAAGGCTGAGCGCGCGTTCATCGCTCATGTCGATGGTCAGCGTCGGCGCATCAGCCACCACGGCAAGGCGAATATCGCTGCTGACGCCGCTGAAATTGCCGGTGAGGCGGCGTGTTTCGAGCCGCGCGGGCTGGCCATCCTCGCCCGCCATACGCCCGCTCAGCGTCAGCGCTTCAATCTGAAAGCCGCCGCCCAGATTGCCGCGCGCGTCCGCGCTGATCAGCGTGTTGTTTTGCGCGCAGAGCGCAAAGCGCCCGCCAGCGAACGAAAGCCCCGCAACATCAAGCCCGCCCAGCGTGATCGGCAAGCATTGCCGCGCCGGCGCCACCGCCCAGCCTTGGCCCCAGCGAATGCCGAGATCGAGATTGCTCGAAAGATCGCGCACCTCGCCATCGCCCAGCGGGCCGGTGATCACGGCAGGCCCGCGCACATCCATCTGCCCTTCGCCTTCGGGATTGACGGTGATGCTCACGCCGAGTTCCGGCGCGTTGATCGAGGCGCCATCGGCGCGCCAATCGGTGAGGCTGAGCGTGCCGTCCGCATCGAACGCCGCTTGCGGCGCCCAGGCGATGGTGTCGAGCAGCAGCGAAGCGCGCGGCGCGCCGCCGCCTGAAAGCTCAAGCGCCGCAGCCCCGCGCAGGGCCAGCGATGGCAGATCGAGCGCAAACGCCGGCGCATCACGCCGCAGCGGCGCAAGCCGCAAGCGCGCGCCGCTGGCCGCTTGCGCTTCGGCCGCGTTTTCCAGCAACAGCGTGCTGCTTTGCCCGTTCGCGGTAAAGCGCAACGGCAGCGCAAGATCAAAACGCGATGCGGCGCGATCAGCTGCGTTTTCCGCTGCTGCGAATGTCGGCCCGATCGGCGCTTGCGGCAGGTTGGGCAAGATCTCGTGCAAGCGTTCGCGCCCGCGGCCATCCAATTGCGTGCGCGCCAGCGTCACGCGCACCGGCGCATCGGCGGTGAAACCGTCGCGCCAGCCGAAGGTGAAGGCGCCGCCTGCGCTTGGGCGCTCAGCGATCAGTGAAAAGCCGGCAAAGCGCCCGCTTTCAAAGCGCCAATCGCCGCGCCCTTCATATTCGCCGCCTTCGGCGCGGATCTCAAAGCGCGGGGCGCTGATGGTGTTTTCTGCATAGGCCGCGCGCGCAGCGCCCGCGCCGCCTTGCGCGCGCCAGCTTTTGCGGCGCGAGCGCATCCTCGCGCATCTCGGCGTGCGCGCTGATGACGCCCGCGAAAGTCTGTGCGTCAAGCGTTGCGCTTTGCATGCGGCCAACGCGCCACGCCGCTTCGGCTTCGCCGCGCGCCAAATCCATCGGCGCGTTGGCGATGATGCGCAGGCCCGCATTGTCGAGCGAAAAGCCATCCCAGCGCAGCGCGCCGGCGTTGGCGGTGAGGCGCGCGCTTAGCGCGCCTTCGCGTGTTGTCAGCGCAAGCTCAGCCGCGCCCGCTTCAAGCGCATACGCGCCGTTTTGCAACGAGGTTTCGGCGATGCGCGCTTGGGCGGCGAAATCGCGGCCCAGCACGCCGGCGCCGGCAAATTGCGCGGAAAGCGCGCCGAACGGCGCTTCGATCAGCGCTTGGCCGTCAATGATGTCGATCGCGATTTCCGGCAGGGTGGGGCGGCGCGCGCTTGGCGCCCGCCTTGCAGCCGATCCAGCGCGCCAGCGGAAACGCGCCCGCGCGCATCCAGCTTAAGCCGCAGGCGCGGCTCTATAATGCGCACCGCCGTCAGCGATGGAACAACGCCGCGCCAGGCCCAGCGCGCCTCCACGCTGGCGATCGCAGCGTCGGGCGCGTTTTCCGCGCCAAAGCGCACGCCGTGCAGCGTGGCGTGATGAAAATCGAGGGAAACCACATCAAAATCAGCATCCGCCCCGCGTTCGGAGAGGGCGGCGCCGATTAACAATTCAGCAATGGAAAGCCGCGTGAGCCAAAGCCCGCCGCCAACCAACGCGGTGCTGACGCCCAGCGCCGCAAGCGCTGTGACCCAGCCGACAAGCTGTCGGCGGCGCTGTGGCGGGCCATCGTCCGGCGGCTCGGGCGCCGCCTGGTCTTGACTCGCAACGGCCTGGTCAGACCTATGTGCCATAGTCCTCACGTGGCATGGCCCTTAACGGACCATGAAAACGCCCCGGTATAGGGGTAGCTTCGCCAAACGGCATGGAGCGATTTCGGTTTCAGGTCAGATAACCACAAAGCGAAAAGTCTTGTCCTTTGTGTGTTTTTCTTCGATCGGGGGTTTGGAGCACAGTCTTGCGCGCAGAATTCGTCCACCGTTTCGCCAAGGCGCGGAAAACCTTGGCCGCGTTTGGCGTGATGGCGCTCGCCTCGGGGCTGGGGCTTGGTCTTGCCTGGAATGCTGGCCTGTTTGGCGGCGCCGCAGCCGAAGCCGCTCAGCAGGAACTTTTGCGTGAAGCGGCCGCGCGCCAGGCTGAGCATCTGGCCTTTACCGATGTTTACCTCCGTCATGAAACGCGCGAGGTGCGCGTTGGTTCAGGCGAAACGCTGGCGGGGCTTTTGGTGCGGGCAGGGGCTTCGCCCGCCGCCGCGGGCGCTGCGGTGAATTCGCTGGTTTCGGTTTACGATCCGCGCCGCATGCGCCCTGGCCAGCAGATCACGCTGTCGTTCCTGCGCGACGGCGATCGGGCTGAAGCTCACCGGGCTTGCGTTCCGCTCAGATCCTGGCGCGTCGGTGCTGGCCAATCGCATCGCAACAGGCGGGTTCGCCGCGCGCGAAGTGTTGATGCCGGTGACGTTTGAAAACGCCCGCATCGCCGCGCGCGTTGAAACCAGCCTCTACGCCAGCGCCACCGCGCTCGGCGCCACCCCGCGCGAGATCGAAGCGCTGGCGGATGCGTTTTCCTACGATGTCGATTTCCAGCGCGACGTGCGCGCCGGCGATCATTTTGAATTGGTGTTTGAGCGTTATTACGATGACGAAGGCAACACCGTGCGCACCGGGGATTTGCTTTTTGTTTCGCTCGAAAGCCGCAACGGGCAGCGCGCATTCTATGCGTTCCAGGCGCCCGGCGAATCTCGCGTTGATTGGTATGATTCCGATGGCAAGGGCGCGCGCCGCTTTCTGATGCGCACGCCCATCAATGGCGCGCGGCTTTCCTCTGGCTATGGCATGCGCCGCCATCCGATCCTTGGCTATTCGCGCATGCATCGCGGCACCGATTTCGCCGCGCCGACAGGCACGCCCATCCTCGCCGCGGGCGATGGCACGGTGGTGCGCTCCGGCCCGTTTGGCGCGTTCGGCAATTATGTGCGCTTGCGCCATTCGGACGGCTATGAAACCGCCTACGCGCATATGTCGCGCATTGCGGTGCGCGCTGGAACGCGCGTGCGCCAGGGGCAAGTGATCGGCTATGTGGGCTCCACCGGCCGCTCCACCGGGCCGCACTTGCATTACGAAGTCATGCGCCGCGGCCAGCAGATCAACCCGATGACGCTGCGGGTGGCCAATGGGCGCAATCTTGAAGGGCGCGCGCTGGAGCTGTTCCAAGCCGAGCGCGCGCGCATCGACATCTTGCGCGAGGCGCGCGCGGCCGAAACGCCTCAGCAGGAGGCGGCGCTGACGGCGCGCTAAAGCTGCTTCGCTCTTGCGCACGCCGGCGCTAAAACCGCCTCTATGTCAGACGATATCTCGCCGCCCGCCACGTTCGAGCCGCCCGCGGGCTTTCAGCAACGCTGGCGGCGCGGCTTTGTTGGCCAGATCGGGCCGCTTTATCACCGCCAGGACGGAGAAAACGTCACGCTCGGCTTCCATGTCGAGGAGCATCACACCAACGGCCTCAGCAACGCCCATGGCGGCATGCTGATGAGCTTCGCCGATATGGCCTGGGGGCAGGTGATCTCGGTGGAGATGTCCTACCATTGGGTCACCGTGCGGCTGAGCTGCGATTTCATGGCCGGCGCGCATTTGGGCGATTGGGTCGAGGGCGGCTCCGAGGTGCTCTCGCGCGAGGGCGGGCTTTACATCGTGCGCGGGCGCATCTGGTCTGGCGCGCGCACGCTGGTGACGGGCACGGGCGTGTTCAAAGCGCTGTCGCCGCGTAAGCCGCTGCCGGGGGAGCGGGCGTATGCCGCCGCCGAGGGGGCGCGGCTTGAATAAAAAGGCGCCGCGATCAACGCAGCGCCTTTTGGTGAATGCGCGCCCGCGCTTTGGCTCAGCAGGCGTCTTCGGTTTTGAACACGGCCGGCAATGTCATGGCCAGAATCCAAACCTCGCCAAGCCAGGACCATTCCTCGATATATTCGCGGTCGAGCTGCACGCGCTGGTCGTAGGTGGCGCTGGAGCGGCCGCTCACTTGCCAGAGGCCGGTGATGCCTGGGCGCACGAGCAGATAATAGCGGCGCTGGCGGCCATAGCGCTCAAGCTCGTCCGGGGTGATCGGGCGCGGGCCGACAAGGCTCATTTCGCCGCGCAGCACGTTGATGAGCTGCGGCAGTTCATCGAGCGAAAACTTGCGCAGGAAGGCGCCGAGCTTGGTGACGCGCGGGTCGTTGCGCAGCTTTTGCGTTTGCTTCCATTCAGCCGCGGCATCCAGATCAGTCGCGAGGATCTTCTGCAGCTCTTCTTCCGCGTTCATTTTCATGGTGCGGAACTTGAGGCAGTAAAACGAACCGCCATGACGCCCAACGCGGCGATGCCCGAACAGGATCGGGCCTGGGTCTTTGATCTTGATGAGCGCGGCGATCGTCAAAAGCGCGGGCGACAGCAGCAGCAACGCCAATGCTGCAATTGCGAAATCAAAGCAGCGTTTGCCGACGCCCGTGGCGCGGCGCACGTTGCGGATCAAGCGGGGATCGGTAACCCGATGCGCATTGAGGGAACGCAGCTCTTGGAAGCGCGGAAAGTCTTTCCGCCGTATTTTGACGGCCTTGAGACGGCGCCCTCAGCTGAGGCCCCGTTTCGAATACCTGGTTCGTCATTCAGAACGTCCCCGCCATCATCCCTCTTAATGGCTTGGTAATCTTACCAACCCACCATTGTGCAGTGCAATTAAATTCCGTGTCCGCGCTTGCGTGACAGCTGCGCGGCGCCCTTGTCAGGGCAGCGGCTGCAACTAGTCTCAATGCAAGAACCTTGCTGGGGCCTGGGCGTTTATAGTTGAGGGCGTTCCTTTGGGAGCTCTGCGACAGCCAAATCTAAAGGCAGTCAAAGCGAAGGATTCGCCCCCACCTCCGCAGAATAAAGCGTTACGTCGTCTTTCTGCGCGCCGAGTGATCGTATTTACATCTTTGCTGATCTACTGCGCTGCTGTTTGGGGTGCTGTGTTCTTGCTGGGCGATTGGGCTGTACGGCAGCTTACGCCGCCCAGCGTCGAGGCGCGTGAGCGCAACCAATAGGCGGCCCTGTCGCGAAATAAGACACCTCGTGAATCCGCTTCTGAACCATGCGTGTTCAGAAGATCACGCTGCGCCCGATCACAATACTTGCACATGGGGAATCGAGATATCGAATGCACGTAACGCGTGTATTTAGGACATTCATGATGCAGCTTTACGCATACGAAAGCGTCGCGCGCTTAAGTGCGGGGTTGGGGTGTCGTTTGGGTGGCGAAAGGGAGCGCGCTGTGGGCAAGCATCCGATTTCTCGTAACGAGTGCAAGTCATTGAAAGCCGACGCGCAAACGGCGATAGGCCCAGGCTTGCCGGCCAGAGGCGCTGCGGATGCGCCGACCGAGGCCGGCGGCCAGGGGGGCGGCGTGCGCTTTAAGAGAACTCTATCGGTCATCGCCTCCTTGCTGATCGCTTCGCCGAGCCTGGCGTACGCACAGGATGATCGCAGCGTCGGCGTGGCCGAGCGGCCGCGCACGGAGTACGATCCGCTGGGGCGCCAGCTTGGTGGGTTTCGACTGAACGCTTCGATCGATTTTGGCGCGGAATACTCAGACAACATTTTCGCTGAGCCTTCGGGTAGCGAGGATGAGGATATTTACCTTGTCGTGCGGCCCGATGTGCGGCTGTCTTCAAATTGGTCACGGCATGCGCTCTACGTCGGCGGGCGCGCCGCATTTCGAGAATACAACGACATCACCTCTGAAAACTCAATTTCGCGCGGCTTGAGCGCCGGCGGGGCGCCTCGATATTGGCCGCGACACGACGCTTGGCGTTGACCTCAGCACTGCGCGCGAAATCGAGTCTCGCAGCGATCCGAGCAGCGTGATTTCGCTTGAGCCCATCGAGTATGATGTCGATGGCGTGAGCGTGTACGCCACGCACGCTTTTTCGCGGCTTTTCCTGCGCGTTTGGGCGTCGCAGAGCGAATATGATTTTCACAACCCCGCGGGCTCGGGCTTTGACCAGAACCTGCGCGACCACACCTACACGGCGCTTGGCGTGCGGGCTCAATATGCATTGACGCCAACCCTGTCGTTGATCGGTCAGGTCGTATCGGACAGCCGTGAGAATGACATCGTGGGCGTCAGCCCGGATTCAGACGGCGTTTCCTACATGGTTGGCGCTGCGTTTGAAGTCAGCAGGCTGCTGCGCGGGGAGATCACTGTCGGCCAGTTTGAGCGCGATTATGAGCCAACGCCGGCTTATCCAAATATTGGTGAAGTCAGCGGCACGGCGCTTTCGGGCCGGCTCAGCTGGTTTGTCACTCCGTTGACGACCGTCACCTTCACCGGCGCGCGCGACATGCAAGATAGCGGCTATGAATCGCCCTATCTCAATTCGGCTTATTCGGCGCGCGTGGATCACGAATTGCTGCGCAATGTCATTCTGACGGCCGGCGTCCGCACCGCCACGCTCGATTTTGAAGAGATCGATCGCGACGACGAGGCGCTCACCTTTGATGTCGGCGCGCGCTACCTGATGAACCGCCGGGTGTCGTTCGATGCGGCCTATATCCGCAACGAGGTCGAATCCAGCGGTGTGAGCGCCTACCGCACATTCGATGAAAATCGCCTGCGGTTTGGCGTGCGTATCGCGCTTTAAAAGGCGCTGCGCCCTGAAATTGCGCCACACCGCAGGTTAATCTGCGCGGCAAGGCGGCGGCGCGTGGCGCCGATCTTGCGAACCCGTGCCGACTTGGGCAGGGTAATAGATGGCGCCATGGGGGGCCGGGATGCCATCGGCGAAGCAGACAGTGAAGCAACCGATCCGCGCCGCTGAGCGCGGCGCGCCGGTGCGGCGCAAGCCCGCCGCGCGCGGCAAAAGTGCTGCGCCGCCGCCGCAAACCCAGCCGCCCGCCTTCGATTTGACCACGGTGCTGGCGCAGGCCAGCTGGCGCGACGCGGACGAGGCCTTGGCCAAGGCGCTGCGCGATTTCTCCGCGCTCGAAAAGGCCGCCCAATCGGCCAGCCGCAAGGCAGGCCCCGCGCAGGCGCAGCAGGTTGAAGACGCGCTCTGGGCTGTCAGCCAATCGCTGCGCGCGGCGGGGCGGCGGCGCAATCTACATCGTTTTGGCGAGGTCGGCGCGGTTGAGCGGTTTGACGCGCAGCGGCACGCTTTGCTCAAGCCGGGCAAGCGCCCGCCCACAGAGGTGCGCATCACCACGCCGGGCGTCATGCGCGGCGCAGGCGAGGACGCCGAGATCGTGCTGATGGCGCTGGTTGCGCCCGTGCGCGCGCGCAAGCCCGCATCCCGGAAGACGAGTTAAGCATGACCCAGGCTGGGGCGGGGGCGCAGGCGCAATGGATCGTCTGCATCGATTTTGGCACGGCCTTTAGCAAGGCCGCGGCCGTGCGCGAGGGCGCGTGGGGCGCGTTTGATCCGCGCATGGTGCGGCCGCTGACGGTGGGCGGGGTCTCACCGGGCGGCAATCCGTTTTTGCTCGAGAGCGCGGTATTTGTGACAGACACGCACGTGCTGTTTGGCTCGGAGGCGGTGCGGGCGGCGGGGGTCGCTGCGGCCAGCAAGCGCCAAGCGTTGCGCTCGTTCAAAACCATGCTGAGCGCGGCGGATTTTGATCGGGCGCTCGCAGCGTTCGCGCCGCTTTCGATTGATCCGCATCGCATGTTCTCGCAGCGCGATCTCATCGTGCTTTACCTTGCCTATCTTTCCGGGGCGATCGCCCGCGCGATCGCGGCCGATCCGGAACTCGCGGGCGCGGAGATCCGCCGTCGCTACGCGCTGCCGGCGTGGAAAGGCGGCCAATCCATGCATGGGCGCATCACTGCGCTGTTCAGCAAGGCCGAAGCTGTGGCGGCGCGCTTGGGCGATGCGCTGTTTGATCCTGCGGGCATTCCGCTCGCGGCGGCGGCGGAAGCGCTCAAGCAAGCGGGCGAGCCTGCGCCGCTTGAATTCGGCATGGTGTTTGAGGCGACGGCCGCGGCGGCCTACAGCCTCGTTGGCCTGAAGGCGCCGGCCTCGCACCTCATGGTCGTGGATATGGGCGCTGGCACCACCGATTTCGCCGCGCTCGGCGAGGGGCGCGATGAAATCGTGGATGCGCGCGTGACGCTGATGCAGGCGGGCGACATGATCGATCGCATCCTGCTCGATCTGTTGCTGCAAAAGGCGCCCAATCTGAAAACCCAGGCCGAGCAATTGGCGCTGTGGCGCAGCCTGATGGCCTCGATCCGCGAGGTGAAGGAAAGCCTGTTCATCGATGGCCGCGCGGCCGTGACCCACCAGGGCAAAACCAAAACCATCGCCGCACGCGATCTTTACAAAGATCGCGATTTCAAAGCGTTTTTGCGCGAAATGAAGCGCGCGTTTGAAAACTCCCTCAACGCCGTCGCGGCGCGTGCGGTGAAGGATAAGCGCAAAGAGGTGTGCATCGTCGCCGTTGGCGGGGGCGCCTATGCGCCGTTCGTGCAGGAGATGGTGCGCAGCGCCAAGGCGCCGAAGGTGCGCGTGGCGTCTTATCCAGCGACGCCCGATTGGGCGCACTCGGCTGCGTTTGGCGGCAATCTTGCGCCGATCTTTCCGCAACTGGCGATCGCCATCGGCGGCGCGCTGGCTCCTGATCGTCTGTGCGCGGCGTAGCCTGCGTCTTGGGCCGCCGGTCCAAGTAAACGCGGCAGCGGAGCGCCGGCTTCCAGCCGGCATCTTTGCTTTAAGCACGCAACGCCGGATCATTTTCTTGCATCGCATGCCGGCTGGAAGCCGGCGCTCCGCTATGGCGTGCGTTTCGCCGCACAGCGCGCGGCGCTTGCGGGTTCGGGCGAAGCTCCTCCGAAGCGCGCAGCGCGAAGGAGGGAGAGCGGGGCGCGCTTTAAGCTACGCGTGGAAATTTTAGTTTGGGTTTGCGCTTAGAGCGCGCCCCGCGCGGATTGTTTTGCAGCCGGCGCCTGCGCGCAGCGTTCTGACGTCGCCCTGGGTGGCCATACGTTGATAAGACGGTTGCTCGGCAGGGTCTCCTCCCCTTGGCGTTTCAACTCGCCACCGAAACCGCGACGCTGGGTATCCAGGCGCGCTTAGCGCCTTGCAGTCGTTCCCGGCTCGCGTGCTTTGCAGATCACCATGCTCTGCAAGGAATCCCGGCTTCCCTGTTTCTCACCGGGGCCGCGATCGCCGATGTCGCCATCATTGATCGCATCACGCTCAAACCGCGTTCGGATCGTGATTGGTCTGGTGTGCACAACCGCCTCCCGTGATCTGAACGGGGAGAGACTAAGCGCGGTGTGAAACCGGTCGGATAGATTTTTGAGTCTGGACCGCCGGCGCCTCGCCGGCATGTGTGAAACCCGCACAAAGCCTGCCGTTTGAACCATGCCGGCGATGGCGCCGGCGGTCCAGAGGTGGGGGATAGAGGTGCGAAATATCCACGCATCTGCGCCCGCCCCTCCGTCTCGCGGCGGGGGAGAGAGAGAAAGAGAGGGCGCTGTTCGCTTAAATTTCGGCGCGCAGGCCTGAGAGCACTTGGTCGAGCAATTCGACGGGGGCGCGGTTGAGGTGGAGGTTGATGTCCTCGGGCGCGTTGTGGCGCAGGCGGCGCATCATCTGGCGGACATCGGCGCCCGGCGTATCATCCCAGGAGACGATCAGCAGGCAGCGATCGGCCACGCGCGTGAGCATCGCCGCTTCGGCGCTGATCGCCGAGGGCGGGCAATCGAGCACGATCAAATCGTAATGCGCGCGCCAATGGTTCACGAGTTCGCCAAGCCGCGGCTCATCGAACAAGCGCCGCCACGGATCGCCGAGCCGCGCGGCGGGCATGACATGAAGGCCCGTTTCGGGTTCTGGCGTGATCAGCGCTTGCCAGATGTCAGGATTGACCGCCGCTTCCAGCACGCCCGCTTCGGGATCGGCGTCGATCAAGCGGGTGACGCCCCGCCGGCTCAAATCGCAATCCACCAGCAGCACGTTCTTGCCTTGCTGGGCGGCGAGCGCGGCCATGGATGAGGCGGTTGCGGTGGGCGCCGTCGCGCGGGGTGGAGCCGAGCACGGCGACCACGCGCGCGTCCTCAAGCGTGGAGAGCGTGTGGCGCAGCGCAGCGGCGTAATCGGAGGCTGGCTGATAGACAGCGCAGCCGAGCGGATTGCGCATGTCCGGCGAAAGGCCGCGCAAGGTGCGCAGCGCGATCAGCGGGGCGGCGCTGGTGACGCCGCGATGGGTCGCGCGCTCAAGCCCGTCGAGATCATCAATCACGCCGCGTTCGACTTCGTGCGCGAAGCCTACGAACGCGCCCACGACCACGCCAAAGGCAAACAGCGGCGCGGCGTAATTGAGATCACGCGCGCCAAGCGCGATGATGATCGCGCCAATCACCCAGATGAGCGCTGCGATGCCGAACATGAGCGGCGCTTGCCGCTTGATGGCGCGCCACGCCTTCTTCAGCCAGCGCGAAGGGCTGCGCGCGGCTGGTGTGAAAGCATGCGATGGCGAAAGCCGGATGGGCCTCATAGCCGATCGCATCTCGTGGTTTGCATAATGGGAGGACAAGGGCCTCTCTTAACTCGTTGCCGCAAGCGGCGTTTGCGGCGCGGACCAAGCTCCCCAACGCAGCTTACCAAATGCTTTATCGATGCCCTGCGATCAAGGGCTGAGACTGGAATGCGCTGATTCGGACCAAAGCATGATTCGCAGGCTTGCAACCGGAATGAAGTGCTAAAGGCTGTTCACGCTGACGCGATCTTCAGCGCGGCCGGGGCCCGCCGCCGCCGAACACGGCTGAGCATTCCAAAACGCCTACAAAATAGCAATTATTGGCGAGTCTCGTTGAATCGCCGCGTAAAGCATTTAGAAACCATGCCGGAACATCGCACGATCCGGTACGGAGCGTTGAATGCTCGTGCAATTGCCTCAGCAGCCTCAAGAAGAGCGGCGGTTCGAGCGGAAAGGGGAGCGGCCTTCATTCGAGGCCGCGCTCAGCCGCGATCTCGCCTCGGTGCGCGTGATTGCTTACGGGCCGATTGTCGGCGGCGTGGGCAAACGCGTGGGAGATTTGGCGTTCGCGGTCGTGACCGCGCCGGCTTGGGGCCCGCTTTTGCTGGGGGCGCTGCTGGTGGCGCAGGTGCGGCACGCGGGCACAATCCACAGCGCGCTCAAGGCCGATGCGTGCGTGGGCTATGGCGGGGCGCGGTTTAAGCGCTGGCGCCTTCATCTCAGCCCGCCTTCGGCGGAGATCGTTCCGCTCAACCCCCAAGCGCAAGAAGCGGTGGCGCAACCGCCAGAGCCGATCGCCGGCGGACGCATCACGTGGCGCGATGTGATCCAGCGCTTGCCGGAGATGATCAATATTCTCAAAGGTGAGATGAGCCTTGTTGGCCCGCGACCGGTGTCAGACGAAGATTTCGAGGCTTTGCGCGGCGGCGGGAAGTATTATGCGTGCGCGCGGCCCGGTTTTGTCAGCGCCAGTGATTGCGGCCCGAGCGACGATCCTGAGGCGCTGCTGTGCAAATACTACGCGATGCGGTGGAATGCGGCGCTGGATGTGCGGATCATCTGGCTGGCGCTGAAGCGGTTCAGGCTCTCAGCGCGCGTGGCCGAGCAGCGTCTGCCGCCAGAACCCGAATGACCAAGCCAGGTGCATGATCGCCGCAGGCGCGCCTGAGGCGTAGGCGCACGGCGCGCCATTTTTTGCGCCGACGAAGAGGCCAAGCGCCAAGCAAAGCGCGAGATAAAGCGCGAACGGCAGCGCCGCGAGCGGCCAGAGCGGCGCAAGCAGCGCCGCAAGCGCGGCCGGCGCGATGGCGGCGGGCGCGAGCTGGCGCGGCTTGAGCGGCATGCGGTGCTTGGCGGCGGTTTTCGCGCGGCCGCGGCCGAACATGTAATATTGCCGCCAGAGCCCGCGCAGCGTGGCGCGCGGATAATAGTCGATGACGATATCCCCAGCCAAAAGGATGCGCGCGCCCTGGGCGGTGAGGCGGTGATCGAGTTCGGCGTCTTCGTTGTGGCTAAAATTTTCGTCATAGCCGCCGGCGGCGCGGAAAGCGGCGGTGCGCATCAGGGCGTGGTGGCCGTGATCGACCAAGCGCCGCGCGCCGGAATTGCGGTGCGGAGACCCGCCCGCGCCGAGCGCGGAATTTTGCGCGGCGGCGTTGGCGATCTGAAAGCAGCGCCCGGTGTGGGCCTTGGCGTGCATCGAGACGGTGACGGAATCGGCGCCGCTTTCGGCTTGGGCCTCAAGCAGCGTGGCGAGGAAATGGGCGGGGTAGCCGGCGTGCGCGTCAATGCGCACGAAGAAGGGAGCCTCATCGCCAAACGCGGCGACGGCGCGGTTGACGCCGGCGCTTTGGATTTTCCGCGGATTGTCGAGCAGCACGATGCGCGGATCAGCAGCGGCGGCGGCGCGGACGATGTCTTGGCCGCCGTCAGTGCTGCCGCCATCGGCGACCACGATGCGCGCGGCGGCTGGGTCGGCGCTGAGCGCAGCGAGCAGGCCCGGCAAATGCGCCGCTTCATTTAAGCACGGAATGACGATGAGCAGCGGCGGCGTGCTCATAGAGCGGCCAAAAATGCGCGGCAATCCTCGCGCGAGAACGCCAAAAGCTTCGGATCGAGCGCGGCGGCGGCTTCGCGCAGGGCGGCGTAGCGGGCGCCGGCCTCTTGGGCGAGGAAAGCGGGCAGCGTTTCGGCCAAAGGTTCGGCCAGCACCACGCCGACCTTGTGCGCGTCAAGCCAGCGCGCGGTTTCGACCCCGGCTGCGGCGATCGGCACGGCGCCGTGATAGAGCCCCTCGTAAAGCCGGTTGGGCAGCAGCCAATCGGAATTGCCGCCTTGCTCGAAATAATCCACCGCCCAGACAAAATGCGCCTCGGCATAGATGCGCGGCAGATCGGCGGCCTTATAGGCGCCGCGGAAATGCATGTGCGGGGCGGCGGCGATGCGCGCATGAAAATCAGGGATCTGATCGAGCGCGGGCGCGCCCCAGAGCGTGATCTCAACGCTTCCATCGGCGGCGAGCGCGCTCAAAATCTCAAAGCTGCGGGCGCAGCGCAGCACGCCGCACCAGGCGATCTTCCACGGCGGGCCGGCCGGCGCGGGGGGGCGGCGCGGGCGCCCGGCCATCGAGCGCCAGCACTTTGTTTTCGACCAGCAGCACCGGCCCCGCATAGTTTTGCATCGCCTCGAAATAATGCGTGACGAACGCAGGCGAGGAGGTGAGCACGGCGCTGACGCGCTTAAGGCACGCGCGCTCGATCCCGCGCATGATTTTGCCGATCACATCCTGGCGCAGCATCAGCCGATGGATGTCGAGGCATTCATAGATGATGGGCGTGCGCTTGCCGCCGGTTTTTGGGGCGAGAAGGTGCGCGATCGCCAGCGTTTCGAGATTGCGGGCGATGATCATATCGGCCTTCGCCCAGGCCTTGCGCTCGCGCCATGCCGTCGGCAGCGCGGTGAGCA
The DNA here is from genome assembly GCA_024707365.1 of Terricaulis sp. Classification (GTDB taxonomy): domain Bacteria; phylum Pseudomonadota; class Alphaproteobacteria; order Caulobacterales; family Aquidulcibacteraceae; genus Vitreimonas. Next base: position 1,351,309 of record JANPZV010000005.1, read on the forward strand.
CCGAGAGCGCGCGCTGCAGGAATTTGCCGCTGGCGGTGCGGCCAAGGATGATGATGGGCATGCCCAAAAGCGGCGGCGCGGCGCGCTCGCGCTCAAAGCCAAGCAGCACGACGCGCCGCCCGCCCGCGCGCAGCATGTGCACGCGCTTTTGCACGGCCGCGTCCGCGAGTTCGTGTGCGAAATAGGCGATCAGCATCGCGCGCTCGCTCTAAGTTCAGCCAGGCGCCGCGATCAAGAGACGCTGTAATAGGATTTGGCTTGGTGGAAATAGAGCGAGTCCCCGTAGGACTGCCATTGCGGCTGCACGCAATTGAGCGCAACGCCCAGCACCTTGCCGCCGGCGCCTTCGGTTTGCTGTACCGCGCCGCGCACCGCGCCCACCGCCGATTTGCCGGCGCGCGCCACGATGACCGTCGCGTCGGCCTGTTTGACGATGATGCGCGTTTCCGCAACCGCCAGGATCGGCGCGCAATCGAGCACGACGAGATCATATTCCTGGCGCAGCTCATCGACCAATTTGGCCATGGCGTCCGAGCCGAACACGTCGCGCGGGGTGAAGCTCGGCGTCGCCACCGGCAGAACATCCGCATCCGAGGCCGGATCGCGCACCACCGCATCGCGCCAGGATTTTTCACCAGCCAGCACATGCAGGATGCCGACATCGGTATCGACATCAACGATATCGTTCAGCGATTGCTTGCGCAGATCGCAATCGACCACGATCGCCTTCTGGCCCGACATCGCCGCGATGCGCGCAAGGCACACTGCAATCGTCGTCTTGCCTTCATCCGGCACCGCCGAGGTGACGGCGACGACGCGCTTGGAGAAATCGAGGTTTGAATAGACGATCACCGTGCGCAGCACGCGCAGCGCCTCGGTAAAGGCCGACATCGGCCGGCCGATCAGATAGCCTGCGGGCGTGCGTTCGCTTGGCGGCAGCAGGCGCATCATCCGGCTCGAGATCGAGGGAATGGAGGCGATCGCCGGCACGCCGACTTGCGCTTCCAGATCGTCCGCGTTCTTCACCGATTGATCGAAGATTTCGCGCAGCACGCCAGCGCCCGCGCCCAGGAAGAGGCCCAGCATGATGCAGAGCACGAGCGACACGCGCATATTGGGCGAGACCGGCGCATTCGGGCGCTGGGCGTAGGCCATGAGCCGCGCGTCGGTCATGTTGAGCTGATCTTGGTTGGCGATCTCCTCGTAGCGGCGGAGATAGGCCTCATACACTTGGCGGCTGGCGGTGGCTTCGCGCTCAAGCTCGCGCAGGCGCACGCCATCGGCGCTGTTGGAGCTGAGTTCGGCCGTCACTTGATGCAGCGAATTCTGCAGCGTGCGCAGGCGCGCGCGGGCGACCTCGACCTCATTGGCGAGGTTGGCGGAGATGCGGCGGATTTCCGCTTCAATCTGGCGCTCAACATCCTCGCGCTCGGCGCGCACGGCTTGCACGGCCGGGTGGGTGGGCAGGTAGCGGTTTTCGAGATCCGATTGGCGGCGCGCGATTTCCGCTTCGCGGTCGCGCAGGCTTTGGATGGTGCCCGAGCTCAGTGCGGTGCCGATGGTGTCCACCGAGCTGCCGGAGGCCTGCATCTGGCGCAATTGCTGATAGCGGGCCTCTTTCTCGGCGAGATCGGCCTGGGCTTGCAGCACCTGGTTCTGCACATTGGTGATTTGGGTTTCGACCAGCGACGAGCCCTGCGCCGCCATCATCCCAGATTGGATGCGGAAGGTTTCGGCGGCCGATTCCTTTTCGCGCACATCGTCGCGCAGTTCGGCCAGGCGCTGGCCGAGCCAAGTGTTGGCGCGCTCATTGGTTTGGATGCGGCTGTCGATCTGGGAGGCGATGTAGACATCGGCGTAGGTGTTGGCGATCAATTGCGCGCGGGCGGGATCTTGATCGCGCGCGGTGATTTCGATCACGTAAGTCATGCCGCGGCGGCGCACGCTGATTTGGCCGGCGAGGCCGTCGGCCAGCGGGTCGCGTTCATTGGTGTTGGCGCGGGCGCGCTCGGTCTCGGCGGTTTCGGCGGGGGCGGGAGCCGCGGTGGGGTCTTGGATGGCGCGCATGGCGTCGGCCAGGCGGCGCATCAGGGCCGGTGAGCGCAGCATTTCGATTTCGGAATCGATCGCCGAGGTTTCACGCGGCAGTTCGCCAACGACGCTCTGGTTATCAAGCACGCGCTCTTGGCGGCTGATAATGTTCACGAGCGAGGTCGCCGCGTATGTTTGTGGGCGTGACATGAAATAAGCGAAGGCCGCCACGGCCGCGACCACGCCCACCAGCGCCATGATCAAGAACCGGCGCCGGATCATCTGGATCGCGGCGTTGATCCCCAGCATATCCGCCAGCGACATTGGCGCGGCGCCGTTTTGGTTGGGATTGGGCGAGTCCATCTGGTTCATCATGTTCATCGCGTACACATCAGCGGTCGGACAAGCTCTCAGGCGGGCATGCTCTTGCGCCCGCCGAAGAGAGGGCGGGCCCGCTGCCCAACCCCACTTTGGCACACCGTCGCTCGCAGAACCGGGAAGCTAGCATAGGGCTACCGGCTCTGCCGTGACTAATTTAGCTCTATGCAGGAAGTCTGCCGCGCCTTTAAGCGCGGCGCGCGAAGGCGGCGCTGCGCCTAATCCTAAAACAGCCGCTGGCCGATGCGGATCGTGTCGCCCGGCAGCACGGGGGTGGAATTGGTGAGCCGGTAGGCGCGCTCTTGAGCCTCGTTGGCGTGCTTGATGTAGACCCGGCCCTCATTGGCGCGGTAGGTGAAGCCGCCGGCGGTGGCCACCGCGTTCTGCACCGTCAGATGTGCCGAATAGGGATAGGTTCCCGGCCGCTGCACCTCGCCCAGGATGAAGAATGGACGGTAGTTTGCTACCTCAACGCTGACATTGGGCGCGCGGATATAGGTCTGCAGCGCCTCCTGCAGCGCCTGGCTGAATTCCGGCAGGGTTTTGCCTGCGGCCTGGATCGAGCCGACCAGCGGGTAGGCGATGGCGCCCTGGTCGCTCACTTGGTACTGGCCGGTGAGGCTGGGCTCATTGAAAACCGTGACGCGTAGCTGATCGCCTGGGCCGAGCCTGTATTCGACCTCCGCCGCGTCGGCCAGCGCCTCGCCATCGCCCGCGCCCGTTGTGGCGCAGGCAGACGCCGCCGCGCCAAGCATGCCCAGCAGAAACAGGCGACGTGCATTGGAGTCCAAATGGGGCATCGATCCGAAGTCTCCTGGAACAGCGAACAGCAGGCAGGCCGTGGCGAAGTCGACCTGCGCATTGGCGATAGCAAAATATTGCGCCGATGTCCTGCCCCGTCTCTTTGGCGGGGAATGGGTAATCTCCGGTTAAGTCCGCCGGCGCGGCTATTGCTCTTCAGGCATATCTTCCATGCTGCGCAGATAGCGGACCAGCGCATTGAAGTCTTTTCTCAGAAGAGGCACAGCGGGCATTGCCGCGCCTTCGAGTTGGCGGTCCTCATGATTAAGAAATGCGCGCAGCCGCGAAGGCGTCCAGCGGCCGGAGGCGTTCGCTAAGGCCGGTGAGTAAGTGTAGTCGTCGATGGACCCGATTTCCCGTCCAAACATGCCGTTTAGCGGCGGCCCGATGAGCGTCGTATATCCGCTCGTGCTGTGGCATGTGCCGCAATTGTAGAAGAACACAACCGCGCCGGCCATTTCCGGCGTATCGGGCATGGCTTCCTCGGGGAGCAGTTGAGGCCTGTTGGCAAGGCCCGAAACAACGAATGACGAAGCTGAGTCTTCGTGCTGCGCGCCGTTGCGCAACAGCATCAGCTGACCGGAATCGGTGACAATTGCGATGCGCCCGTCGGCAAGTGAGATCAGGTCGCGCAGCCGCTCGCCGAGCGGGATTTGTTCGGCGTAGGTGATGTCGTCGCCCTCGGTTTTTAGAGCGTAGAGCGCATTGCCGATCAGCGATGCGGCGAGGATGTGATTGCGCCAATCAGGGAACGCATTTGCATCCGGTTGCATGAGCTCGGAGATGCCGATCGAGGCGAGGAACGCAAAACGCGGAATGGCGAAGCCCGCATGCTCGCCCGGCTCAGGATTGTAGCGCCAAGGCGCGCCGCTGTATTCGGTGCCGTAGGTGACGATTGGCCAGCCGTAGTTGCCGCCGCGGCGAATGAGGTTGACTTCATCGCCGCCGCGCGGGCCGTGCTCGCTTTCCCAGATGCGGCCGTCGCGGGCGACGAGCAATCCCTGCGGATTGCGAAGGCCGCGCGCGTAGATGCGGTTCTGGCCGGTGCGGAGTGAGATTTCGATGATCTTGCCGAGGGGGTGGCGTCATCTTGCCCGGCCTGGATGGGGGCATGCATGCCGTCGAACTGATACACGCCGACCGAGAGCAGCAGGGTGTCCCCACTCAGCAGCTGGATGCGGCCGCCGCCTTCATGGCCCGCGAACCGCATGCCGCGTTCCTTTGGCTCAATGCAGGGCTCCATAACGTACATTTCATCCCAATCGGGGGAAGCGGCGCGCAAACCTTCAGCGTCGTGGATCAATCGCGCGCGCGAGACGACGAGTTCGAAGCAGCCGTTCCGATAGCGGTGATGGCTGGCATAGAGATCATGGGCGTTGTCGCCAGCAGGTGCGCTGATCAGATCAACAACACGGAATTCGCTGAGCTGGAACGCAGGATCTCGGAATAGCGGCGATTGAGCGAGTTCATCGAGTCCCATTTGCACTTGCAGCCCTTCGAGCCGCTGAATGTGATTTTCGGTGTCCAGGTAGCCGAAGGCTCCGAGCCGGGTGACATATAGGATGTTGCCGCCGATTTCTGTGAGGGACATAAGCGCCGGCCCAGATTCTTGTGAAACAGGGACGCGCGCGATTTGCAGGGGGAAAAAAATGCGTGCTCACCGTTTCCCAGGCGATTGTTTCTTCCGTGGCGGGCGCTTTGAAACGCGCGAGCGCGGGCTGCACGATCTGCTCATTGATTTTCGCGATGACTTGACGCTCGCCGCCCCAATAGCCGATTGCGCCCGCGATCGCCCCGACGCCGAGTAAGGCAACGAGGGCAAGCAGCGTCACGCGCATTGAACCAAGCGATGACAGCCGCATCCTCATGTATTCACGCCTTTGGTCTGCGAAAATACCGCCACGCTGCAATGACGGGAACAATTTGTCCAGGCAGCACGCCCAAAGGGCTATCGCGCTGCGAGGCGTTTTTTGCCGCGCAACCAGACCTGCTCGCCCAATTGGCGGGTAAGATAGAGTGCAGCGGCTGGGCCGTGGAAGGTTTTGGCTGCGGCCACCAGATCGCGCGCCTTCACGGCGTTGATCAGCAAGCGCCATTGCAAGCGATTATCCACGCTGGCGCGGTGGCGGCTGAGGGCGCGGCGTTCAGCCGGGGTCAGCGGGCGCACGCGCGCGAGCGCATCGTCGCAATCGCGCAGCACGCGCAGATCATGCTCGCTATGCTTTTTGCTGAGCGAGCCTTCGCGCTCCACCGAGACATAGCCGGCGGCGGGCGTCAGCACAAAGCGCGCGCCGAGCGCCAGCGCCCGTGCGTAAAGCTCATAATCTTCACCGAGGCGCATGTCGCGATAGGCGAGGCTGTGCGCTTCAAGGAAGCTGCGCCGCATCAGCGGCTTGGCGAAGCCCAGATCAAGCGGCCGGCCCGCGAGCCCGAGATTGCTTTCGACAAAGCCGATAAAATCGATGCTTTGCGCTGTGTCTGCGCTCCAAGCGGCGGCGGGCGCTTCCGGGCTTCCATCAACGACGCGCAAAAGCGTATCGGCGATGAAATCGGCGTTTTCCGCGTGCTCGATCAGGCGCGCGATGCGCCCCGGCTGGAAATAGTCGTCAGCGTCGAGCACGCCGATCCAATCGCCTTTGGCGGCCGCAAGGCCTTTGTTGCGCGCAGCGGCGGGGCCGGCGTTGGCGGCTTGCTGGATCACCAGCACGCGCTCGTCGCGCTGGGCCGCTGCTGCTGCGGTGGCGACGCTGGCGTCGCTGGAGGCGTCGTCGATGACGATGACCTGGATGATCTCGGGCTGAGCTAGCGCCGAGGCGATGGCGCGCGCAAGCGTGGCCTCTGCGTTGTAGGCGGCGATCAGGATGGTGACGGATGAGGCGCTTTGATCGGTCAAGGCTGTTCGGGAGCGGCTTCTGTCGTGCGCAGATAAACGGTCAGCGCGTCGAACTGATCTTTATAGAGCTGAATCTGAGGCATGGTCGTGTCGGCAAGGCGCGCATCTTCGTGGGCGAGGAAGGCGCGCAGGCGCGAGGGCGTCCATCGCCCTGATGCGCTGACCAGCGCGTCGGAATAAGGAAAGCCCTCAACCGCGCCAATCTCGCGTCCGAACAGGTCGTTGAGCGGCGGGCCAGAGAGAGTGTCGCCCGTCACGCTGTGGCAGGTGCCGCAGAAATAGAAGAAAATGCGCGCGCCGTGCACCTCAGGGGTCAGCGGGGCGGCCTCGGCGGCTTGCAATTGCGGGCGGTTTGACAGGCCAGAGACGACAAAGCTGCTCGGCGCGCCTTCATGCTTGGCGCCGTTGCGGATGAGGATCAGCACGCCGGAATCGGTGATGATGGCGATGCGCCCATCGGCGAGCGCGATCATGTCGCGCATGCGCTCGCCCAAGGCGATCGGCTCGGCGTAGGTGATGTCGTCGCCTTCGGTTTTCAGCGCAAACAGCGTGTTGCCGGCCAGGGACGCAGCGAGGATGTGCGTGCTCCATTCGGGGAATTCTTCGGCGCTCGGCTCGATGAGATTGGAAATCCCCACCGACGGTACGAAAGAGAAGCGCGGCCGCTCAAAGCCAAGATGCTGGCCCGGATTGGGGTTGAACGGCCAGGGCGAGGCGCCGTCCATGCCATAGGTGACGATCGGCCAGCCATAATTGGCGCCGCGCCGGATCAGGTTGATTTCATCGCCGCCGCGCGGGCCGTGCTCGCTTTCCCATACGCGCCCGTCGCTGGCGGCCAGCAAGCCCTGCGGATTGCGGAAGCCGCGCGCATAGGTGCGGTGCTGGCCGGTGCGCAGCGAAATTTCGATGATTTTGCCAAGATCGTTGGACTCATCTTGCCCCGCTTGGGTGGGCGCGTGCAGGCCGTCGAATTGGTGCACGCCAATCGACAGCAGCAGCGTATCGGCGCTAAGGCGCACAAGCCGGCCGCCGCCTTCATGCCCGGCGAAGCGCATGCCGATGTCCTTCACAGGAATGCACGGATCGGTGACGTAAAGCGTTTCCCATTCGCCGTTGGCGGGGCGCAGGCCTTCAGCGCCGCGCGTCAGCCGCGTGCGCGAGACCACAAGCTCAAAGCAGCCGTTCCGGTAGCGATGGTGGCTGACATAAAGGTCGTAGGCGTTTTCGCCGGCCGGGATGCTCAGCAAATCCAGCACGCGCAGCTCGCTGATCTGGAAGATCGGATCGTCAAACAGCGGCGTCTCGGTGAGTTCGGCAACGCCCATCGGGACCATCAGGCCTTCGATGCGCTGGACCCTGTTTTCACGATCGAGATAGCCGAACGCGCCAAGTCGAGTGGCGAACAGGATGTCGCCGCCGATATCTTCCAACGCCCAGATTGCGGCGCCGGCGGAAAGATTGATACGGGCGATCTGCAGCGGGAAAAAGTGCGTGTTCGTGGTTCGCCAGACGATCTCTTCGGTTTCGCCCGGCTGCTGAAAGCGTGCGAGCGCGGGCGCCACAAATCTTTGGTTAACTTTTTCCAGCAGCTGTCGCTGCCCGCCCCAATAGCCGACGCCGAAGGCGATCAGCAACCCGAGCGCTGCGGCCAATGCGGCAAGGATGATCGCCCAGCGTATTTTGCGCGGCGACGAAGGCTTAACGGCCGCGTCGTTCATAATAAAACACTCCCCCCGCCGGGGCGCCAATCTGCTATGGAAACACTTAAAGCTATGCAAAATCCGCGCCTTTTTGTCCAGGCGTGCGCCTTGCGCTTCGGTGTGGAATGTCCAAAAACGGGCGAGGGCGGGATGTGACGATGCAATGGTCCTTGCGAAGAGCCGAAATTGTAATGGCTGTCGCCGCGCTGGCGTTCGGCGTTGCGGGCGGGGTCGCGTTGCTCGATCGCGGCGCATGGCTTGATGAGTTTTGGACGCTGGCGTCTGGGCCGCCTGATCAAAGCTGGGCGCAGTTTTGGGGGTTGATGGCCCATGAGGTGCACCCGCCGCTGCATTACGGCTTGGCGCAAGCGGCGCAGAAGCTGGGGCTGACCGATCTTGGCGCTTTGCGCGCGCTCAATGTGTTTGGCGTTGCGATTGTGCTTGGCGGGCTTTGGCATGCCGTTCGGCGCAACGCGATTGAGAGCGGGCAGGCGTGCGCGATCGTGGCGATCTATGCCTCCTCGCCGATGTTTCTCGATAATTTCGCGGAATTGCGCGCCTATTTTTTGCTTTATTCGGCGGCGATCGCTGTGGCGCTGATGGCGCGCGTACTGATGCGTCTTGCGGCGCGCGGGGAGGCTTGGGATTGGGTGAGCCTTGCGCTTTGGGCGCTTTGCCTCTCGGTTTTCGTCAATCTGCACTATTTCGCCACCTTCATGGGCGGCTTGCTGACTTTGGCGCTGGTATTGATCCGGCGCGGGCGCGGGGTGATGGCGTTTTTGGCGCTGAGCGCGCTGGCCGCTTTGCCGGCGGTGACGCTGTTTGTGATCCAGCGGCTGGGCGCGGGGCCCGACATCATCAGCTGGATCGAGACTGGCCGCGTCGATGCTGTGCTGGTGATGCTTGATCAAACTTGGGCCGCCGGCGCGGGTAATGTGGTTGCGTTTGGCCTCGCTGTGTTCGCTCTGCTGATCGCGGTTGAACGCGGCGTTTTGTGGCGCGAATTGCGCGATCAGCTGGTGCTGTTGATCCTGGTTGCAGTGTTTTTTGCGGTGCTGACGCTGGCGAACGCGTTGAAGCCGATTGTGATCGATCGCTATTTGATTGCGGCGGGCGGCTGCATTCTGGTGGCGCTGGCGCTACTGGCGCTGGGGCCCCACGCGCCGCGCTTCGCGGTGGTCGCGATCTGCGGCTTTGCGCTGCTGACGCAGGCGCGCGCGCTTTACACCGGCGTTTATGATCGCCCCGGCTGGGCGCAATCGGCAGGGGCGGCCGCCGCGCTGGTGAACGCTTGCCCTGGGACGCGCGTGTTTGTGATGCGTCAGGATGATCCCAAGCATATGTTCAATAAAGCTAAGCGGTTTGGGCACGATTATTACGCCGCGCGCTACGGGCTCAATCTAGAAGAGGTCGCAGTCGGCGGTGCAGCGCCCGCGCCGGGCGTATGCCCCAACGTGGTTTGGTTTGAACATATCTTGATCGCACCGCAAAGTGCATCCGCGATGGCGGAGGCGGCGGGGGTCAGCTTTATTGGGCGGCTCGACATGATCCGCGCCGGCACCGGCGTTTTGCTGATCAATAGCGCGGAGCCTGCGTCCTAGCGGGGGCCGCCGGCGCGCGCGAAGATGGCGGCGTCCAGAAGGCGTAAACGCAGCACACAAAAAGCAGCAGCGTCTGCGCTGAAAAAGCCACGACGATCACCTCGGTGAAGGATTTCACGAGCGTGATGAGGAAAAACGAAAACACGAATGAGGTCGCCACACTCGGCATTAGGATGAACTGCCGAATGGCCGCGCCGATACAGATCAGCAGCGTCACCACGAACACGCCCGAACCTATGATCCCAACATCGACGGCAAGCTGGCGGTAGGTGTGGTGAAAATTGAAGGTTCGCCCGTCGGCGACTCCAGCCCAGCGCAAAAGGCCTAGCGTTTCCGATGAATCGCTGAGCCAGATGGCCTGAAAGCCGTAGCCCAGCAGCGGCCGCTGCGCGATCAAGTCATCCGCGCGGTTCCAGAGATATGTGCGGCCCGTGAGGTTCTCAGGATCCTTATTCAGCACCTCGCGCATGAACTCGTGGATCATCGCGGTGATTTCATTGGTGGCGAACGCCAGCGGCGAGAGCAGCACCAGCACCCCGACAATGGTGATGGCGCGCGCGGCGGGGGTGAAGCGCTGCATGAAGCACATCACTGTAAAAATGGCGACGATGGCAAAGGACAGCACCACAGCGGTGGCCGAGGCCGTGATCGCCACGATATAGGCGCCGATGAGAAGTCCCACCGCGCCCAGCGCGCGCGACCATGCCGGCAGCTTGGGCAAAAACAGCATCGCCGCAGCGGCGGAGATCAGCATGTTGGCGGCGAAAGCCATGGAGTTTTTCGAGCCTGTGAGCCCGATCAGCACGAGGCCGGTTTCTGCAACGCCCTGACGGCCGTCAAGAATTGAGGCCACGCAGAAAACCAGCATGCCCGCGAACATGGCGATGGCGAAGCGCGTCGGCGACAGCACGTGCGCCAGGAAAACCCCGAGCAGACATGTCAGCAGCACTTGAAAGCCGTAGCGCAGCGAAATGCCTGGCGCGTCCGACCAGATGAAGGACGCGCACAATATCAGCGGCATCAGCAGCAGCGGCCACCACTTGATCAAGGTGCGCCCGAAGGTGACGTAACGCAGCACAATCAGCAGCGCGCCGCAGCCCATCCAGATCAGCACGGTGAGCGGGCCAACGCCAAACAGCCGCATCGGCAAAAACAAAATGATCAGCATCACCAGCAGATCGGGCAGGTATTCCATCGCCGGATTAACCGCCGCGCGCGGGGCGGAGGCGCCTGTTCGGCTGCGATCCATGCGGGGTGACGATCATCGGCGATTTACCATTCAGCGTGCCGCTTGGGCGCATTTCAGCCCGGCGCGGTGCTTGCTAGCAAGAGGCTTGCCTGCCGGTTTCGCGCGTGTACGTAACACGCGCCGGCAGGGCGGGGAAGCTGGCGGGCGGGCCGCTGGAAGGGGCGTAACATGAGCGGGGGCGCGGTTTTAGCAGGTGTTAAAGCGCAATGGCGCGATCCGCGCGGGCGGATTGTGCTCTGCGCCATCCTGCTGCTCGCGGCTTCGATTGTGCTGAATTACGCCATGTTGCGGCTGACGGAATGGTCGGTGCTCTGGCCAGCGCGCGGGTGGTTGCTGCACGATGCGGAAGCGAGCGGCGATTCCTGGAGCGTGATGCAGCAGGCGCTGGATTGGATCCGCAGCCATCCCGATGGCGGGCTCTATGAGGCGATCTTCTTTGATGGCGGCGCCAAGTTCCAATATTTGCCGACGAGCCTTCTGCCGATGGTGCTGCTTGAGGCGCTGGGGCTTGAGCCGAGCGCGGCGTTGCTGAACGGGATCAATTGGGTTTTTATCGGCGTGACGGCGCTGGCGGTTGCGGCGCTGATGCATGTTCTGCTGGGCCGCGCCGGGCTTGGCGCGCGCGATGGAACGCGCATTGTGGCGGCGGCGCTCGCGGGGGCTGCGGTGCTCGTGTTTTACCCGGTGATGATGGCGTATCATCTTGGGCAATTGCAGGTGTGGATCAACATGCTGTTCGCGCTGGCGTGCCTTGCCTGGGCGGGCGAGCGGCGGGCGCTGGCGGGCGTGCTGATCGGGCTGATCTGTTTGATGAAGCCGCAATTTGGCTTGTTTGCGCTTTGGGGGCTGTTGCGCCGCGAGTGGCGCTTTCTCATCCCCTTGTGCGCGACGGGCGCGATCGGGCTGCTGATCTCGATCCTGCTGTTCGGCCTTTTCAATCATCTGGAATATTTCGAGGTGCTTTCGTTCCTCTCGCGGCACGGGGAATCGTTTTGGGCCAATCAATCTTTGAACGGCTTGCTGCACCGGCTCGTCGGCAATGGCGTCGCCGAATGGGAGGCGAACGCCTTCCCGCCCTTTAATCCGCTGGTTTATGGCGGCTCGATGATCGCCACTTTGGCGATCCTTGGGTTTGCGCTGGCGGCGCGGCGCAGGGCTGGCGCGCAAGCTTCGCTGATGGATTTCATGCTGGCCGCGCTTGCGTTCACCGCCGCCTCGCCGATCGCGTGGGAGCACCATTATGGCGTGCTGGCGCCGATCTTCGCCGGGCTGTTTGCAGCAGTGCTGGCGATGTCGGAAGGCCGGGCGCGGCGCAATTGGCTGATCGGGCTTGGGCTTTGCTTTGTGTTCGCGGCCAATTGCTTTCGCCTTCACGCAAGCGTGGGCGGATGCGCCGCTCAATATCGTGCAATCGTATCTCTATTTCGCGGCGCTGGGCGTTTTGGTGATGCTGTGGCGGCTCGTGCGCCGCGCGCCCGCTTAGATTAAACGCTGACGCCGCCGTCCACCAAAATGGTTTGGCCGGTGATCATCCGCGCGCCATCGCCGAGCAGAAAGCGCACAAGGTGCGCGACATCGGCATCCTCGGCCAGCTTGCCGAGCGGGGTGCGGTTGACGATCTGCGCAAGCTGCGATGGCGTGAGCACTGAGGACATTTCCGTCAGTACATAGCCGGGCGCGACCGAATTCACGGTGATTCCGCGCCGGCCAAGCTCGCGCGCGAGCGAGCGGGTGAGCCCGTCCATGCCCGCTTTCGAGGCCGAATAGGCGGTCATGCCGTTATAGCCGCGGCTGCCGATGATGGAGGAGATGTTGATGATGCGCCCGCCCTTGTTGGCCCGCAGCATGTGTTCGGAGGCAGCGCGCGCCACCTGAATGGCGCCGAGCAGGTTCACTTGAATGATCTTCTCGGATTCGCGATTGGGGAAGGAGGCGAGGATGCCGGTGCGGGCCACGCCCGCATTGTTGACCGCGCCCCAGAGCCCGTCTTCGCCGGCCCACGCAACGGCCGCATCGACAAAGGCGTCCACCTGATCGGCGTCGCCCACCTCGCACTGGCCCCAGAAGAAGCGCGCGCCGTAGTCAGGATGGGCGAGCAGCTTATCGATGTTTTCCGAGCGCGTGCGGCTGCAGGTGGAGACGCGGTAGCCGTCTTCGAGCAGCGCTTCGATCATCGCGGCGCCAAGGCCGCGGCTCCCGCCGGTGACGATAACGTGGCGCGGCATTGCTTAGCCTTTCTTGCCTGAGGCGCGGACGGCGATGGCGTCAACCACCTTGAACACGCGCGGCGCTTGGTATGAGGCGAGCGCTTCGCGGCAGGCGGCGAGAATGGCGCTGCGCGTGGCGGCGGGATCGAGGCTGGGCTCAATCACCACCTCGGCGGCGACGAGGAAACCTGAGATCGGGTTTGGCTGGCCAAACACGCGCGCTTCCAGCACGCCGGGCTGTTGCAGCAGAAATTGCTCGATCGCCAGCGGATAGACCTTGGAGCCGCCGACATTGATGGTGGAGTCATCACGGCCGACGATGTAAGCGCGTTCGCCGCGGATTTCGACGCGATCGGCGGTGGCGAGCCAGCCGTCATCCTGGATCGGCTGCGGCGTATCGGAAACGTAATTGCGCATCGCGTTCGGCGTGCGGATGTGCAGGAAGCCATCGCGCACGCGCAGCTCCGCGCCTTGATGGGCGCTCTCGAGCCAGGCGGCGGGAAAGCCCTCAAGCCCATCGTGCACGGAGAACACCACGCCCGCTTCGGTGGAGGCGTAGATGTGGGTGACGCGCGCATCGGGGAAGGCTTTGCGCACGCGATCGAGCGTGGATTGATCCGCCGCTTCCCCGCCAAGCGTGATCTGGCGCAGCGCAAGATCGCCGGGGCGCATCGTCATCAGGAAGGAGCGCCAGAAGGTTGGCGTGGCGCTGATCTGGGTGACGCCGCCGGTGCGCGCCGCTTCGAGGAAGCCTGACGGGGTGCGCTCGTTCGGCGTGACGATGACGCCGCCGGTGATGGCGGCGGTGAGCTGCACCTGCAGGCCGGCAAAGCCTGTGGGCTGGTAGGTGAGCAGCCATTTGGCGCCGGGGCTGGCTTTGCTGGCGCCGGCTTGGGCGCGGCTGAGCAGGGCGCCCAGGCTATGGGCGGCGATCTTGGGCGCGCCGGTGGTGCCGGAGGTCATCATAAAGATGCGCCCGGCGGGCGGCTGGCCCTCGGTGCTGATCGCTGTCAGCGCATCGGCTTCGCCGACGATCAATTGAATGGCGAATTGCTGTTTGATCGACTCGATCTCTGCTTCGGGCAGATTGGTGTGGGCGATGAAGAGATCAGCGCCGGCGCGGGCGGCGCCATCGATCGCGCGCAGGATGTGCAGCGGATCATCGCTCAGCACCATGAGGCGGCTGACGCCTTCGGCCGTGATCAGCGCCGCAAGCGCCGCCCCACGCTCAGCCAGCGCGCCGCGCGTGATCTGCCGATCCAGATAGGCGATGAGCGGGGCGGTTTCGCTGCTCGCGATGCCGAAGGCGCCGGCCATGGCTTATTTCGCGTAGAGCTTGGCGAGTTCGCCCGCGGTGCGGAATTCGATGAAGCCTTCGGCGAACGGATCGTGGCCGATCACATCCTCAAGCTCACGCACCAGCATGGCGAGATCGAGCGAGTCGATTTTGAGTTCGCCGCCGAGCAATTCGGTGTCGGGCGTGATCGCCGGGGCGGGCAGGCCTTTATCGTCGAGGATGCGGGTGACGATGGCGGTGATGTGGGTGAGGGTTTCAGCTTCGGTCATGGGGAGGAACTTTCTTGCGTGGGGGAGCAGGCGCCGCCAGGCGATGCGTTGACGATATCATCGGCCAGCATGCGCGAGCGGATTGCGCGCCCCTCCCGGTCCAAATGGTAAACCGTGTCAAAGTGCATGGATGCGTCAAACACGTAGTCCGAGGGCGGCCTCGGCACGATGAAGGCGGGGTTGGCCCGGAATTGGGCGTCCCAGCTCTCTATAGCGGCTCTATGTTTTTCGTAAAACGCGCGTTCGGCTGCGGAGTAGGAGATCAGCACGCGCACGCCTCGCGCGTTCATCTCATGCACGAAATTCTCTATGAGGGGGAAGGCCTCTTCCGTCATGACGAAGGCGGGCAGATCGCCTTCTTCTGAAGGGGGAAGGGCCAATCGACATCGAGGTGGCTTTCCAGATCGCCATTGGCGTTAAAGCCCTCAAGCGATTCAATTTGGCGCAGCCGTATCAGTGTCGCATCGCTTTCTTGGGCCAGCCCGAGCGCCTGCCCGGCGTCGCGCGTGGCGTCGCCCAGGATGCGCATCAGTTTTTGATGCGCGACATAAGGATAACGCAGCGCCACGTTGATGAATTGTTGCTGGGACAGCGCTGAAAGCGTCGCCGGATTGGTTTTTGTGTTCACCAGCAGCGAGTCTGCGGAGCCGTCAGCCGGGCGCGCATAGGTTTCATGCTCGAACGCGATCACCACGGTGTCGCCGTTGTGCAGATAGGGCTTCACCTCGGCGAGCATGAAGCGAATGCCAAGAAAGCCGTTGAAGCCCATATTCACCACCGGGCAATCGGTGATGCGCTCAATCAAGGGGCTGTCTATTCCATAGGCGAGGTTGGAGCCGCCAACCAACACGATCTTATGATCATGCGCGGCAAGCGCATCGTGCTTGAGGTTGGAGGCGCGCGCGTAATCATTGGCCTCCGGCACCGCCACCACGAAGGCGACCACCGTTCCCAGCGCGGCTGTGATCAGCGCGGCCACGCGCGCAAGAAAGCCGTATGGGCCCGGCTGCGGCTTGGCGGGCGTTTCGGCGATCGCTTCGGGGTGTTCGGTTGCGCTCATGGGTTAGAACCGGAAATAGATGAATTGCTGCTGCGCATCGTAGAAGGCGCCGAGCAGAATGATGCTGACGATAACGGCGTAGCACGTGGCCCAGCTGATCGCCGGCCGCTTGGAAAACAGCGCCTCGCCCTTGAAGCGCCCGTGCAGAAGATCTGCGCCCATCAGCACAATGACGCCGAGCATGGCGAGGGCAAATTGGGCGAGGTTGCCGTCAATGACGCCTTTGACGCCGTCCACAATTTCGCCCCAGCCGGAGCCGAGCTGGCCGATCATCAGCATCGCGTCGCCCATATCGTTGGCGCGGAAGAGGATGTAGGCAAAGCACACCAGCAGGAAGGTGACGCCGATCTTGAGGCCCTGATAAAATTTGGGCCGCTCATTGAGCTTCACGGCGCGCGCGAAAGTATTCCAGCGCTTCTGCAGCAGCAGCGAGATCACGATATAGGCGCCATGCAGCGCGCCCCAGGCGACGAAATTCCAGTTCGCGCCGTGCCAGAAGCCGCTGATCACGAAGGTGATCATCAGGCTCCACAGCATCAGCGTGTAGAATTTGATCTTGAACTTTTTTTGCCGCGTCAGCGGGTGTAGACGTAATCGGTGAGCCAAGAGGACAGCGAGATGTGCCAGCGCTTCCAGAAATCCTGGATCGACACCGCGAAATAGGGTCGGGCGAAGTTTTGCGTCAGCCGGTAGCCAAACAATAGCGCTATGCCGAGGGCGATATTGGTATAGCCGGCGAAATCGGCGTAGATCTGGAAGGCGTAAAGCAGCGTGGCGAAGGCGATCTGCACCCCGCTCGCCGCTTCTGGATTATCGTAAACGCTGTTGACGAAGGGGGCGATGCGATCGGCGATCACCGCCTTCTGGACGAGCCCCCAAAGAATGAGCTGCATCGCCTCGATCGCCTGGGCGTAGTTGAAGCCGGGGCGGGCGTGCAATTGCGGCAAGAGGTTCTTGGCCCGCTCAATCGGGCCGGCGATCAGTTTGGGAAAAAACGCCACATAAAGCGCGAATATGCCGAACTGCCGCTCGGCCTTCTGGCCGCGAAAGACATCCACCAGATAGGAAATCAGCTGGAAGGTGTAAAAGGAGATGCCGAGCGGCAGCAGCCAGCGCAGCTCCGGCACGGGATACTCAACGTGCGCCAGGCCAAACAGGCCGCGCAGCGTCTCGTTGAACATCGGCGTGTATTTAAACAGCACAAGATTGCCGACGAGCAGGGCGAGCGCGGGCCAAAGCAGCTTCTGCTTGGCGGGCTTATCGGGGGCGGCCTCGATCTTCTGGGCGAACCAGAATGAGACACCCGTGGCGGCCAGGATCTGCACGAGAAACAGCGGCTCGGCGTAGCCGTAGAAAAAGAGGCTCGCCGCCAGCAGCCAAATCCAGCGCGCGCGCTGCGGCAATGCGAAGTGGACAAGCACCACCAGCGCGAAAAACCACGCAAAACTTGGTGTGGTAAACGCCACTCTATTCCCCACGGATATGGCGCTCTGCTTGCAGCCCTTGCGGCCGGAAGCAAGTATGGCGCCTAAAATTATTCAATCAGAGCGGCGCTTTAATCTCATTGCGAGGTTCATTGGCCGTTTCGTAGGCGCTTCACCAGCTTAACGTATCGGGAGGCAGGAGGGCGGCGGCGGCGAAGCTGACGGCGACGACGGCGCCGATCAGCCAGGAGGTCTTATCCCGGAAGGCGTGAACCAGCGGGTCGTCATGCATTTGCCCGCGCTCCGTGATCAGCCAGATGCGGCAAAGCCAGAACACCACCGCCGCCGGCATCACCCAGAGAATGAAGGGCTCGCCGTAATGGCTGGCATTGGCCGGCTCCTGCAGGTAGAGCGCGAGCACCAGCGCGGAGACAAAGCCTGCGCCCACGCCCATGGATTTGAGGATGGGCCCATCCGTGTGCAGGTAGCCGCGCCGGTTGAGCGCGCCGCCGCCCTTCGCGGCGAGGGCGTCCACCTCGGCGACGCGCTTCACCAGCGCAAGGCTGAGGAAGAAGAAGCAAGAGAACGCCAGCAGCCAGCCGCTGGCGATGTAGCCGGCCGCGACCCCGCCCAGCACAACGCGGAGCGTGTAAACCCCGGCCAGCACGAACACGTCCACCAGCACGATGCGCTTGAGCCAGAAGGTGTAGAGCGTGGTCGTGACGAGATAAGCGAGGATGTAAAACAGCGCGCCGGCTGCAGCCCCAAGCGCCACGCCCACCGCCAAAAGCACGAAGGATGCGGCCACCCCGATCAGCGGATTGAGCGCGCCGCTGGCGAACGGGCGGCGCCGCTTGCGCGCATGGCGCCGGTCCGCATCGATATCGGCGGCGTCGTTGACGAGATAAACGCTCGATGCAGTGAAGCAGAGCGCAAAGAAGGCGATGACGGCGTTTTGCCAAGCCGCCATATCGGCCCAGCCCTGGCCGATCAGCATCGGCACGAACGCCAGCACGTTCTTGGCCCATTGCTGCGGGCGGATCGCCTTGATGAAGCCGCGCAGGCGGCTGGAGGCGGGCGGAAATTCTTTCTCCACCTCAAAATCGCGCGCAGCTTGGCGCGCCAGCGCTTTGGGCGTGTTGACTAGAACCGCGCCTTGCGCCGCAGCCCAGACTTTCAAATCCGCGCTTTCATTGCCGGCGTAAACAAAGCCTTGCGGATAGGCGGCGGCGAGCGCCTTGGCCTTGGCGCTGGATTTGAGATTGGTCTGCCCGTCTGAGGCGAACACTGCGTCAAACAGGCCAAGATGCTCGGCCACAGCTTGCGCGGATTTGGAATCGGCTGCGGTGGCGAGCGCGATGGTGCGCCCGCGCGCTTTTTCGCTTTTCAGCCACTCAATCAGCGCAGCCTCGTAAGGCAGATCGGCGGGATCAAACGGCGCAGCTTCCGCAAGGCGCATCTTGGCGTAGGCGCGGCCCTTCATGAACCAGCCGATCAGCGTGAAGATTTTCCAGGGCGCGGCCACGAGAAAACGCAGGATCGCTTCGCTGAACACGTCCCCGCGCATCAGCGTGCCGTCGAGATCGACGGCCAGCGGGAGCGCGGCGCTTGCCTGCTTTGCCAGCCCTTCGGCGCTCATATTCGTTCCCACCCGATATCACCTACGATCAGCGCACAAAGCTGGCGGCATCGTCTGCAATCAATGTGCCGCTTGGCAAATTGGCCCAAGAGGCGTCTCAGATTTGTGAAGCTGCGTGGGGCTGCGCCGCGCACTTATGCTGAAGATTGCCTTAATGCGTGGTTTATATGTCTCGACCCCGCTACGCGGGGGGCGTTTCTTAAAGTATTTGTCGCAACGTCCGCCCTTGTTCGGTTGCCGCCCTCCTCTGCGGCGGAGGGTGCCGACCTCGGTGCGTCCGCCGCGGGAGGGGCGTAATCTGCGTTGGGGAAAGGCCGCTTTGGCGGAGCCGGGGCGGGCGCGCCGGTATGGCGTAGATGTTGCTTGGCACAATGGGTTACGCGGTCTAGTTTAGGGCGGGACTGCGCGGGCTGGAGTGGTTGCGCGTGAGTGGGACAAATACGGCCTTGTCGGCAGTTTCCGCGGTTTTCATCGGCGATGGCCCGCTGGCGATGCGCTGCATGGACGCATTTACTGCGTCCGGCGGCGGCGTTGTAACCCTAATTACCAAAGATGGCGCGCTTGCCGCCCAGGCTGCCGAGCGCGGCGTGCGCGTCAGCGGCAAAACCGATGCTGCGCTCGCCGAAGCGGCCGGGTCCGCGTTTGATTATCTTTTTAGCATCGCCAATCTCGACATGCTGCCGGCGCCGCTCATCGCCGCCGCGCGCAAGATGGCGATCAATTTCCATGACGGGCCGCTGCCGCGCTATGCGGGCCTGAACGCCACAACCTGGGCGATTCTAAACGGTGAGCAGCAACATGGTGTGACTTGGCACGAAATGACCGCGAAAGCGGATGCCGGCGGCATCGTCGCCGCCGAAACCGTGCAGGTTGACCCGGATGAAACGGCGCTCAGCCTCAACGCAAAATGCTATGAGGCGGGCTTCACCGGTTTTCAGAAAATTCTGGAACAGATCGCTGCGGGCGACCTCCAGGCGCGCGCCCAGCAGGGGAGCGCAGCTATTTCGGGCGCGTGAAGCGCCCGGCCGCCTTGGCGACGCTGGCGTTTGAGGCGACGGCCGCGCAAGCGCTGGCGCTGGTGCGCGGGCTGAGCTTCGGCCCTTACGCCAATCCGCTGACATCCGCCAAATTGTGGACCGGTGAGCGCGCTCTGCTCGTTGGCGCCGCAGCCATTTCGGAAGACGCCGCTTCTGCCGCGCCCGGAACGGTGCTCGCGATTGATGCGCAATCGGTCACGATCGCCACCGCCGATCAGCCGGTGCGGCTCTCGGATTTGACCGATGAGCACGGCGAGCCGGTTGACCCCTCGCTTGACGCTGGCTTGAAGCTCGGCGCGGCGGCGCCGCGCGTGACGCAAGATTGCATCGCTTTGATCGATCGCTTCGGCAAGGCGGCCGCGAAATCTGAAGCGTTCTGGCTGGAGCACAGCGCGCGCGCTGAAGCGCTGGACTCTCCTTATCCGCGCGCGCGTCGTGCGGGCGCGGTTGCGCATGAGGCGCAGCTGGCGTCGCAAACGACCGCGCAAGCGGCTGTCGCCGCGCTGGCGGCTTGGGCCGCGCGCGTCGCCGGTGTCCGCGCGGTTTCATTGGCTTTGTTCGATGCGGCGCTTGAAGCGGAGATGGGCGATAGTGCGCGCTGGTTCGCACGCTGGCGTCCGCTGACGCTGGACGCGCCGGCTGAGGCCGATTTGGCTGCGCTTCATGCGGCGGCTGCGGGAGTGCTCGCTGCGGCGCGCGATGCGGGCCCGATGGCGCGTGATGCATATGTGCGCCGCGCGCGCCAGGATCGTGGCCGCGGCCGCGCCGAAGATTTGAGCTTCGCTGTGGCGATTGGCGCTGGTGCGCCCGAACATCCGAACGCGGATGTCACGCTGCGTTTTGTGGATGGGGCGCTCTCGATTATCGTGCGCGGCGATGCGTTCGAGCCGGAGACGGCTCAGGTCATGGCCAGTCATGTCGGCGCTGCGCTGCGCGCGCTGGCTGAGACCCCGCATGTCAAGCTTGTCGATCTGGATTTGCGCGATGCGCGCGAAACGGCCGCCTTGGCTGCGTGCGAGGTTGGGCCGTCGGTGGGGGCCTCCGGGCTTTCGATCCATGGCGCGATCGCCCGCCAGGCTGCGGCGACGCCCGACAAGATCGCGGTGCGGACGCGCTGGGCGGAGTTGACGTATTCGGCGCTCGAGGCGCGCGCTGAAAGCGTTGCGGCGCAACTGGCTGCGCGTGGCGTGAAGCCGGGTGATGTTGTCGGCGTGCGCATGGAGCGCTCAGTCGATCTTGTGGTGGCGCTGCTTGCGGTGCTGAAAGCAGGGGCGGCCTACACCCCGCTCGATCCGGCGTATCCGTCTGAGCGGCTGGCCTTCATGCTGGAAGATTGCCGCGCGCGGTTCGTGATCGCCGATAAAGCCGGCAATTTCGCCGCTGGCGTTGAAACGCTTGCGCTTGCCGATCTGGTCGCCGCCGCGCCTTTGGAATGGCGCGCGCCGGAAGCCAAGGCCGATGACCTGGCGTATTTGATCTACACCTCGGGTTCGACGGGAAAGCCCAAGGGCGTAAAGGTGCATCATGGCGCCGTCGCCAACTTCTTCGACGGCATGGATCTGCGTATCCCGCACGAAAATCCAGGCACGTGGCTTGCCGTGACGAGCCCGAATTTTGACATCTCCGTGCTTGAGCTGTTCTGGACGTTGGCGCGCGGCTTCACCGTGGCGTTGCACGTCGCGTCGGTTCATGCCGAGCAGGCCTCACGGCCGGATTTCAGCCTGTTTTATTTCGCCGCGTCCTCGCAGGCGGGCGGCAATCCATACAAGCTCCTGCTGGACGGCGCGCGTTTCGCCGACGAAAATGGCTTTGAGGCGGTGTGGACGCCAGAGCGCCACTTTCACGATTTCGGCGGCGCCTATCCCAATCCAGCGGTCACCAGCGCGGCGGTTGCGGCAATCACAAAGCGCGTGAAAATCCGCGCTGGCAGCTGCGTGCTGCCGCTGCACCATCCGATCCGCGTTGCTGAAGATTGGTCGGTGATCGATAATATCTCGGGCGGCCGCGTCGGGCTTGCATTTGCAACCGGCTGGCAGCCGAACGATTTCGTGCTCGCGCCCGATGCGTTCGCCGATCGCAAGCAGATCCTGATGGATCGCATGGAAACCGTGCGCCGGCTGTGGCGCGGAGAGAGTGTTGAGTTTGCCGCCCCGGATGGGAAAGTCTCGTCCACGCGCGTGCTGCCGCGTCCGGTGCAAGCCGATCTGCCGCTCTGGCTGACGGTGGCGCGCAACCCCGAAACATTTGAAGCGGCGGGCCTAACGGCCTTAATGTGCTGACGCACATGTTGGGCATGGGGATCGATGAGCTCGCGCGCAATATCGCGCTCTATCGCGCCGCCCGCGCCAAGGCCGGGCATGCCGGTGAGGGGCGCGTCACGCTTATGCTGCACGCGTTTGCCGGTGCATGCGATGACAGTGTGCGCGAGATCGTGCGCGCGCCGATGAAATCCTATCTTGGCAGCGCGATTGATCTGGTGCGCGATGCAGCGTGGAGCTTCCCCCACCTTCATCCAGAAAAGCCAGCAGACCGGAAAAACGCCAAAGGAAATCTTCGACGCCGAGCCGCTCAAGCCTGAGGAGCTCGACGCGCTGCTCGATCATGCTTTTGAGCGGTATTTTGTCACGAGCGGGCTGTTCGGCTCTGTCGAAACATGCGTGGAGATGGTCGGCAAAGTGCAGGGCATTGGCGTCGATGAGATTGCCTGCCTTGTCGATTTCGGCGTCGACGCCGATCGCGCGATCGAGCATCTGCCCTATCTGCGCCAAGTGATGGACGCCGCTGAGCGTTCGCTTGCGCCGATGCAGCGTTACACTGTGGCCGAAGATATCCGCCATTTCGACGCTACCCACCTGCAATGTACCCCTTCGATGGCGCTCATGCTGGCGGGGATGCAGATGTCGCCGCGATGCAGCGGCTTAAGGCGATTATGGTGGGCGGGGAGGCGCTGCCGCTGGATTTGGCGCAGGCGCTGCGCGCGCGGGCGCCGGGCGCGAAGCTGCTCAACATGTATGGGCCGACTGAAACCACGATCTGGTCAACGGTTGCCGAGCTCAACGAGATCGGCAGTTTCATTCCGCTGGGCGAGGCCATCGCCAACACCACGCTGCGCATCGTCAACGCCGATGGGCGCCGCCAGCCTGCCCTGGCGGCGGGCGAGTTGTGGATCGGCGGCGCCGGCGTCTCGCAAGGATATTGGGAGCGCGCGGATCTGAACGCCGATCGCTTCGTTGCGCCGCACGATAGCCAAGGCGAGATCATGTATCGCACCGGCGATCTGGTGCGCCGTCATGCCAATGGCGCGCTCGAATTTCTCGGTCGGATCGATCATCAGGTCAAAATTCGCGGGCACCGCATCGAGCTTGGCGAGATCGAGGCGGCGCTGGCGGCGGATCCGAGCATCGGGCAGGTGGTCGTGGTGGCGCGGGGCGCAGCCAGCGATGCGCGTCTCGTGGCCTATTGCATCGCGAAAGCCGGCGCGGCGTTCGATGAAAAAGCGGTGCGTGAGCGGCTGGCGCGAACCTTGCCGGAGATCATGGTGCCGGCGGCCTTTGTCGCACTCAGCGCAATGCCGCTGACGCCGAACGGCAAGATTGACCGCAAGGCGCTGCCCGAGCCGAGTGTCGCGGCGGCGGGCGTCAGCGAGGCGCCCTCCGATGAGACTGAAGCCAAAGTGGCGGCGCTTTGGGGCGAGTTGCTGGGCCTTGATCGCATCGGCGTCACCGATAATTTCTTCGATCTCGGCGGCCATTCCTTGTTGGCGTTCCAAATGTTGCGGCGCATTCAAGCAGAGATGAACAGCGACGTGACCATCACGGATGTGTTCAGGTTCTCCACCGTGCGCGCGCTGGCGACGCGCATCCGCGGCGATGAAGCCGAAAACACTGTGGATCAGGGCGTGGATCGCGCGCGGGCGCGTCTCGCGGCGCGCCGCCGCGGCCGGGTTGAGGCATAAACATCATGGCCGATGAAAACAGCATCGCCATTGTTGGCATGGCTGGGCATTTCCCTGGCGCGCGAAATGTGAACGAATTCTGGGCCATGCTGGCGGCCGGACGCGACGCCACAAAATGGCTGACCGTGGACGAGTTGATCGCCGCGGGCGAGCGCATGTCGGCCATCCAGGATCCGAATTATGTGCGGGCGACGATGCAATTGCCCGACATGGAAATGTTCGATGCTGATTTCTTCGGCTTCACGCCGCGCGAAGCGTCGATCCTTGATCCGCAGCACCGGCATTTTATCGAATGTTGCTGGGAGGCGCTCGAAGATGCCGGGCGCGTGCCTGAGACGTTCGACGGATCAATCGGCGTGTTCGGCGGCTGCGGCATGCAGGCGTACATGGCCTATAATCTGCTCAGCAATCCCGATCTGGTTGATCAGATCGGCATGTTTTTGCTGCGCCACACCGGCAACGACAAAGACTTCCTCACCACGCGCGTGTCTTACCTGCTGAATCTGCAGGGGCCGTCCGTGGGCGTGCAAACCGCATGCTCGACCTCGCTGGTGGCGGTGCACGTCGCTTGTCAGAGCCTGCTCTCGCGCGAGTGCGACATGGCGCTGGCGGGCGGGGTCAGCATCGATCTGCCGCACGGACGCGGGTATCGCTACGCGGAAGGAGAGATTCTATCCTCAACGGGCCGTTGCCGCGCATTTGATGATGAGGCGAACGGCACGCTGTTTGGCAGTGGCGCGGGCGTGGTGGCGTTGCGCCGCCTCGAAGACGCGCTCGCCGATGGCGATAACATCCACGCCGTCATCCTCGGTTCGGCAATCAATAATGATGGCGCGCGCAAGGCTGGCTATCTCGCGCCGAGCGTGGACGGGCAGGCCGTTGCGGCGGCCGAAGCGCTGATGATTTCAGGCGTCGAACCGGCGAGCGTTGATTATATCGAAGCGCACGGCACCGGCACGCTTGTGGGCGATCCGATTGAACTTGCCGCTTTGCAGCAGGCTTATAAGGGCGCGGGCGCGGGCACAGTCGGCATCGGCTCGCTGAAGACCAATATCGGCCACCTCGACACCGCCGCGGGCGTCGCCTCGATGATGAAGGTGGCGCAGGCGCTGCGTCATGAGCGGCTGCCCGCCTCGCTCAATTTTTCAAAGCCGAACTCCCGGTTCGATCTGGCGCGCAGCCCGTTTAAGGTTGTCACCGAAGGTCGGCCGTGGTCGCGCCGCGCCACCCCTCGCCGCGCTAGCGTCAATTCGCTCGGCGTGGGCGGCACCAATGCGCACGTTGTTCTGGAGGAGGCGCCGGTGCGCACGCCATCGCGCGCGACGGGTCCGCAAATTCTGACGTTCTCGGCGAAAAATGCGGCGTCGCTGGATGGATTGGTCGGCAAGTGGGGCGCATTTCTCGATGCGCCAGGGCCGGATTTCTCGTTGGCTGACGCAGCCTATACCACCCAAGTTGGGCGCAGAGCGTTTCAACGCCGCCTAGCGGTCGTTGCGCGCGATGCCGGTGATTTGGCGGAAAAGCTGACGCGCCCGGCAGAACTCAAGCGCCTCATCGGCGTTGCGCCCGATGCTGCGCCGCGCATCGCTTTCATGTTCCCAGGCGGAGGCGCGCAATATCCGAACGCGGCGCGCAAGCTTTACGAAGCAAACCCGATCTTCCGCGCGGCGGTCGAAGAATGCTTCGCCAGCATGCCTGCTCAGGCGCCGGCCGATTTGCGCAAGCACATGTTCGAGGCGGCCGATCCTGAAGCGGCTCGGCTGGTGCTCGAACAGCCGATGTTCTCGCTGCTTTCGGTATTTGTTGTTGAGTATGGCTTGGGCAAGCTCTGGGCCAATTGGGGCGTGGAGCCAGCGGTCGCTATCGGTCACAGCGCTGGCGAATACGTCGCGGCCGTGCTCGCTGGCGTGATGACGCTGAAGGACGCGCTTGGCGTCGTTGCGCTGCGCGGGGAGATTTTTGAAAGCGCGCCTGCAGGCGGCATGCTGAGCGTGAAAACCTCAGAGGCGAACGTGCGCGCGCTGATGGGCGATGAGCTTGATCTTGCGGTTGTGAACGGGCCGGAGCTCACGGTTGTTTCCGGCGCGAAAGCGCCGCTCGCGGCATTTGCGGCGCGTTTGGATGAAGCCGGCATCGAGCACGCCACCATCCGCATTCGCGTCGCCGCGCACTCGCGCATGCTGGATGACGCCCTGCCGCGCTTCCGTGCGTTCCTCGATACAGTGCGCTTCAGTGAGCCGAAGCTGCCGTTCATCAGCAACCTTTCGGGCCGCATCGCCGCGCCGGGCGAGGTGACGAACGCCGATTATTGGGTGAGGCACCTGCGTCATGCGGTGCGTTTCGCGGATGGCCTGCGCGCGGCGCTGGCCGAACCGCACACGATTCTGCTTGAAGTCGGCCCCGGCCAATCTTTGTCTGCGCTCGCCAGCTTGGCCGATGGCGCACACGATCCGCTCGCGGTGATCGCCTCAACGCCAGCGCCCAAAGAGGCGCAGGACGATGAAGTGTTCGCGTATGAAGCCCTGGGTCAGCTCTGGGCGCATGGCGCGCCGATCGATTTCTCGCGTGCGCGCGAACCTGGCCGCTATAACCGCATCTCGCTGCCGACCTATGCGTTCGAGCGCAAACGCCACTGGATTGAGCCTGGCCGGGGTCTCGCCGCCGCCGAGCCGGAGGCTGTGGCGGTGTTGCGCCGCGCCGATATCAAGGATTGGTTTGACGAGCGGGTGTGGGAGCGGGCGCCTTCTGCAGGGGCCGCCGCCATCGAGGGCCCGCATATTGTCTTCACCGATGGCTCGCCATTGTCGCAGCAAATCGTTGCAGAGCTTGAGGCGCGCCGGATGCGCTGCGTGCTGGTGGCGCAAGGAGAGCGTTTCGCTTGCACGGGCGAGGATCAATACACCCTCAACCCGGCGTCGGGAGATGATTTCGGCGCGCTGATCGATGCGGTGTCTAATGACGCGCTGCCGCCTGTCGCTTTGCTGTATCTGTGGCCGCGTACAGCCGCGCGCGATAACGCCAACGCGGTGTTCGACGCGACGTTCAATCTCGCCAAAGCCATGCAAGTGCGTGGGTGGGAAGATGGCGTGCGTCTGCTCGCTGTGACTGAAAGCGCGCTGCCGGCAGGGGCGCTGCCGCCGCGCAATCCGTTGCAGGCGCTGACGATTGGCCCAGTGCGAGCGCTGGCCGCAGAATCGCCGGGCGTGCGCGCGCGCGTGCTTGATCTGGATGACGCGGGCGAAGGCGCTGCGGCGCGCGTGCTTGCGGAGCTTCAGGCTTGGGAGGACCCGCCGATCGTCGCCTGGCGCGGTGACGAGCGTTTGGTCGAAACGCTGAAGCCGCTGGCGGGCGCCAAGCCGCGTTTTGCGCCGCGCGAAGAGGGCGTCTACCTGATCAGCGGCGGCATGGGCGGCATTGGCCATCAACTGGCGCGCTATCTTGCATCGTCGGCGCGCGCGCGGCTTGTGCTGCTTGGGCGCGGCCCGGTGCTGGCGCGCGAGCAATGGGCGCATGCGGCTGAAGGGTATGGTGCGCCAACCGATGTGGCGCGGGCGCGGGCGTGGCTTGAACTGGAAGCGCTTGGCGCGGAGGTTCTGCCTGTCTCGGCTGACGTGACCGACGCTGGCGCCATGCGCGCCGTGCTGGAACTCGCGCGGGAGCGCTTTGGCGCGCTCAACGGGTGTTTTCCACGCAGCGGGCGCGATCGATGATGCGCCGATTGCTGCGAAGGATTTGGCGGATGCGCACAACGTGCTTTCGCCGAAGGTCGATGGCGCGCGCGTGCTCAATGAGCTTATCCCTGATGGCGCAGTGGATGTGTTCGCGGTGTTTTCTTCAACCAGCGTGCTGCTCGAAGCGCCTGGGCAAAGCGATTACATCGCCGCCAACCGCGCACTCGATCGATCGCTGCGGCGCGCAGCGACGGTTTGAGCATCGCCTGGGGGATGTGGGCCGATATCGGAATGGCAAAGCGCGTGGTGGACGCCGCAGCCAGTGGCGCGGCCGATCCGCATGCGCATCCGCTGCTCGGCGTGCGCACTGATGATGAAGACGGCGTGATCCGCTTCTCGGCCACTTATGCGGCTGAGCGCCTCTGGGTGCTGGCTGAGCACAGGATCGACGGCTTCGCGGTGTTGCCGGGTACGGCCTATATTGAGATCGCCAATGCAGCTGCGTTGCGCGGCGGGCTCGGCGCTTCGGTTGCGCTGCGTCATCTGAATTTCCTTTCGCCGCTGATCGTGAGTGAAGGCCGCTCACGCCAGGCGCGCGTGACGTTGAGCCCGCTTGCAGATGATGGCTATCGCATCGAGGTCGAGAGCCGCGCCAACGCTGCTGAGGAGTGGCAGCTGCACTTCGAGGCGCAGATTGGCGCTTTTACCGCCGCGCCCGCGCCGATTGAGCCGGTGCAGGCCGAGCAAACGATTACAGCTGAACGCCTTTTGATCGCCGATCGCGGCGTCGATTTTGGGCCGCGCTGGCGCAACGTGCGCGTTGCTGCGCGGGGTGAAGGTGTGGTCTCGGCTGAGTTCGCCTTGAGCAAAGAATTTGCCGATGACGTGCGGACCTTCCGTGCCCACCCGGCCTTGCTCGATACGGCGGCGGCGACAGGGCTCTTCCTGATTGATGCAGACGGCGATGGCGGGGTCTACGCGCCGGTTTCGATGGAGGCTGTGCGCCTGTTTAGCGCGCTGCCGGCAGAGCTTTACGCGCGCGCGCGCATGGTGTCGGCGCCTGATGCTGTTGATGCGGTGTTTGACGTTGATATCAGCGACGCCTCAGGCGCTGTGATCGCAAGAAATCCGCGGGGCGGCGTATCGGCGTATCGTGTTTGATGCGGCGGCTGCGGCGTTTGCCGCGCCCTTGCGCGCCGACGCCAGCGTGGCTGAGCGGATGCTCGCAGCGGGCATCCGTGCGGACGAGGCCGATAAGGTGATGGCGCACTTGTTCGCAAGCAGCGCGCGCGCGCTGGTTGTCTCGCCTGTTGATATTGCGATCACCCGCGCCGCCTCGGGCGCGACGGCCGTGGCTAAACCGCGCGCCGCAGCCGAAAGCGCGGTGTCGAGCGCCGATTGGGTGGATGAGGTCGAAAAGCGCGTGGCCGAGATGTGCGCCGATATTCTTGGCGTCGATGACCTTGGCCCGGATGCTGAGTTCTTGTCCTATGGCGGCGGCTCGCTCGCAGGCGTGCGCCTGTTTGCGCGCATCCGGCGTGAATTGGGCGCCGAGCTTTCGTTGAGCGCGCTGCTGCACGAGCCGACGATACGCGGGCTGGCGACTTTGGTGCGCGCCAACATGCCTCAGAAGCAGCAAGAGCAAGCGCCAGCGCCGGCGCCGAAGGAGGTCGCGGCGCAAGCGCCAGCTTCTGCCGCGCAAGCGGCGCCTGCGCCGGCGTCCAATGTGACGCCGCTGCCGCGCCGCTCAAAATGGACGCCGCTTGTGCCTATGGGCGGGCAGAAGCTTTCCGGCCAGCGCCCCGTGTTCCTGATCCATGGCTGGCTTGGAAACGTGGTGTGGCTCAAGCCGTTGGCGGATGAGTTGCGCACGGACATGCCGGTATATGGCGTTGAGGCGCAGGGCATAGACGGCACTTTGCCGTTCCTGGAATCCATTGAGGAAATGGCGGCGCTCTATGTGCGCCACATCTTTACGATCGATCCGATCGGGCCTTATCGGATCATTGGCTATTCCGGCGGCGGCGTGATCGCGTTTGAAATGGCGCAAATCATTCGCCGCAGCGGGCGCGAGGTCGAGCTTTTGGGCATGCTTGACACCTTGGCGCCCAGGGCGACCGTGCCGATGAGCTTTGCCGACAAGCTCAAATTCGCCACCAAGATGAGCCCTTCCTATCTCCTGGGGTGGCCGCTCAAAAGTCTGCGGCCGCTGCGCAGCATGTTGTTGCAGCGCTGGCGTGAGATCACCACGGGTGAGCGCACGACGCACCTTGAGGCGCTCTCTGATTTGTGCTCGGCCGCCTACATGCGCGCCCAAAATAAGTACAAGCCGCAACCCTACGATGGCGACATCGTGCTCTATCGCGCGATGCAGGCAGAGGCGCTTTTCCTCCGTGCAGGGCCGTTGCTCGGATGGGACGATGTGTTCAGCGGCAATGCGGATGTGGTGATGCTCGACGCCGATCACGGGCTGCTGAACAAAAAGAAATCGCTGGACACGCTGGTCGAGGATTTGCGTCGTCGCCTTGACGTTGCAGAGCAGGCGCCGGCGGCTCAGCGCGAGATGCGATGATCGCGCGTCTGGCTCCGCTTTTTCCCGTGATTGCGCTCGTTGTTGTGCTGGCGACGATCGCATTGCTTTGTTTGGCCGTTTGGCTCGAGTCGATGGCGCTCACCAATCCTCCTGGGTATCGCCAGCCCGATCCGCGCACGTTCAGCTATACGCGGACGCCGCGAAGCGAACTTGGGCTGGAATACGAGGATATCTCCTTCGCCGCGCCAAGCCAGGAGGTCATCCGCGCCTGGCTTGTGCCCGCGCCGGAGGACGCCAAGCGCGTGGCGGCGGTGCTGGTGCATGGCCGCGGCGGCGACCGTGCGGCGGTGATGGGGTTCATGCCGCTGCTGCACGAGTTGGGCGCGGGCGTCGTGGCGATCGATCTGCGCGAGAACGGTTTGAGCGCGGGCTCGGGCCGCGGCACCACGATTGGGATGCGTGAGGCGGAAGATGTGGCGGCCGCAGCGGCGGAGATGCGGCGGCGCGGCTATGAGAGGGTGGTGCTGATCGGCTGCTCGCTTGGGGCCTCGGCGTCGATCCTCGCCGCAGCGAGAGATACGTCGATCGATGGAGTGTTCGCTGATAGCCCCATTGCCTATTTCGACCGGTTCGTGGCCGAGATCGCCGACAAACGCTTGGCCAAGTTTGGCGTGTCCGCGCCGTGGGCGACGGCGATCTGGGGGCGAGCCGTCTTAGCGCTCACGCGCGCGCGGCTGGGCCTGCGGGACTATGAGGGGTCGGCGGACGCGGTGGGGCGCATTGCCCCTCGTCCTGTCATGCTTGCCTATGGCGACCAGGATGCGTTGACCGCACCGGCCACGCACGGGCAAGCCCTGGCCGCGCAGGCCGGGGACGGCGCATCCTTGTGGGTGGTTGAGGGCGCTGGCCATTGCGAAGCGCCGTTTGCGGCGCCGGACGCCTTCCGGGCGCGTATTCTTGCGTTGCTGGACGGCGGCTGAGCGGCTAGTTGATACCCCGCAATTTGGCGGGGCCCTGCGCGTTAGAGCGGCTGCGGGCCAGGGTCGGGTTGGCCTACTTTTTGCGTTTTCGCCAAAACCGGGGATGAGGCGCCCAAAGCAGCGCCTCAAGCACGGTGCGCCATGATGATCATAGCGTAAAATTTGAGCAAGGCGGGCGGAGTTTCCCGGCTGTCTTAACGGCTCTTATGCGCCGATTTGAGATGTCTCTTAGTTAAGTTGGTATCAGGCGCATCAATGACTGAATCTGCATCAGGCAAGAGGGAGAATGTTTCGGTCAACAAGGCCGTTCGGCAGGGGTTTCTCTGGAATCTGCTGAACTTTCTTATCTCGCAAGGGGCGGGGATCGCGATTTTCCTGCTTTTGTCGCGGGCTGTGACGCCGACGATCTACGGCGTGTTTGCGATCGCGGCCACCATTGTCGACCTGTTCGGGTTTCAGGGGCGATGGGCGGCGATGGATGCGTTGATCCAGCGCCGCGATTATTCGCAGCGCGCGCTTTCGACCGCGTTTTTCAGCCTCATGGGCGTGGTTGTCGCGCTGGTTGTTATCTCAATTGCGTGCGCAGGGCTGATGGCGGACGCCTTCGGCGAGGCCTCGCTGAGCCACGTTCTGCCCGCGCTGGCGATCACGCTCCTGTTTACGCCGCCGATCATCATCATGGACGCGCTGATCATGCGGAATTTACAATTCCGCGCTTCAGCGATCCGTTCAATTGTCGGCACATTGTTCGGCGGCGCTGCTGGCTTGGCGGTCGCCTTCAGTCCTGCAGTGGAGTGGGCGCTTGTCGCGCAACGCCTCGTTACCTCCGTGGTGACGCTGGTGGTCATGTTCGCGTTCACGCGTTGGATCCCGCAATGGACATTCGACACCGCAAGTGTCGGCGGCTTCTTACGCCGCAGCCTCCAGCTCTGGGCGACTTCCATCCTCTCGTCGTTGCAAACCTCCGTTGTGCACGCGGCTGTCGGCTTTCGGGCGGGGGTCGAGGCGCTGGGCCTTGTGATTGTGGCGCGGCGGTTTGAAAACCTTCTGCATGGCCCTGTCACGACACCGATCCAGGCGCTTTGGGTGCCTGTATTGTCGGTGCTGCGCTCGGACATGGGCGAGAGCTGGCGGTTGTTTTTGCGGCTTTCGCAATTGACGGCTTTGGTGGCGCTGCCTGCATTTGTGGGGCTAAGCCTGGTCGCGCACGAGCTTGTCGTGCTGCTGCTTGATGCGCGTTATCATGATGCTGATGACATCCTTGTCGTCATCGCATTGCATGGCCTTTTCATTCCGGTGGGGTATTTCGCCAACCTGGTTTTCACCGGTCTCGATCGCAGCGATCTGTCACTAAAGTTCTCGCTGATTGGCGTCATTTGCTACATCCCGGCGATCTGGCTGGCGTCTGCCTATGGAGCGGTCGCGGCGCTATGGGTGAGCTTTGTAGCCAGCGGCGCGCTCGGCCTGGTGGCGACATTCGTTCAAATTCGCATGTTCCAAGGGCGTTATCTTGAGTTCGCTAAGGCGTTGGCGCCGGGGTATTCCGGCATCGCGGCAATGGCGTCGGCCGTGCTCGCGCTTAAGCATTTTCTGCCAATCGAAAACAGCATATTGACCCTCGTCATCAGCATGGCGGTCGGCGCTGTGGTGTACGGCGCTTGGCTTATCCTGTTTCACCGAAGCCAATTGATGGAGGCTTGGCGCTTTTTTTTCAAGTTCGCGGGCCGGCGGCGGACTCAACGCGGCGGTGTCGTAGCCGGGCAAAGGGTGCGCTTGCGATGCGCCTCAGGGGCGGAGAGATTAATGTGCAGCCGCCTCGCCGAACGGCGCGGCGCGGTGGCTGCAGGCAATAAGGGGCGGACAACATGGCGATCTCTCGGCTCAAGGCCGTGGCCAAGACCGTTTACGGCCGGGTCATGGCGCGGTCGCAAATCGCGGCCTATTTGGCGCAATCGGACGCACGCCGGCTGAATCTGGGGTGCGGGCATAACGTGCTGCCTGGCTGGCTCAATGTCGATCTTGAGGGCGGTCGGCACGGTAAAACCTTCATGAATGCGCTGCGCCCGTTTCCGCTGCCGGACGCTTCAATTGACGCCATTCTTTGCGAGCATTTGATCGAGCATGTCCCGGCTGAGGGCGGTGTGTTCTTGCTGAAAGAGGCGTTTCGGGTGCTTAAGCCAGGCGGCGTCATCCGCGTGATCACGCCCGATCTTGAAGGGTTGGCGCGCATGTGCGTGCAGGCCCCCAACGACGCTGAGCGGCGCTATCTCGATTTCGTGGCGCAATTGCATAAGCGCCCGTCGATCGAGCCGTCCGATGCGCTGAACTACATTTTCTACGAATACGGGCATCGCCATATTTACAGCGTGGCGCGCTTGCGTGCCGTGCTTGACGAGGCCGGCTTCAAGGACATCAGCGAAAGCCGCGCGGGGGCGCCTTCAAACCCCGCGTTTATTGGCGCTGAAGGTCATCCCGCCTTTATGGGCGCCGAAAACGACGCGATCGAGGCTTTCGCGCTCGAAGCGGTCAAGCCAGAGCGCTGAGGCGATCGCGCGCTCAGCCGAGTAGGGTGCGTATCAGCGTGCGGGACAGGAAGGCCGGCGGCGTCAACCCCAGCGCCTCATCGATCCGCCCCTTGCGGATGAGACGGGCGGCGGTGCGCACGACGTGCCAGCGGATGTGGCCGCGATTTTCGGGGGTGGCGATGTCCCATTCGCCCAGCGCCGCGCGTATGAAGGCGGCGTCGCTCGCGTCGATCTCATAGGGGCGATAGTGCGCGAGTTCGAGCAATTTGATCCCAGCAGCAAGGCGCAAGCGCTTGGTTTCCGCATCCGTCAGGCGCGGGGCGATGAGCGCAATCATCGCTGGCAGGGTTTGGGCGGCCTTTAGCTGCGGCGCGTCGGTTTCGGCGAAATTGAGATCGGTCGCGCCCGCGCGCCGTCGTGACGCCGACAACGCCCCCAATTGAGAGCCAACCGCCATGACCCGGCCGCTCAGCGCCGAAGCGCTGGAGATGCTGGCCTGATGCACCCGATACTGGCCGAGGCGTTCGGGCAAATTGTGCAGCCGCCCGCGCTCTTCCAGGCGCCAATAGAGGTCGCTGTCCTCTGAATTGGGAACGTAGCGATAGCCGCCGAGATCAACCATCGCATCGCGACGGATCATCGCGAACGGATGGATTAGATAGGGCTCGCGCGCGGGAATAGCGTGCGGATCGGCGTCTTCGGCGGGGCCAGGATGGGGCAGGCCTGCGAGTGGGGCGCCATGCTCATCGATATGATCGACGTCGCAGCCCACGGCCGCATGCTCTGGATGCGCGCGCAGAAATGCGAGTTGACGTGCGAGGCGATGCGGGTAGGCGATGTCGTCGGCGTCGAAACGGGCGATGAAATCCGCCGTGCACTGGGCGAGCCCGTAATTAAGCGCTGAGACGATGCCGCCATTTTCCTTACGCAGGACCGTCACGCGCGGATCGCGCGCGACCCAGGCGGCAAGCTTTTCTGGGGTCGAATCCGTGGAGCCGTCATCCACAACCAAGACGCGGATGTCTTCAACGCTCTGCGCGGTGATGCTCGCAAGCGAGTCATCCAGTGTGCCCGCAGCGTTAAACGCGGGGATGAGGACGTCAATCGCGGTCATCGCGCGGCGCTGCTCAGGCCGGCCTGGCCGCAGACGCCAGAGCGCGACGTTCCTGCCTTGGCAGGCGGGTGAACCCTTTGTGCGTCAGGGCGCGGATGCAGGTAAACGGCTGCGCGCGGCTCATTGATCTGCATCTGTGTGAGCTGCCGATCGCTGCCGACGACGAGCGCAAGATAGTCCATCTGCTTGATCATCATCGATTTCTTTTAAAGCCGCCCCTCGGGCGGCTTGCGGGTCATGGCCCGCGCTATAGGAAAATCAATAAATTTCCGGTAAT
Organism: Terricaulis sp.; assembly: GCA_024707365.1. Classification (GTDB taxonomy): domain Bacteria; phylum Pseudomonadota; class Alphaproteobacteria; order Caulobacterales; family Aquidulcibacteraceae; genus Vitreimonas. The sequence continues at coordinate 1,385,950 of JANPZV010000005.1, forward strand.
TTGAGCTTCATCGTGTGCGGGGCGTGCCGGCGACGCCCATGTCTCGTTGAACAATGCCCAAGCTAAAAGGGGACGGGTTTTGCAGTCGGGTTCGGGAGCTGACGTCGACGTCTGCGTCTGCACTTTTCGTCGTCCGTGTCTATGGGAGACGCTGCTGTCGCTCAAGGGGCAGGAGGGGGCCTTCGTTCCGCGTCATCGTCGCCGATAACGACGATGAACCCAGCGCCCAGGCCATAGCGCACCGCGCCGAGCACGAACTGGACCTACGCATCACCTATGTGCACGCGCCAGCACGCAATATATCGATTGCGCGGAATGCGTGTCTTGAAACCAGCACGGCCGACCTCGTCGCATTCATCGACGATGATGAGATCGCGCCGCCGCAATGGCTTGCGTGTCTGGTTGATCATCAGCGCCAATCGAACGCGGATGTGGTTTTTGGGCCTGTGAAAGCTGTCTATGAACCCAATGCGCCGGCCTGGGTCGTTGAGGGCGACTTCCATTCCTCTCAGCCTGTGGTGCGCGCCAGCGGTGCGATTGAAACCGGCTATTCTGGCAACGCGCTCATGCGACGCGCCGTTATTGGCGATCGGCGTTTCGGGCTTGCTCTCGGCAAAACCGGCGGGGAGGACACATTTTTCTTCGCCGAGCTCTTCAAGGCGGGCGCGCGGCTTGACTATTGTGAAGCCGCGCTTGTGTACGAAACGACGCCGCTTGCGCGCGCCAACCTTGATTGGCTTGTGCGCCGAGCCTTCCGTTCAGGGCAGACGCACGCGCGCGTGCTGCGCGCCAACGGCGTCTGGCCGCTCGCCATTGCGGCTCCAGCAGCCGCCAAGTCGCTCTATAGCGTGCTTGTTGCGGCGACGGCTTTTGACGGCGTCAAATGGCGTCGTTCCTGGATTCGCGCCGCGCTACATGCGGGCGTTTTGGCGAAGGCGTTCGGTGTTTCCGATCTGCGCATCTATGGCGCGCGTTAAAGCAACAGGCGTCAGATTCGCCATGAGTCCGATGGTGGGCGCTTTAGCGGGCGGCTTCTTGGCGCAAGTACTCAATAAGGGGCGAGAACGCAGTTTGCGCCGAAAAATGCTGGCTGGCTGATCTCAGCGCGGTTTGGCCCAGCGCAATGCGCTTGGCCTGATCATTTGTGAGCGCGAGGATGGCTGCGGCGAAATCCTTTGACGTGTCGGCGCGCATGATGGCGTGGGCGAGGAGATCTTCAACCCCCTTGCAGCGTCACGCTGGAGGCGACGATCGCCTTGCCCGCGGCAATCGCCTCGACCAGCTTAATCTTGAGCCCCGAGCCAGTAAAAAGCGGCGAGATCACGATGCCTGCTTCGGCATAGAGCTGTGTTAGGTCATCGACCACGCCGAGCATGCTCACGCCTTCGGGCGCGGCGCCAACCCCGCGTGCGACTGAGCCCGCCACTTTTAGCCGAGCCTGCGGCCGCGCCGCCCGCACCAGCGGCCAAACGGTCTCAAAAAACCATTTTAGCCCCACGATGTTCGGCGCGGTGTCAGAGCCGACAAACAGCAGCGTGTCATCTTCGCCCGGCTGCGGCGATGTCACGGCGGATGCGGCATGAGGCGTGGCGAGAATACGCCGGCCAGGCAACGCAGCCGCGACGCGTCGGCCCTCGTCAGCCTGGATCGACAGCACCGCGTCGCCCATGCCAAGCAATGCGAACTCCTCATCCGCGCTCATTTGAGTGACCTTCTGCGTGAGCGCTTCCTTTGCGTTTGCCACCCGTGCGGAGATGAGGTCGTGCATAATGATCGCACATGGCGCCTGGGTGAGCGCATATGGCGCCATGGGCGCGAGATAAGCGTAGTCACACAACACGGCCGCAGCATCCGGCGCGGCGTTGCGCGCTGTGAAAATCTGATCAGCTGGCGTTGCGGATGCGCCTTGGGCGTATTCCGCTGTTTTTGACCGTCCCGAGGATAGGCCCAGCTTGCTCAGGCCTTGTTCGAGCACCGCCAGCCCCGAAGCGAGCCACACGCGCGGATCGCGCGCCAACACAAAATTGCCGAACCTAACCCCGCCATGCACGATGTAGCGATCGAACGCCGCCAGTTCGGGCCCTAGCCGCAGCACCGCCCAGCGCCCAAAAATCTTGGGCGAAACGCCGATATAATCGACTTTGTAGCCCGCTTCTTTCAGTGCGGCGCTCATCGCCAGCACATAAGCGGAGCTGCCATTGGCGGCGCGGACGATGCGCTGGCGCGAAAGCAAGGTAATGCGCGGGCCCTGCCGCGCGATGCGGCGCGGTTTCGGCAAAAGCCGCGCCTTCACCGCATCACGCAACAGCAGCGTCGCCGCCGGGCGTTTCAACGCAACAGCCATCGCCGCGCCGATATTCTTGGCCTTGAGCGCGCCGACGAGATCGACAAATGCGCGCGTCCTTCAACGCCGCGCGCTGCTCGGCGAGTGCGAGGCCAAGCGCGGCGTCTTTGCCTCCGTCCAATTGGTCGTAGGCCGCGATCAGCGCGTCCAGGGGCGGCGCCGAGAGCCGATGCGAGATCGAAGCGGCGTGCTTGCGGTAGAAATAGCCGGGGCCAGGATAGACGCGCATGCGCGCGCCCTTGAGCAGAAGCCGCACAATGAGGTGGCTGTCCTCGCCGATGCGCAGGCTCTCATCATAGATCGCGCCAAGGCTGCGTTTGAACACGGGTTTGAGATAGCCAAGCGAGGGGCCGGCATTGAGCGTGCGATTGCTGCGCTCATAGGCGGCGGCGCTGATCCAGCGCGGGGCGTCCCAGTTGAGATAAGCGTGCGCGCGCGCTGCGCCATCGTCGTAGAACACTAAGAGATCGTCGGCCACGATGTCGGCGCCGTCGCGCACCGCGCTCTTGAGCAGTTGCGCCAGCCGATCGGGGTGAATGAGATCGTCATTATCGACGACGGCGATCCATTCCCCCGCGCGCAACGGCCAGCGCCCGGTTCCGCGCCGCGGCGGGCCCGGTTCTTTGCGCGCTGCTTGTCATCACGACAAGGCGCGCATCGCCGGCGGCCGCTGCTTTCGCGCGCGCCAGGCTGTCGTCGCTGGAGCCGTCATCGGCGATGATGAGTTCAAGATCGGCGAGGCGTTGGTTCAGCACTGAGCGCACCGCCGCGGCGATGTGGGCCGCGCCGTTGAGGTTGGCCATGATGACCGAGACAAGGGGGCAGTGCTCATGCTGCTGTGGTGCGCCGTCGCCAGTTCTACCCTGCCGTTCACCATTGCCAGCGCGCAAACGCAAGCCTAAGGCTTAACGTCATGGATTTGCTGGGGATGTTCGGGCTGAGGCCGCCACCGCCCGCGACTTTTCCGGACGGGCGCGTGCGTTACGCCGTTGGTGATATTCACGGCCGCGCCGATCTGCTGGAGCTCTTGATCCAGCGCCTGGAGGCGCGTGCGATCGAGGATTTGCGCCCCGCCGGGGAGCCGGTGGTGATTTTCCTGGGCGATTATGTGGATCGCGGGCGCGAGCGCGCGGGTGCTGGATTTGCTGACCGAGAGCCGTCCGGCCGGATTTGAGCGCCGCTATCTCAAAGGCAATCATGAGCAGGGGATGCTGGCGTTTTTGGAGGCGCCCGTCGTCAATCGGGCCTGGATCACCCATGGCGGGGCGGAGACTTTCCTCTCTTACGGCGTGCAGCCGCCCTCGCCGCTGCAATCCAGCGAAGCAGATTGGCTGGCGGCGGCGGCGGCGCTGCGGGAGAAAATTCCGCCCGCGCACTTCAAATTCCTGGGCGATCTTGAGCGTTATATCGCCATCGGCGATTATGTGTTCGCCCATGCCGGGATTGATCCCTCCCGGCCGCTGGCCCGGCAAACGGATCAGGATTTGTTCTGGATCCGCGCCAAGTTCCTCAAAAGCCGGCGGATGCTGGGGCGGCGGCGCGTGGTGCACGGCCACACCCCGGTCGATGAACCCTATGCGGATCGCCGACGGGTGGGGGTGGATACCGGCGCCTACGCCTCGGGCGTGCTGACGGCGGCGCGGCTGGAAGCCTCGGAGGTCACCTTCCTGGCGGTGACGGATCGGGACGTCCGCGCCGCCAGCGCGTCAACCGTCCAATTCTGAACCCGCCCCGTTTTGGCCCGGTCTGGGGGCGCGGCGTCGGGCCCGCTTGTTCGCCGGGCCGGCGCGGTCTACACCCCGGCTTCGGCCAGCAGGGAGAATGAGGCATGGCGCAGAGCGGCGCGCGCGGCGATATGGACATCCGCGACCAGAAGGAAACTTTTGACGGCTTTATCGCCACCTCGGTCTGGACGAGCGGCCTCATCATCCAAACGGTCGCGCTATTGGTGCTGTCGTTTGCGATCGGCCTCGGCTGGTGGCCGGGCTTTTTTCGCTTTTGTCGCGCTCGGCGTCGCAGCGGGCCTCATCTTCAAGATGCCGGCCGTGTATTGGGCCGTGCAAGTGGCGACCTGGGTGCTTCTGGGCGTGGGCGGCATGATTGTGCCCGCACTCGCCGGCATGATGGGCTGATCGCGTGAAGATCGCGGTCCTGAAGGAGAGCGCGTCCGGGGAAACGCGCGTCGCGGCCACGCCAGAAACGGTCAAGAAGATCGTCGGCCTTGGCCATTCCGTGACGGTCCAAGCTGGCGCCGGCGAGGCCGCCAGCGCGCCTGATCAGCAATACAAAGACGCAGGCGCCGAGATCAGCGCCGATGGCGGGATCGGCGCGGCCGATCTTGTCGTCAAAGTGCGCCGGCCCACGGATGCGGAAATCGCCGCGATCAAGCCGGGCGCTGGCTTTGCCGCGCTGCTTGAGCCGTATGGCGATCGCGGCGTGGTCGAGGCCTTGGCGAAAGCCAAGATCGATGCGCTGGCGATGGAATTCATCCCGCGCATTTCCCGCGCGCAATCGATGGATGCGCTCTCGAGCCAAGCCAACCTCGCCGGCTATCGCGCCGTGCTGGAAGCAGCCAACCTTTATGGCCGCGCCTTCCCAATGATGATGACCGCCGCCGGCACGGTGGCCGCCGCTAAAGTGTTCATCATGGGCGTCGGCGTTGCGGGACTTCAGGCTATCGCCACCGCGCGCCGTTTGGGCGCGGTGGTCAGCGCGACGGACGTGCGCCCCGCCACCAAAGAACAAGTCGCCTCGCTCGGCGGCAAGTTCGTCGCGGTGGAGGACGAAGAGTTCAAACAGGCCGAAACCGCCGCCGGCTACGCGAAAGCGATGAGCGCGGAATATCAAGCCAAACAAGCCGAATTGGTGACGGCCCATATCGCCAAGCAGGATATCGTCATCACCACGGCTTTGATCCCAGGCCGGCCAGCGCCCGTGCTTGTCACCGAAGCGCAAGCCAAGAGCATGCGCCCTGGTTCGGTGATCATTGATCTTGCCGTGGCCCAAGGCGGCAATTGCCCGCTCTCCAAGCCGGACGACTTGGTCGAGGTGAATGGCGTGAAGATCATGGGCTTCACCAATCTGCCCGCGCGCCTGGCCGCCGATTCATCGTCGCTCTACGCCAAGAACCTGCTCGCGCTGTTGCCGCTGCTGACGGACAAAGAAAGCAAAGCGTTTGCGCCAGCATGGGATGATGAGATCATCAAGGGCGCCATGCTCTCCAAAGGCGGGGTGTTGATCCACCCCCACTTTGCCCCGGCGAGCGCGGCGTGAACATCCTGGCGCTCCAAGAGGTTCGCCCATGAACGATCATGAATTCGCCGCCCGCTATTACGAAGCCTGGAACAAGCGGGACGTCGAGGCCATCGTCGCGCTCTATGCTGACGATATCGAGTTTTCCTCGCCCTACATCATGGCGCTTGGTTTTTCCGCCGATGGGGTGATCCTCGGCAAGCCGATGCTGCGCTCTTATGTGCAGCGCGCGCTTGAGCGGGCGCCGCAACTCACCTTTACTCCCGAAGCGCTGTTCGTCGGCGCGCGCGGGCACACGTTGATTTATCGCAATCATCGTGGCGAGCGTTCGGCGGAAGTGCATGAGATCGATGAAGCGGGCCTCATCGTCCGCGCGGATGCGACCTACGAGTCGAGCTGAGCGGAAGAGGATGCGCGCATGATGGATCAGGCTTTGTTGTGCGTTCGCCATCTCTTTCACCCATCCCCGGATTGCGCGCAGCGCAAGTCCGGCGGCCATCATCTCAATCGGTCGCGGATATGGGCCCCGGGCTCGCCGCGTGCGCGCCGCCCCGGGGATGGGTGGTTGAAGATCGCGCTGTTTGCGCTTGTGTTGAGCATCGCCGCGCCCGCCCAAGCCCAATATCGCCCCGCCTATGACGACATCACCGAGCAAGGCGGGGATTTGGCCGAATGCGCCGGCATTGTTTCCGCCCATGCCGGGCTCAATCCGCTCACCCATCCCGAAGGCGCGGGCGGCGATTGGCATGATCTGCTCACCACGATCCTTACGCGCCTCTCCACCGAGCCGGGCCTCCAGGGCATGACGGGCCGCTACGCCGCCAGCGCCGCGCGCACCTATTGGGCGGGGCGCCCGCGCGCGCGCCGCGAGGCCGCCGCCCAAACCTGCCGGGATCGTTTCGGAGGCTGAACCCGTTACGGTTGACAGTTTCGCCTGTTCGCTTAAGCCCCGTTGCGAGGGAGCAAGCGTCTATGGTCGATCCATTCGTCTTTTATCTGGCCATCTTCGTGCTGGCGATTTTCGTCGGCTATTACGTCGTGTGGTCGGTGACGCCGGCGCTGCACACGCCGCTGATGGCTGTCACCAATGCGATTTCATCGGTGATCATCGTGGGCGCTTTGATCGCTGCGGCCGCTTCCGCGCAGGTGGATGGCGGCTGGGTGGCCAAAGGCGCGGGCGGGCTCGCCGCAGCGTTGGCGGCTGTCAACATATTCGGCGGCTTCCTCGTCACCCAGCGCATGCTGGCGATGTATAAGAAGAAAGAGAAGAAGTGAGTTTGGGCCTGCGCCCGAACTCATCCCGGACGCGCATGGCGCGATCCGGGATCGTCTCCAGGATTGAGCAATGAATGTTGCTGACTGGCGCGCGCTGATCGAGGCGTATCTCGATGGCCGCCTCTCGCCGGAGGCGTTCGCGCGGCGTTTTCTCGAGGGCGTGCGCAGCAATGCCAGCGGCCCGCGAGCGATCGCGGATTTTTATCCGACGGTCGAAGCCTTCGACGAAGAAGCCCAGCGCGCCGATGGGCTTTCCACCAATGACGACGACATGCGCGCAGGCGCGGGGCGCGCTTTGCGCGCGCTGGCGGAGGCGCCCGAGCCGCCCTTGGCGCAAACCTATGATCGCGCCCGCGCGCGCGAGGAAATGCGCCGCTTCCAAATCCAGATGACAGGCTGCGCCGGCATGGGCTGCGCGCTGGCGCTGATCTGGGTGGGGCTGTGCGTTCTGCAAATCTATTTCGTGGTCGAGTGGGTGCAGGAGGCGTTCGATTGGGGCGCGTTTCCTTCCGCGGTGCTCGGCTTCTTTCTCGCTTTCGTGCCGGTCGTCGGCAACGTGCTCGCCTTTCTTGGCTGGATCGAAAAGGATCTGCCGGGCTGGGTGGGCGCCATTCTTTTCTTCGCCGCGCCGTTGGCGACGTTGTTATCGGGCTGGGCGCGCTGGCGCCGCTTTGGCCGCTAAGGGGCTGACATGAACGCTGATCTCGCAGCTTTGCTGTATCTGGTGTCCGGGGTGCTGTTCATCCTGGCGCTGCGCGGGCTTTCGAGCCCCGAGACGAGCCGGCAAGGCAACACGTTCGGCATGCTGGGCATGGCGCTGGCGATCGGCGTCACGCTGCTCTTGGTTGAGCTCGATGGCGTTACGCTTGGCATCATCATCGGCGGCGTCGCCATTGGCGGCGGGATTGGCGCGCTGATCGCGCGGCAGATCAAAATGACGGCGATGCCGCAGCTTGTGGCCGCGTTCCACTCGCTCGTCGGCCTTGCCGCCGTGGCGGTTGCGTGCGCGGCGTTCTATGCGCCAGAGAGCTTCCACATCGCCACGCCCGAAGGCGGGGTGAAGATGAGTTCGCTGATCGAGCTCGCGCTCGGCACCGCGATCGGCGCGATCACGTTCTCGGGCTCGGTGATCGCCTTCGCCAAGCTCAATGGCAATATGAGCGGCGCGCCGATCATTCTGCCGGCGCGGCATCTCATCAATATCGGCCTTGCGCTCGCCATCGTCGCGCTCGTGGTGATGACCATTCAGGCGCAAGGCACGGTGGATTGGCATTTCTGGGCCATCGCCATCCTGGCGCTGATCATTGGCGTGACACTCATCATCCCGATCGGCGGGGCGGATATGCCGGTGGTCGTCTCGATGCTGAATTCGTATTCCGGCTGGGCCGCCGCCGCGCTTGGCTTCACGCTGGAAAACATCGCGCTGATCATCACCGGCGCGCTCGTCGGCTCATCCGGCGCAATCCTGTCCTACATCATGTGCAAGGGCATGAACCGCAGCTTCATCTCCGTGATCCTCGGCGGCTTTAGGCGCCGCCGATGGCGGGGGCGCGGCCGGCCATGTGGAAACGCGCCCGGTCAAGCAAGGCAGCGCCGATGATGCGGCCTTCATCATGAAGAACGCCAGCAAGGTGATCATCGTGCCCGGCTACGGCATGGCGGTCGCTCAAGCCCAGCATAGCGTGCGCGAAATGGCGGATATGCTGAAGAAAGAAGGCGTGGAGGTGAGGTACGCGATCCACCCGGTCGCTGGCCGCATGCCCGGCCACATGAACGTGCTGCTGGCCGAAGCCAACGTGCCGTATGATGAAGTGTTCGAGCTTGAGGATATCAACAACGAATTTTCGCAGGCTGATGTGGCTTACGTGATCGGCGCCAATGACGTGACCAACCCGGTGGCCAAAACCGATCCGCAAAGCCCGATCTTCGGCATGCCGATTTTGGACGTAGAAAAGGCCAAAACCGTTTTGTTCGTAAAGCGCGGCATGGGCTCGGGCTATGCCGGCGTGGAAAAAACGAACTCTTCTTCCGCGACAACACCATGATGCTGTTCGGCGATGCGAAGAAGATGACGGATGAGATCGTGAAGGGGCTTTGAGCTAACGCGACTTGCCTTCAAGCCAGTCTAGAAAGTTGTCGATCCAGGAAAGAGGGTGGGGTCGAGGCAACCTACTGACATCATGAAGGGCAAGATAGGGGCGCATCGTCGCCAGTAGACCGCCCTTGATTGCGCGAATGCTCTGAACGCGGTCGCTCATTGTTGGGCTGTCGCCGGGCTCGTATGTGGCGCGGGCAACTTGCCAATCAATAAGCGCGTCGAGTAGCTCACTGATCCGTCGTCGAACGTCTGGGCCGAACAGGTGTCCCGAGCGCTGTAGTTGGTCAACGAGGGTGTGCATGTACTCTGGGCGAGGCTCGCCATGTGTAAACATTTCGCTTTCAACAGAGCTGATTAAATCGAAGATGGCGCAGCGAGGTTCAAATAGCGATATTTGAAGTTGGCGCTCCAGAGCTTCGGACTGTCTGCTTGCTGTACGTTGAGTCAAGAACGCCGCGATGGCAGCCGCAATTGCCGCCATGGTCGACATCCAAGCGGCGACCTCACTCACTCCGCGGCCACTCCGCGCGCCGTTGCTAGCACGCCTGCCGCTTCCATCCGCGCGCGCACATTCCATGCGCTCAGATCAAACCCGTTCGGCCAAGCTAGCGCGCCGTTCTCCAGAAACACGCGTGCGAAGAACGCTTCATCCTGCAGCGGCGCGTTCATCGGCCCCACGCGCTCGAACACCCAGCCGAAATCGAACGCGCCCGCGGCGCCGTCGGAGAATCCAATCTCCAGCCGGTAGCCGCCCAGCGGCTTCACGCGGATGATTTTCGGCAGCGACGCAATCTTGTGCTGTTTAGGCATTTTCTGGTCCTGGCACGCGCTCTAACGGTAGCCCATTTCGGCCCCGCCGCCAATTCTCCAGCAGCGCCACGCGCCGCAGCGCTTCCCCTCGCAGCCCGAGCGGCGAGGCTAGCCTTCTTGCGCGCCCAGGCCAATCACCCCAAAGCCGCCCGCGCGATGCGCGTTGAATTCGCCATCAGCGTGAACGTCAAATTCTTCGCCGGGAGCGAAGAGAAGGTCGAGCCGTCGGCGAAGATCAAGTTTTTGAACGGGCGGCAGCGGCCGTCGCTGCTGGTGGTGAAATCGCCGCCCTCGGTTTGCATCGGCACGGTGCCGGCATAATGCACGCTCGCGCCCATGGGCCGCATGCGCGTCATGTTTGGCGGGGCGACGCAGCCGAGCGCGGCAAGGAAGCCGCGGAAGCGCTTAATCATGGGCTTCACGCGCGCGGGTTCGTTCGTATCGGGCGTGTAATTGATCAGCATCGCTTTTGAGCGGCCATCGGCGCCGATCTCGAGCGCGATGCGATTTTCCTCGCGCCGCGTATCGGCGAAATTGATGTTCGCAAGCCCCAGCGCGCCATGAATGTTGCGGAAGAGGCCCATGGCCGCGCGCATGCCCACGGGCAGGCTTTGCGCCACAGGATGCGCCATCGCGGTGGTGAGTGTTGTGACAAGGCCATGCACGTAGTCGAACGGATGCGCGCCCGGCGCGCCGATGGCGATCTGGTGATATTGATAGGAGCGATCGTCGAACGCAGCGCCCAGGCGCTTGAAATTCACAAACGGCATCAGCACCTGGCGGTTATCCATCAGCCCGCCCGCTTCGTGGCGCACGCCCGCGCGCAGCAGCGATTCCAGGAAGATGCGTGTGGACGAAAGCGCGCCGGCGGCCAGCACCAATTCGCCCACCGCAACGGAAATCTCTTCGCCGCTTTCGATCAATGATCCAGCCACATGCGTCACGCGCCCGCTGGCGTCGCTGGTGAAATGCGCGATGCGCACGCCGGGGCGATACTCGAAATTTTCGTGGCTCAGGCATTCCTGCAGCGTGACAGATGGGGTGTAGATTGATTGGCTCGGGCAGCCCCAGAGGCAGCGCCCCGAAAGCGAGCACGCCTTGCGCCCCGCATGATCGCGCGAAAGCGAGGCCGAGCGTGAGCGGCCGAGATAAAGCCCATGCTTGCCGCTGATTTTTTCGCGGCGCGACGCATAATCATCGAGCAAAAATTGCGAATGCGCGTCGAGCTGAATTGGCGGCAGCAGCCCGTCATGGGCGGGATAGAATTGGCTGAGATCGTCGTCGGTCACGCCTGAAACGCCGATGCGCCGCGCCACCTCGCCATAAGCTGGCGCCATCTCGGCCCAGCCGAACGGGAAAGCTTCAAGCTCGCCTTCGTTGAAGGGATAGGCGCCGGCCGTCCAGGCCTGCGCCAGCCCGCCGGCGGCGAAGGACATCAAGGGCTCAAAGCCCTTGGCCTTCACCGCATAGTCATCGAGCGGCTTGAACACGTAATTCTTGCTGGGCGGGAAGCCGTAATATTCGGACGTATCGGTCGGCAGGATCAGCGAGCCGTAATCTTCGCCGAGAAAATAGCGCACCGGATCGTCGAGATCGGTTTTGAGGCCGTTGAGCGAAGCGCCCGGCAGCGCGGGCGCGGGCGCGGGCCGGCCCACATCGAGCATCAGCACTTTGCGGCCAAGCAAAAGCGCGGTGGCGGCGAAATGCACCGCCGTTGCGCCCGCGCCGATGATGACGATGCGATCGCTCATGCGGGCTTAAGCTTGCCAGTGAGCCCGAGCACGACATGCGCGGGCAAAAACACCAGCGCCGCGATCAGCGTGGCAACGCCCGCCATCACGCCGCGCAGCGCCATGTTGAAAAACACGAGCCGCCCCCTTATCGGGCGCGTCGAGCACGGCGAAGCTGGGGGCGGAGGATTCGAGCAGCGCCAGCGCCAGCACCAGTTTCGCGCGCACCACGCTGCGCCGATACAGAAGCCCGCTGTAGGAATCCGCCAGCGCCAGCCCCAATCCGCCAAGGCGCGACACCTTCAGCAAAAGCGCATCAAGCGCATTGGCGGGCTCAAGCGTGCGCTTGGCGTGGAAATCGCGGTTCTTGGCTTTTTGATACGCGGTCGGCTCAACGCCGGCGACGTAGCGGGCGTGGCGCGTGAATTCTTTATCCAGCGCCTCGCCGCTTGGCCCGCTGGGCGGGCTGGCGCGGTTGGCGCGGGGCGCGGGGCGCGGGCTGGGCAACAGCGCCGCCGCCGCCGGATGCGGATCGGCCAGGCCGTCATTGACGAAGGTGGAGAGCTGGCCTGCCGTGAGCGGCAAAAGCGGCAGCAGCGGCTTTTCCGCGAGCGCCAGCGCGTGGCGCGTCAGCGTAAGCGGCAGATGCGCAAACCGCACCGGCGCGCCGCGCAGGCGCGCGTAAAGCGCACGCAGATCGTATCGATCGGCGCCGCCGAGTTCGATCAGGCCGCCTTCGATCGCCGCGCCTTGTGCGATGGCCGCAAGCGCGTCCGCGACGTCGTCCACATCGATCGGCTGCACCTGCCGGCGCCCGTCGCCAAAGATCGGCGCGATGGGGAAGGCTGGCGAGCTTGGCGAGGCTTTCTTCGATGGGTGAGCCCGCGCCCAGGATCATGGTGGGGCGCACGATCACGGTTTCGATCGGCGCGGCGCGCACCAAAGCTTCGGCGGCGATTTTGGATTCGGCGTAGGGATAAAAGCGCCGGTCGGCGAATTTCGCGGCGATTGAGCTCACCAGCACAAAGCGCTTCACGCCGGCGCGGACGCTGGCGTCGAGCAGGGCGCGCGTGGCCTCTACATTGCCGCGCTGATACGCGGCGGGCGGCGCTTTGCCGGTGGTGGCGGCCAGGTGGAGCACGCAATCGGCGCTCCTGAGCGCCGTTTCATAAGCGGCCGCGTCGTTGAGATCGGCGCGCACCCAGCGCGCATCGGCGGGCCAATCGGCAGCGGCGGCGCTGCGGCCGATGCCGATCACGGTTTCGCCGCGCGCGCGCAGCCGCTCCACCAGCTTGCGGCCAACGAAGCCGCCAGCTCCGGTAACGATGATCACGCTCATGATTGTGCTCGGCGCTTGAATGGTGGGTGCAGCTGTTTTCGCTGGAGGTCAAATATTATGCAAAGGGCGGGCCGGGGCTTTTTGGTCATGCGGCTTCGATGGCTTGCCATTTAAGCGTAAACTTTCAGCGTCAGGGACGCTTATGCGCGCCGAACACCAAAATACGGTTGATCGCAAAGCCCACGACCAGCGAGCATCCGAGCGCAAAGACCAGACGCGCCAACGAGCCAAACGGCAACGCGTCAAGCGGGGCGCTGAGCCAGACCAGGGTGAGGCGTACGGTTAATGTCACCGCGCCGGCGATCACGAATTTGCCAAGGCGGTTCGTGGAATAGGCGCTCTCGGCGCGGCGGAAGGTCCAAAACTCGTGGCCGAAATAGCTGAGCGTGTGCGCGATGAGATAGCCAAGCGCTGCGGCCGCAACCAGCGGCACGCCAAAGATCTCGTGTGTTCCCCACGCCACAGCGAGGTCGATCACCGAGCCGACGCCCACGACCGCGAGGTAACGCAGAGACTCCCGCGCGCGTTTTTGGGTCAATTTTGTTCAGTAATGCGCCGATATTCGCCATGTAGCCAAGCTCCGCCACGGGCCGCATGCAAAGTCAATGCAAGCTGCGGGCTTCTGACCCCGGCTGCATAGAGCATGGCCGGGCCGATGACGCCTACGGGGCGGCGGCGCCCTTCGTGCATCTCTCGCTCCCAGAGCGCGAAAATTGTGCGAGATCGGGGCGCGCAAGGCCGCGATGGCGCGCCTTGGCTTGTTCTTGTACGGCCAAAGTTTAAGCAGTAGGAGAGCCAGCTTGGGGGCGCGGGATATGGGCCAGATTGCGGACAAAGCGCAAAAGCGGCGCCGGCGCGGCCGAGATCGGGCAATTCCGCGCCGCGATCTCCGCCGATATGGATTTCACCGCCGCCAACGCCGCCGTGCGCAAGCTGGCCAAGCTGCGCCGCGACGGGGCGGAAAGCGCGGTGAAAACGCGGGTGGCCGTGCTGGGCAACACCACCACCACGCAGATTTCCGCGTTCATCAATCTGTTTCTGTTCGCTCAGCAGATCGATGTTGAAATTTACGAAGCGCCCTATGGGCTGCTTCGCCAGGAGATCTTGGACCCGACATCCGATCTCTACAGCTTTGCGCCCGACTTTGTCGTGCTGGCCACGACGCGCCGCGATCTTGGCGCAGCGCCCGGCGCCTTTGAATCGGCGGAGGCCGCGCAGGCGGCCGCCGACGCGGCGGCCGGCGAATGGGAAGCGCTTTGGCGGCGCCTGCATGAGCGCTTGGGCTGCCAGATCATTCAAAACAATTTCGACCTTTCGCCGGCTCAAGCGTTCGGCAATCTGGATTCAAGCCATCCAGCGGCGCCTGGCTATTTCATCGGCGCAGTGAACCGCGCCTTGGCGCGCGCGCGCCGGGCTGGGTTTCGGTGCATGATCTTGATGGCCTTGCCGCATCGGTTGGCCGCTGGAATTGGGGCGATGAGCGCTTTTTCCATCTCGCTAAGCTGCCCTGCGCGCCCGAACATCTGAGCATCTACGCTCATCGCCTCGCGGCGTTGATCGGCGCGCGCTTGGGGCGCAGCCGCAAATGTCTGGTGCTCGATCTCGACAACACGCTCTGGGGCGGGGTGATCGGTGATGACGGGCTGGCCGGCATCAATCTTGGCCAAGGCGATGCGATCGGGGAGGCGTATGTCGCCTTTCAGCGCTACGCCAAATCATTGGCCGCGCGCGGGGTGATCCTCGCCGTTTGCTCCAAGAACGAAGATGCGAACGCGCGCGAGCCGTTTGAGAAGCACCCTGAAATGGTGCTCAAGCTCGAAGACATCGCTTGTTTTGTCGCCAATTGGGAAGATAAAGCCGGCAATATGCGGCGCATCGCCCAAGAGCTGAATATCGGGCTCGATTCCCTTGTGTTCGTGGACGACAACCCGGCCGAGCGGAAAATCGTGCGCGATCTCGCGCCTGAGGTGGCGGTGCCGGAAATTCCGGTTGATCCCGCCGATTATGTGCGCGCGCTTGATCGGCACCGCTATTTTGAAGCCATCGCGGTTTCGAGTGAAGATTTTCAGCGCACGCAAATGTATCGCGCCAATGCCGAGCGCGCGGCCACGGCCTCGAACGTGGGCGACATCGAAGAATTCTTGCGCTCGCTCGATATGAAGGGCTGGATCGGCCCAGTGGGCGATCTTGAGCTTGACCGCACGGTGCAGCTCATCGGCAAGTCCAACCAGTTCAATCTGACCACCCGCCGCCACAGCACGGGCGATATCCAAGCTATGCGCGGCGATCCCGCCTGGGTGACGCGCGTGGTGAAGCTTGCCGATCGCTTTGGCGATAACGGCCTTATCAGCGTGTGCCTCGCCCGCGCCGAAGCCGATGCGCTGGTGATCGACACTTGGCTGATGAGCTGCCGCGTGCTCAAGCGCGGGGTCGAGCATGCGCTGCTCAATAGTCTCGCCGCCGAGGCGCGGTCACGCGGGCTTGCGAAACTGCGCGGCGAATATATTCCCACCGCCAAAAACGTGCTGGTCAAAAACCATTATGCCGGCCTTGGCTTTAGCCAGATCGCCGCTGATGAGGGCGGCCGCACGGTTTGGGAGCTGAATATCGACGGGGGCTGGGCGCCCCTCTCGCATTTTATCGCCGAGGAGGTCTCGTGAGTTCGCTGCTTGAAGATGTCACCGCCGTCATTCGTGACGTGTTTGGCGACGATGAGATCACGTTGACGGAAACCAGCACCGCCGATGAGGTGGACGGCTGGGATTCGCTGCAGCATCTCAATGTCATTATCGCGCTTGAAAAGCGCTTTGGCGTCCGCTTCTCCACCGCGGAGATTTCCGATCTCAAGGAAGAGGGCAAAAATATCGGCAGCTTGATCACGCTGATCGCCGGCAAGCGCGGGGGCGCGTCCTGAACCTCGCCAGCCTAGCGAGCGCGGTGTTCACCTGGAAGCGCTAAGCGGGGCGCGTGCTTGCCAAGCGATCCGGGCGGGCGCAAATTGCGCTGAGCTTAGCCGCGCGCGGGGCGCATGAAGAAAATTCTGGTCATCGCCCTTGCCGCGTCGGTGGCGCTGCTTGCGCTGCTGTTTGGCGTGCGCCAGTATGCATATTCCATTCTCTATAAGCCCTCGCGCGACATGGTGGCGCCGGTTGAGCCGGGCGTCAGCGCTCAGCGCGTGCGCACCAGCGACGGGCAATCGCTCATCGCCTGGTACGCCGCCCCGCAAGCGGGGCAGCCGGTGTTTTTGTTCTTCGACGGCAATGGCGGCAGCCCGGAGGGCTCCAGCGGGCGCTGGTTGCAGATCATGGCGCGCGGCGCGGGCTTTTTGGCGGTGTATTATCGCGGCTATTCCGGCTCCACCGGCGCGCCCAGCGAAGCTGGCCTCATCAATGATGCGCGCGCCGGCTATCAATGGCTGATCGATCATGGCTATCGGGCCGAGGATATCGTGATCCATGGCTATTCGCTCGGCTCGGCCGTCGCGGTGCAGCTCGCGGCGGAAAAGCCCGCCCGCGCCCTCATCCTCGAAGCACCGATGACGGGGATTGACGACATCGCCCGCCAGTACGGCCCCGGCCTTTTTCCCAACATCATGCGCGATACGTTTAAGTCACGCGAGTTTATCGGGCGCGTGCATGCGCCCGTGCTTATCGTTCATGGCGAAGAGGATCGCGTGATCCCGTTTGCGATGGGCGAGGCGATGTTCGCCGCCGCCAATGAGCCCAAGAGCTTCATCGCCATGGCGGGAACAGATCACGCCACGCTGGTGCGCGATGGCGTTTACACGCACGTTTTCGATTTCCTCGCCGCCCATCCTGCGGAGTGATCATGGCGAAAGCCGCGCCGAAAACCCAGAAAACCAAAGCCTCCGTCACAGAATTCATCGGCGCGGTGGAAAGCGACGCGCGCCGCAAGGACGCCAAGGCGGTGGACAAAATGTTGCGCGCGGCCACGGGCGAAAAGCCCGCCATGTGGGGGCCAAGCATTGTCGGCTATGGCCAATATCAAACGCCCACCGGGCCCTGGCCGCGCATCGGCTTTCCCTGCGCAAAGCCAATCTGGTGCTTTATGTGCTGACGGGCGAAAAGCAGCAGGGCGCATTGCTCAAGCGCTTGGGCAAGCACAAGACCGGCAAATCTTGCCTCTATCTCAACACGCTCGCGGATGTGGACGAAGCCGTGCTGGCCAAGATCATCGCCGGCGCCTGGGCGCACATGCAAAAAAACCCATCCGTGAGCGCGGGAGCTAAAGCAACGGACTTTAAATTCGCCATCAGTTCGATGGCGGGCGCGGGAGCGAATTTAAAGCCCAAAAGTTGCTTTAGCCTAAGGCCGCATTGATGAAGGCGCATTGCGCCGTCAGTGACGCGAGCGCCTGCGCGTAAGGAAAGGCGATAAAGCCGTGGCAGGCGCCGGGATAAATTTCCAGCGTCGCTGCATTGCCAGCCGCCGCCCAGCGCCCGTGCATAAACAGGCTGTCGTCCAAAAGCGCATCGCGCGTGCCGATGGTGAACAGCGCCGGGCAAAGCCCGCCAAGATCGGCGTAAAGCGGGGAGATATGCGGCGCGCGCTTTTGCTCGCGCGTTAGCCCCGGCAGGAACGCTTCGGAAAATTTCTCAATGTCGATCGTGCGCAGCACGAGGCGTTCTTCATTGCCGAAAGCGCGCGCGCTGGGCGTCATCGATTTGTCGAACACGCCGAACACCAGATTGGCGGCATGAAACGGGCAGCGGCCCAATTGATCGCGCACGCGCAGCAGCGTCAGCGCGGAAAGATGCGCCCCGGCGCTTTCGCCGCCGATCGCCAGCTTATCGCCGCCGAAATCATTGAGATGCTCAATCAGCCAAAGCGCGGCGGCTTCGCAATCATCGGGCGCGGCCGGAAAGGGGTGCTCGGGCGCGAGCCGATATTCCACGCTCAGCACCGTGAGCTTGCACGCATCGGCGATGAGTTCGAGCAGCCGATCCTGCTGATCGGCCGCGCCGAGCACATGCCCGCCGCCATGAATATGCAGATACGCCCCGCGCGAGCCCTCAAGCGGCGCCAATGTGCGCAGCTTCACAACGCCCGCCGGGCCTTCGATCTCGATCCAGCGCGCGCGCTCCGATTTGGGCGGCAGCGGGAAGGGGCCCTCGCCGCGCGCGCGGATGTCGCGCACGGTTTGCGCGCCGACCTCCCACCATTCGGGCATATCTTTCATCGCCGCCACGATGGCGGCGTTCGTGGCGCGGGTTTCTTCGCTGATGGCCGCATCGCTGAACAAGGCGGGATCGAGCTTCACGGCTTCACCCCGCCCAGTTTGCAAAGGTATTTCCATTCCTCGACGCTCACCGGCTGCACCGAGAGACGCGAGTTTTTCGCCAGCACCATGTCTTTCAGCTTCGGATCCAATTTAATATCCGCCAGCGGCGCGGGTGTCTTGAACGGCTCCACCGCCTTCACATCCACGCAGGTCCATTTGCCGGTCTCGTCGCTTGGATCCTGATAGGCTTCGCGGATAATTTCCACGATGCCGACAATCTCCTTGCCGATATTGGAATGATAGAAAAACGCGCGCTCGCCTTTCTTCATCGCGTTCATGTTGGCGCGCGCCTGGAAATTGCGCACCCCGCTCCAGGGCTCGCCCTTGGCGCCGCGCGCGACCTGCTGCTCCCAGGACCAGGCGTCCGGCTCGCTCTTGATCAGCCAATACGCCATCTTATTGCGCCGGAACGATCGCCAGCGCCTCAATCTCGAAGCGCACCGCATCGCCAATCGCGCCCGAGCCGGTGGAGGAGCCCCAAAGGCTGCGGTTGAATGAGCCGGTCGCGGAAAAGCCCGCCGCCTGGCGCTGATTGTTCGGCAGCGGCCCGATGCGGTTGAGCGTGACATCAAGCGTTACCGGATGGGTTTGGCCCAGCAGCGTGAGATTGCCCGTCACTTCCGCGCGCGTTTCGCTGATGAGGCGCACGGCGGTGGATTCAAACGTGATGGTGGGAAAGCCCGCGGCGTTCAGCCAGCGCGGCTCGCGCAGATGCTCATCGCGCGTTGCATTGCCCGATTGCAGGCTGCCGGTATGGATTGTGGCGCGCACTGAGGAATTGGCGGGGCGCGCCTCATCCAGCACGAGTTCGCCTTCAACCTGGCCGAACTGGCCCAGCACGCTGTTGAAGCCGAACCGCTTCGATCGAAAACGCTACCTGCGTGTGCGCCGAATCCAGCACATAGCGCACCGGCTCCGCATACGCCGCCGGCGCCATGAGCAGCGCCGCGATAAAGGCCAATGCCCGCATGTTGTTCTCCCATGGCGCCCTTCTTGGCGCGGCGCGGCCTTCCCGCCGCCGGGGAAAATTTACCTCATCACCGCCGCGTGAGCCAATCGCTTATTTTGCCCCGTGCGCACGGCCCGCGCCTTGCAGCGCGGCTGTTTGCAACCCGGCGAAAGCCTCGTACATCTGGTCACGCATGAACGTCGCGCTTGAAGCAGAAGGTCTCGTCAAGCGCTATGGCGCGCGCACGGCGGTTGAGAATCTGAGTTTTCAGGTTCCTGCCGGCTCGATCTATGGCGTGCTTGGCCCCAACGGTGCGGGAAAAAGCACAACCCTGCGCATGCTGGTGGGCGTATTGCGTCCCACATCGGGGCGCATCGCCATTCTGGGCGGGCCCAATACGCGCGAGGCCATGGCGCGGGTGGGCTATTTGCCGGAGGAGCGCGGGCTTTACCGCTCGATGACGGCGCGTTCGGCCATCACCTATCTTGCCCGTCTCAAAGGGGCGCCGGCCGGCAAGGCGCGCAAGCGCGCTGTGCAATTGTTGAACGATCACGGCCTCGGCAAAGTTAAGAACAAGAAGATCAAGACGCTTTCCAAGGGCATGGCCCAGAAGGTCCAGGTGCTCGCCTCCATCGCGCACGATCCCGATCTCATCATTTTCGACGAGCCATTCTCGGGCCTCGATCCGGTTAACCAGCGCGTGCTGGAGGAAACCATTCGCGCCGAGGCCGCGCGCGGCAAGACCATCCTGTTTTCCACCCACGTCATGGAGCACGCCGAGCGGCTGTGCGATCGCATCCTGCTGATCGCGCGCGGCAAGGCGGCGTTTGAGGGCAGTGTGCGCGATGCGCTGGCGCTCGCGCCTTCGGTGGCCGTGCTGGAAACCGATGGCGATTACGATCTCGCCGCCGTGCTGATCCCGCTCGGCTTCCAAATCAGCGAAGAGCAGGGCGAGCATGGCAATCGCCGCTGGCGCGTGCGCCTGGAAAACGGCCATGGCGCGCGCCCCTTGCTGCAAGCCTGCGTCGAAGCTGGCGCGCCGCTTTCGCTGTTTGAGCCCGCGCGCGCCAGCCTGCATGAAGCTTTCGTTGCGCTTGTCGGCGATGATGCGAAGGAGGCGGTGCGGTGAAGCTTTCCTCCGTTTTCCTCGTCGCGCAGCGTGATTATGGCGCTTATCTTGGCGCCTGGGGCTTTTGGCTCTCGCTGCTGACCGCGCCTGTGCTGATCGGTGCGCTGATCTTTGCGCCCATGCTGCTTGCGCGGGCTGAGCCGCCGCGCGCGCTCGCCATCCTCGCCGATCGCGCCGAGGATGCGGCGATTGTCACAAACGCATTCACAACCCGCGCCCGCGCTGATGCGCGCGATGAGATCGCCGGCTATCTCGCCGCCGCCGCGCCGCAAGTGAGCGCAGCGGCGCTCGAAGCGTTCGATCGCGCGCCCGATCGCGCCACCGCGATTTCCGCCGCGCGCGAAGCTGTGGCGCGGGTCGCCCCGCGCGCGCTGGCGGCGTTTCCCAATCCTTCGCCGCGCTACCGCATCGTTTCCGCGCAAAACGCTTCCATTGAAACCTTGCGCCCGCGCCTCACGCGCGCGGATGCGGGCGATGCGCTCTATGGCGCGCTCAATATCCGCCGCGACGCAGCCGGCGCGCCGACGATTGAATATTGGAGCGTGAATCTCAGCCATGATGAGCCTTCGCTGATCGCGCGCAACACGATGCGCCTGGCCATGCAGCGCGAAGCGCTGGGCGCGCAGGGGCTTGATCCGCTCGAGGCCGATCGGCTCGCGGCCTTCAGCCCTGCCATCGCGCAATTTGATCCGCGCCCCAGCGCTGGCGAAGGGGAGGTCACGCTGCGCCAGCGCGCGCCCTTCTACGCCGCGCTCGCGCTCGCGTTCGTGCTGTGGAGCGTGGTGTTTTCCGTGGCCAACATGCTGCTCAATGGCGTGGTGGAGGAAAAAATCAAACAAGATCCTCGATACGCTGCTCACCTCCATCACTCCGGTTGAAATGCTCGCCGGCAAATTGCTGGGCGTGGCGTTTGTTTCGCTGACGCTGTTTGTGTTCTGGGGCGCTTTGGGCGGCGGCTTGCTCGCCGTCGCGGCCGATCGCGCCGCCGAATCCTGGCTCGGCCAGATCGCGAGCGCCTTCCTTGATCCGCGCCTCATCACTGCGTTCTTCGTCGGCTTTGTGTTCGGCTACCTGATCTATGGCGCCATCTTCCTCGCGCTCGGGGCGCTGTGTGACTCGCTGCAGGAAGCGCAAACCCTGCTTGGCCCTGTCGCGCTCGTGCTTGCCGTGCCGATGATGCTGATCACGCCGGCGATCGATAATCCCAACGCGCCGATCATCGAAAGCGCATCCTGGGTGCCGCTGTTCACGCCCTTCCTGCTGCTGGTGCGCGCGCCTTCGGGCTTGGACTGGAGCGAAATCCTCGGCATGGGCGCGATGATGGCGGTGACGGCGATGCTCGTCCTCTGGCTCGCCTCGCGCGTGTTCAAGGCGGGCGTGGTGGATCAAGTCTCGATCGCCAGCTGGCGTGGGCGGAAGCAGAAGGGGTAAGCGTTTCGGCTTCCCTAACGCTGTCTGGCGCATGCCGTGTCAAGCGCCGCGCCCCCGCATCGCGTGTAGCGCTTGGCGGCGGTAGCGTGACATGTCTGCGTCTGGCTCGGACCGAAAGCTTCAATCTCTGATGATGCGCACCACCCCGTCCTCAATCACAGTCCGATAGCTTAGCAAATCAAAGTGAAGGACCGTCTCACCATTCTCTGTTCGAGTTACGGTGTTCGGTTTGAAGAACCAGATCGTGATGGATCTCTGAGTTGCCGAATATCGCACATAAAAATCTTTAAGCTGTGCCTCGGGGCGAAATTCCCGCTCCACCGTCGTCCAAGCTGCGAATATATTTGCGAGTTCCTCCCCGTCGAAACGGCGCTCTAGGATGGCTTCGTTCGGTGTTTGAACCATGCCTGCGGTCGCGAAGCCAAAGCCGAGGACCAAAGCCATAAATTGTGCACGCATCTACTAGCCTCTTCCCGCCTACCAGCGAAAGCGAACGCGCCTAATCCCGCCCGCCAAACATCCCCAAAAACCCGCGCTTTGCTTGCGGCGGTGGTGCGCTTGCGGGCGGCAGGCGGGGCTGGAAGGGAAAGCGCTTCATCACGTCGTCGCGCGCCTTTTGCGGCGGGCCGCGGAAGCGGATGCGCTGATCTTTTTCGTCTTGCCGCATCGCCCAAGTCGGCCGCGCGCTCACAAGCTCGGTCACGCCGCGCACGATGTCGGCGGTGTCGCGATGGCTGACGCCATAGGGCAGGCCAAGATCATCGACTTGCGACACGAGCGAAGTTTTCAGCTTCTGCGCTTTGCTCTCGTTCACGAACAGGATCGGCACGCCATAGCCGATCGCCGCCAATTGCACTTCCCACGTCACCCATTGCGAGCGCCCCGCGCCCACGCGGCTCGGCGCGATCAGCACGTCGCTGGTGTAAATGCGCGCGGCGATTTCGGCTTGCACCTCAAGCTTCGGCAATGCGCCGCCGCGCGGGCCGGCCATGTATTGGCTGGCCGAGAGCGAGATATCCTGAACCGTGAAATTGTAATTCAGCGCGCGGATCACGCCCTCATAGAGCGCCTCATCCTTATCCCGGCCGTAGCGATGGCTGATGAAGATGCGCAGGCGGCGCTCTTCCTCGCCCCCCGGCTCCCAATAGGCCAATGGCGCCGAAGCCGAATCCATACCCGCCCCCTTTGTCTCCACGCGG
The DNA here is from genome assembly GCA_024707365.1 of Terricaulis sp. GTDB lineage: Bacteria > Pseudomonadota > Alphaproteobacteria > Caulobacterales > Aquidulcibacteraceae > Vitreimonas. The sequence goes on from JANPZV010000005.1 coordinate 1,408,807, forward strand.
ACAACCCAGGGTATGGTTAACGCCAATTAATTCATTTCGGTCAAGCGACAATCGGGCGGCGCCGCCCAAACGCAAAAGCGCCGCCCGGCGTCAGCCAGGCGGCGCTTAAAAGCTCAAATCGGCCGAAGCTTACCGCGGCTTGGCCGGCGGGCGGGGCAGGAGGCCTTCGCGCTGGGCGCGCTTGCGGGCCAGCTTGCGGGCGCGGCGCACGGCCTCGGCGCGTTCACGGGCGCGCTTTTCCGAGGGCTTCTCGAAATGGTTGCGGCGCTTCATTTCGCGGAAGGTGCCTTCGCGCTGCATCTTCTTCTTCAGCGCCTTCAACGCCTGGTCGACGTTGTTATCGCGGACAAAAATCTGTACCAGGGGTCTTCTCCCGAGCGGAAATTCAGCAAAATCTTGGAGCCTTCGGCGCCTCATAGCGCTTACGCGCCTCAAGGCCAGCCTCGTGCGAGGGGCGGGAGATAGCAAACCCTTAAGCGGCTGTCCACCGGAACCGGGCATCCCCTGGCGGTTGTTTGCAGGGTTTTTATCCCGCGCAGCCGGGCCGCATTGCAACCGGGCGCGCCGGGTTTAGACTCCCCCGCCATGACAGCCCCCTCCGCCCGTTTCCGCGCCCGCCTGCTGGACGCCTTCGCCCCCTTGCGGCCGAACAGGGCTGGACGGAGGGCGCCTTCAAGCAGGCGGTGAAAGAAGCGGGCCTCAGCGAAGGGGAGGCGCAGCTGGCCTGCCCCAAGGGCGCGTTCGATTTGTTCGACGCCTTCGCCGCGCGCGCCGATGCGGCGATGCTTGAAGCGCTGGGCGCGCTTGATCTTGAGAGCATGCGCATCCGCGAAAAGGTGCGCGCCGCCGTGCAGGCGCGGCTTGAAGCGCAAGCGCCCTACAAGGGCCGTCCGCGCCATGACGCGCGCGCTCGCGCGGCCCGATCGCGCCCCGGAAGCGGCGCGCTTGCTGTGGCGCACCGCCGATCACATCTGGCGCGCGCTCGGCGATACATCGACCGATGAGAACTTTTATTCCAAGCGCACGATCCTTTCGGGCGTGCTGGCCAGCACCTATGCGCGCTGGTTTGCAGATGAGAGTGAAGATCACGAAGCCACCTGGGCGTTTCTCGATGATCGCATCAGCAATGTGATGCAGTTCGAGAAGCTGAAAGCGCGCTTCAAGCCGCTAGGCGCGGCCGCGCAGGCGGCTGTGGGCGCCGCCGCGCGCTTTCGCTATCGGGGCCGCTAACAAATTTAAGCTTGCCGCGCGTGTTTCCAGCGGCATGATCAACGCATGATTGCGCGCACCTTCGCGGCCGAGGCAATGGCCCGCCGATGACCACGCAGGCGCGGATAGAGCGCGCGCAGCTTCTCATGTTGGAGGCCATGGTCGATCCCGCGCGCTGGGATGCGGCGCTGCAGAGCTATGCCGAGGCGTGCGGCGGGCATGTCGGCCAATTGCTCTCGCTTGACGGCGATCGGTTGCCCACGGGCCACTGGCTTGTCGGCGCGCCGGATGATTTCGGCCAGAAAATCATCGATTATGAATTGGGCACGCCGGAAGCGAACCCGCGCTTCCGCATGGGGCTCAAGGCGCCGCTGATGCGGGCCGCCGCGGATCAGGATTATCTCTCCGCCGAAGAGCGCCGCGCGAGCGCTGTCTATAACGAGGTCTATGATCCTTATGATCTTTCCTATTCGTCGCTGGTGGTTTTTCAGCGGGATGAGCATGCGCTGATCCGTGCGTCGATTGTGCGATCACGCAAGCAGGGGCCGCTGGATCAAGCGGCCTTCCGCGCGTTCAACAGGCTCACGCCGCATCTATACGCGGCGGTGCGTGCGCAATTGGCGCTGCAACGGGCGCAAGGGGCGGCGGCGCTGCAATCGCTTGAAGCGGTGCGGCAGGCGGCGTTTTTATTGAGCGACGCCGGGCGTGTCGTTGCGATGACGTCAGCGGCCGAGGCGCTGCTTTCGGCGGGCGCGGCGCTGCATGTGGCGGGGCGCATGCTGCGCTTCCGCGCCGCGCCCGATCAGGCCGCGTTCGATGCGGCGCTGGGCCCGCTGATGCGCGCCATCCGCTTTGGCGCGGTGATCGCGCCGGGGCCGATCCAGCTTACAAGCGCGCCGATCGTGGTGGAGCTGCAGATGCTGCCGCGCCATCGCCTTGGTCTTGCCGGCGGGCCCGCCATGATCGCCATTTTCCGCGAGGCGCGCGCAGGCGAGCGGGCAAGCGCCCTGCGCAGCGCGTATGGCCTCACCGCAGCGGGAGGCCGCAATCGCGCTCTCCCTTGCCGATGGCGAGCGGCTTCAGCACATCGCCGCACGCCGCGATGTGAAACTTGAAACCGTGCGCTCCCAGTTGCGGGCGATCTTCGGGAAAATGAATGTCCGCCGCCAAGCCGAGCTTGTGGCGAAGCTGCGGCGGTTCGGCTTCGGAGAAAATAACGCGGGGGCTTGAGGGGAGATCCCTGGCGCGCCCGATGAAGCGGCGGCTTTGCCAAAGCGCGTCCACCCTCAAGCCCCTAGAGGGGGTACAATTTACACTTGCACGCGCGCGCGGGGGCGCATCATGCATTTGAATGATGCCGGCTAAACCCTCGGCGCGCTCTGCATGAGTGTGCGGGCCCATGTCGCCAACGCGCGCGCGCTTTTGCTTGAAGCCTCGCTCGATCCCTCGCGCTGGGCGGCGGCGCTGGGCGCTTTCGCGCAGGCGTGCGGCGCGCGCACGGGCCAGCTCATCTCCATGGATCGTGAGCGCCAGCTTGTCGGCCACTGGCTGTCGGATGCGCCCGAAACCTTCATGGAAGACATTGAAGAGTTCGGCTTCACCGATCCGCGCCGCAATCCGCGTATTCGCATTGGGCTTGCCGCCCCGCTCTGCACGCCCGCCGCCGATCAGGGTTTGCTCGACGCGGACGCCCGCCGGCGTTTTCCGATCTATGCCGGCCTTTATGAGCGCCACGATCTGCCGTTCAATTGCCAAGTCGTGCTGATGCGCGACGGCGAAAATTTCGTGCGCGCTTCTGTGACGCGCACGGCCGCGCAAGGCCCGCTTGATGCAGAGGCGTTCCGCGCCTTTGAAAGCCTTATCCCGCATGTTGAATCGGCGGTGCGGATGCAGGCCAATCTCCACGATGTCGCCCAAGCGGCGACGCTCACCACGCTTGACGCGGTAGGCGCGGCCGCGTTTTTGCTGAATGAGGCGGGGCGCGTGATCGGCCTCTCCGCGGCGGCCGAGGCTTACCTCGCCGCCGGGGCGGTGGTGCAGCTTTCGGGCGGCCGATTGCGCCTGCGCGCCCCAGCGGATCAAGCCAAGCTGGATGAAGCGCTCGCGCAGATGCGCGCAAGCCTGCGCAATGGCGATGTGGCGGCGCTCGCGCCGCTTGCTGTTTCGGAGGCGCCGCTGGTGATCGATCTGCAGCTGCTGCCGCGCCAGGCGATGGCGTTCGCTGGCGCGCCGGCCGCGCTCGCCGTTATTCGCCCGGTGCGCGCTGAAGAGCGCATGCGCGCCTTGCGCAACGCCTACAAGCTGACGGAGGCGGAAGCGGCCATCGCGCTCGCCGTGGCCGATGGCGATGAATTGAAAGAGATCGCCGCGCGCCGCGCCGTCGCTGTTTCAACCGTGCGCTCGCAAGTGCAGGCCATCTACACAAAGCTCGACGTGCACCGCCAAGCCGAACTTGCCGCGCGCGTGCGCCGTTTCAGCGGGCTCTGAAATTTTGGCAATGCGCTTTGTGCGCGCGTTTTCCGGGCTATAGTCGAAGTGTAACCGCTTGGAGGCGCCTCATGGCCGCTTTGCCATCGCGGTTCCTGGGTGCGGCAGCCTGGCCGCTGACGATCTGGACCAGCCTGTCCCAATTCAGGGACCACCCCGCCGATGATTATATCGAGCGCACGTTTCCCATTGTCGCCACCGCGATCGCGTTTTGGCTTTGCGTGGTTGCGCTGATTTATCTCAATTCTTCCGGCGCTTCTGGCGTTTCGGTGGGCATGGAGGAGGGCGAGGCGGCGGTCCGCCTCTCCAGGCGCGGGGTGGGCGTGCTCTCAAGCGTGCTCGCGCTTGCCGCGCCCGTGCTTTACGTCACCGGCTTCTGGCTCTTCAACGCCCGCGAAGAACGCTATCGGCGCTAAAGCGTCGGCGCTTAAATCCGTTGCTTCAGTCGCCCTCGCTTTGATCTTCTTCTTCGCTCGCCTCAACGAATATGGGTGGCTGCACGCGTTGGCGCGCAGCCTCGAGCATGGCGCGCGCCCGGGTCGCGCCTGCTGGATTGTGCGGCGCATAGAGCAGCGGCTGCAATGCAATGATCGCCGCGTCAAACTCGCCCGCGCGCATGAGCTCCCGCGAAAGCACGAAGCGGATCGTGCTCGATTGCGGGGCCAGCTCCAGCGCCCGCGCCATCACGTTGAGCTGTTCTTCGTCCATGGGCCGACTGCCGCCGGCGAAGGTCGAAGCGTAGAGAAAGAGTGTTGGATAATGGGTCGGATTGGCGCGGAAGCCGCGCGCCAGCTCACGGCGCGCCTCCAGCATTGTCGTGTATGCCTCTTGCCCGGATTGTTCTTTGGCGCTGTCAAGGATCATGGAGGCGCGCAGATACCGCGCTTCGGCGTGGTTCTCATCGGCGGCGAGCACTGCATCGACATGGCCGCGCGCGGCGGCAAGCTCGTTTTGGCTGATCGCAACGCGCGCCAGCAGCAATCGCGCAAGCGGATCGTTCGGCGCGCGCTGGCCCAGCCGCGCCAGTGAGGCCGCTTCTTCGGCGCTGAGCTCTTCGCCGCCGCGCCGCAGCCGCGCCAAGGGCAGCACGAGATCATCCGAGGTGCGGGCCAGCCGCGTTGTGTTGATCTCGGCGAAGGGCGCTCCAAGATCGAACACAGTCACGCGCGCGCCGCGTTGGCCGCGCGCGGCGCGCAATTCGCGCTCGAATTCGCGAATGCTGATGCCGAAGCCCTGTTGGAAGGCTTCAATCGGATCGGCCCCTTCGCCCAGCAGCGCGACATAGGCATTGAAGCCGCGCAGGCGCTCAGGCCGGTTAAACAGGAAATTGGTGGCGTGCCAGGCATTGGCGTAAAACTGGGCCGAAAAATCGCCGCTGCGCCGCTGTACGCGCTCGGGCGCGAGCAAGTGCTCAACCGGAAACGAGCCGCCATGCAGCAGCCAATCGCTGCGATGACTGGAAGGGCGCCCTACATGGGCGCGGCGTCCCTGAAATTCAGTGGCGCCGACATATTCGGCAAAGCCCTCCACATACCAACGCGGGTAGGCGGCGGGAAAGTAATGCAGCATGAAATGGTGCGCATATTCGTGCAGCAGGATCGAATTATCGGCGAGCCCGCCGACGCTATCTGTGCGCACGAACGCGGCGATCTGCTCGCCGCCCGCGCGATAAAAGCCGCCGACGCTATCGCCCGCGCCGGGCCACACAACGTCTAAATCCGCTGGCCCGCGCAGCAGGTACACTTCCAGCTTGGTTTCAATCTCGATGCTTTGCTGCGCGCCCGTCACCGCCAGCAGCACGGCGTGGAAATCTTCCAGCATCTGCGCGGTCTGGCGCACTTGGCGCTCGGTACGGTCGCCGTAGATGATGAAATGGGCGCTTTCCGCGCGCCACCAGCGCCCATCCTGCGCCGCCGCCGGCGCAGTCCAAAGCGCGGCAAGCAGCGCCGTCAGCCAAATCCAAGTCCGCATTGCCGCCCTCCCACCGCAGCAATCTTAACGTGTGCGGGCGGAAGGCCAAGCCCTTGCCTGCGTCAGCCGCGCTTAAGCCGCGTGACATGCCCCATTTTGCGCCCCAGGCGGGCTTCGCGCTTGCCGTAAAGATGCAGCCGCGCCTCGCCGTCGGCGGCCAGCGCCGGCCATGCCTCGGCTTCATCGCCCACAAGGTTGAGCATCTCAATATCGGCGAGCCGCGTTGTCGGCCCCAGCGGCCAGCCGGCTGCGGCGCGGATCTGTTGCTCAAACTGCGAGGTCAGCGCGCCTTCGATGGTCCAATGCCCGGAATTGTGCACGCGCGGCGCCATTTCATTGGCGATCAGCGTCCCATCGGCCATCACGAAAAATTCGATCGTCAAGACGCCCACATAATCGAGCGCTTCAAGCACCTTCGTCATCGCCGCGCGCGCCCCCGCTTCGACATCGGCGCCGACGGAAGCGGGCAACAGCGTGCGGGCAAGAATGCCGTTCTTGTGCTGGTTTTCGCAGAGATCGTAGAAGGCGATGGCGCCATCGGTGCCGCGCGCGGCGATCAGCGAAACCTCGCGCTCGAACGCGCAGAAACCTTCGAGGATGGACGGCGCATCCAGCTTGGCGAAGGCGCCTTGCGCATCGGCCATGGTTTCAATCCGCACCTGGCCGCGCCCGTCATAGCCAAAGCGCCGTGTTTTCAGGATCGCCGGCGCGCCGATCTTTTCCAGCGCCAGGCCGAGATCATCCTGGCTCGCCACCGGCGCGAACGGGGCCGTGGTCACGCCCTGGTGCAGAAAGAAGCTCTTTTCGTCGAACCGATCCTGCGCGATCGCCAGCGCGCGGGGCGAGGGGCGCACATGGGCGCCGGCGTCGATCAAAATCTCGGCTGTCGCCGCCGGCACGTTTTCAAACTCGAACGTCACCACATCCGCCGCCTGCGCAAACAGCGTCAGCGCGGCGCGATCCTTGTAGCCCGAAACCACGGTTTCAGCCGCTACGCGCGAAGCGGGGCTGTCGTCCTCATCGGTGTAGATCACGATGTCGAAGCCAAGCTGCGCGCCTGCCTGCGCCAGCATCCGGCCAAGCTGCCCGCCGCCGAGGACGCCGATCTTGCTTCCCGGCGCCAGCGCGTTCATTGCGGGCTTTCCGCGACGGCCTCGGTTTGCGCCTTGCGGTGCGCTTCAAGCCGCGCCGCCAGCGCTTCGTCCGAAAGCGCCAGGATCGCGGCGGCCATCAGGGCGGCATTGGCCGCGCCGGCTTCGCCGATCGCCAGCGTGCCCACCGGCACGCCCTTGGGCATCTGCACGATCGAGCAGGCTATCGAGGCCCTTCAAATCCTTGCTTTTCACCGGCACGCCCAGCACCGGCAGCGGCGTCATGGACGCGGCCATGCCCGGCAGATGCGCGGCCCCGCCGGCGCCGGCGATAATCACTTTGAGCCCGCGCCCCTTGGCGGTTTTGGCGTATTCGACCAGCCGATCGGGGGTGCGGTGCGCCGAAACGATCCGCGCCTCAAAGGCCACGCCCAGCGCCTCAAGCGCCGCGGCGGCGGCTTTCATCGTCTCCCAGTCCGATTGGGAACCCATGATCAGGCCCACAAGCGGGGCCGAAGGGGGCTGCGCCATAAGCGGCTGCTCCTAAAAAACGGCCTGCTAAAGCAAGCCGGCGGCCCCGTCCAGCCCCTCCGCGCGAGCGGTTAAGAGGGGCTTAACCAGGGAGGGCGCATGGCTTGCCCAATCATGGCCCTTGGTCTTGGCAAATCCTCCCGCGCCATCAGCCCGCTGCTCCGGCGGCTGGGCCTCAGCGCGCGCGACGTTTCGCCCGCCGCCGAAGCCGCCCTGGCGCGCCTGGAGGCCGAGCGCGCGGCGCTCGAAGCGCGGCTGGCGCTGGCCGAAGCCCAGGCCGATCGCGATAGCCTGACGCCCACCTTCAATCGCCGCGCCTTCCTGCGCGAATTGCACCGCACCATGTCGGAGGTGGAGCGCTATAAAACGCCCGCTGCGGTGCTCTATCTCGATCTCGACGGCTTTAAGGCGCTCAACGATAATTACGGCCACGCCGCCGGCGATGCGGTGCTGCGCCATGTGGGGCGCCTGCTGAGCGATAGCGTGCGCGAATCCGACATCGTCGGCCGTTTGGGCGGGGATGAGTTTGGCGTCATCCTCAACCGCGCCAGCGCCGATGAGGCGCGCGCCAAAGCCGCGCTTTTGAGCGAGCGGCTCAACAATAGCGCCATCCAGCATGCGGGCGTGGCCCATCGCATCCGCGCCTCGTTCGGCGTGCACCCGATCGCCATGGTCGAAGACCCCGAAACCGCGCTCGCCCGCGCGGATGAGGCGATGTACGCCGAAAAGCACGCCCGCCGCGAAAGCGCCCAGAATTTCGCCGCGTTTTAAGGCGTCTGGCAATTCTTCCGGCCGGGGAGGGCCGTTGCGCCTCGTGCGCCTGCTCAAATAGGAGAAAATCGTGACGTCCGCGCGCTTTGGGCTTTCGTGGCGCGCCGTTTGCTGGTGGATGCTGCGGCGCTGGTTGTTGAAGGGCCGGGCTTGTTTTTAACCAAGAGTGGAAATGGCGCGCTGAAGCTTGACGCGCGGCGCGGCGGTGCGGGATTGGGGATTTTCACCTGAGCGTCACAACCTTTGAATTTTTAGTCGCGGTGTTTGCGGCGGCGGGGGTGTATCCGCTGCTTAAGCCGCTTTGGCTGCGGCAGGCGTTTATCGTCGTCGCAACCGGCGCGTTCGTGTGGCTGCAAGAGCCCGAGCCGGTGCAATTGCTCACCTTGTTCGGCTTTGTGCTGAGCGGCTATGCGGCGGGGCGGCTGTTGGCGTGGCGGCCCAATAGCGGCCTGCTCGCGCTTTACGTGATTTTGCTGACCATCGCGTTCGTGGTGTTGAAGCGTTATGATTTCCTGCGATTGGTGGCGGGCGATACGCTGGTGAGCCACGCGCTCGATCTTGTGGGATTGAGCTTTATATTCTTCCGCCAGATCCATTACGTGGTCGATATCAAGCAGGGCGAGATACGCGATCTCAATCCGATCTCGTATTTTTGCTATCAGCTGAATCCGTTCACGTTGCTGGCGGGGCCAATTCAGCGCTTTCAGCGGTTTAACGAAGATTGGGCGGCGCTGCGGCCGCTTCCGGCGGATGCGCACGCCTTGCGCAAGACTTTGCTGCGCTTGCTCTTGGGCGTGATCAAGGTGGTTGTGCTGGCGGAGCTTTGCCTGTGGCTGGCGTTCGCGCCGCCCGGCGTCGACGGGCTGCCCACGCAGCTGATGACATTTTACCTGTTTCCAGCCTATGTCTATTTCAATTTCGTCGGCTATTGCGACATCGTCATTGCGGCGGCTGCGCTGTTTGGGCTGCGCGTGCCGGAAAACTTCGATCGCCCCTACCTAGCGCGCAATATGATCGATTACTGGACGCGTTGGCACCGGACGCTGAGCTTCTGGATCCGCGATTATATTTTTACGCCCACATACATGGCGCTGGCGCGCCCTTGGCCGCGCTTGGCGCCGCACCTTGTGTTTGCGTGCTATTTCGTGGCGCTGTTCCTGGCCGGCGTTTGGCACGGGGCGACGTGGAATTTCGTGATCTTTGGCCTGCTCAACGGCGCTGGCGTTTCCGCCGCGAAGCTTTGGGAGAATGCGATCATCGCGCGCGCTGGCCGCAAGGGGCTCAAAACCTATCTTGAGAACGAGCCGATCAAGTGGGTGGCGCGGATCGCGACAATCCATTTTGCTTGCCTGACCATGATCTTTTTGCGCCCAGAGAGCACGGATCAACTCGCTTACTGGGGCAATCGCCTGATCGAGCTCGTTCAATCAGCGGCGGGGGGCTGAGGGCCATGTTTGTCGAGAAAAAAAATAGCGAGGCCGCGCAGCCGAACGTAGGACGCCTTGATGCGTTCGGCCAACGCCACCCTGGCGTGTTTACCGCCGCGCTTGCGGTGCTGGCGGCGGCCACGGCTGTGGCGCTGCTGTATCAGCGCGGTGCGACCTTTGTTTTGTATCAGGGGTTTTGATCGCGATGAACGGGCGCGCGCAAATTTGGCTTTCGTTCTTGATGGTGGCGATGTTCGCCGCCGCCGCCGCCGGCTCGGTATGGCTCGCGCGCGCAACGCCGGTGATCGCCGACAATCTCGCGCGCGAAACGGCGCTGCACCGTGAGAGCAACGGCGTTCTATTTTACAATGGCGGCTATATCGATGATGGCGACTTTGTTCTGCTGAGCGAATTGCCGGGCGCGGATTTTTCTAGAGGCGGCGTCGCTTTTGTCGCCGCGTCCGAGATGCGCACGACGATCATGCCATGGACATTGCCGCCGGAGGAAAGAGCGCTCATCCACAATTTCGCTCTCGGCGACGTGCGCCATCGCGAGGTGCGCCATTTTGTGCGTCTGCTGGTCGAGGAAGAGGGGTTGCTTGAGGCTGGCGGGGAGCACACGACGGTTATTCTCGGCCTCAGTCACTTGATGGCGCGGCCGAAAAATCTGGATTTCCCTCTCGATCGGTACACCAAGCAATTGTTCGAACGTCATCGGCTCTATGAGTACGATTGGGACGCGGGCATTCATCGCACCAATATAAGCGCGATTGAGCGCTCCTTACGGTTGGGTCGCGATGAGGCCAATCGCTTTTGGCGCGCCTTGATCGAGCGCCCGAGCACCGTGCGCCCTTATGCGGCGACCAGAGAATGGCGCATCAATCATACGCGCGCGATCATGAAGCCGTATGGCAAGACAATATGGTTGAGGAGATCGCTGATTTGGCGGCCACGATCGACTATTTGCAGGCGCGCAATGTGCGCGTTCTGGCGCTCTATCCGCCCATCGGCTCATGGCAGAACGAGATGCCATATGAGGCGGCCTATCGCGCCCTGGTGATGCCGATGCTTGAGGCGCGTGGCGTGCCGCTCGCCGATTTTAGCGGCTTCCTCGAAGACGACGAGTTCGGCGATGACGTGCACGTCAATTATCAGGCCCAGTTCAAGGTGCACGAGGCCTATCGCGCGCTTGCGCTGCGGCAATTGGCGGAGATGGGGATTACCCCTTCGCCACCCGCGGCGCGGGAATAAGGTGCTTAAAGGCCTCCAAATCCCATAGCCGGCCGAGCTCGGATTTAAGGCTCAGCGCGAGATGGGCGATAATGCCCGCATTGATCGCGGCTGCGACCAAAACCGCCCAGGCCCAATCGCCGGGTGCGCCCGGCAAAGCGTAGAGCGAAAATTCCGGCGCATAAGATAGGCCCGAACTCACTTGTATCGCGATGGCCGCCCACAAGAAGCGGCGGTCGATCCAGGCGAGCGCGAAGATGAAAAGATCCGCCACGATAAAATAGCGATCGTGCATTTTTGGAAGCACGAACGGCATGACCGTGACCGAAAGCGCGGCTGCGATAAGCACGGCGCGATCGGAAAACGCACGCCGCCCAACGCCAATGGCTGAGATCAGCGCGCCCACGGCGGAAGAGAGGGCGAGCCCGGCGAGCGTGACGTACTTATAAACCTGCCAATTGGAACTCGCCTTGAAGACGTGATCGAGCACGAAATACGGATTGGCGGCATTGAACGAAAGCGTGTTGTAGAACTGGCCCTGCACCAAATAGATGCGCAGCAACTCGCCGATTGGGCGCCCGATCAGCGCCGCCGGCAAAATCGATGCGGCATAGACAACCGGCCCGAGCAACAGCGCGCGCCATGGAATGCGCCCAGCGAACACCATAAGCAGGATGAACGGGGCCAAGAACATCGATTGCAGCTTGATGCAAAGCGAAGCGGAAAACGCCGCAACCGCCCAATACGGGCGTTTTTTCAGGATGAGTAGGGCCGAAATAAGCAAGAGCGACGAGTAGATGGCGTCGGCTTGTCCCCATACGAACGCGTTGACGGCAAGCGTTGGCAGAAGAATTGTGCAGGCGGCGGCGGCCGCGCTTGTGTTGCGGCCTTTGCCGAAATGCCGACAAATGAAAAACATCGCTATTGCCGCAGCCAGCACGAACGGCGCGTTGATGAGCTTGATCAGCACTTGGTCGTTGAAGGGGAAGTCGAAATACGAGAGCGCGGCCAGCAGGTAGAGGTAAGGCGGCGCGTATTCGCTGAAATCGCCGGAGAGCGCGGCGAAGCCGCCATTGGCGCGAATATGATCCAGCCAAGGCTGTAGGTGGCGCAGAAAATCGGAAACCGAAAACGTCAATGCCGGCGCGTACACCAACGCCCAAATCGCCGCGCAGAGGCCGAGCGAGACAAGCGGCGGGATGCGCTCAAGAGAGAGCGTGCGGCCGGATAAAGCGGGTTGACGATCAGGCATGCCGCGTGACTTTCCAGCTAGGCTAATGCCGCGCTTGGGGCGGCGACTGCAGATCAAAAATCACCCAGCCATCGGTGCGCGCCAGGCGCAGGTAGCGCCGGTCCAGCTCATCGAACAAGGCCTGCTCACGGGCGATGCCGTATCGATATTGCGTTGCAAAATACCGTGCGCCGCGGGCGGCATAGATGTCGATCGCCTCGGGGGACCAATCTTCATACCAAAGCCGCCAGCCAGAGCGCGGCGCGAGCGGCGCGCCGAAGGCGTAGGCGCAAGTGTCGGGATCGATCGCGGATATAACGGAATGCGGCGCCGCTGTTTTCGGCGGGTCGCGCACCATGCCGGCTTCGCCGCTGGCGGTGAGCGTCACGGTTCCGCACAGAATAAGCGCGTCGGGCTGGGTGAGGCGCTCAAAAGCCGCGGTGTAGGCGCGCTGATGCTCATATTGCTCGGTGATGAGGGCGTTGGCGGTTTGCAAGCGATCATAATTGTTGATCGCAAGCAGGAGCGCCAAAGCCGCCGCCAGCGGCGTTGCGATCAAACGCGCCGGCGTGAGCGCGCTGAATGCGGCAAGCAGAACCAGCAATGGCGCAAAATGTGCGGAATAGAGGAATGATTCAATTCCAAACAAAATGGTGATCAGAAATTGTCCTGCGATGGCCAATCCGAGCACGATGGTCGCCTTTGATCGCGCGAGGCCGTTTTTTAAAGTTCGCGTGACAGCGCCCCAGAGGCCGGCCGCGAGCAAGGCTGCCCAAAGCACGGCGGCAACAAGGGAATGCACATCGCCTTCGCCGGGGAGCTTTGGTTGCACTGTCAGCCGATACCCATAGGCGACTGAGATGTCCGGCATGACAATGCCATGGAAGAAGAAGGCGATCAGCTTTGGCAATATCCCGAGCGCTTCTTCATTGAACACATAATCCACTTCCGATCCGCGGAAGATGTTTAAGAAGGTGTCTGCTTCGGGGAAAATGGTGTGCTGCACCGTCCACGCGGCGAGCACCAGGATCATGGATTCAGCGGCGCGCCGCGTCGCGACGATCCACGGTAAAAACACAAAAAGCAGCGCCAGACCGGCAAGCCAGTTGGTGGTTGTCATCGTCATGGAAAACGCTGCAATCGCGATGAAGAACCAGGCTGGGGCGCCGCCCCGCTTTTCAATCATTGCGGCGGCGGCGATCACCGCCATGAGCGTCAATGCGCCGAAGCTGAATGTCTCCGGAACGGGAAACCAGAACATGGCGGCGGCGCTTGTCGTCATCAGCGCGGTGAAGACGGCCGAGTCGATACGCTTGAGGCCAAGCAGGCGCAGCGTCATGTAAGCCAGCGCCAGCCAAAGCGCGGCGACCAGGGCGAGCAAAATGCCGGTCGCGGCGGCGCCATCGAGGCCCAGCCCCTCCGTCATCAAAAATATTGGCGGGAAATAAAATAGCGAGAACAGCGGATGATGGCTGGTCGAGTGATGGTGGATCGATTTTCGATCGAGGCCGAGATCGTATACCCGGCGCGGATCACTCTCGAACCAGAAGTCCCAGGTGCTCCAATCATAAACCGCGGGGCCAAGCTGAAAATAAAGCGCCAAGCACAATGCAAAGCCCGCGACAGCGAGCGTCGCGCCGATCACCAAGTCGCGCGTGATGGATTTCCAGTCGAGTGCGACGCCTGCGCGGATTTGCTCGCGCAACCCGCGCAGCACCGCCATGCTATTTTGCGTCATCAGAGCCCCAATTGTTGCGCAATTGCCGGAAGGTAACCTAATGCGCACCATGGCGCCAGCCGCAGCGCGGCCGGAGACGCGGTTTCAGGTCGCTGAAGCTAAATTGGCGTCAAGCGTTTGAACGCGCGCTATTCAAACAGGGAGCTGACGCTCTGCTCATTGGCGATGCGCCAGATCGCGTCGCCCATCAGCGCCGCCACCGAAATGGTGCGGATCTTGCCGACTTGCTTGCGGCTCATCGGATCGATCGAATTGGTGACGACCAATTCTTTCAGCGTCGAGTTCTGCACCCGATCCACCGCGCCGTTGGAGAGCACGCCGTGGGTGATGTAGGCGGCCACCGAAGAGGCGCCCTTATCCAGCAAAGCTTCAGCCGCATTGCACAGCGTGCCGCCGCTATCGACGATATCATCAACGAGCACGCAATTGCGGCCTTCAACATCGCCGATAATGTGCATCACTTCGGAAACGCCCGCGCGCTCGCGCCGTTTATCGACGATGGCGAGATCGGCGCCGATGCGGTTGGCCAGCGCCCGCGCGCGCACCACCCCGCCGACGTCGGGAGAAACGATCATCAGCTTGGAGACATCCTTGTAATGCTCTTGGATGTCTTTCTCGATCACCGGCGTCGAGAAGAGGTTATCGGTCGGAATATCGAAGAAGCCTTGGATTTGGCCGGCATGCAATTCCAGCGTCAGCACGCGATTGGCGCCGGCGGTGGTGATCAGATTCGCCACCAGCTTGGCCGAAATCGGCGTGCGCCCGCCGACTTTGCGATCCTGGCGCCCGTAACCGTAATAGGGCACAACCGCGGTGATCCGCCGCGCGCTCGCGCGCCGCAGCGCGTCGATGCCGATCAGCAATTCCATCAAATGGTCGTTCGCCGGATACGAGGTGGATTGGATGAGAAACACATCCTCCCCGCGCACGTTCTCTTCGATGGCGACGAAGATCTCGTTATCCTTAAAGCGCTTGAACTCGGCTTTCGCCAAAGGCGTGTCGAGATGATCGGCGATGGCTTGCGCCAGCGTGCCGTTCGAGTTTGCGGCGATCAATTTCATAGGATGCGGGCCCCGTCGCGATCCGGATGGGCGAGGGTCTAGCGCGCGACTCGGCATGCGGAAAGAGATTCGCTGCGGATTTATGACGACGCACGCTTTTGTGTTGCGCTCAAAGTGCAATCGCGGCGCAGTTGCGCCCGTAATCGGCGTATCCGGCATGGCCCGCACGCCTGGCGGAATGCCAAAGCGCCGGATCGGCATAGGTGTCCACGCCCAGCGCCTCGGCCTCGACGCCCAGCGCGGCGAGTTTTGCCGCGCAAAAAGCTGTCAGGTCAAAATGCGCCTTGCCGCTGGGGCCAGGGGCGAAGAAGCGTGCGTGGTTTTCGTCCGCTGCGAGAAAATTCGCCTCAAACTCCGGGCCGACCTCGTAAGACGCTTGCGCAATGGTCGGCCCGATCGCGGCTTTGATGGCGCGCGCGCCATGCGCGCGCATCAGCGCCGCCGTCGCCTCCAGCACCCCGCCGAGCGCGCCCTTCCAGCCCGCGTGTGCGGCGCCGATCACGCCCGCCTCACGGTCCGCGAACAGAACCGGCGCGCAATCGGCGGTGAGCACGGAGATCACCAGGCCAGGCGTTGTCGTCACCAGCGCATCCGCGTGCGGGCGCGGCCCGGCCCAGGGCGCGGTCACAAATACCGCATCGGGCGAATGCACCTGATGCACGCCGATCAGCTCATCCGCGCCAAACGCCGATGCGATGCGGTGGCGATTCTCCGCGACGGCCGCCGGATCATCCTGCGAGCCTGTACCGGCGTTCAGCGTGGAATAGAGCCCAGAGGAAACACCGCCTTCGCGGCCGAAGAAGCCGTGGCGCAGCCCAGCCAGCGATTTCGCAATAAGGTGCGGCGGATGCGTCACCGGCCCCCTCCCATCCCTCCCCTTTCAGGGGGAGGGGCGATGCCGATGCAGACCAATCCCTCCCCCTGAAAGGGGGAGGCGAGGAGAGAGTGTAAACCGCCGTGCATCAAAACCCGGCCGGCGGCGGCAAGCCGGGGCTCGAAAGGCAGATCACTTTGAACAGCGCGCCCATCTGTTCGGGCGCGGTTAGGCGCTCCACCTCGCGCTCAAGCCGCGCGGCGTGTTGCGGATTGGCGTTGGCCAGCGCCTCGGCGCGCACCTCAAGCCCCAGCGTGCGCAAGAACGCGCCCTGCGCCATCGGCCCATGCACGGCAAGCCCAGCCTCGCGCGCCAGATGCGCTACGCGCGCAAAATCCACATGCGCGGTGAGATCGGCCTCGCCCGGCGCGGCCAGCGGATCGACGTGTTTGTGATTGGAAAGCGCCTGCAGCGTATCGGCGCCCTCGGGCTCGGCGTAGCCGTAATCGATCAGCAGCGCGCGGCCGGGGGCTGCGTGCAGGCGGCGTTCGATCTCATAGATGAAGGCTTCGAGCGACGGCGCGATCTCGCGCACGCTGCCTTCGGCATCCTCGCTCTCGCCCGGCAAGGCTTGGCTGAGGCCAAAGGTCAGCTGCTCGGTTTCATCGAGGCCCACCAGCTTCTCATGCCAGCCGTCCTCGCCCTTCACGAATTGGCGGATCGGAAAACAATCGAGGAATTCATTGCCGATAATCAGCGAAGGGCCGGGCGGGGCGTCCTCCAGACGCAGCGCCCATTCCGCGCCTTCAATGCGGCTGGCTTGCTCATCGCGCAACGGCGCGCTCATTTCGATCAGCACGATATTGGAATTGTCGTGCATGCCGTCGATGCGTTGCGTGGCGCGCTGCGCATCTTGCATCAGCACGCCGCGCCCAGGGCCAAGCTCGATCCAGTTGAACGCCGGCTTGCCCAGCACGTCCCATTCATGCGCGCACCAGAGCCCGATCAGTTCGCCAAACATCTGGCTCGCTTCCGGCGCGGTGATGAAATCCGCCGCTTGCCCGCCGATCGCGGGGCGTGTGGCGTAATAGCCGTGCTTTGGATCGTAGAGGCACGCGGCCATGAACTCGGCCACCGTCATGGGGCCGTTGTCCTTGATGTGCTCGATCAGTTTATCTTTGAGGCTCACGCCGCCGCCAGTTTTGGTTGTTTGAGCGCGCGGCGGATCAGCCAGGCGCCGATGAGGATCATGGGAATGGAAAGCAACATGCCCATGGTGACAATCCCGCGCAGCGCCTCGGGCATGTGCGCGTCAGGCTCGCGCACCGTTTCCATCAGCGCGCGGAAAAGGCCGTAAAACACCAGAAACAGTCCCACATTGAGCCCAGGCCGGCGCAAGCTATCGAATTTCAGCGTGGCGAGGTTGATGATCACAAACAGCGCGATCCCTTCAAGCGCGGCTTCATAAAGCTGGCTCGGATGGCGCGGCAGCTCATGGCCGAGCCAAATCCACGCCTTCGCCGCTTGGCTATAGCCGCCTTCGGGGAAGGTGATGGCCCAAGGCGCGTCGGTGTGCCGGCCCCACAATTCGCCGTTGATGAAATTGGCGATGCGCCCAAAAAAGAGCCCGATCGGCGCCGCCGCGGCGGCGAGATCGCCCAGGCGCAGAAGATCGACGCTCTGCGTCTTGGTTTTCACGCGCAAGCCTTCGGCTTCCTTGCGCGGCAGCCAGCCGATGCCGGCAAAACGCACGAACGGCCCGCCTTCGCTGGGGCGTTCCGCCTTCGCGTGTTTCTTGGCCAGCGCCGCGAACTGATCCTCGTCCACGTGCGTGCGCGGCTTGATCCCTCGCTGGATGCGGAACGCGAAGAAGAACGCGGCCACCGCCACGCCGATCAGCCCGCCATGGAAGCTCATGCCGCCTTGCCAGATTTGCAGCACCTCGGCCGGATTGGTCCACAAAATCTCGGGCTTATAGAAAAACACATAGCCCAGCCGCCCGCCGAGGATGACGCCAAGCGTCGCCCAGAACAGGAAATCATCGGCCATCGGCACGGAAAGCGCCGGCTTGCCCGGCGCCCACAGCCGATCCCGCCGGATCAGCCACACCATCCAGCGCCAGCCGAGGAAGAGGCCGGCGATATAGGCCAGCGCATACCAGCGCAGATCGAGCCGCAGCCCGTCCCCGATCGGCAGCGTGCCGAGGCTCAACGCCACCGGGTCGATTTCCGGGAATTGAAGGGCCATTTCCAGCACGGCGCACACCTCAAGTTTAGCTGATTGGCCGCATTGCCCCGGCGGCCTCCGGGGTTCTAAAGCAACGGACTTTAAATTCGCCTCAGCGCGATGGCGAGCGCCGTGCGAATTTAAAGTCCATAAGTTGCTTTAGAAGATATTGAATTTAAAGCGTCTTGTGGACCTTAAATGCGACACGGCGGATGATCCAAGGCTTGGGCCGCATTTAAGGTCCGACGCTTTTATGTGGGGGAGAGGTTCGGTCCACATGCAAACGACAAGCTCGGTGTTCGATGATCTGGCCCGTTTGATGACGGGCGCAATGGGCGTGGCCCAAGGCGCGGGCGATGAGGCCAAAAGCTTCATGCGCGCCCAGGCGGACCGCTTCGTCGCCGAAATGGACCTCGTGGGCCGCGATGAGTTCGAGGCCGTCAAGCAGCAGGCCGCCGACGCCCGCGCCGAGGCCGATGAATTGCGCGCCCGCGTCGAAGCGCTGGAAGCGGCGCTGAAAGCCAAGGGCTGAGGCTATTTGAGCAAGCGCATGCCGCCATCGGCGGCGGCGCGCTTATCGAACGTCACGATTTCGCGTGCGCCGGCCAATGTCGCGATTTCCGCGATCAATGCGTCGGCGTAGTCGATGCTGGCGCTGGCGCGAAAGCGGCCAAGCGCGCGATAGGCGGCTTCGGCGTGCTCAACCATCAATTCCGACGATCGCAGCAGGCCCTCGATGATGTTCGCGAGCTGTTCGCGCGATTGCTTGTACGCGCGGGCCATCACCCACGTTGCTTCCGCCAGCACAATGGCGGCGACATAGCCAGGCGCCTCTGGCCTCAGCCGCTCGATGACGCGTGTTGCGATAGGCGATTGCACCGCATCATCCTGCGCCAGATAGCGGACGATCACATTGGTATCGAGCCCGATCATTCGCCGCGCGCGCCACGCAGCACGGCTTTATCCATCTCCTCAAGCGATACGGGCTTTGCCGGCTTGCCCAGCACGCCCTTGAGCGACTTGATCGAGTGCGTGGCCGGCACGATGGCGAATGCGCCGTCCTCAAGCCGCACAAAATCAAGCCGATCCCCCGGCCCGACGCCGAGCGCGTCGCGCACGGGCTTGGGCAGGGTGAGCTGCCCCTTGGAGGTGAGCGTTGCGGTGGCCATGGCGCGCCTTCCTTTCGGTAAGGCGAAAAGTAAGGCGCGCGCTCGGCGGGGTCAAGCGGCGGTTAGTCCTGCACGATCCGCAAGGCGCAGCCCTGCACGATCAGCGTGGCGAGGTTCGGGCCTGGGTTGAACTGGCCCTCGAACGGCGCGCAGCCTTCGATCGCGATCCGCATCGTCAGCGGGCTTTCATCCGCGACGGGGATTGTCTCGCGCCAGTTCTGCCCCGGCGGGAGCAGATGATGCCGCCCCATCGACGTATAATAGGGATCAATCGTGACGCTCATCTCGCGCCCCGCATAATCGCCCACGATCTCGAAGGTCGCGCTGAAGGGGAGCACGTTGGGGGCGGGCTCTGGCTGCTCAGCCGGAAGCCGCGCCGACGCCGCCATGCGCACCAAAGCGGACATGCCAAGATTGTTCTCGCAGCCGATTGAAATGAGGCGCGGCGGCCGGCCGGGCTGGATGATCTCTGCGGCCCAATAAGAAGAATCCGGCACGCACACCCAATCATGCCCCTGCCGCATCGGGATCGTGTGGGAAAAGCGCGTCGGCTCCAGCTCAAGGCAGGGATTGGCCAGCATCGCATCAAGCTGTGCGCCATCCTCGGCTAACACCGGCCCTTCGCGCACGATCTCGTTCGGGTTGGGCGGGGCCGCCCAATCGGCGGGCGCATTGGGCGGCGGCGGCGGCGGGGGCGGGCGGCGGTGGTCGATGTCGCGCCGGGCCATGCGCCAGCCTGCATCGGTGCGCCAAAGCGTGACGCGATTGTCCAGCGCCCACATGCCGGTGGGCGGCACGCGCACGCGAATGCGCGTTTCGGCGGCTTCAGCCTCCGGCGTCAGCGGCGTTTCACTGACCAAACGCGCGACCGCCGCGTCAGCGTCAGCCGCGATCTCGGCGGCGCGGGCGTGCAGGCGGTTGAGATCGACATTCGCCAGCGCCGGGCAATCGGCCTGCCGCACCTGGGCGGCGGGCGCGCCGCCATCGAGGCTCGCGCAGGCGCCTGCCGCGAGCAAAAGCGCAAGCGCGCCTGCCTGAAATTTCATCGCCATGTCCCGCGGCCCCCGTCCGGGAACGAGCTTTCCCCAAGCCTGCGCCATGCGCAAGCGCAGCTGCGTATGAAGCTTCCGTGTTGGAAAGGTCTGATTAACACTTCGGGCGCTTCCATGGTCATCAGGGGTACGATTCGTGTGCGGAAGATGCGCGGATCCCAAGGAAGAGATCGCATTCCTGCGCTGCTTGCGCGCCTGAGCCCGGAGGGGACAGCTCATGGATCTCACGCTCGACGACGATTACGCATCCGCCGCCGATCCGATGGATACGGTGGAGCATGCGCTCAGCGCCGATGAACGCTTCAGCGCCGAACGCGCCGAGGATGGGGATGTGCATTTCATCTTCAAATGCGCCTTCGGCGAAACCGCCGGCTATTTCAGCTATCGGCCCGAATTGCCGGCGCTGCTGTTCACGCTGGGCTTTGACGTGCAGGCGCCTGAATCGCGCCGCGATGAGGCCATCAAGCTCGCCGCGCATATCAACGAAAATCTCTGGCTCGGGCATTTCGACGTGTGGGCCGATGACGGTACGATCATCTTCCGGCACGCCATGCCGATGATCGGGCGTGATGAAATTTCCATCGGCGAGGTGCAGGCGATGCTGGCAGCGGCGATGGATGCGGCCGAGCGCTTCCAGCCCGCCTTCCATTTCGCCATCCTCGGCGGTATGGCTGCTGCTGATGCAGCACAGGCGGCGTTTTTTGAAACAGCCGGAGAAGCGTGAGCGGATTTGAGTCTCCTTCCATCGCCCTGATCGGCGCGGGCGCCATGGGCGGCGCGCTGGTGCGCGGCTGGATAGAGGCCGTGCGCAAGGGCGGGGGGCTCACGCTCACGGTGGTTGAGCCGAATTTCGATCCCGAGCTTGAGCGTGCGCTGGAAAAGGTGGGCGCGGTGCTGAACCCGCATCAGGCGGGCGCTGTCGATATTCTGGTGCTGGCGGTGAAGCCGCAAAGCTTCGCGGCGGTCGCGCCCGAAGCGCTGCGCTTTGTCGGCCCTGAAACGCGCGTGCTCTCGATCATGGCCGGCGTCACCATCGATGCGCTTTCGCGTGAGCTTGGCGCCGCGCGCGTGATCCGGGCGATGCCGAACGTGCCCGCGCGCATTGGCCGTGGCGTCACCGCTTATGTGGCCGCGCCTGCCTGCACGGCGGAGGATCGCGCCCTCGTTGAGCAATTGCTGGAGCCGCTGGGCAGCGTCGAGCCGCTGCCGGCGGAGCGGCTGATGGATGCGGTGACGGCGGTTTCCGGCTCGGGGCCGGCTTACGTGTTTCTGCTGGCCGAATGCCTCGCGGCGGCGGCTGAGCAGGAAGGGATCGATCGGGACACCGCCCAGCGCCTGGCCAGCGCCACCGTCGCCGGCGCGGGCGCGCTGATGCTCGAAACCGGGGAAACCGCCGGCGCGCTGCGCAAGCAGGTCACCAGCCCCGGCGGCACCACCGAAGCCGCGCTCGATGTGCTGAGCGGCATGGAGGGGCTGGGGCCTTTGCTGCGCCGCGCCGTGGCCGCCGCAACGCAGCGGTCGCGGGAACTGGGGAAGTGAATAGTCAATAGTCAGAGGTCAGTAGGATGGGGTGCGGCGCGCTACTGACGACTGACTATTGACTACTGACGGCGCCCCCGCCTTCATCCGCCCATGCACCTAGACTCCACCATCCGCCGAGACCTCGCCCGCGCCGCGCTGCTGGTGGCCGCCGCCACGCCCTGGCGGGAGGTGACGCTGGTGAAACTGGCGCATGCGGCCAGCCGGCCTGTCTCGGATTTCTATCCGGCCACTTTGGGCGATGCGGTGGATGCCGCCGAAGAGGCGTTCGATCGCGCCATCGCCGAGGATCTCGATGCGCTCGATCCGGGCCAGAGCGTGCGTGACCGGCTGTTCGATCTCATTATGCGCCGCTTCGAGGCGATGGAGCCGCATCGCGTCGCGGTGCTGGCGATGGAGCAGGGGCTTGATCGCGATCCGGTGCTGATGGCCGCGGCGCACCAGCGCCATGTGCGCTGCGCCCGCTGGGTGCTGACGCTCTCGGGGCTCGAAGCGGATGGCATGAGCGGCAACGCCCGCGCGCAAGGGCTCGGCGTCATCATCGGCCAAGCCCGCGCCGCCTGGCGCGGCGACAGCGCTGGCGATTTCAACAAGACGATGGCCTCGCTCGATAAGAACCTGCGCCGCGCCGAAGAGATGTTCGGCCGCTGGGCGGGCTTTGAGAAGGAAGGCAATAGGCAGTAGGCAATAGGAACCGCGCCTGCTGATCGGCAATCCCATTGCCCATTGCCTACTGCCCATTGCCTCCTTCCAACCAACTGCTTTTCCCGCTCGCGTAAACCTTTTGGCAAAGCATTGTTTACGCTTCATGCGTCATGATGAACGCGCATTAGCCAAGAAGGCGCGGCCCATGTTCGGATCTCATCTGAGCGGTTTGAAGAATGATATGCGGAGCGCGCTGGATGCGACGGTCCGTTTTTGGGCGGGGGCGGCGTTCGTGGTGCTGGCGATGGTCTCGATCCAGTACGAAGAGGTGATCGCCCCAGGCGTGAGCCAGATGGGCGATGCGCTCTCGGGCGTCACCGCCGATTTCCGCACCAAGCTCTCCAGCTTTACGCTCTAAAGCGCCTATCGAACGCGGGCGAGGACGCCCGCGCTCCATACTTTAATCCTGGGGGCGTTTGCGCGCGCGGATTGGGGCGGGCGCCAGCGGCAGGCGTGGGCTCGCGCGCTTGCCGGCGGCCTTGAGCGCAGGCTTGAGCGGGGCGAACACCGCCTTGGCGGCGTTGTCGATGGCGCGCTCCAGCCGCTCGGAGGTGCGCACCGGCAGGCCGAATTTGCGGCCCATGGCTTCAAACACATATTCGGGCACGTTCACCGCGCAGGCGCGCTCGAGCCCCTGGAAGCCGGGTGAGGAATTGGCCTCGCAGATGCGGTAGCCGCGCTCGTCGAACAGAATATCCACGCCCGCGACATGCAGATCGAGCGCCTCGGCCACCTTAAGCGCCAGGCTCGCCATCTCCTTGGTCGGCTTGAACGGCTTGGCGCTGCCGCCGAGGGAGATGTTGGATTTGAAGCCGCCATCCATCGCCCGCCGCTCCATCGCGGCCACCACGCGCCCATCGATCACCAGCACGCGCACGTCGCGCCCGTGGCTGGCCTTGATGTATTGCTGGAAGATGAAATCCGCGCCCGAGGCTGCACCGTCGAGCAGATTGGCGAGATCGTCAAACTGCGCCCGGTCGTTGCAGAGCACCACGCCCGCGCCGCGCGTGCCCTTGAGTTTCTTGACGACAACGGGAAAGCCCAGCTCCCGCTCCACCAGATTCACATCGACCGGGAATTTGCCGAGGATCGTTTTTGGCGCCGGCAAACCTGCGCCGGCGAGGATTTGCAGCGTGTGCAATTTGTCCGCCACCGCTTCCACCGCGCTTGGCCCATTGACGATGGCCACGCCCTGGCGCTCGAAATGGCGCAGCACCGCGAGCGTGAAATAGCTCGTCTCCGAGCCGCAGCGGGGGATGATGAGATCGGGCTTGGCGAGCGTGCGCCCCCTCATAGATGGCCGACCAAGTGTGCTGGGAATCCACCACCAGATCGAACCGGGAAGGCTGGAGCACGTGCAGCTCGATTTCGAGCGCGGCGGCCGTTTCGATGAAGCGGCGCACCTCGTGCGCCTCGGGCACGCCGGGGGCGAGATCGCGGTTGAAGAAAAGCCAGCAGCGCATGGGTGTTCCCTCCTGCGGGTCTGCATTGAGGCGCAGCGCGGATCCCGGCGGAAGAGAAACTAACGTGATTTCCCGGCGGTTCCGTGACAGGCGCCGTACCATTCTCAGCGGCTGGGGCGTTCCTCGCCCGCAACCGTCACGCGCTCGACGATCCGCTCGTGCGGCCAGTAATCGAGCACGCCGTAATGCTGGGTGGCGCGGTTGTCCCAGAAGGCGATGGCGTTTTCGCTCCAGCGGAAGCGCACCTGATATTCCGGCGCCTTCACCCGATCGAGCAGATAGGCCAGCAGGTCGGCGGCCTCTTTTTCTTCCAGCCCGAGAATGCGGGCGGTGAAAACGTGATTGACGAAGAGGTGGCGCTCGCCCGTTTCCGGGTGGCGGCGCACCACCGGGTGCACTTGCGGCGGGAATTTGGCGCTGAGCTCTGCGGCCTTCTCGGCGCTGACGCGATAGCCGTAGGAGCGGAGAATATCATGTTCGGCGTCGAGGTTCTCGATCTTGGCTTTCACGTCCGGCGGCAGATCTGCGTAGATCAGCGCGGTGTCGGCGAAGATCGTGTCTCCGCCCAGCGGCGGCTGCTTGCGGATGCGCAGGACGCCGGCGGTGGAGGGCTTCTCGCGGAAGGTCACGTCCGTGTGCCATTTATTGGCCGGGCGCGCGATCGGCAGCACCGCGTCCGTCACCTTCATGCCGTCGGCGGCTTCGATGAAGAGGATTTCTGGAAAGCCCGGCACGGTGGCCGTGACAGGGTGGCCCTCAAGCGCGCCGAAATAGCGGCCAAAGCGCGCGTGATCTTCGTGGGAAATATCCTGATCGCGGAAGAACAGCACTTTGTGCTTCAGCCACGCGGCGCGGATCGCGGCCACTTGATCGGGCGAAAGCGGAGCACGGAGGTCAACGCCGGAAACCTCCGCCCCCAGCACCGGGCTGATGGGCGCGACAATGATCTCGGCTTCACTCGGAACAGCTTGCAGGCGCGCCATGGGATCCTCCTCGTTTTGCGCATCCTAAATGCGAAAAGGCGGAGAGCCATCAGAGTTCGCTAATGGCAGCGTTTAGGCCGGGCGCTCAAATCCCGCGTTTTTGCCCGAATTGGTGGATGTGCAGCCGATCGCTTACGGAAAAGCCATAAGCGCGGGCGGCCTCCGCCAGCGCGGGCAGGCGGGCGCGGATGGCGGCGCTGGAGACGCCCTCGGGCATCAGCGAAAGCCGCGCCGGCGCGATGTTGTGCGGCGCTGCAATAGCGGCCGCCGCCGCCGCATCACCGGGCGTTTGGCAGACGAATTTGAAATGCGCCTGATCCAGCGCCGCGAACGCGGCGAGCGCTTCGCTGTTCAGCGCCAGCGCGGCGTCATTGCCCGCATGGGCGAGCTTGGGCGACACCACAAAGAGATCCACCATCGCCGCAAGCGCCCCGCTTGGCGCGATGGAGCCATTGGTTTCCATCTCGATGCGCACGCCCGGCGCGCCAACGCGCAGCGCTTGGATCAAATCAAGCAGCGCGGCCCGCTGCAGCATCGGCTCCCCGCCGGTGATCACCACGCCCTCGGCCGGCAGCGCCAGCACGCGCGCGGCCGCTTCCGCCACGCTGAGCTTGTCCATTTCCTCGGCGGGGCGATATTTCTTCCCGCTCTCGTGCGCGAAGGGGGAGCCTTCCCAATTCCAGGTATAGGCGGTGTCGCACCAGCGGCAGTGCAGATTGCAGCCCGAGAGGCGGATAAACGTGCGCTCCCGCCCCGCCATCGGCCCTTCGCCCTGGATAGATCGAAAGATTTCCGGCGCGCCGTCATCATTGCGGGCAAGGTTGATCTGCATGGCGCTGTGTTAAGCGAGGCTCAAGCCTTAAAGCAACGGACTTTAAATTCGCCTCAGTTCGATGGCGGGCTCTGAGCGAATTTAAAGTCCATAAGTTGTTTTAGAAAACCTCGAATCTAAAGCGTCTTTAAGTCCCGACGCTTTAGGCGGGCTTTGCCAATTCCGCATCCAGCGCCGCGAGCAGGCGCGGATCGTTGGCGGGGACGTCTGGTGAAAAGCGCGCGGCGACTTGGCCGTCGCGGCCCACCACGAATTTTTCAAAATTCCACAACACATCCGGCGGATCGTTGGTGGGGATGCCAAAGCCTTTCAGCTTCTCGCGCATCGGGCCCTCGCCGGCGGCGGCGGGCTGCGCGCTCGTCAGCGCCGCATAGAGCGGATGCTGATCGGCGCCGACGACGGAGATTTTCGAGAACATCGGGAAATGCACGTCGAACGTGGTCGAGCAGAAATCAGCGATTTCCGCATCCGTGCCCGGCTCCTGGCCTTTGAAATTGTTGGCGGGGAAGCCTAGCACCTCAAGGCCGGCCGCGCGCTTTTCCTGATAGAGCGCCTCAAGCCCCTCATATTGCGGCGTGAGCCCGCATTTGGAGGCGACGTTCACGATCAGCAGCACTTTGCCCTTGTGCGCGGCGAGGCTATCGGCGGCGCCGTCGATGCGGGTGAGGGGGATGTCTTGCAGTGCTGTCATCGCGGGGCTCCCTAAAGTGTTGTGCAAACATGGGCGCTTAAGCCGGGCGCGGCAAGCGCACGCTGGCTTTCAGCCCGCCAAGTTCGCTGCGGCTCAGATGAATTTCCCCGCCATGGCTGCGCGCCACGTCGCGCGCGATGGCAAGGCCAAGGCCCACGCCTTTCTGATTGCGTGAGCGGGTTTCATCCAGGCGCGAGAACGGGCGGAACGCTTCCTCGTAGAGATCTTCGGAAATGCCGGGGCCGTTATCCTCGACGCTGACGATCACCGCATCGGCCTTGCCTTCGACGTGGACGCGCACCGTGTCGCCATGGGCGGCGGCGTTGTCGATCAGGTTGGTCAGGCAACGCTTGAGCGCGCGGGCGCGGGCTGGGATTGCGGCGTCTCCGCTGAAATCCACTGTCACATCGGCGCCGCTGCGCCCGCTCAATCGCGCCACCTCCGACGCCAGTTCGGCGACATTCACGATCGCCGGCGCCTCTTCGCCGATGCCCTTGGCGAAGGCGAGATATTCCTCGAGCGTTTCTTCCATTTCGGAGAGATCGCGCTTGGCTTCCTCGATCTCCTGCGAGGGCGGCATCAGCGCCAGTTGCAGCTTGAGCCGCGTCAGCGGCGTGCGCAGATCGTGGCTGACCCCGGCCAGCAATTGCGCGCGCTGATTGATCAGGCGGCGCACGCGCTCGCGCATGTCGAAGAAGGCGTGGGCCGCGCCGCGCACCTCGCGCGCGCCGCGCGCGCGGAACACGCCCCCGCCCATATCCTCGCCGCGGCCAAAGCGCTCCATCGCGTCAGCCAGGGTTTCGATCGGGCGCACCTGGTTGCGGATGAAGATGATGGAGACAACGCAGATGAACAGCGTCGCCCCCAAAATCCAGATCACGAAGATCGGGCCCGAGCGCGCCTGCACGCGATCGCGGAAGGCGTGAAACTCCATCACGCCCTGCGCGATCGGCACGCGGATCATCACCTGATTGCCGGGGCAGCTTGAATCATACCAGACCTCGCGCCCGATCTGCTCTTCGAGCGCTCGGATGAGATAGCGATCGAGCGAGGAGCCGGAATTGCGGCAGCGCGGATGCGGCTCAAGCGCCGCGCCCGGCTCAAGCGAAATATCGAGCCGCAGAGGCCAATAGGCCAGCCGGTTGAGATCGGCGAAATTTTCCGGGCTGGGATCGCGCTCGTAAAGCTGGATGATCAGCGCCACGTCCGCCGCCGTGCCTTGGCTCATGCGCTTGGAGGTGGCCTGCCAATGATCGTCGAGAAAGACGAGCGTGATGGTGAGCTGCAGCAGCGCCGCCGGCACAACGATGATCAGCAGCGTGCGCCAATAGAGGCCCTTGGGCAGAATATTGCGAAGGCGGAAAGCGCTCGCCATCAATCCACCAACAGGCGATAGCCGACGCCGCGCACCGTCTGCAAATAGATCGGCGCGCGCGAATCCGCATCGATCTTGCGGCGCAGCCGGGTGACTTGCACATCCACCGAGCGTTCGAGCCCTGCGCCGGTGCGCTTGGCCAATTCCTCGCGGCTCACCACCTCGCCGGGGCGCGCGGCGAGGATGCGCAAGAGCGCCACCTCCGCTTCGGTGAGGCGCACGATCTCGCCATCGCGCGAAAGTTCCCCGCGCGTGCTGTTGAAGGCGTAGGGGCCAAACAGGATGGTCTCAGGCGCTTCGTTGCGCGCGGTTTGCGTGCGGCGCAGGATGGCGTTGATGCGCAGCGTGAGCTCGGCCGGCTCAAACGGCTTGGCCACGTAATCGTCCGCGCCGATGGAAAGCCCTTTGATGCGATCTTCGGGCATGCCGCGCGCCGTCAGCAGGATGATCGGCACTTTGGATGTCTTGCGCACCGCCTCGGCCAGCGAGAAGCCATCCTCCACCGGCATCATCACGTCAAAGATGAGCAGATCGAAATCCATCGCCGCCAGCAGCTTGCGCGCGCCTGCCGCGTCCGGCGCGGCTGAGACGCGCGCGCCGGCTTGGGCGAGGTAGCGCTTCAAGAGATCGCGGATGCGATCATCGTCATCCACCAGCAGCAGGTGCGGGGGGCGGTCGAGCGCGTCGAAAGCGGCGCTCATCGGGCGCCTGCAGCGGGGGAAGGGGGAAGATCAGGCTCATGTTCGGGAAGATATTGGCATTTTCTTGCGCGGCTGCGCATCCTTGATTGACAGACATACTGCCGTGCCCGCAAAACTTTGTAATTCCATCCCATCAGGACGGCGGCCCCGCAAGGGGGCAATCATAATAGGAGCATGGGCCTATGGCCGCGCAGGCATTCGATAATCGTGACGGTTGGATTTGGCTCGACGGGGAATACGTTCCGCACCGCGAGGCGAAGGTCCATCTCCTCACGCATGCGCTGCACTATGCTTCGGCCGTGTTTGAGGGCGAGCGCGCCTATGAGGGCGTCGTGTTCAAAAGCCGCGAGCATAGCGAGCGGCTGCATATGTCCGCACGGCTGCTTGGCTTTGAGATTCCATACGCCGCCGAAGAGATCGATCGGGTCAAGGCCGAGCTGATCAAGAAGCACAGCTTCTCCAATTGCTATCTGCGCGCCATCGCCTGGCGCGGCTCGGCGCAGATGGGTGTGGCGGCCAAGCGCGATGACGTGCATGTCGGCGTCGCCGCCTGGGAATGGGGCGATTATTTCGCCGATAAGATGAAGGGCATCCGCCTCATGGTCGCGCCCTGGCGCCGGCCCGCGCCGGATACGGCGCCGGTCAACGCCAAGGCGGCGGGGCTCTATATGATCTGCACGCTCTCCAAGCATGCGGCGGCCGATGCCGGCTTTGACGATGCGATGATGTTCGATTGGCGCGGCCAGATCGCGGAGGCGACGGGCGCAAACATCTTCTTCGTCAAGGATGGCGCGGTGCACACGCCCTATCCCGATTGCTTCCTCAACGGGCTCACGCGGCAAACCGTGATCGGCCAATTGCGCGCGCGCGGCATCGAGGTGATCGAGCGGGCGATTTGGCCCAATGAGCTCGCCAGCTTCAGCGAATGCTTCCTCACCGGCTCGGCCGCGGAGGTGACGCCCGTGCGTGAGATTGCAGGGCTTTCCTTCAAGCCCGGCGCGCTCAGTGAGCAGGCGGTCCACGATTATGCGGCCCTCGTGCGGCGCAAGAACGCTTAAGCTGGCAACGGAACCTGCGGTTCCCTCGATCAATTCCACCGACGCGCTGGCGGCGCGCGCGATTTCGTTCACAACCGGGAACTGAAACCCATACCGCTCGTTAGCTGGGTGAGCATCACCTGGAGGCGCCATGGTTTCGTATCGGTACGATCCCGATTTCACAACGCGCGGGCGCCATTACGCCCATCCCTTGATTGATTGGCCCTCTGTGGCGGCGGGCGTGCTTGTGGCCGTGGCGGTTGGCTTTGTGCTCAACGTGCTCGGCCTCGCCATCGGCGCGAGTGCGTTCAATCCGTATCGGCTGTCTGAGCAGCATGGCGCGATCACGGCTGGCGGCGGGCTTTATGTGATTTTCGCGCAGCTGGTGGCGCTGCAGGCGGGCGCCTATGTGGCTGCGCGCTCGGCGCGCTATCCCGATCATCTCGGCGGCTTGTTGACGGGCGTTGTGGTCTGGGCGCTGGCGGTGTTCGTGGCCGTGGGGCTTGCGAGTTTTGCCGCGAGTGCGGCGTCAAGCGGCGATGCGATCCCTGGCGGGGTGGCCGAAACCGTGGGCGAATTGGCCGACGCCGCAAGCGGCGAGGGCGCCGCCGCTTCCGAATTGGAAAGCGCGGCGAACGCGGCCGATGCGATCGCGGCGCTGGCGTGGTGGACGTTCGCGGCGCTTGGGCTGGGGCTTGCCGGCTCAGTCGCCGGCGCGTGGCTTGGCGCTGCGCATCCCAGCTGGGATGGCCGCCCGCGCCTTGACGACAGCCGCCCGTATCAAATGCAACCGAAAATCTGAGGAGCGCGCATCATGGGAGAGCTTGGCAAAGGCTGCATCCTCTGGGCCATCGGCATTCCGCTGCCCATCATCATCCTGCTGTTCTTGTTTGGCGTGCTGAACTAAGCGCTCACGCGCTCGGCCATTGACACGACGCGCTCACGCGCTTGGCCATTAACACTACGCGCTCACGCGCTCGGGCATCAGCTCAACCAACGCCCCGCCCACGCTCATGGCGATTTGCGGAAACACATTGACGAAATACTGATCCACATTGGCGTAAAGCACGTTCGCCGGCGTCAGCGGGCCGATGCGCAGGTCAACGCCCGGCGCGGCCGAATGGCCGACTGAGCGCACAAGCTCGCCAATGAAATTGAGATGCGAGCCCCCGCCGGCCAGCACCACATCGATCATCGGCGCATGCACCGCGCGCGCGCGCTGGGCGACGATGGCAAGGCTCGCGCCCACGCGCTCACCCAGCTTGTTGATGAAGCCGCGGAATTGCTCGTCCTCAACCAGATCCTGCACGCGGATCGTGGTGGTTTTCCAGCCATCCTTCATTGTGCACTTGCCTTCGGCGAACAGCACCTTCTTCATCGCGCGCGCGTGCAGGCGCAGCGTGCGCTTGAGGCGGATGTCATCCTCGCGCTGGCCGGCGCCGCGTTTGGCCATGATGAGATCCACCATGATGCGGTCGATCTCATCGCCCGCGAGATTGCAGCTTTGCCGCGCTTCGTGGATTTCTTCCAAAGTGGGCGGATCGACGGTTTCGTTGAAATCGAAGGCGGCGATGTCGGTTGTGCCGGCGCCCATGTCGAACACGAACACAAAGCGCGTGGGCGAATTGGTGTAGGCGAGCGCGGCGGCGGCGGCCGCGTGCGGCTCGAACACGCCGCTATCGAGATTGCCGTCCACCGGGGTTGCGGCGGATTTCTCCAGCGCATCGCGGCACTGGGCGATCGATACGCCCTCGGGCGAAAGCATGAGCCGGCCAAGCTTGCGCGAGACGGCGGCGCTTTCGTTGAAGATCACGGCGAACAATTGATCCACCTCGCCGCCGCGGCGCCAGGCGGGGCTGGTGTAGCGGCGCTTCGCGTCCGCCGCGCCTTGCGGCAGGCTCGGCACGCGGCGCAGCGCTTCGCGGATCAGCTGATCGAGATAGGCAAGATAAAGCACCAGCGCATCGCGCTGGCGGAATGTGCCGGTCGGGTCGATCGAGGGCGGCAGCTTTTCATTCAGCGCGGCGGTGACATCCTTCGCCGCCAGCACCGATTTGAAGGAGAGAAGCGGATCGCGATTGTGCGCGAGCGCACGGTGCGCGTGGCCGAACGCCACCGGCCCAAAAAACAGCCGCCCATTATCGACGAACATCACCGATGGCGTCAGCAGCGGATGGTCCGATTCCGAAACAAGCCCAAGCGGAATGGGGCGCACGCCAACTTCCAATGGCAAGGTCGGATCAAGACAGATGCACGCCTTGGAGAGCGCGGTGCCGAAATCGATGCAAATGCGCGCCTCGGGGCTGATGCCCCCGCCGAAAGTGTCGTCCGCCATGGCCTGCCCGCTTTAACCAGATATGGAGCTTAGGCGATCGTGGAGGCGCTGTGTATGGGGTTGCATCACAGAATCCGCAGCTGTCCTCAGCTTGGTGATTCGTCTTCGGGCATGAGGAAATGGCCGTGCATGGCCGCGATCGGCTTATCGCGCGCGTCTTGCCAGGCTTCGACCTGCACATTGGCGATACGCCGCCCGATCTTGACCACGCGCGCGCGCGCAAACGTATCCACAGGCCGCCCGGAGCGGAGGTAATCCACGCCGATGTCGATGGTTTTTGGGAATTTTTCCGAGCGCGCCGCAACAGCAAGCTGCGTCAGCGCGGTGAGTTCCATCAGCGCGCCCACAACCCCGCCATGCAGCGCCGGCAGCATCGGGTTGCCGATCAGGTGCTCGGCGTATGGGAGCACCAAGGTCAGCTCGTCGCCGTGCAATTCGGCGCGCACGCCGAGAAATTGCGCGTAGGGCACGCGGGCGAGCGCGTGGGTGAGCCGGGCCTTTGGCGGGGCGCTCATGGGCGCGGCTCCTTGAGGTTCGCGCCGGGTTTGCGCCCGCCATCGGAATTGATCATGAAAGCGCCCACCGCGTGGGCGATCGGATCATCAGGGCTTTGCTCGTAAGCCACCGCCCGGACGAAGGCGACGCTGCGCCCGATCTTGTAACAATGGGCTTCGGCAAGAATGTCCTGTCCGGGCGTGGCGGGGCGCATGTAATCGATGCGCAGATCGATGGTGGCCGTGACCACCGGAATGTTCATCGCGGCGAACACTGCGCCGCCCGAGATTTGGTCGAGAAACGTGGTGAGCACCCCGCCTGCGATCACGCCGGTGTCAGGATCGCCAATCAATTCAGGCTTGTAGGGCGCTCTCCCCCAGCAGCGCGCCGGCTCGAGCCGGATCAGCTCAATGCCCAGCGCCCGCGCCTGTGGCGTGAACGCCAGCATCGATCGGACGCGCTCCAGGCTTTCGGCGCCGACGCCGTAACCGGGTTGGTTCTGTTCGCTCATGCGAGACGTGCTAGCCGGTCTCGCCGCCGCCGCCAACGTCGCGGAAATTGACGGGCCGTCACTTTTGTGGCCGAGTGTCGGTGAAGTTCCATCCGGGGAAGGCCATGAGCGAGACGGCGGCGATCGAAGCCGGTGGGTAAACGCGAGCGCGCCAAGGCGGCCAACCGCGAGGCGATCCTCAAGGCGGCGCGGCGGGTGTTCGCGCAATTGGGCTACGAAGCGGCGACGGTGCGCGACATCATTCGCGGCACGGCTTTGGCGTCGGGCACGTTCTACAATTACTTCCGCTCCAAGGAGGAGGTGTTTGAGGCGCTGGCCGATGACGGCGCGCGCCGCTTTCGCCCGATCCTCCGCGCCGCGCGCGAGCGGGCGAAGGATTTTGAGCAATATCTCGAAAGCGCGCTGCTCGCGTATTTTCGTTTCGTGCTGGAAGAAAACCGTCACGAAGGCCGGCCCGTGGATGAGCGCCAGCCGCATCTGCGCACCGACACCCCGGAAATGACCGCGATCTACGAAGAAGTGCGGCTTGGCATTGAAGATGCGATCGAACGCGGATTGGCGCCGCGGCTCGATTCTGATTATCTCGCGCACGCCTGCATCGGTTTGGCGCAGGAGGTTGGCGCGGCGATGCTGCGGCGTTCGCCGCCCGATCCGGTATCGGCCGCTCGCTTCGCTGCTGGGCTTGTGCTCAAAGGTTTGCCGGGCGCGTCGCGCAAGGAATAGGGGAAGCGTTTTGTCCTGGCTGCGCAAGGCGCTGGTTCATCTTGCATTGTCGCGTTCGGACGCCGCGCTGATCAAAGCCGCCGGCGGCGAAGCGCGCATCGTGCGCGAGATGCAGCTCGATCCGCGTTTTCAGTTTCTCGAACATCAAGCGCGCCAGCGCAGCGCCGATTGGGGCAAGATCACTGTTTCCCAAGTGCGCGCGCAGAGCGAACAGGGCGCGGTGCTGTTTGGCGGCGCCAGCGCGCCCCAGGTGCGCACCGAAAAAGTGTATGTGACGGGCCGCTCGCACTCGGTGCCGGCGCGGCTTTACCTGCCGCATGTGCGCGATAATTCGGCGGCGATGCTGGTCTATTATCATTTCGGCGGCGGGGTGATCGGTTCGCTGGAAAATTGCCATCGCCTGTGCGGGCTGATCGCCAAGCAGGCGGGCGCGCCGGTGATGAGCGTGGATTATCGGCTCGCGCCCGAGCATCCGTTTCCCGCCGGGCTCGAGGATGCGCTGGCCGCTTATAGCTGGGCGGTGGAGAACGCCGCCCGCTATGGCGCGCCGGCCGGCAAGGCGGCCGTGGGCGGGGACAGCATGGGCGGCAATTTCGCCGCCATCGCCGCGCAGCATTTCAAAGGCCCCAAGGGGCCGCTGCTGCAGCTCTTGATTTATCCGGCGGTCGATTTCGTCAGTGACACGCCCTCGATGCATGATTTCGCCGACGCCTTTCCGCTGACCGCGGAGATGGTCGAATTTTTCGTGCGCAAATATCTGCCAGAAGGCGTGGAGCCGAGCGATACGCGCGTCTCGCCTGGGCGCACGCAGGATTTGCGCGGGCTTGCGCCGGCGCTGATCTACA
Organism: Terricaulis sp.; assembly: GCA_024707365.1. Taxonomy (GTDB): domain Bacteria; phylum Pseudomonadota; class Alphaproteobacteria; order Caulobacterales; family Aquidulcibacteraceae; genus Vitreimonas. The sequence goes on from JANPZV010000005.1 coordinate 1,443,050, forward strand.
CGGCGGGCTTTGACATGCTGCTGGACCAGGGCTCAGCTTACGCCGACCGGCTGCGCGAGGCGGGCGTGCGCGCCGAGTATCATTGCTTTGAAACGCTGCCGCACGGCTTTGTCGGCATGCCAAGCGCAGCGCCTGCGGCGGAAGCGGCGATCCAATTGATCGCCAAGGAAACGGCGGCGGCGCTCAAGGGCGGACGGTGAGCGCGGCGTCCATTCTTTCCAGCGAGAGGGATTAGGCCGCCCCGCTTTCCTCGATATCGCCCAGCAGCGTGATCTTTTGCCAGATTTTGCGGGCGATGCCGTTGGTGAGGTTTTCGATTTCCGTCACGGTTTCGATCACCACAGGATCGCGCACGCGCTCGGCGTAAAGCGCGGCGATCTTGCCGATCAGCGCCAGCATTTCCGCGCAATAATCAAGATAGCGCGAAAGCTCGAACTTGCTCATGCGCCGGGGCGGGGCGCGCTCCTGCAAGAGCGCGACGGGATCCTTGGTGAGCTGGTGCATATCGATCACGTGCGCGAAGGAGCGCAGCTGGTGCAGCGCATCGAGCGCGCGCTGGCGTTTTTGCCGCTCTTCCAGCGTTAGGAGAAACCAGATCGCGCCGCCAAACAGAATAAGCAGGTTCACCGCCGCTTCCAGATTGCCCAAAAGGCCAACCTCGAACTCGCTCAAATGCAGATATTTCGCCGCCGCGATCTGCGCGCCCACGCCGGCCACGATGATGGCGCCGACGATAAAGCGCAGCGGCCAATTGGCCGCCGCCATGCGCGCCGCCTGCGCGATCGAAACCCGCGCTGTTTGAATCAGTGAGGCGCACATGCGCGCAAGGCCCGCATTGGGAAAGCGCGCCTCGATCCGCTCATGCAGGCGCTCCAGCGTCTGCATCAAAAAGCTCCGGGCTGAGTTCGTGATATTTCATGGCGCGCTGAGATTGGCGGCGCGCTGGATAGTGCGGTCTCCGAAGTTTTGGCCGAAGGCGCGGCCTTGTAATTCCGTCACGGTTTGGGCCGCAAAGCGCCGGCCATTGGGCGCAAGCGCGCAATCGATGGTCAGGCTGAAGCGCTCAACCCGCACCAGCGGCATCGCATCGAAGGCCGCGGGCGCATGGATGCGCATGCGGGTGATGTCGGCATTGGCTTTGTTGAGCGTGAATTCGCCGCGCATGTGCTGGGCGTAGCGGCGCCCATCGGCGCTGCGGATGCTCTCGCGCGTGGGCTGGAAGGTGTAATGGGCGCTTGCCTCATCTTCGCGCACGAGGCGCACATCGGCGATGCGGCCCAAAAATGTGCTGGCGCACCAGGAAACGCCCTCCGTGCTGTCGGCAAAGCGATCGAAGGCGCGGCGCTGATCGCTCGTCAGATCCTCCCGCGCGGGGGCGATGAGGCGCACGCGCGGGGAGGCCTCTGGCTGAAACCGTGCGCGCCATTGCATGCGCGAGGACTCAAGTTCGATATCGAAGGCATAGGGCGCATTGGCGGCGTCCGTCAGCGCGATAGCCTGGGCGAGCGCCGCCGGCGCGTCCTGCGCGGTGGCGGAGGGCGCGGCCATCAGGGCGGCGAATATCAACGCTGCGGCGAGGCGGAGCATGGCCGCTATCCTGACACGCGCGCCCGCGCCGTCAATCGCTGGAAGTGGCCCCTTGCAAGCTCTTATATGCTGGGCGATGGCCGCGCCGCTTTTGCCCCCACGCTTTGACGCTTGGTTCGCCAGCCGCGGCTGGGCCGCGCGCGCGCATCAATTGGAACTGGTGCGGCGCGGGCGCGCCGGGCAATCGGCGCTGCTGATCGCGCCCACGAGGCCGGCAAAACGCTGGCCGGCTTTCTGCCCAGCATGATTGAGCTGGCCGCGATCGCCGAGGCTGAGGGGCCAGCCCGCCCGCATCGGCTGCACACGCTCTACATCTCGCCGCTGAAAGCGCTGACCACGGACGTGGCGCGCAATCTCTCAACGCCGGTGCGCGAGATGAATCTGCCGCTGCGCATTGAAAGCCGCACCGGCGACACCCCGCCGCACAAACGCCAGCGCCAGCGCGCGCATCCGCCCGACATGCTGCTGACAACCCCGGAGCAACTTTCGCTGCTGATCGCCAGTGAGCACGCGCGCGTGTTCTTTGAAGATCTGCGCGTGGTGGTGATCGATGAAATCCATGCGCTGGCGCCGACAAAGCGCGGCGATCTGCTCGCGCTCGCACTCGCGCGCTTGCAGCGCTGGGCGCCCGCGCATCGGCGCGTGGGCTTAAGCGCGACGGTGGCGGATGAAGGGGCGCTGGGGCGGTGGCTGATGGGGGTGCGCACGCTTCATCCTCCCCCGCATGCGGGGGAGGTCCCGAGCGGAGCGAGGGGGAGGGGGGCGTTGGCGACTCCCCCCTCAGTCTCGCGCGCGCGGCGCTCGACAGCTCCCCCGCAAGCGGGGGAGCATCATCGGAGAGCATCGTCCGCGCCGCGCCGGGCGCTGCGCCGATCATCGACGTGCTCGATTCCAACGCGCAGATCCCTTGGGCCGGGCACACCGCGCGGCATGCGATGCCGGAAGTGTACGAAGCGATCCAAGCGGCCAAGCTCGCGCTCGTGTTCGTCAACACGCGCGCGCAGGCGGAGATGACGTTTCAGGAGCTGTGGCGCATCAATGAAGCGGGGTTGCCGATTGCGCTGCATCACGGCTCGCTTGACGTCGCCCAGCGGCGCAAGGTCGAGGCGGCGATGGCGGCGGGGACTTTGCGCGCCGTTGTCTGCACTTCCACGCTCGATCTCGGCATCGATTGGGGCGATGTGGATCTGGTGATCCAGATCGGCGCGCCCAAAGGCTGCTCGCGCCTGGTGCAGCGCATTGGCCGCGCCAATCACCGATTGGATGAGCCTTCGCGCGCGCTGCTTGCGCCGTCCAATCGCTTTGAAGTGCTTGAATGCCGCGCCGCGCAAGATGCGGTGGCGGCGGGCGCGCTTGATGGCGGGGAAGCGCGCATCGGGGCGCTGGATTGCTTGGCTCAGCACATCATGGGCTGCTGCTGCGGCGAGCCAACCGATGCGGATGCGCTTTATGAAGAAGTGATCTCCACCGCGCCTTACGCGGATCTGCCGCGCAGCCAATTTGATCGCGCGCTCGATCTTGTCGCCACCGGCGGTTACGCCTTGCGCGCCTATGATCGCTACAAGCGCATCGTGCAGGCGCGTGACACCGGCCTCTGGCGCGCGCAACGCCAGCGTCGCCCAGCAGCATCGCATGAATGTGGGCGCGATCGTGGAGGCCGAATTGCTCGACGTGCGCCTCGCGCATCGCGCCGGGGCGCGGCCAAGGCCCGGCACGCCGAAGAATGAGCCGCGCCCGCTGATCGCGGGGCGGCGGCTTGGGCAGATCGAGGAATATTTCATCGAAGGGCTCGCGCCCGGCGATAGCTTCCTGTTCGCCGGCGAGGTGCTGCGGCTGGTGGCGGTGGAAGGCAAGGATGCGCTGGTGGTGCGCGCGCAAGGGGAGCAGAACCCAAGCGTGCCTTCCTATGCCGGCGGCAAATTTCCGCTCTCGACCTTCCTGGCGGAGCGGGTGCGCGAGCTGCTGCACGATCCGAAAAAGCAAAAGGCGCTGCCCGCTCAAGTGCGCGATTGGATCAAGCTGCAAAAGCGCCGCTCCATCGTGCCCAAGCCCGACGAGATGCTGATTGAGAGCTTCCCGCGCGCGCAGAAGCATTATCTTGTCTGCTATCCGTTCGAGGGGCGCTTGGCGCATCAGACGCTTGGCATGTTGCTCTCACGCCGTTTGGAGCGCGCGGGCATGAACCCGCTCGGCTTTCTCGCCAGCGAATATGCGGTGGCGGTGTGGGGGCTGGAGCCGATGGGCGGGCTCGATTTTAGCGCGTTGTTTGATGAAGACATGCTGGGCGATGATCTTGAAAGCTGGCTGGCTGAAAGCACGCTGATGAAAGCCACGTTTGCAAAGTGTGCGATCATCGCCGGCATGATCGAGCGCAACCGGCCCGGCGCCGAGCGCAAAACCGGGCGGCAAGTGAGCTTCTCCACCGATCTCATCTACGACGTGCTCAAGCAATACGAGCCCGATCACATCCTCATGCAAGCGGCGTTTGCCGATGCGGGCGAGGGCTATCTTGATCTTAGGCGCCTTGGCGCGCTGCTGGCGCGCATCAAGGGGCGGATTGTCCACCGCGATCTCGATCACGTCTCGCCCTTCGCCGCGCCGGTGATGCTGGAGGTCGGCCGCGTGCCGATAGAGGGCGCGGCGGAAGAGGCGATTTTGGAAGATGCGGCGCGGCTGATCGATGAGGCGATGCGCTGAAGTTCGTTCTTCTCCCCCTCGCGGGGGAGAAGGAACGTAGTCGCGCGCCGGAATCCGGTTTAGGATCGGGGCATGGCTTTGCTCTCCCGCCCCGCGCCGTCAGCGCCACGCACAGCCCGCCCGGCGCGGGCTGCGCCGCCGGTGGCGATTGCGGGCGATGGCGTTGCGGTAAAGCTCGGCGATGCGCTGGTCACGGCGTTGCCAGAGGGCGCGCTGTGGATCGGAAGCGCCAAGACGCTGATCGTCTCCGATCTGCATCTGGAGAAGGGCTCATCCTTTGCGCTGCGCGGGCAGATGCTGCCGCCGTATGACACCTTCGCGGCGTTGAAGAAGCTTGAAGCGCTGATGGCGCGGCTTGAGCCCGATATTGTCGTCTCGCTCGGCGATAGCTTCCACGATGGCGGCGGGGTGGCGCGGATGCGCGGCGAAGATCGCGCGCTGCTCAAAGCCATGATCGGGCGCTGCGATTGGATTTGGGTGGAAGGCAATCACGATGGCCGCGCGCCGGAGATTCTCGGCGGGGTGGTGCGCGATACGCTGCATATCGGAGCGCTGGTGCTGCGGCACGAACCAAAAGCGGGCGCAGCGCCGGGCGAGATCGCAGGGCATCTGCATCCGTGCGCGAAAGTCAGCGGGCGCGGCCGCAGCGTGCGGCGGCGCTGCTTCGCCACTGATGGCGCGCGCCTCGTCATGCCGGCGTTCGGCGCGTTCACCGGCGGGCTGAACGTGTGCGACGAGGCGTTCGCGCCGCTGTTTCCCGAGGGCGTTCTGGCGCTGGTGCTGGGCAAGGCGCGGGTGTTGCCCGCGCCTTGGGAGCGTTTGCTCAGTGACTAAAGATGCCGCATCGCGGTGGCGAGCGGGATGAGCATGCAGACGATCATCGCCCCGCCCGTCAGCACTTGGCGCAGGATCGGGTACCAGGCCGGCGCCTCCGCATCGCGCGCGCTGGTTTGATCCCACCAGCCTTGCGCGGCGAAGAGGCCAGCAAACGCCGCCGCCGCGCCCAGCGCCGCCGCGAAAAACACCACGAACACAGCCAGCGCCCACCCCGCGAGCCCCGGCAGCGCGCTGAAGATCAAGCGCAAGCCGTTCGGCCGCGCAGGATCACGCATCAGCTCAAATCCAGCGCGCACGCCGCCAAGAAAAGAGAGCAGCACCGCCGCATAAAGTGAAAACGCAATCGCGCCGAGGCGCGCGGTGGAAATGTGCGGCGAAAGCGTCACCAAGGCGGCGATGGCGAGCGGGGCGAGGCCCAAAAGCCGAGCCGCACCGCGGCGCGAGGAAAGAGGGGCGGCTCTGCGCTCATGCCCGCCGGAACAAAAGCGCCGCGAGCCAGCCCGCGCCCAACGCGATCAAAACAACAAGCACGCCGTAAAGAAACGAAAATTGCGTGGCCATATTGTGGATGAGGCCTTCAATGCCCACGCGCGCAAAGCCAATCGGGATACGCTGCGAGGACACCAGCCGCCCATCGCGGAACACGTATGCGTCCGCCACATATTCGGCGATTGGCGCATTGGCGGGCAGGCGCACCACGGCGCGGAAAAGCCCGCCCGGATAATTGGTAAGCCCGCTGCGATCCTCGGGCGTCGGCGGGCCGTCATAGATTTGATAAAGCCCCTGCGAGCGGCGTAAGCGCACGAGCGCGGCCCGATAGGCGGATGGGTCCGCATCAGGCACGGCGCTCTCAAGCTGGGCGGAGGCGGCCGGATCGAGCTGATAGCGATGGATCAGCAGCGGCGTTGTGATGCTGTTGAGCGGCTCATTGCTCAGCACCGCAAAGAAGGCGGGCGCTTCGCTAAAGCGCACCGGATCGCCGTTCACCAGAAGGCCAAACACGCGCTGCTTGCGCATCACGGTGACGCGCTCATTGGGCCCACGCACGACAACCACCACATTGCCGCGCGCGCGCCGATCGGGGTTCACGCCAAACACGGTGATGTAAGAGCCGCGATAATCGGAAGAGACGGTGATCCGCTCTTCGGCCACCGCGGCGGGCAGATCGGCTGCGCCGTCCGTATCCTGCGCGGCGGCGGGGGCGGCGCAAAACAGCAGCGCCAGCGCAAGAAGCGCGCGCCTCACCATAGCCCGCCGCCCAGCACGTAAAGCTCACGCGGGGGCACGGTGGCGTCCCACAAAAATTTGAGGCTCGCGGCGACAAGCAATGCGCCCAGCAAAACGCGCAGATGCTCGCTGCGCAGGCCCGCGCCCAGCCGCGCGCCCAGCTGCGCGCCAATTGCGCCGCCCAGCATCAGGATCGCCGCCAGCACCAGATCCACCGCCTGCGTCGCCGTCGCCTGCAGCACAACGACAAGGCACGACACCACCAGCACCTGAAACAGCGAGGTGCCGATCACCACATTGGTCGGCATGCGCAAAAGATAGATCATCGCCGGGATGAGGATGAAGCCCCCGCCAATCCCCATCACCGCCGCCAGCGCGCCCACCAGAAAGCCAAGCACGAGCGGCGGGATCACGCTGATATAAAGCCCAGAGCGGGGAAAGCGCATGCGGAACGGCAGCTTGTGCGCGATGGTGCGGATCGGGCGCTTGAGGATCACCACTGTCGGCAATTGCCGCCCGCGCATCACCGCAAGCCCTTCGGCCAGCATCAAGAGCCCCACAGCCGCCAACAGCACGAGATAAAGCAGCGCGATAATGAGATCGAGCTGGCCAAGCCGCAGCAGCCGCTCAAACAGCGCAACGCCCGCCGCGCTGCCGGCGATCCCGCCGATCGAAGCAGCATGCCCATGCGCCAATCCACGGCCTTGCGGCGCGTTTGCGTCATGATGCCAGAAAAGGAGGTCGCCGCGATCTGGCTCGCGCCGGTGGCGACGGCCACAGGCGCGGGGATGCCTAGGAACATCAGCGAAGGCGTCATGATGAAGCCTCCGCCCACGCCTACGAGGCCGGAGATAAAACCGACAGCGCCGCTCACTAAAAGCACGAGCAGCACGCTCACCGGCATTTCGGCGATCGGCAGATAGATCAAGTTTCCGCTCTAAGTGGAGCGCGAATGCGCGCGCCCCTTATGCGGAGGTGCGCGGCGAAGGGCAACGCCTGTTGGCGCGGCTTTACGTGGCGGGCCGTGCGGCCCAGGGGGCGGGGGCCGAAATCGCCATTGGCGGCGGCGATGGCCGCGCGCGGGCGGAAGCTCTGCGCGCGGGCGCGGGCCTGCTCCATCTGCGTCGGCTGCAGCTGGTCTTCCAGCTGCGCGGCGCGGGCGGCGGCGTCCTGATCGCCCTGGCGTGCGGCCACGGAGAACCAGAACAGCGCTTCCGAAGGATTAGCGGTCACGCCCCGGCCTTGCTGGTAGAGAACGCCGAGATTGTACTGGCTATCAGCCACGCCCAGCTCCGCCGCCTGGCGGAACCAGCGGAAGGCTGCCGCTTCATCCAGCGGCGCGCCTTCGCCGCGCGCGAAATAGACGCCAAGATCGTGCATGGCGCGGCGATTGCCGCCCGCTGCGGCGCGCTCAGTCCATTGCCGGGCGGCGGCGAGATCGGCGGTGACGCCTTCGCCGCGCTCATAGAGCTTGGCCATGCGATATTGCGCCATCACCAGCCCGCGATCGGCGGCGGCGCGCAACAGCGTCACGCCTTCGCGTGTGCGGCCAGCGCCCATGCGCTGCAGCGCGAGCTCATATTGCGCCACCAGATTGCCTGATTGCGCGGCCTGCTCCAGCGAGACGCTGCGCGGCGCGAGCGGGCCGGCCACCACGCTTGTCGCGCGCGGGCCGCCCTCGGCAACGGCTGACGTCGGCTCCATCACGGGCGCCTCAGACCCTGTTTGATCGAGCGGCGCGGCCTCTTCGAGCACCGGCGCTTCCGGCGCCGCCTCGATCGCGCCGCTTTCGCCGGCGTCGGGCAGCGCGTGCTCAGGCTCGGGCGTGAGCTGCGGCGTGGGCGATGGCGTAGCGCGTTGCTGCTGTTGGTTCACGTACCAAGCGCCGCCGGCCAGCATCAGCGCCATCACCCCGGTCGCGCCCCACAGCACTATGCGGCTTTTGCCGCGCAGGCTTTCAGCGGGGCGCTCGACGCGCGCCTTGGCGGGCGCGGGCTGCGACTGGGCTTGGGCGGCGCGGCGCGCGGCGGCGAGATAATCGTTCTTGCCGGAGGGGGGCGGCGGGTCTTCCACGGTTTGCGGATGCGGCGGGGCGTCCGCGCCGGGCGAGACGTCAAACATCGCCGCATCGAGCGCGGCTTCAGCGCTTTCTTCCGGCGCAGCGTCAGCTTCAGCGGGCGCAATGTCGGTTTCCGGGCTCCAGAAATGATCCTCGGCCTCGGCCTCGGCGGCGGCCGGGGCGGCCGTTTCCACGAACACGATTTCATCGTCCAGCGCGCGATCATCGATCAGCAGATCATCATCGCCGCTGTCGAACGCCGCCGCCGGTGGTGCAAAGCCGTCAGCGGCGCCATCGCCCGCGAGCACCAGATCTTCCGATTCATCGGCGAAATAGATGTCGAGATCATCGCTGTCATCATCGATCGGCGGTGGCGCGATCTCATGGGCGGGCTCAGGCGCGCGCGGCGGCAGCGGGCCCGCGCGCAGCGGCTGGGCCGCATCCATGGGCGCGACATAAGGCTCGGGCGCGCCGAACGCGCTGAAATCATCAGAGCGGCCAAGCGGAGGCTGGGCGTAATCGGAGGCGAAATCGGCCTTCGCATCGCCGGCTTGGCTTTCAAATTGTTCAAGCTTGGAGGCGACCGATGAAACCGCCTTCTGCACCGGGGCGATGGCTTCGGCGGAATGTTCCTCCACCTCGGCCAAGCGCTGCATGATCGAGCCGATCGCATCCGAAACGCGCGCGCCCGTGCGCTCTTCGCTATCGATCATGCGCTCGGAAAGTTCGCGCGTGAGCTGCTCGTGGCGGGCGTTGAAGCGCTCGGCCATGCGGGCGACTTGCTCGCCCACATGCTCGATCGCTTGCGCGCTGCGGGTTTCCACTGCGCCCACGCGCTCTTCCAGGCGCTCGGAGAGGCGGCCCACTTCAAGGCCCATGCGGTCAAACGCGGCCGCTTCGCGGCGCTCGATCTCGTCGAAGCGCTGCTCCAGCGTGGAGGACATACGCGAAAGCTCTTCGCGCACGGCTGCTGCTGCGGCGTCATCGTTGCGCGTTTCCACGCTGCGCAGGCGCTTGTCCACCGTCTCGGACATGCGCTTGATCTCGAGCGAGATGGCCTCGATGGTTTGCGCTTGGCGGCGTTCGGCGGCGGCGAGGCGGTGGTTCACATCCTTGAGCGCGTCCTCAAGACCCGCGCTCTGCGCGCCGGCCAGCGCGGCTTGCACTTGGTCTGTCAGCTCTTCGCGCGCTTCGCCCACCATGGTGTGGACGGAATTGGCCATCGCATCCAGGCGCTGCTCCAGCATCGCGCGCAGCGCTTCGGTTTCTTGCGCCGCATCGGTGGCTTCAACGCGCGCGCCGAGCGCGGAGACGGTTTCCTCCAGCGTGCGGATCGCGGTGTTGGCGGTGGATTCCGTTTCTGCGAGGCGCTGGGCGAGGCGGCTTAAGCTGTCATCCAGCGTTTTCACCGCGCCGCCGCTTTCGATTTCGGCAAGGCGCTGCTCGAACGCGGCCAGCGCGTCGGTGACGGGGCTGTGCTCGGCTTGGGTTTCCAGCTGCGCCAGGCGCTCGGCGATATCGTGCTGTTGCTGGCGCACCTCGGTGAGATCGACCCCGCCCGCGCCGTTATCCTCCACTTGCTTGAGCCGCGCCGCCAGCGTGAGCTGGGCGTTGCGCAGATCCGCGATCGCCGCGCCCGCCGCTTGGCGCAGGCCCGCCGTGGCTTCGCGCGAGGGCGCCTTCGGCGCGCTCGATGCGGGTGATCAACGCGGCTTGTTCGCTCTTAAGGTCATCGGCGGCGGCGAGGCGCTTGGTGATTTCGCTTTCCAGCCGCGAGACTTCGCCCAGCAGCGCTTCGCGCGCGCGCTGCGCGAGGCGTCGGCCTTCACATCTTCGATCGCGGTTTCCACCGCGCGGCGGGTCGAGCTTTCGGCTTCGGCCATCCGCTCGGTCAATTCCACCTGCAAGCGATGCAGTTCGCGCACCGCGTCCGATGACGCCGCCGCCGCTTGGCGCGCGGCTTCATCCGCCGCCGCTTTGGCCTCGGCCAAAGTCTGGTTGAGCGCCGCATCGCGCGTTTCCATCTCGCTGGATAAAAACGCCGCCGCAGCCTCGGCGCGGCGGGCCACCTCGTCTGCAAGTGAGACTTGGCTCTCCAATCGTTCTTTCGCCGTGCTCAATTCATCGCGCGCGCCATCGAGCGCGTCGCGGTTGGCTTGGGCTTCTTCTTCGGCGTGCGCCAGGCGCCCGCTCAGCGTTTCGCCGGCGATGCGGAAATGCTCGATCGCTTCGGCCATGCGCTCGGCCGCTTCGGTGGACATCGCCTCCGCATCTTCGATGCGCGCGGCAAGCCCAAGGACCGAGCGGTCAATCGTGGACACCGCGCGGTCAAGCCCGGTGACGGCAAGCTGCGTGCGCCGCTCGATCGTTTCGATCCGCTGCGAGAGGCGCGTGGGATCGGCGCCGCGCGGCATCGCGCTGGGGCCGGAGATGGCCCAATCGTCTTCGCTTTCGTCAAACGCCGAAGCGCCGATGACGCGGCGCGGGCGCGCTGGCGCCGGCACGGCGGAAGCGCCGCCCGTAATCGGCGCGCCGGTTTGGTGACTGAGCAAAGCGTGGCTGAGATATTCGCCAAGGCTCATGCCCTGGCGCGCGGCCGCTTCGCGTGCGGCTTCCCGCACTTTCGGGTCAATGCCCTTCACGCTCCAACTCTGCGCGCCGCTCATTATATTAGCCCTTGCCGCGTGCGATCCCGCGCATCCTGCGCAGCTCGAACGCCCAACCCCTGACGGCGAATCCGAAAGATTCGAGAATCGCCCACGTCTTTGCAGTGTCGATCAAAGTGGCCGCCGTGTTAATGGCCGGTAAAACAGTAAACGGGGATTAGCCATGACAGAGTCAGCGCGCCATTTCGGGCCCGAAATTCAGGGCGCTATTTATCTGCGCGGCCTCAGCGGCGCGAAACCTGACATCCCCACAAGCTTTCCAGGTCTCGAAGCGGCTGCGAACCAAAAAATGTCGGCCGAGGCGTGGGCCTACACCGCAGGCGCGGCCGGTTTGGAAACCGCGATGGACGCCAACCGCGCCGCGTTCGCCAAGTTCCCGATCGCGCCGCGCATGTTGGGCGGGGCGGGGGAGCGTAATCTCGCAACCGAAATTTTCGGCGCGCACGCGGCGGCGCCGGTGATGTCTTCCCCAATTGGGGTGCTGGAGATGATGCATCCTGAGGCCGATCTCGCCGTCGCGCGCGCGATGGCGCGGCTCAACCTGCCGATGATCATCTCGAGCCAAGCCTCCACGCCGATGGAGGAGATCGCCAAGGCCAATGGCGATGGCCCGCGCTTTTTCCAACTCTATTGGGGCAAGTCCGATGCGATCGCGGAAAGCTTCGTCAAGCGCGCGGAGGCGGTGGGCGCGAAGGCGATTTTCATCACGCTCGATACGCTGGTGCTGGGCTGGCGCCCGCGCGACATGGATCTGGGTTTTCTGCCGTTCCTGAAGGGGCAGGGCATCGCCCAATACACCTCCGACCCCGTGTTCCGCGCCATGCTGGCGCAGACGCCGGAGGAAAACCCGTTCGCGGCGGCGGTGCAATTTACCCAGGTGTTCTCTGATCCGGGCCTGGATTGGGCGCGCATCGCCAAGATCAGGTCATGGACCAAGCTGCCGATTGTGCTCAAGGGGATCATGCGCGCCGATGACGCCGCCCGCGCCGTGCAGGAGGGCTTTGACGGGGTGATGGTGTCCAATCATGGCGGCCGGCAGGTGGATGGCGGCATCGGCGCGCTCGATGCGCTGCCGGGCGTGGTTGCGGCTGTCGCGGGCAAAATTCCGGTGTTCTTCGATAGCGGCATTCGCTGCGGGGCCGATATTTTCAAGGCCTTAGCCCTTGGCGCGGCCGCCGTCGGCATCGGCCGGCCCTATGCCTACGGGCTGGCGCTTGGCGGCGAGGCAGGGGTGCAGACGGTGATGGAATACCTAGTGGCGGAGCTGGATCTCACCATGGCGCTCAATGGCTGCCGCACGCCGGCCGCGATCGAAGCGGCGTCTGCTCAGCCCGATTGGGTGACGCCCTCGTCAACTTTGGCTTGACGTGCGCGTAAACGGAAGCCTAGCCTTCGGGGTCGATCCCCCAAGGAGAGCCTCCCCCATGCCCACCGAACGCACCTACACGATCTCGCAACTGGCGCGGGAGTTTGAAGTCACCCCGCGCGCGCTGCGGTTTTACGAGGACAAGGGCCTGCTCACCCCGCAGCGCGATGGCATGAACCGGGTCTATTCGCACCGGGATCGGGCGCGGCTGCAGCTGATCCTGCGCGGCAAGCGCGTTGGCCTTTCGCTGATCGAGATCAAGGAGATTTTGGATCTCTATAAGGTCGATCAACGCGCTCAGGCGCAAACGGCGCTGAAGAAATACAAAGCCCGCATCGTGGCGCTGGAAGCCCAGCGCGAGGATGTGGAGGCCGCGATCGAGATTTTGCACGACAGCATCCGCCAGCTTGAAGGCTTTTTGGAAAAGCCTGCGGCCCCAGCGGCGCTGGGCGCGGCGCGTGCTTTTGAGGCCGAAGCCAAAAAGCGCCTCGAAGACGCGCACTAAAGCGCTACATAGCGCGACAGCGAAGAATAAGAATGAGGGAGCGCCATCCATGCCCAGCTATAAAGCGCCTCTGCGCGAGTACCGTTTCCTGCTCAACAATGTGCTGGAGCTGGAGCGCTACGCGAACTTGCCTGGCTTTGCCGATGCGCCGCTCGATCTGATCGATCAGGTGCTCGAAGAGGGCGCGAAATTCTGCGAAGAGGTGCTCGCGCCGCTCAATGCTGTGGGCGATTCTCATGGCTGCGTGCGCGCCGATGACGGCTCGGTGAAGACACCGCCGGGCTTTAAGCAAGCTTATGATCAATTGGTGGAGGCCGGCTGGCCTTCGCTCACCTCCGATCCCGCTTATGGGGGGCAAGGCTTGCCGCATATCGTGGGCCTTGCCTGGAACGAGATGGTGGCCTCGGCCAATATGGCGTTCGGCATGTATCCGGGGCTCAGCCACGGCGCCTACGAAGCCATCCACCAGCACGGCAGCGATGCGCAGAAGCAAACGTACTTGCCCAAGCTCGTCACCGGCGAATGGACCGGCACGATGAACCTCACCGAGCCCCATTGCGGCACCGATCTTGGCCTCCTGCGCACCAAGGCGATCCCGCAGGCCGACGGCTCTTATCGCATCACCGGGCAAAAGATTTTCATCTCCGCCGGCGAGCATGATCTTGCGCCCAACATCATCCATCTTGTGATCGCGCGCATCGAAGGCGCGCCTGCGGGCACAAAGGGCATTTCGCTGTTCATCGTGCCGAAATTCATTCTCGACGCGGACGGCAATCCCGGCGCGCGCAATGGCGTGGTGTGCGGCAAGATCGAAGAGAAGATGGGCATCCACGGCAATTCGACGTGCGTGCTCAATTATGATGACGCGACAGGCTATCTCGTCGGCCAGGAAAACAAGGGCCTTGCGGCCATGTTCGTGATGATGAACGTGGCGCGCCTCGGCGTTGGCCTGCAGGGGCTTTCACAGTCTGAGGTCGCCTATCAAAACGGCGTGCAATACGCCAAGGATCGCCTGCAAGGGCGCTCCATCACCGGCGCGAAAAACGCCGATGGCCCGGCCGATCCGATCATCGTGCATCCCGATATTCGCCGCATGCTGATGGACGCCAAAGCCTTCAACGAAGGCGCGCGCGCGTTCGCGTTCTGGACAGCGCTTTACGGCGATCTTCTGCATGCCTCTCCCGATGAGAAGGTGCGCGAGAAGGCCGGCGATTATATGGGCCTGATGACGCCGGTGCTGAAAAGCTATCTCACCGATAAGGGCTACGCCAACGCCACCAATTGCCAGCAAATCTTCGGCGGCCACGGCTATATCGAAGAACAAGGCATGAGCCAGTTCGTGCGCGATGCGCGCATCACCATGATCTATGAAGGCGCCAACGGCATCCAGGCGCTCGATCTCGTCGGCCGCAAGCTGGGCGCCAATGGCGGGCGGGCGATCTTCGCCTTCTTCAATGAGATCGATGATTTCATCCATGCCCATGAAGAAGATGCGGAGCTGAAAGATTTCGTCGTCGCCCTGACGGGCGCGAAGGCCCAGCTGCAGGAAGGCACGATGTGGCTGATGCAGAACGGCATGACCAATTTCGATAATGCGGGCGCCGCCTCCCACGATTTTCTCAACCTCTTCGGCATCACCGCACTCACCTATATGTGGGCGCTGCAAGCCAAGGCGGCGTTCGCGGCGAAGCAAGGCGAGGGCGCTTCTGATCCGTATTACGATACGAAGATCGCCACAGGCCGCTATTTCCTCGCGCGGATGACGCCCGATGCTGCTGCGCATCTGGCCAAGCTGAAAAGCGGCGCCGATCCGGTGATGGCGCTCAGCGCGGAGGATTTCTGATGGCTGGCGCGAACGGTTTGCTCCCCGCTTGCGGGGGAGCTGTCACGCGCAGCGTGACTGAGGGGGCAGCGATGCGAGATGGCGAACAAAGGTCGCGCCAGTTCGCAAAGCGCTTGCGGCAAGAGATGACGAACGCGTCCTTTGGGCGGCGTTGCGGAAAAGGAGTTTGAATGGGTTCAAGTTTCGTCGCCAACATCCGATCGGTCCTTATATCGCGGATTTCGCCTGCATCTCGGAGCGGCTGGTTGTGGAAGTTGACGGCGCAACGCATTGGACCCCAGCGGAATTGGAGCATGACGCGCGGCGCACCGCTTTCCTTGAGCGCAACGGATGGCGGGTGCTGCGGGTGACAAACTTGGACGTATTTGAAAATCTGGACGGCGTGTGGCTGGCGATTGCGCACCGGCTGCCCCCTCCGGCGCCCCAGGGGCGCCTGCCTCCCCCGCAAGCGGGGGAGGAAATCGGAGCGAATGATGGCGACGCATGGTGCGACAATCACTTGGAAGCGAGATGGCGCGGTATTCACCGACGGCCAATATTCGCGCGCCAATGAAATCAGCTTCGATGGCGGGGTCACGCTTGCCGGCTCATCTTCGCCCAGCGTGGTGAAGCTGCCGCTCTCGCGCGAGGATGCGGCTGATCCTGAAGAGCTGCTCGTGGCGTCGCTCTCGATGTGCCACATGCTTTGGTTTCTCGATCTGGCGCGGCGCGCTGGCTTTGTGCCGGATTCTTATGTCGATGCAGCGCACGGCGTGATCGGCAAGGATGAGCGCGGCAAGATCGCGCTCACGAAAGTGACGCTAAAGCCTGAGATCGTTTGGTCTGGTGAAAAAGATTCCAAGTTCGGAGGATGTCGCCGGCTTGCACCACAAGGCGCATGAAGCGTGCTTCATCGCCAATTCGTTTCGCGGCGATGTGGTGATTGATTGAGTTTTGCCGCGCTTGCGCCTGCCCGGCGTGAGCGGTCAGCGGAGTAGGCGCTCAGGACTCGCACAAGAGTCCGCGCCGCGGGACGACTCCGGTCCCATCCAGGGCGGCGGCGGCGTGTGCGCCGCGAACTGGAGTGAAGATCATGGCTGAGGCCTATGTGTAGTGACGCAGTGCGCACCCCGCGCGGCAAGGGCCGCAATACGGGCACGCTGCATGAAGTCACCTCGCTGTCGCTGGCCACGCAGGTGTTGCAGGCCATCCGCGATCGCAACAATCTCGACACCTCGAAGGTCGATGACGTTTACCTCGGCTGCGTGACCCCGATCGGCGAACAGGGCTCTGACATCGCCCGCGTTGCGGTGCTGAACGCCGATTACGCGCAAACCGTGGCCGGCGTGCAGGTGGATCGCTTCTGCGCTTCGGGCCTGGAAGCCATCAACATCGCCGCCGCGAAGGTGAAATCCGGCGAAGCCGATCTCGCCATTGGCGGGGGCGTGGAAGCCATGAGCCGCGTGCCGATGGGTTCCAATGGCGGCGCTGGGCCTCCGATCCTTCGATCGCGATGAAAACCTATTTCACGCCCCAGGGCATCGGCGCGGACACCATCGCCACCAAGTACGGCTTTAGCCGCGATGATGTGGATGCGTATGCGGTGGAAAGCCAAAAGCGCGCCGCGCAATCGTGGAAGGAAGGCCGCTTCAAGAAATCCATCGTGCCGGTGAAGGATCAACTCGGCGTCACGCTGCTTGATCATGACGAGCACATGCGCCCCGACACCACGATGCAATCGCTCGCCGCGCTGGAGCCCAGCTTCAAGATGCAGGGCGAGGTGATGCCGGGTTTCGACGCGGTGATCCAGCAGCGCTACCCTGAGCTTGAGCGCATCAATCACGTGCACCATGCCGGCAATTCCTCCGGCATCGTCGATGGCGCCTCCGCCGTGCTGATCGGCAGCAAGGAAATGGGCGATGCGCTGGGGCTCAAGCCGCGCGCGCGCATCGTCGGCGCCGCCTCGATCGGCTCGGAGCCCTCGATCATGCTGACGGGGCCTGAGTTCGCAACGCAAAAAGTGCTCGCCAAGCTCGGCATGACCAAGAAGGATATTGACCTTTGGGAGCTGAACGAAGCCTTCGCCGCCGTCGTGCTGCGCTGGATCCAGGCGTTTGATCTCGATCCGGCCAAGGTGAACGTCAATGGCGGCTCGATCGCCATGGGCCACCCGCTGGGCGCCACCGGCGCGATGATCCTCGGCACCATGGTGGATGAGCTGGAGCGTTCGGATAAGGAGCGCGCGCTCATCACGCTGTGCATCGGCGCCGGCATGGGCACGGCCACGGTGATCGAGCGGGTGTAGTCAACAACACGCTGGCGGCGTGCGCGCCGCCAGCGCTTGTGAATACGGCAAACAAGGAAACGCGAAGGAACGGGTGTGATGGAAAATTTCAAGATCGATATCGATAGCGACGGCATCGCCCTCGTCACCTTCGACGTGCCCGGCCGTTCCATGAACACCATCACCGCCAGCGTGATGGCCGATTTCGTGACGCTGGTTGAGACGATCAAGAGCGACGCCAGCATCAAGGGCGTGGTGCTTGCTTCGGGCAAACCCACCGGCTTCTGCGCCGGCGCCGATCTGGGAGAGCTCAACCAGCGCGGCGGCGCCAAGGAAGCGCCCAAAAGCGAAGAAGAAGCGCTCAAGCTGCGCTTTGAGCAAAGCTACGGCCTCAACAAATCGCTGCGCGCGCTCGAAACCTGCGGCAAGCCGGTGGCCGTTGCGCTCGAAGGGCTCGCGCTTGGCGGCGGGCTCGAAATCGCGCTCGCCTGCCACTATCGCGTTGCGGCCGATAATCCGAAGATCAAGCTTGGCCTGCCGGAAGCGAAGGTCGGCCTTCTGCCCGGCGGTGGCGGCACGCAGCGTTTGCCGCGCCTCATCGGCGTGCAGAACGCGGCGATGATCATTCTGCAAGGCGGCGATAAAAACCCGCAGGAAGCCAAGGGCCTTGGCTATGTGAACGAGGTTGTGCCGCCCGGAACCACGATCGAAGCGGCGAAGGCGTGGCTCAAGCCCGCGCTTGGCTGGGATTACAGCAAAGGCCCCAACCCCAAATCGATCGCGCCGTGGGATGTGAAGGGCTATCGCGTGAAGGACAATCCTTACTCGCCGGCCGGCGCGATGGCGGCGATCGGCGGCAACGCCATGGTCTCCAAGCAAACCAATCTGAACTACCCGGCCCAGCGCAACATTCTCTCCTGCATCTATGAGGGCACGCAGGTGCCGATGGATGCGGCGCTGCGCATTGAAAGCCGCTATTTCGTCAAGACGGCCAACACGCCTCAAGCCAAGGGCATGATCCGCACGCTGTTCGTCTCGATGCAGGCGCTCTCCAAGGGCGGCAACCGCCCCCAAGGCGTGCCGGAATATCCGGTGAAGAAAGTGGCGGTGATTGGCGCGGGGCTGATGGGCGCGGGCATCGCCTATGTGCAAGCCAAGGCCGGTGTTGAAACCGTGCTGCTGGATGTGAGCCAGGAAGGCGCCGAGAAGGGCAAAGCCTATTCCCAGCGCATCGTCGATAAGGATGTCTCGCGCGGCAAGGTGACGAAAGAGAAAGGCGATGAGCTGCTGGCCCGGATCACGCCTTCAACCGATTATGCGCTGATCAAGGCGCCGATCTCGTCATCGAAGCGGTGTTCGAGAATGAGGAGCTGAAAGCCGAAGTCACCAAGAAGGTGGAAGCGCATCTGGGCGAAACCGCCGTGTTCGGCTCCAACACCTCGACGCTGCCGATCACCGGCCTTGCCAAAGCCTCCAAGCGCCCGGCCAATTTCATTGGCATCCACTTCTTCTCGCCGGTTGAGCGGATGGGCCTCGTCGAAATCATTCGCGGCAAGGAAACCACGGATGAAACCGTCGCCAAGGCGATCGATTATGTGCTGAAAATCCGCAAGACGCCGATCGTGGTCAACGATTTCCGCGGCTTTTACACCTCGCGCTGCTTTAGCACCTATCCGGCCGAGGGCGTGGAGATGCTGGTGGAAGGCATCGCCCCGGCGATCATCGAAAATGTCGGCCGTCAGGCGGGCATGCCGATGGGGCCGCTGGAAGTCTCCGATAGCGTGGGCCTCGACACCGCGCTCAAGATCGGCCGCGCCAATGCGGCGGCGGGCGGGGCGTCGCTGGATCTGCGCGCCGATTTGCTCTCTTGGATCGTGGAAGAAAAAGGCCGCGCCGGCCGCAAGGCGGGCAAGGGCTATTATGAATATGGCGAGGATGGAAAGCCCACGCGCATTTGGCCTGGCCTCTCAGAAAAGATCGACATCAAAACCAAGGAATGCCCGCCGGCGCTCAAGGAAGAACTGACCAAGCGCTTCCTTTTCCGCCAATGCATCGAGGTGGCGCGCTGTTTTGAAGAGGGCGTCATCACCGATCCGCGTGATGCCGATGTCGGCTCGATCCTCGCTTGGGGCTTTGCGCCGTATAGCGGCGGCGCCATCAGCTATATTGATCTGTTCTGGGGGACGAAGAAATTCGTCGAGGAAGCCGATCGCCTCGCAGATGCGTATGGAGAGCGCTTCCGCCCCAACAAGCTGCTGCGCGATTTGGCGGCCAAGGGCGAAAGCTTCTACGAACGCTTCGGCGCCAAAAAAGCGGCGTAAGCACAAAGGGCCACCGCAAAGGTGGCCCTTTTTATATTGGGGGGAATGATGGATCAGCTTAGCTTTGCGAACCCCGTGTTCGCGACGTACGCCATCGCCGCCGCGCTCATGGTGCTCAAGATCATGCTGCAGGGCTGGATCACCGTGGCGCGCATGATGGC
Source organism: Terricaulis sp. (assembly GCA_024707365.1). Lineage (GTDB taxonomy): Bacteria > Pseudomonadota > Alphaproteobacteria > Caulobacterales > Aquidulcibacteraceae > Vitreimonas. Next base: position 1,462,582 of record JANPZV010000005.1, read on the forward strand.
CGCCAATGGTGGGATGGTGAACCCGGAGGATGCGAAAGCGGGGCCGGCCAATCCGAAGCCGCGTCCGGGCCAGCTTGATCTCAACGAAGATGTCGAGCGCTCGCGCCGCATCCACCGCAATGACCTTGAGAATATCCCGGCGTTTTTGGCGATCGGCTTGTTGTTCGTGCTGATCGGCCCTTCGCTTCTTGCGGCGCAATGGCTGTTGTACGGCTTCGTCACCGCGCGTCTGCTGCACACGCTGGCCTATTCAACGGCGCAGAGCCACGAAGTGCGCGCCATTTTCTACAGCATCGGCTCGCTGATCGTGATCGCCATGGCTGTTTGGGTGCTCGCTGCCGCTATCCCGCGCGTGCTGAACTAGGTTTCAGCAGATTGTCGCGCAGCGTCACCAATTGGCGCTGCAGCTGCGTGAACGCGGCTGGATCGAGGCCCGTTGCTTCAATCAGCGGCCCGCGCGTGCAGAACGCTTTTTTCAAACACGGTGCGGCCCGCCTCGGTGAGGCTGACGCGCACTTGGCGTTCGTCGTCTGCATCGCGCCTGCGCGTGACGTGCCCCATCGCTTCAAGCCGTTTCAGCAGCGGCGTCAGCGTGCTCGATTCCAGAAACAGTTTTTCGCCGAGCTGGCTCACGGTCTGATCGTCCTGCTCACTCAGCGCGACGAGGGTGACATATTGCGGATAGGTGATGCCAATCTCTTCGAGGAAGGGCTTATAGGCCCGATTGAACGCCAGATTGGCGGAATAGACGGCAAAGCAGAGATAGTCCGCCAAGCTGCCGGCCATGTCCGTGTTTTGCGATTTCGTCTTTTGAGTCATCTACTTAAGCCCATGCCGCCGGAAGGGGCGGCTCCTTTAAATAAGTCGCACGCAAGTTAATCGCAAGCGATTGACAGCGGCTAAAGGCAGCGCTATTTAAATCGTGCGCGATCAAATCGTGTAATAACAAATACTCCAAGGAGCGCCCGCCATGATCGATACAGTCCGCAAATCCCTCGCCGCAGCCGCGGTCGCCGCCACGCTTGGCGCCTGCGCTTCGGCCGAGCCGGCGCCAGCGCGCATCCCTGACTCGCAAACCGTGCGCAATATCGTGCTGGTGCACGGCGCCTTCGCTGACGGTTCAGGCTGGCGCGCCGTCTACGACGATCTCACCGCGCGCGGCTATCGCGTCAGCGTCGTGCAAAATCCGCTCACCTCATTTGAGGCGGATCTGACCTCCACGCGCCGCGTGCTGGCGCGCCAGGATGGGCCGACCATTCTTGTCGGCCATTCCTATGGCGGGGCGGTGATCACCGAAACGGGCGTTGATCCGAATGTAGTGGGGCTGGTTTATGTGGCGGCGTTCGCGCCTGATGTGGGGAGTCGTTGAGCACGCTGCTCGCGCAATTGCCGCCGCCGGGGCTGGTGACGGACGCCACGCCCGACGGCTTTGGCTTTGTTGATTACGCCAGCTTCAAGGACGGCTTCGCCGGCGACACCACGGACGCGGATGCGGCCTTCATGCGCGACAGCCAAAATCCCATTGCCCTGGCGACGTTCGCAACCCCGGTGACGCAAGCGGCGTGGCGCGGCAAGCCCAATTGGGCCATCATCGCCACGCAAGATCGCGCCATCGATCCGCGCCTGCTGCGCCAGATGGCCGAGCGGAGCGGAGCGCAATCGGTTGATGTCGAAGCCAGCCATGTGCCGTATGTCACCCAGCCGCGCGCCGTGGCGGATGTGATTGATCGCGCCGCGCGCAGCGTCTCTGAAACGGCCAGCGCCGCGCAATAATCCGCAATTCTGCAGCAAGAGAAGGGGCGCGCCGCACGGCGCGTCCCTTTTTCTTTGCGCGCGCGGTCTTGAGTGCGGCGCAATCGGTGCGTAGATGGCCGAGCCATGCGCAAGGATATGAGCAAAGTGATTGTGGAGCGCCCGCGCTTGGGCCGCTCGGCCGCGGGCCTTCGCCGCGGCCGCACCACGGCGCTTGAGGATGATGATGGCGAGCCGATCCGCGCCGCACGGCCGGCGCGCGCGCCAAAGAAGGATCGGCCCGATCGGGAAAAAGCGCTGAATGAAAACCTCGCGCCGCTGCGCCGCTTCCTCGGCAAGCAGGTGGGGCGGCCGTGGGACAAGGTGTATTCGGAGATCGCCGAAAACCTCAAAGTCACCTCCACGGTGCAGCAGCATGTGCGCGATCACCTCGAAGATTTCGTCGCGCTGCGCGGGCGGATGAAGGCGGGGGCGGTCGTGCTGCCTGGCCGCTGGGGCGGGGAGCGCACGCTGGAAAACGATCATCGCCGCTTCTACGTGCACCCGCGCACAGGGCTGCTGAAAGAAAATCCGCACTACCGGACATGGAGCGCGAGCTATCGCGCCCGGCAGGCGGCGGCGGAGAAAGAGCGCGCCGCGCGCATGCGCGAGATCGATGCAAAAACCCAGCTGCATAAGCTGAAGGATGGGATCTGGTGGGAGCTCAAGCTCGGCAAGATCGGCGATGGGCGCGAGGCCGATGTCGTGTTCGCCGCCGGGCTCTCCACGCTCGCGCCCGAAACGCTCTATGGCCGCGAAAACACCCGCGCCATCGCCAAGCGCCAGCTCAACAAGGCCGAAAAGAAAAGGCTTGGCCTGGATTAGCCTAACGCTTCCCCGCCAAGCCCCGCATTTGATGCGCCGCGCGCGCGGGGATCCAAGGCCAAAGGCGCCGCGTTTGCTCTCGATCCCCGCTCTCGGCCCGGCCTTCGCCGGGCTCTCGGTGGGGAAGCGTTTAAATTCATGCATTTCTGCGAAGCAGCCCGCCGCCTTGCGTTATTGACTTCTCAACCCTTTGCCCCGATATCCCCGTGCAGCGACCGCTTGCGCTTGGCGCAGGCGCGGTCCCACGGAACGCCACCATCGACGTTCGGCTTTGAGCGCCCCAAAAGGGAATTTGCGAGCTCGCCGCCTTTCTTCGCCGTCGCATCGTTCCTGATCTGATGAGCCCGCGCGATGCCGCGCGACGGCTGAAAGTTCTTTCGTGACCACTTTTGAATCGCTCGGCGTTTCCGCGCCGATCCTTAAGGCGCTCGCCGCTGAAGGCTACAACGCGCCCACCCCCATCCAACAACAAGCCATTCCCATCGTTTTGCGCGGCCGCGATCTCGTTGGCCTGGCGCAAACCGGGACCGGCAAAACCGCCGCCTTCGCGCTGCCGATCCTTGATCTCTTGCACAAGAACCGCAAACACGCGGGCGAGAAATCCTGCCGCACCTTGGTGCTGGCCCCCACGCGTGAGCTTGCCGCCCAGATTGGCGATAGCTTCCGCGCCTATGGCCGCTTCCTTGGGCTTTCCACCGCCGTCGTGTTCGGCGGCGCTTCGATGTTCAAGCAGAAGCAGGCGCTCTATCGCGGCGTGGACGTCCTCGTCGCCACGCCGGGCCGTTTGCTCGATCACATCAGCCAGCGTTCGCTGAAGCTTGATGCGGTTGAGATCCTGGTGCTCGATGAAGCCGATCACATGCTCGACATGGGCTTCATCCACGATCTGCGCAAAATCGCCAAGCTCGTGCCGGCTAAGCGCCAGAGCCTCTTTTTCTCGGCCACCATGCCCGAGACGATCGCCGATCTCGCCAGCCAATTCCTCACCGATCCCGAGCGCGTGGCCGTCACGCCCGTATCCTCCACCGCCGAGCGCGTGGAGCAGGCGGTGATCCACGTCGATAACGCCAAGAAGCAAGATCTGCTGCACGCGCTTTTGAAGGACGAAACCATCAGCCGCGCGCTGGTGTTCGCCCGCACCAAGCACGGCGCCGATCGGGTTGTGCGCAAGCTGCAAAGCGCCGGCTTCAACGCCGACGCGATTCACGGCAACAAAAGCCAGGGCCAGCGCACCCGCGCGCTTGAGGCTTTCAAGAAGGGCTATGCGCGGCTGCTGGTGGCCACCGAGATCGCCGCGCGCGGCATCGATGTGGATGAGGTCAGCCACGTCATCAATTACGATCTGCCCAACGTGCCCGAGCAATACGTGCACCGCATCGGCCGCACCGCGCGCGCGGGGCTCGGCGGCCGCGCGATCAGCTTCTGCGCGCCCGATGAGCGCGCCTATCTGCGCGATATCGAGAAAACCATCAAACAAACCGTGCCGGTGATGGAGACCGATTATTCGCTCTCTGCGCCGCGCGCCGATGATCGCACCCCGCGCCCCAAGGGCCCGGCCGGCCGCAAGCCGCAAGGCCAGCGCCCGCAACAGCGCCGCGCCGAAGGCAAAAAGCCCGCAGCCAACGCGCACGATAAGCCGCAACGCACGCCCTCGCACGCGCGCGATGAGGGCGATCGCCGCGATCGCAAAGGCAATTCGGTGTGGTCCAATAGCGGCGCGCCGCCGAAATATCGCAAGCAGCGCAAGCCCGAAGGCGCCAAGCGCGGCTAAGGCTGCGCCTATGGAGCGCGGGCGTCCTCGCCCGCGTCGCCTCAGCCTTCGCGCTGCGCGTGCGGATCGTCATTGTAGATCAGGCTGCCGCAGCCGCTATAGGTCCGCGCGCCCACGCGAACCTCGACCCGTTCGGGGAAGGGCTGGCCGCTCATTACATCTTCGCACGGCCCATTGCTGATGCTGATGGCGATCGCCTCGCCATCGGCATTGGCCTCATACGCGCCTTCGCTTGGGCGTATATATTGATAGGGCAGCTCAAAGCGCAGCGCGCGTTCGCCGTAATCGAGCACCAGCAGCGCGCGGCGGCTGGTGTGAATGTCGAGCATCCAGCCCGGCTCCTGGCCGAGCGCGCGATAGATAATTCCAGCCTCGCGCAGATCGTCCCATGCGGGCAGCGCGGCCAGATTCTCAGCCTGGGTGTGCGCGGGCGGCGGCGGCGTTTCGGCCTTTTCCTCCGCCGCAGGCGCACACGCGGCGAGCGCGGCGCTCGCTGCGAAAATCAAAGCACGCATCTTATCCTCCCAACAAAAACGCCGCCGCGTTCGTAGGCGCGGCGGCGTTGGTTGTTTTAAACGATCTCGCGCTTAGCGGCGCGGGCAGCCTTGCGTGCCCGGCTGGCAGAGCGCGCTGATGAACACTTCCACGCGGCGGTTTTGCGCGCGGCCGTAATCAGTCGAGTTGTCGGCGATCGGCATGGTTTTGCCGAAGCCGCGCGTATAGAGGCGCGCGTTCTGGATGCCGTTCTGCGAGAAGATGCCCGCCACGGTTTGCGCCCGGCGCTCGGAGAGCTGCTGGTTGTACGCATCAGAGCCCACCGCATCGGTGTGGCCAAACACGTCCACCGTGGTTTGCGGATAGTCGCGCAGCACAGCCGAAACTTGCGCAATCGTCGGCTGGAAGCCGGGGCTGATGTCCGAGCGGTCAAACTCAAACGTCAGCGCGGCGGGGAAGTTCAGCAGGATCTGCGAGTCATTCACGCGCGTGACGGTGACGCCCGAGTTTTGCAGGCGCTGGCGCAGCGTTTCTTCCTGATTGTCCATGTACGCGCCGATCCCCGCGCCCGCGAGCGCGCCGATGCCTGCGCCGATGGCGGCGTTGCGGCGATCATCGCCGCCAGCCAGCGTGCCAAGCGCGGCCCCGCCGATCGCGCCGATAATGGCGGCGTTGGCGGTGCGGTTGGGCGTGCGTTCGCCGGTAACCGGATCGAACGTGGTGCAGCCCGCCGCGAACATCAGCGCACTAAGGCCAATAACAAACTTGCGGATCATAAACCCCTCCGAAACAACAACATCAGGCGCCTTTTAAGGCCCTGTTCCCAACTGACTATGAAACCGCCCGGCTGAGCGGCGCATGAACGCCAAACTAATCTGGCGACCCTGTGGTGACTAAGCGGCTGAGCCGGCCAAATTGTTCCATCATCACCGCATTTACCGGCGCCGCCATGGCTTCCAGGCCAAGCCCCGGTTCGCCAGAGACGCGATAAGACATGCGTAGTCTAGCACCGCTGGCCTCGGGGGTGATTGTGAAGGTTAGGACACCTTGCGCCCCCGCCGCCTGCAGCGGGCCAAGCGCGGCGTCGAGCCGCAGCGTGTAGGCGCCGTCCCGCTCCATCGCCAGGATCGTGCGCCCATGCTCCACGCTGGAGTTGCCCCATTGCTCGCACCAGCATCCGCCGGCGCGGGGCTGGAGTGAGATTTCGGGCGTCGCCCGAATAGGTGTGGGCCGGGCTCCACCAGCGCTCGATCTGCGTGAGCGCGCGCCAAGCGTCCGCCGCTGGTGCGGTGAGGAGGGTTTCGGATTCAATATGAAACCCGCTCGCGGTTGCGCTTGTCACCTCGGCCGCGGCGGCGGCGGGGCACAGCAAAACGGCAAGAGCGGCAAGGGCGGCGCGCATGCGAAATCTCCGAGCGGCTCGCGCGCATGTGCGCCTCCCCGTGCGGACGGTCAAGCAGCCCAATTCGGCTAATGTATGAGCGTTAACCAAAGGTCAGCCAGGCGTCAGCATGTTGGGCGGCGATGGATGCTGCACCCGAGGCCCCCGGCGCATACGCCAGCCCAAACGCCACGCGCGCGCTCGCGGCGTTGGCGCGCACGCGCGGCGACAATGCGTGGAGCCGGTTGCTGGGCTGTGCGTTGGTGGCCCTCGTCGCCACCGCGATGATCGGCAACGCCTGGGCGCTTTATTGGTACGCCGGTTTCGCGCTGGCGATGCTGGGCGAGCGTGCGGCCTATCGCGGGCTGCTCGCGCGCTGCGAAGCGGGCATGGCCCCGCGCAGGCTTTGGCCGCTGACGCTTTGGACGGTGCTGCAAAGCATTTATAGCAATTTGCTTGCGGCTTTGCTTTGGTTTTCAACGCATGTCTCGGGCGAGACGCTGGCGGTGATTTTCATTTGCGGCGGCCTTGCCAATGCGGCGGCGACGCTGCGCTCGTCAACGCCCTTGGCGCTGGCGGGCATGGCGCCGAGCATTGCATTCCTGGTCGGCTTGCCGTTCGCCGATTACGCGCTGAGCGGCTTCAACAATGTGCTGCTGCTGACGCCGGCGATTGGCGCGGTGATGCTTGTGGGCTTTGGCGCAAGCCATTGGCGCAGCCTGCGTGAGTCGGACGCCGCCCAGGCGCGCGCGGAGGCGGCCGCCATGCGCGAACGCCGCGCCGCCGCCGCCGCCGCTGCTGCGAAATCCGACGTTATCAAGCGCATGAATGATGAAATGCGCACGCCGATGCAGGCTTTGATCGGCGCCGCCGAGCATTTGCGCCGCGCTGCGGCCACGCCCGAAGCGCGCGTGCGCATCGGCATGCTGGCCCAAGCGGGCGAGGTGCTGAAACTCGTGCTGGATGATCTCTCCGATCTCGATCAGCTTGAGAACGGGCTTGTGCGCATCGAGGCCAAGCCAACCGATCCGCGCGAGATCGCGCGCAGCGTCGTCAACGCCTTCCGCCCCGCGGCGCAAGATAAGCATCTTGAATTGTTTCTCGACATGCCGCGCCAGGAGCCAATGCTGGTTGCGCTTGATCCGCTGCGCGTGCGCCAGATCCTTTTCAACCTCGTGGCCAACGCGGTGCGCTTCACCGTGCATGGCGGGGTGCGCGTGAGCTACAACGTGCGCGCCAGCGAAAAGCCTGGGCATGTGTATGTCAGCTTCATCGTCGCCGACACTGGCCAAGGCATGTCGCAAGCGCAATTGGCGCAGATTTTCGCGCGTGAACGCACCGCGGCCGATGGCGAAGGCCCCGGCCTTGGGCTTGCGATTTCGCTGCGGCTGGCGCGGCTCATGAGCGGCCGGCTCAACGCCAAGAGCGAGCCGGGCGAGGGCTCGGTGTTCAGCTTTACGCTCCAAGCGCCCGTGGCCGCTGCGCGCAACGCCGCCTAGCCTGATCGTTTGAGGGCGCGCGCAAGCCGCGCAAAGCAAAGCGCCACCCCCGCCCCGCGAGGCGAGGGGAAGGGAGCGGGTCTGCGCTTCTGCATAAAAGATCGCGCTTTCGCAAAAATCGCTGACGCGCCGGCTTGACCTTCCGTGCGAAATGCACGCTAATGCAAATCAGTCGCAACTGGTGCTGCGGAGGGTTCATGCGCATCGTGCATATGCTCGGCGCGGACGCGCTCGCAGCGCTGATGGCGGCGGATCGAGAGATTTCGGATCGGGCGTCGGGCAAATCCTCCCGTGCGGCGCTCGCTCCGAACCCCTCCTCTACGGCCATGGGGGAGGGGGCATTTCAGGGATTGAGGAAATCGGCCAGCCGCGCTTCGAGCGCGTCTGCGTTGCGGGTTTCACATTCCCAGACGACGAGCGCGGACCAGCCCGCGCCTTGGAGCGCCTGGATCGCGACGCTGTCTCGCTGACGATTGCGTGCGATCTTGGCGCTCCAATAGGCGGAATTATCTTTCGGCTTGCGCGCGCCGCGCCTGCAATCATGCCCATGCCAAAAGCAGCCATGCACGAACACCGCTTTGCGCAGGCTGGTGAACACAAGATCGGGCTTGCCCGGCAGATGCGCGCCATTGAGCCGATAGCGCCGGCCATAGCCGCACGCGCATGCGGCCGCACGCACGATGCGCTCCGGTTTTGTGTCTTTGCTCTTCACGGCGCGCATCACGGCCGAGCGTTTCTCGGGGCTGAACACGTCGGCGCGCATCACGCGCTCTTGCGCTGTGCGGCCGCGCCGGCAAGCGGGGCGAGCAAATGGTTTGAAAGCCAGCGCACGGCGGGCACGCACACGCCATCGCCAAACAGATGCAGCGCCGCGGTTTGCCCTGCGGGCAGCGGATATTCATCCGGCGCGCCCATCAGCCGCGCGGCCTCGCGCGGAGAGATGAGGCGCGAACGGGTGCTGTTTGCCTCGATAAACAAAAGGATTTGCCGGCTTGAGCCGCCGGCGGGCGTGCGCAAACAGCCGGCCAGCCCGTCAAAGCGCGCTTCGGCGCGCTGCACGCGCTTGCCATGCTCGATGCGAATGCGCCGGAACACAGCGCCGACCGCGCGTTCGCCGCTTTCGCGCAGCGCCTCCACGCGCGCCCGCTGCAGCGGGCTCATTTGCGTGAGCAGCTTTGCGGTTTTTTCTGGCGCGTCCCAGCCGGTGTTGGCCTCATCGATGAGATCGATCAGCCGGGTGTTGCGCTTGGCCGGCGCATCGAGCCGCCACCAGACGAAATGCTTGCGCAAAGCCTCGGGCAAGCGCGCAACCACCGCCCGCAGCGCAGCTGTGTGAAACGGTTCGCTTGGGCCTGAGGCGATGAGATGGGACGGCGCATTGCGCGCGGCGATGATGAACAGGCGCGGCCGCGATTGCGGCACGAACGCGGAAGCATCCATCTCCAGCGCGCCCACCCGATAGCCCAGCTCATCGAGCGCATGCACCAGCGCGGTGAAATCCGCCCCGCCATGCGAACTCAAAAGCCCGCTCACATTTTCAAGCGCGAGCACATCCGGCGCGCGCCCTTCGTGCGCGAGTTTTTCGATCAGCCGATGAAAGCCCCAGAACGCGCCCGAGCGCGGCGCCGCCAGCCCGCGCCGCGCGCCGGCCAGAGACAGATCCTGGCAAGGGAAAGAGGCCCAAGCGAGCGCGGCTTGGCCCGGCAGATCGGCGCTGGAGAGCTTCCAAATATCGCCTTCGCGCAAATCCTCGCCGCCAAAAGCGGTGCGGTAAGCGCGGGCCTTGGCTGGGTCGATGTCGTTGGCGAACACGCAGGCGAAATCCCCCGCAAGCCCGAGGCGGGCGAGGCCCCCGCCCGCGAAAAACTCATACAGTGGGGCGCCGGAATCACGCAGCATGCCGCTATACTGGCACGGAACGATGGGCGGCCTCCAATGCCGGGGCGCCGCGAAAGGGGGATGGCTATGCGGGCAATGTTCCGCGGCGCGGGGACGGCGGCTGTCGTGCTGGGCATGCTGGCTTTGGCGGCGTGCGAGCGCGAGGCGCCGGTAACGCCGGAGGCGCCAGGCGCCCCCACCAATGCCGAGCGCGAGGCCGAAATCGCCGCCCAGCAGCTCGCCGCCTTGGGCGGGGCCGCCAGTGCTGAGCAGCGCGCGCTCTATCAGGGCGATTTCCAAGCCTCCGGCGGCATTGACGCCACAGGCTCCGAGGGCGCGTGGGAGCTGCGCCTGTTGGATGATTACGCGCAATTTTCCCGCCCAGGGCTGGGGGAGGATGGCGGCGTCGCCGGCGCGCGTGATTTCCGCGCGGGCGGCATGCGTGTTGTCGCCGGCCCGCTCACGATCACGCTGCGGCGCGAGGCGTGCAGCGCCAGCGGCGTTGAACTGGAATATGTCGCCCATGTTCTGTTTGAGGGCGTGGCCTATCAGGGGTGCGCGCGGCGGGGCGTGAACGAAGGGCCGCGTGCAACTTGGGCCTCGGTTTTGCCCGAGCTGATCCCGGCGATCGATTCCTGCATCGCCCGCGCTTCGGCCCGGCCCGCGCGCGTGACCTTCGCGACGGCGATGGATGATGCGGTGGTGGCCGTGCGCGTGCGCGAGGCCGATGGCGCGCGCCGCGAATGCATCGCCCCCATCGGCGGCGGGGAGGTCACTGTCTATGAAACGCTTTCAGACATCGATCGCCGGCCGGGCGAAGGCGATCCCGAGTTTCAGCGCGGCGGCGGCCAGCCGCGCGCTTGCGCGGAGGCCGTTTCCGGGCGCGATGGCGCAAGCCTTGGCTGGCTTATCCCGCGCGGGTGCTGAGGGGTTCAGCGCCAGAAATGCTGCAGCCACTCCACCGCGCCATTGATCGCGGCAAGGCCGACATACGCCCCGAAATACACCGAGCCGACTGAGATCATCGCCGCCGGAATGGTGAGCAGCATCAGCAGCCCGTCGCGTTGCAGCAGCGCCAGCGCCGTCATCGCCACCGTCATTCCTGGCGGCCAATTGGCGAACGGGATCGGCAGGATCAGGATCAGCGCCATCAGCAGCGTTTGCAGGCCAACCGCGATCGTCATCGGAAATTGCGTCAGCAGCGCAAAGCGCGGGCGCACCAGATATTCCACCCGCCGCAGCGCGGGGATGGCGAGCTTGAGCGTGCGGCGCAGCACCTCGCCGTCAATCTCCTTGGCGCGCAATTGCGCCGGCGCCCAAAGCCGGCGCGCGCCCACCACCATGCCGAGCGCCGGAAACAGCATCAGCACGCCGAACACGGTGGAAATGCCCGGCACGTTCGGCACGCACATCGGCAGCGCCAGCACCAGCAGCAAAAGCCCGTAGGCGCGCGCGTCCAGATGGTCGATCAATTCGCCCACGCTGACGCGCTGCCCGTCCAGCGCGTGGATCAGGTCTTCAAGCATCGCCGACGTGGGGCGGCTCGGATGGTGGAGGGCGGCGTCCATGAGGTGGCGCTGACATGGGCGCTCGCCGGTGATTTTGCCAGCGGCATAACGACGAGCCGCGTTCAGACCTCGTCAACCGGCGCGTCTTAGCCACACTAGGCAATGGCGCGCACGCTCATCGCTCTGGCCCTTTTGGGGCTCGCGGCCGGCTGCGGCGGGGTTTCAGCCCCGCCACAGGCGCTGCACGGGCTATGGGGCCCCAGCGTAGCAGCGTGTGAGGCGGGCGTCGGCGTGCGCTTCACCCCCGGCGCGGTGGTGGCGGCCTATCAGGATCAGGCCGAACCGCTGTTCGCCGCCCCGCGCTATGAGGTGCTGAACGCCGATCCTTTCCGGGTGCGGATCGAGTACCGGCTGCCGGCCAAGGCCGGCCCTGGCGCTGGCCGCGGCGTGCTGGTTTTGGCGCAGGACGAAGCAGGGCGGCTTTCCGCCGTGACGCACGCCTTTTTGGACGCGCGCACCGGCGCCGCGCGCTTGCGGCTTGAGGGCGATCCGGCTGCGCGGCTGATGGCGCTGCAGCCATGCGGGCCGCGCCCTGGCAGCGCGACGGGCCTGCGCGGCCTCACCGCGCGCTGAAACGCAAAACGGCCGCCGACGAGAGCATGCGGCCGTTGCGCAATATCGCTATTTTTAGCGCTTATTCGCCGTTGCAGCGGGCGATTTCATCGGCGCTGAGCTGACGCTCGGGCGTGCCGTAGGCGGTCACGCGGGCGCCGGTTTGGCGCACCAATTGGCGGCACGCGCGCACGGAAACGGCGTGGCTGGCGCGCGCGACGCAGGTTTCGCCTTCGCAATTCCAGATCGTGTTTTGCGCGATCACGCGGCTTTGCGCCGGGGCGGTGTCGAGCGTGGCGGTGAAGGTTGGGCTGCGGGCGAGGGCGGCGCCGGCGAAGCCGATCGAAAGGGCGGCGGCGAGGGCGATGGTGCGGAAGGCTTTCATCAGCGGGTCTCCTGGGCGTGTCGCGCGTCGGGGAGGAGGCGCAGATCGCATCTTGGCCTACGGACCTGACACTGACAAGAGAAAATTGAATGATCCAAAAAATATTCACAGGTGGAGCTCTGGCGCCTTAAAACAGGGCATTGCGCGGCATCACGCCGCATGTGCGCGGCCCATGCCTATGCGGAAAGGCGGTATCCGCTGAATGGTCGAAACAGAATTCTCAAACCGCGCCGGCGCGCGTTTGCAGATGATTCACCATCCGAAACGGCCTAATCTCCCCCGGCGCAGAAGGCGCGCCGCACGGCCGGCAGGGGGAGCCCATGACGTTTTACAAGTTCGCGGTTGGGGTGGTGCTGACGTTGGCGATGGTCGCCGTTCTGGCGCTGAGCGCGCTGGTGTTCAGCGCGCGCGATTTCCAGTTCGGCGTGGCGCAGGTTTCTCCCGCCACCAATGGCCTCGTCGATTTCAGCAAGCTGCGCGAAGCCGATGCGCGCATCGCCAAGCTTGAGGCCGACAGCGCCGCCCCGCGCGGCGAGCTGCTCGAGATCGAGCAGGCGATCGCCACGATCGATAACCGCGTGCAAAGCGAGGAGGCCGCCGCCAACGCCGCGCGCGCATCGATCGTGGGATCGATCGCCGCAGTCGAAGAGCGCGCAGGCGCGGCCCCAGCAGAGAGCGCGGCCGCGGATTTGAGCACAAGCGCGCTGAGCCAGCGGGTGGCGTCGCTTGCCGCGCGCCCTGGGCTTGCGGCGGCGGATCAGCAAGCGGTCGCCGCGCTCTCAACGCAGACCCAGCAGCTCGCCGCGCACGAAGAAACGCGCAACGCCGCCGACGCCGAACGCGCCGCGCTTGTGACGCGCCAGCGCGCGATCGGCGCGCAAGTGGCCGAAGCCAACCGCACCGTGTTCGCGCTGCAGCAAAGCGTGGTGCCGAGCTATGAGCATTATGGCCGCATCAGCGGCGAGGTGGCGGCGCTCAGTTCGATGAGCCCCTGGGGGCGTTTCGGCGTTTCTGGCGCAAGGCCATCCGGCGCTGCTTTCAACCGTGCTGGTGCTGCTGATGGGGGCGCTTGGTTCGCTGCTCTATCTTTTTCCCGCCTATCTCAACCGCGCGGTGCCGGTGACGATGGCGGAGATCGTGGTGCGGCTTGTGTTTGGCGCGTGCGCGGCGCTTGCATTCTATGTGCTCGCCAACGCGGCCATCGCCGGCTTTGCCATCGGCACGGGCGCGCAGGCCAGCGCGGCGACGACCTCTTCGGCGCTCAATCCGTTCACGGTGTCGCTGATCGGCATCGTCGCCGGCGTGCTTTCCGAGGATATCGCCAAATGGATCCAGGATCGCGGCCGCGGCATGTTCCAGATGGGCGGCGGCGCGGCGCGCCCAGTGGCGGCGCCGGCGGCGGTTGACGATGCGGCTCCCAGCGGCGGCCTCGTCAACAACCACGCGATCTCATCCTAGCTTCGCCTTCCGTTAGGGCGGCTTTCGCAGCGCGGCTGCGGCGTTTAGGGTGCGGCGCAAATTGCAGGGAGTGATCCATGAGCCGCGCTGTTATCGTTTCTTACGCCCGCACGGGCCTCGCCAAATCCGCGCGCGGGGGCTTCAACGATACGCACGGCGCGGCCATGGCCGGGCATGCGATCCAGCACGCGGTGGCGCGCGCAGGCGTTGACCCGGCGCTGATCGAGGATGTCGTGCTTGGTTGCGGCGGGCCCGAAGGCGCCACCGGCCATAACGTGGCGCGCAACGCCGCGATCTGGGCGGGCCTGCCGGTGACGACCTCGGGCGCGACCATCAATCGCTTCTGCTCATCGGGCCTGCAGGCGATCGCGCAGGCGGCGCATTACGTGACCAATGAAGGCGCGAAGGCGGCCGTGGGCGGCGGGGTTGAATCGATCTCGCTGGTGCAGGGCGGCGGGCATATGAACCGCTACCGCCTCACCGAAGAGAAGCTGATGCAGATCAAGCCCGCGCTGTGGATGGCGATGATCGAAACCGCCGACATCGTGGCCCAGCGCTACAACGTGGCGCGCGATTATCAGGATGAATATGCGTTGCGCAGCCAGCAGCGCATCGCCGCGGCGCAAGCGGCGGGCCTGTTCAACGATGAGATCGTGCCGATGGCGACGAAGATGAAGGTCGTCAACAAGGAGACGAAGGAAGAGAGCGTCGTCGATTACACGGTCACGAAAGATGAGTGCAATCGCCCCGACACCACGCTCGAGGGGCTGGCTAAGCTTCAGCCGGTGCGCGGGGAAGGCAATTTCGTCACCGCCGGCAATGCGAGCCAACTCTCTGATGGCGCGGCGGCCGTTGTGGTGATGGATGAGAAGGAAGCTGAAAAGCGCGGGCTTGAGCCGCTGGGCTTGTTCAAGGGCTTTGCTGTTGCAGGCTGTGAGCCTGATGAGATGGGCATCGGCCCGGTGTTCGCGGTGCCGCGCCTGCTCGAGCGGCAGGGGCTCAAGATCGATGACATCGATCTGTGGGAGCTCAACGAAGCGTTCGCATCGCAATGCCTTTACAGCCGCGACCGGCTGGGCATCGATCCTGAGAAATACAACGTCAATGGCGGCTCCATCGCCATCGGCCATCCGTTCGGCATGACAGGCGCGCGCCTCGTCGGCCACGTGCTGCTTGAAGGCAAGCGCCGCAAGGCCAAGCATGCGGTGGTGACGATGTGCATCGGCGGCGGCATGGGGGCGGCTGGTTTGTTCGAGGTGTTCTCGTGAGGCGGTTTGCGCTGGCTTTGGCGCTTGCGCTGGCCGCGTGCGGGCAGCAGCAACAGCCCAAGCAGGAAGAGTCTCCGATTGTCGAAGCGCCGAGTTACGAGTCCGCGATTGGCCCCCAAGGCGCTGCGGGCATCTCAACCGCGCTGCCGATGACGCTTGAGGCGGTGCGCGCGGCGGCGGCGCATTATGCGGTGGCCGAAGCGCCCGATCAGGTGGAGGGGGAGGCCTTCACCGCGATCACGCTTTCGGCCGGCGATGAGGTGGTGTTCCGAATCCTGCCCACGGCGGATCGCGCGCACATCCACGCCATCGTCACCCGCTCATCGCAAGCGCGCGGGCCGCGCCAGGATATTGTCGGGCGCACGCTGTTTGGCGTGGCGCCGCCTGACGAGGTGCCGTTCTGCCTGGTGGAGACTGTCGCCGGCGCGCCGGGCTTTGCCTGCTCCACCGATGCGGCGGGGACGTTCTGGCGCGTCTACCGGCTGCCGGATGCGTTTGACGAGTCGGTGGATTCCTTCGCCGACATTGACCCGGACGTGCTGCACGATGCGGTGCTGGCCGAAATGCGCTGGATCGCGCCGCGCGTTTAATCTCGGGCGCGGGCTCTTATCCCTCCCCCGAGCGGGGCGGGAAGGTCAGCCAAGCCGATGCACGCTTGAGGCCGTGGCGATGCGCGCGCCATCCGCGCCGACATAATCGGCGGTGAGGAAGATGAGCGTGCGGGTTTTGCGCGCCACTTGCGCTTTGGCCGCGCCTGGAGCGGGCGCGGCCAGCAATTCCCATTGCATCGAGATCAGCGCCGCGCCTGGCGCGCCATCGCGCGCCGCCGCTTCAAGCGCCTCGGTCAGCGCGGCGGCGATGTCCGCCGCCGCTGTCACGTCGCGCGCTTGATCGATTGCACGATGCATTCGTGCGCGGCTTCAAGCTTGGCCCATTCGCCCACGCTGGCGCTCTTGCCCGGCTCGAGATCCTTATAGTGCGTGAAAAAGTGCGTGATCTGCTGCACCAAGAGCGGCGGCAGATCCTCATACGATTGCACGTTGCTGTAGAAGGGGTTGAGCGCATCCACCGGCACGCCGAGGATTTTTTCATCAAGGCCCTTCTCATCGCTCATCAGCAACACGCCCACCGGGCGCGCGCGGATCACGCAGCCCGCCACCACCGGCATCGGGGTGACGACCAGAATGTCGAGCGGATCGCCATCATCGGCCAGCGTGTTGGGGATGAAGCCGTAATTGCTGGGATACAGCATCGATGTGTGCAGGAAGCGATCGACGAAGAGCGCGCCGGAGCGCTCATCCAGCTCGTACTTCACCGGCAACCCGCCTTGCGGAATTTCGATGAAGGCGTTGACCTCATGCGGGGCGTTCTTGCCGGGCGGGATAAAACGTACGTCCATGTGTGTCGGGGCTCGGTTTTCGGTTGTCGGGGTTCGGGGCGGTTAGCTTTGCGGGGCTGCTTTTAGGCGGGAATGCAGGCGCGCGAGCATTTTCGCGATGCGTTCGATCTTATCAAGAATTGGGGCGGCTGTGGTCTGCGGCAAAAGCTCCGTATCTCGCGCGAGCAGAAGCAGCGTTTCCAGCTCGGCGGTGGAGCCTTTAGCGATGCTGACAAAATGAGCATAGTCCTTGCGCGTCGCGCGCGCATGGCCTTCGGCGATGTTCGCCGCAATCGAGACCGCGGCGCGGAGCATTTGACTGGTAAGCCGGAATTCTTCCTGCTTTGGCATTGCCCGCGCCGCTGCGTACACATCGCGCGCCAATTCCATGGCGACCTTCCAAACATCCAGATCGCGGTGGCTCGTCACACTCATCCCGAATCCCGCCTCCCGAACCCCGAATTCACATCTTCTTCTTCAAAGCCGCCAGATCGGGAAAATCGGGGCGCGTTTTTGCGCCTTCGCGGCGAAGGCTTCCATCATGTGCGGCGGGGCGAACATGCCGGCCTGCCAGGTGGCGATATAATCGAGCCCGTCCGCTATGGAATGGTCGCGCGCGTAATTAGCCATTCGCTTTGAACCTGCAATCGCAACGGGCGATTTAGCTGCGATTTCCGAGGCGATTTTGAACACGTGCGACATCATGGCCGCCTGGTTGGGGAAAACCTCGTTCACCAGGCCGATGGCTTTCGCCTTTTCCGCAGGCAGGCGCGCGCCGGTGTACGCCAGCTCCCTGAGCCAGCCCTCGGGAATGAGCTTGTTAAGGCGCGGGAAGGTGCCGACGTCGGCGGTCATGCCGATGTTGATTTCCGCGATCTGGAAGAAGGAATCCTCGGTGCAATAGCGGATGTCGCAAGCGCTCGTCATATCCACGCCCGCGCCGATGCAGCCGCCCTGGATCGCGGCGAGCACGGGCATGCGCGCGTCATCCAGGCACGAGAAGCTATCTTGCAGCAGCTTCACGAAATGCCGGAACGCTTCGGCGCGCACATATTGATCCGCGCCCTCCGCGTTGATGCTCTCGCCATCGGTGAACACGGAAATATCCATGCCGGCGGTGAAATGCTTGCCGGTGGAGGAGAGCACGATGACGCGCGCTTTTGCGCAATCATTGATCTCATGCACCAGCGCCGGCAGCTCGTTCCAGAACGCGCGCGGCATGGCGTTAAACGCCTTGGGGCGGTTGAGCACGATATGGGCGATGTGGTTTTCGATGCTGAGTTTGAAGCAGGTGGTTTCGGTCATGACGGGGCTCCTGCGATCAATAGGTGATGGGCAACA
This sequence comes from Terricaulis sp., assembly GCA_024707365.1. GTDB lineage: Bacteria > Pseudomonadota > Alphaproteobacteria > Caulobacterales > Aquidulcibacteraceae > Vitreimonas. The sequence goes on from JANPZV010000005.1 coordinate 1,480,172, forward strand.
GGCAATAGGCGATAGTGAGGGCGTGCGAAACGCTTCCCCGACGTAGCCCCGGCGAACGCCGGGGTGCGATCGGGGATCCAGAGCCGCTGCGGCTGTGCGCTGGATCCCCGCTCTCGGCCCCGTTTTCACGGGGCTCTCGGCGGGGAAGCGCGGCGGGCGGTGGCGCTTTGGCGGCGCTTTTGCTATCGCCGCGCCATGAGCGCTTTACCCCCATGCCCGCACTGCAATTCCACCTTCACCTATGAGGATGGCCCGCTGCTGATCTGCCCCGAATGCGCGCACGAATGGAGCCCCGCGCACGCCGCCGAGAGCGAGGCCGAAGCCGAAGCCGTGATCCGCGACGCGAACGGCAATGTGCTGGCCGATGGCGATACGGTGGTGGTGATCAAGGATCTCAAGGTGAAGGGCTCATCCCAATCGGTGAAGGCTGGAACGAAGGTGAAGAACATCCGCCTCGTCGGCGGCGATCACGACATCGATTGCAGAATCGACGGCTTCGGCCAGATGGGGCTGAAATCGGAATTTGTGCGCAAGGCTTGAATTCAAGAGTTATTGAGCAGCCGCTGGGTTCTTGGATAGAGGTTCCAGGCGGTGAGGGGCATATAGAGCGCCATGATAAAAGTCGAGGCGATGCTCCACCAGGGCGGCGCGGGCTGTTGCTTTTCAACGCGAACAAGCGCGCGGCTGCTTGCCCAAATGGCGCTAAAACACAGCAGCGCCGCCGCCCCGATGAGGACGAGCATTTCCGCCGAAGGAGCATTTGAGGAGCGGTTGGTGAACACGCCATAAGTGAGCGCAACGATGACCGGAGCGATGACTGCCAGAAGGACGAATAGCACCGCGCTTGATCCGCGATGCCCGACGAGGGGTGCGCCTTTATCGGGAGCGACGCGATAGAGGCAGTAGTGCCAGAACAGAATGACCGCGCCTGCAATCTGCACACAGCCAAACACGAGTAAACGCGCGATGGGAGGCGCGGCTAATATGGACGCCGCGAAACACAAAATGAGCGTCAGATAGCTGAAGAAAAGCGCGCCGGGCTTGATTGATAGAATCGCCGCCGCGAGCGCTCTCACGCAAACACCACGCCCGTCAGCACCGCCGCGTAGTGCACGGCGGCGGCGGCCATGACGAAGCCGTGCCAGATGGCGCGGCGGAAGGGCAGGCGCTCCCACACATAGAACGGCACGCCGAGCGTATAGATGATCCCGCCGATCAAGAGCAGGATCACGCCCGCGAGCGGCACCTCGGAAATCAGCGGCCCCGTCGCGCCCACGATCAGCCAGCCGAGCGCCACGTAAAGCGCGATCCAGATTTTTTGGAGACGTTCGGCAGGAAGAGTTTGCCCAGCACGCCCGCGAGCGCGAGCGTCCAGACCAGCGCCGTCATGCCGAAGGAAAGCCAGCCATCGAAGGCGATGGCGGTGAAGGGCGTATAGGTGCCGGCGATCATCAGGAAGATGGCGGCGTGATCGAAGCGGCGCAGGAAGGCCTTGCGCTTTTGATCCTCGACCATGTTGTAGGCCATCGAGCAGCCCCACATGGTGATCACGCACACGGCGTAAATCGCCACCGCGCTCCCCATGCCGAGCCCGCCCTGCCAAATGGCGAGGCCAAGCCCGATGCTCACCGCCAAGCCCAGCAGCACCAGCGCAACCCCGTGCACCCACCCATCCACCAGCTTTTCGAGCCTTGTGGGGTAGTGCAGCTTGGGAAGGAGATCGGCCAACGTCACGGTGGGAGAATGCCGCATTTTTCGGGCGTTGTCGCGTCACACTTGGCGACAGAATAAAACGATCGCTCTCGGTAGGTTCCCGGTTTGCGGTGCGCGCGCCCGGAATGACGAAGGCGGTGCTAAGCTCCCCGGATGCAGAATCACTCCCGCCGCCTGCTGCTTGCCGGCCTCATCGCCTCCGCCGCCGCGCCGGCGTTCGCGCAGCAGCCCTTCTTCGGCCAATTCACGCAGCAGGAAGCCACGCGCGCATTGCGGGAGGCGCTGACGCTGGCGTCGGGCAGCGCCACCCAGCAATTGGGCCGCCCAAGCGGCTTCTGGAGCGATCTTAACGTCCGCATCCCGCTGCCGGGTATTCTCGGGCAGACGCAAAGCACGCTGGCGCGCTTTGGCATGTCCGCGCCGCTGGATAATCTGCAGCAGAGCCTCAACAGCGCCGCCACCACCACCATGCCGCGCGCGGCGACGATGTTCGTTGACGCTGTGCGCACCATCACGATTGGCGATGCGATCAATATCGTGCGTGGCGGCTCTGACAGCGCCACGCAATTTCTGCGCGGGCGCACCGAAACCGGGCTCACGCGCCTGCTCAAGCCGGTGATGCGCGATGCGCTGACGCAATCGGGCGCGTTTACCTTAATGCGCACGGCGCTGCGCGAGGTCGGCCTTGCCAGCATGACGACGCAGCTGCGCACCGAGGTGACGGATTTTTCCACGCTCAAGGCGCTGGATGGCTGCTTTCAATATATCGCGCGTGAAGAGCGGGCGATCCGCGGCAACCCAGCGAGGCGTACCACCGATACGCTGCGGCGTGTGTTCGGCTAAAAGCGCCGGTTGTGACCGAAGCACCTTCGCCCCCCGCACCTGCGCCCGCGCCAAAGACCGAGCCGTTTCGCCGTCTCAGCTTTGATCTGAAAGGCGGGGCGATGGCGGGCATCGCCTTTGGCCCGGAGGCCCCGCCGGACATCGTATTCCTGCACGCCACCGGCTTTAACGCGCGCACCTACGCCAGCGTGCTGAGCCCCCTGGGCGAGCGGTTTCCGGTGTTGGCGCTGGATGCGCGCGGGCATGGGCGCACGACGCTGCCGCCGAAGCTGATGGGCTACACCTCCTGGCGGCGGCATCGGGACGATGTGATCGCCGTGCTGGAGCAGAAGGCGGCCCATCCTGTCACGCTGGCGGGCCATTCGATGGGCGCGGTGGTGGCTTTGCTGGTGGCCGCGCGGCGGCCGGATCTGGTTGCGGGGCTCGCGCTGATTGAGCCGGTGATCATGCCGGCGGCGCTTTATGCGCTGTTTGAATTGCCGCTCAGCCCGTTCATTCAGCGCCACATCTTTCCGCTGGCGCGCGGGGCGCTGAGGCGACGCGCGCATTTCGCCTCGCGCGAAGAGGCGGCGGCGGGGTTTGTCGGGCGCGGCGTGTTCAAAACTTTCCCGCGCGAGGTGATTGAAGATTTTGTCGGCGATGGGCTGATCGAAGATGAAAAGCGCGGCGGCTTTAAGCTGGCCTGCGCGCCGAAATTCGAGGCCGCCACCTATTGCGCGCAGCGGCATGATCCGTGGGCGGCGTTTCGGCGCGTGTCGCAGCCGATGGTGATGCTGCGCGCCGAACATCACAGCACGGTGCAGGCCGCCACCGCCCATCGCCTGGCCATGCTCAAGCCCGAAGCGCGCATCGCGCTGGTGGAAGGCGCCTCGCACATGCTGCCGATGGAGCGGCCAGACCGCGCCCGCGCCGCGATCGAAACCGCCGCGTTGATGAGCGGGCGCAATTGGCGGGATGCGGTGGAGTAGCGGCAGCGGAGCGCCGGCTTCCAGCCGGCATGCGGCGCCTCAATCTTTCAAGTTAAACACCACCCATTCCCGGATGCGCGCAGCGCAGTCCGGGAGCCATCACCTCAAGCGTTTGTGGTGATGGGTCCGGGCCTCGATGCTGCGCATCGCCCCGGGAATGGGTGGAGGGTGTTCTGAAGCGGTTGCGTGTCGTGATGCCGGCTGGAAGCCGGCGCTCCGCTATCGTGCGTCTTTATCCGCACAGCGCGCGGCGCTTGCGGAGACAGTTGGGAGAGCGGGGCGCGCTTTAAGCTACGCGTGAGAATTTTAGTTTGGGTTTGCGCTTAGAGCGCGCCCCGCGCGATTTGTTTTGCAGCCGGCGCCTGCGTGCAGCGTTCTGACGTCGCCCTGGGTGGCCATACGTTGATAAGACGGTTGCTCGGCAGGGTCTCCTCCCCTTGGCGTTTCAACTCGCCACCGAAACCGCGACGCTGGGTATCCAGGCGCGCTTAGCGCCTTGCAGTCGTTCCCGGCTCGCGTGCTTTGAGAGCCACCATCGCTCTCAAGGTTCTCCGGCTTCCCTGTTTCTCACCGGAGCAAAGAAACGCGCTGTCGCCAGTCTGTTTCTCATCACGCTCAAACCGCGTTCGGATCGTGATTGGTCTGGTGTGCACAACCGCCTCCCGTGATCTGAACGGGGAGAGGTTAGGCGTGATGTGAAACCGGTCGGATAGATTTTTGAGTCTGGACCGCCGGCGCCTCGCCGGCATGGTTCAAACGGCAGGCTTTGTGAGGGTTTCACACATGCCGGCGAGGGCGCCGGCGGTCCAGAGGTGGGGGATAGAGGTGCGAAATATCCACGCATCTGCGCCCGCCCCTCCGTCTCGCGGCTGCGCCGCGAGCCACCTCCCCTATAGGGGGAGGACGGATAGAGCGCGCGCTATCGGCGCTTTACAGGCGGACGCTGAGCGCCAGGGCGCCGAAATCTTGGCGGGCGCGTTGGGTTTCAAATTCCTCGGTGCGCCACACATAGGTGTAGGCGAGGCGCCAATCGCCGGCGCTGACGGAAAGCCCGGTTTGGAAATCGGCGACGAACGGTTTGCGCTCCACCGAGGCGCTATCCTCCCAGGTGTTGCCGTCGAGGAAAAGATTGCGCGCCACGGCGCGGCCTTGCACGCCCGCGAAGATTGACCAGGAAAGCCGCCCGCCGCTGAAATGCTCCACGCCCGAAAGCGAGGGGCGCACGCGGGGCGGGCCGTAATCATTGTCGATGCGCCAGCCAAGGCGCGCTGTGGGCGCCCACGCGCGCTTCGGTGCGCAGCGTGCCGAGCGTGGCGCCGGCATTGGGGGTGAGATCGAACTCAAGCCCGCCGGGCACGTCGATATACGCACGCAGCGCGCGCCAGCGGCGATCCATCGAAACGGCGAAGGCGAATTCGTTGCCCAGCTGGCTATCCCAGCCTTGCGGATCGGGCGCGCCGAGCCATTCATGGATGCCGCGCTGGGCCTCTTCGCCCTGCGCCCAGGGCCCGGTGACGCCGAATTCGAGTTCGTACGTATCCATGTAGCGCGGGCTGCGGCCATCGCTGCGCTGCTGCTCGGCGCCGAGCATGATCTGCATGTAAAGCCAGCCGGCGTATGGGTGCTGATCGGCAGGGGCGGGCACGGCGTTGATGTCTTCGGGCGTGAAGATCGATTGGCCGATGGCGACGCCCCAGAAATCGGGCTCTGCGCCCGAAAGCGCGCGGGTGAAGCCGCCAAAGCCGCGCAGCCAATCGGGCACGCTTTCAGCGGGGGGAGACATAAGCCAGCTTGATGCCGGAGGTGTAATTGCGATCCGCGCCCGAGGAGAGGAATCGTTTTCCACAACGATCGAGAACACGCCCTTGTCGCGTTCTTCATCCTGATCTTGCGCGAAGGCCGCGCCGGGCGCGAACGCCAAAAGGGCGGGCGCCGGCGCACCAAGTTAGGCGATGATATCTGGCGTCAGCCGATCTTCGATCCACTGAATTTGATCCTTGAGGACGAGCTTGCGTTTTTTGAGGCGCGCCAATTGCAGCGCATCCCCGCCGCTCTGTTCCTGCAGTGCGAATATGGCGGAGTCGAGGGCGCGATGCTCCTCGCGCAGCTCGACCAGGCGCGCTTTGAGCGCGCGTTTTTCAGGCGTGTCGGCGATGTCGAAGCTCGCCTCGTCGTCCGAATCCATGGTGGCTGAAAGTTCCGCTACAAAGATCTGCGCCTGCGCGGGCGCGTTCCCGAGCAGCTAAAGCCATGCTGCGCGGCCTGTAAAGCGGGGCGCCGGTAGGGCGAGGCGCATCGTAAATCGTTGCTTCACCAAAAGATAAAATTTTTTGAAAGTTGTAAGGAGACAACACTCGAATTCGGCGCCATCCTTCCCGCTTGGCCCAACTTCAATAGGAGGCGCCTCATATGGCAATCGAGCAGCGAATTCGCGAACTCGACACCCGGCACCGGGATCTGGACATCATCATCGAAAACGAGGCCAAGCGGCCTGCCGTGGATCTCACCCGGCTTTCAGCGATGAAGCGTCAGAAGCTGAAACTCAAAGAAGAAATCGAAACGCTGCGACAGAAGCTCGCGCACCATTAGCTGGCGTAACACGCCGCGGGGGCGCACACAGCGCCCCCTGGCGGCGCACCGGCGCAATAAGCGCCCAGCCCGTTTTTCTCATTCTTTAAATGCCGCCTTTAAATGCCGCGCTTGGAAACGCAGCGCCTATGGCCTGTAGGCGGCAGGCGTAACGCGGGCGAGGACGCCCGCGCTCCATAGGATGTTCAGCCTTCTTCGGCTTGATCGTAGGTTTCGGGCGGGACGGTTTCCTGCGCGGCTTTCAGCGTCTTGGCTTCGGCCTTGGCGGCGCGCGCATCGGCGCGGAGCTTGGCGGCGGCGGCTTCCGAAACCACAGCGTCAAGCTCGATCTGCGTGCACAGGCCAAGCGAAACCGGATCCACCGGCTTGATGTTCGGCGAATTCCAATGCGCGCGGCTGCGCACTTGCTCGATCGTGGCCTTGGTGGTGCCGATCAGCTTCACAATCTTGGAATCGGCCACCTCGGGGTGGTTCTTCAAGAACCAGGCGATGGCGTCGGGGCGATCCTGGCGGCGGGCGATGGGCGTATAGCGCGCCCCGCGGCGCTTGACCTGCGGCAGCTCGATGCGCTTTTGCTCAAGCGCCTTGAGCTTGTGGGTTTCATCGGCCTCGCCCTTGGCGATTTCCTCGCGCGGAAAGCCCCCGGCGATCGGATCGACGCCGCGAATGCCCTTGGCGACATCCTCATTGGCGATGCCTTGCACCTCAAGCGGGTGCAGCCCGCAGAAATCGGCGATCTGGTTGAAGGCCAGCGAGGTGTTTTCGATCAGCCACACGGCGGTGGCCTTCGGCATCAGGACGTTGGCGGTCACGGGTTAGGCTCCAGATAAGCAACAGCGCCCGGCGGCGTCGCCAGGCGCTGGGCCAGATGGAGCAACGGGCTGACGCATCCGGGCGCGGACGAGGTCAGTTGGCGGGGGATATAGCGCCGGTTGCAGGGGAAGGGAATAGCCGATCGCTGGCGATTGCCGGTTCGCGGAACTGAGGCGGCGCGCTGGGGATTGATTGGGCAGGAGAGCCCGATGTCCAAACCCGCCAAAGGCGCCAAAACCGGCCTCAAGCCCGGCGACGGCGCGCCCCCGCCGCAAAAGGGCGGCAAGCGCCCAGTCAAAGAAGAGGACGCCTTCGGCGGCGCCGAGCGCACGCACAATGCGGACGTCAAATCCTCAAACGCCAAGCCGTGACGGCGGTTTAAACCGTCAGCACGATCTTGCCCGCGTGCGCGCCGCTTTGCATGCGCGCGTGCGCGGCTTCGGCGTCGCCGAGCGGGAAGGTGGAATCGATCACCGGTTTGAGCTTGCCCGCTTCGATCCAGGGCCAGACATTCTCTTCCACGGCTTTAGCGATGCGCGCTTTTTCGGCGTGGGAGCGCGGGCGCAGGGTGGAGCCTGTCAGCGTGAGGCGCTTGAGCAGCAGCTTGATCAGATTGAGATCCGCGCGCGGGCCTTGCAGGAAGGCGATCATCACGCAGCGGCCGCCTTCCTTCAGCAGATCAAGGTTCTTCTGCACGTAAGGCCCGCCCACCATGTCGAGCACGACATCGGCGCCGCCAGCCTCGCGCAGCACGGCCTCAAAATCTTCCTCGCGATAATTGATCCCGCGCTCAGCGCCCAAACGCTCGCACAGGGCGACCTTTTCGGCATCGCCCGCAGTGGCGAACACGCGCGCGCCGTGGGCTTTGGCCATCTGGATCGCGGTGACGCCAATGCCGGAGGCGCCGCCATGCACCAGCAGCGTCTCGCCCGGCTTGAGCGCGCCGCCCTCGAACACATTGGCCCACACGGTGAACACGGTTTCGGGCAGCACCGCCGCTTCCGCGAGCGAGAGTCCCTTGGGCACGGGCAACACCGAGCCGGAATCGGCGATGGCGTAGGTGGCGTAGCCCCCGCCCGGCAGCAGCGCGCAGACTTCCTGGCCCTCATGCCAGCGGCTCACGCCTGGGCCCAAAGCCTCGATCACGCCGGCGACCTCAAGCCCCAAGGTTTCGGGCGCGCCGGGGGGCGGGGGATAATGGCCGGCGCGCTGCACAAGATCGGGCCGGTTCACGCCTGCGGCGGCCACGCGGATCAGCACCTCGCCGGGCTCCGGCTCGGGCCGGGCGGCCACGGCCAGGCTCAAGGGCTGATCGGCGCCATGAATGATCTTCCGCATCGTGTGCTTCTCCGGCGCTTAAACGCGCGTTTATCCTAGGCTAGACTATAGGCAGGAGGTGCGCCCATGTTCGACGAAGATCCATTCTCCGCCCCCGCCAAGAAGGCGCTGCCGCTTGAAGCGCAGCTGGAGGGCGCTTCGATTGATGAATTGGAGGCCCGCATCGTGCGGCTCAAGGCCGAGATCGCCCAATGTGAGGCGGCCATCACCGCCAAGCGCGCCCAGCGCGCGGCGGCGGATGCAGTGTTTGGCGGCGGCTCATGAGCGCGGCCCCGGTTTTGCGACGTCTCTGGCGCTATGACCGATAAGACCCAAGCTTCCCCAATCAAGAGCGGTTTTGACGCCGCGCGGGCGATGGAATTCGCCCGATCCGAACTTTTTGACCGCACCTTCAAGGATGGCATGGGCCTCGTTGAAGAAACCGCCGCCTATCTCGATGGGCCGGGGCGCGCTGTCTCCAAGCGGCTCTCGCGCGGCGCAGCGCTCGCCTATGCGGGGAGAGCATGCGCTTAACCACGCGGCTGATGCAGGTGGCCTCTTGGCTTTTGGTGCAGCGCGCGATGCGTGAGGGTGAGATCCCGATGGATGAAGCCTCCAGCGAAAAATACCGGCTGATCGCGCGTGAACCCGCGCCCGCGCCCGCCTTCGCCGCCGCAGATGAGCTGCCCGAGGCGCTCAAAGCGCTGATGCTCAAAGGCGCGGCCATTTTCGAGCGCGTGCGGCGCTTGGATGAGACGATGTACGATGGCGAAGCTGCGGCCGAAAACGCCAATCCGGTTTCCGATCAGCACGCGCGGCTTGCGGCGGCGTTTTTGCGTTAGAGCGCGATCCCCCTCCCCTTGAGGGGAGCGACTGTCTCATGGGTCAAGCTCCATTCCATACGGTTTTGGTTTTGAGCATGGCGTTGAGGATGGTGAGCAGTTTCCGCATTGCGGCGACGATGGCGACTTTCGGGGCTTTGCCGGCGGCGCGCAGGCGCTGGTAATAGGCTTTCAGCACCGGATTGCAGCGCACGCCGACGAGCGCGGCCATGTAAAGCGCGCAGCGGACATCGGCGCGTCCGCCGGCGATCGCGCGCTTGCCGCGCATTTTGCCGCTGTCGCGATTGATGGGGGCCACGCCGGCCAGCGCCGCGATCTGGCGGCGGTCGAGTTCGCCGAGTTCCGGCAAGGCGGCGATCAAGGTGCGCGCGGTTTGATCGCCGACGCCGGGCGTGCTTTTCAATATTTCTTCTTTTTCCCGCCAAATCGGGCTTTCCCGCACGCGGCTTGCGATATCGCGATCGAGCTCGGCGAGCTGTTTTTCCAGCGCGGCGACGATGCGGTCGATGCTTTTTTCGTACGCGCGCGGCTTGTACAAGACGCCGCCTGTTGCGCTCGGCGACCAGCATTTCGATCACTTGGCGCCGGCGCGTGATCAGCTCCGCCAGAGCTTTCGCATCCTCGCTCGCAAGCGGGCGCGGCTCGGGGCGCACCGCTTCGGCGAAACGCGCGATCGCGGCCGCGTCGAGGGCGTCGGTCTTGGCGAGCTTGCCTGTGGCGCGCGCGAAATCGCGGATTTGACGCGGATTGAGCGCGACAACGGGGATGCCGGCGCCGGCGAGCGCGGCCACCACCACGCTCTCCAATCCCCCCGACGCTTCGAGCGCCACCAGATAAGGCCCGAGCGGCGCGATCGTGTCGATCAAGTCGCTCAAGCCTGCGGGCGTGCGCGCGACCGCGAACGCCTGGCCTTGCGGCAATACGTGCACGTCGAGGCGGTCTTTCGACACATCGACGCCGACGAATACTTCGCTCATGTCCCGTCCTTGCGCATGCGGGCTCCGCTTTCGGCGGCCCAAGCGACTGTCCGGGCTGATAAACGATGCGGACGGGGCGACGCGCTCCCCTACGGGCTTGGCGTCCCTGAAGGTGCTCGCGCTCCCGTCCGCCGCCGCCGACGCAAGCTTACACCGGCGGACCGATTTTCCAGATACAAGGGGGAGCAGGCCGGCGGTGCAAGCCAAAAGAAAAAACCGCCCGCTTTGCAGCGGGCGGTTTGTTGTTTGTGGCGAGGTGAGCGGGGCTCACTTCTTCTTCATGAAGCCGCCGAATTTGTCGTTGAAGCGCGAGACGCGGCCGCCGCGATCCATCATCTGCTGGTTGCCGCCGGTCCAGGCCGGGTGCGATTTCGGATCGATGTCGAGCGCCAGGTTCGCGCCTTCCGCGCCATAGGTGGAGCGGGTCTTGAACGTCGTCCCATCCGTCATCTGGACGGTGATGAAATGGTAGTCCGGGTGACCTTCGGCTTTCATGGCCAGGAATCCTGTGCGCGCTGGGCGGAAAATTGAAGCGGGGCTGATAGCCGAAAGGGCCGCTCGCCGCAAGCGGGCATATTGCGCGCCGGCCACACCGGCCGGGGTTTCGCCCTGATGGCCTTCCGATCCAGGCTAGCGGCGCCCAAGTGCCTCATGCGCCGCCCAGGAGCGGCCGGGATTTCGCCACGCTTGGGGAACCAGCGCGGCCCCGCCGGGTTCTTCCCGCGGGGAAAAGGTGAATGCTGATGGCTATTCAAACAATGTCCGGGCTGGCCGAGGCCCCGCGCGCGCGGGAAAATTTTATGCGCGGCGAGCGGCTCACGGTGTTGCTGGGCGCCAGCGCGCTGGGGGCGATGATCGGCTTTGCCGGCGCGCTGGCCAGCGGCCGGCTTGAGCCTTGGGCGCTGGCGCTGATCGCGCTGCCGGTGCTGGCGCTCGCCGCGCATCTCACCATTCAGACTTTGAGCGAAGCGTTCGCCGCGCGCGCCTGGGGCTGTGCGGCCGCCGCCGGCTTGCATGTGGCGGCGCTGATGGCGTGGCCGATGATTGCGCTGATGGCGTCATCGAGCCCGGCGCTGTTTTGGTTTGCGCCTGGCCTCGCGTTTGCGGGGCTGATTCTGTTCGCCTCCTGCTGGGAGGGGGCTTCGCGCGCGGTGTATCGCGTGAGCGCCCAGGGCGCGCTGATCGCGGCGATCGCGGCCCAGCAAGGGCTTGGCGTGCTTCTGGGCTAAAGCCCGACGTGCGCCAAAGCCTCGGCTTGGCGCGCGGCCAGGGCTTCGGCGGTGAAGCCTTCCACGCTCTCGGCGAACATGGCGCTGAAATTCAGCTCTGCGCGCAGATGGATGAAGGCGGCGCCCAATCCAATCGCGGCGCGATCCATGAACACGAACTCGCGCGGCACCAGAACCGGCCCCAGCGTCTTGAGCCGCTTGCGCACCTCCATGGCTTCGCGCCGGCCATATTCGGCGGCGGGCACGTCGTCGGCGATGGTGCGGACGCGATCATCGATCAGCGGGCCGTAGATAAAGCGCGCCCACATCGTCAGCGCTTCGATCAGCGGCGCGTTGAGGTTCTTAAAGCCCCACACCTCATAGGCGTGGGCGATCTCGTCCTTATTGTCGGCTTTCAGCCCGCGCCATAGGCCGACAACGCCTTCCAAAAAGCGCGCCGGGAAAATGCGCACGCAGCCGAAATCTAGCAATTGCAGCGCCTCGGCGTTTTCGGTGAGGCCGTAATTGCCGAGGTGCGGATCGCCATGGATGACGCCATAATGCGTCATCGGCCCCCACCAGGCTTTGAACATGAGCGTGGCGATGCGATTGCGGGTTTGCTGGCTTTCATCCAGCCAATGCATGAGGCCCTTGCCTTCGAGCCAGCTCATCGTCAGCAGGCGCTTGGTGGAGAGCGCTTCCAACGGCTCGGGCGTGTTGATGGCGGGCGCATCGGCCAGCATGTGCTTAAACAGGCGCATGTGTTTCAGCTCGCGCGCGTAATCCAATTCTTCGCGCAGCCGCTCGCCCACTTCTTCGATCGCTTCGCTGGAATCGATCGCGCCATCCATGCTTTTGAACAGGTTGAGCAGCGTGCGCAGCTGGCCAAGATCGGCCTCCACGGCGCTGGCCATATCCGGGTATTGCAGCTTGCAGGCCAGGGCGCGGCCATCGCGCGAAACCGCGCGATGCACTTGGCCGAGCGAGGCGGCGGCGGCGGCTTCGCGCTCAAAGCTTTGAAACTTGGCCTCCCAGCCTTCGCCCAATTCGGCGCGCATGCGCCGCTGCACGAACGGCCAGCCCATGGCCGGCGCGTTGGCTTGCAGCGTGCGGAACTCTTTGGCGTAAGCTTCGGGCAAAAGATCGGGGATGGTGGAGAGCAGCTGCGCCACTTTCATCAGCGGGCCTTTGGAGCGGCCCAGCGCCTCGCGCAGCACGCGCGCCATTTTGGCCTGATCGGCCCCCGAAGCGCGCGCGATCACCGCCCCGGATATATTGCCGCCAACGGACGCCACGCGCGAAATGCGCGCGCTGATGCGGTTGCGCTCTGGGTCTTTGGGATCGCTCATGGGCCCACCGCTTCCCGGATGAATGCGCAGCATTCAGTCCGGGATCCATAAACGCGATGGCTGATTGATGAAGCGGAACGCGGGATGTTCATTCTCAAGAGATCGCGGTTATGGGTCCCGGGCTCTTGGGCTGCGCCCAAGCCCCGGGAATGGGTGGTTAATCTGGCGTTTATTTAGCGCCTTAAAAAGCTTACGAAAATCGCATTCCGCTGTGCCATTTTAACGCGACCTGAACCTCGTGTGGTTATGGTCCCCCCAACGAACAGCGTTTCCAACAGAGAAACGCGTCGCTTTTGGTGGTGGGTATAAACATGGGCAAGACGATCCTGATCGTCGATGACGATCCGGCGCAGCGCCGCCTTTTGCAGGCGGCCGTAGAGCGCAATGGCTTTCACACACGCACGGCTGAGAACGGCGTCCAAGCGGTCGAGGCCGTGGATCGCCACGCCGATATCGATGCGGTGATGCTCGATCTCGTCATGCCCGGCATGAGCGGGCAGGAAGCGCTGAAGGAAATCCGCCAGCGCCGCCCCGAACTGCCTTGCATCGTGCTGACCGCTTCGGGCGGGATCGATACGGTGGTGCAGGCGATGCAGGCGGGCGCCTCCGATTTTTTCGTGAAGCCCGCGAGCCCCGAGCGCATTCTGGTTTCCATCCGCAACGCGCTTGAGATGTCCAATCTCAAAACCGAAGTCGGCCGCATGAAAAAGCGCGCTTCGGGGCAGATGAGCTTTGAAGACATGGTGGCCAACGCGCCGGTGATGGCGCCGGTGGTGCGCATGGGCCGCCGCGCGGCGGCGTCCAACATTCCGGTGCTGATCACCGGCGAAAGCGGCGTCGGCAAAGAATTGCTGGCGCGCGCGATCCAGGGCGCTTCCGAGCGCGCGGGCAGGCCGTTCGTGACGGTCAATTGCGGTGCGATCCCTGAGAATTTGGTGGAATCGATCCTGTTCGGCCACGTTAAAGGCGCGTTCACGGGCGCGACGGATAATCACGCGGGCAAGTTCGCCGAAGCCAATGGCGGCACGCTGTTCCTCGACGAAGTGGGCGAACTGCCGCTCGACATGCAGGTGAAGTTGCTGCGCGTCTTGCAGGAAGGGGAGGTTGATCCCGTCGGCGGCAAGCGCCCGCTGAAAGTGGACGTGCGCATCATCAGCGCCACCAATAAGGATCTCGCCAAGCTGGTGGCGGATAATAAATTCCGCGAAGATCTCTATTATCGCCTCAACGTCTTTCCCATCGAAGCGCCGCCGCTGCGTGAGCGCAAGGAAGACATCCCGACTTTGGTGCAGCGCTTTATTGCGCGCTTCAACGCCGAAGAAGGCCGCAATGTGCGCGGCGCTTCGGAAGCGACGATGCAGATGCTGTATGATTTCGATTGGCCGGGCAATGTGCGCCAGCTGGAAAACAGCGTGTTTCGCGCCGTGATCCTGTGCGAAGGCGAATTGCTGCAGCCGGAAGATTTCCCGCAAATCTCGGGCCTCAAGCCCTTGCTGGCGGCGAACGACACCTTGCCGGAAGGCGCCCCGCGCGCGGCCAATGATCATCACGTCAGCGCCGATCATGCCGCGCTCAGCGCTGTTGTGGCCGCCGCCGCCGCGCATGAAACGCCCGCGCCTGTCAGCCTCTATGACGATCAGGGCCATCTGCGCGCGCTTGAGCAGGTGGAGCGTGATCTGATCGAGCTCGCGATCGATCATTATTCGGGGCATATGTCGGAAGTCGCGCGCCGGCTTGGCATTGGCCGCTCAACGCTTTATCGCAAGCTGCGTGAGTATGGCCTTGAAGAGAAGGCCGCAGCCGGGGGCTAAGGGCGATGGCGTTATGGATGTGGATCGCACTCGGCATCCTGATCGCCATCAACATCACCGCCTTCGTTCTTTTCGGCATGGATAAAGAACGTGCGCTTCGGGAACGGCGACGCCTTCCCGAAGCGTATCTGCTTTGGGTCGCGCTGCTTGGCGGCGCGGCGGGCGCGATCGCCGGGCAGCAGATCTTTCGGCATAAAACGCGCAAGCAGCCGTTTCGCACGCTGCTGATCGGGGCGGCGGTGGTGAACCTTGTGGTCGCCGCGCTGGTGCTTTCGCCGGAGGTGCGGGAATATTTGGCGGGGCTGGTGCGCTGATATGGAGCGCGGGCGTCCCCGCCCGCGTGGCTCTTGCCAACGCCGCAATGCCATACACTATTGCCGCCATGAACGCCCCTGGCTGGAGATCGCGCGGCTACCTGCCCCATTGCGATGATCGCGGCTTGGTTCAGCACATCGTGTTCGGTTTGAACGACGGGTTTCGCACCGCGCCGCGCCACATTGCCGATCCGGTCGAACGCGCACTTTGGGCTGATCGCGAATTCGATGCAGGCTATGGATCGCGCTTGTTGGCGCTGCCACGGCACGCCGAGATCGTGGAGAATGCTTTGCTTCACGGCGATGGCGAACGCTATGCGCTCGCTGCATGGTGCGTCATGCCCACGCATGTTCACGTTGTCATCGAAGTGTTGGCGGGGGATGGGCTTGTCCCCATCGTGCAACGCTGGAAATCATTCAGCGCGCACGCGATCAACAGGCTCGCGGGGCGCAAGGGGCGCCTCTGGCAGCCGGAATATTTTGACCGGTTCATGCGCTCTGAAGAGCAGTTTGAATGGACTGTTGCGTATGTCGAGAACAATCCGGTTGTGGCTGGTTTGATTGAGCGTGCGGAGGATTGGCGGTTTTCGTCGGCGCGTTGGAAGCGAAACGCGGGCGAGGACATCAGCGGCGCCTATGGAGCGCGGGCGTCCCCGCCCGCGTTACTCGCCCTTAGGAAGCCGTTTCTTCCACCCGAGCGGCTTCTTCGTTTGCAGGCCTTTGCGCGGTTTGCCGCGGGCTTTGGCGGCGATTTCTTTGAGCTTTACGGTTTGCAGCGCCGAAAGCGCTTCGTCCTTGCGGCCTTTGCTCAAATCCGCAAAAGCGCTGCCGTATTTTTCGAGTCGCTGATCCACCTCGGTGAGAAATTCGTTCTCCCAGGCCGAATAATCCACCGCGCCTTCGCCGGGCTTTATCTCGCCGGTTTCGGGATCGATGGTATCGGGCCGCGCGCCTTTGGCCGCGAGTTTGCGGATGATCCGAAGCGCCTTGCGCGTCTGTTTGGGATCAACATCGCGGGCCATTGGGGATTAGGTTTTAGGGGTTGGGGATTGGGGAAGAAAGCGCAATAAAGCGCGGCCCCAATCCCTCATCCCCAAAACCCAATCCCTAAATCTCGCCCAGCGCGTGCAAGTAAAGCTCGCGCACTTGCTCTTGCTCTTCGCGCTCTTGCCGATCCTGCTTGCGCCAGCGCACCACTTGGCGGAGCACTTTGGTGTCGAAGCCCAGCGCCTTGGCTTCGGCGTAGGTTTCCTTCACGTCGTCGGCGATCGACTTTTTCTCTTCTTCCAGCTTCTCGATGCGCGAGACCAGCTGGCGCAGTTTTTCCTGCGCTGTGTTCGTCAGCGTTTGCGCGCCAGCGACCGTTGCTTCACCACCAAAATCGGCCATCGCCTTTTGCCCCTTCATCGGGAATCGAATCGTTGCTCGACGCTAGCTCGGCTCCGAAACGCTCGCCATGGCATTGACGCGCCGAATCGCGGCGATCCCCAGATCGGGGCGCAGCTGATGCGGCATATGGCCGGTATCGGGGGCGATCACCAATTCGGCGCTGGGCAAAGCGGCGGCGAGGGCGCGGGCGTGGCGCTTGGGGCTGAGCACGCGATCTTTTTCCGCCGTGATGATGATCGCGGGCGCGAAAATCTCGGGATAACGCGGCGTCTGCGCGGCGAACTCGGCATTGGCGCGGCAGACGTCCTCTGCGCTGGCGCGGAAGGCGCTGGGGCGGAAGGCGAGGCCCACGGCGCTCGCTTCGTAATAATCCTTAGGCGCTTCGCCCGGATGGAAATTGCGCCCGATATTCGCGCGCGCCAGCAGCGGGCCAAGATTGGGGATGAGGAGGCCGCAGAACAATTGGCCGATGAGCGGCGCAGCGGCGAGCCGCGCCCACCAGATCGGCTTGCCGGGAAATTCGTGGCACGCGGGCGCGATCAGCACGAGGCCGCGCACAAGCTGCGGCGCCTCAATCGCCAGGCGCAGCGCAACGGCTGCGCCATAGGAATGGCCGACGATGATCGCGGGCTCAGCCCCGCTCTCGCGCAGCACAGCGGCCGCGAGTTCGGCTTGCACTTTAAGCGTCCGCGCGCGTTTGGGGCGCGAGGAATAGCCAAGCCCAGGCCGATCCATCGCCAGCACATGAAAGTCTTGCGCCAGCGTATCGGCAAACGGCGTCCATAACTCGCGCAGATTTGCGTTGGCGCCGTGGATCAGCAGCACGCGCGGCGCGCCGGCTTTGCCAGCTTCGCGCACATGCACGCGCGCTTTGCCTGCATGGATAAAGCGCCCCTCAGCCGGCCATTGCGCTTCTGCGCGGCGCACATAGGCGCGCGCACTGAAGGCGAGTGCGATGCAGAACGTCAAGCTCAAAGCGAACGCGGCGGCGGCGAACAAGGCCAGCGCCATCATGCCGGCGAGCAGCGCGATCAGCGCGAGCGCCAGGATGCCGAAGGTCGCCGCGATGATGGCGGCGGCCACGAGCCAGAACATCACGCTTCGCGGCCGTCCACGCGCGGCTCAAGCCGGCGCACGCCTTGGCGGGCGACCTCGAAATAAGGATGCACCGCAAGCGCGGCGCGATACGCATCCAGCGCCGCGCGCTCCTGGCCCAGCTCTTCATAGATGACGCCTAAAGCGGCCAGCGCCCCGAAATGGCGCGGCTCGCGCCGCAGCGTTTCCTGGAAGGCGGCGATGGCGCCGGCGTAATCCTCGCCCCGGTAGGCGATTTCCGCGCGCGTGGTCCACGGCTCGGCGAAATTGGGGGCGAGATCGACGGCTTCATCGATGAAGCGGTTGGCGAGGTCGAAATCGCCGGCGTCGGTGGCGTTGGCCGCGCGCTCGAGCAGGGTGTTGACCGTGGGCGAGCCGCTATCGGCCCAATGGGCGCGGATGGCGCGCTCCAGCGGCAGGGCCGCGTCCGCGCTTTCGGCGCGTTCAAGCTGGGAATAGAGCCCGGCGAGCTGGGGGTTTACGTTTTGGTCGCGCCCGCCCGCCCCGCAAGCGGCGAGCGTCAGGGCGGCGGCGAGGGCGAAAATGAGGCTGCGCATGGCGATTGAATCGGCCGCAGCCTACACAAAAGCGCGCGCCCCCGCGAGGGGCCGCGCTGCTGAGCTAAAAAAGCGGCTTAAATCAGCCCTGTTTCGCTTTAAAGCGGGGATCAACCTTGTTGATCACGTACACCCGGCCCTTGCGGCGCACGACCCGGCAAGCCCGGTGGCGGGCTTTGAGCGACTTGAGCGACGACTTGACTTTCATGGGTCCACGGGTCCGGGCGAAAATTGGAAGCGGGGTCAATAAGGGGCGGATCGGGGGAAGTCAACGCCGCCGCCCTAAGATGGCCCCAACATTGCTGACCCTGGCGACGCACCCTAAGCCCGGTTGGAGCGTTGGACAGGGATGAAGAGGTATCGGATGGCGCGTGCGATCGGGGTTTTGGCGGCGGTTTTCATGACGATCGCCTGCGGGCAGGTGCTTGTGGCCGCGCAGCCGGTTCCCGAACCGCCCAGTTTCGCCTCTTCGGGCGATGCGAGCTTCGATGAATGGCGCGACGATTTCGCCCGCCGGGCGGTGGCGCGCGGGCGCGATCCGGCGGTTCTGGGGCGGCTGCTTTCAGGCGTGACGCCGGATCCGCGCATCGTGGATCTCGATCGGCGCCAGCCGGAATTTGTTTCCCCGGTGTGGGATTACGTGACCAACCGCGTGACGGAGAACCGGATCAGCGGCGGGCGCACTCTCAAAGCCGCGATCGGCCCCACGCTTGATGCGGTGGCTGAGCGTTACGGCGTGCCAGGGGGCGTCATCGTCGGCATTTGGGGGCTTGAGAGCAATTACGGGGAGGCCGCGCTGAACTACAACGCCGCCGCCGCGCTCGCCACGCTGGCGCATGAGGGCGCCGCCGCGCGCAGTTTGAAGCCTATCTGATGGCGCTCACGGAAATGGTGGAGCGTGGGCTGGCGGACCAAACCCAGCTGCGTTCGTCTTGGGCGGGCGCGCTGGGCCAGCCGCAATTCATGCCCGATGTGTATCTCACCACCGCGGTCGATTGGGATAATGACGGGCGCGCGGACATTTGGAGCAATCGCGGCGATGTGGCCGCTTCGATCGCGCATTATCTCAGCGATCGCGGCTGGCGGCGCGGCGAGCCGGTGTTTGAAGAAGCGCGGCTGCCGGCGAATTTTGATTATGGCGTCGCGGACGGCTCGCAACGCACGGTGAGCGAATGGGCCGCGCTCGGCGTTGCGCCGATTGGCGGCGGCGATTGGCCGGCCAATGAGCAGGCGCTGCGCGCGCAGCTTTTCCTGCCGGCGGGCGCAACTGGCCCGGCGCTGCTGCTGCATCACAATTTCAGCGTCATCCGCCGCTATAACAATTCAGATCGCTATGCGCTTGTGGTTGCGCTGCTGGCGCGGGCGCTGGATGGGCGGCAAGGCTTGGTGCAGGCATGGCCGCGCCAGCTTGGTTCGCTCAATCGCGAGCAGATCCTCGAATTGCAAACGCTGCTGAACGGGCTTGGCTTTGAAGCGGGCGAGCCTGATGGCCTCTTCGGTTCGCGCACGCGCGCGGCGGTGCGCGGCTTCCAGGCGGGCGAAAGCTTGCCGGCTGATGGCTTCCCGACGGCGGCGTTGCTGGATCAAATTCGCGCCAAGGCCGGCGTTGCGCCCGCCGTGGCGCGTGAGCCGCGCGGGCTTGATCGGGGCGGCGTGCGTGAATTGCAGCGGCTGCTCAATCGCATTGGCCATAGTTCAGGCGCGCCAGACGGCGTGATCGGCGAACGCACGCGCGAGGCGATCCGCGCGTTTGAGCGTGCGCGCGGCATGGAAGTGCGCGGCCGCGCGACGGACGTGGTGCTGGAAGCGGCGCGCGCGGCGGCGAGCTGAAAATTTATTGCGGCGGCGTGGGCTCATGCGCTGGCGCGTGCAAAACCGGCCCGCGCAAACGCCGGCTGCGCTGCGCAAACAGCGCCATGGCAAGCAGCACCGCAAAGCAGAACCAGAGCGGGGCGTTCATGCCGAGCTGCTCATAGGCGACCCCGCCAAACAGCGGCGAAAATACAAACCCCGCGCCATTGGCCGCGACCACAAGCCCGGCGGCCGCGCCTTGCTCCTCAGGGCGCACCGCGATCGATGCGCCGCCAGTGAAGCCAGGGCGCGCCAAGCCGCCGCCCAGCCCTTGCACGGCTTGCGCCACCAGGATCACGCCAAGGCTCGGCCAGAATTTGGATCAGCACGCCAATTGCAAAAATGATCGCGCCCCACATCATCAGTGCGCGCGGGCTTGCTTTCAGGCGCGGCAGCACGGCCAGTTGCGTCGTCAGCAGCGCCAGCGCGCCGACCATGAAGCCGGCGGCTGTGAGCTCTGCGCCTTGCTCGCCGCTGACGCCGAGCCGATCCATGGTGAAGAGCCCCAGCACTTGCAGCGTGATGCCGGCGATCAGCGAAAGGCCAAAGCCATAAAGCAAATGGCCTGAGACGCGCCGATCCTGCGTCAGCGCAACCAATTGCCGCCAATCGCCGCTCGCGCGCGCCTCGGATTTAGGCGGGGTGTTTTCCGGCAGGTAGCGCCAGATCGCCCAGGCCGCGAGCGCGGCTAAAAGCGCGATCAGCCCAATCGGAAACACAAGCCCAAGCCACGCCGCCAGCGCCGCGCACAAGGCCGGGCCAAACGCTTGGCCCAATGCGAAGGCTGAACTCAAGCCCGCGAGCTGCTCGGTGCGTTCGCTGATGGGCGTGCGGTCGGCGATATAGGCTTGCGCGGCGGGCGAGGAGGCCGAGCCGAACGCGCCGAACACCGCCCGCGCCAGCATCAGCGCGATAAACAACACAGCCCCGCTCATCACATTGTAGAGCCCCAGCAGCACAACGCCGGCGAACAGCCCCATCGAGGCGGCGAAGCCCGCGAGCCCGATCGCCGTCACCGGCTTGCGCCCGATGCGATCGGAGGTGCGCCCCCAATAGGGGCTCGAAAACACCCAGAGCAAAGCCGAGAGCGCGAAAATCCAGCCGACGGTGGAATCCGGCAGATTGAGCTGGCGCACCAAAGGCGGCGCCACCGCGAACAACATCGAATTGCCCGCGCCGATCACGAGCATGCAGATAAACAGGAGCCCGAACTGGCGATTGCGCCCCGTCGGCCCGCCGCGCTCAATGCGCGCGGTTGGCGGATCGGGGGGCTGGATGTCCGGCATCAGTGTGGCCTCAATACGCTGCGCACATGGCGCGGGAAAGGGCGGCTATGTTCTCATCGCCAAGCCATGCTAAGATGCGCCAATGCCTGTCGTCTTTCGAGAATGGGGCGCGCGGTTCTTTTTCTTCTCCAATGAAGGAAGCCTGCGGGAGCCAGCTCACATTCATGTCCTGAAGGGCGAAGGCGAAGCGAAATTCTGGCTGCGGGCCGGATGTGGCGCTGGCGGATTCTCATGGGTTCAGCCGGCGTGAATTGGCCGAATTGGCGCGCATTGTCGAAGCGCGCCGAGATGAGATCGAAAGGGCTTGGCATGAGCATTTCGGCTAAAGCCGTGCGCTGCGACGAGGAGACCTTGTGGGTCGATCTTGCCGATGGGCGCACGATCGGGCGCCGCTCGCTTGGTTTCCGCGTCTCATGCGCGCTAGCGCCGCCGAGCGCGCGGACGTGAGCATCGGCCCCTCGGGGCGCGGGCTGCACTGGGAAAAGCTCGATGAGGATATTTCCGTCGAAGGCCTGCTGGCGGGACGGGGCGACCAGACACGTCACGCGCTTCAGGCGGCGGAGTAAGGGCGCGCGTCCTAACCTCCGCTAACCTTTCTTTTCCTCAACCGAAACGGCGCGTTAAGAGCGGGTGAGGCATAAGGCGCTCTCGGCAGAACGCCTCAGGTAAACGCGCGCTAACCATGTTTCCTCTTATCGGCCTCGCAGTTGTGTTCGGCATGGTCTTTGGCGGCTTCGCGCTCGCTGGGGGGCATTTCGAGGTCATTATCGAAGCTGCGCCGATGGAGTTCATGATGATCTTCGGCGCCGCGATCGGCGCGATGATCATCGCCAATGATATGAACGGCCTTAAAGGCGTTGGCGGGGGGCTGGGGCAGATCATGTCCGGGCCCAAATGGAATAAGAAAGATTACGGCGATCTGCTCGCGCTTTTGTTTCAGCTCACCAAGCTGATGAAGACAAAAGGCATTGTCGCGCTTGAGCAGCACATCGAAAATCCGAACGACAGCCCGATCTTTCAGAAATACCCCAAGCTCTGCAAAGACCATTTCGTGGTCGATTTCATCTGCGACACGCTGCGCATGATGACCATGAACCTCGACGATCCGCATCAGGTCGAGGATGCGATGGAAAAGCAGATCGAAAAGCATCACCACGAAGCCATGCATCCGGCGCATGCGCTGCAAACCATGGCCGATGGCCTGCCCGCGCTGGGCATCGTCGCCGCCGTGCTGGGCATCGTGAAAACCATGGGCGCGATCAATGAGCCGCCGGAAATCCTTGGCCTGATGATCGGCAAGGCGCTGGTGGGCACGTTCCTTGGCGTGTTCCTGGCTTATGGCATCGTCGGCCCGATGGCTTCGCGGCTCAACGCGGTGATCGAGCACGATGCGCAGTTTTACAAAATCATCCGCGATGTGCTCGTGGCGCACTTGCATGGCAATGCGGCGCAGGTTTCAGTTGAGATCGGGCGCGGCTCCGTGCCCTCGTCGCTGCAGCCGAGCTTCGCGCAGCTTGAAGAGGCGCTGGCGGCGGCCGAGGCCTGATCTCTAGACTCGGCGCTATGCAGTTTTGCATGCCCCTGCCGACGCAGGGCGCTTGCGTTTGCGGTTAATCCTGTGGCAAGAATCACACTCCGCGTTAGGGGGTGGCCCTTAGCGTTGAGACGAGGGGTAGAACCTATGACGAAGTTCAAACTGGGCTTTGCGGCCGCTGTCGCCGCGGCTCTCGCCTTCGGCGTCGCCGCTTGCGGCCAAACGACGACGGCTCCGGAAGAAGCGCCGGCTGCTGTTGAAGAAGTGGCGCCGGAAGCTGTTCCGGAAGCTGCGCCGGCTGAAGCGCCTGCTGACGCCGCCCCGGCTGACGCTGCGCCGGCTGACGCCGCGCCCGCCACACCGTAATCTTTTACGGTTTGAGTTCGCGACGAGCCGCCCGCAAGGGCGGCTCGTTTGCGTTTAGGGGGCATCATGCCGCGCTTGCCGCCTCATCCTGATCTCGCCTGGAGCGATGAAGGCGCGCCCATCGCGGCGGCGTTCACGGATGTCTATTTCTCCAAAGCCGGCGGGCTCGCTGAATCGGAGGCCGTGTTCCTGGCGGGAACGGGCTTGCCGCACGCCTGGGCGGGGCGGGATCATTTTTACGTCGGCGAGCTTGGTTTTGGTTCCGGCGTTAATATTTTGGCGCTCTGGAGGGCATGGAAAGCGAGCAGGGCGTCTCATGCGATTTTGCATGTCTCGACCATCGAGGCTTTCCCTCTTGCACAGGTTGACGCGGCGCGCGCCCTGGCGGCGTTCCCGGAGGTGGCTGATCTTGCGGGCCAATTGTTGGCGCGCTGGCCGGTGCGCGCGGCGGGGCCGCAGCGGCTCTGGTTTCCAGAGGATGGCTTTGCGCTGACAATCCATACGGGCGCGGCCGAGGCGATGCTCGCCGGGATGACGGGGCGGTTTGACGCCTGGTTTCTCGATGGCTTCAGCCCGGCCCGAAATCCAGACATGTGGAGCCAGGCGCTGTTTGCGCGCATCGCGGCGCTTTCCGCGCCCGGCGCGCGCGCGGCCACCTTCACGGTTGCCGGCGCGGTGCGGCGCGGGCTTGAGAGCGCGGGCTTTGCCGTGGAGAAAAAGCCGGGCTTTGGCGCCAAGCGCGAACGGCTTGAGGCGTGTTTGCCTGCTCAGCGCGCTGGCGCTCCAAGTTTGGCTGCGGCTTATCCTTATGCGGCGTGCGCGCCCAAGCGCGTGGCGGTGCTGGGCGCGGGGATCGCCGGGGCGGCGTGCGCGCAGGCTTTGGCGCGACGCGGGATCGAAGCTGTCGTGCTCGATGCGGCGCCGCAGCTGGGCGCGGCGCCAGCGGCAATCCAGCCGGGCTGATCGCGCCGCGGCTCGACCGCGCAGGCCCGCTCGGGGAGGTGTTTCTCGCCGCCTATCTGGAAGCGGTTGCGGCCTATGATGGGCTTGGCGTTCTTGAGGCTTGCGGTGTTGAGCAACGCGCCGAGCCTAAGCGCGCGCGGCGGCGCTGGCGGATTTGATCGCCGATCCGCCGCTGCCGCCGGATTGGTTTTCCGTTTTGCCCGGCGGCGCGGTGCTGCATGCGCGCGCGGGCCTCGTGCGGCCGCAGGCGGCGGTCGCGGCGATGCTGCGCCATGCGCATCTCATGCTTGAGGCGGAAACCGCCGCAATCGAGCGCGCGGATGCAGGCTGGGTGCTGCGCGCGCCGGATGGGCGGGCGATGCTGAAGGCCGATGCGGTGGTGCTGGCGTGCGGGCCGGCGCTCGCGCGCTTTGCGCCGGCTTCGTTTTTGCCGCTGCAGATCTCTTATGGGCAGATTGAGTGGGGCTCAGGCGCTGCGCCTTCGCGCGCGCTGATGCAAAGGCGCCTACGTTGCGCCATTTGAGGATGGCGTTCTGTTTGGCGCCACGTTCGACCACGCGCCCGCCGATCCAGCTGATGCGCGTGCGCGCAATCTCGCGGCGCTGGCTTTGCTTGCGCCTGAACTTGCGGCGGGGCTTGATGTAAATTCGCTCAATTCTCGCGCATCCCAACGCGCAACCACGCCCGATCGCGCGCCGATCGCGGGGCTTTTGCCGGATGAGACCGCTTGGCGCGCGCGCTTTGCGCCGCTGGCGCATGGCGCGGCGGCGGAAGGGCCCGCGCCGGCGCATGAGGGCGTTTATGTGCTTGGTGGGCTTGGCGCGCGCGGGCTGACATTGGCGCCGCTTTTGGCGGAGCGCATCGTTTCAGAAATGTGCGGCGAGCCGCAAATGCTTTCAAGCCAAGCGCTGGAGGCGATCCATCCCGCGCGCTTTCTGGTGCGTGCGCTCAAGCGCGGCGCTTAAAGCAACGGACTTTAAATTCGCCTCAGTGTGATGGCGTGCGCCGCGCGAATTTAAAGTCCAAAAGTTGCTTTAGAGCGTGATCGTTTTAGATTGAAGCCGCCTCCGCACCCATCCCCGGATTGGCCGCAGGCCAAGTCCGGGGCCCAAGAACACCGAGGGTTGGAGATTAAAACTGCAAGCGCTCGTGTTCTTGGGCCCCGGGCTCTCGGCTTCGCCGCGCCCCGGGGATGGGTGGAGGCAACGTGGGTTTCAATCAAGAACAATCGTGCTTTAAGCGCTTTCGCTCCGATGCCGCGCGGCGATGGCGGCGGCGAGTTCGGCCTGGCGCGCCTCATCCAGCGGATAATTGCGCAGGCTCAGCGCCGTCAGCAAACACAGCACCACCGGCCCGCCGATAAACAGCGCCGAAAGCGTGTTGAGCGCGGCGGGTGAATTGGCCGCGCCGATGGTGGCGTCAAAGCCGGCGAAGCCGAGGATGATGTACGTGATCGGGCCTGCCGCGATGCCGAGCTTGGAGGTCGTCATCAACAGGCCGAAATAGAGCCGAGCGCCGCGCGCCGGTGGCGAGCTCATCTTCATCCACCACGTCGGCCATCAGCGTGCGCGTCAGCAGCACGCCGCCGCCTTGGGCAAGGCCCGCCGCGATCATGAACGGCGCGGCGATGGCGAATTGCCCCGCCGGCACGATCAGCAGCAGCGAGGTGGTGACAGCGGTGTAGAGCATCGCCGCCTGCAGCGCGCGATCCTTGCCGAGCTTACGCGCGGCGATCCACCAGATCGGCACGCCCGCAAGGCCGGCGAGGAAATAGATCGCCAGCAGCGTTTGCGATTCACGCTCGAACCCGAGCACGAATTGGAAATACCAAAGAAACAGCCCACCCGAGACGCCCTGGGCCATGCCCAAAAACAAATCCGGCAGCAGCACGCGCCGGCACATTTTGTTTTCGACCAGGGTTTTGATCGTATCGGCAAAGCCAAGGTGCGGCTGCGGCGGATGCGGGGTTTCCCGCACCAAAGTCACGGCCATGATGGTTGTGATCGGCAAAAGGAAGATCAGCGTCCAGCCCATGGCGTGCACGGCCGCGCCGTCATCGCCGCCGCCCGCCTGCACAACAATGCCGGCGATCACCAGCATGAGCGCTTGACCCACCATGCTCGCGGTTTGCACCGCGCCCAGAACGTGCGTGCGCCCGTGATAGGTGGGAATAAGCTCACCCGCCCAGCCGAGATGCGCCACCATCATGGCGGCGTAGGCAAGATACATCGCAAACACGGCAAGCCCGGCGACCCATACGTTCACGCCAGGCGGCAAGCCGAGAAACACCACCCACATGAACAGCATCAGCGGCGGGCAGCCCAGCGCCAGCCAAAGCCTGCGCCGGCCAAAGCTGCTGTCGGTGCGATCCTGCATGCCGCCAAGGCCGGGATCGATCAGGATGTCGAACAGGCGCGCGCCGAGGAAGATCGCCGTCACCGCCCAAAGCGGCACGCCAAGATGCGAGGCGAAATAAGGCGGCAGAAAAATGATGACAGGCAGCGAAAGCGCAAGCAAAGGCGCGGCGGGCGCAGCGAAGGCGGCGACTTCCCAATTGGAAACCTTGCGCGCCGCAGGCTGTGGTTCAGTCACGCATCCTCCCGCCCGTCGCAGCGTCGTTAGCCGACACTCTTCACAACCAAGCGGGCGTGATCAAGCGCCGCGTACGGTTTTCGTAAGGAGAGGCAAGAGCCGCTCATTGGCGGCGATAATGTGGCCGGTCTTGAGGAAATCGCCGCCCTCGATCTCTTTCACGAAGCCGCCCGCCTCGCGCACGATGATGGCGCCGGCTGCAACATCCCAGGGGCCGAGATTGCGTTCCCAAAAGCCGTCAAAGCGGCCTGCCGCTACGTAGGCCAGATCCAGCGAAGCCGCGCCGAAGCGGCGCACGCCCGCGCTGACATTCAGCACGCGATCGGCTTCCTGAAGGAATTTCTCGCGGCCCGGCTGGCCGTGGAACGGCGCGCCGGTGGCGAAGATGGCGTCGCGCATTTCCGTGCGCGCGGCCACGCGCAGGCGGCGATCGTTGAGATAAGCGCCCGCGCCTTTCTCGGCCCAGAACAGCTCATCGCGCACCATGTTGTAGACAACCCCCGCCACCAGCACGCCCTCGCGCTCGAGCCCGATCGAGATGGCGAAATGCGGCACGCCGTGCAGGAAATTGGTGGTGCCGTCCAAAGGATCGACGATCCAGCGATTGGTCTTATCGGTGCCGGCAACCTCGCCGCGCTCTTCCATCAGGAAGCCGTAGCCGGGGCGGGCCTTGGAGAGTTCCTCATAGAGCGTTTTCTCGGCCTTGAGATCGGCGGCGGAGACAAAATCGCTCGGCCCCTTGCGCGAGACCTGCAGCTGTTCAACCTCGCCAAAATCGCGCGCCAGCGTGCGCGCGGCTTTGCGCGCGGCGGCGATCATCACGTTGAGCAGGGCCGAGGTCTGAGGCATGCGCGCCACCTAGCAGGGGGGCGCCGAAGCGGCAAGGGCGGGCGCTGGATGGGGAGGGGCCCGCCCGCGCCATTTCAGGGTTAATCACGCGGGTTTGAGGGGCGCGCCTGCTTTCAAGGCGGGCGCGGCCGCTTCAGTTCGCCGCGAGCGGGCGAACGACGATCTCGTTCACGTCAACGCCTTCGGGCTGCTCCACGGCGAAGGCGATGGCGCGGGCGATGGCGTCAGCGGGGATGCTGATCTTGCGATAATCGCCGATGAATTGGGCCGTGGCCTCGTGCGTGATCGTGTGCGCCAGCTCAGATTCGGTGACGCCGGGCGAAATGATCGTGGCGCGCACGAATTTGCTCTCTTGGCGCAGGCCCTCGGTGATGAAATTCACCGCCGCCTTGGTGGCGCAATACACCGCCGCCGTCGGGATCGGCCAATAGGTCGCGATCGAGGAGGTGTTGATCACATGGCCATAGCCTTGGCGCTCAAACACCGGCAGCGCGGCGGCGACGCCGTAGAGCACGCCTTTGACGTTCACATCGATCATCCGATCCCACTCATCGACCTTGAGCGCGCTGAGCGGAGACAGCGGCATGAGCCCGGCATTGTTGACGATGACGTCCAGCTTGCCAAAGCGCTCCACCGCGAAGCGGACGAAATCGGCTACGCTCTCGCGGCTGGTCACATCGAGCGCTTGGAACTCCGCCGTCGCACCTTCGGCGCGCAATTCGGCGACGAGTTTTTCCAGCCGCTCGGTGCGGCGCGCGCCGACGATCACGGTGGCGCCCCGGCCAGCGAGTTCACGCGCGGTCGCCTCGCCGATGCCGCTCGATGCGCCGGTGACAGCGATGATTTTGCCTTGGATCGACATGAGATTTTCTCCTGAATTTCATCGCCGGGGCGTGTGCCCCCGGCGATGCGGAGAAGATGGGGCATGGCCGCCGCCCAGCGGTAGAACAGGGCTCCGGGATGACTGCACAATCCTCCAAAGCTGGCTTGCCGGCCGATGCGCCCGCGCCCAGATGTGCTAGGCAAGAAACGCCAAAACCAAGGGGTTTGCCGTGGATCGCCAAGCTGAACTCGTTGCTCTGATTGACAAGCACTCCAGCGAGGGCATGCGCCCGAGCGCCATTCCGCGCCTTTCATTGATCCGCGCGACCGCCCCCTCGGAGCCGATCCACACGCTTTACGAAGCCTCGCTCTGCCTTGTGGTGCAGGGCAAAAAGCAGGTGCAGCTGGGTGAGCGCGTGCTCGAATATGATAGCGGCGCCTTCCTTGCGGTGTCGGTGGACATGGCTGTCGTCGGGCGGGTGATCGAGGCCAGCCGGGAAAAGCCCTATCTCTGCTTTGCGCTCATGCTGGATCGCGCGGCGCTTGCGGCGCTGGCGCTGGAGATGGGCCCGCCGCAAGCCGGGGAGCCGGGCTCGGGGATGGCGCTGGGGCCAATGAACGCGGATTTGCTCGATGCGGCGCTGCGGCTGGTGCGGTTGCTTGAGACGCCGCGCGACATTCCCGTGCTGGCGCCGATGGCGGAGCGGGAATTGCTGTATCGCTTGCTGGCGGGGCCGAACGGGGCGCGGCTGCGCCAGATCGCGCACGCCGAATCCAAGCTCTCGCAAGTCAGCCGCGCCATCAGCTGGATCAAGCTCAATTACCGCGAGGCGTTTTCCATCGAAGCGCTCGCCGCCGAAGCGCGCATGAGCGCTTCGGCGTTGCACCTGCATTTCAAGCAAGTCACCTCGCTCAGCCCGCTGCAATACCAGAAGCAGATCCGCCTGCACGAAGCGCGGCGCTTGATCTTGAGCACGGCGATGGATGCAGCCAGCGCCGCGCACGAGGTTGGCTATGACAGCCCCTCACAATTCAGCCGCGAATATCGCCGCTTGTTTGGCGCCCCGCCTTTGCGTGACGCCGCGCGCTTGCGTGAAGCGGGCCTGGCGGCCTCTTAAGCCCTAAGCCCCGTCGCCGCTGGCGCGCCAGCGTGCGAACCAATCCAGCGTGCGCTTGAGCGCGATCTCGCTGGCCTCGGCGCTGTAGTCGTGGCTTTCACGGCGGCAGAAGCCGTGGCCTGCGTCATAGATATGGATCGGCGTGGCCGCGGGCGCCGCTGTGCGCACGCGCTCGATATCGGCTGGCGGGATCGAGGCGTCGCGCGCGCCGTAATGCAGCATGGCAGGCGCTTTCGGCGGCTGGTCGAGCAGGTTCAGGATCGCGCGCCCGTAAAAGCAGGATGCGGCGCGCACGTTCGCGCACTGCGCAGCCGCCGCCCAAGCCGCAGCGCCGCCCCAGCAGAAGCCGGTGACGAAGGCTGGCTTGGCCAGCACGTCGATCGCCGCCTGCGTGTCGCCGATCACCTGCGCCCAGGGCGTGCGCTGCACAGCGTCGCGGCCTTTGGCGATCCCCTCGGGGTTTACCGGCGCCAGAAAGGCGGGATCGATCCGTGCGAAATATGCCGGGGCGATCACCTCATAGCCCGCCGCCGCGAACACGCTGGCGATCTCCTCGATATGCGGCGTGAGGCCAAATATTTCTTGGATCACCACCACGCCCCCCTTCGGCGGGCCCTCGGCGCTTTTGTGCAGTGCGGGAAAAGCGAAGCCATCGTGGCTGCTGGTGAGTGTGATCGAAGCGCTCATGCGGCGTTGGTCGCACAATGTCGCCGCTTGGTCGAGTGCGTGCGCCGCTAACGAGAAGTTGAGCAACCTGGCGCTGGCGCATGCGCGGGCTTAAGCACATGCTTTCGCCATGTCGCTTGTGCGCGCCCTTGTGTTGGGATGTGCGCTCTTCGCTTCGGCGGGGGCTGCGGCGGCGCAATGCGTCGCCCCTCCGCCGCCTGATCCCGCCGCCGCACAAGAGGCGGCGGCCGGCGCGAGCGGCTTTGATGATCTGGGCCGTGTTGTTGCGCCGGTGATGGTCAACGGGCAGGGCCCGTTCCGCTTCATTGTCGATACCGGGGCGAACCGATCTGCGCTGTCGGAGGGGCTCGCGCGCCGGCTCAATCTCACGCCAAGCGGCGAGGGCGCGGTCCATAGCGTGCATGAGGTCGTCACCGCGCCGCTGGTGCGCGTGGACTCGCTG
Organism: Terricaulis sp.; assembly: GCA_024707365.1. Taxonomy (GTDB): domain Bacteria; phylum Pseudomonadota; class Alphaproteobacteria; order Caulobacterales; family Aquidulcibacteraceae; genus Vitreimonas. The sequence goes on from JANPZV010000005.1 coordinate 1,510,467, forward strand.
CGCTACGGCCCGCTCTCCATGCCCAGCCAAGAAATGCCGATGCTGGAGGGCGCAATGCTTGCCGGCGAGCATGGGCTGCTGGGCGTCGATGGCATGGCGGGGCGGCGGCTGCGCATGGATTTCACGCGGCGTTGCATCGAGATCGTACCCGCGCGTGGGGCGCAGACGCTTGGCCGGGGCTGGACGCGGCTGCGCGGGGAGCTGCGCTTTGGCAATCTCGTTGTGGTGCGCGGCGTTGTGCAAGGCATGCGCGTCAATGTGTTGATCGACACCGGCTCTAATGTCTCGCTCGCCAATCGCGCGCTGCATCAAGCGCTCGCGGCGCGCACGCGCTATGCGCGCGATGCAGAGGGGTTCGGGCGTGCGTTCACCGCCGGCGATCCGGTGGTGCTGGATACGGCGCTGGTATTGCCGGCGCTGGCGGTCGGCGAGCTTAGAATGTCGAACCTGCTCTTGTTTGTCGGCGATTATCACATCTTCTCGCTCTGGGGGCTGGATGCGGAGCCCACGGTGCTTGTTGGCATGGATGTGATCGGGCGCGCCGGCGGGCTGGCGATCGATTATCACAACGCCAATGTTTATTTGCGGCTTGATCGGCGCAATTTGGCTTCGCCACGGCTCGATGATGTGATGCTGTTTAGGCGCCAGTGAACAGCCGCCCGCGCTCGGTCCAAAGCACCACAGCCAGGCTCAGCCCCGCCAGCACAGTCATGCCGAGCGCAAACGGCAGCGCCGTGCCGTCAAACTGGCGTGCGATCAAGCCGCCGACAATCGCGCCCACCGCGCCAGTCACCGCGCCATAAAGCGATGCGGCCGATCCCGCCATGCGGCCGACATTCTCCATCGCCAGCGCGTTGAAATTTCCACCGATCAGCCCGAACGCGCCCAGCGCCAGCGAGAGAAGGCTGAAAAACAACCAAAATTGCGCGAAGCCGAGCATCACCAGCACCGTTAGAATGGCGCTGAAGCCAAGAAAAAACCAAAAGCCCGCTTTGCGAGATGCGGCGCATGCCAAACCGCACCACAAGACGGGAATTCAAGAACGCCCCCGCCGACATCGCCACCGCCACCGCCGCGAACGCCAGCGCAAAGCGATCGCCGAGATCGTACACGTCCACGAACAATTGCTCCGATGAGGTCACGTAGCCGAACATGCAGCCGACGATGAAGGTGGAGGCGATCATATAGCCGAACGCCTGGCGATCGCTCAGCACCGCGCGCGCGGCGCGGGCGATGGCGCGGAGGTGGAACGGGGTGGTGTTTTCCGGGCGCAAGGTTTCGGGCAGGCGCAGATAAGCCCAGATCAGCACGATAACCGCGTAAACCAGCAGCGCGCCGAAAATCCAGCGCCAAGGCGCAACGAAAAGGATCAACTGGCCAAGGCCCGGCGCCAGGATCGGCACGATCATGAACACTGTCATCGCCATCGACATGATCTGCGCCATGCGCGGGCCGCTGGTGAGATCGCGCACCAGGGCGGTGGCGATCACGCGCGTTGCGCCGGCGGCGACCCCTTGCAGCGCGCGCGCGGCCAGCATCAGTTCAAAACTCGGCGCGATCGTGCACAAAAGCGCGCCGACGATGTAGAAGGCCGTCGCCCAGAGCAGGACCGCGCGGCGGCCGAAGGCATCGCTCAGCGGGCCGTAGATCAGCTGGCTGATCCCGAACATGAACACGTAGACGACGATAATCAGCTGGCGGTCATTGGCCGCGCCGAGCGCAAAATCCCTGCCGATGTCCGGCAGCGCCGGCAGCATGATGTCGATGCTCAGCGCATTGAGCGCCATCAGCGACGCCACAAGCGCCACCAGCTCCGGCAGCGGCAGCGGAAGGGGCGTCTCTTCACGCATTGAAGCGGAAGTGCATCACATCGCCTTCGCGCACGACATAGTCCTTGCCTTCAAGCCGCATCTTGCCCGCTTCCTTTGCGCCGGTTTCGCCTTTGTTGGCGATGTAATCGTCATAGGAGATGGTTTCGGCGCGGATGAAGCCTTTCTCGAAATCGCCATGGATCACGCCTGCGGCCTGCGGGGCTGTCCAGCCCTTTTGAATGGTCCAGGCGCGGGCTTCCTTGGGGCCGACGGTAAAATAGGTTTGCAAGCCAAGCAGATTGTAGCCGGCGTGAATGAGGCGGGTGAGGCCCGGCTCTTCCAGGCCCACGGTTTGCAGAAACTCGGTTTGCTCATCATCGCTCAGCGCGGCGATTTCGGCTTCCAATTGCGCGCAGATGACAACGCAGGCGGCGCTTTCTGCTTTCGCGCGTTCTTCAACCCGGGCCGTGTGGGCGTTGCCCGCGCCCGCGTCTTCTTCGTTGACGTTGCACACATAAAGCACAGGCAGCGCGGTGAGGAGCTGCAGCATGGCGAAGGCTTTTTCTTCCTCCGGCGCGCGCGTTGTCAGCCGCGCGGGCTTGCCCTCTTCGAGCAGCGCCTTGGCGCGCAACACCAGCTCAAGCGTGAGCTTGCTTTCTTTATCGCCGCCCTTGGCGCGCTTTTCGAGATTGGTGATGCGCTTTTCCAAGCTCTCAAGATCGGCCAGCATCAGCTCGGTTTCGACCGTTTCGAGATCGGCGATCGGATCGATGCGGCCTTCGACGTGGGTGATGTCATCATTCTCAAAGCAGCGCAGCACGTAGGCGATGGCGTCGCATTCGCGGATATTGGCGAGGAATTGGTTGCCCAGCCCTTCGCCCTTGGAGGCGCCGCGCACCAGGCCCGCAATATCGACGAAATTCATCCGCGTCGGGATGATCTCTTTTGAGCCGGCGATCTCGGCGAGTTTTTGCAGGCGCGGCTCGGGCATCGCCACCTCGCCGACATTCGGCTCAATGGTGCAGAACGGATAATTGGCCGCTTGCGCCGCCGCGGTTTTCGTCAGCGCGTTGAAAAGCGTGGATTTGCCGACATTCGGCAAACCCACGATGCCGCATTTAAAGCCCAATTTCGATCTCCCGGATTCAGCCCAGCGATAGCGGTTTGGCGTGGCTTCCGCTATGGTGCGCGCGCCGCCCCGCCTGAGATAGGGTGTCGCGCCGGAGCCGCCAGATGACCAAGTTCGAGCGCATCACCGCCGCCCTGGAAGCCTTGCCGGAAGCGCGGCGGGAGGAAATCGCCGATATCCTGGAAACCCTGTTCTTCGGCGATCTGCACCCGGAAACCAGCCTGAGCCCGGAACAAGTGGCCGATCTTGAGAAGCGTCTCGCGAACCCTGGGCCGATCGCCTCGGAGACCGAGGTGGAAGCTTTTTTCCGCCGTTTTTCGGCGTGAGCTTGAAGCGCCTGATTTGGCGCAGGCAAGCGCTTGCCGACTTGCAGGGCTTTCATGACTGGTTGGCGACAATCGAGGGCGCAAAGCCCAAGCGGGTTGTGCGCATTATTCGCCTCGCGGCTGAAAGCCTGAGGCGGCTGGGCGATATTGGCCGCCCTGGCGTCGGGGAGGGATTGCGCGAGCTTTCCGTGCGCAACGCGCCTTACGTGATCGTGTATCGTTTCAGCGGCGATGAGATCGAGATCCTCGCTGTTTAGCCGAGCGCGGCTGCGGCCTGCGCCACCTTCATGCGCGCGCCAATTGTGGGCGAATCCTCCAGCCCGCGCAGCGCGGCGTTGTAGTCGCGCTCCGGGTCGATGGCTCTTTGCGCTGCTTTGCCGATGCCGCGCGCGGTGCGCCCGCTTGTCATTTCCGGCAGCAGCACGGCGAAGAAATACACCGCAGGCCCCAGCAGCGGCGCCATCAGGAAGATGATGAGCCAATACATCTCGCGCCCGCTGCGCACGACATGCACGCCGCAGAAAATTGAAGGCAGGTACGAAAGGATCAGAAGGATCACGACGCATCCTCCGCATCGCGCGGCTTGCGCGGATCGGCTTTGGGCGAGGGCGCCAGCCGCATCACCTCGCCCTGATACTTCTCATCCTCCCCGCGCGCGAGCAGGGGCGCGGCCTTGGCGCAGGCGTCGAGCAACGCCTCCACCCATGCGGCCTCGGCCTTGGCGAAATCGCCCAGCACGTAATGATGCACCAGCGCCTTATCGCCCGGATGGCCCACGCCCATGCGGGCGCGGCGGAAGCCTTCGCCAACCGATGAGGCGATGATCGAGCGGATGCCGTTATGGCCCGCCGCGCCGCCGCCGGTTTTCATGCGGAAGCGGCCTGGGGCAAGATCGATCTCATCGTAAAACGCGATCACGCTGGGCGCGGAGAGTTTGTAGAAACTCGCCGCCTCGCCCACGGCGCGGCCGCTCTCGTTCATATAGGTTTGCGGCTTCATCAAAAGCGCGCGCACGCCATCGATCTGGCCTTCGGCGATCTCGGCCTGGAATTTCTTTTTCCATGGGCCAAAGCCGTGGGCGCGGCCAATCGCGTCCACGGCCATGAAGCCGATATTGTGTCTGTTGCCGGCGTATTTCGCGCCAGGATTGCCGAGGCCGACCAAAAGCAGCATGGCGCCAGCCTCAGCTTTGCCCGCGTGGCGGCGGGAGGGGCGTTATTTCTTGTCGCCGGCTTTCTTTTCGGCGGGCGCGGCGGCGGCGGCGGCTTCTTCGGCCGGCGCTTCTTCTTCCACCTTGCGGCCAACGATCGTGGCGATGGTGAAATCGCGATCCTTGATCACCGGGCGCGCGCCGGCGGGCAGGGTGATCGAGGAAATGTGGATCGATTCCCCAATATCCTTGCCGGTGAGATCAACCTCGAGCTGCTCGGGGATGGCGCTGGCTTTCACCTTGAGGCGAACCGTGTGGCGCACGATGTTGAGCGCGCCGCCGCGCTTGAGGCCCGGCGAGGCTTCGTGGTTCTTGAAATGCACCACGACATCCACCGCGATCTCGGAATTTTCTTCCACGCGATAGAGGTCGATATGGATCGGGTGATCCGTGACCGGGTGGAATTGGATATCGCGCGGGATCACCGGCTGCTTCTCGCCCTTATGGTCAAGCTCGACCATGTGCGAGAGGAACTTGCCCGAGCGGATCGCGGCGTGCACGTCTGCGGCCTTGATCTCGATCGGCACAGCCCCGCGCGGGCCGCCATAAAGCACGCCCGGAATGCTGCCGGAATTACGAATGGTGCGGGCCGCGCCCGTGCCGGTGCGCTCACGCACTTCAACGTTCAAAACAATGCCAGCCATGGGCCTTAAGCCTTCAAATCCGCGCGCGTCGGGAAAATGGAAGCGGGGCTTCTAGCCGAAGGCGTTGCGCTCCGCAAGGCGGGGGCGCGCGCGAGGGGCGCATGGCTGGCTTCCGGCCCGGCGGCGCGGACGGATCGCGCGTTCATGCCCCGGCTTGACACGCGCCAAAATCTATGAGTTATTTAATTTATTAGTTAAATAGGTGGCCGCTTGGATTCTGTTTTCGACGCCTTGGCCTCGACGCCGCGCCGCAAGATCCTCGCCTATCTGGCCGAGGCGGAACTGACGGCGGGAGAAATCGCCGCGCGCTTTTCGATGTCCAAGCCCGCCATCTCCAAGCATCTCTCGATCCTTGAAGGGGCGGGGCTGATCCGTGGGGAAAAGCGCGGGCAATTCATCCATTACGCGCTGGTGCGCGAAAACCTGGTGAACACGCTCAACGGCTTTGTCCAAGAGGTGTGCCCGGTTTCGCGCCCGCTCAAGCGCGAAAGCAAAAAGCTGAAACAAGAGCAGCAATAGCCAGGGAGGCGATGATGGATTGGGCGCACGGGTCAGATCGCATCATTGCCGATGAAAATACCGACGCCGCCGCTGGCCGCGTTGTTTGGGAGCCTGACGAAATCGCTTTGGATCGGCGCGATGACGCTCACCGCGCTGATCGCCGGGCCGATGACGTTTTCGTGGAACGCCTTTGCCGTTTTCGCCGTGCTGAGCGCGCTCACGCTCTGCACCGGACATTCTGTCGGCATGCATCGGCGGCTCATTCACAACAGTTTTGAATGCCCGCGCTGGCTTGAATACCTCATGGTCTATTCCGGCGTGCTGGTGGGCATGGCGGGCCTGTTTGGGCTCATGCATCAGCATGATCTGCGCGATTGGGCGCAGCGCCAGCGCCATTGCCATGATTATCTCAAGCATGGGCGCGGCATCGTTACCGATGGTTTTTGGCAGCTGCATTGCGATGTGAAGCTCGATCATCCGCCGCGCTTTCAGCCGGAGCCGCGCATCGCCAATGATCGGCTTTACCTTTGGATGGAGCGCACATGGATGTGGCAGCAGGCGCCGCTGGCGCTGATCCTGTTTGCGCTTGGCGGTTGGAGCTTTGTGGTGTGGGGCGTGGCCGCGCGCGTCGCGGTTTGCGTCACCGGCCACTGGCTTGTCGGCTATTTCGCGCACAATGAGGGGCCAATGCGCTGGCGCGTGCGCGATGCGGGCGTGCAGGGGCGCGACGTGCCGATCAGCGGCGCTGCTTTCTATGGGGGAGAGCTGGCACAATAATCACCACGCCTTCCCAGGCTCGGCGCGCATTGGGCTCAGCGAAGATCAACCTGATCCGGGGTGGTGGTTCATCCGTTTGCTTGAGCGCGCGGGGCTTGCCTGGGAGATCAAAACGCCGGCCACGCTGCCGGTGCGCCCCGCGCTGGTGCGGCTGCCGCGCGACGAAGGCGGCTGCCCGGCATGCCGCTGGGCGCTGCGGCATTGGCGGCGGCTACGCGGTGACGCGGCAGGGCATGCGCGCGTCTGACATAAAAAAGCCCGGCTTGCGCCGGGCTTTTCTTCTCGATGAGCGTCGCCGTCACCCAGCCGCCATGCGCAGCATGCGGCGCAGTTCGTCTGGAGCGCCGGCGGCGCGGCGTTTTTTGGCTTGGCTCGGCTGGTAGGCCAGGCGCGCATGGTCCTGGCAGTACGGATGCCCGCCCCACGAGCCGCGGCCGCAGAAGGCGAAATTGACATCGCCCGGATCGCCGATCGGGAATTTGCACATGCTTTCGTTGAGCGTGAGCACCGAGGCGGTGTTGCCGTCCTCGAAGCGCACCGGCTCAAGCTCCGGCATGGCGACCGTCGGCGCCGTAACCGCTGGCCGCAGGCGCGGCGCCGTTGGGCTGACCACGCGCGGACGCGCGGGGCGCACCGGGCGCTTGGCCGGCCGCGAGGGCGTGGCCCGCCCGGCCAAACCCAGCCGGTGCACCTTGCCAATCACGGCGTTACGGGTGACGCCACCCAATTGTTTGGCGATTTGGCTGGCGGAAAGCCCCTCAGCCCAGAGTTTGCGCAGCGTGGCCACGCGTTCTTCAGTCCAGTTCATGTTTCAAGCCCCCTTGGCCCATGAGCCCGTCAGGCGACGAGCGAGGCGTAGGTTCTGCCTAATAGGGGAAATGTCAACTTATAGTGCTGAAGGAATTGTTAATATACCAGATACGGTGCTTATCCCCAAAGACGGGACGAATCACACCCCATTTCTCCACAGGGTTTTCCCCTGCAAAACCAGCTACTATCTGTTGTTGATTCCATGGCTTAGCCACTTGCTCGCACGACAGCCGCGCGACAACACGGTTAAAAATTCGTGAAGGGATGTTCTGCTTATGGACACGCAGGTTGAAGCGGCGCCGCTTGCCGCGCGGCAATACGGAGCTGTGAATTGGTTAGGCCTGCAGACTTTGATCTGGCGCGAGGTGCGGCGGTTTTTGAAGGTCGGCGCGCAGACGGTGTTCGCGCCGCTGATCCAGACTTTGCTGTTCATGATGGTGTTTGGCCTGGTGCTGCGCGGCGGCTTCTGGCCGGGGACTGAGCGGGCGTACGCCGATGGGCTGGCCGCCGGCCTTGTGATGATGTCGATCCTCTCCAACGCCTTCCAGAATTCTTCCTCATCGATGGTGATCGCCAAGGTGCAGGGCAATTCGGGGGATTTCCTCACCCCGCCGCTCAGCCCGCTTGAGCTCACCATCGCCTTCATCGTCGGCGCGGCCGCGCGCGGCATGCTGGTGGGGCTCGCTTCGCTCATCGCCGTCTCGTGGCTGGCCAACATCGTGCCGGCGAACCCGCTGGCGGCGCTGTATTACGGGGTGATCGCTTCGGTGATGTTCGGGGCCATCGGCCTCATCGGCGGCATCTGGGCCGATAAGTTCGATCACATCGCGGCGGTGACGAATTTCATCGTCACCCCGCTCACGTTCCTTTCCGGCTCGTTCTATTCCACCGACGTGCTGCCCGAGCCGTTCCGCACCTTCGCGCACTACAATCCGGTGTTCTTCCTGATCGACGGCTTCCGCTACGGCTTCATCGGCGCGCACGACGCGCCGCTGCTGGGCGGGGCGCTTGCCTCGCTCGGCATCACGCTCGTGCTGTGCTGGGTGTGCTGGGCGCTGTTGAAGAGCGGGTATCGGCTCAGGAGTTAGGTTTATGGAGCGCGGGCGTCCTCGCCCGCGTTGTTTAAACCGCACGCTGCGCGCAAGCTGAAACACAATGCGGGCGAGGACGCCCGCGCTCCATATTGACGGGCCTAACTCAACGCCTTCGCCAGCTTCGGCAAAAACACGTCCATGCGATAATCCACGTCTGAGTGGTTATCGTCGAATTCTTCGTAGATGTGATCGATGCCGGCGGCTTTCAGCTTGTTTGAGAAGCGCCGCATGCCGAAATGGATGCGGAATTGATCCTCATTGCCGCAATCCATGTAGATCAGTTTCAGCTTGCGCAGATTTTCGCCCAGCGTGTCGAACATCACGACGGGATCGTGCTTGAGCCAATTGGCCCAGCGTTCGGGGATGATCTCGCCCGTTACGGGATCGATCGGCAGGCGCATGCTGCGAAATTGCGTCGGGTCTGGATCGTAAAAAGCGCTCATCGCCAGATCCATCAGGATCATGCGATCCTTATCCTTCAGCTTCTTCTGGCTCTCGACGTGTTTGATCCATTTCTCGATCGAGTAATCGAATTTGCGCAAGGCGTCGGCGTCGTCATAGAGCGTGGGCAGGAAGAGGGCGTCAAAGCCCATGTCGCCGCTATTGATGGCGATGGCGCTCCAGAAATCGCTGCGGTTCATGCCGTGCCAAGCCGCGCCATAGCCGCCTGAGCTTTTGCCGAACACGCCGCGCCTCCCTGCGCCGCCGCAATTGAATTGGCTTTCAATGGTCGGGACGATCTCTTCGCAGATGTAATCGGCGTAAGCGCCTGAGCCTGCGCTGTTGAGATATTGGTTCCCGTAGAGGCTGGTGAAGCAATCGGGGAAGGCCACAACGCAACGCGCCATGCCTTCGCCGGCCAGCCTATCGAGCCGCTCGGGCGCGTTCTCGCCGTAATTTTTCCAATTGGTGTGGGAAGGGCCCGCGCCCCAATAGCCGGTCAAATCCACCAGCAGCGGCAGGTTTTCTTCCGCGCTCCAGCCCGGCGGGGTCCAGACATGCAGCTCGCGCTCCGTCGGATCGCCGAGCGGATTGCCATCCAGCACGACAGATTGATGAACCAGGCGGTGCAATTGCCCGCGCGGGGCGGCATGATCTCGTCTCATGGGCGCAAGAGATAGCGCGCGCGGGGCATATTGTCGTGTCCTGCTTGACCCCAAGGGCGGCGCGGCTCAGATACGCGGCTTCCCTGAAAACCGAAGGTTCCAAGACAATGACCGCCCCCGAAAGCCATTTGCTTCCCGTCTATGCGCCGCCGGAGCAGGTTTTCGTGCGAGGCGAAGGCTGCTGGATCTGGGACGAAAAAGGCGATCGCTATCTCGATTGCATCGCCGGCATCGCCGTGAATGCGCTGGGCCACGCCCCGCCTGTGCTGCAAAAGGCGCTTAATGAGCAAGCCGGCAAGCTCTGGCACACGTCCAACATGTTCAAGATCGCCGGCCAATCGACGCTGGCCGATAAGTACACGCGCGATAGCTTCGCGGACGTGGTGTTCTTCACCAATTCCGGCACCGAGGCGATCGAAGGCTGCCTTAAAACCGTGCGCAAGTTTCACAGCGCCAACAGCCAGCCCGAACGTATCGACATTATCGGCTTCGCCGGCTCGTTCCACGGCCGCTCCTATGCGGCGATCAACGCGGCGGGCAATCCCTCTTACGTCGAAGGCTTCGGCCCGCGCTTGCCGGGCTTCCTGCAAGCCCAATTCGGCGACATCGAAAGCGTGAAAGCGCTCGTCAACAAAGACACGTTCGCCGGCATCATCATCGAGCCGGTGCAGGGCGAGGGCGGCGTGCGCGAAGCGGCGCCGGAATTTCTCAAAGCCTTGCGCGCGCTCTGCGATGAGCACGGCGCGCTGCTGATCTTTGACGAGGTGCAATCAGGCGCGGGCCGCACCGGCAAGATGTGGGCGCATGAATGGAGCGGCGTAACGCCCGACGTGATGGCCGTGGCCAAGGGCGTGGGCGGGGGCTTTCCGATGGGCGCGTTCCTGGCCACGCGCGAAGCGGCCAAGGGCATGGTCAAGGGCGTGCACGGCACCACGTTCGGCGGCAACCCGCTGGCGATGGCCGTGGGCAATGCGGCGTATGATGAACTTTCCGCGCCGGGCTTTCTTGATCGCGTCAACGCCATCGCCAACCATTTCGGCCAAGCGCTGGAAGGCGTGAAGGATCGCCACCCCGATCTCGTTGTTGAGGTGCGCGGCAAAGGGCTGCTGCGCGGGCTTAAGCTCAAGATCGATCCGAAGGAGGTGCAGGGCAAATTGCGCGATCATCACAAAGTGCTCGCGGGCGTCGCCGGCGACAACGTGCTGCGCTTTGCCCCGCCGCTGATCATCGACGAAGCCCAGATCAGCCAGGCGATCGATGCGATCGATGCGGTGCTGACCTCTTACGTGACGCAGGCGAACGGGTGAGAGACGCTTCATCTTCTCGGACCGTCGGCGCTGTGCTTGAAGCTGCGCCGCCGCTGCAAGCTGCAACGGAGGTCGCCGGCGAGGGCGCCGGCGGTCCAAGCATGAGACATTTCATCGATCTTTCGGCGCTCTCTAAAGCCGATGTGCGGGCGATTTTGGATGAAGCGCATCGGCGCAAGCAGGCGCGCGCGGGCTGGCCCAAGGCGCTGCCGGATGCGGATGCGCCTTTGCACGGCCATGCGCTGGCGATGATATTTCAGAAGAACTCCACGCGCACGCGGGTGTCGTTCGATATCGGCATCCGCCAGCTCGGCGGTGCGCCGATCATCATGAACGCCAGCGAAACCCAGCTTGGCCGCGGCGAAACCGTGGAAGATACAGCCCGCGTGCTCTCGCGCATGGTCGATCTTGTGATGATCCGCGCCAACAATCATCAGGACGTGCTCGATTTCGCCGCCGCTTCAACCGCGCCGGTGATCAACGGCCTCACCGATCTGTCGCATCCGTGCCAGATCCTGGCCGACATCATGACGATCGAGGAATGGCGCGGGCCGATCGAGGGCAAAACCATCGCCTGGCTGGGCGATGGCAATAATGTCTGCATGAGCTTTGTGCATGCGGCAGAGAAGCTGCCCTTCACGCTGCGCATCGCCACCCCGCCGCATTACGCCCCGCGCCGCCAGGAGATCGAGGCCGCGCAGAAGGCGGGCGCGCAAGTGCGCGTCACCAATGATCCGCACGCGGCGATCGCCGGCGCTGATGTCGTGGTCACCGATACTTGGGTGTCGATGGGCGACACCGATAAGGATCAGCGCATGAAAGCCTTTCCGCCCTATGCGGTGGATGAGGTGATCATGCAGCGCGCGGCGCCGGATGCGATCTTCCTGCATTGCCTGCCCGCCCATCGCGGCGAAGAGGTGATGGACGCGGTGATGGATGCGCCCAATTCAGCGGTGTGGGATGAGGCGGAAAACCGCATCCACGCGCAGAAGGCCGTCATGCTCTGGTGCCTGGGGAAAATCTGAGCGCCGATTTTACGACGCTTCCCGCCCAAGCCCCTGACTTGATCCGGGGCGCGCGCCGGGATCCAGAGCAACGCGGGCGGGCGATTGGTGAATCTCTTCTAGCCAATCGCCGCCCGAGCCCTCACATGGGCGCGATGCAAGACAATCTGGTCGCTCCGTTCAGCCTCGATAACGCGCCCGTGCGCGGGCGCATCGCGCGCCTGGGCGCGAGCCTTGATCCCATCCTGCGCCGCCACGATTATCCGCGCCCGGTTGCGATGCTGCTGGGTGAGGCGCTGGCGCTCGCCGCGCTGGTGGGCTCGCTGCTGAAAACCGAGGGGCGCCTCATCGTGCAGGCGCAAGGGGAAGGGCCCGTGCCTTTGCTGGTGGCCGAGTGCGGCTCAGATGGCGCGCTGCGCGGCTATGCGCGGCTCGCCGAAGGCGCGGCTGAAAAAGCTGCGCCGCGAAAACCGCATGCCGCCTGATGCGCTGCTTGGCGCAGGAAGGCTGATGATGACGCTCGATCTCGGCGGCGATACGACGCCCTATCAAGGCATGGTGCCGCTCGATGGCGACACGCTGGCCGCCTGCGCGGAGCGCTATTTTCTTTCGAGCGAACAAACCGAAACCCGCATCGCGCTTTCGGTGGGCGAGGTGATTGGCGAGGGCGCGCCGCTTTGGCGCGGCGCGGGCGTGCTTTTGCAACGCATCGCCGCCGATGAAACGCGCGGCGATCCCGCTGAGGATTGGAGTCGCGCCACCATCCTCTTTTCCACCATTTCCGATGAGGAAATGCTCGATCCGGCTTTGCCGGCCGATCGCTTGCTCTATCGCCTCTTTCATGAAGAGCGCGCGCATGGGCGCGCCTGTGGCGCTTCTCGATCAATGCACCTGCAACGAAGAGCGCCTGATCAACACCATGCGGCAATTCCCAAAGGAAGAAGTGCGGGAACTTGTCGAGCCTGACGGGCTTGTTCATGCCAAGTGCCAATTCTGCGCGCGTGACTATCGGCTCACGCCGCAGAGCGTGGGCGCGGGCTGAGCGGAGGGAAAATGGCGCGTCAAAGCATTGCCTGGATCATGGGCCGCTGGGTTCAGCTGCTCACGCTGGGCGCGCTGGCGCTTGCCCCGCTTGGGCTGACGCTCTGGATCATCTGGCTGCTGGTGCAGCTTTTTTTTCCTTCATTGGCGGGCTGTTCGCACGCCCGCTCATGGGCTGGCTGGCGGAATCCGCGCCCGGCGCGGAAAGATTTCTCGATGATTACCCCTTCGTGGCCGATGCGGTGGAGCTTGGCTTTGCGCTGGGTTTGCTCACGCTTGGCGGGCTGCTGGCCGGCAATGTCGTGGGGCGCTTGCTCGGCAATTGGGTGAGCCGGCTGGTGGCGAAAATCCCGATCGCCAGCGTTGTGTACGCCTCGGCGCGCCAATTGATCGACAGCTTTCAATCGCCCGCCACGGCGGCGAAGAAAGTGGTGCTGATCGAATTTCCGTCCGAACGCATGAAAGCCGTGGGGCTTGTGACGCGCGAGTTTCGCGATGCGGTGACGGGTGAGCATCTTGTCGCCGTTTATGTGCCCACAACGCCGAACCCCACCTCAGGTTATGTCGAGATCGTGCCGGCCTCGCGGCTGGTGTGGCTGGATTGGACCACCGCCGAAGCGATCCAATTCATCGTCTCCGCCGGCGTCACCGCGCCGGACCGGATCACCTTCAACAATGGCCCGCCGCCGGAGGGGCCTTAAGGGGCGTTGCGATCGATCAGCACGGCCAAAAACAGCGCCGGGCCGCCATGGGCGATCCAGCCATGGCTGGTCCCGCGCTGGATTACGATATTGCCGGGCTTTAGGCGGCGCTCCTCGTGATCGAGCACAAGCGTGGCTTCGCCTTGGATGAGGCAGATGATGTCGATCGTCTCGGTTTTGTGCATCGCCGGATGGCGATCCTGATCGGTGAGTTCGTGTGCGGCGCCGAAATCGGCGAAGCGTTGGCGCACGACCTGTTTCACCAACTCCGGCGGCGCGCCTTCCGGCGGCGGAGCGATCACGAACCAGCGCACTTTCACCTTGCCGCCGCCCGGCGAGAGCAGCGGCTTGGTTTCGCCAAGATCGATCGTGCTTGTCTTGTCGAACGCGCCGCCGACGGCCTCGTGCCAAATCTCGAAGAGGCCGCCCAGCGCCGGATCGCCGATCTCGCCCGAAGGCGGCCCGTCCACGATCACCAGCGAGCGGCCTTGCCCATCCTCGCCGGTGATCACCCGGCGCATCGCTTCGGAAGAATCAGCCATCAATTCGCCAGCCGCGTCTGGTGCGGGCTGTCGAGCGCAAACAGCGGCACGGCGATGTCGAAGGCGTCCCCGCCGGCGACGCGGCGCATGGAATAGGCGCCCATCATCATGCCGGAAGGTGCGGCCAGGGGCGCGGCGCTGGTATAGCGGAAGCTTTCACCCGGCTCGATCACCGGCTGTTGGCCGATCACGCCGGGGCCTTCGACCTCCTGGGTCAGCCCGTTCTCATCGGTGATGCGCCAGAAGCGGGAGATCAGCTGCACGCTCTCGCCGCTCCTGTTTTCGATCTCGATCGTATAGGCCCAGACAAAGCGGCCCTCGTCTGGCGCGGATTCTTCCGGCAGGAATTGCGGCTCAACGCGGACGTGAAGGCCGGATGTCTCTTGTTCGTACATGGGCGCAGCTTAGCCGCCCGCCCGCGCTGGACAAAGCGGCCAATGCGCGCCAGCAAGGCCGCTTCCCCTCCCGCTGGAGGCTTTTTAGGCTGGCTCCATGACCAATGGCGTCCTTTCCGACACAGAATTGAAGCGCGCGATCCGCGAGGGCTGGATCGCGGCGGACGCCGCCTTTCTGGACGACCAGATCCAGCCCGCCAGCCTTGACCTGCGCCTGGGCGACACCGCCTTCCGCCTCCGCGCCAGCTTCCTGCCGGGCCCGAACGCCACCGTGCGCGAGCGGCTGGATGATGAGCTGGTGATGCACAGAATCGATCTGCGCGGCGGGGCGGTGCTGGAAACTGGCTGCGTCTATCTGGTTGAGGTGCAGGAGGTGCTGAAACTGCCGGCGCACATTCATGGCGCGGCCAATCCGAAAAGCTCCACCGGGCGCGTCGATGTGTTCACGCGCCTCATCACTGATGGCGCCGCCGCGTTCGATGCGATTCCGGCCGGCTATCACGGCCCGATGTGGGCGGAGATCAGCCCGTGCACGTTCTCGGTGCTGGCGCGCACCGGCACGCGGCTGAGCCAAGCGCGCTTGCGGCGCGGCGCGGCAAAACCGGTGCGGGAGATCGATTTCACCATGGATTTGGCGCTTGAAGGGCCAGTCGGTTTTCGCGCCAAGCGCCATTCGGGCGTGATCGATCTTGATCGCATCGCCGGCGCCGATCCGCGCGATTTCTGGGAGCCGATGGAGGCGCGCAAGGGGCGCGTGGTGCTTGATCCCGGCGAGTTCTACATTTTCGCCTCGAAAGAAAACGTGCTGATCCCGCCCGATGAGGCCGCTGAGATGGCGCCGATCCGGCCGGAGCTGGGCGAGTTTCGCGCGCACTATGCCGGCTTCTTCGATCCCGGCTTTGGCGTTGCGCCGCACGAAGGGCGCGCGGTGCTGGAGGTGCGCTCGCGCGATGTGCCCTTCATCGTTGAGGATGGGCAGCCGGTGGGCAAGCTGGTGTTTGAGAAGCTCTCCGGCGCGGTGGAGCGGCTCTATGGCGAGGCGGGCTCGAACTATCAGGGGCAGGGCCTCAAGCTCTCCAAGCATTTCTCGCCCTGGCGCTGAAGGACAAACACATGCGCCGTATTGGAAAAGGTACTTGACATCGCGCGGGTTTGAATGACAAACATACTTGTCACTTAGACAAAAGGTTTTGTCATGTCTTTGTCCCGCTCTTCCGCTGCTCCCGCCCGCGCGCGGGTTTATGGCTACGTCACGCTCAGCCTTTGCGCGCTCTTGCTGGTGGCCACGGGGCGGCCCACGACGAAAGCGCTGGACTGGATGGCCGGGCTCGGCGTGCCCGAGGGGCTCGCGCCGGTTCTGGCCTATGCGGCGCCTGCGCTGGTGCTGGTGGCGATGATGGCGCTGGCGCATGTGCTGACGCGCAAGCGCCCGCTCGTGCTGCGTTGGGCGGCGTTCCTGCTGCTGGGCGCGGTGGCGGGCTATGTGCTCGGCTTTTGCCTTGAGCTTTTCGCCGGCGCCGGCGGCTTTATCGATTGGGCTGTTGGGCCCTTGCGCGAGGCGGGGTGGATCGAGATCGGGCTTTGGATGCTGACGGCGGTTTGCCTTGCTCTGGCGGGCACAACCGCGTTCGTCGCCGTGCTCGGCAGCGCCGGCGCCGCGGCGATGCAAGTGGAGCCTGTCGCGCCGGAGGATATCGAAGTGCGCACGCATGAGCGGGCGATGATGGGCTGGTCTGCTGCGGGCATGGCCGCGCTCGGCGTTGCGTGCGGCGCGCTGGCGCTGGCGCGGCAAGTGGAGATCGACATGCGCGCCGCCATGGTGATCGCGGCGTGCGTGGGCATGGTCGTCAACGTCGCCATCGGGATCATTCTCTGGCGCGCGCTGGATGAGCTGCAGCGCCGCATGGTGATCGATAGCTACGCCATCTCCGCCATCGCGGTGACGGCGGGCGCGTTCGTCTGGGCGGCGGCCTCCGCTTTGGGCGCGGTGGGGCCGATCGATGCGGGCCTGTTGTTCCTGGCGCTCACCGCCGCGCAGCTGATCGTCGCCATCCATATCACCGCCAAGGGCGCGCCGCAGGGCGCGGGGGGCGGCGCATGAAAAACCGCCTTCGCGTGCTGCGCGCGGAGCGGGCGTGGAGCCAGGCCGATCTCGCCGAGCGGCTCGGCGCCCTCGCGGCAGACGGTGAACGCGATCGAGACGGGGCGTTACGATCCATCCTTGCCGCTTGCGTTCAAAATCGCGCGGCTGTTCGCTATGCCAATCGAACAGATCTTTCTCGATGAGCCCGAAACCTGATCATGCGGCCCGCCACCGAAGCGGATATTCCCGCGCTCCACGCCTTGGTGGAAAGCGCCTATCGCGGCGAAAGCGCCAAGCGCGGCTGGACCCATGAAGCCGATCTGCTGGGCGGGCAGCGCACCGATTCCGAAGCGCTTGCTGCTGTGATCGCTGATCCGGCGCAGGTGGTTTTATTGGCCGAAGAGGGCGCGGCGCTGATCGGCTGCGTGCAGATCGCGGATAAGGGCGGCGCCTGCGCCTATCTCGGCATGCTCACCGTGCGGCCTGATCTGCAAAGCGCAGGCCTTGGCCGCCGGCTTATCGAAGCCGCCGAAGCGCATGCCCGCAACGCCTTCGCCGCGCGCGTGATGCAAATGACGGTGATCAAGCAGCGCGGCGAGCTGATCGATTGGTATGTCCGGCGCGGCTATGCGCTCAGCGGCCGTGAAGCGCCGTTTCCGCTCGATGACGCGCGCTTTGGTTTGCCGAAAACGCGCGACCTTGTGTTCGTGGTGCTGGAGAAGCGGCTTTAGCTCAGCTCTTGCGCGCCATGGCGTCGAGCTGCTTTTGCATCGCTTCCATTTGCTTGCGCAATTGGGTGAGCTGCTCGTCCTTGGCGTCGTCTTCGCTGGCGTCATCGGCCTTGGGCATGCCGGGGAAATTGGCCCCGCCTGCAAACGGCGCCCACAGCTTCATGGCCTGCTGAAACATCGCCATGTTGCGCTGGGCTTGCTCCTCAAACACGCCCATGGGCGAAGCCCCGCCGAACGCGCGCGTCATGTTTTCGCGCATCTGCTCTTGCGCCTTGGAGAAGCTCTCCATGCTCATTTCCAGATAAGGCGGCAGGTAGCCTTGCATCTGATCGCCATAAAAGCGGATCAGCCGCCGCAGGAATTGCACCGGCAAAAGATTTTGCCCGCGGCTTTCCTGATCGAAAATGATCTGCGTCAGCACCGAGCGGGTGATGTCTTCCCCGGTCTTGGCGTCCTGCACGGTAAAATCGATACCCTCGCGCACCATCTCCGAAAGATGATCGAGCGTCACATAGCTTGAGGCCGCCGTGTTGTAGAGCCGCCGGTTGGCGTACTTTTTGATGATCACGGGCTCATTTTGAGCGCCCGCACCGCCGGCTTCCCCGCCGCCTGGCCGTCCGAATCCGCCACTTTATCGTCCTTCGATTTTGGCGCCCGCGAAGAGCGCGTATACGAAACAACCTCACCCTTCCTTGCGTGCAATGCAAGATAAAGGCGCCGAATTCGCCAGCCATAAGCGCTGCTTCAGCTTGGATTTCGCGCCTTGCTTGTGCGATAGGACCGCTAAGACTTCGTTGCCGCCTGGGCCATGCGCCCCGCAGGAGCCGCCGCCATGACTGAGATTGTTATCGTATCAGCCGCCCGCACGCCCGTTGGCGCGTTCTCGGGCGCACTTGCAACAACGCCCGCGCATGAGCTCGGCAAGGTCGCCATTCTTGCTGCATTGCAGCGCGCCAATGTCGATCCCAAGGATGTGTCCGAAGTGGTGCTCGGCCAGGTGCTCACGGCCGGGCAGGGGATGAACCCCGCGCGCCAAGCCAGCCGCGCCGCCGGCGTGCCGGATGAAGCGCCTGCCTGGGGGCTCAACCAGGTGTGCGGCTCAGGGCTCCGCGCGGTGGCTGTGGCTTACCAGCAGATCAAGGCGGGGGACGCCTCGATCGTCGTCGCCGGCGGGCAGGAAAATATGAGCCTCGCCCAGCACGCGGCGCTTTTGCGCCCAGGCGTGAAAATGGGCCCGCTCGATTTCAAAGACACCATGATCAATGACGGCCTGACTGACGTTTTCAATCAGTACCATATGGGCGTCACGGCGGAGAACGTCGCCGAAAAGTGGCAGATCAGCCGCGCGCAGCAGGATGAATTCGCCACCGCCTCGCAGCACAAAGCCAGCGCCGCGCAAAAGGCCGGCAAGTTCAAGGATGAGATCGCCGCCGTCACCGTGAAGGGGCGCAAGGGCGATGTCGTCGTTGAGGACGATGAATACATCAAACACGACGCCACCGTCGAAGGCGCGGCCAAGCTGCGCGCGGCGTTCAAGAAGGATGGCACGGTGACGGCCGCCAATGCGTCCGGCATCAATGACGGCGCGGCCGCCCTTGTGGTGATGAGCGCCGATGAAGCCAACAAGCGCGGGCTCACGCCTTTGGCGCGCATCGCCTCTTGGGCCTCGCGCGGGGTTGATCCGGCGATCATGGGCGTTGGGCCCACGCCGTCCTCCAAGGCCGCTTTGGAGAAGGCCGGCTGGAAGGTTTCCGACCTTGATCTCGTCGAAGCCAACGAAGCCTTCGCGGCGCAAGCCTGCGCGGTGAACAAGGATATGGGCTGGGATCCGGCGATCGTGAACGTCAACGGCGGCGCGATTGCGATCGGCCACCCGATCGGCGCTTCGGGGGCGCGCGTGCTCACCACGCTGCTCTATGAGCTGCAGCGCCGCGGCAAAAGCCGCGGCCTCGCCACGCTCTGCATCGGCGGGGGGATGGGCATTGCGCTCTGTGTCGAACGCTAGTTCGACACAGCATTCAAAAATGTGCGTGGAGCGGGCCTGATCGTTCGGGAACTTTATCGGCCTTGGCGCGTCGATTGGGGCGGAAGCGGCTACGCCGCAGCAGGGAGCGCCCCATGGCTGTTCAAACGATTGATCGCGCCTCCGGCGCGCAGCGCGCGCACAAGGCCAAGGCTGGCGCAATTGCAAAGGCCAAGGCGCTCGCGCCTTCGCTGGCGGCGCGCATCGGCAGCACCCCCGCCACCAAATATCGCGGCGACCCCAACATTTTTGGCCGCCTGGTCGAAGATCATGATCGCCATCGCGCTTTGCTGGCGATGATCGAGCAAACCCAGGGCGATTCCGCGGACCGGCGCGCGCTGTTCAAGGAATTGGTGCGCGAGGTGAAAGCCCACGCCGCCGCCGAGGAGCAGGCGCTGTGGTCCAGCGTGCTGCGCGAGCCGAAAACCACGGATTTCGCCCGACACGCCGTCGCCGAGCACAAGGAATTGGACGATATGCTCGCCGATCTCGCCGCGCGCGACATGGCCTCCTCAGGCTGGCTGCGCCGCTTCGCTGAGATGAAGGATGAATATCTGCATCACATCCGCGAGGAGGAGCAAGAGCAGTTCGTCGCCGCCGAAAAGACGCTGACGACAGCAGATCTCAAATATATGCGCGGCGTGTTTAGCCGCCGCAAGAAACAAGAAAAAGGCCGGCGCGAAGGTGGAGAAAAAACTCAAGCGCAAGGGCAAGGATTAAGCGCCGAAGCGCCGGGATTTAAATGCGTCCCACACCTGATGGATCAAAGCCGGGTCGCATCTACGCCCGCAAAGACGCTTTAGGCCCGAATCAACGTGCGGTGGAGCGTTGCACTGGCGCAGGGGATTTGCGCGCAGGCGGCGCACGCCTGACGCGAATGTAATGAGACCGTGATCGCCCCGTCATGCGGCGGCTCTGGACGATTCGCCGCCGCCGTATCAGGATGCGTAGAGTTAACGGCGCGGCGCGCCGGGGATGGAACGCGAAGGGTGGAAAAGAACCCGCAACGGCAACGCACAGCAGCGGCCGCGCTTGAACCGCGCGTTTCGGCTGTCGTGGTTGCGCGGCATGTCCGCCCCAAATCGGCCGCCTCCTCAGCGCTCGATCTCTGCCTGCGCAGCGCCCTGGCCGAGCCGTGGATCGATGATCTTGTGATCGTCGATCACGGCAATCCGGCCGAAATCACCGCCGCGTTTCGCCAGCTGCAGCTGGATCGGCGCGATGTGAAGCTCGTCAGTGCGGCGCCTGGGTTGAGCGCGGCGGCGGCCGCCAATCTTGGCGCGGACGCCGCGCTGGGGCGCTGGCTGCTGTTTTTGGACGCTGGCATCGTGCTGCAACGCGGCGCGGTGGCGCGCATGGCGGCTGCCGGGGGCGGGGCGCGCGCGCCTTGGATCGTCGGCGGGCGGCTGCTGGATGCGCGCGGGCGCGAGCGCCCGGCCGCGCGCAGCGGCGCGCTCAACACCTGGTCAGCCATCGCTTTGGCGATGGACTGGCGCGGCCCTCGCCCGCTGCGGCGGCGCGGGCTGCGGATCGAGCCCGATGAGCCGACGCAGGTGGCGGCGGTGTCCGGTGAGTTCATGCTGGTGGGGCGCGCTGATTTTCATGCGCTCGGCGGGTTTGACGATCAATTCGTCACCGACGGCGCCGATCTCGATCTGTGCCATCGCGCGATGGATGCGGGCGGGGCGGTGCTGTTTCAATCGAGCGCGACGGGCGTGCAATTCATGCGCGCTCATGGCGGGGCGCGCCGCGCGCAAGGGCTCGCGCGTTTTGCCGCCAAGAGCGCAAAGACGCCGCTGCAAAAAGCCTTCGCGCTGATCGCGGCGCCGGCTTTGGCGATTTTGGTGGCGCTCAAGGATTTTGTGGTGGGGCGTCCGCCGCTTCCGCGCTGACCGCGCGGCCCGCAAACAGCGCCACGCGCTCGCCGCGCCCTACCGCCAAGCCGCGCGACGCCGGCTCAGCCGCTTCAAACATCAGCCCGCGTGCGGCGAGGGCCTCATCCAGCGCTTGCACCTCGCGGCCTTCGACGAGGATGGCTTGGCCCTCTTCGGCGCGCGCGCCAGCCTCGGCCGCCTCGACCAAGCGAATGTCGCTGCGGGTGAGAAAAATGAGGCTCGCTTCGCGATAGCCGACCACCCAGAGCGGCCGATCCGCGCGCGGCAATAGCCTCGCCCGCGCCAACGCCGCCACCGCCTCGCCGCTCACATGCACCTCGCGCGCTTCCGGCAACAGCCGCTCACGCAAGCTGAAGGAAAACGTAAGCGCGCAAGCGATGAGCACGCCCGCGCGCGCGGCGGGGCGGCGCAGGCTCAACAGCGCGGCGAGCGCAAGGCCCAGCACGCCGCAGCCGATCAGCGCGGCGGAAACGGCGCGGCGGATGTCGCTGCCCGCATCGCCCGGCATCAAGGTGGCGCTGGCGGCGGTGAGCGCGACGATCGCCGCGCCCGAAACGCCAAACAGCACAAGCCCGGCGGGATGGGCGGTGCGCCAGCCGCGCTTGGCCATCGCCTCAAGCCCGGCGCCGCACAGCAGGCAGATCGCCGGATACATCGGCAGCACGTAATGCGGCAGCTTGAACGGGGTGAGTTCAAAGAACGCGAAGCTGGCCCCAGCCCAAGCGATGAGGAAACGATACGGCGCGCCCTCGTCCTCAGCGCGCGGGCCGCGCACGGCGCCGAAGGCGAGCCGCGCAGCGGCGGGCAGCGCGTAGGTGGCGGGAAAGATCAGGAAAGGCAGCAGGAAAAGGTGATAGCCGGGCAAGGCTTCGCCGCTGATGAGCTTGGGGATCACATCGCCCGCTATGCCGGCAAGGTAGGCGCCGCCGGTTGCGAGATTGGCGGCGATGAACCAAGGCGCGGCGATCAGCAAAGCGAGCAAGGGCGCTGGCGGCCATAGCAGCGGCTTGAGCCAAGCGGCGCGCCGCTCCCATGCGGTCAGCGCGCCAAGCGTGAGCGCAATGACAAGCGGGCTTACCGGCCCTTTGATGAGCACCCCGCACGCCAGCGCCGCCCAGAAGATCAGCGCATAGAGGCGCGGCCGCGCCGCCCCCATGCGCAGATGCGCCAGCGCCGCCATGGCCAGCGTGGTGAAGCCGGCAAGCAGCGCATCGGTTTTCGCCAGCATGCCCTCAAAGCCAGCCATCATGCCGGCGGCGAACAGCGCGGCGCCAAGCAGCGCCAGGCGCTGGCCAAACAGCGCAGCCCCCGCCCAAAGCGTGGCCATCGCCGCCAGCATCAGCCCAAGCGTGGAGGGCAGCCTGTAGGCCCACATCGACGCATTGAGGCGCTCCCCGCCGAAGGTTTCTACCGAAGCCGCTTGCAGCCAATAGGCGCCGATGGGTTTGAGCGTGCGCTCTTCTTCGCCGAGGCGGATGCGGCCGTAATCGCCGGTTTCCACCATCTGCCGCGCGGCCTGGGCGTAGCGGGCCTCATCCAGATCCGTCACCGGCATGCGGCCCGCGCCGAGCTGGGCCGAGAACAAGGCGATCAGCGCCGCCAGCACATAGCCGCGCCAGCCGGCGGCGAACTGGTCATAGAGGGAAGGGGGCGGGGCGGGCATGCTGGTCCGGTGATAACCTCGAGCGGGCAGGGCGCGCCATGCCAGATGGGCGCCGCTCTCGCTTCGGCGCGGCGGAGCAGCTAAGAGAGCCGCCCAACCCGGCGGAACCGGGGTGCAAAGAGATCATATCTTGGCCGAGAGCATCGAATTCAGCGTGGTGGTTCCCGTCCGCGACGAGGAGGGCAACGCCGGCGCCCTGGCGCGCGAGATCGCCCAGGCGCTCGATGGCCGCTCTTTCGAGATCATTTTCGTGGACGATAGCTCGCGCGATGAGACGCGCGCGGAATTGGCGGCGCTGAAGGGCGAGTTGCCGATGCTGCGCCTGATCGGCCACCGCATCAATGCGGGGCAGAGCCGGGCGGTGCGCACCGGCGTGCTGGCGGCGCGCGCCGGTTGTGGGCACGCTGGATGGCGATGGGCAGAACGATCCCGCCGATCTGCCGAAGCTTTACACGCGGCTCACGCGCGCCGATGCGGCGCCGGAACTTGGCATGGTCGCCGGCAAGCGCGGCAAGCGGCAGGACAATTGGAGCAAGCGCTGGGCCTCGCGCATCGCCAACACCATCCGCAAGGCGGCGCTGAAAGATGGCGCCGATGATAGCGGCTCTGGCGTCAAGGTGTTCAAAAGGGAGGCGTTTTTGCGCCTTCCCTACTTTGATCACATGCACCGCTTCATGCCGGCGCTGATGCTGCGTGAAGGCTATGCAGTTGAGTTTTTGGAGGTTAATCATCGTGCGCGGGGCGCGGGCCGCTCCAAGTACACGAACCTGGGGCGCTTGGCCGCGAACATGTCCGATCTGTTCGGCGTGATGTGGCTGAGAAGCCGGGCCCGCCTCCCAGGGGGAACGGACGAGCTTTAGGCTTTTTCGTTGCGCGTTTCGTTTCGGGCAAGCGGGGCACGGCCCGCGCGCTTTGAGCTAGGGGAGTTCCATGGGCGCGATTTTCAACGTCTTTCCGCTGATCCTGATCCCGGTGTTGATCTACAACATTTGGGCGTTCGGCTCGACGGCGGCTGGCACTGATCCTGTCGATGTGCGCCGCCACCTTGAAACGCCGATGATCTGCGTGCCGATGGCCAGTCAAGAGCCAGGCGCGCTCAATCCTTGCCGTGACGGCGCGCAGAGCGCGGCCGTGACAAGCCCCAGCGTGCAGGCCGCGCCGGGCGCTGCGGCGGCGCCGGATGCGACGGTGCATTGGGTGGTTTCTTTCGGCGATCTGCTGATTTTGCTGTCGCTGATGCTGCTGTTTATCGAGCTTTTGAAATCCACCTCAACGGGGAGCGCGGCGATTTTCAATCACGCGCTTTCCATGCTCGTCTTCATCATATGTTTGGTGGAGTTTTTGCTGCACCCGGCGTTCGCCACCAGCGCGTTCTTCATCATCATGGTGATGGCGCTGCTTGATGTGCTGGCCGGGGTTGTCGTCACCATTATCGCGGCGCGGCGCGATGTGGAATTCGCCGGCGGTTAGGCAATGGGCAATTGGGAATAGGCAATTGGTTCGGCTTCGCAAGGAGCTCCTATTGCCTATTGCCCATTCCCTACTGCCTACAAACACCACATCCCCAGCAACAAGGCGATGGCGAAGTCGAGCCAGCGGCCGAATCGGGGGGAAGATGGTGCTCATGGCGGCGGATCTGCAGGTTCGGCGCCGGAGGGTGGATATGGGCCTGTTCTTTGACGCAGCGTGGTTTGACGCGCGCCTGAGCGAAAAAAGGGCTCGACCGCGCCGCCATGGCCGCCGCCGCCGGGCTTGAGCGCGGCGCGCTGCATCAACTCTTTATCCATGAACGCGCGCCCAGCGCCGATGAGCTGAGCGCCTTCGCCGCGCTGCTGGGCGCCAGCGTGGTGGAGATCAGCCTGCGCTGCGGCGTGGCTGATGTTGAAGCGCCCCCGGCCGAGGATGCGTCCGCGCGGATCGAGAGCATGGAGGCGCGCCTCGATGAGATCGAGGCGTGGCTGGCTTCAGTCGAAACCGAGAAGAAGCGCGCTTAGGCTTTGAGATCGAAGGCGATGCCGGGGCGCACGCCTTTCGCCGGCGGATAGCTGGCGACGTAAACCGTTTCCGCCGGCGTGATGTGGTTGACGAGCGTGGCCGCGAACAGGGGATCAAACGCAAGCTCAGGCGCGCGCGCTTCATCGCCGCGTTGATCGCGAACCAGTTTCGCAAGCAAGGTGGGGGCTCCTTCGCTCATCGCCGGGCGCCGCTGCATTGGGTATGCCAAACACAGGATAAACGGCTGCGCCCGCGTGCTCGTTCCAGCAAAAGCCCTGCAAACGTAGGTAATCCGCGAGAAAGCATACGCGCGCGCGCGCCGCAGTGCGGCGTTTAGGGCGCGCGCGGCGCGCGTTGCGCCAAATTGGGACACGCGGCTTCTAAGCGAAATGCGCCAGCGCGAGACTTTCAATATGCTCCACGAAGCTGGCTTTGCGCTCTTGGTAATCGGGCTCGAGCACGCCGAACTGGTCGCTCATGGAGAGCTTTAACGCCGAATATTCCTCGGCCATGTCGGGCCGCATCAGCAGATAGTCGCGGAAGCACAAATGGCGCACCGCCTGCGGCGAGCCTTGCAGGAAGGCATGCACATGAAAGCCAAGCGCGCCCGCGCTTTCACCAGGCTTGGAAAAATAGCGCCGGCCCGGCACGCCATATTCGCCGCGCGCCTGGTAGCCGGCTTGGGTCATCGCCGCCGCGCAGGCGTCGATGCTGGCGAGGCTTGTGGCTTCCACCAGAATATCGATGATCGGCTTGGCCATGATGCCGGGAATGGCGGTGCTGCCGATATGATGCAGCGCAACAAGGCTCTCGCCAAAGCACGCTTCAAGCACCGGCGCCTCAGCCTCGAAGGCGAGCTTCCAGCGCGGGTGATAAGGGCGGATCACCTTGGCCATGCGCGAAGCTTAGCATCGCGGCGCGGCAGCGCCAGCGGCGCGTTCATGCATCGCGGCCATAACTGGCGAGGCGGCGTTTCTCGCGCGCCTCGGCGCGGCGCAGCGCTTCGAGTTGACGCGCGCCCAGCTTCGCACGAGGCGCGACCAGCGCTCCGCATCGGCGAGATCGCCGCGCCTGAGCGCGCGCCGCGCATGCGCCAAGGCGAGATCGGTTTCGCGTTTTCCTTTCATGCTTCCAACTCCAAGGCGGGGGCGCGCGCCATCCTTGTTGGCGGGCGCCGGCGAAAAAACCGCCGCGAGGCGGAGAGTGGGACGCGATGGGCCGCGCCGAAAAAGTGCGCCGCAAGGCGCGGCGCGGAATGACGCGGACCATCGCGCCCCGTGATCGTTTTGCGCCAGCTCGGCACACGGCGGTGTTTCACGCCGCTGGCCGGGCGCCGGCCGCGTGCGGGCCGCGGGTTCAGCGGTCCCGGTGCGCTCCCTCGGTTTCGGGTTTTCCCGTCCGCCGAAGGCTTCAGCGCAGAAGCGCTTCACGCTCGATCACCTCACCCGCCGCATTGGTTGAACCTTGGCCAATCGCTCTCCAGCGCGGGTGGTGCGGGGAGTGTGCGATGGGGCGGAGATGGGTCGGATAAATTTGTGCGCGCGGGCGGATTTTGCGGGCGGCGGCGTGTTGGGGGCGGGGGATGGAGCGCCTGTATCTCCCCCATTGTCATCCTCGGATTTTTTGGCGAGACGATCGCAAACCTCTACGCGCGTGCTCCCCCGATAGGGGGAGCTGTCTGCGAAGCAGACTGAGGGGGCGGCGCCGGTGTTTGCCCACGTTCGCGCCCACCCCTCCGTCACGCGCTCCGCGCGCGCCACCTCCCCCTGGCGGGGGAGGACGAAGCGCGAGTCTGCTTTTCGCCGGGAAGAGAAACACCTTCCACCCATCTCCGGGGCGCAGCGAAGCTGCGAGCCCGGAGCCTATGAACACAAGCGTTTGAGGTGATGGGCCCCGGACTTGCGCTGCGCGCAATCCGGGGATGGGTGGGAAACAAAATCGCGAGCGTCCGCATCGGGCCAAGCGCAGGCAATAGCACGCTTCCCCTCCAAGCCCCGCACTTGATGCGGGGCGCGAGCGGGGAGCCAGGGCGAGCGGTGCGGCGGTGGCTCTGGGGCCCGGATCGAACCCCGGCTTTCCGCCGGGGCTGCGTCCGGGAAGCGGTGTGTGCGTGAAGCAACTCAGCCCGGCAACACCAGTTTCGCGCTGAACCCCTTTGGCGCGCGGTTTTCCAGCACGAGCCGCCCGCCATGGCCGTCGGCGATGGCTTGGGCGATGGCGAGGCCTAAGCCTGCTCCATTGGCCTCGTGGCGCGAGGGGTCGGCGCGGAAGAATGGCTCGGTGAGGCGCGAGAGCATGTCGGGCGGCACGCCTGGGCCATCGTCGCGCACCTCGACCACCGCTTCGCCGGCTTCGTTGCGATAGACGGCCATCACGCCGCCGCCGCCATATTTGGCGGCGTTTTCAGCGAGATTGCGCATCGCGCGCGCGATTTCGCTGGGGCGGATGGTGGTGAGCACGGCCTCGGGCGCATTGGCTTGGATGGGAAGGCCCAAATCTTCCAATTCGCCGCAGAGCGTGCGCGCGATCTCGGCGAGATCGACGTTGGTGCGATCTTCTTCACTCGCGCCGGCGCGGGCGAGGGCGAGGGCTTGTTCTGTCATCCGCTCCATCTCTTCGAGCGGGGCGATGAGGCGCTGGCGCAATTGATCATCCTCGACCAATTCGGCGCGCAGGCGCAGCGCGGTGATCGGCGTGCGCAGATCGTGGCTGAGCGCCCACAGCATTTGCCGCTGGCGGCTCATCTGCCGGCCAAGCCGCGCGGCCATGGCGTTGAACGCGGAGGAGGCGCGCTGCACGTCCGCCGGGCCGGAGACGGGCGCGACCACATCGGTTTGCCCAGCGCCGAGCGCTTGGGCCGCATCGGCCAATTGCGCCAGCGGGCGGCCGATCTGGCGCGCCACCAAGGCCGCGCCGACGCCGACGAGCAGCAGCGAGATCACCCCACCGATCAGCACGCCAACCGGCGCCGGGCGCGGCCCCGGCATGCGCGCGCGCGCGTTGAGCCAGGAATGCTCGCCCAAGCGGACCGAAAGGTTCACCTCGGTGACTTGCTGCGTCGGCCGTTCGGCGCGCGGGGCGTGAATGCGGCTTTCTTCCTGGTGCGGCGGCGGATCAAGGCGCCGGCGCCAGCCGCGCAGCGGCGCTTCCACGAGGCGCCCGGTGGCGTGGGTTTCAGCCCCGCCCAGCGCTTGGGAAACCCCGCGCGCCATCCGCCCCGCCGCGCCGCCGGGCGAGGCGTTGCGCAGCGTTTCCGGCTCGGCGGTGACGCTGTAGCGGATGGAAAAAATCGCGCATTGAATCGGCGTGCGCGGGGCGCGTGGGCGCTGGCGCATCGCGCAATTGCTCGGCGGCGTAGGCGATGCGCTCAACGGCGTTGTTTTCGAGCGAACGGCGCAGCGCCGCGCCGCGCTCATTTGCGTAGATCAAAAACGCGGTTGCGTAGGCCAGCGTCACCGCGATGAGCGTGACAAGCACCAGCCGCCCCGTCAGCGTTTTGAGCGGCGCCCAGCTCACGCTTTTTCCACGGCGGCGGTGAACACATAGCCGCCGCCCCACACGGTTTTGATCAGCTTGGGCGTGCGCGCATCGGTTTCAATCTTGCGGCGCAGGCGGCTGACTTGCGTATCGACGGCGCGATCGAACACGTCCGTGCCGCGATCGAAGGCAAGATCAAGCAATTGATCGCGGCTCAGCACGATCTTGGGGCGGGTGAGGAAGGTCATCAGCAGGCGATATTCGCCGGTGGAGAGTTCGTGGGTTTCCCCGCCTTCGTCCACCAATTCGCGTTCGGCCACTTTCAGCGTCCAGCGGTCAAAGCGCATGGCTTCGCCGGTGGGGGCTTGCGTATCGGGCGGCAGCGCGTGCGTGCGGCGCAGCACCGCATCGATGCGCGCCAAAAGCTCGCGCGGGTTGAACGGCTTGGTGACGTAATCGTCGGCGCCGACCTCAAGGCCGATGATGCGGTCAAGATCCTCGGCGCGGGCCGAAAGCAGGATCACCGGGATCTGATTGGCCTCGCGGATGTGGCGGCAGAGCGAAAGCCCATCCTCGCCCGGCATCATGATGTCGAGGATGACAAGATCGACGCGGCCATCCTTGATGGCTTTGCGGGCGGCCTCGGCGCTTTCCACGGCGGTGGCGCGCCGGCCGTTCTTTTTCAGGAACTGGGCCAGCGATTCGCGAATGTCGCGATGGTCGTCCACGACCAGAATGTGCGGATCATCCGGGGTCATGGTTTTCATGTGCGCCGGACGCGGGCAAAAATCTACCGGGCGTAGGTGGCGGAAGTGTGCCAAAGCTTGGCAAAGCCGGGCGGGTGACACATCTAGGCAAGAAGAGGGCCCGCCTTCGCCACACCGGCGCCGCACAAGGCGCATAGCGAGCGCGGCAAGAACAGGGGAAGTCCATGAAGGCAGCAGCGCATTTGGCCGTGATCTTGGGGGCCGCCACCCTGGCCGCGTGCGCCAGCGGCGGGCCGCGCGGCGATCGGGGCGAACCGTTGCGGGCGCTGCTCTCAGCCGATGCGCTCGTCTTCGTGAGCTTTGACGCTGACGGGGATCTGCAAATTACCGAGGCCGAGTTGACGGCGGGGCTGACGCACGAATTTACGCGCGCGGATACGAACGGCGACGGCCAATTGCAGCCGATCGAATTTCAAAACTGGGCCAACACCGCGCTCGGCGGCGGCCATATCGGCCCCTTCCGGCTCGATTTCGATCGCAATGTCGATAATGTGATCACGCGCGAAGAGTTTGAGAACGAATTCCGCGCCCGGTTCCGCGAATACGATTCCGATGAAGATGGCGTGGTCACGCGCCCGGAATTGGTGCGTTTGCTGGGCCAAGCCCGCCCGCCGGCGCAGCCGCGCACGCCCACGCGGCTCGACTGACACGCGCTGACGCAAAAAACGCCGCGGCTGAAAAGCGGCTGGCAAAAATGCTCCCTATATGAAGCTCAGCGGCGCCTCCCTCCCTCGCGGCGCCGATGGTTCAGCGCCCCATTCCCCCGTGCGCGCGGACCGGAAAAGAGCGGCCGGCGCCCTCCTCCCCGAGCGCCGGCCGCTCGACGTTTGGGGCGCCCGCTTGCCGGGGCGGCGACATACTTTGTCGCAAAGACGACCAACGCTCGAAAAAAGGCGCCCGCTAGAAGCGCATCATCAGGCCGGCGAGGGGCCGCGAGATGGAGCTTCCCGACATGCGTAAATTTTTGTTCGCCGCTACTGGTTTTGCCGCACTCACCGCCGCCGCAGGCATGGCCGCCGCGCAGAACCAACCTCCGCAGGAACGCCCGCGCGGCGTGATGGCCATGGACGCCAATAGCGACGGCGTTTTGACCCGCCAGGAATTCGATGCGGCGCGTGCTGCGCTGTTTACGCGCCTCGACGCCAACAATGACGGCTTTCTCAGCCGTGAAGAAATGCGCGCCCAGCGTGGTGCGCGCGGGCATCGCGGCCATGGCGGGCAGCTTGCGCGCGCCGACGCCAACAATGACGGCAACATCACGCGCGAGGAGTTTCTCGCACGCCCCAATGCGATGTTTGACCGGCTCGACGCCAATAAGGATGGCGTGATCTCCGCCGACGAACGGCCCCAGCCGCGTCAGCGCGCGGAAGGCCAGCGGGCCGAGCGCCCCGAAGGCCAGCGCGGCCAGCGCGCGCGGGTTGACGCCGATAATGACGGGCGCGTTTCGCGCGCGGAGTGGGACGCCGCGGGCGCTGCGATGTTCCAACGCCTTGACGCCAACACTGACGGGCAGATCACGCAAGAGGAAGCTCAAGCGGGCCGTCCGCAGCGGCCGGCGCGTAACTAACCGGCGTAACAAACTCGAAAGCGCGGCCGGGCGATAATCCGGCCGCGCTGCTTCAGAAGGAATGGGCTTGCCCTTGCCACGGGCGGCGCCATGTGAGGAGACAAGATGTTCGCCGCAATGAAGCAGAATGCGCAAACCCTTTGGGCAAAACGCCCCGGCCTTTTGCGTGGCCGCAATCTGTTCATCACGGGCGGGGCGGCGCTGGCCGTGCTGTTTGGCGCTCTGGCGATTTTCGGCGGCGATAGCGAGGCCGAGCCCTATCGCACCCAGGCCATCGATCGCGGCGCGATTGTGCGCGTGGTTTCCGCAACCGGCACGCTGGAGCCCTTGGTTTCGGCCAATGTCGGCTCCACCGTTTCGGGGCCGGTGCAGGAGGTGCTGGCCGATTTCAACAGCCAGGTGCGCGCAGGCCAAGTGCTGGCGCGGCTTGATCCCACCCCGTTTCAACAACGCATCGTGCAGGCGCAGGCGAGCCTGAGCCAAGCGCAAGCGCAAGCGGCCGTGGCTGAGGCCGATTATCAGCGCTATCTTTTGCTGCAGCAGCGGGGCTTTGCCTCCGAACAATTGATGATCCAGCAGCGCGCCGCGCGCGATACGGCGCGCGCTTCGGTGGCGCAGGCGCAAGCGCAGGTGGCGAGCGCGCGCACCGATCTTGATCGCAGCGTGATCCGCTCGCCCATCGATGGCGTTGTGGTGGATCGGCAAGTGAATGTCGGCCAATCGGTGGCCGCGAGCCTCCAGGCGCCGACGCTGTTCATCATCGCGCAGGATCTTTCGCGGCTGCAGGCGAACATCACGGTGGATGAAGCCGATATTGGCGATGTGCGTGAAGGCATGGATGTGCGCTTCACCGTTGATGCGTTTCCTGAGCGGCAGTTTGAAGGGCGCGTCAGCCAGGTGCGCCAGCAAGGCGTCGCAGCTTCCGGGGTGGTGAGCTACACGGTTGTGGTTGAGGCGAACAATCCAGGCCGCCAGCTTTTGCCGGGTATGACGGCGAACGCTGAGATCGTGCTGGAAGAGCGCAACGATGTGATGCGCGTGGCCAATACGGCGCTGCGCTATCGCCCGGCCGACGCGGCGCTGCAGGCCCAAGCCGATGCGCTCACCGGCCAAACCCAGCGCGCCCAGCGTGGGCAAGGCGGCCAGCGTGGGCAGGGCGGCGAACGCGGCCAAGCCCGCGGCGCGCAAGGCGGCCAAGGCATGGGCGGGCGCGCGGTTGAGCAATTGACGACAACGCTGGAGCTCACCCCTGCACAGCAAACGGCGCTGCAGCAATCCTTCCAGGATGCAATGCAAAGCAGCGCGGGCGCAGGCGGGGATCGCCGGGCGATGATGCGGCAAGTGCGCGATACGGCGATCCGCGCGATCGAACCGACATTGAACGAGCATCAACGCACGCTGCTGACGCAAATGCGCGAAGGCGGCGGCCCGCGCGCCGAGGTGCGCCGTCAGGCGGTGGTTTGGGTGTTGCGCAACAACAAGCCCGAGCCGGTGCTGGTTGAGCTTGGCGCAGCCGATAACAGCTACACGCTGGTGCATGGCGGCTTGAGCGAAGGCGATCTGGTGATCACCGGCGGCGGTGCGCAAGCGACGAGCGGGCGCGGCGGCCAGCAGGGCGGCCCCTCTATCGGCGGCGGCGGCATGCGCATCCGGGGCGCCTGATGGAAACGCTGATCCAAGCGCACGATCTCACAAAGCTCTACCGCATGGGCGATGAGACCGTGCATGCGCTCGATGGCGTGAGCTTTGTGATCCCGCGTGGCGATTATTGCGCCATCGTGGGCCCGTCAGGCTCAGGCAAATCCACGCTGATGAACATCATTGGCGGGCTCGATAAACCCAGCGGCGGCTCCATCGTGATCGACGGCGCCGATATCGGCGCGCTCGATGATACGGGCCTTGCGACCTTCCGCAATCGCACCATTGGGTTTGTGTTTCAGAGCTTCAATCTGCTGGCGCGGCAAACCGCGCTGGAGAATGTCGAGCTGCCGATGATTTATGCGGGCGTGGATCCCAAGGAGCGCGTGGCGCGCGCGGCCGAATTGCTCGATCGCGTGGGCCTTGGCAAGCGCATGGATCACCGGCCAAACCAGCTTTCGGGCGGCCAGCAGCAGCGCGTGGCGATTGCGCGCGCGCTGGCGGGGCGGCCCGCGCTGTTGCTGGGCGATGAGCCCACCGGCGCGCTCGATACGCAAACCGGCAAGGACATCATGGCGCTGTTTGATGAACTCAATCACGAGGGCGTCACCATCGTGCTCGTCACGCACGACCATGACGTCGCCGCGCGCGCCAAGCGCACGATTGAGATGCGCGACGGCAAAATCGTTTCCGACAAACAGAATGTGAGGACCGCGGCATGATGCGCACCTCTGATCTCGTCGCCAGCGCGGGGCGGGCGTTGCGCGCCAACCCGATGCGCTCGGCGCTGACGGCGCTGGGCGTGATTATCGGCGTGGCGTCGGTGGTGGCGATGGTGGCGCTTGGCTCGGGCGCGCAGGCGCAAGTGGAGCGCTTCGATCGCCAGCCTTGGCTCAAATCTGCTGATCGTGGTGCCGAGCCCTACGCGCACGGGCAATGTGCGCGCGCAAACCGGCATGGGCTGGGATTCGCTCACCACCGGGGACGCCGAAGCGCTGAAAGAGATTGAGGGCGTCGCCGTTGTGGCGCCGACGCAGCGTGCGCGCACGCAAGTGATCGCCGGCGGGCTCAATTGGAACCCGCAAGTGGAGGGGGTGACGCCCGATTATCTCATCGCCCGCGATTGGACCATCGCCAGCGGGCGCATGTTCGATGAGTCAGAAGAACGCCAAGCGCGCCGCGTTGTCGTGCTGGGCGCGACGGTGGCGAACGAATTGTTTCCGAATTTCGACCCGGTCGGTGAAACCGTGCGCATGAATGGCGGCACGTTTGAGGTGATTGGCGTTTTGAAGCCAAAGGCCAATCGGGCTTTGGCGCCGATCAGGACGATATCGTGCTTGCGCCTTTGACGACTGTCAAACGCCGCATCTCCGGCCGCCAGCGCAGGGCCGATACGGTGAGCCAGATTTCGGTGAAGGCGGTGAGCGATAGCGTGCTGCCGGCGGTGGAGCGCGAGGTGTCCGAAGTGCTGCGCCAGCGCCATCGCGTGCAGGAGGGCGAAGAAGATTTCACCGTGCAAAATCTCAGCTCGATCACCGAAGCCGCCGCACAGACGACACAAGTGTTCACCTATCTGCTCGGCGGCATTTCCGCCGTATCGCTGCTGGTGGGCGGCATCGGGATCATGAACATCATGCTGGTTTCGGTGACAGAACGCACGCGGGAGATCGGGCTGCGCAAGGCTTTAGGCGCCCGTCAAAGCGACATTCTGCACCAGTTCGGATTAGAAGCGGTCACGCTATCGATCGCGGGCGGGGTGGTTGGCCTTGTGCTCGGGATTTTGGGCGCGTGGTTAATGACGTCTTTATTCAATTTGCCTTTGGTGATCGCACCGCAGAACGCGATTCTGGCCATCGGCTTCTCCGGGCTCGTGGGCGTCATGTTTGGCGCTTACCCGGCGTGGCGGGCGGCCCAGCTTGACCCAATCGAAGCGTTGCGGCGCGAATGAGGATGAAACAGATGCGCACCCTTGCCGTTTCGCTGCTGGCGCTTTGCGTGGCGATGCCCGCGGCGGCCGATACGCTGCCCGAAGCGCAAGCTGCTGCGCTTGATTCAAACCCAACGCTCGCCGCCCAGCGCCAGCGCCTCAACGCCACGCGCGAGGCGCTGCCGCAAGCGTGGGCGGAGATGCTGCCGCAAATTTCGCTCTCAGGCTCGGCCACGCGCAGCGTCGCGATAGCGATAACCCCGCGCTGGAAGGCGATCGGCAGGAAAACTGGTCAGCCGGGGCGAGCGCCTCGCAGCTTTTGTTCGATAGCGGGCGCGTGGCCGCCTCCACGCGCGGCGCGCGCGCGCAGATCCGCGGCGCTGTCGCCAATTACGATTCTGCATTGCAGCAATTGCTGCTGGACGTGACAAGCGCCTATGCGGACGTGCGCCAGGCGCACGCGGTGGTGGCCGCGCGCGAAACCACGGTGTCCAATCTCTCCACGCTTTACGAATATGCGCAGGCGCAGTTTGACGCCGGCGTCGTCACGCGCACGGATGTGGCCCAATCGCAGGCGCGGCTTGCCCAAGCGCGCACGCAATTGGTGCAGGCCCAAGGCGCCCTGGCTGCATCGGTGCAGGCGTATCAGCGGCTTGTCGCGCCCGCCTTCGCGGCTTGAGGCGCCGATGGCGGCGGCGGGCTTGCCCTCCGATCTGGATGGGGCGCTGCAACTCGCCGGCACGCAAAGCCCGCTTCTGCGTGCGGCCGTGGCCGCGACCGAACAGGCGGACGCCGCAGTATCGTCCGCCGCCGCGCAAGGGCGGCTGCGCGTGACGCTGGAAGCGGGGCACAATGTCGGCGCTGATTTCAACGATTCCACCTCGGAATCGAGCAGCGATACGGTGGGTCTGCGCGTCACCGTGCCGATCTTCCAGGGCGGGGCGATCCAATCGCGCACGCGCCAGCAGCGCGCCTTGCGCTCAGCCGCCAATCTCGATCTCGCCGCCGTGCAGCTGCAGCGTGCAGGAAACCGTGACCAACGCCTGGACGGGCCTGGCCAGCGCGCGCGCGGCCATGCGATCGGCGCAGGAGCAAGTTGAAGCGGCAGAGCTTGCCTATGAAGGCGTGCGGCTTGAGCAGGAAACCGGCCTGCGCTCCACGGTCGAGGTGCTTGATCAGGAAGCGGATTTGCTGGCCGCGCGGATCGCGGCGGCGCAAGCCGAGCGCGATCTGGTGGTGGCCGAGCGGCGCATGCTGGCGGCTGTCGGCGCGCTGGGCGTGGAAGGCCCGCAAGCTGGCGAAGCGCCGAGCGACGAGCTGCGCGGCCGCTAAGCCAGATTGTGCGCGTGCGAAGGCGCGCGCTGCGCCCTAGCCAAACGCGGAATACGGGCTACACTCTATGCAGAACGACGCTTCCGCCACGCAGCGGCAGCGCGCTCACATAGGGAAAACGCCATGGCTTCGATTGATTTCGACACCGTCGCGCGAGAAAGCACGCAAGCGCGCGCGAGTCTAAACCGCTTCACCCCAGCCTCTATCTGCTCGGCGGCATTGGCGCGCTGGTCTGCGCGGCGACGGTGGTGAACTTTCTTTTCGGGCTGATCGCTTAAGCGCCTAACGGCGATGACGCGGCCTGAAGCCTAATGCTAAGAGGGCGCCTCTTAGCAGGAGCTGCGTGTGTTCCATCCGGGCGAAAGCCCTCCGCTTGTTTCGCTCGCGCCGATGGCGGGGGTGACGGACATCCCCTTCCGCCGCCAGGTGAAAGCCTTTGGCGGGCGCTATTGCGTGTCCGAGATGGTGGCCTCCGATCAGCTGGCGCGGGCGCGGATCGACATGGTGCGGCGCGCGGCGGGGGCGGGCGTGATTGCGCCGCTGGTGGTGCAATTGGCCGGGCGCGAGCCGGCCTGGATGGCCGAAGGCGCGCGTTTGGCTGAGGAAGCCGGCGCTGCGGTGATCGACATAAATATGGGCTGCCCGGCCAAAAGCGTGACCTCGGGCCTCTGCGGCTCGGCGCTGATGCGCGACCCGGATCTGGCGCTCAAACTTATAGAGGCGACTGTGCGCGCCACCGCGCTGCCGGTGACGCTGAAGATGCGCCTGGGCTGGGATCATGACAGCCTCAACGCCGCCGAGATCGCCGCGCGCGCCGAACGCGCAGGCGTGGCGATGATCACCATCCATGGGCGCACGCGCAAGCAATTCTACACCGGCGCCGCCGATTGGCGCGCGATCGGCGCGGTGGTGGAGGCTGTGTCGATCCCGGTGATCGCCAATGGCGACATCGCCAGCGCCGCCGATGCGCGCGCCGCCTTGGCGCAATCGGGCGCGGCGGGCGTGATGATCGGGCGCGGCGCGCAGGGCAAGCCTTGGCTGCCCGCCGCGATCGAGCGTGCGCTGCGCGAGGGCGGTGAAGCCAAGCCGCCGCCGCGCGCGCGGATGCTGGGCTCCTTGCTGGCGCTCTATGAGGATTCGCTGGCGTTTTACGATGAGGGCCTTGGCCTGCGCATCGCCCGCAAACACATCGCCTGGACCATTGATGCCGAACTCGGCCCCGCCGCGCGCGAAGCCCGCAAAGCCATCTGCACCTTAACCGACCCCGCCCAAGTGCGAAGGGCGCTGGAAGCGCTGTTTAAAGAGGCGGACGCGCTGGCGGCGTAAGGCTGGAGCGGGCGAGGGGAATCGAACCCCTGACATTCAGCTTGGGAAGCTGACGTTCTACCTCTGAACTACGCCCGCGAGGGGGCAGAGAGATAGCGGCTTTGGCGGGCGGCGCAAGGGTCGAGATGCGGCGAGAACCCCCGCGCGGGCGTCAACACAGTGTTCGCATTGTTCAAAATGGCACAGCGGTTGCAGCGGCTTTGGCATGCGCGCTGGGCCCCCTGGCGCGCATGGCCGCCTCCGCCTCCCGCCAAAGCTGGGGCGGCCCCGGCCTCCGCGCCCCCACAGGCGCGGGAGGCCGAATAGGGGCCGCGCGTTTGACCGCCCTTGCCGCGCTAACTAGGTTTGCGCGGGGTGCATGATGGCGCGGACGCAAGCAGCAGATTACGATCAAAGGCGCGCCGATATTGTCGCGCAGGCGGCGCGGCTTTACGCGCGGCGCGGCTTTCTGGGCGCCTCGGTGGCGGATCTGGCGGTGGCGTGCGATGTCTCGAAATCAGCCATCTATCATTATTTCCCCTCGAAAGAGGACATCCTCTACGAAGTGATGATCAGCCATGTGCGCGCGCTCGAAAGCGCGGCGGCGGAAGCAAGCGCGGCCAAGGCGCCGGCGGCGGCGCGGCTGCGCACATTGGCGCAGCGTTTTATGGCGCTCTACGTGGATGCGGCGGATCGGCACAAAGTGCTGCTCAACGATCTCGATCATCTGCCCAAGGCGCGGCGCGCGGAGATCGTCGCGGTGCAGCGCGGGCTGATCGAGGCGGTGCGGGCCCTGCTGATGGAGATCGCGCCGGGGCTGAAGAAAAAAGCGGCGAGAGCTTCGCCGCCGCCATGCTGTTTTTCGGCGCGATCAATTGGACGCACACCTGGTTTGACGCCGATGGCGTGGTGGCGCCGCAGCGGCTGGCGGATATGGCGGTGGATACGACCCTTGCCGGCATCGGCAAGGCGGCGCCGCAATGAATGGCGGGCAGATATTATTGGCGCTTGTTTGCGTCAGCGCCGTATTTGGATACCTCTCGTTTCCGATGTGGCTTCTCGTTCCCGCCGCCTTCGCTGGATACCGGGCAATCTTGCGTGCGCGAAGAGTCAAACACTCCTTTCGCTTGGCGGCGCACGTGTTTGCGCTGTCCGTGCTTTGGGTTTCGGCGCTAAGCACAGCGCTCTATGGCGTCGGATGGATGGTCAGCGCTGCGGCCAACAGCTAACCTTAAGCGCCAGCTTTAGGAATCGTACGTCAGCGCAACGCCTTCGCTCACGGGCGTGGCTTGGCAGGTGAGCACGTAGCCTTCTGCGACCTCTGCATCAGAAAGCCCATAATTGCGCTGCATCTGCACTTCGCCGGCAATCACCTTGGCGCGGCAGGTGGCGCAGACCCCGCCTTTGCAGGCGAAGGGCGCGGCAAGGCCCGCGGCGCGCACATTATCGAGGATCGAATGATGCGCCGGATCGAAGGTGACGCTCATGCGCCGGCCATTCAGCGTCACGCTCATTCTGAGGCCGGCGGCTTTGGCTTCGAGCGCGCGCGCGGCGGCGGCTTGCGCTTCCGATAAAGGCCCGGTGGTGAAACGCTCGATCAGGATGCGCGATTTATCGACGCCGCGCGCCAGCAGCGCCGCTTCGGCCGCATCCATCATCGGGTCGGGGCCGCAGATGAAATAGGCGTGCGCGTGAGCGGGCGCCAGCAGGGTGAGCGCCTCATCGATCTTGGCGCGATCAAGCCGGCCATTGAAGAGGGCGATTTCTTCTTCCTCATCTTCCAGGAAATGAAAAACCGCGAGCCGATCGATGTAGCGATCCTTCAGCGCGGCGATCTCCTCCAGGAACATGATGCCGGGGGAGGTGCGGTTGCCGTAAAAAAGCGTAAAGCGGCTGTGCGGCGCGGTTTCCAGCGCTGTTTTCATCAGCGAGAGGATCGGCGTGATGCCCGATCCGCCCGCGAAGGCCACATAATGATTGCGCGCATCCGGCGCGAACGGCCAGCAGAAGCCGCCGTGCGGGGCCATGGCGTCGATCTCGTCGCCGGGCTTGAGCGCATCGTTCACCCAGGTGGAAAACGCCCCGCCCGCGATCTTCTTCACGCCGATTTTCAACGCCCCTTCGCTGGGCGAAACGCAGAGCGAATAATTGCGCCGTACATCCTCGCCGCCGATCTCCTTGCGGAAGGTGAGGTGCTGGCCGGCCTTGAAGGCGAAAGCCGCGCGCGCGGCGGCGGGCGCTTCAAGGCGCACCGACACCGCATCCGGCGTTTCGCGCTTTATCTCGATGACGCGCAGTTTGTAAAAATCGTGGCTCATCTTAATGGCACTTGAAGCGATCAAACGGCTCCGCGCAGGCAAGGCAACGCCACAGCGCTTTGCAGGGCGTGGAGCCGAAGCGGGAAATTTCTTCGGTGTTTTGCGAGCCGCAGCGCGGGCATTCAGCCTGCGTTTCGTTTTTGAGCGAAGCGGCGGCGGCGCCCTTTGGCGGCGGCGCGATGCCGTAGGCGCGCAGTTTTTCGCGGCCCTCATCGCTGATCCAATCGGTTGACCAGGGCGGGGAGAGCGCGGTTTCGATTGCGACATCCGCAAGCCCTGCTGAATCAAGCGCTGCGCGGATGGATTGCTCAATCGCCAGCGTGGCGGGGCAGCCGGTATAGGTCGGCGTGATCACAACGCGCTGCGCTTCGATCGCGCGCACGATGCCGAGATCGATGACGGACACGGCCGGGATTTCTGGATCGGGCACGCCTGCGAGAATGGCGCGCAGTTCTTGGACCGCCGGCGCCCTCGCCGGCGAGGCGCCGGCGGTCCAAGTTTGCGCGCTCACCATGTCGCGCCGGGGTAGGCGCGCTGGAGGAATTGCATGTCGCTGATGAGGTGGCCGAGGTGTTCGCTGTGGCGCCCGATACGCCCGCCGAGCACGGGGCGATGCGGCGCGGGCGGGGCAAGGCCCGCTTCCGCCAGCACAGCGCCGATGCGTGCGTCCCAAAGCGGGTGCAGCGCCGCCTTATCGACGCCGGCGCCAGCGTCGATCGCGGCGCTGTCGATCTCGTCCATCGCGAACAATTCGCCGGTGAAACGCCACATCCAATCGAGCCCGCGCTCCATGCGCGCGCGGCTCTCTTCCGTGCCGTCGCCCAGGCGGATGACCCATTCGCCGGCGAGTTTGGCGTGGTAGGCGGTTTCCTTCACGGCTTTTGCGGCGATGGCGGCAAAGCGTTCGTCTTGCACAGCCTGCATGCGCTCGAACAAGAGATGCTGATAGTGCGCGAAGAAAAATTGCCGCGCGATGGTTTGCGCAAAATCGCCGTTGGGCTGCTCCACCAAAAGGCAATTGGTGAAATCCATTACGTCGCGGTGGAAGGCGA
The DNA here is from genome assembly GCA_024707365.1 of Terricaulis sp. Lineage (GTDB taxonomy): Bacteria > Pseudomonadota > Alphaproteobacteria > Caulobacterales > Aquidulcibacteraceae > Vitreimonas. The sequence continues at coordinate 1,550,638 of JANPZV010000005.1, forward strand.
GGCGGTCCGCATCGCGGCCTTGGCCTTCAAGCGCGCCGGCGAGCGCCAAAAAATGCGTGGCCTGGCCGACGCAATCGAGCGCGATATTGGCGAGCGAAAGATCGATCTCCAGCGCCGGCGCATGGCCGCACCATTCGCTCAGGCGTTGGCCCAGGATCAGCGCATCATCGCCAAGGCGCAGCGCGTGGGTGGCGAGCGCGTGCATCAGATGTGCTTGATGTGATCGGGGATCGTGTAGAATGTCGGGTGGCGGTAGACTTTATCTTCCGCCGGCGCGAACAGCGCATCCGCTTCGCCCGGATCGGACGCGGTGATCTCAGCCGAGGGCAGCACCCAAAGGCTCACGCCCTCCATGCGGCGCGTATAGGTGTCGCGCGCGTGCGCCAGCGCCATTTGCGCATCCGCCGCGTGCACGCTGCCGACATGGCGGTGCGAAAGCCCGCCCTTGCCGCGCACGAACACTTCCCAGAGGGGCCATTCTTGTGACGGGTCGCTCACTTCGTTCGCTCCTTGGCGAGTAGGCAATAGGCAGTGGGCAGTAGGCAATAGGGGGCGATCAACGGGAGGTATTTCAATTGCCTATTGCCTATTGCCTACTGCCCATTGCCTCACTTCTATTCCGCCGCTTGCTTTGCAGCGGCGCGTTTGGCTGCATGGGCGCGCGCGGCGTCACGCACCCATGCGCCTTCCTCCCAAGCTTTAACGCGGGCGGCCATGCGCTCTTTCGCAACCGGGCCTTGGCCTTTGACCACCGCTTTAAATTCTTCCCAATCCACCGCGCCGAAATCGTAAGAGCCGCGCGCCTCGTTCCATTTCAGCTCGGGGTCCGGCACGGTGAGGCCAATGGCCTCGGCCTGCGGGACGGTGATGTCCACGAACTTCTGGCGCAGCGCATCATTGGTGTCGCGCTTGATGCGCCAGCGCATGCTTTGCTCAGTATTCGGGCTTTGATCGTCGGGCGGGCCGAACATCATCAAAGATGGCTGCCACCAGCGGTTCAGCGCATCTTGCGCCATGCGCTTTTGCTCAGCCGCGCCGGCGGCGAGATGCATCATGATCTCGTAGCCTTGGCGCTGATGGAAGCTTTCTTCCTTGCAGATGCGCACCATGGCGCGCGCATAGGGGCCGTATGATGTGCGCTGCAAAGGCACCTGGTTCATGATCGCCGCGCCATCGACCAGCCAGCCGATGGCGCCGATATCCGCCCAGGTCAGCGTCGGGTAATTGAAGATCGTGGAATATTTGGCTTTGCCGCTGTGCAGCGCCTCGATCATTTCATCGCGCGACGTGCCCAGCGTTTCCGCCGCGGCGTAGAGATAAAGCCCGTGCCCGCCTTCATCCTGCACTTTGGCCAGCAGGATCGCCTTGCGCCGCAAATTCGGCGCGCGCGTGATCCAATTGCCTTCCGGCAGCATGCCGACGATTTCGCTGTGCGCGTGCTGCGACATCTGCCGCACCAGCGTCTTGCGATACGCCTCCGGCATCCAATCTTTTCGGCTCAATGAATTCATCATTGGCCACGCGCGCCTCGAAGGCGGCGATGCGGGCGGGATCTTCGGCGAGGTGTTCCGCCTTTTTTTGTAAAGAGAGGTCGGTCGTATACATGCGCGAGGCTCCCTGGCGTCGTGCGTAGCATTAACCGACCGGGCGGTCAAGAAATAACCGACCCGCCAATTGTGCGGGAAAGCCCGGTAAATTCAGCGATCACGCGCCCGTCGGCGGCGCGCACGGTGACGTGGCACACGGCGCTGCGGCCGGCGCGACTGCACTCCTGCGCCTCGGCGATCAGATCCTCGCCCTCGTGCGCGGGCGCCAGGAAATTGATATTGGCGCTTTGCGCCACGGTGATTTCGTTGCGTCCGTTGGAGGCGTAGCCGAAGGCGGTGTCGGCCAGGGCGAACACCATGCCGCCATGCACGGTGCGGTGGCCGTTGATCATGTCCGCGCGCACGCGCATGCGCACGCGGGCGTAGCCGAGGCGCACCTCTTCAATCACCACGCCCCAGGCGGGGCCGGCGCCCGCGCGCGCCAGCATCGCATCCGCGACCTGTCTGGCCAGGGCATCCGCATCGTCCATCGTCTCGCCTCGTGAATTGACCGACCATTTGTTCTGGCTTAGGCCACCGGCAAAGAGGGAGCCCAAGAATGGCGTTTGAGACCATTGTGTTCGCTGTGCAGGATCGCATTGCGCGCCTCACGCTCAATAGGCCAGATCGCCTCAACAGCTTTACCGTGCAAATGCACGCCGAGATCGCGGCGGCGCTCGATGAGGTGGAAGAGGGCGCGGCGCGGGTGCTGGTGCTGACGGGCGCGGGGCGTGGTTTTTGCGCCGGGCAGGATCTTTCCGATCGCGTGGTGAGCGGGGATGGCGCCCCGCCTGATCTCGGGGAATCCATCGAAAAACGCTACAATCCGCTGATGCGCCGGCTTGCGGCGCTGCCGATGCCGGTGATTTGCGCGGTGAATGGCGTGGCCGCTGGCGCGGGCGCGAACGTGGCGCTGGCCTGCGATATCGTGATCGCGGCGCGCAGTGCAAAATTCATTCAGAGCTTCGCCAATATTGGGCTTGTGCCCGATAGCGGCGGCACATGGACGCTGCCGCGCCTTGCCGGCCAGGCGCGCGCGCTTGGGCTTGCGCTGACGGCCGAGCCCTTGCCGGCGGAGCGTGCTGAGGCTTGGGGGCTGATCTGGAAATGCGTCGATGACGATAAGCTCGGCGCCGAGGTCGATGCGCTTGCGGTGAAATTTGCAGCAGCGCCCACGCGCGGCCTTGCGGAAATCAAAAAGCTAATTCGCGAAGCCGGCGCGCGCACCTTCGATGCGCAACTCGATATCGAGCGCGACGCCCAGCGCGCGTTGGGGCTGACCAATGACTACCGCGAAGGCGTCAGCGCCTTCATGGAAAAACGCCCGCCGAAATTCACAGGGAGCTGAACGCATGGCGCCGATCACGCTGCGGAATTACGCCGAAGGCCAATGGATCGCCGGCGCGGGCGGATTGGCGGAACTGCGATCGGCGATCGACGGCGAGGTGGTGGCGCGCACTTCCTCGCAGGGGCTCGATTTCGGCGCGATGCTGCGCTTTGCGCGGAGAAGGGCGGCCCCGCGCTGCGGGCGCTGACATTCCATCAACGCGCGCTGATGCTGAAAGCGCTGGCCGATGCGCTGAATGCAAAAAAAGACGCGCTCTACGAACTGAGCTACAACACAGGCGCCACCAAGGCCGATAGCTGGATCGATATTGACGGCGGCATCGGCACGTTCGCGGTGTATCAGGGCAAGGGCCGGCGCGAATTGCCAAACGGCAAGCTCTTGATTGACGGCGATGTGGAAGCGCTCTCGCGCGGCGGCACGTTCCAGGGCTTGCATGTGCACACCTCGCTGCAGGGCGCGGCGGTGCATATCAATGCGTTCAATTTTCCGGTGTGGGGCATGCTCGAAAAGCTCGCGCCCACGTTCCTCGCCGGCGTGCCTGCGATCGCGTGAAGCCGGCCAGCGTCACGAGCTATCTCACCGAAGCGGCCGTGCGCATCATGCTGGAAGCGGGCGTGCTGCCGCCGGGCGCGTTGCAGCTGATCGTGGGCTCCACCGGCGATCTCTTCGAGCATCTCACCTGCCAGGATGTCGTCTCCTTCACAGGCTCCGCTGAAACGGCGGCTAAGCTGAAAAACCCATCCCGTGATCGTGCGCGAAGGCGTGCGCTTTGTGGCCGAGCAGGATTCGCTTAACGCGTCGGTGCTGGGGCCGGATGCAACGCCCGATAGCCCTGAGTTTGATCTCTTCATCAAAGAGGTCGCCAAAGAAATGAGCGTGAAGGCAGGGCAGAAATGCACCGCCATCCGCCGCGCGCTGGTTCCCGCCGCTTTGCTTGATGCGGCGCAGGCGGCGCTGATTGCGCGGCTTGAGAAAATCGCGCCCGGCGATCCGCGCGATGAGGCTACGCGCATGGGCGCGCTTGTCGGGCAGAGCCAGCGCAACGACGTGCGCGCCAAAATTGCGGAATTGGCGCAGGATGGCGCCATCGTGTTCGGTGATCCGGACGCTGCGCCGGTGAATGAGAAGGGCGCCTTCCTTGCGCCGGTTCTGATGCGTTGCGAAACGCCGTGGGAGGCGCGCGCGGCGCATGATGTTGAAGCCTTCGGCCCCGTCTCCACGCTGATGCCCTACAAGGATGGCGCGGACGCCATCGCCCTCGCCAATCGCGGCAAGGGCTCGCTGGTGATGAGCGTGTTTAGTCACGACACAGCGTTCGCTGAAGCGGTCACGCTCGGCGCCGGCGCCTTCCATGGCCGCATCGCCTTTATCGACCGCGATAGCGCGAAGGAAAGCACCGGCCACGGCTCGCCGATGCCGCACATGATCCATGGCGGCCCCGGCCGCGCCGGGGGCGGGGAGGAGATGGGCGGGATACGCGGCGTGAAGCATTATATGCAGCGCAGCGCGCTGCAGGGCGGCCCGCGCGTGCTTTCGGCCATCACGCAGCGCTACATGGCCGGCGCGCCGGTTGAGGCGGCCGCGCAGCATCCGTTCCGCCGCAGATTCCACGATCTGCCGATCGGCTATCAGCTCACAACGAAATCGCGCGAGATCACGCTCGATGACATCGAGCACTTTGCGCATTTCACCGGCGACACTTTCTACGCGCACATGGATGAAGCGGCGGCCGCCGCCAATCCGCTGTTCGGCGGGCGCGTGGCGCACGGCTATCTGATCCTTGCGTTTGCCGCGGGGCTTTTTGTCGATCCCGATCCGGGCCCGGTGCTGGCCAATTACGGGCTCGACACGCTGCGCTTTGTGAAGCCGGTCAAGCCCGGCGAGGCGATCCAGGTCGCGCTCACGGTGAAGGATAAAACCCTGCGCAAACCCGATCAGGGCGAGGTGCGCTGGGATGTGAAGGTCACCAATCGCGCGGGCGAGGTGGTGGCCTCCTACGACCTTTTGACCATGAACGCGGCCTAGATCAGCGCGCCGCGCAGCGCTATGTAAACGGCAAAGGAGCTGCTCCTCATGGCCGAACTATCCCAACCGGCGCTGCGCGCCTACACCGATGCGATCTGGAATGACGAGATCGTGCCCACGCTCGTCGAATACATCGCCATCCCGAATAAATCGCCCTCGTTCGATCCGAAATGGGTTGAGCACGGCTATATGGATCAGGCGGTCGATCTCTTCGTCGCGTGGGCGAACGAACGGCTCGCGCGCTTGCCGGGCGCAACGCTGAGCGTTGAGCGTCTGCCCGGCCGCACGCCGCTGATTTTCATCGACGTACCAGGCTCGGCCAAAAGCGGTGAAACCGTTTTGCTTTACGGCCACCTCGATAAGCAGCCGGAAATGAGCGGCTGGGCCGAAGGCAAGGGGCCGTGGGTGCCGGTGATGGAGGGCGATAAGCTCTATGGCCGCGGCGGCGCCGATGATGGCTATGCGATGTTCGGCGCGCTGGGTGCGCTGTTTGCGCTGCGCGAGCAGAACGTGCCGCACGCGCGCGCGGTGATCGTGATCGAAGCCAGCGAAGAAAGCGGCTCGCCCGATCTGCCGGCTTACATGGATGCGCTGGCCGAACGCATTGGCGATGTCTCGCTGGTGGTGTGCCTCGATAGCGGTTGCGGCGATTATGATCGGCTGTGGGTGACGACCTCGCTGCGCGGCATGGTGGGCGGCACGCTGCGCGTGGATGTGCTGGACGAGGGCGTGCACTCGGGCGATGCGTCCGGCGTCGTGCCCTCAAGCTTCCGCATTTTGCGCCAAGTGTTGGCGCGGCTGGAGAATATCGAAACCGGCGAAGTGATCGTCAGCGAATTGAAGGCGCCGATCCCCGAGGAGCGCGTGGCGCAAGCGAAAGTCGCGGCCCAAGCGCTGGGCGATCAGGTCTACGCCAAGTTTCCGTTCGTTGCCGGCATGAAGCCGAACGGGAGCGATCTTGCAGAGCTCATCCTCAACCGCACTTGGCGCCCAGCGCTTTCCGTCACCGGCCTTGCCGGCGCGCCAGAGCCGCAAAACGCCGGCAACGTGCTGCGCCCCTTCACCGAAGCCAAGCTCTCCATGCGCGTGCCCCCGACGACGGACGCAAAGAAAGCCAGCGCCAAGCTGAAAGAGATCGTGGAAAGCGATCCGCCTTATGGCGCGCGCGTCACATACGATGGCGAAAAGGAAGGCTCGGGCTGGAATGCGCCGGCCACAGCGCCTTGGCTCGCCGCCGCGCTCGACGATGCAAGCCATGCGTCATTCGGCCAAGCGGCGGCGTTCATGGGCGAGGGCGGCTCGATCCCGTTCATGGGCATGCTGGGCGAGAAATTCCCGCGTGCGCAGTTCGTGATCACCGGCGTGCTTGGCCCGCACTCGAACGCGCATGGGCCGAACGAGTTTCTGCACATCCCGACGGGCAAGCGCGTCACGGAGGTGGTCGCGCGCGTGCTGGCCGCGCACGCGGCGCGTTAGCCTCTTGGACCGCCGGCGTCCTCGCCGGCATGCGCTCTTCAGTACGCGCTGCACCCTGGGGAAACAGGCTACCGGCGGGGACGCCGGCGGTCCAAGATCAGCCCGCCAGTTTCTTGGAGCTCAACGTCGCTACGCTCGCAGGCGCGTTGGTTTCCGGCGGGCGCTTGCGCGCGTAGCGCATCACGGTGGCGGCGAGCTTGTCGCGATCGGCGGGCTTGACCATGTGCTCGGCCGCGCCCAGCGCCATGGCGTGCGCGCGGTCTTCGTTGACCGAGAGCACGACGACGGGAATGTCCGCCGTTTTCGGATCGTGCTTGAGGCTTTGCAGCACGCGCCAGCCCGAGCGATCGGGCAGGAAGATGTCGAGCAGCACCAGCGCCGGCGATTTGCTGCGCGCCAAGGCCAGCCCCGCTTCGCCGCCACCCACGCCAAGCACCTGGAAGCCCGCGCGCGTCAGCGCCGTGCGGCAAGATCGCGTGCATCCGGCTCATCTTCAATCACCAGCACAAGCGGGCTGCCTTCGGCGCCTTGCACCTCGTCCACCTCCGCCGCCGCGCCTGAGGCTGCGGCTGTGTGGGCGTAATCGGCCGGAATGGTGAGCGTGAAGGTCGCGCCAGCGCCCAGCGCGCTTTCAACACCGATCTCCCCGCCGAGCAATTGCGCCAGCCGGCGCGTGATGGTGAGGCCAAGCCCGGTGCCGCCAAATTGCTGCGTGATGGTCGGATCGGCCTGCACGAATGGCTGAAACAGCCGCGCCATATGCGCCTTCGACATGCCGATGCCGGTGTCGCGCACGCGGATCGACAGATGCCGGCTCGCGCCCTTCGCCTCGGTTTCAAGCGAAACCTCAATGCGGCCGTTCTTTGTGAATTTGCAGGCGTTTGAGAGCAGGTTGAGCACGCATTGGCGCAGTTTTGTTGCGTCGGTGAGCGCATCGATCGGCGCGCCATCGCAGCTGAGCACCAGCACGTTGTTGTTCTGCTCGGCCAGCGGGCGGAAGGTGGAGATCAGATCCTCCAGCATCTCAAGCGGCGCGAAGGCGGCGGGCGTCACTTCCATTCGGCCGGCTTCGATCTTGGAAAGATCGAGAATTTCGTTGAGCAAGGAGAGCAAATGTTTGGCGGCCGCCAGCACGCGGTTGAGATCTTGCACGGCGGCGTCATCGCCGTGATCCTCGGCGTCTTCCTGCAGCATTTCGGCGTAGCCGATAATGGCGTTCAGCGGCGTGCGCAATTCGTGGCTCATATTGGCCAAGAACTGGGATTTGGCGAGGTTGGCGCTCTCGGCGGCGTGGCGCGCGTGGGCGAGCGCATCGACGCCGCGCTCAATCGTTTCGGTGCGCGCCACCAGCGCGGCAAGTTGCGCGCGGAATGATTTCTCCGCCGGCGGCTCAACGCCAAGCGTTGTGGAAAGCTCGTTGCTGAGCGTTTTTAGCACCTGGCTCTGCGCGGCGGCGAGCGCATTGAGCATGTTGGGATCGGCGCTTTGCGCGCCGACGGCGGCATTGCGCGAGAGGCGGGTGACGCATGTGAGCCGGCGCGGCGCGCCATCGGGCCCCGCGCGCATAAAGCCTTGATGGCGTACAAACACATCGCCGCCGCGCACCTGATGCTCCACCGCGATGCGGCGCAGATCTCCTCGCATGGGCGCGAACGCCTCCTTGGCCAGCGCGCGATCGGCGGGGGCGGCGATGGCGCCGGTGATCACGTCGTCATAGCTGACGTCGCGGCCGATCAGGGCTGCAAGCTTATCGGCGCCAATCAGGCGCTGATGTTCAAAATCAATTTCCCACGCGGCCGCGCCAGTTTCGGCATAGGTCATGTTCAGCTGGCGCAGCCATTCGGCGTCCTGATCGCGCGCATGGGCGGCCCGGCGGGCGTGCTGCAGCGTGGCGAGGAAAACATACGCGCCCACGAGCGCGGCCATGGCCGCGGGCGCAAACGCGCCATCGCCCGTCGCTTCAAACAAAAACGCATAGCCAAGCGCCCAATACGGCGCGCAGACGATCAGCGCGTCGCGGCCTGAACGCCCGCCCGCAAACGCGGCCTGCACGGCCAGCGCCGCCAGCATGACGACGGCGAGCGGCTCGCCCATGTCCACGCGCGCAAACCAAGCGATCGCGGGCGCTGCGGCAAGGCTCGCGTGGCTGGCGATGTCGAGCGAAAAGTGGGCAAGGCGCGCCGAAGGCCGCGCGCGCGCGCTTTAATGGCTTTGTGCGCGTGGGCAACGAAAAGGGCGCAGCCCAGCCAGATCGCGCCGATTGCCGGCCCGGCCGCCGCGGCGGCGCAAACCGCCAGCAAACCGATCAGCCACAGGCGCGCATGCGCGCCTGTGAAGATTTCCGCCGTGGCGCGTTCTGCGTTCGCACGGTTGAAGATTGATTGCACGGGCCCAGCCTTGATCGCTAATGACGGGGTAACGATAAGCCGCGTCCGTAAAGCAAGCGTGTTCCCGCATGCGAAATTTGCATTATTTTGGCGCACTATCGGCGTATTTGGTTTCCGCGCGCGAAAGTTGCGTGAACAAAAGCGCCGCGTCTGTTGAGGAAGGTTGCTGGGGCATGAATTTCAGATCGGACAACACCGCAGCCGTGGCGCCCGAAATCCTAAAAGCGATGAGCGCGGTGAATGAAGGCGCAGCGCGCGCGTATGGCGCCGACGATGCGTCGATCGCGCTCGATGCGGCGTTTGGCGCGCTGTTTGAACGCGAGGTGCGCGTGTTCACTGTGGCGACAGGCACGGCCGCCAACGCGATTTCGCTTGCCGCGCTTACCCCGCCTTGGGGCGCCGTGCTTTGCCATGAAGGCGCGCATATCGCCTGCGATGAAGGCGGCGCGCCAGAATTTTATACGGCGGGCGCCAAGCTGGTGCTGATGCAGGGCGCGGGCGCGAAGGTGACGCCGGAGGCGGTTTTAGAAGCGGCGGGGCGGCATGCGCGCGGCGTCCATTCGGTGAAGCCCTCTGTGCTTTCGATTTCGCAATCGAGTGAACGCGGCGCGTGCTACACGCCGTCTGAGATGGCCGCTTTGGGCGAAGCCGCGCGCGCGGCGGGGCTTGGCTTTCACGTCGATGGCGCGCGTTTTGCGGCGGCGGTTGCAGCGCTCGGCTGCGCGCCGGCCGACATCACCTGGCGCGCCGGTGTTGAGCTTCTCTCCTTTGGCGCCACCAAGAACGGCGCGATGGCGGCCGAAGCGATCATCTGCTTTGACCCAGCGCGCGCCGAGGAGATTGAGCGCCGCCGCAAGCGCGGCGGGCATCTTTATTCCAAAGGCCGCTACGTTGCGGCGCAATTGCTGGCCTATCTGGAGGATGGCCTGTGGCTCAAGCTTGCGGGCCGCGCCAATGGGTTTGCGCAGCGGCTGGGCGCGGCGGCGCAGCCTTGGCTTTCGGTTCCGGTGGAGACCAATCAGGTGTTCATCAAGCCGGGCGCTGAGGGGCTTGCGAAGCTGCGCGCGGCGGGCGCTGAGTTTTACGATTGGGGCCCGCCCGGCGGCGAGGAGGCGCGGCTCGTGGTGTCGTGGGATCAGCCGGAAGCTGAGATCGCGGCGATGGAGGCGGCGCTCGCCGCGCTGGCCTGAGGCGGCGGATGCGCGAAGCGCTGGCGGGTTGAAAGGCCGTGCGCGGTTTTGCGCCAATAGTGCGGGCGCAGCAGCAATTCGCCCAGCGCACGATAGGCCGCAAGCGAAGCCAGCGGCCAGTAAAGCGGCATCGTCAGCGCCGCGCGCGCATGGCCAAGGTCATTGGAGAGCGCGCTTGCCGTCAGCGCGGCGAAGATCGCGGTGCAATAGCCGGCGAGCGCCAGGATAAAGCCCGCCGCACCCAGCACGTTGTCGGGCGAGATCAGCGCATACGCAATGATCGCCGCCAGCGGCCCGTGCACGAACGCAGCGGCGATGCCCCCGCCCAAGGTCAGCTGCATTGCCGCGAAATCCTTCAGCCCCATCTCGTGCGCGCATCGGAACGGATTGCGCATCAGCACAAGCCATGTCTGCATGTGGCCCTTGACCCAGCGCGTGCGCTGATTGAGCCAGGCGCGAAGCGTGACGGGCGCTTCCTCCCAGGTTGGCGGGCCGATGATCCCGCATTCGGCGCGCGCGCGCGAGGCGATAGCCAATGTCTGCGTCCTCGGTGACATTAAACATGTGCCTCGAATTTCGAGCCCTGCACAGCACGCGCGCACAATTGGGACGTGAATGGGATGCAAACGCGCGCGCTCGAAAGCATTTGAGTTCACTTGAAAAATTCGATCGATCTTCGCTGACGTTGAGTAATTTTCGGGATTTTTGCGGCGTTTTGCGGTTTTTCCGCGCGTGCGGCGCATGGTCTTGTTGCGCTTGAGTTTTTCTCGCTAGCTGCCCCTACCACGCCCTCTCTGTCCCTACGGCTCCCTACGCAGCGAATGGGACAGGAACGGGATGTGTGGGACCCGGTGGAGCGTATAAGTTGCCAAGACCATCCAATCACAAGCTCAAATTGACGCGGCGTCGCGATCGAAGACCTGCAACCGGAGGGGCGGCGCTATCGCGTTCTCGACACCGAGATGGCGGGTCTTTGCATCATGGTGATGCCATCAGGGCGCAAGACCTGGTCGGTGCGCTACACGCCGGATGGCGCGTCACCTACTGAAGTTGTGCTCGGCGACTATCCAGGCGTCCTTCCCGAGACGGCTCGCGACTATGCGGGAAAGGTCCGCTCTGGCGCGCGCCTGGAGGGCCGCGACCTCGCCAAGGAACGCAAGGAGGCGAGACGGACAAACGCCATTCGGCGCGAGCGCACTGTTGATAAGGTGCTAGAGGTCTACCTAGCCGACGCGCAGCGGCGGATGCGGGATTGCACAATCGTGCGCCTCCAATCGACGATCCGGGTCCACGTCACCCCGAAATTCGGCAAAAAGAGCATTGAGCTGGTCACGCTGGATGAGGTCCGCCGCTACGTCGAGGAGATTGAGGATTCTGGCCGCCCGGGGGCGGCGCGCGGCGCATGTTCGGCCCTAAAGGGGTTGATGGCCTTCGCGCTTCAGCGCGGCTTGATCGAGCGGAACGTGCTCGCAGGCTATCCAGGCCCCGGCATCGCAAGCCGGGAACGCGTGGCGACCCATGACGAACTAAAGCTGGTCTGGTGGGGGCTTGTAGATATGGCCAACAACCCACAGGGACGGTCGACGGCCCAGGCGTTGCAACTGGCGCTGCTCACATTGCAGCGCCGCGGGGAGGTGGCCGGGCTTTCCAGGTCGGAAGTCGATCTCGGCGCCAAGCGCTGGACCATCCCCGGCGCCAGAACGAAGAATAAGTCGCCGCAGGTCGTTCCACTTGCGCCCCTCGCGCTTCAGATCGTGCAAGAGGGGTTTTCGCACACCGGCACCGATCAGGCCTTCGCTGGGCGGAAGCGTCAGATTGCGTCCACAGGTCACGCGCTCACGCGAGGATTTATTCGACTGCGAGAAGACGTGGGCGCCGGCGATCTCACCGTGCATGACCTGCGTCGCACCGGAGCGACGATGATGGCGGAGATCGGTGTTTCTGGCGACGTCATCAGTCGTATCTTAAATCACACGCCGCCCGGCCCGCAGGTGACGAAGATTTACAACCGCTTCGACTACGAACCTCAGAAGCGCGAAGCGCTCGAACGGTGGGAGGCGCACCTGATGTCGATCGTGCGAAAGAAGGAAACTGGAGCCGTTCGACGCGCTGATCTCGGCTGAGGGTATGCATCGCCGCCGGATCAAGCGTTCTGCCAGACCCGATTCAGCACTTGGGCCGCCAAGTGTGCTTTGTTCTCGGGCAGGAATCGAGCGTAGTGTTTTGCCACAATTTCCGGGGTGTCCTGTATCGCGTAGCTGGCCTGCTCGAACGATCCTGTCTGCTTTAGAATGTGCGTGGCCAGCACGTCGCGGACGTTGTGCGGGCCGTGAGGAAGCAGGCCAGCGATGGCGCCACGTTTGGTGTATGGATTGTAGATGCCATAGCGCTGCGTCATCCAGCGCCAGGCCTCGTAAAACGTTGTCTGCGAGTAGGCCGCATTTTTGCTTGATCGTTTCACTGTCTTCACAAAAAAGGTCTCTGGATCGGTCGCTGTTGCGAGCAATAAGGGGCGCGCGCCCGACAGGTAGCGGTCGATGCATACGTAAAGTCCGCATAAATCTGGCAGCAGCAGCCGGAACGGCTTCCCCGAGAAGAAGGACGAACCCGCATTCTTGAAGCTGACGGACGGAATGAACACTTCCCAGCCATTATCACGATCAGACCAACGCAGTTCTCCGCATTTCAAATCTTCCAGCCGACGCTCGCTCGACGCCTGGGCGCCTCTCGCCTTCACGAGGAGTTGACGCAAGTTCTTTTGCCGAACGCCAAGATGAAGTCCCAACCGAACCATCAACAGCGCGCGTAGCGCCTCCGCAGCGGCCCCTCGGATGAACGCGTCCACACGGCATCAACCGCAGAATCTCATCCGCAATCTTCTTGTATTCTCCGAGGGGGCTCGCAGACTCAAGTACGGGCAGGATGGGCTCGAAGGGATCGCGGTGTACACGCAGGACGCGCTCTAATTCTTTGATCCGCCTGTGCGCGTGCGCCCGAACAGTGGTGCAGGCGTCTCCCCAATTGTCGCGAAGTGCTTTGATTTCGGAAGCGGTAACGATACCTTCGATTGGCGTAAGCGCATCGGCCAATGAAGGCGTTTGGCGCAGCCATCCGGTTTCAGGTGCGGTTAGCCCCACCAGCAGACTGAGCATGTCCACCTCCCATGCGGTGAAGAAGCCGCGGCGGCTTTCGCGCCAGCAAATGTACCAGTCCCAAATCGACGGAAGGACAAGAAGGGCGAAGCACAGTGTTTCGGTTGGCAGGCCGCGTCCGCGAACAGGACCGTTAGGGCAAGCCGCCAGAGCGCCGAAGAAAAGACTGAGGTGTTCAATCTTCTGCGCCGCTGTCTCCGGACCCCACACGCCGCGCCGCTGGAGGCCAGCGGGCGCAAGTGTCGAGGTTTTGAATTCGACCAGAGAAGCCAATTCACTGGCTAGCCTGGGTGGCGCCGCCAAAGAGTGCGTTGCAATGCCCGGATTGTCCGGGATTCTGGCTGTAAAGCGCAGACCGTAGGGGTGTTTGATCGCCTCTGCGTGAAAGCACCGAAAATCTGTCGCGCCAGAAACAACAACCCTGCGGACCCACTCCAGAATTTCGGCTCGCTCGCGAGATGACCTGGAAGCGAAATCGTTTGGGAGATGCCATGCGAGACGCCGCTGCTCAGCGGCCGTGACTGATCTCAGACTCTGAAAGCATGTGGCGCGGCTCTGATGTGGCAGGAGCGGCCGGAAGTAACCTTCGCCTAAGGCGTATCGATCTTCAATTCGCGCCAAGTAGATGAAGCTTTGAGCAAATCGCGGAGACTTCACTCCGCGCCGCCAAGCAGAGATCGTCGAGGGCTCTAGGATTTCGCCGTCGCGGATGATGGCTCGCCAGAGCTTGTCCGAGGTCTCGTCATGCCGCCGCATCTGCAGATCGAGCGCCTCTGCAAATGTTTCCGGCGTACTGGTGTCGCGCCATAGCGGTTTCGCAGGACCGACAAGCATGAGCCGCCTGCGCGACAATCTTGCCGCGTGCGTCGACTGCTTTTTGTTGCGCGCGCGCGTTTTCCGCTTTGAAGTGCTCGAATTGACCGCCATTTTCTTCCCTTCCGGCTCCCCGGGAGAGAGCGACGGAGCCAAGACAACTGACGCGCTTGGATGCGCCACCTGTTCCAGCGAACATCCGTCGACTGGGCTGCGACCTTTGAGCGCCCAAGGAGATCGGCGCCCTCGCGACAATGATACAGGAATGCCCACGGTGAGGATTTGCGCGTGGATAAGCGCGAAGCTGGGATAAGGTCGGGCCTCAGGAGATTCGCATGCGCCTTTGGCTCATTGCTATCTGCTTTGTGGCGTTGCCTGCCGTGGCTTGGGCTGACCCTTGCGAAGGCGCGCTGCCCAGGCGGGCAGGAGAAAGCTTCAGCGGCCAAGTGCGCTATGTCGGCGACGGCGATAGCCTCTGCGTAGGCAATTCTTCCGATCCGGCGACTTGGATCGAGGTAAGGCTCGCTGATTTCGATGCACCGGAACTGCATGCTGACGGGGGCCAGGCGGCGAAGATCGCGTTGGAGCAATTGACGCTTGGGCGTCACGTCCAGTGCGTCGCCGCGCGTGGCCGCAGCGGGCGCGTGATTTCGTATGATCGCGTCATTGCGGCGTGCACGATCGGCGGACGGCGTATCGGCGATGCGCTGCGCGCGTCGGGCGCCCGCGAAGGCGGCAACTAATCAGTCGTACCACTTGTGCGCCCGATCAGTGCGTCGGCTTAAATGTCTCGCGACCACACTTGCAAGCGCACTAAGAGCGAGTGCTTCCAGCGGTGCAAGCCCGCGGTGCTGGGCAAGCCATCCTGCAATCGTTGCTACGATAAGCACCGGCGCCCAGCGGATTAAGCTGACCGCGAGCCAATAGCTGGCGTCGATCATCACGAGCGCGATCAATATGGCGGCCCCGACCACTAACGCTTCCATGGCTGACTTCCACACAGCTCAGAAATTTGCCCAAAGGGGCGGGCGCCAAATTGAGAGCCGTAGCGCCGCCGGCGTTCGTATTGGGAGAGCACGGCGCCGTTCAGCCGTTTGACCTTCCAGATCGCCTTGATGTCCCTGAGCGTCTTGATCTTGTGGCAGCTTTTGCACATGAGTTGATCGGGCTTGGCGCGGCGCCATGTGTTCGGCGTCGAGTGCTCGGCGATCAGACCTTCGGTCTCTTCGCAATCGTCGACGCAACAGGCGCCATTCTGCTTCTCTAGCAGTGCTTCGTATTCCCGCGCGGTCAAATAGAGACGGCTCATGGCGAGACGCGCCTTCTTCAAGCGTTGAAGAGAAGGGCGCTGATGTCTCGACGTGTTCGGCCTGCAATCGATGCGCGCCAAATGGTCCCCAGATGTGAGAACAAAACAAGCACAAATTGGTTGAGCATGCAAGAGGTCTCTGCGAGGAGACTGAACGTTGCGATCAGCATTGCGAGCGGGGCGCGTGGGCTACGAAGAAAAAGGCGCCGGTAAAGTTTGGCCAGCTCGGTCGTTTGAGCGGGCTCTATTTCGGCTGTACGGGATGTGCGCGCGGCACGCTCTTCACAACGATTGAGCTGGTGCGGCTCTATGGGACAGAGGGGCGCGTCGCCGATCTTGCCAAGCGCTTATCGTGCAAGTTTTGCAAACAACACCGAAAACGCACGCCGCGCGTCTTTTGTCGAAGTCTCAAGGCCGTTCTACACCAAGGCAGAGGCGGCGGCGCTCACGGCGACGGACTTGGACGCGCTTATGTTGAGCTTGGAGAAGCTTAAGCCGAAGAAGACGATTTCATGAGCCTCGAGCGACCCCGCGCCTAATTCGTCCCGATGGTAATTTTGCTACGCCGCGCAGCGATCCAAGCGTCGAGATCGGCAGGGTCGTACCGGACCGCCCGATCCGTCGATTTGACGTATCGCGGCCCTTTGCCGGCGCAACGCATTTTATCCAAGGTGGACTTGGAAAGGCCCAGACGTGCGGCGGCTTCGCGGACGTTGAGCAGCAGAGGCGGCGGGGCGGCGATTCTTTGACGGTTAGATCGGGGCGTGGTTTGCGCGCGCGGCGACGTTTGTCTGGACGCCTCCGTCAATTGAGTGGCGTCGCCAAAGAGATCGGGCTGCGGCAAGGGCCCTTCTTTCGCGCGCGGTTTCTTCACGGCGGGTAAGGACGCAGCTGTATATCTTGACTGACGAGCACCCGAACGCGCGCGCCAGCGCGTATGCGCAGGGTCGGGCGTACGTTCAATTCGCGATCGACAATGCGCGATCCGGTTTGCGCGGCTTGCTGGGCGGCGGCGTCGCCAATGCTCTGCGATAGCCTCGCGTGGTCTTTGTCTGCACTTTCATTGGCGGCGACGCCAAGCACGGCGGAGATGAGCGAAGCCACAACGATGCGGCCAATGTGTGCATCAACTTCGCCGCCCAGACCGGCGCCGCCGGCGGCGTCGGCGCCAGGCATCGCGCGCAGCGGGATCGACCACCCATTCGGCATGATGAGCCTGTTCCAAACCACCAATAGACGCCGCTCACCATAAGCGGTGTCGGCGTCGTAGGACCCAATCAGACGTGCGCCTTGCGGGATCAGCAATATCTCGCCCGTAACGCTGTCGAACACATTCTCGCTCACCTGCGCGATCACGCGACCGGGCTGGTCGGAATTGAGCGCGGTGATAAGCGCGGCGGAGATCGTGGCGCCTGCCTGGATCGTGTAGGGCGAGCGGGGAGGTGCGTATGTTGCGTCGAGAACGCCATCGTCGCGTCCGCGCTGAGCATTGAGGAACGCGGCGCGTTGGCCGGTTTCACTGAAACTCCGCGCGTCAGCCGCGCCAGCGGCGCCGCGGCCATGTGAAAAGAGAATAGAGGATATGCGGGCCGCCTCCGCGTCGGTTTCAAGCGGCGAGGGGCGGGCTGTCTCGTACATGGCGGGCCCAGGATCGTCGCGCGTCGCCATCGTCGTGTCAGCAGGGGCGTGATCGCCCCAAAGTAATCCCGCCCCTCTTCGGGCGGCTGCAAATTTGCGAGATCGTAGTTCGCAGGCGCCCGGCGAATGTTTTCGGGCGGATTGGCGATTTGAAGGTTCGGCGTGGTATCCTCGCGCATCGCGGGAGCTTGGTCGCGTTCAGATAGCCCACCGATGAGGGCGAAGGCGATGAGGGCGCCCAATCCGAGCGCGCCCGCCATCAAGGTCTTGCGCGAGAGCCGCCGTGGCTTTGGCGGCGCCGCGCGAATGGCGGTGACGGGCGCAAGCGAGGCGCGTGTTTTGTCGTTCGCGCTGGATTGTGAGGCGGTCATGGTCGCCCCCCACGGCGAGTGGTTCGCGGCGCAACCGCGTCGTTGCGGCTAATGCGCACGATCACGGGGCGCTCTGCGCCTAAGCGAAGCTCGGCGATGTCGAAGAGGCGATCGATCACGTAGCGGACGCCGGAGACTCGATAATTGACCAGCCCGGCCTCGCCGTTCTCGATGATGAAGAGCGGCGGCGCCTCGCTCGTCGCCATGGCAGGCGGAAATTCAATGTAGGTCTTTCGTCCGTCGTCAAAGACACGCACGGGTCGCCAGCGCGGATCGAGCCCGCGTACGGTGCGGATGCGATAGCCGAAGTGGAGCGTCTCCGCCGCGGTCGGACCTTCCGTACGTGCTTGGTGCGCCTCTTCAGGATATCGCCACGCTGTCTGCGCGGAATAGGTTTGTCCGCTGGTTGCGATCGCTTCGATGGAATAGCTGCGCCGATCGGTGACCAGCACGATGTTGGTGCGGATGTTGACGCGCGTGGGCTTAATGAGCAGCATGGCGCGCGCGTTGCTGATGTCGCCGCCAATTGTCTGTTCAACCATCCAGCGCGTCGTGTCGCCCGCCGCGACAGTGGCGATCGCCTCGCCGGGTTCAAGCATAAGGGTCGAGATAAAGCCAGGCGCCCCATAGACTTCGAAGATAGCCCCAGGCGCATAATCGTAGACCTGCGTGGCGTCGGTGAAATTGGCGGGGTCAGGGCGGCGTCGTGCTTCGGAATTGGCCTCCGCGAGCGCTATAATCGGGGTCGGCGCCCGCGGACTCTGGGCCTGAGCGTGTGTCGCAGCCGCAAAGCAGGAGACGAGGCAGATAAGAGCGGCGCGCTTCATGGCCGCACCCGCGAATATGAGGAGGCCGGCGTTTCCGGCGACATTGAAAATTCGGTGATGAAGAGCCCAAGCGGGTTGTGCATCAGCGCATCCGCGTTGCGGGGGGCGCTCGACGCGTACGGTGAAGAGCCCGGTAAAGCTCTGCGCCGAACGCGCATTGGTCCCGTGCGTGGCTTCGATCCAACTCACCTGCCAAGTCGCTTGCGAGCGCTGCACAACCGATGTGATGACAGCAGTGCGCGCGGTCGCGCCCAAACGTTCGAACGGATCGTCTTCACGCGCGATTTCGTTAAGGTGCTGAGATGATTGCGGCGTCAGGAAGCGGTAAGCGGCGAACCAGTTCTGGCGCAGCACCACGCCATCGGTTGGGATCTCGCGCACCAGGCGGACGAAATGGCCGAGGAAGTAGCTGATCTGGGCGTCGGTCGGCGTGTGGCGTCCGGAGAGCGGCTCCACTGAGAGGACGCGACCTTGCGGGCTCACTTCGACGACGTGGACGAAGGTGCGCTTCTGCAACGCCACAAAGGTAAGACCGGCCGCGAGCACGATGGCCAGCACGCCAAGACCGAATGCCAGCCAGCGCCACGTTAAAGCTGCCTGCACGGCCGAGCCCATGCGCATGTCCCATGCTTGCTGGGCGCGCGCAAACGGTGTGTCTGGCGCATCAGGCGCGTAAGCACGGGGAGGGCGTCGGAATGGAAATGTCATGACCCTGATTTCTCCATGTCAGGACTTTTGCCTCGGACGCATCGCCGCGTAGTTCGGCCGTGGGCGTGCGCCGCCACTGGAATGGCGTCCGCGTGGAGGGCGGGCGCGGGGACCGCCACGGCCGGAGGTCAGCAGTTTCGTGGTTGCGGCAGCGCCAACAGCCATGCCGGCGCCCGCCATCGCGCCCTGAATGGGCTGCGCGGCCGAAAGGCTCGGATTGCCTTGCATCACTTCGCTTGCAAGCGCGGGCGCAAGGAATGACAGCGCAAGGATGGTGAGGCCAAACAGCAGCACATCAAGCACCCCGCCATTGGCGAGCGTCATTGTTTGCGGCAATTCGGCAACGAAACTCAGGGCCACGCTGGCGACAAAGGCCAGAAGAAAGAGCCGGATCGCCGAACCGGCGACCCAGCCCAGCGGGCGCTCCGCAGCCCATGCGGTGCCGGAGAAAACACCCCAGGGCAACGCGACGAAAGCCGCCAGCGAGCCAAGCTTAAAGGCGATGAGTTGCACAAAGATTTGCAGCGCCAGCACAAAGAAGGCGATCAGAATAGTGACGCCCGCGAGCAGGATGGTGGCGAGCGTCAGGAAGTCGGTGAAGATGTTCATGCCGTCGCCCATGTCCATGACGCGGCCAAAGAGCTCTTTGCCCTGAACCGCGACGCGGGCGGGATCGTGAAGTTGCGCGAGGGTCATGCCGCCGCCGCCCGCCTTCAAACCAAGCGCAGCGCCAGATTGGTTGATGGCGCCGGCGATCGCGTTCCAATTGTTCACGAGAAACGCAAACAGGCCGACGAACAGCACCTTGCGGAAGAAGGGGGCGATTGGCGCTTCAGCTTTCAGCGCCCACATGGCGCCGGCGAGCGTCACCGAAACGACAATGAGCGCGTTCAGAACGAACGCCACATCGCCCTGAATTAGACCAAATCCACGATCGGCAAGACCGAGGAAGGCGATCGAGAAAGGAATTGACGCTGCCGGTATTCATGTCGATCAGAAGCGCGGACGCGCGGCGGGCGCATCGTGAGAAACGTCCGTTGGAAAGGCGCGGCGGCGAAGCTCGCGTGAGCGCTCTTCGCGCGAGATGCGTTCAAGCCGCTCTGCGGCGATGGCGCGCGCTTGCGCCGCCTGAAGCGCTTGCAATTGCGCAATCTGCGCGGAAAGCACGCCAATGGTCTGAGCCGTGGCTTGTTCAGCAGAAGTTTGACCTTCGGCGCTGGCGCTGGCCTGCAGCGCGCGCGCCAGTGCGGCGTCTGTGGTGCGGAGCCCATCGCTGCTCGCGGCGGCGCTCATGGTCATCAGTGTTTCCATGCTCGCGCGGCTTTCTTCGAGCCAGCGGTCCGATTGTCCGAGCAATCTCTCGAGATCGAAGGCGGCAGTGTCGTCCGGATAGAGTTCGCGCATGTCTCTGGCGATAGATTGCGCGTTCTGCCGTAAGCCCTCGGCCTCTGTGAGCAATGCGCGCGCCCGCTGGATCGACGTGGACAATTCAGGCGACAATTGCAGGTTCAGACTTTGCAGCATCTGCGATTGTTGCCGGATCTGTTCGATCTGGTTGGTGATCTGAGAGATCATATGCGTCACTTGCGAAATGCTCTGCGCCAGATTGGCCGGATCAATCACGACCCATTGGGCGCGTGCGGGCGCGCCGCCGAAGGCGAGCGCGAGCGCACAAGCGGCAGTGAGAAGACGTGGTTTGAGCTTCATGCGAGAAGTCCTTGCGCTTGGAGGGGCAGGTTGGGGGAAGCCGTCGCGGCGAAGCGTTGGAGAGCAAGCGCCGCATCGGCGAGGTTCTTGTGTTCGAGCCAAGCCGCGGCGAAGCTGGAGGCGCCGGCCTCAGCGCGCACTGCATCGATATCGCGCTGATCTTGAGGTTTGGAGGCGCCGAGAAAGGCAAGCGCCGCCGGCCCGAGAGCCAAGTCTATGAGCCGCGCGCCGCTGCGCGTCTGTACGTAATAGTCCCGCTTGGGAGCCGCTTCCCCAATCAAGGCAATCTGGCGGGCGTTGAGGCCGAGGCCTTCGTAAAAGGCGCGTGTGCGCGGCTCGCGCGCGCGGTCATTGGCGAGGAAGATGCGCGTCGGGCAGGCTTCAAGAATAGTGGCGGCGATTGTACTGGCTTCAACATCGGCCAGTTCTTGGGTGGCGAACACGACGACGACGTTGCGTTTGCGCAGCGTCTTCAGCCAAGATTGGATTTGATTGGCGAAGGCGCCGTCACGCAGATAGGCCCACGCTTCATCAAGAATGAGCAGGGTAGGACGCCCGTCGAAGCGCGCTTCGAGCGCGTGCACCAGGCAGGGCAGCACCGCCGCCAGCGCATCGGCGTGTCCCATCAGATCGCCCATTTCGAAGGCCTGCACGTCTTGCTCGGCGATGTGGTTCACGTCCGCGTCGATGAGGCATCCCAATGGGCCGGCGTGCGTAAAGGGCTGGAGCGCTGTGCGGATGTCGCCGTCCTGGATGAGTGCGGACAATACCGACAATGTTCGCTCGTTTGCCGGTCTTGCCCCGAGCACCGAGAGGGAAGCCCAGATTTCCTCTCGCCGCGGCGGATCGATGGCGATGTTGGCGCGATGCAAAAGCGAGATCAGCCAGTCGCGCGCCCATGTGCGTTCGGCTTCACAATCGATCCCCGCGAGCGGCTGGAGCTTGATTGAGGCTTGCGTCTCCTCCTGCATTAAATCGACAAAGACGCCGCCCAGACCAAGCATCAGCGCGCGGCTCGAGCGCCCAGCGTCGAGCACGAAGACCTGTGCGCCGGCATAGCGGCGCCATTGCGCGGCGATGAGACCCAAGAGAACGGATTTACCGGCGCCGGTTGGGCCGACGATCAAAGTGTGGCCGACATCGCCATGATGAAGGTTGAGCCGGAAAGGCGTGGCTCCATCTGTTGCTGCAATCAGGAGCGGCGGGCCGTTCAGGTGCTTGTTGTAAGGCTCGCCCGCCCACACGGCTGAGAGCGGCAACAAATGAGCAAGCGACGGCGTC
Source organism: Terricaulis sp. (assembly GCA_024707365.1). Taxonomy (GTDB): domain Bacteria; phylum Pseudomonadota; class Alphaproteobacteria; order Caulobacterales; family Aquidulcibacteraceae; genus Vitreimonas. Next base: position 1,572,456 of record JANPZV010000005.1, read on the forward strand.
AAGAGGATCGGACGCCTGAGATCGGCATAGGGCTGGCCCGGTAGCGAGCCTAGCCAAGCCTCCACCGCGTTGATGGTTTCGAGCGCGGTGACAAACCCCATGCCGTCGGCGATCTGGCGAATTTGGCGCATGCGCTCGAACGCGATCGCCTCGTTTGCATCGGCGATTGTAATAGTCAGCGTCACATAGGCGGCGCCTGCGGCTTTCGCCGTTTACGTCCAGCAAAGCCAGATCGGCGTCTTCGGCCTGCGCCGTCGCGTCGTTGTCCAGCAGCGTGGCCTCTTCGCGATAGAGCGCTTCGCGCAACAGCGTCAGAATACCTTTGCGCTTGGAAAACCAACGCTTTCGGATTTTCTCGATCTCGGCGCGCGCCTCCTCGCGGTCGAGCGGCATCACCCGTGTCACCCAGCGATAGGGAACGCCCAAACGGTTAAGCGCATCCAGAAGGCCAGGTTCTGTCTCGCTCACATAGGCGCGCACCGACAATATTTTGAGGTGAAGGTCGCCCAGTTTTGGCGCGACGCCGCCGACCAGACCAGAATCGGAAACGAGCTCGTCAATGTGGAACGGCGTCTGCGGGACCGCGATCGCATGCGGGCGGTCCGAAATGCAGGAATGGAGATAGGTCAGCGTCTCTGCGCCATCGAGAAAGCGAGCCTCGTTCATGACAAGGTCAAGCAGCGCCTTGAACGCTTGTGTCTCCTCAATAAAGCGAGCGAGGCTCGCCTTGTAGTCGACGCCGAGCGAAGCCGAATAGGCGCCGCTTTCGAACAGAGCGGCTTCGAACTTTCCTGACGTTTCGCTTGGCGGAAGCCATGACAGGGTCAGATAATAGGCGCTCTCGAAGCGGCCCCCGGCAGCCGCGAAATCTTGTGCGCGTTCCTGGTCGATGAGCCATGAGAGCGGGTCGGGCCAGTCGCTGATCGGATACTCGTTCGTCTCCGAGCGTCGCGCTTCCACGTGCAGGCACCAGCCTGACCCGAAGCGCTTGAACGCATTGTCGAGCCTGGCGCTGGCGCCCATCAATTCAGAGAGCGTGGACAGATCGAGATCGGGCCCGCGGAATGTGAGGGTGCGTTGGAAGGCGCCGTCCTTGTTGATGACGACGCCATCGGCGACAAGCCCAGCCCAGGGCAGCCAGTCCGCCAGACGGGCGCCATTCTGGCGATAGGGGCGCAGATCCATCATCCCCGCCTCACACGCCGAAATAGGAAGGCTTGGCCATGGCGCGCGGCCAGGTGTCCAAGAACCACGGATCGCGCGCCGAGGCGTAGGCGCCGGCCCCCTGTATGATCGCCCAGAGCGGAATCCCAATCAGCGGCTGTTGCAAGCCAAAGGCGATGGCGGCAGCGACGGTGGCGTTGAGGATCGCGAATGTCCGCGGGACCCCTCCCAGAAGCAGCGGGCGCGTCAGCGAGGTGCGCAGCGGAATGCGATAGCCTTCGGGCTCTTCGAGCATCAGAGCACCGCCCCCGCCGGCGAATCCGAAGAAGCCGAGGAAGAATGACACCGCCGCGAACATGATGGCGATGCCGAGCCCGACAAAGGCGAGTTTTCGGATGCCGCCGCCGCCTTCGCCGAAAATAATGCCGACGCCCGAGATGATGATGGCGATGACGGCCGCAGCGCGCGCGACAGGACCGGTTATAGAGTCCACGACCTGCTGCAGCGGCGCTTCCCACGGCATGCCTGAGCCCGAGGCAAAGGCGGGGCCAGCTACGGAGAGGGTCAGAACGATGACGGCTCCGGTCGCAACGAACCTCACGCGTGATGCATTCATCGCCGATCTCCTTTGCAGCTGATGATTTCTTCAATGCGGCGACCTGCCGCCGTGCGGGCCATGAAGACGATAGTGTCGACGGCCGAGGCGATGAGCCGCTCGGGGCGCGCGGCGCCAGTTTCCAGGCAGAGATCTTCAAGCCGCTGCAGAGCGTCGGCGGCGGAATTGGCGTGGATGGTCAAAAGGCCGCCAGGGTGGCCGGTGTTCCAGGCCTTCAAGACTTCTAAGGCGGCGCCGTCGCGCACTTCGCCAACGACTATTCGGTCGGGCCGGAGGCGCAACGTCATCTGAACGAGATCGCGCATCGAGACTGGCGGATGCGTGCGCTTGGTGAGGAGGTGCACGACATCGGAGCCGGCGCACTGAAGTTCGGCCGTGTCTTCGAGCAAGAGGAGGCGTGACGCGGTAAAGGCGGGTTCGGCCAATAGCGCATTGAGCAGTGTCGTCTTGCCCGAGCCCGTGCCGCCAGCGACCAGGATGTTGCGTCGCGCAACAATGGCCTGGCGTAGTTCCGCCGCCTGTGTTGGCGAGGCGATACCCGCGCGCACATATTCGTCGAGCGTCAAGATGAGCTTTGGGCGCTTTCGGATCGCCAACACCGGCGCGCTGACGATGGGCGCGATGAGCGCCTGCACCCGCGCGCCGGAGCCGGGGAGGGTCGCGGCGAGGAAGGGATGTTCTTCGGTGACGGTTTCGTAGGCTTCGGCCGCGAGCAAGCGAATGGCGGTCTCGCGCTCCGCGACACTCAGGCGCGTATCTGTTGTTTCAATGCCGCGGCCGACGCGGTCGACGCGCATCTGGCCGTCGCAATTGATCAGCACTTCGACGACGGAATCATCGGCCAGTGCGGCCTGCAACGCTGATCCTAGAGCGCCTCGCAGGGCGGCACGCCGCCGCTCGGCGACGACGCGTTCTTGGGAAGGGGATATCACACTCATTCCGCCGCTCCATTGAGGTCGGCGCCGGCCCCGTCGCGGCGGCCATGGGCCGCGTAGGGAAAGAGCGTGTGACCAGGCGCCATGCTCTCGGCGAGAAGCTCGAGGAAGGACTGAAAACGCCGCTCCGCGACGGCATGGGTGGCGTCGAGTGTTTCCTCCAGTGGCGGCGGCGTGTGCTCTAGCCAGACACGAATGAAGAGAAGCAACATCTCTTTGACGATGGCGATCTCCCGCTCGCGCACCACTTCGCGCTTTTCGAGGCGGTCGAGCCGCATCTTGACCGTATCGGCGACCGCTTCATCCTTTTCATCAAGGAAGACGCGCCGCATCGCATCGGCCGCCGCGCGCGTGGTCGGCAGGCCGCGAAGACGAGCTTCCAAGTCGAGCGCCCGCGCGAGATCTTGCTCGAGATAGATCGTGATCTTTTTTTGGGCCTGGCGCTCATGACTCGGCCTCTTTGCTTCGATCTTCGGAGGACGGGCGCAGCGTGAAACGGGAGGCAGATTGAGCCCGGACATTCCTAGTGGGCCGAGAATCTGCGTCGCGACCTCCCTCCGGCAGGTTCATCTCCAGCGCTGACAAGAGGTCGCCCTGTTGCAGCTCGGGCGCCGGACGTGACCGAAGCGGCGCTTTTGTGTTGAGCGCGCGGCCGATCGCGCCAACGCGTTCTGCATCTGGCGCGCGGCGCTGGGCGAACCCGAGTGAGGAGATGCCGCTCCAGGGCGAGGGCAGTGCGGGGCGCTGCGCTTCCTCGGGGATAGGGAGCAGCCGCGCACGGAAGATCGGCTCTTCATCGTAGCGCAATTTCTCGGCGCGCAGCGGTTTTGCGCCGGTGACAAAGATCAGCTCCTCGCCTTCGCTGAGCTGTCGCACCTCCGAGGGCAACAAGAGCGGGCGTCGCTCCTCGCGATAGGTGATGGCGCGATGATCAAGCCCGAACAGCTGGCGCCTGCCCGACCAAGTCTCTTGGGGGCGCATCTCGAAGAGGTCGCCGGCAAGTTTTGAGATCGTCTCAGCTGTTTCGACATCGGTTGCGGCAAAGCTGGTGACGATCTGGCAATTATCCAAAATCGTGTGATAGCGGCCATAGGCTTGCGTGACCTGGTGCAGCGATTGGGTGATGAGATAGGCGCGGAGGCCATAGCCCGCCATCGCGCCCATCGATTGCTCAAACAGGTCGAGCTTGCCGAGTTGGGGAAATTCATCGAGCAGAAGCAGAAGATTGCGTGTTTTATTTCGGCCATCAGCGGCGCGCTCTTGATGCTCCATCAGAACGCGAAGCACAGCGCCAAAAACGAGACGGATGAGCGGTTTCACGCGCTTGGCGTCGTTCGGCGGCCAGCAAAGATAGAGTGTCACCGGCGTATCGGCGCACATCAGGTCGGAGATTCTGAAGGTCGAGGTCGCCGTGTTTTGGCGTACAAGCGGATCGGCGAAGAGCCCGAGATAGCTCTCGGCGGTGGCCTTGATGCCGGCACGGAGCTTCTCATGATAGGCAGCGTAGGAGTGCGCTGCGCGTTTTACCTCGGGGTGTGTTTCAGGCTCGCCGCTCGTTTCGTTTTTGCGATGGAGCGTCGCCTCCATCAGCTTAGCCGTGTCGTCGAAACGGGCCAGCAATTCGAAGACGCGCGCGAGCGTCTTGCTGGGCGCCGGCTCAGCATAAACGACGTGGATGATGAGGCCGGCGAGAATTTGCTTGGCGGCGCGGTCCCAAAATTCCTGGAAGCGCCCATCGCCGTAAGGGTCTGCGATGAGTTCCACGAGATTTTGAACGTCGCGCACTTCTTGTGCGCCCGGCCGGATCGTATCCAGAAGATTGAGCCGGTCTGAGATCGCATCGGTCGGCGCAAAGCGGAGCACCGGGCCGAGTTTGGCGCGCCAGCCAGCGGTGCCGGGGAAGGCGACGCGGGCGTCGCCGGAATGAAGTTCGCCTTTGAGGTCCAGCACCAGGATAGAGTTCGGCGAAGCGAGCAAGGTCGGGATGACGCTGCCACGGGTTTTGCCCGAGCGCGTGCCGCCGGTCAGCAGCAGGTGATGTGGTCCATCATAAGCGAGGATCTCGCCGTCGAACTTGCCGATGATGATGCCGCCTTCTGCGAGGAGGCCGGCCTCGCGCGCATCTTTCCTCCCGCCCCAACTCTTCACGCCGAATGGCCGTTGGCTGGGATGGGGCGATTTCAGCACCACCAGCAAACAGATTGCGCTCGCCATGAAGCCGAGGAAGACTATCAGTTTCGGCAAAGCAAAGGCGCGCGGATAGTGCGCGCCCCAGCGCTCTGACCATGTGAGGATCGAGAAGGGCGCATAGATCGGCGTCGAACCGAAAACAAAAACTGGTTTGCCGAGCGCGGCCTGGTAGCCGAAGGTGCCTGCGCACGTTTGGGTGGCCGCGAAGCCAGCGAGCACGCTGATCGACAGAGCGGCGGCGCCGGCCCAAATCAGTCGCGTATTGAGTTTTCGCTCCCACATGACCGGAAGCGTCTCGCTCAATTCCTAGTGACGCCACATGTTGCAACTCTCCGACGCGCGCCGCGCCATCAGCGTCGACTCGCCTGCGAGTTTCATCACCTCCGTTGGTGTTAAGTGCTCAATTAAGGCAGCGAATGGCAGGTGGTGCGGCTTGCGAAATCGGCTATACTTCGGGTTGCATGCGCGAAAGCCTCATCAGCGCCGAGATGATCTCCTTCGCCGCCGCGTGCGATGCGGCCGCGACGCTGGACGAGCTCGAAAGCATTTGGCGTGAGCATTTGGTTGAGATGGGGTTCACCTTCGTCGCTCTCGGCGTACATGCCGACCCGCTGCGTCCCGATCGCGCAGCCTACGTATTCCAGAACTACCCCGACGAATGGATCGCTCATTTTTCGACGCAGCGTTACCACCTCGTCGATCCGGTGTATCGCGCGGCGGAGGCGGGAACCGTCGAGTTTGCTTGGACCGATCCCGAATTTCTTCAGCCGCTGTCTTGGCGCCAGCGCCGCATCCTCAACGAGGCGCGCGAATTTGGCCTCCGACATGGACGCACGCATGGGCTGGCGTCCATGCTTCCGCGTCGCGCCTCGGCTTCCCTGGTGACGAGCGACCCGGATATGCCGGAAGGCGCCTATACAGCCGGTAAATTGATCAATGTGCTCGTGCATCACCGCGCCACCCAAATGTGTATTGCGGAAGCGCCCCGTTTTGCGGAGCTAAAGCGGCGCGAGCGGCAATGCCTCGAGCTTTGCGCCAGCGGTCTCGTCGACGCCGATATCGCGCGTGGCCTGGGACTAAGCGTCGCCACCGTGCGGCGTCACATTGAACGCGCGCGTGTACGCTTGGGCGCGAGCACACGCATCCAGGCCGCGGCGCGCGCAATCGCTTCGGGTCAAATCAAACCTATTTCCTGAGGCCAGGCCAAGGCGGAAGGGCGAAATCGCTCGCGAATGTGGTGAACATTGCTCAAACGATGTTCACGCAAAACTCTTTGCGGGGTTTTGCCTCGTTCTATTCACGCTCCCGCTTGCCACTACGCGTTTTTACCATCTAAAGTTGCTGGGACGAGGAACGTCCCATGCATGCCCGCATCAATTGGGCGTTCGCTGAGGTCTGCGATCGCGCGACAAGTGTTGAAGAGCTTCACGCCGCCTTCATGCGCGAGATCCGCGCGCTCGGCTTCAGCTATGGCGCATGCGCATCGCACGTCGATCCACTGAATCCGCCCGCCGAAGCGGTGATGATGGTCGATTATCCGCTCCCTTGGCTGGAACGCTTCAGTGAGAAAAACTACGCCAAACGCGACCCAGTCTATTGGAGGGCGCGCCGTCAATCCCTGCCGTTTCAATGGAGCGACCGGGTGTTTCGTTCGGGTCTTGGCGCCGATCAGGTGCGGATTTTGAACGAGGCGGCCGAAGCTGGCCTTGGCGATGGCATCACGATTCCCATCCACGCGCCCGACGCATTGCCGGCCTCGTGTTCGCTGGTCATTGGACCCGATGGAATTGATCCACTCGATGCGCAGAAGGCGACTTGGTACGGCGTCTACGCGCATGAAAGCGCGCGGCGGCTGCGTCTCGCGGCCCTGCCCGCCAAACCCGTCTTGAGCCCGCGCGAGCGGCAGTGCGTGCAAATGCTGGGGCAGGGCAAGGACGACGGCGCGATGGCGATCATCCTCGGCCTGAGCGAACACACCGTGCACAATATTGTACGCCGCACGATGGGTAAGTACGGCGTGGGCAGCCGGGTGCAGGCCTTCGTTCGGGCGCTGAAAGATGGCCAGATCCGATTGGAGGACGTGGCCCCTTAGTTTTTTGCGTTTGTCAATAGGCACGTTCGTGCCCATTTCGGATCAGCTCAAAATCGGCAAGCTCTCCACCGTATATCGCGGACGGAGATCTTATGATCCACATCATCACTGCCGAGAACCGGCGCAATTATCATCACGCCCTGATGGAAATGCATCGCCAACGCAAGACCGTGTTCATCGACCAGATGAAATGGCGGCTACAAGAGAGCGCAGGCATAGAGATCGACGCGTATGATTGCCCCGAGGCGATCTATCTGATCGAAGCGGTCGCGCCGCGTGCGGCTGTGACCGGTTCAGCGCGCTTGTTGCGCACCGACCGGCCCCATCTCATGGGCGATCATTTTCCGCATCTGTGCGATGGTCCTGTGCCGCAGGGGCCGGAAGTTTGGGAAGCAACACGGTTCTGTCCCGCGCCCGAGACGCCTGCCGGGGAGGCGAGGCACGATCTGCTTGCGCGCCTGATCGCGGCGATCATGGAGACCGCGCTCATCTTCGGTGTCGAGCGCGTCACCTTTGTGGCCAACGCAGCGCTCGCGCCCTTGGCTTTGCGCGCCGGCTGGGAGGTTGAACCCCTCGGAACCTCAAAGCGCGCGGGCCGAGATCGGCTGACCGCCATGAGTGCTGCCATCGACCAGCGCGGTCTGCGCCGCGTCCGTGCGCGCGCCGGGCTCAATGGCCCTGTGACGCGCTTTCTGGGCGGCGATCTCCTTCAAGCCGCGTAACGGAGGAAGCCATGAACACGAAAGTATTGCCCTTCGCCGCAAAACAATTGAGCCATATCGAAACGCTCGAGCGTGACGGGTTCGTTGTGCTTGAAAATGTGCTCGACGCGCGGCGTAGTCAAAAGCTCGCCGATGAACTTGAGCCCTGGCTCCAAGCGACGCCGCGCTGCGAAGGCGATTTCTACGGCTGGAAAACGACGCGCGTCGGCGGGCTCCTCTCGAAAGCGCCCAGCGTCGCCGACCTTGTCATGGATCCGTACATCTTGGCGATTGCTGAAGCGCTGCTTTTACCCAATTGCGATTGCATCCAGCTCAATCTCACCCAAGCGGTGCGCGTGCATGGACAGGAGCGCCCGCAGGCGCCTCACCGCGACGAAGAGATGTGGCCTTGGCCAACGAACGGCCAACACTGGCTCTTGAATGTCATGTGGTCGGTCAGCGATTTTACAGAGGAGAACGGCGCGACCCGGCTCTGGCGCGGCAGCCATCGTCAAGAGCTTGACCGCAGCATTGACCCGGCCGACAGCGTCGCTGGTGTGATGCAGCGCGGCTCGGCGCTGCTTTTTTTGGGCTCGCTTACCCACGGGGCGGGGCAAAACCTGACGCCGTATCCGCGCACAGGCATCATTGTCAGTTATTGCCTGGGCTGGTTGAAGACCTATGAGAACCAATTTCTGGCTTACCCGCGCGAGGTGGCGGCGTCTTTCCCTGAGGATCTGCAGCGCCTCATCGGCTATCGCATCCATCGACCAAATCTGGGCGGCTGGGAAGGACAAGATCCGATCGCCCATTTGCGCGATACGCGCGGGCCTGCGCCGCACGTCGATGCGTTGACGCCGGAGATCGCGGTTCAGCTTAAAGCCCATTACGGCGAGGCCCAGGAGCGAGACGAGGATGGTGCTTGATCCGCGTCCTGGCGAACGCGTCTATCAAGAGATCAAGCAGGCAATTTTGTCAGGAGAACTTGTCGTTCTCCAACGCCTCGACATTGACAAGCTCTCCTCTCAGTTTGGCGTCAGCGCTACGCCGGTTCGCTATGCGTTGGCAATTTTGGCCGCTGAGCGCCTCGTGAGATTGAGCACATCGCGGATTTATCAAGTCGCGTTTTGGTCGGAGCGGGAGTTGCGAGATCTCTATAAGTGGCGCCAACAGCTTACAAAATGGGCGCTCCAATCTTACTTGCCTTCGTCCGCACCAATCGTGCTGAACGACAATGATTACGTGGGCGCGTACCTAACGCTGATGGGCCATATTGACCGTGACGCCAACACCGAGGCGCGCCGCGCCGGCCGATCCGCGGACGAAAGGCTTGTGAACGCACTTCGCGCTGAAGCAGAGATACTTCCGGGCGCGTCCGATGAGATCAGAAAAATAGTCGCCGCGCTTGGCCGTGGCGGCGCCTCGGCGGGGGGCGCAATGAGAAGATACTTTGAGCGGCGTATCAGCCAATGCGCGCTGATACGAAGTGCGGCGCACGCCAAGGCGATGCCGAACAACGGCGCTTAATCGCCCTTTGAAAAACTTCCAACGAAATCTTTAGCCAGATAGTCCGCCAAATCTTGGTTCGCGGCGGCAAGCTGTCATCCGCCGCAAGGTGATGCGGTGGATGGAGAGTGCTATGCGTGAAGATACAGAACGCCAAGAAGACATCGTTGATCTCGGCGCCGCGACCGAAGTGACGCAAGGGATCTATGATCCCGTGAAAAAGGAAAACCTCGTCACGCCGCAAGCGCGCGACTTCTGATCATCCCTCTGCGGCGCGGACATTGTCGTTTGCGCCGCAGATCTTTCTTGGGAGATTTTCGATGGAAAACTACGATGACCTGGATCACGAAGAGATTGTGACCGACCTCGGTCCTGCGAGCGACGTCACACGCGGGATTTGGGACCCGATTCTCAAAGAAAACTTCGTGTTGCCGCAGATGCGCGACATGTGAACTCGTGAGGGGCGCCGGGCGCAGATGAGGCGCCCGGCGGCGTCGCCATGACAACCTACCAATTAAGTGCACATGTGCGCGCATGCAGGGATGGCGGCTACATCGTCTTTCTTGATTTGCGACGCGACCGTTATTGGAGCGTCCCCGCGCAAACGGCGCCGGCCATCGCAGGGCTTGTGGAGGGGGAATGTGCGCATGGGGGAGGCGCTCGGCTCATTGAATTGGGGTTGATCGAGCCGGCTGGAGTGAGGCGCGCGCTTGACGCGCCACGTCAAGATGCGCCGGAGCGGAAGCTGATCCAAGCAGACAATTATAGGGCGTCCCTGTTCGAATTAGGCCAATGCGCGTCTGCATGCTGGTGGGCAGAAAGATCGCTCGCGCGCCGTAGATTGGATCTGACGCTGGCTCGCCTGGCCGTGCTCAAGTCGCGAGCGGCGAACCTAGAGGCGGATGCGCAAGACTTGGTCGGCGTGTTCGAGCAATTCAGACCTTGGTATCCGCGCCAGCGCGTTTGTCTGTTCGACGCCGTGGCGCTGGCGTGCTTCATGATGATGCGTGGGTTGAAACCGGACATCGTCTTTGGCGTGCGCACCGCGCCATTTGCGGCCCATTGTTGGATCGAGTGGCAAGGTTTGCTCGCTGGCGATAGCTCGGATCATTGTGCGTCTTTCACGCCGATCAGCGTGGGTGTAGAGGTGGCTTTCATTGGCTTTCGCTGGACACCCGGAGAGCGCAATGAGGCGCGCGCGTCGCGTGCGCTTGCCGAGCGCCTAAGGGACGGCGCCACATCTCTCATCGAATGGCGTGGTCTTGTGCTGCTGCATCGCGGAGCAGGGCCCATTGAGGTTCTGCCGCATGGGATGGGCTTTGTTTTCGGGGCGCGTTTCGGGCGCGAACCGGATCCGTCACCGCCATGTGAGGCCCGTGTCGATCCCACGCCAACATGGATTGCCGAGCGGTGGGGGGCCTATGTCGCCGTGCTGGTTGATCGCGGCTTTGACATTGTGCGCGTGCTTCGAGATCCAAGCGGCGCGCGTTCGTGCTTCTTCTCGGAGGTCGACGGCGTGCGGATCTTCTTCTCCGATGCCGAGGATTTCCTTCGGCTGGCGCCCGAAACCCGCGCCGACCTCGGGTTCATCCGCGGATTCTTGCGCTATCCCGCTTTTATTGGCCGGCGAACCGGACTTGAAGGCGTTCAAGAACTCGCGCCGGGAGAATGCGCGGTCTATCCACGGAAAGGCCTGAAAGTGGAGGCGGCTTGGACGCCGTTCGGTTTTGCACGCGCGAACAAGGCGCTGGATTGGTCCGATGGCAAACAGGCGTTGCGCAATGCAGCCGATGCGAGCGTAAAGGCCTGGGCCGGACCGCACCAGCGGGTTGCTCTCCGGCTATCCGGCGGTTTCGATTCATCTGTCATGCTGGGCTTGCTACGGAGCAACACCGAGGCGGACATCACATGTGTCACGGAATATTGGGAAGGCGCCCTGAGGGGGATGAGCGCCGCTATGCGCACGCGGTGGCCGCTGCAAACGGAACGAAACTCGAGGAGCTACGTTTCGATCCGGCCCGTGTAGACTATGGGCTTTGCCTGGATGGGGCCTTAACGCCCAAACCGACCCTTGCTGTGCTCAGCCTGGGCAATCGCGATCTGACCGCATTTTATGGCGACCTTGGCGTCAGCCTTGTCACGTCGGGGCAGGGCGGCGATCATCTCTTCCAGCGTAGCCGCACGCCTTGGATCGCAGCGGATGCGGTTTGCGATCGCCTGCGCCCCAAAGCGCTTATGCAAATCGCGCTCGACACCGCGCGGCTGACCGGACGCCCCGTCTGGGATGTGTTTGCCGCGATGGTGGTCGGCGCGGCGCGGCTGAAATCGCCAGCTTCCCCGCAATCGGACGTCATGGGCGTCCTCAAAATAGAGGAGAACGGTGATGAGGGCGCCGCAGGATCATGCGTGGCTCGCCAAATTGCGATGGGGGACGCCTGCGCGGTCGCTGAGAGTTCATCAGCTGTTGCAGGCGCTTAGCTATTTTGATGAAGCCGCGCTTGCTGGCGGCGCACGCACGCACCCGCTCTTGCTCTCGCAGCCGATTGTCGAAGCCTGCCTGCGCATTCCGCCCTATGTGATGGTTGCGGGCGGCAAAGAGCGTGCGCTCGCACGCGCAGCCTTCGCGGACCTTGTCCCTCTTGATGTCGTGCGCCGCATCACCAAGGGCGAAACCACGCGCTATTTTGCCGCCGTGCTTGCGGCCAACGAGGCTTGGATCCGCGACATCCTGTGCGGAGGAAAGCTCATCGAAAACGGCGTGGTTGATTCTACCGCACTTCAGCACGCGCTGGCGGGCGGCTGGCTGCAGGACGGAATGGCGGCAGATGGACTTTACGCTCTTATCGCCGCCGAATGTTGGCTCAGAAACCTGGAGAAGGCGCGTGAACGCGCCCTCTCTGATTTAGCGGTGTCTGCTACGGGCCCGTAAGCTGCGCCAACGCTCTAGGCGGTCAGGGTCGTCGGGGTCGGCGCGTTCGACGCCCCGTAACCAGAAATCCAGCCAATCCATGGCGCGGGTTTGCGCTGCCAAAAGCTGAGCCGGTCGCCATTTGATGTGATAGGCGCCGGGATAGACATAGAGGTCGACCGGATGGCGGAGTTCGTCGAGCCGCGTGGCCAATGGAAACCCCATTATGGCTTCGCTTTCCGCCAGGTTCATGAGCAGGGGCGCTCGGATCTGCTCGGCATGCAGTATTGTCGTGTTTCGCCGCCACCAGGCCGCCCACGGATCGTCGCCCTCGGCATCGGGACCACGCATGCCTTCGTCCAACAGGCCCTGGCGGAACGCGCGCGAGCCAAGCGTCCATGCTGTGGTGTCCGTTGGCTGGGTGCTGACGACGGCTGCGGCGAACAGATCTGAATTGGTGATCGCCCAATAAAGCGTCTCGGCGCCGTCGCTGAGTCCGGTAATACCGATGCGGCGAGGGTCGCTGAGACCGCGTCGGTCAAGCTCAGCCAGCATCGCCTCAAGCGCGGACTGCTTCATCAAATTCTCGGAATTATCCAGAGCTGTCCGTTGCTCAAGTTCAACTGGGGATAGGGCCGCTTCGGCGCCGCGCCATTCGGGCCGATCAACGCTCAGCACGAGATAGCCGCGGCCAGCCAGCGGCAGTATGGGATACTCGCCGCCGACACCGCCCCGAAGAAAACCGCGCGATCGGTACTGCACCACCACGACCGGATAACGACGGCCGGCTCGATAATTTCTCGGGAAGACGAGATGGGCAAAAGACGCGTTGCCGTATGCGTCGTTGACCTCGATGGTCTCTATGCGCGGCTGCTCGAATGCACGCCAACCGGGGTTTGGATCGTAAAGCTCAGCGAGTTCGCCGGTATCGACATCAATCGAGACAATACGACGTGGCTGTAGCGGACTCTCCTGCAGGCATATTAGCCGAGCGGCGGCCCGGCCACAGCCAAACAATTCTTCGTCCGCACGTCGGATGCGGCGGACCGTGTTTGCGCGCCAGTCCCATGTGTAAAGTGCGGTCAGACCCTGACCATGTCCCTCCATGCGGCGAAACACAATACGATCGGCGAAGACCCATGCGCCGAGCATGCGTCCGCTGCAAGCGGCATCATCACACATCGCGACATCGCCGGCCGGGGCGGCGGCGTAGTAGAGGCCGAGCGCGGGCGTAGAGGCGCGATCGTCAGCGATCCGCGGCGCAATCCAGGCCGTCGCCTCGCCAGCCCGATCCTGCGCGATCGCATTGGACGGCGCAGGATGGTGAGGTCGGGCGTTGAGGCGCTCGCTCTCATGCGGCGATGCCGCCCGCTCTGCGCGGGTTACTACATTGACGACAATGTGCACGCGTGCTGGATCGGCTATCGCGCGCGGCCTGAGGCTGGCGTAAGGCGTAAAATAATCGTCGGGGCGGAAGCCATAGGTCTCGGCGCGTGCTGAGGCGGCGCTCAAGGCGGCGCGTGGCGCAGCAGTTTCCACAACGAGATGGCCCTCGTCGAGCCACGCAAAGCGAAGCACGTCACCGGGCCTTTCGACGAGCATTTGAGCGGTCGCGCCGTCGAGGGAGGCGCGCCAGAGTTCTGTGCGCCCATCGCGTTCCGCGATGTAAGCAAGCGTGCGACTGTGGGGTGACCAAACTGGCGCGCGGTCCGCCGCGGCGCCTGTGGGCCCATACGGCGTATCGCGCAGAATGATGTCGCCCGCGTCCGCGATCTGGCGTGGCGATCCGCCCGCGCTCGGCATCACGAGCAGGCGATAGCGATAGGAATTGTCCCGCACGCGGGTTTCGCGGGCGAACACGGCGAGGGTTTGGCCGTCGGGCGAGATCGTCAGCCCGCCGCGATAATCACCGAGGTCGATCAGCGCGAGGAGATCTTCCGCGCTTGGGGGGCGCGCCGCCGCCTGGCTGGAAAAGAGCAGGGTGATCCCCGCCAAGGCAGCGGCGCAGGTGAGGCGGCTTACCAACGCTGCCTCACTTCGATCATGGCAACGCGGCCCACCGGGGAGGCGTTTAGCGTGTCGAATCCCATGCCGATCGGGTTGTTGGCGAACGGCGGATCCTCATCAGTGAGATTACGGATGTCGAGGGTGATTTCGGCGCCGGATCCATCGGTGTTTTGTCCGACCTTGCGCGTCACGCGCGCGTCGAAAGTCGTCCAGGAGCCAATCTCGCGCATCGGCGTGCTGAGATTGTCGCGGTAAGCGTCCGTGTATTGCAGCGAGAGCGCGCCGCGCCATAAGCCGGCGTCGAGCGCTACGCCCGCCCGCGCCCGCCAGTCAACGGGATTGAGCATGGTGTCGAGCACTTCAGTGCTGGCGAGCGAAGGATTGTTCTGACGTGAGAACTGAAGCAGCCCGCTTGCGCTCGCGAACATCGAGAGCACGCCCCAGTCGGTTTGGAATGCGTAAGAGACGGAGAGATCAACCCCGCGCACGTACAGGGCAGCGAGATTGGTTAGCCGTTCGTCCCAGATAACTTCGATGCCGTCGGGCGGGATCACGCCCGAGATGTCGTCAGCGAACGCGAGATAGTCCGCGATTTGTTGCGGCGTTGGATTGCGGATGAAATACCCCTGGTACTGATCGGGGTTCTGGAACGCATCGAGAATGAAACCCGGGGTCGCGATCCGGTTAGAGAATTCGATATCGAAATAGGTTGCGGAGATTTTGAAATCTTCCAGCCACGATGGCGCGAACTCAAATCCGGCGGTCCATGTTTCAGCCTCTTCGGGGTCGAGCCCACGATTGGCGCCGAGGATCTGCAACAGGCCGGTCGAACCATTGGTGGCGTCAGGGTCTAAGAAGCCAGGGAGCGAACCAATCGACGCGCCAACGCCGCCGAGCATTTGCGCAAATTGCGGGGCCTTGAACGATTGGCCCCAGGTCGCGCGAAGCGTGAGCTCCGAGAGCGGGCGCCATTGCACGCCGATTTTGGGCGTGGTGGCGTCGCCAAAGTCCGAAGAATCTTCGCGCCGGACCGAAAGCGACAGCGACAGGTCATCAAGCACCGGCAGGAAGGCTTCGGCAAACAGGGCGTCGGTGGTGCGCGCGCCCGGCGCTTGGGTGAATGGATTGGTGATGAGGCCCGAGCCGAAGATCTCTACGCGGTTGATGCTGAATGTCTCGCGCCGCCGCTCGATGCCGATGGCGACGCGCGCCCGCCCGCCGGGCAAATCGAACACGCCGCCATCGGCGCGCAAAGCGTAGCTCAAGAGTTCAGAATCGGTGTCGATGTGTTGGCGCATGGTCAGAGCGGCTAGCGCTGCGCTCGGCGTGTCGCCGCCGCCGCCGAACGGATTGAAGGCAATGGCTGGGTCTGAGCTTGCAAGAGAAGAAGCGAGCGCGCTTGAATCGGCGATGTTGGTGTTGTCGACCTTGTCGACGTGGCCGCCATAGGAGACGCTGGCTTCGATCTGCCAGTCCCGTCCGAATTCAAATTGCGCCCCAGCCGTTGTGGCGATCGTGTCCGAGCGTGTGTCGGTTGTCAGTGGCCCGAAATCACCGCCGAAAAAATATGCCATGAACAGTGTGCCGTCGCCAGCGAAGAGGCCGTTTTGCTGGCGGTAGTAATTCGTCTCAGGCACAGCCACCACGCCGCCCAATTGCGCCTTCTCCGCATGCGCCTCTCGCCGCGACGCCAATACATCCCAGAAGAAGCTGATGTTTGGCGTCATATTCTGGTTGAGGGACAAGAAGACCGAATGGCTTTCCTGTTCAGGCAACAGGAATGTCCCCTCATTGCCGTTCTGTAGGTTGACGGCGCCATCGAGCAAATCTGCTTCCGTCAGCGTGAGTCCATTCTGCCCATTCGGAATTGCAAGCGTCACCGGGGTTGAACCGACCAAGATGATGTTTCCAGGCGCAGAGGTGAAGCGAGAGAAGTTCGAGCCGCCGGAGGGCGTAAGATCGGTGGTCGCGGCATAATCGCGATCGACGGCCGCCAGCGCGTCACGATGACGATAGTCGTACCCAGAAATCAGCGCGCCTTTCGCCCAATCGGCGCCCATGACGTGCGAGAAACCAATTTCGTCCATGCCGTCAGCAATGCTGAAGCGCACAGCGGTTTCAGCACGCTCCATATGGCGTCGGAGCAGAATGTTGACCACGCCGCCAACCGCGTCGCTGCCATAGGTTGCCGATGCGCCGTCTGCGAGCACTTCGACGCGTTCGATGGCCGCCATAGGGATGGCGGAAATGTCGACAAAGTTGCCGAGGCCCGCGGGCGCGAGGCGTCGGCCGTTGAGCAGGGTCAGCGTCGCGTCCGATCCGAGGCCGCGTAAGTCCACGGTCGAGCCGAGGGCGATATTGTGTCCGGGCGCGGTGGAGTTGAGTTGCGTGAGTTCGCCTTGGCTTCCGGGAAAGACCTGGGGCAGGGTCTGCAGTAGGTCCTGCACGGTGCTGCGGCCGCTCTGTTCGATGTCGCTGCGGTCGAGCGTGAGAAGATCCGCGCCTGAGGGTACAGCGCCGCGAATGCGTGTGCCGGTGACGACAAGCTCGTTTTCGCTGCTGGTTTCAGCGCCGCTCGCGGCGCTCTGTTGCTGGGGGCGGGAGGATTGCTCCTGCGCCAGTACGAGATTGCCGCCGCTTATGCCTGCATTATAGCCCGAACCCGCGAGCAAGAGGTCGAGCGCCTGTTGGCGCGTATAGGAGCCGCGGATCTGCGGTGCAGAGAGGCCGCGCAGATCGTCTGAGAAGTAGAGAGTGTTGACGCCAGCTTGCCGTGCAAATTCGCTCAAGGCGGTGCTGAGAGGCTGAGCCGCGATGTTGAACTCTACGCGCGCATCACTCGTCTGCTGAAGATCTTGCGCGCGCGTTGGTTCGACCACAACAGCGCCCATAGCGCCAAGAATGAGAGCGGTCGCGAGCTTTCGCCGGCGGTTGTAACGCTTGGTGATCGTCTCTTTCATGGATTCCCCCTTCCGCCCTTGAATGAGCGTTGTCGGGAGAAAGACACCGCACTTCACAAACTGCGCCATGGCGGTGCGCACAAAGATTGTGGGAGAGGGGCTGGCGTGCAGACGGGCGCGCTCCGATGATCGCTGAGGAGGAACGCAATGAGAGGTATGGGCGATTTTCAAAGGGCGCAGATGAAGCACAGAGACGCGCGCGTCAGCGCGATGGCGCAACATTTGCGCGCGGCGATCGATCTATGGGAGGAGATCCAGCTTTATCCGTTCAAGAAGGAGGGGCCCCCCGAGCCGCCGCCTTCGCCGCCAGCGCCGCCGCCGGTTATCGCGGCGCCGCCAGAGAAGCTTGCATACGGGGTAAAAGAGGCGGCGGTTGCCCTGGGGGTCGGCGGAACGACGGTCTGGCGCGCGATCAGAGAGGGGAAACTGCCGACCGTGAAGGTGGGCAATCGCACGCTCATAAGGACGGAAGTCTTGCAGGCGTGGCTTTCCGCGCCTGTTGCGCCCAAGACCTAACCCGGGCGGGGGGAGTGAGTCGCGTCCGCTGGCGTACGGAGAGCCAAAGCTCTAGATTTCGGTGCATGTGCAATCGATACGCCGCCGACATCCGCAAAGCCGGGAAGGAACGAGACTATTGGGGCTTCGACGAATGGAGCGAGGCCCGCATCAATCCTGTGCTCGGCAATGCCGTGCTTGAAGTCTTTCCCAAAGTCAGGCGCCGATCATCCGCAGAAGGTGGATCGACGGTAAGCAGACGGATGAACTGGAATGGCTAAATATGCGCTGGGGTTTGCCGGGGCCGCCGCAAATTGGCGGCGCGCCGGTCACCAACATTCGCAATGTGAAGAGCCCGCATTGGCGCAGCGTCTTGGGTGTGGCGCATCGGTGCATTGTGCCATTTACGGCGTTCAGCGAGTACGAAGACGCCTCACCGAAAGGCAAGAAACAGATCCGCTGGTTTGCGCCGCGGGATCGGGGGATCATGTATTTCGCCGGCCTCTATAGAACCTGGTACGGCGATTACGGCTCCAAGAAGGAGCCGAATGAGGGCGACCACGTCCTGTTCGGTTTCCTGACGACCGACGCGAACGAACTCGTTCGGCCCGTGCACGCGAAGGCGATGCCCGTTGTTCTAGCCAATCAAGCCGCCTGCGAGGAATGGCTGAACGCGCCGGCCGACAAGATTGAAGCAATTCAAGCCCGCGTACTGCCAGCAAACGCCCTTGAAGTCGTCCGCGACGAAGAGGCGGCGCAATATGTTGGCGGGTACATCAAGTAGGGGTGCGGGGCAGGGCGTCGCGCGCTTGCGCGCGCCGGGCTTTGTGCTGCGCACCGAGCCGCGCGGTGTAATCAGACGGGCGCGTCTCGGCCCTTTGGGCTTCGATCCCTGACGCATTGATGCGCCTGGATCTGCATTGGAAAAACGCGAGAGTGAGGGAAATGAGTAAACAGCGGACGAGGGACGCCGCTGGCGTCGATAGTGGAGATACGATAGGTTCACGTGGGCGAGGGCGACCAATGCGATTCTCAATCGAGTACTTGCGAGAAACGACAGACGAATACTCAGTCTGTTATTCACGCCACGTCGATGTCAGCAATCTCGACCTCGCAAAAATCGAGGCGTGGCGCCACCTCCAGCCCGCCAGAGTTTTGGGCGCGACCGGTTTTCAGATCTGCAACGCTTCCTCAATGTGGTTGCGATTGAAGACAACGATACGATGATCGGGTCGCTGACCGTTCACTGACGGACAGTCTTTGCCGGAACGCGATTATTTGCGGGCTTGCGCCCTATGTGTCCTTCACGCGTCCGTCGCTCGATCGGGAAGACGCAGACTTTCCGCAAGCGAGCGCAACGCGACCTGCATCGCCGCATGATGGGCGGGATCGCGCTCGGGCGGGGCGCTTTCCGCAGCCTTGTCTAAAGCTGCGGCCAGGGCGCGACGCGCATCTTTGCCTTTGATAACGGCAAGCGCCGTGAGCGCCGACTCAAGCGCTGCAATGCGCGCATCCACCGAGAGCCGCCACGCCTCTTGGTCGAACGACATCAGCTCTCGGCCAAGAACATGTCGCCCTCGTCCGAACTTAACGCCGCCTGACCGGGCTTCGGCTCCGTACCTGCGCCTGCTTGAATAGCGGCTTGCTCCGTCGGTTTTTTGTTCTCTGCCGGCACAGGCTCGGCGCTTGGCGCGGACGCCGCGTGATCCTCAGTCAATTCTTCCGCATCGGTCACGGGCTTGACTTGCTCAGACGCTGCGCTTGGCGTGGATGTATCGGCCTGCCCTGGCAATGCTGTGAGCGCCAACATAGCGAGCGCAGTGGCCAGAATTGTCTTCCTCCTTTCGCCTTCGGTTAAAGCGTGAGCCGAGGTGGTGCGGACAATCGCTTGCCCGCACCTTTGCCCCCGGCCCCGGACTTCTGACTGGCGACTCAGAAGTCCATATCCGCGCCGGCGGGCATTGCCGGCGCTTTGTCCTTCTTCGGCGCTTCCGCGATCGAGGCTTCAGTGGTGATGATGAGGCCCGCGACGGAGGCGGCGTTCTGCAGCGCCGAGCGGACGACCTTGGCCGGATCGATCACGCCCGCCTTGAACATGTCGCCATATTCTTCAGTCTGGGCGTTGAAGCCGATCGCGGCGTTCTTCTCAGCCAAAAGCTTGCCGACAACGATCGAGCTTTCGACACCGGCGTTTTCCGCGATCTGACGGAGCGGCGCTTCCAACGCCTTTTTGACAATGTTGACGCCGATAGCCTGGTCTTCGTTGTCGGTCGCCACATTGCCCAGCTTTGCCGTGGTGCGCAGAAGGGCGACGCCGCCGCCGGCGACAATGCCTTCTTCGACCGCCGCACGCGTGGCATGCAGCGCGTCGTCAACGCGGTCCTTGCGTTCCTTCACTTCGACTTCGGTCGCGCCGCCGACGCGAATGACGGCGACACCGCCTGAGAGCTTGGCCAGCCGCTCCTGCAGCTTCTCGCGATCGTAGTCGGAAGTTGTCTCTTCGATCTGCGCCTTGATCTGGGCGATGCGGGCTTGGATGTCGGCCTTCTTTCCTTCGCCGTCGACCACAGTGGTGGCGTCCTTATCGATGCGCACCTTCTTGGCCTGGCCGAGCTGCTCGATCATGACGTTTTCGAGCTTGATGCCCAAGTCTTCGCTGATGACCTGGCCGCCGGTGAGGATAGCGATATCTTCAAGCATCGCTTTGCGCCGATCGCCGAAGCCTGGCGCCTTGACCGCCGCCACCTTCAAGCCGCCGCGCAATTTGTTGACGACCAAAGTGGCGAGCGCTTCGCCCTCGACGTCCTCGGCGACGATGACGAGCGGACGTCCCGTCTGGATGATCTTTTCCAGAAGTGGGATCAGCGGGTTGAGTGAAGAGAGCTTCTTTTCGTGCAGGAGCACGTAGGGCTCTTCCAGCACCGTCTCCATCTTGTCGGCATTGGTGATGAAGTAGGGCGAAACATAGCCGCGGTCGAATTGCATGCCTTCGACCACTTCGAGTTCGCTCTCCAGCGACTTGGCTTCTTCGACGGTGATGACGCCGTCCTTGCCGACCTTGTCCATGGCCCGCGCCAGCATGTCGCCAATATCGCGATCGCCATTGGCCGAGATCGTGCCGATCTGGGCGATCTCGTCGTTGGTTGTGATTTTCTTGGCCTGGGTTTCGATGTCCTTGACCACGACGGCGACAGCCTTCTCGATGCCGCGTTTTAGATCCATCGGATTGCGCCCGGCCGAGACCGCTTTCATGCCCTCACGCACGATCGCTTGAGCCAGCACGGTTGCGGTGGTGGTGCCGTCGCCGGCGCCATCGGCAGTCTTGGAAGCAACCTCGCGCACCAATTGGGCGCCGAGGTTCTGAAACTTATCGCCGAGTTCGATTTCCTTGGCGACGGTGACGCCGTCCTTGGTGGTGCGCGGCGCGCCAAACGATTTTTCGATCACCACGTTGCGGCCCTTCGGGCCCAAGGTGACTTTTACGGCGTCGGCCAGGATGTCGACGCCTTCCAGCATGCGGGCGCGGGCGTCCGCGCCAAAATGCACGACTTTCGCGGTCATGTTAGTTCGTCCTCTGAATGAATTGCGTCGCGTTGGGTTCAGGCGGCCTTGCGGCTGGTTGAGCTGTCGCGCTCAACGACGCCCAGGATGTCGGATTCCTTCATGATCAGGAGATCCTCGCCGTCGATCTTGACTTCGGTCCCGGACCACTTGCCGAAAAGAACCCGCTCGCCGGGCTTCACGTCGAGTGGCGTCAGCTTGCCGTCCTCGTCGCGGTGACCAGGGCCGACGGCGACCACTTCACCTTCCTGCGGCTTTTCCTTCGCCGTATCGGGAATGATGATGCCGCCGCGCGTCTTTTCTTCCTCCTCAACGCGGCGCACCAGAACGCGATCGCCAAGGGGTCTGAATTGCATGAGCCTCGATCTCCTCTTCGTGAGTGCAAACGGGAAGAGGGCGGGGCGATTATTGTTCTTCGTGAATGGAAGCAACATCTGCCTGCCTCTCTTGTCCAAGACAGTTCGGCCGCCGCGGGCACGTTAGCATCCGTCGCCAGCGACTGCTAAAATGTCGGCGACGATTTGGGCGCGTCCAAATCGGCTTCAAGAGGGGCGTCTGAAAAAATTTTCGAGCGGGAGCGGAGGTTGGATTTTGCTCGCGTAACGATCGTTACCAACCAACGCCCGGCGTTGGGTGAAAAAAATTTTGGTAAGGGGTGTTGAAGGGCAAACTAGGCCTCCTAATTCTTTGGCCGCCGGGCGCCGAAGAGGGCCTGGCCACGGCGCCGGCGACGTCCGGCGTTCCTCGTGACCCATGTTGCTTTGCGAAGAGGATATGGAGATGAGGACCTACGATTTTTCACCGTACTACCGGTCAACGGTTGGGTTTGACCGGATGCTCGATCTCTTGGGCGCGCCACAGCGGCCGGAAGTGGACGAAACCTGGCCGCCTTATGACATCGAACGCCTCGACGAAGACCGCTACTCAATCACCATGGCGGTCGCAGGCTTTGCCCAGGACGAAATTTCGGTCGTGGCAGAGGCCAACGCGCTTCTTGTTGAAGGGCGCAAGGAGGGCGACGATAGCGCCCGCAATTTCCTGCACCGCGGCATCGCTCAGCGCGCTTTCCGCCGCCAGTTCGACCTGGCCGACTTCGTCAAGGTCACGGGCGCGTCCTTGGAACATGGTCTCCTGCGCATCGAACTCGAGCGCGAGATCCCGGAGGCGATGAAGCCGCGCCGGATCGAGATCAGCACGGGCCAAGCGCGCGTGACCAACGCCGCGCGCAAAGGCGAGGCGCCGGTCGAGAACGCGGCCTAAGAGCGCGGAGGAAACAATGCGAGACTTGATCCCGTGGGCCCGCACGCGCGCGCCTGCGCACCGAGAGCCGCATCCCGACGCGGCCATAAGCCCGTTCTTCACCCTGCGCCGTGAGATGGACCGGCTGTTTGACGACGCCTTCCGCGGCTTTGGCCTTTCGGCGTTCGGGCAAGGCGGTCTGAATTGGCCGCACGTCGAAGTCGCCGATCGCGACAAAGACGTGCGCGTCACCGCCGAGCTTCCGGGGCTGGAAGAGGAGGACGTCGAATTACGCGTCGAGGACAACGTGCTCATCCTCCGCGGTGAAAAAGCGCACCGAGGTCGACGATGCCGAGCGGCAATATAGCGAACGTTCTTACGGTCGCTTCGAACGCCACCTCACCTTGCCGGCGGAAGTCGATGAAGACCGGGCGAGCGCCACGTTTCGCAATGGCGTCTTGACCGTCACGCTGCCGAAAACGGAACGCGCGCGGCAACAGACCAAGCGCATTCCGATCTCGCACTAACCTTTCGGTGCTGCGCAGGGTCCCAACTCTGTGCAGCGTCGCATTTATTGAAAAGAAGAGGAGATTTGGGAGAACGCCCCATGACGTTTTCAGGTGATCCGATCAGGCTGCAGCCGCGCATGCTGCCGCGCCGCTGGGGACGCGAAAAGGTTCACGCCTGGTGTGAGGGCGCGCTGCGTCCGCCCGCGCCGGTCGGTGAAATCTGGACCGCGCACGCGCACAACACCACGAGCGATGGCGCACATTTCGCCGCGCTCCTAGAGGAGGCGCCGCAAGCCATGCTGGGGGATTTGGGCCGCGCCCCGCCAACCCTGCGGCTCATCACGGCGGCTGAGCCGAGCGATCCTATTCTTTCTGAGGGGGCTTTAGGACTTTGGCGCATTCTTGAAGCCCCGCTCGACGCCAGGGTGAACATCTACGGTGCGGAAGGCGCGCCGCCTCGCGCGATGCGTTGCCGGCGCGGCGATCTCATTCGCGTTGGCGCCGGCGCGCGTCTTGTTTTTCCCGCGGGCGTCACAGCGCTCGAAGCGCGGGCCAACTTTACGCCCACGAATGCGCCGAGCGCTGCGCGCGCACAAAAGCTGCTCGCCGCCAGCGAAAAGCGGCATCGCGCCGCCTGGCTGCGTGACCCGGCCATGAGCGTCGAACTCTGGACGTTGCCGGACCTGAGCTTTCTCGAACCCGACGGCGAGACGTGTCATGTGCTCGCTGCGTTGACGCCGGGCGTGTCGCTGGACGGTCAGATGCTGCAGCGGGGCGAAGCGGTCTTTCTGCCGGCCGAAGGCCGGCGCGTGACCCTCACAGGGCGCGGTGCGCAAGTGGTCGTGGCCTATCCAGATCTCGTGCCCACCGAAATCTGGAAACATCCCCAGCCGCCGAAGCCCGCAGCGCTCGCGCTCGATCTCTCCGAGCTGAAGCGCACGCCCTTCAATATCGAAGCGCATGCGGCGCGTGCGCTTCGCGCCGCGGCCTGAGGCTCGATGCCAGGGTTGGGGCTGTTCATTGCCTGGAACCAGGCGCAAGCAAGCGGCGCGCTCTTGAGCGTGGCGCTTGGCGCCAGTTTCTGGACCCGCATCTCCGAGCTGATGCGCGGTGAAGTTCGTCACGTCGCCCACAAGCGCGGCGACTTGAGCGCGCGTGGCGCGCCTGCGATGGGTCGAGACTTCGCCGAACCGCCACCGCTTCGACGTTGAGGGAGCGATCTGAATCCGTTCGCGCCGACGCAGCGCCAGTGGCGATCAGGAGCGCGGCGGCCGCCGCCAATAATGCGCGTCGAGAGGTCTCGGACATGAGGAGTTAGCTCCATTTCATGTCCCTGAGACTGCCGGGGCGAGCATCGATAGCGCTTGCCTGATCCGCTGTGAGATTTGACCAATCCTACGAGCGATCCGACGCTGGCGTCAGAGCGGCACGACGCGGCCTTTCAGCGCCTCGACGTCTCGTTTCGGCGCGACGCCGAACATGCGCGCATACTCGCGGCTGAACTGAGAGAGGCTCTCATAGCCAACTTGATAAGCAGCACTGGTTACGCTGACCGCTTGCGTGACCATGAGCTTGCGGGCTTCGAGCAAACGCAATTGCTTCTGGAATTGAACCGGACTGAGCGCGGTCAGCGTCTTGAAGTGTTCATGGAAAGATGAGGGGCTCATGCGCGCGGCGCGGGCCATCTCTTCAACCCGAACCGGTCGCGTGAGATTTTTTCGCAGGAAGGTGATGGCGTCGCCGATGCGGCGGGTGTGCGAGTCGCGGCGCACGACCTTGCAAATCTCGCCGCCATTGGGGCCAGTGAGGAGCCAGTAATAGAGCTCGCGCATGATGGCTGGATAAAGCGCAGGTAGTGTGCGATTGCGGGCAGCCGCTTTTGCTCGGTTATCGTCGTGATTTATCAGATAGGTCGGGCTCGAGGCGGATTTGCAAGTCGCTGAGCAGACTGGCTTCCATGCCCTCGCCCGCCAGATTTTGCAGGTAGTCAATTAGGTCGTCCTGGCGTGGCTGTCCGAATGCCAGACGATAAACGGTGAGACTGCGTTTCAGCCAGGCGAGACGCGCGACCTCCCGACTGAACGGCAACATCGGCACTCGCCGTTCGATCCGCACGGAACCTTCGTAGATCCAGTATGGGATGATATCACTGTCGATCGGCGCTTCGGATCGCGCGCGTTCAAACATCAACTTCCACGGATCGTCAGGAGCTTTCCCACTTCCCCGGACCACAGCAGCTTGGCGCTCGGCGAGGTTGAGGCGCACGGCGTGGCCCTTGAAGCGGTGGACACGGCCTTCACGCTGTTCGAGGTCCACCGGATTGCCGGGCAGGTTCCAGTGATAGACGCGATAGCAATAGGGATGGAAATCCAGTCCCTCCTGTCCGACGGACGTGGTGGCGAGAATGAATGGCCGGAACGGCGAGTTGAACGCATCGCGCACGCCTCCGAGCCGCGCGACGGCACCGTCTTCGTCCTTGTAGTCGGCGAGCCGCATAGCGAAGCGCCCGCGCATCTGGAATTTGCTGATGGAGAGGGTCTCGCCATCGACATGCACGTCGTCGACGTCGATCTGCGACGGGCGGATAGCCAGGGCCTGGGCCATGGCGCGGGCGACACCCATCGCGCGCTCTTCGGGAGGGCGCGCGCCAAGGCCCTCGGCATCGACAAGGTAGTGGGCGTATTCGTCGAGGACGGCCTGGAGATTGTGTTCGGAGCAATAGACCAGCACGCGACGCCAGTAGTGATCGTCGGTATCCCGCCGTAGCAAGGCGACCGCATCATGCTGGTTGAACAGTGCCCGGAACGACCAGGCGACTTCAGCGGCGCCGCTGAGCAAACGTGGGTCGTCCCACGACAGCTCCGGTGCGATCCGCTTGAGGGCGCGAAGCGCGCAGACGGCTGGGCTGCCGAGCGCCACGTCAACCAGCAGATCCGAGAGATCGGCGGACGAAGCGCCGATGTCGTGTGCCTTCACCGCTGCCGCCAGCTCGGCGACATGATCCTGAAAGGCGTCTTCGCTCGCCAGGGCGCGCATGCCGTGGGGCGCCTCCAGCCAAACGCGGGATCGCGCGCCCAGCAGGTCATCGATCACGGCGGGAGCGGCCCACTCGGCGCTGTTGGCGTCCGGCTGCGACACCGCCTCTTTGCTCAGGGCCTCAACAGCGGGCTTGAGGCGATCGCTTATGGCGGCGCGCATACCCTCCTGCGACAAGGCAGTCTCGGTCTCACTGAAAACTGCGAGCGGATCGGCTAACTCGGCCAGAGCTGGCGATGGATAGATCAGCATCAGCGCGCGCAGACCCACGAGCCGGCCCTGATCCTGTCGGAACTGCAAGGGGCGCAGACGATGCTGCTCGAAATAGCGCCTGCCGGATTCCCCGACTCCCATGCGGCGTTCAGCCTCGTAGGACAGCAGGGCCGCGACCGCATCGGGCACCATCGACCAGGACGAAAATATCAGCGCCTTGGTCAGCGGCGCGCCAGATCGTGCGTCGCCGTAGTAGGGCATGGCGGCGGGTATCCAGAGATTTTGATCGAGGTTCTGGCCGAAGATGTCGTCCATGATTGCGCGCATGCGGCCATTGGCCGGCTTCAACGGCGCATAAGAGTTGATAGCCTCGTGATCGAGCATGGCCGGCCGCGCCGCCCGAATGGCGTCGCGGAGGCGCCGAAGGCGCCGCCGCTTCGTTCGTTAGAAGTTGCTTCAGGCTGTAGTGGCGCATGAAGTTGAGCAGGTAAGGCGCCGATTTCCAGTATTCTATGATTTCCGGGGCATCGAGCGTGCGCGCCACTTGCGACAAGGCCGATGCCTGCACGAGGTCGGCGGGCGCGATCGAGACCGTGATGGCGGGTTCGCTCATCATGGAGTCGCGCTCGACTGTGGATGCGACCCGCTCGGTTCGAGCAATCACTTTGCGCAGGCGCTGTTCGATAGCCTGGCGAGTTTCGACAGCAGAGGCATGCGAATGCGGCAGGGCATGTAGGAGACCACGAAAGGCGCGCATTTCCTGCGCCAGAGTGGCGGCTACCTCCGGACCGTTTTCGCGACCGTAGAGGAAACTCAAGGTCTCAAGAAAATCCTGATAGTGGTCGCCTTCGTCGGGCTCGTCGCCGGCGAGCGTGAGCATCCGGTAGGGTGTGGCGGACAGCAGCAGGGTGCGGGCGGCGTGCCCGTCCCCTCCAGAGTAGTCGAAAAGCTCGCGTGCGAGGATCGCCGCGTCGCTGTCGCCATGCAGCAGATCCCGGAACCGCTGGAACTCGTCCATGATGATGAGGTCGGGTTGGAGCGCATCGACGCAGGCGTGAGACAGCTTGGCGCGGAGCCGGGCGACCAGGCTGTTGCGGGGCTGTGTCATTTCTGCGGGATAGGCGTCCCGGCGCCGCGGGAAGAGTTCGCAAACCCGTTCGAGTTCCTCGAAGAGATCGCGATCGGCCTGCACGTCGCGGCGGAACCGCTCGATGATGCGCTTGTCGACGCCTTCGAGGGTGAGATTGTCCACGGCGCGGTTCCAGCCCTCGACGCCAGCCGTGACTTGCAACAGGTTGTGCAGGCCGCGCGGGCGCTAACGAGGTCACGCAGGAGATGGAGCAGCAAGGCGCGTTCCTGCGTCACGCCTGTCGAGGAGCGCAGATCGAAGGTCGTGCCTGGCGTCAGGCTGATGAAGTTCACCTTGTTGGCGTCGAGGCCCGCCTGGTCGCGTAGTTGCAGAGGAACGAGCGTCATGCGGGTTGGCAGGGCCTGCTCGCGCCGCCCGAGGACGTTCAGCCGGTTGAGGTTCTGGGCGGCGATCGCCTGGTTCGAGCAGATGTAGAGGATGTCGATCCGCTTGGTGCTGTCCCACAGGTGTTCGATCATGCGGGCGATGACCCCGCGCGCCACCATCGTCTTGCCGAGGCCAACTTCGTCGGCGACCAGGAACTGGCGGACAGGATCGTTCTGGCCGTAGAGCCGATCGAAGACGTAGTCGACGGTCCGCCGCTGAAAGACCTTGAGGGGAGCGAGCGCCGCGTCGGCGCGAAACCGTTCATTCGGCATGCGCGGCATCCTGCGTGGCGAGTGCAATTCGGAATGTGTTCCAGAGAGCGCGGAACTCGGCCGGAACCGGATCGGTATCGTCACCGTCGCCGGTTTCCAGCCGTGTGATCAGTCGTTCGATGGCGCGAAGCTGATCCCCGCCCCGGCAGAAGGCCCGAACCATCTCCTCGAGGATGGGCGCGTCATCGCTTGCCACGCGCCAGGCGCCCTGACCCGCCCCGTCCTGCGCTGCAAGGGCGGCTGCGAAGGGATCGCCCAATTCGGAGAGGAGCAGACGGAGATAGCGGAAGAAGGCGTCCTTGCTGTCGATCACCCAGCGCAGGATGGCTGCGTGACGCTCGGCCGGCAGTCCCTCCATCATGAGCCCGGTGCTGAACAGGATCGAGACGTCTTCCGTCTCGTCCGTCAGGTGACAAGCGAGGAATCGCGTGAGGTCGACCAACGGCATTGCGCCAAGGTCGGCGGGTTGTCCCTGCCGAAGCGGCTCCAGCACATCGCGTGCATGCCCTTCGCCCCGCGTGATCGGCCAAACACGCAAGACGCCGACCCCGGCAAGCGGAAGCGGTTCGGACGGGACCAGCCAGACCCGCCAGACTGGCGAGCCATCGGCGGCGGGCTCGCCGCGCTCGCAGCGGAGCGTGAGGCCGCTGCGGCAAATCTCGCGCCGGGCCTGGTCCAAACGCGCCTCGGCGGCTCGTTGTGCGACATCGGCGGCGCTCGTCTCGTCGCGGACGAACGGCCGCGTCAGCCGGCCGAATCCTTTGTCGCCAAGGATTTCCTCGACGCTTCCGACCCGCGACCGCTTGCCGGTCAGGGTCGTGAAGATCTCGACATTGCTGCCGGTCAGCAAAGCCGGCCGCGTCGCGTTTCCTGAGCCGACCGTGATCTCAGTGTCCCAGCCGCGTTCGGCGATGAACGCCTTGGCATGGAGCCCTTGCAGGGCCGCTGCGTCTTCTTCCTCACCATCTTCCGTGGCCGCCATCTCGTCGAGCACGGCCACGCGGGCAAAGCCATCGAGCGTGGCCCCGGGCACCTGGGCGAGTTCGTCGGATCGCCCGATGAAGATGGGTTTTTCGGCGCTGGCCAGGCCGGCGAGCATCGACAAGGTTTGATCGTCGCAGAAGGGCGACACGACGCCCAGCCGAACGCAGGGTTCCGGGCGCCATGGCTTTCCGCCGAGGCCGTTCACCGCGAAGGAGACGCTCTGGAACGGTTCCGGCAGGCTCCATTCGGCGCGGCGCATGTCTTCGGCCAGGTCATCGACAAGCGTCTTCGTTCCGTCGGGAACACCTACGGTCGCGAGGTC
The DNA here is from genome assembly GCA_024707365.1 of Terricaulis sp. GTDB lineage: Bacteria > Pseudomonadota > Alphaproteobacteria > Caulobacterales > Aquidulcibacteraceae > Vitreimonas. Next base: position 1,601,682 of record JANPZV010000005.1, read on the forward strand.
GGGGAGCTGGCGAAGGAAGTCGGCGACCGGGCGATTGACTGCTTTGGGCTGCCTGGTGATCACGCCGTCGAGGGTGGCGGCGATGTCCCACGAGCGGTCGCGCGTCAGGTTTCGGGAGAGAATGAGCAGACGCAGGCGGACCGGGTCTTCGGGCCGTAGTGGGGTGAAGCGCAGCGCCCACATTTTGGGGTGGAAGGCCCCGCCTTGGGGGCAGCGACCTCGACGATGATGCGTTCGAGTAGCGAGCAAAGGCGGGAATGCGGCCGGGCGCTCGCCTGGATATGGCCAGCGTCGGTGAAGATGACGAGGCGGCCGGCGATGCGCTCGGCACCCTCGAGCAGTGCCAGAGGATGAGCGAGAATGTCGTCCCGGTTCTCGGCAGCGAAGAGCGCCAGACTGACCGGGACGGCGAGCGCGGTCTCGAAGTCGAGCGAGAACGTCGTGGCGACCGCCGCGTCGAAGACATATCCCGCCGGCGGCTGAAGATTCGCGCCGTAGAGCGTTCGCTGTTCGGGGTCGAGGCTGCGTCTATTCAGCATGGGCGAGATCCCGCAGATGGGATTTGGCCTGTGCCCAGCGGAAGCTGAGGCGATCAGCGCCCGATGCGCCGGTCCAACGGTCGCGGACAGCGTGATTGGCGTAGCGTGATTGGCTGGTCTTGAGCCGGCGTTCGCGTTCTTCGATCAGCCGCCGCGCCGCAGGCGCCGAGATCAGCTGCGCCGTCCCGGTCAGAACCAGATCGCGCCACTCGCTCACGAACCGTTTGGCGGCGGGTCGGACGGCATGCGCCGGATGCTCTACGACATACCAGAAGTCATCGAGCGACCACGCGCGGACCGCGCCGGCGTCGAGTTCGTCGCTCCAGGCTTCGAGCCGACCGCGATATTCGTCGATCCAGTCGTCGCGCTGCCGCAGCTCGCTGAGCGCGAGGTTGTAGAGAAGCGCGGCACCGTGCATCACTTGCGAGAAGATTTCGCCATGCCGTACGAGGCGGCGCGCGGCGGATGGGAACGCCGACAGATGGGGATGCGTCCAGATATAGTCGCAGTCCGCGTCGATCCCTTCGCGGGCGAGCATCGTGAGCAGCGCGGTGGGCTGGCTGGCGACCAGACGGTCGATGAGGAATTGCGCCTCATCTGTGGTCAGGCTGAAGACAGCGCGCTCGAGCAGGTCGCCGGGCATCGGCGGCAAGGCCGGATTCCAGACGCTAAGTGCCTCGGCATCGGCTAGGGTGTCTTCGCCGCTGGATGCTCTCCGCGAACGGCTGCGGCCTCGCAAGGCGACGAATAGGCTGTCGAGCGAGCCAGGAAAAACCCGGATGCCCCACGCGCCCAGCCCGGCCCAATAGACGGAACTCGGCAATCGCTGGAGCCGTGGTCCTGCATCTCGGCCGATGATGCCGTTAGACTCACCGCCCGCTTTCAGGGCGTCGGCAAGCCGGATCTCAGTGTCGCGTGCTTCGATGCGAAGCTGCGCCTCGGGGGCTTCGCGCTTTTCCAGCTCTCGATAGAGCCAGGGAATGAACAGCATGTATCGCAGGCGTGTCTGGATCGTGCTCGTACCTGGAAAGAGATGATCGGCGATGGAATCGCGGATCGCTCCCAGCCCAAGCTCATCGCGGGTCTCGCGCTCCTGAAAGAGCGCCATGATGCGCTGCGCCCGCTGCCGCTCGGCTTCATCGAAATCGATCCAAGCTAGAGACGACATGGGCTCAGGCCGCCTTGCTCGCGGTCGGCTGCGTCGGGAGGACTGGAATGACAGTGCCGGAGGACATCAGCACGATCAGTCCACGCTCGGCGCCGGTCATGCTGAGATAGGCCCGCACTTGCGCGCGATAGTGATCGAGCGCTTCCGGTGCCGGCGTCACATCGCTTTTCCAGTCGACGACGACGGCAGGGCGACCCTCGGCTGTCAGGGTCAGGGCATCGGCTATCCCGGCCGTTACGGCCTCCACGCCGTCGGCTGCTTGTGCGGCATAAACGGGAAATTCGGCCAGAAGACCCGGCCGCAAGGCCACGATGTCGGGCAAGGCCAAGGTCCGGGCGACACAGGCAGCAAGTTCCTCAGCAGACAGCCCCGTCGCCGGGTCGGCGACCGGAGAATGGCCAAGAGCGCGGATAAGCTCGGCTGCCCGTTCGATGAGGGCAGCCTCCGTCTCAAGGACTTCGCCGGTCAGAACCTCTTCCATGAGCTTATGGAGGATCAGCCCACGTTCGCGGCCGCCCTGCACGAGAGTCGCGGCTTCCAATTCGGGAGGCTGCTCGTCGGCCGCCCCCGTCCAGAAGCGCGCCTTCTTCTTCCCGCAAGACAGTCCCGGCGGCGCTTTCATCGCGACTGGGCGCAAGCCAGGTCAACCGCGTCTGCGCGGCCGCGATGGCTTCGGCTTCGGCGGCGAAGCTAGCGCGCGTTTGGGTGTTGCCCGCGCCAGCACCCGCCGCCGTGAGGCCGACAGGCAGGTGAGAGACGTCCAGTCCGGGCAAGCCGGCGAGCGACAGATCGACGAGGCCGATCCAGGCCGATTTCGACGGTGTGGCGTCGAGCCGGGGAAGGACGAGGAGTTCGCGAGCGCGGGTGGCTGCGACATACCAGAGCCGGATGCGTTCGCGGTCCAGCTCCTCCTTTTCCGCTTGGCGGGCGGTTTCGTAGCCCTCAGGCGTGACGCCCAGCACCGGGCAGTAGAAGGTCTCGGCCTGACGGTCGATGACGGCGCTGTCGGGCGCCATGACGGGTGTCATGGTGTTGACCGGAATGACGATCGGCCATTCCAGCCCCTTGGCCGCGTGCATGGTGAAGAGCGCGACCGCTTCCTCCTGGGCATCGGGCCGTCCCTCGACGGCGCGGGCCTCGTCGGACCACGCCGCTGTCATCGCCTCGGCGAAGGCGCGCAAACCGCGCACGGCGTAGCCGGTCGACAGGCTGAGATAGAGATCGACATTGGCGAGCGCGCGCTCGGCCTGGCCGCGATGGCGCTCGAGGAGGAGCGGACGGACGCGCATCACGTCCACGGCCTGCGACAGCAGCTCATGCGGGGTCGTGCTGTTGCCGCGCCGGGAGAGCGATTGCAGCCGCTCGATGACGTCGCGCGCGAGCGGGTGCGCGATGACGGCGGGATCGATGCTGAGATCCAGGCGCGGAATCCGATCCGGCTGTTCCTCCGAGCGCGGAAGTCCCCAGATGATATCCAGCAGGTTTTCTTCGGTGAGGCCGACCAGAGGGCCGCGCAGCAACGCGCCGAGCGCCAGGGTGTCGCGGCGGTCGGCCAGAACGCGGGTCAGCGCGATCAGATCCTGGACCTCCTGGCGGCGGAACAGCCCCTTGCCGGCTTGGGTCGCGACAGGGATGCCGCGGCGTTCCAAGGCTTCCTCATAGCGCCACAGCTCCGCGCCGGTTGGCGCCAGCAAGGCGATGTCGCCCGGCTGGCAGGGGCGCTCGACGCCGCTGCGACGGTCGATGATTGGGTGGCTTTCGATCAGCCGGGCGCACAGATCGGCGATGGCGTCGGCCTCGGCATCGCGCTGCTGCTCGGCGCTGGCCTTGCCGTTTTCATCGGCCACGGCGATGTCGAGGGCCGCCACGCACAGGCCGCCGCGATCGTCATGGAACGGGTCGAGCGCGGTGAAGCGGGGCTGCCCATCGGCTGAGAGCGCGACCTCGAAGCGCTCGTTGACGAAGGTGAGGATCGAGGCGCAGGAGCGGAAATTGGTGGAGATCGACAGGAGGCTGCCGGGGTCCTGGTCGCGGAAGGCGTCGCGCGCCTGCACATAGGCGCCGACATCGGCGCCCCGGAAGCGATAGATCGCCTGCTTGGGGTCGCCGACCAGGAAGAGCGCGCCCGGCCGGATGCGGAACCCGGTCCAGTCGTCATCGCCATCGGCCGGTTCGCCGCAAAGGCGCCAGAAGATCTCGGTTTGCAGGGGATCGGTGTCCTGGAACTCGTCGACGAGGACGTGGGCGAAACGCTGCCCGAGCGCTCGGCGAACGTCGTCATGGTCGCGCAGCAGGTCGCGCGCGGCGAAAATCAGATCGTCGAAATCGAGCTGAGCGCTGGCGCGCTTGTGGTCGCGATAGCGCTGCAGGATCGGACGCGCTTCGTCGATAAGCGCCGCCAGGGCGTGGCTGGCGGCGGCCTGCACAAGCGAGACCCAGGCGCCGCAGCAGGCGGTATAGTGGACCTCGGCGGCGTCGTTCAGCCGATCGCCGTCGGCCTTGGAGAGGCCGACCTCTTTCGCCGCGGCGGCCCATTTGCCCTTCTTGCGGTAGGAGGCGAAGGCCCCGGCTTTGGTGGAAAGGTCCGGATGTGGCCGCAAGGTCAGGAGGCGGACGAGGCCCGCAGGCGTTGCGGGATCGGGACCGTTGGCCAAAGCGGTCGCCATCTCGGCCAGCCGCTCGACGATCGCCGCCGTTTCCGGCTCGGCCGCAGTCACACCATCCATGAAGCCTTTGAAATCCGCAGCGGCCTGCCGGAACGCCGTCAGGTGGCCGTCAAGCGGGGAGACGGCCGGGGCCGCGAGCGTGGGGCGACGGCGCAGATTCTCGGCGATCTTGTGGATGAGCGCCACGGTCTCGCCGGGGCTGTGCAGCACCATCTCGGCCAGGATACCGCCCTGACCGCCGGACAGGCGTTCGCGCAGCCAGACATCGACAATCTCAAGGAAGATGAGGTCGGCCTGGTTGCGATCCATGACCCCTGCGCCGGGATCGATGTTGGCCTCCGCGGGATAGGGCTTAATGAGGCGCTGGCAGAAGCCGTGGATGGTCGAGCACGTGATCTCGTCGATCGCGGCGCTGGCGGCGGCGAGATTGTCGCGATGGGCTTGGGACAGCCCATCGGGCAGCGCCACGCGCAGCTCGGTCGCGATCGCTGCCGGCGGAGAGATCGGCGACGAACTCGCGGACACGCGACAGTAGCTCGCTCGCGGCGAGTTCGGTGAAGGTGACGGCGGCGATGGAACGCGGCGCGACGCCTTCGGCCAGCATCGCGGCGATGCGGCCAGCCATGACGGCAGTCTTGCCCGAACCTGCGCCGGCCTCGACCAAGATCGAGCGATCATGCAGGCTGATCGCATCGCGGCGCGCGCCGTCGTCCTTCAGCACCTTGGACACGCTGCTCATCATTCCGCCTCCCAGACCTGAGCGACCTCGCCAAGCCGCTCCGTGGCTGCCGGCATTTTGCGTTTGCAATATGTGGCGCCCGCGTTGGCCGGCAGGGCGAAGGCGAGGTCGTCATAGTCGCCGCCGGTGTCCGGGCCAGGCAGTGCCGCACCGCCGGCCAGACTCGCCCATGCCGCGCGCAGATAGCCTGTGATGTCGGCCAGCACGGCTTCGGGATCGTCGAGCTGAAGATCCACGGGCTCGCGCGGATAGAGCAGCGAGGCGCTGATGGCGACGTCGTCGCCGAGGAGCGCCTTCACCGCGAAAGCATAGAGGCAGCGTTGAAGCTCCCGCCCGCCGTTCAGCCGGATGTCGCTCCGCGGGGGCGGCCTGTCTTGTAGTCGCGCACCAGCGCACGTTTGCCGTCGCCCGAGATGTCGAGCCGATCAATATAACCGGCGATGTTGAAACCCGTGCCGGGAATCGTGACCGGCTTGCGCGCATCCCAAGGCGTTTCCGCGTCGGATTTTGGCTCCGATCCACCGAAGGGCACCTCTCCGTAGGAGCGTGCGCCCGGCAGGACATCTTCACCATAGGAAAGGGCTCGGCCCGCCATCACGCGGGCGTCGTCGATCGCTGCGGCTCCAGATGACGGCCGGCGGAACCGGACGCTCGCTTTCCCAATCGGCGGCGACGGCTTGCGCGGCCCGCGCCACCGCGGCTTCGATGGTCTCGGCGTCGGCGGAGGCTAGACCATCTCCGGTTTCGAGGTCGCGCAAGGCGCGGTCGAGAACCAAGTGAACGAGATCGCCGATCCCGAGCGCGTCGAGCACGAGCGGTTCAGCGCTGCTCTGCGGTTCACGCCATCCGAACGCATAGACCCACACGAAACTCAGCGGATTGCGCAGCAGGCGGCGCAGCGAGCTGGCCGACTGGGTGCGGCCGAGGATGGCGAGAACGAGTGGATGATCTGCCCGCACGAGCCCGTCATGGGGAGTAATCTCGGCCTGCCGCCAGTCGCGCCAGCAGCCCTGCGCACCGACCGCTTGCGGATCGGCTGCGAACTCCTGGAGGCCGGGCCATGAGGCGGTCTGTTTCGCTGAAGGCGTGCGCCGGCGTCGCGTTGCGGCGCAGATAGGTTTCGTCACCACGCCCGGCGAGCAGAGGGCTGCGACCCAGGAGACGCCCGTCGCTGTCGCGCCGGGCGCGCGACAGAACGACGGTGTCGGCCGTCGTGGCGAGGATCGTCTCGAAGTCGCGGCGGTCGGCGAGGTTGACCGGCAGCGGATCGAGCACCGGAGTCGGGATGATATGGTCCGGGATCAGTCGGTCTTCGGCGATCCCGCGCGGCCAGCGCGAGGAATTAAGCCCGAGGAGCCGCACGAAGCGGCGGGGCGACGCCGCGAGCGCGCTGGCCGGCATCCAGGCGACGCAGACGCATGCTTCCAGCCCGTCGTCCTGCTTCAGGGTTTCCAGCGTGGCGTCGATCGAGGCGGCGGGGCCGGCGAGCAGAGCCTTGCGCCAGATCGCGAGCGCGCGGCCCTTGAGGAAGGCTTCTCCGATCTCGCTGGCGGCCTCCGATCCTTTCACAAGGGTCTCGACCGCCGTGCGCAGCGCCGGAACATGGTCGGCGCCGTCGGGAAAGTCTTCGGGTGCCAACCGGCTCAGGAGGCGGTTCCAGGCGCCCAGCGTCGAGAGCGGCGCATCGGTCGGCAGGACACGCAGCCAGCCTTCAGGCAGGGTCTCGAATGGCGCGCTGTCACGGCAGAGCGCCGCGAGGCGACGCAGCCGCGATTGCGACAGGCCACGGACCACGATGTCGGCCAGCGCTGCGGCCGTCTGGCCCTCGCGGGTGGTGACCGTGCGGACTCCGTGGACGAAGTGCAGGTCGATATTGGCGTCGGCGCGCAGGGCCAGGAAATGATCGTCATAGTCGGCGGGCGATGCGGTCGCGATGGCGATATCCGAGGGCGAGACGCCATTGGCGAGCAGGCTGCGCGCCCAGCGCATCGCCTCGATGGCCTCATGATAGGCGGTCGCGGCGCTGACGGCTCTGATCCCTGGCGTTTGCGCCGGTGCATGCACGACCGTGACGCCGATGCCGTCAAGCCAGGCGGGAACGCTTCTCGGGCCGGCCGTCCACTGCACCGGGATATGGGCAGTTAGGTCCTGGAGCAGTGGCCGCCAGCAGGGCGAGAGTTCGGTAAGACCGACGATTTCCATCGGTCCGAGGACGGCTGGCGCATGAGCGATGCGGGCGGTCGCGGCTGCAACGATGTCGTGAGGCCGCATCATCCCGGGCGGAAGCTGGTCGAGGACGCCCGATTCTAGGCGCGCGATGGCGGCGAGACGCGGATGGACGCCCGCGCATGCGGCAAGATCGACCCCCGCGCGCCAGACTTTGTGGAGCGTGTCGGCCGCCGCGCCGATCATGCCGGGAAGAGCTTTGATGCCTTCAAGTTCGCCCATCGGCGTGGCGGGCAGAACGGCCTGGATGGCCGCACGCAGGCTCTCTTCGTCGATAGGGCGAACGAAGCCGCCAGCCAGTCGGACGGCGGCCTGCTCGAACGACATGATCTGAAGGCCGTGACGACGGTCACGGCCAGCCGCCAGCCGGCGCTCCCGCATGGCGAGACGACCGTGAACGACAAGGGTGGATCGATTTGCGCCTGCCATGACCGCCAACCTCTCAGAAATCACTTGCGGTTCGAGCGCTGAGTCAGCGCTGAGGCGGCGGCAGTCTTCGCGGCTTTGCTGCTCTTCGGGTCGCGCAGGACTTTCGCTGCGGCGCTGGCCGCCCGCTTGCTGGTGACTTCACTATTGGGTCCGCGTTTTGGCATCGCTTGCTCCCGAAATCTGGGTCCTCATTGACCATTGACCCGTCGACGCCGCGCCTGTTGCGGCAAACCTGTAATGCGTCGCCTCCGAACCATCGACGTCGAAAATTTCGGCAAGCCGTGTGGGATCTGGATCAACAGACCTGCTGTCCGACATACCAAGCGGTACGAAAATCTCGCGTCGCATAAAGGCGTCGAAGTTCTCTCCGGTGACATCCTCGATCATCAATTGCAGGATGAGATATCCGCCGCCCGAATAGCGCCATCCAGACCCCGGTTCTGCGCCGACACGAATTTCGCCATCGGCGGAGGGGAGCACGTCGGTCGTATTCGCCAATTCCTGTTCAAGCGAAGGGATTGCTTGATCGGGCCTGAAGCCCAGAAATCCCAATCCATCAGTCAGACCGGCATTGTGTGCGAGGAGTCGTCGGACTGTGACTTCGTTGTGATCGTACTCGCTCGCGGGTAGTTGCCAGCGCGTGAGGTAGTGAGACACTGGCGCATCTAAATCGATGCGGCCTTCTTCGGCGAGCTTCAGCACGCCCCAGGCCGTCAACCATTTACTTAAAGACGCCACTTGGAAGATCGTGTGTTCGTCTACGTCTTTGCCGTGAGACGCAAAGAAGCTCTCTACGGGCCGGCCTTGGTCGAGCAGCACTATCGCGATATTGCCGCGGGATTCGCGCGTGTAGCGAGACGCAGCCCATTGGATGAAGGCAGCGGAGTCGCCGGCGGAGGCGACCTCTTGGCGCGCCAAGCCGTTGCGCGCGCCGACGCCGACGAGCGCGGTCCAAAACACGAGCAGAACCACCGCTATCAAAATTGGTCGTCGCATCATCGCCCCTGAAGCTGATCCTTAAGGCCATTCACGATGAATTTCGAGGCCGGGGATCCCGCTCTCAGGGCTGGAAAGGCGTTACGAGCAGTCACTTCAATGCAGCAAAGCAGATACCAATCGTGTCACGGCGGCCGCCTCAAAGTGCGGCGATAGAGCACGACGCGGCGATCGCCATGGCGGCGCGCCTCAAGGCCCAAGCTCGACGACATAAGCTCGATGAAGGCGTCCGCGTCGGCGCGCACATAGCCGCCGACCCGCATCTCTCCGAGCGCGGGATCTTCAAGCTCGAACGTCCAGCCGGTCTGTTGCGATACCTGGGCGATTGCCTCATTCAGCGTCTCGCCATCGAATTCCAGCATGTTGTCGCGCCACGCGAGACGGCGAGGGATGGCGTCAGCGCTGATGGGAATGAGTTCAGCGTTTCCGGCTGAGAGGACAATTTCTTCGTTCACCTGTGCCGTAACTGGCGCGCTCTCGCTTGAAAAGAGGCCGGTGGGTTGGGCAACGCCTGAGACTGAGCCTCGCAAAACCGTGGTGCGCACTTCGCCAGCGCTAATGCGAACCACGAACGAAGTGCCAAGCACGGTGATGTCGCCTTCGGGGGTAGACACCACGAAAGGCCGCTCGGGGTCGTGTGCGACTTCGAAGAGGGCGGAGCCCCGGGCGAGGTCGACGCGGCGTTCCTGGTCGGTCAGTGTAACCGACGCTTCGCCGGCGCCGGAGAGGGTGATGCTGGAGCCGTCGGCAATATTGATGGTGCGCACTTCGGCAGGGGCGGTGGCGTAATGCTCTGCGGGCGCGAAAGAGGATGGTGCCCGACTGAACCAGAGGCCGGCGCCGATCGCCAGTAGCGCGCAGGCGGCGATCGCAGCGGGCAGCGCCCAGCGGCGGTTAGGCGGCGGGGCGGTGTCGTTGGCGGGAATGCGGCCCTTCATATGCTGCAGCGATTGCACCGCGCTCCAGGTGCGATCGAGCCTCGAATAGGCCTTGGGATGCGCGGGATCCACGTCAAGCCAGGCCTGGAATTCTTTGCGGTCAGCCCTCGGTCGCATCGTGCGCCTTGATGCGGACGATCCAGCCGGTGGCTTCGCGCTCGGCTCGTGTCAGGGGGCGCCGGTCGGGCATTGTGGCTCAGAGCTTACGTGTCAGGTTCGGCAAGGGCGAGCGCCATCTTGGCTAAAGCGGTTTCGATGTAGCGTTGAAGCGTGCGGCGCGACACGCCAAGGCGCTTGGCCGCCTCGGGCTGGGTCAGCCCCTCAATGATGTGCAAGACCAGCGCTTGGCGAAGATGCGGCTCCAGCGCGGCGAGAGCCGTTTCAGCGGCAGAGCCCTCCTCAGAGGCGATCAGTTCGGCCTCAGGGTCAGAGTCCGATGCTGGGGCCAGGGTCTCGATCCCGGCATGGGTGTCGGTCTTGTGGTTGGCCTGACGGCGGAGGTCGTTGAGCGCCAGATTGCGGGCGGTGGTCATGAGATAGGCCTGGGGATTGGCGATCTCTTCGCTCTTGGCCGCGCAGAGCTTGGCGAAGGCGTCCTGGGAGATGTCCTCTGGCGAGATACGGGGGCCAAAACGGCGCAAAAAGCGCTTAAGGCGCGGGGCTTCCGCTTCGAACAGGGCGGCCCATTTGAAGGCGGAGCTCATGGGCCGCTCTCCTTGGCCAGGAGCGCGGCAAGCTCATCGATGCGGGAGAGGGGGTAGGTTGGGATCTCGCCAGAGAGCGGAGGCTGGCCTTCGGCGGTGTAGACCATGAAGGCGCGGGTGAAGTCACCTTCGGTGAGCATGGTTTTGAGCGCGATGTGATCAGCGGATTGTGGTTCGGTTGCGCAACGAATGACAATGGTTCGTCCGGCGCCATCAAGAAGTGCCAGATCGTAGGCGCGCTTTGAGTCCCACACGCGACCGATTACGGCGAAGCCTGTCGCCTTCAGTTGGCGCTCGATCCTCCGTGTGTTGAAGGCCAAATCCGTGAATGTCTCGGTTATGCCGGTCATTTCGGGCAAGAGTCTACGTGATCCCTCTTCGGGATCAATCTGAAAACTGCTTACTCGGGCTGTCCACCGCGTTTTTTGCGGAGCGGACGCGCCTTGGCCAAACACACTTCGCGATCCCAGATACCGAGCCATCGTCGCTCGCCTGATCGCAATGCGGAAGGCGGCGGGATTGAATCAACGTGAGTTGGCGGAACGTCTTGAGAAAACTCAGTCGTACGTTGCCAAAGTTGAGCTTCATGAGCGGCGCCTCGACATCGTTCAGCTGGTCGAGTGGCTTCGCGCGCTAGAGGAGGACGAGAAGTCTTTCTTCGCCGAGATGTTGAAGGATATTCCGAAGGCGAAGCGCAAGCGCGGATGAAGCGGTGTTGGCGTCGCCCGCTGCGCGGGCCGGGCCTCGTCGCTTCATGATCGAAGCCGCTTCGCGTCTCGACCCTTTGGGCTTCGATCCCTGACGCGGCCGTGCGTCGGCCGGGCGCTTCAGTTGTCCCGCGCTTCCGTCAGTCGCCCAAACGCGAGCCAACCACCAAAGAGTGCGTAGGCGATTGAGATTGCCTGTCGCCACGCACTGGACGGCACGAGGCCTTCCAACAGATCAAGACCGATATTGTAGCCGAGGATCAGCGAGGGAAGGATGAGCAAGAATGCGATGGCGTGCGCATCGGACCGACCGGCATTGCGGCGAGAATGAAACGCAGGCAAGCGAAGGTTCCTATTGCCGCCGCCATGCCGACAATGGCCGCGCCTTCCATCCCGGCGCCCGAATTCCAGGCGAACGTCGCAGCGCTCCATCCTGCCACGAATGGCAGAGCGTAAACCGTGGCTGTGCGCAACATCCAGGCAAACGCGATCGCGGCGAAGGCGATCAGCACAAGAGGTAGGGCAAGCATGGGCGACTAGTAAGCACGTGATCGAAGGACGGGGAACGGGCACGTTTGTGCCTATTGACAGGCGGCGGCGAGGTGCGCGGCCGCTTCGGGGCAGATGCACTAACCCGCTCTCGCGGGACGCAGTGCCTGTAAGGCTTGCGCATTTCCCTGATCCTCCTGTCTGAGGGCTGCGCCTGGATTGGCTAGGTCGAGCCCGAGACGGGAGATCCCCATGTCCGAGCCGACCCCGGTCCATCCGATCCGCCAACGCTTGATCGATGACATGACGCTGCGCGGCTTCACCGCGCCGACGCAGAAGGGCTACATCCGTGTTGTGCGCAATTGCTTGGCGCACGCGCAGAAGCCGCCGAAGGATTTGCAGGTCGACGATGTTCGCGCCTTCTTGCTCCATTTGCAGCAGAGCGGGGCAGCGTCTCCACCATCAACAGCGCTTCGGTGGCGTTGCGGTTTTTTCTTCGGGTGACGCTCGGGCGCAGCGAGCACATTGAGCGCATTCCGGTGTTGCGTGAGCCCAAGCGCTTGCCGGCTGTGCTGACGCCCGATGAAGTGGCCCGGTTGCTGCTATGTGCTCCGAGCTTGAAGTGGCGCGCCGCCCTGGGCGTCGCCTACGGCGCCGGACTCAGGGCGGCGGAGGTCTGCAACCTGAAGGTTGCCGACGTCGACGCCGGCGAGATGCGCATACGTGTCGAGCAGGGCAAGCGCCGCAAGGACCGCTATGCCAAGCTGTCTCCCAATCTGCTGGAGTTGCTGCGGGAGTGGTGGTTCGACGGACGCCCCACTTATTGGCTGTTTCCTAGCCCGTGGGACGCGCATGCGCCGGTGACGCCGCGTTCGCTCAATCGCAACTTCCACAAGGCCAAGGCGGCCGCGGCGATCCAGAAGCCTGCTTCATTGCACACGCTGCGCCATTCATTCGCAACGCACCTGTTTGATGAGGACGTGGATATCCGTGTCATTCAGGTTCTGCTCGGTCACGCTAAGCTGGAGACCACGGCGATTTACACGCAGGTGTCGTCCAAGACGCTTGGCAGCGTGACCGGGCCGTTCGAGCGGTTGCCGCAGGTGCGCGAGTCTTCCGACTAACACACGCCGATGCCTCGTTCAGTTCTGGAGGTGGCGGATATTTTCCGCGCCTCTGGGGCGGCGTTTCGCACGCAGCAAGCTGGCCATCTCAGTCTTGGCCAACTGCGCGTGATGTCGGCGATTGAAGCGTGTCGCACGTCAAGCCTTGGCGGCCATGTTCGCCGATGTGAAGACTGCGCCCATATCGATATCGCCTACAATTCCTGCCGCAACCGTCATTGTCCAAAGTGTCAAGCAGGCGCCGCCTATGCATGGCTTGAAGCGCGCCGTGCAGAGCTTTTGCCTACGGCTTACTATCATGTCGTCTTCACGCTGCCGGCGCTGATCGCTGATATCGCCTATTTTAATAAGGCCGTCGTGTACGACGCGCTATTTAAGGCTGCCTCTGAGACGCTGCTCCGCATCGCCGCCGATCGCAAACATCTCGGCGCCAAGATTGGCGTCACCATGGTTTTGCACACCTGGGGATCGGCGCTGACGCATCATCCGCACGTGCATTGCATCGTCCCCGGCGGCGGCCTCGCGCCTGATGGCCAAAGCTGGATATCATGTCGTCTGGTTTCTTCCTGCCGGTGCGGGTTTTATCGCGGTTGTTTCGTCGGTTGATGCTGGAGCGGCTTGTCGTCGCCCATGGTGATGGTGCGCTTAAGTTTTTTGGCGATTACGCCAATCTCAGCGACATCAACGCCTTTCGGGCGTTCCTGAAGCCGCTCCACCGTACCGATTGGGTCGTCTACGCCAAGCGGCCCTTCGCCGGGCCGGAGCAGGTGCTCTCCTATCTCGCTCGCTACACACACCGCGTGGCGATCGGCAATTCCCGCCTGGTGATGTTCGACGGCGCGCAGGTGAGCTTCAAGTGGAAGGATTATCGCAGCAACGGTCTGGCGCGCCGGAAGGTGATGACGCTCGGCGCGGGCGAATTCATACGCCGTTTCTTGTTGCACGTGCTTCCGGATGGCTTTCATCGCATTCGGCATTACGGCTTGTTCGCCAACAGCGCCCGCAAGGCTAATGTGGATCTGGCCAAGCGCTTGCTGAGCGCGCCGCCGCCGCCAGAGCCGAAAGAACCGGTATCCAGCAATGAGATCGCTTGCCCGTGCTGTGGCGGCCGCATGCTGCTGATCGAGCGCTTTGAGCGGCGAACGCAGCCTTCGTCCTGGGCGGCGCTGGAGATCGACAGCTCATGACCGCACCGGTGCGTTTCCGTAAGCTGCCTCAGTGCCGATCGTTCGCCGCCCCCAAGGCGCCGTGCGCGACGCCGCGCGTATCGAGGCCCGCAGACGGGCACGGGCGTGCGGCGGACATCGCAGCCGAAACGTCCGACGGGGTCCGGGGCTGCTGCGTTTGGGGCTTGTCGCTTGTTCTCGGTCAGGTTCGTCCGTCTGGGTCTGGCGGTTCGCCTGAGCTGGCCGCGCATAAATCCCCATAGCGACGCGCGCGGCATATCGCGGGTCAGGCATTGAGCTTTCTGAGACGCCCCCTTCAAGGCAGGGGCCGGCTTGGCGCTTGGCGGACGTCTCAGAAACCTAAACAACAAGAGACGTTGAGTGTTGGTAGCTTCTGGGCGGAAGCGGACATCTTAATCGATCAAAGTCCATCACTTCGATTCAGAGCACGGCGCGCTTGGGCAGGCGCGGGCTCTAGCTAGGATCGTTCACCAGAGGGGCGCGCCAGCGCGCAGCGGATGTTCAGCATGAAGCGCACCAGCGGCGCGTCCAACGCTTCGTGCGCGCCTTGGCCGCCGTCGCGCGTCAGGGCGTTCTCGACGTCGCGCCAGGTAGCGTGGAGGCCGGTATCCGCCAACGCTCGTGCGCGAAGGCGCAGGCGCCTGCGTTTTTCTTTGTCACGCAGCAGCACAATTTCGATCCGGTCCTAAGGCCAAGCCCGCGACAGCGCGCGCGCAATCACCAGCGCGATAATAACAAGCGGTATCACGTACGGCGGAATGAACCAGGCCAACGCTACGTCGGCGGTCCGACGGGGACGTAGAGGTGCGGTTTTCGGCTTAGACCCGAGCATTGGCTTGCCCGCATGCTTCATGGGACGCCGAGACGAAGTTGACCGGATCTGCCAGCAACAGCGGTGCAGTGAGTGTAAAGCGCGCGCCATTGGCACTTTCCGCGTCGAGGGTTCCGCCCAATTTTGCGATCATGGCGCGGACGAGCGTCATCCCGTAGCCGCGCCCTTCAGCGTAGTCGGGCGGCAAGCCAACGCCGTTGTCGGCGACGCTCACACACACCTGACGATCGTTCTTGGTTGCCGTGACAATGACGGCGCCGCCGCGATCGTGCGGGAATGCGTGCCGCAGTGCGTTTATGACAAGCTCGTTCACGGCCAACAGGAGCGGGCGCGCCAGAGAGAGCGGCGCTTCGATCGGCTCTGCCGCCACCTCGATCTTGATCGACCGCGGATCGCCAGCCATGGCGTACACCGACTGGCACATCGCTTCGATCAGCGCACCCACATCGACGCTATCGTGGCAGCCGTTCAGCTGTAGCGCGTCGTGAATGCGCGCTACGGCCATAACACGGGCTGACGCCGCCCCAAGCGCGGCTCTTGTGTCGGCGCTTGGCGCACGACGCGCTTGCAGACTCAGGAGATTGGCCACGACTTGGAGGCTGTTTTTAATGCGGTGATCGCCCTCGCGCAGAAGCAATTCGTAGCGAGCGGCCGACACTTTGGTGCTCCGCGCAGATCTTGGTCAGGCGGTTGTTCTCCCCGAGGTGGCACTGCATGGTGATTGGCGCTTCACCGATGCGCCCGTAGCTCGTTTGTGTGTCCCGGCGTCTCATAGCCTTTTCTCCCGTTTCCCAGCGAGTATCGGGCCAGCGCCGCGGCTAGTCGGTACGGCAAGCCACACATGGACATTTCTCACTGTATGCCGGTTACGCTTGCGGCGTCACGGCCGCCGCTACGTCATGACGATACTCGCCGAACAGCGCGCGATACTCGCCAGCGACCGCCTCGTAGCACTCGCAAGCCGCGTTCTCGAGGCCCACGCGGTCGGTGACGGTGATCTTGCCGTGATGATAACGGATCACGCCTGCCTTCTGCAGTGTGCCCGCGGCGATGCTGACAGTGGAGCGGCGCACGCCGAGCATCACGGCGATAAGGTCTTGCGTCAGCGAAAGCTCGGCGACGCTGCTGCGATCATGTGCGGCGAGCAGCCAGCGCGCGAGCCGCTGGCCCAAATCGTGATGGGCGTTGCAGGCCGCCGTCTGCGCCACCTGAACGTGGAAGACGTGCGTGTAACGGAGCAGCAGATCATGCAAATGCGGCGCGCGGGCCGCGACATCCTTCAAAGCGCTGGCGGGTATGCGAAAGGCGTCGCCGCCGGTTTGGCACATGGTCTCGCTATACGACGCTGTGGCGCCGAGGATCACCGAAACGCCCGCTACGCCTTCCGATCCGATCAGTCCGATTTCGAGCGGCTGCCCGTCGGAGAGCATCGTCAGCGCGGAAATGAATCCGCTCTCGACAAAGAAGACATTGCCGATCTTATCGCCGGCACGATGCAGGGATTCCCCTAAGGCCAGCTCAACGCGGGTCAAATGCTCAGCAATCAGAGCAAATTCCGCCGCCGGAAGCGCGGCGAGGATGCGGTTTCGGACGGTGGCTTGAATGGGTCGAGACATAGTTCGGCTCCAGGGCGGGAGCACAGGCATCTCTCAGTCAACCCCGCGCCAAATGGGAGGGTCGATAGGAACACAATGCATCAAACGCCGCTTGGGGGCCAGGAAAACTGCTTCTAGGCCGATTGTGCTGCGATCTGTGCGATAGCGCACACACAGGCGCGGGTAGCCCGCTCTGATTGATTTCCGGCGCGTGCGCGATGTCGGGCAGACCGAACCGATTGAAGTATGCGAGAGAGTGGAACGTCGGAAGTCCTCCCCGACCGCCACCGGCATGCTCTAGAACGGCTCTCTCGCCAGCGAGGGAGCCGTTCTCTCTTGCGACGCAAGTGATGCTGCTGCGCATTACGCACGCGATGCATGGACTTCGACCGCACGCCGCCTACCTTAAAGAGCCAAGAGTTGCGGAGACGTGCTCTTTCCCCACAATTTGAGGCGAGGCGTCAATCGGCGGCCCGCCAGCGTGCGTGCACCGCGCAACGCGGAGTTAAGTGTAATGCCGGCTCGAAGCAATTGGATTGATGTCTTCCGTTCCCTGATGAGCAAGCCGTGGGCGTCGCGCACGCTCTGCGTCATCGTCGCCGTTCCGGTTGTGTGGCTCGTGTGTGCGCCAATCGTGATGCTCGCGGCGTCGATTTGAGGGAGAAAGTCAGTGGAGAGCGCCATGGATCGAAATCGGGCCTTGGGATCATACCGCTACTTCGCTGTCGGCGATAGCGATGAAGACTGGAGTGCTGCCGGTTCAGTGGACGCCCGCCTAAGCTAACGCCTCCTGTTGCTCGAACGCAATTGGGCTGAGATAGCCCAGCGTCGAGTGACGCCGCTGAGGATTGTACCACCGCTCGACATAATCGAACACATCCGCCTTGGCCTGGTCGCGTGTTCGATAAGTTTTGCGCGCGACGCGCTCCGCTTTAAGCGATGCGAAGAAGCTCTCAGTTGCTGCATTGTCCCAGCAATTGCCGGCCCGGCTCATCGAGCAGGCGACGTCGTGCTCGGCCAACAGGCGTTGAAACTGATCGCTGGTGTACTGGCTGCCACGATCTGAGTGGTGCATCAGCGCGGCGGGCCGGCCGCGCCGGTAGAGCGCCATCGTCAGCGCTTCACCAACGAGCTCGGCTGTCATCGCCGAGCGCATCGACCAACCGACAACGCGGCGCGAATAAAGATCGATCACCACCGCCACGTAGAGCCAGCCTTCGGCCGTCCAGATGTACGTGAAGTCCGCAGCCCACTTTTGGTTGGGCGCTGTCGCCACGAAACGCCGATCGAGAACGTTGGGTGCGATGGCGCCGTTGCTACGATCGCCCGTGTCGGGCGGCAGGCGTCGCCGGCGAGGCCGCGCCTTTAAGGCTTGAATGCGCATCAAGCGCTCAATGCGATGCAAGCCGCAGGAGAACCCTTCTTCGAGCACATCACGCCAGACGCGCCGCGCACCATAGGTACGGTCGCTCCGGATGAAACTCTCGCGCACTTTCGCTCCGATTGCTTCGTCGCTTTTGGCCCGAGCGGCCTGAGGCCGCGTCAGCCAGGCGAAGAAACCGCTCCGCGATACACCGAGCGCATCGCACATCCACGCCAGCGGCCAGATCCCCCGGTGCTTCGCAATGAAACCAAACATTACGCTTGGTCCTTCGCGAAGTAGGCCGCGGCTTTTTTTTAGGATGTCGCGCTCGGCTTTGAGCTTGGTCACTTCCTTGCGCAGCCGCTCGATCTCGGCCTGCTCGGGCTTCATTTGCCCCTGGCCCGGAAACGCTTGCTTCGGATCGTCCTCGAAATCTCGCACCCACTTGCGCAGCACGTTGACGTGAACCCCGAGATCACGCGACGCCTGCGCGAAGCTGACGCCGCGCTCCAGCACCAATCGAACCGCCTCTAACTTGAACTCACGCGTGAACTGCCGCCGCTGCTTCTGGGCCATCGCCCACCTCCGATCTCACCTTAAACACCTTAACTCGGTGTCCGTGAAACCGGCAGCACTCCAAAGTGGCGCGTCTTATCGATGACGAGCAACTGGATGCGATCCGCCAGCACGCTCGCTTTGGTGCGCGTATCGACTGGCCGGTGTCGATCCGATCCATCTACGATGCTTCTGCAAAATGGAGCGACCCCAAGAACGGGGAGTATCAAATTGTCCACGAGTTCGATTTCTTGTTTACACCGCAGCATGAAATCTACTTTGCATTGGCGATCTTCGGACAAGAGTTCGTCATCAACTTGGGCGGGCCCTCGCTGGAGGGTTGGGAGGCTTGGCTAAGGGACAACGAACAGCGCTCGCCTCTTCATCATGGGAAGAATGCTGGAGTGAACACGCCCGTAGTAAGCAGATCTCAGCCTGTTGGAGAGTTGGGCAATTTGATTTTCTTCACCGAGTGACATGGGCGCGTCGTAGTCATACGGGCTAGCATTGTTCGAGATATACTCGCGGGTGTGGCCCGGCTGGACGAGTCACTTTTCTTGCGTTACCGAAATAATCGCGGCCGCTTCAGGTGAGGGTTGAGCTGTAGCGGATCGGGTATCCTCCGAGTGAGTCGCCACAGCGAAGTTGATATAGCTAGAAGAGCCGTCGATGGATCGGGTGAAGATCGAACTGAAGAACTGCTACGGCATAAAAGCTCTATCCCACGAGTTCGATTTCAAGGCGCGTAGGGCTTTCGCGATCTACGCGGCGAACGGGGTGATGAAATCCTCGCTTGCGCAGACTTTGCGCGACGCTGCGAGCAAGGTGCCGTCGCGCGACAGAATATTTCCTGACCGAGAGACGTCGCGACACCTGATCGACGAAACGGGAGCTGAGATCGAAGGCGATCGGATTTTTGTTGTTCAAAGTTACGACGAGACGTTCGGGCCGAGCGAGAAAACGTCGACGCTTCTGGTCGATGCGGCGCTCCGAAAAAGAATACGCCGGTCTTCATAAGGTGATCGACGAGGCCAAGAGGCGCCTTCTCGACGCTGTGCGCGAACAGGCGGGCTCCCGTGCCGATTTCGACGCCGAAATCTCGACTGCGTTCACGAGTTCGAGCGATGAGTTTGAAACGGCGGTAAAGCGTATCTCTCGTGAGGTTTCAGATCTCAAGGAAACGCCTCTCGCGAGCGTTCGCTACGATGTGATCTTCGACGAAAAAGTCCTAAAGGCGCTGGAGCCGCTGAAAAACGACATCGAGAGCTACGTCCGCCGCTACAATGAGCTTCTGGCGTCATCGACCTATTTCAAGAAAGGCACCTTCGATTATTACAACGCTGGGCAGATCGCGAAGAGTCTTGCAGACAATGGGTTCTTCGACGCAAAGCACACCATTCTTCTCAAATCCGGGAAGGACTCGAAGGAGGTTGAAACTCAATCGGAGTTGACGGAGATCGTTGCGGCCGAGAAGGTCGCCATAATTGGTGATGCGAAGCTCCGCAAGGCTTTCGACGATATAGCGAAGAAGCTGGAGAAAAACGCCGAGCTGCGCGTTTTTCTGCGCTATCTGCAAGAGAACGAGCCGATCCTTAGCCGCATGAGTAACGTGGCCAAGCTCCGAGAAGACGTCTTGAAATCCTACCTCTCGGTGCACCTCGATCTCTACCTGGACTTGCTGCTTAAGTACGACACCGTGGCGAAGCGGCGCGCGGAAATCGAGGAGGCGGCGCGCAAGCAACGCACCCAATGGGAAGAGGTCATTAGAATTTTTAACGAGCGGTTCTACGTCCCCTTTAAGCTCGAAGCGCGCAATCGTACCGAGGTGATCCTCGGGGATGCGCCGATCGTTGACTTGGGGTTCTCGTATATCGATGGGAATGACAGCGCGGAGGTAACGCGTGGCGAGCTACTTAAGGCGCTGAGCACCGGCGAGAAGAAAGCCCTCTACGTTCTTAACGTGATATTCGAGGTCGAAACCAGACGGCGTGCCAAGCAGGAGACATTGCTCATTGTCGATGATATCGCGGATTCCTTCGACTACCAGAACAAGTACGCGATCATTCAATATCTAAAAGACATCAATGAAGATGGTCTCTTTAGACAGGTCATTCTCACCCACAACTTCGACTTCTTCCGCACGCTTGAGAGTCGATTTGTCGGTTATCCCGGCTGTCTAATGGCATCAAAGACCGGAACGCAGGTCACGCTTACCAAGGCCGCCGGCATACGAAACGTCTTCGCAAATGACTGGAAGCCGAACTTCTTTACAGACGACAGGAAAAAGCTGGCGTCTATTTGCTTTTTGCGAAATTTGATCGAAATGACACGTGGGGAGAACGATCCGAATTATCTTACCCTCACGTCCATGCTCCACGTGCGGGCAGATTCAGGCACGCTCACAGTAGGCGTTCTGGATCGTATCTATAACGGACTGTGCGGCACCAACGGAAAATCGGCCAACGCGAAATCGACGATTCATGACGTTCTTGATCACGAGGCGACGGCCTGCCTGACAGCGCAAACGGGCATCAATCTTGAAAACAAGATTGTTATGGCGATGGCGACGAGGATTGCTGCGGAAAAATTCATGCTGAGTGCGATAAACGACCCGGCCTTTGTCGCGGCGATCACAAGCAATCAGACGCAAGCGCTGATCGCGAAATTCAAGAAAGTGAAGCAAGCTAACACGGCGGCGATCGAAACCTTGGATAAGGTGTCCCTGATGACGCCGGAAAACATCCATGTGAACTCTTTTATGTATGAACCAATCCTCGATATGTCGGAAGAGCATCTGAAGAGGCTCTACGTGGAAGTAAAAGCGTTGCTCCCGTGATGGGTTTTGTCCCGGGATCTCGTTTTCACCGTGACCGCGCCGGCGGAAAGCGTGGGGCGACCGGAAGCGTCACGCTTAAGTGGTTCGCGATGTCGATAGCGTCGGTCCCGAACTTTTGCGCTGACGCCGGCGCTTCGCGGAGCCTACTTTTCGCGAGCAACTTGTGATGGCTTGCGGGCGTGGACGCCTTGGCGTCAAATCCAAACATCTTGACGTGACCCCCGTTTCTCATCCAGCGGGGACTGGAGTCCGGTCGTCATCAAACGCCCCCGATGGGCGTTGTTCAAGCTCTTCATTTTCCGTCCATCGCGCGGCGTAGGCGACTGGCGTCAGCCAGCCGAGTTTCCCGTGCGGGCGATGGTGGTTGTAATCGTCGCGCCACGCCGCCAGGGCGATGCGCGCGTGCGGCAGCGAGCGGAACAGCGTCTCGTTGAGAAGCTCGTCCCGCAGCCGGCCATTGAAGCTTTCGCTGAAGGCGTTCTGCTGCGGCTTCCCGGGCTGGATGTATTGCCAACCGACGCCGCGCTCATCGGCCCATTTCAGGATCGCGTTCGAGGTCAGCTCGGTCCCGTTGTCGGAGGTCACCGTCGCTGGCCGGCCACGCCAGGCGATGATGCGATCCAGCTCGCGCGCGACCCGCACGCCCGAGATCGAGGTGTCCGCGATCAGCGCCAGACATTCGCGCGTGCAATTATCGACCACGGCCAACACGCGGAAGCGGCGACCGTCTGTCATCTGATCGTGCACAAAGTCGAGCGACCAGCAGGCGTTGGGGCGATCCGGCGCCGCCATCGGCGCGCGCAGGCCCAAGGCGCGTTTGCGGCCACCGCGACGGCGCACCATCAGCCGCTCTTCCTGATAGATGCGTTGCACGCGCTTCTTGTTCACCAGCCGACCCTCCCGGCGCAGCAGGATGTAAAGGCGACGATAGCCGAAGCGCCGCCGCTCGTGCGCCAGAGCCCTGATGCGGGCGCGCAGGTCGGCGTCGTCAGGCGTCGTGCGCTGGTAACGCACGCTGGTCCGATCGACGCCGATCACCCGGCACGCCCGCCGCTCGCTCATCTCGTGCGTCGTTTCGAGATGCGCGACGGCTTCTCGCCGATGTGCGGGCGTCACCATTTTTTTCCGAGCAGGTCTTTCAGCGCCGCGTTGTCGAGCATCGCATCGGCCAACAGCCGCTTCAGCTTGGCGTTCTCCGCCTCCAGGCCTTTCAGCTTCTGGGCGTCGGCTACGTCCATGCCGCCATATTTGGCCTTCCAGGCATAGAAACTCGCGCTCGACATCCCGTGCTTGCGGCAGAGGTCGGCCGTGACCACGCCCGCCTCGTGCTCACGCAGGATTCCAATGATCTGCTCTTCGCTGAACCGCTTCCGTTTCATCTTCCGGCTCCTAATAGGGCCGGACTCTAGCGCCAGATGGAGGAGTTTGCGGGGGCACGTCAGCTCGATGTGCATCAACTGATCGTGCCGGACCTCACATTGAGAGAGCGCCTCTTTCTACAGAGAGATGTCGTCGGGAAATCGCGAGAAGAGTTGGTGGCCGGACTGGGATTCAAGCGCGCTGGCGAGATCGAAGTGGCCGACTTCCTCGAGAACTATAAGCGCTACTACCGGTTTTATCCGACGTTGCTCACCGCTGACGTTTGAGCTACTTAGAGACGCTTGAGCGCCGGCGAGAACACGTACTCGGCCGAATACTGCACGCCGCCTAACTCGACCGATATATCGCCGTGCTCATCGACGACAACGTCGCTGCGTTCTCTCAGCGCCGTGTGCAGTGCAACGACGCTGCCTTTTGCGAACCGCTTCACCACAACCGGAATGCAAAACGCAAAAGCCTCATCTTTCAAAATTGCCAGCGTTTGATTGGCGATCTGCTCGGCGATAATCGGATCGCCGATCTTGACCTCCACCGCGATGGCGCCGGTCTCCAGCTTGCCGTCCTGCATGCGCGTCGCTTGATAGAGCGCGTCGATCTCGACAGCGGCGAGCTTCACGTTGTTCTGCAAATGTACAACTTCGCGAACGCCCCAGCCGACCGCGTGGCTGGACGAGGCCAAGAAGTGCTCGATCAGATGCAAACGCGCCGAGAGCTGAGCCAGGGATTGCTCGTCTTCGCGTACGATTTCGCGCGTCGCCAAAGGCAGGCTCAGAGTTTCCAACACGAAGCTCGACTGGCCCGGCTGCGGTTGGAAATCGTCGGGGAAGGGGTCTTCGCCCTCTGCAAGCGGCACAAATTCGAAGCATCGTCCCTCGCCGGTGCGCTGGCGCGCCGTGTAGCCCGCGTCGCGGATAGAGTCGGGCCAGTTCTTATTGCGCGCCGCAGATCTCAAATAGTCTTTGATGAAGTTGGCGGGATTTCTCGTCGACAGCTCCGTCAAACCGGCCGCGTTCGTCTGAGCAATTGCATCGCTGACCGCCTGTAGCGTAACCATAGGTTCGCTCAACGTCTTCGACGTTGCGTCGTAGCGCTTGGCGAACAGCGCCTCGAATACGTGGTTCTTCGACAGCGGTCGACTCCGGTTTTTATCGTTCTTGTCGGCAAAGCAGCACAAAGCGCCCGATTCAGCCAGGGCTTTCACCTGAAGTGCGCTCTCGCCGCCGCGCTCAAGCGTCAGTAAAACGCACGGCGATGGCCGATACCCGATCCCCCGAACAGCGCCGGCGCATCATGCAAAGCGTGGGAACGCGCGACACCGGGCCTGAGAAATTGGTGCGGTCGTTGTTGCATCGCGCAGGCTACCTCTTCCGATTGCATCGGCGCGACTTGCCTGGACGACCCGACATTGTGTTGCCTACGAAACGAGCGGTCATATTTGTGCACGGCTGCTATTGGCACGGACACGGCTGCGCGAAAGGACAGCTGCCGAAATCGCGGCTTGACTATTGGGGCGAGAAGATAGAAACAAATAGAGAACGTGACGCGCGGAATCGTCGCGATCTCAAGCGCCTAGGATGGGCGAGCGCAGTGGTGTGGCAGTGCGAATTGAAGCGGCCCGAGGGGGTGCTGCAACGCCTGCAAAAATTCTTAGAGAAGCGTTCGCCACGATGACCTGGACCTTAGAATCGGTGTCGGTTCAAACCGAACGGGATTTGCCATGCCACGACCGATTGCAATCGACCTTTTCGCCGGCGCAGGCGGCTTAAGTCTCGGCTTAGAACAGGCGGGCTTTGACGTCGTCGCAGCGGTCGAAATCGATCCGGTGCACGCCGCGGTTCATAAGTTCAATTTTCCCGATTGCGCCGTACTTGCGACTTCGGTCGTGGGCCTGAGCGGCAAGCGCATTCGCGCCGTCGCCGGCATTGGCAGGCGCAAAGTCGATCTCGTCGCGGGCGGCGCGCCTTGCCAAGGTTTCTCGATGATCGGCCAACGCGCGCTCGACGATCCGCGCAACTCGCTGGTGCGCGAATTCGTGCGCATCGTGCGCGAACTGAACGCTGACTACTTCATCTTCGAGAACGTCAAAGGTCTGACGCTCGGCAAACAGAAGTCGTTTTTGAACGAGATCGTCGCCGAGTTCGAAGGCTGCGGCTACAATGTGCGCAAGCCTTGGAAGGTGCTGAACGCGGCCGAATACGGCGCTCCGCAGAACAGAGAGCGTCTCATCCTGTTCGGCGCCAAGAAAGGGCTTGCGATCCCGGAATATCCCGCCGCGCTCTTCACGCCGGCCGACGAAGACCAACAGAGCTTAGGCTTGCCCATCGGCCCGAGTTGTTCGGACGCGCTTGCCGATTTGCCCGATGCGGAAAAGTTCGCAGCTTTGCTCGATCGCGATTGGGTCAAGACCAAAACGATGGCGAAGCCAAAGTCGGACTACGCGCGCGCCATGCGCTGCGTCGACGACGCCTCGTGGGGCTACGGTTACGCGCGTAGGTGGGATCCGACTATCCTGACCGGCAGCATGCGCACCGACCACTCCGACATCTCTCGTCGCCGCTTTAAGGCGACCGAAGGCGGCGACACCGAGCCTGTTTCCCGTTTCTTCAGGCTCCATGCGAACGGCCTCAGCAATACGTTGCGCGCTGGCACCGATGCTGCGCGCGGCGCATTCACCAGCCCGCGGCCTATTCACTACAAGTATGCGCGCTGCGTCACCGTGCGCGAGATGGCGCGTCTGCACGGTTTTCCGGACTGGTTCAGACTCCACGCCACTAAATGGCACGGCGCGCGCCAGATCGGCAATTCTGTGCCGCCTCCGCTTGCACGCGCGGTCGGAGCGAGCGTCGTGCGCGCCATGGGCCATAAACCCCGGCGCCCGAAGCGCGTCCTCGAACTTGGCAACACGTCGCTCGTCGAGATCGGCATGGCCGAAGCGGCGGCTCTGTTCGGCATCGAGGTACCCATCGGTCGGCGCGACAAGAAGAGCGGCGCCAAGAAGCGTAAGCAATGGGAAATAGAGGCCGAGCGCTTGGCGGCCTAACCATTTGCTACTCCAACCATAATCGTGACGAGTACCGCCGAGGTCGCCGGCGCCTTGAACACGGTCACATCGCGATCGCCGCCATAGACGTCCGTCCTGAGCCAATCGAGTTCGGCTTGGGGGTCATTGGTCATGATCCACCAGGCCTTGACGCGCTTTCCTTCGCCGTCGTCCCAGCGATAGCCGCGCGCCTTGAGCGACGCGCGTTGTTCGAAGGCTGTATCTTCGGCGCGCACGATCCAGAGCTGGCGGCGGGCGCATTCGAGCAGGGCGCTGAGCCCGAGCTTGCCTGAGGTTGGCAGGGGAAGCGTTAACAGGAAGAGCGCCGCTTCGGCATCCGACAATGCGCGGTGCCCCTCATGAAACCAGCCGCGGGACCACAAGAGATAGTCGAGTTTTGCCGATCCGGCGCCCTCGGCCTTCCAGTCAATCTCCGCGAACGAACACGCCCAATGCTTCTCTTCAAAGATGGGCCAATGCTTTTCCACCATCGGGCGGTCGAAGGCGGCGTTGTGGGCGATGACGATATGCGCAGGCCCGATGATTGCTTTTATGCGTTCCGGATCGATGATTTGGCCTTTGACCATCTCATCATTGATGCCGTGAATCTTGCTGCTCTCAAGCGGGATCGGGAAGGATGGCTCGCGGAAGGCATTGAGTGCGGCGTCCGCATCGACGCGCACGACCGCGCCGGTGTCGCGTTCGTATTCGAACGGCAGAAGCGCCAGTTCGATAACTTCATCTGTGTCGGGATCGAGCCCCGTCGTCTCGGTGTCGACGAAGACGCCCTGCCGGGTTTCGCTGCTTGCGCTTTGGAGCGGCCAATCGCCAGGCGGCGGGACGCGCCGCAACAAGCGGAAGTCTGGACTGGCCTCGATGAGGCGGGCAGCTTCGGGAATGTCCATCTGCGCCATTAGCGCTTATGCTTGGATATCAGGCAATCGCTTTCGAAGTCAGCATGTCAAATGACCGCCAGCCTGCGCCCTTCGCGCGCGCAGTGCTGCCCAGCAGCTTCAGCAAAGCCGGTTGCGTCGAAGGCCGATTGGCGTACGTCGACGCGGTTCAAGTGCGATGACGTGAAGCTATTCCTCAGTTCGACGCACGACGAGGCCGGGTACACGCTTGGCAAGCTCGGCCATTGCGCTTTGCTTGGCAGCGTCGAGGAGCTTTTGCGGAATGAAGCCGTAAAGCGCGTCCGCCGGATTGCTGCCGGGCACGGGCCTGAGATCGGGACCAGGCCAAACGAAACGATTGAGCGTCGCTATGCTGATCCAGGATCGGTCCGCATCGAGACCCAAATGCGCACGCACGCGCTGTGGCATCTCTACAGCGGGCGCGCCTTGGTCTGGTGGGACAGTGGTGATGGGGGCGACGACGACTTCTTCCCCGTCGGCCAAGAGCACGAGCACGACGACGGGCCGATCCTTTGCGCCTTCGGCCTGACCGCGCTCAGCCTCGTGCTTCCACAGGAAGCTATAGTGCAGGACCATACCCGCTTGCGGCGCCTGCGGTATCATCTCGTGGCTGGTCACGCGCCCGATTGGGCGTCGTCATCCATCAAGCGATCGAGCGCTTGCGCCTCAGGAGAGGCGGGCGCGTTAGCCAGGGCTTGGAAGAGCTCCGCCGCCTCGTCGGGCGTCGTCTCATTGAGCACCACCACACGCCGGAACGAGGCGCGAAGGCGCTGGTATTCAGCAGCTGAAAGCACCACGAGTTCGTCGCGACCGTAGCGCGTGACAACGACCGGCGCCTGCTTGGCGGCGTCTGTATAGCGACCGAAATTGTTCTGGAATTCCGCCGCTGAGACTTTGGTAGTGGCGCTCATGTTCGCCAAATTAGCTAACATCCCCAAAATGTCAAGAGTCCGGTTTCATCCAGCCAAGAACGGTCGCGAGAGAATTGTATGTATCGGTTTTAATGAGGCTTTATTTGAGGCGCTGAAGCGCAACCCTGCTGCTCGTCGCCGAGTAGCCTGCGCGATGGCCGCTTCGCCCGCGCGTCCGTCCCTGTCGAGGGACGCTCCGCTCTAAAGCCCTCGACAGCGCCGGCCTGAACGCGGGCGGAGGAGGAGGGGTCGCGCACGCGGCCCCGGCGAGCAATCACGCTGCCGGGAAAGCCAAAGAGGCTTTCCATGACACAAGCAATCGCAACACATGACGAGCATGCCGTCCAAACCGGCGTGGTTCTCATTCCGCTCAACAAGCTGAAGAAGTCGCCGGCTAATGCGCGCAAGACCCCGCACGCCAAAGCCGAGATCGAGGCGCTGGCCGCCTCCATTCACGCCAAGGGCATCCTGCAAAACCTGGTTGTTGCGCCAGAGCTTTCAGAGGCTGGGGCGTCGACTGGCCTCTACTTCGTCACCATCGGCGAGGGCCGCCGGCAAGCGCAGCTCTTGCGCGTCAAGCGCAAGCAGATCGCTGAGACCGAGCCCGTCCGCTGCGTCATCGATACCGGCAATGACGCCGCCGAGATCAGTCTCGATGAAAACGTCACCCGTTCGCCCATGTCGGTGATGGATGAGGTCGAAGCCTTTGCGGGCCTCGTCGATGGCGGCATGAGCATTGATAATGTCGCGCGCCGCTTTGGCTGCACCGTACGGCTGGTTGAACAGCGTCTCGCGCTGGCGCGGCTGTCGCCGAAGATTCGCGCGGCCTATCGCAAAGGCGACATTAATCTCGATGTCGCGCGCGCGTTTTTCGATCAATGACGATCATGCCGCCCAGGAACGGGTGTTCCGTCAGATCGCAAAGCCCATCACACATGCGCCGAGCGTTCGCAGCGCCCTGACAGCGGGGCGCATCCCGGCGCACGACCGCCTGGCGCGTTTCGTCGGCGCCGAAGCGTACGAAGCCGCTGGCGGTCGGCTCGTGCGCGATCTCTTCGAGCCGGACATCGTCTTCTTCGACGACGGCGAATTGCTGCAGCGGCTTGCGGTCGAACGTCTCGACCAGATGCGTGAGGCCCTCGCCGCCGAAGGCTGGGGCTGGGTCGAGACATTGACCGGCCACGGCCAGGTCGATGGCTGCGCAGGTGAGCGACTGCATCCGACGCAGCGCAAACTGAAGCCGGCGGAGAAAAAGCAGATCGCGGCGCTGGAAGCCCGGCTCGAGGCGCTGGACGATAAACTGGAGGACGCCGAGGAGGACAATCCACTCTGGAGCGAGCGCGATGAAGTGGAAGCCAAGCTTGATGGTCTTCGTGAAGCCGCGCGCGTTTTCGATTCAAAGCTCATGAAGCACGCTGGCGCCGCGGTTTCGATCGACCGCGACGGGCGCCCCATCATCACCAAGGGGCTCATCAAGCGCGCCGATGCGAAGGCGATCGCAAAACTACGCAAGCGCGCGACCTCGCCGGTCGACGAGACGGGCGTTGCTGACGCCGTCGAGCCGGAAGAGGAGACCGGGCCGCGCCTGACCAAGGCGCTTACGGAACGATTGAGCGAAGCCCGCACCCGCGGCTTGCGCGCCGCTCTCGCCTGTAATCCCCAGGTTGCGCTCGGGCTCATGGTCTACACTTTGATGCGCCAAAGCGCGGATCGTTCAGCTGTGCCGGGTGTCGGTATCGAGGCGCGCCCAGTTGGGTTCGACGATGATGACGTGATGGAGAACGCGCGCATCTCCTATGCTGAGAAGGCCGAGGCGCAGGAGTTCGCGTTCTTGGCCGCATGCATTGAACAACCGGCCGACACATTGCTCGGCATGCTCGCCGTGTTCGTCGCCGAGACCATCGATCTCACCCATGGCGGCGTCACCTCCGAGGACAAACGCCGTCAGCTGATAGGGGATGCGCTCGCGGCTTCCCTTGACCTCGACATGACGCGCCACTGGGAAGCCGACGAGGATTTCTGGTCGGCGGCGCCGAAGGCGCTCGCGGTCGCGGCGCTCGAAAGCGCGCCGGCGATCGCCTCGCTCGGTGAGCAAGAGCGCGGCGGCATGGTCGCTGCGTTCCAGAAGATGAAGAAGGCCGAACTCGCGCGCACGGCGGCGCAAACGCTGAAAGGCGCGGGCTGGTTGCCCGATCTTTTGATCACGCCGCCGCGTGAGGGGGCGTTCTCCGTCACCGCCGAAGGCAAGCGCGCCTTGGCCAAGGCGCAGGCCGCCTAGTTCGAGCTTCTTACCAATCTCGCGCCGCTGGCCTTGCGCCGGCGGCGCTCTTCTTTCGAGGTCATCATCATGACAAGCCATCACGCGCGCGCTGACGCGCGCCGCGACATCGCGGCTGACATCACTGCGAAGATACTTTCTGAGCTGGAGGCGGGCGTTCTGCCTTGGCGCAAGCCCTGGGACGGCGCGCGCACTGGCGCTGTATTGCCCCGCCGCGCAACTGGCGAGACTTATAGGGGCGTCAACGTCATCCTGTTGTGGAGCGCTGCGATCGAGCGCGGCTACGTTTCGCCTTTTTGGCTCACCTTCAACCAAGCCGTGAAACTCGGTGCGCAGGTGCGCAAGGGCGAACGCGGTGAAGTGGTCGTCTATTACGGTCAGGGTAAACGCACGCGCATCGGCGGGGGCGGCGCGGAGGTTGAAGACGCGTTCCGCTTCTTGAAATGGTATGTGGTCTTCTCGGCCGATCAGATCGACAACCTTCCGGATCGGTTTTTTCCGGCGCCTGTCATGTCTTCGCGTGCGCCGCTCGCGGCGCACGAGGCCTGGTTCGAAAAGCTGGAGATCGTCCGCATCGCGACGCGTGACATCGCCTGCTACATTCCGAGCAAGGATGTGATCGGCATGCCGCCGGTGGCGGCCTTCGACACGGCCGAGGATTATGCCGCGACCCTCAATCATGAGAGCGTGCATGCGACCATGGCGGCGCACCGCGTCGGGCGCGACATGGGCCAGAAGTTTAGCCAACACGCCATCGCGGCTGAAGAGTTGGTTGCCGAAATCGGCGCAAGCTTGCTAGGGGCGCATTTGCGGTTGCCACCGCATCACATCCACGACCACGCGTCCTATATTGGTCACTGGATGAAGCTCTTGGCCGATGACAAACGCGCGTTTTTGACCGCTGCAGCGCAGGCGCAGGTGGCGGTCGACTGGTTGCTGGCGAAGAGCTCTTCACCTTTCGCGGAGGAGGGCGGCCATGTCGCGGCTTGAGCGCATCGTCGCGGCCTGCGGCGGCATCCTGCTGGATGGTGGAACGCGCGCCCTGATCCCTGGGCCCAATCACAGCCACAAGGATCGCTCGGTCTCGCTGCGCCTGACGGAGGAGGGACGTATCCTCATCCATTGCTTCAGCCCAAAGGATGATTGGCGCGACGTCCGCCGCGTCCTCGCTGATCTTGGTCTGTTGGACGAAGAAACTGGCGCCGGATCGCCAAGCACGCGCTGGTCGCCACTGAGGGTCGTGGCGCAGCCGCTTGATGAGGAGCGCGTCGCTCGCGCTGGGCGGATTTGGGAAGAAAGTGGCCCGCTAAAGCACTCGGTGGCGGAAGCCTATCTGCGCAAACGCGCCGTTCCGGCGGGTTGGTGGGGCAGTCAGGCGCTTCGCTTTCACGGGCGCATGACGAGCCTCGAGGATCGCGACAAGCGGCCAGCTTTGGTCGCGGCGATCAGCGATGCCCAAGGCGCGCTTCAGGGCGTGCAGGTGACTCTGCTCAGTGCGCACGGAACGGCCAAGGCCGCCTTGGCGACGCCCCGACGCGTCATCGGCAAATTGATGGGCGGGACGGTTCGTCTGGCCGATGCGCAGGACGAGCTCGTCATCGGCGAGGGCGTCGAAACCATGCTGACCGCCTCGGAGGTGTTTGGCGTTCCGGCTTGGGCCGCGCTCAGTGCGGACAATCTCAGCCGCCTCATCATCTCCCATCCGCTGCGCCGGCTCATCATCGTGGCCGATAATGACGAAGCCGGGATGCGCGCTGCGCAATCCTTGCGTGCTCGGATGGTCAGTTCGACGATCGTCGAGATCGAAGCAGCGCCGCCGGGCTTCAATGATTGGAACGATTGGGCGCGTGCGCAAACACCAGGCGCGTGAGCGGGCTTGGCGCAAGCATCCTAGTTCACCTCCAGCGGTCTATGCAGGCCGCAAGCCTCGCCCACGTCGTCGCCAGTGACGCCCGGCCGTCGCCGCCGGCAAGGCGAAAATCGTTTCCCCGCCCGCTGACGCGGCTTCGGTCGCGTGCGTGCCGCCCACGACGCGGGCCCCACCATTTTCACCTTGCCCGCGCCGCCTCATGGCCGGGCGCGATGTGCGCCGTCGCGGGCGAGGCCCACGGCCCCGATCAACCGGGAAACGCTATCGAGGACACTTCCATGACCAACCGCATCACCATCACCGGCACGCTCGTCGACGATCCCAAGATCCGCTCGTTTGAGCAAAAGGGCGGCACAATCGAAATCGTCTCGCTCTGGCTTGAAGTCAAAGACGAGCACCGAACCGACCGCTTCACCGTCGAGATCAATGACGGCAAGGCCGCCACCGCCGCGAAGGCGATGACAAAGGGCGTCAACGCCGAAGTGAGTGGCAAGCTTCGCCACGACCGCTGGAAGGACAAAGGCACCGGCCGCTGGACTGGCAAAGTCTTTGTCGCCGTCGACCCGGGCGAGGGCGTGATCAAATCGCTCGGCAAGGCAAGCGCAGCCGCCTGATCGCCAGACGCCGCTTCCGATAGCCGGAGGCGGCGTCGCTCGCTTCCGTTCATTCCATTCAAATGAGGAGACACGTCTCATGTCTTCACCGACGCTCCGCGCCTGTGATCTGGCGCAGTTCACTGGTAGCGAATGCTGGTATCGCCATCCGCTCTATCCCTCGATCACCTATACGGACGGGGCTCAATACGTGGCCGAAGCTGGCGGCGCGTACTGGTTGCTCGACGCCATCGTCTCACATCAGCACGACGCCCGCGTGCGCAGCGAGCCATTCCAGGTTTGGACGCTTCGTGTGGCGGCGGATCGCACCGCTCTGCTAAGCTGCGAGGACGGCGACCATGGTGAGGTTGCCCGTCAGGCCATCGCGTTTACGGACTTCCCGCTTTCGGAAATCACGCTCTGGCTGCAGAACGACGTGATCTTTCTGCCGAGCGAGTATTGAAGCTCAAGTGCGCGGCGATCGGAACCTCAATTGGCTTCCGGTCGCTTCGCGCCCAGCCTCAGGAGGTTGTCAGTATGCTGGCCGATCTCGTACGCGGCGCCCGTCAGCCAGGGGTGATTTGTTGGCCCGGTGGTCTTATGGCTTATTTGCTTCGCAAACGGAGGCGCGGCACATTCGTCTGAGGGTGGTGTGGAGACGACGAGGATGCTGGTTCGATATGCTTTCATGGCGACGGCATTGTTCGTCGCTTCATGTGCAAGCTCTCCAGATGAGGCCCGGCCGCTGCGACTGGCGGCCTGGAATCTCGAACATCTGGCCGAGGCGGATAATTCAGGATGCAAGCCGCGCACGGAAGCCGATTATGCGAATTTGAGGGCTTATGCGGATCGGTTGGACGCTGATGTGATTGCCTTCCAGGAGGTGGAATCCGCGGCTGCGGCGGCGCGGGTGTTTGATCCCGCCCACTACGTAATCGTTATCGAAGAGCGGCAGGGCGGGAGCGCTCGTATGGCCTGCAGAGGACTGCCAGGGCATGTGCTCAATCGCCAAGCGACCGGGTTTGCGATCCGCCGCGAAATGGCGTTTGAGCGCCATCCGGACCTCAATGTTTTGCGACTCGGCGATCCCAATTTGAGATCGGCGGTGGACGTCACCATTCTGCCGAGAGGCCAAGCACCGATCCGTCTCTTGTCGGTGCATCTCAAATCCGGCTGCGCATCAGGGGCGAGCGCCGAAGCCTGCGCGGTGCTGCGTGACCAGGTCGCGCTGCTTGAGACCTGGATTGACGCGCGTGATGCTGATGCGCATTTTGCCGTCATGGGCGATTTTAACCGCCGGCTCTCATCGGCGGAGGACAGCCTATGGGCAGACCTCAATGACGGCGACCCACGCCCCTTGCGGCTGGCGTCGGGGCGCCAAGGCCCCAATTGCGACCCGCGCTACACCACTTTCATCGACTACATCGTGACAGCTGAACGAGACGCGCCCTGGGCGTTTCGCGAATGGCTGTTTGAGGGCGAGAATCTTTCTGACCATTGCGCCGTGAGTGTGGATATCCAAACACACTGAGCCCAGCACTTGTGGGGTCGGAAGGCGTTGGCGCTCGACGAGCGGCGTCGCTTTGCGATCAGCGACGCGGCGTTGGTGGAGCGCTGACTCACTACCGCGGTGAAGACGTGGTGGCGCCTCTCGAACATGTCTGCGTCGAGATCGGCTATCTGCGTTCAATCCGTATTGATCAAGGCTCGGAGTTCGTATCGTGCGATCTCGAACTTTGCGCATATCTTCACGACGTTGCGCTCGATTTCAGTTGGCCGGGCAATCTGACCGACAACGCGTTTGTCGAGACGTTCAACGGGCGCCGGCGCGCTGGGTGCGCGAACACGCATTGGTTCTCGTCGCTCGCAGACAGAGAAAATTTGGAGCGTTGGCGGGGGCACTATAACGAGGTAAGACCACGTGGCGCGATCGAGAGCAAAACCCCGATGACGCTGCTGAACCACCCGGTCGCGACCAGCCCGACCGAGCAATTGGAGTGCGAAAGTTCCAGCTTCCTATTAGGCGTGTTGGCGGTGGATCAGTGACTCTAAATCTTGAAGTGGTTATTCGGGAAGCGCAGGGGGCGGGGGCGGGTTTTGGTCGCCCGCATGCTCTGCGTTTGAGCCAAATCGATATGTCAGGGTCGCCCGCGCGATTGTTCCTCGGCCGCTCGTGCGGCTCCATTCATAATAATCATTGGCGCTGACGATGGTTTCGCTGTCGGCGGAATCGAAAATGTCCTCAACGGCCAGCACCGCGGCCAGTCGAGTCGTCAGACTTCTTCGCCAGGTCAGGTTGGCCACGACGAACGCCTCCGACTCAGATTGAAGGGTGTGTCGGGGCCCTTGAAAGCGCAATTCAAGTTGCACCTGATCGGCGTTGGGCGCCGATTGATCGCGGTCGCGATATTCAATTTGGGCGCTTCCTGAGTACTCGAAAGCGGACTCGCCGCGTATAGAGCCGCCGCGCAACACATCGAATTCGCGATTCAGCGCGTTGGCGCTCAGCGAGTAACGCCAGTTTTGCTTGACTGGGCCGCGGAGAACGACTTGCACGCCGCGCTCCTCGCTGCGACCAGCATTCACCACCGTCGAATAGGTGACATCGCCGACGGTTTCGGTAAGGGGCGAGATGATGTTTTCGCTAACACGGTCATAGGCGGTGAGACTGTAGGTTCGACCTCTGTTCTGGTAGATGAAATTGATCTCATAGGCATCTGTCGTGGTAGGATCGAGGTCTGGATTGCCGATGAAGGCGCGCCGAGCTTCCGAATAGTTGATAGTTGGATTGAGCATAGCCAATCCGGGCCGCAAAATGCGGCTCGAATAACTGAGATCAAGGTCAATCTGATTGCTGATCGCGCGCCGTATATGCAAGGTCGGAAATAGGCGAGCATCGTCCTCGCTCTGCCTGCCGGCGCTGGAATTGATCTCGCGCGCAAAGGCTTCAAGCCGCAATCCTGGCAGCCAAGTCCATGCGTCGATTGTGAATTGGTATGTTCCATAAATGGCCGCTGTTTGACGCTGCCAGCTGATAGAGGCGATAGAGTCCGCGCCTGCCCCGCTGAACACGTTTAGCCGCGTCAGCTGACTCTGATCGTTGTTTTCGAAGGAGCCGCCCAAGGTTAGCAGTCTGCCTTCTGAGAGCGGGTGTTCATAGTCGGCTTTGATGGTTGCCGTGGTCGAAGCGAAGGCGGCGGTGTAGAGGAAGTTGTCTTCCGGGGCGGCGGTTGCGGGCGTTAGCTCAATCAAGCGATCTGCGTCGTTTTCGTAACGTCCAAGTAGAATGTTGATCTTCAGCGCCTCACCGTCGGTATCCCCATCCTGCTGAAAGTCGAAGCTTAGCCGATTGATGTGATATGTGGATTCATTGTGCTGCAATTGCGTTGAAACGGGGCCAGCGAGATCAGCGCGCCACACAGTCTGCGCTAAGTTTATGTCGCCGGTCGTGTGGTCATAAGCGAGGCTAGACTTCCGCCTGCCTGGTGGCTGATGGGAGGCGCGCAGTCCGAGCGACCAGTATGAAAAAATCGGTTTCTGACGCGCCGTCTTCATAGAAGCTCGGGCTGGCGCCGTAACCCTCGCGTGTGCGCTCCACTGCTCCTTCGCTAGGGTTTGAGGAGTGGTTGAGGCGAGCGCCCAACGCCCAAGGGCCGCGCATCCAGTTCGGCGAAATATAGGCCTGATAGCCGCCAAAGGAGTCCGTACTGAGGGAGCTTAGCCCACTCATGCCCTGCGAACGAAAACGCTGCCGCGTGACAATGTTGATGACGCCGCCCGTGCCCTCTGAGGAGTGTTGCGCGGAAGGATTGGAAAGCACTTCGATGCGCTCGATATCATCTCCGTTCAACCCGCGCAGTGTTTGTTCAAGCGAACCCTCCGGCGCCGGTTGCCCGTTGATTTGAACAACGACATCAGTCGAGCCGAGCAGGGTGACCGCGCCTGAGGGAGCAACGCTGACAGCGGGCACACGGCCAAGGATGTCGAACAGATTGGTGGTCTGGGCCACTGGATCGTCGCGCAAGGTATAGACGCGTCGGTCAATGCGGACTTGATCGCCAGGCGCGGCGCTGACGATGATGGGATCATCGGACTCATCCGAAGCCCTGGATTGTTGCTCTATTGAGGCTTGCGGCGGTTCTTGCGCGGCGGCGGCGGTCGCCAGCAAAGCCGCCAGGGAAAACGCGGCGCTGCACTTCCAAGCTGAGATCATGAGATTTTCCGCCGTCCTTGTGTCGTGCACGTAATGTCCGAATGATAGGACAACATATCTTTTCTGTTTGGTCCAGCGCGTCGGGCAAGCGCGGCATATTGGGCGATCCGAGCGCGCCGGCGGATTTGCGTTTGGACTGCCCAATCCCGGCTCCAGGCGACTTAGCCTCGTGTCGAGGCGGCGGTTCGCGGCCGATCCTACGTTCTATGCGTTCGCCGCCGCCACGCGGTTGCGGCGTGTCATCGTTATTGTCGCCGCCAGCAGGGATCATGAGAGAGCGCCCGGACGCCTTGTTTTGGGGAGGAGGCGACATCAAGGCAGTGCTGCCGTCGCTTGCCTGTGCTCGGCTGTGTCGAGGCGGGATAAAGTTAAGGCCCGCGCAGATTCCTGCGCGGGCCTTATTAACGAGCGCGCGCGGGAAGGTGGTGGCGCGTCGTCAATTCCATTGCGCGCGCGCGCTGCACCGCGTCTCAGCGCGCGGCCTCATAGAGCCGGTTCACTTCGTTCCAATTCACAACGCTCCACCAAGCCGTAAGATAGTCGGCGCGGCGGTTTTGATACTTCAGATAATAGGCGTGCTCCCACACATCGATGGCGAGCAGCGGTGCGCCTTGTGTTGGCGCGACATCCATCAGCGGATTGTCTTGATTGGGGGTGCTGGTTATGCGCAAGGCGCCGTCTGCGACGACGAGCCATGCCCAACCTGATCCGAACTGTCCGGTTGCTGCGCGGTTGAACGCCGCTTTGAACGCGTCCATCGAGCCAAAATCGCGGACGATTGCTTCTTGTAATGCTGCTGAGGGCTCACCGCCTTGTCCGACCGGCGCCATCAGGCGCCAGAACAGGCTGTGATTATAGTGGCCGCCGCCATTGTTGCGGATTGCGGCGGGCAATTGGCCAGCGTTCGCCAATAGCGCCTCCAAAGGCGTCGCCGCGAGTTGGGCATTTTCCGCCAGAGCGGCGTTGAGATTATTCACATAGCCCTGATGGTGGCGCCCGTGATGGATTTCCATCGTCTGGGCGTCGATTGCGCCCTCAAGCGCGTCATACGCATAGGGCAAAGCAGGGAGTGTGTAAGAATTGCTCCCCTGTTGAGCTTGGGCGCCTTCTATGGAGGCGCAGCCCGATAGGGCAAAGCCCAGAGCACCAATGATAAGGTATTTCATAAATTGGCTCCGTTCACTTTATCGCTCAATCAACGAACGCCCGTTCGATGACATACTCGCCAGGGGCGACGTTGGCGCCTTCAGTCAGGCCCTGTGATTCCAATAGAGCCGCAACATCGGCGATCATCGCATTGCTGCCGCACACCATGACGCGATCTTGATCCGGATTAAAGGCGTTCGCAGCGACGCCAATATCATGAAACAATTGCCCGGTTTCGATCAGGCGCGTAATCCGCGCAGTGCGCACAAAAGCTTCGCGCGTCACGGCCGGCACGTAATGGAATCGGCCGCGCGCCAAATCGCCCACCAGCGGGTCGTCAAACAGCCCTTTGGGTAAGCAGCTCCTGATGAGCCAGTTCCGAGACCTTGCGGACGCAATGGACGAGGATAACCTGCTCAAAGGCTTCAAACGCCTGAGGATCGCGAAGGATGCTCAGGAAAGGGGCGAGCCCGGTGCCGGTGGCGAGCAAGAACAGGCGCTTCCCTGGCTTAAGCGCATCAAGCACCAAAGTTCCGGTCGGCTTTCGGCCTAGTAAAATCGGATCGCCCAACTTGATCTCTCGCAAGCGCGACGTTAGCGGGCCATCCTCAACTTTGATCGATAGAAATTCCAATTCTTCAGCGAAATGTGGGCTTGCAATCGAATAGGCGCGGACGATGGGGCGCGGTTCGCCTTCGAGGCCGATCATCACAAACTCGCCCGATCGAAAGCGAAAGCTTGCGGGGCGCGAGATTGAGAAGCTGAAAAGCCGATCATCCCAGTGTCGGACAGATTTCACTTCCTCAACGAAATAGGCTTTAGCCTGCGCGTTCATGTCTGTGTCCCCAAAAAAGAGGCGATCGAGTAAACTCGATCGCCTCAGTATTGTGCTTAGCTTTGTGACTTCTGCTCAGTGACCTGACGTCTCTGGGGGGCTATGGCCGCCAATCCCAGAAGAGCGCCAAGCGCCAAGAGAAGCACCAGCATGTGCACGGGGTAGTCGAGCGGGTGCAGCCAGAACTCCTCATACCAGCCGTACTTCACCGCAAGTTCGCCGATAGCGAGCCAAAGGATCGCTTTCGTAGGGATCGCCCAACGGATCGCCGCCATGAGGCGGGTGAAGCGAAGCAGCTTCCAGGTGAGGTAGAGCCCCCAAACCGCCGCTCCGACAAACACAAAGTATGTGAAGGGTGATGATAGCCCAAGAAGCGCTCGTCACCGAGAAACAGCGTGACCGCATAGCAGAACCAGATCACGTAGACGGTTTCGATAAAAGTGATGCGGCAGACATTGCGCGACTGCCCTGAGTCCGGTTTGCCGAGATTGAGGCGCAGGACCCGCTGGATCCATCGAAAAGCATCACATTTCGTATCTTTGTTGAGCACAAAGAACAGCAGAGTAAGGATGCAAATGCCGATTGAGCCTTGGATGAAGAACAGATGCGCCGCGCGCGTAAGTTCGCCGTCCGCCGAGATCGGGTAGCGCGGCATGTCGAAGCTCAATGGATTGAACTTGAACGCGTAGGACGCGTAGCAAGACCAGAGCAGAAGCCCCGCCACCCATCCGATCAAGGTGCCCGAAACCTCCTTGTTGCGCCGAATGCCCCAAATCAGCAGCACCACCATAATGGCGCCCATGGTCTGGTAGAACAAAAACTCATGGCTGGGGCCGAAGAGCTTTTTCGTCGCGACAACGCACGCATGCATGATCGGGTTGCCAACGAGTGTCAGCAAAAGCGCAATGAGACCGATTAAGGGCGGCTTGTAAAACCGCATGAGGCCTTTGGGCGGCGCTGATGGCGACGGTTCAGTATCTGTGACGGCCATGAATTTCCCTCCTCCGAATCGTAGCCCTCGCCCGTGATGTCGGGCGCGCGGCTATGAAGCTTTTTGCTCAGATGTGCTCTGGCGCCGTTGAGGCGCAATGACGGCAAGGCCGATCAGCACCAGCAGCACGATGCCGAGGCCCAGCATGTGGAATGGATAGTCGAACGGGTGCAGCCAGAATTCTTCGTAATAGCCGTACTTCACGGCGAGTTCGCCGACGGCTGTCCAAAGGATGGCTTTTGTAGGGATGGCCCAGCGGATCGCCGCCGAAAGACGCGTGAAACGCAGAAGCTTCCAGGTGAGGTATAATCCCCAAACGGCGCAACCGACAAACACGCCATAGGTGACGGGGTGATGATAGCCCAAGAAGCGCTCATCACCGAGAAACAGCGTCACGGCGTAACAGAACCAAATCACATAGACTGTTTCAATGAATGTGATGCGGCAGAAATTCCGCGACTGTCCAGAATCAGGTCGGCCGAGATTCATGCGCAACATGCGCTGTATCCAGCGGAACGCATCACATTTCGTGTCCTTGTTAAAGACAAAGAACAACAGCGTGAGAAAGCAGATGCCGATCGATCCTTGGATAAAAAAGAGATATGCGGGGCGTCGTCCTTGACCTCCATCGGTCACGGACATCGCCGGCATTTCGAGGCTGATCGGATTGAACTTGAAGGCATAGGACGCATAGGCGGTCCACAACAACAAGCCTGCGATCCATCCGATGAGCGTCCCTGACGCTTCCTGGTTGCGTCGGATGCCCCAAATCAAAAGCAGCAGAACGATGGCGCCAAGAATTTGGTAAAACCAAAGCTCATTCGCGGGGCCTAGTGTCTGCTTGCTCCACACCACCAATGCGTGGGTGATCGGGTTGCCGATCATGGTCAGAGCGAGCGCGATCAAGCCGATGAGAGGCGGCTTGAAATACCGCTTAAGGTCGCCGGCTCGCGAAGCTTCCGCGGACATTCGCATCCCCCCGATCGTCGCAGAAAATCGACAAGCCATTGCGGCTGTCGTTAGACGACATGAGAACTATATGTTATTATGACGGCATGACAAGAAGGTTGGTGGCTGCTCGACCGTGAGTGGGGCAGGCGCCCATTTAGGGGGCTTGGCCGAGCAATCTGCTCCCATCATGAGCGCGCCCGGCATTCTTGGTTCTTGTTCGCATGGCCTGAAAGGCGCTGTGCTTAGTGAGGGGAGAACAAGTTGGCCTATGTCGTCACCGACGCGTGCGTTCGCTGTAAGCATCAAGAGTGCGTGGAAGTCTGCCCAGTCGATTGCTTTCACGAGGGGGAAAATTTCCTCGTGATCAATCCTGATGAGTGCATTGATTGCGCGGTGTGTGTGCCGGAATGTCCGGTGGACGCAATTATTCCTGCGAAGAAGGACAAAGGCGGACGGTGGCTCGATATCAATAAGCGTTACGCGAAGCTGTGGCCGGTGATCACCGTGCGTGGCGTTGCGCCTGCAGACGCGGCGGAATTTGCCGAGGAGACCGATAAGTTCGAAAAGTATTTCAGCGAGGCGCCGGGCAAGGGCTCCTAGCGCTCGACGATATTGGTTGTTTAAAGATCGTGTGGCGGCCCAGCGTATTGCGCGCTGGGCCGTTTTTTGTGCGCCGCAACATTGTGTGCGACCGCAAAAATGCACGCACAGCGCCATTTTCCGCCCATTTAGTGGTCATGTAGCAATGACAACATAATAAAAAAGACGGGCTTTCTGCGCGCTCGTTCGCGGTGCTCATGCGCTTGAAAAGAATAAATAAAAGTCAGCACCCCTGTCGGGAATATGTGCCCGCATGCGAAAAATGCGCGCTGCGCGCGCTTGACGCACTTAAAAGTTATGTGATCACGTTGTTATGCCAATATATCAACGCGGGAGGGCGTTGTGTCTCAGCGTGACACGCAGTCGTCGGCAGCGTCGACTGAGTCTGGCGAGGTTGAGCGGCCCTACGGCAGGCTCTATCGCGCCCCATTTATCGGGCTTGTGGCGTTCTTTGTAGCGCTGCTTGCGAGCCCTATTTTTCATAGTGTCAGCGTGCTCGCCAAGCATGCGGGGCCGGAAGAGTACGCGATTTACATCCACCTTGCGATTGGTGCGGTGGGGCTTGCTGTTTTTCTTTATGGCGTCCGCAAAGAAGGCGAAGCGATCGGAACGATCACGGGCTTTGTCGCGGGAAGTTTGTTGTGGGTCGGCTGGGCGAGCGCCTCGTTTTACTATCATGCGCACGGCGCAGGTATTGATCCGGTCCAGTTGAGCGAGACGCAGCGCCGAAATGCGAATTTCATTTTTATTGAATCGTCGTTTGCAATTTGCGTCGTCGTTTTGCTGTTCTTCGTGTTCAACAAAGATACAAAATGTGACGCCTTTCGTTGGATCCAGCGGGTCACGCGCATCAATTTGGGGCGCGCAAGCTCGGGGCAAGGGCGTAATTATTGCCGCATCACTTTTCTCGAGACGATCTTCGTCACCTGGTTTTGCTACGGCTTCGCACTTTATCTGAGTGACGATCGCTTTCTCGGTCGTCATCACGTGGCGACCTACGCCATTGTTGGCCTTATGGCGCTTTGGGCGCTGTATCTCATCTGGAAGCTTTTGCGGTTCGAGCGCGCGATGCCAGCATTGCGCTTTGCTATCCCTACCAAGGCGATCTTTTGGATCCCTTTTGGCGAATATGGCCCCAATTACGGCTTCTACGAGGACGTTTGGGTCAAGCCGCTCGAATACACCGGCCCGATGTGGGCCGTGTTCATCGTTTTCATCGGCACTCTAGCGGCCGTGGTGCTTGTGCACCAGCGGCGGGAGGCGGCGCGCAATGCGCGTCGCGCCGCGCGTATCGCGGCGGAGTCTTGAATTGCCCGATCTTGGATTTGCGGTTGGGTTTGAGAGGGGAAGTGTAATGTTCATGGCTAGGTTATCGCGTGCTTGTTTGCTGGCTTCGGCCGCGGCGTTGTTTGGCGCACCGCAGGCAAACGCGCAGGAGGCCCAGGCCGGCCAAGTGGTCGACTCAGGTGAAGAGATTGTCGTGACGGCGCGGCGCGCGCTGAATTGCTGCAGGATACGCCGATCAGCGTGCAGGCATTCACTGCCGCAGAGATTGAGCGCCTCGGTATCACCGATATGACGGATGTTATTTCGCTATCGCCGTCTTTGGTGTTTGAGCAAGCGTCAAACCCGGAAGCCAGCACGATTACGATCCGTGGCCTTAACCCGAGCCGCGGCCGCGCCAATGCGGCTATCCTCGTTGATGGTGTGGACGTCACGACCGAGGCGATTGGATCGTCCGGCGGCGGCATGCTCATCAATACGCATTTGCTTGATATTGAAAGGGTGGAAATCGTCCGCGGCCCGCAAGCGGTTGAGTATGGGCGCAGCGCTTTCGCCGGGGCCATCCAATACGTGACGGCCGATCCTACGGAAGAGGCGTCAGGGCGTGTCTCGGCGCAGTTCGACGAAGATGGCGGCAATAATCTCGGCTTGTCATTCAGCGCTTCGCCGTTGCCTGGCGTGTTTGGCTTTCGCGTCGGTGTGAATTCGTGGCGCGAGAAGGGCGACTATGTTGATGAAGCGCTGCTAAGCGAGCACGGCGGCGCCAGCGGCGGCGGTGTCGCGCTGTCGACGCTCCTCACGCCGACCGAGAATCTGCGTATGAAGACACGCCTCGAATATTTCGAGAGCCAAAGCGCGCCCGAAGCGCAAGTGTTGTTGCGTTCGAACAGCGGCCTGGTGAACGCAACAAACAACACCAATTTTGCGACAGCGCGTACTGCTGGCGTTATCAGCGCATCGCCCTTTGCCGTCTGGACGGGCGTTGTGCCGGATGCGTCCGAGGTTGGGTTGCCGCAGATGAGCCCCGATCCTGTGACGGGCCAGCGTTTCGCGGGCACCGAAAGGGACGCTTTTCGCTTTAGCAACGTGCTCGACTACGATGTCGGCCATGGCGAGGTGCGTGGCGTCGTGAGCTATCTGCACGGTAATTTCTATTCTCGACAAGACAGTGACAAGGACGCCGAGCTTTCCGGAACGCCAGGCTCGATGATTGATGTGTCGCGTCGGACCGGCGTGCAGGAATCGAGCAGTGAAGTTGATCAGTATACGCTAGAGCTGCGTTACGCCTCAGATTGGGACGGCCCGATCCAGGTCGTTTTGGGCGGCTTGTATTGGAAAGAGGAATCGGAACGAATTTCCTCTACGGTGAGCGTAACCTGTGCGAA
Source organism: Terricaulis sp. (assembly GCA_024707365.1). Classification (GTDB taxonomy): domain Bacteria; phylum Pseudomonadota; class Alphaproteobacteria; order Caulobacterales; family Aquidulcibacteraceae; genus Vitreimonas. Next base: position 1,645,166 of record JANPZV010000005.1, read on the forward strand.
CACCGTGGCGCTTTGCGCGGTGAACCCCAATCCTGTCTTTGACCAGATTGTGTACGTGCCTGATCCGACGACGCGGGCGATTGAGCACACGTCGTTCTACGGCCAAGTGGCTTGGGACATCAGCTCGACGCTCTCGCTCTCAATTGGCGCGCGCTATGTGAGCGAGGACGAAACGGTGATGGGCGCGGTCTGTGGCCTCCCTACCAATGCCTTTGGCGTTGTCTGTGGCGATCCCTACGCGACTTCGGCTGCGACGCCGTCCGTTTATGGCCCGTCTTCTTTGTTGGCCAATCGCATCACCATGGCGTCTGCATATTCGCAATACGTGACGATCGATCACAGCGAGAGCTACGTCACCCCGCAAGTGATCCTTGAGTGGAATCCAAGCGATGATCACATGCTCTATGTGAGCGCCTCCGAAGGCGTGAAGCCGGGCGGCACGTCCACTGTGGGTGCGGGCGCGTGGTTTGACTCAGATCTGGACGGTGACACGGATGAACTCGCCTATGAGCGGGAATCTGTCTGGGTCTACGAAGTCGGCGCGAAATCCGCTTGGCTTGGTGGGCGCTTGCGCACCAATGCGGCGCTTTTCTATCAGGACTATACCAACCAACAGGTGGCGACGTCGGTGGCGACCCCCTCCGGGCTCAATGCCGCCATCATCCAAAACGCCGGCGCCTCGCGCGTCTACGGTTTGGAGCTGGAAGGCAGGCTGCGGGTGACCAATCACCTCACGCTTAGCGCAGCCTACACCTATCTTGACGCCGAATATGTGGATTTCACCTTCGCCAGCGATTCCAAGTCCCAAATCATCTTGGGGCCGGAATGCAACGTCATCACTGTAGGCACGACCCCGATGTGCGAGATCCGCTTGGGCGGCAATAAGCTCGAGCGTGCGCCAGAGAACGCGGCTGTTGTGATGGCGCGCTATGATCGCCCGGATTCGTTTATCGGCCCCGAGATTGGCTGGTATCTTGAAGGTACGGTCACCTATCAGGGCGAGCGTTTTGTTGACCAGTTCAATACGCGCGTGCTTCAGGACTACACGCTGACCGATATTCGGTTTGGGTTGACCAGTGATGCTTGGACGCTTGGCTTCTTTGTCAATAACGTGTTTGACGATGATACCATCCGGCAAGCGGACGTCCGCACTGGTGATGTAGACCGTTATGTTGTTGGCGGTGGCGTGGCTTCGAGCACGAATGTTGTGCTGGTAACCTTGCCTGATCCGCGTACATACGGCATGCGTTTGAGCTATCGCTTCTGAGCAGGGCGAAGAACAGAAAGGGCCAGCTCTCATTGAGCTGGCCCTTTTTGACTCTGCGGTTTAACGCGCCAAATCGAACTCTGATGCTCACCTGATGATGTGACCGGTGAGCGTGCAGTAGTTCGCACATTGATCAAGGACCGCTCCAGCGTTGGGATGGAAGGAAACGAACTCTTCACCTCGCCGCAACGAGCGCCGCCATTGCGCGGTAAAAACTGTCGGCGAGGTAAAGCGCAATCAGTCCATGCTTGGCGCATTATCTTAATTGATGCGCCAGCACGGTTGAACACTATTTCATCCGGCCTAGGTTGGTACACACCTGAGAACAACGGCGTTCAATCGCCCCCGACAAGAGCGCCGACGGGCCTGAACGCCAACGTTTAAAAGCGATCGCAAAGGGGCGGTTACGCCTAGTGATGGATATGCTCATCTTCCGCCGCTCGCGCTTCGTGCAGCGTAAGTATGGGCGCTGGCCGAGGTACCGAGCCCCACGCCGCGCCGTGCGGTGGTATCTGCTCCCAGCGCTGTTCACCGCTGGAGCATGTCTGAACGACCGGAAAATAAAGGGGGCCCGACCGATCGGGCAGGCGCATCATAACGCCAAATTGGTCAAACTGATCTGCTGGCAGTTCGCCGCGCCAAGTGATCGTGCTCACCCGCTAATCTGGTGACCGCCTTCGGCTTGGATTGGCGTCGCCAGCGGCGACCGCTCAATCTCTATGCTCCAACCGGGCTTTGGCTGCGGTCTTGCGATGTTGACCCCTTCGGGGATTTCCACCCGGATCGCCCGCGTGGGTGAATCGCCGCAGCCATGACTTACGCGGAGGAAGCCCGCGTAATACGCGCCGGGTTTGGCTTCCGGTTCAGCGAACACGATATGGGCGGATGCGGCGGATGCGAGCATCAAGGTAAGCGCGCCGCCAGCGAGGAAGATGCGAAACATGAAAGGGCTCCTTAGCTCAAGAATGCGCGCAATTGCGCGAGGGTGCGTTGGTGGGGATTGCCGTAGCCGATGATGTCCACGACATCGCCGGCCGGGCTGATAAGGAAGGTGATCGCCGTGTGGTTGACGGTGTAGTCGCCCTCCGATGTCGGCACATATTCGTAGAAGGCCTGGAATGACTTAACGAGCCGGTCGATCTCGGCGCGCGCGCCGCTATAGCCGGTGAAGCGTGGCCCAAAGCTTTGGAAATACGCCGCGAGATGCTCTGGAGTGTCGCGTGCAGGATCAACGCTGATGAACGCAACCGAGACATCGGCTTCGGTGGCGCCCAGTTCATCGAGCGCTGCGCTCAGCTCAAACACGGTTGTCGGGCAGACTTCTGGGCATCGGGTAAAGCCGAAAAACAGCAAAGTGGGTTTGCCAGTAAGATCGGCCCAACGAACCGACTGGCCGTCCTGATTGACGAGCAGGACATCAGAGACGTCGTGGCCAAGGGCGGAAAACATCTCCGCTCTTGTCTGGACGCTAGGTTCAGAATTAGGCCGCGTGGCCACGTAAATCAGAACCAAAACCACAAGCAGGGCGCTCAAGCCCGCCAGCGCCAGCACCGGCCAGTCGCTCCAACGCAATCGCCGCCGCCGGTCAATGGTGTTCATGGCCGGAGCTCCGTTGCGCGTGACGCGGACGTGCGATGAACTCAACCTCAAACGCGCCGGCGCGTTCGAAGGTGAGCGTGACGATGATGCGTTCGTCCGCATGGATCGGCGCTACTCAACACCGAAGAACATGATGTGCAGCCCGCCCGGCGCGAGCGTGACGCTTCCTCCGGGCGCCAATGCGATGGCGTGAACTTGGCGCATGCGCATGACGCCGTTGTCCATGAGCATTTCGTGCAACTCAACGCGCGAAGCGCGCGGGGATGTTGCCGAGAGCAGCCGGTCAGGCGCCGCGCCGTTGTTGTGGAGTGTGACATAACCAGCCGCGACATTGGCGCCGGGATTGGTCGTCCCCACCCATGGATCATGGATGGCGATGGCGCCGTGGGTTTGGCCGTGGGCCGATGGGTAGAGGGCGAGCCCCGCCAGCAAAAAGCTGACGGCGACGATACGCGAGAAGATGGTTTGCATGTGAACGTCCTTGTTCAGAAGCGATAAGACAGCCCGCCATAAATTGCGCGGCCTTCACCGGGGTAGAAGACGGCGGTATTCGCGCCGGGCGCGCTCGCATCAACGACCGCGCCAAATTCCGGGACGTATGTTTCATCGGTCAGATTGCGCGCATCGAGGAACAGCGAGACGCCATTAGCGAACTCCCAGCCGGCGTTGAGCGACCAGATTGTGTAGCCAGGCGCTCTCAGCGTATTGGCGTAATCGACCCAAGTTTCCCCTGGCCGCCATTCGACGCGTGGGGCGATGAACCAGCCGGCGCTATGGGTGTAACGGAGCATGGCGCCGACTTGGTGTTCTGGCGCCACCGGCATGTCATTATCGCCATAGATGGGATCGCCATCAAAGAAGAAGTCCGAATAGGTGTAGCTGCCGCGCAGCAGAAGCCCTTCGGTAATTTCCCAATCGATCGCAAGCTCAACGCCCTGATGCACGGTTTGATGTGCGTTGAAGAACGCCGCAGGCACGCCACTTGTTGGGTTGAAGCTCAGAATTTCGTTGTCGATCTCGGCGCGATAGAGTGTGACGTCCCATGCGAGCGCGCCAACGCGTCCGCGCGCGCCAATCTCGCCGGTCCATGCCTCTTGCGGCGCGATCGGCACAAAGCCCGGATAGGGCGATTGAACGAGGGCGCCATAATGGGGCGGCTCCACTGAGTTGGTGAGGTTGGCGTAGATCTGGGCGCCGCTCTGGCTTTCCCAAAGCACGCCAATGCGCGGGGCGAACCAATCGTCGTCTAGGTCGTCATTGTTGCTGGGGTTCAGGTTGTCGACATAGTCGCGCGTGAAGCGGCCATAGGCGCCGCCCGCGACAAGCGCCAAGTGTTCGGTCACGAAAAGTCGCGCCTCCGCGAACAGCTCCATCCCGGTTGCTTCACGCCGGCTGTCGCCAGCGATAGGAAACATGACGGGGCCAAGAATCTGATCAACATGGCCCTGGCGATAGGAGAGGCCGACATAAAGATCGGCGCGTTTGCCGGCCATTTCGCCCTGCCAATCGAGCCGCCCAAACGCGCCTTGGGTCTCGACTTGCTGATCGATCAGCAATGAGATTGGGTGGTAGAGATCGGTGGTGGTGGCGTAGAGGCCACCTTCAAATAGCAGCGCATCCGAGAAGCGCCAGCGCCCCTGCAGACTGGTGCGGAAAATCGTCTGGTCGCGCTGCCAATCGAAATTGGCGGCGGTGAAACTCGCCTGAGCCGGATCGGCGAGCGCTTGGGCGAGCGTCAGCGTGCCTGGAACCTGTTGATCGATGTCGGCGCCATAGACGATGAGACGAAGCTCACGGTCCTCGCCGAAACTGCGCCCGATATTCAGCGTGCCGCGCACTTGGTGCTGTTCGGCATGGTCGCGGAAGCCGTCGCCCTCCAACCAGGTGATGGCGGCGAAGGCATCCCAATCCCCGGAGCTGCGCGCGATTTGCGCCGCCGCGCGTCGAAAGTCGAACGAGCCGGCCTCAACGCGCAGGAGGTTTTCTGATTGCGCGGTGCGTCCGGTGGGGGTGACGAGGTTGAGCGCGCCGCCCAGTTGCGCTCCGCCAAAACGCAGCGCATTGCCGCCGCGATAGACCTCGACATAGCGCGCCGTCAGCGGATCGATCTTCTGGAAATCCGCGAAGCCATCGGCGTCGGCAAACGGAACCCCGTCTTGGGCAAACAGTACGCCGCGCTGGTGATAGGCCTGATCAAGGCCCGAGCCGCGGATGGAAAAGCGTGATTCCTCGCCGTAGCGCCGTTGCGCGAGCACGCCCGGCACGTCGCGGAGAAGATCGGTGAGGCCGGTGGCGGCCCGCGCCTCGAAGCTCTCATTGGAAACGACCGAGACCGCGCCCGGCGTGCGCGAGAGCCGCTCGCGCGCGTCGGCCACGACCGGAGGGTCCTCTGAATTGGGGCGGGCGGTGACGATGATGGCGTCAGTTGTGATGGTTTGCGCGAACGCGACGCATGGGGCGAGCGTCAGCGCGCTGACAAGCAGCGTGCATTTGAAAGACATGGGAATTCACAGCCTGAGATCTCGCGCGCTTGGCGCGAGGCATGAGTGTTGGGGCGCACACGCGCCCTGCGATGGGTTCAGGCTTGGAGGGGAGGCCCGCGCGCGGGGAGCGGCGGACCGGTAGTCTCGCGCGGATTGATTGCTTCCTGCGCCGCCGCGCCCGACAGGAGGACAGGGCTAGGCTTTGGCGGGGCAATGGCGGACGGCGCGTCCAAAACTGGCGTATTCGCCATGGCGAACGGGCAGTGCGGGCTTACGCCGTCGCCGTCCGGATCGTGATCCGCATCTGGTGCTATTGCGCCAGTCAAAGGATCGAACAGCGCGTTCGCGCCGTTGCAGAGCACAATCGCGACGCCGTTTTGCTGCGCCTCCAGCATGAAGCCGGGGGCAGCATCGCCTTGAACACAAGTGCATAGAGCGCGAGCAATAGCCCGGCGCTGCGCATGCGCTGAAGGATGCCGCCCCTGTTCATAACGGACCTAACTTAGCGCCGAGCGGCGTGCGTGGGGAAAGCGGCAGGTCGCCGCAGCGAGCGCGGCTCGAGTTTTCGATCGCCCGCTCGCCGGTGCAGGAGCGATGAGATCAGCCCCTGCGCGCGTGCATCAAGCTGCCTCGCTTTGTTGTGCTTTCGCGCTCGTCATGTCTGCTATCGAACGCACGACAGCCGATCTCATTACTGGGATTCTCACGACGGCGGATTGTGTTCGCCGCAGCCACGAGACTGGCAGGTGCGAGGGTGATCGCCTCCCAAAGCGCTGAGACGGGACAAGCTTAAGCGGTGTTTTTGCCGCAAGTTGCCGCACTCTCGTCTTTTCGACTGTAAAGCCGATCACGTTGGCTTCGCCGACGGTCGGGCTGTCGTGGTTCGAGCCCCGAGGGTCTCGGCGCTTCGGGCTTTCATCCCTATCGCGAGACATGCCCACCCGCCCCAGTTGAATTGAGGTGAGGGGATTGGGCGCTTGCGTTTGATTGGGGGCGTGCATGCGAGGACCCATAAGTTTTGGCTAGGCGGCGCTGCATTCGCGGTGGCGGCGCTCGTTCTAGATGGCGCGCCACACCACGTCGTGCTGTTCAATCACAGTCCATCGGTGCCGGTAGGTTTTTACATCCGAGAAACAGGTGAGCCCGCCCGCGGGATGTTTGTGACCGTGCGCGCCCGCGACGTCGCGCCTATCGAAGCCGCCGCGCACCACTATGACGACGAAGACGACCGCTTCATCAAACGCCTGGCCGCAATGGCGGGCCAGCAGGTGTGTAGCGATGGACGAAGGCTGAGCGTCGACGGCGTTCAAATCGCGATGGTGAAGAAGCGGGATGGCGTTCCGGAGGGATGGGTCGGGTGCCGCACGCTTGCGCCTTCTGAAATTCTCCTGCTTGGCGATAGTGCGGACTCGTTTGACGGGCGCTATTGGGGGCCGATATCGGACGATTTGATCGAAGGCGTCTGGCGTCCGCTCTGAGTTTTCTCCAACACTAGGATTTGCTGTGCAACGCGCGGCAACATTGCGGGACGTCAGTGCATGCGAGGTCCACTGGGGAAGGAGAAGGGCGATGACGAAGGGTTGCGGTGGAGAGCAAGATTAAGAGCGCCGCAGGTTTTCTTCTGAGGCTTGTGAATGCTAGAGTTTTCGCGCGGCATGTTTGATCATCGTGCAGCGAAATCAGCAGCATCGCTTCAAATTCAACCTGGCGTGACGCGGCAATGGCCAAAGCATCACTTTCCGAACGCCTGAAGACGTCAGCTCTCGTGCGCCCAAGCGATGTCATGCACGACATTGCGGCTGTGCGTGACATGGCTTTCTTTCGCGAAGAGGACGGTCTCACCGGCAAAGTCCACAAGGCTGTCGCTTCGAGTGGATCTGCGCGCAGCGGCGCGCTTGGCGGGCAATTGTCCAAGCTGCTTTCCGGACGCCGGCCCGGCCGCCGCGTTCGCGCGATCGGTGCGAATGCCGCATTCGCGCAAGACCCGCGTCAGCGCGTCGTGGTGACGGTGTTCTATCAAGGCCATGGCGGGGGCGGGGCGGGCAAGCTTATTGCGCACGGCAAATATCTCGAACGAGACGGCGCCGGGCCGGAAGGCGAGCCAGGTCAGTTCTATGACCGCGAAGAGGATCGTGTGGAGGCGGGGTCTCGGCTGACCCAATGGGCGGACGAGGACAAGCGCCACATGCGTTTGATGCTCGCGCCCGAGAGCGGAACCCGCGTCGAGGATCTGAAAGACTTCACGCGCGGGACGATGGCCCAGATGGAACGCGACCTCGGCGCGCCGTTGGATTGGGTGGCGGTCGATCACCACAACACCGACAATCCTCATGTGCACGTAATCCTGCGCGGCCGCCGGCGCGATGGACCAGACCTGATCATCCCACGCGATTACGCTACTTGGGGGCTGCGCCATGCGGCTCGCGAGGTGGCCACGCAGATGCTTGGGGATCGCGGCCGCGATGACGAACGTCTGGCGCTTGAGCGTGAGGCGCGCGCGGAGCGAATGACACGGCTTGATCAGTTGCTGGCCGCTGAACTGAAGCCTGGCAAGACGTATCGCATTCAGGCGATCGGACAGGGGCTCGAGCCCACGCTTTGGGCCGCGCTGCGAAACCGCGTTCGCGAGCTGGCGCGCATGGGGCTGGGACGAGAGGAGAAGCGCGATCACTTTCGTCTCGATCACGACTGGGCGGCGCGGCTTGAGGACATCGGCAAAGGGATCGATCTCCGCCGCCGCCTCGGCCGCGAACTTGAGCCGGGCCAAGGCCGGCTCAAACTCTATGACCGTTCGATGGGGCGTGTCGTCGGTCCGGTCTTGGAGTCCGGCAGACGCGGCGAGACGGGCAAAGGCTATGTGATTGTGCTTGACGGCATGAAGCGTCCGGTGCTCGCCAATGTGCGCGAGCGCGATGGTGCGGGTCTGCAGACAGGGGCGTTGGTTGCGATCGAACCGAAAGTCCACGAGGGCGCGGGAACGCGGGTCAAGGTCGACCGGCTTTCCGAAATGCCGATCGCGACGCAGATAGAGGCTCCGCTGAGACCGAGCTTGATCGTGAAATGGTCCGTCAGCTCACTGGCGAGGCGCCGCGCCTGCCAAACATGCGAGAGGTCCGCAACGCCATCACCGAGCGGGTCGGTTGGCATCTACGACAGGGGAACGGTGGCCGCGACCTCACTGGCCGCTTCGAATTCAACGCGGGCGCGCTGGAGCGGCTACGCGGCTCTGAGCTCTTGCGCGCAGAAGTCGCGCTGACGAGGACGACCGGCAAGCGAGCTATCAATATTGCTGATGGGTTGGAGCGCGAATGGCGCGTGCGCGGGTTTGTGCAGCTTCACCAAGGTAGGTTCGCTATGCTTGAGCGAAACGATGGCGTGGCGTTGTTGCGCGTAACGCGGTCGCTCACGCTGAAGCAAGGGAGGGCCTATTCGCTCTCAATCACCAACGGCAAAGTCAAAGCGACGCCGTCTCTGGGGTTGGATCGCTGAACGATCTTTTCTCGCGATGCGGGAAATACGGGAACTTTCGCCAGCAACGTGAGGCAACACCAGGCAACGCCGGTACAGGTACACCAAGCAACGGCATATGCTTTCAGGAAATCTGAAACAGGCTTGGATGTTGGATTATGTTGTCGTCGACCCGTGGCGTCGCGTGCCGCCAAACAATTGTTGTTCTCAACTCAGCGACTAATCAACTTCGCAAACGCAATGATCTCGCGCAGAATGGCTCACCGAAACGCGGTCAATAGTCATGAAGCTCGCTCGCAAGTCAGTGCGTCACGCATCCGCCAATCAACTTTCGTTTCTGTTCGCGGAAGCCGCGCCAATTGTGCGACAGATTTCGGCGGAGGCGCAGCGTTGCGCTCATCCAGAGCCTGCACCCCCGGTCCGCAGAACACGCGCGAAGCCTCAGAAGAAAGTCGCGAGGGAGGCAACGGTAGCGCTCGGCCAACAAGATCGGCGTTTGACAGTGGAGGAAGCCGCGCAGGTACTCAGCGTGAGCGTCAAAACTCTGGAAGCGTGGCGGCGTCTCGGCAAGGGGCCGGAGTTCGTGAAGCTCGGCCGCTCTGTCCGTTACACCATGCGCGCGCTTGATCAATTCACGCTCGAACGTACTGTGCGCAACTCCGCTGAAGGCCGAATGCTCGATATGCGGCGCTGATCGGCGCTTCCCTATGACGCCCTTCTGCTTACTTTTTGCAGTTACCCACAGAAATGAGAGCGGAACGGGATGCGCAAATCGCGGTGCGCATAAAATGCTGATTTTACTCGATAAAAGTGCGTTCTTTTTCGCTGACATTATACGGATCCCAGCCGCCGATTGCTTTGAGTGTCTCTGTGCGGAAATGATTGCTGGTGCCGCCGAGCGGCAGCGGCAGGCCTAGGCGCGAAAGCAGAGGCAGCATTTCCCGAAACTGGATCGCATATTCAGCCGCGAATTGGCGCGAAATCCAGCTGGCGTGGCCATTGTCGATGCTCAGCGGGGCCTGCACGCAGGCAAGGTGGGGCCCGCCATCTGCAAAGGCGGCAAGCGCGGCGCGCAATTGCTGCGGATGGGGCCGATCCTCTGCGTCATAGACAACGACATATTCGCCGCGCGCGCGGGCAAGGCCGGCATTGAGCGCCTTGGGCTTGGTGCGCGGCGCGGCGGGCGCGATGGCGAGGATCTCAATGTGCGGCGGCGCCACCGCCAAAGCGGCGGCGAGCGTATCGACGTCATCGGCTTCAATCAGCAATTTGATGTCGAGGGCGTGAATTGGATAATCCAGCCGGCCGAGCGCGGCGATCAAATCCGACGCGACATTGGCTTCGCGGTAGAGCGGGCAGAGGATTGTGTATGTCGGCCAGCGCGCGGGCGCGGCAAGGCGCGTCATGGCGGGCAAAAGGCTCGCCGCCGCGTAGAGCCGCCACGCGATCGCGCAGGCGAACAAGGCAAACGCCACCAGATGCAGCACCCCAAGCGTGAGCCCGGCATCCCGATAAAGTGCAAAGCCAAGCCCGCCGAGCATCGCCAGCAGCAGGCAAGCTTGGGTGATGTGAAACACGCGCTTGGCCGATTGGCGCGGGAAGGCGCGATGAAAGGCTTCGCCGGCGTCGCGCGCGGCGTTGGCGTCGATCGACACCGTAACTGGCAGAAGCTCCCCGTCCGCGCCCATGACAACATAAGATTGTGGTGGGCGCCGGTGCACAACTTTCTTATGGTTGTAACATGCAACCATAAGTCGCGCGCGCTTTATGCGGGCGCGGCGGGTTCGCTGCGGGCTTCGTGACGCTGGGCGATGATTTCGCCGACGCGAAACATCGCCGGATTGAGCGCGACCGAGATCAGCGCTGAGGCGAGAATGAGGTTGTAAGTCTCGGGCGTCATCAGATCGAGGCGCACGCCCATGCCCGCCAGCACGAAGGAGAACTCCCCCACTTGCGCCAGCGCCGCGGCGATCATCAGCCCGGTGCGCAGCGGCAGCTTATAAAGCGAGGTGATGGCCAGCGCCGCCAGCGCCTTGCCCACCATGATGATGAGCACGATGGCGAGCACCCCAAGCGGCTCGCGCACCAGCGTCATCGGGTCAAACAGCATGCCGACGGAGACGAAAAACAGCACCGCGAAGGTATCGCGCAGCGGCTGGCTGTCTTCGGCCACGCGATGGGTGAATTTCGAGCCGTTGAGCGCCACCCCGCCTAAAAAGGCGCCCAGCGCGAACGAGGCGTCAAACAGCGCATAGGCGAGATACGCCACCCCGAGCGCAAGCGAGAGCGTGCCAAGCGATAAGAGTTCGCGCGACTTGGTGTGGGCGATGCGCACGATCAGCCAGGGAAACACCCGCGCGCCCACGATCAGCATGAGGATCACGAACACGCCGATCTTGCCGATGGTGAGCCCGAGCGTGCGCAGCGATTCCGCCGGCGTGGCCGCTTCGCCATGGGCGATGGCGGCGAACGCCGGCAGCAGCACGATGGCGAGCACGATGGCGACATCCTCCACCACCAGCCAGCCCACGGTGATACGCCCGTTCTCGCTTTTGACGATGCCGCGCTCTTCCAGCGCGCGCAGCAGCACCACGGTGGAGGCGACCGAGAGCGAAAAGCCCAACATGATGGCGGCGGCGTGAGGCAACCCCATCAAAAGGCCGACACCCCAGCCCAGCAACGTGGCCGAGCCCATCTGCACCAATGCGCCGGGCAGGGCCACGCCGCGCACGGCCCACAGATCCTCCAGCGAAAATTTGAGCCCAACGCCGAACATCAAAAGAATGACGCCCAGCTCAGCGAATTGGAACGCAAGGCCGCTATCGCCCACAAAGCCCGGCGTGTAGGGGCCAACAGCAACGCCCGCGAGCAAATATCCAATCAGGGGCGAGATGCGCAGCCGCTGGGCGATAAAGCCAAAAGCGAACGCCAGCACCAGCGCGAGCACGAGATTGGATATGAGCGAATGGTCGTCCATTGGCCTCACAATATGAGCGTCGTCGCGCCCGTTGGGCGCGGCGGCGATCAATCATTGGGAATGTCGCTTTACGACAATCGACCTGATGGACGCGGCCTTGTCAAACAGCGTGAGGCCAAGCTGCGCGCTTTCCAGCCGGATTAGGCTGCTGGCGCGCCCACCTGTGTCACCGTGAGACGGTGGATGGCCCCGTCCGGGTCGGGCCACCAGATGCTCTGGCCTTGAGCGAGGCCGATCAGCGCCGCGCCCACCGGCGTCAGCACGGAGATGCGGCCCTCGGCGAAATTGGCCCCGGCCGGGTGCACCAGGCGGAAATCCCGATAGGTGCGGCCGTCATATTCAAAGGCCACCGCCCCGTTCATGGCGAGCACCCCGGCAGGCAGCGCCTCCGCCGGGACCAGGGTGGCGCGCTCCATTTCCTCAAGCAGCATCGCCGCGCCCGGCGCGCGGCCGAGCGCCTTGTGGGCGAGATCAATAAGCACTTCGTGGTCATCCTGGGTGACGACGATTTCGGGGCGTTGAACATTTGTTGCTGACATGGCGATGGCCTTGAGCGCCACGCACGGGCGCGGCTTTTTTGAGATGAAAATGCGGATTGAGCGAGCCCCTAGCTCAGCAGCGGGGCGAGCTAGGGGCTAAGCACGGTCGGCCGCGCGGTCGGCGCGGGCAAAAATGCAGAAAAGGGCCGCGCTCGGACACATACCCTATGAGATCGGGCGCCGGGGGCGAATGTCAAGATGGGCGGCAAAACCGTCATCAAGGCAGGGAGGGCTGTCGCGGCTTTGTCGTAAAGCCCCCTTGTGGGCGCGGCGAATGCAACAATTCGGCTTTGCGGCGCGTTTTCGCGCCTTCAAAGCTTAACCGCGCATGACAATTCGGCCCTAAGGCGGGTTAAGCCGTCACGTTTCCGTCGCAGCCAAGAATGCGCCCTCCAGGCCCTTGCGCAGCAGCGCGCTGGTTTCGCGCACGCCGAAAATGGCCGCGAACTGGCCAAAGCGCGGCCCGCTCTCGACGCCGAACAGCACCTCATAGAGCGCCTTGAACCAATCGCGCAGCGGCTCAAAGCCGTGCTCTTTGCCCACGGCGTAGACCTCGTTCTGGATCAGCTCGCCATCGGCGATGTCGGCGGGCAGGGCGTCAAAACGCGCGATCAGCGCCTCGAACGCGGCGCGTTCTTTCTCGGTCGCGGCGCGGAACACCTTTGTTGGCTTCACGAAATCATTGAAATAACGCAGCGCATAGCCGGTGAGCTTGTCCAGGAACGGCGCGCTCTCGGGGGTCGCGCCTGGCGCGTATTTGCGGATGAAGCCCCAAAGCTGATCCTTGGTTTCGGCGTTGGCGGCCGAAACCAGGTTCATCAGCAGCGCGAACGAAATCGGCGAGACGTTCGTGGGCGGATTGCCGGAATGGATGTGCCACACCGGGTTTTCCAGCCGCTCAGCTTCGTTCTGCTTGATAGGCGTCGATGAACGAAAGATATTCGTCCACCGCCTTGGGGATCACGTCGAAATAGAGCTTCTTGGCCGTCTTGGGCTTTTGAAACATGTAAAGCGAGAGGCTCTCGGGCGCGGCGTAGGTCAGCCATTCATCGATGGTGAGGCCATTGCCCTTGGACTTGGAAATCTTCTGGCCCTGATCGTCCAGAAAGAGCTCGTAATTGAAGCCCTCAGGCGGGGTCGCGCCAAGCGCGCGCGCGATCTTCGAGCTCTGCTGCACGGAATCGATCAGATCCTTGCCGGCCATTTCGTAATCGACGCCAAGCGCGGTCCAACGCAGCGCCCAATCGGGCTTCCACTGGATTTTCACATTGCCGCCGGTGACGGGCAGTTCGGTTTTCGCGCCGTCCTCATCCTCGAACGTGATCGTGCCGCGCTCGAAATTGCGCGCCAAAGTTGGCACTTGCAGCACGCGGCCGGTTTTCGGGCTGATCGGCAGGAACGGGGAATAAGTGGCGCGCCGCTCCTCGCCCAGCGTGGGCAGCATGATGTTCATCACCTGATCATAGCGATCGAGCATGGTCAGCAGCGTCTGATCGAACGCGCCGGACTTATATTGCGCGGTCGAGGACATGAACTCGTACTCAAAGCCGAAGCTATCGAGGAAAGCTCGCGCAGCTGCTTGTTGTTGTGATGGGCGAAGCTTTCGCAGCAGCCGAACGGATCGGGCACTTTCGTCAGCGGCAGGTGCAGGTGCTGGGCCAACATCTCCTGGTTCGGCAGATTGGTCGGCACCTTGCGGAAGCCGTCCATATCGTCGCTGAAGGCGATCAGCCGCGTCTTGATCTTATCGCCGGTGATGCAGCGGAAGGCGTGGCGCACCATGCTCGTGCGCGCCACTTCCCCGAACGTGCCGATATGCGGCAGGCCGCTCGGCCCGTAGCCGGTCTCAAAGATCACCTCGTCCTTCGGCGTCTTTTTCAGCCGTTCCACCACCAGGCGCGCTTGCTCGAACGGCCAAGCCTTGGCGGCGGCGGAAAGGGTCGAAAGATCGGTCATCAGCGAATCCAGCGGAAACCCTGATCTAACGATCCGCGCGCGCCGGTGCAAAGGCTCAGCCTATTCGGTGCTGGGCTGCTGCTTTCCGCCGAAGAAACGCTGCTTGAGGCGCGTCAGCATGGCGCGGCGCCCGGCCAGGAAGCTCCAGCCCAGCACCCCCGCGCACACCCAGAGGAAGGCCTCCAGCGAAAGCGCGCCCGCCGTAACAAGGCCAATCCACAGCGCGCGGCTGGGCTCAAAGAAAAAATAGGCGATGGCCGCCGCGCTCCAGGTGGCGATCACGGCCGCGCCGGCGAGGCTCAAGATGATCCATTTGGTTTTCATGCGGTGCTCCTTGCTTTGGTTATTCGCAGCCGCGGCGGGGGGCGATCGGATGCAGGGGCGTTGCGCTTTTTTTGAAGCAGGGCACAGTGCGCGCACGATGCGCACGTTGATCCTCTTCCGCCACGCCAAAGCCGTCCGCCCGCATGAGGCGGAAAATGATAAGGCCCGCGGCCTCACCGGGCGCGGCCGGCGCGAAGCGGCGCTCGCGGGCGCGGCGATGGAGGACGCCGGCCTCAAGCCCACGCTCGCGCTTGTCTCCACCTCGGAGCGCACGCGGCAAACGGCGGCGCACGGCCTCGCCAATTTCACGTTGGAGACGGTGTTCGAGGAAGCGCTCTACCACGCCGAGCCGGAAAGCATCTGGGATGCGTTCGCCGCCAGCGATGCTGAAAGCGTCGTCATTGTCGGCCACAATCCGGGGATTGGCGATCTGGTGTCGATGCTGGTGCATCAGGCCCATGACGGCTCGCGCCTTGCACGCGATCTCGCCGGGCATTTTCCCACCGCCGCCTTCGCCGCCTTTGAAATTCGCGGCGACATCCTCGAAGCCGCCGGCCCCAGCCTGCGCGCGGCCTGGAAGGCGGATCGGGATTAGCTTTGTGCGCGTTCTGAGCGCGCGCGCCGGACATTCCCGCTTCCGCCTATCGCCCGCCACATGCTAATCTTGCGCCCATGGCCGACCTCCCGCGCATTCATGCCGATCCCGCGATCCTTGCCGGCAAACCCGTCATCAGGGGCACGCGGCTTTCGGTGGCGTTCGTGGTCGGGCTCCTGGCCGAAGGTTGGAGCGTGGCGGACATTGAACGCGAATATCCCGGCGTTACGGCCGAGGATGTCGCGGCCTGCCTAGCCTATGCCCGCGATGCGCTCGAGGGGGAGCGCATCTTCGCGCTGTCCTGATGCGTTTCCTCGCAGATGAGAACATGCCGCGCGCATGTGTCGAGGCGCTTCGCGCCGCCGGCCATGATTTAGTTTGGGTGCGCGAGGACGCGCCGGGCATGGACGACACTGACATATTCGCCTGGGCCGCGCGCGAAGGGCGCGTGCTCTTGACGTTTGACAAGGATTTTGGCGAGGCGGCGGTGCGGGCCGGGCTTCCCGGCGATGCCGGGATTATCCTGTTCCGCGTGTCGATCCCGCCCGATGGCGGCGGCCGGCTTGCGCAGATCATCCTGTTGCGCTCGGATTGGCCAGGGCGCTTCTCCGTGGTTGAACCTGGCCGCGTGCGGATGCGTGATCTGCCTACGCCTCCAAACCGGCCTTGAGGTGAAGCGCTCTAGCTACTGGCTCGCCCACACGATCCGCGCGATCCAATCCACCTCGGCGGCGCTGAGTTCGCGCGGCTTGTGCGCGGGGTTGAGCGAAAGCAGCTCCACGGTTTGCTCATTGCGGCGGCCAAGCAGTTTGGCCAGCACCTCGCCCTCGCGCGTGCGCACCACCACGCGATCGCCGCGCCGCACCGCCGCGCCCGGCTGCACGATCACGATGTCGCCGGCGCGATACATCGGCTCCATCGAGATCGCCGGCGATCTCCAGCGCGTAGACGCGGTCTTCGCCCAGATCAGGAAAGCGCACGGTTTCATCCGCGCCCACGGGAAAGCCCGCTTCGTCAAAGAAGCCGTCCTTGCCCGCGCGCGCCATGCCCACGATCGGGATCGCCCGGCCCGCGCCTTCGCGGCCGGCCATCAGCGCGGCGAATTCGTCCCAGCTGGTTTCCGCCGCCTCAAGTGCGCGGGCGAGGCTCTCGGTGGAGGGCCAGCGGGCCTTGCCATCGGCGGCTTGGCGCTTGGATTTGTTGAACGTGGTGGGGTCAAGCCCGGCGGCGCGCGCCAAGGCGGAAGGGGAAAGCCCCCGCCGCGCCGCCAGCGCATCCAGCGCCCGCCAAATCTGCCCATGGTTCATGGCTGGCTGTTATAGCGGAAGCGATGAGGATTATCAACCCAGGAATAGGAAATTATTCCCGATCGCAAAGGGGCGACACGGCGGATCGAATCGGCCACGCAACGGGTGTGAGTTTTCCGCACGATCTCGCCACCAGCGCCATGCGCCTGCTGGACCCCGAAACGGCCCACCGCGCCGCGCTGCTGGGCCTGCGTGGCGGCTTTGGCCCGCGCACGCGCGCCGATAAATTTCCGCGCCTGCGCACGAGGCTCGCCGGGATGGATCTGCCCAACCCGATCGGCATGGCGGCGGGGTTTGATAAAAACGCCGAAGCGCCCGATGCGCTGATCGCCGCCGGCTTTGGCTTTGTAGAGTGCGGCACGGTCACGCCGCTGGCGCAGGCGGGCAATCCGCGCCCGCGCATTTTCCGCCTCAGCGAAGATCGCGCCGTGATCAATCGGCTCGGCTTCAATAATGAGGGGCTTGAGCCGTTCGCCGATCGGCTCGCCGCGCGCGCGGGGCGGGCTGGCATTGTCGGCGCCAATGTTGGCGCCAACAAGGAAAGCGCCGATCGCGCCGCCGATTATGTGCGCGGGCTGGGGATGGTGTGGAAACACGCCGCCTACGTCACCGCCAATATCTCCTCGCCCAACACGCCCGGCCTGCGCGGCCTGCAAGAGCGCGGCGCGCTCGAGGATTTGCTGGGGCGCATGAACGAGGCGCGCAGCGCCCTGGAAGCCGCGCACGGCAAGCGTCCGCTTTTCCTCAAAGTGGCGCCTGATCTGGATGAAGCGGCGGTGCGCGACATCGCCGAGCTGGCGCTGGCGTATCAGCTCGACGCGCTGATCGTTTCCAACACCACGCTGCAACGCCCGCCGCAGCTCACCTCAGACAATCGCGATGAATCCGGCGGGCTCTCCGGCCAGCCGCTGTTCCAGATTTCCACGCATGTGCTGCGCTTGTTTGCGCAAGCGCTGGAAGGGCGTTTGCCGTTGATCGGCGTCGGCGGGATCGAAAACGGCGCCACGGCTTTCGCCAAGATTCTGGCCGGCGCGAGCGCGGTGCAGCTCTATTCGGCGCTGGTGTTTCAAGGCCCCGGCCTTGCCGCGCGCATCGCCGATGAACTGGACGGGCTGCTCGCGGCTGAAGGCTTTGACTCCGTCGCCGAGGCGGTGGGCAAGGGGCTAGGCTAAAACGAAAAGAGCCGCCGGGCGCGCCGGCGGCTCTGATCTTGTTTAAGCGCAAAGCGCTTAAGCGCGGCCCACGCGCTCGCGGATCGAGGCGGTGCGTTGGCGGATATCATCGGCCAGCGCGCGCACATTGCCGTTGTTGCGGTCAAGGAAGGCCAGGAATTCGCCTTGCTGCTGTTGCGCAAGCCAGATCTGGTTGCCCTCAAGGATCACGGCCACATCGATCACGCGCCAGGCGCCGTCACGGTTGACGATGCGCCATTGCACCGGCTGGGCGCGCCCGCCGGCGCGCGGAACCATCTCGCTCATGACGATCACGTCATTGGCGTTGCGCTCGGTGGAGCCGACAACGCGGATGGTGGAGCCATCGAACGCGCCAAGACGCCATTCGTAGACGGCGATCGAATAATCCTTGAACGCCTGCACCCAGCCATCGCGCAGGGAAGCATCGCTGCGCAGCTGGCCGGCATAGCGCCCCAACACAAAGCCGGCGATGCGCGGCATGTCGGCGAAGCGTTCGATCATCTGATAAAAAGTTTGCTGGCGCTGTGCGCCGGTCACGCTCGGATTGGCGAGCGCGGCGAGCGCGCGGGTGGCGTGCTCTTGCACGTAAGCTTCCGCTTCCGCGTTGCGGGCGGCGTGCGCGGCCGGCGCGGCCACAAGGGCGCCAAGGCTGGCAAGTGCGGCCACGAAAGCGGCGCGGGTGAATGAAACGGCGGTCACGGCATTACTCCTCATCGTTGGGGAGAGGTGGGTTCGGATTGGGCTCGGCCAAGCCTCCGCCAAGAGTTGAGCCGTCAATTGGTTCCGGGTGTTGCGCGATATCCTCAGTTTCCCCGTCATCTCCGTAGAGATCATAGGTGTCGTCAAATTCCGGCAAATCCTGGACGTTCATGCGTCCGTTTTGGATCGCGCTTTGCCGTAACAATAAATACGACGTGCGGATCGACACATAAGGATCCATGGAATCGCGGCGAATATCCTCAACCGTATCGAGCACAGATTCCGCGCGGACAGCGCCGTTAACGCTAAGCGTGCGGCGTTGAAGCTTTCGACATTGTCGAAATCCGCGTAATTCAAAGGATTGATCGCTGCATCGACGATCGCGCCGCCGCCGTCGCGCACCGTCGACGGCCCCATCAGCGGGATGAAGAGATAAGGGCCGGACTCCACGCCCCAAACAGCCAGCGTCTGCCCAAAATCTTCGTTATGGCCTTCGATGCCAAGGCCAGTGGCCGGATCAAACAACCCCAAAAATCCAACCGTGGTGTTCAGGCTAAAACGCACCGCCGTGCGGCCAGCGCGCGAAAATTCGCCCTGCATCAGATCATTGGCGAAAATCACCGGGCTGCGCAGATTACGCAGGAATGCGCGCACGCTGTTGCGCACCGGCTCGGGCGTCACGGCGCGATAACCGCGCGTTACCGGCTCAAGCACGGCCTGATCCACCGCTTCATGGGTTGCGAACATGGCGCGATTGAAGCCCTCCCACGGATCGACATTGTCTTCGGGGATAAGGGCGTAAGCTTCAGGCGCCGCCGCAGCCTCGGGCGCGGCCTCCTGCGCATGCGCAAGCGCCGGCGACATAAATGCCGCCATGGTCAAAATCGCGAGAGCGCCCCGCATCAACACATCCTTTTGCATTTGCTCTAGCGGGCTTCGGTTAACGCCCGCCAACCGACGCTAGATGAGAATGCCGCCCCGGTTCGTCGCGGCCAAAAGCGGCGAAATTGTCCCCTGGCGCGCGAACAGGGCCGGGGTGCTGCGTCCGCGCAACAGGTTCGGGGCTGGCGGGCTGTGGAAAGCTTAACAAGGGGGCTTTTCAGCGGCGTCCGATCTGGTCATATAAAGATATGTTTATATCTCCAACCCTCCCGGCGCCGGCCGAGCGGCGCGACGCTGAGCGCGTCGTCACCGCGTTGCGGGCGGCGGGCGAGCAGACGCGCCTCCGGGTGCTGGCGCTGCTGACGGAGGGGGAATTGGCCGTGGGCGAGATCGCCCAGGTGCTGGGCCAAAGCCAGCCGCGCGTCTCGCGCCACATGAAGCTGCTGACGGAAGCGGGCCTGGTGGAACGCTCGCCCGAAGGCGCCTGGGTGTTTTACCGGCTGCCCCGCGCACACGCGACCGAGCGGCACTTGGCCGACGCCGCGCTCGCCATGCTCGATCCCAGCGACCCGATGCTGGCGGCGGACGCCGAGCGGCTTGAGGCGATCCGCGTTGCGCGCGAAGCGGCGGCGGCGGCCTATTTCGAGCGCAACGCCGCCGATTGGGATCGCGTGCGCGCGCTGCATCTGCCGGAAGCTGACATCGATAGCGCCATTCTCGCGGCGGCGGGCGCGGGCCCGTTTGATCTCATGGTCGATGTGGGCGTGGGGCAGGGGCGGATGATCCAGCTGTTCGCGGAGCGGGTGCGCCGCGCCGAGGGCTTTGACACCTCGCGCCAGATGCTGGCCATCGCCCGCGCCAGCTTGGCGGATTTGAAGGCGAAGGCCGCGGTGCGGTTTGGCGATGCGCATGCGCCGCCGCTTGAGGCGGGCGTGGCCGATCTCGTCACCATCCACCAGGTTTTGCACTTTCTTTCCGATCCGGCGCGGGCGATCGCGCGCGCGCGCGCGGCGCGGCTGCTCAAGCGCGGCGCGCGGCTTTTGATCATCGATTTTGCGCCGCATGATTTGGAATTCCTACGTGAAGAGCACGCCCATCGCCGGCTTGGCTTTTCCGATGCCGACATCGCCGATTGGTGCGCCGCTGCGGGCGTGGGCGATCTGAAAATCACAACCCTCGCGCCCAGCGGGCGTGATCGCCTCACCGTGAAAATCTGGGCGGGAGATAAAGTATGAGCGCATCAGTCGCGCAAAACCTGATCGCGGAGGCCGCCACGCGCGTGGGCCGGCCGCGCGTGTCGTTCGAGTTCTTCCCGCCGAAAACCGAAGCGCTGGAAACGCAGCTGTGGGAATCGATCGCGCGGCTTGCGCCGCTTGATCCCAGCTTTGTTTCCGTGACCTATGGCGCGGGCGGCTCCACGCGCGACCGCACGCATCGCACCGTTTCGCGCATCGTCAGCGAAACCGCGCTTAAGCCCGCCGCGCACCTCACTTGCGTCGCCGCCAGCCGCGAGGAGGTGGATGGGGTGCTGCGCGATTATTGGAACGCGGGCGTGCGCCATATTGTGGCGCTGCGCGGGGATCCGCCCGGCGGGGTCGGCGCTGCGTACGAGCCGCACCCGCAAGGCTATGCGGGCGCGGCTGAATTGGTGCAAGGCGCGCGCGCGATCGGCGATTTCGAGATTTCGGTGGCGGTGCACCCGGAAAAGCATCCGGCCAGCCCCACCTGGGCGCACGACATTGAAAATTTCAAACGTAAGCTCGGCGCCGGCGCCACGCGCGGGGTGTCGCAATTTTTCTTCGATGCGGAGGTGTTCTTGCGTTTCCGCGATCGCTTGGCCGGCGCGGGCGTCACAGCGCCCGTGCTGCCAGGCATTATGCCGATCTCCAACGCCAAGGGCCTCGCCAAAATGGCGGCCGGTTGCGGCGCGAGCCTGCCGAAATGGCTGACGAATTTGTTCGATGGCCTCGATGACGATCCGGAAACGCGCAAGCTGGTTTCAGCCGCCACCACGGCCCAGCTCTGCGCGCAGCTCGCCGCCGAGGGCGTTGAGGATTTCCATTTCTATACGCTCAACCGCGCCGAGCTCACGCTCGCGATCTGCCGGATTTTGGGCGTGCGCGCGGCGGAGGCGCAAGCATGACAAGAGAAGATCGCATCAAGGCGCTGAACGCCGAACTCGCTGCGCGCATCCTCACGCTCGACGGCTCGATGGGGGCGTATCTGCAAGGCTTTGGCCTCACCGCCAATGATTTTCACGGCACGCGCTTTGCCGAGCATCCCTCGTCGCTCAAGGGCAACAACGATCTTTTGGTGCTGACGCGCCCGGACGTGATCGCCAAGGTGCATGGCGCCTATCTCGATGCGGGCGTGGACATCATTTCCACCAACACCTTCTCGGCCACCAAGATCAGCCAGGGCGAATATGCGCTGGAGGAGGTGGTGTATGAGGTCAATGTCGAAGCCGCCCGCATCGCGCGCGAGGCATGCGATGCGAGCGAGGCGAAAGATGGCCGCCCGCGCGCCGTCGCCGGCGCCATCGGGCCAACGACGAAGCTGCTCTCCATGTCGCCCGAGGTCGGCGATCCGGGGCGGCGCGATAGCGATTTTGAATCGATGGCCAAAGGCTATGAGGAACAAATCCTCGGCCTCATCGAAGGCGGCGCGGATATTCTGCTGATCGAGACGATCACCGATACGCTCAACGCCAAATCCGCGCTCTGGGCCGCGTGGGAGGCGTTCGATAAAACCGGCGTGGAATTGCCGCTCTGGATTTCCGGCACCATCACCGATCGCTCGGGCCGCACGCTTTCGGGGCAAACGGTGGAGGCGTTCTACAATTCGGTGCGCCACGCCAATCCTTGGGCGGTGGGGCTCAATTGCGCGCTGGGGCCGGCCGATATGCGCGCGTTCCTCGCCGATCTTTCGCGCGTGGCCGAATGCGCGGTGAGCGCTTATCCCAACGCCGGCCTGCCCAACGCCATGGGCGGCTATGATGAAACGCCCCATTCGATGGAGGCGCACTATGCCGAATGGGCGCGCGCGGGCCTGCTCAACATCACCGGCGGCTGCTGCGGCACCACGCCCGAGCACATGGCCCACATGCGCCACGCGGTTGAAGGCGTGCCCCCGCGCGCGATCCCGGCGCGGGATACGCGGTTGAAACTCGCGGGCCTTGAGCCCTTCACGGCGGCCGCGTGAAATGACGGAGATCGTGTTCAACGCCGAAATGGCGAAAGCCTATGACGAGAAAGGCCCGCGCCTGCTCGTGCCCGGCTATGCCGCATTTCTGCAAGCCATCGCCACGCTGCTCGAAGCTGACTTGGCCGATGACGCCTCCATCCTCGTGATGGGCGCAGGCGGCGGGGCCGAGCTGATGGCGCTGGCGCCCGTGCGCGCCGGCTGGCGCTTTGTTGGCGTTGATCCATCGCCCGATATGCTGGGCGCGGCGCAGGCCAAGTTGGCTGAAGCAGGTCATGCCGAACGCGCCGCGCTGCATGTGGGTTACGCCGCCGATGCGCCCGAAGGCCCGTTCGATGCGGCCACATCCTGCCTGCTCATGCCGTTCATTCCCGATGATGGCGGCAAGCTTGACTATCTGCGCCAAGTGCGCCGCCGGCTAAAGCCGGGCGCGCCTTTGCTCATGGTCGAGGGCTTTGCCTCGCGCGAGCCGGAGGCGTGGGCGCGCTATCTTAAGCTTTACATCACGCACGGCCTGTTGCGCGGCGCGCCGGAGGCGCACGTCAATATGGCGGCGGGCGCGCAAGCGGGCCTGCACTATGTTTCAACCGCCCGGCAAAAAGAGCTCATCACCGAAGCAGGCTTTGCTTCCATCGAGCCCTTCTTTCAGGCGCTTTATATTCACGGCTGGATCGCACGCGCATGAGCGATGGAAATCTCTTCGCAAACTTCATCATCGTTGGTGAGCGCACCAACGTCACCGGCTCTGCGAAATTCCGCAAGCTGATCGAGGCTGATGATTACGCCGGCGCGCTCGTGGTGGCGCGTCAGCAGGTGGAAAACGGCGCCAACGTGCTCGACGTGAACGTCGATGCCGCCATGATCGATGGGCCTGCGGCGATGACGCGGTTTTTGAACCTGATCGCCTCAGAGCCCGATATCGCCAAAATTCCGCTGATGATCGATAGCTCCAAATGGGAGGTGATCGAGGCCGGCCTCAAATGCGCGCAGGGCAAATCGGTGGTGAACTCGATTTCGCTCAAGGAAGGGGAGGAAGCCTTCCTCCACCACGCCAAGCGCGTGCGCCGCTATGGCGCGGCCGCCGTGGTGATGGCGTTCGATGAGAAAGGCCAGGCCGACACCGCCAAGCGCAAGATCGAGATCTGCACGCGCGCGTACAATCTGCTCACCGAGCACGGCTTTCCGCCCGAGGACATCATCTTCGATCCCAACATTTTCGCGGTGGCGACGGGGATCGAGGAGCACGCCGATTACGCCAAGGATTTCTTCGAGGCCACGGCCTATATCCGCAGCGAGCTGAAAGGCGCGCACGTATCGGGCGGTGTGTCGAACGTCTCGTTCTCGTTCCGCGGCAATGAGCCGGTGCGCGAGGCGATGCACGCGGTGTTCCTCTATCACGCCATCCGCGCCGGCATGGATATGGGCATCGTCAATGCCGGCACGCTGGCGCTTTATGATGATGTCGCGCCCGATCTGCGCGAGCGGGTGGAGGATGTGATCCTCAACCGCCGCGAGGACGCAACCGAGCGCCTGCTCGACGTGGCCGAAGCGGCCAAAGCCGGCGGCAAGAAAAAAGATACAGAGCGCGATCTCGCCTGGCGCGAGCAGCCGGTGCGGGCGCGGCTGGCGCATGCGCTGGTGCACGGCATCACCGAATTCATCATTGAAGACACCGAAATCGCGCGCCTTGAGGCGGAGCGCCCGCTGCACGTGATCGAAGGCCCGCTGATGGACGGCATGGGCGTCGTGGGCGATCTCTTCGGCGCGGGCAAGATGTTCTTGCCGCAAGTGGTGAAATCCGCGCGCGTGATGAAGCAGGCGGTGGCGTATCTGCTGCCGTATATGGAGGCGGAAAAACAAGCCACCGGCATGGCCAGCAAGTCCAACGGCAAGATCGTGATGGCGACCGTGAAGGGCGATGTGCACGATATCGGCAAGAACATCGTCGGCGTCGTGCTGCAATGCAACGGCTATGAGATCGACGATCTTGGCGTCATGGTGCCGGCCGATCGCATCCTGGAGCGCGCCAAGGAAATCGGCGCGGACGCGATCGGCCTTTCGGGCCTCATTACGCCGAGCCTTGATGAGATGGTGTTCGTCGCTTCCGAGATGCAGCGCTTGGGCATGAGCCTGCCGCTGCTGATCGGCGGCGCCACCACATCGCGCACGCATACGGCGGTGAAGATCGCGCCCGCCTATAAAGGCCCCACCATCTACGTCACCGACGCTTCGCGCGCCGTGCCCGTGGTGCAAAAGCTGATGGGCGCCGAGCGCGAAACGCTGGTGGCCGAAACCAAGGCAGATCAGCTCGCCGCGCGGCAAAGCTATCTTGCCGGCCAAGATAAGCGCCCGCGCCTGCCGATCGCGCTGGCGCGCAAGCGCGCGCCGAAGCTCGAATATAAGCCGGTGAAGCCAAGCTTCCTCGGCGTGCGCGCGTTCGATAATTTCCCGCTTGAAGAGCTTGTGCCCTATATCGATTGGACGCCGTTCTTCGCCTCCTGGGAATTGATCGGCCGCTTCCCCGCCATTTTGCAGGACGATATCGTCGGCGAGCCCGCGCGCGCGCTGTATAAAGATGCGCAAGCCATGCTGGATCAGCTGGTCGCGGAAAAATGGGTGAAGGCCTCCGGCGTCATCGGCTTTTGGCCCGCGAACGCCGATGGCGACGACATCGTGCTTTATCAGGATGAAACGCGCGCGGCGGAGCTGGCGCGGCTCCACACGCTGCGCCAGCAGATGGATAAGGGCGAAGCCAAAGGCAATTTCGCGCTGTCCGATTTCATCGCCCCGAAGGGCGCGCCCGATTATGTCGGGGGCTTTGCCGTCACCGCCGGCATCGGCGAGGAGGAGGTCGCCATCCGCTTCAAGCGCGCGAATGACGATTACTCCGCCATCATGGCCCAAGCCTTGTGCGATCGCCTGGCCGAAGCCTTCGCCGAATGCATGCACGCCAAGGTGCGGCGCGAGCTTTGGGGCTATGCGGCCGAGGAAACGCTTCGGCTATGAGGATTTCATCGCCGAGAAATATCGCGGAATCCGCCCCGCGCCCGGCTATCCGGCCCAGCCCGACCACACCGAAAAGCGCGTGATCTTCGATCTGCTCAACGCGCACGAAAACACCGGCATCGATCTCACCGAAAGCATGGCGATGACGCCGCCGAGTTCGGTTTCCGGGCTCTATTTCGCGCATCCGCGCGCGGAATATTTCGGCGTCGGCAAGATCGACCGCGATCAGGTGGAAGATTACGCCCGCCGAAAGGGCTGGGATTTGGCCCTGGCCGAACGCTGGCTCGCGCCGATCCTGGCGTATGACCCGGCGCTGGCGAAGGCCGGCTAGGGCGGAACCTTCCGCTCGTCCGGCGAAACGCCGGCTCAGTCGCAATTTCCTGGCCCTGGGAGGCGCGGGCGGCTAAGACCGCCCAAACTTTCCGGGGACTCCTCATGAAACGCATCGTGATGTTCGTGGCCGCCGCGTTCGCGCTGGCGGCCTGCGCCACAGCTTCCGCGCCGCAAGGCGAGGGCGCGCTTGCTGTCGCGCCGCTGCAATACACCACGCGCACGCTGGAAAACGGCCTGCGCGTTTATGCGATGCCCGATCCGAACACCGCGAACGTCTCGGTGCATGTCTGGTACGATGTGGGATCGAAGGATGATCCCGAAGGCCGCTCGGGCTTTGCGCACCTGTTTGAACACATCATGTTCAAATCCACCCGCAACATGCCGAACGAAACGTTCGACCGGCTGACCGAAGATGTCGGCGGCTTCAACAACGCCTCCACCTATGACGATCTCACCAATTATTTCGAGGTCGTGCCCGCCAATCACCTTGAGCGCATTCTCTGGGCCGAATCCGAGCGCATGGGCTCGCTCGTCGTTGATGCGGCGACGTTCGATTCAGAGCGTGACGTGGTGAAGGAAGAGCTGCGCCAGCGCGTGCTGGCTTCGCCCTATGGGCCGCTTTTCTATATGTATCTGCCGCAGGCCAATTATAGCGTGCACCCGTATGGCCGCCCCGGCATCGGCTCGATCGAGGATCTCGACGCGGCCACCGTCGATGACGTGCGCGCCTTCCACGCCGCTTATTATCGCCCCGATAACGCTGTGCTCGTCGTCGCCGGGAATTTCGATCCGGCCCAGCTTGATGCCTGGGTGGACGAATATTTCGCCCCCATCGCCACGCCCGAGCGCGCCATCCCGCGCGTGGAAGCGGTGGAGCCCGAACGCACCGCGCCGCGCGAATTCACCGTCTATCAGCCCAACGTGCCGCTGCCGGCTTTGATGCTGGCCTATCCGCAGCCGGCCGCGGGCGATCCCGATCTGCCCGCGCTGATGGTGCTGGACGCGATCATGTCGCGCGGGGATTCCTCGCGGCTCTATCAATCCATGGTCTATGAGCAGCAGGTGGCCGCGCAGGTGTTCACCTTCATCGAGGCCACGCAGGATCCAGGCGTCTACGGCTTGTTTGCAATCCTCTCAGCCGGCCAATCGCCGGAGGCGGGGCTGCAAAGCCTGATGGCCGAGGTGGCGCGTTTCCGCGATGAGTTGGTCACGCCAGCCGAGCTTGACGAGGCCAAGAACGAGATCGTCACCGGCACCATCCAGGGCCGCGAAACCGCCTATGGCCGCGCCTTTGAATTGGCGGACGCGGTGATCCGCTATGGCGATGCGGCCTATGCCGATCGCCTGCTCGCCGCGATCCAGGCGACCACCGCCGCCGAC
Organism: Terricaulis sp.; assembly: GCA_024707365.1. Lineage (GTDB taxonomy): Bacteria > Pseudomonadota > Alphaproteobacteria > Caulobacterales > Aquidulcibacteraceae > Vitreimonas. The sequence continues at coordinate 1,672,375 of JANPZV010000005.1, forward strand.
GTGCAGCGCGTGGCCCGCCGCGTGCTGAACGATCAGCGCCGCGTGGTCGTGAATTATCTGCCCGAGGCGATGAAGCCCGAAGGCGTCACAGGCGATACGATCACCACCGCATCCACGATCGTGGCGCGCCCGCTCAACATTCCGCAATCGGAAATCGTGATCCACACGCTGGCCGCCGAAGGCGAGCGCGCGGCCCCGCCCGCGCCCGGCGCGCCGGTGGATGCGCGCATCCCGGCTGTGGCTGAGCGCACGCTCGGCAACGGCCTGCGCGTGCTGGTGGCCTCCAACCGCGCGCTGCCGCTGATCAGCGCCGATCTGCGCATTGGCTTTGGCTCGGCCTCCGATCCCGAAGGGCGCGCGGGCGTTGCCGGCCTCACGGCGGATCTGCTGCCGCGCGGCACGCAAACCCGCACGGCTTCGGAAATCGCCAGCGCGATTGAATCGCTCGGCGCCGGCATCGGCTCCGGCGCCGGCGTGGATTCATCCGCGGTTTCGCTGCAAACCCGCACCGACCGCGCCGAGGAAGCGTTCGCCATCTACGCGGACGTGGTCCGCAACCCCGCCTTCGCCGAGGAAGAGCTCGACCGCGCCCGCCAGCAATCGCTCGATGGGCTGATGGTGGCGCTGAGCGAGCCGGGCTCGATCGGCTCGATGGCGATGACGCGCGCGATTTATGGCGCGGGCCCTTACTGGCGCCGTCGCCACCGCGAACACGCTGCAGGCGATCACCACCGAGAACACGCGCGCGTTCCACCAAACCTATTGGCGCCCGGATACGGCGGTGCTCGTCATCACCGGCGATGTCAGCGCCGAGGAAGGCTTTGCCCTGGCCGAACGGCATTTCGGCTCCTGGCCGAACGCGGGCGGCGCGCGCCCGCAGAGCCCGGATGTCAGCACACATGCGCCGGCGGCGCGCACGATCGTTGTCGATCTGCCGCAGACGGGGCAGGCGGCGGTGCTGATGGGGCTGCGCGGCGTCGCGCGCTCTGACGCTGATTATCTGCCGCTGCTGGTGGCCAACAACGTTCTGGGCGGGGGCTATTCGGCGCGGCTGAACGCGGAAATCCGCATCCGGCGCGGGCTCTCCTACGGCGCGGGCTCGTCGCTTTCGGCGCGGCTTGGCCCTGGGCCGATCGTGGCTTCGGCGCAAACCCGCAACGATGCGGCGGTGCAGGTCTATGAACTGATGCGCGCCGAAATCGTGCGCATTGGCCGTGATCTCACCCCGGAAGCGGAGATGAACGCGCGCAAGGCGGTGCTGATCGGCGGCTTTGCGCGCAGCGTGGAAACCACCGCCGGCCTCGCCGGGCAGATCTCCACGCTGGCGCTGTTTGGCCTGCCGCCCTCGAGCCTCAACACCTACGTGGCCGACATCACCGCCGTCACGCCCGCACAGGCGCGTGACGCGGCGGCCCGGTATTTCCGGGCGGATGCGGCCGATCTCGTGGTCGTGGGCGATGCGCAGCATTTCTACGAAGCGCTGCGCCGCGCCCACCGCAATGCCGAGCGCATCCAGATCGAGCAGCTTAATCTCGATAGCGAAACGCTCCGCTAAGATTGCACGTCGTCATTCCGGGTTCTTCGCTGCGCGAAGCCCCGGAATGACGAAGCTGCGTCATCGAGCGCGCGACGGAAGCCGGCTATCCACACCAGCCTTGCCCCGTTTGGGTGACGCTGGGGGCCGACTCACTTAAGGCTGGTCCGTCCAACGGGGACGTTACGATGCGCGTGATTTTGGCCGCTGTGGCGCTGACGGCGCTTTCCTTCGTCGCTGGCGTGGCGGGGGATCTCACCAAGCCGGCGAATGCCGGGGCCTCGGTGACGCTGCGCATCCCGCCGCCGATTCCCGCAGACGCGCCGCGCGCTGCGCCGCTGCCGCCGCTGGTTTCCGCCGCCGCCGCCGCCGAGCCGCCGCGCCGGGCTGAAAAAGGCCGAGGAAATCGAGGCGGAAGCCGCCGCGCCCTGGGCTGCGCCGGCGCATCCGAGCTATGCCAAGCAGCGGCGGGATCGCGTGCTCCGCGCCGATCCCAAGCAGGACGCCCGGCTCGCGGCCAAGCAGGAGCCCAAAAAGGGCAATTAAGTGCGGCTTTGCCGCAACACTGCCGTCACGCTTCAACACAGCGTCAAAAAAGCGCCCAGGTCCGGGCGCTTCGTCTCGCCGCTATGAGCCAATCGCGTGGCATGAGTCTGGCGGCGCAGAGCGCCTGGGCGGTCGCCGCCGCCCTTACGGTGGTTGCGCCGGGCGCGGCGCATGGCCAGGGCTTTCAGCAGAATTTCCAGGCCGGCCCTGCAGCGCCCGGCCGGCAAATCCTCCAGCCCGGCCGCAGCACCCATATCCAGCAACCGCAAGAGCGGGCCCCAGCAGCAGCGCCAGCAGGAAAGCCAGCCGCGCCCGCTGGTTGAGGGGCTTGTCACCGTCACCATGGGCTCGCGCCGTTACGCGACGCCCGATGGCGCGGTGCGCTTTTTGTGTTCGATCGCACCGGCGCGCGCGCGGCGTTGCTGCGTTTTGACGGCGACGATGAAGTGCACGTGCTGCTGCCCGAGATGGGCTCGCGCGGGGATGAGATTTATCGCAACGAGGATGGCTCCATCATGTTGCGCGTCACCGCCCAAGGCGGGGTGACGGTTTACACGCGCCAGATCCGCACCGGCGCGGCCGCATCCGAACTCGCCTCCGTCGCGCCGATCGCGCCGCAAGCGATCGCGGCCGCGCAGTTGAATGAGCGCGTGCGCTTGCTGCAAATCCGCGCCGCCCGCGCGGTGGGCGAGCCGGTGCAGTTTGTCGTGCCCGCGCAAATGAGGCGCGCCGGTGGCCGGCCTTGTGGTCGATGCGGCTGAGCGTGTGGCCGAAGGGCTCACCCAAGCGCCGCTGACGGGCGTGCGCCGCGTGGTGATCTCGCTGGGGCGCCAGCCGGCGGCGGCGCTGCGCGGTGAGGTGCTTTACGTGCAAGTCGCGCCCGAGATGGGCTATGCGGGCCGGCCTTCGTCCAACGCGATCCGCAATGTCGTCACCGGCGCGGTGCAAGGCCCGCAGGATTAAGCTGCATTATGGAGCGCGGGCGTCCCGCCCGCGTTGTGCTCCATACGCATCGCACTATTTGAACGAATCCTTGCGGCGGCGGATTTCCGCGAACGCTTCCCAATCGGCAAGCTCCGGCAAAAGCAGCGGCGCGCGCAGGAACGGGTTTGCGGCTTTTTCTTCCGCCAGCGTCATCGGCACGGTGGGCTCGCCCGCCGCGCGTTTGCGCTCCACCTCCTTGATGCGCACGGCAAGCTCAGGATTATCGCCATCGACGCTGGCGGCGAAGCGGGCGTTGGCGAGCGTATATTCATGCGCGCAATAGAGCGTGGTTTGGCGCGGCAGCGCCGCCAGCTTTGAAAGGCTCGCCCACATCTGCTGCGGCGTGCCTTCAAACAAACGCCCGCAGCCGAGCGCAAACAGCGTATCGCCCACGAACGCCACATGTTCGCTATCGAACACATAGGCCACATGCCCGAGCGTATGCCCGCCCACATCGAGCACCCGCGCCTCAAACGCGCCAAGCTTCACCACATCGCCTTGGCCGATAATGCGATCGGGCGCTTGGCCGATGCGCTCCACCTCGGCCGGGCCAGTGATGGTAGCGCCGGTGGCGGCCTTGATCGCGGCATTGCCGCCGGCGTGATCGGGATGCCAGTGCGTGTTCCACACATCGGTGATGGTCCAGCCCTTGGCGCCTGCTTGGCGCAAAATCTCTTCCGCGTCCGGGGTGTCGATCGCCGCCGTCGCGCCCGAGGCGCCATCGTGGATCAGGAACCCGTAATTGTCGGAGAGGCAGGGGAATTGATGAATGTGCAGCATTTTCGGGATTGGGGGCTCGGGGTTCGGGATTAGGGACTACGGAGCTTTTTAAGCTATTTAGTTGCAACCCCCCGCAAACGCCCAGTCCGAACCGAACCCCAATCCCGAACCCCGAACAAATGCGCGTCGATGTCCTCGCCCTCCAACGCTTTTACGCTTCCCCGCTCGGCGATGCGGCGCGCCGCGCGGCGGAGCGGCGGCTCAATGCGCTGTGGCCGAACGTGGAAGGGCTCGATGTGCTGGGCCTTGGCTACGCCGCGCCCTATCTCGATCGCTTCCGCGCCAACGCGCGGCGCGTGCGCGCTGATGCCGGCTGAGCAGGGCGTGGAGCCTTGGCCGGGCGAGGGGCCGGTGTGCTCGGTGCTTTCGGAGGAAGCGCGGCTGCCCTTCATCGATGCGGTGTTCGATCGCGTGCTGATCGTGCATGCGCTGGAGGAAGCGGGCGCGCTGCGTCCGCTGCTGCGCGAGGTGTGGCGGGTGATGGCGCCGGAGGGGCGGCTTGTGGTGATTGCCGCCAATCGCTGGAGCTATTGGGCGCAAGCGGATGCAACGCCGTTCGGCCATGGGCGGCCGTTTTCGCGGCGTCAGCTTTCGGCGCTGCTGAGCGAGGCGATGTTTGAGCCTGTGGCCTCCGCGCGCGCGCTTTATGCGCCGCCTTCCACCTGGCGCCCGTTCGTGCGCGCGGCCGATGCGTTTGAGCGCGTGGGTGAGAAGGTGTGGCCGGCGATGGGCGGGCTTGTGCTGATGGAGGCGGTAAAACGCCTCTATGCGCAGACGGCGCGCTCCGAAGGGCGTGTCCTTTTGGCCAAAGCGCCGAACCGATCGCGCGCACGCGCCTCCGAAAGCTTGCCCAAGCGCGACACATAAGCGTTATATTGCGGCTGCGAAGGGGCCGCTTCCATGAAACTCATCACCGCTATCATCAAGCCGAGCAGACTCGATCCAGTGCTGGATGCGCTGAAGGAGGCCGGCATCTCCGGGCTTACCGTCTCCGAAGTGCGCGGCTTTGGCCGGCAAAAGGGCAAGACAGAGGTGTATCGCGGCGCCGAATATGAGGTGAAGCTGCTGCCTAAGGTGAAGATCGAAATCGCCTGCCCGCCGTCTCTGGTGGAAAAAGCGGTGGACGCCATCGCCGCCGCCGCCAAAACCGGCAAGATCGGCGACGGCAAAATCTGGGTGTATGGCCTCGATAGCGTGCAGCGCATCCGCACCGGCGAGACCGACAGCGCCGCGATCGAAGGCTAGCGCCCGTCGTTTTCGCGGCGCAGGCCGTCGCGGGGCGGATGCAAAGCGCCGCTGTTTCGTTATGGTATTCCCCAGCAGGCAAACGCCTAACCCAGGGGGAAGTCCCACATGCATATCTCACGGCGCGTCTTTTTAGGCGCGAGCGCGGCTGGCGCGGCTTTGATCGTCGCGGGCTGCCAAACGCAGAGCCCCGATCTCAACGCCATTCTCGATCAGGCCGCCACGGATTTCCTGCGCGAGAGCCCGGAATACGCCACCATGCTGGCCGTCAGCGAGGAGCAGGCGGGCGGGCCGTATCTCAGCCGCGTGAGCGATGTGTCGCGCGCTGGCTTGGCGCGCACGCGCGAGGTGGGCCAGCGCACGCTCGAGGCGCTTGAGCGCGTGGACCGCGCATCGCTCTCGGCGCAGGATCAGGTGTCGCTCGATGTGGTGACGACATCGCTGCGCAACAGCGCCGCGAGCGCCGCGTTTCCCACCGGCGGCGGCGCCAATTCGCCCTACACCGTAAGCCAGCTTTCAGGCGCGTATCTTGAGTATCCGGATTTCCTCGCCTCGCGCCATCCGGTCACCGATCGCGCGGGCGCTGAGGCGTATGTCGAGCGTCTCGCCGGCTTTGCCCGCATTCTCGATCAGGAAACCACGCGCATCGCCGAGGATGAAGCCGACGGCGTGATCCAGCCCGATTTCACCATTGACGGTGCGGTGCGCCAATTGCGCCTCGCCGCCGGCGTCGCGCCCGCGCAAAACACCATGCTGCTTGCGCTGCAGGGCAAGCTGGGGGCGCTGGCCGATGTGCCCGAAACCGATCGCACGGCGTTGCTGACGCGCGCGGAAGCCATCATCGCCAATGAGATCAATCCGGCGTTGACGCGCCAGGCCGATGCGCTGACGGCGCTGCGCCCGCGTTCGGTGCATGATGCAGGCATTTGGCGTTTGCCGCGCGGGGAGGAGATGTACGCCGCCGGCCTGCGCGACTGGACCACCAGCGATTACAATCCGCAGCAAATCCATGACATGGGCGTTGAGCTCGTCACCCAGTTCCGTTCGGAAATGGAAGCGATCTTCAACGCCAATGGCATGACGCGCGGCACGCTGAATGAGCGTGTCCGTGCGCTCTCTTCGCGCCCGGATCAGATTTGGCCCAGCACCGAAGCGGGCCGCACCGCGCTTTTGGCCTCGCTCAATCAGCAAATGGCGGCGATCACCGCGCGCATGCCTGAATTGTGCAACCGGCTCACCAGCGCGCCGCTCGAAATCCGCCGCGTGCCGGTGGAAATCGAAGCGGGCTCGCCCGGCGGGTATTATCAGCCGCCCGCGCTCGATGGCTCACGCCCTGGCGCCTATTACATCAACCTGCGCGATCCCGCGAAGGAATGGCCCAAATTCTCGCTGCCGACGCTGACCTATCACGAAGGCACGCCGGGCCATCATTGGCAGATCGCGCTGCAGCAGGAAGCGGGCGATATGCCGTTCTATCGCCGCGCGCTGATGTTCTTCTCCGGCTTCATGGAAGGCTGGGGGCTTTACGCCGAGCAGATCGCCGATGAGATCGGCATGTATCAGAATGATCCCTGGGGGCGCGTCGGCTATCTGCAATCGATGATCTTCCGCGCCTCGCGGCTTGTCGTCGATACCGGCATGCATTCGCTGCGCTGGAGCCGCGAAGATGCGATCCGCTCCATGATGGACGCCACCGGCGACGCGGAAACCACCATCACCACCGAGATCGAACGCTACGCCGTCTGGCCGGGCCAGGCCTGCGCCTACATGGTGGGCCGCCAAGCCATCAATCAGATGCGCGAAGGCGCGCGCGCCACGTTGCAGCAGAATTTCGATATTCGCGGCTTCCACGATACGCTGCTGGCCAATGGCGCGGTGCCGCTCAACGTCGCGGCGCAATTGGTCGAGACATGGGCCGCCGGCGTGTCTGGGCCGGCGTAGGGCTCCCCCTCCCCGCGAGGGGAGGGGGTGGCGGCTTGCGCATGAGATCACGCGCTAAGCCGCGCGCTGCGCGCTGTTTAGTGTTTCTTCGAGGCGCTCAGCGAAGCTCGCCATCGGCGCTGGCCGGTAGCGCTGATCGGCGGCCCAGCGCAGCGTCGCGGTTTCGTGCAGATCCTCAAAGCGCGCGAGGCCCTTGCGCCAGCGCGCGCCGGTGAGGCTCAGCAGCGAAAATCCGGGCGCGCTGAGCGGCGCGCCGATCGGATCGATATTGGCCATGCACGAGGAAAGCACCGAGCCCGGCTCGCGCGCCAGCGCAAGGCCCGCGCCCTCGGCGCCTTCGAGCACCCAGAGCAGCGCGCAATTGGAAAGCCCGCGCGAGACATCGCCGCCGCCCACCCCGCCGTGATCGCCGGGGAACCAGGCTTGCGCCACGCGCGGGCTTGCGCCCGGCGTGTTGAAGGCGTCCACATTGCTCCATAGCGTGGGCGCGAACGCCTTGCGCCGCTCATCGATCGCCACCGCATGGCGCGCGCGCTCCACCGCGCGGGAGAGGGCGGTGTCGTGGAATTGGTATTGCTTGTTGAGCCCAAGCGAGATCGGCAGGATGCGCGGAATGCCGAGTGAGCCCACCGTATCCCACACGCCCAAATAAGCGATGCGCAGATCCGTGGGCGGGTTGGTGAAGGGCGCGGCGATGCGCGGCCAGGCCGCGGCGTGGGCGATGCGGAAGCGCTCGGCCTCGGGCGATGAGGTGCGCGTTGCGTGATCGCGGTAGAGCTTCAGCGCCGCGTGGGTTTTATCGACATGCGCGCGCCGCAGCACGCCGCATTTGCGCAAGAGGCCGGCAAGGCTGCGCACCGTGTAGGCTCCGCGCGAAAATCCGAACAGATAGAGCTGATCGCCCGGCTCATAATTGAGATTGATGAAGGTATAGGCTTCGATCAGGTTTTCATCGAGCGTATCGCCCGTCATGCCTTGCCAGAGGCTCGAGCGTTCAAGCTGCGCGCCGACGCCGGCGGAATAATACACGATCTGCGCATTGCCATCATGATCGCGCGCCGCGATCGACCGCGCCGTCAGCGCGACATTGGTGAGCGCCCCGCCATAGAGGCGCTGCCAGGTGCCGTCGCAGCAGACGACAAGCCGTTTCATGGCGTGAGCAGGAACACCGCTTCCTCCGCGAACCAATTGGCGCGCCAGAGCACGCGTGCGAACGGCGCCCCGGCCCGCCCGCCTGACAGCGGCACGGCGGTTTCGATGGCAAGCCCGCAATCGCGCGCGAGCGCTGCGATGTCGCGCACGCTGGCGGCGTGGCGCAGATGATCCCAGCGCGCGGTGCGGCCGCTGAAGGCGAGCTTGAAGCGCGCGGCCCAATGGGCGGCGTTTTGCGTGGTCACGATCACGCGGGCGCCGATGCGGGCCGCTTCCTTCAAGGCCGCGCGCGGATCGGCGAAATGCTGCAGCGCGTGCGAGAAGATCACCACGTCAAACGCTTCGCTTGGGAATTGCTTTAAATCCCGATCCGCATCTCCTTGCACGGCGGCGAGCCCGCGCGCGGCGCAGGTGCGCACCAGCGCCGGATCAAGCTCAAGCCCGCTGCAGCGGGCGTTGCTTTCGCGCGCGAGGAACGCCATCAGCGCGCCATCGCCGCAGCCCACGTCAAGCACGCGCGCGCCTTCATCGATCAAATGCGGGATCACCGCATGATCGGCGCGCGGCTCGGCGCTGGCGCGCGGGGCGGAATGGACGAGTTCTAATTGGGCCATCAGGCGCCTCCGCCATGCAGCGCCAGCCCGCGCGCGGCGGCGGCGGAATCAATGAAGCCGGTGAGCGCGGCCTCAAACGCCGGCTCATCGGCGGACACCGCATCGTGCCCGCGCGTGGTTTCGATTTCGAGGCTCGTCACCGGCGCGCCGGCGGCGATCAGCGCGCGGGCGATGGCGCGGCTTTCTTCCGGCGGATGGCGCACGTCGCCCGAAAATGAGATCACGCAATGGCGCGTATCAGAGCCGCGGAAGGCGTTGGCGAGATTGCCGCCGAAATCGGCGGCGAGATCGAAGCTATCGATCGCGCGGGTGAGATAGAGGAAGGCGTTCGCGTCGAAGCGATCAACGAAGCTGGCGCCGGAGCGATCGGCCTCGGCGGAGAAACTCATGCGCTCTTTGGCGCGCGCTTCTTCAAAGCGGGCGCGGATGTCGCCCTCGGGCGCGTTGCCGACAAGCGCGGCCATGCGCGCCACCGCAAGCCCCCGCACCGGGCGCGAGCCGATGGCGAGATAAGCGCCATTGCGCCAATCGGGATCGGCCATCACCGCCTGGCGGCCAAGCTCATTGATGGTGAGATTGGCGAGCGATTGGCGCGCGGCGGCGGCGATCGCGGCGCAGGCGAACACGCGCTTGGGATATTCGCTCGCCCATTGCAGCGCCTGCATGCCGCCCATGCCGGGGCCGATGACGAGGAACAGGCTCGGCAAGCCCAGCGCCTCCACCAGCATGGCTTGGGCGCGCACGGTGTCGGCCAGCGTGATGGGGGAAAGCGCAGGCCGTAGGGCTGGCCATCGGGCGCCATCGAGGCGGGGCCGGTGGTTCCCATCGAGCCGCCGAGCACGTTGGCGCACACCACGTAGAATCGGTTGGTGTCGATCGGCCGGCCGGGGCCGACGATGCGCGGCCACCAGGCGGGGCGGCCGGTGATCGGGTTGGGGCTGGCGGCGAATTGATCGCTCGTCAGCCCATGGCAGATCAGCACCGCATTGGTGCGATCGGCGTTGAGCGCGCCGTAAGTCTCGAACGCCATCGTCAGCGGGGCGAGATTTTCCCCGCCTGCGAGTTGCAAGGGCGCGCCCGCGTCGAACGCCAAGGTGCGCACGCCCCCGGCCGCCTGTAATTTTGCCGCTGCGTGAATCATCAGGCGTGTATAGCGCGCGCCGCGATTCACGTATCCCCCGTGAGGCGTGCCGGGCTGTGAGTGCTTTCCTGGCGCTGCAACGCATGGCGGCGCGGCGTAAAGCCCGCTAAGATCGGCCCCAACATGAACGAAACCTCCATACCGCCCGCAGGTCTTGATGCGATCCGGGGCGAAATTGACCGTATAGACGATGGTATTTTGAGCCTCGTGGCCCAGCGCCTGCGCTTGGGCGACGCCATCGCGCAGACCAAGCCCGCGGGCCTGCCATTTCGTCCCGGCCGCGAAATTATCCTGCTGCGCCGGCTGATCGCGACCGCGCCCGCGCCCGCGGATCGCGAACTGGTGGCCGAACTGTGGCGCACGCTGATCGCGGCCAATGTGCGCCGGCAACGCAGCGTTGAGATTGTCATCGGCGGCTCGCGCGCCGATCCGACGCGCCTGCATGACATCGTGCGCCGGCATTTCGGCGCGCATGCGCGCATCGTGCATGTGGCCGAGCCGCAGGCGGCGCTGCAGAAGGCGGCCGAGCGGCCCGATGATTGCGTGGCGGTGACGCCGTGGCCGACGGCGCCGGGCGTCGGCTCCTGGTGGCCGGCTTTATCTGAATCGCGTTTTGCGCGGCTCAATCTCATCGCCGGCCTGCCGCAGATCGGCCCGGCGGACGCCAATCCCGAAGCCTGCATGTTCGCGGCGATGGCCCCGGAGGAGGCGGGCCAGGACGTGACGCTGATCCTTGCCTTCGATATGCACCATCGCGTGCAGCGCGCGCTGAAGGAGGCCGGGCTCGAAGGCAAGGAAGTGGCGCGTTCGGAGCCGCGCATCATGCTGCGGGTCGAAGGCTTTCTCACCCAGCATGATCCGCGCACCGCGGCGCTGACGGCGCAGGGGCTTGAGGGCGTGCGCGTGGTTGGCTCTTACGCGCGGGCCTGAGCATGTTTGAGCGTATCGCCATTCTCGGCGCCGGCCTGATCGGCGCATCTGTCGCGCTCGCGGCGCGCGAAGCGGGCGCTGCACGCGTTGTCGCGCTCTATGATGCGAACGAGGCGGTGCGCGCGCGCGCCAAGGAGATCGGCCTTGGCGAGATCGCCGAGAGCGCTGAGGCGGCGGTCATGGGCGCTGAACTTGTCGTGCTCGCGGTGCCGGTGGGGGCGATGGGGGCGGCGATGCAATCGATCGCGCCGCATCTGGCGCAGGGGGCGATCCTTACCGATGTAGGCTCGGTGAAGGGCGCGGTGCTGAACGCGGTGGGGCCGCATCTGCCGGCGCATGCGGTGTTCGTGCCGGGCCACCCGATCGCGGGCACCGAACATTCGGGGCCGGACGCGGGCTTTGCCTCGCTGTTTCACGGCCGTTGGCATGTGCTGACGCCGTTTGATGAAAGCGAAGAGGGCAAGACCGCGCTCGGCAAGTTGGTCGCCTTCTGGGAAAAGCTTGGCGCGCGCGTGGAGGTGATGAGCCATGAGCGCCATGACGTGGTGCTGGCTGTCACCAGCCATTTGCCGCACTTGATCGCCTTCAACATCGTGGCGATGGCCGAGGATCTGGAGAACGTCACCGAAACCGAGGTGGTGAAATATTCAGCCTCCGGCTTCCGCGATTTTACCCGCATCGCCGCTTCCGATCCGACCATGTGGCGCGATGTGTTTCTCAACAATCGCGAAGCGGTGCTGGAAGTTCTGGGCCGCTTTTCGGAAGATCTCGCCGCGCTGCAACGCGCGATCCGCTGGGGCGATGGGCAATCGCTCTACACCATCTTCGATCGCGCCCGCCGCATGCGCCGCGAAGTGATCGACGCCGGCCAGGATACGCCCGCGCCGAACTGGGGGCGGGATACCAAGGGCGAGTGAGCTTGCTTGGATCGCCGCAGCGGAGCGCCGGCTTCCAGCTGGCATCTTTGCTTCACACTCACACGCCGGATTGTTTGTTGGCGCCGTATGCCGGCTGGAAGCCGGCGCTCCGCTGTCGTGCGCTTTATCCGCACAGCGCGCGGCGCTTGCGGGTTCGGGCGAAGCCCTCCGAAGCGCGCAGCGCGAAGGAGGGAGAGCGGGGCGCGCTTTAAGCTACGCGTGGAAATTTTAGTTTGGGTTTGCGCTTAGAGCGCGCCCCGCGCGGCATGTTTTTCAACCGGCGCCTGCGTGCAGCGTTCAGTGTCGCCCTGGGTGGCCATACGTTGATAAGACAGACAATCGGCCGGGTCTCCTCCCCAGGCGATGATGCGCACCACACCATATAAAGCGATGGCCGTTTGCGCCCTCACCGCCGCCGATGCTGCGACGCTGGGTATCCAGGCGCGCTTAGCGCCTTGCAGTCGTTCCCGGCTCGCGTGCTTTGAGAGCCACCATCGCTCTCAAGGTTCTCCGGCTTCCCTGTTTCTCACCGGAGCAAAGAAACGCGCTGTCGCCAGTCTGTTTCTCATCACGCTCAAACCGCGTTCGGATCGTGATTGGTCTGGTGTGCACAACCGCCTCCCGTGATCTGAACGGGATGAGTTTAGGCATGGTGCGAAATCGGTCGGATAGATTTCTTATGGAGCGCGGGCGTCCCGCCCGCATGGGTGCTTGAAGCGGCCCAAAGGCGTGGCGTTTGAACGATGCGGGCGGGACGCCCGCGCTCCATAATTGCGCTGTTTCTGGGAAAATCTGCGCTCGCCCCTCCGTCTCGCGCTCCGCGCGAGCCACCTCCCCCTGGCGGGGGAGGACGCGGACTGAGGTGGGGGATAGAGGGGCGATCTATTCTCCGTCATCGGGCTTGTAAACCGGCGGCAGGGTGCGGGCGCGGAGGCCTTCGAGGCGCAGCACGCCGTCGCGCGCTTCGACATCGAGGGTGAAAGGCTCGGCATTTTGCGCGAAGGCGGCCGAAAGCAGCGTGAGCGCTTGGCGGGCCTCATCTTCGACGCCGGGGCCGGCGGCGAGCGCGCGGAAGAGATGCGCGGGATGTTCGATCGGCAACGCCAGTTCGCCGATCAGGCGGCGCTGATCGTCAAGCCCGCCCCAGCCTGCGCCGGTGCTGGAAAGCGCGCCCCAATTGAGCGCCAGCGCTTCAAAGCGCAAGCGCCCGCCGCTTGCGCTCCAGGGGCCGAGCGTATCGCCTTCTTCGTTTTCCAGCAGGGCGCGGGCTTGTTCGAGCACGATCGCCGCGCGCAACAGCGCCACATCTTGGCCAAGCCCCTCAAAGCTGCGCACAGGCGCGGGCGAGGGAAACAGCCTCCGCCGCGAAGGCGATTTGGTATTCGTGTTCGGCGCGCGGATCGGGGCGCAGATTGACGACGAGCTTGCCGATATTGAGCGCGCCCGGCGTCGCCGGATCGTCGAGCACAAGCGCATCGGCCTCAACGCCCGCCTGCGCGAACGCGCCTTGGGCGAGGCGCACGCTGAAGATCAGCGCATCGGCGCTGAGCGTGCTTGTCGCCTCGGGGCGGGCGATCTGAATCGGCGCGCGCGCTTCGTAGATGACGTGCTCTGGATTGAACAATTGGACGTGCAGCGCGCCTGCGGCGGTGTTGATGCGCCATTCATCGTCAAGCGGGGCGAGCGCGAGATCGGTGAGTTCAAAGCGCAGCAGCATCGGAAAGCCGCGCGCCTCGATCGCGCCGATCGAGAGCTTAAAGCCGCCCACATGCTCGCGCGCGATCACCGCCTCCAGCCGCTCGCGCACGGCGTTGGAAAGCCCAAACCAATAGGCGCTCCAGCCGGCGGCCGGGATGAGAAAAATCGCCCACGGGATCGCGAGCCAAAGCCAGCGTGATTGCATCAGGGGGCGTTACGGCGCAGCGGCGGCGGCAGCAAGGCCTGACTCTCACTTTCGATCGCCTGTTCGAGCCGGCGCATGAATTCATCCCGCGCGAGGCCCGCCGGGATCGGCTCCAGCAGCTTGATGGTGACAAGCGCGGGTTTGCGGAGGAAGCCTTTCGCCGGCCAGGCGAGCCCGGTGTTGAGCGCAACCGGGATCACCGGCAGGCCAAGATCGCGGTACATCGCCACGATGCCGGGCTTGTAATCGGGGGCTGCGTCGAGCGTTTGGCGCGTGCCTTCGGGATAGATCACGATCTGCCGGCCCTTGGCGATGGCGGCGCGGGCGGCGCGCAGCATGTCTTTGAGCGCCTTGGCGTGGGCTTCGCGATCCACCGGAATGGCGCCGCGCTTCATGTAGAAGCCGAAGATCGGCGCATCCAGCAATTCACGCTTGACCACAAACACCGGCTCTTTGGCGAAATGCGCGGGCAGCAGCGTGTCGAGCGTGGCTTGATGCTTGGAGGCGTAGAGCGCGGGGCCTTGGGCGGCGTGCTCCAGCCCTTCAAATTTGACGCGCACGCCGCAGATCCAGCGCAGGCCAAAAGGATCGCGTTGCTCCAGCTGCGCATGCCTACCCAGACGTAGCGCTCATTGGCCATCGCGGGCGGGATGAAGAAGAGGCCGTAGGCGGCCAGCGTCAGGTAGAACCAAATCGCGAAGAGAAGCGAGCGGAGGGCGGTCATGTGTCGTCGCTCTTGGCGTCATCGCTCTTGGGGCGGCCGACATCGATCAGCGCTTCGCGCCCGCGGATGACGAGATATTTCATGTATTCCCCGCCCAGCCGGCCCGCGGCGGCAAGATCGCTGCGCCAGAGCGCCGGATCGGTCCAGCGCGTGCGCACCGGATAAGGATGGATCTCCGCTTCGGGCATGGCGATCTGCAATTCGGCCAGCGAACGGGGCATGTGATAATCATCGGTGACGAGGATGATGTTGCGATAGCGCCGCTCGCGCGCCCAGGCGGCGGTTTCGGCGGCGTTGCCGAGCGTGTCTTCGGCGCGGCGGCCAAGATCGATGCAGCAGCGCGCGAGCTCTTCATTCACTTTGAGCACGGCGACGAGCAATTCCTCATCGGTGACGATGCGGTTGACGCCGGAGATCAAAAGCCGCTCGCCTTTTTGTTCTTCAAGCAGGCGCACGCCGGTGGAGAGCCGCTCAAGCGAGCCGCCGGTGAGCGCGACGATGGCTTGGGCATGCGGGGGCTCTTCGGCGGGGATGCGCACGCGCTGGGCGAAATCCCAAAAACCAAGGCCGAGCGCGGCCACGGCGATGAGGCCAATCCAAAACAGCAGCGACCGCATCAGCCGAGCCTCGCGGCCTGGGCGTGAAATTGGCCGGCGGCGGCGCGCGCGCCCGCGCCGGCGGCGATCGCCGTGACGAAGGGCGCGGCGGCGAGGGGGATGAGGTCGATCGGCAGAATCATCGCCCGCAGAGCATCCAGCCCCGCGCCGGGAATAGCCAGCAGCAGAATGGCGATGGCGACAGCGCCCGCGAGGCCCGCGCCCACAGCGCCGGCGCCGAGGCCTAAAAGGGCTGCTTCATCGGCCACTTTGCCGGCGGCTTGGCTGCGCGTGGCGCCGCAATCGGCCATCACGATCACCCATTCGCGCCGGCGCGCCGCGATCCCGCGTGCGGCGAGCGAGACAATCAGCGCCATCACCAGCGCGAACGCGCCCGCGCCCCACAGCGCGGCGGTGCGCACCCGCGCGCCGACGCCCGCGCCGCTGGAGGCTTGCGGCGCCATGATGATTTCGGCGGAGACGCCGTTGCGCGTCAGCGCGCGCTCGATCCGCGTGGCGACATCGCGTGGGGCGCTGGCCGCGAGCGTGAGCTCGATCAGGCTGAGCGCAGGCATATCCTCAGGCCGCACCGCAGCGCCGCTCCATTCGGCCAGCAGGGCGGCGGCGCGTTCGGCGCTCATTGGGGCGGCTTCGGCCACATGCGGGGCGGCGCGCAAGGCGGCCTCGGCGGCCTCCATGCCCTCGGGCCCCTCGGGATAGGTGACACGCACGATGGCGTAGCTAGCGCGCTCGGCGTCGTAATGGCTGGCCAGCCGATCGGCGGCGCGCGCGCCAAGGCCCACGGCCACAGCCGCGAACGCAGCGAACGCCAGCGTCCAGAACAGCGCCCGCTCAACCCCCGCCAGCGCGTTCTTCATTCAAACGCCTCCGCATCGGCGCTCGAGGCGTGATCGATGGCGAGCCGCCCGCGCGCGATGCGCCAGTGTTGCATCGGGGCGACGTCCGCCAGGCTTTCATCCTGGCTGGTGATGACCACGGCCGCGCCGACGCGGCGCATCTCGGCCAGGCGCTTGACGATGCGGCGGCCTTCTTCGGGCGACATGCCGGCGGTGGGATCGTCGGCGAGAATAAGATCGGGCTTGCTCGCCAGCGCGCGGGCGATGGCGGCGCGGCGCCGCTCTGCGCCGGAGATATTTTCCACCGGCAAATCAGCCCCGCCGCGATCGAGGCCGACGAAATCCACAAGTTCGATCACGTCGCGCTCATACGCACGCGCGCGCCGGCGCGCCATTTTGAGCGGCAGAATGATGTTCTCGAGCGCCGTGAGATGCTCCACGAACACTGGATTTTCAGCAACATAGCCGATGCGCCGCTTCAGCTTTGCGCGCTGCCCGGCATTTGAGCGGCCGATATCGAGCCCGAGAATCACTGCGCGCCCAGCCCTTGGCGCCAGCGTCAAGCGCAGTAAATGCATAAGCGTGGATTTGCCGGCGGCTTCGGGGCCTGTCACCAGCGCGACCTCGCCTTTGCGGGCCTCGAAATCGAGCCCGCTCAGCACGGTGTGCGCGCCGTAGCCGGCGCTTAATCCGTCGAGGCGGACCGCTATACCGCGGTCGAACAGGTCGGTGTCGAAACTATTCGCGCGGGCCATGAGTAGACAAGTCTAGTAGAATCAATGCACCCAGATGAGTTACTGGGGTTACAGGGCTTATCGTTACCATGATCTTGACCTGCTCGTCTTGCGCAACGCGATATTACGCGGATGACGCCGCTATCGGGCCTGCGGGGCGCACTGTTCGGTGCGCCGCGTGCGGATTTTCTTGGTTCGCCGAGCCGCAATTGGAATTGCGCGAGGCGGCGGAGGGCGCCGCACGCCGCCAATGCCGGGGCGCCCAAGGCTGAACCTTTAACCCGCGAACGTGTCGAAAGATTGCGCCGCGCCGCGGAATCTCCGGGCCCTGCGCCTTCGGCCGCCGCCAAATTCCGCGCCCAGCAGGCCGAGCGCATGCGCCGTGAGCGCGCGCGCGCCGCCGTGGCCGTCTGGGGCGCGACGGGCGCAGCGCTCGCCGCTTCGGCCACCGGCATGGTGGCCTTCCGGCAGGACGTGGCGGAGATCTGGCCGCGCTCGGCCAGCGCCTTCGCCGCGCTTGGGCTGGATGTGAACGTCTACGGGCTTGAGTTTTACGATCTCGCGGTCGAGCGCGCGTTCGATGGGCCGACGCCGATCCTTCTGGTCTCGGGCGAGGTGCGCAATATCGGGCGCGACAACAAAATGGCGCCGCCGGTGCGGATTTCGCTGCGCGACAGCCGCGGGCAGGAAATCTTCGATCTGGTGAACGTCATCACCGAAGAGCCGCTGGCCGCGGGCGGGGCGACGCCGTTCCAGATCCGGGTGGACAATCCGCCCGTGGATGCGGTCGATCTCGAAGCCACGTTCGCCAGCTTCGCCGAGGCGCCTTATGCGGGCGGGCCGGCGCGGGTTTCGCCCACCGCCGCCACGCATGAAGAGCCGCTCGTGCTCGATCAAGCCGTGCCGGAAGGCGAGGGCGCGGAAGAGCCGGCCTCGGCGCTGGCCTCTCGCTGCGCCTCAGGAATGGCTGAGGACGCGCTTCGCGTTCTGCTGCGCGAAGAAGAGGTCGCCGCGCGCGTCGATGCGCTGGCGGCGCGGCTTGCGCCGCAGATGGATGCGGATTGGACGCTGGTGGCGCTGTTGCAGGGCGCCATTCCGTTCGCGGCCGATCTGCTCCGCGCGCTGGCGCGGCATGGGCGGCATCCGATTTTGGATTCACTCTGGCTCGAAAGCTATCGCGACGCGCGCGAGCTCGGGCAAGGTTGTGGTGCGCGCCGATATTTCGCGGCCGATCGAAGGCCGGCGCGTACTGATCGTCGATGACGTGTTCGATAGCGGGCGCACGATTGCTTACGCGCGCGCGCATCTGATGGCCAAAGGCCGCCGGCACGCTGGCCTGCGCCTTCGTGCGCAAACCCCAAGCGCTGAACGAGCCGATCGACGCGATCGGGCTGGGACGCCCCGGATGATTTCCTGGTCGGCTACGGCATGGACGATTGCGGGCGCTATCGCGGGCTGCCGTATATTGCGGCGATTGGGTAGGGGCTAAGCGACAAAGCTCGGCGGCGGCGGGTTTGAAAAATCCTCAAACAAGTCTCGCCACTGAGGATTGGTTCGCTCGATGAGGTTAAGCTTCCACGCGCGCCGCCATTTCTTAATGTCCTTCTCCCGCGCGATGGCGGCCGACATTTCTGTGTGCGCTTCAAACCAGACCAAACGCACACAGCCGTAGCGCTTGGAGAAGCCATCAATCGCGCCTTCTTTGTGCTGGCAAACGCGTTGAATAAGGTTGGAGGTGACGCCGAGATAGAGCGTGCCGTTCCGCCCGCTGGCCATCAAATAGACAGCGATGAATTCAAACCGCGTCACGCTTGAAGCTCGCGCGCTTCGTCATTCCGGGGCAATGCGCAGCATTGAGCCCGGAACCCAGGGGATGAAGCGCTGTGCGTTTGCCCCTGGGTTCCGCCCGCGCTGCGCGCGACCGGAATGACGAGCAAGGTTTCGATTGCAGAAACTGCCGTTCACCCCCGCCGTTCCAACACCAAATCCAGCGATCCCGCGCCGCCATCGGGCAGGCGCAGGTAGAGGCGGTTTTCTTCAACCGAGAACGCTGCTTCGACTGTGCCGATGCGGCCGCAGGTGTAGGTCAAAGCGGGCTCGGGCGTGTCGGTGAAGGTGGCGGTCCAGCGATCGGCGACGCCGCCGGCGGGGGCGCTGGCCCAGTTGAACGTCACCACGCCATCGGCGCTTTCGCTGACGGCCAGCGCGGCGGCGCGCGGATCGGCCCAGCCGGTGGCTTGGCCCAGGCGTGTGGCGGCGGTGAGATCATAGAGCCCCGGCGCGATTGGCCCGCCGCGCAGCGTGGCGGCGGCGGCGGCGGCCATCGGCTCACCCACGCTGACGAGGCGGCTCGTGTTCGGCGCAACGTCGTTGCAGGCCTCCACGCCGGGCGGCAGCTGATCGGCGGGCGGCGCGGGCGCCGGGCGCCTGCTGCGCGGGCGGGTTGCACGCGGCGAGCGCGAGCGCGGCGGCGGCGAGAAGCAGGCGTGTGCGCATGGAATGATCCTCCGTGGGGGGAGTTTAGAGCCTCGTCATTCCGGGGCAATGCGGAGCATTGAGCCCGGAACCCAGGGAGTGACAAAGCGCGGCGTGTTTGCCCCTGGGTTCCGGGCCCACGGCTTCGCCGCGTCCCGGAATGACGAGGCGTTTAAGCCGCTCCAATTCCACTCAGACGCGAGTTTAGCTGTCGCCGAAGCGATCCAGCAACCGGCGCAGATAATCGCGCTCTGCCTCGGGGCGTTCGGCGTCCTGGGCGCGGCGGCGGATTTGGTCGAAGATTTCGCGCGCGCGCTCGGGATCGGAGAGGGCGGGGAAGGAATCGCCTTCTCCATCGGCGCCGCCGATCGAAGCGGCCCAGCGGATCGCGATTGCCGGGCTGATCGCCTTCGCCGCGCTGGCCTTCGCGTTCGCCCTGGCCTTGGCGGCGCATGTCGCTGGCCAGGGTTTCGGCGCCTTCGCGCATCTGATCCATCGCCGTTTGCTGCGCGGCTTGCGCGCCTTCGAGATCGCCGCGGCGCAGGGCGTCTTCGGCTTGGCCCATGGCGCGGTTGGCGTCGGTGAGCGATTGGTTCGGGGTTGCGCCGGCGTCATCGGCCATGCGCTGGGCTTCGGTGAGGCCCTGGCGGATTTGCGCTTGGCGTTCGGCCAATTCATCGCCGCCCATG
The DNA here is from genome assembly GCA_024707365.1 of Terricaulis sp. Lineage (GTDB taxonomy): Bacteria > Pseudomonadota > Alphaproteobacteria > Caulobacterales > Aquidulcibacteraceae > Vitreimonas. Next base: position 1,692,137 of record JANPZV010000005.1, read on the forward strand.
CCGCCTTGCTGCTCCCCGCCGGCGCCGCCTTGGGCTTGTTGTTGCTGCTGTTGCGCGTCTTGCTGCTGGGTTTCGTTGTTGAGCGCGCGCTGCTCGCCCATGGTTTGCGAGAGCTGGTCCATGCTTTCCTGCATCGCCTGATCGCTCTCGCCCTCGCCGCCTTCGCCGGCTTGTTGGCTTTCCGTCAGCCGCACGTCCATGTTGGCGAGGATGTTGGTGAGCTGATCCAGCAATTGCTGCGCTTCGGCGTGGCGGCCTTGTTCGGCCAGGCGCTCCACCTCGCGCAGCATGTTTTCGATGTCGCGTTCGGAGAGTTCTGTCTGCTCCTGCGTATCTTCCTGGCTTTGCTGGGGGAGCCGTCGCGCATCGCCTGCTGCACCAGCGCCTCCATGTAAGCGCGCGTGGCTTGCCGCAGCGCTTCCATGCGTTGGCGGATTTCCTCTGGCGGGGCGTTGCGCTGCAGCGCTTCGGCCAATTGGCGCTGGGCTTCTTCCAGCGCGCGGCGCGCATCGGCGGCGCCGCCATATTCGGCGCGCAGCGCGGTGAGCCAGAGCGTCTGCGCCGGCTCTCTGGTTTCATCGATGCCTTGCGCCACGTCGAGCTGCGAACGCGCCAGGCGCAGGCCCAAAAACACCGCCAAATCGCGGAAATAGCCGTCATGCGGCGCCATTGTCAGCGTATCGAGCAGGCGTGCGGCGCGGCGCACGCCTTCGGGGCGCGCGCCAAAGCGGGGCGGCGCTCATAATCGCGCACGGCGATGCGCGCATCGGGGCGCTGGCCGAGCGGATCGCGCATGGCGCGCAGCAGGCCCTCGCGCTCGGCCCGATAGGCGCGGCGATCTGTGAGGATGTGGCGGCGGATTTCGATGGCGGCGCGCGCCAGCGGCTGCAGAAAAATTTTCTCCGGCAGCTTAAAGCGCAGCGGCGTGGAAACGCCTTGTTGGCCCAGCGCATCTTCGGCGACGATGAACGCTTCCACCGCCATGCCGGCGTAGGGATGGGCGGCAAGATCGATCGTCGTCAGCGCTTGGGCTTGCCGCGGATCGCCGGCGGGGGCTTCGAGTTCGGTGTCGATCGCATCGGCGCGCGAGAGGCCGGGCGGGGGATCGAGCGGGCGCACGCGCAGGTACATGCGCCGCACGCCAAAATCATCCGAGGCGCGCCACGCGATGGCGACGCGCTGCTGCGCTTCGGTGACGAGCGGGGCGTCGAACGCGGCTTTGGGCGCTGCATCGCGCGCAGGCGCGATGCGCCAGCTGGCGCGGGTGTGGAAGCGCACGATGCGCAGATCGCCCGCGCCGGGGATGGCCATCTCTGCTTCCCAGGCGCCGTCTGCGGCGCGGGTAAAGCGCGCCTCGCGCCGCCCGCCTTCGCCTTGGTACACAAGCCGCGGCGCGCCGGCGGGGCCGGTGACGCGCACCATGGCGCGGACGGAGGGCGGGGTTTCCACCCGATCGCCCAGCCGGTCGCTCAGCGAAAGCGGCGGGGCGTGGGTGTAGGCGGCGGGCGTGACCCAGGCTTCCACTTGCATCGGCCGATCGCCCAGCAGCGGCCCAGGATCTGGCAGGAACGCGCGCGCGAGCCGATCGGGCGCGGCCGCGCCGGCCAGCACCGCCGCGCCGATCAGCAAAGGGATGAGCGCATAGCGGAGGTAAAACCGATCGATGTCGCCCAGGCGCACGCGCGGGCTGCGCGCGCGCGCGGTTTCGGCGCGGGCGATGGCCTGATCCTGCTCACGCCGCCAAAGCGCGACCGAGAGCGCATCATAGCGCGCCGGCTGATCGCCCAGCGCTTCAAACGCGGCGGCCTCCAGCGCGGAATCTTCCGCCAGCCGCGCGCGGGCTTCGCTGTGGCTGGGCGCACGAAAGCTGCGCTTGGCGCGCAGGCCCAGCAGCACAAAGGCGATGAGCGCGCCCAGCGCCGCCAGCGGCTGGGCAAGGTAGGGCAGGCGCTCATGCCCGCCGCTGAGGGCGATGATGGCCCAGAGCGCCGCCGCCGCCGCCAGCCAGAAGCCGGCGCGCACGGCCCGCTCCAGCGCGAGATTGCGCTTGGCGCGCGCGGTCTCGCGGGCGAGCTGGGCTATGGCGTCGGCGTGCTTCATGCGGGCGGGAGGAGCCTAACAGCCCATTTCCAGCCAAACCATGACCATCCCCCGCTTTGCAGCGGGGGATGATGCTTACTTTGCCTTAATTTGCGGCGGCCTCAGCGCCCCAGGGCGGGGGCGGGGCGTCTACGGTATTGCGCAGATCGAACTCGACGCGGAAGTGCCGATTCTCGCGCGAGAGCTCATAGGCGAAGAACGCCTCGGGCTGGACCTCGACAGCCCACACATTCGTCACCGATTGCGGGATGTCGTTGGCGACGAACAGATCTTTCGAGTGCTGATCAGCCGGGAATTCCTGGCGCGTGGCGAAGCCTTCGGTTGCGGTGTCGCCGCCATATTGGGTGAGCACGTCTTCGCTGCCATCTTCGTGGCGGTGATCGTGCTTGAGGCGCAAGCCCGTATCGGTGCGGGTGATCACCCAGGTGCGTGAGCGATCTTCACCGACATGGAAGGGGATGCGGATTTCGCTATCGCTGCACTCGCGCACTTGCATCACCAGGCGCTGGCTGGCGAAGTTTGCATCGCCCTCGTTGCCGGAGACGACTTGGCCCTCATACGAATTGCCGCAGAGCGCGGTGAGATTGGCGAAGAAGGCGTCTTGCGGCGCGGCGGGCGCCTGTTGGCACGCGGCGAGTGCGAGCAAAGACGCCGCAGCGAGCGCTGATGTGATCTTCATGCGTATCCTCCCCATGGAATTGAAGTGACGGGCTTACCCAGGGTAGGCGGCAAAGGCCAGCAAAAGCGGCCAATCAGGCCCAATCAGGCCCAATCAGGGATTGTTTCGAGCGCCATTTGCTCTTCCACCGTCCAGCGGCGGCGCACAATCTCGAAGCGATCGCCGCGCACCAGCACTTCGGCGATGAGTTCGCGCGCGTTGTACGTCGAGGCCATCACCGCGCCGTACGCGCCGGCTGTCATGAAGGCGGCGAGATCGCCTGGCTTGAGCGGCGCAAGCGTGCGGTTGCGCGCGAAAATATCGCCGGTTTCGCAAATCGGGCCGACAACATCGACAGCCGCTTGCGGCGCGCTGGTTTCACGCACCGGCTTGATGTCGTGAAAGGCTTCATACATCGCCGGGCGAATGAGATCGTTGAGGCCCGCATCGAGCACGAGGATCGGGCGCGGCCGCGCCTGAATGCGGATCACGCGCGAAAGCAAAACGCCGGCATTGCCGGCGATCATGCGGCCCGGCTCAAACGCGAGCTTAATATCGAGCCCATCCATCACGCGATTGATCATCGCGGCGTATTCGGCCGGCGAGGGCGGATCAGGTTCGTTGAAATAGGGCACGCCAAGCCCGCCGCCGAGATCGAGCCGCTCAATCGGCAAACCATCGCTGCGCAGCTTCTCGGTGAGGCCGCGCATGAAGCGGAAGGCGGCTTCGAGCGGCGCAAGATCGCGGATTTGGCTGCCGATATGCACGGCAAGGCCTTTGGGCGAAAGGTGCGGATCAGCGTGCGCGCGCGCGTAAAGCGAAAGCGCAAGCTCTGCTGAAACGCCGAACTTGGTTGCGCCGCCGCCGGTGGAGATTTTCTCGTGCCCGCCTGCGCCCACGTCCGGGTTCACGCGGATCGCCAGCGGCGCTTGGGCGTTGAGCGAAGCGGCCACCGCCGAAAGCATCTCCATCTCGGCGATGCTTTCGACATTGATCTGATAGACGCCGGCTTTGAGCGCGAAGGCGAGCTCTTCGGCGGTTTTGCCAACGCCGGAGAAGATGATGCGGTTCGCCGGCACGCCGGCGCGGAGCGCGCGCTGGATTTCGCCCTGGCTCACCGTATCGGCGCCGGCGCCGCGCGCGGCGAGCGTTGCGATGACGGCGAGGTTGGCGTTGGCTTTCACCGCGAACGCCACAAGCGCATCGCGCGGGGCGAGCGCTTGTTTGAAAACATCATAGTGCCGCTCCAGCGTGGCGCTGGAATAGACGTAGGCGGGCGTGCCGGCGGCTGCGGCGATGGCGGCGAGCGAAACGCCCTCGCAATGGAGGACGCCATCGCGATACTCGAAATGGTTCATTGCGGCGGTTGCGGCTCTTGTTCGGTGCAGCGCTCGTGCAGCGCCTCGCCATTTTGCGCGGCGCGTTCGCATTCGCGTGCGATGGCTTCATCGCTATTCCAAAGCGGATCGGGGCGCTCAAGCCCGCCAGGGATGCCGCAGCCGGCCAAAAGCGCCAGCGCCGAAAGGCTCATGATCAAGCGGCTCATTTGAAGCTCTCCTGCCAGCGGGCGATCTGCTCGCGCACGCGCTGGGGCGCTGTGCCGCCGTAGCAATCCCTGCTTTCGACGGATTTTTCAACCGTCAGCAGCGCCCGCGCCTCGGCGGTAATGCGGGGATCGACCGCTTGGTAATCTTCCAGCGGCAGATCGGCCAGTTCGGCGACGCCCGCGGCTTCGGCGCGGGCCACGATTTTGCCGGTGATCTCGTGCGCTTCGCGGAACGGGGTTTTCAGCTCGCGCACCAGCCAATCGGCGAGATCGGTGGCGGTGGAATAGCCGCGCGCGGCGGCCTCGCGCATCGCGGCGCGGTTAAAGCGCATGGTTTCGATCATGCCGATCATGGCGGTGAGCGAGAGCGCGAAATCATCGAAGGCGGCGAAGGTGAGGGCTTTATCCTCCTGCAGATCCTTGGCGTAGGCCAAGGGCAGCTTCTGCACGATGGCATTGAGCGCGGCGAAATTGGCGGCGATGCGCGCGGCCTTGGCGCGGATCAGCTCGGCCGCATCCGGGTTGCGCTTTTGCGGCATGATGGAAGAGCCGGTGGACCAGGAATCGCTCAGCGTGGCGAAGCCAAATTGCGGGCTGGTCCAAAACACGATCTCTTCGGCCAGGCGCGAAAGATGCGTGGACGCGATGGCGAGATTGGAGAGCGCCGCCAGCGCGAAATCGCGGCTGCCGACGGCGTCAAGCGAATTGCCGGCGGGCGCGTGAAAGCCAAGCGCGGCTGCGGTGCTTTCACGATCGATCGGGTAGCTGGTGCCGGCAAGGGCGGCCGCGCCCAGCGGGCATTCCCACGCAGCTTCCAGCGCAGCCCCAATCACGCGCACGCGGTCGCGCTCAAACATCGCTACGTAAGCGAGCAGGTGATGGCCAAGCGTGATGGGCTGGGCCGTCTGCAAATGCGTGAAGCCGGGCATGATCCATTCGTCATGTTGCTCGGCGCGCTTGAGCAGCGCCTTTTGCAACACGCGCAGGCCGTCGCCGGCTTCGCGGGCCGCGCGCATGGTCCAGAGCTTGAAATCGGTGGCCACCTGATCGTTGCGGGAGCGGCCGGTGTGCAGCCGCTTGCCGGCTTCGCCGATGCGCTGGGTGAGCCGCGCTTCGATATTGAGATGGATGTCCTCCAGTTCCTTGGAGAACGGGAACGCGCCTTCGGCGATTTCCGCGGCGATTTGATCGAGGCCCGCTTGTATCGCCGCATTATCTTCTGCGCTAATGATGCCTTGCGCGGCCAGCATGGCGGCGTGGGCTTGTGAGCCTTCGATGTCCTCGCGCCACAAGCGCTTGTCCACATCGATCGAAGCGTTGATGGCCTGCATGGCGTCGTCGGGCTGGGCCGCGAAGCGCCCGCCCCACATCGCCTGGCCGCCGGAAGAGGGATCAGGAATTGGACACTCTAAACTCCTCGACGCGGAAACCTTGGGCGGTATGGGCCGCGCTGGCGTTGATCGCTGTTGGATTGTTGGCCTTCCTTTACGTGGTTTTCGCCGCTTCTTCCAAGCCCCAGAGCGCTTCTGGGCTGACGCAATATGCGCGCGGGGAGCTGGCGCAGCTTGTGGCTTTGCCCGAGCCGCCGCCGATGCCGATGCGCGCGTTGCAGGACGCGGAAGGGGCTGAAACCAATCTCGGCGCGCTCGCGGGCGAGATCGTGGTGCTGAATGTGTGGTTCACCTCCTGCGCGCCGTGCATCCACGAGATGCCGAGCCTGGCTGCGCTGCAGCGCCGCTATGAGGGGCGCATCCGCGTGACGCCGGTAAGCATCGATGGGGCGGCCAGGCGCGAAGAGGCGATCCGCATGCTGGACGAGCTTTCCGGCGGCGATTTGCCGTTCCTGATCGATATTTCGCGCGGGGTGGCGTTTGACGTGCGCGCCTCGGGCTTTCCGGTGACGATCATCTATGGCCGCGATGGGCGCGAACTGGTGCGGCTTGCCGGCGGCGCCGATTGGGCGGGCGAAGATGCGTTCGCACTAATTGATGCGGTGCTGGCGCGCGAGCCATGAGCGCGCCGGTTCTGGAAACCGAGCGGCTGATCCTGCGCGGGCATCGGCTCAGCGATTTTGACGCGCTTTTCGCCATGTGGGCCGATCCCGAGGTGGTGCGCTTTATCAGCGGCAAGCCCTCGACCCGCGAGGAAAGCTGGGGGCGGATGCTGCGCTATCCGGGCATGTGGGCGCTGCTGGGTTATGGCTTCTGGGCGATCGAAGAAAAGCAGGGCGGGGCGCTGATTGGCGAAGCCGGCTTTGCCGATTTTCAGCGCGAGATCAGCCCGGCGCTCGATGCGCCGGAAATGGGCTGGGCGCTGAGCCCGGCCGCGCAAGGCAAGGGCTATGGGCTTGAAGCGCTTAAAGCGATGATCGGCTGGGGCGAGGGCCATTTTGGCCGGCGCGATTTTGCCTGCATCATCGCGCCGGAGAACGCCGCTTCAATCCGCCTGGCGCAGCGGCTCGGTTTCGTTGAAATCGCGCGCGGCGCCTACAAAACCCAGCCGACAGTGTTTTTCCGCCGCCCGGCCTAGTTGAACGGCTGGTGCGCGTAGCGGGCGTCGTCCTCGGTGAGTTCGAGGGGCTTTTCCGGGCGCGGGCGGGTGAGCGCGGTGAGCGAGAAAATCAGCCCCGAGATCAGCGCCAAGGGCAGCCCAAGCAAAGCCGCCAGCGGCGCGAGCGCCAAGGCGAGATCGGCGCCCGCCCCTTGGCTTGTTTGACCTCGGCGGCCAGCAGCGCTGAGAAGCCCCAGGGCGCGGCCAGCGCGACGATCACGGCCGCAGCCAGCACATGCAGCACCACAATGCGGTGCGTGCGCGGCGGATGGCCAAGCGCCCAGCTCGCGCTCAGCGTCGCCAGCGCCAGCGCGAACATCAGCGCCCCCGCCGCGAGCACCGCGCGCGCCACGCTTCCATCCTGATAAAACAAGGCGTAAGCGGCGCCGAGCGCGAGCGCGAGCGCCAGCGGGCTCCAAAGCCATGCCGGCTTGCGCCAGGTGAGCGGCGGGATGCGCTGCGGTATGGGCGGGTTCGCCATGGGGGAATGTAGCGCCTCCTTGCGTTTATGCATCGGGGCGCGCGCACGGCGCGGCAGGCGGGCTCTGCTTTTCCCCGATCTTTCCCGTTGGCCGCAAGCGTGCTCAAAAAAGAGCATGACTCGACAGTACAGCCCCTCAACCGAACGCAACCGCGATCCGATCCTGGCCGTGCTGCAGCGCGTGCTGCCGGAAAACGCCAAAGTGCTGGAACTCGCCTCCGGCACGGGGAGCATGCGGTGTGCTTTGCCCGCGCGCTGCCGGGCGCGACATGGCTGCCCAGCGATCCTGATCCGAGCTCGCGCGCTTCAATCGCCGCCTGGATCGAGGCCGAGGGGCTTTCCAATATCGCCCCGCCGCGCGCGATCGATGTCACCGCGCAGGTTTGGGGCGTTGAGGATCAGGCGCCGTTCGATGCGCTGGTCGCCATCAATATGATCCATATCTCGCCTTGGGAAAGCACGCTCGGGCTTATCGCCGGCGCCGGGCGGCTGCTGGCGGAGAAGGGCGTGCTCTACACGTATGGCGCCTATAAGCGCGAAGGCCGCCACACCGCGCCCGCGAATGAAACCTTCGATGCGTGGCTCAAGCAAAAAGACCCGGCCTTCGGCGTGCGTGATCTCGAAGCGGTGGAAGAAGCGGCGCGGGCGCAGGGGCTGGTGCTGAACGAGATCGTGCACATGCCGGCGAACAATTTTTCGCTGGTGTTTAAGCGCGGCTAGAGCGCGTTAGGATGCTATAGGGCAACCACCCATCCCAGGATTGCGCGTAGCGCAAGGCCGGGGCCCATCACCTCAGGCGCTTGCGTTTATAGGCTCGGGCTCGCAGCTTCGCTGCGCCCCGGAGATGGGTGGAGAAGATATTCAATCTGATCAGTTCGCTTAAGCGCGCAGCTCGGTGAGATATTCAGCGGCCGTTTGCGGGCGCGATCGGGCGCCGAAGCCTTGGCGCAGCTTCTCTTCGATCATGGCGCTGATCTTATCTTCGGTGGCGCGGCGTTCATCTGGGCCCATCGCGGCGAGGTCTTCTTCGGTGAGCCCCAGCTCTTCAAGAATCTGCTCGCGCATCCGCTCGATCGGATCTTTCTGGATTTCTTCGAGGAAGATTTCAGTGGGCGTCGGCGCGCTGATCGCCGGCGCTTGGGGTTCTTCGCTCTGCAGAAACAGCACCGCATCGAACGAGATATTGCTCAGCGCGCCCGGCAAATTCGGCGCGGGCTGGGCAGAATTTGCCGGCTGCGCGGGCGCGGCAAAGCCCGCCTCGGCGGCGTTTTCGCGCTGTTTTGCGCCGAAAAGCATTGAAAGCGCGGCGTTGGCCGCAAGAGCGCTCAATTCCATGCCGCAGGCGATGCAAGCGGCGCGCCGGGCTTTTATTTGACGCGCGTTAGCGCGTCGGCATCGGCGGGTCTGAGCGGTAGTCGTAAAAGCCGCGCTGGGTCTTGCGGCCCAGCCAGCCGGCTTCGACATATTTCACCAGCAGCGGGCAGGGGCGATATTTGGTATCGGCCAAGCCTTCGTTCAGCACCTGCATGATCGAAAGGCAGGTGTCGAGCCCGATGAAATCGGCGAGCTCCAGCGGGCCCATCGGATGATTGGCGCCCAGCTTCATCGCCTTGTCGATCGCCTCAACCGAGCCCACGCCTTCGTACAGCGTGTAGACCGCCTCATTGATCATCGGCACCAGCACGCGGTTGACGATGAAGGCCGGGGAAATCTTCGGCGTTGGCGATAGTTTTGCCGAGGCTTTCGACGAACTTTACGCTCGCATCATAGGTTTCCTGGCTGGTGGCCAGGCCCCGGATCAGCTCCACCAGCTTCATCAGCGGCGCGGGGTTCATGAAGTGGATGCCGATGAACTTATCGGGCCGATCGGTGGTGGCGGCGAGGCGCGTGATCGAGATCGAGGAGGTGTTGGAGGCGAGGATCGCCTCGGGCTTCAACACGGGCTGCAAGCCGGCGAACACCGCGCGCTTGGCCTCATCCTGCTCAACGATGGATTCGATGATGAGATCGGAGGGCGCCATCGCGGCGTATTCGGCAGCGCCCCTGATGCGCTTGAGCGCAGCGTCCGCATCGGCTTGGGTGATGACTTCACGATGCACTTGGCGCGAGAGGTTTTTGCCAATCGTGCCAAGGCCGGCTTCGATGCGCGCCTTATCGGCGTCATTGAGCAGCACGTCATAGCCAGCGAGCGCGCACACATGCGCGATGCCGTTGCCCATTTGCCCAGCGCCGATAACGCCGACGGTGCGGATGCTTGTCATTGTGTTGGCCATACCACCTTGCGACTACAGGTAAAGCAAATCTTGTTGCGATGCAGCATGATTTGGCCGCGCTCCATCAAGCCCGCGCGGGATCGAGTTGCAACACCAGAAGGTCGCTTTCGGCCAACGCCACTGTGCCGATTGTGCGCCCTTGGTGATCTGCGAATTCAACCTCCCAGGCGCCCGGCTCAAGCTCAAGCAGCAACGTGCCGACCCAGCCGCGGCGGAGGCCGAGATCGGGGCGATCGCGCAGCAGCGCCACCACGTCGTGTTCCTGCATGCCGGCCAAGAGGCTACTCCACGAAAGCCGTCAAAAATTCCGGCGTTTCGTTCTTGTAGCGTATTTTTCCGCTCCTGACGAACCTGACGGTAACACGAATTATGGAGCGCGGGCGTCCTCGCCCGCGACTTTCCTGGCCGGCACGCGGGCGAGGACGCCCGCGCTCCAGATCAGAGCCCGGCTTTGCTCAGTTCTTCCAGCAATTCCGGCACGGCGGCTTTGTAATCGGCCACAAGGCCGACATCCGCGATCTGGAAGATCGGGGCTTCTTCGTCCTTGTTGATGGCGACGATGACTTTGCTGTCCTTCATGCCCGCAAGGTGCTGGATCGCGCCCGAAATGCCGATGGCGACGTAAAGCTCCGGCGCCACCACCTTGCCGGTCTGGCCGACTTGGTAATCGTTGGGGGCGTAGCCGGCGTCCACCGCCGCGCGCGAAGCGCCCACCGCCGCGCCGAGCTTATCGGCCAGCGGATCGAGCACTTTCTTGAATTCTTCGGCAGAGCCGAGCGCGCGTCCGCCCGACACCACGCGCTTGGCGGCGGTGAGTTCGGGGCGATCGGATTTCGCCAGCTCTTCGCCGACGAACGCGGATTTGAACGGGCCGTTCGGCGCAGGGATGGTTTCCACCGCGGCGCTTCCGCCTGCGCCCGCCGCTTTGAACGCGGTGGGCTGCACGGTGAGCACTTTTTTCGCCTGCTCATCCTTCACGGTGATGATGGCGTTGCCGGCATAGATCGGGCGCACGAAGGTATCGGCGCTTTCAACGCCAATGACGCCCGAAAGCTGCATCACGTCGAGCTTGGCGGCCACGCGCGGCGCGGCGTTCTTGCCCGTGGTGGTGGCGGGAAACAGGATCGCGTCATAATTGGCGGCGAGGGGCGTGATGAGCGCTTCCAGCGGCTCGGCCATTTGCTTGGCGAGGCTGGCGCCATCGGCGTGCAGCACTTTGCGCACGCCGTCGATCTTGGCCGCTTCCGCCGCCGCCGCGCCGGCGTTTTTGCCCGGCGACAAGCACGTCCACATCGCCGCTGATCGCTTTCGCTGCGGTGACGACCTTGTTGGTGGAATCTTTGACCGAGGCATTGTCGTGCTCGGCGATAACCAGAACGGCCATTAGATAACCCCCGCTTCTTTGAGCTTGCCGACCAGTTCGGCGACGGTTTTGACCTTGGCGCCGCCAGTGCGCTTGGGCGGCTCGGCGGTTTTCACCACTTTGAGGCGCGGGCTGACATCAACGCCGAGATCGGCCGGCGTTTTCACGTCGATCGGCTTTTTCTTGGCCTTCATGATGTTCGGCAGCGAGGCGTAGCGCGGCTCGTTGAGGCGCAGGTCCGTGGTGATGATCGCCGGCAATTCCACCGCGACGGTTTGCAGCCCGCCATCGACTTCGCGCGTGACGTTGGCTTTGCTTCCATCGAGCACGATCTTGGACGCGAACGTCGCTTGCGGCCAATCCAGCAGCGCGGCCAGCATCTGGCCGGTTTGGTTGCTGTCGTCATCAATCGCTTGTTTGCCGAGGATGACGAGATCGGGTTTCTCGGCCTCGATCACCGCCTTGAGCAGTTTCGCCACCGCCAGCGGCTCCACTTCGCCTTCGGCTTTGACGAGAATGCCGCGATCGGCGCCGATGGCGAGCGCGTTGCGCAGGGTTTCCTGCGCTTGCTCGGGCCCGATCGAGATGGCGATCACTTCGGTGGCGGCGCCGGCGGCGTGCCCGCCCGCGCCTTCCTTCATGCGCACCGCTTCTTCGACCGCGATTTCGCAGAACGGATTGATCGACATTTTGAGATTGGAGAGATCAACGCCCGATCCATCGGGCTTAACCCGGACTTTCAGGTTGTAATCGAGCACCCGTTTGACCGGGACGAGGACTTTCATGTTTGAAATCCTTGAAACATTCATAGGCGTGCCGCACCGCACAAAGCCGGCGGACACTAACGGCGCAAGAAAAGCCCCGTCAATGAGGCTATGGTGACAGAAGGACGCGCCCCGGCGACCGGGCCATGTGGGAGCGCCAACAGGGAGATTTCGCCCATGAACGTCAGCCGCCGCCCGCTTTTGCTTGGCGCCGCAGCGTCAAGCTTCCTGATCGGCGGCGCCCGCGCCCAGGGCCCCGAACACTTGGGCGAATGGCATGGCGTGCTTGATCTCGGTTCCCAGCGCCTGCGGCTGCGGCTTGTGCTGGAGGCGGGGCCGCGCGCCACGCTTTACAGCGTCGATCAGGGCAATGTGGCCATCCCGGTGATCGCGGCGGTGATCGAGGGCGATGCGCTGAGCCTTGATCTTTCCAATATCGCCGCCCGGTATGAGGGGCGTTTTGTTGGCGGCCGGATCGAGGGCGTGTTCACGCAGGGCGCGGCGCTGCCGCTCACTTTCACGCGCGAGGCGCCTAGCGCGGCGGCGGAGGCCGCGCCGCTGACCCAGGCCGGGCTTGAAGCTTTGCGCGCCCGCGCCGGCAGCCCGGCCATGGGCGCGGCGGGCGCAAGCCGCGCCGGGCGGCGGCTTTCCTTCGCTGTCGGCCTGCGCGCCGCCGGGCGGCCAGAGCCGGTCACGGCCAGCGATCAATGGCATCTTGGCTCGATCACCAAATCCATGACGGGCGCGCTCGTCGCGCGCGCAGCGGAGGCGGGGGCTGTTTCGTGGGACGATACGATCGGCGCCGTGCTGGGCGATGCGATCCCGGACATGCGCGCCGAGTATCGCGAGGCGAGCTTCCGGCATCTGCTGAGCCATCAATCGGGGCTCGCGGCCAATCTCGAGATGGCCGAGTTGATGGCCTTCCGGCGTTTGAACGCCGATCCGCGCGAGGAGCGCATCGCCTATGCGCGGCGTGGCCTCACGCGCGCGCCGGCGGGGCGGAAGGAAAACCATTTCGAGTATTCCAACACCGGCTATGTGATCGCGGGCGCCATGCTGGAAGCCAGGCTCGGCGCGAGCTGGGAGGCGCTGGTGCGTGAACACGTGTTCGCGCCGCTCGGCATGGAAAGCGCGGGCTTTGGCCCGCCAGGAACGATGGGCGCTTACGATCAGCCGGTGGGGCACGGGCCGGGCGCGGCGGGAGAGCTGACGCCGGCGCCGCCGGGCGGCATTGCGGACAATCCCGCCGTGCTTGGCCCGGCAGGCCGCGTGCACGCGACCTTCGCCGATACGCTCAAATATCTTGCTGCGCACCGCGATCGCACCGCTTTTCTCAGCCGCGAAAATTGGGATGTGCTGCACACGCCGCCGTTCGGCGGGGCTTATGCGATGGGCTGGATGGTGCGCGAAAATGGCGTGCTCTGGCACAATGGCTCGAACACGCTCTGGTACGCCGAAGTGCTGGTCGATCCCGCGCGCGGGGTCGCCTCCGCGGCTGCGGTGAATGACGGGCGCACCGATGTCACCCAAGTTGGCGTATCTGTTGGCGCTGCGCTGATCGGCGCGGCGCAGGCGGTGCTTTAGCGCTCGATTGTTCTCGGTTGAATCGCATGCCGCCTCCACCCATCCTCGGATTGCGCGAAGCGCAAGTCCGGGGCCCAAGAACACAAGTGTTTGCAGCTTAACGTCAATCAGCTGTGTTCTTGGGCCCCGGGCTCGCGGCTTCGCCACGCCCCGGGGATGGGTGTGGGTGCGACGTTTCAATCCAAAACGATCATGCTTTAGGGCGCGCCCTCATCGTTCGCCAGTTGCGCCGCATGATCCATGCGCTGATGCAGCACGCGGATGATCAGGATGTGATCGGCTTTGGCGCGAAGGTAGATTACATGCCGTTCGGCGTCGCGCCTAAGCAGCCCTGGGCTGATCTCATCGGATGCGCGTGCTGTTTCCGGCTTCTCGCGCAGCGCATTGATCGCGGCGTTCAGTTTGGCGAGGTAGCGATCAGCTTGCGCGCTTGACCACGTCTTTTTGTGAATAGCGCCAGATGTCTCTCAGGTCGCGTCTGGCTTGTGGCCGGAAGCGAAGCTCACGCTTCACGCTTTGCCTCGGCATGCATTTCGGCCAGGAATTCCTCAAAGTCGAACGGAACCGGCTCGCCGCTTTCTTCGCCTTCGCGGATCAGTTCGCGCAGCTTTTGCAGCTTGGCTTCATCCGCCTCCAGCAAGCGCAGGCCCGCGCGGATCACCTCGCTAGCGGAGGCGAAGCGGCCGGAGGCGATCTGGGCCTCCACGAATTCGCTGAAATGATCGCCGAGGGAAATCGAGGTGTTCTTGGCCATGCCGGCTTGTACCAAAAATTGGTACAGCCCGCAACTTACGCCCGCCGGAACGGATCGGCCGGATAAACGCCCACGATCTTCAGCGTGGCGGAGAAAAAGGCGAGCTCCTCAAGCGCGTTCTTCACGTTCTGCTCCTGCGGATGGCCCTCGATTTCCGCGAAGAAGAACGCCGCCGAGAAGGCGCCGCCTTCGATATAGCTTTCGAGCTTGGTCATGTTCACGCCATTGGTGGCGAACCCGCCCATGGCTTTGTAGAGCGCGGCGGGCACGTTGCGCACGCGAAAGAGGATGGAGGTGACGCACGGCCCATCCTCAACATCGGCATCTTCGGGCTCGCGCGAGAAGGTGAGAAAGCGCGTGGTGTTGTGCGCGGCGTCGGCCACATCGGCTTTGAGCACGTTGAGGCCGTGAATTTCCCCGCCAGCGTGGAGGCCAGCGCGCCGATGCTGGTGTCGCCAATCTCCACGATCTCGCGCGCGGCGCCGGCGGTGTCGGCGGTTTTGATCGCGGCGAGGCCAAGCGCGCGCAATTGCCTGCGGCATTGGCCCAGCGCCTGCGGATGCGAGCGCACGGCTTTCAGCCCTTCGAGTGTCGCGCCCGGCAGGCCAAGCAGCTGATGTTGGATCGGCACGAATTTTTCGCCGACGATATAGAGCCCGCTTTCGGGCAGCAGATGGTGCACGTCGGCCACGCGGCCAAACAGCGAGTTCTCCACCGGGATCATCGCATAGCGCGCCGCGCCCTCGCTGACGGCGGCGAACGCATCCTCAAACGTGGCGCACGGCGCAGGCTCTGCGGCGGGATAGGTCTCGCGGATGGCGAGGTGTGAATTTGCGCCAAGTTCGCCCTGGAAGGCGATGCGCTGAGTGCCAACATGTTCGGTCATAGCGCCGGCTCGTTAGCCCATGCCGGCCCGTTCGGGTAGAGGCGTTCCCTGATGAGCATGAGCCAGGATCTCGAAAACGCGCTTTTGGCGCAGGCGCGCCGGGGCTTGCGCACGCTGCTGGCCGTGCCGGCGGCGCGGGCGGAGGGGCTCGCGCGGGTTGAGGATGTGGCGGTTGCGGGCGCGGCCGGGCCGTTGCGGGCGCGCTATTATGAGGCCGAGGGCGCGGGGCAGGCGCCGCTGATCGTGTATTTCCACGGCGGCGGGTTTGTTTGCTGCGATATCGATACGCACGATTCCATTTGCTCGTGGCTTGCCGCTTCGGCGCAAGGGCGCGTGCTTTCGGTGGGATACCGGCTCGCGCCGGAAACCGCCTTTCCAGGCCAGATCGAGGATGCGCGCGCTGCGTGCGCCTGGGCGTTTGCGCATGCGGCTGATTTCGGCGCCGATGAAAACCGGATCGCGCTCGCCGGCGATAGCGCGGGCGCGTATCTCGCCGCGCGCATGGCGCTGGAGGCGAACGCGGCGCGGCCAGGGGCGATTGCGCTGCAGATCCTGCTGTATCCGCTGGTGCATGTGCAGGATTCGCTTTGGGCCGAGGAAGAGCTGCGCAATTTCCGTTTCCTTGGCCGGGTGGCGTGCCTCTACATCGCGCGCAGCTTGGGCGCTGAGCACCTGCCTTCGCTGCTTGAGCTTGATCTCGCGCATGCGCCGCCCACGATCGTCGCCGGCGGGGGCGCGATGGATCCGGTGCGCGCCGATGTGCGGCAGTTCGTCGATGCGCTGCGCCGCGCGGGCGCGCCGGTTGAGGAAAAGAAATATCCCGCGCTCATGCATGGCGGGCTCAATTTTACCGCCTATTCCAAAACCGCCACCGGCGCGCTCAAAGAGGTGGGCGCGCTGGCGCTTGCGCGTTTGGGCGGCTAAAGCAACGGACTTTAAATTCGCCTCAGTGTGATGGCGTGCGCCGAGCGAATTTAAAGTCCAGAAGTTGCTTTAGAAGATATTGAATCTAAAGCGTCTTGTGGAGCTTAAATGCGACACGGCGGATGATCCAAGGCTTGGGTCGCATTTAAGGTCCGACGCTTTAGGCTCGCCGCTCAAAACGGGGGGATTTTGAATATGCGCATGATCGTGATGGGTTTGGCGGCGGCGTTGGCGCTTGGCTGTACGCCGGCGCAGGATCAGGAGGAGGGCGCGCTGGCCGCCGGCTGCGATGCGCGGGCCGCGTATGCGTGGGCCGCGGGCGAGCAAACGCTTTCTGTCGAGGCGGTTTCGTTTGGGCCTGATTGCGCGCGCGCGGTGGCGGTATTGGTGATGCGTGATGCGTCCGGCGATCCGATGTTTATCGATTCCTATCTTGCGCGCCATGTGATGGTGCTGGCCGGCGCCGCCGATCAAGCGGCGATGCAAACCGCGCTGGGCGAATGG
Organism: Terricaulis sp.; assembly: GCA_024707365.1. Classification (GTDB taxonomy): domain Bacteria; phylum Pseudomonadota; class Alphaproteobacteria; order Caulobacterales; family Aquidulcibacteraceae; genus Vitreimonas. The sequence goes on from JANPZV010000005.1 coordinate 1,708,524, forward strand.
CTCGATGGCTCCAATCCCGCGATGCCGACGAGCGCTGCGCTGCCCGATTGGCCGGCGAACGCGCAAGGGCCTGTGAGCGGGGAGTTTCCGTTCTATCCGTCAGATGGGCTCGATCGTGTGGGCTACCTTGCCGTGCGCGCCGCGAACGCGCCGCTTTATTGCTTCGTGCAAGGCATGGAGAGCCTGCGCTGCGTCGCCTATGAGGGCGAGGGCGTCACCGATGTCGGCGCGCAGGTGTTTCCAGGCTAAAGCAACGGAGACTTAAATGCGACACGGTGGTGATCCATCGCGCGCGTCGCATTTAAGTCCCGGCGCTTTAAGCGCTCAGGCGCTTTTGCTCCGCGCTTTCTTCTGCGGCCTCCGGCGCGGGGCCGGCTTTGCGCGCCAGGCGCAACGCGGCCGCGCACAGCGCTTCGCGCGTTGCGGGCTTGACGAGGTGTTCGGCGGCGCCAAGCCCGATCGAGCGGCGGCGATCTTCTTCGATCGAGAGCACGATGATCGGGATATCGGCGGTTTCGCTATCGCGTGAAAGCTCCGAGATCACGCTCCACCCGGTGCGATCGGGCAGGTTGATGTCGAGGATGATGAGCGCGGGCTTTTCGCTGCGGGCGAGGGCCGCGCCCGCCTCCGCGGTGCGCGCGCCCTGCACGGCGAAATTCAGCTGCGTGAGCGCGCGGATGACAAGATCGCGCGCATTGGCCTCATCATCGATGACGAGCGCCAGCGGGGCCTCTTCGGGGCCGACGCGCGCGCCAACCTCGCTCTGATCTTCCGCGCCAAAGCCCTTGTAATATTGCGGCGCCCAGAGCGTGAACACAGAACCGCCGCCCGGCGTGCTCTCAACCGAAACATCCCCGCCCATCATCTGGGCCATGCGGCGCGTGATCATGAGGCCAAGCCCGGTGCCGCCGAATTGGCGCGAGACGGTGTTGTTGGCTTGTTCAAACGGCCGGAACAGGCGCGACATTTCTTCTTGGTTCATGCCGATGCCGGTGTCGGCCACGGTGAACACAAGCCGCGCCGCGCCGTCGATGTCCTCGCTGCGCATGGACACGCGCACCTCGCCGTTCTTGGTGAATTTGCAGGCGTTGGAAAGCAGATTGAGCAAACATTGCTTGAGCTTCTGCGCGTCGATGAAGGCGTCGGCGCCGGCGGCGATGTCTGTGTGCAGCTTGTTTCCGTTCTTGGCCGCCAGCGGCTCGGCTGTCGCCAGCGCTTCGCGCAAAATCGCGGCAGGGTCACACGGCGCGGCCAGCACATCCATGCGGCCCGCTTCGATCTTGGAGAGATCGAGAATATCGTTGATCAGCGCCAAAAGATGGCGCGCGGACATATTGATCCGCTGCAGATCGGCGATGGCCGCGCTATCGCCGCGATCTTCGCAATCTTCGGTGAGAATTTCGGCATAGCCGATGATGGCGTTAAGCGGTGTGCGCAATTCGTGGCTCATATTGGCGACGAATTGCGATTTGGCGCGGTTGGCGCTTTCGGCCGAGGCGCGCGCGGCATCCGATGCGATTCTCGCCTGGGCGGCATCGCGCAGCACGTCAAGCGCGCGCGCCATGGCGCCGATTTCATCCTGGCGCGCAAGCGCTGGAATTTCCTCGTCATAGCGCCCATCGGCGATGGTGCGGATCGAATGCGCCAGCGATTTGATCGGCGCCACCAACCCAAGCCGCAATATGGACACCACAAGCAAAAGCACGGCCATGAACAAGGCGCCGGCGGCCAGCAGCGTGGTGGTGCGCTCGGCGGCGAGGCTCTGGGCGCGGTTGCTCAAGATGCGGTCAAGCTCGCCGGCGGCGCGATCTGAAAGGGCGGCAAGCGCGGCGTGCACGCCGGCCTCGCTGGCGACCAGCTGTTTGATCGCGATGCGCCCGCTGCTGAGGCCTTCGCGCAAGTGCCCAAGATAGGCGCTGACATTCGTCATCACGGCGAGCGCGGGGGGCCCAAGCCTTGCATCCAGGCGCGCATCGGCGGCGGCGATGGAATCGGCGATGCGGCTCATATCGTCGAGCGCGCTTTGCAGCAGTGCGGCGCGCTGCAGCAAAATGGCGCGATCGCTTGCGCTCAGCCGCCGCTCAGCGAAGGCGCGGCCGGCTTCGGCGGTGAGATCGCGGGATTCACGCGCAATCACCGGCGTGCGCTCATGGATGAGATCGACGATATAGTGGCTGCCGCGTTCGGGATCGCGCATGAGATGGGCGTTGTCGGCGATGCGGCGCGCAAGATCGGAGAGCGCTTCTTTAGCCGCGTTCGCGGCGGTGGCGCGGGCGAAGGGCGCGTTCAGCATCGTGCGCATCGCGGTGAGCGCGCGCTCAACGCATGCGCGCGTGTCCAGGCCGGCGCCGAAGCGGGCCTCCGCTGATTCAAGATTGCGCATCGCGGCAATGAGGCTTTCACTGCCTGCAAGCCCAAGCTGGCTGGCGCGCAAATGCTGGTCGAGCTGGCTGCGCACGCTGTTGACGGCGCGCAGATAGGCGCCGCCCTTGCGTTCCTGCTGGGCGATATCGACGCTGTGTTGCTGCTCCGTCGCCAGCTTGCTGGAGACAAAAATCAGCGGCGCGAGAAAGAGCGCGAACGCCAGCGCGAGCTTCTGGGCGGTCGTTGCTTGCTTGATCAGCCGCCAAAATACATTGGGCGCGGCCTCAAGGCCTGCCGCAAGTCTTGCCAACGCCTTCATACTTTCCCCCGTGCGCGCATTCTGCTCACGCTGCGGGCGGCAGTAATCACCGCGAAGGGATAATCAGACGTTGCGGTACGCGCTGCGCGTTCAAAAAATTTGATGCTGCGCGCGCGAGGGTCTTAACGCGCGCTTAGAATTGCGCGCGCGGCCTCGAGATCGGGCGGGCTATCGACACCTTTTGGAAACACATTCACCGCGTCCGCATCGATGCGCAGGCCCATTTCCAGCGCGCGCAATTGCTCAAGCTTTTCGCGCAGCTCAAGCGGCGAGGGCGGGGCCGCCACAAATCGCTCCAGCGCGTCGCGCTTATAAACATAGATGCCGACATGCCGCTCAACCGGGCCATCGCCCCAGGGCGCGGGGGCGCGGGTGAAGGCAAGGCAGCGGCCATCGGCGGCGCGGATCGCCTTCACCACGTTCGGGTTCTCCCGATCGGCGGGATCGGCCGACGGAGAGACAAGCGTTGCGATGTCCGCGCCCCGCTCAAGCACGGCGACGGCGCGGGCGATGTCCTCGGCGCGCATGGTCGGCATGTCGCCCTGCAGGTTCACCACCACGTCAAACCGCCCGGCCGGATCGAACGCCTCAAGCGCGGCGCACACCCGGTCCGAGCCGGAGGGGAGGTCAGGGTCGGTCAGCGCCACATTGGCGCCGGCGGCGAGCGCGGCCTCGGCCACCTCCTCCTCGGCTGCGGCCACCAGAACAGGGCCCGCGCCCGCCGCGCGCGCGATCTCCACCATCCAGGCGATCATGGGCTTGCCGGCGATGTCGGCCAGCGGTTTGCCGGGCAGGCGCGTGGAGGCCATGCGGGCGGGGATCACGATAATCGGCGTCATGGAGACGGGGCTTGCCGTGCGGCGGTTCGCCGCGCAAGGGCCCCGAACGCGCTAATGCGTCGCCCCGCCCGCTTGAGGCGAGCGGCGACGCAGGCCATAAGGCGCCTTTCCGGCGGCGAAGCGCGGTTAAGGCGAACTCGCATGAGCGATCTGAGGTTGAACTCGATTTTTGGCGTGCTGGTGGGCTCTGTCCTCGGCATCATGGCTGTGGGCGTGGCCGCTGAGGCGGTCATCCACCCGAACTATCCTGAGAAGGCTGGCTATCTGCCGGAGGTGCAGCTCGATGTGCCCGGCGGCGGCCCCGCCGCGCCGGCCGGCCCGCCCGATTTCGGCACGCTGTTCGCGGACGCCGCCCAGCTGCAAGAGCTGATCGCGCGCGGCGAGCGCATAGCCGCGCAATGCCGCGCCTGCCACACGTTTGAAGCGGGCGGCGCCAACGGCATCGGCCCCAACATCCATGACGCGTTCGGCAACACCGTCGCCGCGCACGCGGGCTTTGCCTATTCGGACGCGATGGCCGCTCATGGCGGGCGCTGGGATTATCTGGCGCTGAACGATTTCCTGCGCTCTCCGGCGCAAAACGTGCGCGGCACCAAGATGGCGTTCGCCGGCATCCGCAACGATCAGGATCGGGTGGCGATGATCGCCTATCTGCGTTCGATTTCGCCCAATTCAGTGCCGCTGCCCGCGCCCTTGCCGCAGGAAGCGCCGCCTGAGGCGGAAGCCACGGCGCCGGGCTAAGCGCAGCGCGCAATAGCAAACACAAAGAAAAACGGCGTCCCGCGTGAGCAGGGCGCCGTTTTGTTTTGCCTTGATGGGCGCGCGTTAGGAGGCGAGCTCCAGGCGCGGGCTGGGCGCGACCGCGGCGGCCTCATCGGCCATGATGGTTTGCCCCAACGTATCGAGGAAAAGATCGCCCTTATCGGTGCGCTCCACGAACACGTTGCGCCCGTCTTTCGGGTCGCGCCGGCGCTGGACGAAACCCAGGCGCGTCAGCGTATCGAGCGCGCGGGTGATCGCCGGCTTGCCCACGTTGAGCGTTGCCGCCAGGCCGCGCACGGTGTGCGGGGCAGGCTGCAGGCGCACCGTCATCAGCACGGCGAGCTGGCGCGCCGTCAGATCCGGCGCATCCGAGCGCACCGTCGTAACGGTAACGCGACGCCACAAATTCAATGCTTCCACTTGATCGCGGACGAGCTCCATGCCGGCCCCCTCTTCTTCAACACTTGATTAAGATTCGCTGATTTGGTGGTTCTTGCAAGAGCGAAACCACAACATCTTGTGGGAAACGCAACGATCACCCCAAGGGGTCGTCCCTTGCCCGAAATGAGCCGGCGATATTTTGCAGGCGCGGGTGCGTCAGCCTTAAGCGTGGGCGCGGCTTGGCCATGCGCCGCATACGGCGAGCAAAAGGCCGGCGAGCAGGTAGGGCGCGGCAGGGCCGAGCGCGTAGATCGCGGTGCCGGCAAACGGGCCGAGCACCATGCCCAAGCCTTGCGCGCCGCCCACCGCGCCGGCGGCGGCGCCTTGTTCGTGCGGCTCAACCATGTTGGCGGCCAGCGCCGAGAATGAGGGAAACACCCAACCCATGCCGGTGGCGGCGATGAAATAGGCGATGCAGAGCTGCATCGTGTTCGTGGTCAGCGCCACGCCGGAAAAGCCGATGGCGGCGATGATGCAGCCGATACGAATGAATTGGCGCGGGCTCCACTTGATGCGCGTCACCAGCATTTGCGCGCCGATCAATGCAACGCCGACGGATGTGAGCGCCATGCCTGCGGCGCGCGCGGCGTCCGCAGGCTCAAGCCCAAGCTGATCCAGCGCGAAAAAGCCCACCACCACTTGCGCGGAGGAGACAACGAACATCGCGCAGAACGCCGTCGCCATCGGGCGCAGCAGGCGGCGATCCAAAAGGCCGAGTTTGGGGGCGTCTTGCACGCCGCGGCGCGGCGTTTCGCGCGGCAGCGCAAACCAGAGCAGCGCCAGCGCGGCCACAGGCAAAAAGCGCGGTGGCGAACAGCGGCAGGCTCAAGCTCCATTGCGCCAGCAGGCCGGCGGCGGCGGGGCCAATCACCATGCCCGAGGCTTGCGCCGCGCCGAGCCGGGCCATCATCGCCGCGCGTTTGTCCTGCGGCGCGTGATCGGCGATCAGCGCGAACGAGGCGGGCGGCACAGCGGCGTAAAACGCCCCGATCACCGCGCGGCCAATCAGCATGCCGATGAAGGCGATCAGCGCGCCGGGCAGCAAGATGAGCGCGATTTCAACGAAAAGGCACAAGCCCGCATAAGCGGCGGCGAAGCCGCCAACGCCGATCAGCAAAACCTTTCGCCGCCCGGTGCGGTCGCTCAGCCGGCCCCACACCGGCGCCAGCGCCATCCACAACACGCCCGCCGCCGTCACGCTCGCGCCCGCCTGCCATGGCGCCATGCCCAGCACGCGCGCGATCGGCCCGACAAGCGCGACGAACGCCATCATCGCCATGGTGCAGGCCGCGGCTGCGATCAGCAGCGGCGTGAGATTGAGCGCCGCCTTCTGCGGCGGCGCTTGTGTGTCGGGCATGATTGTTTCCAGCGCAGGGCGCTATTTGCGAATTATTCTCAAGTTTGGACTGCGCCGCAGCGGCGCGCAAGCGTGTTTAGCCAAAGCGCGCTTTCAGCGCACCCCAGGCGGCGCGCAGCGCTTGGGCTTCCCCGCCGGCGGGGCGGGCGGGCTTTTCCTTGGGCGCCCAGGCGAACACGTCGAAATGCGCCCATGCCGTGGTGTTGACGAAGCGGCGCAGAAACAGCGCGCCGAAGATGGCGCCGGCGAAGGCGCCGTCGCCGGTGTTTTTCAGATCGGCGATGGGGGAATCCATATCGCCCTCGTAAGCGTCCCATAGCGGCATGCGCCAGATGGGGTCGCTCGATTCCCACGAGGCGCGGATGAGATCGGCGGCGAGGGCTTCATCGTCGGTGAAAAACGGCGGCAGATCGGGGCCGAGCGCGGTGCGCGCCGCGCCTGTCAGCGTGGCGAAATCGAGCACGAGCGCGGGATGATCCTCGCACGCGCGCGCCAAAGCGTCGGCCAGGATGAGGCGGCCTTCGGCGTCGGTGTTGTCGATCTCGACACTTGGGCCTTTGCGGCTCTTGATCACATCGCCGGGGCGGAAGGCGTTGCTGGAAACAGAGTTTTCCACCACCGCCAAAAACACGTCGAGCTTCACCGGCAGCCCCGCATCCATGATGATTTGCGCCAGCGCCAGCGCGTGCGCGGCGCCGCCCATATCTTTTTTCATCATGCGCATGCCGGCGGCGGGTTTGAGATCGAGCCCGCCGGTGTCGAACGTCACGCCCTTGCCCACCAGCGCCACGCGCGCCGCGCCGGGATCGCCCCATGAAAGATGCAGCAGGCGCGGCGCTTCGGCGGCCGCGCGGCCCACGGCGTGGATCAGCGGATAATTCTGCGCCAGCAATTCATCGCCGACGATCGCGGTGAACTCCGCGCCGTAGGTTTCGGCCACGCCGCGCGCGGCGGCTTCCAGGGCCTCGGGGCCAAGATCGTTGGTGGGCGTGTTGACGAGATCGCGCGCCAGCCATGAGGCGCGCACGATGCGGCCGGCCTCATCCATATCCGCGCCTTCGGGCGGGGCCAGAAACGGGGCGGGGCGCTTGCGCTTTTTGTAGCGCTCGAACGCATAGGCGCCGAGGCCCCAGGCGATGGCCATGGCCGTGGGCGCAAATTCCTTGGGCGCGAACACGATGCGGTATTCGCCCGCGGGCAGGTGCTGGGCCATCGCGCCCACCACCTGCGCGTTGGCTTTATCGCCGGCGCCGAAGATCACCCGCTCGATCGATCCGTCCGTTGCCGGAACAACCAGGCTGCGCCCGTTTTGCGCTTTGAAATCCTGCGCCAGCGCCATGCGGCGCAGGGTTTCGGAATGCGCCTCGATCCAAGGGCCCCATTCGCTGGTGCGCAGGATGTGGATCGGGGTGGCGGGGGCGGCCGGATCGGCCAGGAAGGGCAGGCTCGTCATATGGCTTTCCTAACGCGCTGTTAGCGCTTTGTTGAGCTTGTCAGCGCAGCGTTGCGGCGATTGTTAGGATTCGCCGCCGATGTCGCGTTTTTTGCCCGCTTTGCTCGCCGCCGCCGCGCTTTCCGCTTGCGCCGCCAGCGGTGAGCGCGCCGAGAACGGCGCCTCCCAGCAATCGGCCCGCGTGGACCGCGAGGCGCGCGGCCAGATCGGGCGCGAGGATGCGCTCACGCAGATGGCGTTCTGGGCCGCCGAATACCAGACCTTCCCCAATGATCTTGAGGCCGCGCAGGGCTTTGCCGAAGCGCTGCGCAAGGGCGGGCGCACCGAACGCGCGGTGCAGATCGCAGCCGAGGCGCTGCGCCGCTTTCCCGATGATCGCGCGCTGATGACGACTTTGGGCTATGCGCTGGTGGCCGCGCAGCAGCCGGGCGACGCGCTGCGGCCGCTGGCCACTGTGGCGCAGGCGGAGCCGCAGAATTGGCGCGTGCGCTCGGCGCTGGGGGCGGCGCTCGATCAGCTCGGGCGCTTTGAAGAAGCGCGCATGGCCTATCAGGAGGCGCTGGCGCTCGCCCCGGATGATCCGCGCGTGCTCACCAATCTCGGCGTTTCCTACATCATGTCCGGCGATGCGGCCTCGGCTGAGCCGATCCTGCGCCAAGCGGCGGGCATGGCCGGCGCGCCGCCGCAAGCGCGGCAGAACCTCGCCATCGCGCTCGCGCTCACCGGGCGCTTTGCCGAGGCTGAGCAGATTCAGCGCGTGGATCTGCCGCCAGCGCAGGCGGCGGGGAATGTCTCCTATCTGCGCGGGCTGCTGAGCGGCGATGGCCGCCGCTGGGGCGATCTCGGCGGCAGCTAGCGGATCTGCGTATTCCCTCCCCGCGAGGGGAGGGATAAGTTTGTTTTTAGCGGGCGTAATCGCGGACAATGCGGTTCAAGAATTCGCGCGCGCGATAGAGCGAATCCACGCGCACATTCTCATTGAGGCCATGGGCGTTGGCCTCGCCCGGCACGGCGAACACCCCGCTCATGCCGTAGGTGGGAATGCCGGCATTGTTGAGGAAACGGCCATCGGTCGCGCCCACCGTCATCGTCGGCACGATTGGCGTGCCGGGCCAAAGCGCTTCCACCGCGCGCTCCACCGGGGCCATGATCTCGCGCGTCAGCTGCGGCGGGCTTGAGCCATCGCGCCGGCGCACGATCTCGACATTGACGTTCGGATTATCGATCGCCGCGGCCAGCGCATCGCGCACGGCTTCTGGCGTGGTGCTTTGCATCACGCGGCACGACAGCGTCGCCAGCGCGCGTTGCGGCAGCGCGTTCGGCGCGTGGCCGGCGTCAATTTGCGTGGCCACGCAGGTGGTGCGCAGCATCGCGTTGTAGCTTGGGTCGCGCGAGAGAAATTCCGCCGCCTGCGCATCATTTGGATTGGCCGAAAGGCGCGCCATCGCCGCGCCGGTTTCCCCGCCCACGATCGGCGCCATGCGCTCGAAGAACGCGCGCGTCACCGGATTGAGCTCGGTGGGGAAGGTGAGGTCGGAGACGCGATCGAGCGCGCGGGCGAGGTGATAGATCGCGTTTTCCGGCACGGGCCGCGAGGAATGCCCGCCCGGATTGGTGACTTCGAGCGTGTAGACCTGATGGATTTTCTCACCCGCCTGAATGTTGAACATCAGCGGCCGGCCATCTTCGGTGAGCACCCCGCCCGCGCCCTCATTGATGGCGAAATCGGCTTGGATCCATTCGCGGTGATGGTTGAGGATGTAGTCAACGCCATTGATGCGGTTTGAGGTTTCCTCACCGCAGGTCAGCGCCAGGCGGATGGTGCGGCGCGGGCGATAATTTTCGCGGCGCATATTGATGAACATGTCCGCGAACACCGCGGCCATGGATTTATCGTCAGCCGAGCCGCGCCCGTAGAAGAAGCCGTTTTCCTCCACCAGCGTGAAGGGATCGCGCGCCCAATCTTCGGGTTTTGCATCCACCACATCGATGTGCGCCAGCAGCAGCAGCGAGCGGCGGCTGGTTCCGCGAATGACGGCGACGAGGTTGCCGTCATCGGGCCGCCCTTCCGGCACGATCACGCGCAGATCGCTTTCGGGGAAGCCGGCGGCGCGCAGGCGCACAGCCATCGCTTCAGCGGCGCGCGTGCAATTGCCGGTGGAGGGCGAGGTGTCGATCTCGACCAGCTCGCGATAAATTTCGCGGAACGCCAATTCCTCGGCGCTGCGCTCCTGCGCGAAGGCGGGCGCGGCGGCAAGGGCGGCGAACGCCGCTGCGGCAAGCAAAATGCGCATGCTGAGCTTCCCTTTATCCAACGCCGCTGGCGGCTTGGGCCTGTGCAGTGAAGCTCAACTGCGCGGGTGCATCAATGCTGGCTTTTGGGCAGCCGCACGACGAGGCCATCGAGTTCGCCCGTCACCTTGATCTGGCAGGAGAGGCGCGAATTGTCTTCAACGTCGTTGGCGAAATCGAGCATGGATTGCTCCATCGAGCCCGCCTCGCCGGTTTTGCCGAGCCAATCGGGATCGACATAGACATGGCACGTCGCGCAGGCGCAGGCGCCGCCGCAATCGGCGTCGATGCCCGGCACGGCGTGTTTCACCGCCGCTTCCATCACCGTTTGCCCTTCAGGCGCATCGACGACGTGTTCTTTGCCCGAGGCTTCGATGTAGGTGATCTTCGGCATGCGTTTCAGTCCCTAAGTCTTGCTTGCGGCGGCGACGATTTCTTTCATCGGCCGGCTTTCATCGGCGATCACGTCCGGCGCAACATTGAGGCGCTTGTGCAGCAGCGCCTTCACGCCAAGAAACTCCGCCGGGCGGTTCACCGCATCCACCGCGATCAGCCGGTCGCCCTTATAATAGAAGGCCGCGAACGCCCGATCAGCCATGCCGCCACGGAAGACGACATGGTCATAACCCTGGAAAAGCCCCGCGATCTGCAGCTTGAGATCATATTGATCCGACCAGAACCACGGCGTTTCCAGCGTCGCCTCTTTGCCCAGAATGGTCGCCGCCACGATCTTCGCGCCTTCGATGGCGTTGTGCACGCTTTCGAGCCGGCAGCGGCGGTTGTCATAATGGCTGATCGGGCGATTGGCGCAGTCGCCGATGGCGAAGATGGCGGGATCGTCCGTGCGGCATTGCGCATCGGTGACGACGCCATTGTCCACGGCGAGATTGCTGTGCTGGGCCAGTGTGGTTTCGGGATTGACGCCGATGCCGGTGAGCACAAGGTCGGCCGGGATTTCCGTGCCGTCCGCGAGGCCCACCGCGCGCACGCGGTCTTGGCCTTTGATCACCGCGGGCTGCCCGCCCAGCACAAAGCGCACGCCTTGGCGCGTGTGCTCATCAAGGAAGAAGCCGGCGACCTCGGGGCTCGTCACGCGCGCCAGCGGGCGCACGGCGGTTTCGATCACGGTGACGTCAAGGCCCATCTGCCGCGCCACCGCCGCACCCTCAAGGCCGATATAGCCCGCGCCGATCACCACCAGCTTCGCGCCGGCGACGAAAGCTTCTTTCATCGCATCGACATCCGCCAGCGTGCGGAACAGGTGCACGCCTTCAAGATCGGCGCCGGCAAGGCTCAGCTTGCGCGGGCGCGCGCCGGTGGCGAGCACGAGTGCGTCATACGGCAGCTCGCGCCCGCCTTCGAGCCGCACGCGCTTGCTGGCGATCGACCCACACCACGCGGGTGCCTGTCAGCAGCGCGATCTTTTCATCGCTGTAGACGCTGGCCGGGCGCAGCAGCAGGCGCTCCACGCCAAACTCGCCGGCGAGGTATTTCTTGGAGAGCGGCGGGCGCTGATAGGGCGGGGCTGGCTCTTCACCGATCAGGGTGATTTCGCCTTCAAAGCCGCCTTGGCGGAGCCGTTGCGCCACCTCGCCGCCGGCCTGGCCGGCGCCGACAATGACGACGCGTTTGATTTCGTTCGTATCCATGGGCGGGCAAGGTTTTGAAGCCAATGTTACGCGGGCGCAAGCGGGCCTTGATGCCGCGCCGGGGGCCATGTCAGCATTACCCCCCGTGAGCGCACAAGCCCTTGCCGATTCGCGTGACATCGCGCTGCCCGATCCCGCCGCCACGCAGGCGCTGGGGGCGCGGCTTGGCGCGCAGCTTACGCCGGGCGACGTAATTTTCCTCATAGGCGGGCTGGGCGCAGGCAAAACCACCCTCGCGCGCGGCGTGGTGGAGGCATGGACTGGCGCGGAGGAGGAGGCCCCAAGCCCCACCTATACCCTGGTGCAAACCTACGAGGGTGAGCGGGGCGAGCTCTGGCACTGCGATCTTTACCGCCTCAAGGCCCCGGAGGACGCGTTCGAGCTTGGCCTGGAGGACGCGTTCGTTTCGGCTGCGGTGATCATCGAGTGGCCTGAGCGGCTGGGCGCCTATCAGCCCAAGGACCGGCTCGACATCGCGCTATCGCCCCGCCAAGAGGGCCGCACCGCCACATTGACGGCGCACGGCGCCTGGAGAACCCGCCTCGATGCGATCTGAAGCGCTGACGCGCCTGCTTGAGCAAACCGGCTTCGCGGAAGCTGAGCGCGCGCCGCTGGCGGGGGACGCCTCCACGCGCCGCTATGAGCGGCTGATCCTGCCAAACCGCCGCGCCATGCTGATGGACGCGCCGCGCTCGAACGAAAGCGCCCCATGCCCGCCCGGCGCCACGCCGGCGGAGCGGCGGACGCTCGGTTGGAACGCCGCCTCACGGCTTGCCGCTTCGCGCGTCGAGGCGTTCGTGGCGGTGGCGCAGCACTTGCGCAGCCTCGGCCTTTCCGCGCCGGAGATTTATGGCAGCGACATCGAAGCCGGCTACGCCGTGATCGAGGATTTGGGCGATAGCCTTTACGCCAAAGTGATCCCCGAAGGCGCGGATGAAGCGGCGCTCTATGCAGAGGCCGCGCGCGTGCTGGCCGCCGTGCACAAGGCGCCGATCCCGGCGAGGCTCGATGCGCCGGGCGGGGCCTGGCCCTTGCTGGATTATGATGCGCTGGCGCTTGAGGTGAACGCCGATCTCTTCGTCGAATGGTTGCCGCAAGCGGCCGATGTGCGCATCGATGACGCCCAGCGCGCGCGCTGGGAAAGCATCCGCGATGGGCTGATCGTCAAAGCGCTTGGCTTTCCCCGCGCGCTGACGATCCGCGATTATCACGCGGAAAATCTGCTCTGGCTGCCTGAGCGCGATGGCCTCGCGCGCGTGGGCCTGCTGGATTTTCAAGATGCGGTGCGCGGCTGGCGCGCGTGGGATTTTTCCATGCTGCTGCACGATGCGCGCCGTGACGTAAGCGCAAGCGCCCACGCCGCCGCATTGCGCGCGTATCTCGATGAAACCGGCGCCAGCGAAGCCGATTTTGAGCGGGAGCTCGCCGTGCTCGGCGCGCTCAACACGCTGCGCATCTTGGGCATCTTCTCGCGCCTTGCGGCGCGTGACGGTAAAACCCGTTATCTCTCCTTCATGCCGCGCGAGTGGGGGCATCTTGCGCGCACGCTGGGCCACCCCGCGCTCGCCGATATGCGCGCCTTCGTTGAAGAGGTGGCCGCGCCCTATCTGGAGAAGGCGGCATGAGCGCCGCTCGCCTATGGAGCGCGGGCGTCCCCGCCCGCATGCCTACGAGCGAGCGCACGCCGGTGTTCCTCGACTGCCGCGCCACGCGGGCGGGGACGCCCGCGCTCCATAGGGAGGAGGCAGATGATCCCGCACACCGCCATGGTGCTGGCCGCAGGGCTTGGCACGCGCATGCGCCCGCTCACCAATGATCGGCCCAAGGCGCTGGTTGAGGTGCGCGGCCGTGCGCTGATCGATCATGTGCTTGATCGCTTGCTGGGCGCGGGCGTCAAACGCGCGGTGGTGAACGTGCATGCGTTCGCGGATTCTCTCGAAGCGCATCTGGCGCGGCGCACCGATCTGGAAATCGTGATCTCCGATGAGCGCGCGCAATTGATGGAAACCGGCGGCGGCGTGCGCCAGGCGCGGCCTTTGCTGGGCGAGGATCCGATCATCGTCTGCAATATCGATAGCGTCTGGGATGAGCCGGCGGGGCCGGCGATTGCGCGCCTTGCCGCTGGCTTTGACCCGGCGCGCATGGGCGCGCGGCTGATGCTGGCCTCCATGGATGCATGCTTGGGCTTTGATGGCGCGGGCGATTTCTTCATGGATGAAGCGGGCGTGCTCCGCTTCCGCGATGGCGCGCCGATGAGCCCTTGGGCCTATATGGGCGCGCAGATCATCGATCCGGCGATCGTGGATGGCGAGCCGCTTGAGCCGTTTTCCTTCACGCGCATCTGGCGGCGGCTTGCGGAAGAGGGCCGGCTGCATGGCGTCCCTCTCGGCGGCTTCTGGATGCATGTGGGTGATCCCCAAGCGCGGGAGGCCGCCGAAGCGCGTTTGGCCAGCGCGGCATGAGCGCGCTGTTTTCGGGGGCGCGCGTGCGCGCTGCGCCGGCTTCGGCGCCGTTTCTCGATCTGCTGGCGCGCGCCATGGTCGATGCGCTTTACAAGCAAGACGATCCCTTCGCGCTCTCTGATGCGCTGGTGCTGGCGCCCAATCGCCGCGCCGCGCGCGGGCTGATGGATGCGTTCGCGCGCACGCTTGGGGGCGCCGCGCTTTTTGCCCGCCATCCGCCCGCTGGGCGATCCGCATGTGGATGATGATCCCGACGTGTGGGGCGCTGATGTGGTGGGCGAAGAGATCGCCCCGCCGATTGATCGCTTGCGCCGCCGGCTTGAACTCGCCGCGCTGATCCGCCGCCGCGATCAGGCCGAGCATGGCGTGGAAGATCCCGTGCGCGCGCTGGCGCTGGCTGATGAACTCGCGCGCCTGCTCGATAGCGCGGCCACGGTGGATCGCGTCGCCTGGGATCGTTTGCGCGATCTTGTCACCGATTTTGCGCTGGCGCGGCATTGGGAAAGCTCGGCCGCGTTCCTCGATATCGTCGCGCAATTTTGGCCGCTGCATCTGGAAGAGCGCGGGCTGAGCGATGTGTCCGCGCATGGCGCGGCGATCCGCAGCGCGCTGGCCGCGCGCTGGGAAACGCATCCGCCGCAGCGCCCGGTGATCATCGCCGGCTCCACCGGCTCGATCGCCACCACGCGCGCTTTGATGCGCGTTGTCGCCGGCTTGCCGCAAGGTCTTGTGATTTTGCCGGGCCTCGATACCGATCTCGACGATGGCGCCTGGAATGAAATCGGCGATCAGCATCCGCAATTTGCGCTGAAGGAAACGCTTGCCGCGCTAGGGCTTGATCGGCGCGAGGTGCCTTTGTTTGGCGCGGATGAGCGCCCGGCGCGCCGCATCCTGATCCGCGAAGCGCTCGCGCCCGCGATCAAAACCGCAGATTGGCTCGCCCGGCTCGACGCCGCCGGCGGCGCGCCGTTCGTGGCCGAAGGCGTCGCTGGGCTCACGCTGATTGAAGCCGCCACTGAGGATGAAGAAGCCGCCGCCATCGCGCTTTTGATGCGCGAGGCGCTGGAAACGCCTGCGCGCACCGTGGCGCTGGTGACGCCGGACGTTGGCCTTGCGCGCCGGGTGGACGCAAAGCTCGCGCGCTGGGGCGTTGTCGCCTCCATCTCACATGGGCGGCAGCTGCGCGAAACAGAGGCGGGCGCTCTGATCGCGCTGCTGTGCGATCTCGCGCTTGATCCGGGTGAGCCCGTGGCGTTGGCGGCGCTGCTCAAGCATCCGCGCGTGCGCCTCGCCAGCCTTGAGGCGCGCACCTTCATCGAACACGAAGCCCTGCGCGGCCCCCGGTGTTACGAGACGCTCGATGAGCTGGGCGCGCTGCTGGCGAAAGCGAAGGCGCCGAACGAAGCGCGCATGCGCTTGCGCGATGAAGCGTGCGCCTGCATCGCGGCGTTAAGCGAAATCCTCGCCCCGCTCGCGGCGCTGCGCGGTGCGATCAGCCTCAGCCATTTTGTGGATGCGGTTTACGTCGCCGCCGGCGCGCTGACAGAAAACCGCGCCTTCGCCGGCGCCGATGGCGAGAACGCCAACACGATGCTGCGCGAAGCGATCGATGAAGGCGAAGCGCTCGGGCCCATGCAAGCCTACGCCGCCCCGCGCGTGCTGCGCCAATTGATGCAAGGGCGCGAAATTGCGCCGCCCGCCATCGATGAAGCGCGCGCCGCCATTTGGGGGCCGCTCGAAGCGCGCTTGCAGCGGCGCGATCTGATGATCCTCGGCGGGCTCAATGAGGGCGTGTGGCCGCAAGCGGCGCCGGAAGATCCGTTTCTCTCACGCCCGATGCGCGCCGCGCTTGGCTTGCCCTCGCACGATCAGCGCATCGGCCTTGCCGCACATGATTTTGCGCAGCTGATCTCTGGCCCTGAGATCGTGCTCACCCGCGCGCTGCGCCGCGAAGGCGCGCCAACGCTGGCCTCGCGCTGGCTCTGGCGGCTGAAAACGCTGGTGGAGGGCGCCAAGGTGAAGCTGGCTGAGGCGCCGCAGGTGCTGGCCCACGCGCGCGCGCTGGATCAGCCGCCGCGCCAGCGCGAACCCAAAGCGCCGCGCCCCACCCAAGGCAAGCTCAAGCAGATCAGCGTCACGCAAGTTGAAGCGCTGATCCGCGATCCCTACGCGGTGTATGCGCGCCGCATCCTGGGGCTTGAGCCGCTTGACCCTATCGGCATGGCGCCCGGCCCGGCTGAGCGCGGCACGGCCGTGCACGCCGCGATCGAAGCGCTTTGGCGATGGCGCTTGCCATGAGACGCTGCTGCGTTTTCTTGACGAAGAACTCAAGCGCCACGGCATCGCGCCCGAGCGCCGCGCGGCCGAGCGTGAGCGCATGGCGCTTTCTGTTTCGGCGCTGATCGAATGGTTCGCTTCGCGCACCGCGCTCGGCGTCGCCGTGCATCGTGAGCGTTACGGCTTGCTTGATCTGGGCGAAACCAAGCTTTCGGGCGTGGCCGATCGGATTGAGATCGGCCAAGGCCACGCCGCGATCTGGGATTTCAAAACCGGCGCGCCGGCGTCGCTCAAGCAGGTCGAAAGCGGGCTTGCGCCGCAATTGCCGCTGGAAGCGGCGATGCTCAAGCGCGGCGTGTTTAAAGATACGCCCAAGGCGGCTGCAACAGAGCTTGGCTATTGGCGCTTCGGCGGCAAGGATCCCACGCCCAAGGCGCTCGATCTCGACGCCGAAGGCGAAGGCGAAAAAGGCGCTCGAAAATCTGGAGAAGCTGCTTTTGCGCTATGCCGCGCCCGATCAGCCGTTTCTCTCCAAGCCGCGGGTGCAATTCATCAAGCCTTATGATGATTACGATCATCTCGCCCGCCGCAAGGAATGGGCTGACGCCGAAGGGGGCGATGAATGAGCGCGCGCGCCCTCGATGAAGCCAATGCGAGCCAAGGCCGCGCCGCCGATCCGCGCTTTTCGGTGTTCGTCACCGCCAATGCGGGCTCGGGCAAAACCAAGGTTTTGATCGATCGCATTGCGCGGCTTTTGCTGGCGGGCTCAAAGCCTTCTGCGTTTTTGTGCATCACCTACACCAAGGCCGCCGCCGCCGAGATGCAGCGCCGCTTGTTTGAGCGCCTGGGCAAATGGTGCGTCGCCGATGACGCAACCTTGCGCGCAGAGCTTGAAGCGCTGGGCGAAGCGGGCGCTGATCTTTCCAAAGCGCGCGCGCTGTTTGCGCAGGCGCTCGAAACGCCGGGCGGGCTGAAAATCCAAACCATCCACGCTTTTTGCGAGCGCTTGCTGGCGCGCTTCCCGCTTGAATCGGGCGTGGCGCCCGGTTTTGACATTGCCGACGATGCGCGCGCCTCGGCGCTTTTAGGCGAAGCGCGCGCGCAAGCGGCGCTCGCTGAGGATGCGCCGCGCCAAGCTTTCCGCCGCTTCGCCGGCGCGATGGGCGCGGATCAGCTTGATGCGCTGCTGGACCGGCTGGCCTATCGCCGCGCCGATTTCCATCGCTTCGCCGCGCTCCACCAAGGGCATATGTTCGCGGACGCGGCGATCAAAAACCGCCACGGCGCGCGCGAAAGCGCGGAGGTTTTCACCAGCCGCTTTATTGCGGGCTTGCCGCTGGACGATTTCCGCCGCGCGGCGGGTGCGCTTGAGCAGGGCAGTTCGCAAGATCAAGGCTGGGCGAAAGGCTTTCGCGGCATTGTTGCGCTTGTAGAGTCGCGCGATCCTGCGGGAGCGTTGCAAGCCTGTTTTAGTGCGGCGCTGACGGATGATCAGCCGCGCAAAAAGCTCGCCACCAAGGCAACGAATGCAGCGCAGCCATGGCTCAACCCGCTGATCGAGACGTTTATCGATGCGTGCGTGGATGCGCGCGCCGCGCTTAACGCCATTAATCGCGCCGAAGATACAGCTGCCGCGCTGGCGCTCGCGCTGAAATTGGACGAGGCGTATGAAACCGCCAAAAGCCGCGCCGGAACGCTGGATTTCGATGATCTGATCGAACATGCGCAGGCGCTGTTGCAACGCTCAGCCGCCGCCGCTTGGGTGCTGTATAAACTCGATGGCGGGCTCGATCACATTCTGATCGACGAAGGCCAGGACACCAGCCCCGCGCAATGGACGCTGATCGAGCCGCTGCAAAACGAATTTTTTCCGGCGTGGGCGCGCGCCCATTTGTGCGCACTGTATTCGCCGTGGGCGATCCCAAGCAAAGCATATACGGCTTCCAAGGCGCCGATCCGGGGCGTTTCCTGGCCGAGAAGCAGGGGCTTTCCAAGCGCGCGGCGGCGGCCAAGCTCGATTTCATTGCGCCCGATCTGCGCACCTCATTCCGTTCCGCGCCGCATATTCTTGCAGCGGTGGATGAGGCGGTGAAGGCCAAGCCGCTGATCGCCGCATCCCCCGGCGCGCATGATGTGATCACGCACTTGGCGGCGCGCGATGATGCGCTGGGCGCAGTTGAGGTTTGGCCGATCCTGCGGCGCGTGGAGGCGCCGAAATCCGAACCGTGGGACGCCCCGCTCGATGTGCAATCGGGCGCCAGCGTGCATGCGCAGCTGGCGCGCCTCATCGCCAAGCGCATCCGCGCCATGATCGATGCGCGCGAGGCGGTATGGGATAAGGATGCGCGCGCGCCGCGCCCGATGCATGCGGGCGATGTGCTGGCGCTGGTGCGCAAGCGCGGGGCGCTGTTTTACGAACTGATCAAGGCGTTCAAGCGCGAAGGCATGCCCGTGGCCGGGGCGGACCGGATGGTGCTGCACAATGAGCTCGCGGTGGAGGATTGCCTGGCGCTGATGCGCGTGGCGCTCGATCCGGCCGATGATCTTTCGCTCGCCTGCGTGCTGAAAGGGCCGTGGCTGAATCTGGACGATGATGATCGCGATCTTCTGCCGCTGGCGGAAAACCGCGCGCGTGGCGAAACGCTGTGGAGCCGGCTGATGGCCAGCGCCGATCCGCGCTACGCCGTGGCGCAAGATTTCGCCCGCGCGCTTGCCGCGCGCGCGGGTGCGGATGCGTTCAGCTTTTTAAGTTGGGCGCTGGAAACGCCGGATGCGGCGGGCGCGACAGGCTGGGAAAAATCTTCGCCCGCATCGGCCCCGAAGCGCGCGATCCTTTGGAAGAATTGCTGCAGCGCGCGCTCAAGCCCGGCGCCGTCGCCGCGCCTTCGCTGCAGCGCTTTCTCTACGATGTCGAAATCGACTCCGTTGAGATCAAGCGCGAACTTGAAGGCGCATCGGGCGCGGTGCGGGTGATGACGGTGCACGGCCAAGGGGCTCGAAGCGCCGCTGGTGATTTTGCCGGACGCGACAAGCGGCCCGGCCAACAAGCCCGATAACGGGCTCATGTTCGATGATGAGGGCGCGCCGTTCATCTCCATGCGCAAAGGCGATGATGACGGCCCCACCGCCGCCGCCCGCGCCGCGCATCAGGCGCGCGAGCTTTCAGAGCATTGGCGGCTGTTCTACGTGGCGATGACGCGCGCGCGATCGGCTGATCGTGTGCGGCGCCCAGCATGGAACCTCCGCTGCGGGTGAAGCGGATGAAAGCTGGCGCAAGGCGGCGGAGGAGGCGCTCGCGGCGCTCAACGCGGAAACGATCGAAACGCCCGCGGGCCCCGGCTTGCGCTATGGCGCGGTGCATACCGCCGAAGCGGCGGCGGCCAAGCATGCGCCGGCCATCGCCTTGCCTGCATGGGCCAAAACGCGCGCGCCGGGCGCTCTGCCCGCGCGCAGCACCGCGCCTTCGCATGCGGCTGAGCATGACGCCCCGTTCGCGCCGCGCGGCGATGGCAAGAAGCGCTTTCGGCGCGGGCGGCTGATCCACGGCTTGCTGCAGCGCTTGCCCGAACTCGCGGCGGCTGATCGGGAAGGCGCCGCGCTGCGCTGGCTGACGCGGCATGGCGCCGAAGAGGGTGAAGCCCAAGCGCTGACGCGCGAAGCGCTCGCGGTGTTGGCCGATGCGCGCTTTGCTGCGGTGTTTGGCGCGGGCAGCCGCGCCGAGGCGCCGATCATCGGCGAAGCGGCGGGCCGGCCGGTGCGCGGGATCGTGGATCGCCTCGTGGTTGAGCCCGCGCGCGTGATCGTGCTCGACTTCAAAACTGATCGCCCGGCGCCGGCCGATCCGGCCAAGACGCCACGGGCTTACCTCACGCAAATGGCGCTCTACCGGGCGGTTTTATCCCGCATTTTCCCTGGAAAAGCCGTTTCCTGCGCGATTTTGTGGACGGAGGCGCCGCTTTTGCTCGAACTGCCGCCTCCGATGCTCGATGCTGCGCTTGCGTCCTTTGCGCAAGGTTGAATCCAGGCCCCGCCGGGCCTACATCGCGGTAACGATTCCGAGGTCGATCGAGGAGTATTCGACGTGGCCACCACAAAAGTGACGGACGATAGTTTTGAAACCGATGTTCTGAAATCGGGCCGCCCTGTGCTTGTCGATTTCTGGGCGGAGTGGTGCGGGCCGTGCAAGCAGATCGGGCCGGCGCTTGAGGAAATCTCGGCTGAGCTGGGCGATCGCGTCACCGTCGCCAAGATCAATATCGATGAGAACCCCGGCGTGCCCACCCGCTTTGGCGTGCGCGGCATTCCCACGCTGATGGTGTTCAAGGATGGCAAGGTCGCGTCCACCAAAGTGGGCGCGATGCCGAAATCGAAAATTCTCGAATGGCTGAACGAGAGCGTTTAAGCGCTCTCCGCCGCCAACGCTTCGGCGGCCAGCACGAATGATCCGCAGATCAGCACGCGCGGCGCAGGAAACTGCGCCGCGTTTTGCATGGCGGCGGCCAAGGTTGGCGCGTGCGTTGCTGAAATGCTTTCGAGCGGCGCATGCGCTTGGCTGAGCGGGATGGCGATGATGTGATCCAAGCCTGGGCGCAAGGCGGATGCAAACGCGCCTGCATCCTTGCGCGCGCGCAAGGCCACGATGGCGATGTTGGTTCCGCCGCGCCGCGCCTTCATCTCAGCCATCGCCCGCGCCAGCGCCGCGCCTGCGTGCGCATTGTGCCCGCCATCGATCCAGACCTCGCCGCCTAAAGCGCGGATTGGCGCGGAAAATCCGCCGCGCGTCAGCGGCTGCAATCGGCCCGGCCAGTGCACGCGGGCGACGCCTTGCGCGAACGCATCGTCACTGATCTCGCCCCAGGCCATCAAAGCGGCGCAGGCAAGGCCCGCATTGTCGATCTGATGTGCGCCCGCCAGCGCGGGCAGGGGCAGATCCAGCGCGCGCGTTTCAGTCTGCACCACAAGCCGGCCGTGCGAGGCGTAGGCATCCCATTCCACGCCCGCGCGCAAAAGCGGCGCGCCGATTTCGCCCGCGCGCGTTTCGATCACCGCCATCGCCTCGGGCGCTTGGCGTGCGATGATGGCGGGTGTTCCGGGCTTTAGGATGCCGGCCTTGTGCGCGGCGATGGCTGCAAGCGATCCGCCCAGCGCATCCTGATGATCGAGCCCGATCGGGGTGATGACGCTGAGCGCCGGCGCGGCGATCACATTGCTGGAATCGTCGCGCCCGCCCATGCCGGCTTCGAGCAGCACAAGATCGGCCGGCGTTTCGCTGAACAGCACAAAGGCGGCGGCGATCTGCGCATCGAAATGCGTGAGCGCCGCATCCGCATGCGCCACGCGCGCGGCGGCGGCGATCAGCGCGTCATCGGAAACGGGTTCGCCCGCGATCGCGAAGCGCTCATTCAGCGCCCAAAGGTGCGGCTTGGTGAAGGCGTGCGCGCCTAGCCCCGCCGCTTCCGCGATGGCGCGCATGAAGGCGATTGTGGAGCCTTTGCCGTTGGCGCCGGCCACATGAATGAGCGGCGCCAGCTTGTTTTGCGGATCGCCCAGCTTGCGAAGCGCGGCGCGCAGGCGCGCGAGATCAAACGCCTTGCCGTGCCCGAACTCGGGCCCGAACAGGCGTTCAAACGCTTCGCTTGAGGGATCGTGGCTCATGCAAGCAAGCCGGGCGCGTGAAGCAAGATAAGGCGCGCGCCCCTCCCCTTGAGGGAGAGGGGCAGGGGGCGGGGTGAAGCTCCGTCGAAGCAGAATTTGGCGCGACGTGGTTTAGGCAAACCTTTGAACATCGAGGTTCACCCCGCCCCCCAACCCCCTCCCCCAAGGGGAGGGGGAGCAATGCCTAATCACGCAAGAGCTCGTTGACCCCGGTTTTCGCCCGCGTCTGCGCATCTACGCGCTTGACGATCACCACGCACGCGAGGCTAGGCCCGCCCTTGGGATCGGGCAGCGAGCCCGGCACCACCACCGAATAGGCCGGCACCTCGCCGCGCGTGATCTCGCCGGTGGCGCGATCAACGATCTTGGTGCTTTGCGAAATGAACGTGCCCATCGCCAGCACCGCGCCCTCACGCACGATCACGCCTTCGGCGACCTCGGAGCGCGCGCCGATGAAGCAGCCGTCCTCGATGATCGTGGGATTGGCTTGCAGCGGCTCAAGCACGCCGCCAATGCCGGCGCCGCCGCTTAGGTGCACGTTTTTGCCGATCTGTGCGCAGGAGCCGACCGTCGCCCAGGTATCCACCATCGTCCCTTCATCGACGAACGCGCCGATATTCACAAAGCTCGGCATCAGCACGACGTTCTTGCCGATGAACGCCCCGCGCCGCGCGACAGCGCCAGGCACGGCGCGGAAACCGGCTTGCTCAAACGCGGCGGCGTCCCAACCGTGAAATTTGGTGGGCACTTTATCCCAATAGGGGCCGGGCGTTGCATCGCCATTGCCGCCGGCGAGGCCAAGCAGCGCGTTCGCGTTGGTGCGGAAGGAAAGCAGCACGGCTTTCTTAAGCCATTGATGCGTCACCCACGCGCCATCGGCTTCACGCGCCGCCACGCGCGCCGCGCCGCTATCGAGCAGGTGAAGCGCCGCTTCGATGGCCTCCACGTCAGCGCCTTTGCTGGCGGGCGTGAGCTCGGTGCGCCGCTCCCAGGCGGCTTCGATGGCGGCGGAAAGATCAGAATGTGTCATGGCCGCTGAGCTAGCGCGTTTTGCCGGCAAGGCCAATCAGGCGGCGGCGAGATAATCGCGCAAATAGGCTTTCACATCGCTGAAATGGTGATCGAGATAGGCTGGCCGCGGCTCAGGATGCACGGCGCCCACCAGCACCGTCTCAAACCCGAGCGCATGCGCGGGCTCGAGGTTTTTCAGCGTATCCTCCACCAGCACCGCCTCGCGCGGATCAAGCCCGCAAGCAGCGATCAGGCGCTCATAGGCGGCGGGCTCTGGCTTGGGGATGAAGCCTGCGTCTTCCATATCGAACACGCGCTCGAAATGTGCATCGAGGCCAAGCGCCTTGAGCGCGCGCTGGCCATGGCCGCCGCCGCCATTGGTGAACACAATGCGCCGCCCCGGCAGCCGCGCGATCAGCGCCGCAAGCTCGGCGTCCGGTTCGAGCACGCGGTAATCGACATTGTGCACATCATCCATGAAATCGCGCGCATCGACGCCGTGATGCTGGGAGAGCCCCTTCACCGTCGCGCCGTACTGATGGAAATAGCGCTCGCGCACGATCAGCGCCTCCTCGGCGCTGATGGAAAGCGCGCGCGATATAGGCCGTCATCCGCTCGCCGATCGCGTCATAGATTTCCGAGATCGGGTAGAGCGTGTTGTCGAGATCGAACACAAAAACGCGGCGGTCGCTCATTGCGAAGGGCGATCCTGCTGGCTCGCCGCGGGCGGGGCAAAGCCGGGGCGGCCGCTCTCGCGCAGCGGGGCGTCGCGCCCGGCGGTGGCGCCTTGCGCGGCGCGCGCCGCTTCCCCCGGCGGGAGGAAATCGCGATCCTGAAAATCCACCACAAGCCCCGCGCGCTCGCGCGTGGAGATCGAGGTGAACAGCGCCGTGCCGTAATGGCGCGCTTCGCAGTTTTCGCGGCCAAGAATGGCGAAGCGCGAGGGGCTGGTGCAGAATGTTTCGCCTGGCGCTGCCAAAACGCGCGCGCCCTGATTGGTGTCCATGCTGGCGTAGACGTAATAGCGCTCTTGCATCAGCGTTTCATCGATGGTGCGCACGCAGCCGCCGGGATTGAGCTGCCACCAGCCGCGGCTTTCCCAGCCTTCGCCGCGCCGGCGCGCCACGGCTGTCCAGAGCCGGCCGCTGGTGCGGTTGCAGAGGGTGAGGCCCACTTGTTCGGCGCGGCGGCGCGCGGCGGTTTCCAGCGCGTCGATCAATTGATCTTCGCTGGCGTTGGCGGCCAGGCGCGCGCTGGCGCGGAATTGGGCGATGGCCTGGGCGATGCGGCGCGGATCGGCGCCGCGGCGGCCTTCGCCGATATCATAGCCCGCATCCGTCAGCAGCCGCTGCAGGCCCATGGCGCGCGCCCGCGCCATGGTGTAGGGCGTGGCTTCGGAGAAAGAGGTGCGCCAGGTGTCGCGCTTGTTGATCTGCACGCGGCGGAAGCGGCGCTCTTCATAGCCGCTGACGCTGCAATTGGGCGGGTTTTCGATGGAAAATTGCTGCTGCGGATCCACGCATAGCCGCGCATCGCCGCCCCATTGCCGCCGCCCGCCGCGATGGGCCGAGGAGGTGCGCGCGTAAAGATAGTGCGTGCCGCGCGCGAGCGGGGCGCCGACGGCGGTTTTGCATTCGCCGGGGCGCAGGCGTGTCCAGCCTTGCACGACGATGGCGCGGCCATCGGGGCGCCCGGTCGCGGCTTCAAGCACGTAGCCGGTTTCGTTGCAGACCTGCCAGCCGTTCTGCTGCTGTTGCGCTTCGGCGCGGCCGAGCACGAACAGCGCCGCGATCGCGGCGCACGCAGCAGCGGCGAG
Organism: Terricaulis sp.; assembly: GCA_024707365.1. GTDB lineage: Bacteria > Pseudomonadota > Alphaproteobacteria > Caulobacterales > Aquidulcibacteraceae > Vitreimonas. Next base: position 1,733,221 of record JANPZV010000005.1, read on the forward strand.
CGCGCCGAGCTTAATGAATGAGCGTGCCGGCGCCATGCTCAGTGAACAGCTCCATCAACAGCACATGATTTTGCCGGCCATCGAGGATGACGGCCGCTTCAACGCCCGCTTCCAGCGCGGCGATGCAGGTTTGCAGTTTCGGGATCATGCCGCCCGTGGCGGTGCCGTTGGCGATCGCCTCGCGCGCATCATCGACCGACATTTCGCGGATCAGCTCGCCGTTTTTATCGAGCACGCCCGGAATGTCCGAAAGCAAGAGGAAGCGCTTGGCGCCCAGCGCGCCGGCCATGGCGCCGGCGGCGGTGTCGGCGTTGATGTTGTAGGTCTTGCCATCTTCGGCGACCCGATCGGGGCGATCACCGGCACGTAATCTTCCGGCGCGTTGATCAGCGCTTGCACAAGCGTGGGGTCAACATCCGTGGGCTCGCCCACGAGGCCCAGATCGATCACGCGCTCGATCATCGAGTCGGGATCCTTCTTCACGCGCACGGCTTTCTCCACCGTGATGAGGCGCGCGTCCTTGCCCGAAAGGCCAACCCCGCGCACATCCGCTTCGCGGCCCGCGGCGGTGATGAGATGCGCCAGCTCTTTGTTGACGCTGCCCGAAAGCACCATCTCCGCCACTTCCATCGTGTCGGGATCGGTGACGCGCAGGCCGTCGATGAATTCAGATTTCACGCCGGCCTTTTCCAACATGCGGGAGATTTGCGGCCCCCCGCCGTGCACGACGACAGGATGAATGCCCACCAGCTTCAACAACACGATGTCTGCGGCGAATTTGCGGGCGGTTTCGGTATCGCCCATGGCGTGGCCGCCATATTTCACCACCACCGTCTCGCGGTCATAGATTTGGATGAAGGGCAGGGCCTCCGCCAAGGTCTTGGCGGTGGCGAGGCCGTTCTCGAGCGCGGCCAGCGGGTTTTGGACGGAGGCTTGTTGGTCACCGGCGGTTCCTAAGCGGTTCGGGGGCTCACGCCAAGGCCGCGATCTCAGCCCGCAGCGCTTCAATCCCCAATCCTGTTTCGGATGAGGTGGCGATGATGATCGGATGCGCGGCCGGCCGTTTGGCGATGGCCGCCTGCGTGGCCGCCAAAGTCTCGGTCAATTCCGTGGCTTTGAGCTTATCGGCCTTGGTCAGCACGACCTGATAGATCACCGCCACGGTATCGAGGATTTCCATGACATCCTTGTCATGCGGCTTCAGCCCGTGGCGCGCGTCCACCAAGAGGATCACGCGCTTCAGCTCGGGGCGGCCGCGCAGATAATCGCGCGTCAGCGCGCTCCAGCGCGCGATCTCGGTTTTCGGGGCCTTGGCGTAGCCAAAGCCGGGCAGATCCACGAGCCGCAGCACCTCGCCTAGCCGGAAGAAATTGAGCTCGCGCGTGCGCCCCGGCTCGGTGGAGGCGCGCGCCAGCTTGTTGCGCCCGGTCAACGCATTGATGAGGCTCGATTTGCCGACATTGGAGCGCCCCGCGAACGCGATCTCGGCCACATCGCCCGCCGGCAGATTGTCCAGCGCCGTCACGCCGCGCTCAAACGCGACCGGCCCGGCAAAGAGGAGCCGCCCCGCTTCAATCCGCTCTGCTTGGTCTTGGTCCATGGTCTCTCGATCTCGGTGGTCGCTTAACCCAGGGTTACGCCTGTTTCGACTCGGCTTAGCGTCGCGGCAAAGAACAAAGATAAGGGAGGCTGCCTTGCAAGAACTCGTTGTAGGCGAGGTTGTTGGCGCGCACGCGCGGATTGCGCTCATTCGTTTCGAAAACGGTCAAATGGAGATCGTCGGCCAGGCGCGGTTCGAGCGCGGCGATTCCCAACAATTTGAGGAACGCATTCGCGCGTTTCTCGCCGGGTTCCCTGAGGCTGAGCGTGAGGCTGCGTTCGCGGTGGGCGGGCCGGTGGAAGGCCAGCACGCGCGCATCACCAGCGACAGCTTCGTGGTTTCCGCGCGCCAGTTGCAGCGCCGGCATGGCTTTTCCAGCGTGCTGCTCAAGAACGATTTTGTCGCCATGGCGCTCGGTTCGATGTTCTGCCCGGCGGAGGCGTTTTCGACCGTGGCCGAGGGCGCGGGCGATGCGGAATCGGCCATCGTGACGGTCGGCCCCAATGCGGGGCTCGGCATGGCGATCCTGCAGAAGATCGACGGCCGCTGGCAGGCGTTCGAGAGCGAAGGCGGGCATCAAGCCTACGCCGCGTGCGATCTCGATGAGATGGAGTTGTGGCGCGCGCTGCTGCCTGGGCGCAATTACATCACCTTCGAGGATGTGATCAGCGCCGAAGGCGTGAGCGCGGGCTATCGCGTGTTTGCGCAGCAAAGCGGCGAGCGCGCGGTGCTGCAAAATTTTGAAGAGGTGGTCGCAGCGGCGCTTGCGGGTGCGTCGCCGGCGGCGGTGAAGGCGTGCCAAGTGGCGGCGCGCAGCTTGGCGACATTCGCGGGCGATGCGTGCCTTGCCGCCGGCGCGCGCGGGGGCGTTGTCATCGCCGGGGCGCTGGCCAAGGCGCTTTCGCCGTTCCTGCATGATCCGGGTGTTGTGCAGCGCTTCCGCCGCCGCGGGCCGATGACGCTTTACGTGGCCGACATTCCGATGCGCCTGCTCGAAGACGATAGCGCGGTGTGGCGCGGGCTGGCGCATGCGGTGCGCTATGCCGAGCAGGGCGGGGTGGCCGCGCGCGCTTGGCCGGCAGGCGCGGCGCGCGCATCGATGAACGCGCCGCTCCTGCGCAGCTGAGCTATTTCGTCGGCGCGGGCTTATCTTTGTCTTTGCCGAAATGCTTTTTGAGGAAGAGGTCAAATTGCGTCTCCACGCCCTGGCGGCGCGAGATCACATATTGCTGCAGGATCGACAGCGTGTTCGAGCATGTCCAGTAGATCACAAGCCCTGCCGCAAAGCCTGAGAACAGGATCGTGAACACAAACGGCAGCAGCCCGAAAATCTGCTTCTGGATCGGATCGGTGGGCGGGGGCGAAAGCGCCTGCAGCATCCACATGGAAACCCCATAGAGGATCGGCCAAGCGCCGATCACCAGCATGGAGCCGATCAGCGGGATCGAGGCGGGATCGAACGGCAACAGCCCAAACAGATTGAAGATCGAGGTGGGATCGCGTGCGGAAAGATCCTGGATCCAGCCGAAGAACGGCGCATGCCGCATCTCGATCGTCACCGTCAGCGTTTTATAGAGCGCGTAAAACACCGGGATCTGCAAAAGGATCGGCACGCAGCCGGCCACCGGATTGATCTTCTCGGTTTGATAGAGCTTCAGCATTTCCTGCTGCTGGCGCTGCTTATCGGCGGCGTAGCGCTCCTGAATATCCTTCATCTTGGGCTGCAGCCCGCGCATCTTCGCCATCGCCTTGAACGATTGGTAGACCAGCGGAAACAGCAGCGCCTTGATGACGATGGTGGAGAGCAGAATGGCGATGCCGAAATTGCCGGCCCATTGGCCGAGCGGATGCAGCAGCATCAGGAAGAACGGCCGCGTCAGAAACCAGAACATGCCCCAATCGATCGCCCAATCGAAGCGCGGGATCGGCTGGCCGCCGTCTTCGCCCTTCTCATAGGCTTGCAGCAGCTCCACCTCTTTGAGCCCGCATAGAAACGCTGCGTGTAGGTGATTTCACCGCCCGCTGCGGCCTCGCGCCATTGGCCGCGATAGGCGGCGCGATAATCGTTGCGATTGTTTTCCGGGCGCGCGTCGTAAAACGCCGAATAGCGCTCGGCCTGATCGGGCACCATGGCCGCGAGCCAATAATGCTCGGTGATGCCGAACCAGCCGCCTTGGCCCTGGCGCTCTTCAATCCGTTCGTTCTCGCCGGCGCGGCCGCGCGCTTTTCGCGCGCGTGCTTATCGGCGTTGCTGAACGTCACATGCTCGTATTGCTCGCCGAACACGCCGATCAGGCCCTGATGCACGATCGGATTGTTGCGATAATTTTCCGGCATGCCCTGGCGGCGCACCACGCCGAACGGGCGCACCGAAATCGTCGCCCCGCCCGCATTGCGCACCACATCGGTGATGGTGAACATGTAATGCTCGTCCACCGAAATCGTGCGCTCGACGGAAACGCCGTTCGCGCCGTTCAGCGTCAGCGTCACTGGTGTTTGCGGCGTCAGCCGCGCGCCTTCTGGCGCGCTCCAGGCCGTATCGGCGCCCGCGATCGTTGCGGTGTCTGAGCCCGATTGCAGCTCCCAGCCGAAGAAGGCGTCATGGCCGTATTCGCTGTTGATCGGCGAAAGCAGCGTCACCTCGCCCGAAGCCGGATCGCGCTGCTTGTGATAATTGATGAGGCTCAAATCATCGAAGCGCCCGCCATTGAGGGCGATGGCGCCCGCGCGCCGTCGGTGTTTCGATGACGATGCGCCCGCCCGCGCCGTTGGCGGCCACTGCTTGCTCACGCGTCACCGGGCCCGCAGGCGCGGCCGGGGCGCGCCCTTCGGCGATCTGTTCGGCTTCCTGCGCGGCGCGGGTTTCTTCCACCGCGGCGCGTTCAGCCAGCGCCCGTTCGCGCGCGGGCGCGTTGTAGAAAAATTCAAAGCCCAAGAAGATCGCCAGCGAGAGGCCGATGGCGAGAAAGACGTTGCGCGTGTCTTGGGGCTCCGGGCCGCCGCGGTATGCCATGAGGTTCAGTCGCTTTCGCTGGAGCGTTTGGGGGATCGCGCGGCGCGCGGGCCGGCTTCAAGATCGGCGCGGAGCCTTATCAACGCGCTCTTAAGATCGTCAAGCAAAGCGGGCCAGGGGGCGTCCGGGGTGGATCGTCGCGCCACCAGCACGTAATCGGCGCCGGGGAGGCCATGTTCGGGCAAAAGCTGGCGGGCGGCCTCTTTCAGCCGCCGGCGCGCCCGGTTGCGGAGGACGGCGTTGCCGATCTTTTTGCTGGCGGTAAAGCCCGCGCCGATGGCGGGCCCGCCTTCGGGGCGTTTTCTGGCTTCCACCAGCACAGCCCCGCGCGCGGTGCGGGCGCCGGCGCGGACGTAGAGAAATTGCGCCCGTTTTTTCAGGCGTTGGATTGGAGGTTGGGGGGCGGGCATGGGCGCCTCGGCGCCCGGCGCTCGCTTAGGCCGAAAGGCGCTTGCGGCCCTTGGCGCGGCGGCGCGAGAGCACCTTTTGGCCGCCCTTGGTCGCCATACGGGCGCGGAACCCGTGGCGGCGCTTCCGCACAAGCCGGCTCGGCTGGTAGGTCCGCTTGGTGCTCACGTCTGGCCTCGGTCAATTCTCGAAAAAATGAAGGGGCGGGCATTACCCCAGCGCCCCCATCCCGTCAAGCCAAGAGGCCCTGGGCCACAATAATGAAGGCGGCGCAGGCCCACATCCCGGCGATAATCCAGACAACGCGGCTGCGATGGGTGGTTTTGCGGCGCATGATGGCGGCTCCGCGCCGGCTTGGGGGAGGGGGAGGGAACCGGCGCTATCCACAGCTTAACCGGGTAGGGCCAAACCGCCACATGAATTCGCGGACGGAATGTCTCCCGCCACGACAGAACCGCTTGGATGCGACACGGCGTTTGATCCATAATGTAGGTCGCATTTAAGTCCCGACGCTTTAAGTCAGGGGGCCGATGCCTGAACCGCGCGCCCCTGGCCCTCTTTCCAAGCCCTGGCGGGCGCTGCGGGCCTTTGTCGAGAGCCTGGCGGGCAAGCTGCTGGGGCTGACGCTGCTGGCGATCCTGGCCGGCAACGTCATGATCTTCGCCCCGGCGATGGCCACCTTCCACGAAACCTGGCTGCGCGAGCGGATGAACCTTTCGCAGATCGCCGCCCTGGCGCTGGAGGGGTCGCCCGATTTCGCCATCGCGGAATCGCTGGAAACCGAATTGCTCGATAATGCCGGCGTGCTGCGCGCGGCGCTGCAGCGCGCGGGCGAGCGCGTGTTGCTGCTCGAAAGCTTTGAAACGCCGCCGCGCGGCGTTCTCATCACCTATGACTATACCCGCGCCTCCGATGCTGAGCGGTTTTGGTGGGCGTTTCAAACCTGGCTCGCGCCGGATGGACGCGTGCTGCAGGTGCGCGCGCGCGCCCGCGCTTTGAAAGCGGCCAATTCATCGAGATCGTGCTGCGCGAGGAGGCGCTCAAGCGCGCGATGAACAAGTTCGCCAAGGATTTTGCGCTGTTCTCCACGCTGGTTCTGTTGCTAGCCGGCGCTGCGATCTATTTCGCGCTGACCATGCTGTTCGTGCGCCCGATGCATGATCTTACCCGCAGCATCGAGCAATTCCGCGATCGGCCCGAGGATGTGTCGATCAATTTCCCGCGCAGCGCGCGCGCCGATGAGATCGGCCGCGCCCAGCGCGCGGCCGCCGACATGGCCGAGCAGGTGCGCAATGCGCTTAAGCAGCGCGAACGCTTGGCCGCGCTCGGCGGGGCGGTGGCGCGCATCGGCCACGATTTACGCAACATGCTCTCCACCGCGCAGCTGGTGGCTGATCGGCTTGGCCGCTCCGAAGATCCCGATGTGCGCCGCCTTGCGCCGCGGCTTGAGCGCACCATCGACCGCGCCGCCGGCCTTGCCGCCTCGACGCTGAAATACGGCCGCGCCGATGAAAAAGCGCCGGAGCTGCGCCGTGTCGAGATCGCCCCGGTGGCTGAAGAGGCGCTCTCGGACGCGCTGCTCGGGTTTGAGGGCGTGGCCGCGCGCATCGAGATCGACAAGGGCCTCGCCGCCATCGCCGATCCCGAACATCTGCACCGCATCATCAACAATCTCACGCGCAACGCCGCTCAAGCGATGAGCGGCCATGCGCGGCGCGATAAGCTCATCACCGTGCGCGGCCTGCGCATCGAGGGCCGCTGCGAGATCGAGGTGGTGGATCGCGGGCCGGGCGTGCCGGACAATTTGCGCAAGCGCTTGTTTGAGCCGTTCGTCTCCGCCGCGCCCGAAGCGGGCGGGACTGGCCTGGGCCTTGCCATCTCACGCGAACTGGCGCGCGCCATGGGCGGCGAACTCGAACTCACCCGCAACGGCGCCGAAGGCGCGACGTTTCGGATCACGCTGCCGGCGGGGTGAGGGGCGATGGTGGCGGCGCGGGCGCCGGCGCACGAAAAAGAGTATGTTACTCTTTCCCTTTAGGCACTCTTTCCCTTTCCGTCCGTGTCACTCTTTCCGGGGTGAAGCGCAACGCGCGGGGTGCGGGCGCGGGAAAAAGAGTGTGCGTCACTCTAAGTATAAGTAGGGTGTCACCCTTTCCTAACATACTCTATTTGCAACTGTGGGGGTGGGGCATGTTTAAGCAATTCGCCATTGCGACTTTGTGCATTGCGCTGAGCGCAAGCGCGGCTTCGGCAGGGCCGATGGCGCCTAATGCTTTGGACGCCGACGACATGGCTTGGTTTTACAATCGACCAAGCGTCGCGCTCGTCGAATACACTGACGACTTGGCCCAGTGTCGCGCTGTAGCGGTGGCCGTCCAGGCGGGATCGAATTTTAGGGGTGTTGTAAGGCCCGGCAGTCTGGCGGACATGGTGATACAGGCAGGTCCGCTACGTACCCGCACTGACGATTGTATGATAGCGCGCGGGTATCGTCGTTTTACAGCGCCAGATTCCCTCCCTGTCGGCTTTCCTCAGGCGGTTTGAAGCCATGAATGAAGCTGCAAAGATGGCCTTGATCAGCGCCGACACCCCCAGCGAAGGAACCTTGGCGCGACATTGGGGAAACTCATATTGGATCACTTCTGAGAACGACGCGCCAATTGCAACGCCGCGTCGGCCTGTGTATTCCTCCGGCAGCTCGGACCCGCTTACCACGCGAGGGCGCCTGAGCGCGCTTGAAAGCATTTCCCCAATCACACTTGGCCCAAACGAAGCTCTAGTGCTGTTAACTTTGAGCGGACCGAATCGAGAAAGGCCTCCGCCATTTGTAATGTTCCATGGGCAAACTTCAGTCCCGATGGGGGTGCGCCAGAGGTCGGACTTGCCCTGGTTTGCAGCAGTCATGTCGCGCGCGACGCAAACTCAAACCTTTGCCTTTATTGTGCCGGCCAACACTTACGTTTTGTCAAACGCCTCTGCTGGCGGGAACATTCCCGGCGCGCAATTCTGTTATGGCGCGCCAGGTTTTAGCGCCGTAGCTGGCGATGTCGTGTACATTGGCGAAGTCTATCTGCAAGCGGGCGCTCTCCAAACGGACGTTTATGTTCCGCCGGCGCCCTTTGGTTTGCGTATCGAGACGGAGGGTTTGGAGGCGGCGCGTGGACTGTTGCAGCAGACACCGGATATCGCAACACGCCTGCGCAAGGCAGATTTTCAGAATGGGCATACGCGCGCATGCGTCCCAGGCTTAGGTACATATGGGATCGACATACCGGGCGCACCGTGGCGCTAAGACGCGTGCCAATAAAGATCGCTTCTGCGTCAGCGCGACCTCAGGAAGAGACTTAAGGTGTTATGGTGACTCTTTAAGCGCGCGGTCGATCTTATGGCCCGGTTGCCTCAACCGCCGTCGGCGCTTCCGCCGGCAAGCGCCCCACAATCCCATCGCGCCTTGGATCGGCGCCGCCTTCGAGCCCTTGCGGCGTGACGCGGATCGCGTGCAGGCCGCTCGCTTCCAGCGCGCTTTCCTGCACTGTCCAGCCGCGCGTTGTCAGCGCGCGCAGCACGCCGGCCGGCATGCGCGGGGCTTCGATGCGCGCGGGCGCCTCGCGCGCGGTGGCGTTGCCCACGTCGATCGCCTGCTGCACGCCGAGCCCCCAATCGAGGATGCCGATGGTGGCGCGCGCCACATAGCCAATGATCGCCGAGCCGCCCGGCGAGCCGATCACCAGCTCAAGCGAGCCATCCTGATTGAGCACGATCATCGGCGACATCGAAGAGCGCGGCGCCTTGCGCGGCTCCACCGCATTAGCCACCGGCAAGCCGTTGAGCGAAGGCTCGAACGAAAAATCCGTCAGCTGATTGTTGAGCAAAAATCCGCCCACCATGCGCTGCGCGCCAAAGCCGGATCCGATCGTCGCCGTAAGCGAAACCGCATTGCCCCAGCTATCGACGATCGAAAGATGCGTCGTGCCGCTGTCATCCCCGCCTGAGCGGCCCCAGCGCTCATAGAGCTCAGGCCCGGCCGGCATGCCGGCCGGGGTGCTGGTCGGCGCGCGCGCAAGATCGATCAGCCGCGCGCGCTCATCGAGATAAGCAGGCGCGATCAATTCGCGCGTCGGCATCGGCGCGAACGCATCATCGGCCATGTAATGGTCGCGGTCGGCGTAGGCGAGGCGGCTCGCCCACAGGAAGGCGGACCAATCATCGGCGTTGTCCAGCCCGCCCGGTTGCGGGCGCGCGCGCTCATAAAGCCCAAGGATCGCCAGCACCGCATTGCCGGAACTGGGCGGGCCCACAGTGCAGGCGCGATAGACGCGATAGGCCCCGCACACCGGCTCCAGCCGCCGCGCCTCCACCGCCTGCAAATCCGCAAGCGTCAGCGAGCCGCCGCGCGGATTACGCTGGGCGGCGGCCACGATCGCATCCGCGATCGGGCCTTGTGTGAGCGCTTGCGGGCCATGCTCGGCCAATGCTTGCAGCGTCAGCGCATATTGCGGATTGCGCAGCACCGCGCCCGCTTGCAGCGGATTGCCGTCCCGATCGAAGAAATAGCCGCGCGTGCCGAAATCGGCGCGCAGCCGCCCGCGCTCGGCATAGGCGCTGATCAGCGTCGCCAAACGCGGGGACACCTCAAACCCTTCCAGCGCCAATTGCATCGCCGGCTCAAACAGCCGCGCCCAGGGCAGGCGCCCATGATCCTCATGCGCCAGCTTCAGCATGTGCAACAGCGATGGCGCGCCGATCGCGCGGCCGCTGGCCTGCGCATCGAGAAACGCAATCGGCCGGCCGCGATTGTCGAGAAACATCGAAGGGCTGGCGCCCGCGGGCGCGCGCTCGCGCCCGTCATAGCCGCTCAATTGCCGATCCTGCGCATTGTAGAACAGCAAAAACCCGCCCCCGCCAATGCCGGAGCTCTGCGGCTCCACCAGCCCCAGCACCAGTTCCGCCGCGATCGCCGCATCCACCGCGCTGCCGCCAGCTTCCAGCATCGCCAGCGCCGCCTGCACCGCGTAGGGGCTCGCCGCCGTCGCCATCGCTTCGCCGCGCGGAGGCGGCGCTGCGGTTTGGCCTTGCGTTGCGCCCGGCGTTTGCGTGCTGACGCACGCGGCCAGCATCAGCGCCATAACCAAAGCGCCGAAGCGCGCGAAAGCAGTCTTGGTGTGAGTCATCACACCTACCTACACGCCGCGCTTGGCGAGAGAAAACCCCTCAGCTCCGCTTTGCCTTGGCTGCGTCTGCGCGCCATATGGGCTCATGTCACATCCTGGCCCCGCCAATTCCCTCGCTGACGCGCCCGGCCTCACCATCGGCTGCGCGCACGATGAGGCCGCGCGCACCGGCGTTACCGTCATCGTGCCCGATCAGCGCGCGGTCGCTGGCGTGGACGTGCGCGGGGGCGGGCCCGGCACGCGCGAAACCGACGCGCTGGCGGCGGAAAATCTGGTCGATGCGGTGGATGCGATCGTGCTCTCGGGCGGCTCGGTCTACGGGCTCGGGGCTGCTGACGGCGTGGCCGCCGCCATGGGCGCGGAGGGGCGGGGCTATGCCCTGATCCCCCCAGCCGGGCGCGCCGCCCTCGCCGGTGATCCCGGCCGCCATCCTGTATGATCTCGCCAATGGCGGCGATAAGGCCTGGGGCCAGACCCCGCCCTATAACGCCCTCGGCCGCGCCGCCTACGCCGCCCGCGGCCGCGCCGTCCCGCTCGGCAATGCGGGCGCCGGGTATGGCGCGCTGGCCGGCGCGCTCAAGGGCGGGCAGGGCTCGGCCTCCATCGTCACCGCCGACGGCTTCACCATCGCCGCGCTCGCCGCAGTGAACTGCTTTGGCGCGGCCACCATGCCGAATTCCCGCGCCTTCTGGGCGCATCCGTTTGAGGTGAATGGCGAATTTGGCGGCGTTGCGCCCGCGCCCGGCGGCTTTGACCTTGAAGATTGGGCCGGCGCCAAGCTCAACCCGGCGCCCCGCGCCAACACCACCATCGCCTGCATCGCGCTCGACGCCGCGCTCACCCCCGCCGAAGCCAAGCGCATCGCCCAGATGGCCAGCGCCGGGCTCGCCCGCGCCATTCGCCCGGTGTTCGCCCCGTTCGACGGGGACGTGGTGTTCGCGCTCTCCATCGCCGCCCGGCCATGCCCGGAGCCGCGCCCGCTGGCGCTGGCCCGCTTTGGCGCGCTGGCCGCCGATTGCCTGGCGCGGGCGGTGGCGCGCGGGGTGTTCGAGGCGGCGAGCCTCGGCGGCGCCTCCGCCTGGCGCGATCTTGCCTAAGCTGCTTGCCAGCGCCCGAACCGGACGCTATGCACGCGCCCTTCGCGCCCGTAGCTCAGCTGGATAGAGCACCAGACTACGAATCTGGGGGTCAGGAGTTCGAATCTCTTCGGGCGCGCCATAACTCCTTCGTCGAAACGCCGCGCCCTGTTTTGGGTTTTGTTCGGGCGTTGTCCGAACGGGCGCGCCATCTCCACCATGCCGATGCGAACAGAGCTGTGGCGCTAAAGGCTGCGGCCGTTTGCGCTGCGCGTGCGGGCGAGGGCGCGTGTTTGGGCGGGGCCGCTTCGGTAGAGAAAATCCGCCGGCAGGCCCAGGCGCAGGCACGCTTGCGCAGGCGGCGCGCTCAGCACCGGCACGCGTTCGGCCAGAGCGCCGAGCCCGCGCAGCAGCCGGCCGTCCATGGGCGAAAGATCGTAGCTTGCGCCAAGCTTCAATATCTCGCGCACGGAAGCGGGCAAAATCGCCGCAGAGCCGCGCGCCATCAGCCGGCGCAAATTTTTCGGCAAGCCAAGCGCGCCGGGGCCCGACTGCACGACGCCAAGAAATTCCGAAATGATCGGATGCGCTTCAAAGCGCGGCAGCAGCGCCTCCGTCATCGCCGCGAAATCCGCATCGGAGCGGATTGGGTTCTCGACGCCGTAAAGCCGCGCCACAGGCTCGCTCTCGGCGTAAAAGCGGCGCTTCTCCGCTTCGCTCAGCGGCGCGACGAAGCGATCATAAGCGGTGAGAAACCCGTAAGAGGCGGTGGCGCTCACCCAATCGAGCAGCGGCGCATCCAGCGCGCGATAGGTTTCACCCGCGGGCGTTTGCCCCTCAACGCGCGCATGCATGTTGGTGACGCCGGCGATCACGCGCTCTGCCGCATGCTTGGGGCCGTAAACGCCCACCATCGCCGCCATCGCCGTGCGTTCGGAGCGGCCAATCGGGTCTTGCTTGTAAGTCGAGTGATCCCAAACGCCCGAGCGGATGCGCGGATCGGCAAATTCCAGCAGCACCGCCGCCACCCCGCCAACGCCCAGCGCCACCGGGTTTTTGAACACCCGCCACGACACCGAATCCGGCGCGCAATAGGCCTCCGCGCCCCGAGGGCGCGCGAAATCGACCTTCCAGCCGAGATAGGAGGCGATCTTCAGCATCGACAGCCAACATGAGTGCGATGCGGCGCTGAGGCGAGCTGCGACTTTACAGGCGCCGTACAAGCGCCGTTTGGGCGGCAAAGCGTCGTCGCGCGGCAATATTATGCCTACATTTTATAATCTGTGGATTATTTTACCTGAAACGACAGGCCGATTTGGCCAATAATTCCACGCTTGAGCCCCATATTGCGGAAACTGCGCCCTTGGCTATGGTGCGCGCGCCGAACGCAGGGTGAGTGCCCCGCTGCGGCGCCTAGGAGCATTCCATGAAAGCCAACCGCCGCTGGGTGATCGCTGCTTTTGGAGCCTCCGCGCTCGCGCCGTTCACCCCGGCCTTTGCTCAAGAGAGCACCCGCGCTGACCGTGCGTTCGAGGCGCTGGCCGCCCGCTGGCTGGATCGCTCGATGCGCTTTTCGCCCGTCAGCGCCACCGGCATCGGCGATCACCGCTTCGATGATCGGGTTGATGATGTCAGCCCCGCAGGCCGCGCCGCCAGCTTGCGCTTTTACGCGCGAAACCCTTGCCGCGCTTGAAGGCATTGACCGCAACCAGCTCTCGCGCGCCAATCAGGTGGATTACGCGCTGCTGGCCAACAATCTGCGCGGCGATGTTTGGCGCAGCGAAGCGCTGCAAAGCTGGGCGTGGAATCCGCTCTCCTATCAGAGCATCGCCGGCGGGGCGCTTTACAGCCTGATGGCGCGCGAGTTCGCGCCGCTGCCGCAGCGCCTGGAAAACGCAACCGCGCGCATGGAACGCATTCCCGCGATCTTCGCCCAGGCGCGTGCGCAATTGCAGCCCGGCCGCGTGCCGCTCACGCATGCGGAAACTTATGCGGCGCAGAATCGCGGGCTCAAGAGCATTGTCTCCGGCATGATCCTGCCGCACGCGGGTGCGCTTTCGGCCTCAAGCGCCGCCGGCTTGAGCGCGCGGCCGAAGCTTTCAACGCTGCGGTGGATGCGCATCAAGCCTGGATCGACACAACGCTTGTGCCGCAAGCGCAAGGCGAGTTCCGCGTCGGCGCCGAGGTGTTCGATACGCAGCTTGCCTTCACGCTGCAAAGCGATCTCACCCGCGCCGATATTCGCCAGCGCGCCGATGCGGCGGTGCTCGCGGTGCGCGCTGAGATGTACCGCATCTCCAAGCTCGCGCTCGCCGGCCATCCAGGCGCGCCGGAAACGCCGGAAAACCCCACCGAAGCGCAGCAGCAAGCCGCCATCCGCGCCGCGCTTGATCTCGCCGCCGATGATCGGCCCGCGCCCGATCAGCTTGTCGCTGTCGCCACCGCAGGCGTGGCCGAGGCCGACGCCTTCCTGCATGCGCGCGAGATCATCTCCATGCCGCCCGAGCCGGTGCGCGTGATCCTGATGCCGGAATTCCAGCGCGGCTTTGCGGTGGCGTATCTCGATGCGCCGGGCCCGCTGGAGCGTGATCTTGGCAGCTTCTATGCGGTCTCGCCCATCCCCGATGGCTGGAGCGAAGAACAAACCACCAGCTTCCTGCGCGAATATAACAATCGCGGCATTCTCGACATCGCCGTGCACGAAAGCTCGCCCGGCCATTACGTGCAGCTCTGGCACGCGAACTCGTATCCCTCGACGCTGCGCGCGGTGCTGAGCTCAGGCTCGTTCGTCGAAGGCTGGGCGGTTTATGCTGAGCAGGTGATGATCGAAGAGGGCTTCCGCGCCGGCGATCATCTTTATCATCTTTCCCAGCTCAAAGTGCTTTTGCGCACCATCACCAATTCCATCATCGACCAGGCCATCCATGTGGACGGCATGCGCGAAGAGGAGATGATGCATCTTCTCGTGCACACCGCTTTCCAGGAAGAGCGGGAAGCGGCCGGCAAGTGGCGGCGCGCGCAGCTTTCCTTCACCCAGCTCTCCACCTATTTCGTCGGCTATCAGGAGCATATTGAAACCCGCGCGGCCGCGAAGGCGCGCGCCGATTTCAATCTCAAAAGCTACCATGACCGGCTGCTCTCTTTCGGCTCCCCGCCGATGCGCTATGCGCGCGCGCTCTATTTCAACGAGGCGATCCCGTGACCTTGAATTGGAAATCCCATCCTTCTTTTGACGGCCATGAAGATGTGGTCGCGGTGGGCGATGAAGCGCTTGGCTTCGCCGGCTTTGTCGCCATCCATTCCACCGTGCTTGGCCCCGGCGCGGGCGGCTGCCGCATCTGGACCTATCCCAATGGCGAAGCCGATGCGCTCACCGACGCGCTGCGCCTCTCGCGCGGGATGACATATAAAAACGCCATGGCCGATCTGCCGCTCGGCGGCGGCAAAAACCGTGCTTTATAAGATGGGCCCGATCGCCAAGCCTGCTTTGAAAAATTCGGCGAGCAGGTGGAGGCGCTCGGCGGGCGCTATATCGCGGCCGAAGATGTCGGGCCACGGTGGCCGATATGCGCGCCATCAAAACGCGCACAGCTTATGTCGCCGGCATCCCGAAAGAGGGCGGCCAGGCGGGCGGCGATCCGTCGCCGTGGACCTCGCTCGGAGTTTTTCTTTCCGTGAAAGCGCTGCTTGGCGGCTCTGTCGCGGGCCGCACCGTGGCTGTGCAGGGCGTTGGCGCTGTCGGCTTTGGCCTCTGCAAGCTGCTGGCCGAAGAGGGTGCAAAGCTGATCGTCGCGGACGTGAACATGCAAAATCTTGCGCGCGCCGAAGCGTTGGGCGCGCAAACCGCCCCGGTTGAGCGCATCCACGCCATCGAGGCCGATCTCTTTGCCCCCTGCGCGCTCGGCGCGGGGCTGAATGCGCGCGCCATCCCCGAACTGGCGGCGCCCATCATTTGCGGCGCAGCCAACAATCAGCTCGAAACGGAAGAAGATGGCGCGCGCCTGGTTGCCCGCGCCATCACCTATGCGCCCGATTACGTCGTCAATGCCGGCGGCATCATCAGCGTTTCGGCTGAATATCTGGGCGAAAGCGAAGCAGCCGTGCGCGCGCGCGTGGAAGCCATCGCCCCGCGCGTTGTCGCCGTGATTGAAGCCGCCAAAGCCGAAGGCGTTTCGCCGCACATCGCCGCTGACGCCATCGTCCGCCAGAAAATCGCCCATCACGCCAAGGAGCGCGCATGAGCCCCCGTAAATCCAATGCGCTTGAATTGCATATTCCTGCGCCGCGCACGCGCCCCGGCGATAAGCCCGATTTCAGCGGCTGGAGCTTTCCCGAACCGGGCGACACCCCGCGCCCGGACGTGGACGCAAGCGCGGTGGAGATGCGCGAATTCGCCTACGGGCTCATCCGCGTGCTCGATCTCAAAGGCGCAGCCCTTGGCCCCTGGCATCCGCGGCTCGACGCCGAAACGCTGCGCCGCGGCCTCAAATACATGGCGCTGACGCGTGCGTTCGATGATCGCATGCACCGCGCCCAGCGCCAGGGCAAAACCAGCTTCTACATGCAAAGCTTCGGCGAAGAGGCGGTCGCGGTGGCGCAGACCATGGCGCTCGACCGCGGCGACATGTGTTTTCCCTCCTATCGCCAGCAGGGCATTCTGATCGCGCGCGATTATCCGCTCGTGGACATGATGCACCAGATCTATTCCAACGCCGAAGATCCGATGAAGGGCCGGCAATTGCCGATCATGTATTCGTCCAAGAAGGACGGGTTCTTCACTGTCTCCGGCAATCTCGCCACCCAAGTGCCGCAAGCGGTGGGCTGGGCCATGGCCTCGGCCTATTCCGGCGATACCCGCATCGCCGCCGCCTGGCTGGGCGAGGGCTCCACCGCCGAGGGCGATTTCCATGCGGCGATGACGTTCGCCTCGGTCTATCGCGCGCCGGTGATCATCAACGTCGTCAACAACCAATACGCCATCTCCTCTTTCCAAGGCATCGCCGGCGGGGAAAACACCACCTTCGCGGCGCGCGGCGTCGGCTATGGCATCGCCTCGCTGCGGGTGGATGGAAACGATTTCCTCGCCGTCTACGCCGCCACCCAATGGGCGGCCGAGCGCGCGCGCTCCAATCTTGGCCCCACCTTGATCGAGCACTTCACCTATCGCGGCGGCCCGCACTCGACATCAGACGATCCCTCCCGCTATCGCCCCGCCGATGAAGCCAAGGCCTGGCCGCTGGGCGATCCCATCGCGCGGCTGAAAGATCACCTCATCTCCATCGGCGAATGGAGCGAGGAGGAGCATAAAAAGCTCCAGGAAGACTGCGCAGAGCACGTGCGCACAACCGGCCGCGAGGCTGAGAAGGTGGGCGTGCTGGGCGTTGAAGGCGCACACAGCCGCGAGTCGATGTTCCAGGACGTCTACAAAGACATGGATTGGCGCCTGCGCGCCCAGCACGAAGAGGTGGAATCGTGAGCCCTCCCGTCGAACGTTCCTCCACCTCGTCATTCCGGTCGCGCGAAGCGCGGGCCGGAACCCAGGGGGTGACAAAGCGCCGTGCGTTTGCCCCTGGGTTCCGGGTTCTCAGCTTCGCTGAGCCTCGGAATGACGAGCTTGCTTCGCTCCGCGCTTCAGGGAGCGCGTAGCCATGCCTTCCATGACCATGATCCAAGCCCTCAATTCCGCGCTCGACACCATGCTCGATCGCGATCCCAAAGTGCTCACCTTTGGCGAAGATGCGGGCTATTTCGGCGGCGTGTTCAAAGTCACCGAGCATTTGCAGGAAAAGTACGGCGCCCGCCGCTGCTTTGATGCGCCGATCAACGAATGCGGCATCGCCGCGACAGCCATCGGCATGGCCGTCTATGGCCTGCGCCCTGTGATCGAAATCCAGTTCGCGGACTATGTGTATCCCGCTTACGATCAGCTCGTCTCGGAAGCGGCGCGCATCCGCTATCGCTCCGCCGCCGATTACACCGTGCCCATGACGGTGCGCATGCCCTATGGCGGGGGCATCTATGGCGGGCAAACCCACAGCCAAAGCCCCGAGGCGCTGTTCACGCATGTGGCGGGCCTCAAAACCGTGATCCCGTCCACGCCCTATGACGCCAAGGGCCTGCTCATCGCCTGCATCGAAGATGATGATCCCACCATCTTCCTTGAGCCCAAGCGGGTGTATAACGGCCCGTTCGATGGCCGCCGCGATCGCCCCGTCAGCCCCTGGTCCAAACACCCGGCCTCCGAGGTGCCGGAGGGCTATTATAAAATCCCGCTCGGCAAAGCGAACGTGGTGCGCGAGGGCGCGGATCTCACCATTCTGGCTTATGGCACGATGGTGCATGTCGCGCTCGCCGCCGCCGAAGATAGCGGCATCGATGCGGAGGTGATCGATTTGCGCACGCTTGTGCCTGTCGATATCGAAGCCATCGTGCAATCGGTCAGCAAAACCGGGCGCTGCGTGATCGTGCATGAAGCCACCCGTACCTCCGGCTATGGCGCGGAGCTTACCGCGCTTGTGCAGGAGCATTGCTTCTATCACCTTGAAGCGCCCATCGAGCGCGTGACCGGCTATGACGCCCTATCCGCACGCGCTTGAATGGGAGTATTTCCCAACCCCCGCCGCGGCTGATCAAAGCCATGCGCCGCGCGATGGAGGGCTGACGCCGATGGGCAAGTTCGTTTTCAAATTGCCCGACGTGGGCGAGGGCACGGCCGAAGCCGAAATCGTCGCCTGGCATGTGCGCGTGGGCGATGTCGTGGCCGAGGATGCCCCGCTCGTCGATGTGATGACCGATAAGGCCACGGTGGAAATGACATCCCCCGTCGCTGGCAAGGTGGTTGAGATCAATGGCGAAGCCGGCGACATGGCCGCCGTCGGTTCGCCGATTGTGGTGTTTGAGACTGAAGCGGAGGAATCCTCCCCCGTTCACGGGGGAGGTGGCGAGCGGAGCGAGCCGGAGGGGGGAAGTGCGCCAGCCCCCCCCCTCAGTCACGCTCCGCGTGACAGCTCCCCCGCAAGCGGGGGAGCGGAAAAACAAGCGCCACCGCCCAAAACCGAAAAACCGCGCCTTAAAGCCCAATCGGGCGCTGTCTGGTCCGAGGAAACCGTGCAGGCTGCGATGGCCGGCGCCGCGCCTAAGGCCGTCTCCGTGCCCAGCGCCGCCATGCCCAAGGGCGCATCATCGCCGCCCAAGCCGCCGCCGTCGCAAGCGGTGGCCAAGCCCGCCGCGTCCGATCCGGCGGTGCGCGAATGGTCCGGCCTTGCTTCGCCCGCCGTGCGCGCGCGCGCGCAAAAACTGGGCGTGGAGCTTAGCCAAATTCGCGGCACAGGCCCTGACGGCCGCGTGACGCATGAGGATCTCGACGCCGTGCTCGTGCCCGCCGTGGGCGCGCGCCCAAGCAATGCGCTGGCGCAGAAGAATGGCGTTGAGCCGGTGAAGATCATCGGCCTGCGCCGCAAAATCGCGGAAAAGATGCAGGACGCCAAGCGCCGTATCCCGCATTTCGCCTATGTCGAAGAAGCTGATCTCACCGAACTTGAAGAGCTCCGCGCGCATCTGAACGCCACCAAGCGCAACGATCAGCCCAAGCTCACTTTGCTGCCGTTCCTGATGCGTGCGCTTGTGCTGGCGCTGCCGGATTTCCCGCAGATCAACGCGCGCTTTGATGATGAGCAGGGCGTCGTCTATCGGCACGACAATGTCGATATCGGCATCGCCACGCAAACCGATAACGGCCTGATCGTGCCTGTCGTCCGCCATGCCGAAGCGCGCGATGTGTGGGATAGCGCGGCCGAGGTCTCGCGCCTCGCCGCCGCCGTGCGCGCCAACACCGCCACGAAAGAAGAGCTTTCAGGCTCCACCATCACCATCACCTCGCTCGGCGCGCTGGGCGGCATTGTCACGACCCCGGTGATCAATCACCCCGAGGTGGCGATCATTGGCGTCAACAAGCTGGTCGAACGCCCGGTGGTGAAGAATGGCGCCATCGTCGTGCGCAAGATGATGAACTTAAGCTCCTCCTTCGATCACCGCGTGGTCGATGGCTATGACGCCGCCGCCTTCATCCAGCGCGTCAAAGGCATGCTGGAGCACCCGGCGAGCTTGTTCATCGAGCGGTGAGGCGGGGCGCTACTGGCAGCGCGTGCTCCCCCGCTAGGGGGAGCTGTCAGCGAAGCTGACTGAGGGGGCGGCGCCGCGGCTTGCCGATGTTCGCGCCCACCCCTCCGTCGCGTGCTGCGCACGCGCCACCTCCCCCTCGCGGGGGAGGACGCGGAGAAGCTGCTGCGTTTTTTGAAATCGTGAATGCTCAGCGCGTTTCGCCGGCGCGGCTTTGTCTCCGATCTTGTTGACGGCCTTCGCCGCCGCGCGTCTAGTGACGCCTTGCATTGGGGGATTGCTATGCGTCGGCGCTGGCTTGCGGTTTTTGTTCTCGCGCTGGCGCTGATCGCGCCCGGCGCGGCGCGCGCGTGCATGCCCATGCCGCCGCCGTCGCAAATGGAAGGCGAAAGCGATGAGGCCTATCAGCTGCGGCTGGAGGAGGTGCGCGCTGCGCAAGCCGCCGAAGATTTCGCCTTCCGCGCCCGCATGCAGCGGGAAGCCTGGGAAAATTCCCAATCGGTGCTGATCGCCCGCGTTGTGCGCACGGGCGCAGTCGTGCCGCTCGGCGATCACGGTGAAACCCCACGCCCCACGCTGCGCCCGGTGCGCTGGCTCAAGGGCTCAGGCCCCGCGCGCCCGTTCCATGTGCGCTACACCGAATTCATCAGCTGCGCGCCTGTCGGCGGGGGCGATGCTGTGCGCGGCGCTGTGGGGGAGGAATTCGTCGTGTTCGTGCGCAACGGCCGCCCCGGCGTGCGCAGCATTATCGGCTCGGTCGCCGTCAATGCGATTGCGGATGATCAGCTCCGCGCCCGCGTCGCCGCCGAATAATCAGCGCAGCCTCTTCGCCTTATGCACGGCCGCGTCCAGCGCCGATAAAAAGCGTGAGCGATCCGCCGCGGAAAACGGCTTTGGCCCGCCGCCGCCTTCCCCGAAGGAGCGCAAATGCTCCATCAGCTCGCGCTGCGCCAACGCCGCGCCCGATCGAGGCGGGGGTGAATTCTTTCCCCGTCGCCCCCAGCGCCAGCGCGCCAGCTTTCAGCGCGCGGTCCGCCAGCGGAATGTCATTGGTGATGACGATGTCGCCTTTTTGCGCGCGTTCGGCGATCCAATCATCGGCTGCATCCGCGCCCGCATCCACCAGCGCAAATTGCACATCCGGCGGGGTGCGCATGTACGCATTCGCCACCACGATCACCGCGCACCCGCAGCGCCGCGCCACCTTGTAAACTTCCTCTTTCACCGGGCAGGCGTCGGCATCGACAAAAATGGTGGGAGCGGCGGGCGTGGGCATGGGCGGTGCTATAGGCTGGATTTTCCGCAGGTTCGATGCAAAAATCCGCGCAGCTCGTTGGAGGGGAGGCGCATGCGCATCGCGGCAATTATCGTGGCGGCGCTTGCGTGCGCCTCGGGCGCGTCCTTGGCGCAGCAGGCGGATCCGCCCGAAGCCGCGCCGTTTCGTCCGTCTTATGAGCGTGTCGCTGATGGGCCGCCGGTTGGGCGGATCGTGCCGCCGCGCATGCTTGATCGCGGGCAATCGGGCATGGCGCATTTGTGCTGCACCCCGCGCGCGGACCGCACGCTCAGCTGTGAGGTGGCGCATGAATGGCCGCGCCGCAGCGGCTTTGGCGCTGTCGCCATCGGCATGGCTGAGCAGAGACGGCTCACCGTCGCCTCCTATGAAGCCTATCAAAACCTGCCCGCGCCGGTGGCGCTGAGCTACCCAGTGGAATTCCGCATGCTGCCGATGCGCGCCAATGTGGAGGCGGGGCTCAGCGACGCCGTCGCCGGCGCGCGCATGCTCTGCGGCGAAGGCAGCGTTCCGGCTGAGCCGATTGTGGTTTCGGCGGAACGCATAGGCAGACGATGAAACCCCTCGCCGCCCCTCATCCTCGCCGCCGCTTGAATCTACGGAATAATTTCCGCTTTTCGTTCCGCTCTCCCCAAAACAATCGCCCCGCGCCATCTTCCCGCCGCCTGTTAACCCTCTTATGAAGGGCGAGGGACGCGCGCGAGAAACACGCGAAGGGTAGGCAACGCCATGGCTGACGTTTTCATCTCCTACGCCAGCGAGGATCGCGGCCGCGTTCGCCCGCTCGCCGACGCGCTGCAGCAGCGCGGCTTCAAAGTGTGGTGGGATCGCTCGCTCGCGTCGGGCCAGGATTATACCGCCGTCATCGAGCGTGAGCTGAAAAACGCCAAGGCGGTGATCGTCGTCTGGACGCAAAGCTCCACCAATTCCACCTTCGTGCGCGATGAGGCGGGCCGCGCCCGCGATCAGGGCCGGCTCGTGCCCGTGCTGCTCGATAACGTGCAGCTGCCGCTCGGCTTCGGCGCCTTTCAGGCCGAGGATTTCACCAAATGGAACGGCGGCTCAAACGCCCCGCAAATGCAGATTCTCGAAGAGGCGCTGAAAGCCAAGATCGAGGGGCGGGATGTGAACTCCGCCGAGATCGCGCGCAAGCGGCGCAAGCTGATGGCGCGCGTGCGGCTGGTTTCGGTGCTCACCGTGATTGCGCTGGTGATCGGCATCGCCGCGGGCGGGCGCTATCTGTTCGATCCGCCGAAAACCGAGGTCACGCAGGCCGATCTGCGCGCCGAATTGCTGCGGCTTCTGGCCGAAGGCCAGCTCACGCCCGAGCAGGCGATCCAGCTGGCGCAAATCCTTGAGGCCGGCGCGCTGGGCGAGGTGTCCAGCACCGATAGCGCGCCATCGCCGATGGTCGCTGAAGGGCCTGAAATGCGCGGCGCGGTGAGCGATGGCGCGCCGGTGGAGGCTTCGCTGGCCTCGTTCCAGAACGATGCGAGCGAAACCTATCGCACCGCCTTTGCCGCGCTCTCGCAGCATTCCAGCGCCGAGGTGCGCCTGGCTGTCGCGCAGATGAGCCAGCCGGAAACCAGGGACGCGGTGATGCAAACGCTCTGGACCTACGCGCAAAACAACCCCGACGATCCGCTGCGCGATCAGATCTATCTGCTGTGCGGCTCGGTCGGTGAAGCGAACGACAGCCCGCTCGGCCAGCGCGCGCTCGAAGTGGCGGCCAACGTCGCCACCAACGATCCGGCTGTGTGGCGCATGCTTTCGCGCTCTTACGCGCGCACCGATCGCTGCAGCGAAGCGCGCGGGGCCGCGCTTGTCTCCGAGGCGGTGCAGGCGCAAAGCGCCGGCGATACCGCAGCGGCCGAACAGCGCCTGCAAGAAGCGCTGCCCGAACTTGAAACGCCCGTGCTGCGCGCGCCCGTCGTCTCCAATCTCGGCCAGATCGCCGAGCGGCGCGATGATTGGAGTTCGGCCAGCGCACGCTATGCCGAAGCGTACCGCCTGCGCGAGCAATCATCGCGTCAAGCGCCCGCGCGCGCGGCTGAGCGCGAATTGCAGGCCGACGCCCAGCAGCTTGTGATCGCGCTCGATCGCAGCGGCCGCACGCGCGAAGCGTGCGAGCGGCTGCGCCAGGCGCAAGAGGCGCACAATGTCGCCGCGCCCGATCAGGAATTGCTCGACGCTGCGCGCGCGAAACCAACACCCGGCTCAGCCCGCGTGTGGAGCTTGCCCCGCAATTGCGCGAAGATAGCGCCGCGCCCCAGCGCCGCATGCGCAATGTCGAGCTGCAACAGCGCACGGTAACGCCGAGCGAATGAGCGTCGGCGCATGATTGAAATGGGCGCTTTGCGCCCCATTTAAGCCAAGCGAGGCCACGCCCTCGGCCGCATGGTGCGGTGTTTAAGTCCGGGACGGCCCGGCCCTTCAAGGAGGGCCGTTATGCCCTGGATTTATTTGGCGTTCGCCGGCCTGCTCGAAATCGTCTGGGCGTTCTCGATGAAGCAATCGGAAGGCTTCACCCGGCTTGGGCCCTCGCTCATCACGCTCGTCGCTATGATCGCCAGCTTCGCGCTGCTCGCGCTTTCGATGAAAACCCTGCCGCTCTCGATCGCCTATCCGGTCTGGACCGGCATTGGCGCTGTTGGCGCATTCGCTGTCGGCGTGCTCGTGCTCGGCGAGGCCGCCAGCCTCACCCGCATCGCCGCCGCCGTGCTGATCGTGGCGGGCTTGGTGCTGATGAAGCTTTCGACGGATTAGCCGCCGTCTCGTGCTCCCCCGCTAGGGGAGCTGTCATCCCGGACTTGATCCGGGATGACTGAGGGGGCGGCGCCGTCATCTGCCGATTGCTGCGCCCGCCCCTCCGTCACGCGGCTTCCGCCGCGCGCCACCTCCCCCTCGCGGGGGAGGACGCAGAGTAAAAGGTGCGCTAGAATTTGTGCATGCCCAATCCGCTCGCCCGCGCGATGCGACGCCGCATGACCGATGCGGAGATGCGGCTTTGGCTTTATTTGCGGCCAATGCGCTATCAGGGCCTTGCCTTTCGCCGTCAATCGCCGCTGGGCCGCTACATCATTGATTTCGAGTGCCGGCGCGCGAAATTGTGCGTGGAGGCCGATGGCGGCCAGCATGGCATGACTGACAATCTCGCTTATGACGCCGAGCGCACGCAATGGCTTGAAAGCCAAGGCTATCGCGTATTGCGCTACACAAACGCCGATGTGCTGCGCGCAACCGGCGAGGTCGTTGATGAAATCATTCGCATCGCCAAACAGCGCGCTGAGAAATTGCGCGAACCCTGAGAGCTTCGTCCTCCCCCGCTAGGGGGAGGTGGCGCGCGGCGGAGCCGCGTGACGGAGGGGCGGGCGCAAGATGCGCAAGCACAAGCGCCGCCCCCTCAGTCAGCGCTGGCGCGCTGCCAGCTCCCCCTAGCGGGGGAGCACGAGCGCCGGAGAGCGCCTCACCCAGCCCGTAAAAACATCACCTTCGCCGCGCCATACTCGCGCGTATCCAGCACCTCAAACCCTGGCGTATCCAGCGCTTCATCCGCGCCGCACTCAAACACGACAAGCGCGCCCGTTTCGATCCAGCCGCCGCCTTTCAGCCGCGCCAGCGCGCGCGTGCCGAGGCCCTTGGCGTAAGGCGGATCAAGAAACACAAGGTCGAACGGCTCGCCCAGGCCTGCAGGCTTAAGCCCCAGATCCGTCGCGTCGCGCCGATGGATGCGCGTGGCGCCAAACAAGCCCAGCGCCTCGATATTATCGCGGATGGTCCCGCGCGCGCCCGCGTCGGTTTCTACAAAAAGCGCAAACGCCGCCCCGCGCGACATCGCCTCCAGCCCCAAAGCGCCCGAGCCGGCAAACAAATCCAGCACCCGCCGCCCTTCCACGCCGGGGGACCATTCCGCATGCGCCAGAATGTTGAACAGCGCCTCGCGCGCGCGCGATCGCCCGTGGGGCGCGTGTCGCGCCCTGGCGGCGCCGCAATCGCGCGGCCTTTATGCTCGCCACCGACAATCCGCATCGCCCGCTCCTTGACCGGGGATGGGCCTATCAGGAGAAACGACAGGGTGGAAACCATCGCCCTCGATCTCGCCGCTTTTTTTCAGGTGCTCCTGATCGACCTTGCGCTCAGCGCCGATAACGCGCTGACCGTGGGCCTCGCCATTTCCGGGCAGGCCGATGAGCGCCGCCGCCGCGCCGCGTTGTTTTGGGGGCTGGTGCTGGCGCTTGCCTTGCGCATCGCGCTTGGCACGCTGGCCATCTCCGCGCTCGTTCTGCCCGGCGCGCTGCTGATTGGCGGCGCGCTTGCGCTCATCGCCGCCTGGCGCTTACGGGCGCCGCGCATCGCCTATCGCGTGCGTGAGGCGCCGCAAGGCTTTGCGCTGGCGCTGATCGCGGTGGCGCTGGCTGATATCTCGCTCGAAGGCGTGATCGCCGCCGCCGCAATCTCCCGCCACAGCGCCTTCATCCTCGGCTTTGCGCTGGTGATCTCCACGCTGCTCACCGCCATCGCCGCGCCGCTGATCGCGCGCGCGGTTGCGCGGCGCCGCTGGCTCTCCTGGCTCGCGCTTGCGTGCATCGTGGTTGCGGGCGCGAGCATGATCTGGAGCGGGGCGCGCGCCTTGGCGCTGTAGAATCTCTCTGCCATCGGCGAGAAGGCCTTACTCTTCCCGAGAGACGGCGAACGTCACGATCCTCTTGATGAGAAGATGAAAGAAATAAAACGGGATGCAGAAAGCCGTGAACAACAAGCAAAATTTAAATGCGTCGCTCTGAAGCGCGTCGGCATCACCCATGACGTATCCAATGAGTGATGCGACAACCACTATCGATGTGATCGTAAAGATGGCAAATAGCGGGATGATGGTCCAACGCCACATCGCCTCTAAGAATTTCGACTTGTTATCCATGTCAATTTGCGCCCAATTGGTCTTGATCTGTAGTTCGCAGTGAATTGACCTCCATGCACGTCAGCGCGCCGCCGCGCTAGCCCAGCGCGTCCTTCAAAAACCGGCGCGGAATTTCCTCCGCCTCGCCAGGGTCCAGCGTGCCGAGCTCAAACGGCCCGTAGCGCACGCGGATCAGCCGGTTCACTTTCAGCCCCAACGCCTCCAGCACGCGGCGCACTTCGCGGTTCTTGCCTTCGGTGAGCGACACATGGATCCACGCATTGGCGCCTTGCCCGCGCTCAAGCTCGGCCTCGATCGCGCCATAGCGCACGCCCTCAACCTCGATGCCATCGCGCAGCCCATCGAGTTCAGCCTGGGTGATGCGCCCGAACGCGCGCGCGCGATATTGGCGCACCCAGCCATTGGCCGGCAGCTCCAGGCGCCGCGCGATCTCGCCATCATTGGTGAGCAGCAACAGCCCCTCGGAATTCAAATCCAGCCGGCCCACGGAAATCACCCGCGGCAGCCCCGGCGGCAAATGCTCAAACACGGTGGGCCGCCCGGCCGGATCGCGGTGCGTGGTGACGAGGCCCGCCGGCTTGTGATAGCGCCACATCCGCGCCGGCTCCGCCGCCCGGATGGGCCGGCCATCGACGCTGATCTTATCGGCGTCCGTCACCTTCACGCCGGGCGTATCGAGCACGACGCCGTTCACCGCCACGCGCCCCTCGGCGATCAGCCGCTCCGCATCGCGCCGGGAACACACGCCCGCGCGCGCCAAAACCTTGGCCACGCGCTCGCCGTCGCTAGATGGTGGGGGAGGAGGTGCGTTCATGTTCGCCGTGATCTATCGTTGGCGCGTCATACCAGGGCTCGCCGCGCAATTCGAGGCCGCCTGGGCCGCCGGCACAGCGGCCATTTCCCGCGAATTTGGCGGCCTGGGCTCGCGCCTGCATAGAGCCGATGAGGGAATCTATATCGCCTACGCCCAGTGGCCTGATAAGGCGGCGTGGGAGAAAGCCATGGAAACCCGCATGCGTCATTCGGACGATAAAGCCCGCCGCGCCTATCGTGAGGCGATCCTTGAGTTTGAAACACTCGCCATGGGCGAGGTGGTTTCCGATCTGCTCGATCAGCCATGAGCGACGACGCTTTCATGGGCCACGCGCTGGCGCTGGCGGCGCGGGCGGCCGAAGCGGGCGAGGCCCCGATCGGCGCGCTGATCGTCGATGCCGCCGGCGCGGTGATCGCCGATGGCGCCAATGCGCCGATCGCCTTGCGCGATCCCACCGCCCACGCCGAAATCATCGCCATCCGCCGCGCCGCGCAAGCACTGGGCAATTATCGGCTAAAGCCCGGCCTTACGCTCTACGTCACGCTTGAGCCCTGCGCCATGTGCGCCGGCGCGATCAGCGCCGCCCGCATCGCCCGCCTCGTCTACGCCGCGCCGGACGCCAAAGGCGGCGCCATCGCCCACGGCCCGCGCTATTTCGAGCAACCCACCTGCCACTGGCGCCCGAGCGTCAGCACCGGCCTCAGGTCCGAAGAGAGCGCTGAAATGCTGCGCGCGTTTTTCAAGGCGCGGCGCTAGCGGGATTCGGGGCTGGGGATTCGGGACGCGGGATGGTATCCCCACCCGAACCCCGAAACCCGAGTCCCGAACCCCGACATGACATTGCCCGAAACCCAAACCCTCTATTTTGAAGATGTCTCCCTCGGCATGCGCGAGAGCTACACCAAGCATGTCAGCGCCTCTGACGTCGTGGGCTTTGCCGAGATCAGCGGCGATCGCAATCCGATCCATCTCTCTGAGCATTTCGCCGCGCAAACCCCGTTCGGCGGCCGCATCGCGCATGGGCTTTACACCGCAAGCCTCATCTCCGCCGTGATCGGCACGCGCCTGCCGGGGCCGGGCGCGATCTACATTTCACAAACGCTGCGCTTTATGGCGCCGGTGCGCATCGGCGATGACGTGATCGCCAGCGTCGAGATCGTGGAGCTGATCGAAAAAGGCCGCCGCGCCAAGCTGCGTTGCGAATGCCGCGTCGGTGAAACCTTGGTGCTCGAAGGCGAAGCCGAGGTGAAAATCCCCGCGCGGCCTGCGCCCGCCACACCCTGACTGCACGTGCTCCCCCGTGAGGGGGAGCTGTCATGCGCAGCATGACTGAGGGGGCGGAGGTTCGCCTCTCGCTTAACCCAGCAACGCCCGCGCCTCTTCCGCATCCCGCGCCATCTGCGCTTTCAGCGCCTCAAGATCCGAAAAGTGCGCCTCATCACGTAAAAACGCGATCAGCGCCGCCTCGATGGTTTGCCCATAAAGCTCCGCATCGAAATCGAAGATATGCGCTTCCAGCAAAGGCGCGGCGAGGGCGCCCACGCTGGGGTTCACGCCCACGCTGGCCACGCCGTCAAACCAATCCTCGCCCACGCGCACGCGCACCGCATAAACGCCAAGCCGCGGGCGCACATAATCGGCGAGCCCGACATTGGCGGTGGGAAAGCCAAAATCGCGCCCGCGCTGGAACCCGCGCACCACTTCGCCTTCGATGGCGAACGGGCGTGAAAGCTGCGCTGCGGCCTTCTGCATATCGCCCGCTTCAATCGCCTCGCGGATCGCGGTGGAAGAATAGCGCACGCCATCTTCGCCCACCGCGCCCACCGCATGGCGCGCTAAAGCCAAATTGCTTGCCCAGCGCGATCAGCGAAGCCACATCGCCCATGCGCCCGCGCCCAAAGCGGAAATCGGCGCCGACGCTCACATGCGTCACGCCTAGCCGGTCGCGCAATTCGCGCTCGGCGAATTCGGCGTCGGAGAGGCGCGCCATCGCCGCGTCAAAGCCGATGGCGAACACTTCATCGACGCCGAGCGCCTTGAGCGCGCGCGCGCGCTGAAACGGCGTCTGCAAACGAAACGGCGCGGCGTCCGGTTTGAACAAGCGCTTGGGATGGGGGCGAAAGGTCACAACGCCAAGTTTAGCGCGCCCATGCGCCGCCGCGCGCGCATCGCTGAGCACCGCTTGATGGCCAAGATGCACGCCATCGAAATTGCCGAGCGCCACCGCGCAGCCTCTGGCGTCCTCAGGGATGGCGCTTTGCGGCATGTGCACGCGCATGTTCGTTCACAAATCCTTTCCCGGTGCGCCCAATTGCAGCCGGGTCTGTTGCCAAAGTCTTGCGGCGGGGCCGAACCGCGCCGGCCTGTTCACCTATGCTTAAGCGCTGTTTTACCGAAAATTCTCAAGTGTTTGCTACTGGGTATTTCCATAACAAGGCGCGTAAAGCGCAGGGTTCCTCGCGCCGCCGGGCAGCACCCGGCCGGGCGGCGCGAGCCTCCTGCCTCACACAGCGCCTGGGGTGTGCGGAGCGCGAAGCGGCCATGGGCGTTTTTGAGTCAAAGCCGATCCTTATCGTCGATGACGTGAACACCATGATCCGCGTGCTGCGCAATCTGTTGCGCCAGCTTGGCTTCACCCAGATCGATGAAGCGTGTGACGGCGCCACCGCGCTCGCCAAGATGCGGGTCAAGGATTATGCGCTGGTCATTTCCGATACGCACATGGCGCCGATGAGCGGGCTTGAGCTGATGGCCGCCGCGCGCGCCGACGCCCGCACCAGCGCCACGCCCTTCATCATCCTTGGCGATGAAGATCAAAGCGCCACGCGCGCCGGCGCCGCCGCAAGCCTGATCGCCCCGTTCAGCGCGCAAATGCTGCGCGCCAAGCTCGAGCCCGTGCTCGGCGCGATTTAATTGATCGACAAATTTTGCGCGCCTCTTTCCCTCCCCGGAGGGGGAGGGTGTCAGCGCGTAGCGCTGACGGGTGGGGCGGCGGCGCAGGTGCTTGCAAGTTTTGTGTTTCCACCCCACCCGTCGCCTTCGGCGACACCCTTGTATCTGGAAAATCGGTCCGCCGGTGTAAGCTTGCGTCGGCGGCGGCGGACGGGAGCGCGAGCACCTTCAGGGACGCCAAGCCCGTAGGGGAGCGCGTCGCCCCGTCCGCATCGTTTATCAGCCCGGACAGTCGCTTGGGCCGCCGAAAGCGGAGCCCGCATGCGCAAGGACGGGACATGAGCGAAGTATTCGTCGGCGTCGATGTGTCGAAAGACCGCCTCGACGTGCACGTATTGCCGCAAGGCCAGGCGTTCGCGGTCGCGCGCACGCCCGCAGGCTTGAGCGACTTGATCGACACGATCGCGCCGCTCGGGCCTTATCTGGTGGCGCTCGAAGCGTCGGGGGATTGGAGAGCGTGGTGGTGGCCGCGCTCGCCGGCGCCGGCATCCCCGTTGTCGCGCTCAATCCGCGTCAAATCCGCGATTTCGCGCGCGCCACAGGCAAGCTCGCCAAGACCGACGCCCTCGACGCGGCCGCGATCGCGCGTTTCGCCGAAGCGGTGCGCCCCGAGCCGCGCCCGCTTGCGAGCGAGGATGCGAAAGCTCTGGCGGAGCTGATCACGCGCCGGCGCCAAGTGATCGAAATGCTGGTCGCCGAGCGCAACAGGCGGCGTCTTGTACAAGCCGCGCGCGTACGAAAAAGCATCGACCGCATCGTCGCCGCGCTGGAAAAACAGCTCGCCGAGCTCGATCGCGATATCGCAAGCCGCGTGCGGGAAAGCCCGATTTGGCGGGAAAAAGAAGAAATATTGAAAAGCACGCCCGGCGTCGGCGATCAAACCGCGCGCACCTTGATCGCCGCCTTGCCGGAACTCGGCGAACTCGACCGCCGCCAGATCGCGGCGCTGGCCGGCGTGGCCCCCATCAATCGCGACAGCGGCAAAATGCGCGGCAAGCGCGCGATCGCCGGCGGACGCGCCGATGTCCGCTGCGCGCTTTACATGGCCGCGCTCGTCGGCGTGCGCTGCAATCCGGTGCTGAAAGCCTATTACCAGCGCCTGCGCGCCGCCGGCAAAGCCCCGAAAGTCGCCATCGTCGCCGCAATGCGGAAACTGCTCACCATCCTCAACGCCATGCTCAAAACCAAAACCGTATGGAATGGAGCTTGACCCATGAGACAGTCGCTCCCCTTGAGGGGAGGGATTGCGCAGCGTGCGCGCTAAAGAAAAAGCGCGCCGGCAAAGCCAGCGCGCCCTTCATGTTGATCATCCCGCCAGCTTTTAGCGCTTTTTCGCGGCCTTTTTCTTCGCAGCCTTCACCAGCGGCGCCTTCGGCGCGGGCGCGGCTTTCACCGCCGCCTTCTTGGCCGGGGCTTTTTTCGCGGCCGGGGCCTTCTTCGCCGCAGGCGCTTTCTTGGCGACAGGCGCGGCCTTCTTGACGGCGGCCTTCTTCGCCGGCTTCACCGCCTTCACGGCGGCCTTGGGCGCGGCTTTCTTCATCGCCTTTTTCGGCGCGGGGGCGGGCGCGGCCTCAGCCGCCGCCGCTGCTTCAAGCTCGGCCTTGCTCTTGCGGCGCATATCGGCCGCATGGGCGCGCTTGAAGGTTTGGATGTCCTTGAACTTCCCATCCTTGCTGCGCACGGCGTAGAGCTTTGTGCCCTTGCTGCTGCGGTGTGTGGTGCGACGCGCCATTCTCGGCTCCCTCAAAAGTTGCGGGGTGAGTCTTAGGACGAGTCCTTCTGGCCGGGAAGCGGGGCTTCTCAGGTCGCCATCTGCCCGCCATCGACCACGAAGGTTTGCCCGGTGGCGAACGCCCCGGCGGGCGCGGCCAAGAACACCGCCATGCCGGCGATCTCATCGGCCTCGCCCACGCGGCCCAGGCAGGAGATGCCGGCATATTGCTTGAGGATTTCGGGATTGTCCCACAGCGCCTTGGCGAAATCGGTTTTGATGAGGCCCGGCGCGATCGTGTTCACCCGCACATTATCGGGCCCGAACTCCACCGCCAGATTGCGCGCCATCTGCATGTCTGCGGCCTTGGAGATATTGTAGGCCCCGATCACCGCCGAACCGGCAAGCCCGCCGACGGACGAGATGATCATGATCGCCCCATCCTTGCGCTTGCGCATCTGCGGCGCGCACATCTGGATGAGCCAGTGATTGGAGATGATGTTGTTTTGCAGCACCTTGGTGAATTGATCATCGGTGATGCTCTCCATCGGCCCGAAATGCGGATTGGAGGCGGCGTTGCACACCAGGATGTCCACCGCGCCGAACGCGCGCATGGTTTCGTCCACCAGGTTCTGCAGCGCCTCTTTCGTCGCGATATTGGCCGCCACCGCGATCGCCGCATTGCGCCCCAGCGCCGAATTGATCTCCTCCGCCGCTTCCTTGCACGCATCCAGCTTGCGCGAGGAGATCACCACATTGGCGCCATGCTCGGCCATGCGATGCGCGATCGCCTTGCCGATGCCGCGCGATGAGCCGGTGATGATGGCGGTTTTGCCGGTAAGATCGAACAGATTGCCCATGGCGCGCGCTCCCTTTATGTCGGGGCGCAGTTTAGGCGCGCGCCCCGCGCCGGGTCTAGGTTGACGTGGGAGGAGGGCATGCGCCTTAAGGCTGCTGTCGTGGTGTTTGCAGTGATGCTTGCCGCGTGCCAGCCGCAAGGCGGCGCCGCGCCCAGCCCGGCCGCGCAGCATCAAGCCCTGGCCGAGCAATGCGGCCGCGCCGATATCGACGCCTGCACCGCTTTGATCGACGATCCCGCGATCGCCGCCCCGCAACGCAGCGTCTATCTTTTGTCGCGCGGGCAGGCGCGCCGCGCCAAGGGTGAAACCACCGCCGCCCTGCGCGATTTTGAAGCCGCGCTCAGCGCCGATCCCGATCAGGCGGGCGCTTCGCTCGGGCGCGGGGAAATCCTACTCGAAAGCGGCCAATTGGACGCCGCCCAGCCGCTGTTTGAGCGCGCGCTCGCCGCCGGCCCCTCGGGCCGCGCCTCGCTCGGCCTTGCCCGCATCGCTGACGCGCATGGCGATGTGGCCGGCGCAATCGCGCATCTGCACGCCGCGCTGACGGCCGATCCCAATCTCGCCGAAGCCCACGCCCTGCGCGCGCGCATCCTCAAGCAAAGCGGCGATATCGAAGGCGCGCGCCGCGAATACGCGCATGCGATCCGCATCGATTCGGCGCTCGCCGCTGCGCGCGCCGGCCGCTGCCGGCTCAATCTCGAAACCAATGAGAGCTTGGATCAGGCGCGCGACGACGCCGCCGCCGGCGTGCTGGCCGATCCGGCCAATGTCGAAGCGCAGATTTGCCGCGGCATTCTGCAATTGCGCGATAAGGAGGCGGAAGCCGCGCTCGCCTCGTTCGCCGCCGCGCTGGAGGTGGAGCCCGGCAATCCCGAAGCGCTGTTCGGCCACGGCATCGCCCGCATGCGCACCGGCGATTCCCAAGGCGCGCGCGATATGAACCGCGCGCGTCAGTTCAGTTCGCACATCGGGCAGCGGTTTGAGCAACTCGGCGTTTCAACTCGATAGGCAATGGGCAGTAGGCAGTAGGCAGTAGGCATGTCGCGGGACGCCCCCTATTGCCCATTGCCTATTGCCTATTGCCTACTGCCTCATTTCAACCCCGCCATCACCCAGCGCGCGCTCACGCCTTCTGCCGCGATCGCTTCGTTCACCTTGGCGCCGTCAAGCGCGCCGCCTGTCATCAGCGCTTCGCCGTGCATGCCGGAGGCGACGAACAGGCAATCGAGCCCTTGGCTATTGGCGCCCCGCCACATCGGTGCCCAGCCCATCGCCGATGCACAGCACGCGCGAGCGCTCCACCAGCCCGCGCAGCCCCATCAATTCGCGGAACGCCAGTTCATAGATCGGCGCATGCGGCTTGCCCGCCATCACCACGCGCCCGCCGATTTTTTCATAGTCGCGCGCTATCGCGCCGGCGCACCACATCAATTGGTCGCCCACGCGCACCACGATGTCCGGATTGGCGCACAGCATATCCAGATTGCGCGCCCGCGCCGCTTGCAGCACCTCCCCGTAAGCCTCGGGCGTTTCGTCATCTTCGTTCAGCCCGGAGATGCCGATGAAGCGCGCATGCTCCATGCCCGCCTGCTTTAAGCCCAGCCCATCCCAAAGCGCCGCGTCACGCGCCGGCCCGATCTTATACATCGGCCCCGGCGCCCGCGCGCCCAGCGCCGAGCGGATCGCATCGCCCGAGGTGACGATCACGTCATACGCATTGCGCGGAAAGCCCAGCCGATCGAGCTGTTCAGGGATCGGCCCGCGCGGCTTGGGAATGTTGGTGAGCAGAATCACCACCCCGCCATTGTTGCGGAAGGTGGAGAGCGCCTCGGCCGCGCCGGGATAGATGCGCCGCCCGTTATGGATCACGCCCCAGACGTCGCAGAACAGCGCGTCATAGCGGTCCGCGATGGTTTTAAAGCGTTCGATAATCAAGCGCGCGGCTCCAGAAGGGCTGTGATTTCGGCGGCGCTCGCGTCCGCATGCTCAGGCCCCGCATCATAGGGGCAGGGGATGACAAGATCAGCCAGCGCCTGCTGCGGTTCGACATATTTGTCATGCATCGGCCGCACATGGGCGAAGAATTGCACAAGAACCGAGCGCGGCGTGCGCCCGCGGCTCTCGGTGTCGCGGATCATGCGCCGCGCCAGGCGCAACGCCTCATCGCATTGCATATAGACGCTGACATCAAACAAGGCCGCCAAATGCGGATCGGCCAGCAGATGGATGCCCTCCACGATCACCCAATCGGCGTGGGCGATGCGCTCAACATCGGGCCGCCGCCGGTGGGTGGTGAGATCATAAACCGGCTTGTCGAACGCTTCCCCGCTCTTGGCCAATTTGAGATGCGCATGCAGCAGCGCGTGTTCCTTGGCGGCGGGCTCGTCGAAATTGTGCAGCGCCGCGTCGAAATTGGCGATTGAGGAGGCGCAGCGATAATAATCGTCCTCGGCGATCACCACCGCGCCCGCGCCCAGCCGCCGCGCCAGCGCCCGCGCAACCGTCGTCTTGCCCGCGCCCGAGCCTCCGGTGATGGCGATCAATGTGCTCATGCCGCCTTACTGGCGCCCGCGCTGCTGCGCCGCAATAGGGGCGGAGCAAATGCGGGGAGAGCCCGCCCCTCTATCCCCCACTCGCCGCCCTCGTCCTCCCCCTATAGGGGAGGTGGCGCGCGCATCGCGCGCGACGGAGGGGCGGGCGCAGATGCCTACGGAAATAGCGCAAATATGGAGCGCGGGCGTCCCGCCCGCGTGGTTGAAGACGGCGAGCTTTGTGCGGGTTTCAGCACAACGCGGGCGAGGACGCCCGCGCTCCATAAAAATCTATCCGACCGATTTCACACCGCGCTTAGTCTCTCCCCGTTCAGATCACGGGAGGCGGTTGTCGACACCAAATCAATCACGATCCGAACGCGGTTTGAGCGTGATGCGGAAGACTCTGGCGACAGAGAAAGCCGTGGCCCCGGTGAGAAACAGGGAAGCCGGGATTCCTTGGAGTGTATGGTGCGCTCCAGAGCACGCGAGCCGGGAACGACTGCAAGGCGCTAAGCGCGCCTGGATACCCAGCGTCGCAGCATCGGCGGCGGTGAGGGCGCAAACGGCCATCGCTTTATATGGTGTGGTGCGCATCATCGCCTGGGGAGGAGACCCGGCCGATTGTCTGTCTTATCAACGTATGGCCACCCAGGGCGACACTGAACGCTGCACGCAGGCGCCGGCTGCAAAACATGCCGCGCGGGGCGCGCTCTAAGCGCAAGCCCAAACTAAATTCTTCACGCGTAGCTTAAAGCGCGCCCCGCTCTCCCTCCTTCGCGGCTTCGCCGCTTCGGAGGGCTTCGCCCGAACCCGCAAGCGCCGCGCGCTGTGCGGCGAAACGCACGCCATAGCGGAGCGCCGGCTTCCAGCCGGCATCTTTGCTTTAAGCACGCACCGCCGGAGCATTTTCTTGCATCGCATGCCGGCTGGAAGCCGGCGCTCCGCTATGGCGCTTACTTGGACCGCCGGCGCCCTCGCCGGCTGCGCTTTATCCGTTCGCGCTGGCGCTTGAAGCCAATAGCCCTGCCGGCGAGGGCGCCGGCGGTCCAAGCCTCCAAGCCTCACGCCTCCTCAATCCGCGCACCCAGCGCGCGCATCATGTCGGCAAAGCCAGGGAAGGAGGTGGCGATCATCTCGCCTTCATCCACCATCACCGGCTCTTTCGCCGCCAGGCCCAGCACCAGAAAGCTCATCGCCACGCGGTGATCGCCGGCGGTGCGGATCTCGCCGCCGCCGCGCACGCCCTTGGGCCCGCGCCCATGCACGATGAGCCCATCGGGCAATTCCTCAACCTCAACTCCGCAGCTGCGCAAGCCGTCCACCATCAGCGTGATGCGGTCGCTCTCCTTCACGCGCAGCTCCTCGGCGCCGGTGATGCGCGTCTCGCCATCGGCGAACGCGGCCAGCACCGAAAGGATGGGAAATTCATCGATCATCGAAGGCGCGCGCTTGGCCGGCGGGGCCACGCCGATCAACTCGCTCGTCCGCGCCACCAGATTGGCGATCGGCTCGCCCGCCGGGTCGCGCCGCTCCTCGAAGCTGAGCTGCGCGCCCATTTCCAGCAGCGTCTCATAAAGCCCGGTGCGCAGCGGATTGATCAGCACATCCTCCACGACCACCTCCGAGCCGCCCACGATCAGCGCCGCCGCCAGCGGGAACGCAGCCGAGGAGGGATCGGCCGGCACATAGACGCGCGTGCCCGTCAGCACGCTGCGGCGCACGCGCGGATGGGAGGCGCCATCGATCTCCACGCTGTCGATCGCCCCGCCAAAGGCCGCCACCATGCGCTCGGTATGATCGCGTGAGCGTTCGGGCTCGATCACCACGGTGTCGCCCTCGGCGTTGAGCCCGGCCAGCAGCGCCGCCGATTTCACCTGCGCCGAAGCCACCGGCGAGCGATAGGTGATCCCTTGAAGCCGCCCGCCATGCACGATCAGCGGCACTTTGCCGTCGGAGCGTCAAAGCGCGCGCCCATCTGCGTCAGCGGGGTGATGATGCGGTTCATCGGCCGCTTGCGCAGGGAGCTGTCCCCGTCATAGCGGGCGCTGATGGGGTAGGCGGCGGCCGCCCCCATCAGCAGGCGCGCCGCAGTGCCGGAATTGCCGCACTCGATCGTCTCAGCCGGCTGGGAGAACCCGCCGGCCCCGGCCACCCGCCAGAGCCCGTCCGCGCCCTTTTCGGCCCCTGCGCCAAAGGCGCGCACGGCCCCGGCGGTGTTGAGCACGTCCTCGGACTCCAAAATGCCCTCGATGACGGTCTCGCCCTTGGCTAACGCGCCCAAAATCAGGGCTCTGTGGGAAATGGACTTATCGCCGGGGGGCGGGCGCGGCCCTTGAGGGGGCCGGAAGAACGCGCCTTCAGACGCATGGCAGCTCTCGATCTGGTGGGGAAAACACAAAGCTTTTGACAGCACCGCCAACTGGTGGCAAGCGAGCGCCCCGCGTAGCCAAGGAGAGGTTTTTGGCCAAGACCGATTTGGGCGAAAAGCAGATTTGTCCCAATTGCGGGGCGAAGTTTTACGATCTGCGTAAGCGCCCCGCGACCTGCCCGAAATGCGCCACCGCGTTTGACCCCGCCGAGGAAGGCGCGCGGGTCCGCCGTGGCCGCGGCCGCGTGGCCGCGCACGACCCGGCGTACGAGGATGACGAGGAACTCGAAACCAAGGCCAAAGGCCGCGGCGAGGATGACGACGACGAGGACGCGGACGAGGAAACCGCCGAAGTCGACGCCGAAGGCGAGACCGAGACCCTCCTCACCGATGACGATGATGACGATGCCGGCCCCTCGGGCGATGATCTGCCCGAAGGCTTCTCCGAGAGCGATCCAGAGCTTGACGAAGCCGGCGATGACGACGATTCCGTGCCGCTCATCGAAGATGAGGAAGAATTCCCCGAGGATGAGCTCGGCGATATCGGCGGCGGCGACGATGACGATGATTCAAACCGCTAAGGCGGCTTGAACCAAACCCAGGCGGCGCTTAAGTTCCGCCACCCGATTTGAGGCCCCGCCCACGCGCGGCCTCAAGATGGGCCCTTAGCTCAGCTGGGAGAGCGCCTGCATGGCATGCAGGAGGTCAGCGGTTCGATCCCGCTAGGGTCCACCATTTTCCCGGCCGCTATTTTTCAAGTGCAGTCACGTGTGCGGAAGCTGCCCCGTCAGCAGCCGCAAAGCCGCAGGCGCTGCGGCCAATGGCGTTGAGGCGTGATCTTCATCATCGAGGATGGTGAAGCGCGCCTCAGATGCGGCGGCGGCGAGCTGATCGGTTATGGCGCGCGCGCGTTCGATCATACGCCGCGTCGGATGTGCCTCGCGCGCGCCGACGGCGATGAAGAAGCGTCGCGCCGCAAGGTTGCAGGCGGCGAGCGCTGAGGAGAGGCGCTCTTGGTTCCACCAGAGCGAAGGGCTGATCGCGCAGATCGTGGAGATCATCGGCAAGCGCGTGGCGGCGTAGAGCGCGAAATATCCGGACAGCGAATGGCCGATCAGCCCGATGCGCGCGCTGTCGAACGCGGCCCGGCGCGCGATCTGCGGCAGAACGCGCTCGCTAAGAAAGGCGGCGAACGCCTCGGCCGCGCCGAACGGCGCTTGCGGCGCATCCGCTGCATCCGCTGGCCCCCATGGCGTAAAATCCGCGTACCGCCGCTGCTGCGGAGGATCGCTTTCAATCGCGGCGATGATGGCCGGGGCAACGCGCGTCGCATCGGGGCGCTTGGCCAGGCGGCGCCCGATCGAAGCGAGCGGCGC
The DNA here is from genome assembly GCA_024707365.1 of Terricaulis sp. GTDB lineage: Bacteria > Pseudomonadota > Alphaproteobacteria > Caulobacterales > Aquidulcibacteraceae > Vitreimonas. Next base: position 1,771,434 of record JANPZV010000005.1, read on the forward strand.
GAAGTGATCGGCGCCGTCGAGCGCAAGCACCAGCGGCAAGCCTGTCGCGGGCGCCGGCGTTTCGGGGATGTAGAGCGAAAGCGTGTAGGCGCGCCCCTCGGCTGATTGGAGCGTGATGCGCATCGCGCCCGGCAAGACAACCGGCCGCCATTCCGATGAGGTGTGTTCTGACAACGCGCAGGCCCTCGCGCGCACTTATGCGTGCGCGTGCGCGGCCAATAGTGTAGGGGCTTGGCGCATGGAGCAAGCGGAAGTAAGCGCCCCGAATGCGGCGGCGGAGATTGGCGCGCAATATCGCGCGGTGGTCGCGCGGCGGGCGGCGATTGTGGCCGGTCTGGCGCTCGTCAGTGTCATTGCTTTGCTGTTTGATGTTATCACCGGGCCCTCCTCGCTCAGCGCCGGGACGGTGCTGCAGGGGCTGATCCAGCCCGATGCGCTGAGCGCCTCGCAAGCCGCGATCGTTTGGCAGGTGCGGCTGCCTTACGCGCTGATGGCGGTGCTGGTGGGCGCCGCGCTTTCGCTGGCGGGCGCGGAAATGCAGACCATCCTCAACAATGCGCTGGCGAGCCCATTTACGCTTGGGGTGTCTTCGGCGGCTTCATTCGGGCCTCCTTGGCGATTGTTTTGGGTGTCGGTATTCCGTTCCTTGGCGGCGATTGGCTGGTGCCGGTGAACGCTTTTCTCTTTGCGTTCGGATCGGTGCTGCTGCTGCAAGCCATGGCGCGGCTGCGGGGCGCGGGCGTGGAGACGATCGTGCTGTTTGGGATTGCACTTGTGTTCGCGTTTAACGCCCTGATTGCGCTGGTGCAGTTCGTTTCCTCTCAGGAAGCGTTGCAGCAATTGGTGTTCTGGACGATGGGCTCGCTCTCGCGCGCAACCTGGAGCAGCGTCGGCGTGCTTGCGGTGGTTTTGGCGCTTTGTGCGCCGTTTTCGATGCGCGCGGCCAGCGCGATGACTGCACTGCGCCTGGGCGAAGATCGCGCGCAGAGCTTCGGCGTTGATGTGCGGAGATTGCGCTTTTTCTCGATGCTGCGGGTGAGCCTGTTGGCCGGCGCCTCGGTCGCGTTCGTGGGCGCGATCGGGTTTATCGGCTTGGTGGGGCCGCATATCGCGCGCCTGATGTTGGGTGAAGATCACCGCTTTTTGCTGCCGGCGAGCTTGCTGAGCGGGGCGGCGCTGATGTCGCTGGCGTCGGTTGCATCAAAACTTCTTGTGCCGGGGGTGCTGATGCCGGTGGGTATCGTCACCGCCATGATCGGGGTGCCGGTTTTCCTGCTGCTCATCTTCCGCGGATCACGCGCATGAGCGGCGAGCTCTCAGTCGAAGCGCTGACGGCGGGCTATCATGATACGCCGGTGATCAAGGCGCTCTCCTTGCCGGCGCTGTCGCCCGGCGAAGTCATCTCTTTGGTCGGCCCCAATGCGGCCGGAAAGAGCACGCTGCTGCGGGCGCTGGCCGGCTTGCTGCCCGCCACCGGGCGGCTGCGCTTGGGCGGGCAGGATTTGCTGGCGATGGGCATCGCCGCGCGCGCATCCCTGGTGACGTACATGCCCCAGGCCTTGCCGCAAGGTGTTGGCCTCTCGGTGCTGGAAACGCTGATGAGCGCGCTTGAGGTCGCTGCGCTTGATCTCAGCGAGAAAGCGCGCATTGCGCGCGCCGTCGGCGTGCTGGAGCGCCTGGGCGTCGCCCAACTGGCGATGCGGCGGCTTGATGAGCTCTCTGGCGGGCAGCGCCAGCTGGCCGCGCTGGCGCAGGCGCTCGTGCGCACGCCGCGCGTGCTGCTGCTGGATGAGCCGACAAGCGCATTGGATTTGCACTACCAATTGCGCGTGCTCGATCTGGCGCGCGAGACCGCGCGCGAGCAAGGCATGATTGTAATGATTGTGCTGCACGATTTGCAGGCGGCGGCGCGCGTCTCTGACCGCGTGGCGGTGCTATCGCAGGGCGCGATCGACGCGTTTGGCGCGCCGGAAGACGCGATTACGCCAGAGGTGCTTGCGCGCGTGTATCATGTGAGCGCGCGGGTGGAGCGGTGCGCGCGCGGGCGCTTGCAGGTGATCGTGGACGATGTGCTGCGCTGAGGGCGGCGCCCCAGAATGTGGGCCGCATTTAAATACGACGCTTTAGCGCGCCGCCCCCATTGCATCAGCTCACGCGGATGACAGTGAGCGTATCGCCTTCGGGATCTTCCGGCGCCGGCGTTCCAGGCGGAGATCCGCGCGGCGCGCCTCGCGCTTTGTTGGTGACATAGACCACGTTGGTGCGGCGATCGATGGCGATCGATTGCGGCAGCGTGCCGGCGTCAACTTGTGCGACCACCGAATAATCAGCGGCGTTCACAACCGTGAGCGTGCCGGCTTGGCGGTTGGCCACGTAAACTTGATTGACCGCGGCATTGTAAGCGACGCTCAGCGCGCCTGCGCCGGTCGCGACCTTTTGAATCACAGCGCCCGTGCGCGCGTCAAGCACGGTCAAATCGCCGCTGCCTTGGCTGGCGACGAAGATCCGCTGGCTCGCGGCGTCAAACACGAGGTTCGTCGGGCCTTCGCTTTGCGTCGGCCAGCGCGCGACGGCGGCGCCGCTGGCGAGATCGACCACGACCACCTCGTTTGAGGACATGCCCGTGCCGAAGATGCGGTTGTTGGCGGCGTCGAGCGCAATGCCTGTCAGGCCGTTTGTCTCGACGTCGATGACACGCTCAATGGAATGATCCGCGCCGTTGATGACCCAGATTTGGCTGGGGCTGCGTTCGCCATTCCGCTCAAAGCCGACGATGGAGGCGTAGGCCTTGTTCGCGGCTTCATCGATAATGATCTCGCGCAGGTGGGGCGTCTCGCCCTCGCGCCCGATGCTGGTGATCGCGCCGGTGCGCAGATCGATGGCGGAGACCACGCCGCCGCGCGTATCGGTGCCGAACAATGTTTGCGTGCGGCTGTTGAGGCCCAGGCCAAACAGCGGATTGGCGGAGACATCGATCTCTGCGCCTGCGGCGAAGCTGGCGCCGTCGATACGTGCGATGCGCGCGCCATTGGCGCCGCGCGGGCCGATGGCGGCGATGTAAACCGCGCCGTCCGCCGGATTGTGAACGATCTCATAAAGCCCGCCAGGCGCAATGCGCGTTTGGCTGACGACTTCCGGCGTGACGGCCGTATGTGCGGTTGGCGCCGCTGATGTGGCGCAGGCCGCGATCGGCAGTGCGGCGATCAGCGCCGCGGCGAGATAGGTTCGCATCATTTCTCCTTAAGCGTCAGTCAACGTGGTCCAGTATTCGCCGCGATAAGGCACGGCCAGGAAGCGCGTGTTGATCTCATCCAATGTCGCGCGCGGATCGAGATCGGCGAACAATTCTGGATGAATCCAGCGCGCCAGCGCCTCGGTGGCGACGATGTCGATCGGGAGTTCAGCAATTGATGCGAAAGCCCAAAGGTGCGCCCCGCCATCACGGCCGTAAGGCTGGCGATGCCGCGCCGCGACGCAACGCGCTGCAGCGCGGCGCGCGATTGTTCGGCGCTGTATTGCGGTCCGACGATGAACCCGCCCGCGCGCTCAAGGTGGGGGCCGCCTGTGGCGATGTAAATGTCGGGGTCGCGCGCGATCACGTATTCGAGGTTGAGCTTGCCGAACGCCGCATCGAGCACGTCCGCGCCGATATTGCGCCCGCCCACGAAGGCGATGTAATCGCCGACATTGCCGCGCCCCGGTGAATTGCAGCAATCGGGCGTGTTGCCGGCATGCGCCTCCAGGAAAACGGTGGGGCGTTCGGCTTCGGGAATAGTCGCCACGCGAGCGGCGATACGCTCAAGCTTTTCGACGCGGAAGGAATTATATGCCTCCGCCTGCGCTTCACGCCCGATGAGCGCGCCGAGCAATTTGAGCGAGCGCGCCTGGTTGGCGAAGGGCTGATTGAAAAAAAAAATCGATGAAAACCACGCTCACGCCCGCGGCTTCGAGCTGCGAGACTTGCGTGTCCGTGGGGCCCGAGCCGAGCGAAACGACAGCCGCCTGCGGCGAGGACGCCAGCACCGCCTCGACGTTGAACTCCGCCGCCGAACTCGGCGTGCGCGGCAGATCGGCGAAAGCCGGGAAGCGCTCGACGAAGGCGGCGTACATTTCCGGGCTGATCCGGTTCACATCGCCCGACCATGCGCAGAGCACGCTGACCGGATCGGGATGGATCAGCGAAAGCGCAATAAGATAGCGCCCGTCGTCGATCGAGAGGCGCGAGACCGGCGCCGCCGCGCTGATTGCGCGGCCGCGCAAATCGGTGAGCGCTGCTGTGTTCGGCCCGCCCGCTTCAGGCGCGCAGCCGGCCGCAAAAAGGAGGGCGCCGGCCGCGCCCTGCGCGAACAAGCGGCGGCGCGTGAGGAAAAGCGAAGCGCCCACCGATCACCAGCGATATTGCAGGCGCGCCGTCACGGTGCGGCCCGAGCCGTAATAGCACGATTGCAGCGTGTTGCAGGTGGCGACGTAGGTTTCGTCTGTCAGATTGCGCGCGTTCACCGAAAAGATCACGCCATCGGCGCCGATATGGGAAAGGTCGTAGCGGGCGAAGATGTCGAACAGCGTGTAATCTGGAATAACCAGATCGTTGACAGTGTTGCCGTAGCTTTCGCCCACATAGCGCACGCCGCCGCCAAAGCCGAGCCCGTCAAGCGGGCCGGCCGGCAGGCGATAATCCACGAACAGCGAAGCCATCTGCTCGGGCAATTGCGGCAGCCTCTTGCCGCGCTCGTTCGCGATATTGCTTTCTGTGATCTCGCTCTCAACCGATGTCGCCGTGCCGATGATGGACAGGCCCGAGCCAAGCGATGCGCGCGCCTCAAATTCGAGTCCGCGGATTTGCGCTTCGCCGGTCTGCACAAAGCAACGTCCGCCCGCGCAATCGGTCGCGCCAGGGTGGGCGGGGTCGGGCGTGAGGATGTTCTGCTGCGTGATCTCGTAGGCGCCGAGCGTGAAGAAGATGTTCGAGCCCGGCGGCTGATAGCGCAGGCCGACCTCATATTGCTCGCCCGTCACCGGATCGAATGGCGCGCCCGCGAAATCGGCGCCCGGCGTCGGCAGAAATGATTCAGCGAAGCTGGCGTAGGGCGCAAGGCCGTTCTCGAACAGATAAACCGCGCCCGCCTGCCATGTCGTCGCCTCGCTGCGCGTGCGTGTCACTGTGCTGTTGAGGAGGTTGGTGGCGTCTTCGCCCGCCTCATCGCGCCGGCCGCCCAGAACCAGGCGCAAGCCGCCGATCGATATTTGATCCTGAACATAAAAGCCGCTCTGGGTGGAATCGGACTCCCCGTAAATCGCGGGCGTCAGGCTTGAGGCGAAGCTCGCTGAGCCGCGCGGGGCCGGATCGAAAATGTTCAAAACCGGCAGCACCTGCGCGGGCGCGACGTTGTCGCGGAAATGGTCCCATTCGGTGTCGAAGTGATCGGCGCCAACCAGCAGCGTGTGCGCCAGTGGGCCGGTGCTGAACTCGGCCTGCAGGCGCGCATCAAACACCCAGCCCTCGGTCTCGCCCTGGCCTTGCACGGCGCGCCGCGTGACGGTGGCGCCTGGGATGCAGCCGGGGATCGAGCCAGGGCAGGCGGTGAGCGTATTCCCGCCCAGAACGGTGGAGCGATAGAGCGTGTCGATCTGGGTGTAGCGCGCGTTCACGCTGGCCGAGAGCCAGCTGGTGAAATCGTGCTCCAGGAACGCGGCGATCGAGGCCTGCTCGCGGTCAAATACGTTCCAGCCCGGCTCGCCGATATAGGCGCCGTTGCGGATGGTTTGTCCGTTGCTCGGAAACAGCGTGCCGAGCGCCGGCAGGAATTGATAGGTCGCGCCGCCTTCATCCAATTGGTACTGCGCCAGCACGGTGAGCGTGGTCGCCGCGCCGAAATCCAGCGCGATGCTGGGTGAGAGGTAAAAGCGGCTGTTTTCGGTTGCATCGACGGCGGTTTCGCCATCGCGCACCAGCAATACAAGCCGCGCCAGCGCGTGGCCGTCGCCGCTCAGGTTCGCATTGAAATCGAGGCCCGCCTGCTGTTGCCAGCGTTCAAGTTCGCCGTAGCCGGCGGTTTGGAGCATCACTTCGTTGCGCGCGCTGAGCGAAGGCCGCTTGCTGGCGAGGTTGACGATGCCCCCCGGCGCGACTTGCCCATAAAGCACGCTGGAAGGGCCTTTGAGCACTTCCACTTGCTGCAGACCGAAGGGGTCGAACGAAGGGCGGGTCCACATGCCGCCCGCGGGGAGGCGCAAACCGTCAACGAAATTGTTGTTGCTGGAAAAACCGCCCGCGCCGAAGCCGCGCACGCTGACCTCATCGACGCGGCTGTCGATCCCCGCCGCCTCCGCTTGCACGCCGGCGGCGTAGGAAAGCGCGTCGGCGACCGTCTGCACGGCGCGCACGTCCATTTCCTCGCGCGTGATCACGGAGATTGATTGTGGCGTCTCAATCAGCGGGGTGTCGGTTTTCGTGCTGGAGGGCGCCTGCGTGCGGCCGGTGGCGGTCACCACAATCGTCTCGGACTCGACCGGCTGCTGCGCCTGCGCCGCGCCCGCGCAGGCGATCAAGGCGACGCCCGCCATCCAAATGCTCTTCATAGCTGATCCCCAACCGTTTGAATCTGAAGGGTACCTGCTCCTGGTGCGGTTGCGAGTCAATCGCAGATAATGTCGCGCTTATTGCTATTGAAAGTGATTCTTAATAATGATAGATTAGCGGCTCTCGCCCCGGCGCGAAGCCCCAGCCATAGGCCGACGCATGAAGGGCGCGTCGCGCTCATCGGCATTTTCCGCGCGCGCGCGACGGCTGGGCGGACGTGGACAAGCGCCGCCTTTGCCAGCACCATAAATGCAATGGATGCAAAGCCGATCCCCGAATGGCGTGAGGTCACGCGCGCGTTTTCTGGAGGAGATCGCCCCGCGCAATGCGCCGGCGGTGCTGCGCGGGCTGGTGCGCGATTGGCCTGCGGTGGAAGCGGGCAGGCGCTCGCCCGAGGCGGCGTGCGCCTATTTGAAGCGCTTCGATATCGGCCGGCCGCAAGAGATCCTCGTTGGCCCGCCAGAAATTGGCGGGCGGTTTTTTTATCGCGAGGATATGAGCGGCTTCAATTTCGAGCGGCAGCGCACAACATTGCCTGACGCGCTGGACCGCATTCTCGCCAGCGGGCGCGATCCGCGCCCGGCCGCGCTTTATGTGGAATCCACGCCAGTGGCGGAGCGGATTCCTGATTTTTCCCGCGAGAATGCGCTCGATCTTGCGCCGCCATCGGCTGGCCCGCGCATCTGGATCGGCAACGCCACGATCGTGCAGACGCATTTCGATCTGAATGACAATATCGCCTGCGTTCTCGCCGGGCGGCGGCGCTTTACGCTGTTTCCGCCCGATCAGATCGGCAATCTTTATGTGGGCCCGCTTGATTTTACGCTGTCAGGCCCGCCGGTTTCGATGGTTGATCTCAATGCGCCGGATTTAGAGCGCTTCCCGCGATTTGCGCAGGCGCAAGCTGTGGCGCAATCAGCCGAGCTTGAGCCGGGCGATGCGATTTATATTCCCTATGGATGGTGGCATCAGGTTGAGGCGCTGGCGCCGTTTAACATGCTGCTCAATTATTGGTGGAATGAATCGCGGCCCGCAAACGGGGCGCCGTTCGATGCGATGCTGCATGCCGTAATGGTGCTGCGCGATCTGCCCGAGCAACAGCGCGCGGTGTGGCGATCGCTGTTTGATCATTATGCGTTCAAGCGCGATGGCGAGCCGGTGGGCCATTTGCCGCCCGCGCAGCGCGGCATGATGGGCGCGATGAGCGCAGAGCGGGTGCGCCAGATCAAAGCGATCCTGCTGCGCGCGGTCGGCCGCTAATCGGCGGCGATCGGCTCAGCGAGAAACGCCGCGATCCAGAAGAACGGCGCGTTCCAATTGATCGCCACCTCGTTGAGCGAATAGGCCTCGATGTCATCGGCGTAGCAGGTCTGCGCGTGGCATTGCGGATAGATCCGTTCGGCCACGGAATCGGCGGGGCGATTGAAATTCGATCCGCCCGCCAGCACGCCGGGCGGCGGAGGCGGCAGCGCGGAATCGCGTGAAGGCGCCCAAAAGCGGTGATGCGGGTTCGTCATCGGCCGCGCGCCGTAGCCTGAAACGTAGGATTGATCGAGCGGATTGCGCCCGAGCATATAATCCATCGCGTTGATCACCTCATCGCGATAGCGCGCCTCGCCGGAGAAATCATAAGCCAGCGCCAACAGCAGCGCGCGATTGGCGAGATCCGCATTCGAGCCCCACACGTAACTGCGATTGAACGGGATGCGATAGCCTTGCCCCGCGCTCTCGTCCGCAAACGCCGCGCCCGCGCGGTGAGGGCCGCGCGCGCGCGTGCTTGATCATCGCCATCGCCCGCTATCGCCAGCGAGATGGTGCCGAGCGTATCCACGCGCGACCAGGAAAAATCGCCCGCGGCGAGCCAGTGCGGGGAGTTGCGCATGTCTGCGCCATAACGCGCTTGCCCGGTGGTGAGATAAAGCTCTGTTGCGGCCCAATAGAATTCATCGCTCAGCGCAACATCGCCATAGCCGCCGCTGCCGGGGGAGAGATTGTAGGCGAATGCATCGGGCACGCGCAGCGCCGCATCATAGGCGCGGCGCGCGGCGCTCAAGCAGGCGCGCGGCGAACGCCGCATCGATCCCGGCCCAGATGCGCGCGCATTGCGCCGCATTGGCCGCGAGATTGAGCGTGGCCGCCGTGCTGGGATAGCTCAGCACCCGCTTTTCCGGATCAAGATGCGGCGGGGTGGGCACGGGCGTCCAGGTTTCGTCGTGCATCTTGTGATGCGCCATGCCCGAGGCGTCCACATTGGTGAAGCGCAACCCATTGAGCGTTGCGGTTTGATCGCCCAGCGGCAGATCAAGCCGCACCCCTCAGGCACTTGCATCGCCAGCATGAAATCCATCTGCCAGCGCACTTCATCAAGCAAATCATTCACGCCATTGCCGCTTTCCGGGATCGCCAATGCGCCATCGGGAAACACCGCCGCGCCGCGTGCGCGTGCGCTCATAAAAATTCAGCAGCGTCCACACACTGATGCCGCCATTGACGACATACTTACCGTGATCGCCCGCATCATACCAGCCGCGCGACAGATCGAGCGTATAGGGACACCCGCGCCACTGATTGCCGAGCGTGTCACGCTCAACGCATCCGGCCGTATCTGGCGCATGTGCGATCGGCCGCGCCCAATGTGCGCCGACATGGCGCGCCTCAATCGCGATGCTGGCGCGCTGATGGTAGAAGAACGCGAACGTCGCGGGCGAGATTGTCGTAGAGATTGGGCGCGATTGCGAACGGATGGCTTGCCGCCGCGCCTA
>JANPZV010000004.1 GCA_024707365.1 Terricaulis sp.
TGGCGAGATCCGCATTCGAGCCCCACACGTAACTGCGATTGAACGGGATGCGATAGCCTTGCCCCGCGCTCTCGTCCGCAACCCGCCGCGCCGCGCGCGGTGAGGGCGCGCGCGCGCGTGCTTGATCATCGCCATCGCCCGCTATCGCCAGCGAGATGGTGCCGAGCGTATCCACGCGCGACCAGGAAAAAATCGCCCGCGGCGAGGCGCCAGTGCGGGAGTTGCGCATGTCTGCGCCATAACGCGCTTGCCCGGTGGTGAGATAAAGCTCTGTTGCGGCCCAATAGAATTCATCGCTCAGCGCAACATCGCCATAGCCGCCGCTGCCGGGGGAGAGATTGTAGGCGAATGCATCGGGCACGCGCAGCGCCGCATCATAGGCGCGGCGCGCGGCGCTCAAGGGCGCAGCGCGCGGCGAACGCCGCATCGATCCCGGCCCAGATGCGCGCGCATTGCGCCGCATTGGCCGCGAGATTGAGCGTGGCCGCCGTGCTGGGATAGCTCAGCACCCGCTTTTCCGGATCAAGATGCGGCGGGGTGGGCACGGGCGTCCAGGTTTCGTCGTGCATCTTGTGATGCGCCATGCCCGAGGCGTCCACATTGGTGAAGCGCAACCCATTGAGCGTTGCGGTTTGATCGCCCAGCGGCAGATCAAGCCGCACCCCTCAGGCACTTGCATCGCCAGCATGAAATCCATCTGCCAGCGCACTTCATCAAGCAAATCATTCACGCCATTGCCGCTTTCCGGGATCGCCAATGCGCCATCGGGAAACACCGCCGCGCCGCGTGCGCGCGTGCGCTCATAAAAATTCAGCAGCGTCCACACACTGATGCCGCCATTGACGACATACTTACCGTGATCGCCCGCATCATACCAGCCGCGCGACAGATCGAGCGTATAGGGACACCCGCGCCACTGATTGCCGAGCGTGTCACGCTCAACGCATCCGGCCGTATCTGGCGCATGTGCGATCGGCCGCGCCCAATGTGCGCCGACATGGCGCGCCTCAATCGCGATGCTGGCGCGCTGATGGTAGAAGAACGCGAACGCGTCGCGGGCGAGCTTGTCGTAGAGATTGGGCGCGATTGCGAACGGATGGCTTGCCGCCGCGCCTACATGAAGCGTCAGCCCCGCGCCTTGCGCGGTGACATGTGAAAAATCGACGCCATGCACGTGCTGGCCCGAGCCCGCATTGAGGCCAAATGGAGTGGTTTGCCCTTCCGCCAGCGTGCGTCCATCCCGATCGCGCAGCCGCCAGCCAAGCGCGGAGGGCGCATCGTTCACCACCACCGCGTATTTGCCGCCATCGGGCAAGAAGCCATGCTGGTTGAGGTGCAGGTTTTGCGTTGAGGCGGGCGCGGTTGCGCACGCGGCGAGCGTGAGGGCCAAAGCGCCGATCCAAACCCAAGATGCAAAACCCATGGCTTTCCCCTTGTCATTATTCCGCGGCGCGGAGCCGGATGGTCGCGCCGGTGTGCGCCGATTGCGCGGCGGCTTCCAAAATTTCCAGCGCGGCGATGGCTTCGGCCGCCGCCACGGGCGGGGCCGCGCCCGCTTGGATGGCGCGCGCCAGCGCAGCGTAAAGCGCCGGATAATCGCCGCGTTCCGAAGCGATGACGCGGCGCGCCTCGCCTTGATGCAGCACGCCGAAATTCGCCGCCAATTCCGCGCCCCAATCGGCCGCCCGGAATTGCGCCGGCGCGCAAGGCGTCTTCCTGCGGATCAAGCCCATGTTTCACGAACGCGGCGTCAGCGCCGAGCACGCGAAAACGCGGGCCGGGCGCAGCGCACAGAAGGCTCATGGAAAGATGCGATTGCACGCCGTTTTCGTGCGTGAGCGCGATGAAGCACGCATCATCCACCGCGCGCCCGGCCGCAGCGTGCGGCGCTCGGCATAGACGCTGTGGGCCGGGCCAAACAGAACCAGCGCCTGATCAATCAGATGCGCGCCAAGATCATACATCACCCCGCCGACATCGCGCGGATCGGCGCTCTCGCGCCAATTGGCTTTGATCTCGGGCCGCCAGCGCTCAAACCGGCTCTCAAACCGATGCACGGGCCCGAGCGCATTTTCCGCCAAGAGGCGGCGCAGCGTGAGAAAATCGCCATCCCAGCGCCGGTTCTGATAAACGCTCAGCACGCGCCCGCGCGCGCTGGCCGCCTGCTCGAGCGCGCGCGCTTCGCCCGCCGTCGCCGCCAGCGGCTTATCGACCAGCACATGCAGCCCCGCCTCAAGCGCCGCATGCGCCAACGGCACGTGCGCGCGGTTCGCGGCGGCGATCACCACAAGATCATACGCGCCGGCTGAACCGAACACGGCCTCGGCGCTTTCCAAAATGGCCGCTTGCGGATAGCGCCCGCGCGCCAAAGCTTGCCGCGCCGGCTCGCCAGTCACGATTGCATCCAATGAGAACGCCGCATCCGCCGCGATCAGCGGCGCGTGGAAGGCTTGGCCCGCGAGGCCAAAGCCGATCAGGGCGGTGCGCAGCGGCGCGGCCGTGGTCATAAAGCGCCTCGTCAAACCTCACGCGGATGCGCTAGGGTAGCGCTAACAAACAGGGGATGAAAGCCCCGATGGGAGGTTTGCATGCCAGCCAAGCTCATGTGCTGCGTCGTGGCGGCGTTTTTTATCGCGTTCGCGGGGCCTGCCTACGCCGAAGAGGATCGCCTGCTTGCGCCGATCTTCACAGATCATGCGGTGCTGCAGCGTGATGCGCCGGTGCGCGTGTGGGGCGAGGCGCGGCCGCATGAGCGGGTCATTGTGCGGCTTGGGCCATCCAGCGCGCGCGTGCGCGCCGATGCGCGCGGCGCCTGGCGCGCATCCCTGCCAGCCCAGCGCGCGGGCGGGCCGCACGTCTTGGAGGTTGAGGCCGCATCCGGCGCGCGGCGCGTGGTGCGCGACCTGCTGATAGGTGATGTCTATCTCTGCGCGGGCCAATCGAACATGGAATGGAGCGTCGCCAGCGCGCTCAACGCCCGCAGTGAAATCGCAAACGCCAGCGATGATGGCGTGCGTCTTTTCAACATAGCGCATTTGAGCCGCGTCAGCCCGCAATCGTCGCTTGGCGCCGTCACCGGCTGGGCCCCGGCCGCGCCTGAAAGCGTGCGGGCTTTCTCGGCTGTTTGCTATTTCTTCGCGCGCGGCTTGCGGCGCGAGGCTGATGTGCCGATTGGTTTGATCGCGGCCGCGTGGGGCGGTTCAAATATTGAAAGCTGGATCAGCAGCGGCGGCATGCGCGCCATCGCCGGCCGCGAAGCGGAGGCCGATCTGCTTGAGCTTTACAGCCGTGACGCCAACGCCGCGCTCGGGGCGTTTGCAACGCGCTGGCAAGCCTGGTGGCGGCAGACGGGCGAAGGTTCGCCCTGGGAAAGCGCCGAAGCCGGCGATTGGGCGCCCGCGCCGGCGCAGCTGGGCGATTGGAAGCGCTGGCGCGATGCAGGGCTTGAGCAGCACAATGGCATGGTCTGGTATCGCCGCACGGTGACGCTTACGGCTGAACAGGCCGCGGGCGCGGCGGTGCTGGAATTGGGCGGCGTTGATGAGGTGGATCTCGCTTGGGTGAATGGGCGCTTGATCGGCTCCAGCTTCGGCTGGGGCGATGCGCGCGCCTATGCTGTGCCCGAGGGCGTTTTGCGCGCCGGGGAGAACAGCATCGTCGTCAATGTGCTGAGCACCTGGGATGCGGGCGGGCTGACGGGGCCAGTTGAGGCGATGCGCATGCGCTTGGCCAATGGCGAGCCAGCCCCGCTCGGCGAAGGCTGGCGCTATCGCGCGGCGGAGGCGGCGCAAGGCGACGGGCCTGCCGCGCCGTGGCATGCGGTGCGCGGCATAAGCACGCTTTATAATGGCATGATCGCCCCGCTCGGCGCCTACGGCCTCCGCGGCGCGCTTTGGTATCAGGGTGAAACCAATGCCGGCGCGGCGCAGGAATATGAGGCGCTTCTGCGAGGGCTCATCGCCGATTGGCGGCGTCAGTTTGGGCGCGAGCTTGCGTTCTTCATCGTGCAATTGCCGAATTTCGGCGCGCCGTCCGCGCGGCCGATTGAATCGGGATGGGCCGATTTGCGTGAGGCGCAGCGGCGCGTGGCGGAGGCCGATCCGCGCGCCGATTATGTCGTCACCATCGATCTTGGCGAGCCGGGCGATATTCATCCGCCCAACAAGCAGGATGTCGGCGCGCGATTGGCGCGGGCGGCGCGCGTCATGCTGTATGGCGCGGCCATCGCGCCGGGCGGGCCGCGCCCGCTTGAGGCGCGGCGCGCGGGCGCGGACGTGATTGTGCGCTTCGCCGATGTTGAAGGCGGGCTCGCGGCTTTGAGCGCCACGCACGCGATCGGGTTTGAGCTCTGCGGCCCAGCGCGCGGAAGCTGCCGTTTCGTTCTAGGCGAAATCACCGGCGAGGCGGTCACGCTGCGCAATGCGGGCGAGGCCGCGCGCGTGCGGTATTGCTGGGGCGATAGCCCGGTCTGCAATCTCATCAGCGGCGCAAGCCTGCTGCCGGCCAGCCCGTTTGAGCTTCAGATCGGCGCCTAGGCGTTTGGTGCGCTAGCCGCACGCAGGCAGCTGCGCGCGATCGAAATCGGGGCCGAGATTGAACACAAACACCGGGCCAAGATCGATCACCTGCTGCGCGTTGGCCAAATGCAGCGAGACATTGGATGCGCCGGCGGCGAGGCTTTGCGTGGCTGCGCCCCAAAGGCAATGCTGGCGCCACTCGCCGTCAATCGCCTTGGCGCCTTCAAGCACAGCGGTGTAGGGCGCGCCCGACATTTGCAGCCGCACCGGCAGCACGCTGCCGTTCGGCGCCGGCTGCTCGGCGCGGGCGTAAAACGCCACCAGGATGATGTCGCCCGCATTGATCGCCCCGCCGATCGGCGATGAGGCCTGGATGTCCCACGGATTGCCGCCCGCACGCTGCACGCGTACGCGCAGCGCCGCATCGCCGGGCACGCCGGAGGCGGCGACCACGCGCGGGGCGGGGCGCTCGGGCATGACATTCCATTGGCCTGCGGTTTCGCCATTGATCTGGCGCGACCAGAGATCATCGCCATCCTGCGCGGCTGCGCCCGCAGGCGCGCACACAAGCATCCCGGCCAGTATGGCGGCCGCCATCATTGATTTCATCGCACGCCTCCCTTTTGCGGCCCGCCGGCTTTTTCAGCCAAGTCGGGCGCGCGAATGGTAGCGCAAACTTTTGGCTTGTCAGCCCTCGAGCCCGCGGCGGGGGCGAAACTCGGCGGAGGATTGGCGTTCGATCAGGGTGTGCGGCGTCACGATATCGGTGCGCGGCTCATCTTCGCCGTTCCGCTTGGCGCGGATTTCGCGCAGCAGCACGTCCACCGCTTGGGCCGCCATCTCCGAGATCGGCTGGCGCACCGTGGTGAGCTCGGGCGAGAGCGTGGTGGCGATGGCGGTGTCGTCAAAACCCATCACGGTCAGATCGCGCGGCACGTCGAGCCCGCGCCGATGCGCCACGGAAATCACCGCCGCCGCCATGTCGTCATTGCTGGCGAAGATGGCGCTGGGGCGCGGGTTGGCGCTGAGCAGGCGCTCTGCGGCAAGCAGGCCCGATTGATAGGTGAAGAAGCCTTGCGTCACGTTGTACTTGGCGTCGGGCGCGAGGTCGCGTAGCGCCGCTTCAAAACCGCTGAGGCGCGCAGCGCTGGCCGATTGCGCCGGATGGCCGGTGATGAAACCGATATTGCGGTGCCCGAGCGTGAGAATTTTCCGCGTCATGTCATAGGCGGCGCGTTGCTCGTCGATGCGCACGCACGAGAGCTCATCCTTGAAGCGATCCGAGCCGATGACGACGATCGGCACGTCCGCCGAAAGGATTTCCTGGCGCACGGCCACGGAATCGCAAAGCGGGGAGGTGAGCAGCAGGCCCGAGATGCCGCCTTCCAGCAATTGGCGCATGGCTTCGCGTTCGGCGGCGGCGTCGCCGGCTTGGCAGCGGCCCAGCACGAGCTGCGCGCCAAAGCGGCTGACCTCGTCAAGAATGCCGACAAGAAACTCGCTGAGATAAGCGGCCGAGGGGTTGGAATAGGGCAGGCCGATGCGCGCGTGCTCAGCACTGGCGAGGCTGCGGGCGGCTGGATTGGGCGCATAGCGCAATTCACGCACGGCGTTCAGCACCGCCTCGCGCGTGGAGGCGCGCACGTTCTTTTCGCCATTGATGACGCGCGAAACCGTCATCGGCGAAACTTGCGCCATTTCGGCGACGTCCCTTGCCGTGACAACCCTGCCGCCGCCGCGCCTGCTTGCCTTTGCCACGCTTTACCTCTCATGCTCGCGCGCGCCGCCAACACGCGCCTTGCACCGATTACTCTTCATCGGCCCGATTTGCACACCAACCTGTTAACCGCCGCCCAATTGCGCCGCGATCGCCGCGGCGTCGAAAATCTGCAGATCCGCCTCCGGGTCTTCGACCGCGACCTCGCTGCCTTCACCGACGCGGATAACGAGAATGGTTTGATAGACCATGCGCGGCGGGCGTTGTTCCAAGAGGCGCGCATCCACCCCGGTGCCGACGCCGACTGCGCCGGGATCGGCTCCGGCCGTTGCGCCGTGGCCGCCGCCCTGGCTGGTTTCGGTGGACGAACGAGGCACCGCGTCTTGGGTTCCGCCGCTTTCACCGGCGAGCGCGGCAAGGCGCGGGGCGGTGCTGAGATTCACCCGCGTGGTTGTCGCCGAAGAGACGATGAACCATTGCCGCCCCGATTCCAGCGTGACCTGGGCCGCGCGCAGCATCGCGGCGGCGGCGACATCGCGGCGCTCCATCCGCCGCTCGCCGCGGACGATCACCGCGTACTCGCTCTCTCCAGTTTGCGCGACGTGGCTCTCCCCGCGCGCAGGCGGGTCCGCATGGGCCAGGCCCGCAAGCGCGAGCAGCGAGCCCGCAAATATGGCCGCGATGGTGCGTTTCATATTTTGTTCTCCCTGCTCAGATCGCCGCGCCCAGGTGCGCAATTTAGCGCCCTGGCATCTTACAGCGCTTTTTGTGTGAACGCTAACACTGCGGCGGCGGGTCACGTGCTTGTCAACGGGGCTGGCCGTAAAGGCCGTGTCAGCCGGCTGGGTTCAGGCTGTCCTGGATGAAGGCGCGATGGCTCGGCATGGAGGCGGCCATGCCGGCAAGGCCCGCTTTCATGCGCTCAAGGCCAGCGCGGATCGCGGCGGGATCGGCGTCTGCGGTGCTTAGGTCGCTGCGTTCGGGCCAGAGGCCGTGCGCTGAGAAGATCGCCGCCCAATCGCTTTCCTGCAGCACATCTTCGTCCTCCAGCGGAATGCGGCCGCGCCGCTTGAACTGGGTGATCTTGCGCGCCAGCGCCGCCGAATAGGGGGCGGCCGCGCGGGCGCGCCAGAATTCAGTGTCGGTGCGCTGCGCCAGCGCGTAGTGCGCGCAGGCTGCATCTCTCGCGCTGGCGAACTCATTGCGCATGAGCCGGTTGTATTCCGCGCCTGCGCTGGCTTCGCCGCCGGGCTGAGGCAGCAAAGAGAGAAGGCGCAGCACGCCGCGATGGGCCATGTGCAGGCCAAGCCCGTGCAGCGGCTCGACCACACCCGCCGCATCGCCAACGCCAACACAATTGCCGCGCCACATCGTGTCACGCACGCCGCTGCGGAATGGGTGGATTGTCTCTGCGCCATCGATGTTGGGGCTTTCGCTGAAGATCGCCCATGCATCGCCGCTTTGCAGCGGGATTGTCTGCATCCATCCGTCATCGCGCGCGGCGATGGTGGTGAAAGGCGCGATCTCGGCGCCCGGCGCATTGCGCCCATAGCCGACAAAAGCACACGGCGACACCGCGTCCCAATCCTCAAACGCCGCCCCCATCGCGCTGAGCACGCGCGCCTCCGCGCCGGTGCAATCGAGAAAGAGATCAGCTTCAGCGGCGGGCGCGCCGGCAAGCGTGATCTCCGCAACCGCGCCCTCGCCATTCAGCAAAACGCCCGCAATCTCGGCCTCGATGCGCTTGACCCCGCGCGCCAGAGCCCGCGTGCGCAGCGCCTCGATGTAACGCGTAATGTCAACATGCATGCCGTAGTGCAGCAGGCTTTCGCGCGCGCGCGGCGGCAGCGCAAATTTTTGGAGTGGCGCCGCATGGGCGCCGAGCGCAAAGGCGTTCAGCGGATCCTTTGACTCCGCGCGCGGCGCCAAAAATGATGAAAGCCCGCGCCCTCGCCGATCGGGCCAAAGGGGAGGAAAGCCTCTTGCGCCTCCGCCCAACCGCGCAAAGCAAAGCCGAGATTGAATGTGGCGTCCGCTTCGCTGAGCAGGTC
Organism: Terricaulis sp.; assembly: GCA_024707365.1. Classification (GTDB taxonomy): domain Bacteria; phylum Pseudomonadota; class Alphaproteobacteria; order Caulobacterales; family Aquidulcibacteraceae; genus Vitreimonas. Next base: position 8,286 of record JANPZV010000004.1, read on the forward strand.
GTGCGTGCGCAGGCCGATGAGGCCGTGCAGCGCCGCATGTTCGGGCCGAAGCGCGCCTGCGACGCCAAGGGCTGACGTATCCGCCGGCGCTTCGATCACGCGGATATCGAAGGTTTCAGGTTTGAAAGCGGCGGCGAGAGCCGCCGCGCTCAGCCACCCGGCCGCGCCGCCGCCGCATATGACGATGCGCCTCATGCCGCGCTCCCGCAATGGCGCGCCAGCACCTCCGCGTGCGTCGGCATCGCCGCCGCCTCCCGCGCGACCAGGGCGCGTATGCCGTGCACGGCGCGGCGCGTTTCTTCGAGGCTCAGCTTATCGGCCAGCGGGCTATAGCGCTGTGGCGCGATGCGCTGGCCGAGATAGATCGCATGCCAACTGCGTTCCAGAAACATCCCATAGCGATATTGCACAACCTGCCCGGCATCGCGGAACAGCGCCATTTTGTGCGCGAGCGATTCTGGAATCGCCATGGTGCGGGTGTAATTCCAAAGCGGGGAATCATCGCGTTCTGTGCCGTGATAGTGCAGGATCAGGAAATCGCGCACGCGCTCATATTCGAGGTCGATCATGCGATTGTATTCGTCCACATCGGCCGCGTCGAAGCTGGCGTCAGGAAACATCTCCAGCAGATAGGTGATCGCCTGCTGCACCAGATAGAGGCTGGTCGATTCCAGCGGCTCAAGAAAGCCGCCCGCGAGCCCCACCGCGACGCAGTTTTTATTCCAGCTCAGGCGCCGCTTGCCGGTCACGAAACGCAGCTGGCGCGGCTCGGCCATCAGGGCGCCGTCAAGATGGCGCACCAGGTCTTCGCGCGCCTGGTCGTCGCTGATGAAGCGGCTTGAATAGACATAGCCGTTGCCCACGCGGTGCTGCAGCGGAATGCGCCATTGCCAGCCCGCTTCGCGCGCGGTGACGCGCGTATAAGGATGAGGCGGGCCGACAGATTCGGTCGGCGCGGCGACCGCCCGGTCGCACGGCAGCCAGTGAGACCAATCCTCGTAGCCGGTCTTAAGCGCTTGTTCGATCAGAAGGCCGCGAAAGCCTGAGCAATCGATGAAAAGATCGCCTGCGATGCGCTCACCGTTTTGCAGCGTGATCGTTTCGATGAAGCCGGTTTCGCCGTTCAGCGCCACATCCACCACTTTGCCTTCAGTGCGCCGCACGCCGCGCGCCTCGGCGTAAGCACGGAGGTACGGCGCATAGAGCGTCGCGTCGAAATGGTAGGCGTAGCCGTAGCTGGAGCCGATCGAGGCGTCCTGTTTCGGAAAATCAAACTTGCCCGCCTCAGCCGCGACGGCGGGCAGCGAGGCTTCAAACGGATTGAACGCCTCGCCATTTTGCGCGAGGCGCAGCCAGTAATGATGGAAATCCACGCCATTGATGCGCCGGCCGATCTCGCCAAACGGATGGATGTAAGAATCGCCGCGCCGCGCCCAATTGAGCAGCTGAATGCCAAGTTTGAACGTCGCGTTGGTCTTGCGCATGAAATCGGCTTCGTCGATGCCGAGGCGTTCGTTGAAATAGCGGATGTGCGGCACTGTCGCTTCGCCCACGCCCACGATGCCGATCTCTTCGGATTCAACCAAGCGAATGGCGATGTTTGCGTGTTGCAGCGTGCGCGCAACGCCTGCGGCGGTCATCCATCCTGATGTGCCGCCGCCAACAATGACGATGGTTTCGATCGGGCGTTTGCTCATGCGCTTCTTTCTTTCATGCGCGTTTTGCCGCGAGCTTGCTTGAACATGCGCGCGGCGTGAAGGGGCGCCCGCGCGTGCTGCGCTTGCGAAGGGGCTAGCCGCTGCGAAGCCGATTTCCGCGCGCCGCCGCCGCCGCGCTAGTCTCTATAAATGATAGCGCTATCATAGATAAATCTATCGCCTGTGTGCGGCGCAAGCGAGCCAAAGAAAACAACTAGTCCCCCAAGAAAGCGGGCGTGGTATCTGTGGTCAAACTAGGCATATTCTAGGAAAGTCAAAGCTAGAACCCAGTTAAATACTAAACACGCAAGATTGTAGACTTATCAATACCATTGATGGTGGCGTTATCATAAGGCGGCAATGGCGTCATTCTCTTGATGAAAACAAGGGAAACCTTCATTTTTTATCTTGCGCGCGCCCAGCGCTCAGGTGAAAGATGGTCGCCATAACATGCCGGTGCATTGGCGATGGGGGCGTTAGCGCTCGCAAGCCTCCGACATCTGGCGAAGGGGAGGAATGTCAATGGCGGTTCATAGAGGGGCGAAGTGCGTCAAGCGCCGGTCGATCGGCAATCTTTTGATGCTCGGTGTTTCGGCATTTGCGTTTGGCGCGTTATCGACGCCCAACGCCGCGTTCGCGCAGAGCGACGAGGCGAGTGACGACGACATCGTCGTCACCGGCATCCGCTCCAGCTTGCGCAGTTCGCAGGAAATCAAACGCGATGCGGACGTGTTCGTGGATCTCGATCACCTCCGAGGACATCGGCGCGCTGCCGGATCGCTCCGTCAGTGAAGCGCTGCAGCGCGTGCCTGGCGTGGCCATCAACCGCTTCGCCGCGGGCGTCGATCCCGATCACTTCTCGGTCGAAGGTTCGGGCGTTGTGGTGCGCGGCCTCAATTTTTGTGCGCGCTCGGAAATCAACGGCCGCGATGCGTTCACCGCCAATAACGGCCGCGCGCTTTCCTTCGCAGATGTGCCGCCTGAACTGATGGCCGGCGTGGACGTGTTCAAGAGCCCCCCTCCGCCGACATGATCGAAGGCGGGCTTTCCGGCACGGTGAACCTCCGCACCCGTGTGCCGTTCGATAGCGCCGGCCGGCTGATCTCCGCCTCAGCCGAATATAGCTATGGCGATTTCGTCGAAGAGGGCGCGCCGACCTACTCGATCCTTTTCTCCGATCGCTGGAACACCAGCGCCGGCGAATTCGGCATCTTGCTCAATTACGTGGATCCCGAACTCATCACCCGTTCGGACGGCACGCAGGCCTCGAACTTCGCCTGCCGCACCAATCTCGGCCCCGGCTCGGCCGATTGCAACGGCGTGCCCGGCGTGTGGTTTCCGCGCGGCGCCCGCCTTCCGCACGCAACGGACCGAGCGCGAGCGCATCGGCCAAGCGCTGGCGCTGCAATGGGAAAGCCCGGATGATCGCTGGCTGGCGACGTTCCAATTCCTGCGCTCGGAATCGAGCCAGTCCTGGGTCGAGCATGCGATGGAAATCGCAACCGACAACGTCGCCAACAATGGCGATTCCCAGCCTGTTACCGGCACATCGTTCGATTATGACGGCTCGGGCGTTTTCACTAATGGCGTCATCACCGGCACGCCCGGCTGGCGCGATGATCAAAACTCCGCGGACCCGCGCACGCCCGTCTATGGCCTGCAGAGCAACAATATCCGCCGCGACGTCGCCCAAGAATTCATGACGCAGGACATCGCGTTCAACCTGCGCTGGACGCCGACCGACAATCTGCGCCTCTCGCTCGATTATCAGCGCGTGGAATCCGAAGTCCAAAATCTCGATGTCGGGATTTGGGGCTCGACCTTCCAGAACCTTGATCTGCAATTGCGCGGCGATAAGGCGCCGCATTTCACGTTCTTGCCGCCGTCGCAGGATGGGACTGTGCAAGATTGCCGCGCCGCGCCCAGCGGCGCGTGCTCGACATATTTCAATCCGCCCAACGCCAGCTTCTCCGATCCGCACAACAGCTTCTGGCGCTCTGCGATGGATCATGCGGAAGATAGTGAAGGCGAAGAAGAGGCGATCCGCTTTGACGTCGATTTCAGCCCGACCAATGCGGGCTGGCTGGAATCGGTGCGCGTCGGCGTGCGCTGGGCCGAGCGTGATCAGACCACGCGCTTTTCCCAATACAATTGGGGCGTGCTGAGCGAGATCTGGGGCGGGGGCGGCCCGGTCTGGTTTGATGACCCGGTCGATGGCGTGCCCGGCGCCGGCACGGGGGCGCGCCCACCTCCTCGCAAACGGCGCTGTTTGACTGGAATAATTTCTTCCGCGGCGAAGTGCCGATGCCGTTGCAATCGCCTGTGCCGTTTTATGCGAACAGTATAGTTGGCGATTACGACGCGTTCGCCGCGTTCGCGCTATCGGTCGGCGATGAGTGGCGCAGCCGCATCGGCCCTGATCCATGCAATGGCGCGAACGCGCCGCTTGGCCCGCTTGCGCCGCAAAACTGGGTGCCGCTGCATCTGCGCTGCGGCGCCTCCGCCGACACCCCCGGCGGGCGCTATCGCCTGCAGGAGGTCAACCCGCAAAACGAGGTTACCGAGGCGTTCTACTTCTTGCTGAATTTCGGCAATGAGGAGCGCACCATTCGCGGCAATTTCGGCATGCGCTTTGTCACGATGGAACGCGAAGCGACGGGCTATCTCGCCTTTACGCAGCAGAGTTTCTCAACTGATGCGAGCTGCGATGGGGCCCAGCAGGATTATCTTGATGCGAACGGTACGCTCGTCGGCTTCACGCCGACGCCGTTCTGCACGCTGGATCCAAGCGTGCGCCAGCAAGCCCGCAATTGGGCGGATGGATCTTTGATCCCGGATACGGCCAAGATCGATATCGGCTATGTGCTGCCGGCCTTCAACATTCGCTGGGAGGTCGCCGATGGTTTGCAGATGCGCTTTGGCGCATCCAAGGCCATCAGCTATCCCGAGGTCGGCCTGACGCGGAACTATTATAACCTGACGCTGGAGGTGAATGATCTCGGCTCGATTGACGCCAATGGCCGGCCAGTCGGGATTGTCACCGTCGGCAATCCGCGCTTGCAGCCGATTGAGTCGATCAATCTCGATGCTTCGCTTGAATGGTACTTCGCCGATGTCGGCCAGCTGACGTTCGCCTTGTTCTACAAGGAGCTGGATAATGTCATCACCAACGGCACAACGCGGCGGAGCTTCGAGAACAATGGCGAGACGTTCGATGTGTTGGTGACGCAGCCGGAGAACGCCTCCGGCACGGGCACGATCCGCGGCTTTGAAATCGCCTACCAGCAGGTGTTCGATTTCCTGCCCGGCTGGCTCGATGGCTTTGGCGTGCAGGCGAACTACACCTACATCGATAGCGATGGGGTGTCGCAAAGCACGCTTTCGTCCACCGACCCGGACGTTGCGGCGGGGCGCGTCGCGAACATCGACGCATCGCTGCTGCCGTTGCAGGGGCTTTCGAGCACAATTTCAACCTGGTCGGTTTCTATGAAAAAGGCCCGTTGGAATTGCGCCTTGCCTACAATTGGCGCTCTGAATTCCTGCTTACGGTGCGTGACGTCATCATACCGTATGCGCCGATCATGAACGAAGACACCGGCCAGCTCGATGGTTCGATCTTCTATCGGGTCACCGATAATTTCCGCATCGGCGTGCAGGGCGTGAACCTCACAAACGAGATCACGCGCACCAGCCAAGTGCTGAACGACGATCTGCTCCGAACCGGGCGCTCGTGGTTCATGAACGATCGGCGCTTCACGTTCGTGGCGCGCGCCTCGTTCTAAAGGGACGTCCACCGGGCCGCGCGGATTCTCCGCGCGGTTCCGGCGAGGGGCTAAAGGTGGGCGGCGATGGGCTGACCGTTTGGTCCTCATCGCCGCTCCTGTTTTTTGCGTATGGCGCAATGCGGCGCCTGAAGGTGTTGGGAAGCGTTTATGTATCTCGGGATCGACATCGGCACATCCAGCGTGAAAGTCGCGCTCGTGGACGATGCGGGCGCGATCGCCGAGCAATCGAGCGCGGCTTTGCCGATCGCGCGTCCGCGGCCCGGCTGGTCTGAGCAGGATCCCGCCGATTGGTGGGCGGCGGCGAACACCGCCGTCAGCGCGCTCAACGCCGGCTTGCGCAAGCGCGTGCGCGCCATTGGCCTTTCAGGGCAAATGCACGGCGCGACGCTGCTTGATGAATCCAACCGGCCCTTGCGCCCCGCCATTCTCTGGAATGACGGCCGCAGCGAAGCCGAATGCGGCGAACTTGAGCGCCGCGTGCGCAACAGCCGCGCCATTACCGGCAATCTCACCATGCCGGGCTTCACCGCGCCCAAGCTGATCTGGGTGCGCAAGCATGAGCCGGAGCTGTTCGCCGCCACGCGCACGGTGCTCTTGCCTAAGGATTATGTGCGCCTGCGCATGACAGGCGAGAAGGCCACCGATCTTTCAGACGCCGCTGGCACGCTCTGGGTCGATGTTGGCGCGCGCGCCTGGTCCGATGAGATGCTGGAGGCGTGTGAGCTCAGCCAAGCGGCGATGCCGCGCCTGTGCGAAGGGCCGGAGATCACCGGCAAGCTGCGCGCCGAATTGGCCGAGGCCTGGGGCATGGCCCGCGTGCCGGTGATGGCGGGCGGCGGCGATAATGCGGCCGGCGCTGTTGGCGCGGGCGTTGTGGACTCTGGCGATGCGTTTTTATCGCTGGGCACATCCGGCGTGCTTTTCCTCGCCAATGATGCGTTCAAGCCAAACCCTGAGCGGGCCGTGCATGCGTTCTGCCACGCCCTGCCGGGCCGCTGGCATCAGATGACGGTGATGCTTAGCGCCGCATCTTGCGTCGATTGGGCCGCGCGCGCGGCCGGCCAGCCGGAAGCGGGCGTCATGTTTGAAGCGCTGGAAAAGCGCGCGCGCATGGATGGGCCGGAAATTTTCCTGCCCTATCTCTCGGGAGAACGCACCCCGCACAACGATCCGCACGCGCGCGGTGTTTTGTTTGGCCTCAATCACGATAGCGATAGCCTCTCAATTGGCCAGGCCGTGCTTGAGGGCGTGGCGTTTGCGTTCGCCGATGGGCTCGATGCGCTGCTGGAGGCCGGCTCTGCGATTGACCAGATCACCGTGATTGGCGGGGGCGCGCGCTCGGTATGGTGGGGCCGCGTGCTCGCCGCCGCGCTCGATCGCCCGCTGATCTACCGCGAGGGCGGGGATTTGGGGCCGAGCTACGGGGCGGCCCGCCTCGCGCGGCTTGGCCTTGGCGAAGAAAACATAAGCGATGTGTGCAAGCCCCCGCCCGTGCGCGCGGTGATCGAGCCCGATCCGCACGATGTCGAGCGCTTGGCGCAAAAGAGATTGGATTTCGCGCAGATCTACAAGGATTTGCGCGCGCGTTTCAAAGGAGCAGCTGATCATGTCTAACCCCGAAGGGTTCTTCAAAGGTGTGGAGACCATTCGATACGAAGGGCCCGAGAGCGAAAATCCGCTCGCCTATCGTTATTACGATAAGAGCCGCGTGGTGCATGGCCGCACCATGGAAGAGCACCTGCGCATGGCGGTCTGCTATTGGCACACCTTCTGCTGGGATGGGCACGATATTTTCGGCGCGCCCACGTTCCAGCGCCCGTGGCTCGCCGGGGCGATGGATGCGCGTGCGGCCAAGCAGAAAATGGATGTGGCGTTCGAGTTCATGCAAAAGCTCGGCGCGCCGTACTATTGCTTCCACGATGTGGACGTGATGGCCGCAGCCAACAGCATCAACGAACATGTTTCCAATTTCGCCGCGGCGGTGGATGGGCTCGAAGCCAAGCAAGCGGAAATCGGCATCAAGCCGCTTTGGGGCACGGCCAACATCACCAGCCATCCGCGCTATGCGGGCGGCGCGGCCACCAATCCCGATCCGGAAGTGTTCGCCTTCGCCGCCACGCAGGTGCGCGCGTGCCTTGAAGCCACCCATCGCCTGGGCGGCGTGAACTTCGTGTTCTGGGGGCGGGCGTGAAGGCTATGACACGCTGCTTAACACCGATATGCAGCGCGAGCTCGATCAGCTGGGCCGCCTGATGGCGCTGGCGGTGAACCACAAGCACAAGATCGGCTTCAAAGGCCCGCTGCTGATCGAGCCCAAGCCGCATGAGCCTTCCAAGCACCAATATGATTTCGATACGGCCACGGTGTACGGCTTCCTTAAGCGCTACGGCCTTGAGAACGACGTGCGCGTGAATATCGAAGCCAACCACGCCACGCTTGCCGGCCACAGCTTTGAGCACGAGGTCGCCACCGCGTTCGCGCTGGATATTTTCGGCTCGATCGACATCAATCGCGGCGATCCGCAGAACGGCTGGGATACCGATCAATTCCCGAATGACGTCGCAGAGCTCACGCTGGTGATGTACCGCATCCTCAAGGGCGGCGGCTTCAAAACCGGCGGATTCAATTTCGATTCCAAAGTGCGCCGCCAAAGCGTTGATCCCACAGATCTGTTTCACGGCCATATCGGCGGCATCGATACGCTCGCGCGCGGCCTGCTCAACGCCGCCGCTTTGATCGATGACGGCAAGCTCGATGCATTCGTGGAGGATCGCTATGCGGGCTGGTCCGGTCCGCTGGGCCAATCGATCTTCGCCAAAGACGCCACGCTGGATTCGGTCGCGGACGCGGCGATCAAGCAGGGCGTTGCGCCAAAGACCCGTTCTGGCCGGCAAGAATATCTCGAAAACCTCGTCAACCGGTTCGTGAAATAATGAAATTCTTTGTCGATACCGCAGATATTGGCGACATCCGCGAGCTTGCCGAGCTCGGCTTGCTCGATGGCGTCACCACCAACCCAAGCCTCGTGAAAAAAGGCGGGGCGTCCCTTTAAAGAGTTGATCGCGGAGATTTGCGCGGCGGTGGATGGCCCGGTCAGCGCGGAGGTTTCGGCTATGGATGCGGAAACCATGCTGGCCGAGGGCCGCGTGCTCGCAGCCATCGCGCCCAACGTGGTGGTGAAGCTGCCGCTCACGCTCGATGGGCTCAAAACCTGCCGCACGCTGGCGAGGGAGGGCGTGAAGAGCAATGTCACGCTCTGCTTCTCGGCTAATCAGGCGCTGCTCGCGGCCAAGGCGGGCGCGGCCTACATCTCGCCCCTTCATCGGCCGGCTCGATGATGTCGGCGCCGATGGCATGAGCCTCATCCATGAGGTGCGCGCCATCTATGACAATTACGGCTTTGAGACAGAAGTGCTCGCCGCCTCGCTGCGCACGCCCGATCATGTGAAGGCGTGCGCGCTGGCGGGCGCGGATGTCTCCACCGTGCCGCCAGCGGTGCTGCGTTCGCTCGTGAAGCATCCGCTGACGGATAAAAGGGCTTGATCAGTTCGCCGCTGATTGGGCCGCGACGGGGCAAAGCATACTCTAGCGCGGCGCCGCCGCATCAAACGCGGCGGCGATCGCCTCGCGCATCGGCTTGGGCTGCAACGCCGCGTCATAGGGCGTTGGCCGCTTCGGCGCGCGGTCGTCGCGCAGCCAGCGCTCCTGCAGCCAGGAATAATGATCCGCCATCCCCCAGGCCAGCACATCCTTGAGTTGGCGATAGCTGAACATGAGATCCAGATAACCGCGCAGGTAGCGCGCCATCTCCCGCATCACGCGCCGCGACGTCAGCCGGCAGCGTGCGGTCATGCACGTCAAGCTCCGTGATCAGAAGATCATAGCCCATGGCTGTGACCTCATCGAGAAAGCGTCGCCATTCGCGCTCGTTCTGCGTGGCGAAGCCGACGGAATTATCCGTGTTCGCGCTGCCGATATGCGCCTGCACGCCAAGAGCATCCACAGGAACCCCGCGCGCTTTAAACCCCTCAAGCAGCCGCAGCACGCCGTTGCGGTGCGTCGTCGAATGGGCTTCCCAGCTCATATAATCGTTATAGACAAGCTGCTCGTTCGGCAGTGCCTCGCGCGCGATGTGGAAGATAAGGTCGTTCGCGGCTTCCTTGCCCAGCGCGCGCGTGAACACGGTTTCGCGGATTGCGCCGTCAGTGTGATCCACCGCTTCGTTGATCGCGTCCCAGGATGAAATCCGGCCGCGATAGCGCTGCGCCACTGTGGTGACATGCGCGCGCAGCAAGGCTTCGGCCTCGGCCGCGGGGTTTGCGCCGAACTGATATTCATTCACCCAGCGCGGCAGCCATTGCACATGATGCCAAACCAAGGTGTGCCCGCGATAGGCAAGGCCATTTTCCGCCGCCCACGCCATCATCGCGTCCGCCGGCGCGAAATTGAAAACCCCCTTGCGCCGGCTGGATCGCAGCCCATTTGTGCTCGTTCTCGGAAACGATCAGCCCGCATTCGCTGCGCAGCAAATCAAGATAGAGGCCATCGCCCAGCGCCCGATGCGGCATCGCCGCGCCAAAGCGCATGCCTTTGGCCGCCGCCAGCGCATGCAGGCTTTGCCCGCGCGCAGCTACCGGCGTTGCGCATGCGGCGGCGCCGAGCGCGAGGGCGGGGATGGCGCGGCGTGTGAAGGTGCGCATGGCTTTCTCCCTTATTGATCCCGGCCCGCATAAGCGTGCAGGCCAAACACCGCGCCAACAAACCCGCCCGCCGTGCGCGTCGAGAGCATGCGGCCATCCACATCGCGCGCGAGCGTGATCCAATCGCCATCGCCGACGGCGTAAGCAAAATCATAAAGCGGCCCGCGCCCGCTGATACGCAGCCGCACTGGTGCGTTCGCCTCGCCCGGCAGCGGCGCCGAGGCGATCACAATCCCGCGTTCGGGATCGCCATCGCCGGCGCGCCGCCGCAACCGCACCACCCGCGCGTCATTTTCCGCGCCGACAGCCAGGAAGACATAAAATTCATCGCTCTGCAGCGCCGCCAACCCCGCTTCGTTTTGCCCGCGCGGCGCAAAATGCAGCACTGTTTCAGCGCTCGCGTTCATATGCTGCTGCCGCCGCGCCACGAAGGAGGGCTCTCCGCGCGCGCCGAGCGAAATCGTGCGTGGTTCAAGCCTCAGCGCGCCATCATCGACGCTGAGCCACGGCGCGGTTTGCGCGCGCATGCGCATCCAATGCGGGCCAAGCGGAGCGTCAAACGCCTCGCGCACGGAAAAATCGCCTTGCGTCGGCAAAGCGGGCGCTGCTTGCGGCGGCAGGTTCGGCCGCGCGTGCACGTAGGGCACGGCTTCCGCGCCCTCGGTGATGATCGGCCAGCCATCCACCCAGCGCACCGGCATGAGAAACGTCTCGCGGCCGGTATTGTAATAATCGCCCTCATAGGGGCGCACGCCCAGGAATGTCACCCACCATGCGCCGTCCGGCGTTTGCACAAAGTCCGCATGGCCCACCGATGTGATCGGATGGGGCCGCGCCCGATCCATATGGCGCTGCGTGAGGATCGGGTTGCCTGCGAACGCTTCATAGGGCCCAAGCGGATGGCGCGCGCGCAAGATCACTTGCGAATGGCCTTCCGCCGTGCCGCCCTCTGCGGCGCTGAGATAATAATAGTCGCCGTGCTTGTAGATGTGCGGGCCTTCGATCCAGATCGGCTTTTCCTCAAACCGCACGCCGCCATCGATCAGCACGCGCGGCTCACTAATCGGCTGCAGCGTTTGCGGATCGATCTGCCTGATCCAGATGGCGCGATGCCCGTCATATTGCGCCGCGCCGGGCGGGCCGTCATTGTTCATCAGGTAGACAGCGCCATCTTCATCGAAGAACAGCGAAGGATCGATGCCGCCCACGGCCGGAATCCAAACCGGATCGCTCCATGGCCCGGCGGGATTCTCGGCGCGGATAATGAAATTGCCGCCGCAATCAACGCAGGTGTTGGCGATGTAGAACACCCCGTCATGATGCTCGATCGTCGGCGCAAACACCCCGCGCGAGAGGCCGAGATTGCCGAAATCCAGCATGCCCGGCCGGTCAATCGCGTTGCCGATTTGCGTCCAATTCACCAGGTCGCGGCTGTGAAACACCGGGATGCCGGGAAAGTACGCGAACGTGGAGGTGACGAGATAATAATCAGCGCCCGCCTGCGTGATCGATGGATCGGGATAGAACCCTTGCAGGATCGGGTTGAGATACTGATCCGCGCCCGCGGCGATGCTTTCGCGCACGGGATCTGCGCCGCTATAGGCAAACCACTCAAACCGCGCTGTTTGCGGCGCGCTCGCGCAGGCCGCCAGCGATGCGCCAAGCAGCCCGGCGAGAGCGGCGCGTATCATGGCGCCACCGTCAGCACCACGCTTTGCAGATCAACCGAGTTCGGCCCGGTGCGGATTTCAAACTCGCCCGGCTCGATCACGCGCTGCATGCGCTGGTCATACATTTCAAGCGCGCGCGGCCCGATCGTGAGCGTCACGGTGCGGCTTTCGCCGGGCGCCAGCGTCACGCGCTGAAAGCCCGCCAGCTCCAGCACCGGCCGCGCCACCGAGCTTATCCGGTCACGCACATAAAGCTGCACCACCTCATCGCCCGTGCGCGCGCCGATGTTGCGCACGTCCACCGAAACCTCAACGCTCTCGCCCGCGCGGATGCTCGCCGCCGAAAGCCGCGGCGGGCTCAGCTCAAAACTGGTGTAGGAAAGCCCCCAGCCGAACGGATAAAGCGGTGTCGTTTCTTCAAATAGATAACCGCGCCTGGCGCTCGGCTTGTGATTGTAAAACATCGGCAATTGCCCAACGTGGCGCGCCACCGTCACCGGCAGCTTGCCGCCCGGATTGGCCTCGCCAAACAGGATTTGCGCCATCGCCGTTCCGCCCTCCTGGCCGAGATACCAGCCCTCAATGATCGCGTGCGCGCGTTCGGCGATCAGCGGGTAGGAGGGCGGGCGCCCGTTCAGCAGCACCACGACCGTGGGCTTGTTCAGCGCAAAGATGGCTTCCGCCAGCGCATTCTGCTCGCCGATCAGATCGATGCTGGCGCGATCGCCCAGATGCTCCGGCGCCCAGCCTTCGCGGCTGGTTTGTTCGGTGTCGCCCAGCACCAGGATGATGTGATCGGCGCGCCGCGCCACCGCGACGGCCTCGCGGATGCGTCGCGCATTCTGCGCAGGGTCAGCCAGGCGCACCTCATCGGCCCACCAATCATCGCTCTCGGTGATGCGCACGCCTTCATGATGCAGCACGCGTGCGCGGCCCGCCACATGCGCCTCAACGCCCTCAAGCAGCGTCACCACACCGCGCGGGATGCCGGAATAGCCGCCCAGCCGCTCCGCCGCCGCATTGGGGCCGATCACCGCCAGCGTGCGGATGCGGTTTGCATCGAGCGGCAGAAGATTATTCTCATTGCGCAGCAGCACGACAGAGCGCCTCGCCGCTTCTTCGGCCAGTGCGCGCGCTTCGGCATTGCCGGTGATGGCCTCGGCCGCTTCGCCATCGGCGTAAGGATTTTCAAACAAGCCGGCGAGGAATTTGATCGTCAGCACCCGCGCCACGGCGCGATCGATCTCCGCTTCGCTCACGCGGCCCGCGCGCACGGCCGCCACCAGCGTGTGAAACGCCGCGCCATCGGGCAGGTCCATGTCCACGCCCGCGCGCAGCGCGCGCACGGCGGCGGCGGCGTAGTCCGGCTCGATGCGGTGAATGTCGGCCATTTGCTCGATGGCGAAATAATCGCTCACCACCGCGCCCTGATAGCCCCATTCGCCGCGCAGCACGCCATTGAGCAGCCATGTGTTGGCGTGGCTCGGCACGCCGTCGATTTCGTTATACGAAGCCATCACCGCGCGCAGATTGGTGCGGCGCACCGCTTGCTCGAAGGGCGGGAAGAAAAACTCGCGCAACTCCCGCTCCGCGAACGGGGCGGGGGCCACGTTGTGGCCGCCTTCGGGCTGGCCGTGGCCTGTCATGTGTTTCAGCGTCGCCATCACGCGATGTTCGCCCAGTGGCAGCGTATCGCCTTGCAGGCCGCGAATGGCGGCGACGCCCATTTCCGCCACAAGATAGGGGTCTTCGCCGAAGGTTTCCTCAATCCGCCCCCAGCGCGGATCGCGCGCGATATCGACAACCGGGGAAAGCACAAGATGCACCCCGCGCGCACGGATTTCGCGCGAGACAATCTGATTGACCTCGCGCACCAGTTCAGGATCCCACGAACTCGCCAGCGCGATCGCTTGCGGGAAGCTCGTCGCATCTGGCGCGGCGTAGCCGTGCAGGCCTTCCTCATGAAACAGCACAGGAATGCCGAGCCGCGTTTCCTCCACCGCCCAGCGCTGGATCGCGTTCACCAGCGCCACCGTGCGCCGCGCATCGCGATGCGGAATTTCGCGCGGGGAAACCGGGCCGGTGATGTCCTGCGGCCGCGCGAATTGGCCAACGCCGTGCGGATAGCGCGCGCGGGCGCGCTCGAGATCGAACTCCATCGCCGCGTCGAAAATTTCGGGCTTATTGGTCCACACCGTCAGTAGCTGCGCGACCTTCTCTTCCAGCGTCATGCGGCCGATGAGATCGGCCACGCGGCGCTCCACCGGCGCGCTGGCGTCGCGATAGAGCGGGTTTTGCTGGGCCGATGTCGTAGCGGGCAGCGCCAGCAGCGCGGCAAGGCAAACAAGCGCGCCCATAACGTGCGCATGGCTTCGCGCAAGGCGCAGGCGCCATCCCATTTCATCCTCCCCGGCATGAGCGCGTTATCGCGCCTTTCTGATAGCGCTACCGTAGGCGGACTCTTTCGCTGCGTCAAAGCGTTTCGGCGTGCGCGCGCGTTTATGATTGCGGTACCAGTTTTTTTCCCGCCATCGTCGCTGCAACGACATAACAAAGGGGAGGAAGCCGCATGCGCCTGACAAAGCGCGCGCTTATGCGCGGCGTGGCCGGGGTGCTCGCCGGGCTGTTCATCGCCGAGGAGGCCGCAGCGCAAACGCGCAGCGGCGCGCGCGCAGCGCCGCTTTATAAAGATGCGAACGCACCGCTTGAGGCGCGCGTCGAAGATTTGCTGCGCCGCATGAGCCTGGATGAGAAAATCCAGCAGATCACCACGGTTTGGCGCCAGCGCCGCAGCTTTTATGACGATGAGCTCAATTTCGATCCCGCGCGCTTTGCGGCGCTTTATCCGCATGGCGTGGGCCATATCGCGCGCCCCGCGGATCGGCCCGGCATGGGCAGCCCCTGGCAGATTCCATATCGCGGCCCAGCCGAAACCGCAGAGCTGATCAACGCGATCCAGCGCTATCATCTGGAGCACACGCGCCTCGGCGTGCCGGTGCTGTTTCACGAAGAAGCGCTACACGGCCTCTCCGCGCGCGGCGCGACCAGTTTTCCCATCTCCATCGCGCTCGCCAGCACGTTCGATCCTGATCTCGTGCAGCGAATTTTCAGCATCGCGGCGCGGGAAACGCGCGCGCGCGGGGTGCATCTGGTGCTGGCGCCCGTCATCGACATCGCCCGCGATCCGCGCTGGGGGCGGATCGAGGAAACCTATGGCGAAGATCCGTATCTGGTTGGCGAAATGGGCGTCGCCGCCATTCGAGGCTTTCAGGGCGATGCGTTGCCGCTGGAAGATGGCCGCGTGTTCGCCACGCTCAAGCACATGACAGGCCACGGCCAGCCCGAGGGCGGGCATAATGTGGCGCCCGCGCCGTTTGGCGAGCGCACCTTGCGCGAAATGTTCTTCCCACCGTTCGAGCAGGCGTTTACGCGCACCAATGTGATGGCCGTGATGGCCTCCTATAACGAGATCGACGGCGTGCCGAGCCATGCCAATGATTGGCTGCTCAAGGATGTGCTGCGCAGGGAGTGGGGCTTCCGCGGCGCCGTCGTCAGCGATTACAATGCGATCGAGCAGCTCGCCGATCTGCATCAGGTTGAGCCTGATTGGCCCGCCGCCGCGATCCGCGCGTTGCGCGCGGGCGTGGATTGGGATCTGCCCAATGGCGATGGCTTCATCACGCTTGCCGGCGCCGTGCGCGAAGGGCGTGTCGCTGAGCAAGAGCTCGATGAGCCGGTGCGCCGTATGCTGCGCATGAAATTTCTCGGCGGCCTGTTTGAAAATCCTTACGCCGATCCCGCTTACGCCGAAGCCATCACCGATAACGAAGAAGCCCGCGCGCTGGCGGAGGAAGCGGCGCGCAAATCAGTGGTTTTGCTTAAAAACGATGGGCTTTTGCCGCTGGACGCCGCGCGCATCCGCCGCCTTGCCGTGATCGGCCCCAATGCCGCCGCCGCCCCGCTCGGCGCCTATAGCAACGTGCCGCGCCGCACGATCTCGATTCTTGAAGGGCTGCAAGCGCGCGCCGGGGAGAGGATGGAGATCCTCCACCATGAGGGCGTGCGCCTCGTCACCGATGATCCCGCCGGCGATTGGTCGCGCAATGCAATTGAACTGGCTGATCCCGCGGAAAACCGCCGGCTTATCCGGCAAGCGGTGCGCCTCGCGCGGCGCGCGGATACGATTGTGCTCTGCATCGGCGGCTCGAGCGCCGAAGCGCGCGAGGGCTGGGCGGACAATCATTTGGGCGATCGCGCCAGCATCGGCCTGATCGGCCAGCAGCAGGAGCTGTTCGATGCGCTCAAGGCGCTTGGCAAGCCGATCGTGGTGGTGCTGATCAATGGCCGCCCGCAATCGATCGAAGCCATCGCGGGCGAGGCGCGCGCTATTCTTGAAGGCTGGTATCTCGGCCAGGAGGGCGGGACAGCGATGGCGCAAATCCTGTTCGGCGATGCAAATCCCGGCGGCAAATTGCCCGTCACCATCGCGCGCCATGAGGGGCAAATCCCGCTTTACTACAATCACCAGCCAAGCGCCCGGCGCGGCTATTTGTTTGAATCAAGCGAGCCGCTTTATCCATTCGGCTTTGGCCTTTCCTACACGTCGTTTGAAATAAGCGCCCCGCGCTTGGTTGCGGCGCGCATTGGCATGGGGCAAAGCGCTGAGGTGCTTGTCGATGTGCGCAACAGCGGCGCGCGCGCGGGCGATGAGGTGGTGCAGCTTTATGTGCGCGACGTGCTCGCCTCTGTCGCGCAGCCGGTGAAGGCGCTGCGCGGCTTCCAGCGCGTGACGCTCCAACCTGGAGAGAGCCGCACGCTGCGCTTTGCGCTCGCGCCCGAAGCCTTCGCGCTTTGGAACCAGGAGATGCGCCGCGTGGTCGAACCCGGCGCGTTCGAGATCATGGCGGGCGCGAACTCAGCCGATGTGCAAAGCGTGACGCTGACGATCACCGCTTAAGCGCGGCGCGCAAACAAAGCGGGCGGCGCTTTCACGCCGCCCGCTGGCAAGTGCATGTGCCTGATCTACCAGAAGTAAGCGTAGATCGCGGCGATGATGCCAAGAATGATCACAGAGTGGATCACATCCCATTGTGAGAAATTGGCCTTATCTTCGGCCTTCTGCTCAGGCGTGATGCTCTGCATGGTGAGGCCTGCGAGCGCTTCTTTGCTGGCCGGCTGGGTGAACATGCTCACCGCGTAGATCAGCGCGCAGCTGAACGCGAACAGAAGGAAGCTGAAATAGAGCCAGTTGAGATCGACAAACCATTGCAGCATGCCGAAATCGACCCCGCCCATTTCATGCGCCGCCACCATGCCAAGCCGCGACATGCCCAGCATAAAGCCTGCGATGATGCCGATAAAGCCCGAGCGCGGCGAAGCGCGTTCGGAGAGGATGCCCAGCATGAACACCGCCGCGATCGAAGGGGCGAGCAGCGATTGCACCGCTTGCAGATAGCCATAGAGCTGATCGTTGCCGCCCAGCTCCTGCATCACTGGAATCCAGCCAATGCCAAGCACAACCATCGCCACGGTCGCCATCCGGCCAATGCCGACAAGCTGCTTCTCCGTGGTTTGCGGGCGCAAGCGCTTGTAGAAATCGACCGTGAACAAAGTGGCCGTTGAGTTAAACAGCGAGGCCAGCGAACTCATCAGCGCCGCCAGCATGCCCGCCAGCACAAGCCCGCGCAGGCCCTCGGGCAGCAGCGCGGAGGCGAGGCGCGGGAACGCCTCGTTGGAGTTTTCCTGATAATTCCAGTCAGCAAAGCCTGGCGCGCCTTGTTGCGCCAGCGCCACCGCGATCATGCCGGGGATCAGGAAGATAAACACCGGCGCGAGTTTCAGATAACCCGCGAAAATCGCGCCGCGCCGCGCGTGCGAGAGGTTCTTCGCCGTCAGCACGCGCTGGACGATATATTGATCGGTGCACCAGTACCAAAGCCCGATGATCGGGGAGGCAAGCAGCACCCCGAGCCATGGCGTCTGATTGGTGTCAAACAGGAAATCCCATGATGTCGGCAGCCAGCTTTCGCTTTCGGTGCCTTGCATCAGCGGGCGCCACATATGGATATTGTCGCCATTGGCGGCGCGCAGCGCGTCGAGCCCGCCGATTTTATCGAGGCCCACCACGAGAATAACCGCCGAGCCAATCAGCAGCAGCGGCGCCTGCATGCCCTCTGTCCAAAGCACCGCCTTCATGCCGCCAACCACGGTGTAAATCCCGGTGATCACCACCAGCGCAAACGCCGAGAACCAGAAGAAATCCATCTGGAAGCCAAGCAGATTGACGTGCTGATAGCCGAGGATCGTTTGGATCGTGATCGCCCCGGCATAGATCGTCACCGAGGCTTTGGTCAGGATGTAAGAGATCAGGAAGATGAGCGAGAGCGCCGTGCGCGTGCCCGGCGTGTAGCGCTTTTCCAAAAATTCCGGCGTCGTGAAGATTTTCGAGCGCAGATAGAACGGCGCGAAAATCCAGCCCAGCACGATGCAGAGATAGGAGTGTAGCTCCCAATGGGCGAAGGCCATGCCGCTATTGGCGCCAGATCCGGCAAGGCCGACCAAATGCTCGGCGCCGATATTGGAGGCGAAGATCGAGGCCCCGATTAAAAACCATGTCGCGTTGCGGCTGGCCAGGAAATAGTCGGTCGTGTCTTTCTCGCGTTGCAGCGCCACCCAGACGGCGATCCCTGCAAGCAGCGCGAAATAGACGCCCACGACGGACCAATCCAGCGCGCTGAAGCTTATGCTTGCCATATGTTCGTTTCCCCCTGCCGGGCCGTCTTTGGGCCCGTGTCCGGCTTGCGATCCATTTTTATGGTACCGCAAACATCGACGTTATCAGATCAGGTTAGCCCGGCAAGCCAAATCCCGCGCGCGCCAGGGGGAGGCGGGGGAACGCAGCGCATGCCCATGACGGGCGCCGGTTAAGCTGATCGCACCCCGGCTTTTCGCCGGGGCTGCGTCAGGGAAGCAGAGCCATTTCGCGTTACCGCCAAAGCGCGGGCAGCGTCAGCGACAATTCCGGGATGAAGGTGACGAGCAAAAGCACGCTCAGCGCCGCCAGATAGAACGGCCAGATCGATTTCAGCGCCTCGGCCACGCTGATCCGCCCGATCGCCGAGCCCACAAACAGCACCGAGCCCACCGGCGGTGTGATGAGCCCGATCCCTGCGCCCAGCACCAGGATCACGCCGAAATGCAGCGGCTCCACGCCATAGGCGCGCGCCACCGGCAAAAGGATCGGCGTGCAGATGATGATCATCGGCGCAAGATCAATGAACGTGCCCAACACCAGCAGCATCAGCAGCATGAGCAGCAGCACGATGATCTTATTGTCCGTCACGGCGTTGAGCGCCTCAACCGCCATCGCCGGCACTTGCAGATAAGCCAGCACCCAGCCAAACGCCGCCGCCGCGCCAATCACGAAGAGGATCGCCCCGGTTGAGCGCGCGGCGTGGCTCACCGCGCCAACAAACGCGCCCCAGCCCATGCCGCGATACACCAGCATCGTCACCAGCAGGGCGTAGAGCACGGCGACAGCCGCGCTCTCCACCGCCGTGAAAATGCCGGCGCGGATGCCGCCGAAGATCACCACGATCAGCAGAAGGCCAGGGATGGCCGCGATCAGCCGCGTCAGCACCGCAGAGAAGCCGAGGAATTTTTCCGTCGGATAATTGCGCGCGCGCGCCATGAAATAGGCCGCGCCCATCACGCTGGCGGCCAGCATCAGCGCCGGGATGATCCCCGCCGCGAACAGGTCCGCGATCGAAACGCCCCCGCCCGCGATCGCCGAATAGAGGATCAAATTGTGCGAAGGCGGCAAAAGCAGCGCCACCAGCGCGGCCGAGATCGTAACATCCACCGCGTAATCGGCGGAAAAGCCGCGCTCTTTCATTTGCGGGATCATGGTCGAGCCCACGGCCGACACATCCGCCAGCGCCGAGCCCGAAACCCCGCCGAAAAACACCGAAGCGAGCACGCTCACTTGCCCCAGCCCGCCGCGCATATGCCCCACGAGCGAGGAGGCGAGCGCGATCAGCCGTTGGGAAATCCCCCGCGCAGCATCAATTCGCCGGCGAAGATAAACAGCGGAATGGCCAGCAGCGACACCTTGGTGAAGCCCGAAGCCACCTGCTGCACCACCACGATCGGCTCAAGCCCAAGCGTCAGCACGCAGGCGATGGTGGACACCGCAATGGCGAACGCCACCGGCACGCCGAGCACGAGCAGAACGGCGAACACGCCAAAGAGAATAGCGATTTCCATCGGCTTACGCGCCCTCTGTTTCAGGATCGCCGGTGAGCAGGCGCTCGATGGCGAACAGCGCAATCAGCGCCCCGCCCGCGAACACGCCGATAAAGCTCACGCCCTCCGGCAGCGGCGCGCCGGCCATCGGCACGTCCCAGGCGTCCGCCATCAGCTCAAAGCCGTAAAAGCAAAGCGTGAGCCCAAAGCCGAGCGCGATCAGCCGCGAAATCGCTTTCAGCCCAACGCGCACGTTTTGCGGCGCGCTTTCCACCAGGGTCGGGAAGCTGAAATGGGTTTCATTGCGCACAGCCACGGCCGCGCCAAACAATGCGGCGATCCCCATCAGCGTCAGCGCCACAGGCTCTGTCCAGCCGGGGCTGGCGTTGAGCACGTAGCGGCCAAACACCTGCCAGGCCAAGCACACCACCAGCCCGCAGAGCGAAACCGTGGCGATCAGCATGGCCAAGCGTGCGAGCGCTGAAGAAGCGCTTTTAAACGCGCCCATTTTCCTCTCCCCATCGCGCCTTGTGGCGGCTTATTCGTGCGCTTCGATGCGCTTGAGCATGACGGCCGCCTCATCACGCGCAAAGCGCGCGCGCATCGGCTCGGCCGCGCGGCGGAATTGATCGATCTCGGCCAGATTGTAATGCACGCCGGCGTCGAGCACGGTTTGCTTGGCGGCAGCCTGCTTTTCATCCCAAAGCGCGCGCATCACCGCGACGCTTTCAGTGGCTTTCGCCCGGATCAGATCCTGATCGGCGCGCGAGAGGCTGTCATAGCGGCGTTTCGAGAGCAGCAGCGCCTCGGGCGCCGCGCAATGATTGGTCTCGGACCAATAGGGCGCCACTTCATATTGGCGCGTGGATTGGAACGTCGCCCAATTGTTTTCCGCGCCGTCGAGCAGATGCGTCTGCAGCCCGGTGAACACTTCCCCAAACGGCAGCGGGGTTGCGTTTGCGCCCATCGCCGTCAGCATCGCCATGAACACGTCCGCGCGCGGCACGCGCACTTTCAGCCCGTGCATATCGGCCGGCGTGTGGATCGGCCGGCGCGCATTATACATCGAGCGCATGCCGCTATCGTAGAATGCAAGCCCGATGAGATCGCGCTGCGCGAAGGTTTGCAAAATCTCGCGCCCGATCCGCCGTCGCACACGCGGCGCATATGGCCTTCGTCGCGGAACGTATAGGGCAGGGCCAGCGGCATCGTCGCCGGGAAGGCGTTGTTGACGGCGCCAAGATAAACCCGCGCAATATCGAGGACGCCGAATTTCGTCAGCGTCACCGTATCGGTTTCGCTGCCCAATTGGCCTGAAGGATAGAGCCGGAAATCAAGCCGCCCGCCGGTTTCGCGCGCGATCTCTTCGCCCATCCAGCGCACGGCCTCAACCGTGGGATAGTCGCTCGGGTGCACGTCAACGGCGGTCAGCGTCGTCGCGCCCGCATTTTGCGCCATGGCGGCGCCCGCGCCGCCGGCGATAGCGGCCCCTGCCAGTATCGTCGCGCGGCGCGAGATCATGTCAGAGCCTTTCCATTGGCTTGCGCTTTCACAGCGGTGCAGAGGATTTCGCCCAGGCCGCCAAAAGCCAAGCGCGAATGCTGGCCGATGCGAATGTCGTGCACCCCGGTCAGGGCGCCCGTCGTGATGTATTGGCCGGCTTTCAGCGGCAGGCCGCGCCCCGCCAAGTGCCCGGCCAGAAACGCGAGCGCCCCAAGCGGGCCGTCATCATCGGCCTTGGCGGCGCCCACGCCCACGCTTTGGCCTTCAATAAAGGTTTCCGCCTCCACCCCGCGATCCAGCACCGCGCGCCAATCGGGGATCTCGGGCCCAAGGATCAGGCCGTGATTGTTGCCGAAATCGGAGGCCACCACGGTGGGGCCCAATTCATTGATGCTGGCCAGCGGGCTGCCCGCAGGCTCAACGCCCAGATACATCGCCCCGATCAGGCTTGCCGCCTCGTTTGGCGTCCAATTGCGTTTATCGGCCGGCGCGTCCGCGCCGATGCGGAAGACGATCTCGGCCTCTACCGCGGCGAAGCCGCCGTCATAGACCGGAAACGGCGTTTCGGCGCCCTCGACCGCGCGCCATATATTTTCGGAGAACACCGGCCCGGCCACCCGCTCGGCGCCAAGCCTGGCCACCAGATGCGCCGGCACGCGGCCGATCTTCCAGCCAGCGATTTTGTCCGGCCATAGCGCCAGCGCCGCGTCTTGCACGCGGTAGCCCGCCGCCAAATCGGCCGGCACAGCGCCCGGATAATCCGGCAGCGCGCGCGCTTCCTTGCGCGCAGCTACAAACGCACGGGCAATATTACTGGCTTCGTTCGTCACGGCGCCCCCTTCCTCCCTTGGGATGTCACCTCGGACACCGGTGACCATTAGACGACACCGGTGTCATTTGCAATCCAGCTCGCCGTGTTTGCGGTTCAGGCGGCCCAGAGCGCCCGCAATGGCGGGGCAGGCGGGGCCAGCAGCGCGCCGATGGGGTAATCAGCGCCCGCCGCCGCTTGGCGCAGCACCTCGGCTTTCGCCGGCCCGGTGATCAGCAAGGCGAGCGCGTGCGCGCGGATCAGCGCCGCGCGCGTCAGCGTCAGCCGTTCGGGCGCGCCTGCGGCTTGCGGCGCGTTGACGGCGATCACCGTTTCGGCCGTCGCCAGATCGAGCGCTTTGCTCAATTCCGCCGCGCCTGGAAACCAGGAGGCGGTGTGCCCGTCCTCGCCCATGCCCAAGAGCGCAATATCGATCTCAAGCGGGGCGTAGAGCCCGTTCGCGCGCGCCGCCGCAGCTTCGAGATTGGCCTCATAGGCGTACATCGGCAAAAGCGTCGCGCCCTTGGCCAAAGCCGGCGCCAGCGCGCTCAGCAGCAAGCGCTCGTTCGAGGCTTCATGCGTGGGCGGCGCAAAGCGTTCGTCCACCAGCGCAAACGTCACGTTCGGCCAATCGAGATTTTTCGCCGCGAGCAGGGCGTAAGCCGGCGCGGGCGTTGTCCCGCCAGAAAGCGCTGCGCACGCATGCCCGCGCTTGGCCAGGCCCGTTTCCAGCGCCGCCGCGATCGCATCGGCCGCGGCCTGCATCAGCGCATCGCGCGACGCAAAGGCTTCGATCAGATCCGCCATCAGCGCCGCGCCAGCAGCGCCGCCAGCGTTTCTGCGGCCTTCGCGCCGTGTTCTTTATTCGCCAGCGCATAAGCGGCGGTGGCGCGCAAATAGCCGATTTTATCGCCGCAATCGTAGGTCACGCCGTCATATTCAAGTGCGTGGAACGGCTGCTGCCGCATCAGCCGCGCCATTGCGTCCGTCAGCTGGATTTCATTGCCGGCGCCGGGCTTTTGATCTTCCAGCAATTTGAAAATTTCCGGCTGCAGGATGTAGCGCCCGCTGATGAAGAGGTTGGAGGGCGCGTCCTCGCGCTTGGGCTTTTCCACCATGCCCTTCATCTTGATCACGCGGCCATCGCGGCTCTCGGGATCAATCACGCCGTACATCGAAGGATCTTCGCACGGCTCCACCGCGATCACGTTGCCGCCGGTTTTTTCGTACACCGCCGCCATCTGCGCCAAGCAGGAGGGCGCGGCCATCATCAGCATGTCGGGCAGCATCACCGCGAACGGCTCATCGCCCACGATGTCGCGCGCGCACCACACCGCATGCCCGAGGCCGAGCGCCGCCTGCTGGCGCACGAAGCTCATCGTGCCCGCCGCGCGCACGCTGATCGCCACCTCTTCGAGTTGCACGGTTTTGTTTTTGGCTTTGAGCGCGGCCTCAAGCTCATGGGCATGGTCGAAATAATCTTCGATCGCGCCTTTGTTGCGCCCGGTCACGAACACGATGTGCTCGATCCCGGCGGCCACCGCTTCATCGACCACGTATTGGATCGCCGGCCGGTCAAACACCGGCAGCATCTCCTTGGGGATCGCCTTTGTCGCCGGCAGCACGCGGGTGCCGAAGCCGGCGACCGGCAGCACCGCTTTCCGTAGGGGGCGGGGGCGAGTGGAGACGCTATCCATAGTGTTCCCTTTGCTGCGCCGCACCATGGCGCTTTTGCGCCTTGTTTAGAGCGCAAGCCTAACAGAATCGCAACTCAAGCAATCGCCCCGTTCGCCTTGAATTCAGCTTTATCTGTTACGATCTAAGCTGAGCCGCAGAAGACGGCGGGGTGTGCGCCTGAGGGATGCGTGACTGCGGTCACTTTGAAATTCTCTTCGGCGCCGCAAACTAAGAATTGCCAGGCTGGAAACCTTCTGTTAACCGGCCGTCTGCCCGAGGAGTTCGCTCACAATGTCGCCCGCCCCCCCCAGTCGCAAGGCCGTGATCGCGTCCAGCTTCATCGTTGGGGTTGGTTTTATGGCGCTCGTGGGGCTCGCCGCGCCATTGGTTGAGCGCGGCGCGCTCTCGGTGCACGGGGCCGAAGCCTCGGTGCGCGAAGTGGCGCCCACCTTGATCGAGCCGTTGGATCTGGCCGTGATCGAAGCGCAAATCGCCGCGTCCGAGCGCACGCTCGCCGCCGCCCGCGCCATGACGGACGATGACATCGCCCGTCTCAGCCGCCTGACGCGGTAAACCCGCTCACAGAATCGATTGCCCGGTCGCCTTCCAATCCTTGAGGAAGGCCTCAAGCCCGGAATCCGTCAGCGCGTGCTTATAGAGGCTCTTGAACACCGCCGGCGGCAGCGTCGCGCAATCGGCCCCGGCCAGCGCCGCGTCCCGTACATGCGCGCCAGAGCGGATCGAGGCGGCCAGGATTTGCGTGTCAAATCCGTAATTATCGTAGATCGCCCGGATTTCGCGGATGAGCTCCATCCCGTCCGCGCCAATATCGTCGAGCCGCCCCAGGAACGGGGAGATATAGGTCGCGCCCGCCTTGGCGGCCAAAAGCGCCTGCATGGCTGAAAAGCATAGCGTCACATTGGTGGGGCAGCCTTCGGCGGTCAGCGCCTTGCAGGCTTTCAGCCCCTCGGGCGTCAGCGGCAGCTTCACCACGATGTTCTCCGCCGTTTGCCGCAGCTTGCGCCCTTCGGCGATCATGCCCTCGGCGTCCTGGGCCACCACTTCGGCGCTCACAGGCCCCGGCACGGCGGCGCAAATCGCCTTCAGCGTCTCAAAAAAATCCCCGCCCGCCTTGGCCACCAGCGAGGGATTGGTCGTCACCCCGTCCACCAGCCCTGAGCCCGCCAGCGCAGCCAATTCCTTGGCGTCGGCGCTATCGATGAAAATCTGCATGAAAATCTCCGCTACGGCATGTTCGTGAGCGCTTTCGGCTGATACCGAAACGCCCGAAACGGCGAAAGGCGCCGAATCGGCGCAGAACGCCGGCTCTGGCAGGGATTGTGGGCATGAGTGCGATTGAGAAGATCGAAGGCGTAGAAGCGCGCCTAATGACAGGCGCGATCCGCGCGCTGGCGATGGATGCGGTCGAGGCGGCCAAATCCGGCCACCCAGGCATGCCGATGGGCATGGCCGATGCGGCCACGGTGCTGTTCTCAAAATTCCTCAAATTCGACGCCGGCAATCCCAATTGGCCTGATCGCGATCGCTTTGTGCTGTCGGCCGGCCATGGCTCGATGCTGCTCTATGGGCTGCTCTATCTCACCGGCTATGCGGACATGACGCTCGATGAGCTCAAGCATTTCCGCAAGGTCGGCTCAAAAACCCCTGGCCACCCCGAATACGGCCACGCCCAAGGCGTTGAAACCACCACCGGCCCGCTGGGGCAGGGCCTTGCCAACGCCGTGGGCATGGCGATCGCGGAAGCGCATCTCAATGCGCGCTTTGGCGATGAATTGGTCAACCACCGCACCTGGGTGATCGCGGGCGACGGCTGCCTGATGGAAGGCATCAGCCAGGAAGCGCTCTCGCTCGCCGGCCGGCAGAAGCTCAATAAGCTGATCGTGATCTGGGACGACAATTCGATCTCGATCGATGGCGCGGTGTCGCTTTCTGACGCCACCGATCAAAAGGCCCGCTTCGCCGCCAGCGGCTGGAACGTGCTCTCGTGCGATGGGCAGGATCTCGGCGATGTCGAAAAGGCGCTCACCGCAGCGACCAAATCGGATCGCCCCACGCTGATCGCCTGCAAAACCACGATCGGCTTTGGCTCGCCCAAAAAAGCCGGCACCGCCAAAGCCCATGGCGAGCCGCTGGGCGCGGAGGAAATCACCGCGGCCAAAGCCGCGCTAGGCTGGCCCTACGGCGCGTTTGAAATTCCTGACGCTGTGCTGAGCGCCTGGCGCGCCATCGGCGGCAAGGGCGCTTCCTCGCGCGAAGCGTGGGAACGGCGCCTCAAGCAATCGGATCAGCGCGAAGCCTTCCAGGCCGCGTTCGGCGGCGCAAATTTGGATGCGGCCATCACCGCGCTCGGCCTGCACGCGGCCAAGGTCGCGGCCGAGAAGCCGGCGCTCGCCACGCGCGCCTCATCCGGGGCGGCGATCAACGCGATGTGGGCGGCAATGCCGGAATTGATCGGCGGCTCGGCCGATCTCACCCCTCCAACAACACGCTCGCCACCGGCGCGGCCGATTTCACGCCCGAGGATCGCGCTGGCCGCTACATCCGCTACGGCATCCGCGAGCATGGCATGGCCGCGGCCATGAACGGCATCGCGCTGCATGGCGGGCTTGTCCCCTATGGCGGCACGTTCATGTGCTTTGCCGATTATTCGCGGCCCGCGATCCGGCTCGGCGCCCTGATGGGCGTCCGCGTCATCCATGTGATGACCCACGATTCCATCGGCCTCGGCGAAGATGGGCCCACCCACCAGCCGGTGGAGCATCTGGCCGCGCTGCGCGCGATCCCCAACCTCTACGTGTTCCGCCCGGCCGATGCGGTGGAAACCGCCGAATGCTGGCAGGCGGCGCTGCTGCGCGAGGATGGGCCCGCGATCATGGCGCTGTCGCGCCAGGCCACCCCGGCGCTGCGCGATAGCGCCAGCGAAAACCTTTCCATTAAAGGCGCTTACGAGCTTCTGCCGGCCGAGGGCGGGCCCTCGCAGGCGGCCATCTTCGCCACCGGCACCGAGGTCGCGCTCGCGGTCAAGGCGCGTGAGCTGCTGCAGGCGCAAGGCGTGCCCACGCGCGTTGTCTCCGCGCCGTGCTTTGAGCTCTTCTCGCTGCAAAGCGAAGATTACCAGGATGAGGTGTGCGGGCCCGATGATGAGCTCAAGGTCGGCGTGGAAGCGGCGATCGGGCAGGGCTGGTTTGAGGCCTTCGGGCTCGACGCGTTCATCGGCATGGACGAATTTGGCGCCCTCGGGCCCCGCCAAGGACGTGTACGCGCATTTCGGCATCACCGCCGAGGCCGTGGTCGAAGCGGTCAAAGCGCTGCTGGATTGATCTGCGGGCGGCCGCGCAGGCCGCCGCCGCTCAATAAACCCAGCAAATTCGATGCCTTGGCCGAACGATTGGCTTCCGCGCCGCCGAAGCGGGCAAACTTGCAGCATCGTCATCACATTGCGCGCCTTAGCGCTTGTCCTGGTCAGCGATTTAAGGTTTCTTACGCCTTCGCGGCTTTTAATGATGAAGCTGCACCCAAGAGCGCTTGGCGGAGCCCCGACTTCATGGCGAACCACATGGCGAACCGCGACACCGAATTCGGGCGTGAGGTTCGCGGCATCATCTTCAAGTCAGGCCTCACCGGCGTGGCGGCGACGGTGGCGGCCGTGGCTGCGTTTTCGCCCGCCGGTTTCGGCGGCATGATCGGCACCTCGGTGGCGTCTGGATTCGGCGCCGAAGGCGCGGGCGCTGTCGCCGAAGATCCGTACGCCAATCTGCCGCCGTTCCCGGCCCCGCTCACGGCCGATGAAGTTTCCGATATTCGCGGCCAGCTCGCGGCCACGGCGGCCTCGCTCGCCATCACCCGCGCCGCCACCGAAGATAAGATCGCCCATATGCGCGCGCTCACCGTGGCGCCTGCGGCCGTGCACGCGCCGATGGCGGTGCATGCGCCTGTGATCGTCGCCGCCGCGCCGCGCGCCGAAACCACGGTGCTGGCCAATGACGGCGGGGACGCCGCCTATCGTGAGCGGCATCAGGAACTCGCTTCGCTCCTGCTCGACGATCTGCTCTAAAGCCCTTCGTCTCAGCCTCGCTAGCGCGCCTGTGCGCGCGTCTTTTGCATGAGCCTCATCCTCATCACCGGCGCCTCCGGCTTTATCGGCGCGGCGCTGGCAAGCGCGTTGCGCGCGGAGGGGCGCATGGTGCGCACCGCCGGGCGCGGCGGCGGCGTTGATGTGGCTGCGCCCGCGCTCAGCGCACACGCCGATTGGCGCGCCGCGCTTGCGGGCGCACACAGCGTTATCCATCTCGCCGGCCCCGCGCATGCGCGCTTTGATGAAGCGGTGCTGCGCGGCGCGATCAGTGAAGGCGCCGCCGCCCTCGCCGCGCAAGCGGAGGCCGCCGGCGTGCGCCGCTTTATCTTTATCAGCTCGATCAAGGCCGCCGCCGCGCGCAGCCATGATCGGCCGATTTCCGAGCGTGATCCGCCCGCGCCCGAGGATGGCTATGGCCGCGCCAAGCTCGCGGCTGAGCGCGCGGTGCTGGCGCATGCTGGGCTCAACCCGGTCATCTTGCGCCCGCCGCTGGTGTTCGCGCCCGATGCAAAAGCCAATTTCGCCGCGCTTCTGCGCCTGGCCGCCTCGCCCTTGCCGCTGCCGTTCGCCGGCGTCCACAACACGCGCAGCCTGATCGCCCGCGCATCCTTGATCGGGGCGATCAAGGCCGCCTTGGGCGAGGGGCCAGCCGGGGTTTTCCACGTCTGCAATGGCCCCGCGCTCTCGACCGGGGAAATCATCGCCGCGCTGCGCCGCGGCCTTGGCCGCCCGCCTGGCCTCTTCAACGCCGGCCCGTTCGCCGCGCTCGCCCCCGCCGCGCTCACGGAAAATTTGGCCAGTGACGATAGCGCCTTCGCCGCCGCTTACGGCTATGCTGGCGCGGCGATGGACACCGCCGCCGCGCTTGAAGCCTGCGCGCGCGATTGGAAGGCGCGATGAAGAAGCTCATCTTTCTGGCGACAGAAGATTGGTTCGTCAGCTCTCATTTCCGGCCGCTGCTGCGCCGCGCGCGCGAGGCGGGTTATGACGTCGCCGTCGCCGCGCGCGATTCCGGCGCGCTTGCCGATAAGAACGTGCGCGTGATCGATATGCCGTTCGCACGCGGCTCGCTCAAACCCGCCGATCTGTGGCGTGAGCGCCAGGCCGTGCGCGCGCTGCTGCGCGATGAGCGGCCCGATATTTTGCACGTCATCGCCATGAAGCCGATCGCGCTCGCGCTTGCCGCCGGCGCGCATGGCGTGGCGCGCGTGTTCGCGTTGACGGGGCGCGGCTATATGGGCGTCTCGCGCCTGCGCCATGTCGCGCCGCTGATCGCGCGCGGGGTGCGCGATGCGGTGGCGCAGGGCGATGCGCTTTTGGTTGAGAACGACGCGGACCGCATCTGGGTGGATGGCGCCGCGCGCCTGCCGGCCGATCCGTCACCATCATGCCCGGCGCCGGCGTCGATCCCGCGCGCTTTGCGCCGCAGCCCGAGCCGGAAGCCCCGCTGGTGATCGGCGCGGCCTCGCGCCTGATCTGGAGCAAAGGGCTCGATATTCTGGTCGAAGCCGTGCGCCGCCTCAACGCAGCGGGCCGCGATGTGCGCCTTTCCATCGCCGGCGCGGCCGATCCCGAAAACCCCGAGAGCGTGTCCGAAGCAATGCTGGCGCAATGGCGCGCCATGCCGGGCGTTAAGCTGCATGGCCGCATCAGCGATCTCGCCGGCTTCTGGGCGCAAACGCACATCGCTTGTTTCCCGACGCGCGGCGGCGAAGGCTTGCCGCGCGCGCTGCTCGAGGCCGCCGCCTGCCAGCGCGCGCTGATCGTCACCAACACGCCCGGCTGCGTCGATTTCGTGCAGATCGAGCGCGAGGGCCTGATCGTGCCGGCGGAAAACCCCGAAGCGCTCGCCGCCGCGATTGCAAAATTGGCGGATGATCCGGCCCAGCGCGCGCGCCTTGCCGCCAACGCGCGCGCGCGTGCTTGCCGGCTTTACCGAAACGCACGCCGCCGATGCGGCCGCCGCTGCTTGGTCGCGCCTGCTTGCGCGCAAAGCCGCGCGCGCGGCGGTTTAGCCGCCGGCCTTCACAAACCCGCGCACCGCATCAGCGATCTTCGCTTGCGTGGCTTCATCCAGATACGGATGCATCGGCAGCGCCAGCACGCGATGGCAGATGGTTTCGCTCACCTTCATGCCGCCGGCGCCAAGCGGAAACGCTTCATACGCCGTCTGCTTATGCAGGGGCTTGGGATAATATTGCGCCGTCGGCACGCCGGCTTCGCGCAGATGCGCGGCCAGGCCGTCGCGATCATCGGCTTCGATCACATATTGCGCCCAGGTGGAAATCCCGCCTGCGATCACCTTCGGCGTTTGCACGAGGCCCTCAAGCAGCTGCGCGTAGCGATCGGCCACGACATTGCGCTCAACGATTTCGTCCGCGAAGATCGCCAGCTTCTCGATCAGGATCGCGGCTTGGATCGTATCCAGGCGCGAATTCATGCCGATGCGGGCGCAATTGTATTTGTCATCGCCGCTCGCGCCATGAAACGCGAGCGAGCGCATCAGCACATTATCCGCATCGTCATTGGTCAAGGTCGCGCCGCCATCGCCGTAGCAGCCAAGCGGTTTGGCCGGGAAAAAGCTGGTGATTTGCGCATCGGCCCAGGCCATCGGATGCTGCCCGTTCAGCGTTGCGCCAAAGCCTTGCGCGCTATCGGCGATCAGCTTCAGCCCCTCGCGCTTACAAATCGCGGCGATCGCCGGATAATCCGCCGGCTGCCCGAAGAGATCGACCGCGATCACGGCCTTGGGCTTAAGCTTGCCTTCTTTCTTCACGCCCGCAATCGCCGCCTCCAGCGAGGCCGGGTCCATATTGTAGGTATCTGCCAGCACATCGACGAACACCGGCGTTGCGTTCGTCCACGGCACGATCTCGGCCGTCGCCGCGAAGGTGAAGGAGGGGGTAAACACCGCATCGCCTTCGCCCACGCCCCAGGCCCAAAGCGGCAGCACCAAGGCATCGGTGCCGTTGCCGTTGCCGATGCAATGTTTGGCCTGCGCAAACTGCGCGAGCTGGCCCTCCAGCGCTTTCACCTCGGGCCCGAAAATGTAAGCGCCGGATTTGATCACCTTGGAAACGGCGGCGTCGATTTGATCGGCGATGCGCGCGCGTTGGGCTTGCAGATCGATGAAGGGGATCATGGCGGCTTTCTCTTTGTCTCAACGCTATTAGGTTTCAACGCCTCCCGGCCGAGCGCCCCGCGAAAGCGGGGCCGAAAGCCGGGACCCAGAGCAAACGACGCAGCTTCGGCTCTGGATCCCCGCTCGCGCCCCGGATCAAGTCCGGGGCTTGGCGGGGAAGCGTAGGGATATTCACGACAGCGAAGGCAAACCGCTTGCGCGGTCCACCTCAAGCGCAAGTTCAAGCACGGCCAATGCTTCCTCGCCCGTCACCACCGGGCGCGGGCCAACGCCGAGCACCGCATCGATAAACGCGGCCACATTGGCGCCGAGCGGATCGGCGCCGATGCGGGTTTCGGCAAAGGCGGGGTTAAGCGGGAAGCTCGTGCTGTTTTCAAACGTGCGCGCCAGGAAATCGATTTTCACCTCGCCGCTGGGATAGACAGCGCGCATGAAGCGGCGGCGGTTTTCCGCGATCCGGCTTGAGGTGAACACCGCTTCCGCGCCGCCAAAATCAAGCTTGGCTTCGATCCAATCGGCGGCGCGCCCGTGCGCGGCCTTTGCGTTGGCGTTCACGCGCGCGGGCGGCCGGCCCAGCAGCCGCAAGGCGAGATCAAGATCATGCACGGTGAGATCGAGCGTCACCGAAACATCGGCGCTGCGCCCCGTCCACGGCCCTTCGCGCACGCTTTCGATAAAGAGCGGCTCTTCCGGCGCGCCGAACAGGCCCATCGCTTCAAACACCAGCCGCTCCTGATGCCCGCAGGCCAGCACCAGTTTTTTTCCGCCGCGATGCGCACCAATGCAGCGCCATCGCGCGCATCCGTCGCCAGCGGCTTTTCGATCAGCACATGCTTGCCGGCTTTCAGCGCCGGCAGCGCAGCCCCCGCATGCAGCGAAGGCGGGGAGGCGATGGTGATGA
Source organism: Terricaulis sp. (assembly GCA_024707365.1). Lineage (GTDB taxonomy): Bacteria > Pseudomonadota > Alphaproteobacteria > Caulobacterales > Aquidulcibacteraceae > Vitreimonas. The sequence goes on from JANPZV010000004.1 coordinate 40,509, forward strand.
TGTCGGACGCGCCCAGCAGCGCATCGAGCGTGCTGAACGCTTCCGCCCCGTGCGTATCGGCCAATTGCTCGGCGCGCTCATCATCGGGATCGAACACGCCGACGAATTGCACGCGCGCATCCTCGGCGTATTTGCGCGCGTGAATGCGCCCAAACGCACCCGCGCCGACAACGCCGGTTTTCAGCTTGCTCATTCCACCGTCACCGATTTGGCCAGATTGCGCGGCTGATCCACGTCAGTGCCCTTATGCACGGCGGTGAGATAGGCGAGGAGCTGGATCGGCACGGAATACACAAGCGGCGCAATAAACGGATCGCACGTCGGGGTGATGATCACGTGCTTGGCGATATCGCCCGCAGCCGCCGCGCCCGCCTCATCGGTGATCAGCACCAGCTTGCCGCCGCGCGCATGCACCTCCTGCATGTTGGAGAGCGATTTCTCAAACAGCCCATCGTGCGGGGCGACCACCACAACCGGCGTCTCTTCATCGATCAGCGCGATCGGCCCGTGCTTGAGCTCACCGGCCGCATAGCCTTCGGCGTGGATATAGGAAATTTCCTTGAGCTTGAGCGCGCCTTCCAGCGCGATCGGATAATGCACGCCGCGCCCGAGATAGAGCACATCGCGCGCCGTGCTGATTTCCTGCGCGATCTTTTCGATCTGCGGCTCGGCGCCCAACGCATCGGCGATAAGCCGCGGCGCCTCCATCAGCGCGCGCACCAGGCGGCGCTCTTCTTGCTCAGAAATCGCGTTCTTGGCGCGCCCCACCGCGATTGAAAGCGCCGCCAGCGCCGAAAGCTGCGCGGTGAAGGCTTTGGTGGAAGCAACGCCGATCTCAGGCCCCGCCAGCGTCGGCAGCCGCGCATCGGCCTCGCGCCACATCGTGCTCTCGGGCACGTTGACGACGGCGAGCGTTTTCAGCCCATTTTCCTTACAATAGCGCAGCGCCGCCAGCGTGTCGGCGGTTTCGCCCGATTGCGACACGAACACCGAAAATGCGCTTTTTCCAAACGCCGGCTTGCGATAGCGGAATTCGGAGGCGATGTCGGTTTCCACCGCGACGCCGCCCACTTGCTCAAGCCAATATTCCGCAACACGCCCTGCATAATGCGCCGTGCCGCAGCCGATCAGCACCGCGCTATCGGCGGTAAGATCAACGCCATCGAGATCGGGCATCTCCACCCGTTCATCGAACGCATTCACATAGCGCGCGATGGTGCGCCCGGTGGTTTCGGGCTGCTCGTAAATTTCCTTCTGCATGAAATGGCGGTGATTGCCTTTCTCCACCGCCGCCGCGCCGCCGGAAAACACCGTGACGGGCCGCTCCACCACGGCATCGCCCGCGTCGATGATCTTGGTCTTGCCGCGCCCCAGCACGGCCACATCGCCTTCTTCGAGATAAATGACGCGCGTGGTGAACGGCGACACCGCGATCGCATCGCTGCCGAGAAAGGCTTCATCATCGGCAAGCCCCACCACCAGCGGGCTGCCCTTGCGCGCGCCGATCAGCACGTCCTCGTGGCCCGCGAACAGGCAGGCGATGGCGAATGCGCCCTCGAGCTGTTTCACCGCGCCGGTCACCGCTTGCTCGGGCGTTTGCCCTTGCTCAAGCCCAGCTGAGACCAAATGCGCGATTACCTCGGAATCCGTTTCGGACTCGAACTTACGCCCCGCCTTCACCAGCGCTTCGCGCAGCTTGCGAAAATTCTCGATAATGCCGTTGTGCACGATGGCGACCTTATCGGTCGCGTGCGGGTGGGCGTTGGCGGTGGTGGGCGCGCCATGGGTGGCCCAGCGCGTGTGGCCGATGCCCGAAATCCCGGCGAGGGGAGAGGCGCTAAGCTCCGCCTCCAGATTGCGGATCTTGCCCGCCGCCCGCCGCCGCGCCAGCGCGCCGCTTTCCAGCACCGCCACCCCGGCGGAATCATAGCCGCGATATTCCAGCCGCTTGAGCGCCTCCACCAGGCGAGGCGCGGCCGGATCTTGACCAAGAATGCCGATAATTCCGCACATAGGCGCGTGATCCCTTAATTATAACGACGCCTCCCGGCCGAGCGCCCGGCGAAAGCCGGGCCAAGAGCCGGGATCCAGAGCAACAGGCGCGCTTTGGCCCTGGCTCCCCGCGCGCGCCCCGCATCAGGTGCGGGGCTTGGCGGGGAAGCGCAATGGCGCCCTCATGCACGCCCGGCCATTGATTTGCACCTCAATTAGTCTTTCAACATGCGACGGAATTTGGAGCAGCGCACGCATGAGCAGAGCCTTTTTCGGCACCGACGGCATCAGGGGCACAGCCAACACCCACCCCATGACGCCCGAGGTCGCCATGCGGGTCGGCCTTGCCGCCGGCAAGCGCTTCATGAGCGCCGATGACCGCCGCCACCTCGTGGTGATCGGCAAGGATACGCGCCTCTCCGGCTACATGCTGGAGCCGGCGCTCACCGCGGGCTTCACCGCCGCGGGGATGGACGTGGTGCTGTTTGGCCCGCTGCCGACGCCGGCGGTGGCGATGCTCACCCGCTCGATGCGCGCCGATCTCGGCGTCATGCTTTCGGCCAGCCACAACAAATACGCCGATAACGGCATCAAGCTGTTCGGCCCCGATGGCTACAAGCTCTCCGATGAGGCCGAGATCGAGATCGAGCAGCTGATGATGTCGCGCCTGGACGAGCATTTGGCCAAGCCCGATCGGCTCGGCCGCGCCAAGCGCATCGATGACGCCCAGGCCCGCTATGTGGAAATCGTCAAGGCCAGCTTCCCGAAGAAGCTTTCGCTCAAAGGCCTGCGCATCGTCATCGATGCGGCCAATGGCGCGGGCTACAGGGTCGCCCCGGTCGCGCTCTACGAATTGGGCGCCGAGGTGATCAAGCTCGGGGTTGAGCCCAACGGCTTCAACATCAACCAGGAGGTCGGCTCCACCGATACGCGCGCGCTGAAAGACGCAGTGCTCAAATATCGCGCCGATCTCGGCATCGCGCTTGATGGCGACGCCGATCGCGTGGCCATCGTCGATGAGAAGGGCAATCTGATCGATGGCGATCAGATCATGGCCCTCATCGCCAAAAGCTGGCACGCCAACGGCGCGCTCACCAAGCCCGGCGTTGTCGCCACGGTGATGAGCAATCTGGGGCTTGAGCGCTTCCTCGGCGATCTCAAGCTCAAGCTTGAACGCACCAAGGTCGGCGATCGCTACGTGGTCGAGGCCATGCGCGCCAAGGGCTACAATGTGGGCGGGGAGCAATCGGGCCACATCGTGCTCAAGGATTTCTCCACCACCGGCGATGGGCTCTTGGCCGCGCTGCAAGTGCTGGCCGTGCTGGTGCAATCGGGCCAGCCCGCCAGCGAGGCGCTCAATCTCTTCACGCCCGCGCCGCAAGTGCTGGAGAATGTGCGGTATGAGAAGGGCGCGCCCGATCCGCTCAACGCCGCTGCGGTAAAGGAAGCCATCAAGGCCGCCGAGGCCAGCCTTGTCGGCAAGGGCCGGCTCTTGGTGCGCAAGAGCGGCACCGAGCCGTTGGTGCGCATCATGGCCGAAGGCGATGATGAGGCGCTGGTGCGCAAGGTTGTTTCCGGCGTCAAAAGCGCGGTTGTGGCCGCCGCGCGCGCGGCGTGAGCCGCGCTGTCTGAGCCCCGCGTTTGACCCAGAGCCCCCTCTGGGGTATACGCTTTTGACATCAAATCATCGCGCAGCCTTTGCGCGCCCACACGCTTGGTCAGAACGCTTCTCAACGCGCCCCGCTGGCGCGTGAGAGGCATTTTGCGCCATGGCGGCAACAGGAAAGGCCTCCCATGTCCACGGCAGACGCCGCCGATTCCTCGCTCCGCGCCCGCAAGGGCATTTCCGCGCTTACGCGTGCGCCGTCGATTCCGCGCCGGAACCAGCGCGAGATCGCCCAGGCCAACGCCAAGCGCCTCGCCATCGTGCTGCGCCGGGGCATGAAGCAGGCCGAGTTCCGCCACATCGAGTCGCTGATGGATCAGCACACCTTGGTGTCCTTGCCGGTTCTGGCCGCGCAGCGGCGCGGGCCGGGGCTCGAAAGCCCGGTGTGCGGCGTCGTCATCACCGGCGGGGACATGATGCCGTCTCCGGCTGAGCGCGATCTTATCCAGGATACGGTGCGCCATGCCCGCTCGCGCGACGTGCCGGTGCTGGCGCTTTCGGATGCGGCGGCGCTCGCGCTTGAAGCGGCGGGCGTTTCGGGCGGGGTGGCGGCCGATCACGCCGTCTACATCGCCAATGCTGACGATGTGCGCGTGCTCTCCACCCAGCGCGAAATCGAAGACATCATCAAGCAGATGTCACGCCTGCCGGTCCGCTAAGCGCCGATAGCGCGCCCCTCTATCCGCACCACCGCTCTCGTCCTCCCCCTCTAGGGGAGGTGGCTCGCGCATCGCGCGCGACGGAGGGGTGGGCGCAGATGACTACGGAAATAGCGCAAATATGTGGTTGAAAACGGCGAGCTTTGTGCGGCTTTTCAGCACAACGCGGGCGAGGACGCCCGCGCTCCATAAGAAATCTATCCGACCGATTTCACACCACGCTTAGTCTCTCCCCGTTCAGATCACGGGAGGCGGTTGTCGACACCAGACCAATCACGATCCGAACGCGGTTTGAGCGTGATGCGGTTGATGATGGCGACATCAAAGACCGTGGCCCCGGTGAGAAACAGGGAAGCCGGGATTCCTTGGAGTGTATGGTGCGCTCCAAAGCACGCGAGCCGGGAACGACTGCAAGGCGCTAAGCGCGCCTGGATACCCAGCGTCGCAGCACGGTGCGCATTTGAGCGCAGAGGGAGGAGACCTCGCCGGTTCGCTGTCTTATGAACGTATGGCCACCCAGGGCGACGATAGAACGCTGCACGCAGGCGCCGGCTGCAAAACAATCCGCGCGGGGCGCGCTTTGAGCGCAAACCCAAACTAAAATTCTTCACGCGTAGCTTAAAGCGCGCCCCGCTCTCCCTCTTGTCTCCGCAAGCGCCGCGCGCTGTGCGGCGAAAGTTATGCGCGGTTTTACTTGGACCGCCGGCGCCCCCGCCGGCATCGGCTCTTGGCCTCAAGCGCCAGCGCAAGCGGATAAAACCCTGCCGGCGAGGGCGCCGGCGGTCCAAGCAAGCGCCTACTTGTCGCCGAGCATATCCGAGATTTGGATCATGGCCGGGCCGATAATCACGGCGAACAGCACCGGCAGGAAGAACACGATCATCGGCACCGTGAGCTTGGGCGGCAGGGAAGCTGCTTTCTTCTCGGCTTCCGAAAGGCGCAGCTCGCGGTTTTCTTTGGCCATCACGCGCAACGCATTGCCCACGGGCGTGCCGTATTTCTCCGCCTGCGTCAGCGCCATCGCCACCGATTTCACGCCAGGGTGATCGGTGCGGCGCGCAAGATTTTCATAAGCCATGCGCCGTTCAGGCAAATAGGAAAGCTCAGCCGTCGTCAGCGCCAGTTCTTCGGCCAGCTCAACAGAGGCCGGAGCGATTTCCTGGCCCACCTTGCCCAGCGCCACCTCGATCGACATGCCGCTTTCGACGCAGATCAGCAGCATGTCGAGGCTGTCGGGGAAAGCCTGCATGATCTTTTGTTTACGGTTGTCGGCAAGGTTCTTGAGATAAAGGTTGGGGGCGTAAAAGCCCAACACCACCCCGCCCATCACCGCCAGCGCCTTGATCTGCAAGGTCATGTCCGGCGCGGCGAAAAACAAAACATAGAGCAGGGCGGCCACGCCAAAGCCGATCGGCAGCGCGGCGCGGTAGAAATAAAACATCGTCTGCGCCGCGTGCCCGCGCAGGCCCGCGCGGATCAGCTTTTCCGTCAGCGTGTCGTCGGCCAGCGCCTTCTGCAATTGCAGTTTATTGACAAGGTTTTTCGCCAGCTGGTTGGCGTCCTTGTGCTGCAGGCTGCCTGCGCCCTTGTTGAGGTCGGCGCGGCTTCTTTTGCGCAATTCCTCGCGCCGCTTGGCCACTTCCTTGAGGCGCGAGCCGAGTTTGTCTTCGGCCATGATCGGCGCGGCCACCGTGACGATGGTGGCGAAGCACGCGCCAGCGCCCAGCACTGCGGCGATGGTCATCGGATCGGTGACGGTGTCAATCCAACTCATGTGCGCCTCAGAACTTGAAATTGATCATTTTTTGCATGACCAAAATCCCCATCGTCATCATCACCGCACAGCCCAGCAGCACCAGATTCCGCGCGGATCGATGAACAGGACCGAGATGTAATCGGGCCGGGTAAGATACACGAGCCCGCCCACGATGATCGGCAGCGAACCCACGATCATGGCCGAAGCCTTGGCTTCGGCGGAGAGGGCGTTGATCTTCTCCTTCATCAGCTTGCGTGAACGCAGCACTGAAGAAAGGTTGCCCAGCGATTCCGAGAGGTTGCCGCCGGTTTTCTGCTGGATCGAAAGCACGATGGTGAAGAAATTGATCTCCGGCAGCGGCATGCGTTCATACATGCGCTGCAAGCTTTGATCGAGCGGCACGCCCAGCGCCTGGGAATCGCACAGCGCTTGAAACTCCGCGCGCAGCGGCTCGGGGCTTTCGGTCGCGATGATGCGCAAGCACTGATTGAGCGGCAGGCCCGATTTCACGCCGCGCACGATCACGTCGATTGCGTCGGCCAATTGCTCTGCGAATTTTTTCTGGCGGCCCTTCACCAGCATGCCAAGGCCCCAACGCGGCAGGCCAAGAAAACCAACAAAAAAGCCCGCCGCCGCGCCGATTGGCCCTTGTGCGATGAGGCCCGCAACGCCAAGCCCCGCGCCGATCCCGGCCGAGATCATCCAGAACACGCTCGGCGTGATGTTCACCCCAGCTTGCGTCAGCTGGCCCTTGATTGAAATGCGGCGCTTGCGCGATTGGCGCTCGTTCGCGGCGAGCTCCTTGAGCGCCTCCTGCGCCGATTGCCGGCGCTTGAGCGCGGCGTTCTCGACGCCTTGCTTGCGCCGATCCTGCCCCCGCGCGCGTGTTGGAAACAGCCTTCACGCGCTTCTGCGAGGCGCCCGGCTGATTGTTGCCCGTCAACGCGATGCCGATCCCGCCGATGGCGACAAAGGCGAGCACCGCCGCGATCAGCGCGGGATCCATCAGGCGTTCTCCGTTTCGTCGAGCGCTTGAGCGAGCTCTTTCTCGAGGCCGAAATAGCGCGCGCGCTCCCAGAAGCGGGGGCGGCCAACGCCGGTGCCTTTGTGGCGGCCGATGATGCGGCCGTTTTGATCTTCGCCTTGGATTTCGTAATTGAGCAAATCCTGGGTGATGATCGTATCGCCTTCCAGGCCGAGCACTTCGGTGATTTGCGTGATGCGGCGCGAGCCGTCGCGCAGGCGCTGCGCCTGGATCACGACATCAACAGCGGCCACGATAATTTCGCGGATCGTTTTCGGCGGCAGCGAAAAGCCGCCCATGGTGATCATGGATTCAAGACGCGAAAGCGCCTCGCGCGGGGTGTTGGCGTGCAGCGTGCCCATCGAGCCGTCGTGGCCGGTGTTCATCGCCTGCAGCAAGTCAAACGATTCACTGCCGCGCACCTCGCCGACGATGATGCGTTCAGGCCGCATCCGCAGGCAGTTTTTGACGAGATCGCGCATCGTCACCTGGCCGGTGCCTTCAAGATTCGGCGGCCGCGTTTCAAGGCGCACCACGTGCGGCTGCTGCAGCTGCAATTCAGCCGCGTCCTCGCAGGTGATCACGCGCTCCGTCGGATCGATGAAGGCCGTCAGCGTGTTGAGCAGGGTGGTTTTGCCAGAGCCGGTGCCGCCGGAGATCAAGACGTTGCAGCGGCACGCGCCGATGATCTGCAAAATCTTCGCGCCAGCCGGCGAAATCGAGCCGAACTCCACAAGATTGGAAAGCTTGAGCTTGTCTTTCTTGAACTTACGAATGGTGAGCGTGGGCCCATCGATCGCCAGCGGCGGCACGATGACGTTGACGCGCGATCCATCAGGCAAGCGCGCGTCGCATATGGGCGAGCTTTCATCAACGCGCCGGCCGACCTGGCTCACGATACGCTGGCAGATGTTCATCAGCTGGCCGTTGTCGCGGAAGCGGATGCCTGTCTTGGAAATCTTGCCGCCGACTTCGATGAACACCGAATTGGCGCCATTGACCATGATGTCGGCGATGTCATCGCGCGCCAGCAGCGGCTCAAGCGGGCCGTAGCCCAAAACGTCGTTGCAGATGTCGTCCAGCAGCGCTTCCTGCTCGGCGATCGACATCACCACATTCTTGATCGAAATGATCTCGGCGACGATGTCGCGAATTTCATCGCGCGCGCTCTCGGGATCGAGCTGCGCCAGCTGCGTGAGATCGATCGTCTCGATCAACGCATTAAAAATCGTGGATTTGACGCGATAATACGCCTCGGAGCGATATTCCGGGCCATCGCTGTTTTCAGGCGCGCGCGCTGGCGCGCTCGGCGCCGGCGCAGGGCGCGGAGCAGAAGGGGGCGCTGCATTCGCGCGCGGCGCAGCGGGGCGCGGCGCAGCAGCCGGCGCCGGCCTTGGCGCAGCGGCTTGGGGCGCGCGCGCCGCTGGAGCCGCCGGCTGCGCGGGCGCCTGGGCCGGGCTGTCCCCCGATGCTGCGCTTGCCGAACATCGCTTCCCCTTAACGCTTCAAGAAAGGAAGCTTCGCCATGAGGCTCGTCTTCTTCTGCTCAACCACTTTGCGCCCGGTGAGGGAGGCGGCCAGCGTATCGATGGCGATCGAGGATTTCGCTTGCGGCGCAACTTCGCCAATCATCTGGCCGTTGTTCGCGGCCATGCCGTAGAGCGGCGGATCGAACGGAAACACCGCAACCGGCTCAGCGCCCAATGCCTCGGAAAAATCCTTGAACGGAATTTCCGGCCGCTTGGGCACGCCGACCATCGACAGCGCGACGGTGGGCGGTGAATCATAAGGCCGCAGCGCCTTGAGCAGATCCACGATGTTCTTGGTGTTGCGCAGCGAGGCAAGATCAGGCCCCGCGACGATGATCACATCATCGGCCGCCAGCAGCGTGTGCTTGATCCAGGATGACCACACATGCGGCAGATCGAGCACGATGAACGGGCTCGTGCGGCGCACGCGCTCGATCACCGTCTCGTAGGCGTTGGCGTCAAGTTCAAACTCACGCTCAAGCGTCGCGGGCGCTGTCAGCATTTGCAGGCGCTGGGTGTGCTTGGTGGTGACGCGCTCAAGAAACACATCGTCCACGCGATCGGGCGCGGTGAGCGCATCGGCGATCGATTGCAGGCGGGTCTTGGTTGAAATCGAGCGCCGCCGTGCCGAAAGAGAGATCAAGATCAAGCAGCGTCGCGCCCACATCCTGGCGTTCAGCGATCGACCAGGCGAGATTGTGCGCGATGGTGGAGGCGCCAACGCCGCCGCGCGCGCCGATCACCGCGATAACGCGGCCCGCGAACGGCTTTTCCGGGTTCACATAGAGCCCGCACACCGCGCGAATAAGATCAATCGGCTGGATCGGCGGCACGATATATTCGGAAACCCCGCGCGCCATCAGCTCGCGGAAGAGCGCGATATCGTTCACCGCGCCGATGATGACGACCTTGGTGCCTTGCTCGATCACTTCGGCGAGGCGATCCAGGCTGCGCAGCATGGCCGGGCCCTGCTGCAGCGTGTCGATGATCAAGAGGTTGGGGCTCGCCTGCGAAGCAAAGCGCGTGACGGCCGCATCGATGCCGCCGCCTTCCACGCTGATCTCCGCGCGCGCCATGCGCCGATCGGCGGCGACGCCCGCGATCAGATCTGCGATCTCGGGCCGATCGCATACGGCATGAATGGTGATGCGCGGCACCGGCTGTTCGGTTGAGCGTGTGTCCTCTTGGCTCACCAGCGCCGCGACGGGCGCGGCGGCTGTAAGAGAAAACGCCTCATCGTCCAAAAGCGGCGGCGGATCATTGGCTGCTTCCAGCGGCTCGGCGTCGAAGGGCGGGGGCATATCCGCGCCTTCAATGTCGCCGACGCCGAAGGTGTCGTCTTGCTCGAGCACGAAATCGTCTTCGTCTTCGAGGCGCCAAGCGGGATCGGGAGTGGGGCTGCTCATCGCTTTTCCCTATTGCGCGGCGTTGCTGATTTGGATGCGCTCGTCTTGGCTGCGGGGGGCGTGGGTTTGCTCGCCCGCGCGGTAGGCGTCCATCACGGCCGCGCGGCGCTGGCCATCGCGCGGATCTTCAGTGCGTGGGCGCACGAGATCGCGCGGATCTTCAATCATCGCCGCGAGGTTGGCTTGGGTGGCGCAACCGAAGCTGCGCCAGGGCTGGTTGTTGCTGGCGTGGGCGAGGTTCTGCGTGGAGATGGATTCGCACGCGGGCGCCTGGGCCACGTAACGCTCGAACGTCAGCAGGATGGGGCTCGCCGCATCCGCGCCATCGTGCGTGCTGGCCGCGATCGCGGCGTAGGAAACGCCGGAATCGGCCAAAGTCACGCGCGCCTCATGCGCGATCAGCGCCGCCGCATCGCTGTTTGCGCCGCCCGCAGGCGTTGAAAGCACAAGCGCGCCATAGCCCGCGCGCAGATAATCGCTGGCAAAGCTGCGCAGATCATCGCGCGTGCGCTCAGAGAGCGCCATATCGCCGGCGGCGACGCGGATTTCCAGGCGCTGCGCGGCAGCCGTCACATTGATGCGGTGATTATCCGCCTGCGTTGGCGTCGGCGGCCCGGCGGGCGGCTTGGGCACGACAGCGCACGCGCCAAGCGCGGCAAGGCCAATAAGCATGAGGGGGAGGCGAGCGTTCATTGTCATCGTCTCACTCGATAATGTGGCCGTGAGGCCCCTTGCAGGCGCGCATCTTCGTCGCGCGCGCCGGGATTGGGGCGATAAAGCGAATTGAGCCGTCCCATAAGGACGCTCTCGGTCTCGCTCGGATTGCGGAAGCCGTCCGCGGGCGAGCGCAGATTCTCCGGGCTCGTCGGCCGCACCAGATACGGCGTGATGATGATGACGAGTTCTGTCTCGTTGTTGATGAAATCGCGCGAGCGGAACAGCGCGCCCATCACCGGCGCGTTCATCACCCCAGGCACGCCTTCATAAGCATGGCGCGTGCGCTCTTGAATGAGGCCAGCCAGCACCATCGAGCCGCCGGAGGGCATTTCAAGCGTCGTCTCCGCGCGGCGCACCTGCAGCGCCGGAATGGTGACGCCGCGGATCACCGTGGGCGGCCCGGAAGGATTGGGGATGGTGATGTCGCCGGTATTGATCGCGCCATCGGAGGTGAGTTCGCTCACTTCGGTGGCGACCTTGAGCGAGATGCGCCCGCCCGACATCACAATCGGCGTAAAGGCAAGGCCGACGCCGAACGGCTTGAACTCGACAGAGATCTGCCCGTCATCGGAATTGACCGGCACGGGAAACTCCCCGCCCGCCAAAAACCGCGCCGCTTCACCGGAAACGGCGGTGAGGTTCGGTTCGGCAAGTATGCGCAGCAGGCCCGCGCGCTCGAATGCTTCGAGCGATGCGTCTGTGTCGCGCGGGTTCTGGCCAATGCTCTCGCGCTGGCCGCCTTCGACCTCAAGCCCGCCGAGGATGCCGCCGCTGATGGAATAGCCGGCGCGGCTGGCGATGCGGATGAATTCATCGGTGCCGACGAATTGATTGATGAGGTTCTGATAGTTCAGATTGATGCCGAGCTGGCGCACCAAGGTGCGGCTCATTTCCACCACGCGCACGCGCAGCTGCACCTGCTCGCTGCCTTCGACGGCGACGAGATTGACCACGCGATTTTCAGCGCCCGAAGCGCCGGTGTTGGCGATATAGCGCGCCGCGAGATCGTACGCGCTCGAGGCGTCCGATGGGCTGCGCGCAGCGCCCGTCAGCACGATCGAGCCGTTGATGGCTTCGGCGCGAATATTGGCGCCGCTGACGTGCCGGCTCAAAATTTCATTGAGCGGGCCGACATCGGGCTCCACGCGGATTTCGACATTGGCGATCTGCCGGCCGTGCGCATCGAAGAAGAAGATATTGGTCTGCCCCAATTGCCGGCCCACCACGTAGGCGCGGCGCGAGGTGCGCACGGTGGCGTCGGCGATGTCGGGGTTGGAGATCAGAATGTCGCGCGCATCGGTCGGCAGATCGATGATGGCGGATTTGCCGAACGGCAAGACCAGCGACACCGCCTGCGGCCCGCCCCCGCCATTGATGCGCATCGCGGAGGCGCTGGGCGGCTCCATTTGCGCGGCGGCGATGGGCGGGGCAAGCACGGCCGCCGCCGCCGCCAACGCTGTCGCGAGTGTGGTGCGCATCGAGTTGCCGCGGCTCATTTAATTGCCTCCCGACACATTGCCGAACGCATGCACGCGCACAGAATTGCCGCTGATCGGATTGGATTGGCCGCGCAGGCCCACGGTTTCGACCTCAAGCCCGCGCAAGGCGAGGCTGATCTGCCCCATCCGCTCAGCCTGCATCAGCGTGCGCGCATCGGCTTGGGCAAGCTCAAGCACGGCGTAGCTCGCGCTCACTTGCGCGGGCGCTTCGCCGGATGTTTGCGGCTGCGTCGCGCCGCCCATCGCCAGCACGCGCACGTCCGAAAGCACGACATCGCTGCGCGCCTGATCGTCATCGGTGCGGCGCGTGAGCATCACGTCCACGCGATCATTCGGTTGAATGTAGTGGCCGGCGGCGCTGGTGGCGCTGATTTCGATGGCGACGGCGCGATAGCCGGGCTCGAGCTGGGCGGCCATGAAGCCGCGCCCTTCGGGCTGAACCACCGTCGTCATGGTGATCGGCTCGCCGGCGGCGAAGGCGCGGCGCGTCACCGCGCCCACATAATCGGTTTGCGCCGAGGGCATCACCGAGATGCGCACGAAATTCGGCGTCACCGATTCAGTCGGGAAAATGCGCACCGCGATATCGCTGGGCGCGAGCGCGGCGCCTTGCGGAATATCGCGCGCGGCCACCAGCACCTGCTCGCCCGCGATCGGCGCGGCCGTTTGCGCAGGCGCAGCCGGGCGATTGTTCATGCTGCGAATAAGAAAGAGGGCCCCGATGGCCGCCACCGCGGCAATGGCCAAGACGATCAGCTGACGCGCTGACATTGTTCTAACTCCCAGCAGGCCCGAACGCGCCGGGCCTCATCATGTTCATGGCTGAAACAGGGTTAACGCGCCGTTGATGAGCGGTATGGAGGGGATGGCCATCAAGCCTCCGATCATGATGGCGACGCCATAAGGCACGCCAGTTTTTGGCGTTAACAAACGATAAACAAACGGCGGCGCCGCCGCGAGCATGAGCGTATGGCTGCGCGCAAGAAGCAGGATCAAAGCGAATGCGCCGCCCGAGAGCGCGGTCCACATCAAAAACGGCGCAAGCGCGCCAAGGCCGGTCCACACCGTAACGGCCGCGAGCAATTTCGCATCGCCGCCGCCGATGATGTTGAATTGAAACAGGCAAAACCCGACCGCGAGCATGCCAAAGCCCAGCAGCAGATGAAAGCCGATGGCGCCGAGGCTCATCCCGCCCGCCAGCGCGAAAACCGGAAACGCGCCCGCCATCGCCAGCGACACCCAGTTCGGTATCGTGAGCGAAGCCACATCCGAGCACGCGGCGTAGATCAAAAGCCCGGCGAACAAGATGAGCGCGAGAAGAGCGAGCAGCATAGATTCAACTTTTCGCTGCGCCGGATGAAGAATGTCTTTAGGCGCGGTTCCAGCGCTTAACTTTTTGCCCGCTTCCACCTAACCCCGGGGCGCGGCGAAGCCGCGAGCCCGGGGCCCAAGAACACAGGCGATAAAGATAAAGCCGCAAGCGCCTGTGTTCTTGGGCCCCGGACTTGGCGCTTACGCGCCAATCCGGGGATGGGTGGCGCGCAAAGAAAAACGCCGCCCCGAAGGGCGGCGTTTGAGCAGGGGATTCCAAAAAGCGGTGGCGCCCCGGCCGCGAGGCCGAGGCGCTCGCTATATTAGTTGCTGCCGCCGCCGCCGGCCGGCGTGTTGTTCGCGGTCAGTTCATCCGACACGTTTTGGAAGGTCGTGTCGAGGCTGTCGCCCAGCGCGCCGACGCCGGCGATGATCGCAACGCCCACGAGGGCGGCGATGAGGCCGTATTCGATCGCGGTGGCGCCATCTTCGTTCGCAATAAATTTCTTGAGAGAGACCAACATACCCATAACTCCATTCTGTCGAGTGCTTTTATATGCGCCCGGCTGAGCGTCGCACCCGACCCCCTTCCAGACAGGGGGCAATCTACGCGATGGAAGTTAATGTTCCCCCCAAGGAAACTGGTTTCGATTTCGTGAAGATCGATTGCTTTTTCCCACCCATCCCCGGGGCGATGCGCAGCATCGAGCCCGGGGCCCAAGAACACAGCCGATAAAGATAGAACTGCAAACGCCTGTGTTCATAGGCCCCGGGCTCGCGGCTTAGCCGCGCCCCGGGGATGAGTGGGAGGGCTTTATGAAAGACGCGCCCCGATCAGCACCGGATAAAGATCGTCCCAATGCGGATTGTTGTGTTCGATGGCGTTGATCTTCCATTCGCGCCGCCATTTCTTCATGCGATATTCAAGATCGCGCGCCTCGGTGAGCAGCATGAGGGGCTGATACCAGACGAGGCGGATAACACCATATTTCGCCGTGAAGCCGCTTCCGATTCCGGCCCTATGATCGGCCACGCGCGCAATCAGGTCGAGCGCGGAGCCGAGATAAAGCGTCCCATGCTTGCGGCTTGCGAGCATGTACGTCGCGGTGAGGCGGCTTTCATCAACGCGCATTAACGCTTTGTCGCGCAACGACGCGCGTCGGACAACCCACCCATCCCCGGGGCGATGCACAGCATCGAGCCCGGGGCCCATGAACACAGCCGTTGTGAGAATAAGGCCGCGAACGCTTGTGTCTATGGGCCCCGGACTTGGCCTTCGGCCAATCCGGGGATGGGTGAGGGCGGTCGTTCATCCTCCCGCAACCAATGCGCGCTAGCGCTATAATGATAATGTCGGCGGAGAGTGTGATGCGGTCCTTTGCGCGCGTGGCGGCGAAAGTGTTTGTGGCGGCTTTGGCGCTCACCGCCGTGCTGGCGGCGCCTGCGGCGGCGCGCGATATTCGCGTTGCGCTCGATCAAGCTTTCCCGATCCGCCTCGCTGAAGCCGCCGAAGGGGTGGCGATCGGCAATCCGGCGATTGCCGGGGTCTCGGTGCAGAATGATCGCTTCCTGTTCGTGACCGGGCGCTCTTATGGTTCGACCAACCTTGTGGTCGTCGGCGCGAGCGGCCGCGTTTTGTATTCGGGCCGCGTGCAGGTGGTGCCGGACGAAACCGATGTGGTCGTCGTCACCCGCGCGGGGCAAACCGCGCGGTTGGAGTGCACGCCGCTGTGCCGGCCGCGCCCCGATATTGGCGATGAGCCAGGCTTGGCCGGCCAAGTGCAAGGCCAGATCAATGGCCGCGGCGGCCGTTAAGGCGCGTTAACGCCCTTATTTGACGGGATGGTAAGCGGTTCGCGCGTAGGCTCCTGCGCTCGCGGGAGGGCGCGATGGTTCGACTGTTTCAATGGCGCAGAAGTATCCGCCGCTTTGCGAAAGCTAAGCGCGGTGCGGTGGCGATCGAATTCGGCCTCATCGCGATCCCATTTTTTTCTGCTGTTTGTCGGCACGGCCGAAGTCGGCTTGATGGGCCTGGGGCAGAACAGTCTCGACAATGCGACGTCAATCGTGGGCCGCGAAATCCGCACCGGGCGGGCGCAAGCCAACGGCGTTACGCAAACAGAAATTTTCGACGCGCTCTGCGCGCAGGTGAACGACACGATGCCGATGACCTGCAATGGCAGGCTCTATCTCGATGTTCGTCGCTATCCCTCGTTCGTCGCCGCCGCCGCCGGTACGGCCGCTCCCATTGACGGGGACGGCATGTTCCAACCGGCTGATTTCCGTTTCGAGCCGGGGCTGGATTCAGAAATTGTGGTGGTGCGCGCCTTCTATCGCTGGGAGGCGGTCACCCCGTTGCTTGATCGCGTGCTGGCCAATACCAATGGCGGGGAGCGCATTCTCGTCTCCACCATGATGTTCCGTAACGAGCCGTTCGGGGTGATCTCGTGAGCGGCAAGGGCTGCATGCGCAAGCTGCGCCGTTTCGCACTGGCGCACGGCGGGCACGCGGCCGTCGAGTTTGCCGTGCTGCTGCCGGTGATGTTGCTGCTTTTGTTCGGCTCGGTCGATCTCATCGACATGATGCAGGCCAATCGCCGCGCGCAAAACACCGCGGCTTCGATCGCCGATGTTGTAGCGCGCGATACCGAGGTGACGACCGAGGAGGTCACCGGGCTTTGGTCGGCGGTGAATCTTCTGATGTTTCCCAGCGACGGCAACGATGTGAAAATTCGCATCAATAGCGTGCTGGTCGTGGACGGCGCGCGCGCCGAAGTGGTTTGGAGCGAGGGGCACGGCATATCCGCGCGCGCGTCGGGCGAACAGGTCACGCTCCCCGATGGCATGATGCAGCCCGGCTCGAGCCTCATCATGGCCGAGACGGAGTTTTCCTATCGCAGCCCGCTCGGTTTCCTCACGCCAAGCGCGCGGACCTTCCGCCACACCATCCACCGCCGCTCGCGCCTGGTGGACCCGATCCCCCGCGTTTAGCCCGCTTGACGGATCGCCCGCGCTGGGCACATTCCGTCCATGCCGCAATCACAAACTCCAGAAGAAGCAGTTGATCTGCTCGAATCCATGCACGCCCGCGCCGTGACGGCGCTGATCGAGGCCGTGCGCCGTTTCGCCGAGGGCGGGGCCCCGCCGACGCCGGAAGAACGGGCGCTGTTCCGCTACCCGGAATTGCGCGTGACCTATCTGCCGGGCGCGCCCACGCCGAAACTGGCCCGCGCCTACGGCCAGCTCACCTGGCCGGGCGAATACGCCGTCACCATCACGCAGCCGAAATTTTTCCGCCCTTATCTGCTGGAGCAGCTCAAGCTGCTCACCGATGATTACGGCGCCGAGTTGAGCGTGCGCACCTCGTCCACGGAAATTCCGTATTCGTTCGTGCTGGATGCGGCGGGGGCGGCGGCGTTTGAAAACGTGCCGGCCGAGGAGCTGTCGCGCTATTTCCCCAGCCCGCGCCTCACGCAAGTGGGCGATTTGGTGGTGGATGGCCTGCGCATCGAGCGGCTGGATCGCGCCCGGCCGCTGGCTTTGTTTGATGCGCCTCGCATCGATTATTCGCTCAAGCGCTTGCAGCATTACACCGGCGCGCCCTGGGCCGATGTGCAGCCCTGGATCCTGTTCACGAACTATCAGCGCTACGTGGAGGAATTCGTCCGCTGGGCGGCGGAGGCGGTGGCCAATGGGCCCAAGGGCTGGGCGCTTTCGTGCCCTGGCGGGGTGCGGATTGAGGCAGGGGATCAGGATGCGCTGGCCAAGGCGCAAGCCGCGCCTTGGCAGAAATATCAGATGCCGGCCTACCATCTCGCCACGCCTGACAGCGATGGCGTTACGCTGATCAATATCGGCGTCGGCCCCTCGAACGCCAAGACGATCACCGATCACCTTGCGGTGCTGCGCCCGCATTGCTGGCTGATGATCGGCCATTGCGGCGGCCTGCGGCACACCCAGCGCATCGGCGATTACGTGCTCGCGCACGCTTATCTGCGCCGCGATAAGATCCTCGATGATCGTGTGCCGCTTGAGGTGCCGATCCCGGCGATCGCGGAAATCCAGATCGCGCTGCAAAATGCGGCGGCCAGCATTGTCGGCGACGACAAGGAAGAATTCCGCCGCCGCCTGCGCACCGGCACGGTGGTGTCCTACGCCGATCGGAATTGGGAGCTGAATTACAACCAGGAGCGCCAATTGCTCTCGCAATCGCGCGCGGTGGCGGTGGACATGGAAAGCGCTTGCATCGCCACGCAGGGCTTCCGCTTGCGCGTGCCGTATGGGGTTTTGCTGTGCGTCTCCGATAAGCCGGTGCATGGGGAGATCAAGCTGCCGGGCGTGTCCGATCGCTTCTATGACAGCGCCATCGGCGCGCATTTGCGCATCGGGCTTGAAACCATCGCTTTGCTCAAACAGCAGCGCGATCGCCTGCACAGCCGCAAGCTCCGCGCGTTCGACGAGCCGCCATTCCGCTAAGGCTTGAGCCGATTTCGGCGGCGATTGCGCCAACCTCGTAAGCCCCAGTGCGGGCGGGGGCGTGGCGATGCGGCGGCTTGCGATCTGTTTGGCTCTAGCGATGGCCGCTTGCGCGCCAGAGCCTGCGCCTGAAATCCCGGCGCCAAGCGCCGAACCCGCACCGCTGCCGCCGATGACGATCATCTTGCGCGAGTGTGAGCCGCCCGAGTGCGCGGGCTTTAGCGCTGTGCGCAATGTGGAGTTTGGCGCGGCCGTGCTGGGCGCCTCGATGCAGGATAAGCCGCGCGGCTGGCGGCGCGATCGGCTCTCATGCGACAGCGCCATGCTGTACGAAAGCCGCGATCTCTGCATCTACACCCATGGCGGGCTGATCTATTATTTCGATCGCGAGCTGCTTGTCGGCAAAACCCTCTATCGCGTGTTCGCCCCGCCCGGCATGCCGACATGGCCCGCGGGCGAAGTCTTGCCGTATGGCCTCAGCGGCGATGAAACGCCGGAGGAGGCCGCGCGCGTGATCGAGGCCAATACCGGTGTTCCCCTGGAGGTGAGCGTTCACTTCACGCACGCCGAACTCAATTCGCGCGCGCCGATCTACACCCGCGCCGGCGTCCCGATCCACATCCGGGTCCGCTACGAGGGCAGCGAGAAAATGGTGTACATCAGCACCGGGATGATCCGCCCGCCGCGGCCCGAGCCGAACCCTTACCTCCCGTGAGCGGCGTTGCGCCCCCGCCCGCCAGCGCTTAAGTCGATGCCCATGCAAGACAGGTTGATCGATTTCGAGCGCGTGCTCAATTTCCGCGATTTTGGCGGCTGGGAAACCGAGGACGGGGCAAAAATCGCGCGCGGCAAGCTGTTCCGCTCGGCCGCCTTCAATGACGCCAGCGCCGCTGATCTTGCCCGGCTCGATGCGATGGAGCTCCGCTTCCTGGTGGATCTGCGCCGCCCCGAGGAGCGCAAGCACGAGCCGAACAAATGGGTCAGCGAAGCCTGCCGGCACATCTTCAAAGATGACGGCGTGAAAAGCTCAGAGCTCGCGCCGCATCTCATCGCGCTGATGCAAAGCGATCTGACGCCGCAATCGACGCGCGCGTACATGATGGAGCTATATCGCAGCATCCCGTTCGATCCGCGCCTTGTCAGCCTCTACCGCGATTGGTTCGCCGAACTGAGTGAGGGCGGGGCGGGCGTGATCCATTGCGCCGCCGGCAAGGACCGCACGGGCGTTGGCTGCGCGCTGACGCTGATGGCGCTGGGCGTGGATGAAGAGGCGGTGTTCGCCGATTATGATTTCACCAATCAGGCCGTCGATCTCGCCACGCGCATGCCGCGCATTCAGGAACGGATGGAAGAGCGCCTTGGCAAAAAGCTCGATCCCGAAGCGCTGAGGCCCATGCTTGGCGTGCATGTCGATTATCTGCGCGAGGCGCTGAACGTGATCGAAGCCAAGCATGGCTCAGCGATTGCGTATATCGACGAAGTGCTCGGCGTCGGCCCGGCTGGGCGCGCGGCGCTGAAGGAAAAGCTGAGTGTCTAGCCGCGACGAGGGCGCGTGAGGTGATGCGGCTGCGCATCCGACGAGCGGAAGCGGCGATTGCGCGCTTCCGTTGTCAATTGGAACTAACGCCGACAATTGCCGCTGGCGCCGATGAGGCGGCGTCACCAAGTGCGACGGCGTCAGCGATCTCGCTGGCTATTGCCTGTATGGCGGCGCAAGGATCCCGAGAAGCCGTGATCGGACGTCCGACGACCAGGTGACTGGCCCCGTTTTCAATTGCGTATCTCGGCGTTGCGGTGCAGATCTGGTCGTCTTCACTTGCCGATGTCGGGCGGATGCTCGGCGTCACCACCAAGAAGTCCGCCCCGCCAACTCGCCGAGCAATCGCGGCTTCATGCGGGCTCGACACGACGCCGTCGGCGCCGGACTCAAGCGCTTGTCTGACGCGCCGTTCCACCAGGGTATCAACGCCAACGGAATACCCGATCTCGCCGAGATTTTGGCCGTTGAGGCTGGTGAGCACCGTCACGCCCAAAATCTTCATTGGCGCCTCACCACGACCGCGAACCGCTGCGGCGAGCACTTGTGGCTCCGCATGAACGGTAAGGAAATCACAGGCGCCCGATGCGGCAAGCGCAGCGCTGGCTTTTTCAACAGTTGCGCCAATGTCGTGAAGTTTCCAATCGGCAAAAACTGATCGCCCTCGCGCCTTCAGGTCGCGCGCCATGGCCATGCCCTCGGTCGCAAGAAGCTGAAGGCCAATTTTGTAGAACGAGGCGAAGGAGCCCAAGCGCTCGACTAATTGCTCGGCTTCCGCGCGATTTGAGACGTCAAGCGCAACAATGATGCGTGGGTCTGAAAGTGTTTGCGGTGTCATGCTAAGCGCCATTGATAGATCGGCGCCGGCGATTCCGCAACGCGCGCCCGCCAAGCCTCTTGAGCAATGTCGCAAATGGGCCACGCGCGGACAATGGGCCCGACCGCGCTGGCGCGGCCGGGCCCTTGAGCGGTTGGGGCTTATCACCCCGCCGCTTTGCGCTTTTCCATCATCTGCTCGAAATTCGACCACACGCCGGCATCGCCGTGCCAATCGCCTTTGGTGGCCGCCTTTGAATATTCCGTGGCGCGCGCTTCAAAGAAGTTCGCGTGCTCGACGCCGTTCAAGATCGCGGTGAGCCACGGGATCGGGTGCTCGGTCACGCCGTAGATTTTCGGCAGATCAAGCTGGCCCAGGCGCCAATCGGCGATGTAGCGGATGTATTTCTTGATGTCGTCCGCCGTCATGCCCTGCACCGGGCCCATCTCGAAGGCGAGGTCGATAAAGCGATCCTCGATGCCGACGACGGTTTTGCAGCACTCGACGATATCGTCCTTCACCGCTTGGCTGAGCGCGCCGGTTTCCTTCGCATAGGCGTGGAAGAGCTTGATCATGCCCTCGCAATGCAAGCTTTCATCGCGCACGCTCCACGTCACGATCTGGCCCATGCCCTTCATTTTGTTGAAGCGCGGGAAGTTCATCAGCATCGCGAACGAAGCGAAGAGTTGCAGCCCCTCGGTGAAGGCGCCGAACATCGCCAGCGTGCGCAGGATGTCTTCATCCGTCTCAACGCCGAACGTGCCCATGTAATCGTGCTTGTCGCGCATGGCCTGATAATCGAGGAACGCCTCGAACTCGGTTTCCGGCATGCCGATGGTTTCAAGCAGCAGCGCGTAGGCGGCGATGTGCACGGTTTCGATGTTGGAGAACGACGCGAGCATCATCTTGATCTCGGTCGGCTTAAACACGCGCGCGTAGCGCTCCATGTAATTGTCGTTCACCTCGACATCCGCTTGCGTGAAGAAGCGGAAAATCTGGGTGAGCAGGTTGCGCTCCTGGTCGTTGAGCTTGGAGGCCCAATCCTTCACGTCCTCGCCGAGCGGGACTTCCTCGGGCATCCAGTGCACCTGCTGCTGGCGGCGCCAGAATTCGTAGGCCCAGGGGTAGCGGAACGGCTTATAGC
The DNA here is from genome assembly GCA_024707365.1 of Terricaulis sp. GTDB lineage: Bacteria > Pseudomonadota > Alphaproteobacteria > Caulobacterales > Aquidulcibacteraceae > Vitreimonas. Next base: position 62,041 of record JANPZV010000004.1, read on the forward strand.
CGATCGACGGCGTCCGAAGCCCCGTTTTGCCCCCGTTTTCGCCAGCCATAGATCGTCTCCGTTCCGCAATTATTCTAGATGTAGGGATAGGGTGGCGCAACCGCCACCACATCTAGCGCATCAGGGCGTGAGTCTCCTTTAAGAAAGGTTACCAGCCGCGACAGGCGGACCATGGATCGATTCATCGGTCTGGTAAGCCGAGGCTGACGCCCAGCCTGTGGAGAACGCGGCTCAGCGGCCGCGATAAGGCTCGCAGCCGATACCGTCGCCGTCCCGATCCAGGTGCGCGCCGTAACCCGGCTGGCCGCGCAGCACCGGCGCCGCGCCGGCCGCCCGCGCTTCGGCGCAATTGCGGAAGGGGGCTGTCATGGCCGGGGCGGCGGCTGGTTGCAGCGCCGCCGCCATCGCAGGCGCCTCGGCTTGCCCGAAATAGTAAAATGCGCCCGCGCCGACGATCAGGCCGGCAAGGGTGGGGCCGAGATAGAAGCGCAACATGCGCTTGCGCGCGAACTGGTTCGGAAACCGGAGCATGCGCCCCTACATGCAAGAAATAGGCGCGTTTACCGCCGCACGGTCAGCGTCACGCCGCCGAAGCGTTCGTCCTTGGAGAAGGATTCGCGGCCAACCTGGGCGGAAACCTCACGCTCCACATAGGCGATCGAAGCCTGAACCGGGCCGCGCTGGTAGGTGACGCCGGCCGACATATCGCCGATTTCGACGCGATCTTGCAGGGCGAAGCCGCCGCCTTGGCCGCCCATGTCGTCGCGCTGGCCGGGCCGCCAGATCAGCGCCTCGTCATCGGAGGCGACGAACATATAGATCGAGCTGCCGCTGTTGTTTTCCTGGCCTTCTTCCTGAACCAGATTGCGCCCGATCCGCACCTCGGAGCCGCGCGATTGGCGGTTCATATCGCCGGCCGCGTCCACCCCGATGGCGGCGCGCTGGGCGACTGAAACATCCAGCGGCCCGCTGGCGGCCAGTTCGAGCTCAAGGCGTTGAGGGGCCGGGCTTTCGCCGATCTGGATTTCCGGCGCGCGAAACCGGCCCGCCGCCTCGGCCCCGGCGCTCAGCGAGAGCTGCGCGGGCGCGCGCAATTGCTCATGCGGATCAGCCAGTTGCACGCCATCGACGCTCTCTTGAGCGACGGCCGCCGTCGCGCCAGCGAACAACGCGCTGCAAGTGACGAGGAGGGTACGCATACGCACTTATAAAAGCCCTAGTTTGCCTCTGCGACAATCCGGTAATGCATAAATCCAGCCGTAGTTCCTTAATGGCGCATTGTGAGCGTGAAGCCGGCGAAGCGCTCGTCCTCAGAGAAATGCTGCGCGCCCGAGCGCACCGTGACCTCGCGCTCGACATAGGCGAGCGAGGCCTGAACCCCACGGAATTCATAGGTAATTCCGGCCTGGAGATCGCCAATTTCGACGCGATCCTGCATGGCGAAGCCGCCCGGTTCGGCCCCGAACGCGGTGCGTTGGCCGGGCCGCCAGATCAGCGCCTCATCTTCGGAGGCCGCGAAAAAATACCAACGGGGGCCGGCGCTTGGGGCGTCCTCGCGCATGCCAAGGCCGCGGCCGATGCGCAATTCGGCGCTGCGGCTGTGGCGCGCGACATCGCCGGCGGCGTTAAAGCCGATGCCGCCCCGCTGGCTGAGCGCCAGATCAAAGCCGGCGCCGGCCCGCGTCACCAGGGCGAACGCATAATTGGGGCCGTTGCGACGCTGCGCCTGATGCGGCGTGAAGGCAAAGCTGCGCTCTTCTTCGGCGCGGCTTAGTTCCAAACGAAAACGGTTCAGCCGAAGCTCAGGCGCCGCGGGCGCGTCTTGAAACGAAACCCCGCTTGCCGCCGCGAAGGGCGGGAGGGCTTCTTGCGCTTTGGCGTTGGCGGCTGTCGCCGTCCAGCTTGCAATCCCCACCAGGCCAACGATGACGAGCGTACAAAAGCGCATCGCAACCCTCCTGATGAGGGTGAGGATGTCTTAATGGTGGTAAAAAGTTCGTTTACGCTTGGTTGAGCGTAAGCTGCATCAGCACGACATCGAGCTTACGCCCAAATTTTTCGCCGACATTGGTAAGCCGGCCGGCATGGGTGAAGCCGAGCTTTTTATGCAGGCCGATCGAGGCGGCGTTGTAGGAATCCCCGATCACCGCCAGCGCCTCGCGCACGCCGTCGCTTTTCAGCATGTGCAGCAATTCGTTGAGCAGCAGCGCCCCGCGCCCTGGCGCTGGGTGGTGGGGCCCACATAGATCGAAACCTCGAATGTCTTGGCGTAGGCGGCCCGCTCGCGGAATGGGGCGGCGTAGGCGAAGCCCAAAACCCGGCTCAAATCAGTAGTTGGCGTGGCCACCAGCCAGGGCCAGCCATTGGACACCACGCGCCCCCAGCGCTCGGTGATTTCATCGAGGCTCGGCGGCTCGATCTCGAACGTGCCCGTGCCGGAAAGCACGTGGTGCGCATAGATCAGCTGCACCAATTCCAGATCCTGCTGAAAGCAGGGGCGGACAAGGATAGGCGGGCGTGGGCTGGCGGACATGGTGTGGCTGTTGCCGTGGCCTTTGCTTGCCAAATGGTCAAGGCCGCGTTCACCGGACTTCCACTCCTCTGCGGTAATATCACCGCCAAGATGGGGAGATTGCTGAAATCGGGGGCGGCCCGCGCCCTGGCGCTTGGGCTTCTGGCGGCCGCGCTGACGGCGTGCGCGTCCACGCCGGCGCCGGTCTATCCCGGCTTGCGCGGGCGCACGCCGGTGGTTGCGCCCATTCCGTATGACCCGGCCGCGCCGCCGCGCGTGGTTGACGCCGCCGCCAATCTTCAATGCGTGCCCTATGCGCGCAACGCCAGCGGCGTCGAGATCTATGGCGACGCCAATACCTGGTGGGGCAAATCCGAAGGGCGCTATCCGCGCTCATCGCTGCCGGCGGCGGGCGCGGTTTTGGTGATGCGCGGCTATTATGGGCCGGGGCGGGGGCATGTCGCGGTGGTGCGCGAAGTGATCGGCGCGCGCATGCTGCGCGTGGATCACGCCAATTGGCTCAATCGCGGCGAGGTCAGCGTCGGGGTGCCGGTGCTGGATGTGTCGGCCAACAATGATTGGAGCGAGGTGCGCGTCTGGCACATCCCCGGCGGGCATTGGGGCGGAAGGGTTTACCGCGTCGAGGGCTTCATCCACCCCTTCGCCTTTGCGGCGATGATGGGGCGATAATTCGCGCGTTAAGACTTGTTGATAACGTCGCGAAGATGAATTTACCAAGATGACAAAGAATATAGGACTACATCTAGTCTAAGTGCGACGAATTTACCATAAAAGTGTGCATCTTTCTGTTGGAGCCGCTGCGCATTTAAGTGTTCTTTAAGGGTGGGCGCGCGTTTCTGTGTGCCAGTTTGGGGCGCCAGCCCGCCTAGGCACTTGATTGCATGTCCAGCAACAAAGCTCTCCTGCTCGTCGCCGCTGCTGCGCTTGCCGGCTTCACCGCCAGCGAAGCCGAAGCGCTGACGCCGCTGGCGATGGATATGGATATGTCCATCGACCCGAGCATCTCGGTAACGCCCTCCCAGCACGCGACGATGGCGCCCAGCGCGTTCACGCGCCCGGCCGATGAGGCGTACGAGCCGACGGCCTATGTCGAGAACGCCCGCGCGCGGCTGCAATGCGTGCCGTTCGCGCGCAAGGAATCGGGCGTTGAGATTTACGGCGACGCCCATACGTGGTGGCGCCAGGCCAATGGCCTTTATGAAACCACGGCCGTCCCTGAAGAGGGCGGGGTGATGGTGCTGCGCGGCTTCAACACCAACAATCGCGGCCATGTCGCGCTGGTGCGCGAGGTTGTCTCTTCGCGTTTGATCATCGTTGATCACGCCAACTGGCTGAACACGGGCGAGATCACCCGCAACGTGCCGGTGCGCGATGTGTCGCCGAACGGCGATTGGAGCCAGGTGCAAGTCTGGCATGTGCCGGGCCGGCATTGGGGCTCACGCACCTACAACGTGCAGGGCTTCATTCTGGATATGCTTGAAGACGCCAAGGCGCCCGCAGATGAGGCGCCCGCCGCGCCTGTCGCGATCGGGTTAAGCAGACACTTCCACGTCGTCAGCGAAGCGCTTAGTTTCCCCCGCGCCGGCGGCTTGCCCGGCGAACGGGGATTTTTGCGATGACAGCTTCCGCCGCGCCTGAACACGCGCGCCCCGCCAAGCGCAATCCGCTGGCGGTGATCACTGAAAGCAAAGTGTTTCAGTGGTTTATCCTGCTGTGCATCATCATCAACGCGCTGATGCTTGGCTATGAAGCGCAAGTGGGCGCGAACAATCCCTACAGCGCGCAGATCGCCCAGTGGAACGCGATCTTCCTGTGGATATTCACGGCCGAGCTTGTGCTTGAGTTTCTGGCGCAGGGGCCGCGCGCGTATGTGCGCAATGGCTGGAATTTATTCGATGTCGTGATCGTCGGCGTGTCTTGGATCGCCGCCGCGCCGGGCGCCACCGCGCTGCGGGCGCTGCGCGTGATCCGGGTTTTCCGGCTTGTCTCCAACGTGCCGCAGATGCAGCGCGTGGTGGAGGCGCTGATGCGGGCGATGCCGGGCATCTTCGCCACGCTCTCGATCCTCGCCATCGTCTATTATATCGGCGCGGTGACGGCGACGACGCTGTTTGGCGCGCAATTTCCCGAACGCTTCGGCAATCTGCTCACCTCGGGCATGACGCTGTTTCAGCTCACGCTGTTTGACGATTGGGGCAATATCGTTTTCGCCGTGGCCGAAGAATATAGCTGGGCTTGGTCTTTCTTCCTGATCTTCACGGTGCTTTCCGCGTTTGCGGTGCTGAACCTGTTTATCGGCGTGATCGTCGATGCGGTGCAGGAAGCGCGCGATGCTGAGCGCAAGGCGGCGGAGGCCAAGATCCAGAAAGAGGTGGTGAAGATCGAACGCGAGGTCGATAAGATCGAGGATGAGATCGAGGATGGCGTGGCCGTTCAGAGGCGCATCCTTGATGAGCTGAAAGAGCTGCGCGCCAGCGTCGAGGCGCTGCGGAACGCGCCGCCGCGCTAGTTTAACCGTCGCGCTTCACGGGGGTTTCATCGGCCCGGCGCTGGCGCGCGCGCCGGGGATAGGCGAGACTGGGCGCATGTCCGTTTGGTCCAGCATTTTGGAGCGGGCGGCGCGCGCCTTCGATCCCGAGGCCGAGCCGCCGGAATTCTCCGAGGAGTGCGCCCCGCGCCCCAATGATGTCGGCTTCACCGCCGCCGTCATCGGCCTCGCCGCGAAAATGGCCAAGGCCGATGGCGAGGCGACCGAGAGTGAGCTCCGCGCCGCCGCGCAGGTGTTCCGCCCGCCGCAGGGCGAGGAAGAGAATTTCCGCCGCGCCTTCAACCTGGCGAAGCAAACTGTCCTAGGATTTGAATCCTACGCCAAGCAGATTGGCCGCAAATACCGCGCGCGGCCCTGCCTCCTGGAAGACGTGCTCGACGGGCTTTTTCACATCGCCGCCGCCGATGGGCATGTGGCCCCGGCGGAGATCGAGTATCTGGCCCAGGTGGCGCAGCATTTCGGCTTCAGCGACATGGAGTTCCGCCGCATCAAGGCGACCAATCTGGGCCCCGATGCGGGCGATCCCTATGCCGTGCTTGGGCTTTTGCCCGGCGCCAGCATGGAGGAGGCGCGCCAGGCATGGCGCCGCGCCGCCGCCGAAAATCACCCGGACCGGATGACCCAACGCGGCGCGCCGCCGGAATTTGTGGCCATCGCCCGCGAAAAAACTGCGGCGATCAACGCCGCCTATTCCATGATCCGCGAAGAGCTCAGCGTCGCGGCAAAATAGGGTTAAGGCGCCTTCCCGATAGGCGCGCCCGCGCGCCGCAGCCCCCGCCATGGGAGCGCCGCATTGATTGGCGAGCCTTCGCCTCCATATTGATGCGGAGAAAGAGGAGAAACCCCGATGACCGGCGCCGCTGATTCCGGTTCGGCCCTGTTTGGCGCGCTGCTGCGCGCGGCGGGCTTGATGCTGCTGGTCGTGGGCGCGGGGCTTGCGCTGATGTTCGCGGCGGCCGCCGCCCTGGTGGTGGGCCTGCTGATCGCTGGCGCGGCGGTGGCGCTGCGTTTCTTCCCGGCCAAGCGCGTGGCGGCCGAAGCCGGCGTGCTTGAAGCGCGCCGCACGCCCGATGGCTGGGTGGTGGAAACCGAAGCCGCGCCCAAGCGCTAAAGCGTTGGGACTTAAATGCGACCCACGCTCTGCGCCCGCCATCAAACTGAGGCGAATTTAAAGTCCGGGCTTTAGCATTTCGTTTGCCGGGCCGCGCAAGTCAGGCCACAAAACTGCTGTGAGCACGCTGGCTTTCATTGAACGGCCTTCGCCCAATTTTGACGCGCGCGCGCGCGTCATTGATCTTGTCGTGCTGCACTATACCGGCATGCAGGATGCGGAGATCGCGCTGGCGCGGCTCACCGATCCCGCGCCGGTGGCGGGCGCTTATCCCGGCCCTTGGCAAAGCGAGAGCGCGCCGGCGGACGCCCCGCTTGGGCGCGTCTCTACGCACTATGTCGTCGGCGAAGCCGGGGAGATCTGGCGCGTGGTCGATGAAGAGGAGCGCGCCTGGCACGCGGGTGTTTCCTCGTGGGAGGGCGAGGGCGATGTGAACAGCCGCGCCATCGGCATCGAGATCGTCAATGGCGGGCACGATTTTGGCCTGCCTGACTTCCCCGACGCGCAGATCGACGCCGTGATCGCGCTGGTGCGGGATATCCTGGCGCGGCGCGGGCTCGACGCATCCCGCGTGATCGCCCATTCCGACATCGCCCCAGAGCGCAAGCTCGATCCGGGCGAGAAATTTCCATGGAAACGCCTGGCTGACGCAGGCGCCTCGATATGGCCGGCTTCGGTTCCTGTAGCGACGCGCGCCGGCGAAGATGTGGTGGGCCGCGTGCAGGCCCAGCTCAAGCGCTTGGGATATAGCCTGGAGCAGAGCGGAGCGATGGACGCCCCCACACGCGCGGCGCTTATGGCGTTTCAGCGCCGCTTCCGCCCCACTTTGATCGACGGGCTGATTGACGAGGAGACGCAAGCGCTGCTGGCGGGCCTGGCGCTAAAGCAACGGACTTTAAATTCGCCTCAGTTCGATGGCGGGTTCTGAGCGAATTTAAAGTCCATAAGTTGCTTTAGAAACATTTGAATCTAAAGCGTCTTTGAGGACTTAAATGCGACGTGGGCGTTTGATCCATCGTGTGGGTCGCATTTAAGTCCCGACGCTTTAGCGAAATAGGGCGCCGCCAATTTTGCATATGCCCTAACGAGAACCTCGCCTTGCCGGGCGCGCCGTGCGCCGATACCGGTACCAATCGCATGAGCACGAAAGCCAAAAACGATCCCGCCGCGCTGCGCGCGCACTGCCTTGCGCTGCTTTCCGCGCATGCGGACGCAGCCCAGCGCGATCCGATGGCCGCGGCGCGCGCGCGCTGGCGATCGACCTTTTGGAGCAGCGCGAGGCGGGCAAGCTCGGCGCTGCGGATTTGCAGGCGCTGGTGAAGCACGTCGCTGATGAGGCTTTGCGCGCGCGGGCGCGCCGCCTGGCGGAAAGCAAGCCGGGCGGCGATTGGGCGGGCGTGGTCGCCGATGTGCTGGCGCCGTTAAAGGGCAGGCCGCTGAAAGAGATCAAAGCCGCGCTTGAGCGCGCCCGCGCGGGCGTTGTGTTCACCGCGCACCCCACCTTCGCGCTGTCGCGCGCCATGCGTGAGGCGCTGGCCGTGCTCGCGGGCGGGGGCGAGGCTGATCTTACGCCGCTGGCGCATCTGCCGGATGCGCCAGTGACGCTGGCCTACGAGCATGCGGACGCCGCCGCCGCGATCGCGCGCGCGCAGGAGGCGCTCAGCGGCTTTAACGCGGCGGTGTTTGATTGGCTCGAAGCCAATGTCGAAGGCGCATGGTGGCGCATTGCGCCCGCGCCGGTGCGGCTCGCCACCTGGGTGGGCTACGATCTTGATGGCCGCACCGATATTCATTGGGCGCAGACCATTCGCTTTCGCTTGATCGAAAAGGCGGCGCAGCTGGCGCGCTATGCGCAAGCTTTGGCGCCGCTGGGCAAAGAGGCCAAAGCCTTGGGCGAGAAGCTCGCGCGCGCGCCGGCAAGGAGGCTGAGGCGCAAGCGGCGCTGTTTGACGGCGATCTCGATGATCCGGCGCGCACGGTGCAAGCCGCAAATCGGCTGACGGGCGAGGGGCCGGATCGGCTGGTTTCGATCGGGCCGATCATTGCCGAGATCGATCACATCATCGAAAGCGCAAGTGGGTCCGCGCGCAAGGCGCTGTGCCTGGTGCGCACGCAAATGGCCGCGTTTGGGCTTGGCGCCGCCGCCATTCATCTGCGCGTGAATGCAAGCCAGGTGCGCTCGGCCGTGCAGGCCGATCTTGGCCTTGCCGCCGATGGCGAGTTCATGGATCGCCGCGCGATGGATGCGGCGGCCGAACGCAGCGCCCATGCGGTGCGCGAAGCGGTGAATTTCGGCGCGATCTTTCAGGAAAAAATGACGGCGCGCCGCCAGCTCATGCTGGCCGCGCAGATCGTCAAGCATATCGATGCGGATGCGCCGATCCGCTTCCTGATCGCGGAATTGGAGGCGCCCGCCACCATCATGGGCGCGATTTATCTGGCGCGGCTTTATGGCGTCGCCGATCGGCTGGATGTTTCGCCGCTGTTTGAAACCCCGGATGTGCTCGAGCGCGGCGGGCGGGTGATGGAGCGGCTGCTCGATGAGCCGGAATATCGCGCCTACATCCAAAAGCGCGGACGGCTTTGCGTGCAATACGGCTTCTCCGATAGCGGCCGCTTCATGGGCCAGATCGCCGCCGACATCGCGGTGGAGCGGCTGCATGTTTTGCTCTCGCGCGCCATGGCCGCGCGCGGGGTGAAAGGCGTTGAGGCGCTGGTGTTCAACACGCACGGCAGAATCCATGGGCCGCGGCGCCTATCCCGGCGCGATGCAGGAACGGCTGGATTATCTGCTCTCCCCTTGGGCGCGCGCGCGTTTTGATCATGACGGCGTGCCCGTCCATGCCGAGGTGAGCTTTCAGGGCGGGGATGGCTATTTGCATTTCCAGACGCCGGCATTGGCCGAGGCCACGCTGCGCGCGGTTGTGGCCTGGGCGTTTCAGCAGCCGCACGGCAAAGCCGATGACGCGTTCTACGCCGACATCAATTTCTCCTGGGACATCTACCGCGCGGTGAAAAACTGGCAGGAGGAATTGTTCGCCGATAAGCATTATCAGCGCGTGCTGGGCGCGTTCGGCCAATCTTTTGCCCAGCACGGGTTCGCGCAAAACCCGCCGCCAAAGCGGCGCATCCAAGGATGACGCCGCACGCTCTTTGCGCGCCATCCCGCACAACGCAATTTTGCAGCAATTGGCTTCGCCCGCGAATGTGTCAGGCGGGTTCGGGCAAGTGGCCGCGCGCGAGCCAGAGCGTTTCATTTCGCACGTATCGGCCTCGCCGCGTTTCACGGCGCTGGTGCGCATGGCCAATGCGGCGCGGCGGCTCACCTCGATTTCGGTGCTGCGCACCTACGCCGATTTCTACAGCCCTTCGTTCTGGACCATCCGCGCCGCGCGCACCGATGATGATTCCGTCGCTGAGCGCGCCTTGCGCATCGCCGGCCGGCTGGAGGCGCGCGAGCTTGATGTGGCGATTGAGCGCCTCGCCAATTTGCTCTCGGCCGATCGGCGGCAATTCGATTCCGTGAGCCGCGGGCTTTTGCCGTTCGCCACCGGCGATTCAGGGTTTGAGCGCGATCTTTACATCCTGCACGCGGCGCGCCTCATCTGGATCGTGGAGGGCTTTACGCTCGCGGCTTCAATCCCCGCGTTTTCCGGCCGGCACGATATGACGCGCGATGATCTCATCGATCTGGCGCTTGATCTGCGCTTTGCCGATCTGGCCGAGGCGCTGACGGAGATTTTCCCCGTCACCAGTGAAGCGCCCGCCGCTTTCGACGCGCTCACCGAAGCGGGCCCCGCTGACGCGCACGCCGGCTATCCGCACATCGCCCGCGAGATCGCCGCGCCGTTGCGCGCGCTTGATGCGGCGATCAAGGAGGTGACTGTCTCGGTCGCGCATTTTTACGGTGCGTTCGGGTGAGGCGCCGCTAATTTAGCGATTGAAGATCGAGCCGTCGGACGCCCCGTAGCGCAGGATGGCCGGATAGCGCGCCGCATCCGCGCATTGCATGATGACCCGCTCGTTGAGCGTGAGCGTCACAACAAGACCCTCTGCATCGCCTGCGTTGTTTGTGTGAAAGCGCACGATGCCGCGCGCGGGCTCGACGATGGCGGCAAATTGCCCGCTCGCGGCCAGCGCGCGGCGGATCTCGGCGAAGGCCGCGCGCGCTTCGCGCTGATTGCGGAATTGGGAATCGGCGATCACCGCCGCGATGGGCCGCTCCGCCGTCGGTGCGAAGATCGTGGTGCGGCGGATGAAGGGCGGGAAATCGGCGGTGAAATCGTGGGTGTTTTGCTCATGCGGATAGCGGGGGCGGGGGCGGTTTCGCCGAACCCGCGCCCGAACGCGCCCGCGGGCGAACAATACGCCGCCACCTCAGCCGGGGTCCAAGCCTCGGCGGCGCCGGCGGCGCTCCAGGCCAGCAGGGCCGTTAGGGCGCTAAGCCATGCCCGCATCGCATCCCCTCCTGGCTGCAAGCCTAACAGCCCCGGCCGCTCTACGGTAGCGCTCAGCGCGCCGGAGGGGTGTTTCGCGCGCAAGCGCCTGTTTTATTGGCGAGAGCTTCGCTATATTGGCCCCGCCAGTCGGCCGGGCGGCCGCGGGCGCAAGCTGGAAACGGCGCGTTCGAGGAAAGTCCGGGCTCCATGCGGAAACGGCGGCGGGTAACGCCCGCCGAGAGTAATCTCAGGGATAGCGCCACAGAGAATAGTCTGCCCTCCTTCGCCAAGGCTTCGGAGGGTGAGGGTGAAACGGTGGGGTAAGAGCCCACCGCGCCGACCGTAAGGAAGGCGGCACGGCAAGCCCCGCCGGGAGCAAGACCGAATAGGGATGCTTGGGGCCTTGAGCTCCAGCCCGCCGCAGGGGCGCATCCGGGTAGGTCGCGAGAACCGCTCAGCAATGGGCGGTCCAGAGGAATGGTCGCCCATCCTGAAAAGGTGGACAAAACCCGGCTTACAGGCCGACTGGCATTTTACTTCACGGACTCGCATTAGGGTGGGCCCATGAGCGGTCACGCCCCCGTCCTCCTCAACGAAGCCATGGACGCGCTCGCGCTACGCGATGGCGGTATCTATGTGGACGCCACTTTCGGCGGGGGCGGCTATAGCCGGCAAATGCTGGCCCGCGCCGATTGCCGCGTGATCGCGTTCGACCGCGACCCGGACGCGATCGCGCGGGGCCAAGCTTTAGTTGAGTCAGCGCATGGTAAATTCACGCTTCATCAAGGCCGCTTTGGCGATCTAGCAGCCGAGGAATTGCTCGATGGGGTCGTGTTCGATCTCGGGGTTTCTTCTTTCCAGCTGGATGAGGCCGCGCGCGGCTTCTCCTTCCAGGCCGATGCGGATTTGGACATGCGCATGGAGCGTGAAGGCAAAAGCGCCGCTGACGCGGTGAACGGGCTCTCCGAGGGCGCGTTGGCTGATCTCATCTACAATCTTGGCGAAGATGATGAGAGCCGCCGCATCGCCCGCGCCATCGTGCGCGAACGCGTGGTCAGCCCCATCACCCGCACGCTGCGCTTGGCCGATACGGTCGAGAAAGCGGTGGGCGGGCGCAAAGGCGCGCGCACGCATCCGGCCACGAAAACTTTCCAAGCCCTGCGCATGCTGGTGAACGATGAGTTGGGCGAACTGGCGCGCGGGCTCTCTGCGGCGGAGCGGGCGCTTAAGCCCGGCGGGCGGCTGGTGGCTGTTTCGTTCCATTCGCTGGAAGACCGCATGGTCAAACAATTCATCGCCCAGCGCGCCGATGCGCAGGGGCGCGGCTCGCGCTTCATGCCGGATCTTCCGCCAGAGCGCGCGCCGAGCTTTGTGCTGGAGCGCCGCCGCGTCACCACGGCGGGGGAGGCCGAGCTTGCCGCCAATCCGCGCGCGCGCTCGGCCAGCTTGCGCTGGGCGGCGCGCACCGAGGCGCCGGCCTGGGATGATCTCGATCCGCCCATGCTTGCGCCGAAAGCGGAGGCCGAATGGGCAAGGCTCTAATCCGCGCCGCGCAGATCGGCGCTGGTCTGCTGATCGCGCTGCTGATCATCGGCCTTTACAAAGCCAAAACCGACGCGGCGAAAACCGAGGCGCATGTGCGCGCGCTCGAGGTGCAGATTTCCGAAACCGAAGCGCGCCTGCGGGCGCTGCGCGCCGAGATCGCGGGGCAGGAAACGCCAGAGCGCATCGAAGCGTTGGCGCGTCGCCATCTTGGCCCCCACGCGCTCGAAGAAACGCCGGCCTTGCCTGAAGCGGCGATCGACGCGCGCTTGCCAGCGCCGAAAGCGCGCGAGTGAGGCCGTTCGAGACGCAACGCGCGCCGCTTGCGTTCGCGCCGAACGAAGCCGCGCCTGCGCGCAACCGCGTGCGCCTTTTGGCGCTCGCTTTATTTGCGATGCTGCTTTTGCTGGCCGGGCGGGCGGTGCAACTCGCGTTCGCCGGCGATCCGCTGGCGGAGCCGCGCCGCGCCGCAAGCGCGCCCGCCCCGGTTGCGCGCGCCGATCTGATCGATCGCAACGGCGTGTTGCTCGCCACCACGGTGCGCGCCTATGCGCTGACGGCGGATCCCGCGCGCGTCCGTGATCCGCAGGCCACGGCCGCCGCTTTGATCCGCATTTTCCCCGAACTGCAAGCGCGCACGCTGATCGAGCGGATGCGCGACACAAGCCGCCGCAGCATCTATCTGCGCCGCAGCCTCACCCCGGAAGATCGCGAGGCGGTGCTTAGTCTCGGCCTTTCCGGCATCGGCTTTCAGCCGGAAGATCGGCGCACCTATCCGCACGCAACGCTGGCGGCGCACGCCATCGGCTACACCAACGTCGATCTCACCCCGTTTGGCGGGGTGGAGAACGGGCTCGACACCATGATCCGCGAAGCGGGCGCGGCGGGGCGGCCCGTGCGGCTCTCGCTCGATGTGCGCGTGCAATTTGCGCTGGAAGAAGAATTGGCGGCGGCCGCACGCGCGGCTGGGGCGCCGGCGGCGGCGGCCATCATTCTCGATGGGCGCACCGGGGAGGTGTACGCGATGGCCACTTGGCCTTCGTTTGACCCCAACCGCTTTAACGCGTTCAGCCAAGCCCAGCGCAATGATCTCGTCGCCGGCGCGGTGCGCGAATTGGGCTCCATCATCAAGCCGTTCACCGTGGCGATGGCGCTCGAAACCGGCGCGTCCAACGCGCGCGAGGTGTTTGATGTTTCCGAGCCGCTGATCGTGGAAGGCACGCGCATCGTCGATCATGAGCAAATCCTCGGGCCAGTGACGTTGCGAGAAATCCTTGCACGCTCTTCCAACATTGGCGTCTCGCGGCTTGCGCTGCGCATCGGCGCTGAAAACCAGCGCGCCTATCTGGATCGGCTGGGGCTTATTCAGCCGGCGAGTTTGCAGGTCGCGTTCAACGAGCAGCCGATCGCGCCGGAACGCAGAGGCCGGCGTGAAATCGCAGGGCTTGGCTTCGGCTATGGCTTGGCCGCTTCGCCTGCCGCGTTGGCGGGCGCTTACACCGTGTTCGTCAATGACGGCGCGCGCGTGAGCCCTACAATTTTGGCGCGTGACAGCGATAGCGAGGCGCCGATCGCAACCACGCCGGTGTTCTCCCCAGAAACCGCGCGCACGGTGCTGAGCTATCTGCGCAGCGCCGTCACCAACGGGACGGGCCGCGCGGCGGAGGCGCCGGGCCTGGGCGTCGCCGGAAAAACCGGCACGGCCGAGATCTGGGATCGCACCCAAGGATATGATCCTAGCCGCAATTTTTCCTCGTTTGCGGGCGTATTTCCGGCGCATCAGCCGCGCTATGTGATCGTGCTGGCGCTGGACGGCGTGGGCCAGGGCGGCGCCGGCGGGCAGGTGGCCGCGCCTGCCGTGTCGCGGACGCTGCGGCGTGTGGCGCCGATGCTTGGTTTGCGTGTGGACCGGCCGGCGCGCTAGGGAGACGACATGACACTTGGCGAGCTTTTCGACGGCGGCGTGCCTGAGAGCGCCGCTGCGATTCCTGATTGCGGGCCTCACCGCCGATTCCCGCGCGGTGAAGCCGGGCTATCTGTTCGCGGCGCTCGCCGGCGCCGCCGCGCATGGGCGCGATTATGTCGGCCAAGCGATCGAACGCGGCGCGGTGGCGGTGTTGAGCGCCGGTGATCTTCATGCAGAGCCGGGCGCGGCGCATGTGATTGCCGAAAACCCGCGCCGCGCGTTCGCGCTGGCCGCATCGCGCTTTTATCCGGCGCGGCCTGCAACCATCGTGGGCGTGACGGGCACCAACGGCAAAAGCTCCACCGTCGATTTCCTGCGCCAGATCTGGGCGCATGCGGGTGAACGCGCGGCCAGCCTTGGCACGCTGGGCGCGATTGGCCCCGAGGGCGTGATCGACCTTGGCCACACCACGCCCGATCCCGCCGCCATCCACGCCACGCTTTCCAAGCTCGCCGAGCAAGGCGTCACGCACGCGGCGATGGAGGTTTCAAGCCACGGGCTTGAGCAGCACCGCGCCGATGGCGTCAGCTTCGCCGCCGGCGCCTTCACCAATCTCAGCCAGGATCACCTCGATTATCACCAGGACATGGGCGCCTATCGCGCCGCCAAGCTGAAGCTTTGGCCGCTGGTGAAAGATGGCGCGCCCGCGATCATCAATGCGGACGCCGCCGAGGGCGCGGCGTTTGAAAGCGCGGCGCAAAAGCGCGGGCTTGAGCTTGTGCTGTGCGGCTGGCGCGCACCGCGCAGCGGCGCGCTGAAGATCGTGGAAATCCAGCCGCGCCCGGCCTCGCAAATGCTGACGCTGTTATGGGCCGGCAAGGAAAGTGATGTCGAATTGCCGCTGATCGGCGAGTTCCAAGCGCTCAACGCCGTGTGCGCGGCGGCGCTTGCGTTGGCGCTGGGCGCGGGGCCGGAAAGCGTGTTCGCGGCGATGGCCGCGCTTAAGCCGGTGAAGGGCCGCATGGAGCATGTGGGCGAAGCCAAAAGCGGCGGGCATGTTTTTGTCGATTACGCGCACACCCCTGATGGGCTCGACGTGCTGTTGCGCGCCGCGCGCCCGCACGCGCCGGGGCGCATTATCGCCGTGTTCGGCTGCGGCGGGGATCGTGATGCGGATAAGCGCCCGAAGATGGGCGCCATCGCCGCACGCCAGGCTGATCTGGTGATCGTCACCGACGATAACCCGCGCGGCGAAGACGCCGCCGCGATCCGCGCGCAGATTTTGGCCGGCGCGCCGGATGCGCGCGAGATCGGCGATCGCCGAAGCGATCCGCCATGCGGTGGCGCAGCTTTTGCCCGGCGATGCGCTGATGATCGCCGGCAAGGGCCACGAAACCGGGCAGATCATCAAAGGCGTGGCGCATCCGTTTTCCGATCAGGACGTCGCCCGCGCGGCGCTGGAGGCTTAAGCATGAGCGAGTTGTGGAACGCCGCCGAAGCCGCGCGCGCCGCGGGCGGTTCGCTCATCAATGGCGAACGCTGGAGCGCCACAGGCATTTCCATCGACACCCGCACGCTCGAGCCGGGCGATCTGTTCATCGCGCTTACGGATGTGCGCGATGGGCATGATTTCTTGCCGCAAGCGTTTGTCTCCGGCGCGGCGGCGGCGCTGATCTCTGATCCGGGCAAAGCCGAAGGGCTGGGGCCGTGCATTGTTGTCAGCGATGTGCTGGAGGGTTTGCGCAAGCTGGGCGGCGCCGCGATCGCGCGCAGCGCGGCCAAGCGCATTGCTGTTACCGGCTCTGTCGGCAAAACCTCCACCAAGGAGGCGCTGGCGATTTGCCTTGCCGGATCGGGCCACGCATCGCTCGATCAAAAGCTACAACAATCATTGGGGCGTGCCGCTCACCATGGCGCGCATGCCGGCGGAGAGCGCGTTCGCGGTGTTTGAAGTGGGCATGAACCATCGCGGCGAGATTTTGCCGCTGGCGCAGCTCGTGCGCCCGCACGCCGCTTTGGTGACGACGATCGCGCCCGCGCATGTGGAAAATCTCGGCTCGCTCGAAGCGGTGGCCGATGAGAAGGGCGATGTCTATGCCGGGCTTGAGCCGGGCGGCGCGGCGCTTGTGCCCAACGAAGCGCCGCACGCCGCGCGCCTGATCGATGCGGCCGAGCGCGCGGGCGCCAACATCATTCGCTTTGGCCGCGATACGGGTTGCGAGGCGCGCCTCATCAGCTTCGCCATGGATGAAACCGGCTCCACCGCCGAAGCGGAAATCCTTGGCCGCAATTTGCGCTACCGCATTGGCGTTGAAGGCGCGCACTGGGCGCTCAATGGCCTTGCCGCGCTCGCCGCCGCCGATATGCTCGGCGCGGACGTGGAAGCGGCCGCGCATGCGCTGGAGCATCTGCGCGCGTTCGATGGCCGCGGAACCGCGCAAGCGGTGCCTGCGTCCTTCGGGTCGTTTCTGCTTGTGGATGACGCCTACAACGCCAACCCCGCCTCGATGGCGGCGGCGTTTTCCACATTGGCGGCGCGCAAGCCCGGCCCCGGCGGGCGCCGCATCGCCGCGCTTGGGGATATGTTGGAACTCGGGCCTGATGAGCGCGCGCGTATCACGCCGGATTGGCCCGCCCGCTGGAAGAAGCGGGCGTTGATCTTGTGTTCGCCGCCGGCCCGCGCATGGCGGCGCTGATGGAGGCGCTTCCGCCGGAGCGGCGCGGGGGCTATGCCGAAAATGCGGATGCGTTGATTCCCATCATCGCCAGCGCCGTGCAGGCAGGCGACGTCGTGCTGGTGAAGGGATCGAATTCTTCGCGCATGAGCCGCGTGGTGAGCGCGCTTGCGGCGCTTAAAGGGGAGACTTGATGCTCGAATTGCTGGGCAAGTACGTGGAGGTTTCCACGTTCTTCAATCTCTTCAACTACATCACCTTCCGCACCGGCGGGGCGATGTTTACCGCGATGATCATGGCGTTCGCGCTTGGCGCCCCGTTCATCGCCTGGCTGCGCAAAAAGCAAGGCAAAGGCCAGCCGATCCGCACCGACGGCCCCGAAGGCCATTTGCTGACGAAAAAAGGCACGCCCACGATGGGCGGCCTCATCATCCTCATTCCGCTGGCGATCTCGACGCTGCTGTGGGCGGATCTGGATAATCCTTACGTCTGGGCCGTGCTGCTGGTGACAGTGGGCTTTGGCGCGATCGGCTTTATCGATGATTTCGCTAAGGTGACGAAGCAGCATCATGGCGGGCTTTCCGCCAAAGTGCGCCTCGTTACGGAATTTTCCTTCGCGCTGGTGGCGGCGCTGATCATGCTGGCGGCGGAATGGATCGCCGTGAGCCAAGGCCAGGCGCATACCATCAGCGGCTTCTGGAACGCGCTGTGGGCAGGCGAGGCGCTGACGGCGGTGGCGGTGCCGTTTTTCTCCGGCTGGGGCATCCAGTTGCTGGGCTTTTATGTGCTGTTCGCGATGATCGTCGTCGTCGGCTTCGGCAATGCGGTGAACCTCACCGACGGGCTCGATGGCCTCGCCATCGTGCCGGTGATGATCGCGGCGGGCACGTTCGGGGTGATCTGCTATCTCGTCGGCCGCATCGATTATTCGGCCTATCTTGGCATTCCGCACGTGGCGGGCGTGGGCGAGCTTTCCACCATTCTTGGCGCGCTTTTGGGCGCTTCGCTCGGTTTCCTTTGGTATAACGCCCCGCCCGCGCGGGTGTTCATGGGCGATACAGGCTCGCTGGCGCTGGGCGGCCTTTTGGGCGCGGTGGCGGTGGCGACCAAGCACGAGATCGTGCTTGCCATCGTGGGCGGCCTTTTCGTGCTCGAAACGCTTTCGGTGATGCTGCAGGTGGCGGTGTTCAAGCGCACCGGCAAGCGCATCTTCCTGATGGCGCCGATCCACCACCATTTTGAGAAGCTTGGCTGGCAAGAGCCCACGATCGTGATCCGCTTCTGGATCATCGCGGTGATCTTCGCGCTGGCGGGCTTGGCGACATTGAAGTTGCGTTAATTGCGCGAAGCAGCGCACGAAGTTCGCTCTTTGGAGGGCGGCTGTGATTCTGAAATTGGGCAATGGGCAATGGGCAATAGGCAATAGGGGCCAAAGCGCGGCGGCGAAACGAGCGCCCCATTGCCCATTGCCGATTGCCGATTGCCTCATCATGGCGAAGCCATGATCCCCATCACCGAATTCAAAGGCCGCGACGTTGCGGTGTTTGGGCTGGCGCGCACTGGCCTTGCGGCGGCCAAAGCGCTGATGGCCTGGCGGCGCGCGCGTTTATGCGTGGGATGATAACGATAGCTCACGCGCCGCAGCGGAAGCGGCGGGCGTGCCGGTTTCGGATATCAACTCGCGCGATTGGCGCAGCTTCGCGGCGCTGATCCTATCGCCCGGCGTGCCGCTCACATTTCCCGAGCCGCATCGCGTCGTCACGCTGGCGGAAGCCACGGGCGTGCCGATCATGAGCGATATCGAGCTCTTTGCGCGCGCCGTGAACGCGCTGGCGCCCACGCAACGCCCGAAGTTGATCGGCGTCACCGGCACCAACGGCAAATCCACCACCTCGGCGCTGATCGCCCACATCCTCAAGGAAGCGGGCAAGGATGTGCGCCTGGGCGGCAATATCGGGGCTGCCATGCTGGAGCAGCCGCCGCTGCATGCTGGCGCGTATTATGTGATCGAGCTTTCGTCGTTTCAGCTCGATCTTACCTCGTCGCTGCGGCTGGACGTGGCGGTGTGGCTCAACACCACGCCCGATCACCTCGATCGCCACGGCGATATGACCGCCTACGTCGCCGCCAAGAAGCGCATCTTCCTCAATCAAGGCGCGGGCGATACGGCCGTGATCGGCGTGGACGATGAATATTGCGCCGCGATCTGCACCGAGCTCACACGCACCGGCGCGCAGCAAGTTTCGCCGATCTCCGCCGGGCAAGCTTTAGGGCGCGGGGTCAGCGCGCTTGGCGGCAAGCTGATCGATGCGCTGGGCGCGCGCGCCGAAACGGCGGCCGATCTCACCAAGGCGCCGGCGCTGGCCGGGCGCCACAACGCGCAGAACGCCGCCGCCGCGTACGCCGCCGCGCGCGCGCTGGGCGTGGATGCGCGCGCGCGATCGTGCAAGCCTTCACCAGCTTCGCCGGCCTGCCGCATCGGCTTGAGCGCGTGGCCACGATCGAGGGCGTGCGCTTCGTCAATGACAGCAAAGCCACCAATGCGAACGCGGCGGCCCAAGCGCTGGCGGTATATCCGCGCATTTACTGGATCGCCGGGGGCGTGGCCAAAGAGGGCGGCATCCATGAGCTCGCCCCGTTTTTCCCACGCATAGCGCGCGCCTATCTGATCGGCCAATCCGCCGGTGATTTCGCTGACGTGCTTGAGGGCAACGCCAATCTCACCATGGCGGGCAACCTGGAAGCGGCGGTGAAGCTCGCCTTCGCCGACGCCAAAGCTTCGGGCGAGCCGCATCCGGTTGTGCTGCTCTCGCCCGCTTGCGCGTCTTACGATCAATTCCGCTCTTACGAGGAGCGCGGCGATAAGTTCAAAGCGTATGTGAAGGCGCTGGCGCAAACCGGCGCGCGGGCGGGGGATCGGATTTGAGCGCGGCGTGGGCCGAACGTGCAAGCGCTGCGTTCGATCGCTTCCGCACTTATGACCGCGCGCTGCTGCTGATCGCGATCACGCTGCTGGCGATCGGCATTGTGCTTTCCATGGCTGCGAGCCCCGCCGCCACCGCGCGCATCCGCATAGACGAAGCGTTCTATTTTGCCGCGCGCCAGGCCGCTTATGCGGGGCTGGGCGTTATCGTTATGCTGGCGGCCGCTTCGCTCGATCCGCGCGCGCTGCGGCGCCTTGCTACTATTCTGGCCGCGATTTTCTTGCCGCTCTGCGCGCTCGCCGCTTGGATCGGGCCGGAGATCAAGGGCGCGCACCGTTGGTTTGATTTTGGGCTGTTCTCAGTGCAGCCGGCGGAAATTCTAAAGCCGGCTTTGATCGTGGTGTGGGCCTGGATGCTCAGCGAAAGCATGAAGCATCCGGGGTTTCCGGGGCGGATCGTGTGCATCGTGCTCTATGGCCTCGCGGCGGCGGCGCTGATGAGCCAGCCTGATCTTGGGCAAACCGCGCTGCTTGGGCTTGCGCTCGCGCCGATGCTGTTTCTCTCGGGTATGGCGGTGCGCTGGCTGCTCGGCGGCGCCGCGCTGATGGTGATCGCGGCGCGCGCGGTCTATGAATTTTTCCCGCATGCGCGCGAACGCTGGGATGCGTTCATGGGCGAGCCTGGTTTTCAAGTCGGCCGCGCGCTCGATGCGATCGCGGCGGGCGGGGTGTTTGGGCGCGGGCCGGGCGAGGGCGTGATCAAGCGCGGCTTGCCTGATGCGCATGCTGATTTCGTGTTTGCGGTGGCGGCCGAAGAATTTGGCTTGCTGGCCTCGTTGGGATTGATCGCGCTGTTTGGCGTGCTGGCGTTTCGCGGGCTTTCGCGCGCGAGCCGTTTGAACGAGCCGTTCGAGCAGCTCGCCGCCGCTGGTCTTGTCACGTTGCTTGTCGGGCAGGCGGCGATCCATATCGCGGTGAATTTGAGCCTGCTGCCGGCGAAGGGCATGACGCTGCCGTTCATCTCGTTCGGCGGATCGTCCATGATCGGAACCGCGCTCGCGTTCGGCTTTTTGCTTGTCGCTGCTGCGTGATAGGCCGGGCGCTTATCTCTATGTCGAGCGCAGGCCAGATTGAGATGTCGAAAAAAATCGTGGTGATCGCCGCGGGCGGAACCGGCGGGCATTTGTTTCCCGCCGCCGCGTTCGCCGAAGAAATGTTCCGCCGCGGCTGGCGCGTGTTTCTGATGACGGACGCGCGCGGGCGCCGCTACGCCGAAGGCTTTCCCGCTGAGCGGATTGATGACGTGCCCGCCGCCAGCATCGGCGCCAATCCGTTCAAGGCCGTGCCGGCCGCGTTCAAGATTATGCGCGGCATTGACGCCGCCAAGAAGCGCTTCAAGGAGCAACCGCCCGCGCTTGTGGCCGGCTTTGGCGGTTATCCTTCCTTCCCAGCATTGATGGCTGCGCGCGCGCAGAAAATTCCGATCCTGATCCATGAGCAGAATTCCGTGCTTGGCCGCGTGAACCGCGCGATGGCCGGCAGCGCCGCTGTGGTGGCGTGCGGGTTTGAGCGGCTGGATCGGCTCCCGGTCAGCGCCGCGAGCCGCAAGCATGTCGTCGGCAATCCGGTGCGTTCGCCGATCCTCGCGGTGCGGGAGCGGCCCTATCGGAAGCGCCAGCCGGCGGGCGGCTCAATTTGCTGATCATCGGCGGTAGCCAGGGCGCGCGGCTGTTTGGCGATGTGATCCCCGCCGCCATCGCCATGTTGCCGCCTGAGTTGAAAAGCCGGCTCGATGTCGTGCACCAGGTGCGCGAGGAGCAATTGACGGCGGCCAAGAAGGTTTATGAGAAAGCCAAGGTGAAAGCGGAGGCCGCGCCGTTCTTCACCGAGATGGGCCAGCGCTTGGGCGCGGCGCATCTGGTGATCGCGCGCGCGGGCGCTTCCTCCGTCACCGAGCTGCAGGTGGCGGGCCGGCCCGCCATCCTGGTGCCGTTCGCCGCCGCGGCCGACGATCACCAGACCGCGAACGCAGAAGGGCTCACCGCCGTCGGCGCGGCTGATCTGTTCACCGAAGCTGAATTTACCCCGGACGTGCTGGCCGCCTGCCTTGAGCGGCGCCTGGCGGATCCGCATGGGCTCGCGGTGCGCGCCGCCGCCGCCCGCGCCGCCGCCAAGCCCGAAGCGGCCAAGGCCCTGGCCGATCTGGCTGAGGAAGAGGCGCTCTAAAAAACCTGGCCCCGCCCGCATCCGGGGCCGCCTTTGGCGGCGGATAGGGTTCAGAAGGCCGGTTTGGCGGCCTTGGAGGGCAAGCACATGGAAGAGCTGTTCCGCGATTTTTGGTGGCTGATGTTCCCGCTGTTTGGGATGGTGCTGGCGTTTCGCGGCCAAGCCAACGAATTTGCCCGCCGTGAGCGCGTGCTCGCCGAGGCCGAACGCAATCTGGAGAGCCGCCCGTGACCTTCGCTGAATTCTTCTATTCCTTTTGGTGGCTGATCTTTCCGATCTTCGGCATGGCGATGGCCTTCCAGGGCGCGGGCCAAAGCGAAAAGCGCCAGCGCCGCACGCTCGATCTGATCCGCTCTTATGTGGAGCAGGGCAAAGAGCCGCCGCCCGAATTGCTCAAGCTCGCCCAGAAAAGCGATGATGATTGGGGCATGGGCGGCGTCGGCGGCGGCGGCGGGCAAAATTCCAGCGCCTGGACCTTCGTGGTGTTCGCGGCGCTCGCGGCGGGGTTTGGCACCGGCTATTGGTTCGTGCGCGCGGAAGATTTCGCTTTCGCTTTCCTGATCGTGGCCGTGACGATGGGCGTGCTCGCGCTGGGCGCGCTTGGCATCCTGATCTTCGGACGCAAGTAGCAAGCTGATGGACGCCGCCTCCGAGGCGCGCCTCCTGGGATTAGCTCGCAAAGGCGATATGCGCGCCTTCGGCTCTTTGGTCGATGCGCATCAGCCGGCGGTGCGCGCTTTCTTGCGCCGCCTCACCGGCTCCTACGCCGATGCGGACGACATCGCCCAAGATGCGTTCGCCAGAACCTGGGAAGTGCTGAACCGTTATGACGGCCGCGCCTCGCTGCGCAGCTTTATCTGCGGGGTGGCGTTTCAATATTGGCGGCGCGGCCGCCGCGCGGAGGGCCGGCGCCTGGCGCGCGACACCGCCTACGCCGATCTCGAAGACGCCCACCATGACGCGCCGCAGATGACGCCGGAGCGGCTGGCGTTGCGCCGCGCGATGGAGGATCTGCCGCCCGATCAGCGCGCCGCGCTGGCGCTGTGCTTGGGCCAGGATTTCACCCACCAGGAAGCGGCTGAGGCGTTGAAGCTTCCCCTCGGCACTGTGAAGTCGCATATTAATCGGGGCAGGGCGCGCCTACAGGCCGCGCTTGGCCTTAACGCAGAGCAGAACGATGCATGACGACCGCTCTTTAGCCGCCCTGTTGGGCGAGGCGCCGCAGACGCCCGATCCGGGCTTCCGCTTTGACGTGTTCGCCCGCGTCAGCGCACGCGCGCGCCGCCGCGCGGCGTTCGAGCGCGGGACGCTGCAAGTGGCCGCGTTCACTGGCGCTGGGCTGGTTTTGGCGCTGATCCAGTTCGCCAGCGCCGCTTCCGGCGCCTGGGGGCCGATGCTGGGCGCTGCGGGCGCGCTCGCGCTCTCGGGGGCTGTGGCCTTTACGGTGATCAAGGGCCCGAAGGCGGCGCTGGCTGTGTTCCGGCCCGCTTAAGCCTATCTGCCGCCGCAAGCGGCCCCTATAATCCCGGCAAATCGGGAGAGACCATGCTGCGCCGCGCCATTCCGTTCGATACAGGGCCCATTCATTTCGTCGGCATCGGCGGCATCGGCATGTCCGGCATCGCCGCCGTGATGAAGAATTTCGGCTACGAGGTGACGGGCTCGGACGCGAAGGAAAGCGCCAACACAGAGCGCCTGCGCGCCCAGGGCATCCCCATCTTCATCGGCCACAACGCTGAGAACGTCGCCAATGCCGGCGTGGTGGTGATTTCCTCGGCCATCAAGAACGGCAACCCGGAGGTGGACGCCGCGCGCGCGCGCGGGGCGCCGATCGTGCGCCGGGCTGAAATGCTGGCCGAGATCATGCGCCTGAAATGGACGGTCGCCATCGGCGGCACGCACGGCAAAACCACCACCACCTCGATGATCGCGGCCCTGCTCGACGCGGGCCAGAAAGATCCCACCGTCATCAATGGCGGCATCATCAACGCCTATGGCGCCAATTCGCGCATCGGCGAGGGCGAGTGGATGGTGGTGGAGGCCGATGAGAGCGACGGCACCTTCACGCGCCTGCGCGCTACTGCTGTTGTCGTCACCAACATGGATCCTGAGCATCTGGATCATTACGGCTCGGTCGAGGCCATGAACGCCGCGTATCAGACGTTCGTGGAAAATATCCCGTTCTACGGCTTTGCCGTGATGTGCCTCGATCATCCGCAGGTGCAGGCGCTGGCCGCCAATGTGCGCGATCGGCGCATCATCTCTTACGGCTTTAACCCCCAGGCCGATGTGTGCGCGCAAAACGTGCGCCCCTCGCGCGATGGCTCGACGTTCGATGTCGTGGCCCGCCGCAAGGGCGAGGGGCCGGGCGTGACCATGCACGATCTCTTCCTGCCAGTGGCTGGCCGCCACAACGTGCAAAACGCCGTGGCCGCCATCGCCGTGGCGCGGGAGCTGGGCGTGACCGATGCGGGCATCCGCGCCGGGCTCAAGAAATTCGCCGGTGTGAAACGGCGTTTCTCCACCACCGGCTATTGGAACGAGGTGCGCATCGTCGATGATTACGGCCATCACCCGGTCGAAATCGCCGCCGTGCTTTCGGCCGCGCGCGAGATGACGGAAGGGCGCGTGCTCGCCGTGGTGCAGCCACACCGCTATTCGCGCTTGCGCGATCTGTTCAAGGATTTCTCCACCTGCTTCAACGACGCCGATATCGTGGCGGTGGCCGATGTGTACGCTGCGGGCGAAGCCCCGCTCGATGGGATCAGCGCGGAAACGCTCGCCGCCAGCCTCAAAGGCCACGGTCATCGCGATGCGCGCAAGCTTGCTAGCCTCGATGCGCTGCCCGATTTCGTGCGCACTGAGGCAAGGCCCGGCGACATCGTCGTCTGCCTCGGCGCCGGCGACATCACCGCCTACGCCAACGCGCTGCCCGCCAAGCTGGGCGCTGCGGCGGCTTAAGGCTCAGGCATCAGCCGCGCGCGCAAGGCGCGCACGCGCGTGAGCAAGGGCTGCGCTTCGCTGAGCGGCGCGCCGAAATCGAACGTGATGCTGCGCGCGCCGTTGATGCTCAAGGTCTCTGCGCCGCCATCGGCGCAATCGGGGCAGCCGATCACATCGGGCAGCGCGCTGAGATCAGCCTGAGCGGCAAGGCGCGCGAACGCATCCCATTCAGCGGCTGAAAGCGGCGCCGTAAAGCGCTGGTCCGGCAGGTCGGGCGCGCCGCGCCCGCCGCGCGCTTGGCGCGTCAGCACCGCGCCCGCTGCGCTGATCTCCAGCCGCGTCGTGCAATAGCCCACGCACATGCCGAACGATGTGGTGGAGACGATCTGGCGGATGTCCGCCCGCGCTTGCGGCGTGCTCGCGCATGCGGCGAGTGCGAGCAGCGCGGCAAGAAGCCCGAACCTCGCACATGAGATCGTTGGCACTGCTGGAGCCTCCCTGCGTGTTTGGGGGGGGGGGGCTATCGCTCCCCGAGATTTGCGGCGAATTGTAGTCCATTCGGGCGCCTGGAGCCGAAACGATTTGACCCAGGCCGCGACTCACGGCGCCAAGGTCAGCCATGGCCGATACAGCATCCCGCAAACCTGTCCCGCTGCGCGCGGCTATCGTCTATGATTTTGACGGCACGCTCGCGCGCGGCAATCTTCAGGAACGCAGCTTCATCCCCGACATCGCCGGCATGAAGCACGCCGATTTCTGGCTCGACGTGAAGCGCCTCGCCAAAGCTGAGGATGCGGATGAGATCCTCGTCTATATGCACCTGATGCTCGATCGCGCGCGCGCAGCGGGGCATCCGGTCACGCGCAAGCAATTGCAGCAGAGCGGATCAGATCCTGATTTCTTCGATGGGCTCGATCATTGGTTTGATCGCATCAACGCCTTTGGCGATGATATGGGCCTGCAGCTGGATCATTACGTTGTCTCTTCCGGCATCTATGAGATGATCGAAGGCTGCCCCTTGTTTGGCCGCTTCCGGCAAGTGTTCGCCTCGCGCTATCTCTATGACGCGAACGGGGGAGGCCAAATGGCCTTCGGTGGCGATCAATTACACCACCAAGACGCAATTTCTTTTCCGCATCAACAAAGGCATCGATAACGTCCACGATACCGAGGCGATCAATCGCTGGCTGCATAATGATGCGCGCGCCGTGCCGTTTGAGCGCATGATCTTCATTGGCGATGGCGATACCGACATCCCCTCGATGAAGATGGTCACAAGCCAAGGCGGCTGCGCCATCGCCGTGCTCGACCCCTATCAATGGACAGAGCCGCGTAGCCTCGACAAAGTCTCGCGCCTCATCGCCGAGGATCGCGTCTCTTACGTCGCGCCCGCCGATTACATGCCGCAAAGCCAGCTCGACGTGATCGTCAAAGGCGCGCTGGGCCGGATCGCCCTGCGCGCCGGTTTGAAGGTTGCGCCTTAGCTGCCGGTGGCTTCCGGCTCTTCCGGCTTGCGCTGGATCGAAACCACGCTGTAGCGGTTTTGCGGTTCGCCGCCGATGATCTCAACGCCGAGCCCGTTGCCGACGCAAATCCAATTGGTGGGAGAGCGGATGGCGATGGCTTGCGTCCAATCGAGATCGCGCGCGTTCCAATTGGTGGTGAGGATGTAATAGCGGCCGCGCGCGCGCACTTCGATATTGTGATTGTCGATCACGCCGTAGCCGAAAATATCGTCATTGCGGAAGCAATCTTGCGCGGGCGCCGCCGCGCTCGCGGTTTGCTCGGAAGCGCCGGTGCTGGAGCATGCGGCGAGCGTGAGGGCCGCCGCAGCGAGGAAAAGTGAACGAAGCATCAAGCGTGTCTCCCAATATAGCCGTCGCCACTATGGCGCCGCATTTCAGGGCTGGCGAGCGCAGCAGCGCGTTGACGGGCGCTAAAACCGTGCGATAGCCATCAAGAATGAGTGAATTGGATTGGCCCTCGGTGCGCGGCAAGCTTCTCAAGCAAGAAAGCCTTGCGCCCTTTACCTGGTTTCGCGTTGGCGGGCCGGCGGATGCGCTGTTCATTCCCGCCGACGCTGATGATCTCGGCGCGTTTCTGGAGAGCTTGCCTCTACACATTCCCGTTACAATGCTCGGCGTCGGCTCCAATGTGATTGTGCGCGATGGCGGGATTGAAGGCGTTGTCATCCGCCTTGCGGGCCGCGCCTTCGCCGATATTCGCATTGATGCGGAGAGCAACACGCTCAGCGCGGGCGCGGGCGCGCTTGATGCGATGGTCGCCAAAGCTGCGGCGAAGGCGGGGCTCGGCGGGCTCGAATTTTTCGCCGGCATCCCCGGCACGATCGGCGGCGCGCTGACGATGAACGCAGGATGCTATGGGAGCGAAACCAAGGACGTGCTCATCTCCGCCTGGGGCTTTGACCGGAGCGGGCGAAAGCGCACGTTCAGCGCCGCTGAGTTTGGCTTCACTTATCGCCGCAACGCGATCGCAGAGCCGATTCATTGGGTCGAGGCGGTGTTCGCGGCGCGCCCTTCGACGCCGGAAGCCGTCAGCGCGCGCATGGCGGAGATCACCAGCCAGCGTGAGAGCAGCCAGCCGATCCGCGATAAAACTGGCGGCTCCACCTTCAAGAACCCGCTCGGCGCCGATGGCCACAAGCTCTCGGCCTGGAAGCTGGTGGATGAAGCGGGCATGCGCGGCGCGCGCCGGGGCGGCGCCCAAGTCAGCGAAAAGCACGCCAATTTCCTGATCAACACTGGCGAAGCCAGCGCCGCCGATATCGAAGGCTTGGGCGAGGATGTGCGCGCGGCCGTGCAGGCCAAGCACGGCGTTGCGCTTGATTGGGAAATCAAGCGCATCGGCCGGCCATGATACGCCCGTCTAATCGCCGCGCTTGAAGATGTCGGCCGCGCGCGCCTGCGCGATGCCGGCAAGGTCGTTTGCGCGCGCGGCGAAGCGCGCATCGCTCGCATAAAGCGCAACCAGCAGCGCGAACGCTGAAAGAGCCAGCACGCCAACCCCCGCAAGGCGCGAGGCTTGCCCGGCTGTGTGCGGCGGCGCAGGCTTGGCGGGCGGCTCCATCATAGGCGCTGACGCGCGCGGCGGGCTTAGCAAAGCGCGCCAGGCGTTTTTCGCGGCGCGCCCCTTGGGCAAAGGCTTGACCAGCGCCCCGAGCGGCGCAGGCGGCGTCGCCGCGTCGGTGCGCAGGCAGGTCAGCCGCTTGGCCGCCGCCGCCTTTTTACCCGCCCAGCGCAAGTCCGGCCGTCGCGCCGCATCGCGCGACCAAAGCAGCACCACGTTGTCGGCTTCCGCCAGAAGCTTTTCCCGGTCACGCCCAGCGTCGGGCAGGGTGCTCACGGCATAGCCAAGCTGCGCCAAGGTCCAGGCGATGTCGGCGGCGAGCGCCCGCGCGCTCGGCGCGTGCGCGAGAATTACGAGAGGCGAAGGTTTCATCGCGGCGGATGGTAGCCGTTGCTGCGGGCTGCGCGCCAAGCGCGCGCGTCTTTGGTAAAGGCGCGGAAGCGTCCAGGCGCCTCTGTGCGCGGCGCCTACGCCTAAAAAAGAAGGCGCAGGCGGCGGCGCAAACGCGAAAATGCGCGCCTTTGCCCCGACGGCTTAACAGCGCGTTGCCGCCCATGCCCGCGCTTTAGACAAGCTCAACACTATTGAATCGAAATTTACCATAAAAAACAGCAACTAAGCGCAGCGCCATCATCATGCCTTAACCCCGATCCGTTTCATTATGACACTCTCGGATCGGGCGATGACGAAGCTTGGCCGAGGGGGTGTTTGGTTGGTGAGGCGCGAGCATGGCGCGGGTTGTGGTGCTTTTGGGCGGCTTAAGCCCTGAACGGCCTGTGAGCTTGGTTTCCGGGCGCGGCTGCGCGGATGCGCTCGCCCGGCTAGGCCACGAGGTGATCGAAATTGATCCGCAAAACAGCGGCTGGATCGCTGAATTGAAGGACGCCGCGCCGGACGCGGTGTTCAACGCCCTGCACGGCGAATACGGCGAGGATGGCCGCACCCAAGGCGTGCTCGATTATCTCAAGCTGCCGTACACGCATTCAGGCTGCCTATCTTCAGCGCTGGCCATGGATAAGGATAAATCCAAGGCCGTGTTTGCGCAGGCGGGCCTGCCGCTGGCGAACGGCAAGCTGATGCATCGGCTCGATGCGGCCAAAGCTCATCCGATGCCAGCGCCTTACGTTGTGAAGCCCAATGCGCAGGGCTCATCGGTGGGCATCTTTATCGTGCGCGAAGGCGCCAACCGCCCGCCCGAACAATTGCTCGATCCCGATTGGACCTTTGGCCAAGAGGTGCTGGTCGAAGAATTTATCGACGGCAAGGAGCTCACCGTTGCGGTCATGCATGATCGCGGCGCGCTGGCTGTCACCGAAATCATCGCCAACAGCGAATGGTACGATTTCGACGCGAAATATTCCGCTGGCGGCTCGCGCCACGAAATCCCGGCCGACATTCCGCAGACCGTCGCCGATCAATTGATGCGCGCCGCCGAAGCCGCGCACCACGCGCTTGGCTGCCGCGGCGTGACGCGCAGTGATTTCCGCTATGACCCCAAGCGTGACCGCATCGCGCTCTTGGAGGTGAACACCCAGCCCGGCATGACGCCGACCTCGCTCGTGCCCGAGCAGGCGGCTTTCGTCGGCATGTCTTACGATGAATTGGTAGGGTGGATTTTGGAGGATGCGTCATGGCCGCGGTGAGAGCGCGCCGCGGCAAGCGGCCTCCGCAAGATCCGCCGCAGCGCGGGCGCCGCAAGGCCGCCCCGGCGCAGCACGAGCCGATGTCGCGCCTGGCGCGCATCAAGCTCAATGGCGGGCTGCGCGAAGAGGATATTCACGTTTCGGGCAAGAGCCTCATCACCGCGCTTGGCGGGCTGGTCCTGTTTATCGGCATCTCCGTGGCGGGCGCGACGTGGCTTGGCTCATCTTTGTTTGACGTGCGCGAGGCGTTCGCGCGCGCGGCTGACGGCGCGGCGGCGAATGTCGGCTTTGCGGTAGCCGAAATCGAGATCGAGGGCGTGTCCGGTGCGCGCGAGGATGAAATCCGCGCGCTGATCCAGCCGGAGGGGCGCCGCTCCTTGCTGGCGCTTGATCCGTCTGATGTGCGCACGCGCGTGCAGAGCCTTGATTGGGTGGCCGATGCGCAGGTGCGCCGGCTTTGGCCTTCCACCATCGCCATCACCGTCGAGCGCCGCCAAGCGTACGCCCGCTGGGAAGAGGGCGGCGAGATTTCCGTGATCGATTATAATGGCGAGCGCCTGCTCACCGAACGCGCCGCCGATCACCCGGAATTGCCGCTGGTGAAGGGCGTAGGCGCTGGCCCCGCCGCTGAGCCGCTGCTGATCGCGTTGGAAAACCTGCCGCAGACGCGCGCGCGCCTGGTTGAGCTGGTGCGCGTGGGCGATCGGCGTTGGGACGTGCGTTTGCAAAACGGGATGACGATCGCGTTGCCGGAAGATGCGCCGGCGCAAGCGCTCATCCAGCTTGAGCGCCTGCACAACGCGCATGCGCTGCTTGACCGTCCTTTGACTCAAATCGATCTGCGTGCGCCCGGCCTTGTCGCCGTGCGCGTGCATCCTTCACTTGCCGGCGGCGCACGCCCGCTATTGGGAGGCGCATAATGGGCGTGGCTGTCCTCGATTTTGACGACGACTTTCTGCGCGCCGAAGCGCCCGCGCGCGCGCCTGCGCCGCTGGTGGCCGCGCTTGATGTCGGCGTGTCCAAAACCGTGTGCCTTGCCGCGCGCCATGATCCTGTTTTGGATTTTCATCCGGGGCGGCCGATGCGCGTCTCGGGCGTGGGCGTGCAAACCGCGCCGGCTGTCGCCTCCGGCAAAGCCGCTGATTTCGATGGCTGCGCCCGCGCCATCCGTGTGGCGATGGACGAGGCCGCCTTCATGGCCGGCGCGCCGATCCGCCGCGTCACCGCAACCTATTCAGGCCCCGGCCTCAACGCCGTGATTGTGCATGGCGGCGTGCGCGTGCGCGGCAAGATCATCGGCCATCGTGAGATTGAAGCGGCCATCGCCGCCGCGCTGCAAACCCAGCCCAAATCCGATCGCACCATCCTGCACGCCGAGCCGCTGCGCTTTTTCATCGATGACGGCGCGCCGGTGGATGACCCCACCGGCCATTCGGGCCGCACGCTGCAAGTTGAGGTTTGCGCCGTCTCGGCGCCGAGCCAAGCGATCAGTGCGCTCAAAGCCTGCGTGCGCCAAGCGGGCGCGGAGGTGGATGAGATCGTGCCGGGCCCATCGGCTGCTGGTTTTGCGGCGCTCACCCGCGATGAACGCGAAGCGGGCGCGCTCGTGCTCGATATTAGGCGCCGGCGCCATTGGCATGGCGGTGTTTGCCGAAGAGGGGCTCGTGCACGCTGAAACCGTCAGCGTGGGCGGGGTGCGCTTGACGCGCGATCTCGCCGCCAAGCTGCGCACCAGCTACGCTGCGGCTGAGCGCGTGAAGCTCGCCTTCGGCGCCGTGAATGGGGCGTACGATCCGCGTGAAGCCATCGCCGCGCCAAGGCTTGGCCCGGATGGCCGCCTCGAAGCCGCCACCACGCTGCGTGGGGTGATCGCCGATACGCTGGCCGCGCCTCATGGAAATGCTGCTGCTGGCGCGCCAGCAGCTCGCGCGCGCCGGTTTCTCCGGCGGCGATGGCCCGCAACGCGCGGTGCTTGTCGGCGGCGGCGCGATGATCCCCGGCTTGCGCGAACTCGCGGTCGAAGCGCTAGGCATGCCCGTGCGCATCGGGCGGCCCGATGTTTCCGGCTTTGACCATGGCGAAGCTGGCCCCGCTTACGCGGCCGCTTCCGGCGCGCTGCGCTGGCGGCTCGACATCCCCGCGCCCGAGGATGACGATGAGGGCCAGCCCACGCTTGGCGATCTCATCGGCGCCGTGCGCAACGGCGTCAGCAAAGCCTGGCGCTGGCTGCGGGATAATTTCTGAGCCTCATTGCGGCGCGCAGATGAACACGCTCAGGTAATTCGCCGTGAGCGTGCTTGACTGGCGTGTCGTCACGGCCACGCCTTCGCGCCCCAAGAAGGCGCGCAATGCGCCAACTTGCTCAGCCTCGCCCGCTTCGCCGCGGATTTCATCCTGGCTGACTCGGTAACCGGGGCGCTGGTTGACCGCTGCGGTGAGCACGCGCAAACGCGCGCTCCGCAGCTGGACGCCCAATTGGCCTGCGCTTTCACGCTGGCGGCGCTGCTCAGCTTCAAGCAGGCTCACCACGCGCTCGGCCTTCTGGCGCGCGCCTGCCACGCCTTCGCATGTGAACACATCGATACGCCAGCCGATGCTGTCGCGCGTCTGCTGAATGACGTTCTGGATCTGCTCGGCGCTTTGTTCGATCGCTTGTTCGGCGGGGGACGGCGCTTGGCGCGCATCGCCCGGCGATGCTGCGCCCGGCTGAACTGGCGCGGACGCCTGAAGCCCGGCGATCTCGTTCAAGAAATTCTGCTCGGTAATTTCAAATTGCCGGCGCTGTTCCTGCAATTGGCGCTGGGAATTCCATAAAAGCCCGCCCACGGCGCCGATGGCGATGAGGCTGACAAGGGCCAGGCCCACCAGGAGCCGTGCGCGGCTTCGCTGAACGGCAATGAGCTTATCGAGCTGCTTGCGCTGCTCATTGTTGCGCGATGTCTCAGCGGCCTCGCTCGCACTGATGAATTCGCGCTGGCTCGCTGTCGGCTCCGGCGCGCCAGGTTTCCAGGCTGCGAGCCATGTTTGTGCGGCGTCCAATTCTGCGCCGCGCATCAGCAATGATTCATCGTTGCTGTGTTCTCGCCAACGCGCGGCCATGTCGCCGAGGCGGGTATGCTCGCGAATCCAATCGATGTCGGTGCGCAGCGCGGTGGTGAGTTGCTTGAGCCCCGCGCCGAAGCTGCGGCCGCGTGTAAAATAAATGTAGTTCAGCCGCCGCAGCGCCTCGGGCGTTTGCGCCTCGTCAGTCTCGACAGACACGACAGGGAGTACGCGCTTGGCCAATTCTTTCGCGCGGGCCAATTCCCACGCGCACCGCTCGGAGGCCACAGAGGCGGGGGTGATGACGTAGGCGATCGTGTCAGCTTGCTGCAGCAAGTGATTGAGCCGCGCCTGCCAATCCTCGCCCGGCACAATATCGTGCTGATCAAGAAACGGATCAAAGCCGGCCGCTTCGAGGCCAGCCATCAATTCCTCGGCGAAAGCGCTGGCGTCGCTTCGCGCGTAGGAAATGAAAATCCGCAGCGATTGGTGCGCCCCCGCCATATCCGCCTCCTGCGGAGACGCTAACCTAAGGTGAGGGCGCAGGCCAAGGCGTTTTCGCTATTGCCCGCCTTCGCCCGCGCCGCGCGGGATGGCTTGGTAATCGAGCACGAAGCGCTCAAGCAGGCGCACGGCGTAGGCGTTGGAGCCGTCCGGATTCCAATCGCTCGCGCCGCTCCATGCTGTGCCGGCAATGTCGATATGCGCCCAAGGCACCTCGCGGCTGATGAACTCGCCCACGAAATGCGCGCCGGTGCCCGCGCCGGGGCTGCCGCCGCTGTTTTTGATGTCGGCATAGGTGGAAGAAACTTCGCGGCCGTAGCTTGAGTGCAGCGGCAGGCGCCATAGCGGTTCGCCGGTGGCGCGCCCGGCGGCCTCCAATTGCGTCGCCAGCGCATCGTGGCGCGTGAACAGGCCCGCATATTCGTCCGCCAGCGCGCCAACCACCGCGCCCGTCAGCGTCGCCACATCGACCACGACGGACGGATTGAGCCGCGCGTCCGCGTAAGCCAGCGCATCGGCCAGCACGAGGCGGCCCTCGGCGTCAGTATTGGCGACCTCGATGGTTTTGCCGTTCATTGCCGTGAGCACATCGCCTGGGCGCATGGCCGCGCCGTCAGGCATGTTTTCGGCCAGCGCCGCGATCGCCACCACATGCACCGGCGCGCGTGAGCGCGAAAGCGCCAGCACCGCGCCCGTCACCGAAGCCGCGCCGGACATATCCCTGCGCATATTGCTCATGCCGCCGCCGGTTTTGATGTTGAGGCCGCCGCTATCGAAGGTGATGCCTTTGCCGGCCAGCACGATCGGCCCGCCTTCGGGCGCGCCAGGGCCGCGATAGGTGATGATCATCATGCGCGGCGGCCGCTCGCTGCCTTGGCCAACCCCAAGGATCGCGCCCATGCCGAGCCGCTGCATCGCCGGAACGTCCAGCACCTGGATGCTCACGCCGGCGACGCCCTGAAATTGCCGCCGCGCGCTTTCCACAAAGCTTTCAGGATAGATCACATTGGCCGGCGCGTTGGAGACATCGCGCGTCCAGGCCATGGCGTCGATCAGCGCGCGGCCGCGGCTTGTATAAAGCGCAGCAGCCTCCGCGCCTGTGTCACTGACGATCAGGGTGGGGCCAAGCGGCGCAGCGTTGCGCCGCGAGGATTGGAAAAGATCAGCGCGATATTCGCCAATGCCCATGCCGGCGGCCCATTCGGCCGCGGCGTCAGCGGGAAGGCCGCCGGCCAGAACGGTGATGCGGCTTTCGCTGAGCAGCGACCGCCCGGCGACAGCGCCCGCCATTTGATAATCGAGCGCGCTGGGGGTTGCGCTAAGGCCCACGATCAAAATCCGATCCCACGCGCCGATGCCGCGCAGTGAGAGCGTGGCGCGCGCGCCGTATTTGAAATCCGCTGAGGTCAGCGCCCGGGTGATCGCGGCGCGTTCATCATCGCTCAGGCTCGCGCCACGGGCCTCGAGATCCTCCACCGCGCCCATCGGCAGCACCAAAGCGCCGCCGGCTTCCCCGGCGGCCGCTGCAAAGCTGATTGCGCGCTGCTGCTGCGCGGCGGGCTGGGTGATGACGGCGCGGGTCTGCGCCTCGGCGGGTGCGGCGAGCGTGGTCAAAGCAATGGCGGCCAGCGCTGTGCTGGCGAGAAGGCGCGTGAGCATGGAACCCCCAAAATGAACTTGGGCCAGTTTTCGGCAAAGCGCGCGGCAGGGGCAACCCTTGCCGCGACGTTTGGGGCCCTGGGCGCGACGACCTCTCACGGCGGATGCGGCATTCTGTTCCTCTGCGGCCGCCGCTTGGCGCGGCGGGCTTTGCGCCTTATTTTTCTCAGGCCAGCCTGCTTTAGCCCTAAATCCGCCGCGAGTGTTCCGGTACCTTAACGTACACTTAAGGCGGCCGTTTGAGGCTGCGGTGCCAGTGTGGGCGAATCATGCGAACCGAGGCCGGTGGAGCCGCGAAATTATGAGCCATTTTAGCGCGCCGGGCGTGCAGGAATCCAAACCCCGCATCGTCGTGTTCGGCGTTGGCGGCGCGCCGGCGGCAACGCGGTGAACAACATGATCGACGCCGGCTTGCAGGGCGTTGAGTTTGTCGTCGCCAACACCGACGCCCAAGCGCTCACCCGCGCCAAGACGCCCAACCGGCTCCAGCTTGGCCATTCCATCACCGAAGGCCTCGGCGCCGGCGCGCGCCCGGAGGTCGGCCAGGCCGCCGCGCAGGAAAGCACGCCTGAGATCATCGAGTTTCTTGAGGGCGCGCACATGGTGTTCGTCGCCGCCGGCATGGGCGGGGGCACCGGCACCGGCGCGGCGCCGGTGATTGCGCGCACCGCGCGCGAGCGCGGCATCCTCACCATCGCCGTCGTCACCAAGCCGTTTCACTTTGAGGGCCAGCGCCGCATGCAGCTGGCCGAGGCGGGCGTGCAGGAGCTGCGCAAGCACGTCGATACGCTGATCGTCATTCCGAACCAAAATCTCTTCCGCGTCGCCAATGAGCGCACCACCTTCGCCGAAGCCTTCCAGCTTGCCGATCAGGTGCTTTACAGCGGCGTGCGCGGCGTCACCGATCTCATGGTGATGCCTGGCCTCATCAATCTCGATTTCGCGGACGTCCGCACCGTGATGGCCGAGATGGGCACCGCGATGATGGGCACCGGCGAAGGCGAGGGCCACAACCGCGCGCTCGAAGCCGCGCACGGCGCCATGGCTAACCCGCTGCTGGATATCGTCTCGATGCGCGGCGCCAAGGGCGTTTTGATCAACATCACCGGCGGCTTTGATATGACGCTCTACGAGGTCGATATCGCCGCCAACGAAATCCGCGCCGAGGTGGACGCCAACGCCAACATCATCCTTGGCTCGACCTTTGACGAGAGCTTGGAAGGGCGCATGCGCGTTTCCGTGGTGGCCACCGGCATCGATGATGAAGCCATTGTCGGCCAGCAAACCATGGTCGAGCCCGCGCGCCGCGCGGCCGAGGCGCCGCTGCGCCGCCCGGCTGCAAACACCGCGCGCCCCGCGCAAGAGCCCGCGCCGCGCCCAGAGCCGGCGCCTTCGTTTGAAGAGCAGCGCCCGCGCTTTGCCAATGACGTGGAGCCCGAGCGCCGCAAGGGCGGCGGCTTTAATATGTTCGGCTGGAAAAAGCCCGAGCCGCGTGAGCGTGAACGCGACCGCGATGAGGGCGCCCGCGCCGCGCATCGAGGATTTCGGCGTTGAAGATGATCTCAACAAGCCCGCGCCGCGCGCGGCTGAGCCCGATCCTTCGCTCGACGAAGAGCTGGAAATTCCCGCTTTTCTGCGCAGGCAGATCAATCCGCGCTAAGCAAGCCGCGAAACCGGCAAGATCATTTCCATGCGACAGGATGCGCGCGCCCGCTTGCTTGCCGCAAGGGCGGGAGCCGTCCAAAACGCGCCCAGCCGCATGATGCGCGCGGCGAAGAGGGATGTCCGATGAAATTTGAAACGCTCGCCGTCCACGCCGGATACGGCCCAGACCCGACAACGCGCGCCGTGGCGACGCCGATCTATCAGACGACGTCCTACGCCTTCGACAGCACCCAGCACGGCGCGGATCTTTTCGATCTCAAGGTGGCGGGCAACATCTACACCCGCATCATGAACCCGACGACCGACGTGCTTGAACAGCGCGTGGCCGCGCTTGAAGGCGGCGTCGCCGGGCTGGCGGTGGCTTCGGGGCAGGCGGCGATCACCTATGCGATCCTCACCATCGCCGAAGCGGGCGACAACATCATCGCCACCTCCACGCTTTATGGCGGCACCTATAATCTCTTCGCGCACACGCTGCCGCAATACGGGATCGAGGTGCGCTTTATCGATGCGGGCGATCCGGCCGCGATCGCCAAGCTGGCCGATGCGCGCACCAAGGCGGTGTTCTGCGAATCCATCGGCAATCCTTTGGGCAATGTGGTCGATTTCGGCGCGCTGGCGCAGGCCGCGCATGCGCAAGGGCTGCCGCTGATCGTCGATAACACGGTGCCCACGCCCTATCTCACGCGCCCGATCGAGCATGGCGCCGATATCGTGGTGCATTCGCTGACCAAATATATCGGCGGGCACGGCACCAGCATTGGCGGCATCATCATCGATGGCGGCAAGTTTCCGTGGGCCGAGCATAAAGAGCGCTTCCGCCGGCTGAATGAGCCGGAGGTGAGCTATCACGGCGTGGTCTATACCGAGGCGCTTGGCCCGGCCGCCTATATCGGGCGCGTGCGCACCGTGCTGCTGCGCAACACGGGCGCGGCGCTTTCGCCGTTCAATGCGTTCCTCATCCTGCAAGGGCTCGAAACGCTCGGCCTGCGCATGGATCGGCATGTCGAGAACGCCAGCGCCGTCGCGAAATTCCTCAAAGGCCACGCCAAGGTGGAATGGGTGAATTATGCGGGGCTGGAAGATCATCCCTCGCACGCGCTGGTGCAGCGTTATTTCGGCGGCAAAGCTTCTGGTTTGCTGACGTTTGGCGTGAAGGGCGGGCGCGATGCGGGCGGGCGCTTTCAGGATGCGGTGAAGGTGTTCACGCGCCTGGTGAACATCGGCGACGCCAAATCGCTGGTTTGCCACCCGGCCTCGACCACGCACCGCCAGCTTTCGCCCGATGAATTGAAGAAGGCCGGTGTCACCGAGGATACGGTGCGGCTCTCTGTCGGCATCGAACATATCGACGATCTCATCGCCGATTTGGATCAGGCGCTGGCGGCGGTGTAACGGCGTGGGGCGGCGCTCAGCCGCCCCACAATTTCTTGCGCAGCGCCGCGTCGGTGGTGGTGAGTAGGCCGGCGCTGGCCAGATCGTCAAAGCGGGCGAGCGCGTTGCGCCGGTGCAGCTCAGCATCCAGCCCGCCCAGGCTTGCAAGGTGGCTTTCAATCACGGCGCAAAAGCGTTGGCCTGTGGGATCATCAGGCCCGAACAGCCGCGCGGCGAGCGATAATTCATCTTCCCATGCGCCGCGCGCGGCGTCGCGATCGCCGCAGGCGCGCGCGGCAAGGCCAAGCCGCTCAAGCACCGTGGCCAGCGCCAGCGCCGCGTCGCGATTTTCTTGGTCCGCATGCGCGAGCGTCCAGCGCAGGCGCGCGCTTTCGTGGAAAGCCGCGCGCGCCGCGCCCGGATCGTTGTTTGCGAGCACCGCTTCGCCCAGCTTCACCAGCGCGCCCGCCAGGGCGCGTGCAAAGCGCGGATTTTGCGCATCGCATTGGTACGCGCGGCGGCGAAATTCGGCGGCGCGGGCAAAGGCGTCGGTGGTTTGCGCAGGCGCGCGCGCAGCTCGCGCCAACTCGCCCAGCCGATCCCAGCAGGCGCCCGCTTCGCCAAGCCAGGCCGCATCCGCATCTGGCGCGCGCGCGTACGTATCGGCCCGGCGCAGCGCCAATTCCGCGCTTTCATGCGCGGTGTCGAGCGCGCCGCGGCGCAGGCCGTGATCGGCCTCGTCCAGCAGCGTATGGATAAGAAAGCGCGCGCCCGCTTCGCCGCCGTGTTCGGCGAGGTGTTCGGCCAGCGCGCGCGCTTGGCGCAAGCTGTCGCCAGCGCCTGCATCGTCGTTCAGCGCCGCAAGCAGCGCCGCGCGCGTGCGCCAAAGCCCGGCCAGGCCCCAGCGCTCGTCCGCATTGTTGAGCGCGAGGCGAATACGGGCGTGCAGCGCTTTATCCATCGCCGCGCGTGCGCGGGCGCCATCGCCGCGCGCGTATTCGGCTTCGGCCGCCAGCGCCCATGCATCCGAGAGCGTGGCGCGCCAGTGCGGCTCGTCTTGTTCGGTTGCGGCGAGCGCCTCAAAGCGGCCGATCGCTTCGCCCAGCCGGCGCAGCGCCGAGGTGGGGCGGCCATCATCCAGTTCGAGCGCGCCAAGGCGCATTTCCGCATCAGCGATGTCGGCGGCGAGTTCCGGCGGCTCGCCGATCTGCGCGGCGCAGGCGCGCAGCAGCGCCAAAGCGGCTTCCGCGCCAGCGCGCGCGCGCGCGAAATCACCGGCGCCGGCGTCGAGTTCGGCCAGCCTGCCGCGCGCGCGCGCGTACCAGCGCGAGGCGTCAGGGTCGCCGCGCGTGCGCGCCAGGATCGCATCCTCGATCTTGAGCACCGTCTCAAAATGCGAACGCGCCGCCGCATTTTCCCCCAACGCGCGAGAAAGCTCGCCCAGCATGAAGGCTGCGCGCGCCCGCGCGGCTTGGTCCACGCTCGTGGCCAGAACCGCTTCGGCCTCGGTGCGTGCGGCGGCGAAATCGCCCGCCTCGGCGCTCAGGCGCGCCGCCGCCAGGCGCGGGGCGGGGTCGAGCGGGGAGAGCCGCGCCGCCAGCGCCAGCGCCGCCAGCGCCCGCGCGCCATCGCCCCCGCGCTCGGCCAGGGCCGCCGCGCGCCGGGCCGCGAGCGCCGCCTCAGGGCCTCCCGCCTTGGCCTCGGCGAGCCAGAGATCGACTTGATCCAGCGCCAAATCTTGCCCCATTTTCAGCTTCTTCGGCCTCATTCGTTAACCGTCACAAACAGTAACGCAACGTGTGTTGTGCAGTGCGGCGCGGGCTCTTAATCAAAAGCATCGGGTCGGGGGGCCCAACTTGTCCTAGCGGGGGGACAAAGGGTGGCATCGTTGCGTCGTCAACAAACCATTGCAGGGCCGGCCATGTGCGCGGGCGTCGGTGTTCACAGCGGGGCGCATGTGCGCATCGTGCTGAGCCCGGCCGCCGCCGATACCGGCATCGTCTTTATCCGCAGCGACGTGCGCGGTGTGGATAACATCATTCGCGCGCATGCTGATAGCGTCGGCGATACGCGCAACGCCACCACGCTGCGCAACGAGGCGGGCGTTGAGATCGCCACCATCGAGCACCTGATGTCGGCCTGCATGGGCCTGGGTGTGGATAACCTGATCGTCGAGGTCGATGGCCCTGAGCTGCCGATCCTGGACGGCTCGTCCGCGCCCTTCGTGCAAGTGCTGCTGAACGCCGGCCTCAAAACGCTGACCGCGCCGCAGCGCGTGATCCGCATTCTGGCCCCGGTTGAGGTGCAGATGGGCGCCAAGCGCGCCGCGCTGCTGCCTGCCGAGGGTTTTGACGGGCTGGAGCTCGACGTGACGATCCGCTTCGCGGACGCCGCCATCGGCGTACAGCGCCGCAGCGTTCAGCTCAGCGCCGAAACCTTCCTCTCTGATGTTGCCGACGCCCGCACCTTCGGGTTCCTCGCCGATGTCGAGGCCATGCGCGCCGCGGGCCTTGGCCGCGGCGCCTCGATGGACAACACCGTCGTGGTCGGCGAAGGCCGCGTGCAGAACCCCGAGGGGCTTCGCTTCGATGACGAATTCGTTCGTCACAAGCTGCTCGACGCGGTGGGTGATCTTTCCCTGGCCGGCGCGCCCATTTGTGGCCGCTTTGTGGCTGACCAGCCTGGCCATGCGCTCAATGCGCTCTTGGTGCGTGCGCTTCTGGATACGCCGGAGGCGTGGCGCTGGGAGATCGATACCGCGGCCGAAACGGGCCGCGGCGCGTTGCCGGTTCTCGCGGCGGCCGCAGGCTAGAGTTTCAGTCTCCGCAACAGCCGCTGGCGCTTTGCCAAGGCTCCCACTTCCTGTATCAGCGGGTTCGCCGCGCGCTTTGGCGCGCCCGTGAAATTCGCCGCAAGAGGCTAGGTGATGATCCCAGGTAAGTCGCAGATCGCCCGCGCTTTGGCCCTCGCGCTCGTCGCAGGCGGGCTCGCCGCGTGCAACACCACGCGCCAGGAAAATCTCCAATACGTCGAAGAGCCGGTGGCCAATCTCTATAATCGCGGCGCGCAGATGCTGGATCGCCGCCGCTGGGCCGAGGCGCTGCGCGCGTTTGAAGAGGTGGAGCGCCAGCACCCGTATTCGTCTTGGGCGCGCCGGGCGATGCTCATGGAAGCCTACGCCCACTACAACGCCAATCAATATGATGAAGCCATCGCCGACGCGCAGCGTTTCCTGGCGCTGCACCCCGGCAATGAGAGCGCGCCTTACGCTTTTTATCTCATCTCGATCTGCTATTTCGAGCGCATCCTCGATGTCGGCCGCGATCAGGCGACGACCGAGCGCGCGCTGATTTCGCTGCGCGACGGTGGTGCGCCGCTACCCGGAAAGCCCTTACGCGCGCGATGCGAGCCTCAAGCTCGACATGGTCTATGATCAGCTCGCCGGCAAGGAGATGGAGGTGGGCCGCTTCTATCTCACGCGCGATCAGCATCTGGCGGCGATCAACCGTTTCCGCGTTGTCGTTGAGAACGAAAACTTCCAGCGCACCAGCCATGTGCCCGAGGCGCTGCATCGCCTCGTGGAAGCGTATGTCTCAGTCGGCATGGCCGAAGAGGCGCAGCGCATGGCCGCGATCCTCGGGCACAATTTCCCCGGCGATCAGTGGTATCAGCGCTCCTACGCGCTATTGACCAATGCGGGCGTCATGGTGGTTTCCGAGCCCGAGGCGCAACGCCGCGGCTGGCTGGGCCGCACCTTCGGTACCGTGTTCTAAGCGCCATCCCAAGGGGAGGGCCGTGCGCGAAAAATCCGTTGAAGCCCTGAGTGAAAAAGAGGCCGCCGCAGAGCTTGCGCGGCTGGCGCAAGACATCGCGCGCCATGATGCGCTCTATTATTCCAAGGACGCGCCCGAGCTTACGGATGCCGAATACGATGGCCTGCGCCGTCGCAACGCCGCCATCGAAGCGCGCTTTCCCGGCCTGGTGCGCGAAGATAGCCCAAGCCTTCGCGTGGGCGCGGCCCCGGCTTCGAGTTTCGGCAAGGTGCGCCACAGCGTGGCGATGCTTTCGCTCGATAATGCCTTCGATGCGGAGGATGCGCGCGCCTTCGTGGCGCGCGTGCAGCGTTTTCTCAATCTCGATACGCCGCCTGCGATCACCGCCGAGCCGAAGATTGACGGGCTCTCCGCTTCGCTGCGCTATGAGAACGGCCGCTTCGTGCAAGGCGCCACGCGCGGCGATGGCCGCGAGGGCGAGGACGTCACCGCCAATCTGCGCACCATCAAGGATATTCCGCAGCGCATCACAGGCGCGCCGGCCGTGCTTGAGGTGCGCGGCGAGGTCTATATGGAAAAGGCCGCCTTCGCCGCCATGAACGCGCGGCTCGAAGCGGAGGGCAAGCAAGCCTACGTCAATCCGCGCAACTCAGCCGCCGGCGCGTTGCGCCAACTCGATGCGAAGATCACCGCCACGCGCCCCTTGCGCTTTTTCGCGCATGGCTGGGGTGAGCTTTCCGAGCCGCTGGCGGAGACGCAGTTTGAAAGCATGGCGCGGCTGAAAAAGATGGGCTTTCCCGTCACGCCCGCGATGATCCGCGCCGATAACGCCGAGCAATTGCTCGCCGCCTATCAGCAGATCCTCGAAGGGCGTCCATCGCTGGCTTATGAAATCGATGG
Organism: Terricaulis sp.; assembly: GCA_024707365.1. Classification (GTDB taxonomy): domain Bacteria; phylum Pseudomonadota; class Alphaproteobacteria; order Caulobacterales; family Aquidulcibacteraceae; genus Vitreimonas. Next base: position 104,534 of record JANPZV010000004.1, read on the forward strand.
CGTTGTCTACAAAGTGGATTCTCTGGCGCTGCAACAGCGGCTTGGCTTTGTCTCGCGCAGCCCGCGCTGGGCCATCGCGCACAAATTCGCCGCCGAGCAGCAAACCACAACGCTCGAAGCCATCGACATCCAGGTGGGGCGCACCGGCGCGCTTACGCCGGTTGGCCGGCTCGCGCCTGTGTTTGTCGGCGGCGTCACTGTCACGAACGTGACGCTGCACAACGCCGATTATATCAAAGGCGTCGGCGCCGACGGCGCGCCCATTCGCGGCGGCAAGGATCTGCGCGTCGGCGATACGGTGGTGGTGCAGCGCGCGGGCGATGTGATCCCGCAGATCGTCGATGTGCTGCTGGAAAAACGCGCCAAAGGCGCGCGGAAATACCAGTTTCCGGAAGCGTGTCCGGTGTGCGGCAGCCATGTCGCGCGCGAACTGGAGCCGGGCGAGGAGGGCGTCATCGCCCGCTGCACCGGGGGGCTCAATTGCCCGGCGCAGGCGGTGGAGCGCCTGATCCATTTCGTCGCCCGCCGCGCGATGGATATTGAAGGGCTCGGCCAAAAGCAGATCGAAGAATTTTACGAACTCGGCTGGGTGAAAGAACCCGCCGATATTTTCCGCCTCTCGGATCACCGCGATGAACTGATGACGCGCGAAGGCTATGGCGAAAAAAAGCGTCGCCAACCTGCTTGCCTCCATCGATGCGCGCCGCGAGCCCGAATTCGCGCGCTTTCTCTATGGCCTCGGCATCCGCGACATTGGCGAAACCACGGCTGGCGTTTTGGCGCGCCGTTATGAAAGCTGGGATGCGTTTGAAGCGGCGATGCATCGGGCAGCGAAAGCCGCGCCGGGCGAAGCCTATGAAGCGCTGGCGCGCGTAAAGGGCGTCGGCGGCGGCGCGCTTGCTGCCTTGATTGCCGCCGCGCCGGATTTTAAGGCGCCGGGGGCGGATCTTTTCGATGCCGGCGAAAAGCCGAAGCTTAAAGGCGTCACCGCCAAAGCCTGGGATGGCCTCATCACCGCCTTCGGCTCACTCCCTGAAGCCATCGCCGCCATCAAAGCCGCAGCCAAGGCCGCGCCCGGCGATGATTTCCTTGAACTCGCGCGCACCGATGGCGTTGGCCCTGTCGCCGCCGAACATCTCGCGGATTTCTTCTCCGAGCCGCATAATCTCGATGCGCTTGAGCGTTTGCTGAAAGAGGTGCGCCCCAAGGATCAGCCGCGCGCGGCCACATCCTCCAAGGTCGCCGGGCTCACCATCGTGTTCACAGGCAGCCTCGAAAAAATGACGCGCGACGAAGCCAAGGCGCGCGCCACAGCGCTGGGCGCCAAGGTTTCGGGCAGCGTGTCGAAGAAAACCGATCTCGTGGTCGCAGGCCCCGGCGCGGGCTCAAAGCTCGCAGAAGCGGAAAAGCACGGCGTCAAAGTGATCGATGAGGATGCCTGGATCGCGCTCGCATCGGGCGGCTAGCCCGTTGAGCCAGGGCTCCGGCGCAGATACAGTGCCAGCCCATGTCTTATGTCAAAAGCGCGCTCGCCCATGACGAGACCATCCAGGCGGTGGCGCGCGTGCATTGGATTTTGTGGGTGCGCGCCTGGCTTTCGTTGCTGATCCTGGGCTGGTTCCTGATCGGCATCTATCTGTTCTTTCGGGATGTTTTCTTTCTCGTCAGCACCGAACTCGCGCTCACCAATCGGCGGCTCATCTATAAGACCGGGCTCCTGCATCGCCGCACCTCCGATCTCGTGCTCAACAGCATCGAGACCGTGCGCATCAGCCAGGATTTCTGGGGCCAGCTCTTCGCTTATGGCCGCGTGCAAGTGTTCGGCACCGGCTCGGAGGTGTGGACGACGCCCCTGATCAGCAATCCCGTCCGCTTTCGCCGCGCCATCGCCGAGGCGAGCCCCAGCGCGCACGATTAAAGCAACGTGCGTTAAATCGGATGCACCGCGTTCCCTCCTCGCCAGGGAAGCTCCGCGAAAGCCTTAAATCATTCTCCACCCATCCCCGGATTGGCGCGCAGCGCCAAGTCCGGGGCCTATGAACACAGGCGTTTGTGGGTGAAATTGCTCTGTTGGTGTTCATGGGTCCCGGGCCCGCCGCTCTCGCGGCGTCCCGGGAATGGGTGGGGAGGCTGTGTCGCGGAGGTCGCCTTAAGAGGAGGCAAGCGCACGCCGCGCTCCCACACGCCCACGCGGGCAAAGCGCGTGTCGATATCCAGCCGCACAATCTCATGCTCAAACTGCAGCGCGGTGGCCGCCAGCGAGGTGTAAACCCGCGGCGCGCGGTTCGCCGCGCCGGTGTCGAGGTGATAATAGCCGGGGCTCGCATCGATCGCGCCGGGCGCATAGAGCGCGTAAACGCGCCCGTCATCGCCCGCGCGCTGCTGCTCATACCAGCGATCGATCAAAGCGCCGATCGCGGCCTCGTCGCCATTCGCCCGCGCCACGCTGGCGCAGCCGATGAGCGCCAGCGCCAAAGCCATCGTCGCCAGAATGCGCATGCTTTCTCCTCCCGCCGCAGCGTGCGGCGAAGGAGGGTGGGCGATCAAGCCGTTAAATCGGCTTTGTCGCCGCTTCGAGCCACGCTTTGGCTTCGCCATCCAGCAGCGGGCCAGTCTTTTGCCAAACCTCGGCGTGATAGGCGTTCAGCCATGCAAGCTCATCTTTCGTCAGCAGCGGCTTGAGGATGAGATCGCGCGCGATCGGCGCCATGGTCAGCGTCTCAAAGCCCAGCATCGGCCGCTCCCCGCCTTCGATCGGCGCGGCGGGCGTGACCACTTGCAGGTTCTCGATGCGGATGCCGTAGGCGCCGGTTTTGTAATAGCCGGGCTCGTTGGAGACGATCATGCCCGGCTCAAGCGGCTGGGTGTTCACGAATTTGGCGATCCTGTGCGGCCCCTCATGCACGCCGAGATAAGAGCCAACGCCATGGCCTGTGCCATGATCGTAGTCGAGCCCGCCCTCCCACAAACTCATGCGCGCCAGCGCATCGAGCTGATGGCCGGTCGTGCCCTTGGGAAAGCGCACGCGGGCGAGGGCGATATGGCCCTTGAGCACGCGAGTGAAGCGATCCTTCATTTCTTTGGTTGGCCGGCCGATCGCCACGGTGCGGGTGATGTCTGTCGTGCCATCGAGATATTGCCCGCCGCTATCGATCAGGAACAGCGAGCCGCGCCCGAGCTTGCGATTGGTTTTCTTCGAGACGCGATAGTGCACGATCGCCCCGTTCGGCCCCGCGCCGGAGATGGAGTCGAACGAAAGATCCTTAAGCTGCCCCGTCGCCTGGCGGAATTCTTCCAGCTTCTGGCAGGCTTCGATCTCCGTCACCTTGCCGCTTTGTGCGGTGGTCGCCAGCCAATGCAGATAGCGCGCGATCGCCGCGCCATCGCGGATATGCGCTTGGCGCGAGCCTTCCACCTCCGCCGCGTTCTTGCACGCGCGCGGCAACACCACAGGATCTTGCCCGCGCACGATCTCAGCGCCCGCGCCTTTCAGCGTTTCAAAATACCAGGCGCTCGCGCTCGAAGGATCGAGCTTCACGCGCTTGCCCGAAAGCGCGGCCAAAGCCGGCTGCAAATCGCTGCTGGGCCGCACGGAAACCTCGTTGCCCAGCCATTGCTTCAACTCAGGTGAGACTTTCTCATCCGCGAGAAAGAGATCGGCGCCGCCATCGCTTTTTAAAATCGCTTCACCCAGCGGCAGCGGCGTGCGCGCCACGTCCCCGCCGCGAATGTTGAACAACCACGCCAGCGAAGCGGGGGAGGTGATCACCGCCGCATCCGCGCCATCGCTTTTGAGCCCTTCGCCAAGGCGCTGGCGTTTGGAAGCAGCGCTCTCGCCCGCATAACGCTCCGCGTGCGGCTCCACTTTCGCGGAGGGCACAGCCGGGCGATCATCCCAAATCGTATCGATCAGATTGCGCGACACCGGCACAAGCACTGCGCCCGCCGCATCCGCCGCCGCGCGCAAGCGCTCCAAGCTGTCAGGCGAGTGCAGCTTCGGATCATAGCCGATCTTGGCGCCCTTGGCCGCGCGCTCGCGGATATAGGCCGCCGGCCCGCCATCGACGAGATCGCGGTAGGCGAACAATTTCTCATCCACCTGCGCCCGCACTTGCAGCGTATAGCGCCCATCCACGAACACCGCCGCCTCGTCCGCCAGCACCACGGCCGCGCCGGCCGAGCCGGTAAAGCCCGTCAGCCATGCCAGCCGGTCATAGGCGGGCGGCACGTATTCGTTTTGCCACTCGTCTTCATGTGGGGCGATAAAGCCATCGAGGCCCGCCTGCTTCAGCGCCTTGCGCAAGCGCGGCAGGTGTTTGCGGCCAAGGGCGGGCCCGCCGGGCTCATCATAGGTTTGGAACACGGAATAATCCTCACGCTTCAGCGCCGGTTCAGCTGTCTGAGTCTAGGCCTTTCCGACGCCCGTTTTAAGGGCCCCGCGCCGCCGTATCGGGGAGAATATGCGCCCAAGCCGCGCCATCGCCGCCATTTTCGCCCTTGCGCTTGGGCTCGCGCCGGCCGCCTTCGGCCAAGCGCCGCCGCCCGAGGCGAGCGCGCGGGCTATGGTCCCGGCGCTGAACGCCCACACATTGGCGCTGAGCGAGGAGGGCTATGCGCTTGCCGCCGGGCCGATCACCGGCGCGTTTGCGCGCGGCGGCGGCGAAAGCGTATCGATCCGGCTCTGGGCGGGGCAGGATTATCGGATCGCCGGTGTCTGCGATGAGGCGTGCAGCGGCCTTGTGCTGCGCCTGCGCGATCCTTCTGGCGCATTGATCGCTGAAACCAGGGGCGCGCCGCTGCAAGTGCGCCCCACTGTCACCGGCCGGCACGAAATCGAAGCGCGCGCCGCGCGGTGCACGCAGGCGCAATGCTGGTTTGCGGTGAACGTCTATGCGCGCTGATCTAAAGCGGCTTGCGCCACACCAGCGTCATCCACGCTTCGCGCGGAATTTGCCGCTCGAGCACCAGCCCGCGCGACGCGTAAGCTTCACGCACCAGCGGCGCTTGCGAACGCAAGAGGCCCGAGAGGATCAGCGTCCCGCCGCGCGCAACGGTGGGAACCAGCTTGGGCGCGAGCTTGATCAGCGGGCGCATCAGAATATTGGCGAATACGAGATCGAATGTTTGCCCCGCGATATAGCGCGCGCCATCGCCGGCGATCACGCGCACGCGCTGGGCGAGGCGGTTTTGCTTGGCGTTGATTTCCGCGATGGCGGCGGCGCGCGCGTCGATCTCGATCGCCAGCGCGCTTGCGCCTTGGCTTGCGGCGGCCAGCGCCAGCACGCCCGAGCCCGCGCCCACATCCAGCACGCGCTTCACGCGGCGTTTGCGCAAAATCCCCTCCAGCGCCATCAGGCAGCCCCATGTGGTGCCGTGATGGCCGGTGCCGAACGCTTCGCTGGCTTCGATCCAGATTTTCTTGCGCCCGTTATGCTCATTGGCCAGCGCATGCGCGCCCGCCACGATAAAGCGCCCCGCGCGCACCGCCGGCAGCCCTTCGAGCGCCATCGCCACCCAATCTGCAGGCGCGACATCTTTTTGCGTCAGATGCAGGCTGGGCGCGGCCGCGCCGACGATCGCTTCGGCGCTCAGCGCGTCCTGCTCGGTCGGCACATACACTTCCAGGCGAAACTTGTTCGGGCTTTCCTCAAACCAACTCACCGCATCGGCGGGCGAGGGATCGTGGCGATCCAATTCCGCGGCGGCGGCTTTGATATCGGCCAAGGGACCAAGGGCGGTGAGCAAAATCATGGCGCGGGCTTAAAGCGCGCGCGCGGGTTTGTCACCGCCCCGCACGGTTGGCGCCGGGGCTGCCGGCGCCTAAGGTCGCGCCCATGAAACGGGTAGGTTTGGTTTTCGCCAGCATCGGCACCGCCGCCTTGCTGGCCGCAGGCATCGCCGGTGTGGCCGCGCTCGCCACCGGCGAGGGCGCATCGCCGGCGCAGGCGGAGGCCGGCGCGAGCGGCCCCGGCGGCGCGATGGCCGCGCAAGGGCTGAGCAATGGCGCGGCGGAACAAGCGGCCCCGCCTTCCCGCGCCGGGGCGCAGCGTTGGGGCGTGTTCTCAGTGCTTGTCGGCGATGATGAAACCCGCGCCCGCCGCGCGGACGAGCAGCGCGAAGCCGCCGAAACCCGCGCCCGCGAAACCACGCGCCGCAACACCGCCGCCGTCCGCGCTGTCTCACGCGACGGTGATGACGACGACGACGATGATGATGACGATTAGCCGTCACGCCAATGGGTGGCGCGGCGCCATGCGCAGCCTTATACTGCCCTTATGAGCAAACTTGACATGATCCTTGAGCGCGTCCGCCAATTGCCGCAGGAGCGTCAGGACGCCATCGCCGCGGAAATGGAATTTCTGCTGGATCACGACCCCGGCGCGGGGCTTCTGACGCCGGAGCAAGAAGCCGAATTGGTGCGGCGGCTCGCCGAGCCCGATAAGCAATATCTATCGCACCAGGACGTGCATGCCTACTTCGCGGCGAAGTACGGGCAATGAAAATTGAATGGTCGCTCGCCGCCGTGCGCAGGATAGATAAGCCCTAAGCCGCGCTCGCCGGGATCACGAAGCTGTCGATCACGCGCTTTTCGCCGGCCTTGTCGAACGAGACCGTGAGCTTGTTGCCTTCCACATTGCGCACGCGGCCATAGCCGAATTTCTGGTGGAAGATGCGATCGCCCACGCCATAGCTTGAATCGCTGTCGCCGCTTTTGGCGATGAGGCGCGCTTCGCCGTCGATCGTCGGCGGGCGTGAGCCGCCGCGCCCCATGTTTTCCTGCGCGCGCCGCCAGCCGGGGATTGGTAGGCGCTGCTAAAGCCCGCGCCCGGCGCGTAGGAATCGAGCCGCGAGGCCGCCTCGCGCACGCCGCCCGCCTGCATCGCATAACCTGTTTCGCTCACCGCATCGACGTTCGCGGCCGGCAGCTCATCAATGAAGCGCGAAGGCAGCACGGTTTGCCAGCGGCCATAGATTTGCCGGTTGGCCACAAAGGAAATGCGCGCGCTTTCCCGCGCGCGCGTCACGCCCACATAGGCAAGGCGCCGCTCTTCCTCCAAACCCTTCTCGCCATTTTCGTTGATCGAGCGCTCGGAAGGGAACACCACTTCCTCCCAGCCGGGCAGGAATACAAGCGGCCATTCGAGGCCCTTGGCCGCATGCAGCGTGGAAAGCTGCACGTTCGCGCCTTCGCTTTCGCTCTCAATATCGAGCACCAGCGACACATGCTCCAGATACGCTTCCAGCGTATCGAACTGCCCCATGGCCTGGACAAGCTCTTTCAAGTTTTCCAGCCGCGTCTGCGCTTGCGGGCTTTTATCGTTGCGCAGCATCTCGGTGTAGCCGCTCTCATCCAGCACGGTTTCGGCGAGTTCGACATGGTTCACGTGCCGGCTCTGATCGCGCCAGCGATCAAAATCGTTGAGGAAGGCGCGCAGCGCCGTTCTCGCTTTCAGCGGCAGATCGTCCGTCAGGATCAATTCGCGGGCCGCGGCCATAAGTGAGCGGAAGCGCGCGGCCCCGCCCGGCGCTTCATCCTGGCTGCTCACCACTTCGCCGGTATTGGCGTCAAACAGCGGGCCCGCGTCGGTCACGAAGCGCACCGGCGGCTTGCCCGCATGCGCGTGCAGCTTCTGCACGCTGCTTTCGCCAATGCCACGCTTGGGCTGATTGATGATGCGCTCGAACGCGAGATCATCATCCTCAGAACGGATCAGGCGCAGATAGGCGTGCGCATCGCGCACCTCCGCGCGCTCGAAAAAGCGCGGGCCGCCGATCACTTTGTAAGGGATACGCAGCATCAGGAAGCGTTCTTCAAACGCCCGCATCTGCCAGGCCGCGCGCACCAGGACGGCGCAATCGGCATAGGTGTGTTTGCCGCCTTGCTGCACCCAATGCTCGATGTCATCGGCGATCAGCCGCGCTTCGGCCTCGCCATCCCACAGCCCGCGCACTTTCACCCGTTCGCCGAGATCATCGTCGGTGAACAGCGTTTTGCCCAAGCGCCCGCGATTGTTGGCGATGAGGTGCGAGGCGGCGGCGAGGATATGCCCGGTGGAGCGATAATTCCGCTCCAGCCGCACGACTTTCGCGCCCGGAAAATCATGCTCAAAGCGCAGGATGTTATCGACCTCCGCGCCGCGCCAGCCATAGATGGACTGATCGTCATCGCCCACCACGCACAAATTCTTGCGCGCCTGCGCCAGCAAGCGCAGCCAGAGATATTGGGCGACGTTCGTATCCTGATACTCGTCCACCATCAGGTGGCTGAGCTTCTTGTGATAATTTTCCAGCACGTCGGGATGGCGCTGGAAAATATCGATCATGTGCATCAGCAGATCGCCGAAATCGCACGCGTTCAGGATTTTCAGCCGCGCCTGATAGATCGCGTAAAGCTTCACGCCCGCGCCGTCGCCGAAATGGAAGGCTTCGCCTTTCGGCACTTTATCGGGCGTCAGCGCGCGGTTCTTCCAGCCGTCGATCACGCCGGCCAATTGCCGGCCAGGCCAGCGCTTTTCATCGATGCCTTCGGCCTCGATGATTTGCTTAAGCAGGCGGATCTGATCGTCGGTATCGAGGATGCTGAAATTGTTTTTGAGCCCCACCAGCTCCGCATGCGTGCGCAGCATGCGCGCGCTGATCGAGTGGAAGGTGCCAAGCCAAGGCAAGCCGCCGCCGCCGGGGCCAAGCAGCGCCTCCACCCGCTCGCGCATTTCCCGCGCGGCCTTGTTGGTGAAGGTGACGGAGAGAATGCTCCAGGGCTTGGCGCGGCCTGTCGTCAACAGGTGCGCGAGGCGCGTTGTCAAAACGCGCGTTTTGCCTGTGCCTGCGCCGGCCAGAACCAGCACCGGGCCGTCGAGCGCCTCCACCGCCGCGCGCTGCTCAGGGTTGAGGCCCGCCAGATAAGGCGGGGCCGCCATCGCGCGCTGCGAGATCGGCAGGGATCTCTCCGCTGTCGTCGCTCATCGATCTGTCCATTGAATGCGCACCTTAGCACGAAGCGAGAACATGGGGAGGGCGCGGCCCAGCGCCACGGCTAAAGCTTTTGATGCATCGTGCGGGCCGCTTTTAAGTCCCGCCGCTTTAGCGGTGTTTGTTCCTCGTGCGGGCGCCGCGCACGCGGTATAAGCGATGTGGCGCGCGTGGAGGCATGCGGCGGCTGTTGAGGGGCGTGAATGCAGATCTGCTCGATGGTGTTTGGTTTGGTTTTGGCGCTCGGCGCGTGCGGCGCCCGCAGGCGCCCGCGCCGGAGCCGGAACCTGTTCCCCGCCAGCAGAGACCGCCTTCGTGGCCGAAGCGGCGCCGGCCTTCGTCGGCGAATGGGCCGCCGGCGCCGACCTTTGCGTGGAACCCGCCTGGCGCTTCGATGCGCGCGAGCTCAGCACGCTGGGCGAGGTGCATTGCGCCTTCAGCGAGATCGCCCGCACGCAAGATGGTTATGCGATCAAGGCCATGTGCACGGCCGAAGGCCCGCCCGCGCCATATGATCTCGGCATCGCGCTGAGCGATAACGGCCAAGCCATGGCGCTCTCGGGCGGGCCCTGGGGCGAGCCGCCGATGCAATTGGCGCTGTGCGGCCCGTTGCGCTGAGCGGGCTTGCTGTTTGGATTTAGATCCGATGCTCGAGCACGAACACGCGCACGGCTGATGCGAGTGAGGCTTCCGGGGTGTCGCGCCCGCGGGTTTCATCGATCGAGGCGATCAGCACTGGCAGCGTCTGCGTGCGGGCGCGGGCGATGCGCTCCAGCCCCGCCCAGAACTCAGGTTCCAGCGCGAGGGAAGTGCGATGGCCGGCAATCCGCATGGACCGCTTTTTCAGGGCGCCTTTAGCTGTCATCTCGTTTGTGTCCGTCAAGTTTTCGCGCCGTTGCGTCCGCCTCGGCTTTGGTGAGTGCGCGTTCGGCTTTGCTGCGGCCGTGCGCGCGACGATTGGCTTCCGCTTCGCTCTCTTTTTCCGCGCGCACTTTCGCCTTGCGGGCGCGCTTGAGATTGATGACGGCTGCCATTGCCGCCTTGATGTAGGCCGCTACCTGTTAACGGCCAACCCCGCATGCGACGAATAACAGCTCGTCGCGGCATCACGCGCGCGTGATGTTCCACTGGTTATCTGGCTTGTTATCCTTAAGCGTAAGGTTCCCGATGCGCCGCGCGCTCTGCGCGCGCATGCACGATCTGCGCATTGTATTGGGCGAACAAAAGCGCGCGCAAAGTTTCAGCCGCACCCGTAGATACTCTTCGTCCAAACGCAGCTGCTCACGCTGCGCGCCTCCCGCCCTGGTTGCGCCGCGAGTGATTTCGCTCGCGGTTCCGACGCTTTAACCCGGCGCGATCATGTTTTCGGGGCGCACGATGGCGTCGAAATCTTCCGCCGGGATGCCGTCCTTAATCGCTTCCTCGCGCAGCGTGGTGCCGTTCTTGTGCGCGGTTTTGGCGATCTTGGCGGCGCGGTCGTAGCCGTATTTTTCCTTGAGCGGCGTCACCAGCATCAGCGAGTTTTCGAGCCCGCGTTGGATGTTGTCCAAACGCGGCTCGATGCCGACGACGCAGTTTTCCGTGAAGCTCACCGCCGCATCGGCCAGCAGCCGCACCGATTGCAGGAAATTATACGCCATCATCGGGTTGAACACGTTGAGTTCAAAATGCCCCTGGCTGCCGGCGAAGCCGATGGCGGCGTTGTTGCCGTGAATATGCGCGCACACTTGCGTCAGCGCTTCGCACTGGGTCGGGTTCACTTTGCCTGGCATGATCGAAGAGCCCGGCTCGTTCTCGGGCAGCGCGAGCTCGCCCAGGCCCGAGCGGGGGCCTGAACCCAGAAAGCGGATGTCGTTGGCGATCTTAAAGCAGCTCATCGCCACGGTGTTGATCGCGCCGTGCGTCATCACCATCGCATCGTGCGCGGCCAGCGCCTCGAACTTGTTGGGGGCGGAGGTGAACGGCAAACCAGTGATCTGCGCGATTTTGCTCGCCACCAGATCGGCGAAGCCGATAGGCGAGGCGAGGCCCGTGCCCACGGCCGTGCCGCCTTGGGCCAATTGCATCAGCATCGGCAGCGTCATCTCGATGCGCTTGACGCCGTTTTCGACCTGCTGGGCGTAGCCGGAAAATTCCTGGCCCAAAGTCACCGGCGTTGCGTCCTGGGTGTGCGTGCGGCCGATCTTGATGATGTCCTTCCAGGCGTTCGCCTTATCGTTCAGCGCGTTGCGCAGCGTCTGCAGCGCCGGGATCAGGCGATGCACCACTTCTTCGGCGCAGGCGATGTGCATGGCGGTGGGGAAGGTGTCGTTCGAGCTTTGGCTCATATTGACGTGATCGTTCGGGTGGATCGGCTTTTTCGAGCCCATCTCCCCGCCGAGCATTTCGATGCCGCGATTGGAGATCACTTCATTGGCGTTCATGTTCGATTGCGTGCCAGAGCCCGTCTGCCACACCACCAGCGGGAAATGGCTGTCGAGCTTGCCTTCGATCACCTCGTCGCTCGCCTTGATGATCACCGCGCCCAGTTCAGGATCGAGCTTGCCGAGCGCGATGTTCGCCTCGGCGGCGGCCTTCTTGACGATGCCCAGCGCCCGGACGATCGGGCGCGGGCTGCTTTTCCCAGCCGATCTTGAAATTGCCGAGGCTGCGCTCTGCCTGGGCGCCCCAATATTTATCAGCCTCGACAGGGATCGGGCCAAAGGTGTCTGTTTCGGTGCGGGTCGTCATGGGGAAGGGCCTCTGGTAAATCTGCCGCCTTGTCCGCTGAGGGGATATGGGCATGGACAGGCTGGATCAAGCCGCCGGCGGCGATTGGCGGATGCAGCTCAAGCATAAGCGGGCCATCGCCGCCTTGCGCGCGGACGATCCGTCGCGGGCGGCGGCCGCGCCGCCGGCTGGCCGGGCGCCGCCGGCCGCCGGCCAAAGCCCCGCCTTCCGCGCCGCGCGGATCAAGGCCATGGCCGCATGAGCGAATGGATCGCCCACGGCAAAGTGCGCGCGCGCCTGATCGAAGGCGGCGTCGAGATCGCCATCGACGGCATCACCACACAGGCGCGCTATTACAAGCAATTGGTTTACGAGTTTTTCCGCAAGGAGTTCGACATCCGCCCGCGCTACGGCGAGTTCGAGGTTGAGCTCAGAATGGAATATATCGGCGAAGCGCCGCGCCTGGATTTGGACAACCTCGCCAAAGCCCTGCTCGATGCGCTCAAGGGCCATGTGTTTGTCGATGACAGCCAAATCGCGCGCCTGCTGTGCGAGCGTTTTGCGGGCGAGCGGGAGCGGATCAGCGTGAGGGCGGTGCGGCGCGCTACTTCCACCTAAGCGGCGGCGCCTCCGCTTTCAGCGCCTCAATCTTCGCCCGCAATTCATCCACCAGCGCCCGATAATCGCCGCGCCAATAGAGCGCCTTGCCCACCACGGCGGTGGTGTTGAACGGCACAAGCAGTTTCGCATCTTTCGGCAGCGAGCGCCCCGCGCCTTGCAGATACACCGGCACGATCGGCGCCTCTGGCGCAGATTCCGCCAGCCGCGCCACGCCGCCTTTGAACTTCGTCATTTCCTCGGGCGCGCCGCGCGAGCCTTCGGGGAAGATCACCAGGATTTCCCCGCGCGCCAGCGCTTCTTTTGCGCCCGCCAGCACATCCTCGCCGCGCTCGGCGCCGCTGCGTTTGATCGGGATGATGCCGATAATGTTGCGCGAAAACCAGGAGCCAAAGCCGCCTTTGTCAAAATGATCCGCCGCCGCAACGGGGCGCAGCTTCGGCAACAGCCTGGAAGGAAAGAGGCACAGCAGCACCACTGTATCGACGTGGCTGTTGTGATTGGCCGCGATGATCGCCGGGCCATCTTTCGGCAGATTTTCCGCTCCGATCACATCGAGCCCGAACATCAGCCGCGCCAGCGGCCGCACGATCAGCATCAGCAGATAGCGGCGGAAGATTTGCAGCATCAAAACCGCTCAATCGCGAAATACGCCAGCAAGTGAAAATAAACCGGCGCGGCGAAAGTGAGGCTATCGAGCCGATCGAGCACCCCGCCATGGCCGGGGATGAGGCGCGATGTATCCTTCACGCCAAGATCGCGTTTGATCGCGCTCATCGTAATGTCGCCAAAAAATCCGGCCAGCGGCACGATAAGCCCCATGATCGCCGCGTGCGCCGGCGAAAGCGGGGTGAAGAAGGGCGCGAGGAAATAAAACACGGCGGCCGTCGTCAGCCAGCCGCCGATCGCCTTCCCAGGTTTTGTTCGGCGACACATTCGGCGTGATCTTGTTGCGGCCGATGGCTTTGCCCCAGCAATATTGCGCCACATCGTTCAGCTGCGTGATCAGCAGCAGGAAAAACACCAGCCCCGCCGCGCCCGCCGGCGCCTCTGCATCGGGCGTGCGCATCAGGAAGGCGATATAGCCTATATTATAAACGCAAACGACAACGCCCCAATGCACGATGCCCACGGTGGATAAAAACCCATCCGTGCGCCCTATCCAGGCCATGGTCGCGGCCATCACAAGAAAGGCGTAAACCGGGGTAAAGACGAGATAGATATTGTAGCTGTCCTGAAACAGCGTATCGGTGAAGATGAGCCCGTAATTGACGATGATCGTCAGATACGCCAGCAGCACGATCAGCCGATCTTCCTTTCGCGTGGGCGCCAGCGTGAGAAACTCTTTCAGCGCCAGAAACGAAATCACCGCCATCAAAATGGTGAAAGCCTGCCAGCCCGCCAGCAGCGCCCCGCCTACTAGCAGCGCGATCACCCACCAGGAGCGCATCCGCGGCCCAAGATCGCTCCACTTGCCCGGCTGCGCGCGCGGCAGGATCAGCGCCGCCAGCGTGCCCAGCAGCAAAAGCGCAAGCACGCCCGCAAAGCCGAGCATCAGCGGCAGATGGACATCAATCCCGCAGCCATGGCTCCAACACGTCAGCAAGTTTCCTTCGATGCGCATGGCCCGAGCATTGCGCCTTGCCAGGGCGGGCCGTCAATGAGCGGGCTTCAATCGTTTCGCCAATGGGCGGCGCAAAGCACGCTCGCGCATGTGGCGTTCGGCTTCCTGGCCATGGGCGGCTGGGCGCTGTTTGCAAACCGCGAACATCCGCTCGAAGCCATGCTTCTCGCGGGGCTTGTGCAGGGAACGATCTCGGGCCTGCTCACGCTCGGGCTCAAAAATTCCTCGAATGGCGGAACGCGCGCCTCAAAGGCGCCGCCGCTTTGATCGTTCCGCCTGCGATCACCGCCTCCACCATCTTCGCCATTCTCGTTTCGGCCCACACGCTCGCGGCCACGCCCGCGCTTTGGGCCACGATCGCGGTTCCGTTCACGGTCTCGACCAGTTACGCCATCCTCTACAATCTCCGCCTCTCAAGAGAGCGCTCATGAGCCAGGATCGCCGCCCGATTTCCCAACGCGAACACGGCTGGGCCAAGGCGCTCACGCGCGCGCTGGTCAAAAGCGGGGCAACGCCCAATCTCATCTCTTTCAGCAGCATCGTGTTCGCCGCTTTTGGCGGGCTGTGTTTTTACGCGATCGGGCTCGCCGCAAGCGCAGGCGATCGCGTGCTGTTGTGCATCGGCGCGGCGCTGTTTTGCCAGCTGCGGCTGCTGGCCAACATGATGGACGGCATGGTCGCGGTCGAAGGCGGCAGGGGCGGGCCCGATGGCCCGGTCTGGAACGAATTGCCCGATCGCTTCGCCGATATTTTTATCCTTGTTGGCGCAGGTTATGGCGCAGCGGCGCTGGGGGTGGCGGATGCTTCACTCGGCTGGGCCGCCGCTGTTGCTGCGGTAATGACAGCTTACGTGCGCGAGGTGGCGCGTGGCGCCGGCGCGCCGGCTGACTTCTCTGGCCCGATGGCGAAACCGCACCGCATGTTTGTGATGACGCTGGCGACGCTGCTCACGATCTTCGATGCGCACATGGGCGGTGCGGGCGCGGTGTTGCACATCGCCCTCTGGATCGTGCTGATTGGCTCGATTTTCGTTGTGCTCAACCGCACGCGGCGCGCGCTCGCGTTCTTGAACAAGCGTTAAAACAAAAAACGCCCGCTTGCGCGGGCGTTTCGGTTCACCGTTTTGCGGCGCCGTTTATTTTTTGCGGAACGCGTCGAGGCTCACCACGGCGCTGGCTTCGCTCACGGGCGCAGCTTCGGCGCGCGCTTGCGGGGCGGGGGCGCTGGGCTCATCGCCGGCGGCCATGCGCGCTTCGTCAGCGGGGGGCTGTTCAAACTGCAGGCCGAACTTCACGCTCGGATCAAAGAAGCGGGTGATGGCTTTCAGCGGAATGGTGATCGGCTGCGGCTGGCCCGAGAATTTCAGGATCACGCGGAAGCGATCGGCGTAAACTTCGAGATCCCAGAATTGGTGCTCGAGCACGATCGTCATTTCTTCCGGATAACGCGCGCGCAGATGATCAGGGATGATCACGCCTTCGCCGTGCGTGCGGAAGGTGATGTAGAAATGATGCTTTCCGGGCAGGCCGTTCGTGCTCGCCGCTTGTTGCAGCGCTGTCCGCACGACGCTGCGCAGCGCGTCCTGCATCAGCGTTTCATATCCGATCAAGTCATCGGCCACGAGCATGCCCCTTCAATTCTTGTCCACACCCTTAATGGCTCGTTTCGCTCAGTCAATTGCTGATCCATGCGGCGCGAACTCACATTGCTTTGCAACGATGGCTGGAGAAACAGCGCCCCGTTGCACAGCGATGCGCGCCGTTGCAAACCAAGGGCCAGCCCTCGCGCCGCGCGCGAGAACTTCGCCAAATATCTGCGTGCAAAGCAGAATTCTCACGCCTTGTTGAAAGCGGCGCACGCGGCGCCTGTATCGGAACGCCCAAGGGGCGTAAAACTCGCTCAAGCCGTCGCGCTGTTGTGGATAACGTGCGTGCGCCTGATGCGGCGTAATCGAGAAGGGGGTGCAAAAAAAGAGAATCCCGGACTTCTGTTGCCGGGCGTCCGGGGGCCCCGCCTGAGGATGCTACTCGTCAGGACTTAAGGTCGGAATTACCCGCACTGCTTACGCAGCGAGAGCGAATTCCTCAGCGTTGTTGTCATTGGCAACTATGCTGTTCGCCCTGTAACGGGAGCACCCGAGCAAAAGCATCAGCCTTCAACGTCCGTCGATCCTATTTCGGCCCCAGACAATCCCCAATGAGGATGAAACTGGTGGAGCCGCCGGGCATCGCACCCGGGTCCGATCCGCCTATCTCTGCGCGTTTATCGCCATAGTCCGGGCAAGCCCGGACGAGTCGAATATAGCGCCTGCGCGCGCGAGGGGAAGCGGGCGCAGGCCTTTCGTTGCGCGGGCGGATGCTCACCCATTTGTCGCGGACTCACGGTACCCCTGAACCTGCGGGAAAATGGGAGAGAGCCATGACAAAAAAAATTCACTGCTGAATTCATCGGCACATTCACGCTCGTGCTGTTCGGCTGCGGCGCGGCCGTGCTCGCGGGCTTTGATATTGTGGGCCAACTTGGCATCGCCTTCGCCTTCGGGCTGGCGATTGTGGCGATGGCCTACGGCATCGGGCCCATCTCGGGCTGCCATGTGAATCCAGCCGTCAGCTTCGGGGTTTGGGCCGCAGGCCGCATGCCGCTCAAGGAAATGTGGGTCTATTGGGCCGCGCAATGCCTTGGCGCCATCGCTGGCGCGGGCGTGCTTTACCTGATCGCCTCCGGGGCGGACGGCTATTCCATCGCCAACGGCCTTGGCCAGAACGGCTATGAAGCCGGCTCCCCCGGCGGCTACAGCCTGCAATCGGGCCTCGTCTTTGAAATCGTGGCCACTTTCCTCTTTCTGGTGTGCATCCTGGGCGTCACCCAAGCGGGCGCGCCGAGCCAGTTCGCGGGCCTCGCCATCGGGCTCACGCTGGTGGTGATCCACATTGTCGGCATCCAGGTGACGGGCGTTTCGGTGAACCCGGCCCGCTCGCTCGGGCCGGCGGTGTTCGTCGGCGGGCAGGCGCTCGGCCAGCTTTGGCTGTTCATCGTCGCGCCGCTGATCGGGGCGGGGATCGCGGGGTACCTCTTCCGGTCGAAACTGCTTTCCGCCGAGGGGTGAGCTTGGGGCCGAGTCGGCCCATATTGGGGGCATGAGCGCAGAGCCTGCCCCCATCGCCCCCTCGTCTCAATCTGAGGCGGATATCGCCTATGTCGGCCTGCTGCGGGATATTCTCGAAAACGGGATCGACCGGGGGGACCGCACCGGCACCGGCACGCGCGGCGTGTTCGGCCGCCAGCTGCGCTTTGATCTTGCCGCCGGCTTCCCGCTGCTGACGACCAAGAAGGTGCATCTCAAGAGCATCATCCTGGAGTTGCTCTGGTTTCTGCGCGGGGATTCCAACGTGCGCTGGCTGCAAGAGCAGGGCGTCACCATCTGGGACGAATGGGCCAATGAGCAAGGCGAGCTTGGGCCTGTTTATGGCAAGCAATGGCGAAGCTGGGAGGCCAAGGATGGCCGCGTGATCGATCAGATCGCCAATGTCGTCCACGCTATCAAAACCAATCCCACTTCACGCCGCCACATCGTATCCGCCTGGAACCCGGCCGAGGTCGATCAAATGGCGCTGCCGCCGTGCCATTGCCTGTTCCAGTTTTTCGTCGCTGACGGAAAGCTCTCCTGCCAGCTTTATCAGCGCAGCGCCGATGTATTCCTCGGCGTGCCGTTCAACATCGCCAGCTACGCGCTGCTCACACAAATGATGGCGCAAGTCACGGGCCTAGAGCCGGGCGAATTCGTGCATACCTTCGGCGACGCGCACCTCTACCACAACCATTTCGACCAAGCCCGCTTGCAGCTCACGCGCACGCCGTTCGCGCCGCCGATCATGCGCATCAATCCAGAACGCAAAGATATCTTCGCGTTCGAGTACGGCGACTTCAAACTTGAAGGCTATACGGCGCATCCGGGGATTAAGGCGCCGATCGCGGTTTAGCTTGGCGCTTTGCTTGGCGGAGAAAAACTCCACCCATCTCCGGGGCGCAGCAAAGCTGCGAGCCCGGAGCCCAAGAACACAAGCCTCTTAGATTATCGCGGAATGGCTGATTTGCAGACTGATCCGATAGATGCGCTGATTGGGAAGTTAGCTCTCTATCCGAATGTGCGGTGTCGGCTGGTCGCTAACGGATGCGAGATTGATCCGCCGAACGACGGCGGCTTCAAGATCAACCTCTACCACGCTGGCGATGGTTGGGGCGTTGCCTTCGGCGAGGGCGGATTTCACGAAGAATTTGCGGATCCAAAAGACGCGCTGGAATTCGTTGCGTTTGGACTTTCGGATCGTTGCCGCTTGCGTGAAGTCGTGGCGCCGCTATTGCGACGTTCCGTGGTCGAGCGATGCCACGAGAGCGATTGGGCTGTCGTCAGCGAAGTCGGAACGCTAGGGTGGCCCATTCCTTTCGGCTCCCGCGAGCGGATATTTCAGAACAGGCTAATCGTGGGCTGAGCGCCGCTCCGCGCCAACAGCAGAAATTCGTCATTCCGGGGCTCGCGCAGCGAGAGCCCGGAAGCCAGGGGCTGCTGTTGCGCCGTTTGCCCCTGGGTTCCGGATCGCGCCTGCGGCGCGTCCGGAATGACGAAGCTGAGGGCGCACGCTAAGCTCCGCCCATGATCCCCCGCGAACACCTCGACACAGCGCACATCCCCGGCGGCGGCGAACTGCGCCTCTATCAGCGCGGCGCTGAATTCACCGTGGCGCTCGGCGGCAATGAGCTGATGTCCTCCCGCATGGCGGGCTCGGAGGAAGCGCTGGCGCTGATGGCGATTGAGCGGCTTAAAGCGCCCGCGCCGCATCTGCTGATCGGCGGCTATGGCATGGGCTTCACGCTGCGCGCCGCGCTGGGGCGCCTTGGCGGGCAAGCGCGCGTCAGCGTGGCGGAGCTTGTGCCGGAAATCATCGCCTGGGCGCGCGGGCCGATGGCGGCGCTTACGGCCGGCAGCCTCGATGATCCGCGCGTTGCGCTGATCCAAGGCGATGTGGCCGAGGCCATCGCCGCCGCAAAGGCGCGCTATGATGCGATCCTGCTCGATGTCGATAACGGCCCCGATGGCCTCAGCCGCGCGGCGAATGATCGGCTCTACGCCGCCAGGGGCCTCGCCGCCGCGAAAGCGGCGCTGAAGCCGGGCGGGGTGCTGGCGATCTGGTCCGCCGGGCCGGACGCAAAATTCACGCGCCGCTTGAAGGACGCGGGCTTTGCCGTCGAGGAGGCGGTGGTGCGCGCCCGCGCCGGCAAGGGCGCGCGGCATGTGATCTGGTTTGCGCGTTAGCGGTGAAGCGGATTAAAACGCGCCGTGCCCGAAGCTTCCGCGCCTCCCAAACTCACCCTCGTTGTCGCCATCGCCAAGAACGGCGTGATCGGCCGCGATGGCGATCTGCCATGGCGGCTCTCCTCCGATCTCAAGCGCTTCAAAGCCGCCACGCTCGGCAAGCCGGTGCTGATGGGGCGCAAGACCTGGGACAGCTTGCCCAAGAAGCCGCTGCCGGGCCGCGATAATCTCGTGCTCACCCGCGATCCGAATTTCAAAGCCGAAGGCGCGCGCGTCTATACCGATCTTGCCGCCGCCATCGCCGCTGCGCGCGCGATGGCGCAGCAGGGCGGCGCTGAGGAGGTCTGCATCATTGGCGGCGCGCAATTGTATGAAGCGACGCTGCCGCTTGCGGATCGCATCATCCTTACCGAAGTAAACCTCGCGCCCGAAGGCGATGCGCGGCTTGCGCTCGATCTCAGCGATTGGGCCGAGATGAGCGCAGAGCACGCGCCGCGCGGGGAGAAGGACGACGCGGATTTCACGATCCGCGTGCTGCATCGCAACAAATAGCGCATCACCCAAGGGTATGATTTACGCGCCCGCGCGTGGCGCTAAGCTCAGCCCATGGACATCGAAATTCTCTGCGAAGGGCTCGGCTTTCCCGAAGGCCCCGTCATCATGCCGGATGGCTCTGTCATCCTCGTGGAAATTCAGCGCAAAACGCTAACGCGCGTGTGGAACGGCAAGCGCGAAACCATCGCTGAAATCCCAGGCGGCCCCAATGGCGCCGCGCTCGGCCCCGATGGCGCGATCTACATCACCAATAATGGCGGCTTTGAATATCACGATATCGGCGGGCTGCTCATTCCCGGCCACGCGCCGCCCGATTACGATACGGGCCGGCTTGAGCGCGTTGATCTCAACACCGGCAAAATCGAGCGGCTTTATGATGCAATCGACGGCCAACGCCTCTCAGGCCCCAATGATCTTGTGTTCGATAAAGCCGGCGCGATCTGGTTCAGCGATCTTGGCAAAACCTATCCGCGCAGCCTTGAGCGCGGCGGCCTGTATTACGCCAAGCCCGATGGCTCGCTGCTGCGTGAAATCGCCATCGGCGGCACGGGGCTCAACGGCGTCGGCCTCTCTCCGGATGAAAGCGTCGTCTACGCCGCCGAAACCGAAACCGGAAAGCTCTGGGCGTTTGATGTGACGGGCGAAGGGCAAGTCGCCCCCGGCGGGCTCGGCGCCATTGGCCGGCATGTGTTCACCTATCCGGGGCATGTCTATTTCGACAGCCTCGCCATGCAGGCCGATGGCGCAGCGTGCGTCGCCACCATTCTCAATGGCGGTGTCAGCATCATCCAACCTGACGGCCAATTCAGCCATATCCCGCTGCCCGATCCGCTGGTCACGAACATCTGTTTCGGCGGCGCCGATATGCGCGACGCCTATGTGACGCTTTCTGGAACCGGCAAGCTGGCGAAGCTGCGCTGGCCCACGCCCGGCAAGCGGCTCAATTTCAATCCGTATCCGTGATAAGCTCTAACATGCTGGACATCCGCCCCCGCGCGCATTGAATGGCGCCGTAAGGGGAGATTCTCGCACGATGCGCGCACGCGATTGTAAAATCGTCGCCACCATGGGCCCGGCGTCCGATCCGCCGGAACGGCTGGCGATGCTGATCCAGGCTGGGGTGGATTGCTTCCGGCTCAATTTCAGCCACGGCGCCAAGGAAGATCACGCCCGCCGCATGGCCGCGATCCGTGAGGCGGAGGCAAAAGCCGGCGCGCATGTCGGCGTATTCGCCGATCTGCAGGGGCCGAAAATCCGCGTCGGCGCGTTCGAGGGCGGGGAGATCAAGCTCCGCTATAACGAGATCGTCACGCTGGAAGCCTCCACCGAGCCCGGCGGGCCTGGCCTCATCCGCCTGCCGCACCCGGAGATCGTGCAGGCGCTGGAGGAGGGCGATATCCTCAAGCTGGATGACGGCAAATTGCAGATCACCGTCACCGAGGTGGGCCGCACGCAGCTGAAAGCGCGCGTCGATTTTGGCGGCGTGCTGAAAAACCAGAAGGGCCTCAACGTGCCCACGCGCCGCATCCCGATCTCGGCGCTGACGGAGAAGGATCGCGAGGATCTCGTCTACGCGCTCGATCTTGGCGTCGATTACATCGCGCTTTCTTTCGTGCAGCACCCGGAAGATGTGCGCGAGGCGCGCGGCCTGATCGGCGATCGCGCCGGCATCATCTCGAAAATCGAAAAGCCCAGCGCGCTGCAACAGATCGATGAGATCGTGGACTTGTCAGATGCGGTCATGGTTGCGCGTGGCGATTTGGGCGTTGAGCTGCCGCCTGAGCTTGTGCCGATCGCCCAGCGCCAGATCATCCGCGCCGCGCGCGCGGCGGGCAAGCCGGTCATCGTCGCCACGCACATGCTGGAAAGCATGGTCGATGCGCCCACGCCCACGCGCGCGGAAGCCTCCGATGTGGCCACGGCCGTCTATCAGGGCGCGGATGCGGTGATGCTCAGCGCCGAAAGCGCCGTGGGCCGGCATCCGCAAAGCGCGGTGGCGATCATGGACCGCATCATCCGCGCGGTGGAAAGCGATGAGGAATATTGGGCCGGCCTGCCGCGTGACATGACGCCCCCGCAAGCCACCACCGCCGACGCGATCGCGCTTTCGGCGCGCCACATCGCCGATACGATCGGCTGTTCCACCATCGTGGCCTTCACCGCCACCGGCTCATCGGCCATCCGCGTCGCGCGCGAGCGCCTGCGTTGCGGCGTCATCGGCCTCACGCCCATGACGGAAACCGCGCGCCGGCTCAGCCTTGTCTGGGGCGTGCGCGCGAAGGTGACGGAGGATGTGGCCAACGTCGAGGATATGGTGGAAAAAGCCGACGCCGCCGTGCGCGAACTCGGCGTGGCCGAAGCCGGCGACCGCGTCGCCATCATCGCCGGCATCCCGTTCGGGCGTGCGGGCAAGACGAACATGATCCGCGTGCTCAAGCTGGAATAGGGCGCTCAGACCACTCTGATGCTTGGCGCCGGCTTGCCGAGCCGCGCCACGTTCGCCAGCGCCGCCGCCGCGATCGCGCGGAAGCGTTCGCTCAGCTTATGCTCCGGCGCGCTCGCCACCAGCGGCGCGCGCCTGCGTCTGCGCTTTGGCGCAAAGCCACCTCGATCGGCAGTTCGCCCAAAAACGGCGTGCCCGCTTCCTCGGCCACGCGTCTTGCGCCGCCTTCGCCGAAAATGTGCGTGCGCGCGCCGCTCGCATCCTCGAAATAGGCCATGTTCTCGATCACGCCCAAAACCGGCGTGTGGGTTTTCTCAAACATGGCGATGCCGCGTCGCACGTCTGCCAGCGCCATTTCCTGCGGCGTGGAAACGATCACCGCGCCCGCCAGCGCCGCGCGCTGGGCCAGCGTCACCTGCACATCGCCCGTGCCCGGCGGCAGATCCAGCACCAGCACGTCGAGATCGCCCCAGGCCACCTCATCCAGCATCTGCCGCACCGCGCTTGTCGCCATCGCGCCGCGCCAGATCATCGCCTGGCTCGGATCGACCAGATAGCCCACGCTCATGGTTTTCAGCCCATGCGCCTCAAGCGGGTTGAGCGATTTATCCGGGTTCATCTGCGGCTTGCGGCCGGCCACGCCCAGCAGCGTCGGCGCGGAGGGGCCATAAACGTCAAGATCAAGCAGCCCCGTATTCATCCCCAATGAGGCGAATGCACAGGCGAGGTTCACCGCCACGGTGGACTTGCCCACGCCCCCTTGGCGCTCGCCACCGCGATCACATGCTTTACCGCACCGATGCCGGCTTTCGCCGCTTCATGCGCGGTGAGCACGGCGGTCACGCCCGCCACGCCCGGCGCGCTTTTCGCCGCCGCTTCGGCCTTTTCACGCAGCGCGACATATTGCGCGGCCGCATGCGCCGGCGCCTCGATGGTGAACGAGACCTTGCCGTCCTCGCGCACGTTTAGCCCCGAAATGCGCCCAGACGTGAACAAACCCTTGCCGCTCAAAGGGTCATTTATCGCATCGAGGCGCTTTTCTATCTGTTCCTGCGTCAGCGCCAACTGGTTGTTCATGCTTGATCCTTTAGCACATGAGCCACATATCGGCGCGCGTGGGGGCTTCGCAAGCCGCCCGGCTCAGCCGCCAGAATTGGCGCGCGCAACCTCCAGAACCGGCGGGGAAACGAAGCGAATGCCTTGGAATGACCAATCGGGCGGCGGCGGCCAAAGCGGCGGCCAGGGGCCCTGGGGCTCCGGCCCGCGCCGGCCATGGGGCCAACCTCCGCGCCAGCCGCAGGGGCCGCAAGGGCCCGATCTCGACGATATGCTGCGCCAATTCCGTGACCGCATGGGCATGGGCGGCGGCGGCGGGGCAGGCTCGGGCGGCCGCAGCGGGCGTCCGTTTCCGTGGCCGCTTCTGGCGGTGGTTTTGTTCGGCGGCTGGCTGCTGAGCGGGCTCTACACCGTTGACGAAGGCGAGCGCGTGGTTGTCACGCGGCTGGGCGATTACAACCGCACCACAGGCCCTGGCATCCATTGGCGCGCGCCCGCGCCTTTCGAGGCGGGCCAGAAGGTCAACGTCACCGGCCAGCGCACCGATGAGATCGGCTTCACCACGGTGAACCGCCAAACCCGCGACAACCCTGACGAAAGCCTGATGATCACCGGCGACCGCAACATCGTCGAGGTCCATTTCCGCGTGGTCTACAATATCGAAGATGTCGAAGACTTTGTCTTCAACGTGCGCAATCCGGTCAACAATCCCAACACCGGCGAGCTTGGCGCGGTGCGTCAGGTGGCTGAAAGCGCGATGCGCGAAGTGATCGGCCAGCGCCAGCTTGAGCAGATCATCACCACCGATCGCGCCGCTGTCGAACAATCGGTTGAAGAGCTTACCCAGGCCACGCTCAACGATTATCAATCGGGCGTGCGCGTGTTGCAGGTTGAGTTGCTGCGCGCCGCAGCGCCCGGCGCGGTGATCGAAGCGTTCAACGATGTCGTCAACGCCGGCCAGGACGCTGAAACCCTCACCAACAACGCCCAGCGCGATACCGCCCGCATCGTCAGCGAAGCGGAAGCCTATCGTGAGCAAGTGGTGCGCGAAGCCACTGGTGAAGCCGAGCGTTTCACAGCGGTCTACGACGAATATCGCCAGGCCCCGCAAGTCACGCGCGATCGCATCTACACCGAGACGATGGAAAACGTGTATCGCCGCGGCAATCTGATCATTCTCGATCAGCGTGGCGGCGCGGTGCCCTATCTGCCGCTCGACGGGCTTGTTCGCCGCCAGCCGGAGGCTCAGCGCTGATGCAACGCAATCTTCTCATCATCGCGGGCGCCGCCTTCTTCGTGCTGATCCTGATCGGCCAGTCGATGTTCATCGTCCGCCAGGATCGCCAAGCCATCGTGCTTCGTTTTGGCGAATACGTCCGCACCATCAACGCCCCTGGCGAGGATGAGCCGGGCCTCTATTTCAAGATGCCCTTCGTCGAAAGCGTGGTGATCTATGATCGCCGCAATCTCGGCATCACGCTGGGCGGGCAGGCTTATGTCGCTTCCGATCAGGAGCGCCTGATCGTGGACGCCATGGTGCGCTGGCAGATCGCCGATGCGCGCCGCTTCTATCAAAGCGCCTTCACCGAGCAGGGCGGGGCCGATCGGCTTGAGGTCTTTACCGAAGCGGCCATGCGCCGCGCGCTGGGCGCGGCCACCTCGAACGACATCATCTCCGGCCGCCGCGCCGCTTTGATGCAGGCGATCGAGGAAGATCTCAACCGCTCGGCCGCCACCGAGCTTGGCGTGCGCGTCGTTGACGTGCGCATCCGCCAAGCCGATCTGCCGGACGAAACCCGCGAGCGCGTCTATGAGCGCATGCGCTCGGAGCGCCAGCAGGTCGCCGGCCGCATCCGCGCCGAAGGCGAACGCGACGCCACCATCATCCGCGCCACCGCCCAAGAGCAGGCCGCGCGCCTGCGCGGGGAGGGCGACGCCGAACGCGCCCGCATCTTCGCCCGCGCTTATGGCCGGGACGCGGAATTCGCCGCCTTCTATCGCTCCATGCGCGCTTATGATGTCGCCATCGACGCCAACACCCCGATCGTGGTGCCGCCCGATAGCGATTTCTTCCGCTACATGCAGCGCCGCCGGGCGCAATAGCTGGCGGCCGAGGGCGCGCGAAGTAAGCTGCGCGCATGCGAGTCGTCTTGGACACCGACGTCGTCGTGCGTGCGCTGCGGAGCCCGCAGAGCGCATCCGCCGCACTGATCAGGGCGGCGCGCACGCGGCGCGTGACCTTACTCGCCAGCCTTGCCAACGTGCTTGAATATGAAGCTGTGCTGGGCCGTCCTCAGATCGTCGCCGGCACGCCGTTTACGCCGGAGCAAGGCGCGCGCTATGCGCGGGCGGTGGCGGCGCTCTGCGATCCGGTGATCATCGACCGGCGCTGGCGGCCGCGCCTTAAGGATCCCGGCGACGAGCACATCCTGGAAGCGGCGCTCAATGGCCGTGCTGACGCTCTCGTGACCTTTAACCGCCGTGACTTTGCGGGCGCTGCCGAACTCGGTTTGAGGTTGGCGCTGCCCCGTGATATTCTGATGGAATTGGAGGATGACGATGGCCGATGACGCCGCCATCCATGTGCGCAAGGAACTGGGCGAGGCGCTTGCGGCCGAGGCCGCGCGCGCGGGCGTGAGCGTGGAGGCGCTCGCGGAGGAAGCGATTGCGCGTCATCTCGAAGCCCGCAAGACGCTGGCGCACTTCGCCGCGCTGAAGGCCAATGCCGATCTTGACCTGTTGGACCGCGTGCTCTCGCGCCAGGGCGGAGAAGCGCCGGCGGAAGACGACCGCGTCCCTGCGCGCTGACGCAAAGCTCAATGTCCCCTCCGAAAACCTCGTTTCTCGGGCTTCTCGCCGCCTTCGCGCTGATCGCGCTTTTTGCCGCGCCTGCGGGCGCCCAGGTGCGCCACGCATCGGAAGGCTATGCCGATCTGGTGGAGCGGCTTTCGCCCGCTGTTGTGAACATCGCCACCCGCCAGCGCGTCGCAGGCATGACGGACATGCCGCAATTGCCGCGCGGCGGCGCGGGCCAGGGGCAGGCGGAAGCCGCCGTCACCTCGCTCGGCTCGGGCTTCATCATCTCGGCCAATGGGGTCGTCGTCACCAACAACCACGTGATCGAAGCCGCCGATGCGATCGAGGTGATCTTGCAGAACGGCCAGCGCTTTGAAGCCGCCGTCGTCGGCCGCGATCCGGCCACCGACATCGCGGTGCTGCGCATCGCGCCCGCCGCGCCGCTGCCGTTCGTCAATCTCGGCGATAGCGACACCGCGCGCGTCGGCGATATCGTGCTCGCCATCGGCAATCCGTTCGGGCTTGGCGGCTCGCTTTCAGTGGGCGTGGTTTCGGCGCGCAACCGCAATATCGAAGCGGGCCGCTACGATGATTTCATCCAGACGGACGCCGCGATCAATCGCGGCAATTCCGGCGGGCCGCTGTTTGACATGAGCGGCGATGTGATCGGGGTGAACACCGCGATCCTCTCGCCCACAGGCAGTTCCGTCGGCATCGGCTTCGCCACGCCGACATCCATCGTGCGCCCGGTGGTGGATCAATTGCTGCGCTTTGGCGAAATCCGTCGCGGCTGGCTTGGCGTGCGCCTCGCCAATGTCACTGCGGAGATCGCGTCCCGTTCCGGCTGGCGCGGGGCGGGCGGGGCCGTCATCACCCGCGTCACCCCTGGCGGCCCGGCTGAGCGCGCGGGCCTGCGCGCCGGCGATGTGGTGATCCGTTTCGCTGGCCGCGAGGTCGCCGACAGCCGCGCGCTCACGCGCATGGTGGGCGAAAGCGTGGTGGGCGAGGCGGTGGCCGTCGAGATCATGCGCAACGGCCGCCAATTGAACATCGCAGCGAATATCGAGCGGCTGATCGAGGCCGAAGGCGGCGCCCGCATCGCCAGCGGCGGCACGGCCGAGCATTTCCGCCGTGACGATGGCGGCCCGCGCTCAGGACGCATCTTCGGCATCGCGCTTTCAGAACTCGATCCCAGCCTGCGCGAAGAATTCCAGATCGAGCCGAGCGTGCGCGGGCTTGTCGTGCTGAATGTCGATGTCGGCGCGGCCAATGGCGCGGTGCTGCGCGCGGGCGACGTGATCGAGGCGATGGGCTTTGAGCGCGTGGACACAATCGCCGGCGCGCGCGATGTCGCCGGCCGCGCCGCGATCGGGAAAGCGCCATCGTCATCCGTATTCTGCGCGACGGCGCTGTCACGTATCGGCGCTTGCTGGCGCGCTCTTAGGGATTAGGGGTTAGGGATTAGGGATTGGGGGCATGCGCGCAATGCAACCCGGTTTCTCCCTAACCCCTAACCCCTAACCCCTAATCCCCAATCAATCCCCGCACGTCATCCAACGAACGCACCACCAGCGCTTTCGCGCGCATTTCATCATCCGCCGCCAGCAGATCGGGGATCATCACCGTGACGCACCCTGCCGCATGCGCCGAACGCACGCCCGCATGGCTATCTTCCAGCGCCAGCACGTCCATCGGCGCAAGCCCAAGCGCGGCGCTGGCTTTGAGGTAAGGCTCAGGATCGGGCTTGCCGTTCACGACATCATCGCGCGTCACCACGTTATGAAACCGCGCGCCCAGCTTATGCGCCTTAAAATGCCGTTCCACCCAAGGCCGGCGCGAGGAGGTGGCCAGCGCAAACGGCGTGCGCGCTTCATCCAGCGCGCCCATCAGCTCCAAAACGCCCGTTTTCAGCGGCGCCGCGCGCGCTCGCCCACATAGGCGCGGGTGGCTTCGATGAAGCGATCAAGCGGAAAATCCGCGCCGTAATAGGAAAGCAGTTGCGCATCATTGGCTTCGCGGTGATTGCCCACCAGCGCAAGAAACTGCGCCTCGCTCATGCTGAGGCCAAACTGGCCAATCGCGGCGAAATGCGCTTCGCGCACCAGGGCTTCTGAATCAATCAGCGTGCCGTCGAGATCAAACACGACGCCCTTGGGGCGGCGGGGCAAAGTCATTGTGTGCGATAATCCGCGCAATCGGGAAGGGTTCGCTTGGCATATAGGGCCCGCGTCGCCATTCCAAGCAAAGCGATCGCGTGATCGTGCAGCCTTCATCAATGCGCCACACCAAATCCGCCGCTGTGAGCGCCCCGCGCTCTGCTGCATCTTCACTGCGGCTCACCGCGCCGGGAAAGCTCGCCGCTTGCGTTTCATAACGCAGCACCGGCCAGCCGGCGGCGTTGGCGGGATCAAGCGAAATATGGCTCGAAAAGCGATAATCGTCATGGCAAGCGCCGCGCCGGGCGCGCGTGTCCGCTTCTGAAAAGCATGCCCGGATCAGCGCATCGCCCGCCTGTTGCAGCGTCAGCACCGCAAGAGCTGCGCCGTCGGCGAAGCGATAGAGCACAAGCACCGCTTGCGATGCGCCGCCCCCGGAATATGCATCGCTCGTGCGCCACACCTGCCCCAGCAGCACCGGCCCGCCTGGCTCTGCAAGCCGCACCACAAAGCCCCAGGGCGCAGGCTCGGCCCGATCATCGGGCGCGGGCGCCTCAAGGCTCTGCCCATCCGCACGCCGAAACACGCCCGCTTCAACACACCATGCGCCGTCAAACGTGCAGCGCTCGTCCATATCCCCGCCCAGCGGCTCGATGCGGTTGCCGGCTTGATCGGCGCCGGCGGAAACCGGAAGCAGCATGCCGGGCGGGGCGGGCAAATCCGGCGTGCTCGCGCATGCGCCCAGCAGCGCCGCCGCCAAAATCAAAATCCGCATCACGCAAACTCCGCGCGCCGATAGCCTTGGAAGAAGAGCGCCGCTTCAAGCGAGGCGTGATCGATCTTCGCATCGGCCTCCGCCGCCACCAAAGGCTTGGCGCGGTACGCAATCCCAAGCCCGGCCGCCTTGATCATATCAAGATCATTGGCCCCATCGCCGATCGCCAGCGCATCAAGCTCGCCCGCGCCAATCGCGGCCGCTTCTGCGCGCAGCGCCTCAAGCTTGGCCGCGCGGCCGAGGATCGGCTCCTGCACAAGCCCTGTAAGCGCCGCGCCATCATCGAGCAGCACGTTGGCGCGGTGATCGGCAAAGCCGGCCGCTTTCGCCACGCGCGCTGTAAAGAACGTGAACCCGCCCGAAACCAGCACGCAGCGCGCGCCATGTTTGGCCATCGTCGTCACCAGCGTGCGCGCGCCGGGGTTCAGCCGCACGCGCTCGTCATACGCTTTTTGCAGCGCATCGAGCGCCAGCCCTTTCAGCTTGCCCACGCGCTCGCGCAGCGCCGGCTCGAACGCCAGCTCGCCGGCCATCGCCCGCTCGGTGATCGCCGCGATCTCGGCTTTAAGCCCAGCATAATCGGCCAGCTCATCGAGGCATTCCACATTGATGATGGTGGAATCCATATCCGCGATCAGCAGCTTCTTGCGCCGGTTTTGCGCCGGCGTAATCGCCCAGTCCACCGGCAGGCCCTTGACAGCGTGCGCGGCTTCTTCCGCCAGCTCCTCATCCAGCGCCGGATAGATCCATTCCGCGCTTTCCCAGCCCGAGAGCACATCCGGCGGCGGCAGCTTCCGCGCCAGCGCCACCCGCCCCAGCATCAGCAGCGCCTCGCGGTAAACGGGCTTATCCTCCGGCGGCGCGACAAAGGTGAGGGCGTGTTCAGTCATTGAGCCCTGCTCATAGGCGAGGGCGGCGAGATAGGCTACTGCACCGCGGATGAAACCGGCCATCCTCATCCACGGCCCCACCGCCAGCGGTAAGTCCGCGCTCGCGCTGGCGCTGGCGGCGCGCCTGGACGGTGAGATCGTCAACGCCGATTCCATGCAGGTCTACCGCGATTTCCGCATTCTCACCGCGCGCCCCAGCGCGGAGGAGGAGGCCCGCGCCCCGCACCACCTCTATGGCCATATCGATGCGGCTGAGCTTTATTCCGCCGGCCGCTGGCTGGGCGAAGCGCTCGCCGCCATCGAAGCCATCCAAGCGCACGGCAAAACCGCAATCCTCGTCGGCGGCACCGGGCTTTATTTCAAGGCGCTCACCGAAGGCCTTGCCGACATCCCCGCCGCCGATCCCGAAATCCGCGCCGCCTTGCGCGAACGCGCCGCACGCGAAGGCGCGCCGGCGCTGCATGCCGAACTCGCGGCGCGCGACGCAATCACCGCCGCGCGGCTTGAGCCGAACGATGCCCCCGCATCCTGCGCGCGCTCGAGGTGCTGGAAACCACCGGCGAAAGCATCAGCGCGCTGCACGCCAACACCAAAGCCCCGCTCGCGCCCGATCAATGGCGCGGCTTTGCGCTGACGCCTGATCGCGAGGCGCTTTACGCCGCCATCAATGGCCGCTTTGAGTCCATGCTTGCAGCCGGCGCGCTCGATGAGGTGCGCGCCTTCGCGGCGCGCGATCTCGATCCTGCGCTCCCGGCCATGAAAGCCCACGGCGCGCCCGCGCTGATGGCGCATCTGCGCGGGGCGTTAAGCCTTGCCGACGCCGCCGCCATCGGCCAGCGCGACACCCGCCGCTACGCCAAGCGGCAATTCACCTGGATCGCCGGCCAAGCACCCAATTGGCCGCGCCTGCCCGCGCCCGATCTCGAAGCCCGGCTCGCCGCCATCCTCGCTGAAGCCGGCGGTTGACGGGGGCGCCCCAAGCGGTGATTTTGCCCGGCCTTCCAATCAGGGGCGGGGAGATAAGATGCGGATTTTAGCTGTCGTTTTCGCGAGCGCCGCGCTTTTGGCCGGCCCCGCCGCCGCGCAAAACCTCAGCCTCCGCGCGCCCGGCTGGGCAAGCCCCCTGATCGCCGCCGATTCAACCCCGACGCTTGGCGGGCGCGCCGCGCTCGGCGCGGAGGGGATCGAAACCTCCGTCCGCGTCACCATTGCGCCCAATCCGGGCGGGGTGGCGCGTGTGATCCGCTTTGACGCGACGGCCAACGGCCCGGTGCTGGCGCTGCGCCGCTTCACCGGCCACCCCACCACCGGCTGGTGGCTCTGGGGCCCCGATACGCCTTACGTCTCCACCCCCACCGCCGCGCAAGCGCAAGAGCTCGCCGCCCAAGCGCGCGCGCTTTCCGGCGTCTCCGGCGTTGTCGGCGGCGGTGCGCAAAATTGCCCCGGCGGGGAGCAGGCGTTCATCGAAATTTTCGCAGGTGGCCGCGCCACCTCGCTGACGCGCGCTTGCGTGGGCAATACCGATGCGGCGGGCCGGCTTGTGCTGCGCCTCTCCGAACTCGCCGGTTCGCGCGACAATGAAGAGCTGGACGCCGCCGCCCAGCGCGAATTGCTGGAAGCCGATCCGCCTTCTCCGCCAAATCCCGCGCCGATGGCGCCGCCGCCGCGTTCGACGCGTACGCCGCCTACAACGCCGTGCGCTCGCCCTGGCCCGCCGGCGCGCGCCTGGAATGGACGCCGGAAACCGCGCGCGTCTCCTCGCGTGGCGATATGGGCTGGACCTATGGCCAAGCCCGCGTCACCGCCAGCGGCGCCACCAGCCAGCGCCGCTATGTCCGCATCTGGACGCGCGATTTTGAGGGCAATTGGCGCTACGCGTTCGACGCGCCAGTGCAATAGGCTTAGCCCGAAAAGCCGCCTTCATCCAAAAACGCCTGCTCCTCAGGCGTGGTGATGCGCCCCATCACCGCGTTGCGATGCGGGAAGCGGCCAAAGCGCGTGATCACGTCGCGATGCACGATGGCGTAATTGAGGTAATTCTCATCGCCCAGGGCCTCGAACAGCAAAACGCTGCGCGCCTGCTCGTCCAGATCCTCCGCATGCTCAAACGGCAGATAGAAAAACGCGCGCACCTCAGGCTCAAACGCCTCGTCAAACTCGCGCGCCACCGCGCGCTCGGCCACATGCAGCGCGCGCGGATCGGTGGCGAAGGCGTGCGCGGAGCCGCGATAGATGTTGCGCGGAATCTGATCGCAGAGAAGGATCAGCGCCAATGCGCCCGTGGCGCTTTGCTCCCACTCGGCAAAGCCTCCGCGCGCGGCGGTAAGATGCGCGGCCTCGAAATTGAGCCGCAAATCGGCGTCAAACCCGTCATCCTTGGCGAACCATTTCTGCGGGCCCGCTTCGATCCAGAAATTCACGATGGTTTCAGGCGTCATGGCGGCGCACTCGGGTGGCGAAGCAGCGGCTTCCGGGGTAAAGCAACGGACTTTAAATTCGCCTCAGTTCGATGGCGGGCTCTAAGCGATCCTATCACGGAGTTTCGCCCATGCGCGTGTTTTATGAAAAAGACGCGAACTTAAGCCTCATCAAAGCCAAAAGCGTCGCCGTCATCGGCTATGGCGCGCAGGGGCATGCGCACGCGCTCAATCTGCGCGATGCGGGCGTTGCGGTTTCCGTTGCGCTGCACCCCGGCGCGCGCCGCGCGGGAGGAGGCCCGCGCGGCGGGGTTTGAGGTAATCTCGGTTCCGCACGCGGCGCAAAGCGCGGACGTGCTGGTGATGTGCGCGCCCGATGAGGTGATGCCCGATCTCTACGCCGCAGAAATCGCGCCTCATCTGCGCGCGGGGCAAACTTTGATGTTCGTGCATGGCTTTGCCGTGCATTTCGGCTTCATCACCGCGCCTGCGGGCGTTGATGTCTCCATGGTTGCCCCCAAAGGCCCCGGCAAAGCCGTGCGCGAAGCGTTCGTGAAGGGCGGGGGCCTGCCCGCCATCGTCGCCATCGCCAAGGACGAAAGCGGAAACGCCGAAGCGCTGGCGTATTCTTATGCCGCCGCCATCGGCGCAGGCCGCGCCGGCATGATCGAAAGCACGTTTAAAATCGAAACCGAGGGTGATCTCTATTGCGAGCAAGTGGTGCTCTGCGGCGGGCTCACGCACCTGATCCGCACCGCATGGGAGGTGCAGGTCGAAGCCGGAACCCCGCCCGAGCTGGCCTATTTCGATTGCCTGCATGAAGTGAAGCTGCTCTCCGATCTCATTCATGAGCGCGGCATCGCCGGGATGCATCTCGCCATTTCCAACACCGCCGAATGGGGCGAATACCAAACCGGCCCGCGCATCATCGATGCGCGCGTGAAAGATGCGATGCGCGCCGTGATGGCCGACGTGCAATCGGGCAAATTCGCCCGCGCATGGATGGAAGAACACCGCGCCGGCGCGCCAAGCTTGCAGCGCTTCCGCGATGAAGCGGCGGGCCATCCGATCGAAGCGGCGGGGGAGAAGGTGCGGGCGATGTTGGGGCGCGCTTAATCGATCCCGGCCTCACGCGCCAAGGCCGCCGCCGCTTCACGGACGCTACGCTTATCGGTGTCGCGATCGACCATGAAATTCGCCTCGCGCATCGCCTCGACCGGGATGGCGCCAATAGCGGCTCAAGCGCAGCGATCAGCGCCTCATCATCCGCGCGCGCGGGCGAAAGCAGCAGCACCGCATCATAGGGCGGCAGCGCGCCGCGCGTGTCCTCAAGCACGATAAGATCAAGCGCAGCGATCCGCCCATCGCTGGAAAAAGCGGAGATCACGTCAACGTCCCCATCGGCGATCGCGCGATACATGAAGGTCGATTGAAACTCGCGGCGTTCGGCAAAGCGCAAGCCATAGCCATCGCGCACGGCGGCCCATTCCTGGCGGCCGAAAAACTCGAAATCGCCGCCGATCCGCAGGCGCGGCGCCACGCGGGCGAGATCGGCGATGCTGGAAACGCCCAAAGCCTCCGCCCGGTCGCGGCGCATCGCCAGGGCGTAGGCGTTCTCAAAGCCAAGCGGGCCGAGCGCGCGCACGCCATGGGTTTCAAGCAGCCAGGCCGACATGTCCTCAAACAAATCGCCGCGCGCGGGCTGATCGGTGCGGCCCATCTGCATCGCCCAGATCGTGCCCGAATAATCGACATAGACGTCGATTTCGTTGGCCGCGAGCGCGCGGAACACCACGCTGGAGCCGAGCCCGGTGCGCCGCTGCGCGCTGAGGCCGTGCTCATTCAATTCGTCGCGGATGAGCTGGGAGAGGATGTATTGTTCGGTGAAGCTTTTGGCGCCGATGACATACCCCGCGCGCGCACCGGCCAAGCTCGGCGCAAGCGTCAGCACCACGCCGAGCGCGAGCCCCGCCGCGCCCGCAAGCACGCGCCTGCGTTCGCGCCGCGCGACCCCGCTTTCGATCAGCGCCAGCAATTGATCGACGATCAGCGCCAGCGCCGCGGCCGAAGCGCAGCCAAACAGCACAAACACCCAGTTTTCAGTTTGCAGGCCGGTGAAAATGTAATTGCCGAGGCTTGTCTGACCTACCGGCGTGGAAAGCGTTGCTGTGCCGATGGTCCACACCGCTGCGGTGCGCACGCCCGCCATGATCACCGGGGCGGCCAGCGGCAATTCAACGCTGAGCAGCATTTGCCGGCTCGTCATGCCCACCCCGCGCGCCGCTTCGCGGATGTCGGTGTCCACGCCCTGCAAGCCGGCCACGGTGTTGCGGATGATCGGCAGCATCGAATAGAGCGTGAGCGCCAGAAGCGAGGGCAAAAACCCAAGCGCGGAAAATTGCAGCCCAAGCCCGCTCGTCGCCGCCGAAAGTGCAAGCAAAACCGGGTAAAACAGCGCAAGCAAGGCAAGGCTTGGGATCGTTTGAATGACGCTCGCCAGCGTCATCACCGGCCAGCGCACCGCCACGTTGCGGTAGGCAAGGATCGCCAGCGGCAGCGATAAAAGAAGCCCCAGCGCCATCGCCGAGGCGCTGAGCATCACGTGCTGGGATAGGTAGTCGGGCAGGCGCGCCCACGCTGTTGCGAAGCGGTCATCCATCGGCCAGTCTTTCGCGCACGCGCTTGGCCTGCCGGCGCGGCATGTCCAGCAAGGCGCGCACCTGCGGCGGCGCATCGCCGCCGGCAAGATCAGCCGGCGCGCCAAGCGCGATCAGCTTGCCATCGGCCATCACCGCCAGCCGATCGGCCAATAACAGCGCCTCTTGAATATCGTGCGTGATCATAACGCTGGTGACGCCCAGCTTGTCGTGCAGCGCGCGATAGGCTGATGTCAGCGTGTCGCGCGTCAACGGATCAAGCGCGCCGAAAGGCTCGTCCATCAAAACAATGCGCGGCCGCGCCGCAAGCGCGCGCGCAACGCCGATGCGCTGGCGCTGCCCGCCCGAAAGCGCGGCGGGCATGCGCGCCGCATAGTCCGCCGCCGGCAGCTCAACAAGGTCAAGCAATTCGCGCGTGCGCGCCTCGATCTGCTCGCGCGGCCAGCCGAGCAAGCGCGGGGTCACGGCGATGTTTTCGGCGATGCTGAGATGCGGAAAAAGGCCAACGCCCTGGATCACATAGCCGATGCGCCGGCGCAGTTCGTGCGCGGCAAGGGCGAAAGCGCTTTGCCCTTCAATCAGCACCTCGCCCAGATCAGGCTCAATCAGCCGATTGATCATGCGCAACGTGGTGGTTTTGCCCGAACCTGAGCCGCCGATAATCGCCAGGAATTCGCCCTCGGCGACATCGATCGAGACAGCATCCACCGCAAAGGACGCGCCGCCGTCGAAACTCTTGCGCACGCCACGGAGTGAGATGGCGGGAGAAGACATGCCCTGGCCTAGCCGCACGCGGGGCCAAACGCAAATCTTGCGCCCGCATGCGCGAAATGGTGGAACGGGCGCATCAAAGGTTTTGCATTATGTCCATCGGCACCCCGCTTTCCCCGTCAGCGCTCCGCGTCATGCTCCTTGGCGGGGGCGAGCTCGGCAAGGAGGTGGTGATCGAGCTTCAGCGCCTGGGCGTTGAAACCATCGTCGTCGATCGCTACGCCAACGCGCCCGCGCAGCAAGTCGCGCACCGCGCGCATGTCATCGACATGACGGACGCAAAAGCCCTCCGCGCCCTGGTGGAGCAAGAGCGCCCGCATCTCATCGTGCCAGAGATCGAAGCCATCGCCACCGATGAGCTGGTGCGCATTGAAGAAGCGGGGCTCGCCGCCGTAATCCCCACCGCCAAAGCCGCGCACATCACCATGAACCGTGAGCGCATCCGCGTGCTCGCCGCCGAAGCGCTGGGCCTGCCCACCTCGCCCTACGCCTTCGCCGCTTCGCTGGAGGACATGCAAGCCGCCGTCGCGCGCATCGGCTTTCCCTGCTTTGTCAAGCCGGTGATGAGCTCATCCGGCAAGGGCCAAAGCCGCCTCAAAAGCCAAGAGGATGTCGCCCCCGCTTGGGAGCACGCCATGAGCGCGGGCCGCGTGAAGCAGCCGCGCGTGATCGTGGAAGGGCAGGTGATGTTCGATTTTGAAATCACGCTGCTCACCGTGCGCTACGCCAGCGGGGGCCGCGCCAGCACGGCCTATTGCGCCCGATCGGCCATGAGCAGGTCGATGGCGATTATGTCGAAAGCTGGCAGCCCCAAGCGATGAGCGCCGCTGCGCTGGAAAAAGCGCAAGCCATCGCCGGCAAGGTCACAGAAGCATTGGGCGGGTTCGGCATTTTTGGTGTTGAGCTGTTCGTGAAAGGCGATGACGTCTGGTTCTCCGAGGTAAGCCCGCGCCCGCACGATACCGGCCTTGTGACGCTCGCCTCGCAAACCCAAAGCGAGTTCGCTCTGCATGCGCGCGCAATTCTTGGTTTGCCGGTTGATGTGTCGCTGGCCAGCCCCGGCGCCAGTGCGGTGATCTATGGCGGGCATGATGCTGAGGCGATCGCCTTTGAGGGCGTGGCCGAAGCGCTCGCCGCGCCCGAAAGCGATCTGCGCCTGTTCGGCAAGCCAGAGAGCTTCAAAAAGCGCCGCATGGGCGTCGCCCTCGCGCGCGGCGCTGGCGTTGACGAAGCGCGCGCCCGCGCCAAAGCCGCCGCCGCCGCCGTGCGGCCTGTTCCGAATTCATAATTCAGCAAGGCGCGCTTTAGGGTTTTGTTGATGTTTTGTGCAGTGCGCAAAACGAAGCCCTAATCATGTTCTGCTAAAAGCCCCCCACGATGGGGCCAATTGTGCGCGGTTTTGAAGGCGATCAGGGCAAGGAGCATGTGCGGCGCGCATGGATCGGCGTTGGCGCGCCGATACTGGGGCTTGTGGTGCTGGTCATCGCGCTCGCGATCGCCACATTCGCCAGTTTCGCCCGCCAGCAGGATGAGGCCTACGTCGTCAACACCCAGCGCTTGGCGCAGAACGCGCTGGACGCGCGCGCCGCAGCGCTCGCGGCGATGATGATCGAATACGCCAATTGGGACGCCGCCTATGAAAACGTGAGCCGCGCCTGGAATGACGATTTCGTCGCAGCGAATTTTTACTCCAGCGTCGTCGACTCGCTGATCATTTTGCACTCCGGCGGCGAGGTTCGCCATCGCTGGTTCCACGCCGATGTCGCCGATGCCCCAGCGCTCGAGCGGCTGGCTGTGGACGCGGTGCATGCGATGCCCGACCTTGCGTTGCTCGCGCGCGCGCCGCGTGCGGAGCAAACCGTCGCGCATACGTTCGCGATCCACAATGGGGCGCTTGTCATCATCGCCGTGGCGCCCATCACGCCGGAGGATAACGCCGCGCGCATGATGCAAACGCGCAGGCTGGGGCTGGATTATGTCGTCGCGGTGAATGTGCTGCGCCCGGCGGAAATGGCGGCGTTGGCCGAAATCCTGGATCTCACCGATCTGAGCGTTAGGGCGCAGGTCGATGCGCCGGGCTTTATCGCCGTGCCGGTGAAGGCCGCGAATGGCCAGGCGGTGGCGGCGCTGCAATGGCGTCGGCACTATCCCGGCTCGGAGACATTTCAGAATAAGATTATCCCGGTGGTGCTGGGCCTCTTGGGTGTCGGGTTTCTGACGCTCTTGCTTGCGCGCCACCTCGTCGCGCGCCAAATCGCGGCCGCTGCGCGCGCGCGGGCGGCGCTTGAATCCAGCAACGAGAAATCCGAATTCCTCCGCCGCGTCAGCCAGGAATTGCATGCCCCGCTCGACGCCGTGATCGGCTATGCGGAGCTGGTGCGGGAAGAAACCTCCCAGCCGGCGGTGCGCGATGACGCCACGCAGATCATCACCGCCGCGCGCGCGCTATCGGGCATGCTGAAAGATATCATCGATCAATCCGAACTTGATGTCGGCAAGATGCGCATGAAGCTCGATATGACGCCGATCGCTGGCCTGCTTGCGGATGTGCAGGGGCTCATGCATCCTTTCGCTAAGGCGGCGGATGTGCGCCTTATCGTCTCGCAGGATGCGTCCGCGCTTTACGCTTATGCGGACTACGCGCGTTTGCGCCAGTGCTTGATGAACCTCATCGGCAATGCGATTAAGTTTTCACCACGCGGCGGCGCCGTGCGCGTCCGCGCGAGCTGCCTGGCGTCAATGATCCGTATCGAGGTGAGCGATAGCGGCCTTGGCGTTCCGGCCAATGACGTCACATCAATCTTCCGCCCGTTCAGCCAGGCCAATGCGGGCGCAAGCGCCGCCCATGGCGGATTGGGGCTGGGCCTCTCCATCGCCCAATCGCTTGCCAGGGAAATGGGCGGAGATCTCACCGTGCGCAATGAGCCGGGCGCGGGCGCAGTGTTCTGCCTGGATACGCCGGTCGCGCCGGCTCAAATTATGGGCGCGGTCTGATTTTTTATTCGCGGTGAGGCGCCATGCAGCGCCGAACCTTCATCGGCGCAGGCGCGGCGCGTTACGCCAGGCGAATTTCGCGCAGCCGCTCAAACAGAAAATCCTGCGCACTGATCGGCGTCGGGTAGCGGTCAGGGTGATCCGCATCGACGCAAGCGGGCAGCGTCTTGATCAGATAATCGGGCGCAAAGTGCAGGAAAAACGGGATCGAATAGCGCGGCAGGTGCGCCCGATCGGCCGCAGGGTTCACCACGCGATGGGAGGTGGAGGGCAGCTTGTGATTGGTCAGCCGCTGCAGCATGTCGCCGATATTGACCACCAGCGCGCCCTCGGGCGGGCTCACGTCCAGCCATTCGCCTTCGCGGGTCAGCAATTGCAGGCCCGCTTCCTCGGCGCCCAGCAGCAGCGTGATGACGTTGATG
The DNA here is from genome assembly GCA_024707365.1 of Terricaulis sp. Taxonomy (GTDB): domain Bacteria; phylum Pseudomonadota; class Alphaproteobacteria; order Caulobacterales; family Aquidulcibacteraceae; genus Vitreimonas. The sequence goes on from JANPZV010000004.1 coordinate 143,698, forward strand.
TCCTCATGCGCGCCCGCGCGCACGCCGGTGGGGTTCGGCGGTGTGGGCGGATAGTGCAGCAGGCGCAGGATCGAATTGCCGTCCTTCACCGGCGCTTGGAAAAATCCGCCGGCAGATCCAAAAACAGCGCGATCGATTCCAGCAGCTCAAGCCCCAGCGCATCGAGCGCCTGGTATAGCCCGTACACATCGCGCTCAAACGTCACGATCTCCTCGGGCCACACATTCTCCGGCATGAACGGGCGATAGCGGTGCCCATCAGGCAGTTCGCGCCCCACGTGCCAGAATTCCTTGAGATCCACCGCGCTCGCGCCCTTGGCCGCCTCGACGCCGAACGGGATATAGCCGCGCTGGCCTGCGCCGCCGGCTTGGTGATAGCGCCGCTTCACCGCGTCCGGCAGCGCGAAGAAGGCTTTGGTCGCCGCCAGCGCCCGGCTGATCGTCTCGGGCGCGAGGCCATGATCGCGCACCACGGCGAAGCCGAAATGGGCGTAGCTCTCGCCCATTGCACGCGCGAAAGCTTGAGGATCGGCGCGGCGGTCGCGCATGGACAGGGCGGGCAGGGCGTTCAGACTCATGGCCCCTATCTCGCCCCGCCACGCCGCCGACGCAATCGGTTAACGCGGCGTTTACGATTCGAGGCCGAGCTTCCGCCCGAAGCAGGGAGCGCGCGCTTATGGGCTTATTTTTCTTCGGTCCGCACCGCTGGCGCGGCGAAAGCGGCCGGCGCTATCGGTTCAAATGCGTCTTGACCGCCAATGGCATGCCCAAAGCGGGCGAGGGCGGGATTTATATTTTTGTCCGCCGCCGTTGGGCGTTCTTCCTTGAACCGCTCTATGTCGGCAAGGCGGCCGACCTGCGCAACCGCTTGCGCGGTCACGAAAAATGGGGCCGCGCCTATTGGTATTACGGCGCGACCGAGCGGCACGTGCTTGGCCCGATCCGCGATGAGGTGGATCGCCGCCGCATCGAGGAAGACCTCATCCGCAAGCTCAAGCCGCGGATGAACGATGTCTCCATCCCCAAGGCCAAGGCCCCCGCGGCCAAGCGCACCGCCGCCGCCGCCCGCGCGTTCGATCTCGGCGGCATTTTAGGCCGCCGCCGCGCCGCCTAAAGCGCCAGCTGAGCGCCCCGGCTTGACCGCCGCCCCGCGCCGCGCGAGAGCCGGAACGCATGAGCGATCCCGCGCCACCTGAGAGCCCGCCGCCGCCACCAAAAGGGCTGGGGGCGAAGTTCTCCGATTTCATCAACAACATGGATGCGCGCGCCTGGCGGGCGGTGGCGATGTCGCTCGGCATGGTGGTTGTCGCGGCGATCATTCTGGTGGTGGGCCGCCTCTATTACGGCGCCGAGGTCGAAGCCTTTATCGACAACACCTTGGGCGAGGCGCGCCGCGCCCATTGGGGCCTGCCCGTCGCCATTCTGGTGTTTACGCTCACCGCGTATGTCGCCGCGCCGCAGATCGTGTTGATCGGCGCCTGCGTGGTGGCGTTTGGGCCGGAGCAGGGCTTCTGGTTTTCCTGGATCGCCACCATCGTCTCGGGCGCGGCCACGTTTTTCACCGGCCGTCTCACCACCGCCGAAACGCAAAAGCGCTTCGGCGGCGCAACGGGCGGGCGCTTCACCCGCTTCATGGGCAAGAACGGCTTTCTCGCCAGCCTGATCGTCCGCTTTTTGCCCACCGCGCCGTTCGTGGTCGTCAACATGGCGTTCGGCGCCGCGCGCGCGTGGGGTTCTTCGCTTTTATCGGCGGGCTCGCCATCGGCGTGCTGCCGAAAACCGCCATCGTCGCCTTCGCCGGGGATGGCATCCTCGATGCGCTGGAAGGCCGGCTGGGCTCGGCCGCGCTGATGGGCGTCATCGCCATCACGCTTTGGCTGTTCGTAGTGGTGATCGTGCGCAAATGGATCCGGCGGCAAAATCCGGGGCTCTAAGCCCCTAGCCCGCGCCGCTTGCCGCCCTATGATCGGCTTATGCGCATCGTTCTTCTTTCCGTGCTCGCCTTGGCCGCCGCCTGCTCCTCTGATCCGGGGCCGGATTTGGGCTATGGCGTCAATCCGCAGCTCGCCGCCCCGCACGGCGGCCTGTTCCCCACCATCAACACCGCGCGCGCCATCGGCTGGGCGCAAGGGGCGGGGCCCGTCGCGCCCGCCGGCTATGGCGTCACCCGCTACGCGGAAGGGCTTGAGCATCCGCGCTGGCTCTACGTGTTGCCGAACGGCGATGTGCTGGTCGCGCAAAGCTCGACCCGCCCCACGCGCGGCGGCGGCCTTGTCGGCTGGATCGGCAATTCCATGCAGCGCCGCGCCGGCGCCATCGAAGAGCAAAGCCCGATCGCATCACCCTGCTGCGCGATAGCAACGCCGACGGGATCGTCGATGAAACCCATCTGTTCGCCGAAGGGCTGAACCAGCCGTTCGGCATGGCGCTTGTCGGCGGGCATCTTTTCATCGCCAACACCGATGCGGTGCTGCGCTTTGCTTACAGCGAAGGCCAAACCCGGCTCGAAGGCGCGGGCGAGGCGATCCTTGATCTGCCGTATCACGAAGCGGCCAACGGCCATTGGACGCGCAGCCTTGCTGTCTCGCCCGATGGCGCAAAGCTCTACGTCGCGGTGGGCTCGGTTTCCAACGTGCCCGAAAACGCCGAAGCGCTGGCGCTGGAAGAGGGGCGCGCGGCGGTGTGGGAATTCAATCCCGATGGAAGCGAAGCGCGCCTCTACGCCACCGGCTTGCGCAATCCTGTCGGCATGGAATTTGAGCCGCAAACGGGCGTGCTCTGGGTCGCGGTGAATGAGCGCGACATGCTGGGCGACAATCTCGTGCCCGATTACATGACCAGCGTTGAGGACGGCGCCTTCTACGGCTGGCCCTATTATTATTTCGGAACCCATCGCGATGCGCGCGTGGAGATACCCGCCAATGTGCGCCTGCGCGAACCGCTTGCGCCCGATTACGCGCTCGGCAGCCACACCGCTTCGCTGGGGCTTCATTTCTACAGCGCCGAAGCGCTCGGACCCGCCTATCAAGGCGGAGTGTTTATCGGCCAGCACGGTTCTTGGAACCGCCGCCAGCGTGTCGGCTACAAAGTCGTGTTCGTGCCCTTCGCCAATGGCCGGCCAAACGGCGAGGTGCAGGATTTCCTCACCGGCTTCCTCAATGCGCGCGGCGAAGCGCAGGGGCGGCCCGTGGGCGTCATCACCGATCGCACCGGCGCGCTGCTGGTGGCCGATGATGTGGGCGACATTATCTGGCGCGTTGCGCCAGTACGCTGAACCTTTCCCTCCCCGAGAGGGGAGGGATGCGCGCTCACCGCACGCTGCAGCGCCACACCAGCCTTTGCCTTGGCGCGCCTTGCGCAAAGCGCATCAGCGTTTCATTGCGCCGCGCCACCGCTTCTGAAAGCCCGTCGCCCTCGCAGCCGCGCCCCACGCTCGATTGCGCCACCGCCTGGTTGGCCGCATCGAAATCGGCGTCATTGAGCGGGTACCGCTCACGCTGGAATTCGCCGCTGGCCGGATCGATCGTCAGCACGTCAAGCGCGCGCGCCTCGCCCAGCTACGATCGCGCGCTGAAAGCGCCCGCCTTCGCTCGGCGCATAGAAGGTGCGCTCGTTCACGCACAGCGCGCCGGACGCGGCAAAGCTCATGTCCGAAACCCCCTTGCGCGCCGACGCTGGCCTCGCGATCCAGCGCGCAGCTCACTTGCCCGGCAAAGCGCGGCGTGTCGGCGATCTTGGCTTCCCCGCTTGCGCCTTGCGCGCGCCAGAGCGCGGCCCCCGCCATCACCACCAGCACCGCCGCAGCCGTCGCCCCCAGCACCACCGCCACCAGCCCCATGCGCCGGCGCGGCGCATGCTCGCGCTCGTGCAGATCCAGCGCCGCCTCAGCTTCCGCCGCATGCGCAGGGCGGGGGCGCCGGTTCAGCACCACAGCGCCCAGCACGATCACCGCCACAAACAGCGCCAGCGTGCCCGCCATCAGGATCACCACCGCGATGCGGGTGAGCCGGTCTGCGGTTTCCAGCTTTTTCTCAAGCTCTTCGTTTTGCCGCTCCAGCGCCCCGATCGTAGCTTCGCGCTCGGCGGTGATGCGCGCCTCCAGCGGCAGGCAGCGCTCATCGGAGAGGTTGGGGCTGATGCCGGCTTCATCGAGAAATTGCAGCAGCTGCGCCGCGCGTGGGAGACCCCGCGCGTCTCGCGCGTATCGGCCCCGCTCACATGCCAGGCGTTCACGCCCAGCACGCGCCCGCACTCGTCCAGCAGCGGCCCGCCGGAGGAGCCGGAGGAAATCACCGCTTCATGGTTGATGGTGGGGATCGCATCGCCCGTCGGCGCCCGGTCCCGTAGCGCCGCGATCCGGCCGGAGGTGCGCGAAGCCGGGGTCGGGCGCAGCAAATCGGCGCCCGAGGCGCCCTGGTAATCCACATCCGGGTAGCCCATCGCCAGCACCGCATCGCCGGGGCTGGGTTCAACTGTGGATATTGTCAGCGCCGGCAGGTTCGGCCCTTCGCGGAACTCAAGCAGCGCCAATTCATTGAGCGGCGAGTAGCGGATGATCCGCGCATTCACCAAGCCGTCGCCCTGCGGCGGAACAATCGCCACGCCATATTCGGGCCGCTGCCGGGCAGGGGCCACCACATGCGCATTGGTGACAACCAGATTTGGCGCCACCACAAAGCCCGAGCCTGAGCCGTAAAGCATTTGCCCGTCGGGCGTTTCCAGGATCACCACCACGCGCACGATGCCGCGCTCGGCCTCGTCGATGCTGGTTTGCGCCGCCGCCGAGCCCGCCAGCGCCACAAAAAGCGCCGCCGCCACAAACTTTATCAGCTTTGCGATCAAGCGTTTCCCCGCCACCCCGGCGCAACGTGCACCGCACAATCATCCCCCGCGCGCTCGCGGCCGGCAAGCGCGCCCGGCAGTGAACGGGCGGTGTGTGTCTTTCCGGTCATTGCGGCGGCGATGGGGCGTTTCGGCGCCAAGCTTAACGGCGCTTATCCACCGCGCCGCTATTCTGTCGCGGCGCGGCCCTTGCATCGGCGGAAACATCACGGCAAGTCCAATCCAACGATGGCGGGGGCGGTCGGTCGGCGGGACAAGCGGCGCGCGCATGCGTCGCGGCTTCTTTCGCAGCCCCATCGCCTTTTTTCGGCTTCTGCGCCTCAGATGCGCTTAAGGGCCGACGCTGCTCTGAAGATTGTTAAACTTGCCGCATTAAGCCGGTGTCAGGGCTGATTCGGCTCTAGGTGCGAGCGGCGGGGATTTAGAAGGCATGCTGGGCAATATGTTCGGTCTCGTTGCGCCGGATTTGGCGATTGATCTTGGTACGGCCAACACCCTCATTCACGTGAAGGGGCGCGGCATCGTTTTGGACGAGCCCTCCGTCGTCGCCTACGTGAACGAAGGCGGCCGCAAAGTGGTTTACGCCGTCGGCGCCGAAGCCAAGACGATGCTCGGCAAAACCCATCGGAACATGGAAGTCGTCCGCCCGCTGCGCGACGGCGTGATCGCCGATTTCGATGTCGCCGAGGAAATGATCAAGCAATTCATCCGCAAGGTGCTGCCGCGCCCGGCGCTGATTTCGCCGCAGATCGTGATCTGCGTGCCCACCGGGGCCACCCCGGTTGAGCGCCGCACCATTCTGGAAAGCGCCCAGGCTTCCGGCGCGCGCCGCGTGAAGCTGATCGAAGAGCCCGTGGCCGCAGCGCTTGGCGCCGGGCTTCAGATTGATGATCCCTCGGGCTGCATGGTCGTCGATATTGGCGGCGGCACCACCGAAATCGCCGTGCTTTCGCTGGGCGGCCTCGTTTGGTCGCGTTCTCTGCGCGAAGCGGGCGATAAGATGGATGAAGCCATCATCCAATATCTGCGCCGCACCGAAAATCTGCTGATCGGCGATTCCACCGCCGAGAAGATCAAGAAGGAAATCGGCACGGCCAAGCCCCCCGAAGATGGCCGCGGCATGCAAATGCCGATCAAGGGCCGCGATAATCTCTCCGGCGTGCCGAAGGAAATCGTCGTCACCGAAGCCATGGTGGCCGATGCGCTGGCCGAGCCTGTCACCCGCATCGTTGACGCCGTGCGCCAGGCGTTCGAGCAGATGCCGCCTGAGCTTGCCGCCGATATTTACGATCATGGCCTCATGCTCACCGGCGGGGGCGCGCTGCTGCGCAATCTCGATACGGTGCTGCAAGAGCGTATCTCGATCCGCGTTTCGGTGGCGGATGATCCGCTGCGTTGTGTTGTCAAAGGCTGCGGAATCGCGCTCGACACCATAAACTCATCCGAAGCGCGCCGGCTGCTGACTGAAGAAGTCTAACCGGCGTTAGAAAAGGCGCCGCATCGTGGCCAGACGCAGGAGCGGATTTCGTCGCGCGGGCGCTGGGCGCAAGCTCACCCTCGGCGTGATCGTGGCCGCGCTGCTGGCGCTCGGCGCGGTGGGCGCTGTTGTGTATCAATCGGGCCAGCCTGCAAGCGTCGGCCAGCAGGTCGGCGATGACATCGCCACCGGCGGCGGACGCGTCGCCACCGGCCCGGTGCGCGCGGGCGAGGGGTTTGTGTCCCGCCTCCTGAACATGTGGGACGCCACCGCCCGCATCGAAGCGCTCGAAAAAGAAAACCGCGATCTGCGCGCCTGGCGCGATCTGGCCGAGCGCCTGGCAGAGCGCAACGCCCGCTACGAAGCCTTGCTGCGCATGCCCGAGGATGCCTTCGGCGCCGGGGCGGATGTTTCCCAATCCATCGCCGCCCAACTCGTGCTCGATAGCGGCGGGCCGTTCACCCGCACACTGGTGGCCAATGCCGGCGCAGATCACGGCGTGCGCGTGGGCTATATCGCGGTGAACGAAAACGGCTTGGTGGGCCGCGTGGTGTCCGTTGGCCGCCGCTCGGCGCGCGTGCTGATGCTGGATGATTACACCTCGCGCATCCCGGTGATGGGCGAAGCCAGCCGCGTGCGCGCGGTGCTGGCCGGGCAAGCCACGCGCCCGCCAGAGCTCATCACCCGGCCGTTCCAGATGCAGGCGCCGATGCTGGATTTCATCGTCGGCGCGCAAAGCCTGCGCGAAGGCGAGCGCGTGATCACCTCCGGCGATGGCGGGCTTTATCCGCGCGGCATCCCCGTTGGCGTGGCGCGCCGCGATGGCTCTGGCCAATGGCGCGTGGCGCTGGCCGCCGCGCAGCAGCCGATCGATTTCGTGCGCATCCTTCCTTATGTGGGCGTCGAGCGCCCGGAGGAGAGCGCGGTGGTCGGCGATGGCCCGCCGCGCGCGGCGGATTCTTCGGTCTCCGCCATCGGCACGCAAACCATGGCGCCGCCGCCCACCTATCAGGCCGCGCCCCCGCCGGCGCCGCGCCCGCAAGCGCCAGCGCAACAGCCGGCCGCGCCGCGTCCGCAGCCCGCGCCCGCGCAGCCCACAACGCCGCAACCCGCGGCGCCGCAGCCGGCCGCGCAGCAACCCGCAACACCGCAGCCCGCCGAGCCCGCGCCAGCGGAGCCGCAAGAGTGACGCGCGCGCCGAACCAGCGCGTGCTGCGCGCTTTCGGGCTCGTGCTCGCCATCGCCAGCGTCATTCTTCCGGCTTTGCCGATGGGGCCGCTGTTTGCGCAGCCGCCTTTGCCGCTTGCGGTGCTCTGGGCCGCCTATGGCTGGGCGGCGGAAGATGAAGCCGGCTGGCGCGCGCCCTTGCTGCTCGCGGCTTTGGGCCTGCTGCATGATCAAATGGCGGGCGGCCCTTACGGGCTGTTTGTGGCGCTTTATCTCAGCGCCTATCTTATGGGACGTATCGTGGCGGCGGCGATGTCGGCGCCTAACCTTGTTTCGCTCTGGGGCGGTTTTATCGTCACGGCTTTGCTCTCCATCGTGATCGCCTGGCTGCTCGCGCCGATCGGGCTTGGCCGGCAAGTCGGCATCGGCCCGTACGCCGAGGCCGCGCTCATCACCGCGATCCTCTTCCCGCTCGTGCGCCCGCTTTACATGAGCGGCGTCGGCGCGCGCGCGGCCCAGCCGGGGGCGCGGCGATGAAGAAGCCCAAAAAAGTCGGCTCAACGCTGCCCAAGCGCGACTCCAACGTGATCTTCAGCCGCCGCGCCGCGCTGCTTTCATTCGCCGGCGCGGGCGTGATGGGCACGATCCTGTTCCGCATGGGTCAGCTTCAAGTTTCGGACGCGCTCAACCGGCAATACTCGCTCGCCGCCGATGAAAACCGCTTCGATACGCGCATCATCCCGCCGCCGCGCGGCGTCATCTATGATCGCTTTCGGCGCGGTGCTGGCGCAGACCAGCAAGGATTACCAGGTCTCGATCCTCCAATCGGAGGTCGAAGATCTTGAAGGCGTGCTGAACAACGTCGCCGAAATCCTGGGGCTTGACGCCGAATGGGCGCGCCGCGCCGCCATCCGCGTGCGCGGCGGCTCGCGCTATGAGGCCCAGCCGGTGCGCGAAGGGCTCACCTGGGATGAGTTTAACGCCATCAATGTGCGCCTGCCGGAATTGCCTGGCGTTGTCGCCAATTCGGCGGATGTGCGCGCTTATCCGTACGACATCGTCTACGCCCACCCGATCGGCTACGTGCAAAAGCCGGCCCAGCGCGATATTGATCGCGCGCTCGAAAACGAAGCCACCGGCCGCGCCCGCGCGGTCTATCTGCGCAATCCGCATGTCCGCATCGGCCGCTCGGGCATGGAAGCGCAGATGGAGGATGAGCTCCACGGCCTTCCCGGCTTCCGCAAAGTGATCGTCAACGCGCGCGGCGTGGAGCAGGGCGAAGACGTGAGCGAGCGGCGCGAGCCCGTGCGCGGCGCAGGCCTTGTGCTCACGCTCGATCACGAGCTTCAGCGCGCGGCGATGGAAAGCTTCGGCCAGGATCAGGCCGGCTCGGCCGTCGTCATGGACATCTATAACGGCGATTTGCTGGTGATGGCCTCCGCGCCCGGCTTTGATCCGAACCTCTTCGTCAACGGCATCGCCCAAGAGCCGTTCCGCGTGCTCAACGAGGATCAGAAAAAGCCGCTCTTTCATAAGAGCGTGACAGGCACGTACGCGCCGGGCTCCACCTTCAAGATGATCGTCGCCATCGCCGCCAAGCAGGCGGGCATGGCCGATGATTTCCACGTCAGCTGCCCCGGCTATTTCAGCTATGGCGGGCGCGCTTTCCATTGCTGGCGCCGGGGCGGGCATGGGCGCATCAACATGCGCAACGCCATGAAGGCGTCCTGCAACGTCTTTCACTACCAGGCCGCCCTGATCGCGGGCCCTGAGCGCATCGCCGCCGTCGCGCGCCAGTTCGGCTTTGGCCAGACTTATGACATCGATGTCCCCGGCGTGGTCGCAGGGCTTGTGCCTGATCCAACCTGGTGGCGCGAAAACCGCCGCGAAGGCTGGACGGGCGGCCTCACGCTGAACTACGGCGTCGGCCAAGGCGCATTGCAAATCACGCCGCTCCAGCTCGCCGTCGTCGCCGCGCGCATCGGCAATAACGGCCACGCCGTGATGCCGCGCCTGATCCGCGAAGGGCCGGGCGTCATCGATCCGCCCACGCCGCCGGATATGTCGGAGATTGACGCGGGCCATCTCGCCGCCATCCGCGAAGGCATGTTCGCCGTCTGCAACGAAGGCGGCGGCACCGCGCTCAGCGCCGGCAATCTTGGCCTCGTGCGCCATCCCGAAACCGGCGTCGCCGAAATTGAAGCGCCGCACAATCGCGGCTGGCCGCGCGTGCAAATCGCCGGCAAAACCGGCACCGCCCAAGTGCGCGCGCTCACCGAAGCCACGCGCGGCCGGCACTTTTCGCAAATCGAATATCGCTTCCGCGATCATGGCCTGTTCTGCTGCTTTGGCCCCTGGCATGAGCCGCGCTACGCCTGCGCCGTGGTGGTTGAGCATGGCGGCGGCGGCTCTGTCGCCGCTGGCCCCATCGCCCGCCGCATCATGCGTGAAACCCTGCTGCGCGATCCCGCGCGCCGCGCGCCTGCGCGGCTCGCCACGCTTGAGCCGGATCGGAGGCAGGCATGAGCATCAGCCTCGGCGCCAATCCGAACACCTTGTTTGAGCGCTTCCGCCGCCTCAATTGGGGCATCATCACGCTTTTATGCGCCATCGCCTTCGTTGGCGTGCTGATGCACTTTTCGGTTTCTTCCGGCGCGTGGACGGATATGCCGCTCACGCATGGCATGCGTTTCGGCATTCTGCTGATTGTGGCGGTTCTCGCCGCCATGTTTCTCGATGCGCGCTTCTGGCTCGCGATCGCGTATCCGCTTTACGGCATTGCGCTCATCTTGCTTGTCGGCGTTGAGCTTATTGGTGAAACGCGCATGGGCGCGCAGCGCGCTGGCTTTCGCTTGGGCCTGTGTCGCTGCAGCCTTCGGAATTTATGAAAATCGCCATCGTCCTGGCGCTGGCGCGTTATTATCACCAGCTCGATCCGCGCAAGAGCGGCACGGTGCTTTGGGCCATCCCGGCGTTTCTGATGATCGCCGTGCCGGTGGGGCTGGTGATGCACCAGCCGGATTTGGGCACATCGCTGATGATCCTGTTCGCCGGCATCTGCGTGATGTTTTTGGGCGGCTTGCTTTGGCGCATCATCGCCGCCGGCGCGCTTGTCGCCGTGGGCGGGGCGATTTTCGCCTACAGTTCGATCCTGCACGAATATCAGCGCGATCGCGTGAACGTGTTTCTCGGCATCACCGATGATCCGCTGGGCGCCTCGGCTATCACGTCATGCAATCGAAAATCGCGGTGGGCTCGGCGGGCCTCTTCGGCCGCGGCTATCTGCAAGGCACGCAAAGCCAGCTCGATTTCCTCCCCGAAAAGCACACCGATTTCATCTTCACCATGATCGTGGAAGAATTCGGCCTCGTCGGCGGGGCGGTGGTGCTTGGGCTTTTCGCCGCGCTCATGGCGCTCGCCATGCAAGTAGCGCTGCGCGCGCGCTCCTTGTTTGGCAAGCTCACCGCCGCCGGCATGGCCGCCACGCTCGCGTGCTACGTATTCATCAACACCGCTATGGTGATCGGGCTCGTGCCCGTCGTCGGCATCCCGCTCCCGCTGCTCTCCTATGGCGGCACCGCGATGGTGACGCTGATGGTCGGCTTCGCCATCGTGCTTTCAATCGACCTGCACCGCGATCAAACCGGCGCGCGCGGGTGGTTGTGGTGACGAGAAGGGCAATAGGGAATGGGCAATAGGCAATTGTCCCATTGCCCATTGCCTATTGCCAATTGCCCCCATCACCCATCCAATCCGTCGCCCGCACCAGCGCATCCACAATCCCCGGCTCCAAGCTTGAATGCCCGGCGTCGGGAATGATCTCCAATTCCGCTTGCGGCAGGCGTTGTTTCAGATCCCAGGCGTTTGAAAGCGGCGTGCACATATCGTAGCGGCCGTGCACGATGCGGCAGGGGATGTTCGCCAGCACCGGCGCTTGATCCAGCAGCCAGCTGTCATGCTCAAAGAAGCCCTTGTTCACAAAATAATGGTTCTCGATCCGCGCGAAGGCTTCGACGAAGCGATCCTCGGTGAAGCGCGCAGGCAGCGCGTTCGGCCCGGCCAGCGAAATGGTTTCGCCCTCCCAGCGCGCCCAGGCGCGCGCGGCGCGGATGCGGGTATCGCGGTCCGGCGCGGTGAGCCGTTTGTGAAACGCGTGCAAAAGATCGCCGCGCTCAGATCCGGGATCGCGCTCACATAGCGCGCGAACGCATCGGGAAACACATGGCTCGCGCCGCTCTGGTAAAACCAATCGATCTCCTGTTTGCGCAGCAGGAATATCCCGCGCAGCACCAGCCCCGCCACCCGCTCAGGATGCTTGGCCGCGTACGCCAGCGCCAGCGTCGAGCCCCAGGAGCCGCCAAACACCAGCCATTTCTCGATGCCCAGCTTTTGCCGCACGGCCTCGATGTCAGCCACCAGATCCCAGGTGGTGTTCTCGCGCAGCTCCGCGTGCGGGGTCGAACGCCCGCACCCGCGCTGATCCATCATCACGATCCTGTAACGCCGCGGATCGAAGAAGCGCCGCATCTCCGGCGAGAGCCCGCCGCCGGGCCCGCCATGCAGCGCCAGCGCCGGCTTGCCCAGCATGGCCCCGCTTTGCTCAAAATAGATGCTGTGCAGGTCGCTCACCTTCAGCATCTCGCTCTCGCGCGCTTCAAGGATCGGATAAAGGTCGCGCCGGGGCGGGGAGGAGTGTCCGTACATGCCCCTTGGTTACGAGCCTGACGCGGCGCAAGCAAGGCAGCCCCACTCGACGGGCCCCCGTCCGCCGCGTTAGAGCGGGCGCGCAACGGCTATTTGCCCAGGACGCCTTGAGCCCGCTTTCCTCCCCGCCGCACGGGTCACGCTTGTCATGTCATGCCTGTTCGGCACGACGGGCGTGGTCATGGTGTTTTTGCCGCGCTGGCTTGAGGTCGAGCGCGGCCTCATGGGCGCCGAAATCGGGCTTGTGCTCTCACTCGCGCAATTCGCGCGCGTGCTCACCGGGCCTTTGATCGCCTTCTGGGCCGATGGCGCCGGTGATCGCCGCACGCCGCTGCGCGTGGTGGCCGCCGCGTCTTTGATCACGTTCGCGGCGTTTTTCTTGGTCGCGCGCGATTTCTGGTCGCTGCTGGTGATCGGCTTTATCGCGCTCACGCTGTTTCAGGCGCTGACGCCGCTGGTGGAAGCATCGCTGCTGCGCGCCACCGCCAGCGGCAAGATCAGCTACGGCCTCGCGCGCGGCATTGGTTCTGTCGCCTTTATCGCCGCCAACATTCTCGGCGGGATCGTGGTGGCGCAATTTGGCGTGGGCGCCATCGTCGTGTGGGTGCTCGCGGCCATCGCCGCCATTTTGACGACGACGCTTGCGGCGCTGCAGCCAGATCGGCCGGCCACGCGCCCGCGCGCGGGCGTGACCGCGTGGCCGCGCTTGGCGCGCTGATGCGCTCGCGGCAATTTGTGCTCGTGGTGCTGGCCTGCGGGCTGATCCAAGGCGCGCACGCGTTTTACTACGCCTTCTCCACCATCGCCTGGCGCACGCAAGGCGTATCGGCCGAAATGGTCGGGATGTTGTGGGGCGTGGCGGTTGCGGTGGAGGTGGCGCTGCTCTGGAGTCTTGCGCCGATCGAAGCGGCGGGTTTCGCCTGAAGCGCTGATCCTTGCTGGCGCGCCGGCGGCGCGGTGCTGCGTTGGAGCGTCATGGGCTTTGCGCCCGATGGCGGGTGGCTTTGGCTGTTGCAGGGGCTGCACGCGCTCTCGTTCGCGGCCACCCATGTCGGCGCCATGCGCCTCATCTATCGCGCCGCGCCCGATAACGCCGCAGCGATGGCGCAGACCATCTATTCATCTTTCTCGGGCGGGCTTTTGCTGGGCGCGGCCACGCTGCTTTCAGGATGGCTTTACGATTGGGGCGGGGTCGCCGGCTATTGGGCCATGGCCGCGATCGCCGCGCTTGGCGGCTTCTGCGCCTTGTTCTTGCTGCAAAAGCCAGCGGTAAACGCGCGTTAAACTTTCCCCTGATGCGCGAGCTTCGCGCACCACGCGCGCGGCGCATCTTTGCCTAATATTTTCTGTTAGCTCCTACATTGGCGCTCAAAGCTGCGTTTGAGGGAACTTATGGCCGCTACGGCCGCATATGAGCTGATCGAGGCCGAGGACGCTGCGCCCACTTTGGCGCTGCGCGGAGATTGGACGGTGGACACCATCGCCGATCTCGAGGACGAGCTGCGCCCGCTTGCCGCCCAGCTTGCGCCGGGCGCGGCGCTCGATGTCGCCCAGCTTGGCCGTTTCGATGTCGCCGGCGCCTATTTGATTGACCGCACCTTCCGCGAAGGCCCGGCCGGAGAGGCCCGCATCGCCGTGCGCGGCGCCCACGCCAACGCGCTCACGCTGCTGGCCGCCGCGCGCAAGGCCGCCGTCGCGCCCGCGCCGCCGCCGGAGCATCCGCACGGCTTTAAAGGCTTTCTCGAAACCGTGGGCCGCGGCGTCAGCGCCATCGGCGAAGAAATCATCGAAACCGTCGGCTTTCTCGGCGAAACCCTTGTCGTGCTGGCGCGCCTTGTGCTGCGGCCGCAGCGCATCCGCTGGGTGTCGGTGGTGCACATCATGGAATCGGCGGGGCTGAACGCGCTGCCCATCGTGATGCTGCTTTCGTTCTTCATCGGGCTTGTCGTCGCCTATCTCGGCGCGCGCATCCTCGGGGATTTCGGCGCCTCGGTGTTCACCGTGGAATTGGTGGCCTTCTCCATGCTGCGCGAATTCGCCGTGGTGATCACCGCGGTGTTGCTCGCAGGCCGCACCAATAGCGCGTTCACCGCCGAAATCGGCGCCATGAAGATGCGCCAGGAAATCGACGCCATGCGCGTCATGCGCATCGATCCGATGGAGGCGCTTGTCGCCACGCGTGTCATCGCCATGCTGGTGATGACGCCGATCCTCACTTTCGCGGCGATGATGGCGGGCATTTTCGGCGGGCTCCTTGTGTGCTGGGGCGCGCTCGGCGTCAGCCCCGCCATGTTCTTCGCCCGCATCTCCGAAACCGTGCCGGCGCAGCATTTCTGGGTGGGTTTTGTCAAAGCGCCGGTGTTTGCGCTCGTGCTCGCCGTGATCGGCTGCAAGCAGGGGCTTTCGGTCGGCGGCGATGTCGGCTCGCTTGGGTCGCGCGTCACCACATCGGTGGTGCAGGCCATTTTCATGGTGATCCTGATTGATGCGCTATTTGCGCTCTGGTTCTTGGAGATGGATTGGTGAGCCAGGATATCGCCATCCGCGTGCGCGGCCTTGTCACGCGCTTCGGCAAGCAGGCCGTCCATGACGGGCTCGATCTCGACGTGCGCGTGGGCGAGATCCTCGGCGTTGTCGGGCCATCGGGCACCGGCAAATCGGTGCTGCTGCGCGAGATCGCCGGCCTTGATGCGCCCACCGAAGGCGAAATCAGCTTCCCGCACGCCGAAAGCGAGGGCCGCACGCCCCGCATGGGCGTGATGTTTCAGGATGGCGCGCTGTTTTCCAATCTCACCGTGCTTGAAAATGTCGAAGCGCCGCTGCGCGAGCACATGCATTTCTCGCCCGAGCTGCGCGCGGAAATCGCCGCGCTCAAGCTCTCCATGGCCGGCCTTGGCGCCGATGCGCATCACAAGCGCCCGGCGCAAATTTCCGGCGGCATGCGCAAGCGCGCCGCCGTCGCCCGCGCGCTCGCGCTTGATCCTGAATTGCTGTTCCTGGATGAGCCCACCGCCGGCCTTGATCCGATCAGCGCCGAAAATTTCGACATCATGGTCAAGGAACTGGCGAGCGCTTTGGGGCTTACCGTGTTTCTGGTGACGCACGATGTCGATACGCTGCACGCGGTCTGCGATCGGGTCGCGGTGCTCTATGGCGGCAAGGTCGCCGCGATTGGAACGATCCCGGAAATCACCGCAGACGCTAAAGGCTGGGTGAAAGAGTATTTTTCAGGTCCGCGCGGACGCGCGGCTCTGCGCGCCGCAGGAGGCGGTTGATGGAAACCAAAGCACACTTTGTCCGCATTGGCGCGGCCACCGTGCTCGGCTTTTTGCTGGTCATGATGTTCGCCGCCTGGATATCCAGCTCCGATCTGCGCCGCGGCGCGCACGAATACGACATCGTGTTCGATGATCCCGTGCGCGGCCTCACTGTCGGCGGCGAAGTCCGCTATAACGGCATCAAGGTGGGCGAGGTGCGCAATCTGCGCATCGATCCCGACAACACCGCCCGCGTTATCGCGCGCGTGCGCATTTCCTCGGATGTGCCGGTGCGCGAAGATAGCGAAGGCCAGCTTGAGCCCATCGGGCTCACCGGCGTCACGCTTATTCAGCTTTCCGCAGGGCAGGGCGATGAATTGCGCCCATCGGGCTTTGGGCCGCCGCCGCAATTGCGCGGCCGCGGCAGCCAGATCGACATCATCATCAGCCAGGGCGAAAACATCGTCATGCGCGCCAGCGAAGCCATGGCCGCCGTGCGCGATCTGCTGACGGATGAGAACATCGCGCGCGTCACCCGCATCATCGAAAATCTCGAGACGGTCTCGGCGCAACTGGCTGACACCCAATCCATCGTCACCCAATCTGGCCAAGCCGCCGTGGCTGTCACCGCCGCGGCGCAGGATTGGACGCAGCTTTCCGCGCAATTGCGCCGCGATCTCGCCGCGCTCGATGAGGTGATGGGCGAGATCAACAACGCCGCCGCCACCGCTTCAGGCGAAACCCTGCCGGAGCTGACGCGCGCCGCCGATGAAATCCGCCGCGCCGCCGCCGCCATCACGCGCGTGGCTAACGGCCTTGACGAAAACCCCTCTGTCCTCACGCCGCAAGCGCCGCGGCCCACCGTGGAGCTGCGCCCATGATGCGCGTGACATTTCTCCTTCCGCTGCTTGTGCTCGGCGGCTGCATCACGCTTTTGCCCGAGCCGCCGCCGCCGCCGCGCGTGTTCACGCTGGACGCCGGCGATGTCGCGCGCAGCGAAAGCCCGCGCCTGAGCGCCAGCCTTGGCGTCGCCAATCCCGATGGCGAGCGCGCGATCCTTGGCGCCGATCTCATCTGGCGCACCGGCCAGGAGATCGCTTATGTCGGCCAAACGCAATGGTCCGGCCGGGCCGATGATGCGCTGCAATCGTTGCTGATCGAAACCATCGCCCGCCAGGGCCGCTTTACCGGCGTCACCCGTTCGGGCGAAGCGCGCAATGATTTCGACATCCGCTGGGAGGTGCTCGATTTTGAAATCGATAGCCAAACCATGCAGGCGCGCTTCCGCGCCGATGTGCGCCTGATGGCCTCGCCGGGTCGGCGCCTCATCGCGCAGGAAATCATCAGCGCCGAAGCGCCCGTCTCGGATCGCTCCGCATCGGTGGCCGCTCAAGCGCTTGCGCGCGCCGCCCGTGAAGGCGGCGCGCGCATTGGCGTGTTTGCATCTGATGCTGTCGCCGCCGAGCTCGCGCGCCGGGCGGCGTCCGCCGATTAAGCCAGCGCAGCGTCGATCAACAGATAAGCGCGCACCAGATCGGAGGCCTGGCCTTTCTTATCGCTCTTGGCGAGTTCGGGCCGGGCGCGGAAGGCTTGCGCCACCGCAAGCGCGCCCGCATGGCGGCGCATGTGGCGGGCGATGCGGTTGACCGCCACCGGCGCCGCATCCATCACCGCATCGCGACGGGCGGAGGGGCCATGGCGCGAAGCGCGGGCGATCATGTCAAGATCGGTCGCGGCCAGCACCTCGTCCACGTCCACGCCCGATTCAATCACAAGCTCCACCGCGTCAGCTTGCAGCATCGCGTCGGCTGATTTTTCCGGGCGATCGCCGAAATCGACGAGATCGAACAGTTCCTCCACGGTTTCGTTCGCGGCGGCGGGAAGGGTCTCCACATCTTCGCGCGCGGGCATGAAATTGGCCCAGCCGCCAAAGCCTTTGAACATGCGCTTGGGCTCAGCCTGCGGCGCGGGGCGCACAGGCGGGCGCTGCGTGCGCGCCACGGCCGCATTGGCCGCAACGTGCAGACGCGAGAACGAATCCACCGGATCGGCCGGCTGCGCGGCGCGCTGAACCACACGCTCTTCGCGCTTGGGCGCAAGCGGGGCTTTCTTCGCGCCGGCGGTGGCGGCAAGCGCGGTGAGGCGCTTTTCCAGCGTGGCCGCGTGGCGTTCAGCCGCCGCTTGGCTTTCTTCGGAAGCCAGGCGCGCCGCTTCCGCCGCTTGCTTGAGCGTCGCCAGCGTATCGTTCGCCGCTTCCTGCATCTGCGCCGCTTCCGCGCGGATCAGTTGCGCGGCGCGCTTGGCCTCGAACACGGCGCTGCGCGTGGTTTCACGCACCGCGCTCGCGGTCTCGTTCGCGGTAAGCACCGCTTCGGCGGTCGATTTCTTCGCCGTCTCGGTAAGGCGCGTGGCTTCGGCCAGGCCGTCGAGCATGTCCGTCATCGTGCCGTTGAGCGAAGCGCTGGCGGCGGCGGCGACGTCCGCAGCGTGCTGGATGTCGGCGGTGCGTTCGCCCAGCGCGGCGGCGGAGGTCTGGAACGCGCCCATATGGCTTTCGAGCGCAGCTTCCGCCGAATTGATCTCGGTGCGCACCAGCTTGGAGGCTTCGCGCATCAGCCGTACCTGGCGGCCCACGGAATGGGCCAGCGATTCAGTTTGCGATTTGAGATCGCCGTTCAGCTCCAGCAGCGCGTCGTGCTCGCTGCGCAGGGCGCTGGCCATGATCTCGGTGTTCTCGCGCGAGGCGCACACGGCGCTGTCCATCAGCGAGGCGTTGCGTTGGGCGGCGCTTTCCAGCTCCGCCAGGCGGCTCATCGCGGTGGACACTGCATCGTTGAGCGCTTCGATCTCGTTGCGCACGCTGCTGGCGATGCGCTGGGCGTTGGCGCCTTCATCCTCGAACGGGGCGCGCGCAGCCTTGGCTGCAAGGCTGGCGGCGATGCGGCGCGCTTTGAGCGCTTCGCCCGCAGCAGAAGCGGCCACCCAGAACAGCAGCGCCGGCCCAAGCGCGAGCGCGGCGAGCCCCGCCTGCATCGCAGGCTCAAGCCGCATCAGCCCATCTGCGCCATAATAGCCGAACGGCAGCCCCACAGCGGCGGCGAGCCACGCCAGCGAGGCGGTCCCGCCCATGAAGCCGGCCCATGAAAAGCCCCCCGCGCACCTCTGCCGGCGCTTCGGGCTCAATGTCCAAGGCGCGCGGTTCCGGCGCGGCGAAGCTCATCTCCTCAAGCGGATCGTCGATCGCTTCGGGCGCATCGCCGAACAGCTCGAACGGATCGCGTTCGTCCTTGTCGTCATCATTGATATACATGGCCGCAAACTCCGGCGCCGCGCGCGAGGCGGCGTTAACCCGGCGTCTGCAACGCCCATGCCAATGGCGCGAGTAGGGTTCTCGCGTGGAGTTTGCGCCAGATTGGCGCAAACTGCTTGCTCACAGCCCAGCCCAGGCGAACAGCGCGTGCGTTCATCATGAACGCACGCGCCGCCGCGCCATGCCATGGCAGCTTGGTTTATTGCTGCGATCGCGCGCGATGCTGGCCGAGCACCGTGCGGGTGGCGGTCACGCGCACGCGCCTTGTGCTGGGATTGAGCTGCTGGGGGCGTTCGTTGGTGCAGGCGATGTTGAACGCGGTTTCCATCGCGCTGCCGGCGTTAATCGTGACATCCGTATTCAACGGATAAGCGGCAAGTTGCCGCCCATCGGCCGCGTAAAGCGCCGCATCGGCGATATTGATCCGCCGGGCGGCGCAATCGGCCACCCCGTTCATATCCTCCCACGCCACGCTGACATCCCCGGCCGTGCGGGCGTTCTCAAGATAATAGGTGTTGATCTGGATCGCGCGCTGGCCGCCGCGCAGCCCTTCGGGCGGGGTGACAAAGCTGATGCGGTCGCCCTGGTTGGAGAGCAGATAGGCGGGGCCAAGCTGCTCTTCCATGTCCACGTTCTGCGCCGCCGCCGGCGCGGGAATGAGCATGAGGCCGAAGGCGAGGCCAAAGGCGGCGAAAGCTTTTATCGCTATTTTCATGCGGGTCTCCGGTCGCAAGCAAGAGAACTCTCGCTAACCATCGCGCCCGCGCGCGTCTCCCCCTCGAACGGGGGGCTTAAGCCATCCTTCCGCGCGCCAGCATGATTTCACGCGGCGGCTGCGTCTCTTCGAGCAGGCTTTCCTTGATCGGGCGCGGCGCGCCGAAGAGGTGGCCTTGCCCAAACGGCGCTTCAAGATCGAGCGCTTCGAGCACCAATTGCTCGTTCTCAATCCGCTCTGCGATGAGATCAATGCCGTAGCGCTGGAAGATCGCCGAAATATCCGCCGCCGCGATCTCGCGCGTGATCGCCGAGCGCGGCCGCAAGCCTTGGCGCACGATCTGCTCTGTCAGCGTTTGCGCTGAAATCTTGATATACTTAACGCCCGCGCGCTCAAGATCGGGCAGATCGATCTCGACATTGCTCACCTTGTCGATCGAAAAACGGAAGCCAAGGTCCACCAGCTTCGCCATCGCCCGCGCCTCGATCGAGGTGCGCATTTCAAACGAAGCTTGCGGGATCTCGAAAATCACGCTGCCGGCGAGATCGCGGTTTTCCCGCATGAAATCGAGGAATTGCGGGAAGAAGTGCTCGTCCGAGAGCGCCGAGGGCGAAAGGTTGCAGAAAATCCCCACGCGCCGATCCTGCTTCATCAGCTTGCGCACGATCTGCACGCAGCGAAACAAGAGCACGTTGTCGATCGTCGGCATCAGCCCCGCATCTTCGGCGGCGGGAATAAATTCTTGCGGCAGGATCAGCCGGCCATTGGAATCCTTAAGCCGCGTAAACCCTTCATAATAAGCTGTCTTGCGCTGCGGCAGCTGCACGATCGGCTGCAAGTGCAGCTCGACGCGGTTTTCCAGCAGCGCTTCGCGCACCATGTCCATCGGCCCGTGCGCCGCGCCAGGGCCGATCGCGGTGATATTGCCCGCCGCTTCGATGCGCTGCAGCCGCGCATCCATCGCCGCGCCCAGCTTATCGACGATTTGGTCAATCAGTTTTAACTCAAGCGGCGGCTCGTGGCCGATCTGCGCTTGCTGCGGCCCCGGCAGGGCGAAGGCGGTGTGCGCCTCCACCTGATCGAGCCGGGTTTGCACCGCGTCCATATCGGCGCTGATCTCGCGTTGCGTATGGCGCAGCCGCTCCACATCCTTGGAGACGCGCTTCTCCGCCGCGCTCGCCCGCGCCGCCGCCGCTGACGCTGTGATGCCCGCATGCGTGACTGCGCACGCGCAGAAGAGGCCAATGCCGCCGAGGAAGGCGCCGCCCAGGCCCTCGCCGCCAATGCGCTGCAGCGCCAGCCCCACCACCACCGAGATGAGGGCGTAGCCGATATAGAGAATGACGTGCGTAATGATGGGCATAATTTGCCGTCCGAATCTGTCGTGTTCCATCAGGCGAGCCGGGCGGTTGCGAGAGTCTTAACAAAAACAATCGATGGCTTGACGAAATTATTGCATGCCGATAATTTATTCTCGCTTTACTTAATTCGGGCTCTCGGAGTTCTTCATCATGACACTCGCCGCCTCGGCCCCGCTCGCGCGCGCGCAGAAGCTCGCCGCCGCCTGCCAGGTGATCGCCATCATCGCCGCGATCGTGCTTTTTGTGTCCGCGGCGCTGGATGTGTTTTTGCCGCCTTTGGCGCTGTTGGGCGGGCTTGAGCCCGGCTGGGCGGGCGCGGCCGCGTTCATCAACTTGATCGGCGCCCGCGCGATCCTCGCCGCGCCCGTGATCATCCTCGCCAGCGTCTGCCTCGATCTGCGCAAGGTGCTGAGCGATTACGCCGAGGGCCGCTTCTTTACCCAGCGCGCCGCCAAGGGCGTGCGCAAAACCGGGGAGGGCGTGCTCTGGGCGATGGCGTTCAAATGCGTGATCTCGCCCACGCTTTATGGCGTGATCGCCGAAGGCGCGCGCGGGGCGCCGGATGTGCGGATTGAATCGTTCGATCTTGGCCTCATCGCGCTTGGCTTCTTCATCATGATGATCGGCCGCGTGCTGGAAGCGGCGGCGGCCATCAAGGCCGAGAATGACGAAATCGTCTGATGCGCATTGTCGTTACGCTCGATGTCATGCTGGCGCGCCGCAAGATGCGCGCGAAGGATCTGGCCGAACGCGTCGGCATCACCGAAGCCAATCTCTCTTTGCTGCGCACCGGCAAGGTCAAGGGCGTGCGCTTTGAAACGCTGGCGAAGATTTGCCAAGCGCTGGAGTGCAAGCCGGGCGATTTGCTGGATGTGGAGGAGGGGGAAGCTTAGCGCGCGCAAGTCTACGCACCCATCCCCGGATTGGCCGCAGGCCAAGTCCGGGGCCCATCACCTCAATCGCTTGTGTTCCTGGCCCCGGCCCGCCGCTTCGCGCCGCCCGGGGATGGGTGTGTGTTCACCCGCCCGCGAACAACACCGCCGCCTGCGCCAGATACACAACGCCCAGCACGCTCAAAATCCAGTGCGTCCAGCGCAGAAAGTTCACGTCGCTCATCGCATCAAGCGCCTTGCCGCCCGCCCACGCGCCCAGCATGGCGAGCGGCGCCGCTGCGATGAAAAACCAAAGCGGCGGCAGCCCGCTTTGCGCCGCGCCCACCAGCGGCAAGCCGTAAAAGCCAATCTTGGCGATATGCGCCAAAGCCTGGGTCGCCGCCTTGGTGGCCACGATCTGATGCCGGCTCAGCGCCGTGCGCACGAAAAACACGTCCAGCAGCGGGCCGGCCACGCCCGCCAGCATGTTCAGCCCCGTCACCGAAAATCCGCACGCAATCGCGTGCGCGGTTTTGTTCGCATCCAGATTGAACGCGCCCTTCGGAATCCACGCCAGCCACGGCACAAGCCCCAGCAGCAGATACACAAACGCCTTGTTCGGATTGTACGTCAGCGAAAACAGCACAGCCGCCGCAACAGCCGATCCCGCCGCATAAAGCCCGATGATCCGCCAGGCGATATATTTGCGATGCAGCACCGCGCGCGCGCCGTTGGAAATCAGCTGCACCGCCCCGTGCGTCACCATCGCCGCACTCACCGGCAGCGCCAGCGTCAGCGCCCCCATCAGCATGATCCCGCCCGCCATGCCGAACACGCCCGAAACCGTCGCCGTGATCAGCACGGCGGCGAGCAGCGAAAAACTTGTCAGCAAAGCCACGCGCGCCTCCTAGGGTTTGGAGAACGGCGCGGCGGGGTGCGCCCCGGCAAGCCGCGCATGCGGCGCTCGCGTCAGCGAAAATTTACGCGCGCTTTGTTCAAAACGCAAAGGCCTCCACCTTCTCCCCCTCGCAGGGGGCGCTCGGCGGGGAAGCAAGTAACGTCCGTGGCTGGCCCGGAGCGGACGCTCGCGATTTTGTTTTCCACCCATCCCCGGATTGCGCGAGAGCGCAAGTCCGGGGCCCATCACCTCAAACGTTTGCGTTCATAGGCTCCGGGCTCGCAGCTTCGCTGCGCCCCGGAGATGGGTTGTTTCTCTTCCCGGCGAAAAGCGAACCTCGGAGCGCGCTCACCCAGCCGCTCCAAGCCGCGCCTCAAGCCCCGCCTTCACCGCCGGCCACTCTTCCGCGATCACCGAAAACCAAGCCGTATCGCGCAAGCTCCCATCGCCGCGCCGCATATGTTTGCGGTGCACGCCCTCAAAGCTCGCGCCCATTTTCAGCATCGCCGCGCGCGAGTGCGCGTTGAGCGCATCGGTTTTCAGCTCCACCCGCTCGGCCCCGCACGCAAACGCATGGCCCAGCAGCAAAAGCTTCGCAGCCGGGTTCACAAATCCGCCTTGCGCCGCGCGCTGATACCAGGTGGAGCCGATCTCCACGCCCGCATCGCGCGCGCGGATATTGAGATAGCAGCTCTGCCCAACCACTGCGCCATCGGCCAGCACCGCATGCGCGATTGAGCGCCCGGCCGCTTGGTCAGCCATCAAGAGATCAAACCACGCGCCATAGCCTTCGCGCGCCATGGGGAAGGGCATGTGCAGGAACAGCTCCGGCTCGGCCGCCGCCAGCGCGGCAAGCGGCGCCCGGTGGCGCGGCTCCAGCGGCTCAAGCCGCACGCGCCCATATTCAAGTGCCCTTGCGGCAAGATCCATCACGCGCATTGCTCCCTCTGCCTCGGCGCTTTAGCTTGCGCCGCACAATTAGAGACGCGCCAGCACCGAGGATACGCCCCATGCATTTCGAGCACTCCGATAAAGCCAAGCTGTGGATTGAGAAAGTCCAGGCTTTCATGGATGCGCATGTCTATCCGGCCGTGCCGGTCTACGCCGCCCAGCAACGTGAGGGCGGGCGCTGGAAGGTGCTGCCGATCGTGGAGGAACTGAAAGCCAAGGCCAAGGCGCAAGGGCTTTGGAACATGTTCATGCCGCCATCGAGCGGCCATCCCAAGGTCGATGAAAGCTTCATGTTCGAGAGCCCAGGGCTTTCCAATCTCGAATATGCGCCGTTGGCCGAGATCATGGGCCGCGTCAGCTTTGCGCCCGAGGTGTTCAATTGCTCGGCCCCCGATACGGGCAATATGGAAGTGTTTGAGCGCTACGCCACGCTTGAGCAGAAGGAAAAATGGCTGCGCCCGCTGATGAACGGCGAAATCCGTTCGGCATTTTTGATGACAGAGCCTGCGGTGGCCTCATCGGACGCCACCAATATTCAATGCGAGATCAAGCGCGATGGCGATGAATACGTCATCAATGGCCGCAAATGGTGGTCCTCCGGCGCGGGCGATCCGCGCTGCAAGATCGCCATCCTGATGGGCAAGACCAATCCTGAAAACCCAAAGCACAGCCAGCAAAGCCAAGTGCTGCTGCCGCTCGATACAAAAGGCGTGAACATCCTGCGCCCGCTCACCGTGTTCGGCTATGACGATGCGCCCCACGGCCACATGGAGATCGAGCTGAAGGACGTCCGCGTCCCGGTCGAGAATCTGCTGCTGGGCGAAGGCCGCGGCTTTGAAATCGCGCAAGGGCGCCTCGGCCCTGGCCGCATCCACCATTGCATGCGCACCATCGGCGCGGCCGAAGCTGCGCTCGAGGCGCTCTGCAAGCGCGTCACCTCCCGCGTCGCCTTCGGCAAAACCATCGCCGAGCATTCTGTCTGGGAAGAGCGCATCGCCGATGCGCGCATCAATATTGAAATGACGCGCCTGCTCGTGCTCAAGGCCGCCTACATGATGGATACGGTGGGCAACAAGGTCTCCAAAAACGAGATCGCCATGATCAAGGTCGCCACCCCGCGCATGGCGCTGGAGATTATCGACAACGCCATGCAGGCCCATGGCGGCGCGGGCGTCAGCCAGGATTTCGATCTCGCCAATTCCTATGCCGGCATCCGCACGCTGCGTTTCGCCGATGGCCCCGACGAGGTGCACGCCCGCTTCGATCGCGCTCAATGAGCTTTCGCGCCATGGCTGGAGCCCGAAGCGCAAAAGCGAAGGCGCCTCGCTGCCCGGCCCGCGCTGATGCAGTTTGCGCTTTGGCTCAGCGCGGCGGCGCTTGTCATCGTCATCGTGCTGGGCCTGCGCGCTTTCATCGATCCGCAATGGGCCGCGCGCGTGTTTCGTGTTGAGGGCACGAGCGGCTTGGGCGCGGCGCTCGCCGGCGCGCATGCCGGCGCCCTCATTTTCACCGCGCAATATCTGCTCAACGGCCATTATCTCGTCGGCGTCATCGCCGCCGGCGCGCTCGCCGCGCTCGCCGCCGGCTGGGGCGGGGCTTTCGTCAGCGAGGTTGTTGCGCTTATCCGCAAAGCCCCGCGCGCGCACGTTTACGTCGTCGCAGCCAAACTCGCCATGACCCTCGCTGCCGGCGCGCCCTGGCTGCTGTGGCGTTTCGGCGGCTGATTTGCTAAGCTGCTGCTATGAAAACGCTGACCGTTCAAATCTCGGATGAGGCGGCTCGAAAGCTTGCCGAGCACGCCTCGCAAAACGGCAAAACCCCCGAGGAGTGGGCGACCCGCCTTGTCGAAGAAGCCTTTGACGATTCATGGCTTTCTGATCTCAGCCCGGAGGATCGCGCCGCCATCGAACAAGGCTGGGATGAGGCCGAGCGCGGCGACACCATCCCGCATGAAGAAATCGTCGCGGAGATGCGCCAGAAATTCGGATGGTGATCACATGGTCGCCGCGTGCGACGCGCGAGTTTCGCGCCATCGTGAGCTACCTTGAGAAGCGAAGCCGGGCGGGCGCTTCGCGCGTTACATCTCGAATTCTAAAGCGTGTCGATGATTTGCTGCTTATCCCAGAGCAAGGCGCGCCTGTTGGGCGCGGCACGCGGCGGCTTGAGGTGACGCGTACGCCGTATCTCGTTTTCTATCGTGTTATGGATGATGAGATCGTGCTTATCGGCATCGTGCATGGAAAGCGTCGCCGCCGGGCCTAGCTCGCTTTCCCCAAAAACACCACGCCCGCGCCCGCCGCGATCAGCGCAAAGCCCAGGAAATGGTTCCAGCCCAGCGGCTCGCGCAAGAACAACCACGAGAATAGGATAAACACGCAAAGCGTGATCACTTCCTGCATCGTTTTCAATTCCGCCGTCGAATACACCGCATGCCCGATCCGGTTCGCCGGCACGGCGAGGCAATATTCGATAAACGCAATCCCCCACGCCGCCACGATGGCGATCAGCAGCGGCGTCGATTTGAATTTGAGATGCCCATACCACGCAAACGTCATGAACACATTGGAAGCGACCAGCAGCAAGATGGGCGCGATCTGGGGGAGGTGAGCAAAGGCATGGGCGCTCCGGATGCGGAATCGACCCCATCATACACCACCCATTCCCGGATTGGCGCGCAGCGCCAAGTCCGGGACCCATAACCTCGATCCCCCGCCAGCTGCGCGCGGCCTGAAACGATGGTGCTTATGGGTCCCGGGCTCGCCGCGCCGCGCTCGGCTAAGCCTCAAAAATCATTGATGCTCATATCCGCCCGCCACGGCCAGCTTCGCGGGCTCAACCCACAGATCGCCGGATTGAAATTTTCCCGATCGATCCGCACCGTATTGGTCGGCGTTTCCTCAATGCGCACCTCGCGCACCACGAACGGCAAGCGCTCGGCCTCCACGAACGCGCTGAGCTTCAAATAAAAGCACGCCGCCAGCGCCTCGGTGGTGGGATCGCCCGGAAACGTCATGATTTGGCTCAGCCGCTGCGGCTCGTTCGCACGGAAAAACCCGATCAGCGGATCGTCCTCGCGCAGATGCAGCGTGTGATCCACATGCCCGTCGATCCAGCCGTGCCAGCGTTGCTTCACCGCCTCAAACGGCGCAGCCGAATTGGTGTCGGAAAAGCGAAACGCCCCCACCGGGTCAAGCCGCACGGTCACGAACTCATTGTGCCCATGCGGGATCGCGCATTTGGGGCTGTCGGTCGCCAAAAGGCGATGCGCCATCGCGTAGCGACGGGTAAATTCAAGGCTAGCCATGTCATTCCTCGGGGCATTCCCGCAGCACAGACGGGCGCTCGCGCCGCTTTAAGCCCGCACGCCCCCCGCGCGCAATATTCAGAACCAGCCGCGCCATTTGGCGATGCCGAACAGCACAGCGGGCGCGGCCAGCATCAGAAGTGCGCCCACCCAAGGCCCCCAGGGCGCGGCAAACCAGGTCATATGCGCGAAATTCATCCCGAAGATCGAGGCGATCAGCGTCGGCGGCACGAACGCGATGGTGGCCAGCGAAAGCGCTTTGAGCACATCGGCCTGGGTGGCGTTAATCAAACCCAGCGCCCCATCCTGCAGATAGGAAATCCGCGTTTGCAGCGTCTCGGCCACGCGCTCAAGCTCAACCACATCGCGCGACAGCGCCCGCAGCTTGGCCGGCTCAAGCCCATGATTGGCCGCCACCGAGAGCGCATACGCGAGCAGCCGATTGAGGCTCGAAAGGCTTTCATGCGCCAGCGCCGTCATCATGCCGATTTTGCCGAGCGCGCGCAGGCTCTCGCGCAGATCGGGCTTTGCATCCGGCGTGAACACTGCGGCCGATTGCTCATTGGCGTGGCGGGTCATCTCCGCCAGCATGTCGGCCAGCCGCTCGGCCGCGCCTTCGATCAGCGCTAGC
This sequence comes from Terricaulis sp., assembly GCA_024707365.1. Lineage (GTDB taxonomy): Bacteria > Pseudomonadota > Alphaproteobacteria > Caulobacterales > Aquidulcibacteraceae > Vitreimonas. The sequence continues at coordinate 171,186 of JANPZV010000004.1, forward strand.
AGCACGTCAACGCCATTGGCCGCCGAGCCCAGCCGCGCCGAGGCGCGCCCTTGGCCCACCTCAAACGCGCGCGGCCGTATCTGCCGCACGGTGACGAGTTGCCCCTTGGCCAAGATGAACGTCACCGCGCCGGAGATAAACAAGCCTTCGTCACGCCGCCCCAGCAGCGTGGCGGTGAGATGCAGCGCGCCGTTTTCCTCATAAAAGCGCGCGCTTTCCTCAAACGCCGTGCGTTCGGCTGGCGTGGGCACGTCGATGCCGAGCTCTTCTTCGACCTCGCGCTCTTCGCTTTCGCTCGGGTCTTCAAGGTCAAACCAGATTGCATCCGGCGCCTCGCAAGAGGCGCTCTCGGCTCCGCCGCGGGTGATGACGCGCAACATGAGCCCTGCCTAGCCTGATTTGCCCGTGAAAAGGAGAGGGCGCCTCAATCGTTCCGGTGCACCGCCCCGCGCGCCATCACAAAGCGCATGGCGTTTTCCAGCGCCGCCACATCCGCCAGCGGATCGCCGTCCACCGCGATAATGTCAGCCGAAAAGCCCGGCGCGATGCGGCCCGCCACTTGCCCCAGCTGCAAATGATTGGCGGCGTTCACCGTGGCCATCTGGATGGTTTGCAGCGGGCTAAAGCCCGCCTCCACCAAAAGCTGGAACTCGCGCGCATTCATCCCATGCGGGGAAACCCCGCTATCGGTGCCAAAGGCGATGCGCACATTGTTTTCCCGCGCAAACCGCCCCATGCGCGCCATGTCCGCGCCGGCCTGGCGCGCTTTGGCTTCTTGCGCCGCCGTCAGCACCCCGCCTTGCTCGGCCAATTGCAGCACCCACCAGCCCGCCAGCAGCGTCGGCACAAGATAGCGATCGCCTTGGCGCAGCAGGCGCACGCTTTCGCGGTCGAGATAGGTGCCATGCTCGATCGAATCCACGCCCGCGCGCAGCGCCGCATTGATCCCGTCCGCGCCGTGCGCGTGCGCGGTCACGCGCCGGCCCATCGCATGGGCGGCGTCCACCACGGCGGCAAGCTCGTCATTGCTGAATTGCTGATTGAGCCCGGTTGCGGTGTTGGAGAGCACGCCTCCGGTGGCGGCGATCTTGATGATGTCCGCGCCCGCCTGAACCTGCCGCCGCGTCGCGCGCCGGCACGCATCCGCGCCCGAGCATGCGTTCGGCGAACGCAAGGCGTCGAGCACGTCGGGCGCAAAGCCGTTCGCATCGCCGTGGCCGCCATCGATGGAAACGCCCGCGCCCGCCGCGATCAGGCGAGGCCCCGCCGCGCGGCCCTCCGCGATGGCGCGCCGCAGCCCGAAGATCGCATCATTGGGCCCGCCAAGATCGGCCACGGTGGTAAAGCCGGCATGCAGCGTCGTGCGCGCATTCTGCGCCGCCCGCAGCGCGTAATCGGAAGCGGTGAGCGTAACAGCATCGACGATCTGGCTCGGGCTGCGCTCCACGCTGCGCAAGTGCACGTGGCTGTCGATCAGCCCCGGCAGCACAAAGCGGCTGCGCTGATCGATCACCTCCGCGCCCGCGCGGGTCACATAGCCGGGCTCGACGCCCACGATGCGCCCATCGGCGCCCACTAAAATCGAGTGCTCGCTCAGCACGCGCCCCGTGCTCGGATCGGCCAGCAGCCGCCCGGCATGGATGATTTGGCTCACCGCCGGCTGCTCTTGCGCAAAGGTTGAGCCCGCCAGCGCCGCAACCGCCAAGGCCCCCGCCAAAATCATCGCCCGCCGCAACATCGCATCCCCTCAAGGTTAATTCTCTTCCCCGCTTAGTTCCGCCGCAGCGCGCGCGCCGTCAAGCGATCGCCCATCCAGCGCCAAAAGTTGACGGCGCGGCCAACGCGCCGCAAACAAATCGCCCATGGCGCAAGGCAAGGATTTGGAGGCGGTGGCGGCCGCCCTCGCAAAATCGGAACTCATGGCCGCCCTCAGCGAAGAAACGCGCACGCGGCTCGCCCGCGCCGGCGCGCCCTGCGCGCTTGATCCTGGCGCGCTCTTGTTTGCGCGCGGGGAAAAGGGCGATGCGCTTTACGTGCTGCTTGAAGGGGAGGTGGAGGTCCGCACCTCCAACGAAGCGGGGCGCGACGTGCGCCTCGCCGCGCTCAAGCCCGGCGCGCTGATCGGGGAGATGGCCGTGCTCGACGGCGGCGCCCGCAGCGCCGACATCGCCGCCATCCGCCGCTCGCGGCTGTTGCGCATCTCGCGCGATTCCGCGCTCGCCGCTTTGGAAAGCGAGCCCAAGGCGCTGCTGAAGCTGATCTCGGAATTAAGCCGCCGTTTGCGTGCGGCGAACACCAGCCTTGAAGACGCGCAGCTGCTCGATCTCGGCGGCCGGCTTGCGCAGCGCCTGCTCGATGAAGCGGGCGATGGATCGAGCATCACCATCACCCAAACCGAGCTCGCGCGCCGCATCGGCGCCAGCCGCGAAAAAGGTGAACCGCAAGCTGCATGAATGGAGCGATGCGGGCTGGATCAGCATTGGCCGCGCCGGCATCAAGCTGGTGGCGCGTGATTCCCTTGTCGCGCTGATCAAACAATCCCGCGCCAATTAAAAAAGCGGCCAGCGCTTTCGCGCCAGCCGCTTTTCCAAGCCTAAACGCAAAAGCGCTTAATCAACTTGAATGTTCGTCGCCGCATCGCGGCCTTGGCGGTCACGCTCGAGCTCGAACGAAACCTTTTGCCCGTCGGCCAGGCGCGAAAGGCCGGCGCGCTCAAGCGCGGAAATGTGCACGAACACATCCTTGCCGCCGCCATCGGGGGCGATGAAGCCGAAGCCTTTGGTGGTGTTGAAAAACTTAACGGTGCCGGTAGCCATGGGCTTCTCCTTTAAAAACAGCCAGCGGGGCCCTTCCCCGGCAGGCGACGATTTTCGAAGGAAACAGCAACACCTGGCGCAAACGCGAAGGATCAGCGTGACGCGACGAGGATCGATCCCGCCCATATAGAGCCCTGGTGTGGCAAAGCAATGGCGGGATGCGAAAAGGCGCCATCCCCCTATAGGGGGAGGCGGCTCGCGGCGGCGCCGCGAGACGGAGGGGCGGGCGCAAAAGCGGGGATAGCGCGCGCTCTATCCCCCACCTCTGGACCGCCGCGCCCTCGCCGGCATGTGTGAAACCCGCACAAAGCCTGCCGTTTGAACCATGCCGGCGAGGGCGCCGGCGGTCCAGACTCAAAAATCTATCCGACCGGTTTCACACCGCGCTTAGTTTCTCCCCGTTCAGATCACGGGAGGCGGTTGTCGACACCAGACCAATCACGATCCGAACGCGGTTTGAGCGTGATGCGATCAATGGTGGCGACATCGGCGATCGTGGCCCCGGTGAGAAACAGGGAAGCCGGGATTCCTTGCAGAGCATGGTGATCTGCAAAGCACGCCAGCCGGGAACGACTGCAAGGTGCTAAGCGCGCCTGGATACCCAGCGTCGCGGTTTCGGTGGCGAGTTGAAACGCCAAGGGGAGGAGACCCTGCCGAGCAACCGTCTTATCAACGTATGGCCACCCAGGGCGACACTGAACGCTGCACGCAGGCGCCGGCTGCAAAACAATCCGCGCGGGGCGCGCTCTAAGCGCAAACCCAAACTAAATTCTCACGCGTAGCTTAAAGCGCGCCCCGCTCTTCCTCCTTCGCGCTGCGCGCTTCGGAGGGCTTCGCCCACTTATCTCCGCAAGCGCCGCGCGCTGTGCGGATAAAAGCGCACGACAGCGGAGCGCCGGCTTCCAGCCGGCATCACGACACACAACCGCTTCAGAACACCCTCCACCCATTCCCGGGGCGATGCGCAGCATCGAGCCCGGGACCCATCACCGCAAACGCTTGAGGTGATGGCTCCCGGACGGCGCTGCGCGCATCCGGGAATGGGTGGTGTTTAACCTTGAAAGATTGAGACGCCGCATGCCGGCTGGAAGCCGGCGCTCCGCTACGGTGCTTACTTGGACCGCCGGCGTCCTCGCCGGCATGGCTATTGGCCCCACACGCTTGCGCAAACGGATAAAGCCCTGCCGGCGAGGGCGCCGGCGGTCCAGGCACGCGCTCCAACCCAGTGACGCCCGTCACATCGCACGCGCCGCCGCATCGCTAGTCTCACCCCATAGCCGCTTCGCCGCCGCCCTGATCCAGCGCATGGCGAGCCGGCAAGGGAAGCGCCGCACGAGCCCCGCGGCGCTTCCAACACTTAAGGGCGCGGAGAGGCTCCCCTCCGCGCCCTTCACTGTGTTCCCAAATCCGTCGCCTTGCGAAACACAGTCGGCAGCGCGCTGACATCGCCCCACCAGCCGTCATTCGGCGGCGCGCCCTTGGCGGCGTAGACATCCAGCGTCAGCGCAAAATGCGTGAACACGTGCCGCACCGCGCCAAGTCTATTCCACGCCGCCGCAACCGGCGCCTGCGCAAGCGCCGAGGCCTCATCGAACGCCGCTTCGCGCCATTCCGTCGTCGGCAGGCCGGCCATGCCGCCCAGCAGGCCCTTATCGGGCCGGCGCACCTGCCACACCCGCGCCCCGCGCTGGAGCACGAACACCGCGCCATGCCGCTCTGGCCGGGCCGGCTTGGCCGCCTTGCGCGGATACGTCTCCGGCGCGCGCGCCGCCCGCGCGGCGCACATCGAAGCCCAAGGGCAGGCAGCGCATTTCGGCGCGCGCGGCGTGCACACGGTGGCGCCCAGATCCATCAGCGCCTGGGCCCAATCGCCGGGCCGGCGGCCGGTGACGAGTTCGCCGGCCAGCGCCTTCAGCTCCGCCTTGGCGGCGGGCAGGGGCGTCTCCACCGCATAAAGCCGGCTCATCACCCGCTCGACATTGCCGTCCACCACATTGGCCGCGCGCCCGAACGATCGCCGCCACCGCCGCCGCCGTATAGGGGCCTACCCCGGCAGCGCCCGCCAGCCTTCCTCGGTGGTCGGAAAGCCCTCCGCCGCCAGAATTTGCGCCGCCGCGTGCAGATTGCGGGCGCGGGAATAATAGCCAAGCCCCGCCCAGGCGCTCAGCAGATCGTCCCGCGCGGCCCCCGCCAGCGCCGCCACATCCGGCCAAGCCTCTGTAAAGCGGAGGAAATAGCCGGTGACGGCAGCCACAGTCGTCTGCTGCAGCATGATCTCGGAGAGCCACACCCGGTAAGGATCGCCAAGCCCCCCGCGCACCCGCCAGGGCAGGTGGCGGCCGCCCTGGTCGTACCAGGAAAGCAATGATTTCCTCAACTTATCCCGAGTCGTGATCGGCTTATCCACAGAGGGGCGGAGGCGAGGCGCAGGCGCGGGCATGGGCGGATTTACTCTTTGTTCATCGATTTACGATTCGCTTCGAGGTCTCATGTCACTGCGCGACCGCTTCCAGCCGCCCCAGGCGGCCAACGGGCCCGATATTCGGGCTGAAGCGCGCGCGTCCCAGGCGCTGGCCGCGCATCGGGGCAGGGGCGCCATCGCGCCTGCGCCCACCGCGTCCAAATCCATCACCGCCCTGATCCGGCCCTTCGCCAAGAAAGCCGGCTTCTCGCTGCGCGAATTGCAGCGCAATTGGCGCGAGATCGCCGGCGAAAGCTTCGCCCGCTCCACGCCCGAAAAACTGGTCGCCGGCACGCTGACGCTGCGCGTGCCCGGCGCGCTCGCCCGTTCCTGCAGCAGCAGATCCCGCTGCTGATCGAGCGACCTCAACCATGCCGGCGCCAAGGTCAAGGCCATCCGCCTCGAACAGCGCGCCGCCCCGCGCAAGGCCGACGCCAATATCGCCCCGCTCAAGCGCCCGCTCGCGCCCGAGGAGGAGGCAGCCCTGGCGCAAGCGCTTGACCATGTCGGCGATCCGGCCCTGAAATCGGCGCTGCTGCGGCTTGGGCGCGCGGTCAAGCAGGGCTGAGGTTTCCTCCCCGGCCAAAGCCACTATGCCTCCCGCCCGTATCCAGGAGGATTTGCATGTTCGCACTCGGTCGTCGTTCTCTCTTGCTCAGCGCGGGGGGCGGTTGCGCTGCTCACAGCCTGCAATGGCGGCGCCGGCGGCCAGCTGACGGACGATGACGTCGTGCTCGGGGACGCGAACGCGCCCGTCACGCTGATCGAATATGCGTCCTCCACCTGCCCGGCCTGCGCGGCGTTCCATGAGCTTGCCTGGGAGCGGCTCAAGGCTGATTTCATCGATCGCGGCCAGGTGCGCATGGTGTTCCGCGAATTCCCGACCCCGCCCGAGGCGGTCGCGCTCGCCGGCTTCCAGATCGCCCGCTGCGGCGGCGCCAGCCCGGAGGATTATTTCGTCCGCGTCAGCGAACTGTTCCGCCAACAACAAGCCACGCTCGGCTCGGGCTCGATGGAAGGGGTGCGCCGCAAGCTGCTGGAAATCGGCCAGGCGACCGGCCTGTCGGAAACGCAGATCACCGAATGCATCGCCGATCCCGAAGGCGCGGCGCGCATCCGCCGCATCGTCGATGGCGCGCGCCCCCTTCGCCATCAGCGGCACGCCCACGCTGATCATCAACAATCAGAAATATGATGGCGCGATGTCGTGGGAGGCGATCTCCGCCGCGCTGATCGCCGCTGGCGCCGCCGCGCCGCCGGCCGCACCGGCGGAGGCCGCTCCCGCCGAAGCGCCGGCCGCGCCTGAGTAAAGCCAAGGCCGCCCGTGAACATCACAGAGCTTCGCCTCACGGGCTTCAAGAGCTTCGTCGAAACCGCGCGCGCGCCTGTTGAGCCTGGGCTCACAGGCGTTGTCGGCCCCAATGGCTGCGGCAAGTCCAATCTGCTCGAGGCGGTGCGCTGGGTGATGGGCGCCACCAGCGCCAAATCCATGCGCGCCGCCGATATGGAGGATGTGATCTTCGCCGGCACGGCGGGCCGCCCCGCGCGCGAGCATGCGGAGGTCACGCTCGTGCTGAACGAAGCCGCTGGCCGCGCGCCCGCGCCGTTCCACAAGGATGATGTGCTTGAGGTGACGCGCCGCATCCGTCGCGGGCTTGGCTCCACCTATCGCATCAACGGCAAAGAGGTGCGCGCCAAAGACGTGCAATTGCTGTTCGCGGACGCAGCCACCGGCGCAAACTCGCCGGCGCTGGTGCGCCAAGGGCAGATCAGCGAACTGATCGCCGCTAAGCCGCAAAACCGCCGCCGCATCCTCGAAGACGCCGCCGGCATCGCGGGCCTCTACGCACGCCGCCATGAAGCCGATCTCAAATTGCGCGCGGCGGAAACCAATCTCACGCGCCTCGATGAAGTGCTGGCGGAAATCGAAGCCCAGGCGCTGAGCCTCAAAAACAAGCGCGCCAAGCCGAACGCTATCGCGGCCTCGCGCAAACGCTGCGCGAAACCGAAGCGCTGCTGCTCTATCGCCGCTGGATCGAAGCGCGTGAGCGCAACGCCGAAGCGCAAACGCATCTGCGCGAAGCCGAACGCGCCGTGGCCCAAGCCGCCGCCGAGGCCAGCGCCGCCGAACGCGGCGCCGAAGATGCGCGCGAGGCGCTCGCCCCGCTGCGGGAAGAGGAGGCCGTCGCCGCCGCCGTGCTGCGCCGGCTTGAAGGCGTGCGCGTTGGCCTCGAACGCGATCTCGCCGAAGCGCAGGCGGCGATCGAACGCTGCGATGCGGATGCCCAGCGCGCGCAAGATGAAACCGCGCGGCTACAAGCGCTGCAAGGCGATGCGCAAGAGGCGCTCACGCGGTTGAGCGCGGAGGCTGAAACGCTCGCGCCCGCCGCCGGCGCCGATGGCGCGCTCGCCGCCGCAGAAGCCGCTGAGAAACAAGCCGCCGCGCAGCGCGCTGAGGCCGAAGCGCGCTACGAGGCGCTCGCCCAAGCCGCCGCCGCCGCCCGCGCCCGCGCCCAAGCCTTGGCGCAAACTGCAGCCCAAGCGCGCGGCCGGCTTGAGCGCGCCAATGCGCGCAAAGCCGAAGCCGATCGCCAGATCGCATCGCTTGCGCCGCTCGATGAAGCCGCGCTCAACGCAGCGCGCGCCAAAGCCGACGCCGCAAGCAAAGCCGCGAGCGAAACCCGGCAAGCGCTCAACGCCGCCGAAGCCGCGCTCAAAAAAGCCGAAGCCGCCGATGAGGCCGCCTGGCGCCGTTCCGCGCCGCGGAAAGCGCATTGAAGGAATTGGAAGCGGAGGTGCGTGCGCTCGATAAGCTCGCGCCGCCCGCGAATGAAAAATTTCCGCCCGTGCTGGCGGCCATCGAGGTCGAGCCCGGCTATGAGCGCGCGCTCGCCGCCGCGCTGGGCGATGATCTTGATGTCTCCACCAACGCCGCCGCGCCGCGCATTGGGCCGGCGCCGAAGCGCCCGCGCCGCTTCTGCCGCCAGCGGCGCAAGCGCTTGCGGGCTTGGTCAAGCTCCGCCCGCGCTCGCTGCGCGGCTTGCGCTGATTGGCGTGGTCGAAGCCAAAGAGGGCGCAAGCCTCGCCAAGCACTTGCCGCCCGGCGCGCGGCTCGTCTCGAAAGAGGGCGATCTCTGGCGCTGGGATGGCCTCGTGCGCCGCGCCGATGCGCCGCAACCGGCTGCTGCGCGGCTCGAACACAAAAACCGCCTCGCCGCCGCGCGCGCCGAACTCGCCAGCGCGGAAGAGAAACTCCAACGCGCCAAAGCCGCGTGGGAAAGCGCCAAAGCCGAACGCGCCGCGCTCGATTCCAAAGCGCGCACGCTGCGTATGGACGCGCCGAAAGCCGCCGCAGCAGCGGCCGACGCCGCGCGTGAGATCGATCGCCTGGAAGCCGAACGCGCGCGCCAAGCCGAGCGCCGCGCCGATCTGCAAACGCAGGCGCAAACGCTGCAAGCAGAAATCGCCGAAGCCGAAGCCGCTGTGGCCGAAGCGCAAAACGTCGATGCCGGCGAAGCGGTGGATGAAGCCGCGCTCAGCGCCGCGCGCGCAAGCGTTGAAACCGCCCGCGCCGCCGCTGCGCAAGCTTCCGCCACCACGCAAAGCCTGGTGCGCGAACGCAGCTTGCGCGAAAATCGGCTCAAAGCCATCGCGGCGGAAACCATGCAATGGCGCGCCCGCATCGATAGCAGCGGCGCGCGGCTCAAAATGCTGAGCGCGGAGCTCGACGCCATCGAAGCGCGCCGCGATGCGGCCAAAGCCGCGCCTGAGCAAGCGCGCGCCAAGCTCGAAGCGCTGATGGAAGAAGCCGGCGCCGCCGAAGCGCGCCGCAAAAGCGCGTCCGATGCTGTCGCCGAAGCGGAAACCGCAGCGCGCCTCGCCGCCGAAGCCGCGCGCGGCAAGGAAGAGGCGCACGCCAGCGCCCGCGAGCGCCGCGCCGCCGCCGAAGCGCATGCGGGCGCGGCGGGCCAGCGCGTCGAGGATGTTGTCGCGCTCGCGCGTGAGCAAACTGACTGCGCGCCCGAAGAGCTTGCTCCGCGCGCCGGCGCGCTGCTGCACAGCGCGTTGGGCGAAGGGCCGCTCGCGGAAATTGAGCGACGCTTCGATCGCCTTAAATCAGAGCGTGACGCCGCAGGCCCGGTGAACCTCCGCGCTGAGGAAGAACTCGCCGAAGCGCAATCGCGCATCGATAGCCTCACCACTGAAAAAGAGGATGTGGCCCAAGCCGTCGCCAAGCTGCGCGGCGCCATCACCAAGCTCAACAACGAAGGGCGCCTGCGCCTCTCGCGCGCGTTCGAGGAAGTGGACGCCCATTTCGCGCAATTGTTCGCCACGCTGTTTGAGGGCGGGCGCGCGAATTTGAAGCTCACCGAAAGCGATGATCCGCTGGAGGCGGGGCTTGAGATTTTCGCCGAGCCGCCGGGCAAGCGGCTCACCAATCTTTCGCTGATGTCAGGCGGGGAGCAGGCGCTCACGGCCACGGCGCTGATCTTCGCCGTGTTCCTCGCCAATCCCGCGCCGCTCTGCGTGCTCGATGAGGTGGACGCCCCGCTCGATGACGCCAACGTCGATCGGTTCTGCCGCATGCTGGAAGAGATGAAGCGGCTGGCGCGCACGCGCTTCATCGTCATCACGCACAATCCCGTCACCATGTCGCGCATGGATCGGCTCTATGGCGTGACGATGCCCGAGCAGGGCTTAAGCCAGCTCGTCAGCGTTGATCTGCAGCGCGCCCAGGCGATGGCGGCGGAATAAGCGCCGCGCGTGATGCGCGGCGCTCTCCCAATATTACGACGCAGTTGAGCTGCCCAGTTGCACCAGCCCTTGCGTGCTGAAGCGCTCACACGCTTCGTTGCGGCGGCTGCGCAATTCTTCGATGCTCAGCGAGTTGGCGCGGGCGCGCGTGGCGCGATTGATCTGGCGCACCTGATCGGTGATCGCCGGCGGGCGGCGGCGCGCTTCGGCGGCGTCACGCAGCGCGGTGAAATTGGCGCCGTCGCCCTCCAATTGGCGCAGCTCAGCAAAAGCAAGGCAGCGATTGGCGGCGAGGAAAGCCGCATCGCTCATGCGCTCTTGCGCATTGGCCGAAAGCGGCGCCAGCAACGCGGCGGCGGCGATGGCGGCGGCGAATACGTGTTTCATTTGTATCTCCCAGTGATTCAAGTTCACGCGGGGGAGATGCCGGCCAAATGCTGCTTGGATGTGTCCGCATGCAGCGTTTGCGACGGAGTGCGTGCGTCGTACGACGAGCGCACAACATGCGCTGCAATCGGCGAAAAACGGCCTATCGCTACCGTGCTTGCGTCATCGCTGCGTCACACGCCGGGCGCGGATGACATTTGCTTGCGAATTTCGCGGCGGAAAATATCGATGCTGGTTTCGCGGCCTTTGCGATCCACATGCGTCCAGAAGGTCCAGCCATTGCAGGAGGGCGCGTTGGAAACATAAGCGCCGACGCGGTGGATCGAGCCGGTCACATCACCTGACGCCAAGCTGCCATCGGCGCGCACGCGTGCTTTCTTGCCGTTCGGTGAGATCAGCGTATCGCCCGGCGCGATGAAGCCCGCCTCGATCACGTTGCCGAACGGCACGCGCGGCTCTTCACGCTTGGATTTGGTAACCATCAGATCCTCGGCCGCAGCAGGCTCCACCTTCGCCAGCCGCGCGCGCGCGGCTTTGGCGTAATCGGCATCGCGCTCGATGCCGAGATAGTGGCGGCCAAGCCGCTTGGCCGCGACGCCGGTGGTGCCTGTTCCGAAGAAGGGATCGACGATGAGATCGCCCGGCCTCGTGGTGCCCAGCACGATGCGGTGCAGCAGCGCTTCGGGCTTCTGCGTCGGGTGCGCCTTGCGGCCTTCGCGATCCTTCAGGCGCTCAGCGCCGGTGCAGAGCGGCAGCGTCCAATCCGAGCGCATCTGCAGATCGTCATTAAACAGTTTCAGCGCGTCGTAGTGGAAGGTGTATTTGGACTCTTTGCTGCGCCCGGCCCAGATCAGCGTTTCGTGCGCGTTGGTAAAGCGCGTGCCTTTGAAATTCGGCATCGGGTTGGTCTTGCGCCACACCACGTCGTTCAAAATCCAGAAGCCCATATCCTGCAGCGCCACGCCAAGACGGAACACGTTGTGATACGAGCCGATCACCCAGATCGCGCCGTCGGGCTTCAAGATGCGCCGGCATTCGGCGAGCCAGGCGCGGGTGAAATCATCATAGGATTTGAAATCGTCGAACTTATCCCAATCGTCATCGACGCCATCGACGACAGATTGATCTGGCCGCGTGAGGCCGCCGCCAAGCTGGAGATTGTAGGGCGGGTCCGCGAACACGAGATCGGCGCACGCATCAGGCAGGGCCTTGAGCGCGGCGATGCAATCGCCCTCTATAATGGTGTCGCGCAGGCCATCGGTGGGGGCCTCCGCGATGCGGGCTTTGATTTTGGATTTGGCCTGGCGCTTCATGTGGTCCCCTCAGCCGGGGATTCTCGCTTGACGCGAATCAGGAATCAACAGGCCGAAATGACTCAGGTGCAGAAAATTTTTCGCGTTAACGAATTGGGCGGCGTTTAGCCCGCCGCCGCCCGCGCCTTGAGCCGCCGCATCAGCGACCAGAGGTAAATCACGAAGAAGAAATACATAAAGCATTCCTCCATCTCGCTGGCGCGGCCGATGAAGGTTTCCAGCCGGAAGCCCTCGACCCAAGTTTCGACGCCAAGGCGCGTCAGCGTTTTATCAATCGATTTCGGCGCGCCGGCGATGAAGGCGAACACCACAGGCGGCAGCGACGCCAAAGTCGGGGCCCACCACCAGGGATTATCAATCAGCCCGCGCCCCTTGCGCGCCCATTTCAGCAGCGGATGAACGATGCCGCCCGCCACCATGCCGAGATAAAGCACGTTGCGCGGCAGCTGATCGAACAGCGCCGAGGTGTTGTGCAGATTGGTTTCGAGTTGATCGTTATTGTCAGCGAACCAGCCGCCGACGCCCCAGCGGAAATAATGCTGCCCCCAGCTTGTCTCTTCGCCCAGCAGATACAGCACGCCAAGGAATACAACGCCCATCCAAATCCGATATGGCGTGCTCTTGGAGCGCGCCAGCATCGTGGCTGACATCACGAGCGCAATCGCGAGGAAGATATTCTGCGAGGTCTCCGCAAGGCCGAACTCCCAGTTCGGCTCGCCCGTCACCGGGTGGCGCGCGGGGCCTTGCCACAAGAGCTCATGCGGGATGAGCAGCGCCGAAGCCATGTAGACGGCGTAAAGCCCAAGGCACAGCAAAAGCACAAAGCGAACGGAAAGATCGCCTGAATCGGCGCCTGTGCGGGAATGCGTCATGCGCGGAAAGTAGGCGCGCGCGGGCTCTGCGTAAACCGCGCTGCGACACCCGCGCTTCGCCTAAGCGGCTTGCCCTGCGGCGAGGCGCACCGGTTTGAAGCTGCGCCGATGGATCGGCGAGGGGCCAAGCTCGGCCAGCGCGCGCTGGTGCTCGGGCGTGCCGTAGCCCTTGTGCCGCGCGAAGGCATAGCCCGGATATTGCGCGCAAAGAGCTGTCATCATCCGGTCGCGCTCCACTTTGGCTATGATCGAGGCGGCCGAAATGCAGGCGACGTAGGCATCGCCATCGATGATCGTTTCCACCGGGCAGGGCATGTCGGCGGGCGCGGAATTGCCGTCGATCAACGCGGCGGCCGGGGCTGGCCCAGCCCCGCCACGGCCCGGCGCATGGCCAGATAGGTGGCTTGCAGGATGTTGATCTGATCAATCTCGGCCGGCTCTGCGAGGCCCACCGCGACGATGGCGCAAGCCCGGATCGCCAGCGCCAGCTCCTCGCGCGCCTCAGCGCTGAGCTGTTTGGAATCGGCCAGCCCCTTGGGGCGGCCCTTGGCCGGCAGGATCACCGCGGCAGCCACCACCGGCCCCGCCCAAGGCCCGCGCCCCGCCTCGTCAATCCCGCAAATCCCACGCATGGCCGCACTTGGCGCGGATTCCTGGTGAAGCGCAAATCCGTCAAGCAGGCTGGATTTTTTGCTAAGGGTGCTTGACTGAATTGCTCTGGCATGTAAATGAAACTTGTCTAACGGACAAGGTTGCCCGACGGAGGCAGGGGGATGAAGGGTCGGAAGAAGCTGCGGACCTATTGGCTGGCGATCGCGGCGGCCATGCCGGCGGCCCGGCAGGAGCGCGGGCAATGAGCTGCGAGTTTCCTGAAAGAGCCAAGCAGGCGGGCCGGCGCTATACGCGCGGCATGCTGCTGGCGGGCGGGCTCTATATGGCTTTCGTCGCGCTGGGCGTTGTGGTGATCCGCCAGATGGGCCCGCCGCAATGGCTGGTGATCGTGCTGGCGCTGCTGCCGGTGTTGCCGGCGCTGTTGATGCTGCGCACGTATCTCACGTTTTTCCGCGCGCTCGATGAATTTCAGCGGCGCGTGCAGTCCGAAGCTGCGCTCATCACGCTGGGCGTGGTGACGCTGGCGGCGTTCGCTTACGGCTTTCTCGAAGCCTGGGCGGGCTTTCCGCATCTGCCGCTGGTCTGGGCGATCCCGGCGGTGATCGTCACCTGGGGCGTCTCGGCGTTCTTCGTGCGGGCGCGCTATAAATGAGAAACCGGCTCAAAGTGCTGCGCGCGGAGCGCAATTGAGCCAGGCGGATTTGGCCGAGCGGCTCGATGTCTCGCGCCAGAGCGTGAACGCGATCGGAGACGGGCAAGTACGATCCATCGCTGCCGCTGGCGTTCAGAATCGCCCGCGTGTTCGGGCTCACGATCGAGCAGATTTTTATCGAAAACGACAACGCCGCCGAAGCGGCGGAATAATCATCTCTTACCTGATCAAAGCACGCCAAGGAGAAACCATGCTTGCACATCTGACCAAACGCGCCGCGCTGGCGGCTTGCGCGCTTCTTGCGCTCGGCGCTTGCGCCACCACGCCCGCGGCGCAGGATTATGGAACGGGCCCCGCGCTCTATGTGGCGCGCGATGCCGATTCCACCATGTATCTCTACGGCACGATCCACCTGCGCCGCGCGGGCGAGCCGTGGGGCGGCGCGCATGTGGACGCAGCGCTCAATTCCGCCGAAACGGTGTGGACCGAAACCGAGATCAACGCCGCAGCCGAAGCGAACGCCCAACAAGTGGCGCTGCGCCTGGGCATGGCGCCGGCCGATCAGCCGCTCTCGAGTTGGCTTAGCGAGGATGAGCAGGGCCGGCTTGCGGCGCTTTACACCCGCCTTGGCCTGCCGCCCGGCGCGCTTGAGCCGATGCGGCCCTGGATGGCTTCGCTGACGCTCAGCATCATCCCGATGCTGCAGGCCGGCTTTGATCCGCAAGCGGGCGTTGACCGCGCCATCTCGGCCTGGACCCAAGCCAATGGCCGTGAGGCGCGCTGGTTTGAAACCGCCGAAGAGCAGATCGGCTTCTTCGCGGGGCTGAGCGATGAGGCGCAGAAGGAAATGCTGATCTATTCGATCGACGAGGCCGAAAGCGCGGGCGAGCTTGTCGAGGCGATGACCGCGGCCTGGGAAACCGGCGATATGAACGCGCTTGAAGCGCTGGTGATCGGCGAAATGCGGGCCGATTTCCCCGAAGCGTATGAGGCGATGTTTACCCGCCGCAACGCCGCTTGGGTCGAGGTGCTGACGCAGGAATTGGCCGGCTCGGGCGTTGATTTCGTCGCGGTGGGCGCAGGCCATCTGGTGGGGCCGGAAAGCGTGATCGAGATGCTGCGCGCGCGCGGCGTCACGGTTGAGCGCATCCCGGCGCGTTAAGGGGCCCGCCCGCGCCTGAATGGACTCTTGAATAAGGGGGCGGGCGGCTTTACCCGTCTGCCCCCATGTCCAACCGCCCGCCCCGCTGTTTCCAGGATGTGATCCTGACGCTCCAAAACTATTGGGCCGGAGAGGGCTGCGCGATTTTGCAGCCTTATGACGAGCAAGTGGGTGCGGGTACGCTGCATCCGGCCACCACGCTGCGCGCGCTGGGCCCCAAGCCGTGGCGCGCAGCTTACGTGCAGCCCTCGCGCCGGCCCAAGGATGGCCGCTATGGCGAGAACCCGAACCGGCTGCAGCACTATTACCAATTTCAGGTGATCCTGAAGCCGAACCCGGCGAACCTGCAGGCGCTTTACCTCAACTCGCTCGCCGCCATCGGCATTGATCCCTTGCTGCACGACATTCGCTTTGTGGAAGACGATTGGGAAAACCTGACTGTCGGCGCCTGGGGGCTTGGCTGGGAGGTGTGGTGCGATGGCATGGAAGTCTCGCAATACACCTACTTTCAGCAAGTCGGCGGGCTCGATGTGCGACCTGTGTCGGGCGAGTTGACGTACGGGCTTGAGCGGCTGGCGATGTACGTGTTCGGTGTTGATCGCGTGTACGATCTGCCGTTCAACGATCCGGACAGCCCGTATCCGCTGACCTACGGCGATGTGTTTCTCGAAAACGAGAAGCAGCAATCGCGTTTCAATTTTGAACTCAGCGATCCTGAGCAAAACCTGCGCTGGTTCGGCGATGCGGAAGCGACGGCCAAGCGCTTGCTGGACGCGGGCGCGGTGCTGCCGGCGTTTGATTACACGTTGAAGGCGTCGCACTTGTTCAACTTGCTCGACGCGCGCGGCGTGGTGAGCCCCACCGAACGCCAAAGCTTCATCGCCCGCGTGCGCGATCTGGCCAAAGGCTGCGCGAGCGCTTGGGCGGAGAGCCAGCAATGACGCCGCAAGATGAGGCGCGCGCACCAGCCCTCCCCCTCGATGGGGGAGGCGCCGCGAAGCGGCGGAGGGGGTGCGCCCGCTGGCGTCAAAGGCTTTGCGCTCAAGGGCGCCGCCGCCAAGGCGCGCTGGATCAAGTCGCGCGCAAAAAAACGCTGCGCACGCAAACAACGCCGCACGAGCGCGCGATGTGGCGTTTGTTGCATGAGGGCGAGCTGGCCGCGCTGAATTGGCGCAAGCAGGCGCCGTTTGGCGGATCTGTGCTCGACTTTGTGTCTCATCCGGCGCGTCTGGTTGTGGAAGTTGATGGCGCGCAGCATGCGCAGGCCGGCCAGGCGCTGCACGATGCGCAGCGAACAGCCGCGCTTGAGCGCGAGGGGTATCGCGTATTGCGGTTTTGGAATGTCGATGTGGTGAAGGCGAAGACTGGCGTGTGGGACGCAATATATCAGGCGGCGATGCAAACGGCGGCGCATCGGCGCATGGAGCGGTGGCGTCGGGATGACGCCTTGCGCGCCAGGATCGTGAATGATGGCGGGTCTCACCCCCTCGGTCACGCTGCGCGTGACAGCTCCCCCATCGAGGGGGAGCAATAATGCCCCAGCTCTCATCGAACTTTTCTCCGAAGAAATTCCGGCGCGCATGCAAAAGCGGGCGGAAGAGGATTTCGCGCGGCTGATGGGCGATAAGCTCAAGGGCGCGGGGCTTGAGGCCAAGGCGATTCAAACCTTTTCCTCGCCGCGCCGGCTTGGGCTTGTGATCGAAGATCTGCCGGCGAAAGCCGCCGACGTGAACGAGGAAAAAGAAAGGCCCGCGCGTGGGCGCGCCCGATCAGGCGGTGGCGGGCTTTCTGAAAAGCGCCGGGCTTGCGTCGATCGATCAGGCGCAAGTGGTCGAAGATAAAAAGGGCGCGTTCTACGTTGCGCGTATTGAGCGCGCGGGGCGGGCCACGGCGGCGATTGTGCAGGAGATCGTGCCTGAGATCATCCGCGCGTTTCCGTGGCCGAAATCGATGCGCTCGGGCGTGAGCGATCTGCAATGGGTGCGGCCGCTGCATAATGTGCTGTGCCTGTTCGATGGCGCGCCGGTGAAGATCGAGATCGAAGGCGTGGGCGCAAAGCCGGAAACGCAGGGGCATCGCTTCCATGCGCCGGGCGCGATTAAGCCGAAGGATTTTGCGGACTACGCCGCCAAGCTGCGCGCCGCCAAAGTGCTGATCGATCGGGACGAGCGCAAAACCATTATCCTTGAAGCGGCGCAGAAGTTGTGCGCGGGCAAGGGGGCTTGAGCTGGTTGAGGATGCGGGGCTGCTGGAAGAGGTGGCGGGGCTGGTTGAATGGCCGGTGACGCTGCTGGGCGATATGGACCCGGCCTTCCTTGATCTGCCGGGCGAGGTGATCCGCCTCTCCATGCGCACGCACCAGAAATATTTCGCGGTGCGCGATCCCAAAACGCAAAAGCTCGCGCCGCATTTCATCATTGTGGCGAATGTGGAGGCCAAGGATGGCGGCAAAGCCATCGCCGCCGGCAATGCGCGCGTGCTTTCTGCGCGGCTGAACGATGCGCGGTTTTTTCTGGGATGGCGATCGCAAGATGCCGCTGTTTACCGAGGAGCGGAAAGAAAAAGCTCAAGAAGATCGTCTTCCACCAAAAGCTTGGCAGCGTGTGGGATAAGGTTGAGCGCGTGAAGGCGCTGGCGGTTGAGCTTTGCGGCGTCACGGGCGCGGATGCTGCGCTTGTGCATCGCGCGGCTGAACTGGCGAAGATGGATTTGGTCACGGAAACCGTGGGCGAGTTTCCTGAGCTGCAAGGCCAGATCGGGCGGCAGCTTTATCTCGCGGCCGGAGGGGGTGCGCCCTCCGGCGTTGAAGATGCAGCCTCACGCGGCGTTGCTGGAAAAGCCGGCGGGCCTCACCCCCTCAGTCACGCTGCGCGTGACAGCTCCCCCATCGAGGGGGAGCAAAGCATCGCCGCCGCCATCGAAGATCACTACCGCCCGCTCGGGCCCAATGACCGTGTGCCGAGCGATAAAGTCGCCGTGACGCTGGCGCTGGCGGATAAGCTGGATACGCTGGTGGGCTTCTGGGCTATTGATGAGAAGCCGACTGGGAGTAGCGATCCGTATGCGCTGCGGCGTGCGGCGCTTGGTGTTGTGCGTATTTTAACGTCGCAGAACGTTCGCACATCGTCTCAACGGTCGACGGCGCAAGGGGAGGTGTTTGCTGACCTTGTCGAAACGTTCTTGTGGCCGCAGTTCTGGCGAAGCGTGAACGATTACGCAGGCGATGATGCTGAACTCGTGGCGGCGCGCGCTGCGATGGGTGCGAAGCGCGTTGACGGCGCCCCTGGCTGGCAGCGCGGATGGACTGTCGCCGCTGACGTCCTCGCCTTCCTAGCCGATCGCCTCAAAGTCCAACTCCGCGATCAGGGCAAGCGCCACGATCTCGTCGACGCCGTGTTCGCCCTTGGCGATGACGATCTCGTCCGCATCGTGGCGCGCGTTGAAGCGCTCGATGCGTTCCTCAAAACCGAGGACGGGAAAATTTGCTCGCGGGCTATAAGCGCGCGGCCAATATTCTCGCGGCCGAGGAGAAGAAGGGCAAAGGGCTCAGCGAGGCTGATCTCGCCGCCGGCCTCGATGTGAGTAAACTCACAGAGGCGGCGGAAAAATCGCTGCACGCCGCGCTCGAAAGCGCATTGCCGACCGCGCGGTCGGCTGTGGAAGGCGAAGATTTCGCCGCGGCGATGAAAGCCCTCAGCGGCTTGCGCGCGCCGGTGGACGCTTTCTTTGAAAAACTCCTCGTTAACGCCGAAGATCCCTTGCTGCGCCGCAATAGACTTTTGCTGCTCACCCGGTTACGTGAAGCGCTCTCTCAGGTCGCGGATTTTTCCAAGATCGAGGGGTAGCGCTCTTAGCCCTCTCCCTTGCGGAGAGGGCGCCGCGAAGCGGCGGGTGAGGGGCGTTCCGACGCTCAGGCGCCTGCGTGTTTGAACGCCCCTCACCCCCTAACCCCCTCTCCGCGAGGGAGAGGGGGAATGAGGTTATGATGGCAACGCTTTGGGTTTACGGTTTCGGTGGCGGCGAGAGCGGGGGCGATAGCTCCATGAAGGCGCTGCTGGGGGGCAAGGGCGCCAATTTGGCCGAGATGTCCCGTCTTGGGCTGCCTGTGCCGCCCGGCTTTACCATCACCACCGAAGTCTGCACCGCGTTCTACGCCAACAACCGCCAATACCCGGCAGAGCTCGCCGGGCAGGTCGAGGCCGCCTTGGCCTCGCTGGAGCAAAAGGCTGGCAAGAGGTTCGGCGATCCGGCCAACCCGCTGCTGGTTTCCGTGCGCTCGGGCGCGCGCGCCTCGATGCCGGGCATGATGGACACGGTGCTGAACCTTGGCCTCAACGACGAAACCGTCGAGGGCCTGGCCAAGCTCTCGGGCGATGCGCGCTTTGCCTATGATTCCTACCGCCGCTTCATTCAGATGTATTCCAACGTGGTGCTCGAGCTTGAGCACGGCGCGTTCGAGGATGATCTTGGCGCGCACAAGGATTTCAAGGGCTATCGCTCGGACGTCGAGATGGAGGCGGACGATTGGAAAGAGATCGTCGGCAAGTTCAAAAAGATCGTCGCGCGCGAAACCGGCAAGCCGTTTCCCGCTGACCCGAAGGAGCAGCTTTGGGGCGCGATCGGCGCTGTGTTCTCATCCTGGATGAGCGATCGGGCGATCTTCTATCGCAAGCACAACAATATCCCCGAAAGCTGGGGCACGGCCGTCAACGTGCAGGCCATGGTGTTCGGCAATATGGGCGACACCTCGGCCACTGGCGTTGCCTTCACGCGCGATCCTTCAACCGGGGCCAAGCGCTTCTATGGCGAATACCTGATCAACGCCCAGGGCGAGGATGTCGTCGCCGGCATCCGCACCCCGCGCGCGCTGACCAAAGCCGCGCGTGAGGAAATGGGCGAGAGCGGTGAATCGCTGGAAGAGGCGATGCCGAAGGTGTTCGCCGAACTGGTGGCTGTCTACCAGAAGCTCGAAGCGCATTATCGCGACATGCAGGATCTGGAATTCACCGTCGAACGCGGCACGCTCTACATGCTGCAAACCCGCAACGGCAAACGCACGGCCAAGGCCGCGCTGAAAATCGCCGTCGATATGGTGGAAGAAAAGCTGATCAGCGAAAACGAGGCGGTGCTGCGCGTGGATGCGGCGGCGCTCGATCAATTGCTGCACCCGACAATCGCCGAGGGCTATCAGCGCGACATCATCTGCAAGGGCTTGCCGGCGTCGCCCGGCGCGGCGGTGGGCGTTGTGGTGTTTGATCCCGATGAAGCCGAAAAGCTCGCGGCGGACGGGCAGGCGGTGATCCTCGTGCGCGAGGAAACCAGCCCCGAAGATATTCACGGCATGCACGCCTCCAAGGCCATCGTCACCGCGCGCGGCGGCATGACGAGCCACGCCGCCGTCGTGGCGCGCGGCATGGGCCGGCCTTGCGTGTCCGGCGCGGGCGATGTCCGCATCGACGAAAAGGCGGGCGAGTTTCGCGCGCTCGGGCGCGTCATCAAAAAGGGCGACACGATCACGGTGGACGGCTCATCCGGCGAAGTCATCATGGGCGCGGCGGAGATGGTGCAGCCTGAGCTCACTGGCGATTTCGGCACGCTGATGGCCTGGGCCGATAAGGCGCGCCGCCTCAAAGTACGCGCCAACGCCGAAACGCCGGAAGATGCGGCGACAGCCGTGAAATTCGGCGCCGAAGGCATCGGCCTTTGCCGCACCGAACACATGTTCTTCGACGCCGAACGCATCGCCGCCGTGCGCGAGATGATTCTGGCCGAAAGCCAAAAGGCGCGCATCGCCGCGCTCGACAAACTCTTCCCGCACCAGCGCAAGGATTTCGCGGACATCTTCGCGGCCATGGGCGCGCGCCCGGTGACGATCCGCTTCCTCGATCCGCCGCTGCATGAATTCCTGCCGCACACCGAAGAAGATTGCGCCGATGTGGCCAAAGCCACGGGGCTCGATGCGAAAGCGCTGCTCGCCCGCTCGAAGGATCTGGCCGAGAGCAATCCGATGCTGGGCTTCCGCGGCTGCCGCTTGGCGATCGTCTATCCCGAAATCTACGACATGCAGGCGCGCGCGGTGTTTGAAGCGGCGTGCGACCGCGCCGAAGCGGGCGAGGCGCCGATCCCTGAGATCATGATCCCGTTCGTGATCTCGAAGAAGGAATTCGTCACGCTCAAAGCGCGCGTCGATGCGGTGGCCGCTGATGTGTTCGCCGCGCGCGGGCGCAAGGTGGATTATCTCGTCGGCACCATGATTGAGCTGCCGCGCGCGGCGCTGCGTGCGAAAGAGATTGCCGAAGCTGCGGAATTCTTCTCCTTCGGCACCAACGATCTCACGCAAACCACGATGGGGCTTTCGCGTGATGACGCCGGCAAATTCCTCGGCGCGTACGTGGACAAGGGGATGCTGGGCGCGGATCCGTTCGTGACGGTCGACGCCGAGGGCGTGGGCGAGCTTGTGGAGCTTGCGGTGGAGCGCGGCCGCGCCGCGCGCGCCGATCTCAAGCTCGGCATCTGCGGCGAGCACGGCGGGGATCCGCAATCGGTGGCCTTCTTCGATGCGGCGGGGCTCGATTACGTCTCCTGCTCGCCGTATCGGACCCCGATTGCGCGCTTGGCTGCCGCACAGGCGGCGCTCCGCCGCTAAGATTGCGAAAATTTAATAAACAAAGCGGAACGAACGCCCGGCGGTAAACTTTTCCCCAGGACCGTTCGTCCCGCTACCGCGCCCAGGCGCGCCGCGGCTCGTAGCGGCTAGCCGACGAACGGGGCTGGCCGCGCGTTGGGATGAACCGCCTTGGCCGCCGCTGATCGCCCCGATCGCGCCAAATATGCTGCGCTGCACCTAATCTTGGGCGCGGCGGATGCTGTCGAAGCGCGTTCGCCCCTGCCGGCGTCTGCAAAGCGCCGCCAGGATTCGCGCATGGCGCGACGGCGCAGGCGCTCGAATACCGTTTTCGGTGAATCGGCACAGAATCCCGCAAGGCCATGCCCTGTGGGCCCCTTGGGGCTGTGGCCGGGGTGACGCACCCCAGCGAGTAATGGCCA
Source organism: Terricaulis sp. (assembly GCA_024707365.1). Classification (GTDB taxonomy): domain Bacteria; phylum Pseudomonadota; class Alphaproteobacteria; order Caulobacterales; family Aquidulcibacteraceae; genus Vitreimonas. The sequence continues at coordinate 193,263 of JANPZV010000004.1, forward strand.
AGTGTAACGGCGGTTTCAGGGATATGAACAAAAAGTCAATCGCCCCTCGGGAGCCGCTGATGTATCCCCCGGCGGCTTCGCGGCAGGATAAGCCGCGCGCACAAGGCTTTGGGTATCTGCGACAGGTCTGGTCGGCATCTGTGCCAAAACTGGACGTCGTTAAGTGGGGCTTAATGCATTTGCGTTTGTTCTGGGAACGACTGGCTCATCTTGCGGGCGAGATTCGGACCCAAGTGATGGTTGAGATCGAACGGAATCCGATGGCTGTGCGCCAAGGCGCAGCGACGGTGATGTGCCTTGCGGCTGCGGCCGTGGCCATGCCGGTGATCGCGGACCGCGCGGCCGCCCAGCGCGAAGGCGCTGAATGGGCGGCGCGCTCCTCGGCGTTCCAGGCTGAATTGCAGCAACAACTCGCCCAAGGCGAGGTTATCGAGCCCGACGTCCGCGTCGAGCTGACGGCGTTCCACGGCGGGGACGGGCTGCGCGCCCGCGGCCGTGCGCCGATGTTTGAAAGCGCCGACACGCGCGCCATGATGCTCCAGGCCGTGCTGCGCGGGCCGAGCGCCGCCCCGAGCGTGGCCGCGCCCAACGCCGTGCCGGAGCAAGCGGTGAACCCGCGTGAGCAGCGCTGCCTGGCGCAAGCCATCTATTATGAAGCGCGCGGCGAGAGCCAGCGCGGGCAGGTGGCCGTGGCCGAGGTGGTGATGAACCGCGTCCGCTCCTCGGCTTACCCGAACACCATCTGCGAAGTCGTCTATCAGGGCTCGACCCGGGTAACGGGCTGCCAATTCACCTTCACCTGCGACGGCTCGCTTAATCAGCGCCCGCGCGGGCGGGGCTGGGAGCGCGCGCAGCGCACCGCCACGGCGATGCTGCTGGGCTATCATCGCCCCATCACCCAGAACGCCACGCACTATCACACCCATGCGGTGAACCCGGTGTGGAATTCGGGCCTGGTGGAAACCACCAATATCGGCAGCCACGTTTTCTATCGCTTCCCCAACCGGGCTGAGCGCGCAACCTATCAGGAAGCGCTGGCCCGCCGCCGGGCGTCGATGCGCAGCTATGCTGTGGAGCGCGCGGTGGAAGAGGACGCGGCGGAGCTGAATGAGGCGGTGGTGGAAGTTGAAGCGGCGGCCAAGCCCGCTGCGCCGGCCGCCGAACCGGTGGTGGTCGCCGCGGCCGATACCGAAGCCTAAGTTTTACTCATCGCCCATGGAGTGGCGGATGCGCTTGCGCACCGCGTTGGGAAAGAAGCGCGCGGCAAAGCGCGCGCGCTCGGCTTCCTTGCCGACCATGTAGTGCAGGCCATCGCCATGGGCCGCATCCCAGGCGCGCTCTGCGGCCATGCGCACCGGGTAGATCGGGGTTTTGTTTTCGTTGAGGTGATCGCGCAGGCGCCGGTTTGCGCCTTCATCACTGGAATTATCCAGGATCGCCGTATCCATGAACCAAGGCATGAGGCTGGTGACGCGCACGCCGTAGCGCGCGAACTCAGCATCGAGCGCTTCGGTTAAACCGCGCACGCCGAACTTTGTTGCGCAATACACCGCCAAACGCGGCGCGCCGACAATTCCGGCGACGGAAGCGACATTGACGATGCGCGCGCCCGCCGTTTCGCGCAGCAAAGGCAAAGCCGCGTTCACGCCATTGATCGCGCCCTTGAGGTTCACATCGAGCACAAGATCGATGTCCTCATCCTTCATCTCTTCAATCAGCCCGCCGCGCCCGACGCCCGCATTGTTGAACAGCACATGCATGCGCCGATTGGTGGCTTGGCCGAACGTATCGATCGCGCGCGCCCATTCGTGGCGATCACGCACGTCGAGCGCGATGGAGATGCGCTGGCCTTCGGGCAAAAGGCTTGCGGTTTCGGCAAGGCCCTTGGCGTCAATATCGGAGAGGCCGACAAACCAGCCGCGTTCGGCAAAGAGCTGCGCTGTGGCGCGGCCAATGCCGGAGCCTGCGCCGGTGATGAAAATGGTTTTCTGCTCGGCCATGGGCGCGAACGCTCTTCTGTGTTGGCCGATCCGTCAAGCGCGCGTGCGGCGCAGCATGGCTTGCCAGCGCCGCGCGCTTGGCGCTTTGATCGCCTATGCTCAAGCTCAAGCCCAATTGCGAAGCGTGCGACGCGGATCTGCCGCCCGAAAGCCTAGCCGCGCGCATCTGCAGCTTTGAATGCACCTTCTGCGCTGATTGCGCGGAGGGGGCGCTTGGCGGGGCGTGCCCCAATTGCGGCGGCGAGCTGGTGAAGCGCCCGATCCGGCCTGCCGCGCTGCTGGAGAAATACCCTGCGAGCACCGAGCGGGTGCTGCGGAAGCGCTAGAGCGCGCGCGGGCCGCTATGTGCTGAAGTCGAGGCCGTTGAGGTCAACCTTAAGGCCGCGCTTGCGGAAATAGGCGCGGCGTTCAGCATCTGTCATGGCGAGGTATTGGGCGGGGAAACCTTCGTCCCGGCGAATTTCGCTTCGCAGCGCAAACATCTTGTAGATCAGCGCCAAGAGGTAAACGAGCGTCGCGGCGGCGGGAATAAAAAACACCAACGGCTCATTCGAGTCCTTGCCGATAGACATCAATGCCGCCGACAGCAGCGCGACATATGGAAAGTGCGTGCGGAAGGCGAAGGTGAAAAACCGGCCCCATGTGGGAAAGAGCAGGCGCCAAGCTTCGCGATTGCTCACAACACATCCAAGCCCAAATCCAAGCTTGGCGCGCTGTGCGTCAGTGCGCCGATGCTGATCACGTCCACGCCGGTTTCGGCCACGGCGAACACGTTTTCCAGCGTGATGCCGCCTGAGGCTTCCAGCAACACCTTGCCGTTCGCCAGCTTCACGGCGGTTTTCAAATCCGCGATCGAGAAATTATCCAGCATCACCACGCTGGGCGCGAAGGGCAGCGCCTGCTTGAGCTGCTCCAGCGAATCCACCTCGATCTCAATCGCGCACAAATGATTGGCGCTGCCGCGCGCGCGTTCGAGCGCCGCGCCAATGCCGCCCGCGGCGGCGACGTGATTGTCTTTGATGAGGATCGCATCGTGAAGGCCATAGCGGTGCGCGCCGCCGCCCCCTAGGCGCACCGCGCGCTTTTCCAGCGCGCGCAGGCCCGGCGTGGTTTTGCGCGTGCAGGCGATCGCGGGCGCCCATGCCGCTCACCGCATCAACGTACTGGCGCGTCAGCGTGGCGATGCCGGAGAGGTGGCCGAGGAAATTGAGCATCGTGCGCTCGGCCATCAGCATGGAGCGGGCGCTGCCGGCGATTTGCAGCACGGTTTGCCCGCCGCTCACGCGCGCGCCGTCTCCGGCTGCAATGGCGAATTCCAGATCGGTGTCGATCAGCCAGGCGGCCAGCATGGCGGCGTCGAGCCCCGCGATCACGCCCGCGCGCCGCGCCACGACGGCCCAGCGGCCTTGCGCTTCGGGATCGATCAGCGCGTCTGTCGTCACATCGCCGGCTGAGCCGAGATCTTCGGCCAGCGCCAGCCGCACGATCGGCTCAAGCATCACATCCGGCAGCGGCGGGATGAGGCGGTCGTGTGAGGAAAGTGCGGGCCGGCGCGTGGGCATCGGGGAAATCGCTCCTGAAATGGCCGCCGCGACTTTCGGTGCGTGCAAACGCTGCGGTCAAGATAAGGCGGATGATTGTGAAAGAATTTGTGGGGCCGACGGCGTTTTCGTCCGCATCAAGCTGCGTGAGCGCGCCGGCGAGGCCGCCCGCATCGCGCACCACGGAGGCGCAGCGTTGCATGCGCGCGCGCCAGGCGTCGCGCAGATCGGCGGGCAGGGGATTGAGCGGGCTAGCGTGCAGCGCCTCGTGCGATGGCTCTGTCGCATTGCTTTCGCGCAAGCGCGCGGCGATGCGATGGGCGAACACCACAGCTTCAAGCAGGGAGTTCGACGCCAAGCGGTTCGCGCCATGCGCGCCGGTGGAGGCGCATTCGCCCACGGCTGAAAGGCCATTCAGCGTAGTCTGGCCCCACGCGTCCGTGACGATGCCGCCCATGTGATAATGCGCGGCGGGCGCAACCGGGATGAGCTGGCGGCGCGGATCGATGTCGGCGGCCTGGCAGGCGGCGAACACGGTGGGGAAATGCGTCGGGAAATGGCTGCCGATGGCGGCGCGCGCGTCGAGGAAGGCGCCGCGCCCGGATTCGCGCTCGAGATGGATCGCGCGCGCCACAACATCGCGCGGCGCAAGTTCGGAAACGAAGCTTTCGCCCTTGCCGTTCACCAGCAGCGCGCCTTCGCCGCGCAACGCTTCGGTGGCGAGCGGGGCAGGGTCGCGGCCCACATCGAGTGCGGTGGGATGAAATTGCACGAACTCAGGATCGGCGATCAATGCGCCGGCGCGCGCGGCCATCGCAACGCCGGCGCCGCGCGATTCCTTCGGATTGGTGGTCACGGCATAGAGCCCGCCCGCGCCGCCGGTGGCGAGCACGACTTCCGCGCCGGTGAAATCCACATTGCCGTCCGCACTGGCGCAGCGCACGCCGCGCACGGCGCCTTGCGCATCCGTCAGCAGCGTATGCGCGCGCACGCCGTCGATGACCTTGATGTGCGCAGCCGCCAGCGTGGCCGCGATCAGCGCATCCATGATCGCCTTGCCGGCGAGATCGCCCGCCACGCGCACCACGCGCGGGCGCGAGTGCGCGGCCTCCAAGCTTTGCGCCAGCGCGCCATCGGGGGAGCGATCGAACGGCACGCCAAGCGCGATGAGATCGGTCACGCGCGCGGGGCCTTCATCGGCGATGAGGCGCGCGATGGCGGGATCGACCAGGCCCGCGCCCGCAGCGATGGTGTCCGCCGCATGCAGCGCCGGATCGTCGCTGGAGGCGAGCGCCACGGCCATGCCCCCTTGCGCCCAAGCGGAGGAGGAGGCTTGGCCAAGCGGCGCCTGCGCCAGCACGGTGACGCGCCGGGGGGCGAGCTTGAGCGCCAGGAACAGCCCGGCGAGCCCCGCGCCAACGATGATCACATCGCTACGCATGGCGCGGGGCGCGCTGGCTTTGAAACGAAGGCTGCAAAGCGGGCATCCGCCGGTTAGACGAGTTCGACCTCAACCGGGGCGAGGCCCGTCTCAAACGCGCGCGGCTTTTCTTTCGGCAGATCCAGCATGGCTTGGATCGCCGCCTTGGCGCGCACGCGCACGTCTTCGGGGATCAGCACCTCATGCTGCATCTCCACCAGCGCGTCATAGATCGCTTCCAGAGAGATGCGCTTCATGTGAGGGCAGAGATTACACGGGCGGATGAAATCCACGTCCGGCGCGGCGGCGGCCACGTTGTCGCTCATCGAGCACTCGGTGAGCAGCACCACTTTGCCGGGGCGCTTTTCGACCACATAATCCTGCAGCGCCGCGGTGGAGCCGGCGAAATCGGCGGCGGCCATCACCTCGGGCGGGCATTCGGGGTGCGCGAGCACGACGACGCCCGGATGGGCTGCGCGCAGTTCGGCGATATCTTCCGGGGTGAAGCGCTCATGCACCTCGCAGCGGCCTTTCCAGGCGATGATCTTCACGCCGGTTTGCGCCGCGACGTTCTTGGCGAGGTATTCATCGGGGATGAGGATCACGCGATCGGTGTTCCACGCGCGCGCGGCCCATTCCACCACCGCGGCGGCGTTGGACGATGTGCACGTCACGTCGCTTTCGGCTTTCACGTCGGCGCTGGTGTTCACATAGGTGACGACCGGCACGCCGGGGAATTTTTGCTTGATCAGCCGCACGTCCGCGCCGGTGATCGAAGCGGCGAGCGAGCAGCCGGCGCGCATGTCCGGGATCAGCACGGTTTTTTCCGGCGCGAGGATTTTGCTCGTTTCGGCCATGAAGTGCACGCCGGCTTGGACGATCACATCCGCATCGGTTTCGGCCGCTTCGCGTGCGAGTTGGAGGCTGTCGCCGCGAAAATCGCCGACGCAGTGGAAAATCTCGCTCGTCATGTAATTGTGCGCGAGGATCACCGCGTTCTTCTGCTTCTTGATCTTGTTGATCGCGCTGATGAGCGGGGCGTAGGCCGGCCATTCGATCGCCGGGATCACGTGGCGGACCTTCTCATAGAGCGGGGCCGTTTCGGCCTGGACCTCGGGCGTGTAGTGCAGCCCGCGCCGCGCGGCGGCGTCGAGCGCGCCCCATTGGCCGTGGACCGCGCGCGGGTCGCAGCCCCAGCCTTCGCCGGTGGTGAGCGGTGCGTCGATAATCCGGGCCATGCTGCGGCCTCCAAGCGCCCGAAATGGGCATTTATGCTCAGTCGGAGCATATGTGGGGTGTGAAAACCCAAGCGCAAGCGCCCCGACCCTGCTTATGCTCACTTGTAGCATAAGTGTCTTAAAACTAGCGCGCAGGGCGGGCGATGGCAAGGAAAAGCGCGGCGGGCGCCCTCAAGCCCATTGGCCTTTCCGTTGGCGCGCGCTTGGCGCAAAAGGTGGCGGCCTTCGCCGGAGGATTTTCATGCGCCGCTTCTTGCTGATCGCCGCCGTTTCGCTGCTCGCCGCTTGCGCCAGCCGGCCGCCGCCAACGCCGACCCCGGTGGAGACGCCCTTTGCGCTGACGCCGGTGGGCTTTGACGCGGTGCCGGGCTGGGCCGAAGCCGATCACGCGCCGGCGCTGCTGGCGTTCCGGCGCTCTTGCGAGGGGCGTCGTTTGCGCGGGGCTGATCAGCCGCTGCCGGGTGGAGGCCTTTATGGCGGGCTGGTGCGCGATTGGGCGCCGGCGTGCGCGGCGGCGCAAAGCGTGGCGCCAGGGCGGGAGCGGGCGTTCTTCGAGGCTCACTTTACGCCGCACGCCGTGAGCGGCGCGGGCGATGCGCGGCTGACGGCGTATTACGAGCCGATTGTCCAAGCGCGGCGTGCGCCTGAGGGCATGTTCGCCGCGCCCTTGCTGCGCAAGCCGGACGATATGATCACCGTCAACCTCGCCGCGTTTGCTGAAGCCTATGACAGTGAAACCCTGCGCGGCGCGCCGCGCGCGCTGACGGGGCGGTTTGTCGGCAACGAAGTGCGCCCCTATTGGCCGCGTGCGGAGATCAGCGCCGACCCGGAGCGGGCGTTCGCGTATGCGCATCCGGTGGATGTTTACAATCTGCAGATCCAAGGCTCGGGCCGGCTGGCGTTTCCGGATGGCGAGCAGGTGCGCGCCGCCTATGCGGCGCAGAATGGCTATCGCTGGCGCTCCGCGCTGGGCGTGCTGCGCGATGCAGGGGAATTGCCGAGCGCGAGTTGGAGCCAATTCCGCAGCTGGAGCGATGCGCGCGGGCCCGAGGCCACGCGCGCGGCGCTGAACGCTGATCCATCCTACGTTTTCTTCCAGGAAGAAGTGATCACCGATCCTTCCGCCGGCCCGCGCGGCGCGGCGGGCGTGCCGCTGACGGCGATGGGCTCGATTGCGGTGGACCCCGCGTTTCATCCTTATGGCGCGGTGGTGTTCGTGGACGGCGCATACGACAACGCGCCGTTCCGTCGCTTGCTGGTGGCGCAAGATACCGGCGGGGCGATCCGGCGCGGACCGCTGCGCGGGGATGTGTTCTTCGGCTCGGGCGCGGAGGCGGGCGTGGGCGCTGAGCGCATGAACGCGCCTGCGCGCTGGTGGACGCTCACGCCGCGCGCCGCGGCGGGCGCCGGTCAGCTAAAGCGTCGGGACTTAAATGCGACCCACACGATGGACCAACCACCCGCGTCGCATTTAAGTCCTCAAAGACGCTTTAGATTCAAAGTTTTCTAAAGCAACTTTTGGACTTTAAATTCGCTCAGAGCCCGCCATCGACCTGAGGCGAATTTAAAGTCCGTTGCTTTAACCCTAACTGCATTGAAACCTTGTTTCGCCGCGCTGTTCAGATTGCATTCAGCCGTTGCGGCCAAACTGGTTTGGCGGGGCGTGCGGTAAGGTTCGGGATCATGTTTTGGCGGGTTTTTGCGGGTTTCGCCGCGCTTTGCACGATGGCCGCATGCGCCTCATCGCCGGCGCCCGATCGTGCGGCATTATCCGCCCGCGCCGTATCAGCAGGCGCCCAGCGGCGGGCTTTTACGCAAGCGCGCCGTTTGCGCCGCTGCATGGCGAATTGTTCGTCTGCAATAACGGGGCGGGCTCCAATCTTGGCGAGATCGGCGCGCGCGGAGAGGCGCTGCGCTATAGCCCCTACATGCACACGCCCGCCGGCGCGCTGCTGCGCAACCCCACCGAGGCGGCGTGTCTTTCATCTGGTTTCGGCTGGCGCAATTCCATGGGCGGCGCGGGCCGCGAACATGTCGGGCTCGATCTCGCCAATCGCGGCGGCGGGTTCATCTATGCAGCGGCCGATGGCTGGGTCACGCATGCGGGCTGGCGCGGCGCGTATGGCAACGTGGTTGAGCTCGATCACGGCCATGGCGTGCGCACGCTCTATGCTCATCTCGCTGAAATCGATCCGCGCCTGGCGCCGGGCATGTTCGTGCCCGCGCGCGCGCCGATGGCGCGCATGGGCGCAACCGGCAACGCCACCGGCGTGCATTTGCATTATGAAGTGATGGTGCAGGGCTTGCGTGTCGATCCGCTGCGCTATGGGCCGGCCGAGGATGCGCCGGTGAGCTGAAGCTTCTTGGACCGCCGGCGCCCTCGCCGGCATGGCCATTTGCTTCAAGCGCCGGCGCAAACGGATAAAGCGCTGCCGGCGAGGGCGCCGGCGGTCCAAGTTTAGTCGCGCGGGGCCGGCACGTGCACGCCGCCGACTGGGCGCTCGCGCAAGGTTTCAAGCCGGCAGCGGAAAAGTTCGGCGGGGCGCCCGCCCGCGCTCGCGTCGAATTGGCCGGCGCCTTCAACCAAGCCGGTCCGATCCAGCAAGCGGCGGAAATTCTGTTTGTGCAGTGAAAGCCCGGCGATGGCTTCGACCAGGCGCTGCAGGTGCAGCAGCGTGAACAGCTCGGGCGCAAGCTCGAACACGACAGGCCGGTATTTGATTTTCGCACGCAGGCGTGAAATCGCGGTGGCGAGGATGCGGCGGTGATCTGAGGCCATCGGCTCGCCCAGGCCCGGCGCGCGGATCATGGGCGGGGCGGCTTTGTTTTCAAAGCGCGCCTGATCGCGCGGCGCTTCCGGCGCAAGGCCGGCTTCATAGAGCAATTCGTAGCGATCCAGCGCGCGCTCTTCGTTCCACACCGCGCCGTCGAGCGCGAAGGCGAGGCGCGCGCGATTGCGGCGATCGGCGCTCTGCGCTGGCGCGGCCTGCGCCCATTGCAGAAGCTGCGGCGCGATCACCTTGTCGATCAGGGCGGGGCGGCCTTCGCGCCAATCTTCCCAAGGGAAGAAATCATACCAGCTCTGCCATTGCGCGCCGGCCCGGTTCAGCACCGCGCGCGTGGGCGTGAGCGCGAGATAGGAGATCGAGATCAGCCGGTCGGGCCCTGCGCCCTTCATATCCGGCAGCGGCGTTTCGCGGCCGCGATCGCCGAAGGTGTAGAGCTGCTCGGCGTAGCCGATGTCAAAGCCGGTCTGTTCGGCCACCCAGCGGCGCAGCGAGAGTTCGAGCGTGCGGTCTCCGGCGGGGTCGAACGGGCCGAACGGCAGGCCCGCGGTGTTGTCGTCATCATGGGTGACGACAACGAAGGGCATATCCTCCGTCACAGCCACGATGGCCGCCGAAAGCCCCAGCACCACGCGGGGCGCGCTCATGGGTGTGCTCGTGTGATGCGCATGCGCGAAACTTTACGCCGGATCGATGAGAGAGCGGAAGCGCTTGAGAAAGGCTTCCTGCACCGCGGCTGTTTCCATCGGCTTGAGTTTCAGCGCCATGCCGCGCGGCGGGGCGCCGAAAAAGCGCTTGGCTTCAGCCTCGGTGAAGCCGGCGAGCTGCACCGCTTCAAAATAGGCGCAGATGATGTCCGCGCGCTTGATCGTGGTTTTCACGATGGCCGGCATCTGCACCGGCAGGCCAAAGCGCAGATGCACGGCCGCTTCGAGCTTGGCCTCAAAAGCTTTGTAATCGAGCCCCAGCGCGGCTTTGAACGGGGAGATCATATCGCCGATCACATATTCGGGCGCATCGTGCAGCAGCGCCATCAGGCGGCGCTTCTTATCCCATTCGGGCGCGAGTTTGCGGCAGATATCCTCCACGACCAGCGAGTGCTGCGCCACGGAGAAGGCGTGCTTGCCGATGGTTTGCCCGTTCCAGCGCGCCACGCGCGCAAGGCCATGGGCGATATCCTCGATCTCCACGTCGAGCGGGGAGGGATCGAGCAGATCAAGCCGCCGCCCCGAAAGCATGCGCTGCCAGGCGCGCGGGGCGGGCGGGGCGTTGGAGTGTCGCGCGGTGCGCGCCATGCGCTTGCCTCAAGGTTGCGTTGGCTCAATGTAGGATGAGCTGGCGGGTTGGATAAGCGGGTTCGCCGAAAGGAACACCTGATGATTGGCCTCACACGCGTGATTTTGCGGCTCGGGCGCAACCCGGACGCCGGCTACCCCGATGGGAACGATGATTATGGCTATGTGATCATGGCGCCGCTCAATGCGGACAATCTGCTGGACCCGACGCTCTGGCGCGAGAAGCGTGAGGCGTGCACCGTGCGCCGGTTTCAGCCGCTTGAGCCGATCTCGGATGGCTGGCTGCGCCATCGCGGGGAGAATTGGTATTTCTGGTATGACGAGGCCGATGAGGGCCCCGAAGAGCCGCTCTTCAAGCTTGGCGCGAAGGAGTTTCGCCCCGGCGAGTACGTCACCGTGCGCGAGGCGGATGGGGATATCATGACCTATCGCGTGGCCGAGGCGCATCGGGTTTAGCCGCGCCGATTGCCTTTGCCCCCGGCTTGACCACAATAGCCTGCTTCGAGGGGAGGACGGCATGATTCAATCTGGCCTGCGGGCGGGTGCGTTCGGTTTGCTGCTGCTGGCGGGGGCGTGCGCCGGGTTTGATCCGGCGCCGGATGCGCCGATTTCGCCGCGCGCCGAATGCGCCACCCAATCGGTGACGATCTATTTCCCCGAGGAATCAGCAACGCTGCAGCCGCTTTCGGATCCGCTGATCGGCCGGCTCATGGAGCATGTGAACGCCTGCACCGCCGCGGGCGGCGAGTTGCGCCAGATCCGTGTCACCGCCTACCCCGATAGCCGCGGCAACCGCGCGCGCGGCGAGGCCGAAATGCGTGAGCGCGGCGCGCGCATCCGGGCGGCCTTGGTGGAGGCCGGCGCGCCCAATGGCGCCATCCGCATCGTTCGCCCCCGCGGGGAGCACGGCACGATCATGCAGCGCCGCGCCGAGATCGTCGCCGATCTTTGGTAGCGCCGGGGTTTTTGCGCTGCGGCGGGTTCGCCCGTCGCGCGCAAGGGTTGGCTAAAGGCGGAAACCATCGCACTATCGCGTTCGCACTCGGGTGTTGAGCATCGAAGAGCGGGCGAAGGCGCGTTCAGATAGCGGCTAAGCGCCGTTGGGAGCGAAGCGATGTTTTTTTGGTTCCTCGTCGCGGTGGGGCTGGTTGTCGCCCTGACTCTGCTTGGGGCTTTTCTCTCGCGGCGCGATACTGGCGATTGGGAACGGAACGAAGATCGCCCCATCGGCCCCTGGTCGGATATGTGATCGCTTGCGCGCGCGGCGTTTCGGCGGCTTAAATCGCGGCGGGAGCAAACGCCGTGCAGATCAGACGCGCCGTTCAGCGCGATAGCGCCGCCATCGCAAGCCTCGCCGCCGCCGCCGCGGCTGAGGAGGGCGCGCTGTCCGCGCTTGAAATCGATCGCGTGCGCGCGCATGCGTTTGGCTCCAATCCCTTGTTCGAGGTCTGGTTGGCTGAACCGGGGCGCAATGCAGCGCCCACGGCGCTGGCGGTGATCTCCACCAGTTACGATTTCCGCCGCGCGTGCCCAGGGGTGACGCTGTGCGAACTCTATGTGGCGCCTGAGGCGCGGCGGCTGGGGCTGGCGCGGAAGCTGATGTCGGCGGTGGCGCGCCGGGCGCGCGCGCTGGGCGCGCGGGAGCTGGCGATCACCACCGGGGTCGAGAACGAAACGGCGCAAAGATTTTTCGCCGCCATCGGCGCGCAGCGGCGAGACGCGGCCGTGTTTATGATGTCCGCCGATGGGATTGAGTGGCTCGCCGCGGAAGGCTTGTAATCGCGCCGGCTGCGGCTCAAAACGCCCTCAAGGGAAATTCAAGGGGAAGGCAGATGCTTTCAAAACCGCTTTGGCGCGCCGCCGGCTGCTTTTTAGCGATCGCCGCTTTTGCTGCATGCGCACACACCGCCGAAACCACAGATGCGCCGGCAGCCTCCGCGGCTGATGAAGCGCGCGCTTATATCGAAAGTGCGGAAGCTGAATTGGCCACGCGCTCGGAATACGAGGCGCGCATCGCCTGGGTCTATCAGACCTACATCAATTACGACACCGAATGGCTGCTCCAGCGCACGGATGCGGAAGGCACCGAGGCGCGCGTGCGGCTCGCCAGCGGCGCGGGCCGTTTTTCCGATGCGGATCTGCCGCCCGAGCTGCGCCGCCGCGTGGACATGCTGCGTCTTTCGCTGACGATGCCGGCCCCGCAAACCGAAGGCGCGGCCGCGCAACTGGCGGAAATCACCACGCGGCTTTCCTCCATCTATTCGACCGGACGTATCGAATACCAAGGCCGGCAAGTCACGCTCGATGAGCTCGAAACGCTGATGGGCACGGAGCGCAATCCGGCCCGGCTTGAAGAAATCTGGACCAAATGGCACGCCACCGCCGCGCCGATGCGTGAGCATTATGCGCGCATGGTGGAGATCGCCAATCAGGGCGCGCGCGATCTTGGCTTCGACAATGTCGGCGAGATGTGGCTCTCCAATTACGACATGCCCGCCGCCGATATGGAACGGGAGGTCGAACGCCTGTGGGGCCAATTGCAGCCCTTCTATGAGGAGCTGCATTGCTTTGTGCGTTCGGGGCTGAACCGGCAATTGGGCGATGCGGTCGTGCCGCTTGATCAGCCGATCCGCGCCGATCTGCTTGGCAATATGTGGGCGCAGGATTGGGGCACGCTGATGCCGATCGTGCGCCCGGCCAACGCGCGCGCAATCTACAACACCACCCAATTGCTCACGCGCGCCAATTACGATGCGGTGCGCATGACGCGCACGGCGGAGACGTTCTACACCTCGCTCGGGCTCGATGCGCTGCCGGAGACGTTCTGGGAGCGCTCCTTGCTCACGCGCCCGCGCGACCGGGATGTGGTGTGCCACGCGTCAGCCTGGGATCTCGACAGCCAGGAGGACATCCGCGTCAAGCAATGCATCCAGATCAATGCGGAGCATTTCCAGACCATCCACCACGAACTCGGGCACAATTACTACCAGCGCGCCTATCGCAATCAGCCGTATCTTTATCAGAACGGCGCCCATGACGGCTTCCATGAAGCCATCGGCGATTTCATCGCGCTGAACATCACGCCGCAATATCTGGTCGATATTGGCCTTCTGCGCCGCAACCAGATCCCGCCGGCCAGCGCCGATATTTCGCTGCTGCTGGAGCAGGCGCTGGGCAAGATTTCGTTCTTGCCGTTCGCGCTCGTCATGGATCAGTGGCGCTGGCAGGTGTTTGACGGGCGCATCACGCCGGAAAATTACAATTCCGCCTGGTGGGAGCTGCGCGAGCGGTATCAGGGCATCCGGGCGCCGAACGCGCGCGGGGAGGAATTCTTCGATCCGGGCGCGAAATATCACATCGCCAACAACGTGCCGTATCTGCGCTATTTCCTCAGCTACATCCTGCAATTCCAATTCTATGAAGCGGCCTGCCAGCAGGCCGGCTGGGAAGGGCCGCTGCATCGCTGCACGGTGTACGGCAACGAGGAGGTGGGGCAGCGCTTCAACGCGATGCTGGAAATGGGCGCATCGCGCCCCTGGCCGGATGCGCTCGAAGCCTTCACCGGCGCCCGGCAAATGGATGGCGGGGCCATGGTCCGCTATTTCGAGCCGCTGATGGTTTACATGCGCGCGCAAAACCAGGGCCGCAATTGCGGCTGGTGATCGGGGCGGCCCCGCGCGTTCAGGCGCGCGGGGCTGTGACCGTGGACGCTGTGACCCAATCGGGCGCTTAGCTACGCCTACCTCCATGCCGGGGCGTCCGGCCGGAGGCATGGTGAAAATGAACGCTTCAGCTCAGCAGATGGCTTGTCCGCGCTGCAACGGCGCGCGCTGGCCGGGAGCCCAGTTTTGCGGTGCGTGCGGCAGCCCGATCGGGCCGGCCGCCGCGCCCCAGCCGCCGCCGGCTTACGCGCCCCCGCCGCCCGGCTACGCCCCGCCGCCGCCGATGCCGAACATCGGCGCCATGGCGCGCGGCTTCGCCGGCTCGGCCGGGGGCGGCAACAGCAAGCAGATCAATATCAACGCCCCAGCGCCCGCCGCGTTCGATACGGCCATGGGCGTGATCGATGGGATGGGCGCGGAGGTGCATTACCGACAGCCGCCGCAAGGCGCGCGGTTTTTGCATTCCTATAAAAGCATGTGGAGCACGCTGGGCATCCCCATCAAATATGATGGCGAGCTGCAGGTGGCGCCGAACGGGCCGGCGCAGAGCGTGGCGCGGGTTTCGCTCAAAGTGCGCTGGGGCAGCGCGTTGCCGCTGTTTCTGACGCAAGCGGCGTTCACGTTCTTCGCTTCGATGTTCAACATCTATTTCGCGGTTTATCTGTTCTTCTTCATGGCGCTGTTCATCGGCATCTCGGCCTGGACGGTGTCGGGCAGCATCCCTGAAAAAGCCCTCAAGGACATCGCCGATAAAATCGCGCAGGGCGGCGGCTTTGCGCCCGCGCCGCAGCCGGCCCCCGGCTACGCGCCGCCCGTGCAGCAGCCGCCGGCGCAAGCGCCAGCCTACGCCGCGCCGCCGCCGGCCGCGCCGCAACCCGCGCCGCCCAGCGGCGATAGCGCCGCGATCATGGAGCAGCTTAAGCAGCTCGGCGCGCTGCAGGCGGCGGGCGTGCTGACGCCGGCGGAGTTCGAGGCCAAGAAGGCCGATCTTCTGAGCCGGCTCTAACATGCAGGCGCTTGCTTGCAGCCGTTGCGGCGCGGCCAATGACGGCACGGCGCGCTTTTGCACCTCATGCGGCAACGCGTTCGGCGCCGCCATCGCGCCCGGCCCCGTCGCGGCCGCCGCGCCTTACGCGTTCGGCTGCCAAACCTGCGGCGGCGATGGCTCACGGCTTGAGGCGCATCGGGTGTTTTGCCCGACGTGCCGCTGGCTGCGGCCGCTGGGCCCGAATTACCAGATGCCGGTGGAGGCGTTTCTCTGGCGGCTCGATGCGGATGCGATGAACACGCTGTCCGGCATTGGCCCACTCAATAGCGCGGCGCATGCGCTGTCTGAAGGGGTGGGGCGTCCTTGGTTTGAGAACGCGGTCAATGGCGTGCGGCTTTCTGAGCAGCAGATGCCGGATATTTTCGCGCTGGCCATCAAGGCCGCGCGCATCGTGGGCTTGGAGCGCCTGCCGGAAATCTACATTTCGGGCGAGCAGATGTGGGATTCCATCACGATGGGGTCGCACACCTCGTCTTTCGTCGCGCTCGGCAGCGTGCTGACCAATTTCCGCGGCGATGATCTTTTGTATCTGCTGGGCCGGCAGATGGGGCATGCCAAGGCCGGGCACGCGCTCTGGAATACGGTGGTGAATTTTCTCGCCGGGCGGCAGCCGGGCAATCGCTCGCTGATGGGCGGGGGCGTGCTGAGCTTTCTTTCGCCCTCGAAGATTATCGAAAGCGGCATCAACGCCCCGCTGATGGCGTGGCAGCGCCATTCGGCGATCACCGCCGATCGCGCAGGGCTTTTTGTGGTAGGCGATCTTGAGGTGGCGCGGCGGGTGACGCTGCAATGGACGCTGCGCTCTTTCCCGCTGGCCGCGCGCATCAATATGGACGCCTGGGCCGCGCAGGAAGATGCGGCCGACGATGGCGCTGTGCAGGCATCCGAATTTGCGATGACCTCAAACCCCTATGCGGCGCGGCGGCTCAAGCTCGCGCGCGAATTTCACGCCAGCGAGGAATTCAAAGGCTGGCGGCGCGTGATTGAGCATTGGGCCCCACCGGCGCCGAAGCAAAAGACGGTGGAGGGCGCGCCCGTGCCGCCCAAAGGCGCAAAGCCGCCGCCCAAGCCTGCTGAGCCGATGGAGCGGCTGATCTGCATCGCCTGCAAAAGCCCGATGCGCGTGCCGAAAGCGCAGCTTGTCGGCGATAAGCCGGTGAATATCCGCTGCCCCAATCCCGGTTGCGGCAAGGTGCTGAAGATCACGCCCAAGAAGCCAAGCCCGCCAAAGCCGGATCAGGTGGGTGAATGAGCCGCGAGCAGCCCCCGCGCGAGAGCGAGGCGGCGTTCGACGTGGCGCTCGATCCCGCACCTAAGGCGAAGATCATCGAAGGTGAGGAAGATGAAGAGGCCGCCGCCCGCCGCGCGGCGGCGCTTGCCTCCACCTTCGATCCAGAAATCGCCCGCGCGGGGAAATCCGATGAGGAATTGATCGCCGAACGCGCGGCCGAGACGCGGCAGATCGTGGATGTGGCCATCGCCGTGGGCGTGGTGATGGCCGTGATCCAGGCGGAGGAGGAGGCGCAAAACGAGACGGAAGCGGGCGTGACGCCAGGCACGGCGGCGATCGATCCGGCATGGGATGGTCTCAATACGGAAGATTTGACGCTTACCGAATTAGATGACGGAGAGTGACCGATGGCGATGACGATCGAAGAATTCATGCAAACCGAAGCCGGCCAAAGCCTGCTCGCGCAGAACGCCGGCCTTTCGGACATGGAGCAATCCAATGTGATGGCCGCGCTGCAAAAGGCGGCTGACGAAGGCGGGCTCGAAGATTTCAACGTCGACAACGCGGTGCTGCAAGCGCAAACCGCTGAGGAAGCGCGCGCCGAAGCCGAAGCGCTGCAGGCCGAGCAGGCCAAGGCGGTTGAAGAAGGCGATTGGGAAAAGGCCGGCGATCTTGCCCAGCAAGCTGAGTACAAGCTCGAAGAGGTGCAAGAGAATGGCGGCGATGTCGCCTATGAGGAAATCAAGCAGAACGAGGATGATCAGGCCAATCTCGAATGGGCCGATTATCACCAAGAGATCGCCGATGATAACGCGGACGCCGCCGCCGCTTACGCCGCCGAGGGCGATGTTGAAACGGCGGAAATCTATGCCGATAGCGCAGCCGACGCAGCCGAAACCGCGTCAGATTACGGCGCCCAGGCCGACCAGGGCGGCGCGTATGCTGAGCAGACGGTCGACACCTCGTCGAGCTATGACGCAAGCGCTTCGGTTTCGAGCTATGATACGAGCTCGAGCTATGACAGCTCGAGCGTCGATACCACGGCCGAGTAAGCGCAGCTTTAGGTCACGCTCTCTAACTCATCTCCGGGGCGGCGCACGATCAGTTTATCGATGCGCCGCCCATCGAGATCGACGATCTCAAATTCCAGCGTGCCGAAGCTGACCGTATCGCCCACATTCGGCAAGCGCTGCATCAGGTGGATGACGAAGCCGGCCACCGTATCGAAATCGCCTTGCTCGTCGAGATCGCGCAGCGAGAACAGGTGCTCGAATTCATCGATCGGCGTCATGCCGTCCACCAGCCAGGAGCCGTCGGCGCGCTGCACCGGCGGATCGATCGCATCATCGGATGAAAGCGCGCTATCGCCGGCGATGGATTCGAGCACGTCCGCCGCCGTGATGAGGCCTTGGATCACGCCATACTCATCGGCCACGAACAGCATGCGCACTGGATTTTCGCGCATGGTTTCCAGCAGGCGCAGCACAGACATGCTCTCGGGCACGATCACCGGCGGATGCGCGGCGGCCGCGATATCCCAGCCGCCATGGGCGGTGGCGATCAGCAGATCCTTCGCTTGGGTGACGCCAACCAGATTATCAATCTCGCCCTCGGCGACGGGAAAGCGCGAATGGCCGCTCTCGGCGATCAGCGCCAGGGTTTCCTCGCGCGGCTTGCCGGGGTCGAGCCAGACGATCTCCAAGCGCGGGGTCATGATCGCGCGCACGGTGCGGTCGCCCAGGCGCATGATGCCGGTGATCATTTCGCGCTCCTCAGCTTCGATGAGGCCGGCGGTTTGGCCTTCTTCGATCAGGGAGTGAATTTCTTCCTCGGTGACGTCGGCCTGCTTGGTGCGGTGCGCGCCGATCAGGCGCAGCACGGTTTCGGTCGAGCCCTTGAGCAACCACACAAGCGGGCCAGAGGCGGACGCCAAGAACGACATTGGGCCTGCCACAATGCCCGCCAGCGTCTCTGGCGCCGAGAGCGCGATGCGCTTGGGCACAAGCTCACCCAGAACCAGCGAGAGATAAGTCGTGAGCACGATGACAACGCCAAACGCCACTTGACTGGCGAACGCGCCAAGGCTGGGAAACCAGCCGAGCAGGATGGGCGCAAGATCATCGGCGATCGCGGTGGCGCCATAGGCGCCGGCGATGATGCCGATCAACGTGATGCCGATTTGAACGGTGGACAAAAGCCGGGAAGGATCTTCCAGCAATTTGAGCGCGGCTTGGGCGCCTTTATCGCCAGCATCGGCGCGGGCTTTGAGGCGAGGCTTTTTGGCGGAAACAATCGCCAGCTCAGACATCGCGAAAACGCCGTTGAGCAGGACGAGAAAAATCAGGATTGCGAGTTCCACCAGCGACACGCGGCGTCAAACCGCGTTCCTCAACACCGGCGACGCCCCCGGCCAGGCGCGCGCACCATGGCAAGTTTGCGGCTTTTGCGCCAGCGCCGTAGCGTCGCGAGGCGGGCATGGTTAAACTCCGGCGGCGCAATGGAGGCGCCGCCGCTTATGAAATATCCGCTTACGGCGTTCCCGACCTTGCTTGTTCCGGTGGCGATCTATGCGCTGGCGGCGCTGATCTGGGGCGGCGCGGATGGCGGCTTCGCCGCCGTTCTCGAAGGCGCGGCGCTCAGCATGAATATGCCGGCGGGCGTGGTCTGGGCGCTCAGCTGGGGCGAACTGATCGTGCTCGGCGGGCTTGTGGCGCTGTTTATTGATCTTTTGAAAGCCACCGGAACGGGATCGGGCTCGTTGCTCAACCACGCCTTCTCGGTGGGCGTGTTCGTGCTGTGCTTGGTGTTCTTCCTGATCGCGCCGCCGTTCGTGACCTCGCCGTTCTTTTTGCTGATGGCGATGGCGCTGCTGGATGTGATCGCCGGCTTTACCATCACCATCATCGGCGCGCGGCGCGGCGTGTCGTCCTTCGATTAAAGCAAGGGACTTTAAATTCGCCTCAGTTCGATGGCGGGCTTTAAGCGGCTTTCTGCACGAAAATGCTGCCGGCGCTGTAGCCTGCGCCGAACGAGCAAATCAGCCCTTTATCGCCGGCTTTCAGGTCGTCTGAATGCAGATGGAAGGCGATGATGGAGCCCGCGCCGGCGGTGTTGCCGTAGATGTCGAGCACGGTGGGCGCTTCTTCCTGGCTGGCTTCGTGGCCGAGCACGCGCGCGGCGATCAGGCGGTTCATGTTGGAATTGGCCTGGTGCAGCCAGAGGCGCTTCAGATCCGCGGGCTTTAGCTCCAGCGCGGCCATGTGCTGGAGGATCATGTCCGACACCATCGGCACCACTTCGCGGAACACTTTGCGGCCCTGCTGGGTGATCAGCTTATCGGGCATGTCGCGCCATTGCGGATCGCAGCGATTCAAAAAGCCGAAATTGTTGCGGATATTGTTGGAAAAGCGGGTTTGCAGCTTGGAGCCGAGGATCGCCCATGCGCCCGGCGGGGCGATCTCGGCGCTTTCGACCAGGATGGCGACGGCCGCATCGCCGAAGATGAAATGCGTTTCCGATCGCGCAGATTGAGGTGGCCGGTGCAAAGTTCGGGATTGATCACCAGCACCGAGCGCCCATGGCCGGCGCGGATGATGTCCATCGCGTTCTGAATGGCGAACGTGGCCGATGAGCAGGCGACGTTCATATCATAGCCGAAGCCGCCGGCGCCGAGCGCGTTCTGCACTTCGATGGCCAGCGCCGGATAGGGCCGGGGCAGCGAGGAGCAGGAGCAGATCACCGCATCAATCTCGCTGGCGTCGCGGCCCGCGCGTTCGAGTGCTTGCTTGGCCGCTTCGATCGAAATTTCCGCCATCAGCGAAAGCTGCTCATTCGGGCGCTCGGGAATGTCGGGGACCATGCGGTCCACGTCCAGCATGCCGGATTTGTTCATCACGTGGCGATGCTTGATGCCGGAGGCCTTTTCGATGAACTCAACGCTTGAAGGTTGCAGCGCCGGCAGCGCGCCTGATGCGATGTCCGCCGCGTGTTCGGCATTGTAGCGGTCAACGAACGTATTGAACGAGGCCACCAGTTCGGCGTTCGAGATCGATTCTTTCGGCGTGTAGAGGCCGGTGGCGGAAATGACGACAGTCAAAGCTGTTTTCCCCTCTGTCGCCGGCCAAGCGGCTGTTTTTGCGCTTAAACCTCAGGGCGGGCAGCGTCAATCTGCGCTGCCGCCGCGCGGCGCTTCGCGTTGCGGCAGGATAAGCCAATCGGGCGGATCGAGCCTAATCTCGCGCCCTTCGGCGGTGAGCGGGACGTTATCTTCGGCCGCGGCCAGCGCGCGGTCGAGCCGCAGCAGCGCAATCGCGCGCCCTTCGGCGCCGGTGCGGATGCGGCCGATCTCCGCAGTCCCGGCGGAGATGACGGCGTCGTAAGCCGGGGCGGCGCCTTCAAACACGACAGGGCAGAATTTCTTGCGTGTGGTGGCGCGGCGCTTCATCCGCGAGGTGTTTTCCTGGCCGACAAAGCAACCCTTGTGGAAATCAACGCCGTTGAGTTCTTCGAGCAGCGCTTCGCCGGCGAACGCCTCCTCAGGCGCGCAATCGCGCGCAAGATCGGGTGCGCCTAGCGCGAGGCGGCGCGTTTCAAGTAGCGCAGCGCCATCGGCAAGATCGGTTTGCGACTCTGTGAAAGCGCGCCAGCCCAGCGCAGCGCCAAAGCGCGGATCGGGCAGAGCGCCGTCAAAGGCGTCCAGCGCAAAAAGCGCCTTAGCCTCGCCGCTCACGTCCGCCAGCGCGACCTGCGCGCGCAGCTTATACATGCTGAGCCGCCGCATGAGATTTTCCGCACGCGCGGGATCGAGTTCAAGCAAGAGGCTCGGCTCGCCGCGATCCTTCTCATCCCAGACGAACATATCGGTGATGATCTTGCCTTGCGGCGAAAGCAGCGCCGCATAGAGCACGCCGCGCTCGGCGATCTTCGTCACATCCTGCGTCAGCAGGTTATCCAGAAAGCTCACGGCGTCGGGGCCGGAGACGCGGATGAAGGCGCGATCGAGGCGGAAAGGCATGCCGTTCACTTGGCCCGCCGCGCCGGGCCCCGCAACCCTCGCTGGGGCGTTGACTTGGCATTTACCCGGCGCGCTTCTAACCCAGGGCCAATATGGCAGCGATCCTCTTTCTCGCCCCCGGCGATCTTGGCGAAGCCGTGCTGGCCACCGGCGCGCTGGCGCATGTGCTGGGGGAGGTCGGGCAACTTGTAGTGGTGTGCCCCGCGGAGGCGCGCCCGCTGTTCCGCGCCGCGCCCGGCCTTGTGGCGATGCATGATCTGCCGGCGCGGGCGGGGTTTTTGCCGTTGCTGCGGGTGCGCCGGGAGCTGACGCGCCTCTATGTGAGCCAGCTGATCGATGCGCGTGGCGGCTGGCTCGGCAAAAGCGTGGCCGCGCCGCGCCGCATTGTGCTCACCCCTGCGCCGGTGCTGCGCCACCGCGCTGAGGATTGGGCCGAGGCTGTGGGGGCGGATCGGCCGTTTTCGCCCAGGCTCTGGATCGACGCCCAGGCCCGGCGCCGCGCTGACGCTTTGCCGGAGGGCCCGATCATCGCTTTGGCGCCCGGCGGCGCGGACCCCGCCAAGCGCTGGCCGCGCGAGCGCTTCGCGGCGGTGGCGCGCCGGCTGGTTTCGGGGCCCTTGGCGGCTGCGCAGGTTGTGGTGCTGGGCGCGGCGCGCGATGGAGAAATCACCCGCGCGCTGGTGCAGAGCCTTGACGCCGACGGCGTGCCCGCGCGCGATCTGAGCGATAAGCTCGATCTTCTGGCGGCGGCGGCGCTGATGGAGCGGGCCATCCTCTGCTTGGGCAACGACAACGCGCTCACCCACGCCGCCGCCGCCGCCGGCGCGCCGACGCTGACGCTGTTTGGCCCCACTGACGAGCGCGTCCGGGAGCCGTTCGGCCCGCGTGCGCGCGCGATGCGCGGCCGGCCGTTGGAGGAAATCGCCGCCGCCCCCTCGCGCGCGGGCGCGATGGAGGCTATCGGCATTGATGCGGTGGAGGCGGCCGCGCTTGATCTCTTGCACGCCGGAGGCCTGCGATGAGCACGTTTGATCTGATCATGCGCGGCGGAACCATTGTGTCGCATGCTGGCGAAGGCGAAGGCGATATTGGCGTGCGCGGCGGCAAAATCGTCGCTATCGGCGATCTGGCGACGGCGTCTGCGGGCGAGGTGTTCAACGCCGCCGGCTTGCACATCCTGCCCGGCGTGATCGACACCCAGGTGCATTTCCGCGAGCCGGGGCCGACGCACAAGGAAGATCTCGAAACCGGCACGCGCGCGGCGGCGCTTGGCGGGGTGACGGGCGTGTTTGAAATGCCCAACACCAATCCTTCCACCACCACAGAAGCGGCGATCGCAGACAAGCTCGCGCGTGCAAAGGGGCGGGCGCATGTGGAGCATGCGTTCTACGTCGGCGCCACGGTGGAGAACGCAGAGCATCTGGGCGAGCTGGAAATGCTGCCCGGCGTGTGCGGCGTGAAAACCTTCATGGGCTCATCCACCGGCTCGCTGTTGGTGAGCGATGATGAAGGGCTTGATCTTGTGCTGCGCAACATGAAGCGGCGCGGGGCCTTTCATGCCGAGGATGAAGCGCGGTTGATCGAACGCAAGGGCCTTGCCCGCGAGGGCGATTGGACCTCGCACCCCGAAGTGCGGGATGACATCGTGGGCCTTAAAGCGGTGCAGCGCCTCGTCGTCGCCGCGCGCCGGCATGGGAAGCGCGTGCATGTGCTGCACATCTCCTCTGCAATCGAAATGGAATTTCTCGCCACCGCGAAGGATGTGGCCACGGTGGAGACGCTGCCGCAATTTCTCAGCTTTGAAGGCCCCGAAGTGTATGAGCGCCTCAAGGGCTTTGCGCAGATGAACCCGCCGATCCGCTACGCCAAGGACCGCGCGGCGGTGTGGAGCCTTGGCATTGATCAAGGCGTGGTGGACGTGCTGGGCACCGATCACGCCCCGCACACGCGCGAGGAAAAGGCGCAACCCTATCCGAAAAGCCCATCAGGCATGCCTGGCGTGCAAACGCTTGTGCCGGTGATGCTCACGCATGTGCGCCAGGGGCGCTTGAGCATGCAGCGCTTGCTTGATCTTGTTTGCGCGGGCCCGCAGCGCGTGTTCGGGCTTGAGGGCAAGGGCCGCATCGCGCTGGGCTATGATGCGGATTTCACCGTGGTGGATCTTTCCGCCCGCCGCACCATCCGGCACGAGGATCAGGCCACGCGCAGCGGCTGGACGCCGTTTGACGGCTTTGAAGCCGAAGGCTGGCCGATGGCCACGATCATTCGCGGGCAGATCGTGATGCGCGATGGTGAGGTGACCACCCCCGGCGCCGGCGCGCCGCTGCGCTTTCTGGAAACGCTTGCCGCTGCGGGGTGACGCACATTCATGCCAATATCCCATGCCAAGCACGCGGATATGGCTATGAAACGCATGCGCACAGGCGCGCGCCGCGCGCTGACTGAAGGCGAGATCGCGCTGGGGCGGATCCTCTTCGGCGATGAGATTGCTTGGGATCGCGTGCGCATCGCTCAGGCGCCGAAGCTTGGGTTCGGCGCGATGGCGCCGCTTGGCGGGCTGATCATCTTTTCAAACTGGCGCGCGCCGGAGGATTTCAGCGCCGCGACCGCGCATGAGCAGGGCTGGTTCGTGCATGAGCTGGCGCATGTCTGGCAAAGCGCGCATGGCATGTTTTTGCCGCTGCTGAAGCTCAAGGCGCTGGGCAAACGCGCTTACAAATATGAGCCGCAGGCCGCCACGCTGGCCGATTACAATATCGAGCGCCAAGCCGAAATCGCCCGCCACCTTTGGCTCGCGCGCGTGGGCGCGGCTGAGCCGGGCATGCCTGATCGCGCTTGGCTGGAAGATGTGTGGGCGTCGCGCTTTAAGGGTCGTTCGCGCGCAGCGTGAATTCGCCGGCGCGCACGCGCGCGGGCAGGGTGGCGGAAAACTCGGCCACCGCCTCTTGCCCATAGCGATCGATCATATCCGCCAGCGCCGCATAGATGGCGACGGAGGCCACCATCTCAGGATCGGCCCCTTCGCGCAGCGCCTCTTCCCAGGCGGTGACGATGAGTTCGAGCGCGCGGGTTTTGGCGCGGGTTTCTTCTTCGGTCATCTCAGTCGGCGTGGCGGGCGCGCAGCGCTTGGGAAACGCGCAAGCCTTGGGCGCGCAGCTCCGCTTCCATTTGCTGGGCCTGGTTATCGCAGCTATGGAAGCGCGCTTCCTCGTTGCGGTAGCCGCGATTGAAGCCTTCCACCAGGATGGCGTTGTAGTTCGGCTCGCGCTCGATCACGCCGCGCATGAAATCGCGCCAGCGCTGGCTGCGCTGGCCATCGCACAGCGTGCGCAGATAATGCGCCCCGCCCAGCACCTCGGAGAGCTCAACCAATTGCCCGCGATACCAGGCCTCGCCCCGGAGCGGCTGGTTGGCCTCATTCTCCTGGGCGTGCGCGAGCCCCGCCAGGGCGGCGAAGGCGAGCGTGAAGGCGGCGGCGCGAAGCATCAGATGACTCAATCCCCTAAAGGCGGCGGGAGTATGGAGCACATTTTCAGGCCGCGTTCACCCCCGGAACCCGCTGCGCCCAGGGCTGAGCCTGTTCCAACTCGTAAGCCAGTTCCAGCAGCGTGCGCTCATCGCCCGCCTTGGCGCTGAATTGCACCCCGATGGGCAGCCCATCGGAGGACCAGCCCAGCGGCAAACTGATGCCCGGCGCGCCCGCCACGTTCTGCAACGGGGTGTAGCTGGCGTAGAGCTCGAGCGTCTCGAAGGTGGCAAAGCCCCGCTCGGGATTGATCACGCCCAGCGGCAAAGGCGGCTTGCCCAGCACCGGGGTGAGGTAAACGTCCGCGTCGTCGAAAATGGCTGCGTATTGAGGAATGACAGCGTTAAGGCGCTGGATCGCCGCGCCAATCGCCTCTTGCCCGCGCGCCTGGGCGTGCGCGGCGAGTTCAAGCGTCAGCGGCTCCAGCAATTGATCGAGCGGCGCATCGGGGCCTGCCGCTTGGCGCACATCGCGCACCACGCCGGCCGCGCCCGCCGCCCAAAGCAGGATGAAATCATCGGAGAATTCGCGCCCGTTGATCGGCGCGCGCGCGTCAACCACGCTATGGCCAAGCCTGCGGCAAAGCTCGGCTGCTTCATTCGCCGCGCGCGCTACCTCAGGATCGGGCGCAGCGCCCAGGGCGGTGTTGATCTCAAGCTTGATGCGCAGGCGGCGGCGATTAGGCCCTGTAACAAGTCGATCGGATCGTGGGCGCGGCCTTCGCCGGTTTGCTCGGTGGCGGCTTGCCAAGCGGCGGTGTCGCGCACGCTGATGCTGACGCAGCCATTCACGCTGATATCGCTTGCATCGCCATTTTGGCGGCTGCCGATATTGCGCCCGCGCGAGGGCTTAAGGCCCACAAGGCCGTTGCAAGATGCAGGGATGCGGATCGAGCCGCCGCCGTCGCTGGCGTGCGCGACGGGGATCACGCGCGCGGCCACCGCAACCGCCGCGCCGCCGGAAGAGCCGCCGCTGGAATGGTTGGGATTCCACGGATTGCGCGTGACGCCGCCAAAGATCGGCTCGGTGGTGGCGGTGAAGCCGAATTCCGGCGTCGTGGATTTGCCGAACGGGTTGAGCCCCGACGCAACCAGCGCCGCCATATAAGGCGCCTGCCGGCTGGCGACGTTCTGCGCGAAGGCGCGGCTGCCATAGGCGAGCGGCTGGCCCTCCCATTCCATCAGATCCTTGATCAGCGTCGGCACGCCCGCGAGCGGCCCGCTTTGCGGCGCGGCGGCTTTCGCGCGCGCTTCGTCATAAGCGGTGGAGGTGATGAAATTCAGCTGGCCATTCACGCGCTCGGAGCGGGCGATGGCCGCTTCCAACGCCTCGCGCGCGGTGATCTCGCCGGCGCGGATGCGGGCGGCGATGGCCACGCCATCGGCATTGCCCAGCGCATCGCTGCTATCGGCGGTGCTGGCGGGCGTGGCGCAGCCGGCGGCCAGCGCGCCCAGCGCTGCGGTGTTGGCGATCAGCGCGCGGCGCGAAAATGTGAATGACATCGTTTCCCCCCGTTTTATGGGCGCAGCCTCGCCCGCGCGCGCCGCGCAATCAAGTGCTTGCCTTGAGGGCAATGGGCGGGAAAGGAGGGGCATGGCCCGCATCCGCGCCGATCTCCTGCTTGTGTCCCGCGCTTTGGTGGAAAGCCGCGCCAAGGCGCGCGCCGCGATTGAGGCGGGCGGGGTGCGCGCTGACGGCGTGCGGGTGGACAAGCCGTCTGATCTGATCGACGAGGGCGCCGCGCTGGAGGTGGAGCCGGCGTTTCCCTGGGTGTCGCGCGCGGGCGTGAAGCTGGCGCATGCGCTTGATGTGTTTGGCGTTGATCCGGCGGGGCGCGATTGTTTGGACGTCGGCGCCTCAACCGGGGGCTTCACCGATGTGTTGCTGACGCGCGGCGCAGCGAAGGTCTATGCGGTGGATGTCGGCCAGGGCCAATTGCATTCCAAGATCGCCGCCGATCCGCGTGTTGTGAGCCTGGAGCGCACCGATGCGCGCAGCCTCACAGCTGTGCTGATTCCTGAGCCGCCTTCGTTGATCGTCTGCGATGTGAGCTTTATCGGCGCGGCCAAAGCGCTTGGGCGCCGCTGGCGCTCGCCGCGCCAAACGCCGATCTCATCACGCTGATCAAGCCACAATTTGAGGCCGGGCCGCATAAGAATGCGATTTTGCCCGAAGCCGAAGCGCGCGCCGCCGCGCAAAGCGCGATCGAAGCGCTGGAGGGCCTCGCAGGCTTTCATCGCGTGGCGGCGGCGGATTCGCCCATTCGTGGCGGGGACGGCAATCTCGAGCTTTTGCTGCACGCAAAAGTGACCCCGGCGTTTCCGCCGGGGCCTTCGCGTCTCGGGGGTAGTGGACGACGAAACTAAATTAGCGTTGGCGCCACTGGCCGTCGCGATCGCGGCAGACGGTGATCTGCTCAACCCGCTCCCGGCCGCGCCGGTCATAGGTCACGCGTTCGCTGGGGCGGCATTCCTGGCGGTAGCCCGATTGGCTGTAGCCGGGGCCGCCATAGAGGCCGGAATTGTCGCCGTAGCGATCATCGCGATACCCCGGATCGTAGGGCTGGCCGCGATAGACCGGCTCGCCATACATCGGCTCGTACTGGCCTTGGACGCGCGTATCGCAATTGGCCGTGGCTTGGCCAACGCCCGCACCGGCCACCGCGCCGACCACCGCGCCCAGCGCCGCGCCTTCGCCGCGCACGCCGCGATCGGCCACTTCCCGGCCCAAAAGCGCGCCGGCGATGCCGCCGATAATGGCCCCGCCGATGCGGCGATTATTTTCCGAGCGCTGGCATTGCTCGTGACGGGACACTGTCTCGTCATGGTAGGAGCGGTATTGCTGCGCCGACGCCGGCTGGGCCACGACCATGGCCGCCATCAGGGCCGAAGCAGCGATGAAAACTTGACCACGCATAGGGGCCTCCTGTTCCTCAGCCTCTAAGAAAGCAAAACGAGCCTGAACGGCGTATGAAGCAGAAAAAAATCCGCAACCGCCTGCCGCAAAGGCCGAAAATGGCCGCCGAGGCCCCGGTCGAGCGGGAGTTGGCGATTACCGCCGTGGGCGCGCGCGGCGATGGCTTGGCCGAGGCTGACGGCCGCCTGTTCGCGCCGTTCACCCTGGCCGGGGAGCGCGTGCGCGCCCGCGTGGCGGGCGATCGCGCCGAGGTGCTGGAGCGGCTGGTTGAGAGCCCGGAGCGCCAGGCCGCGCCTTGCCGGCATTTTGGCCGCTGCGGCGGCTGCCAGCTGCAGCATTGGCGGCAGGAGCCCTACCTTGCGTGGAAGCGCCAGCAGGTGATCGAGGCGTTGAGCCGGCGCGGGCTTGGGGCGGCGCCGGTGGAAGATACTTTGCCGGCCTGGGGCGCGGGGCGCCGGCGCGCGGCGTTTCATGCCGGGCGCTGGGACGGCCGTGTGCGCGTGGGCTTCATCGAACGCGGCGGCGCGCGGCTGACGCCGATCGAACATTGCCCGGTGCTGACGCCCGCTTTGGAAAAGCTGGCGCCGGAATTGGCGAGCCTCGCCAAACTGGTGCTGCCGCAACGCGGCGACATCACGCTCTCCTGCATCGAAACGGACGCGGGCGTGGATGTGGCGGTGAAAGGCGCGGGCCGGGCTGATGTGCTGGTGCGCGAGAGGTTTAGCGAACTGGTGGCGTTGGCGGAGCAACTCAATCTCGCGCGCCTCAGCATCGATGGCGAGCCTGTCGTCACCCGCGCCAAGCCGGTGCTGCGCATGGGCCGGGCTTTGGTTTCGCCGCCGCCGGGGGCTTTCCTGCAAGCCACCGCGCTGGGGGAAGCGACGCTCGCGCAGCTGACGCTTGAAGCGCTTGCCGGCGCCAAGCGCGTGGTGGATTTGTTTTCCGGCGTCGGCACCTTTGCGCTGCGCCTAGCGGAGCAGGCCGAGGTGCTGGCGGTGGAGGGCGATGATGCGATGCTGGCCGCGCTCAAAGCTGGCGCTGATGGCGCGGGAGGGGCGCTGAAAGAGGTCTCGATCCTGCGGCGCGATTTGCTGCGCACGCCGTTTTCAACGCTGGAAATGAAGAAATTCGACGGCGCGGTGATCGATCCGCCGCGCTCGGGCGCGCGATTGCAGGCTGAGCAGATCGCCCGCGCGCCGATCCGCAAGCTGGCTTATGTTTCGTGCGATCCGGCCAGCTTCGCGCGCGACGTTCCGGTGCTGATTGAACACGGCTTCTCACTCACGCGCGTGACCCCGGTTGACCAATTCCGCTGGAGCCCGCACACCGAATTGGTTGGGGCGTTCGAGCGATGAAAACCATCACCTTGCTGAACAAGCGCGCGCGCAAGCCGGCGCCGCCGCAAGAGATCACGCCGCGCTTTTGGGAAACCAAAACGCTCAAGCAAATGAACGACGCGGAGTGGGAGGCGCTCTGCGACAATTGCGGCAAGTGTTGCGTCATCACGATCGAGGACGTGGACACCGGCTTCATCCACCGCACTAATGTTTCCTGCAAATTGTTCGATACCGAAAAGGGCATGTGCGGCGATTACGCCAACCGCAAAAAGATCGTGCCCGATTGCGTGAAGCTCACCACCAAGAATGTGCCGAAGCTCGATTGGCTGCCCGAGACGTGCGCTTACAAGCTGATCGATGAGAAGCGGCCGCTGCACTGGTGGCACCCGCTTGTTTCGGGCGATCCCGAAAGCGTGCATGTGGCCCAAGCTTCCGCGCGCGGGCGCACCCGGCCCGAGGGGCGGCTGCAAATGTCTGGGCTGATCCGGCGCATCGTGGCCTGGCCCGAGCCGCTGGAGAAGCCGCCGAAAGGCTATCGGCCCCGCCGCGCCAAGACGCCAAAGGGATGACGTTTGCGCGCATGGAAAAGCGCGCGGCTTCACCTTAAGCTCTTCCCATGAGCCTTAAGCGCGATCTTGGCCGCGCCCGTTACGCCGCCGCCCAGGGCGCGCGCGTGGCGTGGTACATGGGCCAGTATCTGATGGCGCGGCGCATCTCGGGGCCGTTCAATCGCCCCGGCGAGCCGCAATTTCAGCCCCAAGCGCCCGAGGGCGATCAGCAGCGCATTCGCGATGCGTTCCTGGCGCTGTTTGCGCTGGATCGACTCAATATCGAGATGGGGCTTTACCCGGCGCCGAATGACCTGCGCGTGACGCGCGCGCTTTCGGCGCTGAAAAATTCCTCGCGCTTCTTCCGTGATCTGCCGAATGTCGATCGCCGCCGCGTGCAGCGGGCGGGCGTGGAGGTGCGTGAGGCGGGCCGCGCCGAGGGGCGCTACCCCACCTATTATTTGCAGAATTTCCACTACCAGAGCGGCGGCTGGCTCACCGAGGACAGCGCGCGGCTTTACGATACGCAGGTCGAAATCCTGTTTGGCGGCGCGGCCGATGCGATGCGGCGCATCGCGCTTGGCTCGCTCGCAGCTGCGCTGCGCGGGCGGGATCAGCGCCAGGTGAAGCTGATCGATCTGGCCTGCGGCAACGGGCGTTTTCTGCGCCAGATCATGGCGGCGTTTCCGCGGCTGCCGGCCACGGGGCTTGATCTTTCGCCCGCCTATTGCGCCGAAGCGCGCACGCGGCTTGCGCCTTGGGCGCAGGTGGAGATCGTCAATGGCGCGGTGGAGCAGGCGCCGTTCGAGGATGGGAGCTTTGATGCCGCCACTTGCGTCTATCTCTTCCACGAATTGCCGCCGCGCGTGCGGCGTGAGGCGGCGCGGGAGATGGCGCGGCTGCTGAAACCGGGCGGGGTGCTGGTGTTCGCCGATTCAATTCAAACCGGCGATCACGGCGATCTTGACCGCATGCTCGAATATTTTCCGGTCGGCTTTCATGAGCCGTATTATGGCTCATATCTGAAAGAGGATTTGCCGGCTGTGTTTGCCGAAGCAGGGTTTGAGCTGGAGGAAACGACGAACGCTTTCCTCACCAAAATCATCCGCTTCCGCAAGCGCGCCTAAAGCAACGCATTTAAGCCCCGACGCTTTAGCGCCAGGAGAGTGTGGGCAGCAGCAGATCCAGGCGCGTTTCCGAAGCGGGCTTGAGGCCATCCAGCAGCGACGCCAACTCCACATTCACCTCAAACTCTTCGGCAAAACGCGGCGCGCCGAGCAGATCATCGGCCGAGATGCTGGGATCGTGCGCGTAGAGCGGCGCAGCTTGCGCAATTTCTTCAAGCGCGGATTCTTCCGCGTCGCGCGCCAGCAGCTCATATGGCGCAGGCGGGGCGGCGAAGCGCGTTTCGGCGGCCGAGGCGGAGGCGACAAGCTCAAAACGCGGCGCTTCATCAACGCCGGGGTTCCAATCAGGCCCGCCGGTGATGATGTAATCGAGCCCGAGCACGCCGCCCAGCGCGATCGCCGCGACGATGCCGCCGCGCCTAAGCTTGCGGCGCACCACAGGTTTTTCCGCGATGCGCGCGATCTGCGCAGATACGTTGCGCAAGCGATCTAAAAACATAGGCGGCCCCAATGCGTGCAGCGCCACAGGCGCGACGCACACAATCTACATTGCATGCGCCGGCCGGGCAATGTTTGCGGCGTTTATGGGGCGGTTTGTTGCGGCAATGTATAGTCCACCACCGCGCCGGGCCCGAGCGGCAGATCGAGATAGACCCACGCGAAGGTCAGCGCGATGCCGGTGATGAGGATCCAGATCGAATAGGGGATCATCGTCGCCGTCAGGCTGCCGAGGCCGAAATCCTTATTCCAACGCTGCGCGAAGGTGAGGATCAGCGGGAAATACACCATCAGCGGCGTGATGATGTTGGTGGCCCCATCGCCGACGCGATAGGCGGCCGTGGTCATTTCCGGGCTGACATTCAGCAGCATCATCATCGGCACCAGCACCGGCGCCATCAGCGCCCATTTGGCGCTGGCCGAACCGACGAACAGATTGATCAGCGCCGTCAGCGCGACGATCAGCACCAAGAGCACCGGCAGCGGCAGGTTGGAGCTGGCGATCGCGTCCGCGCCCTGCACCGCGAAGATGAGGCCGAGATTGGACCAGTTGAACATCGCCACGAAGTGCGCCGCCGCGAAGGCGAGCACGAGATAATAGGCCATGTCGCCCATCGAGGCCGACATCATCTTCACCGCGTCGCGGTGATTGTTCACGGTTTTCGCTGCGGCCCCGTAGGCCCAGCCGGCCGCGAGGAAGAGAATGAAAAAGCCCGCCACCAGCGATTGATAGAACGGCGTCAGCCGCGCTTCGGGATTGGGCGCATCTTCGTTGATCAGCGGCGTGCCCGGCCCGACGGTGAAGAACACCCAAAGCGCCACCACCGCAAGGCACGCAAGCCCCGCCCAGGCGAGGCCCTTCTTTTGCTCCGCCGTCAGCGGCGCATCGCTATCGCCCACCTTGGCGTGGTCATCTTCGCCAGGCGTCCATTTGCCGAGGCGCTTCTCGATGATCTGATCGGTGACGAACCAGATCACGGGCAGAAACACAAACAGCATTACAGCGATGAAAAACCAATTGCCGGCGATATTGGCCTGCCAAGTGGGATCGACGGTTTCCGCCGCCGCTTGCGTGATGCCAAACAGCAGCGCGTCGAGTTGGCCCGGCAGCAGATTGGCCGAGAAGCCCCCCGATACGCCGGCGAATGCGGCGGCGATGCCCGCGATTGGATGGCGCCCGGCTGACGCGTAAAGCACGCCCGCAAGCGGGATCAGCACAACGTAGGCCGCATCGGCCGCGAGGTTGCCCATCATCGCCACGAACGCGACAGCCGGCGTCAGCAGAAATTTCGGCGCGTTGCGCACGCCCGCGCGCATCGCGGTGGCGAACAGGCCCGAGCGCTCGGCCACGCCCGCGCCCAGCATCACCACCAGCACATAGCCGAGCGGATGAAAGTGCGTGAACGTCTGCGGCATCTCCACCCAGAGGCGGCGGATATTGTCGGCCGAAAGCAGGCTGACGGCGCTGATGACGATCGGATTGCCCGCTTCGTCGGTTTGCGTGGGGTGGGGGGCGGAATAATTCAGCGCGGCGGCGGCGACGCTGAACACGATCAGGAAGCCGATCAGGTAGAGAAAGATGAAAACAGGATCGGGCAGCTTGTTGCCCGTACGCTCGACCCAGCCGAGAAAACCTTTCTGCGAAGCGCCTGCTTCCGCCATGCCATCCCTCCTGCAACCAGCGCACGCGCCGGATTCAACCCTTGCTTCAGGAAATGACGGCAAATCGCCGGCAAGGCAACCCGATAACGTGCGCGTTGTTGCCAACGCCCGTCTGCGCGCCCTAAGCCTAGCCCGTGGGGGCGAGCATATGGGGCAAAATCAATCAGGGCCGATCGCCATCGTGACGGTGCACGGCACCGGCGACACCGCCGCCGCTGACGCGGGCGATAAATGGTTCCAGCAAGGGGCGGCGTTCAGCGAAGCGCTGCGCGCGCGCCTGGCGCAAGAGGGCTTTGCCGCCGACATCAAGCCTCATTTATGGACCGGCGCCAACAGCGCCTGGGATCGCGAACAGGCGGCCAACGGCCTCGCGGCGCGCATCCGCAAGCTCTACAAGCACTATGACACCATCCATGTGATCGGCCACAGCCACGGCGGCAATGTCGCCAATGATGCGGCGGTGCTGCTCAAATGGGGCTTGCGCAAGGACGCCAAGAAAGAGCGGTTCGACAGCCTCACCACCGTGGGCACGCCGTTTTTCAATGTCCGCACCGGCTGGCTGCAAATGCTGGCGGGGATTCTTTTTCTGATCATCGCCTGGGGCAGCGCGATTGTCTTTCCGTTCCTGAGTTTGCTGTTGCTGGTGCTGGTGGTGAATGGGGAGTTCATGGAAGGCAGCTCCCACGCCATGCAGCTGATCGTGTTTGGCGTCTATTTTTTCACCGTGGGGCCGGCGGTTTTGTTCATGCTGCGGATGTCGCGCCAGGGCGTGCGGCGCATTCTCCGGCCTCGGCGCGGCGCGCATACGAAAACTTCGATCTTCAGCATCTGGCACGAGAACGATGAGGCGATCGCCTTTCTGCAGCGCGTGGAGGAATTGAAGCTTGAGCCGTTCGCGCGGGGCGCGTTGTTTCGCGGCTCGCGCGGGGCGGGAGTGGCGATCGGGGTGCTTGCGGTGCTGGTGTTCGCGCTGGCGCATCCGGTGCTTTACAGTTTCGGCCTGCTCGATCTGTTTGATTTCAACACCTCCTCGGCGGATGAGGACGTGGGCACCAACATCGCCGCGGTGGCGATGTTAAGCTGGCTGTTCGCGCCCGCGATCTTTGCTGTGGTTTATCTGCTTTATCGCTTTTTGATTGGCGGAGCTCAGGAGATCGCCGCGCGCGGGACGTTGAACCGATCTGTGGGCGGGGTGCTGCGCGGTATAGCGATGGGGCGCGATGGCGATCAGGTGCTGTGCAATGTCGGCCCGCGCTCGCACACCCATCGCACCGAGGATTTGATCTTGAGCGGCGACTGCGCGGCGCGCATGCAGCAGAACGCCAATGGCGCGGCGGGCGCGCTGATCGATAAATATCGCTGGGCGCTGTTCTCGGTTGGCGGCGATGCCAGCGCCTCGCTCACCTCGCTGACGACCGATGCGATGACCTGGGACAGCCTCATCCACACCACCTATTTCGAGCAGCCCGAAGTGGTGGAGGCGATCGCCGCGCACATCGCCGCTCAGGCGCGCGCGGTTTAGCGTCCCGTCTGCCCGCGATGGCGCAGTTTCGCGTCCGCCAGCACGCAGGCCAGCATCGCCTCAGCCACCGGCGCTGCGCGGATGCCCACGCATGGATCGTGGCGGCCCTTGGTGGAGACGTCCACGTTCTGGCCGTTCTTATCGACGCTCTGGCGCGGGGTGAGGATCGAGGAGGTGGGCTTCACTGCAAAGCGCGCCACGATCGGCTGGCCGGTGGAAATCCCGCCCAGCACGCCGCCCGCATGATTGGATGAGAAATCCGGCTTGCCATCCGCGCCCGCGCGCATCTCGTCGGCGTTCTCAACGCCGGTGAGCGCGGCTGAAGCGAAGCCCGCGCCGATCTCGACGCCCTTCACCGCATTGATGCTCATCAGTGCGGCGGCGATCTCGGCGTCGATCTTGCCGTAGATGGGCGCGCCCCAGCCGGCGGGAACGCCGCTTGCCTCCACCTCAAGGATGGCGCCCACCGATGAGCCGGCCTTGCGCGTCTCATCCAGCAGCTTTTCCCACAGCGGCGCGGTTTGCGCGTCCGGGCACCAGAAGGGGTTGTTCTCCGTCTCGGCCCAGTTCCAGCGGCTGCGGTCAATCTTCACGTCGCCGATCTGGATCAGCGCCGCGCGGATGGTGATCGCCTCGCCCAGCACTTTGCGCGCCACCGCGCCGGCGGCCACGCGCGCGGCGGTTTCGCGCGCCGAGCTTCTGCCCCCGCCACGATAATCGCGGACGCCATATTTGGCGTCGTAAGCGTAATCGGCGTGGCCGGGGCGGTAGAGGTCGCGGATCTCGCCATAATCCTTGCTGCGCTGATCCACGTTCTCGATCAGCAGCGAAATCGGCGCGCCGGTGGTGACTGGCCCGCCGGTGCGATCATCCTCGAATACGCCCGAGAGGATCTTCACCGCGTCCGGCTCGCGCCGCTGGGTGACGAACCGGCTGCCGCCAGGGGCGCGCCGGTCCAGCCAGTGCTGGATCTCCTCAACCGTGAGGCCGAGCCCAGGAGGGCACCCGTCCACCACGCAGCCCAGCGCCGGCCCATGGCTCTCGCCCCAGGTGGTGACGCGGAAAAGGTGGCCGAACGTGTTGTGGGACATGGGCGCTCATTCGCCTATATCGGGTGCAAGCACAACAGGAGCAGTAAACGTGGCGGGCGACGATCTCATCCCTCCATCGCCGACCTACGATCCAGCCGGCCAGCCCCCGGCGGACGATGCGGCGCTGTTCGCCGAGAGCGAGCCGTTCGCGCTGTTTGAGCGCTGGCTCACCGAGGCCAAGGCCAAGGAGCCGAACGATCCCAACGCCATGGCGCTCGCCACCGCCGATGCGGAAGGTTTCCCCGACGTGCGCATGGTGCTGCTCAAGGGGCTTGATCGTGGTTTTGTGTTTTACACCAATACCGAGAGCGCCAAGGGCCGCCAGTTGGAGGCCAACGCCCGCGCGGCCATCGTTCTGCACTGGAAAAGCC
Source organism: Terricaulis sp. (assembly GCA_024707365.1). Classification (GTDB taxonomy): domain Bacteria; phylum Pseudomonadota; class Alphaproteobacteria; order Caulobacterales; family Aquidulcibacteraceae; genus Vitreimonas. The sequence continues at coordinate 229,096 of JANPZV010000004.1, forward strand.
TGCGCCGCCAAGTTCGCGCGCGTGGGCTGATCGAGCCGGTTTCGGCCGAGGAGGCGGACGCCTATTTCCAAACCCGCGATCGGGGCGCGCGCATCGGCGCCTGGGCGAGCGCCCAATCGCACCCGCTGGAAAATCGCCTCGCGCTTGAAAAGCGCATTGCCGAATTTGTCGCCAAGTTCGGGCTTGGCGATGTGCCGCGGCCGCCGCATTGGCGCGGCTATCGGCTGTCGCCGCTGACGATCGAAGTTTTGGCGCGACCGGCCCTTTCGGCTGCATGATCGGCTGGTGTTCAAGCGCGGCGCGCCCGGTGAGCCTTGGCGCAAGGCGCGGCTCTATCCCTGACCGTGGGGCAGCCGACCATTCTGGTTTGCTCGCCGGCGCCGTATGCGCTTTAATCCCCGAAAATCAATTGGGAGGCGTTTACGATGCTCGGGCTCATGCAGGATTGGCCGCTGACGGTCGATAAAATTCTCGACCATGCGCGGATCAATTTCCCACGCCGCGAGATCGTCACCCGCTCAATCGAAGACGGCTCGCTTTCGCGGACAACATATTACAACGTGTGGCGGCGCGCCCAGCAGGTCACCAACGCATTGCAGGAGCGCGGCATCGGGCTCGGCGATCGCGTGGCCACGCTTGCCTGGAACACCGAGCGGCACATGGAGGTCTGGTACGGCGCCATGGGCATGGGCGCTGTGCTGCATACGCTGAACCCGCGCCTTTTCCCCGAACAGATCGCCTGGATCGCCAATCACGCCGAAGACAAAGCGATTTTCTTCGATCTCACCTTCACCCCGATCATCGCCGCGATCGCCTCAAAGCTGCCGAACGTCAAATTCTTCGTGGCGCTGACAGATCGCGATCACCTGCCGCAGGCTGATATTCCAAACCTTATCGCCTATGAGGATTTCATCGAAGGCCACGCCCCGGACGCAAAATGGGGCGGCTTCGATGAAAACACCGCCGCCGGGCTCTGCTACACCTCCGGCACCACGGGCGAGCCCAAGGGCGTGCTCTATTCGCACCGCTCCAACGTGTTGCACGGCATGGCCGCCAACAGCGTCGATTGCTTCGGCGCGGGCGCGGCGGACGTGGTGCTGCCGGTGGTGCCGATGTTCCACGCCAATGCCTGGGCGATCGCGTTCGTTGCGCCCATGTGCGGCGCCAAGCTTGTCATGCCCGGCGCGAAGTTGGACGGGCAGAGCGTCTATGAATTGCTGGAGTCGGAGAAGGTCACATTCACTGCGGCGGTGCCGACGGTGTGGCTGATGCTGCTCAACTATATGCAGGAAAACAAGCTGAAGCTTTCCACGCTCAAGCGCGTCGCCATCGGCGGCTCGGCTGTGCCCGAACGCGTGCTGCGCGCGTTTGAGGAAGATTATGGCGTGGAAGTGATCCACGCCTGGGGCATGACGGAAATGAGCCCGATCGGCACGATCGGCAAGCTCTTGCCTGAGCATTACGCGATGGATCACGAAAGCCAGATCAAAGCCAAGCTCAAGCAGGGCCGGGCGCTGTTCACCGTCGAGATGAAAATTGTCGATGATGAGGGCGTGGAAAAGCCGCATGACGGCAAGGCCTTTGGGCGCCTCTTGGTGAAAGGCCCGGCCGTGGCGCGCGCGTATTTCAAAAACGCCGGCGCCAAGAACGAGAATGGCGAATGCTTGGAAGCGTGCGGCTTTTTCGATACCGGCGACGTCGCGACGCTTGACGAGCTTGGCGTGATGCAAATCACCGACCGCGCCAAGGACGTGATCAAGTCCGGCGGCGAATGGATCAGCTTCGATCGACATCGAAAATATCGCGGTCGGCGCCGAAGGCGTGGCGAACGCGGCGGTGATTGGCGTCTATCATCCCAAATGGGATGAGCGCCCGCTGCTGATCATCGAGCCCAAGCCCGGCGCCAATCCGACGCGCGAGCAGCTTCTGAGCTTTCTTGAAGGCAAGATCGCCAAATGGTGGATGCCTGATGATGTCCAGTTCGTGGAGAAAATCCCGCTCGGCGCCACCGGCAAGATCAACAAGCTCACCCTGCGCGAGACGTTTAAGGCGTATAAGCTCCCCAGCACGCAGGCGGCGGAATAGGCGCAACGAAAAACAGCGCCGGTTTGATCCGGCGCTGTTCCTGTGCCTTGGGTTCCCAATCTTGCGATCGTTCCGCCTTGGCATGGAGACAACGGGCGGGCGCACGGATCGTTCCGCGCTTGGCTGAAATTTTTTGCGTTCCGACGCTTTAGGCCAGCCGGTATGTGCGCGCCACGCTGGGCGCGCCGTCGCAACGCACCCGCCCGCGCTTCACCAGCCGGATCATGTGCGCCAGCACCGAATGCGCGGCGGCCGGGTGCAGGCGCTTGTCCACCGCCGCATACATCACCGCCACCATGTCCGGGATGCGGGTATCGCCCGCTTCAAGCCGGGCGATAATCTGCGCCTCGCGCTCGAGCCGGTGGGCGATATAGGCGTCGATGAACGGGCGCGGCTGCAAAATCGGCGGGCCGTGCGTGGGCCAGAGCGTGGTGAAATCGCGGGCGCGCACTTTTTCGAGGCTGGCGAGGTAATCGTCCATATCGCCATCGGGCGGCGAGATCACGGTGGTGGACCAGCCCATGATGTGATCGCCGCTGAAGAGGGCGTTTTCCTCCAGCAGCGCAAAGGCGGTGTGGTTGGCGGTGTGGCCCGGCGTGGCGATGGCTTCGAGCGTCCAGCCGGGGCCGGAAAAGCGCGCGCCATCCGATGCGAATGCGTCAGGCTCAAAGCCAAGATCTTCATCCGCTTCCACGCGCAGATCGATATCGCTTTTCGCCACCGCGATCGGCGAGGCGTAGACTTTCGCGCCCGTGCGCGCCGCCAGCGGATGCGCGGCCGGGCTGTGATCGGCGTGCCCATGCGTGACGAAGATATGCGTGACGCGCTCGCCTTCAAGCGCGCTGGAAAGCGCGTCCAGATGCGCGGGATCATCCGGGCCAGGATCAATCACCGCCACCTCGCCGCGGCCGATGATGTAAACGCCGGTGCCGTGAAAGGTGAAGGGGCCCGGATTGTTGGCGAGCAGCCGGCGGATGAGCGGGCTCACCTGTTGCGGCGCGCCGTAGCTGAATTCCATCTCGCGCACGAAGGGGATGGGCTCCGCCACGCTCGCGCCTCAGCTTTTTTATGAAATCGCGGAATGCGCGTGCGAGAATTCCGGCGGCGACGATCTTATCGGGGAGATTGAGATCAATCGGCGGGCCCATATCGGTTTTGTTGGCGTCCACGATTTGCAAGCCGCCATCCTTGCGGTCGCGCAGCACGTCAACGCCGCCCCATTCAAGGCCGATATCGGCGCAGAAGGCGCTGATGCGGGCGATCTCATCGGCGGAGAACACCTCATCAGGCCGGCGCAGCAGCACTTCGACATTGGTGTTTTGAAAGCGCTTGGAGACGGGCCGGCGTTTCACAAACACCACGATCGGCTTGCCGCCCAGCGTGCAGGTGCGCAAATCCTCGACCATGGCAAGATCGGGCGTGCGGTTATCGATCACGCGCTGATACACGCGCCCCGGCGCGGCTGGCTGCGGGCATTTCACAATGCGCCCGTCATGTGCGGCGTTGATCTGCGATTTCTCCACGGCCTCGCCGACGAAGGCGCTGGGATCGATCGCCAAGCTTGCCCCGAAGGCCGCTTCGCTGGCGGCGGCGACGCGGGATTTGGAAATGTCCCAGCAGGCGAAATTGATCAGCTTGGCGCCGGGCTTGGTGTTTTGCGGCGCGCCGTTTGGCGAATAGGTGGCGTCCTCGAACTGCATCACCACGTCGGCTTGCGAAATGTCCTTGGCGAGCACCGCTCCGGCGAGGTGGCTCACCGCGCGTATGAGATACCAGGGGCGTGCGCGCTCAGGCGTGAAATAGATGCTGAAACGCGGGCCGATCGGCTCGGCTGCGCGCCAGGAGAAGAAAAACCGAAACCAAGCCGTCACCTCGCCGATCACTTTCGGCGAATAGGGCACGCGCGCCCCGGTTTTGCGCACGGTGAGGCCGGTTAAGCCAAACTCAAAATCACGCAGCCACACGCGGCCGGATGTTTGAAAGGCTCCAGGGGCGGGGCTCTGAACGCTCAACGCAATGCTCCGCGGCCCGCTGTTTGCATCGTGTGTACCATGGCGCGCGCTTTCGACATCCTATTGTTTGCCCTGGAGCGTTTGCGCACAGTGTTAACGGCGCTTGCTCTCATTATTCTAATCAAGCTTGCGTTCGTTATGTTCCTACCGGCGCCGGCTGGTTAAGCCTTCGGCGCAAGTCCCTCAAGCGCTCCCCGTGCGCCGCTTAGGTCGTAGCCTGCCTCTTGGGCCTTGGCGATGATCTCATCTGGCCCGAGCCGCCCCTCCAGCGCCTGCGCCAACGCCCAAGCCGTAACCGAGCGCGTGCCGCTCCGGCAATAGGCCAGAACAGGTTCCGGCGCTTCGGCGAGCACCTGGGCCATGCGCTCAACCACGTTGGGGGGCGGGGGCATGCCGCTGGGCAATGCGTGGTATTGGAGGCCGTGCGCCGCCGCCGCCGCCGCGATCTCCGCGCCCGGCGTCTGATCGGGGCTTTCGCCCTCGGGGCGATTATTGATGATCGTCTTGAAACCGGCCGCCGCCGCGCGGGCGACGTCCTCTACGCTGATTTGGGGGAGACGGCGAAAGCCGGCGTGACGGGTTTGAACGTGCTCATGATCGCCTAAGTTGACACGGTCTTTCCAGGAAGCAAGGTTGCGCGCGCACTGCTTCGCCGCTTCGGCGCCATTGGGACGATGGGATGATTGCTTTAGCCGTTCGGCGTTTGATCGTCGCAATCCCCACGCTGCTCGCCATTATTGTCGCTGCGTTCCTGCTGATGAAGGCCGCTCCGGGCGGGCCCTTCACGCTGGAGCGGCAATTGCCGCCCGAGATCGAGCAGCGCCTGCAAGCCAAATTCGGCCTCGATAAGCCCGTGCACGAGCAATTGCTCGGCTATCTCGGCGGCCTCGCGCGCGGGGATTTGGGGCCCTCGATGGTCTATAAGGACAAAACCGTCGCTGACATTCTGGTGGAGGGCGCCCCACCAGCCTGCTGCTGGGGTTCAGCGCCATGGCGCTGGCGCTGTTCATGGGCGGGGGCCTCGGCATCATCGCCGCGCTCAACCAGAACAAGGTGCAAGATTTCACGGTTATGGCGATTGCGATCGCCGGGGTGTGTTTGCCGCCCCTTGTCGTGGGCCCCATTCTGCAGCTGCTTTTGGGCATCCAGTTGGAACTCCTTCCCAGCAAGGGCCTGCACCGGGACCAATTTGGCCTCGTCTATCTCCTCATGCCCGTGTTCACGTTGGCGTTGCCGCTGATCGCGATTGTTTCGCGGCTGATGCGCGCCTCGATGATTGAGGCGTTGCGCTCGAACGCGATCCGCACCGCCCGCGCCAAGGGGCTGCCTGAAACGCAGGTGATCTTGCGCCATGCGCTGCCGATCGCGCTTTTGCCGGTGGTGTCCTATGTCGGGCCTGCGCTTGCGGGGGTGATGGCCGGCTCGTTCGTGATCGAGACCGTGTTCCAGCTGCCCGGCATCGGCAAGCAATTCGTGCTCGCGGCGACGCAGCGCGATTACACGCTCGTGATGGGCGTGGTGCTGATTTATTCGTTCCTCATCATCCTGCTCAACCTCGCCGCGGACCTGATGTACCGCTGGCTTGATCCAAGGGCGCGCACGGCATGACCGATGTTTTCTTAGACGACGCCCTGCCGCCGCAGGCGATCAAGGGCCGCTCCCTTTGGGAAGATGCGCGCCGGCGGCTGATGCGCAACCCGGCTGCGGTGGCGAGCCTTTATGTGGTGGCCATCCTTGTGCTGATCGCCGCCTTTGGCCCGTTCCTCTGGGTGCACAAGGTCGATGAGATTTTCCGCGACAGCGTCGGCATCGCGCCCACCTGGGAAAATTGGCACATTCTCGGCACCGACACCGAAGGCCGCGACATGGGTGGCCCGGCTCATTTTTGGCTTGGGCATTTCCTTGCTCGTGGGCCTTGCCGCCACCGTGGTTGCGATCACCATCGGGGTCACGTTCGGCGCTATCGCCGGCTTCATTGGCGGCTATGTCGATGAAGCGATGATGCGCTTTGTGGACGTGCTTTACGCCATTCCGTTCGTGTTCTTCGTCATCGTGCTGATGACGGTGATCGATACGCCCGATCCGATGGTGAAGCTGCTCTGGATCTTCGCCGCGATTGGCGCGGTTGAATGGCTCACCATGGCGCGCATCGTGCGCGGGCAAACCATTTCATTGCGCAAGAAGGAATTTGTGGAGGCCGCGCGCGCGGCCGGGGCCAAGCCGCTCGAGATCGTGTTCCGGCATATCGTGCCGAACGTGCTCGGCCCGGTCGTGGTTTTCGCCACGCTCAATATTCCGGTGATCATCCTGGCGGAGAGCTTTCTGTCGTTCATCGGCCTTGGCGTGCAGGAGCCGCTGACATCGCTCGGCAGCCTGCTTTCGCGCGGCAAGGATCAGATGACGAATGCGCCCTGGATGCTGATTGCGCCGGCCGTTACGATGTTGATCGCGCTTTTGGCGCTCAATTTCCTGGGTGACGGCCTGCGCGACGCGCTCGATCCGAAGGAGAGATAAGCCATGGCGTTCTGGACTGACCGCCGCTCGCTGCTCAAATCAGCCGCTGGCCTCACGGCCGCAGGATCGCTCGGCGCCTGCGCCAATGGCCGCATCATCGGCTTTGACAAACAAAAGCGCTCGCTCGACATCGCCAATTCGTCCGAGCCGCTCTCGCTCGATCCGCACAAGGCCACCGGCACCTGGGAAAACAACATTATCGGCAACATGTTCGTCGGCCTCACCACCGAGAACGCCGCATCTGAGCCTGTTCCCGGCATGGCCGAAAGCTGGGAAGTCAGCGATGACAGCCTGACCTGGACGTTCCATCTGCGGCCCGCCAATTGGTCAGACGGCGAGCCCTGCAACGCGCATGATTTCGCCTTCGGCATGCGCCGCATCCTCGATCCAGAGACGCTCTCGCAATACGCCTCCTTCCTGTTTCCCTTGAAGAACGCCCAGGCGATCAATGAGGGGCGGATGGATAAGGCCGAACTCGGCGTGAACGCGATCGATGATCTGACGCTGGAAATTCAGTTGGAGCATCCCGCGCCGTATCTGCCGCAATTGCTCAAGCACTACACCGCCTATCCGGTGCCGCAGCACCTCGTCGAGCGCGTGGGCGATGCCTGGACGCACCCGGACAATATGGTCGTCAACGGGCCCTACAAGCTCGTGCGCTGGTGGTCGAACTACATCATTCACCTTGAGCGCAATCCCGGCTTTTACGACAACGATCATGTCGTGCTTGAGCACCTTTATTTCTATCCGTCCAACGATGTGCAGGCGTCCGCGCGCCAGGTGGAGAGCGGGGAGGCGGGCTGGTCCACGCGCTTTCCGTCCAACCAGGTTGAGCGCTTGCGCCGCGATCTGCCCGGCTATGTGCGCGTCGCGCCATATCTCACGATCAATTATTTCTCGTTCAACATGACGCGCCCGCCGTTCAACGATCTGCGCGTGCGCCAAGCGCTGACGATGGCCTATGACCGCGAATTCGTGGCCAACCAGATTTATCGCACCGGCGAGCAGCCGGCGTTCAAATTCATCCCGCCTGGGGTGTTTGGCTATCCCGGCACGGCGCGCTATCGCTGGTCGGATCAATCCATCGCCGAGCGCAAGCGCGAGGCTGAGCGGCTGTTGCGCGCGGCCGGCTATGGCCCAAACAATCCGCTTCGCTTCGCATTTTCGCACCGCAACACCAGCGATAATCCGCGCGTGGCCGTCGTGGTGCAGAACGATTGGAACTCGATCGCGCCCTGGGTGACGGTGGAGCTGCGCGGGGTCGAAAACCAAGTGCACTACTCCAACCTGCGCGCAAAGAATTTCGATTGCGGCGATGGCGGCTGGATCGGCGATTACAACGACGCCAAGAATTTCCTGTATCTCTTTGAGGGCCGCACCGGGGTGCAGAATTATCCGGGCTACGACAATCCGACGTACAATCGCCTTGTCATGGAATCGGACTCTGAAATGAACCCAGAGCGGCGCGGCCTGCTGATGCAGGAGGCCGAGCAGCTGATCCTCGATGAATGCCCGATGTGCTGCAGCGTGTTCATCAACTCGACCAACCTCGTGCACCCCGATCTCACCGGGTACGAGGATAATGTCGAAGACATCCACCGCGCCCGCTGGTTCGGCATCAAGGCTTGAGGTTGATGAAGGCGCACGCCGCAAAGGCGCGCGCCTCCACGCAGCAAGTTTAGAACGGCCCGCCTGCTTCTTCGGCGCCGATGGCTTTCACCGCGAACGCGTAATCGTGCGCCACCTCGCGCAGATATTCAAACCGCGCCGCGCTGCCGCCATGGCCTGCGCCCATATGCATTTTGAGCAGAATGGGGCGGCCGCTGGTTGTGTGCGGGCGGAGCTTGGCCACGAATTTTTGCGGCTCCCAATAGGTCACGCGCGGATCGGTGAGCCCGCCTGTGGCGAGCACGGCCGGATAGGCTTTGGCTTCGATATTTGAGTAGGGGCAATACGAGGCGATGTAGTCATACGCCGCCTCATCCTCCAGCGGATTGCCCCATTCGGGCCATTCCGGCGGCGTCAGCGGCAGGCTCACATCGCTCATCGTGTTGAGCACGTCCACGAACGGCACGCCCGCGATCACGCCCGCCCAGAGATCGGGGCGCATATTGTTGATCGCGCCCATCAAGAGCCCGCCGGCTGAGCGGCCCTCGCACACGATATGGCCGGCGCGGCCATATCCCTTATCGATCAGCTCCTCGGCGCAGGCGATGAAATCGGTGAATGTGTTTTTCTTGGTGAAGCGCTTGCCGTCTTCAAACCAGGCGGCCCCCATATCGGCGCCGCCGCGGATGTGGGCGATGGCGTAGATCCAGCCGCGATCAACCAGGCTAAAGCGCCGAATGGAGAAATTGGCCTCCATGGAAATGCCGTAGGAGCCATAGCCGTAGAGATAGAGCGGGGCGCTGCCGTCCGTCGGCGTGCCGCGCTTCATCAGCACGGTGATCGGCACGCGCTTGCCATCGCTCGCGGTGGCCCAGAGCCGGCGTGAGATATAATCGGCCGCGTTGTGCCCGGAGGGGATTTCCTGGGTTTTGCGCAGCGTGCGCGCGCGCGTGGCCATGTCGTAGTCAAACCACTGCAGCGGCGTTGTGGGCGAGTCATACACAAAGCGCAGGATGGTGGTGTCGTATTCATATCCGCCGCTCATCCCGAGCGCGTAGGTTTCCTCCGATTGCGCGATCGTGTGCTCTTGACCGCTGACGTGGCGCACGACGATGCGCGGCAGCGCGTTCTCTTTTTCCGCGCGCGCCAGATAATCCTTGGTGGCGTGCAGATCGGTGATGTAGCGGCCCGCTTGGTAGGGAATGAAATCGCGCCAATAGGCGCGCGCAGTGCGCCCCGGCTCGCACGTCATGACCTTGAAATCGACCGCGCCATCGGCGTTGGTCAGCACATACCAGCGGCCGTTCCAATAGGTTGGATCATATTTGAGATCGGTTTCGCGCGGATGGAAAACAGTCGGCGCGGCTTCGGGATTGGCGGCGGGGATGGTCAGCAATTCCGACTGGCTGTTATTGCCGGCGCGGATGGTGATGAAATCCTCGCTTTCATTGACGCCCACGCTGATGAAGAAGCCATCGTCCGGCTCATCATACACCAGCGCATCCTCGCCGCCCGCGACTGGGCGGCGATAGATTTTCGAGGGACGGCCGTTTTCATCGCGCCAAGTCCAGAAAATGTAACGCCCATCGGGGGACCAGGTGTAGTTGCCGGTGCAATTGCTGATCGCGTTCGCGTGCAGCTGCCCGCTCTCAAGATCCTTGATATGGACAGTGTAAATCTCCGAGCCCTGCTCATCGACGGCGTAAGCATAGAGCTTGTGATCAGGCGAGTGCTGCGCGGAGGTGAGTCGGAAATAGGTTTTGCCCGCGCCCATCGCATCGGTATCGAGCAGGATTTGCTCTGGCCCTTCGCTGCCGCGCGGGCGGCGCGCATAGATCGGATATTGGGCGCCCACATTGAAGCGGCGATAATATTCCCACGGCCCATCGGCGGCCGGCACCGATGAATCGTCATCCTTGGTGCGTCCGCGCAGTTCTTGATAGATGCGCTCCTGCAATTCGCCGGTGCTCTCCATCAAAGCTTCGCGATAGGAATTTTCGGCGTCGAGGTTTTCGCGGATGTCGGCGCGCAGAAGGCTCGGGTCGCGCATCACCGCCTGCCAATTGTCGTCCTTCATCCAGGCGTAATCGTCCGTGCGGGTGCGGCCCAATTGGGTGATGCTTTTGGGCTCGCGGCGCGCGATGGGGGGCGTTGTGCTCATGGAGGGCGTATCCGTTGGCGTTGGTGCGGCGGAGGTGGCGCAGGCGGGCAAAAGGCCCAGCACCGGCAGGGCGGCGCTGGCTTGAAGCAGAGTGCGGCGGTTCATGTCTATCCTTCCGATCGGTTTGCGCGATGCTATCGGGCGGACGTTTCAGGTCAACCGGAGCAGGAGCGCGGTGGCGTCGTCGCTGCGCTTAAAGCGCGGATGCTTGGCGCCGCGCGCGTCCGCGTGCTCGATCGCACGTAGCTCGCGGCCGAGTTCTTGGAGGCCTCTTTCCAAAGCCGCGCGCACAAGGCCGGCTGCGTCATAAGCGTGGTAGCGATCCGCCAGCGCCGAAAAGCCGTCCGTCATCAGCAGCAGATGTGCGGGGCGGGCAAGCTCAAGCGCCCAGCCGCGCGCTTGATCGGCGCATGCCGGGTCAAGGCAGGCGGTCCAATGCGCGCCGGGCTGGTTGAGCGCGGCGCGCATTTCGCGCAAGCGTGCGATGGTGGCGTCGCGCTGCAATAGCGGCTTATCCGCATCCGTTTGCCGCGCGGCGAGGGCGGTTTCGGCGTCTGCGGCTTGTTCGGGGCCGCCGAGCAGCCAAGCGCCGCCCGAAGCATCAAGCGCAGCGATCCGGCAATCGCCGAGATCGATGCCCCGAACGCCCGCTTCAATCTCTTCGATAAACAGCAGCGAGGCGATCGGTGAGCGCCACTTTTCGTATTGGGCGCCGCCGGCGATCTCTTTGAACGCAATGTCGGCGGTGGCGACGGCCCGCGCCACGCTGTCGCGCAAATCCTCGCTTTGCGCAGCGTTCAGCTGTGCGTTGAGAAACTGCGCGAACCAAGCGGCGTCCGAAGCGCGGCGCGAGAGCGGCGCCTCGTGCAGATCGGTTGCGCCGTCAATAACCCAAGCCTGCGCGCCGCGCGCCCCGCACGCATCGTCATTCTGCTTGGCCCGATCGCCCGCGAGCGAGAGGCTCTCAACCAGCGTCAGCATCAGCCGGGATAGAGCAGCGAAACCGTCTCAGCCACGCAGGCGGGGCGTTCCTGGCCCTCAAGCTCCAGCGTGCATTCGTTTGTCAGCTGATAGGCGCCGCCGCGCATTTCCACCGCTTTCACCGTCAGGCGCATGCGCAGCTTGGACCCGACAGGCACCATATTGGTGAAGCGCACCTTGTTGGAGCCGTAATTGATGCCCCGCGAAACGCCCTGGTAGCTGATAATGTTCTTGGCGAGGAACGGGATCAGAGATGAGACGAGGTAGCCGTGCGCGATCGGTGCGCCGATTTCCTTGGTCGCCCGCTCAACATCAACGTGAATCCATTGATGATCCCCCGTCGCGTCCGCGAAGCGATTGACCCGATCCTGGGTGATCTCCAGCCAGTCAGACACCCCGATTTCCTGGCCCACCAGCCCCGGCAATTCCGCCAATGCGACTTCGCGCATGCCCTATCTCCTTGTTTCCGGGCCTGGGTATAGCCGGGGGCGGGGCTTGTCGAGCGCCCGCCGCGTCGCCCCAGGGCTGGGTATGAGGCCGGATAAGGGCCCGATATGCGCCTTTGGCCCAATTGCCGCTGGGGGCGACACGCTATCTGCCCCCCATGTCTTTAGACCCCTTGGCCCCCGGCACCTTGGCCCTCGCCGAAGAATTCGGCCTCTCCCGCGATGAGTACGATCTCGTGCTCGAAAAGCTGGGCCGCACCCCGAACGTGACGGAACTGGGCGTGTTCTCGGTGATGTGGAGCGAGCATTGCTCTTACAAATCCAGCCGCGTGCATCTGGCCAAATTCCCCACCAAGGCCCCGCACGTGATCTACGGGCCGGGCGAAAACGCCGGCGCCATCGATATCGGCGAGGGGCTGGCGGCCATCTTCAAGATGGAAAGTCACAACCACCCGAGCTTCATCGAGCCGTTCCAGGGCGCGGCGACGGGCGTTGGCGGTATTCTGCGCGACGTGTTCACCATGGGCGCGCGGCCGGTGGCGATCATGAACGCGCTGCGCTTTGGCGAGCCCGATCATCCCAAGACGCGCAAGCTGGTCGATGGCGTTGTTTCGGGCATCAGCTTTTACGGCAATTGCGTGGGCGTGCCGACTGTGGGTGGGGAAACCAATTTCGACGCCCGCTATAATGGCAACATCCTCGTCAACGTGTTTTGCCTCGGCGTTGCGGATAAGGACAAAATCTTCACCGCCGCCGCCAAGGGCGCGAACAATCCGGTGGTCTATGTCGGCGCCAAGACAGGCCGCGACGGCATCCACGGCGCCACCATGGCGAGCGCGGAGTTCGACGATAATTCCGAAGCCCAGCGCCCCACCGTGCAAGTGGGCGATCCCTTCCTTGAAAAGCTCTTGATCGAAGCCTGCCTCGAATTGATGGCGACGGACGCGATCATCGGCATTCAGGATATGGGCGCGGCGGGCCTCACCTCATCCTCCGTCGAAATGGCCTCCAAGGGCGAAGCCGGCATCCTGCTTGATCTCGACGCGGTGCCCGCGCGCGAAGAGGGCATGACGCCGTACGAATTCATGCTCAGCGAAAGCCAGGAGCGCATGCTCATGGTGCTCAAGCCCGGCCGCGAGGCCGAGGCGAAAGCGATCTTCGATAAATGGGGGCTGGATGCGGCCGTGATCGGCCAAACCACCGATAGCGGCAATCTCACCCTGCGCTGGCATGGCGAGATCGTGTGTGACATCCCGCTAGGCCCACTCGCGGACGAGGCGCCGAAATATGAGCGGCCCTACGTTGAGCCGCTGAAAGCCATCCCGCTCACCGAAGGCGAAACTGCGCGTTTGAACAGCGATTATCCGGGCTTTGCTGCTTCGCTCACCGCGCTGCTCGCAACGCCCGATCAAGCCTCCAAGCGCTGGATCTGGGAGCAATATGATCGCCACGTGCAGGGCGATACGCTGGCCGATAGCGGCGCCGATGCGGCGGTGGTCCGCCTCTATGGCTCCAACCGCGCGCTCGCCATGACGTGCGATGTCACGCCCCGCTATGTGGAGGCCGATGCGTATGAGGGCGGCAAGCAGGCGGTGGCCGAAGCCTGGCGCAACCTCACTGTGGTTGGCGCCCGCCCGCTGGCGGTGACGGACAATCTCAATTTCGGCAATCCGCAAAAGCCCGAGATCATGGGCCAGATCGTTTATGCGATCGAGGGCATGGCCGAAGCCTGCCGCGAACTCGCGTTCCCCGTCATTAGCGGGAACGTCTCGCTCTACAATGAAACCAACGGCCAAGCGATTTTGCCGACGCCGGCGATTGGCGGTGTCGGCCTCATCGATCGGCTGGAGCGCCGCGCCAGCGTTGATCGCTTGCAGCAGGGCGACGTGCTGGTGCTGATCGGCGAAACCGGCGGCCATTTGGGCCAAAGCGTTTATGCGCGCGATCTCTTCAAGCTCGGCGGCGCAGCGCCGAAGATCGATCTGGCGCTCGAGAAGAAGAACGGCGATTTTGTGCGCGAGCTGATCGGCGATGGCCTCGTGCATGCGGCGCACGATCTCTCCGATGGGGGGCTGGGCCTTGCCGCGGCGGAGATGGCGCTTTCATCAGATATAGGCGTCAGCCTGGGCTACCAGGGCGATCTTAGCGATGCGGCTTTCCTCTATAGCGAGGATCAGGCGCGCTATCTCGTCGCCATCCCGCAAGCCAAGCTCGGCGCGCTCGATAGCCGCGCGCGCGCGGCGGGCGTGGCGTACCTGGTGGTGGGCGAAGCCGGCGGGCGCGCGCTTTCTTTCCTCGGCCAAAGCGGCGAGCGTGAAAGTGTCGCGCTCGATGCGCTGCGCCAGGCTCACGAAGGCTGGCTGCCTGCTTATATGAAAAAGGCGCATTGAACTTATCCTCCCCGCTCTGCGGGGAGGTCCCGAGCGTAGCGAGGGGGAGGGGCGAGTTGCGAAAAAGTTGGCGAATATCGCGTCACCGCAAAAGCCCGCGCGCTCCGCCACAATATGACCAAGGCCGAGGTGCTCCTTTGGGGAGCCTTGCGCAAACGCGCCGTCAACGGCGCGCGCTTTCGGCGCCAACGCCCAGTGGGTCCCTACATCGCTGATTTTGCGTGCCCGGCAGCGCGTCTGGTGATTGAGGTGGACGGGTACACCCATTGGACGGAAGAACAGTTGGCGCATGATGCACGACGCACCAAATATCTTGAAGCTGAAGGCTGGAAGGTCGTGCGGGTGAGCAATACCGACATCTACGAAAACATGGACGGCGTGTGGTCTTTCATCGCCGCCCAACTCCCCCCTCCGGCTGCTTCGCAGCCACCTCCCCCGCAAGCGGGGGAGGATAAAGGTCTGCGCTGATGCCCACATACGATTACGATCTCTTTGTCATTGGCGCGGGCTCGGGCGGGGTGCGCGCCGCGCGTCTCACCGGCGCGCTGGGCAAGCGTGTGGCCGTGGCTGAGCAGGTGCAGGTGGGCGGCACATGCGTGCTGCGCGGCTGCGTGCCGAAGAAATTGTTCGTCTATTCCAGCGAATATTCGCAGAATTTCCGCGACGCCAAGAATTTCGGCTGGAGCGTGGATTGGGCGCGCTTTGATTGGCCGACGCTGCGTGACAATGTGCAGAACGAGGTGAACCGGCTCTCCGGCCTCTACCTGCAAAACCTCGAAAAATCGCACGTCGAGATCATCGATGATCGCGCCATCGTGCAGGATGCGCACACCGTGCGGCTCACGCGCGAGGGGCGCTCTGTCACCGCCGAGAAGATCCTGATCGCCGTGGGCGGGCATACCTATCGCCCCAGTGAGACGAAAGGCTACGAATACGGCATCACCTCAACCGATGCGTTTTTGCTGGAAGAATTGCCAGCTTCGATCCTGATCGCGGGCGGCGGTTATATCGCGCTTGAGTTCGCCACTGTGTTTGCTGGCCTCGGCGTTGAAACCACGATCGTCTATCGCGGCGAGCGCGTGTTGCGCGGTTTCGATCACGACATCCGCGCCCACGTGCAGAACGATATGCTGCGCCAGGGCGTGAAGATCATTTGCGGCTCGGTGATCGAAGAGATTGCGCCGCTCGCCAACGGCAAGAAGCTGGCCAAGCTTTCCAATTCCATGCAGGTCGAGGCCGATCAGGTGATGTGGGCCGTGGGCCGCACGCCCAACACCAATAGCCTCGGCCTCGGAAACGCCGGTGTTGAGCTCACAGAGCGCGGCGCGGTGAAGGTGGATGCGTATTCCCGCACCAACGTGCCCTCAATCTTCGCCGTGGGCGACGTGACCGATCGCGTGAACCTCACGCCCGTCGCCATCCGCGAGGCGGTGGCGTTCGTGAACACCGAATATCGCGGTACGCCTACCGCAACCGATCATGCCGATATCGCCTCAGCCGTGTTCTGCAGCCCGCCTGTCGGCGCGGTGGGGCTCACCGAGGAGGAGGCGCGGGCCCAAGGGCATAAGCTCAAAATTTTCCGCACCGGCTTCCGCTCGATGAAGCACGTGTTCGCCGGCAATGAGCAGCGCAGCCTGATGAAGCTGGTGGTGGACGCAAAAACCGATGTCGTGCTTGGCGTGCACATTGCCGGGCCCGACGCCCCCGAAATGATTCAGCTCGCCGCCGTCACCGTGAAAGCGCGGCTTACCAAAGCGCAATGGGATTCCACCTGCGCGGTGCATCCCACGGCGGCCGAAGAGCTTGTTTTGATGGGCGAACCTGTCAGCCACGATAACGAAGCGCCGGCTTAATCCCCAGCCGCCCTGCGCGCCGCGCTTGACCGGCGTTCACCAAAAACTAACCCTCCGCAGCCGAGCTACATCTTCCTGATTTGCTGTTTTTGAGGGGGCGAAGAACATGCCCGCACGCATCGTTTCGGTGATCAACATGAAGGGCGGCGTGGGCAAATCCACGACGACCGTTTCGCTTGCCGAAACATTGGCGCATCACCAGCGCCGCCGCGTGCTGGTGATCGATCTCGATCCGCAAACCAACGCCTCGATCATGGCCGCCGGCCCCGAGCGCTGGAACGCGATGCGCGAGGCCGAGCGCACGCTCGATTTCTATTTCGAGAGCTATATCGTTCAGCAGAAGGCCAAGCCCTTCAAAAGCCTGATCGATACGAAAGTCAGCGATCTTAAGGGCAAGCCGGATGTGGCGCTTTGCGCCTCTGCGCCCGAATTCCGCATCGTTGAGCGCGATATGATCGAAAGCTTCGTCAAGCGCGGTTTCCAGATCGATCAGATCCAGAAATGGATTCTTGAGCGTTTCGCCAATGGCCTCAAAAACGTCGTCAACGATTACGATTACATCCTGATCGATTGCCCGCCCGGCATTTCGCTGTTCGCAGAAGCCGCGCTGATCGCCGCCGATTGCATCCTGGCGCCCTCGATCCCCGATTACGTTTCGCGGCTTGGCCTCATCACCTTCCGCAAGCGCGCGCTGCGCCTCATCAATGAGCGCCGGGGCGGGCCTTCCCAGCTCTTCGTGCTGGCCACCAAGTATGATGACGGCTTCTCGCTGCATCGCTCAGAAGCGCAGCTTTTGAAAGATAATCTCGGCGAGGCGATGTTTGACGTGCGCATTCCGCAGCATGTCGATATCGCCAAGGCGGCTGAATGGTCCGAAACGCCGCGCACCTTCGAGCAGAAATACGGGGCGATGGCTCCGATCGTGAAAAAGCTTGGCGAAGAATTCCAAGCCAAGGTGGAGCTCGCGCCCGCTCTATGAGCCTCAACAAAACGCTCGATCGCCTGTTCGATGAAATTCGCCGCGAGGCGAAGCGGAACCCTGCGTTCGCCGATCGGCTGGATGCGGTGTTGCGCGGCCATGAAAGCCGGCGCGATGTGCCCGATGAGGTGATGGCTGAGCTTGCGGCGGAAGAGCCTCCGGCGCTCACCGAGCCGAAGGCCCCCTCGAAGCCGAAAGCCAAAGCGCCGCCAGCGCCGCAAGAGACGCCGCCGATCAACCCCGCGGGCCTCTTCAAGCGCGAGGGCGAGGATGCGCTGACAGAGGCGCTTGCTTCGCTCAATCTCGCCGCGCTCCAGGCGCTGGTGGGCGAGCATAATCTCGATCCGTCCGGCGTCACCGGCGCCATGGATGGGGCCGAGCTCATCGCCCATATCGTCGCCCAGGCGAAAAAACGCGCCGAGCGCGACGAGAAGATGTTCGACTATTGAACAGGCGCGCCCGCGCGCGGCGTTTTAACCGGGCAAACGTCCAGATTACCCCGTTGCGCGCGGGCCGGAATGGCTCATAAAACCCGGGCCATGTTTGATAAAATCCTGATCGCCAATCGCGGCGAGGTCGCCGTCCGCATCATCCGCACCGCCCGCCGCATGGGCATCAAGACGGTGGTGGTGTTCTCCGAAGCCGATCGCGACAGCCTCGCGGTCGATATGGCCGATGAGAGCGTGTTCATCGGGCCGGCGCCGGCGTCGGAGAGCTATCTCGTCATCGATAAGATCGTGGCCGCCGCGCGCGAAACCGGCGCGCAAGCGATCCACCCTGGCTTTGGCTTCCTTTCGGAGAAGGCCGAATTCGCCGATCGGCTCTTGGCCGAAAAGATCACCTTCATCGGCCCCAATCCCGGCGCGATCCGCGCCATGGGCGATAAGATCGAATCCAAGAAGGCCGCGCAGGCGGCGGGCGTGTCCTGCGTGCCGGGTTTCATCGGTGAGATCGAAGGCGTTGCGCATGCGGTGCAGATCTCCGAGGAGATCGGCTATCCGGTGATGATCAAGGCCAGCGCCGGCGGCGGCGGCAAAGGCATTCGCGTTGCGTTCAACCGCAAGGACGTGGAAGAGGGTTTCCCCGCCGTGCGCGCTGAGGCCAAAGGCGCCTTCGGCGATGATCGCATTTTCATCGAAAAATTCGTCACCGCCCCGCGCCACATCGAAATCCAGGTGCTGGGCGATAAGCACGGCAATGTGGTGCATCTGTTTGAGCGCGAATGCTCGATCCAGCGCCGCAATCAGAAAGTGATCGAAGAAGCGCCGTCTCCGTTGCTGGATGAAAAAACCCGCAACGCCATGGGCGAGCAGGCGGTCGCGTTGGCCAAGGCGGTTTCCTACGATAGCGCCGGCACCGTCGAGTTCGTGGCGTCCGGCGCCGATAAGAGCTTTTACTTCCTCGAGATGAACACGCGCCTTCAAGTCGAGCATCCGGTGACGGAAGAGATCACCGGGCTTGATCTGGTTGAGCAGATGATCCGCTCCGCCGCGGGCGAGAAGCTCAACTTCAAGCAGAAGGATCTCAAGATCAAAGGCTGGGCGATCGAAAGCCGCATCTATGCCGAAGATCCTTATCGCAATTTTCTGCCCTCGATCGGCCGGCTGCGCGCGTATCGCCCGCCCGCGGAAGGCGAATTTGGCGACATCACCATCCGCAACGAAACCGGCGTGCGCGAGGGCGATGAGATCTCGATGTTCTACGATCCGATGATCGCCAAGCTTGTCACGCACGGGCCCGATCGCTTGAGCGCGATCGATGCGCAAGCGGCTGCGCTCGATCAATTCCTGATCGATGGCATCGCCGATAACATCCCGTTCCTTGGCGCGGTGATGGAGGAAAAGGATTTCCGCAAGGGCGGCTTCACCACCGCCTACATCAAGGAAAAATTTCCCGAAGGCTTTACCGGGGCCGCCGCTACCGAAGCGCAGAAAAAGCTCTTGATTGCGGTGGCGGGCTTTGCCCGCGCCTTCACCGCCAAGCGCGCCGCGCAAACCAGCGGGCAAATGGCCCAAAGCGGTGATCGCCGCGATTGGGTCGTGATCCTCGATAAGAGCCATCACGACGTTGAGATCGATCTCGACGAAAAGGGTGCGGCTGTTCTGATCGATTTCAAGAAATATCGCCTGGATACGCTGGCGCGCCCCCGCGCGCGCGCGTGATCGAAGGCCAGTTCGATGGCGTTCCGTTCGCCGTGAAGATCAAGTCCGCCCCCGAGGGCTATACGCTGCGCCATCGCGGCGTCTCGGCGGTGGCCATTGTGGCGAGCCCGCGCGCGGCTGAACTCTACAAGAAGATCCCCGAAAAGCAGAAGGCGGATACCTCCAAGCTGATCGTTTCGCCCATGCCGGGGCTGGTGATCTCGATCGACGCCAAGCCGGGCCAGGAGGTCAAATCCGGCGAGGGCGTGGCCGTGGTCGAAGCCATGAAGATGCAAAACATCATCCGGGCCGAGCGCGACGGGGTTATCGCCAAGGTCAATGTCGCCGCCGGGGCGAGCGTGGCGGCCGATGAGGTGATGATCGAGCTCGCTTGAGGGGCGATCGCCTAACCGAAACGAAAAATCGACCGCTAACCGCCGCGCGTGCGCGAATAATCTTGCGCATGCGTCAAGGCGTGCTCTCATGAGGTAACCCCCGCTGCGGGGGATTCCTCGGGGGAGGCTCCTATGATTGTACGTTGGTTGATTGCCGGCTTTTTGCTTTGGCTGGCTGTGACGCTCGCATTCCGCTTTGTTGGTCACAGCGTGTTCACACCAGGCCCGGATGGCGTGTCTTGGCTGTTTATGATCCTGCCGATCATTTTCCTGGGCGTCACCTATGGGCTCTTGAAGCTGCTGAAGGTCGCGCCGAGCGATCGGGTCCGAAGCGGCCTCGATCTTTGCGGTGCCGGGGCTTTTGATCGGCATCTATCAGATCAATTCCTACAACGTGATTTTTCCCAATCTTGATGCGTCGCTGGCGCCGCAATTTGCTTCGCTCATGTTCGCTTGCTATGCGGCCGTGATCATCGCGGGCATCGTCACGTCGCATTTGAGAAGCATCTAAAGTGTTTGGCGGGCGCGCATTCATGTCTGTGCGGGCGCGCCCGCCGAGCAACGCCAATCAAAATTTGCAGACCATGCTGCGGGTCTGGACGCTGCAGACGGCGGTGCTCGCCTCTGCGGCGCTGCTTGTGTTTTGGGGCTTTTACGCGCTCGACTTTCTGGCGCTGCCGGAAGCGGAGCGCTCGGGCGCGGGCCCGATTGGCGAGTATTTCGCCTATGACCCAGACGGGCTGAGTGACGCGATCGCCTCGCTGGCGGCGGTGAACGCCGCAATATTCGGCATCGTCATTACCGTTGTGTCGATCATCGTGCAGCTCTCGTCCGAGCGCTATACGGGCGTGGCGCGCATGTTCCTGCGCGATCGCATCAATCTGCAGGTGGCCGCTTATTACGTGGTCGCCTGCGTTGTCAGCGTCTGGCTTTCCACCACGTTGCGGTCGGCCTACGTGCCCGAAGCCACGCTCACGGCCATGCTCTCGGTGACGACAGGCGGCATCGTCGTCATGGCGCCGTACTTTGGCTACGTGTTCTGGTTTCTGGAGCCGCAGAACATCATCGCCCGCATCCGCCGTGAAGCGGTGCGCGCCGCAGAGCACGGCGCGGCGGGCGAGGGCGATGCGGCGTGCGCGATTGCTCAAGGCGAAGCGCTGTTCGCGCTCAAGGAATTGACCGACATCGCCAACAATTCGATCTCCGGCCGCGATAAAATCATCGCCAGCGCCGCCGTCGATGCGCTCAAGGATGTCGCGCTCGGCTGCATCACGCTCAAGCCGCAGGCGAGCCCGCATTGGTTCAAGATCGGCCCGAAAATACGGCTTAATCCCGATTTCGTGGCGATGGATCCAGAATCGCTCGCCGATCTCGAAGCGCGACGCACGTGGCTTGAATGGCAAGTCATGCGCCAGTTTCTCGGCGTCTATAATGACGCGCTGGGCTCGATGCGCGATATCTGCAACCTGATCGCGATCGATACGCGCTATATCGGCGAAGCTGCGGTGAAGGCCGGCGATGATGAGCTGATCACGCTCGTGCTGCGCTACATGAATTCGTACCTGCGCTCCACGCTCAACGCCAAGGATGTGCGCACCGCCTACAATGTGCTCAATCAATATCGCAAATTGGTGGAAGCGTTGCTCATGGAGGGGCGCCACAGTGCGGCGCTCGAAGCGGTAAGACACATCAAATATTACGGCCTCATCGGCTATGATATGCACCTCAATTTCGTCACCGAGACGGTGGCGTTTGATCTTGCGGCGATCGCGCAATTGGCCAGCGAGGTGTCATCGCCCGTCGAAAGCCTGATGCTGCAGGAATTCTTGGAGCTCGATCGGCCGACCAATAGCCGGGCCCGCGAAAAGGCGCTCGTGGGCGCGCGCAAGGCGCAAGTGAAGCTTGCTGTCTATTATCTCAGCGCCGGGCAGGAGGCGCGGGCGCGCGCCATTGCCGCGGATATGCGCGAAGAGCCGGCCGATCGCATCGACAGCATCCGTGCGCAGCTGGAATCGGTCGAAACCAAGGATTTCTGGGAAATCATCGATCGCGGCCGCAATCTCGAATATATGCCGCCCGAACAGCGCGCGCTGTTGCCGCGATTCTTTGCGCTGCTGGATGAGCCGCAGGCGCGCTGAGCGCTAAAATGGGCAATAGACCCGCTGGTTCACGCAGCGCTCGCATGATGTGTTCTCCGGCCGGGTCATTCAGCAGCGCGGCAAACCAGGTGTGGAACGGAACGCCCCCGCTGCGCTCGGAGTAAAACAGCGGCGACCGCAGGATCGTGTGCGTGCTGCCGGCGGCGAGATAAGAACGGAAGTTCGGCGCAGCTTCCTGCCTGCGCGTGAGATCACGCGCCATTTTTTGCGTCCAGGCGCGGCAGGCGTTGTGCGCGCCCATGAGCGCGTAAAAGCTCGATTGGGTGATGTCGTGCGCTGTAGTGTATTGGGCGAAGCGGTCGCGCCGATAGTGGGCTGCTAAAATCGCGACGACATCGTCATCAGCCGTGTGATCGGCGTTCGCGCCAAACACGCGCGCTGGCAATTGGAAATTCCAATTGGCGTTGCGCTGCTCCGCGTATTCAGGGGCGGTCACGCCTTGGCCTGCGTCGCCAAGCATCACGGCGCGGCCGTTTGGGAACGCCTCGCGGATCGCGGCGTAGTGCGTGGCTGCGCCATAAGCGCCGGCGCTTGAGCCCGTCACCAGCAACGCTTCTGGATCGCCGAAATTTTCGCGCATCCAGGCAAGGATCACCGCGAAATTGTCCGCCCCGCGATGCTCGATCGCATAGGGCTTGCCGTTGTCGGGATCGATATAATGTGCGGTGTTTGAGCCTGAATGGATGTCCCCCGTGCAATACGGCACAAACACGATGCTCCAATCGCGCAGCGGGTTGCGCTCATCGTTCAGATTGAACATGCCGCCAATGCGCGCTGGGTTGTCGCCCGGCAGCAGCTCAGCTTTGTAGAAGCCGTCGCCTTCACGCGTATTGGCCGCAAGGCGCGGCACAGAGCAGGTCACGTCATCCCAGCAGGCGCCGCCGCCATCGAAGAAAACCGCGAGCCGATTGCTTTCTCCGCGCCGCGCCCAGAACCGGAACGCGGGATCAGCGCCTGGCGCGCCCGAACATGTCGGCGCCACAAGCGCGCCATCGATCATGGTCGGCTGCGGGGTGATCTCCACCCAGCCGCTCGGCGTGGCTGAGAGCGGCGCTGTGGGCTCAGGTTCCTTGCCCGCGGCGGAACACCCCGCCAACGCCAGAATTGCAATCACCAACCAATGCTTCATCGCCGCCTCTCTGGCGCGATGTTGCGCCATAGGCTTGGCGTCATCATGGCGGGTGCAAAAAAAGCCCCTCCCTTGCGGGAGGGGTGGGGCCGTCGCCTTTATGCGGCGAGGCGTCTTTTCTGCGCCCCGTAGTCGACGATGGCCAGCGCCAGGAAGGCAAAGCCCACCGAACCGAGAATAATCAGCGGTGCGAACATGCCGCCCTCGAAAGGCGGCGCCTCGCAGGCGATCACCGCGCCTGTCACGCCCGCGCCGAGCGCCAGCAGGATGACGCCTTTGCCCAGGCTTGAGCGCGCGCGATCGCCTTCGCTCACCATTTGCTCGCTCAATTTCTCCACCAAAGTGGGATCAAGCGCTTCCCCGCGCGCCATGGCTTGGGAGAGCAAGTGGTGGGCTGAGCGCTTGGTGCGCTCCTTCAGCATGATCGGCCCGATGATCACCGCGCCCAAGAAGGTAAAAAACACCAGCGGCACAAGCACGGAACTATCCATTTAGCACTCCCATCGTCCTTCGCGGGCGTTCGCCCCGTTGCCTAAGAGGATGCGGAGGCGCGTGAATTTGGACGCAGCGCGGCGCAGAATTTTGCCGTCTCGGAAGCGGGCGCTGGAGCGGAAGCTAAGCTTGGGCTAAGGAGCGCTCAATGCGATTGCTTATATCAGCCGCCGGAATGCTCGCGGCGCTCACACTGGCCTTCCCCGCGGCGGCGCAGGACGGCCGCCGCGCCCAGGCCATCTATGAGGCGCAATGCGCCGCGTGCCACCCGCGCGGCGCCCAAGCGCCGGTGGGCGATCTCGCCAGGCGCACGCCGCGCGATTACGCCGGCTTCGCGCGCATGGTGCGCAGCGGCGAGGGGCCAACCGGGGAAATGCCGGCCTTTACGCAAGATATGGTCAGTGACGCAGATTTGCGCGCGCTGCATGCCTACATCGTACGCCGCAGCGGCCAGCGCTAAAGCGGGGGCGCTGCGTTCTCGGTCGCGCCGAAAACCTCCTCAAAGGCCGCACGCAGGGCTGCGTCCGCATCCGCCATCGTCACCGGCAAGCCAAGGTCAACCAGGCTCGTCACGCCAAATTCCGGCGCGGAGATGCCGCACGGCGTAATCCCCGAAAAATGCTCCAGCTCCGGCTCCACGTTGAAGGCGATGCCGTGGAAGCTCACCCATTTGCGCAGGCGCACGCCAATGGCGGCGATCTTATCCTCGCGCGCCCAGCCGGGGCCTTTGCGCGCCACCCAAACCCCGACGCGCCCCGCGCGCACCTCGCCTTTCACGTTAAAGCGCTCCAGCGCGGCGATGATCCAGCGCTCCAGATCGGCGACAAAGCGGGTGACGTCGCGCCCGCGCGTGCGCAGGTCGAGCATGAGGTACGCTACCCGCTGGCCCGGCCCGTGATAGGTGAATTGCCCGCCGCGCCCGGTTTTGAACACGGGAAAGCGCCCAGGGCTGAGCAGATCGCTCTGCTTGGCCGACACCCCGGCCGTATAGAGCGGCGGGTGCTCCAGCAGCCAGACAAGCTCTCCGGCCTCGCCCGCCGCGATCGCCGCCGCGCGCGCCTCCATGGCCGCCACAGCCGCCTCGTAGGCGGTTTGCCCGGGCGAGACGGCCCAGCCGATCGATTGATGCGCGTTCACGCCCTCGCAACCCTTTCCGGTTCGACTAGAGCAGAATCAGATGGGGCCGTCAGGTGTCGGATAAAAGCCAAGTTCAGCGTGTCAGTGTCGAGCTCTCGGTGCTTTTGGGCCGCAGCCAGATGCCGATGCAGCAATTGTTGCGCATGGGCCGGGGGCGCGGTCATCCCGCTCGACACCAAAGAGGGCGATCAGCTGTGGATTTTGGCCGCCGGCCACCCGGTTGCGCGGGGGAGATCACCATCCAGGGCGACCGCCTCTGCATCACGGTAACAGAGGCCGCTGACGTCCACGAATTTCACGCTGCGGCCTAAGCCGCAAACCAAGGCTTGTTCGTAGCTGTGCGGTCTGCTACGGCCACGCCCCACGCGCTCGTGGCGGAACTGGTAGACGCACTACCTTGAGGTGGTAGCGAGTAACATCGTGGAGGTTCGAGTCCTCTCGAGCGCACCATGGCCTTCTTCAATGTGGCCATGAAATTTTTTAGGCCTGATCCGAGCCGGCGCGCCGCCAGTCCGCCGTTTCACAGGTTAAGCCGTTTGCCGGCGTTTGATCTCAGCCGTGAAAGGCGAAGGCGGGGGCGCCGCGCACGCCGGGCTCCACCTCAAAAAGAGCGCCGGCCAGGGGCTCGTCTTCGCGCCCGATGGCGGCGCTCGTCACAAACATCCGGTCCAAGGCCGGGCCTGCAAACACGCAAGAGGTGATTTGCGAGGCCGGCATGGCGATGGCGCGTTCCAGCCGCCCGCGCTGGTCGAACCGGCTGATGCGCGCCCCGCCCCAATGGGCGACCCAGAGCCCGCCTTCGGCGTCCATCGTCATGCCGTCCGGCGCGCCCCAATCTGGCGCTTCAAAGCGGATGAACACGCGCTTGTTGGAAATGGCGCCGTCATCGCTGAGATCGAATGCATAGATCGTCCGGGCGCCGCTATCGGTATGATAGAGGGTGGCGCCGTCAGGGCTGAAGGCAGGGCCGTTGGCGACGGCGTAGCCGTCGTCAACGCGCTGGCAGGCGCGATCATGGTCGAGCCGATAAAGCGCGCCGGAGATCTGCGCCTCGGCGTCATCCATGGAGCCGGCCCAGATGCGGCCAAAGCGATCGGCTTTGGCGTCGTTGAGCCGATTGCCGCTGCGCTCTGGCTCAGGCGCGTGGACATGCGAGACGGTGAGCGGCTCAAGCGTGAGCTCGGCGAAGCCGCTTTTGAGCCCCGCAATAAAGCCGGGCTTATGCGCGCGCGGGATCAGCCAGCATATTGGCTCAGCCATCGCCCAGCTCTGCTTTGCGCCGTCTTCGAGCCGATAGCGGTGCAGCATCTGGCCCTTGATATCGACAAAATAGACGCAGCCATCGCGCGCGTCCCACACCGGGCCTTCACCGAGTTGCGCGCGCGGGCTCCAGACTGCAACAGGATCAACTGCACCAGGATCAAAAGACATCAATGCAAGCCCAAGCACGTTAAAACATAAAGGCGGGGGCGCGCACGCGCGCGCCCAGCATGAAGGCGTCCGCAACGTGGCGCAGCGGCGCAAGATCGACGCCCGATGCGCGGGCGACGATCAGATCGCGGAATTCGGTATAAACGCCGGCATATTCAGCGCGCAGCGGATCTATATCCGCAGCCGGGGCGATCACCGCGCCATTGATGTGCAGCACCGCGCCGCCATCTTTCAATGTCAGCTGCTCACCGTCTTGGGTGGCGATGCGGATCTCCCAGGTTTGCGGCCCGGTTTGCAGGAAATCGAACGCGGCGCGGATCGGCGCGCCGGCCTCGTCGGCAAACACAAGATCAGCCGCGATCGGGCGCCTGCCGGTTTTCCGGGAAGGCGAGCGTTCCCGATTGCAACGCAAACGGCAGCGGCAGAATGTGCGTGATGATCGAGAGCGCGTTGATCCCAGGATCAAACACGCCAAGCCCGCCCGGCGCGAAAATCCAATCCTGGCCCGGATGCCAATGGCGCACATCTTCGCGCCACTCGATCTCGACCCAAGCGAGGCGCTTGTCGGCCAGCCACGCCCTGGCCAGCGCCACGCCCGGCGCATGGCGCGAGTGCCAGGAGGCGTTGAGCGTCACGCCCTTGGCGGCTGCGCGCGAGGCGAGCGCGGCGACCTCGCTGAGCGTGGCGCCCGGCGGCTTTTCCAGCAGGACGTGCTTGCCCGCTTCAAGCGCAAGGCGTGCGTCGGCTGCGCGTGCGGCGGGCGGGGCGCACAACGCGATCGCCTCCACATCGGGCGTTGCGTCGAGCATGTCGGCCAATGATCGGAAATTGCGCACGCCATCGAGCGGCGCGCCCCGGTTCGCTGCGGCGATCAGCGTAAAGTCATCGCGTCCAGCCAAAACCGGCAAATGCTGCGCCCGCGCAATCACACCGACGCCGACGAGCCCGAGCTTAATCGCCATCAAAACACCCGCACCCGAGCGTGAGTTGGGGCGCGAGCCCCGTCACGCGCTTTTATTGGTTCGCCGCACTTTTCATAAGTCCGAAAAATAAGCAAACATCCGCCGCGCCGCGATTGTCCGGCGGTTCTGGCGTTGCGCGCCATGATCGCGCACCGGCGCGGACGCGGGCGCGGCCATAGCCAGCGCCGCGGCGAACGTAAAGCTGGGGAGCATTCGTTTCTCCCAGAGATCAGATGCGCGCCCGATTGAGCCGCAACGCATTGACGATGACGCTGACCGACGACAGCGCCATCGCGCCCGCAGCAATCGCGGGGAGAGCAGCCAGCCGAACATCGGATAAAACACTCCCGCCGCGATCGGCACGCCGGCGGCGTTGTAGGCGAAGGCGAAAAAGAGATTCTGCCGGATGTTGGCCATCACCGCGCGCGCGAGTTTGCGTGCGCGCACCAGCCCGGTGAGCTCGCCCGAGAGCAGCGTCACCGCGGCGCTTTCGATGGCGACGTCCGCGCCCGCGCCCATGGCGATGCCGACATCGGCCGCAGCCAGCGCCGGGGCATCGTTCACGCCATCGCCCGCCATCGCCACCACGCGCCCCTCGCCGCGCAGCTTTTGCACGAGGGCGGCTTTGTCTTGCGGCAGAACATCGGCCTCCACCTCATCGATGCCCAGCGCCCGCGCCACCGCAAGCGCCGTGGTGCGGTTATCGCCCGTCATCATCACCAGGCGCACGCCATCGGCCTTGAGCGCCGCCACCGCGCCCGCGCTGGAAGGCTTCACCGGATCGGCCACCGCGATGAGCCCCGCGGGGCGGCCATCGACCGCGACGAAAACCGCTGTCGCGCCATCGGCGCGCAAGCGCTCGGCATCGGCTTGCAATGGCGCGGGTTCAACGCCCCGCGCACGTAGAAAATCGGCGCGTCCGATGAGCAGCGCCTTGCCAGCGACGCGGCCTTCAACGCCCTGGCCCACGGGCGAGTCGAAATCTTCTGCGTCGGTGATGGCGAGCCCGCGCGCGGCGGCGGCGTTGACGATGGCGTGTGCGAGCGGATGCTCGCTGCCGCGCTCAAGGCTGGCGGCCAGCGCCAGCACATCATTTTCGGCAAAACCTTCCGCGGCGATCAAAGCCGTGACGGCCGGCTTGCCCTCCGTGAGCGTGCCGGTTTTGTCGATGATCAGCGTGTCGATTTTCTCGAACCGTTCGAGTGCTTCGGCGTTTTTAATGAGCACGCCTGCGCGCGCGCCCGGCCCACGCCGGCCATGATCGACATGGGCGTTGCAAGCCCCAGCGCGCAAGGGCAGGCGATGATCAGCACAGACACCGCCGCTAAAAGCGCGAAACTAAAGCGCGGCTCGGGCCCAAACAGCATCCAAGCGATGAACGCCAGCAACGCAACCGCGATCACGGCGGGCACAAACCAAGCCGCGACCTGATCGGCCAGCCGCTGAATCGGCGCGCGCGATCGTTGCGCGGCCGCCACCATATGCACGATCTGCGAGAGCAGCGTATCGGCGCCGACCTTCTCCGCGCGGATCACGAACGAGGATGTGGTGTTCAGCGAGCCGGCAATGACGGCCGAGCCGGGCTGTTTTGTCACTGGCATGGATTCGCCGGTGACAAGGGATTCATCAATTGCGGCGCGGCCTTCCTCGATGACGCCATCGACGGGGATTTTCTCGCCGGGCCGAACCCGCAAGCGATCACCCGCCTGGACATGTTCCAACGGCACGTCCTCATCGCCATCTGGGCCGAGGCGGCGCGCGGTTTTGGGTGCAAGATCAAAAGCGCGCGGATCGCGCCAGAGGTGCTCTCGCGCGCGCGCAGCTCCAGCACTTGGCCAAGCAAGACCAGCGTGGTGATCACCGCCGCCGCTTCAAAATAGACGGGCGCCCGCGCCGTGCGCGCCGCGCACCACGTCGGGAAATACGCCCGGCGCCAGCAGCGCGACGACGCTGTAAATGAACGCCACCCCAACGCCGAGCGCGATCAGTGTGAACATGTTGAGGTTTTTGGTTTTCAGTGAATCCCACGCGCGCACGAAAAACGGCCAGCCGGCCCAAAGCACGACAGGGCTCGCCAGCGCAAATTGGATCCAATTGGAAAGCGGCTGGGCCACAAGATGCAGGCCCAACAGGTGTTGGCCCATTTCCAGGATGAACACCGGCGCCGTCAGCGCCAGCGCGATCCAGAGGCGCCGCGTCATATCGGCGAGTTCAGGATTGGGCGCGGCGCTTGGCAGCATGGGTTCCAGCGCCATGCCGCAGATCGGGCAAGGCCCTGGCCCGTCGCGCACGATTTCGGGGTGCATCGGACAGGTCCATTGCGCGCCCGGCGGGGCGGGCTTTGGCGCGGATGTGCCGTGGTGGTG
Organism: Terricaulis sp.; assembly: GCA_024707365.1. Taxonomy (GTDB): domain Bacteria; phylum Pseudomonadota; class Alphaproteobacteria; order Caulobacterales; family Aquidulcibacteraceae; genus Vitreimonas. Next base: position 258,337 of record JANPZV010000004.1, read on the forward strand.
GGAATGAGTTTCGCAGCAGCTCATTTTTCGCTCCGGCCAAGGAGTTCAATCAGTTCGGCGGCTTTCTTGTGCTGCTCGGCGGCGTTGCCCGAAAGCGATCGCGTCTTCGATGCAATGATGCAGGTGATCTTTGAGCAGCGCGCTTTCGACGCGCGCCAGCGCCGCGCGGGCCGCGCGCACCTGGGTCAGCACATCAATGCAATAGCGATCTTCTTTCACCATGCCGGCGATGCCGCGCACTTGGCCTTCGATGCGTTTGAGCCTGTTGAGGATGTGGGTTCTGTCATGCATGGGTGTGATATATACCCGATGGGGGTATATGCAAGGCCGCTGTCGGCAAAAGGATCGGGCGGCGCAGCGTTTGAGGCGTCCAGCCGCTTCAAAGCGGATGAACACGCGGTTGTTGGAAATGGCGCCGTATGGCTGAAGGCAGGGCGTCGCCGTCGTCGACGCGCTGGCAGGCGCGATCATGGTCGAACCGATAAAGCGCGCCGGAGATCTGCGCCTCGGTGGAGCCGGCTCGGATGCGGCTAAAGCGATCCCAGCAAGGCGTTGATTCTGCCCTCCTGGGTTGACGTGGCGCACGACGCAGCGTTTGAGGGGGCGTCCCTCAGCCAAAGCGTCCGCCGATGACCACAGACCCCGAAGCGGCGGCCGAAACCCAACACGCGCCGCCCTCCGAAAACCCGGCCTTCATCGCCAGCGTCATCGGCGCTGCGGGCGATCATGACGCGCCGTTGCTGCGCCGGCTGCTGGCCGCGCTCAACGCGCCCGATCTGGCCGATGTGATCGAGCATGTGCCGCTGGAGACGGCGCTCACCATCGCGCGCCTGATCGGGCGCGAATTGCCGGCCGATGTGCTGCCGGAGCTCTCGTGGGAGCGGCGTGAGCAGGTGCTGGCCGAACTGCCGGCGGATGTCGTCGGCCGGGCGCTCGGCGAACTCGACACCGATGACGCCGCCGCCGTCGCCGCCGACATTGACGAAGAGCAGCTCGAAGAGGTGCTCGCCGCCGCGGATGAGGATACGCGCCTCGCGGTCGAGGATGCGCTCTCCTATGATGAAGAAACCGCCGGCCGCCTCATGCAGCGCGAATACGTCGCTGCGCCCGAGGGGGCGAGTGTGGGCGCGGTGATAGATCGGCTGCGCGCCGAGGCCGCCGAGCTGCCCGATGAGTTTTTTGAAATCTATGTTGTGGATGCGGCCATGCGCCCGGTGGCGGCGGTGCGGGTTTCACAATTGCTGCGTTCGCACCGTGAAACCCCGCTGGCCGAGATCGCCCGCAGCCCGCTTATCCTCATCCATACCGAGATGGATCAGGAGGAGGTGGCCCAGACGTTCCAGAAATACCACATGGCCTCCGCGCCCGTGGTCGATGAAAGCGGACGCCTCACCGGCATGGTGACGGTGGATGATATTGTCGACATCATCAGCGAGGAGAGCGAGGAGGATTTGCTCAAGCTCGCCGGCGTGTCTGAAGCTGCGCAAACCGATACGGTGGCGCGCTCTGTGCGCGCGCGCGCGCCGTGGCTGCTGGTCAATCTCGGCACCGCGGTGCTGGCCTCCACCGTGATCAGCGCGTTCGAGGGCTCGATCGATCAATTGGTGGCGCTTGCGGTTCTGATGCCGATCGTCGCCTCGCTCGGGGGCAACGCCGCCACGCAGGCGCTCACTGTGGCGGTGCGCGCCATCGCCGCGCGTGAACTCACCCAGTCAAGCGCCCCGCGCTATATTCTGCGTGAGACGCTGACGGCGGTGGCCAATGGGATTATCTTCGCGCTGGTGCTCGCCATCGTGGTGCAGCTTTGGTTTCAGAACCCGCTGCTTTCCTTCTCGATCGGCCTCGCCATTCTTATCACCTTCGCCAGCGCCGGGCTTGCGGGCATTCTTGTGCCGCTCACGCTGCGCCGCTTCGGCGCCGATCCTGCGGTTTCATCCTCGGTGTTTGTCACCTTCGTGACCGATATCGTCGGTTTTCTGGCGTTCCTTGGCCTCGCCACGGTGATCCTGCTCAGCTGAAAGCCTTAACGGCGCTTTCACTTTCTACGCACGCGCCTGGCGCCGGACTTGCCTGATTGGCGAAGTCCGCGCGCGCCATGGCTCATAATGGCGCGCCCGGCTGTGAAAAATAGCCTGAAGGGCGTTAAAGCCATGAATGAAACAGTCTCCGCCGCTGGCCTCGATCTCATTAAGGAGCATGAGGGCTTCCGCGCTGAGCCGATTCAGCTGCCGAACGGCGATTGGCTGGTTGGCTATGGCCATGTGCGCGCGGGCGAAGCCGGCGCTGCGGTGAGCGAGGCCGAGGCGCAAGCGTTTTTGGCGGCGGATGTCGCTGCTGTGGCGGCCATGGTGAACGAATGCTTGCTGGTTGCGGTTTCGCAAAGCCAGTTTGACGCGCTTGTCTCGTTCGCGATGTCCGTTGGCGCGGAGGCTTTCGCCCAAAGCCAGGTGTTGCGTCGCGTGAACGCGGGCGAGCACCTTGCCGCGGCGTGCGCGATGGATGCGTGGCGCAAATGCGAGATTGAAGGCCAGCCTGAGGTGATCGACGCGCTGGTGCGCCGCCGGGCGCTTGAAAAGGCGCTTTACCTCAAGGACGTGTCTTTCAAATCCGCGCCTTCCGCTTTCATGCGGGCAGAGCTTGATTTCGCCGCTTCAGTGCTCGGCGCGCCCATCGTGTATGCGCCTGCGCCGGATCTGGAGCACGCGCGCCCGGCCGCGGCGCCCCCCGAAAGCTGGCCAGCGGCTCACCGACATTCTTATGTCTGAGCCGGCCACCGAGGCGCTGCTGCTGACGCAAATCGTTCCAGATTCTGAATCGGACCAAGCAAACGAACTCGTCACCGCGCACGCAAAGCCGGTGGCGCGTCAGGAAAACGGCGCTTGTGCCTGCAGGGCAGGGCTTGCGTGAAATCCAGCTTGTGCGTTTGCCCAAGAACCCGGCCCCGGAGGGCCTGTGGACGCGCGTTGTCGATCATTTTGATCTCCCGCCCGCCTTGTTCGTGGCGGCGCCTGTCGCGCTCGTGCTGTTTGGGCTGGCGGCGGTGTTGGTGGGCGTTTCGTTGCTGCTCGATACCACAAAAGGCGCGCTGCAGATTGTTGGCGCGCTCGCGCTTCTCGGCCCTGGCGCGGCGTCGGCGGTGTTTGGCGCGCGCGCTTTCGCAGAGGCGCGCCGCGCGCCCGCGCACGCTTAGGTCAATCTCTTACGCTGGTCAGCGTCGGGGGCGGGAGCGATCCCGCCCCCATTTTCTTGCCTCAATGGAACGCGCCGGCGTGCGCGCGCATTGATCCGCCGGGGCGAGGAGCAATCCATGCCGGCAAAATCCAAAGCACAGCAAAAGGCCGCAGGCGCCGCGCTCGCGGCCAAGCGCGGGGCCGCGCCCAAATCCAAACTCGTCGGCGCCGCGCGCGAGATGTATGACAGCATGAGCGAAAAACAGCTCGATGATTTCGCGTCGACCAAGCGCAAGGGCAAGCCCGATTACGTCAAAGGCAGCCCAGCGGGCGCCAAGAAGGCCGCGCGGAAAAAGGCGGCGAAGAAGGCCGCCGCCACGCGTGCGAAAAAACGCGGAGAAAAAATCCCGCTGAGGCAAGGCGCCGCCGCCAAATAAAAGGGCCGCCCCGGTTGCCCGGCGCGGCCCCTCCATTGTCCCCTAGAGCGGACGATGAGGCTTAGATCTCAGCCGCGCGCGCGCCCGAGGTGGTCCAAGCCTGAAACGTCGCCCCACAAGAGTGACAATGAGACATGGATCACCTCCTTTCCTACAAAGCCGGCAACACCGCCGGAAGCGTTTAACATAGGCGCCAAGCCGCCTTCGCAAAGCGCCTTGGCTAACGCGCCTGCTATTCGCGCTCTGGCGTGTGTGAGCCAAGGAAGGTCACGTTGGTTCCCGCCAGCGCCACGCAGGCGTTGCTTTCACCGCCATCGGGATAGCAAAACAGCGGCCCTTGCGCGCCGCGCGCCGCTTCATATTGGCCGCGCGTGACGGCCGGTTGGAAAAAGGGCGGGCGCGCCGCGCGCGCGGGCCATGCCGGCAATTCGCTCGCGCGCTGGGTTTCGGAGGTGTTGATGATCCAGCTCTCGAGATCGCTGCGCATGCCGGTGGCGTCGTTATTGGGATTGAACGCCAGCGAGATTTCAGCGGCGCGATATTCGCGCGTGAACAGCATCTGCCCGTCGCGCGATTCAATGCGCAGCACCACCACCGCGTCCGCGCAGGTTTCGCCGCGCGCATCGGCCTCAAGCACATAATATTGGCTGCCCACCGCAGACCAATCGCGCGAGGCTTGCACGTTGCAGCCCGCGCTGGGCGCGGGAATGTTTGCTTGCGCTGCTTGCTTGCCTTGCTCCTCCGCCGCCGGCTGGCACGCCGCCAGCGCCAAGGCAAAAAGGATCACGCTTGCTCGCCTCATGGAGTTTGACCTTCCTCGTTGCTTTCAAGATCGAGTAATTGGCCCGCGCCCCCGGCTGCGGGCTCCCAGAACACGCAAAAGCCGCCGCCCCGTGCCGGCGTAATGGCAGAGCATCGGCAGATCGCGCGCGCGAATGTCCTCATAGGTGAGCTGGTCGAGCCCGGTTTGTCCAGCGCTGAGCTGCGTCCAAACGGGGGCGGCGCTGGTGCGCGAAACCTCCGCCGCCGCCCAGCGCTCTAAAAAGGCTTTCATCGCCTCTTCTTCAGGTTCGGCGAAGCCTTCGCCGAACGCGCGCGCCAGCGGCGCGGCATAGACCCACACCGGATCGCCCTCATGGGTGGTGATGGTGAGCACGCCAAACGCTTGCGCGCAATTTTGCCCAAGGCTGCGCGCCTCGATCACGTCCGGGCTGGCGCCTTCGGTGAAGGCGATGTCGCGCGCGACGCGGGCTTCGCAATGGGCTTCTTGCTGCGGCGCGCACGCGGCGCAGAGCGCAAGGCCGGCCAAGATCAACAGGCGCATCATGGCTGGTATCCCAGGACAGGCGCGATCTCTGCGCCGTCGATGACAACGCATTCCACCGCGTCCACGCCGGCGGAAATGCAAAGCGTCGGCAGCGCCCGCGCGCGCACGGCTTCATAGGCCTCGCGCGCGATTGGGGCGCGATAGGGCAGCGCGCCATCGGCTTCGCCTGGGTGATCGGCGCCTTCGCGCCAAGCGGGCAATTGCGCTGATGTCATGCGCGTGGCGTCGGTCCAGCTTGCCAGAAACGTCTCAACCTTCGCGGGCGCGACCGGCGCGTCGTGCGCCGATGGCGCGCCGCCCACGGTCATCGCGTGATATGTGGAGTTCAAAGTGTAGGTCGCAGCGCCGCTTGTGACTTCAAGCGCCACTGTAGCGCCAAGGCAGGTTTCGCCGCTGGCGCGTGCTGTCAGCGTGGCGCGCGCATCTGATTCATCCCAGTTGATCTCGCGCGTCACCGTGAGCGCGCACGCGGCGGAAGCGGCCTCTTGCCGCTGCCCGCACGCGCTGAGCGCGAGCGCCGCTAAAAGCATGATGAATAAGCGCTTGGAACCCACGATTCGCGGACCATAGCGGCGATGGGCGCGGGCGTCAGCCTATTCCGCTGCTTCAAGCGGCAGCGCCGAGGCGCTGTGGCGCGTCTCGGCCGAAGCTTGGAACAGGCCGTGCGGATGCTGCAGCGCCGCGACGGCGGCCTCGTAGCCGGCGGCCACCGATTCATCAAAGCGCTTCCAGTCGCGCAGATCGATATCGGCCATGCTGGGGGTGATCAGCAGGTCGGCGTCCTGCCGGCCGTGCAGCGGGTCGATCGCCATGGTGGCCGCGCGCATCAAAGCGAGGCGATCGGCGGCGCCGATTGAAACCCATGCGCGGCAACCCAGCCCATGAAGCCGGGCGGATCGCGGAAATCTTCGGGGTCGATGCCCTCGCGCACGGCCACGTCCACGCCCACGATGGGGCCGCGATGCATATCCTTCATGATGTCGACAGGGAAATTTTTCACCACCGCGCCGTCCACCAGCAGGCTGTGATTGCCCTCCAGCACAGGCGGAAGGATGCCCGGCAGCGAGATCGTGGCGCGCAGCGCGTGGCGCAGCAGGCCGGCGCGATGCACGCGCGCCGCGCCGGCGACGAGATCGGTGGACACACAAAAAAACGGCGCGCCGAGATCTTCGATCAGCGTATCGCCGAAATGCTCGGCCAGCCGATCCTCCACGCGCCGCCCGCGCACGAGGCCCACGACGGGCAGCACATAATCGCCCAGCGGATTGCTCTCCACGAACGCTTTGCGGATGCGGCGCTCGATTTCGTCATCGTCCCAGCCCATGGCCACGCACGCGGCGATGATCGCGCCCATCGAGGTGCCGCCCACGGTGTCAAACGGCAGGCCCGCTTCGCGCAGCGCGCGCACAACGCCGATATGGGCGTAAGCGCGCGCCCCGCCTGACAGCACAAGCCCGATCGAAGCGCCCGGCGATCACGCGCGCCAGCCGCGCGCCATCGGCGTCCTCAAGCCCGCGCCAATGGAAAAGCCGCGCAGCATCGCAGGCGATGCGCCATTCATCAGTGGTGGCCGCTTTGCGGTCCATGCCGTGATGCAGCAGCACCACGTCAATCAGCCTGAATTGCCGCGCCGGGGAAGGTTCCTCCGGCGGCAAGAGCGGCAGCGAGGGCGCGCATCGGCGCGCGCGAAAAAACCAGATGCGGTCCGCTTGCCGCAGGCAGGTGCGGAACCATTGCGTGTCGGCGATGGGCGAAACCAGAAACACCGCATCGTTGCGTTCTTCCAGCGCATCGAACCACGCGCTGTTCATGCCCTCGCTGCTGAGCGCGGCCTCATCGGCCTCGGTGATGATCGCCACGCGCGCGCCAAGCCGCTTGAGCCCAGCTTGCAGCGTGCGCGCGCGCAGGTTGATGTCGATGGTGGGCGAGGTGGAGATCAGCGCATACACTTTCGGCTCAGCGCGCGGGCTGCGCGCATCGCGCGCGCGCGCGCGTGAGCATGAGTTTGGCGATGCGCCGCATCAAATCGGGGTGCGCCTGCGCCAACATGTCGAAGGCGTCAGGTGAAAGCTTCAAAACCTCGCTGTCGCGCATCGCAAACACAGAGGAGCGGTGCGGCTCGCGCGCGATCAGCGCCATTTCGCCAATCGGCTCGCCGCGGCGGATATAGCCCAGCAGCTTGGCCGCGCCGCGCTCATCGGGCTTGAACGCCGCCACAGATCCCGAAAGCAGGAACCAAACGCCGTCCGGCGGCTCGCCCGCCTCCAGGATAGGCCAGCCGGCGGGCGCCGAGAACCACTCGGTCTGCTCGTCCATCGCCGCCAGCACGGCGGGGTCGGCGTCGGCCAGGAGGGGGATTTCGGCGAGGCTGGGTTTCATGAAGGGCTCGTGAGATTCAAGATAATCCCCAAGCGTTAAGGCGCAATGAGAGTGTTGCGGCGCCGCCTTCGCTCGCCAACCGGGCCCGGCGTGCTAAGAGGCCGGCATGACCGTCTTTGTCGCACACGCCCCTGCCGATTCCTGAGGCCGCCGAGGCGCTGGAAGGCTTCCTTGAGCGCCGGGGCCAGTTTGTGGAGTTGGATGACGGCGAAACCGCGCTCAGGCCAATCACCCCGCATGACGTCATGGTGCTGTTGGTTTCAAACAATCTTTTGTTCGCGCCCATGCGTTTGCGGCTGGAGCAGCGGGCGCTCGACGCCTGGGCCGATGGCCGGCTGATCGTCATCAAGCTGGATCATGGCATAGCGCCGGTGGGCTTGCGCGATCTGCCGTTCATCGACGCCAGCTTTGAAGCGCAGCGCGAGTTCAAATGGCAGGAAGCAGCCAACGCCGTGCGGGAAAAGCTGCGCGCGCCCCAGGGGCCAGCCGGCGCTGAGGCGCAGGCGCCGCCCGCGCGCAAGTCTGGCTGGCGCGGGGCTGTGGTATTGGCGTTGCTCACCTTGCCCGGCTTGGCGGCTTTGGCGCTTGGCGGGGCGATCTGGCTCGCCAACCGCATTGGCCCCACGCCTGGCTCATTTGCCGATCTTATCGCCGGGCTCGACGCCTTCGGCGCGCGGGCGGGCTTGCCGCCGGGGGTGACGCCCGGGCTCTGCGCAGGCGCGATCCTGCTTATGGCGGGCGTGCTGATCTTCAGCCTGGCGCGCAGCGTGCGGCCTCGCCCCGCGCGGCAAGCGCCCGTTGAAGCAGAAGCGCCGCCCGAGCCTCTGATTGAGGGCCAGGATAGCGGCGTGTTCGTTTCTTATGCGCGGGCCAATCAAGCGGTGGTGCTGCCGGTGATCGAAGGCGCCAAGCATGCGGGGCGTAAATTCTGGCTCGATCAGCAGGGGCTGAAACTTGGCGATGGTTGGGCCGGGGAGATCGTGCGCGCGATCCGCGGCGCCAGGGGCGTCATCGTCATGTGTTCGCAAGCGGCGTTCGAGAGCGATCAGGTCAAGCGCGAGGTGTATCTCGCCGATCGCTACCGGCGTAAGCTGATTCCGGTATTCATCGAGGATGCGGCCCCGCCGGAGGATTTTGAATATTTCTTCGCCGGCGTGCAGCATCTGAATTTGTTCGACACGCCCGAGGATGAGCGCCCGCTTGCGCTCGCCGCCGCCCTTGGAGAAGCTGCATGAGCCTTGCGCCTGATCCCGCGATTTTGGACGTCTCGCCCGATGGGGTGGCCGTCATCACGCTCAACCGCCCGGCCAAGCGCAACGCCTTCGACGAGGCGCTGATCACCAATCTCAGCGAGCTGTTCGAGACGCTCAAGGGCGCCGATCATGTGCGCGTGGTGTTTCTGCGCGGGGCGGGCGAAAGCTTCTGCGCAGGGGCGGACATCGATTGGATGCGCCGCGGCGGCGAAGCCAGCGAGGACGCCAATTACGAGGACGCCCTCAACCTCGCGCGCATGCTGCGCCACTTGCACGATCTGCCACAGCTCACGGTGGCGCTTGTGCATGGCGCGGCCATGGGCGGGGGCGCGGGGCTTGTTGCGGCGTGCGATGTCGCGGTGGCGGTGAAGGATACGAAGTTCCGCTTCTCCGAAGTGCGGCTTGGCCTCACCCCCGCCACCATTGCCCCTTATGTGCTGCAAGCGATCGGCCCGCGCTGGGCCAAAGCCTTGTTCGCCACGGGCGAAGGTTTTGACGGCGAATACGCCGAAAAGATCGGGCTCGTTCAATATTGCGTCGAAGATCAGGAGGGCCTGATTGCGATGATGAAGCATCTGACGGGCCTTGCCTTCGCGGCGGCTCCAGGCGCTGTGGCGGACGCCAAAGCGCTCGTGCGCTATCTCGTCGATGACGCCACCCGCGTGCGCAATCTGGTGCTGCCGGCCCAGCTTGTGCCGGGGCATGTGATTGATGATGATGTGATGAAGGAAACGGCCCGCCGCATCGCCAAGCGGCGCGCCTCCGCCGAGGGCAAGGAGGGCCTTGCCGCCCACCTCGAAAAGCGCAAGCCGGAGTGGAATTCTTGAAGCTAAAGCGCGGGACCAGCCGCTTGTGGGCGTTTTTGTTTCGTGCGCGCATCGTGCGCGCGCGGATGCCGTTTTGGCGGGTCGTGGTTGAGGCGCGGGTGGATCGCCGCGCCGGGCGCTGGCCTGAAGATGTGCATGCGGTGGTGGCCCCGCTCTATGTTTGGGCCCGCACCATTGAGGAAGCGGAGGCGCTCGCCGCGCTCGCTATCGAAGATGAGGGGCTTGAGGCGCTCACCGCAGACGCCGTCAAGCATCCGCCCGCCGCCGCCCCGCGCGGCAATCCCGCGGCGGTCGCGCGCGGCGAGTGGGGCTTTATCGCCCGCGATGCGCGGGATGCGCCCGCGGAAGATCCCTTCCGGCGCGACGCGCGGGCTTGATCGCAGCCCCCGGCGTGCGTGAAATGGCGCCGTGAGCGGGGGAAGCTGGCGTGGTTTTACAAAATCTCATAGCCGAAGCGCCCGTCTTGGCGGGCTCGGCGGCGGTGGTGCTGGTGATGGTGGGGCTCGCCTGGGCGCTCGGGTTTCGCGCCAAGGCCAGGCTGGATGAGCCCGCATTGCGCCGGCTCGCCGAGGCCGAAGGCGCCGCTCTCGAACACGGCGTCATCGCCTTGGACGGCCGCGCCGCCTTCGCGCTATTGCGCGGCGGCAAGATCATGGTGGCGCGGGTGATGGGCGATGATGTTTCGGTGCGCATCGCCGGGGCCGGGGGCGTGCGCCTTGCGCTGACGCAAGGGCGCCTCAGCGCCGCGTTTGCGGACCTGGGCTTTCCGCCTCTACATATGGCGATAGAGGAAACGCCGCCCTGGCTGGCCAAGCTGGCCGAGGGCCAAGGATAACATCGTGCCGACCCCGCCGTTCGACATCCCCCCGATCATCACCTACGCGGTGCCCGCGTTCGTGCTGCTGATCGTGGCCGAGATGCTTTACATCCGCTTGTTCAAACGCGGCGGGCGCTATGAAACCAAGGATGCGGCCACAAGCCTTGCGATGGGGCTTGGCAATCGGGTGATGGGTTTGCTTGTCGGCGGGCTCGCGGTGGCGGCGTATTACGCGGTTTATCAGTTCCGCCTGTTTGATCTTGGCTGGACATGGCCGGTGCTTGTCGCCTGCTTCTTCGCGGAAGATTTGGCTTATTACTGGTTTCACCGCATCAGCCATGAGCGGCGCTGGTTTTGGGCCAGCCACGTGATCCATCACTCATCGCAGCACTACAATCTCACCACCGCGCTGCGCCAAACTTGGACAGGCGCGCTCGGGCTCACCTTCATCTTCTGGCTGCCCTTGGTGTGGATCGGCTTTCCGCCGCTGATGGTGCTGATGTTCTCGGCTGTGAGCCTTGTCTATCAATTCTGGATCCACACCGAGGTGATCGGCCGCATGGGCCCGCTTGAATACGTGCTCAACACGCCAAGCCATCATCGCGTGCATCACGCGACGAACCCGCGCTATCTCGATGCGAATTATGCCGGCGTGCTGATCATCTGGGATCGCCTGTTCGGCACGTTCGTGGCTGAGGATGATGCGGAGCGCCCGCGCTACGGCATCGTTTCGCAGCTTGGCACGTTCAATCCGTTTCGCGTGGCGTTCCATGAATGGATCGGCATCTGGCGCGATGTGGCGCGCGCGAAATCGCTTCGCGAAGCGTTTGGCTTCATGTTTGGCCCGCCCGGCTGGAGCCCGGACGGCTCGCGCAAAACCAGCGCCTCGCTCAAGGCGGAATGGGCCGCGCGCCAGGCGGCGGAATAGTCTAAGCGGCGCTGATGACCATCCATATCGTGAAACTTTGCGTCGGCGCCGAAAGCGTTGAGGATTTGGCGCTCTGGCAGATTGAGCAGATCAAGCGCGCCAAGGCGGCGAAGGCCAAGATCATCGCGCCCGTGTGCGGCACGCGCATGTGGCCCAAGCGCGTGGAGGATGTGCTCAAGGGCGGCTCGCTCTATTGGGTGATCAAAGGCGTGATCAGCGTGCGCCAATCGATCATCGCCATCGATCATGTTACTGACAATCACGGCCCGCGCTGCGGCATCTATCTCGACGCGCACCTGCACCGCACAGCGCCCCAGCCGCGCCGCGCTTTCCAAGGCTGGCGCTATCTCGATCCGAAGGAAGCGCCCGCCGATTTAAGCGAAGCCCAAGGCGGGAGCGATCTGCCCGAGCATTTGCGCCGGCAATTGGTGGAGCTTGGGGCGTGGTGAGTTAGGCCAGCGCCTGCTTCACCGCCGCGCAAAACAGCGGAATATCCGCCGCACCATGATAAAGCCCAAGCCCGATGCGCAGCACGTCGTCGCGTGCGTCGGTGATGATGTCAGCGTCCATCAGTTTGGCTTTCCAAGCCGAAGCGCGCGGGTGGCGCAGCGCGAGGAAGCGCGCTTGCCAGCCTTGCGCATTGGGGCGGAGCATCTCAGCGTCGCGCAGCGCGCCGGCGTCTCCCGAAGCGATCGCCGCCGCAAGCGTTGTGCGCAAATCAGCAACGTGCGTTGCAATCGCCTGCGTATTGAGCCCTTCGCGCGCGAGCATTTGCTGCACGGCGTTGAAGCGATAGAGCCCGGAGGGTCGAACGTCGCGCCTAAAAAGCGCCCGCCATGTTCGGCGTAGGCCACGCCCTGTTGCTTTTGCTCAATCGCCACAAAGTCCGCGAACCAGCCGGTATAGGCCGGGCGCGGCGCGAAGCCGGGCGGGGCGTGGATGAAGCCGGCGCCTTCGCCGGCCATCGCGTATTTGTAGCCGCCGCCGAGCAGGAAAACGTGATCCGCCACCGCGCTGAAATCGGCCGGCATCGCCATGAACGAATGATAGAGATCAAGCGCGATCCAGGTGCGATCCGGCGCTGCGTAAGCGGCCAGCGCCTCTGCGCCATCGAACCGGAGCCCGCTCTTGAACATTACGTGCGAGAGGAAGGCGATGTCCGGCGCTTTCTCCGCCATCGCCGCAAGGAAGCGTTCGGTGAAGCTTTCAAACGGTTCGCACGGCACGATGCGCAGGCGCACGCGATCCTGTTCGGCCCAGCGCGCGGCTTGGCGGCGGAAGGAGTGAAACTCTCCGTCGCTGGTCAGCACCTCGATCGGGCCGGGTTTGCGCGCGGAGATGAGCCGCACCAAAAGCTCATGCGTGTTGGGCGCGAAGGCGATCGTGCTTGACTCGGGCAGGGCGAGCTCGCGCGCGATATGCGCTTGCGCCTCCGGAATCAGTGCGCCGAAAATTTTATCCCATTTCTTATCCGCCAGCGCGGCCGCATCGTCCCACGCTTGCAGTTGCCCTTCATAGGAGGCGTCGGGCCAGAGATGATGCGAGTGCGCGGCGAAATGCAGCCGCCCCGGCGCCGCCGCCAGCGCGCGCGAGAACAGCGGCTTGAAGCTTCTCAAAGCTTGGTCCTCATCGACCAGATTTCAGGGAAGGCGCGGCGCGTCAGCGTTTGTTGCAGGTAAGACACGCCATCCGTGCCGCCTGTGCCGCGCTTGCGGCCGATGATGCGCTCCACGGTGGTGACGTGCTTGTGCCGCCAAGTGAGGAAGGAATCGTCGAGATCGATCAGCTTTTCGGCCAATTGGTAGAACGGCCAGTGCGCCTGGGTATCGCGGTAGACCGCGAGCCAGGCGGCCTCGACCGCTTCGTGCGGCGCATAGCGCGCGCCGCTTGGGCGCTCGTATACGCTTTGTGGAATGTCAAAGCCCGCGCCCGCCAATTGGCGCAGCACGTCGTCATAGAGGCTTGGCGCTTTGAGCGCCGCTTCCAGCGCCGCGCGCGCTTCGCTGCCTTCTGCGTGATATTGCAGGAAAAAATCGTCCTTGAGGCCGAGCGTGTATTCCAGCACGCGAAATTGCGCCGATTGAAAGCCTGAACTCGCGCCCAGCGCGGCGCGGAAATTGAGGTAATCGGCGGGCGTCATGGTGGCCAGGATGTCCCAAGTCTGGGTCATCACCGCCTGGATGCGCGAGACGCGCGCCAGATTCTTGTAGGCTGGCACAAGATCGCCCGCGCGCACGGCGGCCTGGGCGGCGCTGATCTCGTGGATCGCCTGTTTCATCCATAATTCCATGGTCTGGTGCAGGATGACGAACAGCAATTCGTCATGCTCGCCGGTTCGCGGCTGCTGGCAGGAAAGCAGCTCGTTGAGCTTCAGATAGCCGCCATAGGTGACATTCTCGGTCATGCGCGCTCCAATTGCAGCTTGCTTAAACCACGGACGCACAAGCCGAAAAAGCACGTTCGGCGTTTGTGCCGGCGGCGAATTATTTTTTAGGGTTTGGCGCGCGGCGCTGACCTGCTAGGGAACGCACATTCAGGGGAAGCCAGGAGAACAGCGATGGCTGGCGTGGGACGCATCATCCTTATTGTGCTTGTTGTGTTGGTTGTCGGCTTTGGCGCGGCGTTCTTCCTGCTGCCGAACTCCGCCAGCAAAACCGAGACATTGCAAATCGAGCGGCCCGCGGCCTCGGTGTTCGCGCGCCTGGCCAGCACGCCGACGGGCACGCAAATCGCCGATGGCGTCACCGTCACCGAGGTGGTCTCGGCCGAAAACAACGTCGTTGTCGCCAATGTCGCCTATGCAGATGGCGCCAGCGGCAAGGTCACTTACACGGTGACGCCCAATGGCGACGCCGCCTCGCAAGTGCGCGTGCGGCTGGAGCAGGATCTGGGCGGCAATCCGGTTTCGCGCTTCACCGCGATTGGCGGCGGCCCGGTTTCGCCGTTGATTGGCGCGGCAGCCTCGGCCGTGGCGGCGGATCTTGGCAAGCTCAGCGAAGCCAATTTCGCGGCGCTGCAATATTCGGTCGTCGATGTGCAGCCGCAGCAGTTTTTCTACATCCAAAATTGCTCGCCGACGGACGCCGAAGCGGTGAAATCGGTTGTGGCCGATAGCTTGCTTGCGCTGCGCCCGATCATGGCGCGCCACAATCTCACCATCACCGGCCCGGCGATTGCGTATGAGCCGCGCGTTGAGAGCGGCGAATATTGCTATCGCATCGGCTATCCCTATGCCGGCACGCCGCCGCGCGTGCTGGCCGTTGGCGCGGCGGGCACGATCCCCGGCGGGCAAGCGCTGCGCATGGTTTACACCGGCGCGGAAGAGGAAGTGTGGGATCGCATCTATAACCCGATGGACGCGCTGCTTGTCGCCGCGCACCTCGACGATCCGGCGACGAACTCGGACGATTGGGCCAATTACGAAGTCTATCACGATGATCCGACCCAGCCGGGCGGCTCGCGCAACCGTGAAATCTTCTACGTGGCCCAAGGCGACATCACCGCGCTGACCCGCATCCTGCCGCCGAGCGAGCCTGCGGCTGTGGCGCAGCCTGCTGCGGCTGAGGAAGCCGCGCCCGCGCCGGCGCCTGCGGCTGAGCCGGAAACCCCGGCCGAATCGCCCGAGCCGGCGGACGCGACGCCCTAAGGCGTCCTCTGCTCGCATGAAACGAGAGAGGCCGCGGCGAAAGCTGCGGCCTCTTTGCTTAAGGCCGCATGCCGAATGCGCTTGGGCCTGTTTCCAGCGCGCATTGCGCAAGCTGCGCCCATTCGCACAGCAGCGGCCGGGTATCGCGCGGATCGATGATTTCTTCGGCGTAGAACGCTTCGGCGGTGCGGAAGGGTGAGCGCAACGCCTCGGCCCAAGCGCGGATTTCCGCGAGGCGCTTTTCCGGCTCAGGGTGCGCTTCAATCTCGCTTTTATACGCGGCCTCAATCCCGCCATCGAGCGGCAGCGAGCCCCAATCGCCGCTCGGCCAGCAATAGCGCACCTTCGCGCGCGTGGGGTTCATCATCGCTGAGCCCGCGAGCCCAAACGCCTGCCGCACCACGATCGAGCACCAGGGTACGCGCGCCTGATACACCGCCGCCATCGCCTGCACGCCCAGCTTCACCACGCCCGCGCGCTCATGCTTCACGCCGACGGCAAAGCCCGGGCAATCGACGAAATGCACAACAGGCAGATGGAACGTCTGCGCCAGATCCACATGCTTGATCACTTTGCGGCAGACGTCCGCTGTCCACGCCCCGGCGAGGAACATCGGATCGCCCGCGATCACCGCGACGCTATAACCGTCAATGCGGGCAAGGCCGGTGATGATGCCGCGCCCCCAATTGGCGCCGATCTCGAAAAACGAGCCTGCGTCCACGCACGCCTCAACAATGCGCCGCATTTTGTAAGGCACGCGCCGATCGCGCGGCACGGCGCGGATCAGCGTGTCATCGCGCCGATCGATCGGATCGCCGTTTTGCACGCGCGCGGCGGTTTCGTGGATGGAGGCGGGCAGATAGGAGAGGAAGCGCCGCGCTTTCTCGAACGCCTCGGCTTCGCTTTGCGCCACATCATCAACAACGCCATTGCGGCCGTTGATCTCAACTCCGCCGAGCTGCTCTTTATCGACATCCTCGCCAATCGCCTTTGCAACAGGCGGGCCGGCGACGAAGATTTGCGATAGCCCTTGCACCATCACGCTGTAATGGCTCGCCGCCACGCGGCCCGCGCCGAGCCCCGCGCAGGGCCCGAGCGCAAGCGACACCACAGGCACGCTGGCCATGTTCGCCACCACCCATTCCCAGCCGGGCGTCTGCGGAATGTAAGTGCGCGGATCTTTCTCCAGCATTTTCACGCTGCCGCCGCCGCCCGTGCCGTCGATCAGGCGCACAAGCGGCATGCGATATTCGTTGGCGGTTTGCTCTGCGTGCGCCAGCTTTTGCCAGATGGCCGCATCGCCCGCGCCGCCGCGCACGGTGAAATCATCGGCCTGGATCATCGCCGGCTTGCCATTGATCAGCGCGCGGCCAACCACGAACGGCGAGGCGCGGAAGCTTTCGAGCTGATTGTCTTTGCCGTAGCGCGCCTGGCCGGCGATTTTGCCGACCTCATGGAAGCTGCCGGGATCGCACAGTGCAGCCACGCGCTCGCGCACATTGAGTTTGCCCGAAGCCTTCTGCCGCGCCAGCCGATCGGCGCCGCCCATCTCTTCAGCCATGGCTTCGCGCCGGCGCTTTTCGGCGATCTCGTCTTCCCAGCTCATCGCGTTTTCTCCCGAGGCTTAGCCTAGGAGAGATCGCGGAGCGTTCAAACGGCCATGTTGTCGATCAGGCGCGTCTTGCCGAGCCAGGCGGCGGCGAGAATGCGCGCGGGCGCGGCAAGATCGGTGATCGGTTCCAAGGTTTCCGCGTGGCGTATCGCTACGTAATCCACGCTGGAAAAGCCCGCGCCGAGCAGGCGGTGCGCGGCGTCGGCTTCGGCGCGGGCGATCGGCTCTCCCGCGTGCGCGGCCTTGATGGCCTCGTGCAGCACCAGATTGAGCCGGCCGGCGATGCGCCGTTCATCGGCGCTGAGATAGGCGTTGCGTGAGGAGAGGGCGAGGCCGTCTTGTTCGCGCAGCGTGGGGCAGCCGATGATTTCGGTGGGGATGTCGAGATCGCGCGCGAGGCGCTTCACGACGAGCAGCTGCTGATAATCTTTTTCCCCGAAAAACGCGGCGTCCGCCTGCGCTTGCAGCAACAGCTTTGTCACCACGGTGGCGACGCCGCCGAAGAAATGCGGGCGCATTTCGCCCTCAAGCGGGGCGGAAACCTCAGCCACATGGACGCTGGTGGAAAAGCCTGGCGGGTACATCGCCTCGCGCTCGGGCGCGAACAGCAGGTCGCAGCCGGCGCTGGCCAGCAGCGCGGCGTCGGCCGCTTCGGTGCGGGGGTAGCGATCGAAATCTTCGTGCGGGGCGAACTGGCGCGGGTTCACGAATAGGCTCGCCACGGCAAAGCCGCAGCGGGCCTTGGCCGCGCGGATCAGGGAGAGATGGCCCTCATGCAGCGCGCCCATGGTGGGCGCAAAGCCCACGCCAGCGCCGGCGGCGCGTGCGCGCGCCACGGCCTCGCGCAGCTCAGAGACGGTGCGAACGATGGAAAGGGAAGCGGCCATGCGCTTTCGCATCCCTCCGTGATGGTTCGGCGTCAAGCGGCTTAAGCGAGCCTTAACCGAGATCAGAGATTGTTAACCTCATGCGTTTTGGCGTTGCGGCTTCCTTTGGCTTGGCGGCGCCCGCCATCTTGGGCGGGCGGCCATGACGCTTGCGCACGCTTACGAGCCCACTTTGGCGCCGCGCCGCGCGCATGTGATCGTCGTCGGGAACCAGAAGGGCGGGGCCGGCAAATCCACCGTGGCGATGCATCTGGTGGTGGCGCTGATGCGCATGGGCCGCCGCACCGGGGTGATGGATCTCGACACGCGCCAGCGCTCGCTGACGCGCTATATCGAAAATCGCGGCCGCTGGATCGCCGCGCGCGGGGCCAAGCTGCCGGCGCCGCAAATCTTTGAACTGAGCGAAAGCCAGGATCGGAGCCTTGACGCCGCCGAGGCCGCGGACGAGGCCGCGTTCCGCGCCGCGCTGCGCCGGCTTTCGGAGACGTGCGATTTCATCGTCATCGATAGCCCCGGCGGCGATAGCTTCATGGCGCGGCTGGCGCATGCCTGCGCCGATACGCTGGTGACGCCGCTGAATGACAGCTTCGTGGATTTCGATCTGCTTGGCGCGATCGACGCGGCGCAGCCGAACGTGGTGCGGCCGTCGATCTATAGCGAGATGGTCTGGGAAAGCCGCAAGAAGAAGGCGCAAAGCCTGCGCACGCCGATCGATTGGATCGTGCTGCGCAACCGCACCTCCACCAGCCGCATCGAAGCGAAGAACAAACAGCGCGTGGGCGATGCGCTGAAGACGCTGTCCAACCGCATCGGCTTTCGCTTGGCGCCGGGGCTTTCGGAGCGGGTGATTTATCGCGAGCTTTTCCCGCAAGGGCTGACGATGCTGGATCTCGACACGCCCGATGCGGCGGGTGATCTGAAAATGGGGCACCTGGCGGCGCGGCAGGAGCTGCGCGATCTTTTCATCACGCTGAAACTGCCGGGCCTCGAAGGCGAACCGCTGAAATTTTAAGCGTGTTGCGCCATAGCGGAGCGCCGGCTTCCAGCCGGCATACGGCGCCAACAAACAATCCGGCATGTGAGGATGAAGCAAAGATGCCGGCTGGAAGCCGGCGCTCCGCTATGGCGTGCGTTTCGCCGCACAGCGCGCGGCGCTTGCGGGTTCGGGCGAAGCCCTCCGAAGCGCGCAGCGCGAAGGAGGGAGAGCGGGGCGCGCTTTAAGCTACGCGTGGAAATTTTAGTTTGGGTTTGCGCTTAGAGCGCGCCCCGCGCGGAATGTTTTTCAACCGGCGCCTGCGTGCAGCGTTCAGTGTCGCCCTGGGTGGCCATACGTTGATAAGACAGAAAATCGGCCGGGTCTCCTCCCCAGGCGATGATGCGTACTGCACCACTTAAGCGGCGTGGCCGTCTACGCTCTCACCGCCGCCGATGCTGCGACGCTGGGTATCCAGGCGCGCTTAGCGCCTTGCAGTCGTTCCCGGCTCGCGTGCTCTGGAGCGCACCATACACTCAAGGAATCCCGGCTTCCCTGTTTCTCACCGGGGCCACGGTCTTTGATGTCGCCATCATCAACCGCATCACGCTCAAACCGCGTCCAAATCGTGATTGGTTTGGTGTGCACAACCGCCTCCCGTGATCTGAACGGGATGAGTGTAAGCGTGATGTGAAACCGGTCGGATAGATTTTTGAGTCTGGACCGCCGGCGCCCTCGCCGGCATGTGTGAAACCCGCGCAAAGCCTGCCGTTTGAACCATGCCGGCGAGGGCGCCGGCGGTCCAGAGGTGGGGGATAGAGGCGCGGGTGATCCCCGCTTTGCTTAGCCGAGCAATTGGCCTGTTTCCGGGTTCACGGCTTGCACGACGGGGAGGTGGTGCTTCTGCTTGCCTGTCTCGGGCTTGTAATAGGCGGTGAGGATTTGCTTGCGGCGCTGCGGCGCGAAGCTGATGTGAATCCATCTGCCGAATTCATAGATCAGCTGATCGACATCCTGCATCAGCGACGCATCGGCGGCGAGTTTGCGGGCGATGTCATAGGGCGTGCCGAAGCCGGGGCAGACGAAATCCACCGAGAAACCCTTGGTGTGGTCGCTATTGGGCACCCCGCCGACAAGGCGGTTCACCTCTTCATTGCGATAGGCGCTGTTGACGGTGATCGGCCGATTGCCGAGCGCTGCGCGCACTTTCTCCATGCCGGCGGCGGCGGTGCGGAGATTTTCCAGCATCTCCTCCGTCGGCGGGAAATTGGAAATACCGCGTGCGCGCGCGGTGGCTGAAACGGTGAGTTCGCCCAGCGTAAAATGCGGCGAGAGCTTGGTGCTGTCGCTTAAGGGCGCTGCGGCGGGCGGCGCGACAGGCGGCGGCTCCACGGGGGGAGGCGGCGGTGGCGCGGCCGGCGGCTCTGGCGGCGGCGGCGGCGACTCGGCGGGAGGCGGTTTTGCGGCCGGCGGCTCTACCGGCGCTTGAGGCTCCGGTTCGGGCGCAGGCGGGGCAACGGGCTCGGCGCCGGAATCGGCCGGCGATTCGCCGGGCGGCGGAGGCGGCGGAGGAGAGGGCGCAGCGGGAGGCGGCGGCGGGGGTGGATACGCTGGCGGCGGTGTTGGCGAGCTGGCGCGCGGCTTGCCGAACAGCAGATGAAAAAGCCCAGACCACACCCCGCCCGCCATGCCGATCCCCCGTTTCAGCCCGGAGCGAGCTTCGCCTAAAAGGCGCATGCGCGCCAGCGGCAAAGGGGGCGCTGTTAAACAATCGCCGCCATGGTTCGCCGATGCTGCTGATTGCGCTTTTGATTGTCGCGCTCGTGTTCGGGCTGCTGTTTTTTGGGCGCCTCGCCGGCGCGCGCCGGGCGCTGATCATGGAGCGGTGGCCGGCGTTTTTGCTGGGCGCCTTGGCGCTGTTCACGCTGGTGCGCGGGGGGGGCTGGCTGGCGATCGCGCTGGCGGCGGCGGCCTGGATCGCGTTTTGGCTCACCGCGCCGCGTGCGGGCATCTCACCCGATGACGCCGCCGACGCCGAGGCGCAGCGGATTTTGGGCGTGCCTTCAAGCGCTTCGGAAGAAGAGATCCGCGCCGCCTATCGCGCCAAAATGGCCAGCGCCCATCCCGATCGCGGCGGCGCCCATCACGAAGCCGCGCGGCTCACGGCCGCGCGGGATCGTTTGCTGAAACGCCGGAAGCGTTGATTATTCGCCGCCTTCTTCGCTGATGTCCTCAGCCTGATCGCCCTGGCCGATCAATTCCTGATTAAGCGGGGCGATGGTTTCCACCACCATGCCGCCATAGGTGGCGTAGGGCGCAGGCGCGGCCGCTTGGGTTGAGGCCGGGGCGAGGCGCATGTCGAGGCGGCGCGTGGGCATGTTGGCGTAGGTGACGGCGTTGGCGTCGTCGCGGCGGGCGTATTCTTCAAACGCGCCCTCAACCAGATAGGCCACTTGCGCATTGCGCGAGGCCGAGGTTTCCCCGCCCAGCACCACCACGATCACGCGGCGGCCATTGCGTTCGGCCATGGTGGCGAGGTTGAAGCCGGAGGCGCGGGTGTAGCCGGTTTTGATGCCGTCCACGCCTGTGACCTCACCGAGCAGGCGGTTGTGGTTGCGCCCGTGATTGCGGCGCCAGCTGAAAGTTGGCGTCTGAAAGTAATGATAATATTGCGGAAAATCGCGCCAGAGGGCTTGGCTCAGGATCGCCATGTCGCGCGCGGTGGTGCGGTGGCGCTCATCGGGGAGGCCGCTGGCGTTGGCAAAGCGGGTTTCGGCAAGGCCCAATTCGCGGGCGCGGGCTGTCATGTTGGCGGCAAAGCGGGCTTCGGAGCCGCCCAGCCGCTCGGCCGTGAGCGTGGCGACATCGTTGGCCGATTGCACCGCGAGGGCGCGGATGGCCTGATCGACGGTAATCGTATCGCACACGCCGCGCCGGTTGCAGGCAAGCCCAAGCCGCGAGGGCGGCTGGCGCGAGACATTGCGCGAGGCGGTCCAGCGCGTGTCGAGCGTGATCTCGCCGCGCTCCAGCGCCTCGAAGATCATGTAAAGCGTCATCATTTTGGTGAGCGAGGCGGGGAAGCGGCGGGCGTCCGCCTGCTCCTCGAGCAGCACCTCATTGGTGTTCGCATCCATCACGATCGAGGCGTATCGATCCTGCTGCGCCGCGGCAGGGGCCGCAAACGCGAAAGCCGCCGTGGCGGCCAAAATCGGGAGAAAGAAACGTCCGGCTGCCGTCATGAGCGCACAAACCCTATAGAAAGCGGACTATTCCAGGCAAATCGCGTGCCGCGCAGCTTACAGATTCCTTAGTGTCGGTTAATCGACCGTTTCGAGGCAATCTGCGCCACGGCTTTGATTTGCCGCTGCTTTAAGCAAGGTGGGGCAGATTCTGTGAATCTTGGCTGAACGGCAAGCCATCCAACTGCGCAAAGCCGCTTTTCAGCTGCATGGTGCAGTGCAGCAAAAACTTGGTTGACTTCGCAGGTGCAGCATAACATATTGTTCTCAGATTCGCCCTCGGCGGATGAGTGAGACACCGATTGACGCTCCGGAAGGGGCCGTTCAGGAGAGACGCATATGGCCGCCCCCAAGACTGCCCGCGCCACCAAGATCACCACCGAAGCCTTTGAGCACGTGACCGCCGCCTCGACCGACGCGGTCCGTGAAAACATCGACCGCAGCCTTGCGGCGCTCTCGGAAGCCTCGGCTTTCGGCAAGCAAAACATGGAAGCTTGGCTGGCCTCGGCCACGGCTGCGCAGAAGGGCTTTGAAGCCATTTCCGCCCGCACCGTCGCCTTCCAAAAGAGCGCGCTGGAAAACCACGTCGCGGCCGCCAAGTCGCTGATGACCTCCAAGAGCGTTCAGGAATTCGTGGAAAAGCAAAACGACTACGCCAAGACCTCGTTTGAGGCTTATGTGGCCGAATTGACGGAAGTTTCCGAACTCGTCGCCGGCGTGACGAAAGAAACGTTCCAGCCGCTGAACGAGCGCGTCACCGCCGTTGGCCAGCTGATCCAAACCGCCGGCCGCTAAGCGCGCCGGATCGATCTTCGGAGCCGCCTACGAACGGCTCTGAGGGGCTGAATAAGGGACGGGCCCAGTGCATCGCGCTGGGCCCGTTTTTTTTATGCATGCGGGGCGCGCGCGGCTTTGATGCAGGCGAAGCCCTTCCATCGGCGCGATCAATCCATAAATTGTTGACCAAGCAGCCCGCACGCTTTCGCATGCGCGCGAGTCACGCGGGTTGTTGCGGAGTAACGGCGGTCAATGAGCGGCGGATCTGAGGAAGAGGGTGGCGGAAACGGCGCGGGCGGCCCCCGTGACGGTACGCAAACGCTCACCCGAACCAAGAAGCCCTCGCTCTACAGGGTTCTCCTGTTGAACGACGATTACACGCCGATGGAGTTTGTCGTGTTCGTGCTGGAGCGTTTTTTCAGCAAGTCCCGCGAGCAAGCGACAGAAATCATGCTGCATGTCCATAATCATGGCGTGGGGCTGTGCGGCGTGTTTACCTACGAGGTGGCCGAAACCAAGGTCGCCCAGGTGCTCGATTTGGCGCGGCGGCATGAACACCCGCTGCAATGCACGATGGAAAAGGAATAAGCTCTTGGCGACTTTCTCCCGCACGTTGGAAAACACCCTGCGCCGCGCGCTGGCGTTCGCCAACGACCATCGCCACGAATACGTGACGCTTGAGCATCTCTTGCTCTCGCTGATCGACGATGACGATGCGGCCCAGGTGATGAGCGCGTGCAAGGTCGATCTCGACAAGCTGCGCCTCAATCTGGATTCCTATCTCCAGAACGAACTCGATAGCCTCGTTGTGACGGATCGCGAGCAGGAAGAGCCGCGCCCGACAGCCGGCTTCCAGCGCGTGCTGCAGCGCGCGATGCTGCATGTGGATTCAAGCGGCGGGCGCGAAGTCACCGGCGCGAACGTGCTGGTGGCGCTGTTTTCCGAACGCGAGAGCCATGCCGCCTATTTCCTGCAAGAGCAGGATATGACGCGCTATGATGCGGTGAATTTCATCAGCCACGGCCTGCCCAAGCGCGCGGGCGCGGCCCAATCGCGCCCGGTGCGCGGCGCCCAGGAAGAAGAGGGCGAGCGCGTGGTCAAGCAGGGCTCGGAAGCCCTCGCCGCCTATTGCGTGAACCTCAACAAGAAAGCCCGCGAAGGCAAAATCGATCCGCTGATTGGCCGCGAAGCCGAGGTGCTGCGCGCGATCCAGATCCTGTGCCGCCGGCAGAAGAACAACCCGCTGCTCGTGGGCGATCCTGGCGTTGGCAAAACCGCGATCGCGGAAGGGCTTGCGCGCAAGATCAATGAAAAGCAGGTGCCGGAAATTCTGGCTGACGCCACCATCTTCTCGCTCGACATGGGGGCGCTGCTGGCCGGCACGCGCTATCGCGGCGATTTTGAAGAGCGGCTGAAAAGCGTGATGAAGGAATTGGAGAACCACCCCAAAGCGGTGCTGTTCATCGATGAAATTCATACCGTGATCGGCGCCGGCGCCACCAGCGGCGGGGCGATGGATGCGTCCAACCTTTTGAAGCCTGCGCTGCAAAATGGCGGCCTGCGCTGCATGGGCTCGACCACGTACAAAGAATATCGCCAGCATTTCGAGAAGGATCGCGCGCTGGCGCGGCGCTTCCAGAAGATCGATGTGAACGAGCCTTCGATCCCGGATGCGATCAAAATCCTGATGGGGCTGCGCTCTTATTTCGAGGATTTCCACAAGGTCAAATACACCGACGAAGCCATCAAGATCGCGGTGGAGCTTTCGGCGCGCCACATGGGCGATCGCAAGCTGCCGGATAAGGCGATCGATGTGATCGATGAGGCGGGCGCATCCATGATGCTGTTGCCTCCTGATCAGCGCAAAGAGGTGGTGGACGTTACCGAGGTTGAGGATGTGGTCTCGCGCATGGCGCGCATCCCGGCCAAATCGGTGTCGAAGAACGACAGCGAAATGCTGGCGTCCTTGCCCGAAGATCTCAAGCGCGTGGTGTTCGGCCAAAATGATGCGATCGATCAGCTCGCCTCCGCCATCAAGATGGCGCGGGCTGGCCTGCGCGAGCCGCAAAAGCCGATCGGCTCCTACCTCTTTGCCGGCCCCACCGGCGTCGGCAAAACCGAGGTGGCGCGGTCGCTCGCCAACATCATGGGCATTGAGCTGCTGCGCTTTGACATGTCCGAATACATGGAGCGCCATACCGTGAGCCGCCTGATCGGCGCGCCTCCCGGCTATGTTGGTTACGATCAGGGCGGGCTGCTCACCGATGGCGTCGATCAGCATCCGCATTGCGTGCTGCTGCTCGATGAGATCGAGAAGGCGCATCCCGATCTCTTCAACATTCTGCTGCAAGTGATGGATAACGGCGCGCTGACGGATTCGAACGGCAAGAAGGTCGATTTCCGCAATGTGATCCTGATCATGACGACGAACGCGGGCGCCGCGGACGCCGCCAAGCAGGGCATCGGTTTTGGCCGCGGCAAGAAGAACGAGGAAAATGAAGAGGCGATCAAGCGGCTCTTCACGCCTGAGTTCCGCAACCGGCTTGACGCCACCATCCACTTCAATGGCCTCCCGCCCGAAGTGGTGCGCAGCGTCGTGCAGAAATTCGTCATCCAGCTCGAGGCGCAATTGGCTGAGCGCAACGTGCAGATTGAGCTCAGCGACGCGGCGGCCGATTGGCTGGCGATCAAGGGCTATGACGAAAAGCTTCGGCGCGCGCCCGCTTGGCCGCGTCATTCAGGAGCAGATCAAAAAGCCGATGGCCGATGAGCTGTTGTTTGGCAAACTCAAGAATGGCGGCATCGTCAAAATCGATCTCGATGTTGAAAAGGACGAGCTGAAATTCACCTATCTGCCGGAGCAGCGCGGCTTGCTCAGCTTCGATAAGAAGCCTGAGAAGGCGTAAGGAAGGGGCTATGGGCGCGGGCGTCCTCGCCCGCGTTTCGCTCAAAGCCGCACGCGGGCGAGGACGCCCGCGCTCCATAATTACTCGATCGCCGCCGCGATGCTTTCGGCGATCTTGTGCAGCTCAGCGATGTCGGATTGCTTGCCGCTGCCGTGCCCGGCCAGCGCCACGCCCGCGTAGCGCGGGATGATGTGGAAGTGCAGGTGGAAGATGGTTTGCCCCGCCGGCGCGCCGTTAAATTGCGTCACCACGACGCCATCGGGCTTGAGCGCTTTATCTGTGGCCTTGGTGAGCTTGTGCACGGCGCCCAGCAGCGACGCCACGCGCGCGGCCGGCAGCTCCAGAAAATTCCGCGCCTTCACATCCTTGGGCACAACCAGCACATGCCCGCGCGATTGCGGGAAAATGTCCATGAAGGCGAGCACGTCGGAATCTTCATAGACCTTCACCGCAGGCACCTCGCCGCGCAGGATTTTGGCGAAGAGGTTGTTATCGTCGTAGCTTCCGTGAAGGCTCATATATTGGGCTCCTTGGCTCCAGCCTAGCGGCGCGCGGCGCTGGGGGCTACATTAGGCGCATGAGTAAGTCAGAGCCGTTCGCGCTCAATGCGGATGAAAAAATCTTCGACGCGCCCGGCGCGTCAAAGCCCAAGACGGTCAAGCCGCGCGATGCGGCGACTTTGATCCTGGTGCGGGGCGGGCGCGAGCTGATGCTCGGCCAGCGCTCCAAGGGGCATGTGTTCATGCCCGATAAGTGGGTGTTTCCGGGCGGGCGGGTCGATCCGGGCGATGCGCGGCTGCCGGCGGCGGCGGAGCTGACGCCCGACACCGAGGCGTTGCTGCGCCAGGGCGGGGCGGTGCGCCGGCCGCCGCGCGCTTTCGCCCTGGCCGCCGCCCGTGAAACCCAGGAAGAGGCGGGCCTTACCTTGGGGGGATGGGGCGGGGCCTGATCTCTCCAAGCTCAGCTTTGTCGCCCGCGCCATCACCCCGCCTTACCGCTCCCGCCGCTTTGACGCCCGCTTCTTCATGGCCGACGCTGAGCAGGTGCTGTGCGACGATTGCCCCATCGCGGGGGAAGAATTGCTGCATATTCGGTGGTTTAGCCTCGATGAAGCGGAAAGCCTGGATCTGCCCTCGATCACCCGGTTCGTGATTAAGGAGGTCCGCGCCCGGCTTGAGGGGGAGGCGCGCAAGCCGCCCTTCCTGCGCTTTGTGCGCGGGGCGCATGTGATGGATCGCCTGGGTTGAGCGGGGCCGGTTGACTTCCCCGCCGCGATCCGTATTTTCCCGCGCTCTTTCTTACCCCTCTTTTGAGAATTTCGGGCCCGCGCCATGGCTAAGCCGACTGTTATCAAGATCCGTCTGAACTCGAGTGCGGACACGGGCTATTTCTACGTGACCAAGAAAAACCCGCGTACCAAGACCGAGAAGCTCAAGTTCAACAAGTACGACCCGATTGCGAAGAAGCATGTCGAGTTCGTTGAAGGCAAGATTAAGTAATCTGCCTAGAGCCCCGTTCCGGGGCTCCAGCTTTTTCGATTGAGCATCATCCTGCCGAAGAACCGGCGATCACTTCTTTGGATGATGCTCAGCAGCCCGCTTGGCGGGCGAAGCGCTCGGTGAACAGCGCGCCCGGATCTGCCCCATAGGATGTGTAGACCTGCGCCGCTTCGGCAAGGCGCGGGCAGGCGCGTTCTTTTCGGCCCATCGCCAAATCAATCCGCGCCGCCAGGATCAGAACCTGCGCGCTTTCTTCAATGCGCCCCGCGCGCAGCAGCGCCGTGCGCTTGGCGTTCATCGCCCGATCGGCCGCGCCAAGCTGGCCGCGCAGCAGGCCGGCATACATCGTCACGTAATCGAGCACCTCTTGCGCGAACGCGCGCTGATCGGGCGCAAGGCTGGGCAGCAGCGTGCGCAAGGCGGCGGCTTCGCGATCGGTATCTTCAAGCCGCCGCTCTTCCAGGCTGAGGATGAGCTTGGCCTGCCATGCGGCCACGACGTTGCGCTGATTGTTCGCCGCCGCCACGCAATAGGGGCGCGCCTCATCCAGCAGGCCCAGCAGCAGCGCGCCTTCAATGCAATTGAGGCGCAGCATGTCCGGCTCAGGCGGCCAGCCTTGGCGTTCGCGCTCGGCCACGAAATTGCGCCCCAGCGTCCACACCCGCTCCACATCGCCGCTGGCGATGGCGGCGAGGATCAGCCCATGCTGGCCGCGCCATTCGGAGCCGGGAATACGCTGAAAGCGGGCGTAGGCGTCATCATAATGGCGCGCGGCTTCCGCAAGTGGCGCGCGCGTCCACACCGCAGCGCCGCCGCGCGCGAAAGCCGCGGTGGCTTGCAGATACTCATCGTCAGCAAAGCGCGGCGCTTCGCGGTTCAGCGCTTCAAGCGCGCGCGCGGCGTCCTGATCCCAGGCCCATTGATCGGCCAGCAGCACGATCATGGCGTAGGCAAACGCGCGGATCGGCGAGGGCGCGCGCTCTTTGGCGATGATCTCACGCGCGGCGCGGCGGGCGGCCTGGTAGCCGTCGCGGGCGCGCGTCATGGTCAGCAATTCTTGCACCGCGGCTTTTGAGTTGGGATCGGCGTTCACGGCCC
Organism: Terricaulis sp.; assembly: GCA_024707365.1. Classification (GTDB taxonomy): domain Bacteria; phylum Pseudomonadota; class Alphaproteobacteria; order Caulobacterales; family Aquidulcibacteraceae; genus Vitreimonas. The sequence goes on from JANPZV010000004.1 coordinate 286,112, forward strand.
GGCGGGCGTTATCGAGCGCGCGCTGCGGATCGAGGAAGCCCGCCACCAGCGCCGCGCGCAGATAGGCGTTGGCCGCTTCATCCTTGACCCCGCGCAAGCTGAGATCCGCGCCGAAGCGCTCCAGCGTCGTCACCGCCTGATCGATCTCGCCGGCGCGCAGAAACGCGAACGCCGCGCGCGCATTCGGCTCACGCGAGGCGGCCAGCGCGGCGACGGCGCTGAGCGAGGAATCGCCTGGGCTGTGCTCGGCCTCGGTGGCGAGGCGCGCCATCACCTCCTGCGCGACAGCGTCAACGCCTGTGTGTTCGGGGCGGCGCGTGCTGTTGAGCATCGCCACAAGCGCGATCAGCACCGCCGCGCCCGCGAGCGCCGCAATCACCATTTGCGCGCGCTTGCGCCGAGGCGGGCGCGCCTTGCCCGGCGCCGCCGCCGGATCGAGCGCGAACGCTTCGATCGTCTCGTTCATCTTATCGAGCGCGACTTTGCCGACGGGCGTGAGCTGGCTGCGCAAATCGCCTTGCACCATCTCCGCCGCTGCGCGCGAGATCAGCGCAGCGCCCGGCTGGGCCAACGCCTCAAGCCGGGCCGCCACATTGACGCCGTGCCCGAGCAGATCGCCGCCTTCATGCTCGAACGCCTCGCCCAGATGCACGCCGATGCGGATGGGCGGAGCCGAGCTTGGCTGGGCGGCCAGCATGTCGGCGGCGGCGGCCACCGCCTCGCTCGCGGCGGGAAACTCGCACATCAGCCCATCGCCCGCGGTGGAAAACACCCGCCCGCCGCGCGCCTCGGCGGCGGCGCGCACGCGCGCGTGCAGGGCCTTTGCCGCTGCTGCGGCGCTGGCCGCATCGCGTTCGGCCTCTGCCGAATAGCCGGCCATATCGACGGCGAGGATGGCCGCAACGCGCTTTTTGCCGGCAGCTTCCATGGCGCTCCCCAAAGGGCGAGGAAGCAACCCTAGCATACCGTTGGCCCCGCGCGTGAGGCGTCTATTTTGGGTAGAGCACCATTTGCGTGCAGCGGAAGAGGGCCATGGTCTTGCCGGAGGCTTCGTTCGTGACCACCGCGTCCCAGACTTGGCTGGAGCGGCCGCCGTGCACCAGGCGGGCTTCGGTTTTCACCCCTTCGCCCACGCGGGCGGTGCCGAGGAAATTGGATTTGAGCTCCACCGTGGTGAAGCCGCTCGCCCCTTCGGGCAGGGAAATCGCGCAGCCATAGCCGCAAGCGCTGTCGGCCAGCGCGATCACGCTGGCGGCGTGCAGGAAGCCGTTGGGCGCCATGTGATGCTCAGCCGCCAAGAACCGGCCACGGATAAAGCCCTGCCGCGCCTCCAGCCACTCAAGCCCCAGATGATCGGGCAGCTTGCCGGCTTGGCGTTCCGTCAGCGGGCCGACATAATCGATTTCGCTCATCCTTCACCTCTCGCTTTCTGCCAAAGCATCATCCGAAGAAGTGGATGCCGGTTCTTCGATAAGATGATGCTTCATCAAAAACCTGGAGCCCCGTTCCGATTCCATCGGAACGGAAAAGGCTCTAGCATGGCGCCATGACGCTCCGACAAGTCAAAGCCGCTGTGCTGCTGATTGGCGATGAATTGCTTTCTGGCCGCACCCAGGATGTGAATCTGCGCGCGATCGCCAAATTTCTCGCGCCGCTGGGCGTGCAGGTGGCTGAGGCGCGGGTGGTGGCTGATGCGCCCGAAGAGATCGTCGCGGCGGTGAACGCGCTGCGCGCCAAATACGATTATCTTTTCACCACGGGTGGGATCGGGCCCACGCATGATGATAAAACCGCGGACGCGGTGGCCGCCGCGTTCGGCGCGCCTATCGGCGTGCGCGAGGATGCGCGCGCGATTTTGGAGGCGCACTATAAAGGCGCGGCCAATCTCAATGACGCGCGCCTGCGCATGGCGCGCATTCCCGATGGCGCCGAGCTGATTGCAAACCCTGTTTCAAAGGCGCCGGGCTTTATGCTGGGCAATGTGTTCGTGCTGGCGGGCGTGCCTTCGATCATGCGCGGCATGCTGGAGGATATAGCGCACCGCATCGAGGGCGGGGCGGTGGTGCGCGCGGTTACGGTGCGCGCCAAGGGCGTGCGCGAGGGCGCGATCGCACAGGGCCTTGCCGATCTTGAAGCGGCCGCGCCGCAGGTTTCGTTCGGATCCTATCCCTGGTTCACGGCAGACGGGTTCGGCCTGCATCTGGTGGCGCGCGCCGCCGATGACGCCGCGCTCGCCAAGGCGGGGGATGATTTGATGGATTTGCTGCGCGCGCAGGGGGCTGCGGCTGAAATCGTGCAGGACGAAACTTAAAGCGTCGCGCGCGTCCAGATCGCCAGCGTGACCTCGCAGCGATGCTCAAAGCCGAGCTTGCGATAAAGCGCGATCGCGCTTTCGTTGGCGGCGTATGCGTGCAGGAAGGGCGTATCGCCCTCGGCGGCGATGCGCGCGCCGATAATGCGCATCAGCGCGCCGGCAAGGCCGCGCCCGCGAAAATCGGGATGGGTGCACACCCCGCTTATTTCGACGAAGCCATCGAGCTTCATTCGCTCACCGGCCATGGCGATGAGCTGGCCGCCCTCGCGCACGCCGATGAAGCGGCCCATTGTGTGCGTCTTGGCGCGGAAGGGGCCGGGGCGCGTGAGCTCTGCCAAGGCCAGCATCTCGGGCGCATCGGCCTTGCCCAGCGGTTCGCACGCGATGTCACCGCCGCTGGGCAAGCGCGCCCACACCATTTGCACGCCAGGGGCGCTCATGCTCTGCGCCACGCCGGCAGGCGGCGCGGGCGGGGCGCGTTGCAGCAGCGCCATTTCATCTCCCGCCTGCGCCAGCGCGCCAAGCGCGGCGACGGCTTCAGCCCCGCCATCGCAAGCGGCGGCGAACGGACTGACAGCTTCCTCATAGCGCCGCGCCAGCGGCCCGCCGCGCGCCAATGCGGCTTGCGGCCCGTTCAGCGCGAACCAGGCGGGGCAATCGAGTGGGTGCGCATAAACGGCCATTGGCGACATCTAGGCGCCGGGCCGGGCGCTGTGAAGCTTGCGCTATGGCCCAACACCCTTATCTCCGGCGCGTGCGAGCGTGGCGAAATTGGTAGACGCACCGGACTTAAAATCCGTTCGCCGCAAGGCGGTGCGGGTTCAAGTCCCGCCGCTCGCACCATCCTACGCGGCGGGCTGCTCTCCTCCCGCTTGCTACGCCGCCAGGCCGAAGCGCGCTCTGCCTGTTTCTGTCTGCGCTTGGAAGGTGATGACGCCATGGCGCGCCATGTAATCGATCACAGAATCGGCGGTCGCGCGCACGCCGGCGAGATAGAGATACTCGGAAACCAGTTCGCGCAGCCGCTCGGGCGAGATTTCGCCTTGGCCTTCAAGCTTGCGCCGCAGGAATTGCCGGGCCTCGATCGCCAATTGCGGCGTCATCAGCGGCCCGAGGGTTTCGGAGAAGAACATCAGCCAAGCTCCTTATCCAGCCGCCGCAAAGGTGGACTGATTCAGCCCAATCGGGGCATGAATTCGCGCGATGCCGCCAGAATCGCTCCCTGAATCGCTGCCTGTCTTGCCGCACGCGCTCGATTATGCGGGCGTGGCCGTGTTCGCGCTCACCGGCGCGCTGGCCGCCGCGCGCGATAAGCATGACATCATCACCTTTTGGTTCTTCGCGGTGGTGACGGGCGTGGGCGGGGGCACGCTGCGCGACGTGCTGATCGGCGCGCCGGTGTTTTGGGTGAGCGATCCGACCTATCTGGCCATTGGCCTTGGGGCCGCGATCGCGGTTTGGTTCTTGTCGTCTTATGTGGAGCGCTCGAAGGCGCTGATCTGGCTCGATGCGGTGGGGCTGGCGATGTACGCGGTGATTGGCGCGGCCAAGGCGCTTTCGCTGGGCGTCCACCCGCTGGTGGCGATCGCCATGGGCACGCTGACGGCGACGTTTGGCGGCGTGATCCGCGACGTGCTGGCCGGCCAGCCCTCGGTGCTGCTGAAACGGGAACTGACCATCAGCCCGGCCATCCTTGCGGCCGGCGTTTTCGTGGCGCTCTATCTGGCCAATGTTCCGCCCTGGTGGGCGGGCGGGATCGGGGCGGTGACGGGTTTCGCCTTGCGGGCCGGAGCCATACATTATGGCTGGGCGTTCCCCTCGTTCGGAGAAAAGCGTGGCTAAGGAAAAGCTCGAACTGGTCGAGGTCAGCCCGCGCGACGGGCTGCAGAACGAGCCGGAGGTGGTCTCCACCGGCCATAAGCTGGCGCTGATCGATCACATCCTCGCCGCCGGTTTTGCGCGGCTTGAGGCGGGCAGTTTCGTGAACCCGAAAAAAGTCCCGCAAATGGCCGACGGGCCGGAGGTGTTCGCGGGGCTGCCAAAGCAAAGCGATGCGACCTTCATCGCGCTTGCGCTCAATCTGCGCGGGGTTGAGCGCGCGCTGGAGGCGGGCGCCAAGGAGATCAATTACGTTTTCTGCGCCTCGGATGGGTTCTCGATCCGCAACAATGGCGGCACGGTGGAGGAAACTTTCGCCGTGTGGCCTGATGTGGCCGCAGCCGCGAAAGCTGGCGGCGCGCGCTTGAGCGCGACGATCTCCACCGCGTTCGGCTGCCCGTTTGACGGCGAGGTTGCGGTGAGCCAGGTGGCGCGCGTGGCCGAGCGTTGCGTGGGCCAGGATATTTTTGAGCTGGCGCTGGGCGACACGATCGGCGTTGGCGCGCCCAGCGACGTGCGCGAACGCTTCCGCGCCGTGAAAGCCGCGATCCCGCCGCATATCCAATTGCGCGCGCATTTTCACAACACGCGCAACACCGCGCTCGCCAACGCGGTTGCTGCGGTGGAAGAGGGCGTGCGCGTGCTGGACGGCTCGCTGGGCGGCATCGGCGGCTGCCCGTTTGCGCCGGGCGCGGCGGGCAACGTGCCGACGGAAGACCTCGCCTATATGTTTGCGCGCATGGGTTTTGACACCGGCGTTGATCTCGACCGCGCGATCGAGGCGGCCAAGTTCATCGGCGGGGTGCTGGGGCGGCAAACGCCGGGCATGGTCAGCCGCGCGCCGAAATGGCCGGGATAGGCGCGGGCCCGCGTTGCATCGCCCCTGGGAAAAATCGCTCTAAATAAAGCTGGCGCTGTCGGGCGGCGGGGGGCGCGGACGTCCTATGGCCGCATGAAGGGAGCGAAATATGAACAAGAACACGATCTGCCTTTGGTATAAGGGCGACGCCGAGGCCGCCGCGCGCTTTTACGCGGAAACTTTCCCGAATTCTTCGGTTGGCGCGGTGCAGTACGCGCCGGGCGATTATCCCGATGGCAAGAAGGGCGATGCGCTGGTGGTTGAGTTCACCGTCTGCGGCATTCCCTGCATCGGCCTCAATGGCGGCCCGCAATTTCCGCAGACCGAAGCCTTCTCCTTCCAGATCGCCACCGAAAATCAGGAAGAAACCGATCGCTATTGGAACGCGATCGTTGGCAATGGCGGGCAGGAAAGCCAATGTGGCTGGTGCAAGGATAAGTGGGGCCTCAATTGGCAGATCACCCCGCGCACGCTCACCGAAGCGATGGCCGCCGGCGGCGATGAGGCCAAGCGCGCGTTCGAGGTGATGATGACCATGCAGAAGATCGACGTCGCCAAAATCGACGCAGCGCGGCGCGGTTAAAGCGTCGGGACTTAAAGGCGACGCACACGATGGATCGACCGCCCGCGTCGCATTTAAAGTCCGTTGCTTTAGCGCGCGCGCGATAGGTGGCGACGCCCTGGTCTGGCAGCCACAATCCCGCCGGCGGCTCGCCCGTTTGCCAGAACACGTCGATCGGCATGCCGCCGCGTGGGTTCCAATAGCCGCCGATGCGCAGCCAGAGCGGATCGATCGCCGCGACGATCCGCTTGGCCACGCCCACGGTGCAATCCTCATGGAAGGCGCCGTGATTGCGGAAGCTTTGCAGGTAGAGCTTGAGGCTCTTGCTCTCCACGATCCAATCCTTGGGCGCGTAATCGATCACCAGCACGCCAAAATCGGGCTGGCCCGTCACCGGGCAGATCGAGGTGAATTCCGGCGCGGTGAAGCGCGCGAGATAAAGCGCGCCCGCGTGCGGGTTGGGCGCGCGCTCAAGCACCGCCTCATCCGGTGAGGCGGGGATGGCGGCGCTTTTGCCGAGCTGGGTGAGGCCTTTTTGGATCGCTGCTCATATGGGCGCTTATGAAGCGCAGCTGCGCCGCCGAAGCAAGCGCCATGCTGAGAAGATGACGGTTCGTTCAAGTTCTTCAACCTTTCCAAGTATGCAAGACGCCTTTCTGGCGAAATGCAGGTGTTCGGTGCGCCCTTCTACACCAGCCCAAGAACAGGCTGGCTTGAGATATTGCGTAAACTTGCAGCGTCGGCTCTCCGCAGCGCCCAAGAAACGGGCGCAAACGCGTTTCCTGCTGCTGCATCGCAGCAAAACGCTCCGCCGCGCCATGAGTCTGAGTGAGGTTCGCCCCGTTAAAGCGGCTTTGCGTCTCGGCGCGGGCCTTGCCCCTTGAGGGCATAATGCGGGGAAACACGGGAATGAAACTAGTCCAGAAACTACTTGGCGCAGCGCTTATGGCCAGCGCCGCGACCATCGCCACAACGGGCGTGGCGAGCGCGGAGGGGAGCTCTCCGCCAATGTGGCGCTCACCAGCAATTATGTTTGGCGCGGCCAAACCCAAACCACGGGTGACTTCGCCATCCAGGGCGGCATCGATTACGCAACCGACTTCTTCTATGTCGGCACGTGGGCCTCGAGCGTGGATGATTTCGGCATCGATGCTTCGACCGAACTCGATTTCTACGCCGGCATCACCCCAAGCGTGGGCCCCGTTTCGTTCGACATCGGCGTGATTTTCTACAATTACCCGTCCACCACGGTGGATTCCGATTTCATCGAATTGGCGGCCTCGGCCTCCTATTCGCCGATCGAGCCGTTGACGCTGGGGCTTGGGCTTTACGCTTCAAATGATTTCCTCGCCACCGGCGATGATTCGCTCTTCATCGAAGCCACGGTGGGCTACGCCTTCACCGAAAGCTTTGGCGTCTCGGCTGGCTACGGCAATTTCGATCAAGGCGCGGTGCTTGGCGAGTATGACACCTGGAATATCGGGGCGACCTATTCGGCGCTCGGGCTGGACTTTGACCTGCGCTATTTTGACTCCGATGGCCTCGGCATCGGCGAAGAGGTGGCGTTCACGATCAGCCGTTCGTTCTGATCCGCCCTAAAGCGGGGACGCGAACTCGAAGGCCGGCGCCCGGGAGGGCGCCGGCCTTTTTGCGTTTGAAGACTTTGTAATGGGCCGCGCCGCATCAAGGCCACGCGCGCCCTACTAAGGTTAACCGCGCCTTTACCGGCTGTGCGCAGGCTTGGCGCGACCAACCTCTGGGGATGCATGATGAAGAAGTTTTTCGGCGCGGCGATGATCGCTGGGGCGGCGGTAAGCGCCGCTGGCGCCGCGCATGCGCAAGTTTCCGCGAACGTGACGCTGACCAGCGATTACGTGTTTCGCGGCCTTTCGCTCTCGGGTGAAGACGCAGCGATCCAAGGCAGCTTCGATTATGCGGCTGATCTGTTTTACGCCGGGATCTGGGGCTCGAGCCTCGGCTCGGGCGGCACCAGCATGGAGCTCAACCTCTATGGCGGCTTCACTCCCAGCTTCGGCGATCTTTCGCTCGATTTCGGCGTTGTCGGCTATTTCTATCCCGGCGCGGATGATGATGCTGCGGAGTTTGATTTCTTTGAACTGGGCGCCGGCGCCAGCTATGCGCTGACAGAGCAGCTCTCGCTTGGCGGCGGTGTCTATTACACGCCGGAAAATTACGGCGAAACCGGCGAGGCGACATATCTGGAGCTGAACGGCGCTTACGCCATCACCGATGCGTTCGCGCTCTCGGCCGCTTATGGCAGCTACCGCGTCAGCGATCTTGACGGGCCGCTGCCGGGTTCACCTTCGGACACATACAATTCCTGGAATCTTGGCGCGAGCTACGCCTATCACGGCTTTACGCTCGATCTGCGCTATCACGATACGGATGTGAAAAGCAGCGACGCCATTGTCACCAGCGGCTTTGTCAATACGGCGATGACAGATGGCCGCGTGGTGTTCTCGATCAGCCGCGCGCTTTAAAAGCGCGTGATGCGTTGGGCCGCCTCGGCGCGTTCGCGCTCCAGCGGCGGCTCAGCCGCGCTGCCGAGATACACAAAGCCGGCAATGCGTTCATCATCGGCAAGGCCAAGCGCGGCGCGTGCGCGTGCGTCGAAGGCGGGCCATTCGGTGAGCCAGCAGCCGGCATAGCCCATGGCGTGCGCGCCGATCAGCAGCCCGTAGCACACCGCGCCAGCGGAGAGGATTTGCTCCCATTCGGGCACTTTGGCGCTGGGTTTGGGCGAAGACACCACCATCACGCACAGCGGCGCGCGCGCAAACAGCATGGCCGCGCTTTCGCGGCGTTCCTCAGCGGCGGCGGCTTCAAGCGCAGCGCCCGCGCGCGCGCGGCCTTCGCCCTCGATCACGACAAAGCGCCAGGGCCCGAGCTTGCCATGATCGGGCGCGCGCGCCGCAAGCGCGATGAGCGCCTCAAGATCAGCCCCGCTCGGCGCGGGCGCACGCAATTGCGCCACCTTGGTTGAGCGCCGCTGCGAGAGCAGCGCGAGCGTCTCGGCGCTTTCGCGCGCGGGGCGGCGGGCTGATTTTCGCGCGGTTGGCTGGGGATGTTGGAGGCGTTCAGCGGCATGAGCGAGGTCCGGTAAGTCAAGGTGCATGGCGCAGCGCGGCGCTGGCGGTTAAGAGATGCCCCTATGACAGATGAATGGGAAGATGAGGGCAATCCGTGGACGATGGGCGCGGTGACGCAGCCTTTCGCCAATGATTGGTTCCGGCTCGATCGGCATGAGGTGATTCATCCTGACGGCGCGGAGGGGATTTACACGGTCGTGCGCATTCGCCGACATGCGGTGGGCGTGTTGCCGATCGACCGGCGCGGCATGGTGTATTTGGTGGGCCAATGGCGGTTCCCGCTTGGCCGCTATTCCTGGGAAATGCCCGAGGGCGGTGCCGAGCCTGGCGAAGATCCGCGCAGCTGCGCCGCGCGTGAGTTGGCTGAGGAGACCGGCCTTGCCGCCGCCACCTATCTGCCGATCCTGGAAATGGACCTCTCCAATTCGCTGACCGATGAGCAATGCACGGTGTTTCTGGCGCTCGATCTTTCGGAGGGCGCGCAAGCAAGCCCAGACGGCACTGAGGTGCTCAGCCGCCGCCGGGCGCCTTTTTTCTTGATGTGCTCGCGCGCGCCGCCGATGGGCGGATTCGCGACTCGATGACGGTTGCCGCGCTGTTTCGGGCGCACCACATGGCTGTCACCGGGCAATTGCCGGCCGCGCTGGCGCGGGCGATGCTGGGGGAGGGAGACTGAAAATGGCTGAGGCGTCGAAGCGGATTTTTGAGGCCTCGGGCGGGGTGTGGGCGCAGCTGCGCGTGGAAGCCATGCAGGCCGCCGCCGAGGAGCCGTTGCTGGCCTCTTACCTTCACGCCGCGATCCTGCACCATGACCGGATCGAGGACGCGCTGGCGTATCATCTGGCGCAAAAGCTCGGCCACGGCGATCTGCCGGCGCTGCAATTGCGCGAGGTGATCAGCGAAGCCTATCGCGGCGATCCGCAACTGGGCGTGCAGGCCGCGCGCGACATGCGCGTGGTGCGTGAGCGCGACCCGGCCTGCAAAACCTATCTGCAGCCTTTCCTGTTCTTCAAAGGCTATGGCGGGCTGCAGGCTTATCGCGTGGCGCATTGGCTTTGGCGCGAGGAGCGGCATGTGCTGGCGTATCATCTGCAAAGCCGTGTCTCGGAATTGTTCAGCGTCGATATTCATCCGGCGGCGAAAATCGGCGCGGGCGTATTTATCGACCACGCGCACGGCATCGTCATCGGCGAAACCGCCGTGGTGGAGGATGACGTTTCGATGCTGCATTCGGTGACGCTGGGCGGCACCGGAAAAGCCGGCGGAGATCGCCATCCGAAAATCCGGCGCGGCGTGTTGATCGGCGCCGGCGCGAGCGTGCTCGGCAATATCGAGGTGGGCGAAGATGCGCGCATCGCCGCGGGCTCGGTGGTGCTGAGCGATGTCGCCGCGCGCTGCACGGTGGCGGGCGTGCCGGCCAAGCCCGTGGGCGGGCCCTGCTCGCAAGGGGCGCGCCCGGCCGAAGCGATGGACCAGAAGATCGAGGATTAAAGCAACGGACTTTAAATTCGCCTCAGTTCGATGGCGGGCTCTGAGCGAGTTTAAAGTCCATTGGGTCGCCTTTAAGCCCGACGCTTTAGCGCCAGCCGAGCATCAGCCGCTCGCCTTCGGCCTCAAGCCCGCTCAACCGCGCGCGCCCATCAGCGCCGATGGAAACGATCGCGAACACGGGCGGGCCATCTTCTGTGTTCTGATCGCGCAGCAATTGCTCGATGCGCAAAGCTTCGGCTTGCGCGATGTGAAAGCGATCAACGCCGATAAAGGTGGTGATGAAGCCGGTGCGCTGCGGGTCGGCGGGATCAAGCTCCGGCGCAAAGCAAGCGGCCGCGCCGCGCACGACGATGGGCCCGAGCTTTTCGGCGCCCGCGCGCGTTTGCGCCATGCCGGCGACGCTATGATGGCGCCCGTTCGGCGCAAGCGCGAGCCAGGTGCGCGGCAGTGATGAACTCGCCTGCGCTGGGGTGGATTGGTCCAGCGTCGCCGGGCAGGGCGCGCCGGGCGGGATATCTTCGTGCAGCGATACGATCACGTAATGCCCGCCCAGCAATGAGCGCGGATCAACCGGCTGCATCGCCAGCAGCACCTCTTGCCCGCCCGCGCGCGCCATGCCCTCGCGCACCACGAGCCCAATCAAAGCGGCCACGCACAAAGCGGCGACGATGAGAATACGCACATGCGGCTTAAGCATCGGCCTTGCTCCGCTTCAGCACAAAGCCAGTGATCAGCGCGATCAGCGCGCAGAGCAAAAACACGCCCGCACTTGCCATCAGGTCGAGCCCAAGATCGCTGAGCATCGCGCAAATGGCGGCAATCAAGCTCAAAACGCCGATCGCGGTGACGATGAGATGGCGATCGAACCGGCCGAGCGCGATCAAGCCGCCTGATGCGATCAGCCATAGAACGCGATGCAAAACGCCGCCGCCTTCTTCATCGCCAAACCACGGCAGATAGCCGGCCCATGCAAAGAACAGCAAAGCGCCCCAAGCGTACCAGCCATAAAAAATGCGAAATACGGGTGTTTGAGGCGCAAAGCGCGAACGCGCGTAGGCTGTTAGCGCGGCGAACACCATCGCGCCGAACAATAACCAGCCCGCGTCAGGGCTTTCGCGCGAAACGATGATCATCACGCAGCCATAGATCAGCGCAGCGGCGCTCATGTGTGCAAGCGCGGCGGACGTCCAGCGATGTGCGAGATGGACGCCGAATATCGCCGCATACATGGAAAAGGCCAATCCGGCATTGTAGGAAAACCATTGCCGGTCAGTGAAATCGCCCAGCATGATCAGCACGACGCTGGCGCAGGCGGCGCCAGTTGATCGTCCTGCGAGCGCGAGTGCGGCGGCGGCGACGCCCGCCATGTAAAGCGCCATGCGCGGCTCGCCGGCGATGTCGAAAATCTGCCCCGTTAGCCCAATCGCGGCGGCGAACACGAATGCGGCGAGCGTGAGCGCCATGTTCGACAGCATCGGCCGCGCTTTCCACGCCGCCCAGGCGCCAACGCCCGCGCAGCCTGCGAACGCGCCAAGCACAAGCGCAAAGCGCGCAATTCTTGGCAGCCCATCCCAATTGGCCGCGATGAAGGAAATCACCGCAACGCCAAGCAAAACCGCGCCAACCCAGGCAAGCGCGGTTGCCGCATCAAGCCGGCGCGCATCGGGCACGGTGGCTAAAATCGCGCCGCGCTTTTCCGCCGCGACCAGCCCCGCTGCGATCCAGCGATCAAGATCGCGCTCGATTTTGTCTTTGTAAGCCATGCTCAAGCTTAACGCGCGGAAAGGCGGCGCGCCATGCAGGCGTTCGCGCTTGAAGCGCGGAAAAGGAGGGGGCATGCTCGCCCCAATACGGCGAAAGACCGGGAGGAACGCATGCTGATCGCGCAGGTGCTGCGTGAGAAGGGCGCCGCGGTGCACACTTTGCCCGCAGCGGCCACGCTCGAAGAAGCGGCCAAACAATTGGTGGACCGGCGCGTGGGCGCGCTGGTGGTTTTCGATGATAACGGCGCGCTGGCCGGGGTTTTCTCCGAGCGGGATTTGGCGCGCGAGGTGGCCCGGCGCGGCTGCGCGGCCTTGAGTGAAACCTCCGTTTCAGACGCCATGACGCGCAACGTCATCACCGCGCATATGGACGAAAGCATCGATGAGGGCCTCGCCCGTATGACCGATCGGCGCGTGCGGCACCTGCCGGTGGTGGATGCGGAGGGGGCGCTGATCGGGATCGTCTCGATCGGGGATTTGGTGAAGCACCGGATTGCGGCCGCCGAGGCGGAAGCGGCGGCCATGCAGGCCTACATCACGGCGCATTGAACATTTAGGGCTTGCGCCGGGCCGGTTCCTCGCCATATACGCCCCCTCCCGCTGCGAGGCGGGGGTTCTTCTGAACGGCTTGATGCCTAACAGGGGAATCGGTAAGGTGGCTTTGTTTCGACTCCCCAATGTTTGCGCGATTTGCGCTCTCGCCGGGGCTCTCGGATAACTCGCTGTTTTTAAGCGCTTTTTTATAAGTGCTGCGAAAAGCGAAATTTCCGCGAAAAAGGTCGTTGACATGGCTAAGGGGCGCGAATAGAAACCGCGCCTTCCCGCCGAGACCTGAAACGGTTTCGGCCCGCGAGCAACGGGCTTCGGCTCTGCGCGAACGGGCAAGGAGAAACACTCCCGAAATGGGGTGATTTTCTGAGCGGCGCTCTTTGACATTGTGATTTTGGAGAAGGGAAACGCAGGCGGCGGCGTGGCTGCGGGCAGGCCAGTAATGGCAGGCCAAGCGACACTGACGGTATGCGTTTTCTGGAACTAATAACTGACTTACAGACCTAGTCCTTCGGGATTGGGGATGTGCGTCGGTTCCCGTTACAAATAACGCATACGCTAACCAAGCGCTCCGGCGGTTCCTCAGGACCGTCGGAACAGTCAGTAGTCAACTCA
>JANPZV010000006.1 GCA_024707365.1 Terricaulis sp.
GGTTTTTCCGGCGGCTTGGGCGCGGATTTGCGTGCGCGCGCGGGCGCGATCTCAAGCGGGGCGGCGTTCGTGAAAAAACGCAAAGCTCTCGCTGTCTTCAACGCGCGCGGGCGCTGGCTTGGGCGGCTTGGAGGAGCGGCCCGCCATGCTGGGTTCAGCCCGGATTGGCGTGGGGCGTATCGAGGCCCGCTGGGGATTTGGTGAAGATTTCGATCCCGGTTTCGGTCACGCCGATCGAATGCTCGTATTGGGCGGAGAGGGATTTATCCTTCGTCACGGCTGTCCAGCCGTCATTGAGCACTTTCACCGAAGGCGCGCCGGCATTGAGCATGGGCTCCACCGTGAACATCATGCCGGGCTTGATCAGCTCGCCTTCGCCGGGCTTGCCGAAATGCAGGATGTTGGGCGCGTCGTGGAAAATCTTGCCGACGCCATGGCCGCAGAATTCGCGCACGATGGAAAAGCGCTCTGCTTCCGCGAAGGCCTGGATCACATGGCCAAGATCGCCCAGCGTGGTTTCGTTCGGCCAGATCGCGGCCAAGCCGCGCATCAGCGCATCATAGGTGATGTCCATCAGCCGCTGGGCTTTGCGCGAGGGCTCGCCCACCGCGTACATGCGGCTCGTATCGCCATGCCAGCCATCGACCACGACGGTGACGTCGATATTCATAATATCGCCGCCGCGCAGCACCGATCGCCGGGGATGCCGTGGCAGACGACATGATTGAGCGAGGTGCAGACGGTGTGGCGGTAGCCGCGATAGAACACGCAGGCGGGCACGGCGCCGTGATCGAGCGTGTATTGCCGGGCGAGATCATCGATGCGGGCGGTGGTGACGCCGTCCTTCACCTCGGCGGCCAGCATGTCCAGGCAGCCTGCGGCCACCTGGCCGGCGGCGCGCATGCCGGCGAAAGCCTCGGCCTGATCGTAGAGCTTGATTTGCCCGGTATTGCGCGCAGGCGCGCCAGCGGCGGTGATGTAGGTCATGGTTCCCGATAACATAAGCGAGCCTGCGGCAAAGCTAAAGGGCTGAGGTTTCCGCAGCGAAACTTAGATCAGGCCGCGCTCCGCGCCGTTTTGCCGATGACGCGGTTGCGGCCGGCGGTTTTGGCTTCGTAGAGCGCTTCGTCGGCGCGTTTGAGGATGGTGTCTGCGTCGTCATCGGCTTCGGCGCTGGCGACGCCGATGGAGATGGTGACATCGAGCGGCTCGCTGAGGCGCGCGCCCTGGAAGGGGGCGGCGCAGATCTGCCGGCGCAGGCGCTCGGCCGCCATGCAGGCGGTGTCGCCGCTGGTGCGCGGCATGATCACGACAAATTCCTCCCCGCCCATGCGGCAGGCGAAATCGGAGGGGCGCACATTGGACGCAAGCCGCACGGAAAATTCGCGCAGAATCGCATCGCCGGCGTCATGGCCGTGCGTATCGTTGATGCGCTTGAAATGATCGATGTCCACGATCATCAGCGACACCGGATCGCCGCCGCATTGGGCGCGCTGGATCAGCGGGCCAAGCTGGGCGGCCATGAAGCGGCGATTGTAAAGCCCGGTGAGCTGATCGGTGATGGCGAGTTCCAAGCTGTGATCCAGCCGCGCGCGCAGGGCGTCCATATAACGCTTGCGCCGCATCAGCGTGCGGGCGCGGGCGATGAGTTCATCCTCATCGAGCGGGCGGGTGATGATGTCGTGCGCGCCAAGCTCCAGCGCGCGCAGGGCGCGGGCGCGATCATCCGCATCGACCACGGCCAGGATCGGCAGATGGCGCGTCGGCTCGCCAGAGCGCATGCGCGCGATCACGCGGAAGCCGTCAAAGGCTTTCGCGGTGACGGCGACGACGACAAGATCGGGTGAGCCGAGCGGCTCGCTTTGGCCCATGACGGCCACGCGATGCTCAATTCCGAGCGCGGCCTTGATGCGGCCCACCTGATTGGGATTGTCATCCACCACCAGCACATTGCCGCTGACGAGGCGATGTTGATCCAAAGGATCGGGGCGCAGCTCTTCTTCGATCACGCCCAGCTTGCGCCCGCTGGCTTCGCGCGCGCGCAATTCATCGGTGACGACCTTGAGCGCGAGCAGGTTCTTCACCCGCGCCATCAGATGCACGTCATCGATCGGCTTGGTGACGAAATCTTCCGCGCCGGCCTGCAGCCCGCGCACGCGGCTCGATTGATCGTCGAGCGTCGTGCAGATGACGACGGGGATGTGGCGCGTCTCGGCTTGCGCCTTGAGCCGGCGGCAGGCCTCAAAGCCATCGATGCCGCCGGGCATCATCACATCGAGAAGGATGAGATCGGGCTTTTCGCGCTTGGCGCGCTGCACCGCTTCCTCGCCGCGCGAGGCCAGCAGCACTTCGTAATATTCGGCCGTGAGCTTGGCTTCGAGCAGGCGGCGGTTGGCCTCGAGATCGTCAACAACAAGGATGCGCGCGCTCAAGGCCGCCCTCCCTAGCCGATGAACTTGCGGGATGGTTTCGAGGAAGGTCGTCACCGAGATCGGCTTGGAGAGATAGGCGTCGCAGCCGGCGGCGAGGATTTTCTGCTCGTCCCCGCGCATGGCGAAGGCGGTGACGGCCACGACCGGGATGGATTTCAGCGCCTCGTCCTTCTTGAGCCGGTCGGTGATTTCCAGGCCCGAGATTTCGGGCAGCTGGATATCCATGATAATGAGGTCAGGCTTATGTTCGCGCGCCAGGGGAACAGCCTGGCGGCCGTCTTTGGTCTTGACCGTGCGATAGCCAAAGGCTTCCAACAGATCGTTGAACAGCCTCATATTGAGGTCGCTGTCTTCGACGATGAGAACGGTCTTAGCCATGTACCCGAATACGCCCCACGGGCCGCTAGACTGGCCGCGCCCCTCCATAGGGCAAAGCCGTTAACAACCCGATGTAAGACCAGCAATCTCGCCCATTTTATTAATAAGCTCTTAAGGATTGAAAATGCGGCTTGGCGTTGATTTTGGCGGCACCAAAATTGAAGGCGCGCTGCTTGATTCCCAAGGCGAAATTCGCATGCGCCTGCGCGTGCCCAATCCTGGGGATTATCAGGGCGCGGTGCGGGCGGTGGGCGAACTGACGGCGCGAATCGAGCAAGAAGCGGGCGCGCGGGCCAAAACGATTGGCCTGGCCATCCCCGGCTCGCTGTCGGAAGTCACCGGCATGGTGCGCAATTCAAATTCCACCTGGCTCAACGGCAAACCGTTTCTGCAAGACCTGAAAACGCTGCTCGGCCGCCCGGTGCGGATCGAAAATGACGCCAATTGCTTTGCGCTCTCGGAAGCGACCGATGGGGCGGCGGCGGGCGCGCGGGTGGTGTTCGGCTGCATCTTCGGCACCGGCTGCGGCGGCGGGCTGGTGGTGGACGGCAAGATCGTGGAAGGCGCGAACGGGGTGGCCGGCGAATGGGGGCATTTGCCGTTGCCCTGGATGCGCCCCGATGAAGCCCCCGGTGCAGGATTGGTGCGGGCGCTGGAATTGCCTCGAGCAATGGCTCTCCGGCACCGGGTTCAAGCGCTGGTCGGGCATGAGCGGGGGCGAGGCGGCTGAGCGCGCGGCCAGTGGCGATGCGGCCGCGCTTGCGGCGCTGGATGCGCTGTCGGATCGGATCGCGCGGGCGCTGGCGATCGGATCGACATCGCCGATCCGCACGTGATCGTGTTTGGCGGCGGCATCTCCAATATCGATTGGCTCTATGCGGCGGTGCAGGGCAAGCTGATCGCCTATGCTTTCAGCGACAAGATCGACACCAAGGTGGTGAAGAACAAGCACGGCGATAGCTCCGGCGTGCGCGGGGCGGCGTGGCTGTTTGAGCCGGGCGGGGCGGAAAGTCGGCGCATTTGCAATGAAACTCTGCCGCGCCTGCGCGTCGTTCTTTGCCCGCGCGGTGCGCGTGCGGAGAAGACGCGCCGCTGGAGCATGCAGAGCTTGGCGTGCTTTCCATCGCGCATCTCGATTGCGATGCGTTCTACGCTTCGATTGAAAAACGCGATGATCCAAGCCTCCTGCCGCATCCGGTGATCGTGGGCGGGGGCAAGCGGGGGGTGGTTTCCACCCGCTGCTATGTGGCGCGGGCCTATGGCGTGCGCTCGGCCATGCTGATGTTTCAGGCGCTCAAGCTGTGCCCGCAGGCCAAGGTGGTGCGCGGGGATATGCGCAAATATGCAGAAGAAGGCCGCGCCATACGGCTGATGATGCAAGAGCTCACCCCGCTGGTGGAGCCGCTCTCGATCGATGAAGCCTTCATGGATCTGAGCGGCACCGAAGCGCTGCATGCCGGAACACCGGCGCAGACTTTGGTGAAGCTGCAGAACGCGATTTGGAAAGAGCGCGGGCTTACGGTTTCGATTGGGCTGAGCTTCAACAAGTTTCTGGCGAAAACCGCATCTGATCTCGATCAGCCGCGCGGCTTTGGGTGATCGGGCGCGGGGAGGCTTTGGAGTTTCTGGCGCCGCGCGCTGTGGGCGCGCTCGGGGCGTCGGCCCCTGGCCAGCGTGGCGGCGTTGAGCGCTATGGATTGAAGCGCGTGGGGCGATATCCGCGAAGCCGGCGAGCAGCGCATGCGCGCGCCTCTATGGCGATTGGGGCGGGTATATTTTCGCGCTGTCGATGGCCCAGGATAAGCGGTGCGTTGATCCCGATGGCGAGCGCAAGAGCATTTCGGCGGAAACGACGTTCTTTGAAGATGGGCCGCGCTTGAGCTGGAGATTATAGGTGCT
>JANPZV010000002.1 GCA_024707365.1 Terricaulis sp.
CGCCGCCGCGCGGCTATGAATATGTGCGCACCGAGCGGGGCGATACGCTGCTCATGGCTGTGGCCACCGGCGTGATCCTCACCGCGATCATCGCGGCCGCCGCGAACTAAAAGCGTAAGCGGAAGATGAAGCGAGCCGCCTCGGCGAAAGCCGGGGCGGTTTTGCTTTAAAGCATCGTGCGTTAAATTCGATGCAAACGCGTTATGGAGCGCGGGCGTCCTCGCCCGCATTTATGCCAGCTCACCTACGCGGGCGAGGACGCCCGCGCTCCATAGGCTTTAGCCGCCCCGGTTCATCCAGGCGAACAGCGGTTTGAGCGGCAGGATCCAGGCGAAGCCGGCGATGACGAAATAGGGGAGCTGCACCCACCAGGGGGTTTGCGTGGCCAGCCATGCGCCGAATGTCGCGGCGACCCCGGCGTAAACCCCAAGATACGCCAAAAGCGCGAAGCATCCGAGGGCTTTGCGCGCGCGCATCCGCATGTTCCACTCCCAGCGGCGGCGCGCCGCGTTTCCGCCAAGCTCGGCCCGTTCTATGTGGCGCAGCGAAGAGGACGCAAGCATGAGCGCTGAGGACATATGGCCGCCGCGCGCGCCGGCGGTGGGCTGGTGGCTGCTGATCGTTGCCGCGCTGACGCTGGCGATGATCCTGGTGGGGGGCGCAACGCGCCTCACCGAAAGCGGGCTCTCGATCACCGAATGGGATCTGGGCAAGGGGCTTATGCCGCCGCTGAGCGATGCGCGCTGGGCGGAAGAATTTTCGCTCTATCAGCGCACCACCCAATACCAAGAGCTGAATTTCGGCATGAGCCTCGATCAGTTCAAAACCATCTATTGGTGGGAATGGGGGCATCGCTTTTTGGGCAAGGTGCTGGGCGTTGTTTATGCGCTGCCGTTCTTTTTCTTCCTGTTTACGGGGCGTTTGCGCGGGCGCTTCCGGCTGACGATTCTGCTGTTCGCGCTGGGCGCGCTGCAGGGCGGCGTTGGCTGGTGGATGGTGACGAGCGGGCTGTTTGAACGCACCGAGGTGAGCCCGGTGCGGCTCGCGGTGCATTTGGGCGTGGCGCTGGTGATCCTGGCGCTTTCGCTCTGGCTGGCGCTGGGGGCGTTTGGCTGGCCGGCCAGGCGCTCAAGCTTTGGCGCGCCGCGCTGGGCGGCGGCTGTGCTGATGGCGCTGATTTTCGCGCAGGTGATGTTTGGCGCGCTGCTGGCGGGGGCGCGCGGCGGGGCCGCGTATGCCGATTGGCCGATGATTGGCGGGGAATGGCTGCCTTCGAGCGCGTTCGGGCTTGAGCCGTTCCTAGCCAATTTCGTGGAAGATCACGCCACCCAGCACCTGATGCACCGCACGCTTGGGTATCTCACGGCGCTGGCGGCGCTTGGCTTGGCGCTTATGGCGCTGCTGCGCGGGCAGGGGGCTGCGCGGTTGGCGGCTTTGGGCGTGGGCGCGCTGGCGCTGGGCCAGGCTGTGCTGGGGATCGTGACGGTGCTGCTGGGCTCGTCCATCTGGATCAGCCTGCTGCACCAGGGGGTGCGGTGCTGCTTTGGATCGCGGCGCTGATCTGCGTGCGGGCGGCGTGGCGGTAAAAGTGACGGTAATTGTGCGGCAGCTCATTTTACCGTATAGATAGTATTTTGATTTTATTGAATAAAACAAATCCTATTGACGCCATTTCGGCGCTCCATTAAACGCGCGCCTTCACTTTTCGCAGGAACACTCACATGCGCACTACATCGACGCGCGCGGCGAAGGCTTCGGAAGTCAAACACGGCTGGGTCGTGATTGACGCCGAGGGCGTGATCGTCGGCCGCTTGGCCTCGTTCATCGCGCTGCGTCTGCGCGGCAAGCACCGCGCTGATTTCACCCCCAATGTCGATACCGGCGATCATGTCGTCGTCATCAACGCCGAAAAGGTGGCGCTGACGGGCAAAAAAGCTGACCGACAAAATCTATTATCGCCACACCGGCTATCCGGGCGGCATCAAGGAGCGCGTCGCGGGCAAGGTGCTTGCCGGCAAGCATCCTGAGCGCGTGCTGGAAAAAGCCGTTGAGCGCATGCTGCCCAAGGAAAGCCCCTTGGCGCGCCAGCAATTCTCGAAGCTGCACATCTATGCCGGGCCCGAGCATCCGCACGCGGCGCAGCAGCCGGTGAGCATCGACTTCAAGTCCAAGAACCGTAAGAACGCGAAGGTGGCCTAAGATGAGCGATACGACGCAAGGCCTCGAATCCCTCGGCCAAGTCACCGGCATTCTGCCTGGCTCCACGCACGAAGCTGTCGCCCGTGAGCGCAAGGTCGATAATCTCGGCCGCGCCTACGCCACCGGCAAGCGCAAGAACGCGGTGGCCCGCGTGTGGGTGAAGCCCGGCAAGGGCCAGATCACCATCAATGGCAAAACCAGCGACGCGTATTTCGCGCGCCCGGTGCTGCGCATGATGATCAACCAGCCGTTCAAGATCACCGAGCGCGAAGGCGAGTTCGACGTGTTCGTCACCGTCGTCGGCTCTGGCCTTTCGGGCCAAGCGGGCGCGGTGCGCCACGGCATCTCCAAGGCGCTGGCCGATTATGAGCCCGCTCTGCGCCCCGCGCTGAAACATGCCGGCTTCATGACGCGCGACAGCCGCGCGGTTGAGCGTAAAAAGTACGGCAAGAAGAAAGCGCGCCGCAGCTTCAATTCTCGAAGCGTTAATCGCTTCAGGCTTGTGGTTTCAACGGGCGCTTCTCATCTGGGAAGCGCCCGTTTTGTTTTTTGGGAAACGCTAAAATGCCGGCGCTCCTTCCTGTTCTGGCTTTTATCGGGCTGGCTTATTCGGTTTGGTATATCTGGCGTTCGCTCACGACAGGCAGCTTGCCGAATAGTCCGATGTGGGGAGATCATCCTCCGCCGTCCCGGGAGAGCGCGCCGATTTATTTCTACATTTGCGTAGCGTTGGCGGCATGCGTCGCGATGATGTTGCCGGTGTTGATAGTTCTAAGGTTTTTCCGCCGGAGGCTTCGAGTTGAGCGCTAAAGTTTTCATCGACGGCGAAGCCGGCACCACCGGCTTGCAGATCCGCGAGCGGCTGGAAGGGCGGCGGGATATCGAACTCGTCTCGATCGATCCGGCCAAGCGCAAGGATGCGGAGGCGCGCAAGCTTTTGCTCAACAGCGTTGATGCGGTGATCCTTTGCTTGCCGGATGAGGCCGCGCGCGAAGCGGTGGGGCTGATTGAAAACGATGCGGTGAAGGTGATTGACGCCTCCACCGCTTATCGGGTCGCCGATGGGTGGACGTATGGCTTTGCGGAGATGGCGAAGGATCAGCGCGCGAAGATCGCGGCCTCCACGCGCATTTCCAATCCTGGCTGCTATCCCACCGGGTTTATTGGCCTCGTGCGGCCGCTGATCGAGGCGGGGCTTGCGCCGCGCGGGTGGCAATTTTTCTGCAACGCGGTTTCCGGCTATTCGGGCGGCGGCAAGGCCATGATCGCCGAGTTCGAGGATGAGGCCGCGCCCAGCTACACGCGCGCGCCGTTCCGCATTTATGCGATGGCGCAAAAGCATAAGCATGTGCCGGAAATGCAGGTGCAGGCCGGGCTTTCGCGCGCGCCGATCTTCGCGCCCAGCGTGGGGCGCTATTACAAGGGCATGATCGTTGAGGTTCCGCTGGCGCTGATGGCGCTGCCGAAGGCGCCGAAACTGGCGGATGTGCATGGCGCGCTGGCTGATGCGTATGCGGGCGAGCGGTTTGTGCGCGTGGCCTCGCTTGAGGAAGCGGCGGCGGTCAAAACGCTCGATCCGGAAGGGCTCAATGGCACCAATGAGCTTAAGCTCTTTGTGTTCGGCCATGATGGCGAAGCGCGGCTTGTGGCGCTGCTGGATAATCTCGGCAAGGGCGCGAGCGGGGCGGCGGTGCAGAACCTCAATCTGGCGCTGGGGCTGGATGAGGGCGCGGGGCTTTAGGTGCTTGGACCGCCGGCGTCCTCGCCGGCAGCGCTCTTCCTTCAAACGCAACGGCAACGGATAGAGCGCTGCCGGCGAGGACGCCGGCGCTCCAAGGGGATCAGCCCGAACGCACGCGCACATATTCCCCCGGCGCATCGGTGAGCGCGGGGAGGGCGCCTTCGCCCGGCGTGCGCGCGGGGGTTTGCTCGCCGCTTTGTTTGGAAAGCCAGCCATCCCAGTGCGGCCACCAGGAGCCCGGATGCTCGTCAGCGAAGGCGAACCAATCTTCCACCGCGCCTTTGAGGTTCGGGTTGGTCCAGTACTGATATTTCTTGGCGTCGGGGTGATTGATCACGCCGGCGATATGGCCTGAGCCCGCCACGATATAATCGACCGGCCCGCCAAAGCCGAGCGCGCTTTGATAGACGCTGGCGGCGGGGGCGATGTGATCTTCTTTCGAGCTTTGCATGAAGATCGGGATGTTCACGTCCTTGAGCGAAAGTTTTTCGCCCAGGAGCGTGAGCTTGCCTTCGCTGAGCGCGTTCTCGCGATAGAATTTGCGCAGATAGAACAGGTGCAGGTTTTTTCGGCATGCGGGTTTGATCGGCGTTCCAATAGAGCAGATCAAACGGCGGCGGGTGTTTACCCATGTAATAATTATCGACCACGTAATTCCATATGAGGTCATTGGCGCGCAATGAGTTGAACGTATCGGCCATGGTTTGCGCATCGAGCACCCCGCCCGCGGCGTCCATTTTGCCTTCGAGATAGCCAAGGCCCGCATCGTCGGTGAAAACCAGCAGATCGCCGGCATGTTTGAAATCCGATTGGCTGGCGAAGAAGGTGGCGCTGTTGATGCGGGCGTCGCCGGTTTTGCTCATGTGCGCCAGCGTGGCGCTGAGCAGGGTGCCGCCGATGCAATAGCCGACGGTGTTCAGCTTCTGCACGCCTGCGGCTTTGGTTGCGGCCTCGACGGCGGCGTAAACGCCCTCGCGCATGTAATCTTCAAACGTGGCCTCGGCCATTTCCGCGTCTGGGTTGACCCAGGAGACGAGAAACACCGTGTAGCCCTTGGCGGTGAGCCAACGGATCATCGAATTTTTCGGCTGAAGATCGAGGATGTAGAATTTGTTGATCCAGGGCGGAAAGATCAGCAGCGGCGTTTTATAAACGGTTTCGGTGGTCGGCGTGTATTGGATGAGTTCAAACACGCGATTGCGGAACACGACCTTGCCGGGGCTGGCGGCGATGTTTTCGCCCAGCGTGAAGGCGCTGAGATCGGTTTGCTTGATGGCCAGCACGCCTTTGCCGCGCTTGAGATCTTCGGCGAGATTATCGACGCCTTTGACAAGGCTCTCGCCATGGGTGGCGAGCAGTTCGCGCAGGGCGGCGGGATTGGTCATCAAAAAATTTGAAGGGGAGGCCGCATCCACCGCTTGCTTGACGAAGAAGGCGGCCTTGCGCTTGACGGCTTCATCCACCCCTTCGGTGCGGGTGATGAGATCATTGATGAATTCGGCGGTGGCGAGATAGGTCTCGCGCATCATCGAGAAGCCGGGATTGGAGCGCCATTCGGGATCCTTAAAGCGCTTGTCGCGCGCGGGCTCATCGCCCGGCATCTGGCCGGTGAGCATGTAGGCGGTGTGCTTTTGCCAGATCTCGGCATATCGCCGCCAAAGCTCGGCATGCGCCTCGCGCAGCGTGTCGGGCTGCTGCACGAGATTTACCCACACGTCATTGAGCGCCATCTGCACCCCGAGCGGATCGGGCTTCCAATTGGCGGCGTCCTGCGATTGCTCGAGGAAGGCGGTGGAAAACACCTGGTTCGCCCGCGTCATCGCCTGGGTGAGATTGGCCGAGAGCTGGGCAAGGCTTTCGGCGGTTTGCTCCATGGCCAGCGCGCCCAGGGCCGAGGGGGACGCGGCGGCAGCCGGCGCCGCTGGGGCGGCGGCGCTGGCGGGCGTGGCCGCTTGGGGGGCTGTGGGCGCCGTTTTGGGGGCTGCGGCCTTCTTGGCCGCGCGCTTGCGGCGGGGCGGGGCGGCGCCCTCGGCGGCGGCTTTGCGCTTGGTCATCGGCGGCTTCTCTCCCTTTATGGCCTGAGTTTAAGGCGCGTTCGGCTGATGACGCAAAGGCTTGCTCTGGTGTAGGAGGGGAGGCGGGGCGGCGGATTCGAGGCGGAGACAGGCGTGGCGCGGCGGCGGCTAATTCTGGGTGCGGGGATTCTCGCAGGGTGCCTGGGCGCGTGCGTCAGCGCGCCGGCGGATGCGCCGGCCTGGTTCCATGAGCGCGAAGCCGCGACGGGTGCGACTTACCCCAACCTCCGCGACGTGCCGACCCGCACTGATGCGAACACCGATCCGGCCCACTGGGACGCGGTCGCAGCAGAGGTGCGCGCAGCAGCAGCGCAGATGCGAGCTAGTCCGCGCGCCGAGCCTGCGCCGCCGGAAGATCCGAGCGGGTTCGTAGACCAGGCGCGCCGAGAACTCGAAGCCGCGCGCGACGCGCATCCGCAATAGGCGCGCACCCTTATCCTCTTTCCGAGAAGTTGGCCTCTTCGCCATGAATTCTGATTTTTATAAAATCCGCCGCCTCCCGCCCTATGTGTTCGAGGAGGTGAACAAGCTCAAGGCGCGCCTGCGCGCGCAAGGGGTGGACATCATCGATTTCGGCATGGGCAATCCCGATTTGCCGGTGCCGCAGCACATCGCAGAAAAGCTGTGCGAGACGGCGATGAAGCCGCGCACCAATCGCTATTCGGCTTCGCGCGGCATTCCGGGCCTGCGCAAAGCCATGGCCGGCTATTACGACCGGCGCTTTGGCGTGAAGCTCAATCCCGACACGCAGATTATTTCGACGCTCGGCTCCAAGGAAGGCTTCGCCAATTTGGCGCAAGCCATCACAGCGCCAGGCGATGTGATCATCAGCCCCAATCCGTCCTATCCGATCCATGCGTTCGGCTTCATCATGGCGGGCGGGGTGATCCGCAGCGTGGAAGCCCATTCGCCGGAGCAATATCTTTCCGGCATTGGCCGCGCCGTGCGCCATTCGGTGCCGCCGCCGATCGCGATGGTGACCTGCTATCCGGCCAATCCCACCGCGCAGACGGCGGATCTGGATTTCTATAAAGACGCGGTGGCCTTCGCCAAAAAGCACGACATGTTCGTGCTTTCCGACATGGCCTATTCGGAAATCTATTTTGAGGGTGATCCGCCGCCTTCGGTGCTGCAGGTGGAGGGCGCGGCCGATGTGGCGGTTGAGGTCAACACGCTGTCGAAAACCTATTCGATGGCGGGCTTTCGGGTTGGCTTTGCGCTGGGCAATGAGCGGCTGATCGCGGCGCTGTCGCGGGTGAAATCCTATCTCGACTATGGCGCTTACACGCCGGTGCAGGTGGCGGCGGCCGCTGCGCTCAACGGCCCGCAAGATTGCGTGGAGGAGATGCGCAACATCTACAAGCATCGCCGCGACGTGCTGGTGGAAAGCTTCGCCAAGGCGGGCTGGCCGATCCCTAAGCCCACCGCTTCGATGTTCGCCTGGGCGCCGTTGCCGGAGCAATTCAAGCATCTCGGCTCTGTGGAGTTCGCCAAGCGGCTGATGGAAGGCGCTGAGATCGCGGTGGCGCCGGGCGCGGGCTTTGGCGAATACGGCGATAATTTCGTGCGCATCGCGCTGGTGGAAAACGAACAGCGCATTCGCCAGGCGGCGCGCAATCTCAAGCGCTTCCTGCAATCGAACCAGGCGCCGGCTGCGGCGGAATAGACTTATGACTGAGAAATTGCGCGTCGGCATCGCCGGCCTTGGCACGGTGGGCGTCGGGGTGGCGAAATTGTTCGCCAACCCCGATGGGCGCTTGAACGAGAAATTGGTGCTGACGGCGGTTTCCGCACGCAACAAGGATCGCCCGCGCGCGATCGATTTTAGCACCTATCGTTGGTTCGATAGCGCCGAAGCGCTGGCCGCCGATCCCGAGATCGACGTGGTGATCGAATTGATCGGCGGCGCAGAGGGCGTGGCCAAGAACGTGGCCGAAGCCGCGCTTGGGCGCGGCGCGGCGCTCATCACCGCCAACAAAGCGCTGATCGCCGCGCATGGGGCCGAGCTTGTGGCCATTGCTGAGCGTACCGGCGGCAAATTGCTGTTTGAAGCGGCCGTGGGCGGGGGCGTGCCGATGGTGAAGGCGCTGCGCGACAGCGTGGCGGGCTGCCATGCCAAAAGCGTGGCCGGCATTTTGAACGGCACTTGCAATTTCATCCTCACGGAGATGGAAACCGGCGGGCGCACCTTCGCGGACGTGCTGAGCGAGGCGCAGCGCTTGGGCTATGCCGAGGCGGACCCCACCACTGACGTTGGCGGCTGGGATGCGGCGCACAAGCTGGCGATCCTTGCGGCCATCGCCTTCGGCGCGCGGCCCGATTTGGAGCACGTGCGCGTTGAAGGCATCGATAACGTCACGCTCACTGACATCCGCATGGCCAGCAAGCTCGGCTATCGCATCAAGCTGATCGCGCGCGGGCTGGTGACGGCTGAGGGCGTGGCCATGCAGGTTGGCCCGGCGCTGCTGGGGATGGATCATCCGCTGGTGAATGTGTCTGGTTCGCTCAACGCGCTGGTGGCGGACGCCGATCCGCTGGGGCAGCTGACGTTCATCGGCCGCGGCGCCGGCGAGGGGCCGACCGCCGCTTCGGTGGCGTCCGATCTGATTGATGTGGCCGAGGGGCGCGCCGCGCATGCGTTTGGCCGCCCGCTGGCGCAACTGGCCGCCGCCCCGCGCGCCGCGCCGGTGGAGCGCGGCCGCTATTATATGCGCCTTTTGGTGGAGGATCGCCCCGGCGTGGTGGCGGCGGTGTCCGATCGGCTCGCGCATGAGGAGATTTCGATCGAAAGCTTCCTGCAGATGCCGGTGCATGAGGGGCCGTTCGTGCCGATCGTGCTGACGACGCAAACCTGTGCGCGCGCCGCGCTCGCCCGCGCCGCCAAGGCGATCGAGGATGCGGGCGTGGTGGCGGAAGCGCCGGCGATCATGCCGATCGAGGAAAGCCGCAACCGAGGATGGGGTGCATGAGCATCATCACCGACGAACTCGCCTTCGCGCTGTCACGTGCAACCATCGCCGCCGCGCTGGCCGCGGCAAAGCTGACAGGGCGCGGCGATGAGCGCGCGGCCGATCATGCGGCGGTGGAGGCCATGCGCGATGCGCTGGCGGCGCTGCCGATCAAGGGCCGCATCGTGGTGGGCGAAGGCGATGAGGCCGAGGCGCTGTTCGTGGGCGAAGAGATCGGCGCCGGCAAAGGCCCCGCGCTTGATGTTGCGCTTGATCCGCTTGAGGGCACGACGCTGACGGCCAAAGCCCAGCCCGGCGCGCTTTCGGTGGCGGCGTTCGCGCCGCGCGGCGGGCTGTTGCAGGCGCCGGCGATTTACATGGAAAAGCTGGCCATCGGGCCGGGCTTTGCGGCGGGCGTGGTCGATCTCGACGCCAGCGCCGATGACAACGTGCGCGCGCTGGCGAAAGCCAAGGGCGTGACGCCGGCGGAGATCGGCGTGTGCGTGCTGGATCGGCCCCGCCATGGCGGCATTATCGAAGCGCTGCGCACCGTGGGCGCGCGCGTGCACCTGATCGGCGATGGCGACATCGCCGGCGCCATCAATTGCGCCAAGCCCGAAACCGGCATCGATATGTATCTTGGCTCGGGCGGGGCGCCCGAGGGCGTGCTGGCGGCGGCGGCGCTGAGATGTGTGGGCGGCCAGTTCCAGGCGCGTTTCATGATCCGCAATGACGAGGATCGCGCGCGCGCCGAGAAGGCGGGGATCGAGGATGCCAAGCGCCGCTACGCGCTGAATGATCTTGTGTCGCAGCCGGCGATTTTTGTGGCCACGGGCGTCACCACCGGCTCTATCGTCGAGGGCGTGCGCTTTGCCGAGGGGCAGGCCGAAACCCACACCCTGGCGATGAACGCCGCCACTGGCAGCATCTGCGATCTGCGTTTGCGCACGCGCGCCTGAGGATGTGCGATGCTGTGCCGCCTGAATGGGCGATTCGCAGCGGAGCAGGCCTTTGAGCGGCGCAGCGCGCAAACTTGAAACGGGCGGCGCCTTTCTGGGCGTTGAGCGTTCGCTCACGGGGCGGCGCTGGGTGTCGCGCGAGGCTGATCTTGGCCTGGTGGAAGCCTTCCGCCGGCGTTTTACGCTGCCGGAAATCGCCGCCCGGCTTTTGGTTGCGCGCGGGGTGAGCCTTGAGGACGCGCCCAATTTCCTCGAACCGACGCTGCGGGCGCTGTTTCCCGATCCATCCTCGTTCAAGGATATGGATGAAGCAGCAGCCGTGATCGAGGACGCGATCCAGGCGGGGCGTTCCTGCGCGGTGCTGGCTGATTATGATGTCGATGGCGGCTCATCGGGGGCGCAGCTTGTGCGCTATTTCCGCGCGCGCGGGCGTGAGCTGAAAATCTATGTGCCCGATCGGATGACGGAAGGGTATGGGCCTTCTGTTGTGGCGTTTGAGCGCTTGAAGGCGGCGGGGGTTGAGCTTGTCATCACCGTCGATTGCGGCGCGGCGGCGGAGGGCCCGCTGAACGCGGCGGCCGATTTAGGGCTCGATGTGATTGTGCTTGATCATCATTTGATGGCGCATGATCCGCCCAAGGCGCGCGCGGTGGTGAACCCCAATCGGATGGACGACACCTCCGGCCAAGGAACGCTCACAGCGGCGGGCGTGGTGCTGGTGGCGATGGCGGCGATCAATCGCGAAGCGCGCAAGCGCGGCGTGAACGATCTGCCCGATCTGAAAGATATGCTCGATCTCGCCGCGATCGGGACGGTGTGCGATGTGGCGCCGCTGCTTGGCTTTAATCGCGCGATCGTGGCCCAAGGGCTCAAAGTGCTGCGCAATGGCCGCAATATCGGGCTTGTGGCGCTGGCCGAAAGCGCGGGCCGCGTGGGCGGCGCCAGCGTGTATGATTTTGGCTTTGTGCTTGGGCCGCGCATCAATGCGGGCGGGCGCGTGGGCGATGCTTCGCTCGCCACGCGGCTGCTTTCGACGGAAGACCCCGAAGAAGCGCGTGAACTGGCCGCCACGCTTGAGGCGCTCAATCAGGAGCGCCGCGCGCGTGAAGCGGAGATGCTGGCCGAAGCTGAAAGCGCAGCGCTAGAGGAAGCGGAAAAGCGCGCGGTGGTGATCGTGGGCAGCCACCGCTGGCATCCCGGCGTGATCGGCATCGCGGCGGGGCGACTGAAAGATCGCCTGCTGAAGCCGGCGATCGTGCTCGGCGGGGTGACAGAGCATGAGCCGGCCAAGGGCTCTGGGCGGTCAACGCCGGGGGTGAACCTTGGTGCGGCGGTGGCGGCGGCCAAGCAGGCGGGCTTGCTGATCAATGGCGGCGGGCATGCGGCGGCGGCGGGGCTGACGGTGGAATGGGATCGGGTCGAGGCGCTCAAGGATTTTCTCTCCGAGACGCTCGCGGCTGAGATTGCGGCGGCCGAAGGCATGGCGCGGGCGCTACATGTGGATGCGGCGGGGGCGGTGGGGGCGATGGACCTGCCGCTGATCGAAGCGCTTCGATCGCATCGGCCCTTATGGGCAGGGCCATCCTGATCCGGTGTTCGCGCTGCCGGACGTGCATGTGAGTTTTTCCAAGATCGTGAAGGAAGAGCATGTGCGCTTCACGTTGGAGGACGTGCGCGGCGCGCGCGTCAGCGGCATCGCCTTCCGCGCCATGAAAAGCCCGATCGGCGAGGCGCTGGTGAAAAGGGAAGGAACTTTCCACGCCGCCGTCCGCGTCAAGCGCAATGAGTTTAACGGTCGCGTCAGCGCCGAAGCCGAAATCGTCGATCTCGCGCCTGCGAAATAGCGCGGCGGCGATTGTTTGGCGCGCGCTTGCGTGCAAGCTTTGCGCATGAGCCGTTTATCCCTGCCCGAAAAAGGGCCTTGCCTGGCCGGAAATCGAAGAGAGCTTGCGCACGCGCGCGGCGCATGACGTGAACTGGCGCGAGGGCAAAAGCGCGATCTATGTGTTCAATGCGGGCGATGATGTCGGCGCGGTGAAGAAGGCCGCGTATGCGATGTTCTCGGAGGAAAACGGGCTGGGCCCCGCGGCGTTTCCAAGCCTTGCGCAGATGGAGCGCGAGGTGGTGGATTTCGGCCTCTCGCTGCTGAATGCACCCGATGGGGCGGCGGGCGCGATGACGAGCGGCGGCACGGATTCGATCGTGATGGCGATGAAAGCGGCGCGTGACTATGCGCGCGCGCAGGGGCGTGGCGGGGCGTTCAATATCGTGATCCCGGCATCGGCGCATCCGGCGTTCGATAAGGGCGCGATGCTGATGGATATCGAGGTGCGCCGCGCCGCGCTGAAAGACTATCTCGCTGATCCGGCGGCGATTGAAGCGGCGATGGATGCGCAGACGATTTTGATCGTGGGCTCTGCGCCGTGCTTTCCCTACGGGCTGATCGATCCGATTGAAGCGCTAAGCGCGCTGGCGTTGCGCAAGGGTGCGTGGCTGCATGTGGATGCGTGCGTGGGCGGGTATCTTGCGCCGTTCGTGCGCATGAATGGCGCGGATCTGCCGGTGTTTGATTTCAGCGCGCCGGGCGTTTCTTCGATCTCGGGCGATTTGCACAAATATGGCTACGCCTCCAAGGGCGCCTCCACCGTGTTCTTCCGTAGCGAAGCGCTCAAAGCGCATATGCCGTTTGACGCCGGCCCCTGGCCGCTCGGGCGCATGATCACGCCGACTTTGGCCGGCACGCGCCCCGGCAGGGGCGATCGCGGCGGCGTGGGCGGTGATGAATTTCCTGGGCGCCGAAGGCTATCGCGCCAAGCAGAAGATGGTGACGGACGCCCGCGCGGCGATCGAGGCGGGGGTGAAGGCGCTGGGCTTTGCCGTGCTGGGCGCGCCGCGCTTGGGCATCCTGGCGTTCAATCATCCCAAGGCGGATGCGTTCGCGCTGCTGGGGGCGCTGCATCAGAAGGGCTGGATTACCGGCGCGCTGCTGGAGCCCAAGGCGCTGCACCTGATGCTGACGCCGGTGCATCTTGAGGCTGGCGCGGGCTATCTGCGCGACCTTGAGGCCGCGCTTGGTGAAGCGGGGGTGGAAAAGGGGCTGGCGCCGGCGTTTATGGCGCGTAAGCCGGCTTGCCAGCGGGGGCGCACGCCTCTATATCGCAGCCCTTCCCGCTTCGGCGGGCGGCGTGTGGGCCCTTCGTCTATCGGTTAGGACGTCAGGTTTTCAACCTGAAAAGAGGGGTTCGACTCCCTAGGGCCTGCCATGTTTTTACATGCGTTTTCGCCTCTCGCGCGCCGGGATCGCCTTATAGGGACAGCATAGGAACAGGGCGCCTGCCGCGCTTTGGGCCGCCATGCTAAAGGAGGGGCGCAAGAAAGAGGGAAGCTCATGGCGTTTAGAGGTCTTATCGCTGCGGCGCTTTTTGGCGTGATCGCCAGCGTGGGCGCGTGCGCGCAGCCGGAGGCGGCGAGCAAGGCGCCAGCGAGCGCCGCGCCGGTTTCAGCCCCCGACGGCGCGCACCGCGAATTGGTGAGCATCGCCACCGCCCAGGGCGATCGACGCTTCTATGCCGAAATCGCCGACGATGAAGCCGAGCGGGCACGCGGGCTGATGTTTCGCCGCGAGATGGCGCGTGATCACGGCATGTTGTTCTTGTTTGAAGAGCCGGGGATGCAGAGCTTCTGGATGCGCAACACGCATCTTTCGCTCGACCTGATTTTCGTCGCCGCGGACGGGCGGATCGTTAATATTATTGAGCACGCCACGCCCTATTCGGATGCTCCGCTCCGTTCGAGCGGGCCGGCGGTGGCGGTGCTGGAGATCAATGCGGGGCTGTCGCGGGAGCTGGGGATCGCCGCCGGCGATCGGGTCCAGCATCCGCGCATCGGCGCGCATTGAAGCATTGAAGCGCAAGGCCCCGCGTGGCATGGGGGCGGGCGCAAAGTCGGGGTGTAGCTCAGCCTGGTAGAGCATTAGCTTTGGGAGCTAAGGGTCGCGA
Source organism: Terricaulis sp. (assembly GCA_024707365.1). Taxonomy (GTDB): domain Bacteria; phylum Pseudomonadota; class Alphaproteobacteria; order Caulobacterales; family Aquidulcibacteraceae; genus Vitreimonas. The sequence goes on from JANPZV010000002.1 coordinate 13,921, forward strand.
GTTCGAATCCCGCCGCCCCGACCATTTGATAAAGCAACGCCGCGCTCCATCGCTGGAGCGCGGCGTCTTTCTACGAGGGGTAGGGCGAGCCTTCGCCTTACGGATAAGGCTGGCCGTTTTCGTAGAAATATTGGCCCGAGCGCGGGTCTTGGAAATAATAGCGCCCAGTGCGTTGGTCATAATGCTGGCGGCGGTTATCGACATTGCCGCAGCGGCCTTCCTGGCGGCAGCCAAGATACCAGCCGCCCGCCGCGCCCACCGCAGCGCCCGCAAGCGCCGCTTCGTCATCGCCGAAAATCGCGCCGGCGGCGCCGCCGATTACAGCGCCGGTGACCGCGCCTTGTTCGCTTTGGGTCATATTCGTGCACGCCGCCACGGCCAAAAGCGCCGTTGAGGCGATCAAAGTTCCTAGTCTGCGCATCGCATCCTCCAAATCTCTCCAGAGCAAAACGTGTATGGCGCGCAGCCGTTCCGCTGGGAGGTGAAGCGATGTGGGTTCCCCGGCATCCGCTTCTTCGGATGATGCTCTAGCGTTCCGCGGCGCTTTGCGGACGCGCGCGCCCGCGCTAGAGCATGGCCCATGAGCGAAGCCAAAACGCCAGTTGCGGAAGGCGGCTGCCAGTGCGGGGCGGTGCGCTATGCGTTTTACGCGCCGCTGGAAAACGCGCACGCCTGCCATTGCCGCATGTGTCAGCGCGCGGTGGGCGGGGCGTTCGCGCTGCTGGCTGGCGGCAAGAAAGAGAATTTCGCCTGGACAAAAGCCGCGCCGGCTTTTTCCGCAGCTCCAACCTCGCGGCGCGCGGTTTCTGCAGCGCCTGCGGCACGCCGCTTTCCTTTGCGTACGACATGGAGACGGCGCGGATTTACGTGACCATCGGCTCGCTCGACGCGCCCGACGCGGCGCCGATCGTAATGCAATATGGCGTTGAAAGCCGGCTCTCTTGGGTGCGGTTTTGCGAGGGCGTGGCTGAGGAGGAAACGGGCGCGGGTTCCGAAGAAGCGGCGGCGTTTGTCGCTCGGATCGAGAGCCGCCAGGGATAGGGCGGCGCCGGCCAAGCATTGCAAAAGCTTCGGGCATGTGCTCGGACGCAGGCGCGCGCGGGTAGGGCGGTTAGCTCAGCGGTAGAGCGTCTCGTTTACACCGAGAGGGTCGGGGGTTCGATCCCCTCACCGCCCACCAGCCCGGTTTGCGCAATATCCCTGAGATCAGGCGCTTGACCGGCGGATCGGCTTGGCCTAACCCCCTGCCTCTCGCGCAAACGCGGGTGTAGCTCAGTTGGTTAGAGCGCCGGCCTGTCACGCCGGAGGTCGCGGGTTCGAGCCCCGTCACTCGCGCCATTGCCTTTTTCCGTTCCCGCCAAATTTAAAACTCAGCGCCCCCGGCGACTGCTCGGTGTTCGGCGCGCGTGTCGGCAACAAGATATGCCTCGCCGCGCGGGCGCTCTCGCGCGTGACGTCACAAGCTAAGAACCACTCGCAAAAACTGCGGATTTGCGCGGCTGTTGCGCCGAATTGCGGGCGCCCATAGGGTCCGGCCGATTGCGCAGCTGCGGCGCCGGGGCTCTGGCGCTGCGGCGCGATGCGGCTTAGGCAGAGCCGAAATGTGAACGCAGGAACGAGTATGGGCCTCGATCTTCTCGACTATTTGCCGATCCTCATTTTTATGGGGATCGCGACCGTGATGGGCGTCGGCTTCATTCTGGCGGCCTGGACGCTCGCGCCGAGGGCGCCCGACAGCGAAAAAGTCTCGGCCTATGAGTGCGGCTTCAATGCGTTTGACGATGCGCGCATGAAGTTCGACGTGCGCTTTTATCTCGTCTCCATTCTTTTCATCATCTTCGATCTGGAAGTGGCGTTCCTGTTTCCCTGGGCGATCACGCTTGGGGAGACGGGGCAATTCGCCTTCTGGTCGATGCTGGCCTTCCTTGGCGTGCTGACGGTGGGCTTTATCTATGAGTGGAAAAAGGGCGCGCTCGAGTGGGAGTGATGTGGTCAGTCGTGAGTAGTCAATAGTCAGTAGGCCGGTTGTGGGTGAGATCAACTCATACAAGGATTTGAGAGTCTGGCAGACCGCGATGGATATCGCGGTGCTCGTCTATGACCTGACGCGCGACTTTCCCAAGGACGAGCTTTACGGCATGACAAGCCAAATCCGACGCGCTGCTGTTTCCGTGCCTGCGAACATTGCCGAGGGCTTTGGACGTGAGAGCAGCGGCAGTTTTGTGAGCTTTTTGCGCGTCGCTCAAGGCTCGTTCAAAGAGTTGGAGACCCATTTGCAGCTGAGCGCGCGCGTTGGGTTGGCAGATGATCAGAATGTAGCGCCCGCGCTGGCGCAATGTGACGAGCTTGGGCGTATGCTTCGCGCTTATATTCGGTCTATTCAGCGCTCGGCGGACGAACGATGACCCTATTGACTATTGACCATTCACTATTGACCGCTGCGAGACGCGTATGAGTGAAACGAAACTTTATGGCGAAGCCGGTCGCGTTCTCCTCGAAGGCGGCTATCCCGCGCGCGAGGACGATCCGTTTTACACCGGGCTTTCCAATCAGCTGGCGGATAAGGGCTTCCTCGTTGCGGCGGCGGACGATCTCATCACTTGGGCGCGCACCGGCTCGCTCATGTGGATGACGTTCGGGCTGGCGTGCTGCGCGGTGGAGATGATGCAGGCCTCGATGCCGCGTTATGACGTGGAGCGCTTTGGCTTTGCGCCGCGCGCATCCCCGCGCCAATCGGACGTGATGATCGTGGCCGGCACGCTGACCAACAAAATGGCGCCCGCTTTGCGCAAGGTTTACGACCAGATGCCCGAGCCGCGCTACGTGATCTCGATGGGCTCATGCGCCAATGGCGGGGGCTATTATCATTACAGCTACGCGGTGGTGCGCGGCTGCGATCGCGTCGTGCCGGTGGATGTGTACGTGCCGGGCTGCCCGCCGACGGCTGAGGCGCTGGTGTACGGCATTCTGCAATTGCAGCGGAAAATTCGCCGCGAGGGGAACATCAACCGATGAGCGCCGCGCTTGAAGATCTCGGCGCCCATATCGGCGCTTCCATGACGCATGCGATTCTGGATCAGAACATCCATGTGGGCGAGTTGACGCTGACGGCGAAGGCCGAAGAGATCGCGGCGGTGCTGACCTTCCTGCGCGATGATCCGCGCTGCCGCTTCACCACGCTGATCGATATTTGCGGCGCCGATTATCCCGAGCGCGGCAAGCGCTTTGACGTCGTGTATCATCTGCTTTCGATGCACCTCAATCAGCGCATCCGCGTGAAGCTGGAGACGGACGAGCAAACGCCGGTGCCGAGCGTGCATGCGCTTTGGCCGTGCGCCGATTGGTTCGAGCGCGAGGCGTTCGACATGTACGGCATTCTGTTTTCCGGGCACCCCGATTTGCGCCGCATCCTCACCGATTATGGCTTCCAGGGCTTTCCGCTGCGCAAGGAATTCCCGCTCTCTGGCCATGTGGAGGTGCGTTACGACGCCGAGCAAAAGCGTGTGATTTACGAGCCGGTGAAGCTGAACCAGGCGTTCCGCAATTTCGATTTCCTCTCGCCCTGGGAAGGCATGACGCTGCCGGGGGATGAAAAGGCGGGGGGCGGTTCGTGAGGATTGACCACCACAACCTGTTTGAGCAACCTGAAGCGCTTGCCGCGCCTCATGCGCCGTATTCGCCGTTACGTCGCTTAGCGTTGGACCTCGTGTATGGAGCCGCTTTTGGGCTGGGTGTTGCGGCGCTCGTATTCGCTTGGGCATGGCTGTCGCGCGACCCCGCGCGTGATCTGTGGTTCGCCGTCAACAAGGATTTCACGACGCTGGTTGCGCTCTGCGCCGCTTTCGGTGGCGCGGCTTTGGCCTATTGCGGCGCGATGTGGCGCTACAGCCGGCGGCGGGCAATGCCCTGGCTGGTGGCCGCGCTGGCGCTGTGGTTCGCCGCCGAATGGGCGCTCGGCCTTGGCCCCGCGTCCGCGAATGTGTTCGACGATCCACGCAGAGACATTGCGATGGGAGCATTCATCGCCGAGGGCGTTCTCATGATGAACGCGATTCTCGGTTTCATGGATGGTCGTATCGACAATGAGAGCATGACGCCCAGGGCGCGCGAGCAGGCGGGAGAAGAACGATGAGCGCGAACACCTTGCAGGGCCGGTGCCTCTGCGGCGCCGTCCGATTTGAGGCCGCGCCGGAGAAACTTCAGATGGGCGCGTGCCATTGCTCGATGTGCCGGCGCTGGTCGGGCGGGGTGTTTCTCGCGGTGGAGTGCGGCGCGCTCGCCATTGCCGATGAAAGCCAGCTCGGAATCTATAAGTCCTCCGATTGGGGCGAGCGCTGCTTCTGCAAAACCTGCGGCTCGACACTGTTTTGGCGCATGCAGGATGGCTCGCATGCGGCCGTTTCGGCGCAGGCGTTCGAGGAGCCGGGAAAATTTACGCTTGTGAGCGAGATTTTCGTCGATGAGCAGCCTGCATCCTACGCGTTCGCCAATGCAACCAAGCGCATGACAGGCGCGGAATTCATCGCCGCCTTCCAGGCCGGGGCTGAGAACACCAATGGCTGACGATCTTTCCGCTGCGCCCGCGCACGAAGAAAAGCGCACCTTCACCATCAATTTCGGGCCCCAGCACCCGGCGGCGCACGGCGTGCTGCGGCTGGTGCTGGAACTCGATGGCGAGGTTGTTCAACGCGTCGATCCGCATATCGGGCTCTTGCATCGCGGCACCGAGAAGCTGATCGAATATAAGACGTACCTGCAGGCGATCCCGTACTTCGATCGGCTCGATTATGTCGCGCCGATGAACCAGGAGCATGCGTTCTGCCTGGCGATCGAGAAACTCGCGGGCATCGAGGTGCCGCGCCGTGCGCAGATCATCCGCGTGCTCTATTCCGAGATTGGCCGCATCCTCAACCATCTGCTCAACGTCACCACCCAAGCGATGGACGTTGGCGCGCTGACGCCGCCGCTTTGGGGCTTTGAAGAGCGCGAAAAGCTCATGGTGTTTTATGAGCGGGCTTCGGGCTCGCGCATGCACGCGGCGTACTTCCGCGCCGGGGGCGTGCACCAGGATCTGCCGGACGCGCTGATCGACGACATCGAAACATGGTGCGAGCAATTTCCGCGCACGGTCGATGATCTCGAAACGCTGCTGACGGACAACCGCATTTTCAAGCAGCGCAACGTCGATATCGGCGTGGTGAGCCAGCAGGATGCGCTCGATTGGGGCTTTTCGGGCGTGATGGTGCGCGGCTCGGGCATGGCCTGGGATTTGCGGCGCAGCCAGCCCTATGAGATTTACAACGAACTCGATTTCAAAATCCCGCTCGGCAAAAACGGCGATTGCTATGATCGCTATCTCTGCCGCGTCGAAGAGATGCGCGAGAGCGTGAAGATCATGCAGCAATGCGTGAAGCTGCTGCGGCAAAATCCGGGGCCTGTGCTGCCGGAAAACTCGAAGTTCGCGCCGCCGCGCCGGGGCGAGATGAAGAATTCGATGGAAGCCTTGATCCATCATTTCAAGCTCTATACCGAGGGCTATCACGTGCCGGCGGGCGAGGCGTATGCGGCGGTGGAAGCGCCCAAGGGCGAATTCGGCGTATATCTCGTGGCGGACGGCACCAACCGGCCATATCGCTTGAAGATCCGCGCGCCGGGCTTTCCGCATCTTGCGGCGATGAGCTATCTCTGTAAAGGGCCATATGCTGGCGGATGTCTCCGCCGTGCTCGGCTCGCTCGACATCGTGTTCGGCGAGGTGGACCGGTGAGCGCGGTGGATGTCGTGCAGCGCCAGCTTGAGGCGTATAACGCGCAGGATATGGACGCCTTCTTGGCGACCTACGCCCCCGATTGCGTGATCGCTGATCTGAATGGCGCGGTGACGCAGAGCGGGCGCCAGGAAATCCAGGCGCGCTATGCGGCGATGTTTGCGCAATATCCGCAGAACAAGGCGCGGCTCGTGAACCGCATCGCCAAGGGCGATACGGTGATTGACCATGAGGATGTCTGGCGCAGCCCTGAGGGGCCGCAGCTGGAGGCTGTCGCCATTTACACTGTCAAAAATGGGCTGATCGCCCGCGTCGATTTCGTGAAGTGAGTTTGCAATGAGTGTTCGCCGCCTCGCCGCAGAGCAACCCGCGAGCTTTGCCTTCGCCTCGGAGACGATGGAGAAGGCGCGCTGGTGGATGCAGAAATATCCGCCCGAGCGGAAGCAATCGGCGGTGATCCCGATCCTTTGGCTGGTGCAAAAGCAAGAGGGCTGGGTGAGCGAGCCGGCGATCCAGGCGATCTCGGATCTGCTTGAGATGCCGAAGATCCGCGTGCTCGAAGTGGCGACGTTCTACACCATGTTTCACCTTGCGCCGGTGGGGAAACACCATTTCCAGCTCTGCGGCACCACGCCCTGCGTGCTGCGCGGCGCGGAAGATCTCAAAGAGGTGTGCAAGCGGCGCATCGGCGCCAAGCACGCGATTTCCGCCGATGGGCTGTTCTCTTGGGAAGAGGTTGAGTGCGTTGGCGCGTGCGTGAACGCGCCGGTGGTGGCGATCGATGATTATTATCACGAGGATCTGACGCCCGAGACGCTGGAGGCGCGCATCGATGCGCTGGCGCGCGGGGAGAAGGTTGAGCCCGGCTCGGCCATCGGCCGGCAAACCTCGGCGCCCGATGGCGGGCCGAAAGTGCTGACGGACGCTTCGCTTTATGACGGCTCGCTGGCGCAGAAGATCACGCTGCCGAACCTGCCGGAGAAGGCGTGAGCGGCGAAAAAGCCCCCGAAGGCGGCGGCCTGCCGCGCGTGAAAGGCCGCTTGCCGTTTGAGACCAAGGCGACGCCCGGCAAGGCGGCGGCCAAGCAGGGCGCGCTTTTGCTTTATGGGCTGATCACGGCGGGGCTGATCGGGCTTGCGCTGTATAATGCGTTTGTTGAGGGCTTGCCGCTGGCCAGCCCGTGGGTGCTGGCGCCGGCGATTGCTTCGGCTTGGTTTGCCTTGCGCCTGTTCATGATTCGAGGATCGAGAGGCTAATCGTGCTCGCGGATAAAGATCGCATCTTCCTCAATCTCTACGGCAATCGTGGCGCCGATCTCGAAAGCGCCAAGCAGCGCGGCGCATGGAACGCGACCAAGGACATGCTCGACGCCGGGCGTGACTGGATCATCCAGCAGCTGAAAGATTCAGGCTTGCGCGGGCGCGGCGGCGCAGGCTTCCCGACGGGGCTCAAATGGTCCTTCATGCCGAAAGAGGTGAAGGAGCGGCCGCATTATCTCGTCGTCAACGCCGATGAGTCCGAGCCCGGCACCTGCAAGGATCGGGACATCATGCGCCACGATCCGCATCTGCTGATCGAGGGGTGCCTCGTGGCCAGTTTCGCCATGCAGGCGCATGCGGCCTACATCTATTTGCGCGGCGAATACGTGGCCGAGCGCGAGGCGATGGAGCGCGCGGTGAAGGAGGCCTATGAGGCCAAGCTCATCGGCAAGAACAACGTCCATGGCTGGGATTTCGACGTCTACATCCATCACGGCGCCGGCGCTTACATCTGCGGCGAAGAAACCGCGCTGCTCGAAAGCCTTGAAGGCAAGAAGGGCCAGCCGCGCCTAAAGCCGCCGTTCCCGGCGAATATGGGCCTCTATGGCTGCCCGACGACGGTGAACAATGTCGAGTCCATCGCCGTGGCGCCGACGATTCTGCGCCGGGGCGCAAAATGGTTCGCCGGCATCGGCCGCGCCAACAATACGGGCACGAAAGTGTTCTGCGTTTCGGGCCACGTGAACAAGCCGTGCAATATCGAAGAAGCGATGAGCATTCCGCTCAAGACGCTGCTTGAAGAACATTGCGGCGGCGTGCGCGGGGGCTGGGGCAATCTCAAAGCGGTGATCCCTGGCGGCTCATCGGTGCGCATGATCCCGGCGCATGAAGCCGAAACCGTGCTGATGGATTTTGACTCATTGTCAGCGCTGAAATCGGGCCTCGGCACCGCCGCGGTGATCGTGATGGATCAGAGCACTGATCTCATCCGCGCGATCGCGCGGATTGCGTATTTCTACAAGCACGAAAGCTGCGGCCAGTGCACGCCGTGCCGTGAGGGCACTGGCTGGATGTGGCGCGTGCTCGAGCGCATGGCCAAGGGCGAGGCCGATCACAGCGAAATCGATTTGCTGCTTGATGTGGCGGGCCAAGTGGAAGGGCACACGATCTGCGCGTTGGGCGATGCGGCGGCCTGGCCGATCCAAGGCCTCATCCGGCATTTCCGGCCGGAGATTGAGCAGCGCATCGATCGCTATCGCGCCGCCAAAGGCGTGCATCAGGTGATGACGCCGGTGGCGGCGGAATAAGCGGCTCTTCTTAAAAACGTTTGCGTTTTCGCTCGCTGGCGTTTGCGTCAGGGTGTGAAGCGCGTTAGGTTCAATCTGTTCCAAACATAGGAGGTCGTGGGCGTTTGCCAGGCGCGCGCCCGCCCCGTGCGTTTGCGCTTTCGCGCAGCGCCCGTATCGGAGAATTCTTAATGCAAGACGATCCCAACGACGCCAAGGCGTCGTTCGACACGCTGTATACGCGTCCCGATCCGCGCGATTATTTTTCCATCCTCGGCTCGCTCGATTACGCGATCCCCGAATTGGCCAAGCCGGTTTTCCGCCGCGCGGCGAATGCGTTCCGGAAAATCAAAGGGCGCGACGCCAGCATCCTTGATCTTGGTTCTTCGTACGGCATCAACGCGGCGCTGTTCCGTTATCCGATCAGCGTGGACATGCTGCGTACCCGCTATGCGCGCCGGGAAATGATGGCGCTGACGAGCGAGGAAACGCGCGCGCTGGATAAAGCGTATTTCCAATCCTGGCCGCGCGCGCGGCCTGAGCGGCTGGTGGCTGTCGATGTTTCGGCGCCGGCGGTCGCGTATGCGCGCGAGGTGGGCCTCGTTGATGATGGCGTGGCCGCCGATTTGGAAGAGGGCGCGCCGCCTGAGATTGCGCGCTGCTTCAGCGATGTTGATATGATCATTTCCACCGGCGTTGTCGGGTACGTCACGGCCAACACGTTCGAGACATTGCTCGCGGCGAACGCGCGCCCGCCCTGGGTGATCTCGTTTTGTCTCAGGATGTTTGACTACGCACCGATCGCCGAGACATTGGCGCGCCATGGACTGAAAACCGAAAAACTCAGCTCGGCGGCATTTGTTCAGCGTCGGTTTCAGGATGAGGAGGAGGCCCAGCAAGTGCTCGATGTGCTGGCCAAGCGCGGGCTTGATCCAGATGGGCTGGAGAGCGACGGGCTGCTGATGGCGGAGCTTTTCGTCTCGCGGCCTCCAGAAGATGTGAAGGCGCTGCCGATCGAGCAATTGGTGCGCGTGGTCAGCGGGCGCGAATTGAGCTTTGGGCCGCGCCTGGTGCAAGTGAAACGCGGCTCGCAGCGTTTGCTGGCGCCGATGCGGCCCTAAAGCGTGGGGCGAAACGGAAATGGGGCGGCTTTCGCCGCCCCATCCATCAGTCCCTATAATGCCTGGCGCACAATTTTAGTTTTGCTGTTTGCGGCGCTCTTGTTCGTGCTCGCGCTGCTTGTCGATGCGCTCCTGGTCACGCTCGGGGCGATTCTGTTCGGGCTGCTGCGGGCGGCCCGGCTGGGCTTGGCGCTGCTGTTCGCGCGGCTGGTTGGGTTGTTGGTTCGGCATGGGGATAAAACTCCTGTGAACCCGCCTGAATGTTCAACGTGCGCGCGCTTTGGGCGTTCCAGAAAAAACGCAGTAAGTTCCGTTGCTTATGCTGCTACCGTGACAGGCGCGGCGCGGAAAAACCAGCGCGCGCGAGCATTGAGAATCTTTCGCAAAAAGAACCGCTTGTGCGGACTTTTGGCCCACTTGCGGCGACGCAATAAATCGTCCATGCGCTGGCGCGAAAGCGGTTGCGATCATGGCTAAAATTCTCGTCGACGGCGTTGAAGTCGACGTCCCTCCTGAGTTCACGTTGCTGCAGGCGTGCGAAGCCGCCGGCGCCGAGATTCCGCGCTTTTGTTATCACGAGCGCCTCTCGATCGCCGGCAATTGCCGCATGTGCCTGATCGAAGTGAAAGTTGGCGGAAAATCAGGGCCTAAGCCTGTGGCCTCGTGCGCGCAGCAGGTGAAGGATCTGCCGCCGCCGCGCGATGACAAGCTCAACGAACTGGTCACCAAGGGCGCGACCGTCGCCAAGGCGCGCAATGGGGTGATGGAGTTTCTGCTCATCAACCACCCGCTTGATTGCCCGATCTGCGATCAGGGCGGGGAGTGCGATCTGCAGGATCAATCGGTTGCGTACGGCCGGGGCGGCTCGCGTTTTGATGAAAACAAACGCGCGGTCGAAGAAAAATTCATGGGGCCGCTGGTCAAAACCGTGATGACGCGCTGCATCCAGTGCACGCGCTGCGTCCGTTTTGCGACCGAGGTGGCCGGCGTGCCGGAACTCGGCGCCACCGGGCGCGGCGAGGACATGGAAATCACCACCTATCTGGAAGCTGCGCTGACGAGCGAGCTTTCGGCCAATGTGATCGATCTTTGCCCGGTGGGCGCGCTCACCTCCAAGCCGTACGCGTTCAACGCGCGGCCCTGGGAGCTGAAGAAAACCGATTCCATCGACGTGATGGACGCGCTGGGCTCGAACATTCGGGTCGATGCGCGCGGCAATGCGGTGCTGCGCGTGCTGCCGCGCACCAATGACGAGATCAACGAAGAATGGATTTCGGACAAGGCGCGCTATGCGGAAGATGGCCTGCAGCGCCAGCGGCTGGATCAGCCTTATATCCGTGAAAACGGCAAGCTGCGCCCAGCAAGCTGGGACGAGGCGCTGAGCGCCACCGCCAGAGCGCTTTCGGGCGATCCCAAGCGGATCGGCGCGATCGCCGGTGATCTGGCGTGCGCCGAGAGCATGAAGGCGGCGCTTGATCTTTTCCGCGCGCTCGGCTCGCCCAACACCGATTGCCGCGCCGATGGCGCCGAGATCGGCGGCGGCGCGCGTGAAGGCTATCTCTTCAATTCCACCATCGCCGGCCTCGATGAAGCCGATGCGATCCTGCTGATCGGGACCAATCCGCGCCTGGAAGCGCCAGTGCTGAACGCGCGCATCCGCAAAGCTTGGCTGCGCGGGGCGGAGATTGGCGTGATCGGCGAAGCGGCGGATCTCACCTACCGTTACGCGCATATCGGCGCCGGCCCGCAATCGATCGCCGATCTTGGCGCGTTTGGCGATGCGCTGAACAAGGCGCAAAAGCCGCTGATCATCCTTGGCGCGGGCGCGCTGGCGCGCGCCGATGGCGCGGCGGTGTTGGCGGCGGCTGGCAAGCTGGCGGCGCGCGTCAGCAAAGAGGGCTGGCAGGCGTTCAACGTGCTGCATAGCGCCGCCTCGCGCGTGGCGGGCCTTGATCTTGGCTTCCTGCCGGGCGCGGGCGGCAAAAGCGCCAAAGAAATGCTGGCGGGCGGGCTCGATGCGCTGCTGCTGCTGGGCGTCGATGAAGCCGAGCTGCCGAAGGCGGGCACTGTGATTTATATCGGCACGCACGGCGATGCGGGCGCGCACCGCGCCGATATCATCCTGCCGGGCGCGGCCTATACCGAAAAAGACGCCACTTGGGTGAATACCGAGGGCCGCGTGCAATATGGCCGCCGCGCCGCCTTCCCGAAGGGGCAGGCGAAGGACGATTGGGCCATCCTGCGCGCGCTTTCGGGTGTGCTGGGCAAGGTGCTGCCTTACGATTCACTTGAGGCGCTGCGCGCCAAGATGATCGCCGATCACCCAAGCTTCGGGCAGGTGGATTACGCCCCCGGCCATGCCGGCGCGGCAAGCTTTGACGCGGGCGCCATTGGCGCCGCCGGCGCGCTGAGCGAGGCGGCGTTCAAAAGCCCGATCACAGATTTTTATCTCACCAACCCAATCGCCCGCGCGTCCAAGACGATGGCCGAGTGCTCCAAGCTCAAGGCCAGCGCGAGCCATAAGGTGGCGGCGGAATGAACCCGAGCGCTGATTACGTTCCGTTCGTAGCTTGGCCTGTCGAGGTCGAGTGGGCGCTCATGAAGACGGGCCAAGTGCTCATCATCATGATCCTCTTGCTGCTGACGCTGGCGTTCATCCTGTTGTTTGACCGCAAGGTCTGGGCGGCGGTGCAGCTGCGCAAGGGGCCGAACGTGGTGGGGCCTTTCGGGCTCTTCCAGAGTTTCGCGGACTTTTTAAAGTTCGTGCTGAAAGAGATCGTGATCCCGGCGGGTGCGAACAAAACCGTGTTTCTGCTCGCGCCGCTTTTGACCTTCGTGGTGGCGTTTATCGCTTGGGCGGTGGTGCCGTGGGGGCCGGGGATTGTGATCGCCGATCTTAATGTCGGCATTCTCTACATCTTCGCCATCTCATCGCTTGGTGTGTACGGCATCATCATGGGCGGCTGGGCGTCGAACTCGAAATATCCGTTCCTTGGGGGCTTGCGCTCCGCGGCGCAGATGGTGAGCTACGAAGTCTCGATCGGCTTCATCATCATCACGGTGCTCTTGCTGGTGGGTTCGCTGAACCTCACCACGATCGTGGAATCGCAGGCGGGCGGGGCCTGGAAATGGCATGCGTTCCGCATCTTCTATATCCCGGAATTTCCGGCGAACATTCTCGTTGGCGTGACGATGATCGTCATGTTCGTGATGTTCTTCATTTCGGCCCTCGCGGAAACCAACAGGCCGCCGTTCGATTTGCCGGAAGCTGAATCCGAGCTCGTGGCCGGCTATCAGGTCGAATACAGCTCCACGCCGTACCTGCTCTTCATGATCGGGGAATATCTCAACATCGTGCTGATGTGCGCGATAATGACGATCTTGTTCTTGGGCGGCTGGCATTTGCCGCTTGGCTCGATCGAAGCGCTGGGGCTTTCGCCGTTCTGGGCCGGCGCGCTCGCCATGCTGGTTTTCTACGTGAAGATCTGGGCGGTGTTCTTCATGTTCGCGATGGTGAAGGCGATTGTGCCGCGCTACCGCTATGACCAGCTGATGCGGCTGGGCTGGAAAATCTTCCTGCCGACCTCGCTCGTGGCGGTGGTCGCCATGGGCTATTACGTCGCCTTTCTGCAGCCGGCTTCGGCGGGGGTGGCGCCATGATCCGCGCGCTCGTTCTCGTCGCCGCACTTGGGCTGTCCGCTTGCGCAACAGAGGCCGTTCCCGAACAGCCGGTTGCGCCGCGCCCGCAAACCGCGACTGTCGCTTTGAGCTCTGACGCCGAAGAAATTGCTGCGCGGGAGTGTGGTTCGCCCGTCCGCCCCGAGACGGTGCACCATGAATCGAACGCGATCACCTTCCGCTGTCTGAGAGAGGAGCCCTGATGTCTCGTCTGCTGCAAGCGGCCAAGGGCGCCTTGATGCTCGACATGATCGGCGGCTTCGCCATCGGCATGCGCTATTTCTTCCGCCGTAAGGCCACGGTGAATTACCCGTTCGAGAAGGGGCCGCTTTCCCCGCGCTTTCGCGGCGAACATGCGCTGCGCCGCTACGCCAACGGGGAAGAGCGCTGCATCGCCTGCAAGCTGTGCGAGGCGATCTGCCCGGCCCAAGCCATCACCATCGAGGCCGAACCACGTGAGGACGGCTCGCGCCGCACCACGCGCTACGACATCGATATGGTGAAATGCATCTATTGCGGTTTCTGCCAGGAGGCGTGCCCGGTGGATGCGATCGTGGAGGGGCCGAATTTCGAGTTTGCCACCGAAACGCGCGAAGAACTTTATTACGACAAGGAGCGTCTGCTCGCGAACGGCGATCGCTGGGAGCGGGAGATCGCGAAGAATTTGGAACTGGACGCGCCATACCGCTAAGGGCGGCGCGAAAATAACCTTGCTCTCCCGCTTGCGGGGAGCTGTCCGCGAAGCGGACTGAGGGGGCGCGGCGCGATTTTCGCCGCAACTTTCCCCTCCGTCGCTCGCTTCGCTCACGACACCTCCCCCGTAACGGGGGAGGATTGGGAGAGCTTGAGGATGTTGGCGATCGCCTTTTACGTGCTGGCGGCCATCGCCGTGATCTCCGCGTTCGCGGTGATCGCGGCGCGCAACCCTGTGCATTCGGTGCTGTTTCTCATCCTCACCTTCTTCACGGCGGCGGGGCTGTTCGTGCTGCTGGGCGCTGAGTTTTTGGCGATGCTGCTGGTGGTGGTTTATGTCGGCGCGGTGGCGGTGCTGTTCTTGTTCGTCGTCATGATGCTCGACGTCGATTTTGCCGAGATGAAGAAGGGCTTCCTGCAATATCTGCCGGCGGGCGCGCTTGTGGCGCTGGTGCTGCTGGGGGAGCTCGGCCTTGTGGCCGGCGCTGCGATGTCGGTTCCCGTGCCGATCCCGCTGGCGAGCGATGGGCAGGCGGCGGTGACCAACGCCGAAGCGATCGGCCAGGTGCTCTACACCGAATATCTTCTGGTGTTCCAACTCGCGGGGCTTGTGCTGTTCGTGGCCATGATCGGGGCGATCGTGCTGACGCTGCGCCGCCGCCCTGGCGTGAAAAAGCAAGACATCGCCGCCCAAGTCGGGCGCAAGCGCTCCGAGGGCGTTGAGTTGAAGGACATCCGACCGGGGCAGGGGCTGGGCTGATGGATATCGGGCTTGCACATTATCTGTTCGTGGCCGCCGCGCTGTTCACGATCGGCTGCTTTGGCATCTTCGCCAACGCCAAGAACGTCATCATCATTCTGATGTCGATCGAGCTCATCCTGCTCTCGGTGAACGTCAATCTGGTGGCGTTTTCGGCGTTCTTGCAGAACATCGAAGGCCAGATTTTCGCCATGCTGGTGCTGACCGTGGCGGCCGCCGAAGCGGCTGTCGGGCTCGCCATTCTCGTCACGTACTTCCGAAACCGCGGCAATATCGCGGTTGAGGATATCAACCAGATGCGGGGCTGATCGTGGCTTTCTCTCCCGAAGTCCTGATCGTTCTGGCGCCGCTGCTTGCGGCGGCGTTCGCGGGCCTCCTGCAAAAATTCATTGGCGATAAGGTCGCCATGGGCGTGACCACCGCTTCGGTGGGGCTTTCGCTCGCGCTCTCCTGGCCGATCTTTATCGGCTTTGTCTGGGGCGATGAAACCGCGCGGGTGATCGAGCTTTTCCGCTTTATCGATGTGGCCGGCTTTAGCTCCACCTGGAGCGTGCGCATCGATACGCTGAGCGCGGTCATGCTGGTGGTGGTCAACACCGTCAGCTTCCTGGTGCATGTCTATTCCATCGGCTACATGGCCGAGGATCCGCATCGGGCGCGGTTCTTCTCCTACCTTTCATTCTTCACCTTCTCGATGCTCGCGCTGGTGACGGCGAATGATTTTCTGCAGCTCTTCTTCGGCTGGGAAGGGGTGGGCGTCGCCTCCTATCTCTTGATCGGCTTCTGGTTCCAGAAGCGCAGCGCCAATGACGCGGCGATCAAGGCGTTCGTCACCAACCGGGTCGGCGATTTCGGCTTCGCGCTCGGGATCATGGCGATCTTCTTCTGCTATGGCTCAATCCAGTTCGACGCGGTGTTCGAGGCGGCGAAAGCTTCGCCCGGCATGCTGATCGGGATCGACAATTTCTCGGCGCCCGCCGTCGAAGTGATCGCGGTGCTCTTGTTCATCGGCGCGATGGGCAAATCGGCGCAATTTTTCCTGCATGTCTGGCTGCCGGACGCGATGGAAGGCCCGACGCCGGTTTCGGCGCTGATCCACGCCGCCACCATGGTGACGGCGGGCGTGTTCATGGTGTGCCGCGCGGGCGATCTTTATCACCTTGCGCCGTTCGCTTCGGCGGTGGTGACGGTGCTGGGCGCGGTGACGGCGCTGTTCGCCGCCACGGTGGGCTTGGCGCAAAACGACATCAAGCGCGTGATCGCGTACTCGACCTGCTCGCAACTCGGCTACATGTTCTTCGCGGCGGGCGTGGGCGCCTATGACGCGGCCATGTTCCACCTTTTCACGCACGCCTTCTTCAAGGCGCTCTTGTTCCTGGGCGCGGGCTCTGTGATCCACGGCATGCACCATGAGCAGGACATGCGCTTCATGGGCGGGGTGCGCAAACCCATGCCGATCACCTGGGCGATGATGCTGATCGGCACCTTCGCGCTGATCGGCTTTGGCATTCCGCATGTGGGCGGCTTTGCCGGCTTCTATTCCAAGGACGCGATCATCGAGGCCGCTTACGCCAGCCACGCTTTCGGCGCGCAATTTGCGTTCTGGTGCGGGGTTGGGGCCGCGCTGCTGACGAGCTTCTATTCCTGGCGCCTCGCCTTCATGACGTTCGAGGGCAAATTCCGGCCCAACCCGGATGCGCACCATGACGATCACGGCGACGCCGATGCGCATCATCACGATAAGCCGGCCGACGGCGCAGCGCCGGCGCATGAATCGCCCTGGATCATGCTGGCGCCGCTGTTTGTGCTGGCCGCCGGCGCGATCGCGGCGGGCTTTATCTTCTATCCTTACTTCCTGGGCGAGCACGCCGACGGTTTCTGGCGTCACGTCATGCCGGTGGAGCACGGCCATCACGACTTCCCCGAATGGGTGCTGTGGGCGCCGCTGATCGTGACGGTGACGGGCTTCCTGTTCGCGGTGATCTTCTATCTGTGGAAGCCAGCCGCGCCCAAGGCGATGGCCAAGGGCCCGGTTTGGGCCTTCCTCTACAACAAATGGTATTTCGACGAGATCTACGACTTCATCTTCGTGAAGGGCGCGCGGGCGCTGGGTGATCTCTTCTGGAAAGTGGGCGATCGCAAGCTGATCGATGGGCTTGGGCCCGATGGCGTTGCGGCCAGTTCACGCTTCGTCGCGCGGCAAGCGCGCAAATTGCAGACGGGCTTTGTGTATCATTATAGCTTCCTCATGCTGATCGCCGCTGTCGCGTTCGGCGCCTATGCGATTTACGCCGGCATCGGGGGCGGGCAATGATCGCGCAAATGGCCGATTGGCCGCTCCTTACCATCATCACCTTCCTGCCGGCGGCGGGGGCGTTGCTGATCTTGCTCGCGCGCTCGATGCAGCGCGGGGAGGATGCAGGTTACGATCGCGGCGTGCGGCTGCTGACGCTGCTTGTCACGCTGCTGACGTTCGCCATTTCGCTGGTGGCGTTCGCCGCGTTTGATCCGAGCTTGCCCGGCTATCAGCTGGTTGAGAACGTGCCGTGGGCGTTCGGCGCCGGCTATCGCATGGGCGTCGATTCACTGGCGATGACGCTGGTGATGCTGACGACCTTCCTCACGCCGATCTGTATTCTGGCGAGCTGGGTGATCGAGAAGCAGGTCTCCAGCTACATGGTGCTGTTTCTCATCCTCGAAACCTTGATGATCGGGGTGTTCTGCGCGCAGGACATCATCCTGTTTTACGTGTTCTTCGAGGCCGGCCTCATCCCGATGTTCATTCTCATCGGCGTGTGGGGCGGGGAGCGGCGCGTCTATGCGGCGTTCAAATTCTTTCTCTACACGCTGCTCGGTTCGATCCTGATGCTTGTCGCCATCGTGGCGATGATCTCGATCGCGGGCACAAGCGGCATCCCGGAACTGACGGCGTTCGCCCAGCAAGGCGGGTTTAGCGAAAACATCCAGATATGGCTGTGGCTGGCGTTCTTTGCGTCGTTCGCGGTGAAGATGCCGATGTGGCCGGTGCATACGTGGCTGCCTGATGCGCACGTCGAGGCGCCGACGGCGGGCTCGGTGGTGCTGGCGGCGATCCTGCTCAAAATGGGCGGATACGGCTTCCTGCGCTTCTCGCTGCCGATGTTCCCGGATGCGAGCGCGTTTTTCACGCCGTTCGTGTTCGTGCTTTCGGTGGTGGCGATCGTGTGGGCGTCGCTGGTGGCGTTCCGCCAGGTCGATATGAAGAAGCTGATCGCGTATTCCTCGGTTGCGCACATGGGCTTTGTGACCATGGGCATCTTCACCGGCACGATCCAGGGCATACAGGGCGCGATCTTCCAGATGATCTCGCACGGGATCATCTCCGGCGCGCTCTTTCTCTGCGTCGGCGTTGTGTATGACCGGGCGCATACGCGTGAGATCGCCTTCTATGGCGGGCTGACGCATCGCATGCCGGTCTATGCCGCCATCTTCCTGCTCTTCACCATGGGCAATGTGGGCCTGCCGGGGACCAGCGGTTTCCCCGGTGAAATCCTCACCATGGTGGGCGCCTTCCAAGTGAATGCGTGGGTGGCCGCGGCGGCGTGCTTGGGCATTATTTTCTCGGCGGCTTACGCGCTGACGCTCTATCGCAAGGTGGCGTTCGGCGTGATCGAGAACCCCAAGCTCAACACGATGACCGATATCGACGCCCGCGAATGGGTGCAGTTCGTGCCGCTGATCATCGCCACTTTGATCTTCGGCTTCGCGCCCTCGCTGCTGCTCGACTACACGGCGGTGTCCGCGCAGACGATTGTTGAACAATTCGGGAGGGCCGCGCCATGATCGGGCCCGCGCAGGATCTTGCGTTTTCGCTTCCGCATTTTGGGCCCGAGCTTGTGCTCGTCGGCTTTGCGCTTTCCGCCGCCGTGATTGGCGCGTGGGGCGGAGAGCGGTCATTTAGGCCTCTATCTTTCCTTGGCATTGTCGCGCTGCTCGTCGCGGGCGGCTGGGCGATCGTGGCGCGGCCTGACGCGCCGGTGGCGATCTTTCAGGGCGTGCTCGTGGTCGATGGCGTTGGCGTGTTCGCCAAGGCGCTGATCGCGTTCGCGGCGGCGGCGACGCTGGCGCTCGGTTCCGATTATTTCGGTGCGGCGAAGGATCGGCGCTTTGAATATCCGGTGCTGGTGGTGCTGGCGGCGCTTGGCATGTTCGTCATGGTCTCCTCGCAAGATCTGATCAGCCTTTATGTGGGCGTGGAGCTGCAAAGCTTGTGCGCCTACGTGCTGGCGGCGTGGCGGCGCGATGACTCGCGCTCTTCGGAAGCGGGCCTCAAATATTTTGTGCTGAGCGCGTTGGCTTCGGGCCTGCTGCTTTACGGCGCTTCGTTCGTTTACGGCTTCACCGGCTCGGTGCGGTTTGACGCGATAGCCGAAGCGGTGGCGCAAGGCCAGGGCGGGGTGGGCCTCTTGTTTGGCCTTGTGCTGATGCTGTGCGCGCTTGGCTTTAAAATGTCGGCCGCGCCGTTCCATATGTGGACGCCGGATGTGTACGAAGGCGCGCCCACGCCGGTGACGGCCTTCTTCGCGGCCGCGCCGAAAGTGGCGGCCGTCGCGCTGATGGCGCGCATTCTCTACGATCCGTTCATCGCGCTTGAGAGCCAATGGCTGCAGGTGGTGGTGGCGCTTTCGGCCATTTCGATGGTGTGGGGCTCCTTCGGCGCGCTGATGCAAACCAGCCTCAAGCGGCTGATGGCGTATTCGTCGATCGCCAATATGGGCTTTGCGCTGATGGGCCTTGTGGCGGGCGCCGATGCGGGCCCTGGGGCGGCGCTGATTTATCTCGCGCTCTATCTGCCGGCGACGATCGGCGTGTTCGCGCTGATCATGTCGATGCGCCGCGCCGGCGAGCCGGTGGAGACGATCGCTGATCTTGCCGGCCTTGCGCGCAAGCGGCCTTGGATGGCGACGCTCTACACCATGCTGCTGTTCTCGCTCGCGGGCATTCCGCCGTTCGCCGGCTTTATCGGCAAGCTGGTTGTGTTCCAGGCCGCGGTCGCGGCGGATCTGGCTTGGCTTGCTGTTGTCGGCGGCATCGCGGCGGTGGTGGCTGCGGGTTATTATCTGCGCATTCTCGCCTCGATCTGGTTCAGCCCCGCGGCTGAGCCGCTCTCGCCGGCGAGCAGCACGGTGATGACGATGGCGAGCGCGGCGGCGTTGCTGTCCTTCCCGATCCTGATTGTGGCGCTGGGCGCGATTGAGCGCTGGGCGGCGTGGGCGATCGCCCGGAGTTTCTGATGATCGACGGCCAAGCGCCGGTCGAACTATTCGACGAGATCGACTCCACGCTTTCGGAGGCGCGCCGCCGCGCCGAGCGCGGCGATTTCGGCCCGGTTTGGCTGATCGCCAAGGTGCAAACCGCAGGACGCGGCCGGCGCGGGCGGGCGTGGCGCTCGCTCGATGGCAATCTGCTCGCCACCTATTTCAGCCGCAACGATCGCCCGCCGGCGGAGATTGCGCTGCTTGGCTTTGCGCTGGCGGTGGCGATTGCTGAGACGTTTGACGCCTATCTCGGCGCGCGCCGCGCGCTGGTGAAATGGCCCAATGACGTGCTGATCGACGGCGCGAAGATGAGCGGCATTCTGCTTGATTCTGGCGCAGCGCACGGTGCGGGCTGGGCCGCGCTTGGCTTTGGCGTCAATCTGGCGGCGGCGCCTGAAGGGCTTGATCAGCCGACGGCGTGCTTGCGCCAATTGTTGCCGCCAGATGTGCTTGCGCCCGAGCCGCTGGCGTTTCTTGTTGAGCTTCGCCCCAGGCTGGCGCAACTGGATGCGCAACTCGCGCAGCAGGGGTTTGGGCCGCTTCGGCAGGCATGGCTCTCTCGGGCGTATGGGCTTGGCCAGATGGCCCGCGTGGCGCAGGGTGAGGCTGTTTTGGAGGGGCGCATCGCCGGCCTTTCCGAAGCCGGCGCGCTGGAACTCGATACGAGCGAAGGCCGCAAGCTTGTGGCGGCGGGCGACATTTATTTTTCAGGCGCGAGTTAGGCCCATGCTTTTGGCCATCGACGTTGGCAACACCAACACCAAATTCGCCGTCTATGACGGCAAGACCTGGCGCGCCCAATGGCGCGCGGCGACGTACTCGACGCGCACGGCCGATGAATATGCGCCTTGGCTGGCGCAGGTGATGGCGCTTTCAGGGCTTACCTTCTCGGATGTGAAGGCGTGCATCATCTCCACCGTTGTGCCGCAGGCGCTATTTAATCTGCGCAACCTCTCGCGCCGCTATGTGGGCGCTGAGCCCTTGGTGATCGGCGAGCCGGGCGTGGAGCTTGGCATCGAGGTGCGGATCGACAAACCAAGCGAAGCGGGCGCGGACCGGCTGGTGAACGCGGTGGGCGCCTTCGTGGACCATGGCGGGCCGGCGATCGTGATCGATAGCGGCACGGCGACGACGTTCGACATCGTGGCGGCCGATGGGGCGTTTGAGGGCGGCATCATCTTGCCGGGCATCAACCTCTCGCTGCAGGCGCTGCACGATGCGGCGGCGCGGCTGCCGCGCGTGGAAATCCGCGATCCGGGCAAGGTGATCGGCAAGGACACAATCTCGGCCATGCAATCTGGCATTTATCTCGGCTCGATCGAGATGATCGGCGGGCTGATCCGCCGCATCAAGCAAGAGTATGGCGCGCCGATGAAAACCATCGCCACCGGCGGGGTGGCTTCGCTGTATGAAGGCGCCTTTCCGGGCATTGATGTGTTCGATCAGGAACTCACATCGCGCGGACTGTTGGAAATTTTTAGACGGAATGGCGGCGTCATTTGAGTAAGGCCAAATCTGCGGACGAGCTTGTTTTTTTGCCGCTTGGCGGCTCGGGCGAGATCGGCATGAACCTCAACGCCTATGGCTTTGGCCCGGCGGAGGATCGGCAATGGATTATCGTCGATATCGGCGTCACCTTCGGGCGCGAGGATACGACGCCGGGCGTTGATCTCATTCTGCCCGATCCAGAATATCTGGTGGGCGAGAAGGACAATATTCTCGGCATCGTGCTGACGCACGCGCATGAAGATCATATCGGGGCGCTGGGCTGGCTGTGGCCGAAGCTGAAGGCGCCGGTTTACGCAACGCCGTTCACGGCGGCTTTGGTGCGTGACAAGCTGAAGGAACGCGGCCTGCTGGATAAAGTGCCGCTCACGGAAATTCCGCTGAAGGGGCATTTAAAGCTCGGGCCGTTTGAGATCGATTTTGTGACGCTCACGCACTCGATCCCGGAGCCGAACGGGCTCGCCATCCGCACCCCGCTTGGCCTTGTGTGGCACACTGGCGACTGGAAAATCGATCCCGACCCGCTGATTGGCGAGACCACCGATGAAGCCAAATTGCGCGCCATGGCCGATGAGGGCGTGCTGGCGATGGTGTGCGATTCCACCAACGTGTTCGTGGAGGGCGAGGCGGGCTCGGAAGCGGATGTGCGCGATAAGCTTACTGGAGGTGATCGCCGGCTGCAAAGGCCGCGTGGCGGTGACGGCGTTCGCCTCCAACGTCGCGCGCGTGCAGACGACGCTGGAAGCGGCGCGCGCCTGCGGGCGCACGCCTTGCCTTGTGGGCCGCTCGATGCATCGCATCTACGCGGCGGCGCAGAGCGTGGGCATTTTGAAGGACATGCCCTACATCGCCGAGGAAGAGGAAGCGGCGCGCCTGCCGGCGAATAAGGTGCTTTATCTCTGCACCGGCAGCCAAGGCGAAGCGCGCGCGGCGCTGTCACGCATCGCGCGCGGGGATCATCGGCACGTTTCGCTGCGCCAAGGCGATACGGTGATTTTCTCCTCGCGGGTTATCCCGGGCAACGAAACCTCGATCCATGCGCTCTACAATGCGTTCACCGAAAAGGGCGTTGAGCTGATTACGGCGGACGATCATTTCGTGCATGTTTCCGGCCATCCGGCGCGCGATGAGCTCAAGCAGATGTATTCCTGGGCGCGGCCGCAGATCGCTGTGCCGGTGCACGGCGAGCGGCGGCATATTCTCGAGCACGTCGAACTCGCCAAATCGCTGCAAGCGCCTTACGCGATCGCGCCCAGCAATGGCGATCTTATTCGGCTGGCGCCGGGCGAGCCCAAAGTGATCGATGAGGTGCCGGCGGGGCGCATTTTCGTGGACGGCTCGGTGATGATCGAGGCCGAAGATAACGCGCTCAAGGATCGCCGCCGCCTCGGGGCGGAGGGCGCGGTCAACATCGCGCTGGCGATCAACGCCAAGCACGCCATCGTTTCTGGGCCGAACGCGACGGTGCGCGGGCTTTCCATGGGCGACGAGGAAGAGTTTGATCTTGCGGTCGATGAGCTTGAGGATGTGGCCGAGGCCGCGTTCGGGCGCTTGGCGCATAGCGACCGCGAGGATGACGAATTGGTCGAAACCACGTTGATGCGGGCGGTGCGCAAGGCGGCCGACCGGCTCTGGGGCAAGCGGCCGCTGGTGGATGTGACGGTGTTGAGGATTTGAGCCGATGATCGGACGATTGAACCATGTGGGCGTGGCCGTGCCCGATATCGACGCCGCCAAGCAAACCTATCGCGATCTCTACGGCGTGGCCGAAAGCGAGATCACGGAAACGAAGGAATTGGCGGCGCAGGGGGTGAAATTCGCGTTCGTGAATGTCGCCAACAGCCAGATCGAATTGATCGAGCCGCTGGGCGAGAACTCGCCGATCCGCAAATTTCTGGAAAAGAACCCGGCCGGCGGGCAGCATCATGTCTGCTTCGAGGTGGCCGATATTTACGCCGCGCGCGATGAAATGGT
Source organism: Terricaulis sp. (assembly GCA_024707365.1). Taxonomy (GTDB): domain Bacteria; phylum Pseudomonadota; class Alphaproteobacteria; order Caulobacterales; family Aquidulcibacteraceae; genus Vitreimonas. Next base: position 37,260 of record JANPZV010000002.1, read on the forward strand.
GAAGCGCGGCGCCATTGTGCTGAACGAGCCGCGCATCGGCGCGCACGGCACCCCGATCATTTTCGTCCACCCCAAAAACTCCAACGGCGTGCTGATTGAGCTGATGGAGACCCCGAAGGGCGATCACCAATGAGCTTGTTCCTTGGCGTAGCCATCTATGTGATCCTTTGGTGGCTTTCCTTCTTCGTGATGCTGCCGCTGGGGGCGCAGAGCCCGTATGAGGGCGATGAAGCCACCGTGCCGGGGGTCGAGCGCGGGGCCCCCAAGGTCGCCAATCTGGGCCGGAAGGCGCTTTGGGCGGCGGGGATCGCGGCGGTTTTGTGGCTGTTCGTGGCCTGGGGCGTCTCGGTCGATCTCATTGGCATGCGCCGGTAACGGCGCGTTGGCAAAGCGGGCGGGGCGGTCTATCCAGGCGCTCCACGATTTGAAGGATAAGAAGCCCGCCCATGCATGCGCTTAAGATCACGCGCGCGGAAGATTTTCCCGAATGGTACCAAGCTATCGTGCGCGAGGCCGATATGGCCGAGCTTTCGCCCACGCGCGGCTGCATGATTATCAAGCCGTGGGGCTATGGAATCTGGGAGCGCATCCAGGCCGAGCTTGACCGCCGCATCAAGGAAAGCGGCCACGACAATTATTATTTCCCGCTGCTGATCCCAATGGGCTTCATCGCCAAGGAAGCCGATCACGTGGAGGGCTTCGCCAAGGAGATGGCGGTTGTCACCCATCATCGGCTGAAGGCCGTCGATGGCGTGCTCAAGCCTGACCCGGAAGCGGAGCTGGCCGAGCCATTTATCATCCGGCCGACGTCCGAGACGATTATCGGCGATGCGTTCAGCCGCTGGGTGAAATCTTATCGCGATCTGCCGCTGAAGCTGAACCAATGGGCCAATGTGATGCGCTGGGAGATGCGCACCCGCATGTTCCTGCGCACCGCGGAGTTTCTCTGGCAGGAGGGGCACACCGCGCACGTCGATGAAGCGGACGCGATGGATGAAACCATGCTCGCGCTCGAAATCTATCGCAGCTTCTCGGAGGATTATCTCGCCATGCCGGTTGTTGCCGGTGAGAAGCCCGAGAACGAGCGCTTTCCCGGCGCGGAGAAAACCTTCTCGATCGAAGCGATGATGCAGGATGGCAAGGCGCTGCAGGCCGGCACCTCGCATTATCTCGGCACGCATTTTTCCGAAGCGCAGAATATTCGCTATCAGGATAAAGAAGGCGGCCAAACGCTGGCGCACACCACCTCCTGGGGCGTTTCCACGCGCCTCATTGGCGGGGTGATCATGACGCATGGCGATGATGACGGCCTGCGCACCCCGCCCGCGATCGCGCCGCGCCAGATCGTGATTGTGCCGATGCTGCGCGGCAAGCCCGAGGATGAGGCGCTGAAAGACTATTGTGCGGCGCTGGCGCAGGAGCTTGGCGCGTTGACCGCGTTCGGCGAGCGCGTGCGCGCGTTCGTCGATACGAAGGACGCAAAGCCGGCTGATAAGCGCTGGGATTGGGTGCGGCGCGGGGCGCCCATCATCTGTGAAATCGGCCCGCGCGATGCGGCCGGCGGGCAGGTGAGCTTCATCAAACGCATCGCGCTTCGTGAAGGCGAGAAGATCAAAACGCATACGCTGGCGCGCGCGGATTTTGTCGCGGCGGTTCAGGGGCTGCTCGATGAAACCCAGAGCGCGCTCTATGCCGAAGCGAAGGCGCGGCTGGAGGCAAATATCAGCGGCGAATTTAATACGTTCGCCGATCTCGAAGCGTATTTCGGCGCGGATGAGGATGGCGGCGGCTTCAAGGGCTGGGCGCGGGTGAGTTGGAGCAGGCCAACGGGCGCGGCGCTGGATAAAGTGGTGGAGCGGCTCAAGGCGCTCAAACTCACCATCCGCAACGCGCCGCTGGGCCAGCCCGCGAACTACAAGCCTTGCATCTTTACCGGCGCCGCCGGCGTCGAAGAAATCCTGATCGCGCGGGCCTACTAAGCATGTTGTTGGTGATTGTCCTCCTCGCGCCAATTTTTGCTCCTCGATACTGGATTATTCCTTGCGTTGCTCTCGGGCTTTTCGGTTTCAATCTTTACGTCGCTGTCGGCAATCAGATGTCTGCAGTGGAGATAGCCGGCGGTTCCTACGATTTTGGATCGGCTTTGTTTGCGTCTCTTCCAATTTGGCAACTCGTCGTCATGACAGTGCTGTACTTTGGAAAGAAGCTTATCCTCCAGTTGGTCGCACGTCCCGTTGTTCGCCGGCCTGAAGCGAGTGAGGCGCCAAATTCAACGCCGCCGCTCCTCAGTCCAAGCGGAGACAGCCGGAAACTAGACACTGTTCGAGCGGCGCCCTTTGGCCTGTTTGAGCGCATGCTCGCCGGCCGCTATCTGCGCGCCAAGCGCCAGCATGGCGGTGTGGCGCTGATCTCCGTCATTTCCGTTGTCGCCATTGCGCTGGCGGTGATGGCGCTGGTGATCACCATGTCCGTCATGAACGGGTTTCGCGAGACGCTGCTCTCGCGCATCCTGGGTGTGAACGGGCATGTGTTTATCGATACGCGCGGCATGCCCAATGCCGAGGTTGAGCGCTTGCGCGCGCTCGCGCTGGAAACGCCCGGCGCGCTTTCGGCCACGGCGATCATCACCGCCCAAGCGCTCGCCACCTCCGATCTCAACGCTGCGGGCGTCGCGGTGCGCGGCATCGCCCGCGCGGATCTTGAGCGGCTGACGCTCATTATGGAGAACACATCGCCCGGCGCGCTCGCGGATTTTGAGGGCGTTGAGGCGCCGACAATCCTGGTGGGAGATCGGCTAGCGGCAAGCCTTGGCGTGCGCGAGGGGATGGCGATTTCGATCATCTCGCCGCAGGCCGCCTCCACGCCGTTTGGGCTGGCGCCGCGGCGCAAGCCGTTTTTGATCGGCGGCCTCTTCGGGGTGGGCATGGTCGAGTTTGACTCGCTGTTCGTCTACATGCCGATCGAGCAGGCGCGGATTTTGTTCAATCGTGGCGAAGGCTCCGACGAAATCGAAATCCGGATCCAACATCCAGATCGCACGCACGCGTTCATGATGGATCTGCGCTCGCGCATTGGGCCGAACGCTTACGTGATCGATTGGCAAGTCAAGAGCCAAGGGCTGGCGGATGCGCTCGTGGTGGAGCGCAATGTGATGCGGCTTATCCTGATGATCCTTGTGGCGATCGCGGCGCTGAATATCGTCACCGGGCTCATCATGCTGGTGAAGAATAAGAGCCGGGATATCGCCATCTTACGCACGATGGGGGCCACGCGCGGGGCGGTGCAGCGTGTGTTTTTCATGGCGAGCGCCAGCTTGGGCGTGATCGGGCTTGATCGGGCTCGTGCTCGGCGTCGGCTTCTGCATCTTCATTCAGCCGATCCAGGACTTTATTTCAAACGTGGTGGGCTTCGATATTTTCCCGGCGACGGTCTATTCGCTCAGCTCACTGCCGGCGAAAGTGGAGTGGGGCGAGGTGGCGCTGGTGTCGTTCTTCACCGTGCTGGTGACGTTCGCTTCAACGCTTGTTACGGCATGGTGGGCCGCGCGGCTCGATCCGGTGGAGGCGCTGCGCTATGAATGAGCTTGCTGCGCCCGTCCTGCGCGTTCGCGGGCTCTCGCGCCGTTACGTCTCCGGCGAGAGCGAACTTGTCGTACTCGACGAGCTGGAACTCGACATCGCCAGCGGCCAGGTTGTTGGCCTGATAGGCCCTTCCGGCTCGGGCAAATCTTCGCTGCTGCATGCGGCGGGCTTGCTGGAGAAACCTTCGAGCGGAAAAGTGGAGATTGCCGGGGCGGACGCATGGGCGCTGTCGGATGAAAAGCGCACTGAAATCCGGCGCAATAGCATCGGCTTTGTCTATCAATTCCACCACCTGCTGGCGGAATTCAACGCGCTCTACAACGTGGCGCTGCCGGCGCTGATCGCAGGGCGGCCGCGCAAGGAGGCGCTGGCCGAAGCCGAGCGCTTGCTCGATATCATGGGGCTGGCGCAGCGCATGCATCACCAGCCGGCGCAGCTCTCCGGCGGGGAGCAGCAGCGCGTCGCCATCGCGCGGGCGATGGTGAACAAGCCGGTGCTGATCCTGGCCGATGAGCCCACGGGCAACCTTGATCCAGATACCTCCACGCACGTGTTCGCCGCGCTTTCGGAGCTTGTGCGCACGCAAGGCGCGGCGGCGCTGATCGCCACGCACAATCACGATCTGGCGCGCTACATGGATCGCGTCGTGGCGCTTGATCACGGCAAACTGGTGGAAAAGCCAGGCGCCCGCGGGCGCTGACGAATCAGCGGCTGCGCCTATATTGGGGCCATGGCAGCCCCGTTCATCCACCTTCGCGCCCGCTCCGCCTATTCGCTGCTGCAAAGCGCGCTGCAGGTGAAGGCGCTGACCAAGCTGGCGGCCAAGCACGGCATGCCGGCGCTGGGGCTGACGGACGCGAACAACCTCTTTGGGGCGCTCGAATATTCAGAGGCGGCGGTGGACGCGGGCGTGCAGCCGATCATCGGCTGCGCGCTCGATGTGCGCGGCGAAGCGGGGGAGCGCGGCGTGCTGGCGCTGCTGGCGCAGAATGAAGCCGGCTACGCCAACCTCATGCAGCTTTCGAGCGCCGCTTATGTGGAAACCGTCGGACAGGCGGAGCCGCACGTAACGCTGGCGCGCGTGCTTGCGCACGCTGAGGGGCTGATTGCACTGACAGGCGCCGGCGATGGGCCGCTCGCCGCGATGCTGGAGGCAGGCCACGGCGCAGAGGCGGAGGCGATGCTCAACACGCTGGCCGCCGCGTTCCCGAACCGGCTTTATGTGGAGTTGCAGCGCCACGGCGCCCGCATCGAGGCCGAGACAGAGGGCGCGCTGGTTGATCTCGCCTACAAGCTTGGCCTGCCGCTTGTGGCCACAAACGACATCCGCTTCGAGGCCGCGAAGGATCACGCCGCGCACGATGCGCTGCTGTGCATCGCGGCGGGCTCCTATCTCGGCGAGGAGGATCGCCCGCGTGTGAGCGCGGAGCACTATTTCAAAACCGCCGAGGAAATGGCGCAGCGTTTTGCTGATCTGCCGGAAGCGATCGCCAATACGGTCGAGATCGCGCGGCGCTGCGCCGTGCGCGTGCAGAAGCGCGCGCCGATTCTGCCGCGTTTCGGCACCAAGGCAGGGCGCGATGAGCCGGCGGAGCTGCGCGCGCAAGCGGAGGCGGGGCTCAAGGCGCGGCTGAAGGCGCTGGGTGATCAGCGTGCGGCGCCGGTTGAAGAGTACGAAAAGCGGCTCGATTATGAGCTCGGGATCATCACGCAGATGAAATTCCCCGGCTACTTCCTGATCGTGTCGGACTTTATCAAATGGGCCAAGGCGCAAGCCATTCCGGTGGGGCCGGGGCGCGGCTCTGGCGCGGGTTCGTGCGTGGCGTGGGCGCTGACAATCACCGACCTTGATCCGTTGCGCTTTGGCTTGCTGTTTGAGCGCTTCCTCAATCCCGAGCGGGTTTCGATGCCGGATTTCGACATCGATTTTTGCCAAGAGCGGCGCGGCGAGGTGATCGAATACGTCAAGCAAAAGTATGGCGCAGATCGGGTGGCGCAGATCATCACCTTCGGTACGCTGCAGGCGCGCGCCGTGGTGCGCGATGTGGGCCGGGTGATGCAATTGCCGTTCGGCCAGGTGGACAAGCTCGCCAAGCTTATTCCGGCAAACCCGGCCAACCCTGTGACGCTTGCCCAGGCGATGGAGCTTGAGCCGAAGCTCGCCGAAGAGCGGCGCAACGTGCCCGAGGTGCGTGAGCTGATCGATACGGCGCTGCAGCTTGAGGGGCTTTATCGCAACGCCTCCACGCACGCGGCGGGCGTTGTGATCGGCGATCGCCCGCTCACGGAGCTTGTGCCGCTTTATCAAGATCCGCGCTCTGATCTGCCAGCCACGCAATTCAACATGAAATGGGTTGAACCGGCCGGCTTGGTGAAATTCGATTTTCTCGGCCTCAAGACGCTGACGGTGATCGATCGTGCGGTGAAATTCATCCGCGCGCGCGGCGAGGAGATCGATCTCGAAAACACCGCGTATGATGATGCCAAAACCTACGAATTGCTCCAATCGGGCCTCACCTTCGGGGTGTTCCAATTGGAAGGCCAGGGCATGCGCGATACGCTGCGCAAGGTGAAGCCGACATGCCTTGAGGACGTGATCGCGCTGATCTCGCTTTATCGCCCTGGCCCGATGAAAAACATCGATCACTTCGCGCAGGTGAAGGATGGGCAAGAGCGGCTCAAAAAAGCGCGCGAGGCCGGCGAGAGCGAAAGTGAGCTGCGCTGGATTGAGGACGATATCGTCAAGCCCGATTATCTACACCCATCGCTTAAGCCGATCCTGGAAGAGACGTATGGCGTCATCGTCTACCAGGAACAGGTGATGCAGATCGCGCAGGTGCTTTCGGGCTATTCGCTCGGCGAAGCCGATCTTTGCGCCGCGCCATGGGTAAGAAAAAGCCCGAAGAAATGGCCGCGCAGAAAACGCGTTTTGTCTCCGGCGCGGTTGAGCGTGAGGTGAGCGAGGAGCGGGCGTCTTATATTTTCGATCTCGTGGAAGAGTTCGCGGGCTACGGCTTTAACAAATCCCACGCCGCCGCCTACGCCGTGGTCGCGTATCAAACCGCGTATCTTAAGGCGCATTTCCCAGTGGATTTCCTCGCCGCCTCGATGAGCCTGGATATTTCCAATTCTGAAAAATTGGCGAGTTTCCATCAGGACGCGCGGCGCACCGGCGTTACTGTGCTGGCGCCGGACATCAACGCGTCCGAGCCCGATTTCAATGTCGAGAAAACCGAGGACGGCTTGGCCGTGCGCTACGCGCTTGGGGCTGTGCGCAATGTGGGGCTTACGGCGATGAGCAGCGTCGTGGCTGAGCGGCGCCGAGGCGGGGCGTTCAAGGCGCTTTATGATTTCGCGGAGCGGCTCGATCCGAAAGGCGGTGAACAAGCGTCAGCTGGAGAACCTTGCCAAGTCAGGCGCGTTCGATCCGCTTGAGGGCGATCGTGCGCGCGCGTTTGCGGCGGCCGAAACCATCGCCGCGTACGCCCAGCGCGTGGCGGAGGAGAAGGCGAGCGCGCAAACCAGCCTGTTCGGCGCCGAAGAACCCAGCGCGCGGCCCGCCTTCCCGAAAGCGCCAAGCTGGTCGAGCCAAGATATCTTGGATGCAGAGCGCGAAAGTGTCGGCTTCTACCTATCAGGCCACCCGCTCTCGCAATTCTTCGCCGAGACCGGCGAGCGCTACAAAACCTGTGCGGAAATTCTGGATGAAGGCGAAGGCCCGCCCGCAGTTTACGCCATGGCGGGCGTTCTGCGACGGATCAAATATCAACCGGCGAAAACCGGCGGCACCTTGGCGTTCGCCTCCTTCTCAGACCCCACAGGCGATTTTGAGCCGATCGTGATGCCGGAATTTGTCGCTGACGCGCGCGATGTGCTGGAAGTGGGCAAGGCGTTCGTGCTGCGCGCGCGTGTGCGCTGGCGCGACGGCGATTTGAAGCTCTCGGCCGACCGCTTCGAGCCGCTGGAGGCGGCTGAAGCGCGTTCCGGCCAAGCCGATTTGCGCGTGATTGTGCGCGAGGGGCGCCGCTGGCGCTTTTGGCGCAGACATTGGACGCGCTGCCGCGGGCGATCCCCTGGCGAGGCGCGGATGTTGCGGCTTGTGCTGCAGCTCAAGGATGGGCGCGAGGTGGAACTCGATACCGGCCGCACCGTCGCCGCGGGGCCGGGCGCGCGCGCCGCACTCAAAGCCGCGCGTGGCGTTGAGCGCGTGATTTAGCGCAAACCGTCGAAACTTTCGGCTTTTCAGGGCGTAAGCCCTTGCCCTGGCGATGCCGGGCCGCTCAAGATGCGCGCAGATGGGGGAACCATGATGCGATTAGGATTTATCCTCGCCCTTGGCGCCTGCGCCGCGCTTGGCGCGTGCGCGAGCACAAGCACAGGCGATGGCGGCGCCACGGAGAGCGAAGCGCGCAGCGCGTATGCGTCATCGTATCGGCCGCCCGCTTCGGTCCCGACGCTGCTGCGCGGGGCCACCGTGTTTGACGGCCTGGGCGGGGAGTTCGCCGAAACCGACGTGCTTATGATCGATGGCCGCATCAGCGCGGTGGGGCGCGGGCTTAGCGCGCCTGCGGGCGCAGAGGTGGTGGATGCAAGCGGCCGCTTTGTGACGCCCGGCATCATCGATGCGCACTCCCACCTTGGCGTTTACCCCTCGCCTTCAATCCAGGCGACCTCGGACGGCAATGAAATGACGCGCCCCAACACGGCGGGCGTGTGGGCCGAACATTCGGTGTGGCCGCATGATCCGGGCTTTTGGCCGCGCGGTGGCGGGCGGCATCACCACGCTGCATATCCTGCCGGGCTCGGCCAATCTGTTTGGCGGGCGCGGCGTCACGGTGCGCCCGCTGCAGAATGCGCGCTCGGTGATGGAGATGAAGCTCCCCGACGCGCCGCAATCGTTGAAGATGGCGTGCGGCGAGAACCCTTCACGCGTTTATGGCTCGCGCAACCAATCGCCGGCGACCGGCATGGGCAATGTGGCCGGCTATCGCCAAGCTTTCGCGGCGGCGCGCGAATACAATCGCCGCGTCGAGCGCGCGGCCAACGGCAACGGCACGGCGCCGGATTTCAATCTTGAGATGGACACGCTCTCGGGCGTGCTCAACGGCGACATTCTGGTGCAATGGCATTGCTATCGCGCCGATGAAATGGCGCTGGCGATCGAGATTTCCCACGAATTCGATTTCCAGATCGCGGCGTTCCATCACGGCGTGGAAGCCTACAAAATCCCTGATCTTCTGGCCGAAAACGGCATTTGCGCCGCGCTGTGGGCCGATTGGTGGGGCTTTAAGCTCGAAGCCTATGACGGCATCCGTGAGAACATTCCGTTCGTGCATGCGGGCGGAGCGTGCGCGATCGTGCATTCCGACAGCGATGTGGGCATCCAGCGGCTCAATCAGGAAGCGGCCAAGGCGCTCGCCGATGGCCGGCGCGCGGGGCTTTCGATCACGCGCGCCGAGGCGTGGACTTGGGTGTCCAGCAATCCGGCGCGGGCGCTTGGCATTTCAGAGCAAACCGGGGCGCTGACGCCGGGCTTGCGCGGCGATGTGGTGATCTGGTCGGCCGATCCGCTTTCCAGCTACGCGGTGGCGGAGCGGGTCTATCTGGATGGCGCGCTGATCTATGAGCGCGGGCGCGGGCAAGATCGCCAATCGGACTTTGAGCTTGGGCAAACCTATCTGGAGGGCGCGCAATGAGAGTGCTGATTGCGTTTCTCTTCGCTTGCGTGATCGCATCGCCCGCTGCGGCGCAGAGCGTGCTGATCCGTGACGGGCGGGTCGTCACCAATGGCGGCGCCGGCATGATCGAGAATGGCGATGTGCTGATCGTCAATGGCCGCATCAGCGCGGTGGCGCCAACATCGCCGCGCCAAGCGGGGCGCGCGTGATCGAGGCCGAGGGGCGCTTTGTCACCCCCGGCGCGTTCGCGGCCATGAGCGAGATCGGGCTCTCGGAAATTTCCGGCTCCGGCGCCCAGAATGATGCGAGCGTGAGCGGCGATCTGATTGCCGCGGCGGCCGATGCGGGCCGGGCCTTCAATCCCGCAGTGACGGCCATCGCCGTCACGCGCATGGAGGGGGTGACGCGGGCGGCGATCGCGCCATCGCGCACCTCGTCCATGTTTGGCGGGCGCGGGGCGCTGGTGTCGCTTTCAGGCGCGGCCGACAGCGTATTCCGGCCGGGCGCGTTCATGGTGCTAGAGTTGGGAGACGATGGCGCGCGCCGTACTGGCGGGTCGCGCGCCTCGATGTGGCCGGCCTTGGAAGCGGCGCTGCGCGACGCACGCGAATATCCCACCCGCTATCGCAGCGGGCAGGGCGGGGCCGTGCTGAATGAGATCGACGCCGCCGCAGTGCAGCCCTACGCGCGCGGGCAGGGCATGTTCCTGGTTCATATCGAAAATGCTGCGGACATCCGCCGCTTGATCGCCTTCAAACGCGCCAATCCGGGCATGCGCTTCGCCATTCATGGCGGAGCGGAGGCTTGGCAGGTCGCCAGCGAACTGGCCGCCGCCGACATTCCGGTGATCCTCGACCCGCTGGCGAACCTGCCGGATCGGTTCGAGCGGCTTTCGGCGCGGCTCGACAACGCGGCGCTGCTGCATGCGGCGGGCGTGCGGATCGCCATCGCGCCGGGGCCGGGCTCGGTGGACGCGCATCAGGCGCGGCTGGTGCTGCAATTGGCCGGCAACGCGGTGGCCAATGGGCTGCCCTGGGATGCGGCGTTCGCCGCTGTGACGCGCGGGCCGGCCGAGATTTTCGGCGTCGGCGCCCTCGCTGGGCCGGTTGGAACGCGGCTATCTCGGCGATGTGGTGATCTGGGACGGCGACCCTTTGCAGGTGACGAGCGCCCCGGTGGCGGTGTTTATCGACGGCGCGGAGCAGGAGCTTGTGTCCCGTCAGACCCGCCTGCGCGATCGTTACCACCCCAGCCGCCGCGCGGCAGCCACACGCTAGGAATAGGGGCGCAGGGAGCGGCTTGCGCCGCCGGCTGCGCCCCACTATATCCGCGCCTCACCACGCACGCGGGAGCGGCGGGGCGGTCTGAAAGCGGCCGTTTCCTCCATCCGGTCCTTAGGGAAATATTCCTAGGGTTCTCTCCCGCGGCGGCAAACCGGAAAAGGAACGATACGATGGCGCTGCCTGAATTCAGCATGCGTCAGCTCTTGGAAGCTGGCGCGCACTTTGGACACCAGACCCACCGCTGGAACCCGAAGATGGATCGCTACATCTTCGGCGAAAAGTCCAACATCCACATTCTCGACCTGTCGCAGACCGTGCCGCTGCTGCACGCCGCGCTGGTTAAAGTGCGCGAAGTCGCCGCTGGCGGCGGGCGCGTGCTGTTCGTCGGCACCAAGCGCCAAGCGGCCGATCACATCAAATCCGCCGCGCAGCGTTCGGCGCAGTATTTCATCAACCAGCGCTGGCTGGGCGGCACGCTGACCAATTGGCAGACGGTTTCCAAGTCGATCGCGCGCCTGCGTGAGCTTGATCAGATCGTCAATGGCGGCTCGGTTGGCCTCACCAAGAAGGAAGTGCTGAACCTGACGCGCGAACGCGACAAGCTCGATCGCTCGCTCGGCGGCATCGCCTCGATGGGCGGCATCCCGGATCTGATGTTCGTGATCGACACCAACAAGGAAGCGATCGCCATTCAGGAAGCCAAGAAGCTCGGCATCCCGGTTGTGGCCATCGTCGATTCCAATTGCGATCCCGATGAAGTCACCTTCCCGATTCCGGGCAATGACGATGCGGCGCGCGCGATCCAGCTCTATTGCGATCTGATCGCCGACGCTGTGCTCGATGGCCTGACCGAAGGCCAAGTGCGCGGCGGCGTGGATATCGGCGCTTCGGCCCGCCCGCCGGTTGAGGCGGTTGTAGCCGCTGAACGTGCGCCCGAGCCGGTGGAAAGCCCGATGGATGGGCCCAGCGGCGCGAATTACTGACACGCCTTTGCGCTTTGTTTGAGCGGGTTCGGCAAACGAACCGCTGAAAATTTAGGAGAATGACAGATGGCGGAAATCACCGCTGCGCTGGTCAAAGAACTGCGCGAAAGAACCGGCGTTGGCATGATGGATTGCAAGAAAGCGCTGGCTGAAACCAATGGCGACATCGAAGCCGCCGTTGATTGGCTGCGCGCCAAGGGCTTGTCCAAAGCTGCCAAAAAAGCCGATCGCGCCGCCGCCGAAGGCGTGGTCGCAGCCGCGCTCTCGGGCAACACCGGCGCGCTGATTGAGCTCAACTCGGAAACCGACTTCGTGGCCCGCAACGCGGACTTCCAGAAGGCGGCGCTGAGCTACGCCCAATTGGCGCTGACCGCGGCCGATCGCGATGCGCTGCTCGCCTCCAAGGCGGGCGTGGGCACGGTGCAGGATGAAGTTACGCAACTGATCGCCACGATCGGGGAGAACATCACGCTGCGCCGTTCGGCCAAGCTGAGCGTCGAAAACGGCGTGATCGCGGCCTACGTGCACAACGCCATCACCGAAGGCGTTGGCCGCATCGGCGTGCTTGTCGCCATCGAGTCGACTGGCGACAAAGCGGCGCTGGAAAAGTTCGGCAAGGGCGTGGCGATGCACATCGCCGCCTCCAACCCGCTGGCGCTGACCGAGAAGGACATCGACGCCGATCGCGTTGAGCGTGAAAAGCAGGTGCTGAAGGATCAGATCAAGGAAGATCCCAAAGCCCAAGGCAAGCCCGATCAAGTCATCGAAAAGATGCTCGAAGGGCGTCTGCGCAAATTCTACGAGGAATCTGTGCTGCTTAAGCAGGCGTTCGTGATGAACCCGGAACAAACCGTCGAAGCGGCGGCCGCTGACGCGGCCAAGGCGGCGGGCGCGCCGGTTGCGGTCAAGGCCTTCGTACGCTTTGGCGTGGGCGAAGGCGTTGAGAAGAAGGCCGATGATTTCGCTGCCGAAGTGGCGGCGATGTCGAAAAAGGACTAACGCACAAATCCGCCGCCGTTTGGCTTTGCGCCGACGGCGGCGGTCGCGTTATGGTGCGCCGGCCCTTCAAGCTGGATGACCCGATGAGCGTCGCTGAAACCATTGCGGACCCCGCGCCCGCGCGCACCTACAAGCGCGTTCTGCTGAAAATTTCCGGCGAAGCGCTGATGGGCGATGGCCAATACGGCATCGACCAGGCGGTTTGCGAGCGTATCGCCCAGGAAGTGCTCGACGCGGCCAATGGCGGGGCCGAAATCTGCCTTGTTATCGGCGGTGGGAACATTTTCCGCGGCGTGCAGGGTGCGGCCAAGGGCATGGAGCGCGCCAGCGCCGATTATATGGGCATGCTGGCCACGGTGATGAACGCGCTGGCCATGCAGAACGCGATCGAGAGCCTTGGCGGCAAGGCGCGCGTTCTCTCTGCCATCCCGATGACGAGCGTGTGCGAGCCTTACATTCGCCGCCGCGCGCTGCGCCACATGGAAAAGGGCCGGATCGTGATTTTCGCCGCCGGCACCGGCAATCCGTTTTTCACCACCGACACCGCCGCCGCTTTGCGCGCCGCCGAGATGGGCGCTGACGCGCTGCTCAAGGGCACGCAGGTGGATGGGGTTTACACCGCCGATCCCAAGAAAGATCCGAACGCGACCCGCTACGATCAGCTCAGCTATCATGAAGTGCTGGCGCGCGATCTCAAAGTGATGGACGCCTCGGCGGTTTCACTGATGCGCGACAACGGCATCCCGATTGTCGTGTTTTCAATTCACAAGCGCGGCGGGCTTGCCGATGTGCTCGCCGGCCGCGGCGTTTGCACCACCATCACTGATTAGGACAACGACCATGGCGAGCGCGCCCTTCAAACTCGACGATTATAAAAAGCGCATGGATGGCGCGCTGACATCGCTGCAGCATGAATTCAGCGGCCTGCGCACGGGGCGGGCCTCAACGGCGCTGCTCGATCCGATCATGGTGGAGGCCTATGGCGCAAGCACGCCGCTCAATCAGGTGGCCAACGTCTCGGTGCCCGAGCCGCGTATGATCGCGGTGACGGTGTGGGACAAATCCACCGTGGGCGCTGTCGATAAGGCGATCCGCGCCTCCAATCTCGGGCTTAACCCGATCATCGACGGGCAGACGCTGCGCATTCCAATCCCGCCGCTGACAGGCGAACGCCGCGCAGAGCTTGCCAAGGTCGCCGGCAAATATGCCGAAACGGCGCGCATCGCTGTGCGCAATGTGCGCCGCGATGCGATGGATCATTTGAAGAAAGCCGAAAAAGACGGCCTCATCAGCCAGGACGAGCAAAAGCGTCACGGTGAGGAAGTGCAGAAGGCGACGGACGATCACATCAAAAAGATCGATGACTCGCTCAAGCACAAAGAGGATGAGATCACTCAGGTCTGACGGGCCATGTCCGCCGCTCCGCCCGCCCAACCGCCGCCGCGCCACGTGGCCATCATCATGGATGGGAACGGCCGCTGGGCGAAGCTGCGCAACCGCCCGCGCACCTTTGGCCACAGCGAAGGCGTTGAAGCGCTGCGGCGCGCGGTGGAAGCGGCGGGCGATCTTGGCGTGCGTTATCTTACGGTGTTTGGCTTCTCCACGGAGAATTGGCGCCGTCCGGCCGCCGAGATCAACGCGCTGTTTGATCTCTTGCGGCTCTATGTGGCGCGCGATCTTGACCGGCTAATCAAGGAGGGCGTGCGCGTGCGCGTCATCGGCGCCCGCGCGGGGCTTGCGCCCGATATCGCGTCGATCATCGACAATGCCGAGACGCGTACGCGCCACAACGATCAGCTCAACCTCACCATCGCCTTCAATTATGGCGGCCAAGATGAGATCGCCCGCGCGGCGCGGCGCATCGCCGAGGAGGCCGCAGCAGGCCGGCTCAAGCCCGACGAGGTGGATGTGGCGCGCTTTGAGAGCTTCCTTGATTGCGCCGAATTGCCTGCGCCCGATCTCCTGGTGCGCACCTCGGGCGAGAGCAGGCTTTCAAATTTCATGCTCTGGCAAGCGGCGTATTCTGAGCTTGTGTTCCTCGACGTGCTGTGGCCCGATTTCGATAAGAGCGCGCTCGAAGCGGCGATTGCGCAATTTAATAGCCGCGAACGCCGCTTTGGGGGAGCGACCCTGGCACACCATGAGCCAGAGCCGGATGCGCAAGCGCGTCGTGATTGGTCAGATCTCGGCGCACGGATCGTATCGGGCCTGGTGTTGGCGATCGGCGGGCTGATCGCCGCCTGGCATGGCGGGGCGTGGCTCGCCGGCGCGTGCGGGGCGGCGGTGGTGGTGATGAGCTATGAATGGGCGCGCATGAGCGAGCCTGAGGCCACAATGCCGGCTTTCCTGTTCGCGCTCGCCGGCTCGCTTGGGGCGGTGATGTTCGCCAGTTGGAACCAGCTTGCGCTGGGGGTGGGCTGGATGGGCGCGTGCGCTGCGGTGTCCGCGCTGCGCCGGCGCAGCTTCGGTGCGGTCTTGGAGACGCTTGGCGGCACGCTTTATGTCGGCTTGCCTTGCGCCCTGTTCCTCTGGCTGCGTGATCGCGCGCCCGAGGGGCTTGAGACGATCCTCACGCTGTTCAGCGTGATTTGGGCGGCGGACATTTTCGCCTATTTCGGCGGTAAGCTGATCGGCGGGCCGAAGATCGCGCGCGGGCTTTCGCCCAATAAGACTTGGTCCGGCATCGTTACGGGCGCGGCGGCCGGGGCGCTCGCCGGGGCGGCATGCGGCGCTGTGTTCGGCGCCGCGGGGGCCATGATCGGGATATGGCTGGCGCTTGGCGCGCTCATCGCCTTCACTGGGCTGATGGGCGATCTGTTTGAATCTTTCCTGAAACGGCGGTTTGGCGTGAAGGACGCATCGCGCATCATTCCCGGCCATGGCGGCGTGCTCGACCGGATCGACGGCTTGATGGCCGCGACGCTGCTGACCGGGGCTGTGCTGGCCGCTTGGCCCGGCCTTTCGGCATGGCTGATCGGAGACGGGCTGTGAGCGCCGATGGCCGCAGCGTCTCGATCCTTGGGGTCACGGGCTCGATTGGGCAGAGCACCATCGCGGTGATCGAGGAGCTGCGCGCCCAAGGCGCGCACATCCCGGTGGAGGCGGTGACCGCCGGGGCGAATTTGCAAGGGCTCGCTGAAGCGTGCCGGCGGCTAAGGCCGAAATTTGCGGCCGTCGCGGATCCAAACCAGCTTGAAGCGGCGCGCGCCGCGCTTGCCGGGCTCGACATCGCGGTCGGTGCGGGGCCCAGCGCGCTGGAGGACGCCGCGGCCAGGCCCGCCGCCTGGGTGATGTCGGCCATTGTGGGCGCAGCGGGGCTTGCGCCGACGCTGGCGGCGATCCGGCGTGGGGCCTTGGTGGCGCTGGCCAACAAGGAATGTCTGGTCTCGGCCGGGCCGCTCATGCTGAAGGCGGCGGCCGACCATGGCGCCACGCTGCTGCCGGTTGATTCTGAGCACAACGCCATCTTCCAAGTGCTGACCCACCCCGAACGGGTGGAGAAACTGACGCTGACAGCATCCGGCGGCCCGTTCCGCACCGCCACGCGGGAGATCATGGCGCGCGCCAGCCCGGCCCAAGCCTGCGCCCACCCGCGCTGGTCCATGGGGCGGAAAATCTCCGTCGATTCCGCGACGCTGATGAATAAGGGGCTGGAGCTGATCGAGGCCTCCTATTTATTTGGTTTAGAAGAGAAATTTATCGACGTCGTGATCCACCCCGAGAGCGTGGTGCACTCTTTTGCGCATTTCGTGGACGGCTCGGTGTTGGCCCAATTGGGCTCGCCGGACATGCGCATCCCGATCGCCTACACGCTCAGCTGGCCCGATCGCGCCAAGGTTTCGACCGAGCGGCTGGATCTGGCCGGGCTCAAAAGCCTGAATTTCGAGGCGCCGGACCCTGAGCTGTTTCCTGCGCTGCGGCTTTGCCGCGCCGCGCTGCGGACGGGGCCTTTGGCTGCGGCGGCGCTCAATGCGGCCAATGAGGAGGCGGTGGCGGCCTTCCTGGCGGGCCGGATCGGGTTCCTCGACATCGCCAGGGTGGTTGAAGATGTTTTGGCCCACCTGGAGGCCGAGGCAGCGCCCATCGCAAAATCGCCTTCATCTTTCGATGAGGTAGGGGCGATGGATGGGGCCGCCCGGCGGGCGGCGCTAGAGATTGCGGGAAGTCTGACGGCAGCCTAAGGCTGACCGGCGCCCCCTAGGATCAAGGCGCGCGGAGGAAGCGGGTCGAATGCCGGACTTCTTGGGTTATCTGCTGCTCTCAGCATTTTCATTCGTGCTGGTGCTGAGCGTTGTGGTGTTCGTGCACGAGCTTGGCCATTTCCAGGTTGCGCGCTGGCGCGGCGTGGCGATCGACACCTTCTCGATCGGCTTCGGCAAAACGCTGCTGGGATGGCGCGACAAGCAGGGCGTTCAATGGAAGGTCGGCGCGTTGCCGCTGGGCGGCTATGTGAAATTCGCTGACGATGCGGACGCGATGTCCACCGGCCCGCGCGAAAAAAATGATGATCCCCAAGCGATCGCCGAAGCGCGCGCGAAGGGGCTTTTCCATGCGCAGCCTTTGCTCACACGCGCGCTTGTGGTGGCGGCGGGGCCAGTCACCAATTTCGTTTTCTCGATACTCGCCTTTGCCGCGATCGCGCTCATTATGGGCCGGGATGCGACAGACTACGCCAATGTGCCAGCGCGCATTTCGGCGGTGGCCGAAGCGAGCCCGGCGGCAGACGCAGGGCTTCAGGCGGGCGATGTGGTGCTGAGCATCGATGGCCGCGCCATCGCAAACTTCACCGAATTTCAGGCGGCCGTGGCCGCAGCGCCGGAGCAGACGCTGACTTTCCAGATCGAGCGTGACGGCGTGCGCAGCGCGATCAGCGCCACGCCGCGCCGTGAAGGCGCGCGCGGCCTGATCGGCGTCTATGGGCCGCTGGTGCTCGACTCAGAGCGCCGCATTGAGCGCTATGGCCCGATCAGCGCGATCGGCGCGGGCGCGGCCAATACGTGGGATATCGTCGCCAAGACGGGCCAGTATATCGGCGCGATCTTCGCCGGCCGCGAATCGGGGACCAGATCGCCGGCCCCGTCGGCATTTTCAATGTTTCAGGCCAAGTGGCGTCGAGCGCGCTGAACGGCGGGCCGTCTGATGGCGGCGGGTTGCTGCCGCGCCTGGGCCTTTTGGCGCTTTCGCTTTTGTCGCTTGCGGCGGTGCTTTCGGTGGCGGTGGGCATCGTCAATTTGTTGCCGATCCCGATCCTCGATGGCGGGCACTTGCTGTTTTACGCCATCGAAGGCGTGCGCGGGGGCAAGCCGCTGCCGGCGGTTGCACAGGAATGGGCCTACCGCGCCGGATTCGCCGTGATGGCGAGTTTGTTTTTGTTCGCCACCTGGAACGATATCACGCGCCTGCTTCCGGGCGCGCAGTAGCAGCGCCTCGTCCTTGTCTTTATCGGCGGGATGGGGTCTTAAAAATCAACAGGCGCGGGGGAAGCGCCTGAATGCGTCGAGGGCTTGATGAAGCGGGTACTGCGAGATGTCGTGGCGGGCGCGGTCGGTTGCGTCGTGACCGTCGGCGCCGGGGGTGCGCTGATCGCCCCAGGCGATGCTTACGCCCAGCAGGGCGCTGCGCCCGAAGCGGCGGCTGAGCAAGGCGCCGCGATCCGGCGCATCGTCGTGCAGGGCAACCAGCGGATCGAGGCGGCGACGATCTCCTCCTATCTCCTGGTGCGCCCCGGCGACACGTTCGACGCCGAACGCATCGACATGAGCTTAAAGACGCTGTTCGCCACCGGCCTTTTTGCCGACGTGCAGATTGAACAACGCGGCGGCGATCTCATCGTCGCGGTGATCGAAAACCCGATCATCAACCGCGTGATCTTTGAAGGCATGCGCACGCTCGATCAGGAAGATCTCCTGAAGGAAGTGCAGGCGCGGCCACGCTCGACCTTCACGCCGGCGCGCGCGCAGGCGGACGTGCAGCGCATCATCGAAGTGTATCGCCGCTCGGGCCGGTTTGCCGCGCAAGTGACGCCGCAAGTGCGCGAGCTGGATCAAAACCGCGTCGATCTCATTTTTGAGGTGGACGAGGGCCCGGTGACGGGCGTGCGCGACATCAACTTCATCGGCAACAGCGAATTTACCGATCGCACGCTGCGCGACGCGATCGCGACGACGCGCTCTTCCTGGTGGAATTTCTTCCAGAGCAACGACAATTACGACCCAGACCGCCTCGAATATGACCGCGAGCAGCTGCGCCAGTATTACAACAACCGGGGCTTTGCTGATTTCCGCGTCGTTTCGGCGGTTGCCGAACTCACGCCCGATCAGCGCGATTTTTTCATCACCTTCACGCTCGATGAGGGCGTTCGCTATGAATTTGGCCAGGTGAATGTTGTCGCCCAGCTTGATCGGCTGTCGCCGGAAATGCTGCAGAGCGTGATCCCGATCCGCCAAGGCGATGTGTTCCGCGGCTCGCAGATCGAAGATGCGATCGACGCGATGACGTATGTCGCCGGCACGGTTGGCTATGCGAACGTCGATATCGTGCCGCTGGTTGAACGGGATCGCGAAAATCGCGTCGTCAATCTCACCTTCGAGGTCAATGAAGGCGCGCGCGTTTACATTGAGCGGATCGATATCGTCGGCAATACGCGCACGATTGACCGTGTGATCCGGCGTGAATTGCGCGTGAATGAGGGCGATGCGTTCAACCGCGTGCTGCTGGACCGCTCGCGTCAGCGTATCCAGGCGCTTGGCTTCTTCAGCTCGGTGACGGTGGAAGATCGCCTTGGCTCTCAGCCTGATCGTGGTGTCGTCACGGTTGCGGTGGCCGAGGAATCCACAGGCGAGCTTGCGTTTGCGGCGGGCTTTTCCTCGACGGAAAATTTGCTGTTCGATCTTTCGATCACCGAACGCAATTTGCGCGGGCGCGGCCAGTTCTTGCGTCTGCGCGCCTCCACCAGCTCTTATCGCCAGCAAGTGGACCTGCGCTTCACCGAGCCGCGCTTTATGGATCGGGAGGTGGCCGCCGGTTTTGACATCTACTCGCTGCGCACCGATTTCCTCGATCAATCCTCGTTTGAGAACATCTCAACCGGCATCGGGCTGCGCACGAGCTTCCCCGTGGCGGAGCGCACCAGCCTTGGCATCACCTATTCGTTGATCCAAGACGAAACCGAAATCGCCGATATCTACATCGATCACGACAACAACCCGCTGACGCCGGTGATCGATCAGTGCAACCCGGCCAACACCCAGCGGCCGCTGATCTGCGCCCAGGAAGGTGATTTCATCACCTCAATGCTGGGCTTCACGGTCAATTGGGATCAGCGGAACAATATCATCAACGCCACGCGCGGCTATGATCTGCAATTGCGCCAGGACATCGCCGGCGTTGGCGGGGAAGTGAATTATCTCCGCTCTGAGATCGAGGCCGGCATCTATTACGGCCTGCCTTGGGCCGGCTGGCTTCGATGCTGCGCGGCAGCGCGGGCTACATCATGGGCTGGGGCGGCGACGACGTGCGCATCAATGACCGCTTCTTCAAAGGCGGTTCCTCGTTCCGCGGCTTCGATGTCGCCGGCATCGGCCCGCGCCAATTGCTCGTCGATGACGTGACGGGCGAGATGGTGCAGCGCGGCGATGCGATCGGCGGCAACCTCTATGCGATCGGCACGCTGCAGATGGATGTTCCGTTGCCGCTGCCGGAATCCTATGGCGTTGGCGCCGCCGCGTTCGTTGAGTTTGGCACCCTCGGGATGGTGGACACCGCCAGCCGGCAGATGGTCGATCTCAACGGCGCGAACCGGCTCATCGTCGACGACTCAGCGAGTATGCGCGTCGCGGCGGGGGTGAGCATTTATTGGGATTCCCATTTGGCCCTGTTCAGTTCGACCTCTCGCAGCCGCTCGAATACGAAGAATATGATCGGCGCGAGCAATTCCGGTTCTCAACCCGGACCCGTTTCTAAGGAGAGAGCGCACCCATGCGTGTTATGATTAGTTTTGCCGCAGCCGCCCTCGTCGCGGCGGCGTTTGTGACCGCGCCAGACGCCCAGGCTCAACGCCGCGGCGCATCGAGCGGCGGCGTCGTTGTCGTGGACTATGGCCGCATCGCAGCCGAGGCTGCGCTTGGCCGCGATATGACCACGAAATTGCAGGGCGTCGCCGCTGCGATCCAGCAGGAAGCAGCTGCGCTTCAGCCCGAAGGCCAAGCGATCGAGCAGGAGCGCCAGCGCCTCATCAACGCCACGCGCAACCTGACGCGTGAGCAGGTGCGGGCGCACGCCACGCACGGCCCGGCGCTGCAGGCGCTGGAAACGCGCGCGCAGCAATTTCAGGTGCGCAGCGCCACGCTGCAGGGTGATCTCGAATGCACCCAAGCGCTGACGCTTCGTGAATTTGACGCCGTGGTGCGCCCGGTGATCCGCGCCGAGATGGAGCGCCGCAGCGCGACGGCCGTGATTGACGCCTCCAACGTGCTGATTTCACAGCCGGATATCGATGTGACCAACACCGTGATCCAGCAGCTTGATCAGAACCAGGCCACGCGAGTCGCCAATGTCTCGCGCCGGCCTGTGGCGCAATGCCAGGGCCAACAACCCGCGCAATAAGTCGCGAAATGCGATAAAGGCGGGTCCATGATCGATCCCCGCTTCTACGAGGCGCTCGGACCGGTAACGGTCCGGGCGCTTGCGCCTTCGGCGGATATCGGCGGCGACGCCGACCGCTTGGTTTCGGGCGCCGCACCAGCCACGAAGGCTGGGCCGCTCGACCTTTGCTATTATGAAAGCAAACGCGCGGTTCCGCTCGAAAGCGCCCCGGCCGCTTGCGTGATCAATCCCGCGCTGGCGCATCTGGCCCCAAAAGCTGGCGCGCTGATTTTTGCCGATAAGCCGCGTGCGGCGTTTGCGCGGCTGGCGCCGGCGCTGTTTAAGCCGCGTGGGTTTGAAGCGGGCGTCGCGATCGATCCCAGCGCGGAGATTGAGGAGGGCGCGCGCATTGGCCCCGGCGTGGTGATCGGCGCGGGCGCTCAGATTGGCGCTGGCGCTGTGATCGGCCCCAATGCGGTGATTGGGCCTGGGGTCGCGATTGGGCGGCGCACGCAGATCGGCGCGCGGGCTTCGATCGCCTTTGCCTTGCTGGGTGATGACGTCGTCATCCTTGCCGGCGCGGTGATTGGCGAGGCTGGCTTCGGCGTCGCGGGCGGCGCGGCCGATCCGGTGGACGTGCCGCACCTGGGGCGCGTGATTATTCAGGATAGGGTGACGATCGGCGCCAATTCCACCATCGATCGCGGCGTGTTCGACGACACGCTGATCGGCGAGGGCGCGAAGATCGATAATCTTTGCCATGTCGCGCACAATTGCAGCATCGGCAGAGGCGTGATGATCGCCGCTTTCGGCGGCGTTTCAGGCTCGTGCGAAATCGCCGATGGCGTCACCATGGGCGGGCGGGTCGGCACGGCCGATCATATCGTCGTCGGCCAAGGCGCAACGCTTGCGGGCGGGGCTGGGGTGTTCCAAGACGTGCCGGCCGGGGAGGTTTGGAGCGGCTATCCGGCCAAGCCGCTCCGCAAATGGCTGCGTGAGCAAGCCTGGTTGAGCCGCAAGGCGGGGGCGCGCAATGAAGGCAAATGATTTGACCGAGACCCAAAACACCGCCGCGGACGCGATCGAGATTGGCGAGATCTTGCAGCGCCTGCCGCATCGCTATCCGTTCCTTTTGATTGACCGCGCCGTCGATTACATCGCCAACACCTCGATCCGCGGCATCAAGAACGTGACCGTGAACGAGCCGTTTTTCCCTGGGCACTTTCCCGGCGCGCCGGTGATGCCGGGCGTGTTGCAGATCGAAGCGCTGGCGCAGACGGGCGCGCTGCTCATGTCCAAAACGCTGGAAGCTGATATCAGCAAGCACCTCATCCTGTTCATGTCGGTTGAGAACGCGCGCTTCAGGAAGCCGGTGATGCCGGGCGATGTGATGGAGATGCCGGTGGAGGTGCTGTTCCAGCGGCGCAATATTTTCAAGTTCCGCGGACGCGTTGAAGTGCGCGGCGAGCTTGTCACCGATTGCGAATTTGCCGCGATGAAGGCCGATCGCCCATGAGCGCAAAAATCCACGCCACCGCCGTGATCGATCCCAGCGCAGAGTTCGCCGCGGATGTGGAGATTGGCCCAGGCTGCGTGATCGGCCCGAGCGTCAAGATCGGCGCGCGCAGCCGGCTCATCGCGCATGTTTTCATCGAGAGCCACACCGAACTCGGTGAGGACAACACCGTATTCCCGTTCGCCGGCCTTGGCGGCACGCCGCAGGATCTTTCCTACAAGGGCGAGCCGACCAAACTCATCATCGGCGATCGCAACGTGATCCGTGAGCACGCCACGCTCGCGCGCGGCACGGTGCGGGGGCGGGCTGTCACCACGATCGGCAATGATTGCCTGATCATGGGCAATTGCCATGTCGCGCACGATTGCGACGTCGGCAACAACGTGATCATGGCGCAAACGGCGACCATTGGCGGCCATGTGAAGGTGGGCGATTTCGCCTTTCTGGGCGGGCTTTCGGGCGTGCACCAACATGGGCGTGTTGGGCGCCATGCCTTCGTCGGCGCCTCCGCGTTGATGACGACCGACCTCATTCCGTTCGGCTCCGCCATCGGCAATCACGCCCATCTTGCGGGCCTGAATGTGGTTGGCCTTAAGCGCCGTGCGTTCACGCGTGAGCAAATTCACGATCTGCGCGCCGCCTATCGCTTGCTGTTTGCGGAAGAAGGCACTTTCCAGGAGCGCCTCGTCGATTGCGCCCAGCTCTATGCGGAAAACCCGCATGTGATGGAGATTGTCTCCTTCATCCGCGCCGATGCGGCGCGCCCGCTTTGCATGCCGCGGGATTGAGATGAGCGCGGCCAAGATCGGCATCATCGCCGGCGGGGGCGAGCTTCCCATCCTGATGGCCGAACATTGCGCCGCCAGCGGTCGGCCTTATTTCGTCGCCCGCATAAGCCCTTTTGCGGATGTTGCGCTTGAAGCGCATCCTGGCGTGAGCCTTGGCCTCGGCGCCATGGGCGCGCGCATGGACGCGCTGCGCGCCGCCGGCTGCGAGGCGATCGTGCTGATCGGCCAGGTGCCGCGCGTGGACCCGCGCACGCTGGAGCTTGACGCAGGCGCGATCGCGATGCTGCCGGCGCTTTTAGAAGCGGCCCCACAAGGTGACGATGCGCTGTTGCGCGCGGTGCTGGGCGCGCATGAGAAAGCTGGCTTTAGGGTAATTGGCGCGGAAGCCGCGATGGCGGATCTGCTGGCCCAACCCGGCGCATGGGGCGCGCACGCGCCATCGGATGCGCACAGGCAAGACATCGCCCGCGCGGCGAAGGTCGCCGCCGCCACAGGCGCGCTCGATATTGGGCAGGGCGTGGTGGTGTGCGATGGCTTGGTGCTGGCCGTCGAGGCGCAGGAAGGCACCGATCTCATGCTCGCGCGCGTGGCTGAGCTGCCAGAGCGGCTGCGCGGGGTGGCGCAAAGCCGGCGCGGCGTTCTCGTGAAACGGCCAAAGCCGATCCAGGAACGCCGTATCGATCTGCCGACGATCGGCGTGCGGACGATCGAGGGCGCAGCGCGCGCGGGGCTTGCCGGCATCGCGGTGGAGGCCGGCGGGGCGCTTGTGGCGCGGCGCGCGGAGCTGATCGCGGCGGCGGATGCGGCGGGGCTTTTGTGTTTGGCTTCACCCCGGCCGACGTGGGCGAGCCCGCGAGCGCGCAATGAGCGTGCGGATTTTTCTTGTCGCGGCCGAAGCATCTGGGGATGCGCTGGGCGCTGACCTCGCGCGTGCGCTGAGGGCGCGTGATCGGAGCGTAGATCTGGTTGGCGTCGGCGGCGCGGCGATGCGCGAGGCGGGCATCGAAAGCCCAAGCCGATATCTCGGGGCTTGCGATCCTTGGCTTTGTGGACGGCTTGCTGGCGTATAAGCGCGTGAAGGCGGCGGTTGAGGCGACGGTCGCCGCGGTGCTTGCAGCCAAGCCCGACGTGGTGGTTCTGATCGATTCCTGGGGCTTTACGTTGCGCGTTGCGCGCGGCGTGCGGGCGGCGGCGCCGCACATCAAGCTCGTCAAATATGTCGGCCCGCAAGTGTGGGCGAGCCGGCCTGGGCGCGCCAAAACGCTCGCCGCCGCCGTCGATCATCTCATCTGCATCCATGATTTTGAGACGCCGTTTTACGAGCCGTTCGGTTTGCCTTGCACGGTGTGCGGCCATCCCGCGCTCGGGCGCTACAAGCCGGGCGATGGCGCGGCGTTGCGCGCGCGCCAAGGCTGGAGCGCCGACGAGAAGGTGATCCTTGTGCTGCCCGGCAGCCGCGGCAGCGAAATCCGGCGCGTCGGCCCAACGCTGTGGCAAGCGGCGCATTTGCTGGATCGGGATAGGGATGTGCGGCTGCTTGTCGTTGTTGCGCAGCCGGTGCGCGAGGCGGTGCTGGCGCAAGCGCCTGAGGGCGCGGCGATCGTTGATGAGCGTGAAAAGGATGATGCGTTCGCGGCCGCGACGGTGGCGCTCGCCGCATCGGGTACGGTGACGACAGAGGTGGCGCTGCAGGGAACGCCCGTGGTGGTGGGCTACAAGCTCGGCTGGATCACCTGGGTCGCGGCGCGATTGTTTTTGTTCAAGAGCAAATACGCCACGCTGATGAATGTCGCGGCCGACGCCGAAGTGGCGCCTGAATTTATTCAAACACGCTTCACGCCGGAAAATGTCGCGCGCGCGGCCGCGCCTTTGCTGGATGACGCCCGCGCGCGCGCGGCGCAGGTCGATCTGCAAAACGAGGCGCTCTCGCGCATGGGGCGCGGAAAAACGCCCGCAGCGGAGATCGCCGCAGGCGCTGTGCTTTCAGTTTTGAACGGCTAAGCGCTAAGCGCTTAGCGCTTGTCCTTGCCCACATAGTCTCGGCGCGTCGGGCCGGTATAGGCTTGGCGCGGGCGGCCGATCTTCTGGCTCGGATCTTCCATCATCTCCGTCCATTGCGCGATCCAGCCCACGGTGCGGGCCACCGCAAACAGCACGGTGAACATCGAGGTCGGGAAGCCCATCGCGCGCAGCGTGATGCCCGAATAGAAATCGATGTTCGGATAGAGCTTGCGCGAGACGAAATACTCATCGCTCAGCGCGATCTTTTCGAGTTCCATCGCCACCTGCAGCAGCGGGGTATTTTCCGCGCCGACTTCCTTGAGCACCTGGTGGCAGAGCTTCTGCATCGCCTTGGCGCGCGGATCGTAGTTTTTGTAAACGCGGTGGCCAAAGCCCATCAGGCGGGTGTTGGCGTCTTTGTTTTTCACGCGCTGAATGAAATCGGGGATGTTTTCCACCGTGCCGATTTCTTCGAGCATGTTGAGCGCCGCTTCATTGGCGCCGCCATGGGCGGGGCCCCAAAGGCAGGCGATGCCTGAGCTGATGCAGGCAAACGGATTGGCGCCGGATGAGCCTGCAAGGCGCACCGTCGAGGTCGAGGCGTTCTGTTCGTGATCGGCGTGCAGGATGAAAAACACATCCATCGCGCGCGAGGACGGGGTTCACCTCATAATCCTCGGCCGGCACGGCAAAGCACATGCGCAGGAAGTTCGACGCATAGTCGAGCTCATTGCGCGGGCTCACGAACGGTTGGCCGACGTGATACTTGAAGGCGCGCGCCGCGATCGTCGGCATTTTCGCGATCAGGCGGTGGCTGGCGATCATGCGCTGGCGGGCGTCGTTGATGTCGGTGCTGTCGTGGTAGAAAGCAGCGAGCGCCCCCACGGTGCCGACCATGATCGCCATCGGGTGCGCGTCGCGGCGGAAGCCTTCAAAGAAACGATCGAACTGCGCGTGCAGCATCGTGTGATAGGTGATCGTTTTATCGAAATCTTTGAGCTGAGCCGGGCTCGGCAGCTCGCCGTTCAGCAGCAGATAACAGACTTCGATGAAGCTTGAGTGCTCGGCCAATTGATCGATCGGATAACCGCGATAGAGCAGGGTGCCTTCATCGCCGTCGATATAGGTGATCTGGCTTTCGCATGAGCCGGTTGAGGTAAAGCCCGGATCGAAGGTGAACACATCCGCTTCGCTGTAGAGCTTGCGAATATCGACAACGTCAGGCCCCACGCTGCCGCCATAGACGGGCAATTCGAGTTGTTTGCCGTTCACGTTGAGCGTGGCCGGAGCCTTCTTCGTCAGTTTGCTTTCCATCGGGCCATCCTCAAACTTGATCCGCGATCCGCGCGAGCGCTTCTTCACGGCCTAACAATTCCAATGCCTGCCCGAGATCGGGCGCGGGCAATCCGCCAGAAAGCGCCGCACGTAAGCCTGGGCCGATCTGGCCCAATCCAACGCCTTCTTCTGTAGCGAAAGCCTTAAGCGCGCTGGCGAGGGCCGCATGCTCCCAATCGGGCTGTGCGGCCAGCTGGTCGTGCAGGCGCTTCAGACGCTGCTTGAAGTCGTCTTTCATCAGAGATTGTGCACGTGCGTCAAGCTTAAGCGGACGTGCGGCCAGCAGGAATTGGGCCTGTTCCGCCAGTTCAAGCACGGTTTTTGCACGCTTTTTAAGCAGCGGCGCGGCGCGGGCGAGGAGCACGCGCTGCGCTGCGTCAAGTGTCCGTGATTTTTCAATCTCTGCGCTTAAAAGCGCGGCGATCCGCACGTCATCGGCGAGGGCCATGAAGTGGGCGTTGACGGAGTCGAGCTTCTTGAAATCGAGACGCGACGGCGCCTTGCCGATCTGGTTGAGCTCAAAGTGCGGGATCGCCTCTTCCTTGGAAATGATCTCGTCATGGCCAGGGCTCCAGCCAAGGCGCATCAGATAGGCGTTCATCGCTTCGGGCAGATAGCCCATGTCGCGCCATTCATGCACCGCTTGCGCGCCATGGCGTTTGGAAAGTTTTTTGCCATCCTCGCCATGGATCAGCGGCACGTGCGCAAAGCGCGGGATATCCCAGCCCATCGCCTGATAGATCGGAATTTGCCGGGCCGCATTGGTGAGGTGATCATCGCCGCGGATCACGTGCGTCACGCCCATGTCATGATCGTCCACGACGACCGATAGCATGTAGGTGGGATTGCCGTCGGCGCGCAGCAAGACAAGATCATCGATATCGCGCGCGGCGATGCTGACGCGGCCCTGGATGAGATCCTCATTGATCACTTCGCCCGCGTCGGGCGCACGCAGACGCACGACGAAGGGCGCGTCCGTAGATGGCGCAGTTTTGCCGTCGCGGTAGGGGGAGCGGATCGCGCGGCCCTCGGCGTGCGCCTCGGCGCGCAGCGCCTCAACCTCCTCGGGCGTGGCGTAGCAGCGGAACGCCGTCCCGCGCGCGATCATCGCTTCGGCCACCTCCCGGTGCCGCGCCGCGCGCGCGAATTGATAGGTGATCTCGCCATCGTGCGAGAGCCCGAGCCAATCGAGCCCATCCAGGATCGCGGCGATGGCTTCAGGCGTGGAGCGGGCGCGGTCGGTATCCTCGATCCGCAGCAAATAGGTTCCGCCCATCTTGCGGGCGTAGAGCCAGTTAAAAAGCGCCGTGCGCGCCCCCCAATATGGAGGTAACCTGTGGGGGAGGGGGCAAAGCGTGTGACGACGCTCATATCGGGTGACGCGACCTTTCAAAAACGCGCGCGTGGTAGCACGGCGGGCGCGTTTTCTCCTAGCCGCGCGCTCCGCGATGTTTGGGCGCTACAGCGGGATCGCTGGATTTTGTGGGCGCCGGCAGCGGTGATCGCGGGCGCGGCGCTTTGGCTCACGGCGTCCGAGACGCCTCCGCCTTGGCTGGGCGCTGGATTGCTGCTGGCGGGCGCGGCGGGCGGATACGGCTTTGCGGCGTGGCCAAGCCCGGATCCGGATAGCTGGGCGCTCCGGGCGCGTGCGGTGCTTGCGGGGCTTTGCGTGCTGGCGGCCGCCATGGGGCTGGGCCTCGCCGCTGCGCAGCTGCGCGCTGCTCTGGTGGCGACACCCGCGTTTCCCGCGCTTGAGCGCCCTGTGGCGGTGGAGGGCTGGGTCGTCAGCATCGATTCCAGTGAGCGCGGCCAGCGGCTGCGCCTGCTTGTGCGGGAGATCGAAGGGGTGGAGGGCCCGCCGCGCTATGTGCGCGTCGCCGTGCCGGCGGCGGGCGTGCTGGCGCCTGGGCGCGCGGCGCGTTGCTTTGCCGTGCTTGGCCCGCCATCGGGGCCGCTTGCGCCGGGCTCATATGATTTTGCGCGGCGGGCCTGGTTCGAGCGGCTGGGCGCGACCGGCTTCGGCATTGGCCGCTGCCGGCCCGCGGCCTTTGCAGCGCCCGATGATTGGCTCGATCAGCAGCGCTTGCGCCTTGCGGCTGTGCGGTATGACCTCTCGGGCGTCATCCAGCGCGCGGCGCCTGGGCGTGGCGGGGCGATCGCAGCAGCGCTCGTGACGGGCGATCGCTCCACGATCGACACCGCAACCAATGACGCGCTGTGGACCTCGGGCCTTGGGCATCTGCTTTCGGTTTCGGGCATTCATATGGGCGTGGTTGGCGGGCTCGTGTTCGCGACGCTGCTCTGGACATTCTCGCTGATCCCGCCGCTTGCACTGCGATGGCCGGTAAAAAAGCTCGCCGCGATCGGGCGCGCTTACGGCGCTTGCCGGCTATCTGGTGATTTCCGGCTCAAGCGTGCCGGCGCTGCGCGCGTTCGTGATGGCGTGCGTGGCGTTCGGCGCGATCCTGCTGGATCGGCCGGCGATCTCCATGCGCGGGCTGGCGCTTGCGGCGTTGATCATCACGCTGTTGTTTCCAGAAGCGGTGGTGGAGCCTGGCTTTCAGATGTCGTTCGCCGCGACCATGGCGCTGGTGGCGCTGTTTGAAATCACCAAGCGCGCGCCGCACGAGCCAGCACTGCCAACGCCGGGGCCGCTGATTGGGGCAATGCAGGCCAGCGTGCGCGGCATTGGCGGGGTGATCCTCATTTCACTCGTCGCCGGCTTGGCCAGCGATCCGTTCGCGATCTACCATTTTCAGCGCTTTTCGATGTATTCGCTGCCAGCGAATCTGCTCGCCGCGCCCATCATGTCATTCCTGGTTGCGCCGGCGGCTGGCGCGGCGGCGGTGCTTGGCCCGTTTGGGCTTGCCGATCCGGCGCTTGAGCTGATGGCGAGCGCGCTTGATCTCATCGCCGCGATTGGCGCGACGTTCGGCGGGCGGCCCGAAGCGTTGCGCGCGCTGCCGGCTCCGCCCGCTGCGGCCTTCATTCTATGCGTGTTTGCGATGCTGTGGGCGTGCTTGTGGCGCGGGGGCTTGCGTTGGATGGCGCTTTTTCCGTTCGCAGCGAGCCTTGCGCTCTATATTGGCGCGGCACAGCCGGCGGTGGCGTTTGACGCGGATTTACGCGCTGTGTTCGTGCGCGGCGGCGAGGCGCGCGCGCCGTGGCTGCTGATCAGCGGGCGCGGCCGCTCCACCTATGCGCGTGAGCGCATCGGGGCGATCCTTGGCCTTGCCGCGCCGCGCGTGGCGCGGCTTGCCGCGCCGGAAGCCTGCACGGACGCCGCGTGCTTTGTTGAGCTGACGCCTGGACATGCGTTCGCATTGGTGCGGGCAGAGGGTGGCTTTGACGCCGCCTGCGCGCCTGGCGCTATTGTCGTCACGCGCCTGGAGGCGCCGCCGGATTTCACGGCCCGCTGCGCGCCCGCGATCCTGATCGATGCGCCAAGCCTCGCGCGCGAAGGCGGCGGCTTTGTCTATCTTGAAAACGCGCCGCGCCTCACACGCGCCTGGCCCGCATCAGCGGCGCGCCCCTGGACGCGCCGCGCCGCGCCCGAAAGCGCCGATCAGACGTAGCGGCGGATCATCGCCACCAGCTTGCCTTGGATGGCCACGCGATCGGGCCCAAAGATGCGGGTTTCATAAGCCGGGTTGGCCGCTTCGAGCGCGATCGAATTGCCCCGCTTGCGCAAGCGCTTGAGCGTGGCTTCCTCATTATCGATCAGCGCCACCACGATGTCGCCGCTGTCGGCGGCTTCGGTGCGCTTGAGGATGACGACATCGCCTTCAAGGATGCCCGCGCCGATCATGGAATCGCCCTTGACCTCAAGCGCGTAATGATCGCCCGCGCCAAGCAATTCCGGCGGAGCGGCGACGCGGCCAATCTCATTCTGCAGGGCCTCGATCGGCACGCCGGCGGCGATGCGGCCCAAAATCGGCAAGCCGGCAAACTCACGCGCGCGCCGGCGCTGATTTCGCTGACCACGGCCGGCTTGAACGCCCCGCGCCCTTTGGGCGGGGCGGCGGGCGCAGCCGAATCCGGCAGTTTCAGCACCTCAAGCGCGCGGGCCCGATGCGGCAAGCGGCGCAGGAAGCCGCGCTCTTCCAGCGCGGTGATGAGGCGGTGGATACCGGATTTAGACGCGAGATCGAGCGCCTCCTTCATTTCGTCGAAAGAGGGGGAAACGCCCGTCTCTTTGATCCGCTCGTGGATGTAGAGCAGCAATTCTTTTGTTTCGCCGTCAGCATGACTTTGGACCAAATAGTGAACGATGCGCCGTTCTATGTCCGTTCCACCCACTGGTCAAGTCTAGCTTGGTTAACGCCCCAGTAGTGATCGGGTCGCGGCGGCGACGTCTTGCTGGCGCATCAGACTTTCGCCGACGAGGATCGCCTTGGCGCCCGCCGCGCTCAGGCGCTGCACATCCGCGTGCGTAAAAATCCCCGGACTCAGAAACGAGAAGCGGGCCCGGCGGCAAACGCGCCGCGAGGCGCTCGGTGACGCCAAGATCGGTTTCAAAGGTCGCGAGCGAGCGGTTGTTCACGCCGATCAGCTGCGCGTTGAGCCCAAGCGCCCGATCCAATTCCGCCTCGTCATGAACCTCCACCAGCGCGTCCATGCCAAACCCCGCAGCAGCAGCGAAAAGCTCATGCGCAAGAACATCATCCAGCGCGGCCATGATGATGAGGATGGCGTCCGCGCCGAGCGCGCGGCTTTCCGCAATCTGCCAGGGATCGACCATGAAATCCTTGCGCAGCACCGGCAGCGCGCAGGCGGCGCGCGCGGCGATGAGATAGTCATCCGCGCCTTGAAAGCTCGGGCCGTCAGTGAGCACTGACAAGCAACTTGCCCCGCCATCGGCATAGGCGCGCGCCAAAGCGGGCGGATCAAAATCGGCGCGGATGAGGCCTTTTTGAGGGGCTGGCCTTTTTGATTTCGGCGATAAGGCCAAGCGGCCCAGCTTCCAGCGCGCGGGCAAAGCTGCGCGGGGCATCTTGCGCACGGGCTTTGGCGTCGATTTCGGCTTGCGAGGCGGCCGCTTTGCGCGCGGCCGCCTCCTGGCGTTTATAGGCGATGATGCGTTCAAGCACGCTCATGGCGCGGCCTCGGTGATTGCGATCAGTTTGGCGAGCGCATCGCGCGCCGCGCCGCTATCAAGCGATTGCGCGGCGATCGGCACGCCTTCGGGCACAGTCTTGGCGCGGCCGGCGACGACAAGCGCGGCGGCGGCGTTGACCAGCACGGCGTTGCGATGGCCCAGGCGGCCGCCGCCATCGAGCAGGGCGCGCAGCTCAGCGGCGTTTTCTTTGGCGGTTCCGCCGCGAATGTCTGGATCGATGCCGGCCCCTATGGTTGCGTGCATCGTGGTGACAGCGCCTGTATCGAGAATGGCGACGGTGTTGGCTTCCGCATGCGCGGCGGAAAGCTCATCAAGGCCGCCGGCGCCATGCACCGCCCACGCTTTCACCGCGCCGAGCGCTTTCAGCGCTTCTGCGACGGGCATCAGAAAATCCGGGCTGAACACGCCGATCAATTGGCGCTTCACGCCCGCAGGGTTGGAAAGCGGCCCCAGCAGATTGAAGATCGTGCGTTGGCCAAGCTCGCGCCGCGCGGCCGCGACATGGCGCATGGCGGGGTGATGGTTTTGTGCAAACAAGAACGCCACGCCTGCCTCGCGCAATGCACGTTCGAGCGTTGGGATGTCGCCGGTGAGCGTCACGCCGAGCGCTTCAAGCACATCGGCGGCGCCGGATTTGGAACTCATCGCCCGGTTGCCGTGCTTGGCCACCGGCACGCCCGCGCCGGCGAGGGTGAAGGCGACGGCCGAGGAGATGTTGAGCGTGTGCGCGCCATCTCCGCCCGTACCGCAAACATCAATCGCGCCTTCGGGCGCAGCAACGCGCACCATGCGCGCGCGCAGCGCCTTGGCTCCGCCCGCGATCCAGGCGGGATCGCCCATGTGCGGGATGGTGAGTTCAAGGAAGCGTTTGATCGCCGCATGCTCGGCCGCACCGTCCATGATGAGGGCGAACGCGGCGTCGATTTCTTCGGGCGTAAGTGCGGTGTGTGCGAGCTTGGCGTTGAGGTCGGCGAGAGTCATTTGATGCCTGCGGCGCTCAGAAAGTTGCCGACAATCGCGTGGCCATGCTCGCTTGCGATGGATTCAGGATGAAACTGCACCCCGAACACCGGGCGGGTTTTATGCGAAAGCCCCATCACCTCGCCGTCTTCGGTCCATGCATCGATGTTGAGGCAATCGGGGAAAGTCTCGCGCTTGACCGCCAGCGAATGATAGCGCGTGGCGCGGAAGGGGAGGGAAGGCCGCGGAACAGCCCGCCGCCTTCGTGCGACACCGGCGAAGTCTTACCGTGCATGATCTCCTTGGCGCGAATGACATCCCCGCCAAAGGCTTGCCCCATCGCTTGATGGCCAAGGCAGACGCCAAGGATCGGCAGGGCCTCAGGCGCCTTCGCCAATAGCTCAAGGCAGATGCCGGCTTCATTTGGTGTGCAGGGGCCAGGCGAGAGGATGATTGCATGCGGCTTGCGCGCCAGCGCTTGCGCGACTGTCAGCGCGTCATTGCGCACCACATCGGTGCGCACGCCAAAATCTTCCACGTAATGGACGAGATTGTAGACAAAACTGTCGTAATTATCGATGACGAGGATCATGGCTGCCCCTGACTGCTGAACGAACGAAGGTTTAATCGCGTTCGTTCGTGCGCCATCGGGAGGGGAGGGGCCAGTTCTGCATCGGGCGCGCACCATAGCGGAAAACACAAAGCGGAAAAGCCGGTTCGCTCATGAGTAGCGCCACGCTTCCGCCGCCGCGCGAAAAACCGCGCGGGATTTATGCTGGGTCTCGGCGTATTCGGCGTCGGCCTCGCT
This sequence comes from Terricaulis sp., assembly GCA_024707365.1. Lineage (GTDB taxonomy): Bacteria > Pseudomonadota > Alphaproteobacteria > Caulobacterales > Aquidulcibacteraceae > Vitreimonas. The sequence continues at coordinate 70,894 of JANPZV010000002.1, forward strand.
ATCGAGCACGACGCCGCCGCCGGCCTGGACGTGGATCTGGCCGTCCTTCACGATCGCCGTGCGCAGCGCGATGCAGGTGTCCATATCGCCAGCCGCGCCAAAATAGCCCACGCCCCCTGCATAGATGCCGCGCCGATGCGGCTCGAGTTCGTTGATGATCTGCATGGCGCGTATTTTCGGCGCGCCTGTCACGGTGCCGTGCGGGAAGCCGGCCATCAGCGCATCGAGCGCATTGAGCCCATCGCGCAGTTCGCCTTCCACGTTGGAGACGATATGCATGACATGGCTGTAGCGCTCTATGATGAAGGAATCGGTGACGCGCACGTGCTTTGAGCCGGCGTCAGCGGTTGCGCCCAGATTGCCGCCGCTGGCGCGCTTGGCCACACGGCCCAGATCGTTGCGCGCAAGATCAACCAGCATGAGGTGCTCGGCGCGTTCCTTCGGGTCGGCGAGCAATTCTTCTTCGAGCGCGTGATCTTCCGCAGGCGTCGCCCCGCGTGGGCGGGTGCCGGCGATCGGGCGAATGGTGATGGTCTCGCCGCGCTTGCGCACCAGGATTTCCGGGCTTGAGCCGACCACGGAGAAGCCGCCAAAATTGAGATAGTAGAGAAAAGGCGAGGGATTGAGCCGCCGCAGCGAACGATAGAGCGCGAACGGCGAAAGCGCGAACGGCGCCGAAAAGCGCTGGCTCGGCACCACTTGGAACACATCGCCGGCGCGCGCATACCCCTTGCAGCGCTCCACAACCTCGCGGTAGGCGCCCGATCGAAATTGGAGCGCGGCTCTTGCGCCGGGGCCATCGGCGGTGCGGCTTGCCCCTGAGGCTTGCGCTTAAGCGGGCGGTCGAGCGTGCGCAGCACCGCTTCGAGGCGTTTTACGGCGGCCGCGTGTGCGCCTTCGGCGGATTGGCCCGCGCGCTTGCGCGCAGGCGTGACCAGCGTGATCTCGCCGGTGACGTTATCAAACACGGCGACGACAGTGGGGCGCATCAGCAGCGCTTCGGGCGCGCCAATCGGATCGGGCGCCGCATCCGGCAGCGTCTCGACATGCCGCACCATGTCATAGCCGAGATAGCCGAACAGCCCCGCCGCCATCGGCGGCAGCGGCGCGGGCAAATCCAGCGCCGAACGGGCAAGCACCTTGCGCAAGCTCTTGAGCGGGGCGTCGCGCTGACGGCGGAAAGCGCTGTCGTTGAAGCCGCCGCGGCTGATTTCTGCAACGCCGCCGCGCACGCGCCAGACAAGATCCGGTTTAAGGCCGATGATCGAATAGCGGCCGCGGAAATCCCCGCCCTGAACGCTCTCCAGCAAAAATACGCCCGGCTTTTCCGCACCAAGCTTCAGCAGCGCCGAGACCGGCGTTTCCAAATCGCTGACCACGCGCACCCAAACAGCGGCGCCGCCGGCGGCGTAGGCGGTGGCGAATGTTTGCGCGTTCGGCGCGACGTCCAGCCGCGTCATTCTGCGGCGCTGGGCGCGAAATTGCGATCGAGCACGCGCTGATTGCGGGTTGGGCGCATTTGGCGTGCGATTTCGCCGAACACAGTCTCGGCGAGCGCATTGGTGAGCACGCGCTGGTCTGCGGTGCGCACCTGCTCGACCAATTCCGGCGCCTCTTGCGGGTTCGCGCGGTTGATTTGTTCAACCACGGCCACCAGCAATTGCGAACCGTCAGCTGTGATGTCGACGGCGGTTTCGCCTTGGCGCGCCTGGAAGATCTGCGCCGGCATGGCGCGCGCCGGGATTTGTTCGCCGATGGTTTGGCGCGTCACCTGCTCGGAGCTGGCCACCATGCGCATATTGTTGGCGCGCGCCACCTCAGCCAAGGGCCGCCCGCCTCGCACGGCGGCGGCGATTTCGGCGCCTTTGGCCTGGAGGCGGCGGCCGCGCTCGCGGTTGACCCAACCTGCGCTCAGCGGCTCGCGCACGTCTTCAAGCGGGCGCACCGAGGCGGGTATGACCCGATCCACCGACACCATCACGTCTCCGCCGTCGAACGGCAGAAAGTCCGTCGCTTCGCCCTCCACAGTCTCGAACGCTGCGGTCGTGGGCGCAGCGAGCGGCGTGAGAGCTTCCAATACTTGGCCTTGCTGGGTGCGCCCATCAGCGGTGATCGGCGGGGTGGTCAGCACGCTGAGGCCATGTGCGCGCGCAGCTTCCGCCATGCCCGCGCCGCTGGAGCGCGCATCTTCAAACGCGCCGATGGCGTCATTGAGCATGTCCGCCGCGTGGTCGAGGGCGATCGCATCGCGCAATTGCGTGCGCAGCGCCGCGACATCAACAGGCGGGGCGGCTTGAACCGATTCCACCCGAACCACCACGAACGGGGCCAAGCGGCCGCGTACAACGCGCGCCGGCGCGCCCGCAGGGGTGGTGAACACAGCTTCCGCGACGGCGGCGTCGAGCACCTCGTCGCGGGTTTGGTTTTCGCCAGTTTGGCTTTGCACGCCGAGCGCGGCGGCGATTGCGGCCGGGCTTTCCCCCGCGCCCGAGCCTTTGGCTGATTTCTGTGGCTTGCTGCTCGTTCTGCGCGGTGATGCGCACGTAGGAGCGACGCTCGGGCTGCGCGATCGACTGGCGGCGCGCTTCAACCTCGGCGGCGAGATCTTCCTCCGACACAGTGACGCGGCTCAGAAAATCCTCAGGGCGCGCGATAACGAAGGTAAGGACGCGGAATTCAGGCAAGCGCAGATTGGCGGCGTTTTCCGCATAGAACGCCTGCAATTGTTCTTCGTTCGGCGGATCAATTCGGCCAACGCTGCTTGCTGGCAGCGCCGCAAGCGAGATCACGCGGCTCTCGGTTTGGTATGTGAGCATCAACGCGCCGTACGAGGTCGGCGAGCGCGCGCCCGCGAGCAGCGCTTCGATCAGCATTTGCTGAGTCATATCCCCGCGTGCGACGGCCTCAAACTCCGGCTGGCTGTACTCGATCTGACGCAGGAACGCATTATAGCTCGTGGCGTCAAATTGGCCGGTGACGGGGTTCAGCACTTGCGGAATTTCACGGATGGCTTCGGCGACCTGGCGATCGCTCGCGCTCACGCCGATTTTGTCGGCATAAGCGTAGAAAGAGAGCCGGCTGATCAATTGATCCAGGATCTGGCTGTGCATCCCCGCATCGATCGCCTCCTGCTGGGTGATCGATTGGCCGGTCTGCTCGCGCCGCATGCGCAGATTGCGCTGCAATTCGCGCGTCAGCTGGAAAGGGCTGACCGTGTAGTTGCCGACCTTGGCGATGTCGTTTGAGGTAATGGCGCTGAACTGCCCGCTCGGCAGCCAAAGCACCATGGCAAGCCCCACCAGCCCCAAAATAACGGCCGCAAAGATGCTTTTTGAGAACTTCCGGAATTGAAGGATCATGGGTGGGTCCGATAAGCGTGAGGCGCGGGACTGTAATGTTAGGTCCGGTGCGGTGCAATTGACCGCCGCCAATGGCCCGGGACCGGGGCGGAAACAAGACAAAGAGGGTGGACGAATGGCCGCGCGCAAGCCGCTGATCGCAGGGAATTGGAAAATGTACGGCCGCCGCGCCGCCTTGGCCGAGGCCGTGGCGCTCGAGGCGGCGGCGGGGGAGGCCCTTGGCCGGGTCGAGGCGCTGATTTGCCCGCCCGCTGTCTATTTGGCGGCGGCGGCGCAAGCCTTGTCGGGACATGCGGTATCGGTTGGCGCCCAAGATTGCAGCCCCAATGCCGAGGACGCCGCCCGCACAGGCGAGGTCAGCGCCGCCATGCTGGCGGATGCGGGCGCCGCTTATGTCATCGTCGGCCATTCCGAGCGTCGCGCATTTCACCACGAAAGCAACGATCTGGTCCGCCAGAAGGCGGAGGCGGCGCAAGCGGCGGGGCTGGCGCCGATCGCCTGCGTCGGCGAAACCGAGGCGGAGCGCAATGCCGGCGAGGCCGCTTCCGTTGTGGCGGCGCAGGTGCGCGCCAGCACCCCGCGCAGGCGCGCGGCCTCGTGGTGGCTTATGAGCCTGTTTGGGCTATCGGCGGCAACCGGACCCCGACCCTGGATGAAATCCGGGAAATCCATGCGGTGGTCCGGGCCGAGCTGGCGGGACGCTACGGCCAAGATGCCGAAAGCGTGCGGGTGCTCTATGGCGGTTCGGTGAACCCGAAGAACGCAGCGGATATCTTCGGAATCGAAGGGGTGGACGGCGCATTGGTCGGCCGCGCGAGCCTTAAAGCCGCCGACTTTGCGGCGATCATCAAGGCGCATCCGGCCGCGCTGTAGATGCGCGGGCGTAAAGACTGGCGTTCACGCCGCTGAGCGGTTATTGAGCGCGTTTTCGCGCTCGCCTCGCGGGGGCGTAGCGGCGCGCAACGGGACACACATTACGATGGACATGATCATCCTCAGCATCCACCTCATCGTGTCGGTGTGCGTGGTGGGGCTTGTGCTGCTGCAGCGTTCGGAAGGCGGCGCGCTTGGGATTGGCGGCGGCGGCGGCGGCGGTGCGCTGATGAGCGGCCGCGGCGCGAGCGACGCGATGGCGCGCCTGACCTGGATCGCGGGCGCGCTTTTCCTCGGCATTTCGCTGCTGCTCACCTGGCTTTCCGGCGCGAGCGATGGGCCCAGAAGCTCTGTGATCGATACGCTCAGCACCGCCCCGATCACCGCGCCGGCGACGCCCGGCCCGACGGAAGATGCTGAACCTGCCGCCCCCGTGACCCCGGACCCGACCGAGAGCCGCGCGCCCTCCGCTACGGAAATGGCCGCCGCCGTGCTGCCGGGCCCTTCGGGCGCCAGCGCCGCTGAGCCGGCTTCGGCCTCGCGCGCCGCCCCGATCGAAGCGCGGCAGGCCGCTTCGCTGCAGCCCGCCGCCGCACAACGGAGCGCGCCGCGCAGCGAAACCGCAACGCCCGTTTCGGCGCCGCGCCCTGCGGCGCAAAACCCAGCCCCGCAGCCTCTCCCGGTTGAGGTATCGGCGGCCGAATCGGTTGATCCTAGCGCGGGCGTAGAGACCGTGCGGCGCGAGCGCGCCGGGCCAGATCAATAAGCGCCACTATATAAGCGGCTTGCTTGGCCGGCCCAGCCGGCGCTGAAACGCGGAAAGGACAATGGCGCGCTACGTGTTCATTACGGGCGGGGGTGGTTTCTTCCTTGGGGAAGGGCATCGCCTCCGCCGCTCTCGGCGCGCTCCTGCAAGCCCGGGGATACCGGGTCCGACTCCGCAAGCTCGACCCCTATCTCAACGTCGATCCCGGCACGATGAGCCCGTATCAGCACGGGGAGGTGTTCGTCACCGACGACGGCGCCGAGACTGATCTCGATCTTGGCCATTATGAGCGCTTCACCGGCGTTTCGGCCACCCAGGGCGACAACATCACCACCGGGCGCATCTATCAGGAGATCATCGCCAAGGAACGGCGCGGCGATTATCTCGGCGCCACCGTGCAGGTGATCCCACACGTCACCAACGCAATCAAAGAGTTCATTCTCTCAGATCACGGCGATGCGGATTTTGTGCTGTGTGAAATCGGCGGCACGGTGGGCGATATTGAAGGGCTGCCCTTCTTTGAAGCCATCCGCCAACTCGGCCAGGAGCTTGATCCCGGCCAAGTCGCGTTCGTGCATCTTACGCTTTTGCCTTACATCCCCAGCGCCGGGGAGATGAAAACCAAGCCGACCCAGCACAGCGTCAAGGAGCTGCGCTCGATCGGCATTCAGCCCAACATCCTGCTCTGCCGTTGCGACCGGCCGATCCCTGCGGATGAAAAGCGCAAGATCGCGCTGTTCTGCAATGTGCGCGAAAGCGCGGTGGTGGAAGCGCGCGATCTCGAAACCATCTACGAAGCGCCCATCGCCTATCACGCCGCCGGGCTCGACACCGAATTGCTCAAGCACTTCCGTGTATCGGTTGCGCCGCAGCCCGATCTCGCCAAATGGGAAACCATCGTCAAACGGCTGAAAACGCCGGATGGGCAGGTCACGATCGGCGTCGTCGGCAAATATACCGAACTCAAGGACGCCTATAAGTCGCTGATCGAAGCGCTGCATCACGGCGGCGTCGCCAACAACGTCAAGGTCAATATCCGCTGGGTCGAAAGCGAGCGCTTTGAAGAGCGGGGTGATGCCTGGCACGAAGATTTACACGGCGTGCATGGCATCCTTGTGCCCGGCGGCTTCGGCGAACGCGGCAGCGAGGGCAAGATCGCCGCCGTGCAGTTCGCACGCGAACACAACGCGCCGTTCTTTGGCATTTGCTTCGGCATGCAGATGGCCTGCATCGAAGCCGCCCGTCACCAAGCGGGCCTCAAGGGCGCAAGCTCAACCGAGTTCGGCGAAAGCAAGCACCCGGTCGTTGGCCTGATGACCGAATGGCTCAAGGGCAATGATCTCGAAAAAGCGCAACAAGGCCGGCGATCTTGGCGGCACGATGCGCCTGGGCGCCTATACAGCCGCCCTTGAGCCCGGCAGCCGGGTTGCGGACATCTATGGCGGGGAGACGATCTCCGAACGCCACCGCCACCGCTACGAGGTGAACACCAAATATCGCGAAAAGCTCGAAGCCTCTGGCCTCATCTTTTCCGGCATGAGCCCTGATGGGCTGCTGCCGGAAATTGTCGAGCGGCGCGATCACCCCTGGTTCATCGGCGTGCAATATCACCCCGAGCTGAAAAGCCGCCCGTTTGAACCGCACCCGCTCTTCGCCAGCTTCATCGCCGCCGCGCTGGAGCAGAGTAGGCTGGTTTAATGCCTGGCGCGTATAAGCGTCGCCGCGAGCAGTGGGTAAGCTGGTGCTCGACGGATGAGCAAAGCATTTCAGCGCAGTTTAGCAGCATGCTGTGGGCAGACGCTGTGTACCGGCTCGTGAACGAAACCCGCAGGTCACCTACTAAGAGCCTCGCAACGTTTAGCGGTGTGTTGGCCGAGATGATCGACTTTGGATGGGTGGCCGATCAGGCTATAGCCATTCGAAAGCTTGTCGACCGGGATTCTAGAACAATTTCTCTTCGCCGTTTGGCGAAGGATATTGAAGCGCACAAAGGACTTATCAGTCGCGAAGCCTATGTGTGTCGCGAAGGGTGGCCGTATGACTTCGCTGCGGTGGAGGAGGAGGCAATAGCGCAGCTAACCCGAGGAGTGCCGGTGACAGTGGACACACGGGGTGCACTGCTTGCGAAGTTAGCACACGAGACGTTCGATGAGCTGTCTCTCATCTCGTCCCCAAACGCCCGATCACCGCAGGACAGGATTGCGGATACAGTGTTTCCTGCGCTCCACGCGGCCATCGACAATTGTGGCTAGCCCAAGACATCATAGATGCGGCAAATAAGTTCCTCTTTCATGCCTCGGATGCGGTGGAGCGCCGTCGCGTAAATGGGGATTTCCGCTTGGTACTGGCTGAGGTAACAAATCTGCACCGAAAGTTGGCTGAGATCGCCAATTTTATATCTTCGAAGCTTGTCGGTGACGGGCCTTGTGTAACTGGCGTCGCAACGGCTCAGTTCGATGTGATGCATTTGTGGGACCAGCCATTTGCAAACATCGACGATTTTTCCGCTTTGCGACAATGGTGGCTTGAGCACAATGTCGAGTCGAACGCGTTGGGCTACACCGATCTTAAATTACCATAGCCGGTGAAGTGATGTGCGAACTCCTCGGCATGAGCGCCAATGTGCCCACCGACATTCGCTTTTCCTTCACGGGCCTCGCCAAGCGCGGCGGCGCAACAGGGCCGCATAAGGATGGCTGGGGCATTGCCTTCTATGCGGGGCGCGGCGCGCGCTGTTTTCATGATCCGCAGCCGAGCGCAAAGTCAGAGCTCGCGCACCTGGTCGCCAATTATCCGATCAAGAGCAGAGTGGTGATTGCGCATGTGCGCCTCGCCAATCGCGGGCGGGTTTCGCTGGAAAACACCCATCCGTTCTCGCGCGAGCTTTGGGGGCGCACCTGGGTGTTTGCACACAATGGCCAGCTTAAGGGCGTGAAGAAACGTCCGCTTGGCCGCTATCAGCCGGTGGGCGGCACCGATAGCGAGCACGCGTTTTGCTGGATCCTCGATCAACTCGCGGCGCGTTGGAGCGCATTGCCCGCGCCCAAGGCGCTCGATCGCGCCGTGAAGGCGCTGTTTGAAGAGATCAACAGCCATGGCGTGTTCAACGCCATGCTGAGCGACAGCCGCTCGCTCTACGTGTTTTGCTCCAAACGGCTTTGCTATCTCACGCGCCGCGCCCCGTTCGGGCCGGCGACGCTGCTGGATGAGGATGTCGAGGTCGATTTCGCGGCGGAGACAACGCCGAAAGATATCGTCACCGTGATCGCCACCCAGCCGCTCACCGGCAATGAGAGTTGGATCAAGCTGGAACGCGGCGATTTTATCGCCTTCCGTGACGGCTTGCCCGCCTAGCGCGTCACGCGCTCTGCGAAGGCCAGCGCGTCCGCGAACACCGGCGCGCGGTTGCGCCGCGCCGGCGCCAGCGCTTGCAGGATGCCTGGATGATCAAGGCCAGGGTAGATGATCAGCTCAGCTTGCCCGCCCGCCTCTTGCGCCGCTCTGGCCATTTCTTCGCTGGCGCGCACTGGAACGCGGCGATCGGCGTCTCCGGTGAGCAGCAAAAGCGGCGGCGCATCCGCGCGCGCGAAACTGATCGCATGCATATTCGCCGGATCGGGCGCATCGCCGAAGGCGGCGCCGATAACGGGGTTGTTGAAATAAAACCCATAGGGCCCAGCAAGGCCGATCACGCCGCGTAGCGCGCTGGGATCAAAGCCCGCCGCCGCCGCGTAGCGAACATCGAGCGCAGCCATCATGGCGTTGTAGGCGCCGGCGCTGTGGCCGGCGAGCACGATGCGGCGCGGATCGCCGCCATAGGCGGCGATATTGGCCTCAACCCACGCGATGGCCTCAGCGGCGTCCTCAACAAAGCCGGGAAATTGCGTCTCCGGCGCGAGCCGATAATCGGGGATGACGGTGACGAACCCATGCGCGGCGAACGCGTCGCCGACAAAGCTGTAGTCTTCCTTCACGCCAGAGCGCCAACCCCCGCCATAGATGAACACCAGCACAGGCGCCCCTTCAGCGCCCGCCGCCGGGGCGTAGACGTCAAGCGTGCGCCGTGCGCCCTCGCCATAGGCGAGGGCATGGGCGAGCTGGCGCGCGCCTGGGTCATGGGGGGTGAAACGATTGAACGCGCCGATAGAAACGCAGCCCGCTGTGAGGGCCAAAAGCGCGGCGACGCCGGAGGCGCGGAGGAAGGATTGAAGAACCATCGTGCAGCGATATACGCGCCAGGGCGGCGATTGGCTCCCTTTCTAATCGACAGGGGAGAACGGAGCCGCTAGGGCGGGATCATGAGCGCTTTGATCTCTTTCGCCGTCGCTTCCGCGCCCGCCGCCGCCGAGACCGGCGCCCAGGGCGCGCTGCTTATCGCCGGCATTATCGGCGTGGTGATCGCCTGGTTCGTCTGGGGGTGGCTGGTGCGGCTGATGCGCGCCCAGAAGGCCGCAAGCGCGACCGGCGGGCGTTACGAGGATTTCGTGCTGGAGGCGCTGGTCAACGCGGCCAAGATTGATGGGCGCGTCAATGACGCCGAGCGCGCGGCGATCGCCAAGGCGCTCACTGAAACTGCAGGCGTCACTATCGATCCTCCAGTGCTGGATAACGCTTTCGCCAACGCCAAACTGGGCAAAGCCGAACTGACGGCCTACCTCACGGCGCGGTCAGCGAGCTTTTCGCGTGAGCAGAAAATGGCGCTGCTCAAGGCGCTGATGGCGGTGTTCGTGGCTGATGGGCGCTTTGATGAATCCGAGCACGCCGCGCTGATCGATTACACCGCCGCGATCGGGTTTGACCGCACCTCCGCCCCGCAAATGCTGCGCGGCGTGGAAGGCGATATGAGGCGCGGCAATATCATTTAATTCGCCAGCGCGGCGGGCGGGCGGAACTCGCGCCGCGCCCCCGCGTTGTTCCGCCATGGAACCAGGCCTTTCCCTCGTCGAGCCGCCCGCACGCCAGCGGGTGAATAAGGCGCTTGTGCTGTTCAACGAAAAAGCCGGCAGCGTGCAGCCGGGGGACGGGGAGCGTTTGCTTGAGCAGCTGAAGGCGGCGGGCGTTTCTCAATACGCGGTTGTGAGCGCCGAGCGCATGACCCGCAAATTGCTGGCGCGCGCCAAAGAGTTTGATGCGATCATCGTTCTTGGCGGAGACGGCACCGCGCGCGCCGCCGCCGCGCTTGCGCCGCGCGATGCGGCGCCGCTTGTGCTTTTGCCGGGCGGCACGCTCAATATTTTGCCCAAGGCGCTCTATGGCGATCTGGCCTGGCCCGAGGCGCTCGCGGCCGTGCTTGAACGCGGCGTCGAAAAGCGCATGCCGGCGGGCGTCGCCAATGGCGAACGGTTCTTCGTCGCCGCCATGTTTGGCGCGCCGACAGTGCTGGCGCGCGCGAGAGAGGCGGCGCGCGAGGGCGATTTGCCCAAAGCGGTCGGCCGGCTAGGTTCTTATTTCAAGCGCGCTTTCACGCGCCGTATTCGCGCGCGCGCTGAACGGCTTGCTTTCCAGAAGGCTGAGGCGGTCGGCGCTCTGCTTCCTTCCTTTAGCGGCGGGCTTGAAGGCGGCGGGCTCGAATGGGTGCACCTGAAAGCTGAGCATTTTGTTGACCTTGCGCGCGTGAGCGTCCGCGCTCTGGGGGAGGGGTGGCGAGATGACAGCGTCGTGGAGACATGGCCCGCCCGCGTCGGCGATGTGGTGTCGATGGGCATGATCCCCGCCACTTTGGACGGCGAACCGCACAATTTTTTCTCGCGCGTGCGGGTGAGCTATGATCCCAAGGGCGTGCGCGTGCTGGCGCTGGAGAAGGGCTGAGCCATTGCTGTTGGCGCATTTCACGGACGTGCATTTCGGCTACGAGGATCGCAACGCCATCGACGCTGCAACGCGCTACGTCGAGGACAACAAGCCCGACGCCGTGATCGTCACCGGCGATATTTCGCAGGACGGCCGCGCCGATGAATTGGACGCAGCGGGCGAATGGATGCGCGCGCTGGCTGCGCCGGTTATTGTCACGCCCGGCAATCATGATGTCCCGTATTACGAGCCGCTTGGCCGCTTGCTCTATCCTTGGACGCGCTTTCATCGCGCCGCACACGGCCTTCGCACTGAAGCCTGGCACACGCCGGAATGGAGCATCGTGCCGGTGAACACCGCGCGCGCATGGCAGCTGCGCGCCAATTGGGCGCAAGGGGCGATCTCGCGCGGACAAACAGCGGAGGCCGGCGCCGAGTTGCAAAAAGCCGCGCCGGGCGCGCTGCGCATCGTCATCACCCACCATCCGCTCGATTGGCCCAACGATGCGCCGATCAAAGGCCAAACCATCGGCGGCGTGCGCGGGCTTGAGGCGCTTACCAATGCAGGCGCGGAATTGTTTCTCAGCGGGCACCTGCATTTCGCCGCTGCGCGCCTCTACGGCACGCGGGCGCTCTGCATCTCCTCCGGCACGCTCTCCCAGCGCTTGAGGCACGAACCGCCGGCGTTTACCGCCATCCGGCGGCCCGAACCTGATGTTGTCGAAGCTGAGGTTCTGCACGTGGTGCAGGGCAGGGCCCAAAGCGCCAGCCGGCGGGCGTTCCGCTTGGCGGGGCGCGGCGGGGCCGACGCGCCAGCCCAGATCCGTGCTGGCGCCCCCGGATAAAAGGCCGGAAGCCCAAGTTCCTTGTGGCTAGGGCGCCCCCAGGCCCTTGCCCCTTGGCCCGGTATCGGGTATCCGCCCCCCACTTTCCCGCGTTGCGGGATCCAGGAGTTTTCCGGCCATGGCCGTTCCGAAGCGAAAAACCACCCCCTCCAAGCGGGGCATGCGCCGCGCGCACGATAAACTCGGCAAGAACGCCTATGTCGAGGACAAGGAAAGCGGCGAGCTGCGCCGCCCCCACCATGTGGACCTGAAAAGCGGCCGGTATCGCGGCCGCCAGGTGCTTAAGGCGCAAGAAGACTAAGCCAATCGGCTTTGAGGCGTGCATCAGCCTGCGGCGTTCGCGCGCCGTGGGCTTTGTGCTGCTTGCAGACCAGCCGTGACGTTTCGCGCGGGGAAGCCGCTTGCGCGAAGCATGCGCCCGCGCTGTAAAGCGCTACTCAAAAATCCAGCCAGCGAGATCATTCCATGACCGGCATCGCCGACATCATCGGCCGCGAAATCCTCGACAGCCGCGGCAATCCAACCGTTGAGGTCGATATCGTGCTGGAGGATGGCGGCTTCGGCCGCGCCGCCGTGCCCTCTGGCGCATCCACCGGCGCGCACGAAGCGGTCGAAAAACGCGACGGCGAGCCCGATCGCTATCTCGGCAAGGGCGTCCGCGACGCGGTGGAGGCCGTCAATGGCGAGATCGCCAACGCGGTCCTGGGGCTCGACGCCGAAGATCAGCGCCGCATCGATTCCATCCTGATCGAGCTCGACGGCACAAAGAATAAGGCGCGCCTCGGGGCTAACTCGATCCTGGGCGTCTCGCTTGCGGTGGCGAAGGCCGCCGCCTCCAGCGCAGGCTCGCCGCTCTATCGCTATCTCGGCGGGGTGCAGGCGCGCGTGCTGCCCACGCCGATGATGAACATCGTCAATGGCGGCGCCCACGCGGACAACCCGATCGACATCCAAGAATTCATGATCATGCCGATTGGCGCGGAGAGCATTGGCGAGGCCGTGCGGGCGGGCGCTGAAGTGTTCCACACGCTGAAAAAACAGCTCAAGGACGCGGGCCATTCGACCAATGTGGGTGATGAAGGCGGCTTTGCGCCGAACCTCGCCAGCGCTGATGAAGCTATCGGCTTTATCCTGAAAGCCATTGAAAAAGCGGGCTACAAGCCGGGCGAGGATATCGCGCTGGCGCTCGATTGCGCCTCGACCGAGTATTTCAAGAACGGCAAGTATGAACTCGAAGGCGAGGGCAAATCGCTTTCGCCCGAGGCGCACGCCAAATATCTGGCCGATCTTGTTGCGCGCTACCCGATCATCTCAATCGAGGACGGCATGTCCGAGGATGATTTTGAGGGCTGGAAGGCGCTGACGGAATTGGTGGGCGATCGCTGCCAGCTCGTGGGCGATGATCTTTTCGTCACCAATATGGAGCGGCTGGCGATCGGCATGGAGCGCGGCCTCGCCAATTCCATCCTCATCAAGGTCAACCAGATCGGCACGCTGACCGAGACGCTCGATGTGGTCGAGATGGCCCAGCGCGCCGGCTACAGCGCCGTGATGAGCCACAGGAGCGGCGAAACCGAGGACAGCACCATCGCCGATCTCGCCGTCGCCACCAATTGCGGCCAGATCAAAACCGGATCGCTCGCCCGCAGCGACCGCACGGCGAAATACAATCAATTGATCCGCATCGCCGAACTGCTCGACGATATGGGCGAGTACGCTGGCGCCGGCACGATCATCGGCCGCTAAAGCGTCGGGACTTAAATGCGACCCACACTATGGATCGAGCAACCCGTCGCATTTAAGTCCTCAAAGACGTTTTAGATGCAAATGTTTCTAAAGCAACTTTGGCCTTTAAATTCGCTCAGAGCCCGCCATCGAACTGAGGCGAATTTAAAGTCCGTTGCTTTAAGTCCAGCCAATCGGCCAAGAAAAAGGGAGAGCGCCGCCAAGCGCTCTCCCTTCGCTTTATCTTGCTGCGGCTAATTAGCGGCGAAATACAGCCAAGCCGTATACGCAGGGCTGCACCGTGCAGTTCACCATGATCGTGTCCACCGAGAGCGGACGCGCATTGGCGTTCACTTGAACCATCGGCAGTTTATCGTCGAGCACATCCTCGCCGATCAGGCCGCCGCCGTTGCGCACGCGCATGTCAAGATTAGTGCAATCACCGTCGCAGACAGCGATGAAGACGATGTCGCCATTGTCTTGGGCGGTGTAGTTGAACGTCTCGGTAGCGCCCGAATTGATGGCGTTCAGCGCGATCACCTCAAAATTCGGATAGCCCTGTTGCTGCATCATCGGCACGATTTGGCGAAATTGATCGATCACGATCTGAACGTGCGGCGAAACCTCTTCCTGCTGCTGCTGCGCGCCGGCGGTCGCGCCGAACATAAGTGTTGCCGCCGCCACACTCGCCGCCAACAGGCCGCGCACCGCGTTCTTCGCGTTCTTCATGGGTAAGTCGTCCTTTGCTCACGCCCTCATGGCCGCGTTCACCCATGGAATCGCAGATTACAGCGGCTTCACGATCTATCGCGCGCCGTGGTTCGGCTGCGCAAGTGAAATCCCGGTACGCCACGCCCCCTGAACAGGGGAGGGCTAAAACATCGTCGGCCTGTGTTTAGGGTGAATTTTTTTCCTAGTGGCGCGCCCCAAGCTCTTGTGGGGAGACTCTGTTTGTTCACGGCTAGCGCTAGTATTTAACTCATAACCTATTGAAATTAGAAGATAAGAACAAAAATAGAATATTTTGGAATCTATACGATTCCTTTACCAATACGATTCACCGTCCCTCCGAATCGGGATGGGGACGATGGGCAAGCACGGCGCAACAGCTCTGAATATCGTACTGGGCGGCGCCATCGTTTACTTGGCGGCGCACGCCGTTACAGGCCGGCAGGGCCTTGTCGCCTACGTGGATCTGCAAGCTCAGGAGCGCGTGCTGGAAGAGCGCGTCGCGGCGCTTGACGTGGAGCAATCACGCCTTGAGGCGCGCGCCGCGCGGCTCCGGCCCGAGAGCCTCGACAAAGACTATCTCGACGAGCGCGCCCGTATCACCTTGGCGGCGGGCAGCCCGGAAGAGATGGTCTTCGCGCTCGATCAGCACTGAGGCGCTTGCTGCACTGCAGCAACGCAAGGCTTGTTGGCGAGCTCCGTAAAATTCGCATAAGAGAACCCCGCCGCGAACGGTGGACAGTGCGCACGGGCGCGCCTTTACCTCGCGGCGGAGGATACTCAGATATGGCGAACGCCGCGACCAAACGCGCGAATGGCTCCCATGCCGCCGAGGCGAGCAAGGACGAGCTGCTTCAATATTATCAGGACATGCTGCTGATCCGCCGCTTTGAAGAGCGGGCAGGCCAGCTTTACGGCATGGGGCTGATTGGCGGGTTTTGCCATCTCTATATCGGCCAGGAGGCCGTGGTGGTGGGCATGCAGGCCGCGCTCAAGGATGGCGATCAGGTGATCACCGCCTATCGCGACCACGGCCACATGCTGGCCGCCGGCATGACCGCCAACGGCGTGATGGCTGAGCTGACCGGCCGCAGCGGCGGCTATTCCAAGGGCAAGGGCGGCTCGATGCACATGTTCAGCATCGAGAAGGCGTTCTACGGCGGGCACGGCATCGTCGGCGCGCAAGTCTCGCTCGGCACCGGCATCGCCTTCGCCAATAAGTATCGCGGCGATGGCAAAGTCTGCCTCACCTATTTCGGCGATGGCGCGGCCAACCAGGGCCAGGTCTATGAGAGCTTCAACATGGCCTCGCTGTGGAAGCTGCCGGTGATCTTCATCATCGAAAACAACCAATACGCCATGGGCACGAGCGTGCAGCGCTCCTCCGCCGAAACGCACCTGCACAAACGCGGCGCGGCCTTCGCCATCGAAGGCGAGGAAGTGGACGGCATGGACGTGGTGGCCGTGCGCGAAGCGGGCAAGCGCGCCGTCGAGCGTGCGCGCGCAGGCGAGGGGCCATACCTGCTGGAAATGAAAACCTACCGCTATCGCGGCCACTCGATGTCCGATCCTGCGAAATATCGCACCAAGGAAGAGGTGGACGCGGTCAAAGCCAAGCAGGATCGATCGAGCATGTGAAAAAGCTCATCCTCGACGCGGGCCATGCCAGCGAGGAAGAGCTCAAGCAGATCGACCGCGAAATCCGCACGGTGGTGACGGAAAGCGCCGAATTCGCGCAAAGAAAGCCCCGAGCCCGATCCTAGCGAATTGCTGACGGACGTTTACATCGAAGCATAACAAGAGCGGGGGAGGATAAGAACATGAGCGTCGAACTGACGTATCTGGCTTATACGATCGCGCTCTTGTTCGTGGTCGTGATGGTGCAGGCCTATTCTGGGCTGGCCAATAATGGCGCGGTCGCGATGATGAACAATCGCGACAATCTCAAGCCGCCCACGCTGTTTCAGGCGCGGATGAAGCGGCTCACCGATAATTTCCGCGAAAACCTCTGGTTCTTCGCCCCGCTTGTGCTGATCGCGGCGGTGGCCGATATTTCCAATCAATGGACTGTGCTAGGCGCGCAGCTCTTCTTCTTTTCACGCATCGCGCACGCCATCTGGTACGGCTTCGGCTGGCCGGCCTTGCGCGGATTGTTCTGGTTCGCCGGCATTATCGCCTGCGCGCTGATCTTTTTGGCTCTGTTCGGGATCATCGCCTGATGACGCAAATTCTCATGCCCGCGCTCTCGCCCACGATGGAAGAGGGCAATCTGGCCAAATGGCTGGTCAAGGTCGGTGATACGATCGAGCCCGGCCAAGTGATCGCCGAGATCGAAACCGATAAGGCGACCATGGAGGTCGAAGCCGTCGATGAAGGCGTGATCAGCCAATTGTTGGTCGAAGAGGGCGCGCAAGGGGTGAAGGTCAACACGCCCATCGCCGTGCTCGATGGCGGAGAATCCGAAGCGCCTCCGCCAAAGCAGGAATCCAAGGCGCCGCCCAAGCAGGAAGCGCCCGCCAAAAGCGAAGCGCCCAAGCCGGCGGCCGCCAAGCCCGCCGCCGATCCCGAAATTCCAGCCGGCGCCAAGATGATCAAGATCACGGTGCGCGATGCGTTGCGCGACGCCATGGCCGAGGAAATGCGCCGCGATGATCGCGTATTCCTCATGGGCGAGGAAGTGGCCGAATATCAGGGCGCGTACAAAGTCAGCCGCGAGCTCTTGCAGGAGTTCGGCGCGCGCCGCGTGATCGACACGCCGATCACCGAACACGGCTTCACCGGCGTTGGCGTCGGCGCGGCGATGGCCGGGCTCAAGCCGATCGTGGAATTCATGACCTGGAATTTCGCGATGCAGGCGATTGACCAGATCATCAATTCCGCCGCCAAGACGCTCTATATGTCCGGCGGGCAGATCAAATCCTCTGTGGTTTTCCGCGGGCCGAACGGCGCGGCCGCGCGCGTGGCGGCCCAGCACAGCCAGGATTATTCGTCCTGGTACAGCCACGTTCCCGGCCTCATCGTCATCGCGCCGTACGATGCGGCCGACGCCAAGGGCCTGCTCAAAGCCGCGATCCGCAATCCGAACCCGGTCGTCTTTCTTGAGCACGAAATGCTCTACGGGACGGAATTTGAGATTCCGGACGTTGAAGATTGGATCGTGCCTATCGGCAAAGCCAAGATCCGCCGCCAAGGCGCGGACGTCACCATCACCGCGCATTCGCGCATGGTGGGGCTCGCGCTGAAAGCCGCCGAAGAACTCGCCGGTGAGGGGATCGATGCGGAGGTGATCGATCTGCGCACCATCCGCCCGCTCGACACCGAAACCATCATCGAGAGCGTGAAGAAAACCAACCGCATCGTCACGGTGGAAGAGGGCTGGGGCCAATCGGGCGTCGGCGCCGAAATCGCCGCGCGCGTGGTGAGCGAAGCCTTCGATTATCTCGATGCGCCGCCCACGCGCGTGCATCAGGTGGACGCCCCGCTCGCTTACGCCGCCAATCTCGAAGCGTTGGCGCTGCCCAACGTGGATAAGATCGTCGATGCGGCCAAGGCCGTCACCTATCGCTAAGCGGGAGCGCGCGTCATGGAGGAAGGCGAGGTTATCGAGCAGCTGATCGAGTACACCAATGTGCTGCTGATCGGGGTGTCGCTGATCTTTACCGTCGTTTCCGCCTATATCGTCGCGCTCAATTATTTCGTAGGCGAGGCGATGTTTTTGGCGCGCTTTGGCGCGTTCGCTTTTATCGGGCTGATTTTGGCGCTGCTGGTCGTGGTGATGCGCGGCGCCGAGCAGATGCATGCCGGCCTCATCGCGCGCCTGCATGAGATCGACGCCGAAGGCAATTTAACCGCAGCCGGCCGCGCCGCGATCGAGAACACGAGCGACGGCACCGATGGGATCGTGCGCATGCTGCTCTGGGTCGGCCTTGTTTCCGTCTATGGCGTGCTCGCCTACATGACATTCCTGCACCGCTGGAAGCCCGACGTTGTGAACGTCGCGCTGCAATCGAGGAAAGCTTCCTGATGCCTATTGAGATCACCATGCCCGCGCTGTCGCCGACCATGGAGGAAGGCAACCTCACCAAATGGCACGTGAAGGCCGGCGATACGATCGAACCGGGCCAAGTCATCGCCGAGATTGAAACCGATAAGGCGACGATGGAGGTCGAAGCTGTCGATGAGGGCGTGATCGAGGAAATTCTCGTGGCCGAAGGCGCCGAGGGCGTGAAGGTCAACACCCCGATCGCGCGGCTGAAAGGCGAAGGGCAAGCGGCCAAGCCCGCGCCGAAAAAAGAAGCGCCGAAAGCGGAAACGGTGAAAGCCGAAGCGCCCAAGGCCGCGCAAGCAGCAGCGCAACCCATGGCCAGCAAAGGCGACCGCACCTTCGCCTCGCCGCTGGCGCGCCGGCTGGCCGAGCAGGGCGGGATTGATCTTTCAGGGCTTAAGGGCTCTGGCCCCAATGGCCGCATCGTCAAAGCCGATGTCGAAGCCGCCGCTAAGGCGCCGCGCGCGGCCGATAAGGCCGTGCCACAGCAATCGCGCGAGGTGGCGCGCCCCAGCGCGCCAGCCGCACAAGCGCCGGCGCCGTTCAAATCTCTGGAAAGCCAAGGCATCCGCCAAGGCAGCTACGATCTTGTTCCGCTCGACATGATGCGCAAAACCATCGCCAAGCGGATGACAGACAGTTTCCGCGACGTGCCGCATTTCCCGCTGAACATCGACATCGAAATCGATGGCCTCCTGAAAGCGCGCGGCGACATCAACAAGCGCTTCGCCGATCAGGGCGTGAAAATCTCCGTCAACGATATGTGCATCAAGGCCGCGGCCCTCGCGCTCAAGATCGTGCCGGAAGCCAACGCCAGCTACACGCCTGATGGCATCGCGCTGCATCACCATGCGGATGTGGCCGTGGCCGTCGCCATTCCGGGCGGGCTCATCACACCGATCATCTTCGCGGCCGAAACCAAGGGCCTTGCCCAGATCAGCCACGAAATGGCCGATCTGGCCGAGCGCGCCCGCACCAAGCGGCTGCGCCCCGAGGAATTCCAAGGCGGCACGTTCTCGATCTCCAACATGGGCATGATGGGGATCAAGAGCTTCGCCTCCATCATCAACGAGCCGCACGGCATGATCATGTCGATCGGCGCTGGCGAAAAGCGCCCGGTGGTGAAGAACGACGCGCTCGCCATCGCCACGATGATGAGCGTAACCGTGACGTGCGATCACCGCGTGGTGGATGGCGCGCTAGGCGCTGCGTTCCTGAAAGCGTTCAAGGGCTTCTTAGAAGATCCGATGGCGATGCTGCTTTAGGGGTTTGCGGATGCGCGAGGTTGACCCCTTCGGGACTGAGCGCGCCGCCAATCTCTGGCTCACATTCTGGATCAGCGCGCTTTTATCGGCGCTCGGCCTTTATCTCGTTTTGAACTTTGCTCTATCGAGCGGGATCGCGCTCATGATCGCGATCCCGGCTGGCGCCGTCATTGGCGGCATGTTCGCCCGCATCAGCGCGGTGCGCCGCTGGATCGCGCATGCCATCCAACTCCTTGCATTTCCTTGGTGGTGAATAGCCCGCCGCGTTACCGCCGTCACATCCGCCCGATCACATCGTCGCTACCTTCTCTTCATCGGATCGAGGTGATCCGAAGGAGAAACCGAGATGACCAAGCTTTACGCCCTGATCGCCGCGATCGCCGTTTTCACGCCCGTCGCTTACGCCGCACTGAACCAGACGGCGCAATTTTGGGCTTAAAGCCCAGCGCAGAAACCGCCAGCCATCAAGGCGCAAACAGAACAGGCTTAAGAATGCAGAACGCCCAAGGCTAAGGGCGCCGGCGCACCCGGCGCCCTTTTTACTGCGGATAATGTTCTTGTATTGTTCTATTTGTAGGATTATGGTCCTAGGCCATGGGCAAGGATCATCTGCACGGGCGCGGCGCGCGCAGCAACGCTGCTGGCCGCTATGAGCGCTTCGCGGTCGAAGCTTTCGACGATGGCTGGGCCGGGGAGGAGATCGCGCGGCTGGACACCATCGTCACGCCGGAACTGGCCAAGAGCATCATCTCCACCAATCAAAGCCCCGACATTTCCTTCGATCAATCGATCAATCCGTATCGCGGCTGTGAGCACGGCTGCATCTATTGCTATGCGCGGCCTAACCACGCCTATGTCGGCCTATCGCCTGGCCTCGATTTTGAGACCAAGCTGTTTGTGAAGGCCAACGCCGCCGCTTTGTTGGAGGCGGCGCTTTCCAAGCCAAACTATCAGCCGCGCACCATCATGCTGGGCGGGGTGACGGATATTTATCAGCCGATCGAAGCGCGGCTATGGAATCACGCGCGCGATCCTTGAGGTGCTGGCGCGCTGGCTTCACCCCACCGCGCTCATCACCAAATCCCAGCTTGTGCTGCGTGATCTCGATATTCTTGCGCCCATGGCCGCGCGCGGGCTAGCGAAAGCCGCGATCTCCATCACCACGCTGGAGCGGCGCATTGCGCGGGTGATGGAGCCGCGCGCGCGCCGCGCCGCATCGCCGGCTTGAAGCGGTGCGCGCGCTGGCGGATGCGGGCGTGCCCGTCACCGTGATGCTCGCCCCCATCATTCCGGGCATCAATGACAACGAGATCGAGGCGATCCTTGAAGCGGCCGCGCAGGCCGGCGCCAGCGCGGCCGGCTACGTGATTTTACGGCTCCCGCTTGAGATCAAGGATCTGTTCCGCGAATGGCTGGCCGCGCATTTTCCCGATCGCCGCGCGGGTGATGGCGCTGGCGCGCCAAATGCGCGGCGGGCGCGATTACGATCCCGAATGGGGCAAGCGCCAGAGGGGGAGGGGCCGTACGCGCAGATGATCGCCGATCGCTTCGCCCGCGCTTGCCGCCGGGTGGGCCTCGATAAACCGCGCCTGCCGCTCGACCATACCCAGTTCCGCCGCGCCATCGGCCCAGGCGGGCAGCCAGATTTGTTCTCCGCCGAGTGATCGCTTCCGCTTTGCGGCGCGGGGCTCTACAACGGCGGCGCGGGACGGAGGAGACACGCCCATGCGCATGGACAACCAACGCCAGTCAGACAATTTCCGCGATCGCGGCTCGGGCCGCGGCGGCGGTGGCGGCGGTGTTGGCGGCGGCGCGCTGTTTGCGATTATCAGCCGGCTCGGTATTCGCGGCGCGTTGCTGGCCGGGCTTGTGCTGTTAGGCGTCTATTTCTTTGTGCCGGGCATGCGCGCGCCTTTGATGGGCATGCTGGGCATGGGCGGCGGGGAGGTGCAGAGCGCAGGCCAAGTGTGCGATACCCAGCAGGCGGCGTGCGTGTTCTCTTCGCAAGTTTTGGCCTCCACCGAAGATGTGTGGCGGCAGCAATTTGCTCAAGGCCGGCTGCCGAATTACGGCTCAAACCCTGGCGCTTATCGCGATCCTGAGCTGCACGTGTTTTCCGGCGCGGTGACGACAGGCTGCGGCAACGCCGATTCCAATATCGGGCCCTTCTACTGCCCGGCAGACAGCAATCTTTATATCGACCCGAGCTTCTATCAGACGATGGAAACGCGCCTGAATGCGCCCGGCGATTTCGCCCAGGCCTATGTGATCGCGCACGAGGTTGGCCACCACATTCAGAACCTGATCGGCTCGATGCGCCGGCCCATGCCGGGCGAGACCGACAACCAGGTTTCCGTGCGCACTGAGCTTCAGGCCGATTGCTTCGCCGGCGTGTGGGGCCACAGCGCCCAAGCGGACCTGCACATCAGTGAAGCGGATCTGCGCGAGGCGTTGAACGCCGCCCACGCAATTGGCGATGACACGCTGCAACGCCAAAGCCAGGGCCATGTGAACCCCAACCAATTCTCGCACGGCTCAAGCGCCCAGCGCATGAAATGGTTCCGCCGCGGCTTCGACACGGGCGACGCGCGCCAGTGCGACACGTTTGCGGTTTCGCGCTACGCTGATCTCTGATCAAAAGCGATTGAGGCTTGGGTCGGGTAGCGCCTCGATCCAAGCCTTGGCCGTCTAAAGCAACGGACTTCGTGTGGGTCGCATTTAAGTCCCGACGCTTTAAGGCTTCCAATCCGCTGCTTGCTCGATCAGGAATTGGCGGAAGGCGGAGATGCGCTTTGAGCGCTTCAGATCGCTTGGATAGATGAAATAGACCTCAAAGCTCGGCCCAATCACGTCGGGCAGCACTTTCACGAGATGCGGGCTCTCGCGCGCCATGTAATCGGGCACGCTGGCGATGCCAAAGCCGCTCTCCACCGCGCGCAACATGCCGTAGACATTATTGATTTCCAGCAGCGGCGGGCGGGGCTTTGCATCCTCGCGCCCGGCGCGCTGGGCCCAATCGAGCTCACGCATCGGCGTTGGGATATTGGCCTGGTAGGCGATGATGCGATGATGATCGAGATCATCGACATGTTTGGGCGCGCCGTGGCGCTTGATGTAATCGCTTGAGGCGTAAAGGCTGACGGTGACGTCGAGCAATTTGCGCTGGATAAGATCGGCGTGCGTGGCCGCCCACAGCCGGATCGCGCATTCCGCTTCAAGCTTAAGCAGATCGTATTCGCGGTCATCGAGCATAATCTGCAGGCGCGTTTCTGGATAGGAATCCGCAAAATGCGAAAGGCGCGGGGCAAGCCAGGTCGAGCCGAACGCCACCGGCGCTGTGACCTTCAAATCCCCGATTACCTTCTCG
Organism: Terricaulis sp.; assembly: GCA_024707365.1. Lineage (GTDB taxonomy): Bacteria > Pseudomonadota > Alphaproteobacteria > Caulobacterales > Aquidulcibacteraceae > Vitreimonas. The sequence continues at coordinate 93,657 of JANPZV010000002.1, forward strand.
CGCGCATCTTTCAGCGTGGATTCGGCGATCACGGCGTTGGCCGCCATTTCCCGCGTGAACTCACGCAGCGCCATGCCGGGGCCTGTCAGCAGCAGGCCGCGCGCGTGCCGTTGGAAGAGGGGCACGCCCATATCGTTCTCAAGCGCGGCGATCTGCCGGCTCACCGAGGATTGGCTCACGCCCAGCTTCTCGGCCGCTGCGGTGAGGCTTCCGGTCTCGGCGGCGAAATGGAACGTCTTGAGCTTGTCCCAATCCATTGAACTCACGGCGCTCTCCCAGGCGCCCAAGCGCGGCGCTATGCAATGCAATATTGCATAGCTCTGCGACGCGGTCGATAGAGAAGGCGGAGGTGGCTGGATGCGGCTTGAGGATATTGGCGCCATCGAATTGCTGCGCCTTGGCAATTCGACCCTGACCATTGGCGGCCTGATCGCGGGCGCCGTGCTGATGACGGGGTTCGCGCTCGCGGCCTATCTGATCGGCTCTGCGTTGCGGCGCCTGCGCCTGCGCACGCGCGAGGGCAGCACGGCGCTTTTCATCGCTGAGAAGGTGCTGGCCTACGGGCTTGTCGTGCTCGGCATTGTCGCGGCGCTGTCGAGCCTTGGGCTTGATCTGTCTTCTGTGGCCGTGTTCGCGGGCGCGTTGGGCGTGGGGCTTGGGCTTGGGCTCCAAGGCATCGTCAAGGAATTCGTGTCCGGGCTGGTGCTTGTTTTCGATCGCGCCGTGCAGATGGGCGATTATATCGAATTGCAAGATGGCACGCGCGGGGTGGTGCAAGAGATCGGCCCGCGCGCCACGCGCGTGCGCAACAATGATAACGTCTACCTGCTCGTGCCCAATTCGCAGCTGATCGAAACCACCATGATCAATTGGACGCGGCGCGCGGGAGACACGGCGCATCCATGTGCCGTTCCATGTCGCGCTCGGCGCCGACAAGGAGAAGGTGCGCGAAGCTGTGATCGAGGCCGCGCGCGAAGTGCCGTTCACGCTGGCCGATACCGAAGATCGGCGCACGCAAGTCTGGCTCGTCGGCTATGGCAGATCTTCGCTCAATTTTGAGCTGATCGTTTGGCCTAAGCTGGATGCGGTGAAGCGGCCCAAGGCAATGATCGCCGCCTACACCTGGGCGATTGACGACGCGCTGCGCAAAGCACGCGTGGAAATCCCGATCCCACAGCGCGATATCCGCGTGCGCGCGATTTTTGGCGAAGAGGGCGACGCCGCGCGCGACACGCTGCGCCTGGAGCGCTCGCGCCCCTCATATGAAGCGGCCGCGCACACCACGGTCAATGACGCCGCCGAAGATCTGTTGCGCGCCGATCCGCCTGAAGATGAGCCGGAAAACCCGCGGCCAGCAGACGCGGCGCGTTAAGCGGCCGCGCCGGCTTTGGCGCGATCTTGCTCCGCCGCGGCGAGGAAGCGCTCGGCTTCCAGCGCCGCCATGCAGCCAAAGCCGGCGGCCGTGACGGCCTGGCGATAGGTTTCATCGGCCACATCGCCGGCGGCGAACACGCCGGGGATGTTCGTTTCCGTCGTGCCCGGCTTGACGATAATATAGCCGCTCTCGCGCATGGCGACTTGGCCTTTGAAAATTTCCGTCGCCGGCTGATGGCCGATGGCGACGAACACGCCATCTGTGCTGCGTTCCTCTTGCGCGCCGGTTTTCACGTTTTTCAGCACCACGCCCGTCACGCCAAGCGGCTCGCCACCGCCGAGGATGTCAACCAGTTCGCTATCCCACACCATCTCCACGCGCGGATTGGCGAACAGCCGCTCCTGCAGCACTTTCTCGGCGCGCAGATGATCGCGGCGATGCACCAGCGTCACCTTGCTGGCGAGGTGCGACAGATAAAGCGCTTCCTCCACCGCCGTATTGCCGCCGCCGATGACGACGACCTCTTTGCCGCGATAGAAGAAGCCATCGCATGTCGCGCATGCCGAAACGCCAAAGCCTTGGAATTTCTGCTCGCCCGGCAGGCCCAACCATTTGGCTTGCGCGCCGGTGGCGATGACAAGCGCATCCGCCAGATAGACTTGCCCGCTATCGCCCGTGAGCCGGAACGGGCGCTGGCCGAGTTCGGCTTTGACGATCACGTCGTGCGCGATCTCGGTCCCGACATGCAGCGCCTGGGCGCGCATCTGCTCCATCAGCCAGGGGCCTTGGATCGTGTCCGCAAAGCCGGGATAGTTCTCAACGTCCGTGGTGATCGTGAGCTGCCCGCCGGGCTGAAGCCCCGCAATCAGCAGCGGTTTCCGCAGCGCCCGCGCGGCGTAGATCGCCGCCGTATACCCAGCCGGCCCCGAGCCGATGATGATAATGGGCGCGTGTCGGGCGGTGTCAGACATCAAAAAAGCCTTCGGCTGAGAATCGGAAAGGCCAATATGGCTATTGCCGGCCGGGATCGTAACCCTGTGATTTGCGCCCGCCGCCGAGGTGGATAAAGTATCTCGGCCTTTTGAGTTCCAATACTGGCGGGCGGGTGAAGCACTTGAATAAGCGGCTTAAAATCTTGGTAGTGGAGGATGACGCGCTTATCGCCATGGAATTGGGCGAGCGGCTCGACGAGATGGGCTACGCCGTCATCGGCCCGGCCATGACCTTGGCGGACGCCGAGGCCGCCGCCGCGGCGGAAGAGCGCCCGGACGCGGCTTTGCTCGACGCCAATCTCGCCGGCCAATCGAGCGTCAGCGTGGGGGTGGCGCTGGTGGCGCGGGGTGTGCCGGTGGCGTTCTGCACCGGCTATGACGAAATCAAGAATTTGCCGTCCGAGTTGCAATCAGCGCCCTTGCTCACCAAGCCAGTGAGCGATGAGCGCCTCATGGCGGCGCTCCGCAACATGCTTGGCTAGGCCGCTGCGCCGGTTTGGCGCAGCTTCTTGGCCACCATGACGCCGAGCTGTTGGGTCACTGTTTGGCGCAATTCGATCTGATAGTTCGGCAATTGCACAAGCTGCAGCAGCGCATCGATATGCGCCTGCACGACGTCCGCGCCGAGCTTGCCCGCCACGACGCAGCCATCGACGTAATTATGCAGCGAACTTGAAGCGGCCTGAATCATCGGCTCGCCCATGGTGAGGGCGTAGTTTTTCAGCTCAGCGCACGCGCTGCGGATGCCCTCGATCGCGCCAGCGTCGCTGGCGTCGAGCGCGCGCAGCAGGGCCGCGATCTGATCGATCTGCTTGCGCGCAACCTTCTTGTGGCGCTGCAATTCGGGCGCATCGGCCTGGTTTTTCTTTTCCGCGTCACGGCGCTTGGGGCCGATATAGTGCTCGTCGTTCCGGCGGCGGCGGCAGGGGCCGAGATAGTGCACGCTCTCGATAAAGTCGCGTTTGTGGTCGCGCACTTCCTTGGCGCGGCGCGTTAAAATCGAGGTGGAGAAGGGCCGCAGCACAAACTCATCCACGCCCGCATTGCGCGCCTCACGAACGGCCTGTTCGGTATTGCGTGTCGTGACCATGACGATCGGGGTTGCGCGCGCCTCATCGCCGGCTTCGCCGCGGCGGATGCGGCGCACCAGATCAAGCCCTTTGCCGCCCTCGATATCCCAATCTGTCACCAGCATGTCCGGTTGGGCGCTGGCCAGCATGAGCAGGCAATCCTCGGCGCTTTCGGCGTAGTCGAAGGAAAGATCGCGCACCGCGCGCAGCGTCTCAGCAATGAGGCGGCGCTGGAACTGGCGATCTTCGACCACCATGATCCGCAGCTTTTTTTCGTCGTCGTCTTCTTCGGTGCTCATCGTCGCCCGCCAACCGTGTCTCATGCTGGTAGCAGGCGCTGCTTGATATTAAGCTAAATCGCAGCGTTAACGGCTGGTGAATCGGTTAAGAGCATTTCATGGATCCGCTGTTTCTCGCCGTCTTCGTGACCTTCTTCGTCGCCATTGACCCCATCGCCATGGCGCCGATGTTCACGACCATGACCGCGCGCATGAGCCCGGCCTGGCGGCGCAAAATGGCGCTCAAATCCATCGCCATCGCCACCGGCATCCTCTTGGCGTTCGCGTTCGGCGGGGCATGGCTGCTGGCGCAAATCCATGTCTCGATCGACGCTTTCCGTATCGCGGGCGGGCTTTTGCTGTTCCTGATCGCGGTGGACATGCTGTTTGAGAAGCGCGCCGAGCGGCGGGACGAGCGGGCCGAGAAAGTGGCCGCCCAGCAGGCCGAGCATCCCGAGCATCAGGACGATATCTCCGTCTTTCCGCTGGCCATTCCGCTGATCGCCGGGCCGGGGGCGATCGCCTCGATCATGCTGTTCTTCGCTGAGCATCCGGGCTTGCCGGAGCGGGCGATGATCCTGTTGGGCGTCGGGGCCAATTTGGCGCTGTGCCTGGCCGCGTTCCTGGCCGCTGGCCCGCTCTCGCGCCTGATGGGGCAGACGGTGGCTTCGATGCTCACCCGCATTTTCGGCATCCTGCTGGCGGCGCTGGCGGCGCAATTTGTCGTGGACGGGGTCCGCAACGCGTTTGGCATCGCTGGGTAGGGCAGGTCTGCGCCCGCGGATATTGCCTTATCGTCTGAGCGCTTTATGCCCCTAGGGCATGAGCACCTCTTATGACGTCATCATCATCGGTTCGGGCCCCGGCGGGTACGTGGCCGCCATCCGCGCCGCCCAGCTTGGCCTCAAAGCCGCGATCGTGGAGCGCGAGCGCTTGGGCGGCATCTGCCTCAATTGGGGCTGCATCCCCACCAAGGCGCTGCTGCGGAGCGCCGAGATGTATCGCAACGCCCAGCACGCCAAGGACTTCGGCCTCTCGATCGAGGGGCTGAAATTCGATCCCGAAGCGGTGGTGAAGCGCTCGCGCGGGGTGGCGGGGCGGATGGAAAAGGGCGTCCAATTCCTGATGAAGAAAAACAAGATCGACGTGATCGAGGGCGACGCCCGCGTCGAGAAGGGCGCAGGTGCGCCCAAAGTGATCGTCAAGGGCAAGGACGGCAAAGAGACAAGCCATCAAGCCAAGCACGTTATCCTCGCCACCGGCGCGCGGGCGCGCGAGATCCCGGCGGCGGGCCTGAAAAGCGATGGCAAGCGCATCTGGACCTATCGCGATGCGATGACCCCGCCGCAATGGCCCGAAAGCCTGCTCGTGTTCGGCTCCGGCGCCATCGGCATCGAGTTCGCCAGCTTCTACGCCGCCTTCGGCGTGAAGGTGACGGTGATCGAATTGCTCGACCGCGTGCTGCCGGTGGAGGACGAGGAAATCTCCGCCTTCGCCAAAAAACGCTTCGAGAAAGAGGGGCTCACTATTCGCACCTCCACCGAAGCCAAATCGCTGAAGGCGACGGCGAACGGCGTTGAGGCGCTGGTGTCCTCAAACGGCAAGGAAGAAACGCTGAAAGCCAGCCACGCCATCGTGGCCGTCGGCATTACCGGCAACATTGAGAATATCGGCCTTGAGGCGCTGGGCGTGAAAACCGAGCGCGGCCACATCGTCACCGATGGCTACGGCAAAACCAACGTGCCCGGCCTCTATGCCATCGGCGATGTCACCGGCGCGCCGTGGCTGGCGCACAAAGCGAGCCATGAGGGCATCATCTGCATCGAAGCCATCGCCGGCAAGAAGCCGCACGCGATGATCAAAGAGCGCATCCCCGGCTGCACCTATGCGCATCCGCAAGTCGCCAGCGTCGGCCTCACCGAAGCGAAAGCCAAAGAAGCCGGCCGCGAGGTGCGCGTTGGGCGCTTTCCGTTCGTCGGCAATGGCAAGGCGATCGCGCTGGGCGAGGATCAAGGCATGGTCAAAACCGTGTTCGACGCCAAAACCGGCGAACTCCTCGGCGCGCACATGATCGGCGCCGAGGTGACGGAGCTGATCCAGGGCTACGTCATCGCCATGAACACCGAGACGACCGAGCAGGAGCTGATGGACACGGTGTTCGCACACCCCACGCTGTCAGAAATGATGCACGAGGCGGTGCTCGATGCGTATGGGCGCGTGCTGCACGTTTAAGCGCGATCGCGCGTGTGCAGCATTGCGCTGGCCTGCGCGACAAGTGCGGCAACAGAATTGGCTGCATTGAGCTCGATGATGTTTTCGCGCGGCTCCGGCGGCTCAAGCGTGGCCAATTGGCTGGCGAGCAGATGCGCAGGCATGTAATGGCCAGTGCGCGCTTGCAGGCGTTGCTCCAGCGCCGTCGCATCAAGCTTAAGCCACAGAAAATCGAGTTCGCGCCCGGCAAGGCGGCGCAGATCATCGCGATAGCTCACCCGCAGCGCAGAGCAGGACAGCACCGCTCCCGTTTCGGCGCCGCGCAGCGCGTGCGCGAGCGCTTCAGGCCACGGCTGCCGATCCTCGTCCGTCAGCGCCATGCCGGCGCGCATTTTTTCCACGTTTTCTGGCGGATGGAACTGATCGCCTTCTAAGAAGGGCAGATGCATTTGCTGCGCCAGGGCCGCGCCAAGCGTGCTTTTGCCGCTGCCGCTCACGCCCATAACGACGATCCAGCGTTTCAAGCGGCTTTGGCTTCCGCAAACCTTTCGGCCGCCACCCTTTGCAGCGCGACATAATCGGTCTTGCCGCTGCCGAGCACGGGGATCTCATCGATCGGCACGATGCGCTTGGGCACGGCGAGTTCGCTCGCGCCGTGTTGTTTGCACCAGGCTTGCAGCTGCTCCGCCGTCGCCTCGGCATGATCGGTAAACAGAATGATCCGTTCGCCCTTGCGAGAATCGGGCAGCGCCACGGCGGCGTGCAGATGATCGGGCCACACATGCGCCGCATAGCCCTCAACCGCGTTGAGCGACACCATCTCCCCGCCCACTTTGGCGAAGCGCTTCACCCGGCCAAGGATGGTGATGTAGCCTTCGTCGTCCACGTCCACCACATCGCCCGTATCGTGCCAGCCTTGCGGCAACAGATCGATGCCGAACGGCTTGGTCGGATCAAGATAGCCGCGCATCACGTTCGGCCCGCGCACGAACAGCTTCTTGCCGCCCTCAATGCCGGGCACAGACTCAAGCCGCCATTCGATGCCTTGCAGGAATTTGCCCACCGTGCCGTGCTTGTTGTGGCCGGGCGCGTTCACCGCGATCACAGGCGAGGCTTCAGTCGCGCCATAGCCTTCCAGCAGCTCGACATTGAAGCGGCGCTTATAAAGCTCTCGCGTTTCTTCCTTCACCCGCTCGGCCCCGCACACCATGATCTCGATGCAGGAGAGATCGCCATCCTGGGCGTTGCGCGCATATTGCTGGGCGAAGGTGTCGGTGGCGAAAAACACGTTCGCGCCGGTTTCCTTGATCAGCTTGGGGATTTCCTTCACCTGCAGCGGGGAGGGGAAGAGGAAGCATTTGTGCCCGGTGAAGATCGGCAGCATCGCCCCGCCCGTCAGCCCGAAGCAATGAAACATCGGCAGCGGCGAAAAGAACGACCAATTCGGGTCGAACGGCATATGCGCATGCGCCTGCTCGACATTGGCGACGATGTTGGCGTGGCTGAGCGCCGCGCCCTTGGGCGTGCCGTAGGAGCCCGAGGTGAAGAGGATGACGCCGGTATCGTCGGGATTGGCTTTTGCGGCGAAGACGCGCGGAAAGAAACCCTTCACCAGCGCGATAATCTTATCGCCGAAATCGATGCTCTTTTTGATGTCTTCCAAATAGATCAGCTGCGCAAACTTGCCGAGTTCGGCTTCCAGCGCCTCGAGCTTGGCAAGTCTGATAAAGGTGCGCGATGTCAAAATCTTTCGCACATTCGCCGCCTCACAGGCGGCTTTGAGGTTCATCACCCCGGCGGTGAAATTCAGCAGCGCCGGCGTGCGGCCGATGGCGTGCAGCGCAAAGAACGTCACCGTGCAGCCAACACCCGTGGGCAGCATGATGCCCGCCGTTTCGCTTTTACGGATTTTGGTGTCGAGCTTTCCTCCGAGCGCAAACGCGGCGCGCACCACATCGTCATACGAAAGCACGCGGCGCTCGTGATCTTCGAGAATCTTGAACTTGCCGCCCTTGGCGTCCCTGGCGCGCAGCAGGGCCTCAAACAAGGTGACGCGTGAACGTGTAATGTCGAATGGGCTTTGCGCCATGCGAACGTGCCTCCGGACTGACCCGCCTCGCGTCCATGGGAGGAAAGACGCGGAGCCCGTGATTATTGTTTCACGGTTGTAACAGAGACTACCCAGGCCCTCACGGCAGGGCAAGGCCGCGCGCCATTAACCAGGCGCCTCCGCAGGGCTGGAATCCTGAGGCGGGCGTTGCGGCAACGCCTCGGGAACGTCATGTTCAGCCCATGGCGACGCTGATCGATACTAGAGCCCAAGGCCCAGGGGACGCCTCGCGCCCCCGCCACCCCGAAAAGCAGGCCCGGCCAGACAGCCCGAGCCCGCGCAAGCCCGATTGGATCCGCGTCAAAGCCCCCACGAGCCTCGGCTACCACCAGACCAAGGATCTGGTGCGCGACCTGAAACTCCACACCGTCTGCGAGGAGGCGAGCTGTCCCAATATCGGCGAGTGCTGGAGTCAAAAGCACGCCACCTTTATGATCCTTGGCGGCATCTGCACGCGCGCCTGCAGCTTCTGCAACGTGGCCACCGGCAAGCCGCTGCCGCTGGATGAGAATGAGCCGGCGAACGTCGCCTACGCCACCGCGCAGATGGGCCTCAAGCACGTCGTCATCACCTCGGTGGATCGGGACGATCTGGAGGACGGCGGCGCCGATCAGTTTGTGAAAACAATCCAAGCCGTGCGCGCCGCCGCGCCGGAAACCACGATCGAAATCCTGACGCCGGACTTTCTGCGCAAACCCGGCATGGCCGAGCGCGTGATCGATGCGAAAGCCGATGTGTTCAACCACAATCTCGAAACCGTGCCGCGGCTCTATCATTCGATCCGCCCCGGCGCGCGCTATTACCAATCGCTGCGGCTGCTCGATTCAGTGAAGCAGCGCGATCCGAGCCAGTTCACCAAATCCGGCCTCATGGTGGGCCTTGGCGAAGCCAAGGATGAGGTGTTGCAGGTGATGGATGATCTCCGCGTCGCGGGCGTGGATTTTCTCACTATCGGCCAGTACCTGCAGCCCACCAAAAAGCACGCCGCGATTGATCGCTTCTGGACCCCGGAAGAGTTTAAGGCGCTTGAAACCATCGCCTACGCCAAGGGCTTCCTCATGGTGTCGGCCAGCCCGCTGACGCGCTCATCGCACCATGCGGGCGAAGATTTCGCCAAGCTGCGCGCCGCACGCGAACAGGCGCTGACCCGCGCAACATGAGCCGCACGACAATCCAAGCCGAGCGCATTTTGCCTTATGCGCCAGCCGATTTGTGCCGCCTCGTCGGCGACGTGCGCGCCTATCCCGAATTCATTCCGTGGCTGCAGCGCTTGCGTGTCATCCGCGAAGAAAAGCGCGATGAAGGCGGCTGGGAGGGCCTCGCCGAAGCCATCGTCGGCTGGAAAGCCATCACCGAGAAATTCTCCACCAATGTGCGCTGCGAGCCGGCGAAAGGGGAGGTGGATGTCGCCTTGGTAAGCGGGCCATTCCATGCCTTGGAAAACCGCTGGCGCTTTGAGCCGCACGAAGGCGGCGCCAAAGTGCGGTTTTGGATTTCCTACCAGTTCAAGAACCCGGTGCTGAACGCCGTGGTCGCGGCCAACAAGGATAAAGTGGCGGGCCGCATCATGGCCGCGTTCGAGCGCGAAGCGCAAAAGCGCCTAGGCCAGAAGCCGCATCACTAGCGCAAACGCCGCGGCCACGGTTTCGCGTTGCACGGCCTCGCGGCCAATATCGCCAAAGCGCTTTTCTTCATGCAGCACCGCGCCGCCTTCACGCGCGGCCGCGATATGCACAAGCCCCACCGGCTTTTCCGCGCTGCCCCCGCCGGGGCCGGCGATCCCAGTCACCGCCACGCTCAATTGCGCCCGCGCATGCGCCAAGGCGCCCTCGGCCATCGCGCGCGCGACTGGCTCGGAAACCGCACCATGCGCAGCAATGAGCGCGGCCGGCACGCCGAGAAGCTCGCTCTTGGCTTGGTTGGAATAGGTGACAAAACCGCGCTCAAGCACAGCCGAAGCGCCGGCCACGCGCGCCATGGTGGCGGCGATCAGCCCAGCCGTGCAGCTCTCCGCGGTCGTCAGCATCAGCCCGCGCGCCTCGGCGGCGGCGATGACATCCTTGGCTGATTGCAGCAAAGCAGCGTCGTTCATCGCCCGAAGCTAGCGTGCATACGCGGAAAAAGTCCATTCCCAGGACTCAAGCGCGATGGCAAAAGCGCCATGAGGGAGTTCGCATGCAAGCTTTCGCGCGCCACGCCGCCGCGCCGATCTTCGCGCTCGCGCTGTTTTCCAGCGCTGGCTTGATCTTCGTGCTGCAGCCGCTGTTTGGGCGCATGGTGACGCCATATCTCGGCGGCTCGCCGGCGGTCTGGAACACGGCCATGGTGTTTTTCCAGGCGGCGCTGCTGCTGGGCTATCTCTATGCGCACCTTCTAGCGCGCGTGAAGGATTTGCGCCTGCAAGCGGGGCTGCACGTCGCGGTGTTGGCGCTGGCTTGGCTTGTGCTGCCCATCAGCGTCAGTAACGCGCTTGGCCCGCCGAGCTCTGAGCATCCGGCCTTGTGGCTCTTGGGCGTGCTCACGCTATCGGTGGGCGCGCCGTTTGCTGCTGCTTCCGCCACAGCGCCTCTGCTGCAAGCCTGGTTCGCCCGCACAGGGCGCGCCGACGCGCACGATCCCTATTATCTCTACGCCGCATCCAATCTCGGCAGCTTTGCCGGGCTTTTGGCCTACCCGATTGTGATCGAGCCGCTGCTGGGCGCCGCCGCGCAGAGCCATGCCTGGAGCGCGGGCTATCTCGGCGTTGTGGCGCTGATCATGCTCGCGGGCGCAGCCGCGATCAGCGCGAACGGCCAAGCGCCGGCGTCTGCGAAAGCGGAAACGCCCGCGCCAACCTGGCGCCAGCGTTTGTACTGGCTCGCCGCCGCCGCTGTGCCCTCGGCGCTGGTGATCGGGGTTACCCAGCACATCTCCACGGATGTGGCGTCTGCGCCGATGCTGTGGGTGCTGCCGCTTGCGCTCTATCTGCTCACCTTCGTCGTCGCGTTCATGAAGGGCGGAGAGAAATTCGCGGGCGCGAGCCTGCTTGTGCATCCGTTCGCGCTCGCCTTCATGGTGATGTCTTATTACGCATCGGGCAGTTGGGTGCTTTCGCTTGGCGGCATCCTTTCAGGCTTTTTCTTTAGCGCGCTGATTTGCCATCACGCCCTGGCGCGGGCGCGGCCAAGCGCCGATCGGCTGACGGAATTTTACCTGTTCGTCTCGCTCGGCGGGGTGCTGGGCGGGGCGTTCGCGGCGCTGGCGGCGCCGCTTATCTTCAACAACATCTACGAATTCCCGCTCGCGCTGGCCGCCGCGTGCCTGTTCCGCCCGCGCGCGCAGAGCGACATGCCGCGCCTTGCCGACGCCGCGCTCGGCGCAACTGTGATGGGCGTTGTGGTCGCGCTGGTGATGCTGCGGCTCAATTTCCTAGAGAGCGCCATCGTCGCCGGCGCGCTGGGGGCGGCGGCCTTGCTGATTGCGGCGGGCTGGGGCGGCCCGGCCGTTTCTGGCCCGTTCCGCTATGTTTTCTTTGGCGCGGCGGTGGCGCATGCGGCGCTTGTGGTCGCGATCGCATTCAACACCTCACTGGTTTTTGTCGCCTCCACGGCGGAAACGTCGGCGGGCCTTGCCCAGCCCTGGGGCTGGCTGCTTATGGGCGGCAGCTTTCTGGCGTTGCTGTTTTGCGTGCACGCGACAGTGCAGCGGCGGCGCGACAGCAGCCGCGTGGGCGACATCGCGGCGGGCGTGGCCATGCCCAGCCTTGTCTTTCTCATCCTCGCCGTTCTCACAGCAGGCGAGCTGCGCGCCGATCAGCTCATTGTGCCGGCCATCATGTTCTGCGTGCTGGCGATATTCTTCACCCGCACCTATCCGATCGCCCTTGCCGGCATTGTGCTTGGCGCCTTCGCCATCATCTTTATCGATGATCTGCGTGGCGGGCAGGTGATCACACAGGAGCGCACCTTTTTCGGCGTCCTGCGCACGCGCGAATACGCGCGGCCCGATCCAAACGAGCCGCCGCTGCGTGTTTTGATGCACGGCACCACCATCCACGGCGCGCAATTGGTGGGCGATGATTATTCGCGCCTGCCGCTCACTTACTATCACCCGCGCACCGCGCTCGGCGAGGCGATCAGCGCCGGCATCGCCGCGCATGATCGCGTGCGGCTTGCGCTTATCGGCCTCGGCGCGGGCTCCACCGCCTGCCTGACGCGCCCTGACGATGAAATGGACATTTTCGAGATTGATCCGGCTGTGGTGCGGCTCGCCGTCGATCCCGGCGGTGATTTCACCTATGTGCCGCAATGCCAGCCGAACGCGCGTGTTCTGCTTGGCGATGCGCGCCTGCGCATCGCCAATGAGCCTGACGGGTTTTATGATGTTATCGTGGTTGACGCCTTCTCCTCGGATTCGATCCCGGCGCACTTGCTCACGCGTGAAGCGGTGGCGCTTTATCTGCGCAAAACCACGCCGCGCGGCATCGTGATCCTGCATCTTTCCAACCGAAATTTAGCGCTTGTCTCTGAGGCGGCGCGCGTCGCCGCCGCGCTCAACGCGCCATCGCTCTATCGCTTGAGCGATCGTTTCGATGATACGCCGGTTTCCTATTTTGGCGGGCTCGGCGCCAGCGCCATGATCTTGGCGCACGCGCCCGATGTGCTCACAAGCCTTGCTTTGCCCAGCAATGATTGGCGCGTGCTCGCAGCGCCTCCGGGCAGGGCGTGGAGCGACGATTATATCAACGTGCCGCGCGCGCTATGGGAAAGCGTCGCCGATATCGAACGCTGCAGGCTCTACCCTTATCTGCGCGAATGTCAGCCCGGTGAGGAAGCGGCGCCTGAGAACTAAAGCAACGGACTTTAAATTCGCCTCAGTCCGATGGCCGGCGCAGGAGCGAATTCAAAGTCCATAAGTTGCTTTAGATCGGGCGCTCCAGCGTTGCGGTGGCCTGAGCGGCAAGGCCCTCTTCGCGCCCGGTAAAGCCCATGCGCTCGGTCGTTGTCGCTTTGATGCTGACGCGATCAAGCGGCAGGCCCAGCACTTCGGCGGTGCGTACGCGCATGGCGTCGCGGTGCGGGCCGATTTTCGGGCGTTCGCAGATCAGCGTGATGTCCACATGCACGATCCGCGCGCCGGCCGCATCGCTCAGCGCGCGCGCGTGGCGCAGGAATTTCTCTGAATCTGCACCCTTCCATTTTGGGTCGCTCGGCGGAAAATGCGCGCCGATGTCGCCTTGGCCGAGCGCGCCGAGGATCGCGTCCACCAGCGCATGCCAGCCTGCGTCCGCGTCCGAATGGCCAACCAAACCCTTATTGTGCGCGATGCGCACGCCGCACAGCGTGACAGAATCGCCGTCGCCGAAGCGATGAGCGTCAAAGCCTGCGCCCACGCAGGGCGCGCGCGCGCCACCCAGCAAAGCCTCCAGCATCAAGCGGTCCTCCGGGTAGGTGTATTTCATCAGCCGCGGATCGCCGCCAATCAGGCGCGCCTTCGCCCCGTGCGCGATGGCGACGCTGAGATCATCGGTAAAAGCTGCGTCCGGCCCGGCCGCTTCATAGGCGGCGCGAATAAGCGCGGTCGGGAACGCCTGCGGGGTTTGCACCCGCATGAGGCCCGCGCGCGCCACATCATCCTGAGCGCGCCCTTCGGCGTCCGCCCGGCGCAGGGAATCTGCGATCGGCAGGGCGGGGGCCACGGCCTCCGCGCCGCTCTCGAGCGCGCCGCGCAGGGCGGTGACGATTTCAGGCGTCAGGCCCGGCCGCGCGGCGTCGTGGATCAAGATCGTCTCCGCAGAAGCGGCGCCCAGCCCCGCGCGGACCGACTCAGTGCGGCTTGCCCCGCCTTCGACCACGCGTACCGGGCGCCCGCCGATTGCTGCGCGGCACAAACCTCGTGCGCCGGGTCGATCGCCACGATGATGTCGCTCAAGCCCGCCGCCGCAAACGCCTCAATCGACCAAAGGAGCACAGGCTTTCCGCCTAATAGGCTGTATTGTTTGGGCAATTCACCGCCGGCGCGATGTCCGCGCCCAGCGGCGACAATGAGAGCCGCAGAGGTCATCCCGAAATTTTTTCACCTCAAACTTGCTGCACCGCAACACAAAACACTTGGCGCCCCGCTTTTTGGGCGCTTTAAGCTCTCGTCCAGAGGTGCGCAAAACCATGCCCTGTGTGGAGCAAACGAGCCCGTCTGTCTTGCACCAAACACGCTGGCGCGCGTCGTGAAGGGCACAATCGCCCCGCCGCGCCCCGTGCGCGCACTATCGCCCGATGCGGAGCGTTGGATGGAGGCGCTGCCGGCGCCGGTGCTGGGGATCGATAACGGAGAGCGCATTCGCTTCGTCAACGCCGCCGCCGCTGAGTTATTGGCGGGGGTTGGGCGTGGGCTGCTCGGGCGGCGATTGGAAGATATTTTCGGCTCGGACGCGCCTTTGGTGGCGCTGGCGCGGCGCGCCTTGGGCGGCGCATCGGGTGTGGCTGAAGCGGATGTGCCGCTGATCGGCCCCGGCTTTGCGCTGGGCCGCGCCACGGTCTCTGCGGGGCCGGTGGGGGATAATGGCTATATCGCGCTTGTGCTCACGCGGCCCCCGCGCGCCCGGCCGGGGCCGCCGCTTGGCGCGGTGAACGCCGCCACGCGGACGCTGGCGCATGAGGTGCGCAATCCGCTCGCCGGCATTCGCGCGGCCGCACAGCTGATCGCGCGCACCGATGAGCCTGAATCCGCCGCCTTGGCGAAATTGATCTGCGATGAGGTCGATCGCATCAGCCGGCTCACCGATCGCATCGATCCAATGGGCGCGCTTGAGCCGCCGCGCTTTGAACTCTTCAATGTCCATCAGGCGCTTGATCGCGTGCGCAAGCTTATCGGCTCGAGCGCGCCGCACGTGCAGATCCGCGAACGCTATGATCCGAGCTTGCCTTTCGTGCGCGGCGATCTTGATCAGTTGATCCAGGCTTTCCTCAACATCGCCAAGAACGCGGCCGAAGCCTTGGGCGAGCAGCCAGGCGCCGAGATCGCCTTTATCACCGCCTATCGGCCGGGCGTGAAATTCCGCGCCGCAGCCAGCGGCGCTGCGCGGCCTTTGCTTGAGGTGCAGATCGTCGATAACGGCCCTGGGCTGCACGCCGATGTCGCAGACCGGCTGTTTGAGCCCTTCGCCAGCACAAAGGCAGGCGGCATGGGCCTCGGGCTCAATGTCGCCGCCGACATCATGGCCCGCCACGATGGCCGCATCGAGGTCGATAGCCAGCCGGGCCGCACCGCTTTCATCATTTTTCTGCCCATTGATCCGGAGGATACGCCATGAGCGCACGCATCCTGCTCGCTGACGACGATTCCTCGCTGCGCTTTGTGCTGTCCCAGGCGCTCGGCAAGGAAGGCTATGCAGTGCGGGCCACCGGCAATGTCGCCACGCTCTCCAAATGGGTGCGCGAAGGGGAGGGCGATCTTGTCCTCAGCGACGTCTATATGGGCGATGATTGCGTGTTCGACGCACTGCCCGCCATGCGCGCGGCGCGGCCCAATCTGCCGGTGATCGTGATGAGCGCGCAATCGACGGTGAACACCGCGCTCTCGGCCGCCGGCGCGGGCGCTTACGATTACGTGCCAAAGCCGTTCGATCTTGATGCGCTGATGGCGGCGGTGAAGCGCGCGCTGGCAGGCGGGCCTGATGCAAAGGCGCGCGCCCAAGCCAGCAAAGCCGAGAAGGAAGAGCGCCTGCCGCTGATCGGCCGCTCGCCGGCGATGCAGGATGTGTATCGCATCATGGCGCGCGTCGCCGGCTCTGATCTCGCCGTGCTTGTGGAGGGCGAGAGCGGCGTCGGCAAGGAACGGGTGGCGCGGGCGATCCACGAACACAGCCGCCGCTCTGGCGGGCCTTACGTGCAGCTCAGCCTCGCAGGGCTTGGCGCTGTGCAGCTTGATCGCGATCTCTTTGGCCCTGAAGGCGCCTTTGGCCGCGCCCGCAACGGCACGCTCTTTCTTGAAGATGTTGATGAGCTCACCCCCGAAGCGCAAACCCGGCTCGCCGGCCTGCTGCACAGCGACGAGAGCGGGGCGCGGCCGAATGCGCGCCTGATCGTGGCGTCACAGCGCAGCCTTGCGGGCCTCGTGCAGCAGGGCGCCTTCCGCCAAGATCTCTTCTACCAACTCAATGTCGTGCCGATCCGGCTGCCGCCGCTGCGTGAGCGCATGGAGGATTTGGGCGATCTGGCGCGCGCCTTCCTGGTGCGGGCCAAACGCGAGGGCCTGCCGGAAAAAACCTTGGACAGCTCCGCGATCAAGCGTCTCGAAACGCATCAATTCCCAGGCAATGTGCGCGAGCTGGAAAATCTGCTGCGGCGCGCTGCGGCGCTGAGCCCAGGCCAAGTCATCACCGCACGCGAGATTGAGCAGGAATTGGCCGGCGGGGCGAGTGCGCCGCCGCTGGCGGCCCAAGCCGGCGCCGCCGCCAGTTTCACCCAGGCGGTGGAGCAGCGGCTCGAGCAAGAATTCAGCGCCGCCGGCGCCGATCTGCCCGCGCCAGGCCTTTATGATCGCTTTCTGGCCGAGGTTGAGCGCCCGCTCATTCAGCACGCCCTTCAGGCCACGCGCGGCAACCAGATCAAGGCCGCCGCCGTGCTCGGGATCAACCGAAACACCCTGCGCAAGAAGATTCAGGTGCTTGGCATCCGTACTGGCAGGGGCGATTGACGAAACCGTGTTACTCGTCCAACACCTATGTTGCTTGGGCGCAACATGGGAAGCCCCCTGCCATGGCGCAGCCGAATACCGCGAGTGTCAAGTCCGATCTGGTCTTAAGCGACCGCCCCAAAAGCCGCAGCGCGATCGCGTTCGCCGGCGCCTTTATTCTGGCCGCCCTGCTTACCGCCAGCGCGACGTTGCTGCTCATCGCAGGGGAGGGGCTGGCGGGGGGAGTCCACGCCCGCTGTGCTGGCGATGTTGGGGCTCAGCCTCGCCCTTTCGGCGATCATGGCCGGCATTCTTGTGGTGCGCCTCTCGCGCGTGTGGCGGGCCTGGAGCTCGGCGGCGAGCGGCGCGCGTTTGCACGTGCGTTTCGTCACCATGTTCAGCCTCGCGGCGCTTGCGCCTGCGATCATCATCGCCGCCTTCCTTGGCTTCACCTTCAGCCAGGGGGTTGAGCGCTGGTTCAGCCAGCGCGTCGAAACCACGATCGAAAACGCAGCGGCGGTGGGGCGCGCTTATGTCGGCATCGCCAGCGATGATCTGAGCGGGGAGGTGCTGGCCATGGCCGAGGATCTCAACCGCGCCGCGCGCGGGCTCACCGAAGATCCGGAACGCTACCGCGCCTTCCTGCGTGCGCAAACCCAAGCGCGGGCGCTTGCGTCCGCGTATGTCGTGCGCACCGATGGCGAGGTGCTGGCGCGCGCCGAGGAAGGCGATGCGCGCGAGTTTGAAGCGCCAACCGTGGAAGGGCTTTCGGCTGCAAACCAGGGCTCAGTCTCGATCCGCTTCGATCAAGATGATGATCGTGTGATCGGGCTTTATCGGCTGAGAGAATATGGCGACGCCTATCTCGTCGTGACCCGCGCGCTGGCGCCCTGGGCTTGTCACCCAGCTCAGGCTGTTTGACCAATCGGTGGATGATTATCGCAGCGCCCGCGATGCGCAGGGCGCGCTGCGGGTGATGTTCACGCTGGCTTATGTTTCAACCGCATTGCTGGTGCTCTTGGGCGCGATCTGGGTTGGCCTCTCTAGCGCAAGCCGTGTGGCTGAGCCGATCGGCGCCTGGTTGGCGCCGCCCGCCGCGTCGCCGATGGCGATCTCAAAGCCCGCGTCAGCGTTGGTGAAGAACGAGATGAGGTCGATGCGCTGGGCGCGGCGTTCAACCGCATGACCGCGC
The DNA here is from genome assembly GCA_024707365.1 of Terricaulis sp. GTDB lineage: Bacteria > Pseudomonadota > Alphaproteobacteria > Caulobacterales > Aquidulcibacteraceae > Vitreimonas. Next base: position 111,537 of record JANPZV010000002.1, read on the forward strand.
AACTCGACACCCAGCGGCGCGATCTCGTCGCTGCGCAGGAAGACGCCGAAACCCGCCGCCGCTTTATCGAGGCGGTGCTGGGTGAGGTAAGCGCGGGCGTTGTCGGGCTTGACGGCAATGGCCGCATCACCGCCGCGAACCGCTCGGCCGGGCAATTGCTGGCGGCGGGCGAGCAAAGCCTGCTTGGGCGCCGCCTCATCGATATCGCCCCTGAATTTAGCGACTTGCTCAACCAGGCCGCGCCGCAGGGCGAAACCCCGCCGCAACGCGTCGATCTTTTGCGCGACGGCGCCTCGACAAATCTCAGCGTGCGCATGAGTCCCGATTCCGAAAGCGGCCTGGTGCTGACCTTCGACGACATGACCAAGTTGATCTCCGCCCAGCGCCAGGAAGCCTGGAAAGACGTGGCCCGCCGCATCGCGCACGAGATCAAAAACCCGCTGACCCCAATCCAGCTTTCGGCCGAGCGGCTGCAGCGTAAATTTGGCGCGGAGATCACCTCCGATCAGGAAACCTTCCAGCGCTGCACCGATACCATCCTGCGCCAAGTCGCCGATATTGGCCGCATGGTCGATGAATTCTCCGCATTCGCGCGCATGCCCACGCCGATCATGGCGTTCGCGGATATGAGCGAGGTGGCGCGCGGCACCGTGTTCGGCCAGCGGCTGGCGTTTGCCGATGTGCGCGTTGAAATCGAAGGCGCCGAAAAGCCGATTGGGCTCGTGTGCGATGAGCGGCTTATCGCCCAGGCGTTGCTGAATCTTATCAAGAACGCCGCTGAAAGCGTGCAGGCGCGCGCGCGCGCGAAGGCGAGCCCAAGGATGGCTTTGTCCGCCTGCGCATGCGCGATCTCGAATACGGCGTGCAATTTGAAATCATCGACAACGGCCTCGGCTTTCCCGAAAAGGATCGCCACCGGCTGATCGAGCCGTATGTCACCACGCGCACGAAGGGGGCGGGGCTTGGCCTCGCGATCGTGGCGCGTGTCGTGGAAGACCACGGGGGGTTGATCGAGCTGGATGATGCGCCTGGGCCTTCGCCCGGCGCCATCGTCCGTTTTGTTTTGCCAAAGCGCATCGAAGAACCGCGCGAACCAAGCGCCGCCAGCGCAGGAGCCCACAATGGCGTCTGACATCCTGATCATCGACGACGAAACCGATATTCGCGAGCTTATCTCCGGCATCCTTGAGGATGACGGGCACCAAGTCCGCACCGCACGCGATAGCGACGAGGCGATCGAAGCGGTGCGCCGGCGCACGCCCTCGCTTGTGGTGCTCGATGTTTGGCTGCAAGGCAGCCGCGTCGATGGGCTCGAACTGCTTTCGATGTTCAAGGAGATCGACCCCGACATGCCCGTCGTCGTCATCTCCGGCCACGGCACGATCGAGACGGCGGTGTCGGCGATCCGCAAGGGCGCTTATGATTTCATCGAAAAGCCTTTCACCGCCGATCGGCTTTTGCTTGTGGTGCATCGCGCGCTCGAAACCGCGCGGCTCAAGCGCGAGAACGTGGCGCTCAAGGCGCGCTCGGCCGCCGGCGACGACATCATCGGCACCTCCGCCATTATGGCGAGCTTGCGCGCATCGATCGACCGGGTGGCGCAAACCAATTCGCGGGTGCTGATCACCGGCCCTGCGGGCTCTGGCAAGGAATTGGTCGCGCGCCTGCTGCATGAGCGCAGCGCGCGCGTCGATGGGCCGTTTGTCGTGATCAACGCCGCCTCGATCGCGCCCGACCGCATGGAGAGTGAAATTTTCGGCGAGGAGGGGCCTGATGGCCGCCCACGCAAGATCGGCGTGTTCGAGCAAGCCCATGGCGGCACCCTCTTCCTTGACGAAGTGGGCGACATGCCGCTTGAAACCCAATCGAAAATCCTGCGCGTTCTGGTCGATCAGCGCTTCCAGCGCTTGGGCGGCGCCACGGACGTTCAGGTGAACGTGCGCGTTGTCTCCTCCTCCTCGCGCGATCTGCGCGTGGATATTGAGCAAGGCCGTTTCCGCGAAAACCTCTTCCATCGGCTCAACGTGGTGCCGCTGCGCGCGCCCAGCTTGGCCGAGCGGCGCGAGGACATTCCGGAACTTGCCGGTTATTTCGTTGGCCGCCTCGCCGGCATGTCGGGCGTGCCTGCACGGCAGATTGGCGAAGATGCGCTCGCTGCGCTGCAAGCGGCCGATTGGCCCGGCAATGTGCGCCAGCTGCGCAACGTGATCGAGCGCATCCTGATTTTGGCGACGGGCGATCCTTCAACCGCCGTGACGGTGGATTCGCTGCCGCCTGAAGCCTGGCCCTCGGCCGGCATCTCCAAGCATGACGGGCTGCAAGAGGTGATCGCGCTGCCGCTGCGCGATGCGCGTGAGCGGTTTGAGCGCGAATATCTCAACGTCCAGATCACCCGCTTTGGCGGCAACATTTCGCGCACCGCAGCTTTCATCGGCATGGAGCGTTCGGCGTTGCATCGAAAGCTCAAATCACTCGGCGTAGAGGCCCCTGGCCGCAACGGCGCAGATAGTGGCGCGGACGCTGAATGAGCCGCTGGGCCTACGTCAACGGCGCCTACGTCCCGCTCTCGCAAGCGGCGATCTCCATTCAGGACCGCGGCTTTCAGTTCGCGGATTCGATCTATGAGGTCTGGGCCGTGCGCGCAGGGCGGCTGTGTGACCGCGAAGGCCACCTCGCCCGGCTCTGGCGCTCGCTCTCCGAATTGCGCATGTCCGCGCCAATGGGGGAGGGGCCCCTTCTCGCCGTCATACGCGAGTTGATGCGCCGCAACCGCGTGCGCGACGGCATCGTCTATTTGCAGGTCAGCCGCGGCGCGGCCCGCGCGATCATGGCTTTCCCCCGCCCGGCACGAAACCCACTATCGTCATCACCGCCAAGAACCTCGATCGCGCTGCGATGGATGCGCGCGCGGCGGCGGGCGTTGCCGTGATCAGCGCCCCGGATGAGCGCTGGGCCCGCCGCGACATCAAATCCACCAATCTCTTGCCCAACGTGCTCGCGCGCCAAGCCGCGCGCGAAGCAGGCGCGTTTGAAGCTTGGCTGATTGATGAGCAGGGCTTCGTCACCGAAGGCACATCCTCAAACGCCTGGATCGTTGACGCCGATGGCCGCGTGCGCACGCGCGCGCTCTCCAATGCGATCCTGCACGGCGTCACCCGCGCCGCGCTGTTAAAGCTCGCGCCAGAGCTTCAGCTCAGCGTCGACGAAAGCGCCTTCACGCTCGCCGAGGCTAAGGCCGCGCGCGAGGCGTTCCTCACCGGCGCCTCCAACGCGGCGGTTCCCGTTATTGCCATCGATGGCTGCGCCATTGGCGCGGGCAAACCCGGCCCAATCACGACGGCGTTACGTGCTCTTTATCTGGGCGCCGCTGCAGAGCATTGAATTCAAAAGATTCGTGACAGTTGGCTTCGCAGGCGCACACGCTTATAGCTAAGCCATCCGCGCGCCTCGACGCGGAACCAATAAAACTCAAGCATGGCGGTACCCATGGAAAAAGAAACAAAACTTGCAGGACACGTTCCTCAACGCCGTCCGCAAATCGAAGACGCCGCTGACGATCTTCCTCGTCAATGGCGTGAAACTTCAGGGTGTTGTGACCTGGTTCGATAATTTCTGCGTGTTGCTGCGCCGCGATGGCCAAGCGCAGCTGGTTTACAAGCACGCGATCTCGACGATCATGCCTGGCGGGCCGGTCAATTTGCACGAGATCGATAAGGCTGCTGATGAAGCCGACGGCTGACACGCCACCAACCGATCTGAATCGCGCCATCGTCTTGCGCCCGCTTGTGGGCGCGGACGGCGGCGCACGCGATTACGAGGCGCGGCTCTTGGAGGCCGTGGGCTTGGCGCAGGCGCTTGATCTTGAGATCGCCTTCGCGGAGGCAGCGCCCTTGCGCCAAATCCATCCGCGCGCCTTTTTCGGCGGCGGGCGCGTCGAGCGCCTCAAGGAAAAAGCCGAAGAGCTTGGCGCGGGCGTCATCGTCATCGATGCGGCGCTGACGCCAGTGCAGCAGCGCAACCTTGAAACCGATATCGGCGCCAAGGTGATCGATCGCACCGGGCTTATCCTTGAAATCTTCGGCCTGCGCGCGCGCACCAAGGAAGGCAAGCTGCAAGTGGAGCTTGCGCGCCAAGCCTATGAGCGCTCGCGCCTTGTGCGCACCTGGACTCACTTGGAGCGCCAACGCGGGGGCCTCGGCAAAACCGGCGGCCCCGGCGAAACCCAGATCGAGCTTGATCGCCGGCAAATCGCTGACCGCATCACTCGGCTCAAGCGCGAACTGGAAGACGTGCGCCGCACGCGCGGCCTGCAGCGCAAAGCGCGGGCGCGCGCAGGCCTGCCGGCCGTCGTGCTGGTTGGCTACACCAATGCCGGCAAATCCACGTTGTTTAACCGGCTCACGCAAGCGGGCGTGCTGGCCAAAGACATGCTGTTCGCCACGCTCGATCCCACCGCGCGGCAAGTGAAGCTGCCCAGCGGCCGCGCCGTGATCATGAGCGACACGGTCGGCTTTATCTCCGATCTGCCGCACGAATTGGTGGAGGCGTTCCGCGCGACGCTAGAGGCTGTCACCGAAGCGGATCTCCTGATCCATGTGCGCGACATCGCCCATCCCGATAGCGAGCAGCAGAAAGCCGACGTGCTCTCGGTGCTGGCGCAGCTGGCGTCCTGAATCCGGCGGCAAAAGCCCGCCCGTGCTTGAGGCGTGGAATAAGATCGATCAGCTCGATGACGCGACGCGCAGCGCGCGCCTGCGCCGGGCGGAGGTCGCGGCCGAAGAGGGCGGGCAGGGCGCCCTCGCCCCTGTCGCCATCTCGGCCATCAGCGGGGAGGGCGTTGAGGCCCTGCTCGCCGCGATCGACCGTGCGGCGTTTTCCGCAACGCGCGTCATCACCCTCACGCTCGATCCGGCGGACGCTGGCCGCACGCGCGCGCAGATCGCCGCCTCGGGCCAAATCCTCGAAGAAAACACCGACGAAAACGGCGCGATCACGCTCCGCGCTGAGCTTTTGGTTCAAGACGCCGCGCGCTTTGCGCCGCCAGAGCCCCTACCCGAACATCTGCGCCCAGCGGCGGAATAGGGCGCATCCGCCTCCCCCGCAGAGCGCCCCGCGAAAGCGGGGTCGAGAGCGGGGATCCAGTGCAACAGGCGCAGCTCGCGGCTCTGGATCCCGATCGCACCCCGGCGTGCGCCGGGGCTGCGTCGGGGACGCTTTAGCGTTTGAGCCGCTCAACCAGTTCAGCGGCGAACACGCTCAGCGTATCGTCGCGCGCGCCCATCACGACGATGCGATCACCGGGTTCGGCCAATTCGATCAGCTTATCGCCACAGGCGCCGCGTTCGGCGAACGCCAGCGCTTGCAGCCCGCTTGCGCGCACGCCCGAGACGATGTGCTCGCTGGTCACGCTGCGATCCACCGTGCCGCCGAAATAGGCCGGATCAGGCATGATCAGCACGTCATCATCGGCCATGCGGGAAGCAAACACGTCGATAAATTCCTGGCGCATCAGCTTCAGCGGGCTAAAGCCGTGCGGCTGAAACATGATCAGCAGCCGGCCTGGAAAGGCGTGCAGCGCATTAAGCGTGGCGGTGATCTTATCGGGGTTATGCCCGAAATCATCGATCACCGTGACGCCCTTGGCCTCACCGACAACCTCCAAGCGCCGCTTGGTGCCGGAAAAGCCTTTGAGCGCTTCAGCGGCCTCTTTCAGCGGCAATCCGTAGGCGCGCGCAGCGCACAACGCGGCCAGCGCGTTGGCGATGTTGTGCTCGCCCGGCACGGCCATCTCGATCGTCGCGCTATGGCGCGTGTGCTTTTCCAGTACGTCAAACGACACCCCGCCCGGCGCCAGGCGAATGGCGGTGCAGTGCAAATCGGCGAGGCCAGAGCGCAGCGAATAGGTGAAGGTGCGCACCTTGGCGTTGATCACCAGCGCGCCGGTTTCCTCATTGTCGAGGTTCAGCACCGCCACATCGGCCTTGGCGACAAAGCCGGCAAACAGCGCGCGCAGCTCCTCCATGCTCTTGTGATCGAGCGCGATATTGTTCACGACGGCGATGCTTGGGCTGTAATTGGCGATAGAGCCATCGCTCTCATCCACCTCGGCCACGAACGCGCCGCCCTTGCCCACAAGCGCTGAGGCGAACAGCGCATCAGCGGTGACAAAATTCTTCATCACCGCGCCGTTCATCACCGTGGGGTCAGCCCCGGCCTGATGCAGCAGCCAGGCGATCATCGCGGTCGTGGTGCTCTTGCCGCTGGTGCCGGCCACGCCAATGCGCACCGGCGCTGCGTTGAAGAGTTCGGCCAGCAGCTGCGGCCGTTTTAAATCCAGCGCGCCAACGCGGCGGGCCGCGACCACATCGCCCACACTGTCTTCCACGGCGGCCGAGCGCACCAGGATCTGGTCGGCGCTGGTGATCCCAGAGCCATCCTGCGGGAAGAGGGCGATGCCCTGGCTTTTCAGGTACTCGAATTTCGCGCCCAGCCGCCCCTGATCGAGCGAGCGGTCAGAGCCGGCGACGGTAAAGCCCTTACCGCGCAGGATCAGCGCCAGCGGCAGCATCCCGGAGCCGCCCACGCCGGAAAAGAAATAGGATTTGTCGTGACTCATGACGCCCGGTTATGACGAGAAACGCCGCCTCCCGGCAAGGACGCGAACCAGAGATCCATGGCTCAACCGATTCGCATTGGCGTCGTCGCGCCCGGCACGCGCATCGAGCCTGAATTGGCCGATCGGGTGAGCGCCTTCGCCAAGGACAGCTTCCTGGACCAAGCGCCGGAAATCTTCTTCCACCAGCAATGCTTCTTCCAGGACGGGCATTTCGCCGGCCATGACGAGGCGCGCATCGCCGCGTTTGTGGAATTCGCCAACGACCCAAGCCTTGACGCGCTCTGGTTCGCGCGCGGGGGCTATGGCGCCTGCCGCATCGCCGAAGCCGCCGTGAGCCAGCTCACCGAGGCCGCGCGCGCCAAAACCTATCTCGGCTACAGCGATAACGGCGCGATCCTCGGCGCGCTTTACGCCAAGGGCTTTCCCAACGTGGCCCACGGCCCGATCCCGATCGACATGAGCCGGAGAGGGGGGAGGCGGCTGTGAAACGCGCCCTCGCCTGGCTGATCGACCGCGCGCCCGAGAGCGTCGAGCTTGGCGTGATGTTCGACGGCAAAAGCGCCGCCTTCAACATCAGCGTGCTGCAATCCATGCTCGGCACGCCGCTGGAGCCCGATCTCAGCGGCCACGTGCTGCTGCTGGAGGACGTGGGCGAGTATCTCTACCGGATCGACCGCGCCCTCTTCCAAATCACCTCATCGCCCAACGTACGCAGCGTGAAGGGGATCAAGCTGGGGCGGATTTCCGACGTGCCGGAGAACGACAAACCCTTCGGCGCGAGCGAAGAAGAAATCATCCGCTATTGGTGCAAGCGCGCCGGCATCGCGTATCTGGGCCGGGCCGATATCGGGCACGACGTTGAGAACAAGGTGGTGCCATTTGGGGCGCTGCGGCGATAGCTACATCGCGTCATTCCGGGGCATCGCGCAGCGATGAACCCGGAATCCAGGGCCGCCAGACCGCCAGCTCCTGGATTCCGCCCCACGCCTTCGGCGCGACCGGAATGACGAATTTCGGCCTCTGGCCCTATACAGACTCTCACCTCTCCCCCGCGAGGGGGAGAGGTCGCTGCAAGCTTGCTTGCAGCGGGTGAGGGGCGAACGTCAGGATGAAGCGCAAGCGTTGATGCAGCGCTCTATCCTGAACCACGCCCCCTCATCCGGCGCTGCGCGCCACCTTCTCCCCCTCGCGGGGGAGAAGGGAATGTCTGAGGCCGGCGAAAAGCAGATTACCCGCGCTCAGCCCGCTTCGCCGCCACCCACAGCGCTTCCATCTCATCCAGCGGCTGCGCGCCGCTCTTGCCGGCTTCCGCCAGCTTCGCCTCGATAAACTGAAACCGCCGCGTGAACTTTGCGTTCGCGCGCCGCAGCGCTTCCTCGGGATCGACCTTCAGCTTGCGGGCGAGGTTGGCCATCACGAACAGGATGTCGCCCATCTCTTCGGTGAGCGCCTCCGCATCGCCGGCCTCGCGCGCTTCGGCGAGTTCGGCCAATTCCTCGTCGAGCTTGGCCAGCACCTCATCGGGCGTGGGCCAATCGAAATTGATCCGCGCCGCGCGCTTGGTGAGCTTCTCGGCGCGCGTCAACGCCGGCAGCGCCATGGGCACGTCATGCAGCAGCGAGGGCGCGCCCGAGGCCGCGCGCTTGGCGGCTTTCTGCGCCTCCCAAGCGACCGTTTGCTCATCGGCTGTGCGCGTATCGCCGGCGCCGAATACGTGCGGGTGCCGCTCGATCATCTTGTCGGCCAGCGCTTGGGCCACGTCCGCGAAATCGAACGCGCCTTGCTCCTCGGCCATGCGCGCGTGGAAGGCCACCTGGAAAAGAAGATCGCCCAGCTCTTCCTTGAGGGAGGGGAGGTCGGCCCGCTCAATCGCATCGGCCACCTCATAGGCTTCCTCGATCGTGTAGGGCGCGATGGTGCGGAAATTCTGCTCAATGTCCCACGGGCAGCCGTGCGCCGGATCGCGCAGCCGCGCCATCACGTCCAGCACGGCCTGCGTGGCGAGGGCGTTTCGTTCCTTATTTTCTCCTACCTTATCAGTGACTTGATTGGACATACAAATCTCGCATAAGATAGATTATGGGAAACGATAGATGAGGCTGGCGCGCGACTCAGATCGGGAAATCCGCCGCCCAGCCATCATAGCCCGGCTCAACCCCGGCCGGCAGCTTGGCCTTCAGCGCCGCGTAATCGAGATCGATGTGCATATTGGTCAACACCGCGTGGCGCGGCTTGAGGCGGCCGATCCATTCAAGCGCCTTGCCCAGATGCGCGTGCGTCGGATGCGGCGTCTCGCGCAGCGCATCGACGATCCAGAGATCAAGCCCGCCGAGCGCGGCGAAGCTCGCCTCCGGCATATCCACCAGGTCGTTAGAATAGCCCACCGGGCCGATGCGGAAGCCCAGCGAGCGCATGAAGCCGTGATCCTGATCCAGCGGCGTGATCGCAAGCGGCCCGCCTGGGCCGTGAACCGTGAGCGGCGCAAGCGGCGCCAAGCGCGGCCCGTGCGTGACGATGGCGGGATAGGCGCCCTTGCTCTCAAACGCATAGCCGAAGCGGCTGCGTAAATTCGCCCAAGTCGCCTCGTCCATGCTCACCGGGATCTGGCGGCGATGCTTCACAACGAACGCGCGCAGATCGTCAAAGCCGTTCACCTGGTCGGCGTGATCATGGCTGATCAGCACATGGTCGATATGGTGCGGCAGCGCCGCCGCCAACTGCAAACGCAAATCCGGGGGCGTGTCGATCAACGCCACCGTCGCCTCCTCAGCCGCGCCCGATGCACCCTGCCATTTCTGCAACAACAGCCCGCAGCGCGTGCGCCGGTTCTTGGGCTCGCTCGGATCGCACACGCCCCAATCGCCAGTGGCGCGCGGTACGCCGGCGGAGGAGCCGCAGCCAAGCATGGTGACGCGCAGCGTGCCCATCAGCTTGGCCTTTGCACGTGCGGGAAGATGCGGAAGAAATTGTCCGCGAGCAGGGCGGCCCCCTCCTCCGCTTCAAGCCCCCTGAGCTTGAGCAGCGCGGCCTGCACGTCCGCGACGTGATGGGGCTCACAACGCTGGCCGCGATGCGGCACGGGCGTGAGATACGGGCAATCGGTTTCGACGATGATGCGATCGAAGCGGCGTCTCCAGCGCGACCGCGCGCACGTCATCGGCGTTCTTGAACGTCATGATGCCGGAAAAGGAAATGAAGGCGCCGAGCTTCACCGCGCGCCGCGCCAGTTCGGCGCCCGAGGTGTAGCAATGCATGAGGATGGAGAGGGGCCCCTTCCCCGCCTCTTCCTCCAGCAGATCGCCCATCGCCGCGTCGGCCTCGCGCGTGTGGATGATCAGGGTTTTACCAAGCGTGCGCGCAGCCTCTGCATGCGCGCGAAACACCTCTACTTGGTCTTCAAACGGGCTGTGCTTGTAATGCTGATCAAGCCCCGTCTCGCCAATGCCGACGACCTTGGGATGGCGGCCAAGCTCAATCAGCTTATCGGCGGTGAGATCGAGATGATCCTTCGCATAGTGCGGATGCGCGCCAACGCTGGCGTAGATGTCATCGTGGCGCTCAGCGATGGCGATCACGGCAGGAAAGTTCTCGATTTTATCGCAAATCGTGATCATGCGCGAAACGCCAGCGGCGCGCGCGCGATCGATCACCGCTTCCCGATCGGCGTCATAGAGGTGATGGTGCAGGTTCACGTGGCTGTCGATCAGCATGTCAGCGCCGCGCCCCCGCCGCGCGATCGAGCACGCTTACAGCGCGCGCCAGGGCGTGGCGCGGATCCATATCCAGGCCCTCGGCCTCGCTGCGCAGCGTTTCCAGCGCGCTCCACGCTTCGGCCCAGCTTTCAGCGCCGCTGGCGACGCCGCTTTCGCGCGTCCATTCGCTGGCGAGTTCGAGCACGCCGGCAAGCTTCTCATACGGCTCGCCGCTCAGATGATCATACAGCGCGCCGAGCGCCGTGCGGCTGTCGCCGCGCCCGAAGGCGCTGAGCGCTGCTTCAAGCTTGGCGCCGTCAATGCCTTGCGCGCCCAGCGCGATGGCCCGGCCTGGGCGGCCTTTGGCGAAACGCGCCAGCGCCGCATCGCCGCCGCCGAGCGCGCTGAGCACCGCATCGTGCGCCAGAGGCCGCAGCGCCAAGCGCCGGCAGCGAGAGCGGATGGTGGCCAACGCGGCGCCCGGCGCATGGCAGATGAGCAGCAGCACAGAGCGCGCCGGCGGCTCCTCCAATGTTTTCAGAATGGCGTTGGCGGAATTGGTGTTGAGATCATCCACCGCATCGATCACCGCCACGCGCATGCCGCCTTGGCTGGGCGCGAGCGCGAAAAAGCCGCCAAGCTCGCGCGCATCATCCACCGCGATCTCGCGCCGCGCTTTGCCGCGATCATTCAGCCCGCGCCGCAGCACGAAGAGGTCAGGATGGGCGCCCGCCGCGATTTTCCGCGCGACAGGATCTTCCGGATCGACATCAAGCGGACGCGGCCCGCTGCGCACAGCGCCCAGCGCAGCGCGCGCAAACCGATAGGCCAACGTGGCTTTGCCTAGACCCTTTGCGCCAGTGATAAGCCAAGCGTGGTGCATACGCGCGCCGCCCAAGGCTTCGGCCAGCGCCGCTTCTTCGGCTTCGTGGCCGACGAAGCTATAGGTTTCGCGCGGATGCGGCGCATCCGGCTCCTTATCGGTTTCGATCGGCGGCTTTTCGGCTTTCACGCCAGCGCCTCAGCCGCGCTCAGCGCCTCAGCCAGCACAGCCTCGGCTGGCTGGCCTGAATCAATCACGCGGCAGCGCTGCGGCTCGCGTTCGGCGATGGAGAGAAACTCCGCGCGCACGCGCGCATGAAACGCTGCGCCCTTCTTCTCGAACCGATCCTCGCCCTTCTGCGCCCCGCGCGAGCGCGCGAGCCCCAGCTTGGGATCAATATCGAGGATCAGCGTGAGATCGGGATAATCGGCGCGGATCAGGGCGTTGAGCTCAACATGATCATCCGGCGCAAGCCCCGCGCCGCCGACCTGATAGGCGCGGGTTGAATCGAAATAGCGGTCACACACCACCCAAGCTCCGCGCTGAAGCGCCGGGCGCACGGTGTGGATCAGGTGATTGAGCCGCGCGGCGGTGAACAGCAGCGCCTCTTCGGCCGCGCTCCAGCGCCCAGGCTCACCCTGCACCAGCAGCGCGCGGATCTCATCAGCGCCTGGCGCGCCACCGGGCTCGCGCGTTTCGATCACCTCGCGCCCCTTGGCGCGCAGCGCAGCGGCGAGCCCGCGCGTCAGCGTGGATTTGCCGACGCCTTCGCCGCCCTCAAGCGTGATGAACCGGCCCTGATATTTGCGGGTGCTCATAGACCCTATGAAGGGCCTAGCAGCGTCAGGCGCAAGCCTTCAAAGGCGCGGGAAAACCAGTTGGCGCGGCCAATCTTGCGCCCAGCGGCCAGGGGGAAGCTTTGCGTTTCAAAGCCGGGGCCTTCGATCACCAGCTGCGCCACCACATCGCCCTCGCGGATCGGGCTTTGCAGCGGCCCCTCATAGACGATGCTGGCGCGCAGCCCGCTTTGCACCGCGCGCGTGCCGCCGACGATGATGTCGCCTTGCGCCACCAGCGGCACTGTGCGGCGCCCGCCTAAGCGCACCTCCGCTTCGCCCACCTGATCGCCCGCGCCGGCCACGCGCGTCAGCGCGAAATCGTGGAACGCCGCGCGCATGAGCCGCACAGCCTCGCTGCGCCGCTCAGCCATGGTGCGCGCGCCGTTGAACACGATGATGCGGCGGCGGCCATCCAGTTCAGCCGAGCCCACGAGCCCATAGCCGCTCACGCTGGTGTGCCCGGTTTTTACGCCATCGGCGCCGGCGAACGCGCCCAGAAGCGGATTGCGGTTTTCCTGGGTGCGGTTGTTGTAAGTCAAAGTGCGCTGCGAATAGAGCTGATAAAGCTCAGGAAACTCGCGGATCAGGAATTGCGCCAGCCGCGCCAGATCGGCCGCGCTGATCACATGATCAGGATCGGGCAGGCCCGTTGTGTTGCGGAAACGCGCGGTGGAAAGGCCCATCTCCTGCGCGCGCCGGTTCATCGCGGCGACGAACGCTTCTTCCGAACCGGAGATGCCTTCGGCCAGCACGATGCAGGCGTCATTGGCCGAAACCACGATCACGCCGGCCAAGAGCTCACGCACGCTGACCTCGGAATTGAGCTCGAGGAACATGTGCGAGCCGTCAGAAACGGCGCCGTGCCGCCAGGCGCGCTCGCTGACGCGGAAGCGCGTGTCCATGCTGATCTGGCCGGAGGCGAGGCGTTCAGCCACCATCAGCACTGTCATCAGCTTGGACATCGAGGCGGGCGGCATCGGCGTGTCGCATTCGTCGCAATAGAGCATCGCCCCGCTCGCGCCATCCATGATGGCGACGTGGCGCACGTTGCCGCTGACGCTTTGCGCCGCCGTGCTTTGCGCCGGCGCCGATGGCGAAACCGCCAGCGCGGCCAGCAAGATGAAAGCGCCAAGCGCGCGATGCAGCATTGTTCACCCGCAGAATCGGTTTGGAAGGCGTCTTTCCAGCAAACCGGGGCGCCGGGCTTACGTCAACGCTGGGCCACAACAGCTTCGGCGTAGCCCATGCCCGCAAGCGTGCGGCGGGCGGCGTCGGCTTCAGCCGCACTGGCGAAGGGGCCGACGCGCACGCGGAAGAGTTCCGCGCCCGCCGCGGTGCGGCGCACGTCGATCTCCACCGGCCCAGCCGCCTCAGCGCTGGCGCGCACGCGCTGGGCGTTGCCCGGATCGGAGAACGCACCGACCTGGACCACATAGGCGCCATGGGGCGCGGCGTAGGCGGCTTGCTGCGGCGCCGCGGCGCTCCAGGCGGGCGCAGGCTCAGCCGGGGCGCGCGCAGGGGTCAGCTGCATGGGGCCGCCGGCGAGGGCGTCATCGGCTTGCACGCGTGGCGCGGGCGCGGCGGCAGGACGAGGGGCCTCTCCATCGGCGTTCACCCGGCGCGGGGCGGGGCCGAGATAGCGGACATGCACGCGCGCGCGCCCTTCCCGCTCAAAGCCCAGCGCCTGCGCGCCGGCGCGGCTCACATCGATCAGCCGCTCATCCACGTAAGGCCCGCGATCATTGATGCGGACGATGATTTCGCGGCCATTGGCCAGATTGGTGACTTGCACGAGGCTGTTGAGCGGCAGCGTGGGATGGGCGGCCGTCATCGCGTTTTCGTCATATGTTTCGGCATTGGCGGCGCGCTGGCCGTGAAAGCCGGGGCCATACCAGGAAGCCTCGCCCACCTCTTCATAGCCAGGCTCGGGCGTGGGCACATACCAGCGCCCGTTCGCTTCATAGGGCGGGCCTACACGCTCGCGCTCAAGCCAAGGCTGAGCCCCTCTTCGCCCGCAAGCACCACTTGCGGCGTTTCCGGCTGCGCGGCGGGCGCGTTGGCGCTCGGGCGGCGCAAATCGATCACGCCATCGCCGCGCGCCTGTACATGGCCATAGCCGTAGGAATTGTCGTCAGCGCCGGCGAGGCGATCCGGCAGGGCGGCGATCTCGATCGCCGCCGCCGCCGGGGCTGGGGCGCCCTGCCCCGCATATTGGATCGGCGCCTGCGCAGCGGCGGCGCCGGCCATGGCGGTGAAAGCAACGAGCGGGATCAAAAAACGCATGCGCAGGCCCTGCGAGCTAAGCTTAAGCGCCGCGTTATACGCGAGAGGGTCTTGAGCCTGGGTAAGCGAGCGTGCTTAGCGCGCGTTAATCTGCAGGGCGAAACGCTGGCGGATGGGGTGGGATTCGAACCCACGGAGGGCTTGCACCCTCGCCGGTTTTCAAGACCGGTGCCTTAAACCACTCGGCCACCCATCCGGGGCGCCTCCCCTAGCAGCGGCGCTCCCGGTCTGCAACGCAGCAGGGCGTTTCTTAGCTGAGCGCCGCCTCGAACGGCGCGGCGGTTTTGGCGGTGATTTCCTCAAGCGTCACGCCGTCCGCCAGCTGGATCAGCTTCATCGGGGCCGCGCCCGCCTTATCGATCGCAAACACGCCAAGATCGGTGATGACGAGATCGACCACGTTCACGCCCGTCAGCGGCAGCGTGCAGGCGGGCAGCAGCTTGGAGGCGCCGTCTTTCGAGGTATGCTCCATCACCACCACCACGCGCTTGACGCCGGCGACGAGATCCATCGCCCCGCCCATGCCTTTGACCATCTTGCCCGGCACCATCCAATTGGCGAGATCGCCGCGATCGCTCACTTCCATGGCGCCGAGGATCGAAAGATCGATGTGCCCGCCGCGGATCATGGCGAATGAATCCGCAGATGAGAAATACGAGGTTTTTGCGAGCGCCGTGATGGTTTGCTTGCCGGCGTTGATGAGATCGGCGTCCACCTCATCGTCAAACGGGAACGGGCCCATGCCCAGCATGCCGTTCTCCGATTGCAGCGTCACTTCCATGCCTTGGGGGATGTAGTTCGCCACAAGCGTCGGGATGCCGATGCCGAGATTGACGTAGAAGCCGTCACGCAATTCCTTCGCGGCGCGCTGGGCGAGTTGTTCGCGGGACCAAGCCATTATGCACTCTCCCGCTGGCGCACGGTGCGCTGTTCAATGCGTTTTTCAAACGCGCCTTTGACGATCCGATCGACGTAAATGCCCGGCGTGTGAATCTCATCGGGATCAAGCTCGCCGGTGGGCACAAGGATTTCGACTTCGGCGACGCATTTCTTGCCGGCCGTGGCCATCATCGGATTAAAGTTGCGCGCGGTTTTGCGGAAGATGAGGTTGCCCTCCTCATCGCCCTTCCAGGCTTTGACGATCGAAAGATCGGCGACGAGCCCGGTTTCGAGCACGTAGGTTTCGCCGTTGAACACCTTGGTTTCCTTGCCCTCGGCCACCAGCGTGCCCACGCCCGTTTTGGTGTAGAACCCCGCGATCCCGGCGCCGCCGGCGCGGCAGCGCTCAGCCAGGGTGCCTTGCGGGTTGAATTCAAGCTCAAGCTCGCCGGCGAGGAATTGGCGCGCGAACTCTTTGTTCTCGCCGACATAGGACGAGACCATCTTCTTGATCTGCTTGGTTTCGAGCAAAAGCCCCAGGCCCCAGCCGTCAACGCCCGCATTGTTGGAGATCACGGTGATGCCGGAAACGCCGCTATCGCGCAGGGCGATGATGAGATTCTCGGGGATGCCGCAAAGGCCAAAGCCCCCGCTCATCACAATCATGCCGTCGAATGTCAGCCCCTCCAGGGCCGACTTGGCGTCGGAATAGACCTTATTGACCATGGCGCGTCCCTTGTTTCCGCCCCCTGTTACGTAGCGGCGCGCTGCAGCGCAACATGCCTTGGCGGAAATTCAAGTTTCATGTTTACGGAAACAAATTGCGCCGGCGGCTGAGCCGGCCGCCGGCGCTTTGTTTCACCCCGTTTCCGAGATGAGAACCTGGCCCCGGTGCGAGCGAGGGACGAAAAATCGCCCAGGACCGGGGCTCAATAAATCCTATCCCGGTTGAACCGCGCCTGAACGGAAAAATCAGCTTCGCGGGGCCACGCCCCAATCTTTCAGCACCGCCTCGGCATCCGCGCCGAGCGCCGGCGCCGGGCCTTGGATCTTGCTCGGCGTGCGCGAGAAGCGCGGCGCGGGCGCGGGCTGGATGAGGCCTGCCACCTCCTCAAACGCGCCGCGCGCGCGATTGTGCGGATGAGCCGGCGCTTCGGCCATGGTCAGCACTGGGGCAAAGCAGGCGTCCGTGCCTTCAAGCAGCGCGCTCCATTCATCGCGGGTTTTGGTTTTGATGCGCGCGGCAATCTTTTCGCTGAGCGCGGGCCATTCGCTTTTCAGCATCTGCGCGCCGAAGGCGGCGTCATCTTTCAATTCCAGCTTCTCAAGCAGCAGCGCGTAAAATTGCGGCTCGATCGCGCCGATCGACACGTACTTGCCGTCAGCGGTTTCATACACGTCATAGAAGTGCGCGCCGCCATCGAGCAGATTGGCGTCGCGCTCATCTGTCCAAATCCCGTTCGCGCGCAGGCCGAACATCACGCTGAGCAGCGAAGCGGTTCCATCCGTGATCGCCGCATCCACCACTTGGCCTTGCCCTGAGCGCTGGGCTTCAAACAACGCCGCGCACACGCCCATCGCCAGATAGAGCGCCCCTCCCCCGTAATCGCCAACGAGATTGAGCGGCGGAGAGGGGGCTCGCCCTTGCGGCCCATCGCATGAAGCGCGCCGGAGATCGCGATGTAATTGAGATCATGCCCCGCGGCGTGCGCCAGCGGCCCGTCCTGGCCCCAGCCGGTCATGCGGCCGTAGACAAGCTTTGCGTTGCGCGCGAGCGCCACATCAGGCCCAAGCCCCAAGCGCTCCATCACGCCGGGGCGGAAGCCTTCGATCAGCACGTCCGCTTTCTCGACCAAAGCCAGCGCCAGTTCGACATCGGCCGGCTGCTTCAAATCCAGCGCCATCGATCGGCGCCCGCGCCCGGTTACGTCATGGGCCATGACGCGCGCGCCGGCGCGGTCGATGCGCACCACGTCCGCGCCCATATCCGAGAGCAGCATGCAGCAGAACGGCCCAGGGCCAATGCCCGCAAACTCGACAACCCGCACGCCTTTGAGTGGTCCTGAAGCCATTTTCCGCCCTTGTTTACCATTGTTTACCGTGCTGGTTTGCTTCCAGCGGCGTTGCCGCCATACACTGGCACAACCTCCGCCGCTTAGGGCAGGGGCGCCGGAGCGTTAACCCTTGCGCATAATCGTGCGTTGCCCTGATGCGCGCGTCGCCCGCGACACGCAGGCGCGCCTGGCTGCGGCTGAGATCGAGGCGCTCGCCCTGCCCGGCCCGCCGCGCGATGCGCCGCAGGGCCAAGACATCATCATCGTGCCGGCGCCCGATGGCGATGCAGCGCCCCTTTCCGACTATGCGCATGCCGAAGGCGCGCTGGTTTCGGTTGTTGGCTTGCCAAGCGCGCGGCCGCCTGAGCTTGGCTTGCGCGGGCTCAAGGGCTTTAGCGCGGCGATCGCCATGGACGGGTCCGCGCCTGTGTTGGCCGCGCAGATTGAGGCTTTGACGCGCGTTGCGGTGATTGAAGAAGAGCGCGTGCGCCGCATGCTGACCGCGCACGCGCTCGGCAGCGCCCAGCCCAGCGCGCCTGAGCCGCGCAAGCTCAAAGCGCTCTATATCGGCGCGCCGAGCCCGGCCTTCCTCACGCTTGAGCGCGCCTTTAGCGAGCATGGCGGGCTGGTGGCCGCCGCGTTCTCTTCCTTCGCCGGGTTTGACCATCTGCACGATGAGTATTTCGACGCTGTCGTGCTCAATGGCGCGCAGCAAAGCGCCACCGCGCTTTCGCTTTGCGCGGCGCTGCGGCGCAATGCGAGCCTCTATCATTTGCCGACGATGGTGATCACGGCGGCCGGCGATCACGCCACCGCGCAAGCGGCGTATCATCGCGGCGCTGCAGCGGTGGCGGCCGATAACGCCCCTTCCGCGCGCGGCGCTTGGCTGGCTGTTTGAAGCGATCCGCCGTGAGCGGCGCCGGCGCGCGGCTGAGCACGATCTGCGCGCCTTGCGCGATCTCATGGGCGATGTGCGCACCGGGCTGTTCCGGCGTGAGGCGTTTGACCTCCACCTTGCACGGCTCGCCGCCGAACATCACCTGACCGGACGGCCTTTGGGGCTTTCTGTGCTGCGCATGCTGCAGGCGCCGGGCGCGCGCGAGGCCGATCCGCAAGTGTGGAAGCGCGGCTTTTCCGAAATCGCCAGCCTTGCCGCGCGGCTGATGCGCGAAGCCGATTGCGGCGCCGCCATTGGCGATGACGTGATCGCCATCGCCCTCCCCGCCGCCGGTCTCAAAGCCGCGCGCCGCACGGCCGAGCGCATCGCTTCGGTGGCCGAATGCACCGCCTTTGCAGCCGGCGATAACGGCGCGGGCCCGCTGGTGTTCGAGCAAAGCGCGGTGGAATTGCAGCCGGGCGAAAGCGGCCCCGGCATGCTGGCGCGCGCGCTCTATGCGCTCGATGTGCAGGCGATCCCGGCTTAAGCGGCCTTTCGGGCGCTGAGGCGCGCGATGTTTTCAAGTACGGCGCGCAGCGCTTTGAGGCGCGAGGTGGCGTCGATCCAGCCGCCTTGGACGACGAGCTTGCCATCGGGGCGCATCTTGAAATCATCCGGCCGCTCCTGAACGAAGCGCACGAGCGCGAGCGGATCGGGGAAGCCGGTTTCGCGGAAGGTGAGCACAGCGCCCTTGGGGCCGGCGTCTAGCTTGGCGATCTGGCAGCGGCGGCAGAGCGCCTTGAGCGCGGCCACGGCGATGAGCTGATCGGCCTCGGCCGGCAGCGGGCCGAAGCGATCGATCATCTCGGCGGCGAAGGCTTCGCGCTCATCGTCGGAATCGAGTTCGGCTAGGCGCCGATAGAGCGCAAGCCGCACGGTGAGATCAGCGACATAATCCTCCGGGATCAGCACCGAAGCGCCGACATTGATCTGCGGCGACCAGGATTTTTCGCTGACGGCTTCTTCCTTGCCCTCGCGCAGCGCCTGCACCGCCTCTTCGAGCATGGATTGATAAAGCTCAACGCCCACCTCGCGGATATGGCCGGTTTGTTCTTCGCCCAAGAGATTGCCGCCGCCGCGCATGTCGAGATCGTGGCTCGCCAGCGTAAAGCCGGCGCCGAGGCTATCGAGCGAGGCCAGCACTTTGAGGCGCTTCTCTGCGCTGATCGTCAGCGATTGCTCGGCCGCGGTGGTGAGATAGGCGTAGCCGCGCACTTTGGAGCGGCCCACGCGCCCGCGCAGCTGATAGAGCTGCGCCAGGCCAAACATATCGGCGCGGAACACAACAAGCGTGTTGGCGCGCGGAATATCGAGGCCGCTTTCCACGATCGAGGTGGAAACCAGAACATCAAACGCGCCGTCATAGAATTGCGTCATCAGCTCATCGAGCTGGCTTGGCGGCATTTGCCCATGCGCGACCGCGAACGTCACCTCCGGCACTTGGCGGCGGAGGAAATCGGAAATCTCATCGAGATCGCTGATGCGCGGGGAGACGAAAAAGCTTTGCCCGCCGCGATATTTCTCGCGCAGCAACGCCTCGCGCACGGTGACGCCGTCAAACGGGGTCACGTATGTGCGCACGGCCATGCGGTCGATCGGCGGAGTGGTGATGAGGCTCATCTCACGGATGCCGGCGAGCGCGAGTTGCAGCGTGCGCGGGATGGGCGTCGCCGAAAGCGTCAGCGCGTGCACATCGGCGCGCATCTCCTTGAGGCGCTCTTTGTGTTTAACGCCAAAATGCTGCTCCTCATCCATGATCATCATGCCGAGATCGCGGAATTGGACTTGTTTGGAGAGCAAAGCATGCGTGCCGACGACGATCTCGATCGTGCCGTCGGCAAGGCCGGCGCGGGTTTCGGCCGCTTCCTTGTTGGCGACAAGCCGCGAGAGCTGGCGCACGCGGATCGGCAAGCCGCGGAAACGCTCGGCGAAGGTGCGGAAATGCTGGCGGCAGAGCAGCGTGGTGGGCGTCACCACCGCGACTTGCTTGCCTGTCATGGCCACCAGGAACGCCGCGCGCAGCGCCACTTCGGTTTTGCCGAAGCCGACATCGCCGCAGATCAAGCGATCCATCGGCTTGCCGGAGGCAAGATCGCCCATCACGTCATCAATGGCGCCAAGCTGATCTTCGGTTTCCTCATAAGGAAAGCGCGCGCAGAATTCGTCCCACAGCCCTTCGGGCGCAGCCACAGGCTCGGCCTCGCGAGTGGCGCGCTGGGCGGCGATGCGCAGCAGCTCTTCGGCCATATCGCGTAGGCGCTGCTTGGCGCGCGCTTTGCGGCTCTGCCAGGCGACGCCGCCAAGCTTATCAAGCTGCGCTTCGGTGCCCTCTGCGCCATAGCGGGTGATGAGCTCAAAGTTCTCCACCGGCAGATAAAGCTTATCGCCGCCGTGATAGCCGAGATCCAAACAATCGTGCGGGGCGCCGTTTACATCGAGCGTCTTGAGCCCGTCATAGCGGCCAACGCCGTGATCCTGGTGGACGATGAGATCGCCCGGCGAAAGCGCGGAGGCTTCGGCGATCACGTTCGCCGCGCGGCGGCGCTTGCGCGGGCGCGCCAGGCGATCGCCGAGAATGTCCTGCTCGGCCAGTATGGCGAGCGCTTCGGTTTCAAAGCCGCGCTCGAGCGGCAGCACCGCCAGCCCCGGCGCCTCGCGCGGGGCGTTGGCGGCATCGCGCCAGGAGCCGGCGCGATAGAGCGATTGCACGCCATGATCGGCCAACACGCCGGCCAAACGCTCAGCCGAGCCCTCTGACCACGCCGCGATCAGCACGCGCTTCTTGCTCTTCAGCAGCGCAGCAACATGCTTGGCCGCCGCTTCAAACACGTTGGCGTCCACGGTTTGACGCTCGGCGGAGAACTCACGGCCAGGCTTTGCGCCAAGATCGATCTGATGGCGCGCGTCGCTGTCGAAATGGATGAAGCGGCGCACCGCGCGCGCGCCGAGGGCGCCGGCGAGATCATCTTCCGAAAGATAAAGCGCATCAGGCGCCGGCGCGCGGAACGGGGTCGCCCCGCGCGGCACTGGGGCTGTGCGGCGCGCTTCATAATGATCGCGCGCGGTTTCGACCCGCTCCCGCAGCGCCTCTTCGGCCAGCGCGTCAAACGCCACCAGCGCATCGGCGCCGACATAGCTGAACACGGTTTCCAGCCCGTCATAGAAATAGGGCAGCCATTGCTCCACGCCCTGGCGGCGGATGCGGGCGCTGATGGAATCATACAGCGCATCGCTCACCGCGCCGAAGGCTTGCGAAAAGCGGCGACGGAACAGAAGCACGCTTTGATCATCGAGCAGCACTTCGCTGACGGGCGAAAGCAACGCTTCTTTTAGCGGGCGCTTGGAAATCTGCGTTTCGGGATCGAAGGCGCGGATGGCTTCAAGCTCATCGCCGAAGAAATCGAACCGCAGCGGCTCGGGCGCGCCGGGCGGGAAGATGTCGATCAGCCCGCCGCGCACCGCGAATTCGCCGGGCGTGCGCACGGTGGAGGAGCGCGCATAGCCGTTGACGACGAGATACGCCTCAAGCTCGGCCATCGAGGTTTCGGCGCCGGCCTTGGCCGCATAGGCGGCGGCGGCCATGCGCGCGCGCGGCGGCACGCGCTGGGCGACAGCCGATGCGGTGGCGATCACCAACAACGGCCCCGCCCCTTCCGGGCGGCGCGCCAGCATGGCGAGCGCGGCGCAGCGCTGCGCAGCCACCGTCGCCGCCGGCGAGATGCGGTCATAAGGCAGCGTATCCCAGGCCGGCAGGCGCAGGGTTTCGAGTTCCGGCGCAAAGAAGCGCGCGGCAGCTTCAAATTGCGAGGCGCGGGTTTCATCGCGCGCCACAAACAGGCTCACCCCGCCGCGCAGGCGCGCAGCTTCGGCAAGGCCGGCCGCATCCGCCCCTTCGGGCGCCCCGGTGACGACCAGCGCCTCCTTGGCCTTGGCCAGATTGTCGATCAAACGGGCGGAGAGAGCGGTGTCTTTCATCAGGAGCGGGCGGCCATTTGGGTGCGGAACGCGCGAATCTGCTCGAGCGTCGGGGTTTCAAATTCGGCGGGGGCGTCGGCGGCGTCGGTCACCCAGGCATAGACCTCCTGGTCATCGCCGTTGAGCAGCGCCTCGAACGCGTCAAGCCCCGCATCATCCAAGCTTTCGAGCTTTGAATCGGCAAAAGGCCCTAGAATCAAATCGAGTTCGCGGAAGCCCCGGCGCCAGGCGCGGAATTTCAGCTTCTTGCGGCGGTCGTCCATGTCGTCCGTGCGGGAAAGGGGGCTCGAAGCGGGAGGGCGCGCGCTATAACCCATATGGGCGCGCGAGTCAGCGCCGCCAGAGACGGAATGAACGACGCACCCGCCCCCGCCCCTGCTCCCGCCGCCGCGGCCCTGCTGGCGCCCGCGCGCGCCCCCAAAGGCGCCCGCAAGGAAACGATGGCGCTGATCGGCAAGGTGGCGGGCGGGGATCTGGTGCGCGATCTGGTGCTGCTGGCGCCGCATAACGCCATCGACCGCCGCAAGCGCGTGCCGATCGGCGAGACCGAGGATGGCGAGATCGTCACCATCGAGGCGGAGGTGGACGCCCACCTCCCCGCTTACCGCAAGCTGCCCTACCGCATCCGCCTGCGCGACGAGAGCGGGTTCCTCACGGTCGCGTATTTCCGGCCCAATGAAGAGATGCTCAAGCGCATGTGGCCCGAGGGCCAGACGCGGCTGATCTCCGGCAAGGTCACGATCTATGACGGCATGCGCCAGATGCTGCATCCCGATTACGTGGTCGATCCGGCCAAGGGCGAGGCGCCGCCGCCGGTGGAGCCGGTGTATCCGCTGACGCAAGGCCTGCCGGGGCGCACGCTGCAGCGCACGATCCAAGCCGCGCTCGATACGGTGCCCGAAACGCCCGAATGGCTCGAAGGCTCGACGGTGAAGGCGCATGATTGGCCCGATTTCCGCACCGCGCTCGAGCACATGCACCGCCCCGCTTCGCCGGAGGATGTGGCGCTTGAGAGCCCGTTCCGCACGCGGCTTGCCTATGACGAACTCTTCGCGCGGCAATGCGCGCTGCGCTTGCGGCGCGTGCATCGGCGCAAATCGGCGGGGCGCGCGGTGACCGGCGATGGAGGGCTGAGCGTCAAGATGTTGAGCTCCCTGCCCTACGCGCCGACGGGCGCGCAGAGCCGCGCGGCGGATGAAATCCTGAAAGACATGGCCGAACCCGCGCCGATGCTGCGGCTGCTGCAGGGCGATGTGGGCTCGGGCAAGACGCTTGTGGCGGCGCTGGCCATGGCGCGGGCGGCCGAAGCTGGCCTGCAAAGCGCGATGATGGCGCCCACCGATCTGCTCGCGCGCCAGCATGGGGCCACGCTTGAGCCTTTGCTGGCCGCCGCCGGCATGCGCATGGCGGTGCTGACCGGCCGCGATAAGGGCAAGGAACGCAAAGCCATCCTGGCGGGGCTGGCCTCGGGCGAGATCGCGGTGGTGGTGGGCACGCACGCGTTGTTTCAGGACGAGGTGGATTTCCACGATCTTGGCCTGATCGTGATCGATGAGCAGCATCGCTTTGGCGTGTCCGATCGCATGCGCATGGTGGCCAAGGGCTTTGCGCCGCACGTGCTGGTGATGAGCGCAACGCCAATTCCGCGCACGCTGGCGCTTTCCATTCATGGCGACATGGATCTTTCCGTGCTCGATGAAAAGCCGCCAGGGCGGATGCCGATCAAAACCGCCACCATGCCCGTCTCGCGCATGGATGAGGTGGTGGAAGCCATCGGCGAAGCGCGCCGGCGCGGCGAGCGCGCTTATTGGGTCTGCCCGCTGATTGAGGAAAGCGAGGCGATTGATCTTGCGGCGGTGGATGATCGGCACAAGGAGCTTTCGGCCTTCTTTGGCGGCAAGGGCGTTGAGATCGTGCATGGCAAGATGAGCGGGCCTGCGCGCGAGGCGGCGATGGAGCGCTTCCGCACCGGCGAAAGCTTCCTGCTTGTGGCCACCACCGTGATCGAAGTCGGCGTCAATGTGCCCGAAGCCACCATCATGGTGATCGAGCACGCAGAGCGCTTTGGCCTTGCGCAATTGCATCAGCTGCGCGGGCGCGTGGGCCGGGGCGAGAAGCAAGGCTCTTGCGTGCTGCTATGGAAGCCGCCTTTGAGCGAGCACGCCAAGCAGCGGCTTGATGCGTTTCGGCGCACGGACGATGGCTTTGTGATCTCCGAACTCGATTACAAAATGCGCGGCGCGGGCGATGTGCTGGGCGTGCAGCAATCGGGCTTGCCGCCGTTCCGGCTGGTGAGCCCCGAAGCGCATGGCGACATGCTGGGCGCGGCCGATAAGGAAGCGCGGCTGGCGGTGGAGCGCGACCCGGCGCTTTCAAGCGAACGCGGGCAAGCGATACGGCTTGTGCTGGCGCTGTTTGGCTATACCGACGCGGCGGAACTAGCGCGCAGCGGCTGAGCCCTCGCGCGCCGGAAGCGCGGAGGCGGGAGCGCAGCGTGCGCGCGCGGTGTTGGTGCAAAGCTTGCGCTTTGCGGGTTTGAGCTCGGTGCGTTCGCACGCTGCGCTCCCGCGATCGTTGTTCTGTCAGCGTCATGTCCGGGGCGCGTGTTCAGCGCGTGGACGATCCAGCCAACGGCGAGCGGGTTTGGCCAAAATCCAATCCCGGGCCCGACGGTTTCACTGCCCCGCCGGCATGGCGCCGTTTCATGCTCCCCCGTTTACGGGGGAGCTGTCAGCGAAGCTGACTGAGGGGGCGGCGACAACCTCCCCCTTCGGCTCGCTTCGCTCGCCACTTCCCCCGCAAGCGGGGGAAGATGTGGCGGCGGCGCTTCTCGCTCGATCGCATCGCTGTTCGAGTGTGGGATTTGGCGCCAACTCCCTCCGCGTGAACAGCGATGGGGCGAGTATAAAAGCGCCGGCGAAGGGTTGGATTGATTTTTGCGCAGCCGCTGATTTCAGCGGGTTCTTCGCAAAATTCTGTTGGATAGCCTACGCCTCGCCCCGCGCCCTTTTCCAGCGCTTCACGCGCTTTTCGATCGAAGCGTTTCAGCTTCGCCCAGGGCGTTTTGGCTTTTTTCGGTTGCGTTGGATCATGCACGTGGCGGCCATCGCCGATATGGCGCACGGCCGGATGCTGCAGATTCGCCATGCGCATGCCGCGCTGTTTAAAGGCGTAGGACACATCCGGCTCATGCCCGATTGCGGCGAGCGAGCCGAGCGCGCGGATGTCTTCAAGCCGGCGCAGGCCCGGATTGAACGAGTAAGAGAAATATTCCGGGTGCAGCGCAGGATCGAGCGTGAAATATTCGAGCGCGCCCAAACGCTCCACCGGCATCTCGCGCACCAACGGATTAAGCTCCTCACGCGGGCGCAGCGCCACCATGCTGACATCGGGGCGCGCTTTCAGCAGCGCGAAACTTTCCGCCAGGAAGCCATCGCGGAAAAACTCCCAATCGTCCTCGCAATGGAACACGTAAGGCGTATCCACCAGCGCATAGACTTTATCGAGCGATTTCATCTGCCCGAGTTGCGGGTTGTTGACGATCACCTCGATCGGCGCGCCCAAATCCGCGAGCGCCCCGCGCACCGCCTCATCGCCCGAATCCTCGATCACCAGCACGCGCTTGGCCGGGCGCTCAAGATGCTTGAGCAGCGAGGCCAGCGTTTCGCGCAGCAAGTCAAACCGCCCGCAGGAGGTGACCACGATGGTGTAATCGTCTCCAGAATTGGCTTGCAATTGAGGGCCTTCGCTCTAGGGGAGTGCGGCAGCTATCTAAGGTCGCGCCGAGCCCTTGTCCACGTCACCCGCCCCCGTCACCTGCTTCATCCGCACCAAAAACGAAGAGCGGATGATCGGCGCTGTGATCGAGGCCGCCAAGGCGGCGGTCGATGAGGTGGTGATCGTGGATTCCGGCTCAACCGACGCGACCATCGAGATCGCAGAGCGGCTCGGCGCGCGGGTGATCCGCCAGCCCTGGCTTGGCAATGGCAAGCAAAAGCGCGTCGGCGAGGATCACGCGCGGCATGATTGGGTGCTTGATCTCGATGCCGATGAGGTGGTCTCGCCTGAGCTTGCGGGGTTGATCCGCGAATTGTTCGCCGCAGGGCCCCCGCCCTTTTCGATCTATCAGCTTGATCTTGTCACCGTGCCGCCGATCGGCAAGCCTTGGCATGATGTGGCGGTGGCGGATCGCAAGAAGCTTTACGATAAGCGCGTGGTGCGCGCGCCCGATCATGCGGCGTGGGATCAGTTCGAGCCGCCTGCGGGTGTGAAGATCGGGCGTTTGCGCGCGCCGCTTTATCATCACTCATTCCGCGACTTTGAACATTTTATGGGCAAGCTCAACCGCATCTCCACGGTGCGGGCGCGCGAAAGCAAGCTTAAGCCGCTTTTGGGTTGTGGCGCTGCGCATTTGGCTGGCGCCGCCGTTTTATTTTATGAAGCATTTTCTGGCGCGCGATCATTGGAAGCTTGGCCTCTATGGCGTGGCCATCGCCGGCATGAGCGCGCATGGGCGATGGCTGCGCGATATAAAAATGCTCGAAATTCACCTCAAGCGCCGCCAAGAAAAAGAATGAGCAGCGCTGAGGCGCCTGCGATTGTTTGGTTTCGCCAGGATTTGCGGCTGGCGGATAATCCCGCTTTAGCCGCCGCCGTAAAATCCCAGCGCCCGCTTATCCTGCTTTATCTGCTTGATGATGAAACGCCCGGCCCGTGGCGCATGGGCGGGGCGAGCCGCTGGTGGCTGCATCACAGCTTGGCGGCGCTGGCGGGGGATTTGGAAAAGCGCGGCGCAGCGCTCGTGCTGCGGCGCGGGCCGGCGCGCACCGCGATCCCGGCGCTTGTCAAACAAACCAAGGCGGCGGCGATTTTCTGGAACCGCTGCTATGAGCCCTTCGCGATTGCGCGGGATAAAGCGCTGAAGGAAACGATCTCAAGCACCGGCGCGGAAGCGCACAGCTTCAACGGCGCTTTGTTGATGGAGCCCTGGGCGCTCAAAACCAAAATTGGCGAGCCCTATAAGGTGTTCACCCCATTTTGGCGGGCGGCGTTGCAAAGCGGGGCCTTCCGCGGCCCGATCGCCGCGCCCAAACGCTTCAACGGCTATCGCGCGCCGATCAGGGGCGATGCGCTCAAGGATTGGGGACTTTTGCCGGCCCGGCCCAATTGGGCCAAGGGCTTTGCGCCGCTGTGGCGCCCTGGCGAAGCGGGCGCGCAGGCGGCGCTGGGCGCGTTTTGGAGGATGCGCTGCGCACCTACGTGACGGCGCGCGATGCGATGGGCGCATCGGGCACATCGCGCTTATCACCGCATTTGCATTTCGGCGAAATTTCACCGGCGCAAATTTACGCCGCCATTGAAAGCGCCGTGCATGACAGCCCTGCCTTGCGCGGCGTTGCTGACAAATTTTTGTCGAGATCGGCTGGCGCGAGTTTTCGCACAATCTGCTTTTCCATTGGCCGACGCTGCCGGAGAAAAACTGGCGCGCTTCGTTCGAGGCCTTCCCATGGCGCGAGGATAAGGCAGGCTTTGCCGCATGGAGCAAAGGCCAAACCGGCTATCCGATCGTGGACGCGGGCATGCGCGAGCTTTGGGCGACAGGCGCGATGCACAATCGCGCGCGCATGATCACCGCCTCCTTCCTGATCAAGCATCTGCTGATCGATTGGCGCGCTGGGGCGGCCTGGTTTTGGGATACGCTGCTGGATGCGGATCTCGCGAACAATTCCGCCTCATGGCAATGGGTGGCGGGCTCGGGCGCGGATGCGGCCCCCTATTTCCGCATCTTCAATCCGGTGAGCCAGGGCGAGCGCTATGATGCGGACGGCGCCTATGTGCGGCGTTGGGTTCCTGAACTGGCGCAGCTGCCGGATAAACTTATCCACCGCCCCTGGGAGGCAGCCCGCGCGCCCGCCGGCTACCCTGCCCCGATCGTGGAGCATGCGGCGGCGCGGCAGCGGGCGCTTGCGGCGTTTGCATCGCTGAGCGGTTGAAGCGGCGCCCCGCCCGGCCTAGCGTCCCGCCCATGACATCCCCTCCCGATCCCGTCGTCTCCCCCGCCTGGCTGGCGGAGCGGCTCGACGCGCCCGATATTCGCGTTATCGACGCGAGCTGGTTCATGCCGAGCGACCCGCGCGACGGCAAAGCGCTTTATGCCGAGCGCCGCATCCCTGGCGCGATTTTTTTCGATATCGATGCGGTGGCCGATAAGAACTCCGATCTGCCGCACATGTTGCCGAGCCCGGAGCAATTTGCCTCGCAGATGCGCAAGCTGGGCGTCGGCGACGGCATGCGGCTTGTGATCTACGATAGCGCCGGGATTTTTTCCGCGCCGCGCGTGTGGTGGAGCTTCCGCGCCATGGGGCACGAGGATGTCGTGGTGCTCGATGGCGGTTTTCCCGCCTGGGAAGCGGCTGGCTATCCGATCGAGACGGGCCCGCCGCAGCTGCGCGGCGAGCGCCATTTCAGCGCGCGCTTGCGCAGCGATCTGGTGCGCGATCTGGCCGACATGCGACGCCTTGCCGAATCTGGCTCGGCCGCCATTCTTGATGCGCGGCCAGCGGCGCGCTTTCGCGGCGAAACGCCGGAGCCGCGCCCCGGTTTGCGCAGCGGCCATATCCCAGGCTCGCACAGCCTGCCGGCGAACCTATTGCTCGACGAGCAAGGGCGGCTGCGCAGCAGCGAGGAATTGGAAAAAGGTGTTCGCCGATGCGGCGATCCCGCTCTCGCGCGCGCCTGTGGGCACCTGCGGCTCGGGCGTGGCGGCGGCGATTGTCGCGCTCGCGCTCGCGCGCTTGGGGCGGTGGGACGCGGCGGTGTATGACGGCTCCTGGACAGAATGGGGCGCCCAAGCGGACACCCCGGTGACGACGGAGCCTGATGCCAAAGCCAATCGATCTTTCAGCGCTCAGCCTTGAAACGCGCCTGGCGCTTGCGGGCCGCGATCCGGCGCGCTCGGAAGGCGCGGTCAATCCCGCGATCCACCGCGCCAGCACGCTGTTGTTTGACGATCCCGACGATCTCTACGGCAAGCCCAATAAAACTTACGCGCTTGAAGGCATGGCCGTGCAGGAAGCGCTGCGCGATGCGCTTGTGGCGGTGGAAGGCGGCGCGGGCGCGACGCTTGCGCCATCGGGGCTTGGCGCGTGCACGCTGGCGCTTCTCACGCTCGCCAAGGATGGCGGGGAGATGCTGGTGGCCGACAGCGTCTACGGGCCGACGCGGCGGTTTTGCGACACGATGCTGCGCCGCTTTGGCGTGCGCACGCGCTATTACGATCCGCGCATTGGCGGCGATATCGCCGCGCTGATCACCGATCAGACCTGCGGGATTTTTCTGGAATCGCCCGGCTCCGGCGCATTCGAGCTGCAGGATGCGCCCGCCATCGCCGCCGCCGCGCGCGCGCGCGGGGCGCCCACGGTGATCGACAACACCTGGTCTGCCGGGGTGTATTTCAAGCCGTTCGCGCACGGCATCGATCTTTCGGTGCAGGCGCTCACCAAATACCAGGCCGGCCATTCGGACGCCTTCATGGGCGCTGTGCTCTCCGCCACGCCTGAATGGGACAACCGCGTCCGCACGGCGTACAAGCAACTCGGGCTCGGCGCTGGGCCTGATGATGCATATCTTGTGCTGCGCGGCATGCGCACGCTGCTGCTGCGGCTGGAGCGGCAAGGCGCGGCGGCGCTTGAGATCGCGCGCTGGCTTGAGGCGCATCCGAAAGTGGCGCGCGTCATTCATCCGGCGCTTGAGAGCCATCCTGATCATGCGATCTGGAAGCGCGATTTCAGCGGCGCCTCCGGCCTGTTTGCGTTTGAGCTTCAGCCCGGCGTCTCGGCTGAGCGGCTGCGCGCGATGCTGCAAAGCCTTGCGCTGTTTGGCATGGGCTTTTCCTGGGGCGGCTATGAGAGCCTGATCGCGCCGGTGAACGTGAACGTCACCCGCACCGCGAGCCGCTGGGCCCCGGCTGGAGAAACCATTCGCGTGTCGATTGGCCTGGAAAACCCCGCGGACCTGAGGGCCGACTTGGAACAAGCGCTCGATCGCCTCGGCTGGAGGCGCCCCTCACCGCGGCCGCACGCTTTTTAAGAGGCCCTCTCATTCCCCTTTTCTCGCCAGCGGGGTTCATGCCATAAGGCGTTAACCAAACCAGCAGGGGCGATCACATGGGTGTGGTTACAAGAAGCGGCCGGCTCACGTCCTGCGTGATTGCGGCTTTCGCGATCGCTGCAATTGGGGGTTGGTGGGCCGATGTAGAGGCCCAAACCCAGAGCGCGGCTGTGGATTGCAGCGCGTTCCGGCAAGCCGAGCGCGCGCCGCGTAATCTCACCCAGCGCAACGCCGCCTTGGGGCGGCCCGCGGGGCTCAACACGGCCCTTTCCATTGTCGAGCGGTTTAATCCGATCAATGGCGATGTAAGCCAGCTGCGCGCCGCGCTGGCCGATTGCCAGGCCGCGCGCAGCAACCGCTCCGTCTACAATGTTGAGAGCTATCTCTGCGTCGCGGAAGCCACCTTCAAACTGGCGCAGAGCCCAGGCCAGCCGGCCGAAGCCAGCTTGCGCGATGCATATTGCAATTTCGATTTCGCCGCCGCGCTGGCCGATCGGCATGGCGCCAGCGCCAGAACATTGCGCGCCACCGCGCATGAAGGGCGCGGTAACACGCTGATTGCGCTGCACAATCTCTCGCCCGGCACCTCCACCGCCAACGCCTACCGGGACGATGCGGTGCAAGCCTATAGCGCCGCCATCAGCGCCGAAGCGAACGCTGAGCGCTATCGCGCCCGCGCCGTGGGCCTGCTTGAGCAAGGCCACATCGCCCAAGCGCGCAACGATATCGCCGCGGCCTGGAACGGGCGCGGCGACGGCTCGCTCACCACTGGGCCCGATCTCGCGCTGACCCTGGTGCGCATCGGCCGGGCGCCGAATGTGCCCGGCGGCGCCGAATTGTTCGGCTGGGCCGCCGAGGCCGCGCCGAACTCGGTTTCGGCCAACGCGGCCTTGGGCATCGCCTATTTCAACGCCGGCGATTTCGATCGCGCGCGCGCGGCGCTGGAAGCGGCCAACCGGCCCACCGCCGTCGATGACAGCCAGCAAGGCTCGACCAATTATCTGGCCGAGGCGCGTTATCATCTGGCGTTGCTTGAGATCGAGAACGCCCGCCGGCTTGGGCGCCCCGCCAACTGGAACGCGGTGTTCAGCTATGCGGACGGCGCCACCGGCCGCGCCGGCAGCTCCGCGTTCGAGCATCGGCGCTTACGCTGCATCGCCTATATCCGCCGCGGCTGGGCCGCCAATGATCAGCCCCAGGCCGATTATTGCGCCAGCCTTGGCGGCTCGCCCGAAGCGGAATTGCTGCGCGGCATGTATTATCTGCGCCTCGCGCAATATTTGAACCCGCGCACCGTCGCCACCACGCCCGCGCGCCAGCGCTATATCGAGGCGATCACGCAAGCCACCACCGCGTTCAATCGCGGCAATGATGCTGCGCTGCGCTCGCCCAATCCTGATGCGACGGCGACGTGGCGCCCGGAATATGCGGACACGTTCAATGTGCGCCATGTGCTGGAATATGGGCGCTCGGTGATCGCCGCCGATTGCCCGCTGCCGGTGGACATGCGCATCCCGCGCGGGATCGATCGCGCCATCGAGCAAGCTGGATACGCTTTCTACGAGAACTTCGATCTCTTCAAATGCGATGCGCGGTATCTGTGAGGGCGTGACGCCGATCGGGGCAAGCGCCCGCTTCGGCCGTCGCGATAGGGACGTCTTGGGTTTGCGCCGCTTCAAGGCGGCGGCTTGGGTAAACACTGGAGAGGTGGGTTATGGTCATCGTACCATCAGACGACAGACGCGCCCCGCGCGTTGGGCCGAAAGTTTTCGCCGATGTGCCAAGCAGCGCTGAATTGCTCAGCACGCAGGCCGAGCTGCAAAGCGTCAAGCGCAGCCGCAGCGGCATGCTGGTGTTCACCGTGCTTTTGCTTGGGCTTTTGATCGCGGCGGCGTTCGCGGCCTTCATGCTGTTCCAGCAAAGCCAGGCGCACACCACCGTGCTCAACGAAGCCAACGCCAAGACGGCGGCGGCTCAACAAGAGCTGGCGGAATATCGCGCGCAAGTGGCCGAAGATTTCGGCGAGTTCCAAACGCTCAACGATAAGCGCGCCCGCGTTCGTGCTGTGCGCGCCGAAATCGCCGAAGTGATCGCCCGCTATCCGCGCGCGCAAGATCGCCTGCGGGCCGATGGCGATTATCTCCGCTACCAAACCGCCGGCGGCACTTGGGAAGGCGAGACCCGCGCCGTCGCGGAAAACCGGCTTGATTCCTGAGCTTGAGCGCCTGGGCGCTGAATTGAACGCCGTGCGCGCTTACCGCCCTCCAGTCATTCCGGGCACGCCCACGACCCCTTCCACCCCTTCGACGCCTTCAGCGCCGAGCCGGGTTCCGTAATTAACAGCGCGGCGTTCGCGGCGCCCGCTTTTCTAGGAGTGCACTCACATGGCGTTTAATGTCTCGCGCGGCGGCTCCGCCCCACCCAGCGCGAACGTGTTTCAGACGTTCGCGGTTGAGCAAAAATCGGCGTTCGATCTGGAGAAGCTTTCCGATCGCTTCCGCCACCGCAATACCGGCTGGACCATTCCGGAAGCATTCCTTTGCCTGCTGCTCTCAGCGGCGATGGCCGATGGCAATGTCGATCAGGAAGAAGCCTCTACGATCCAAACGCTGGCCCGCCGCTCACGCGCGCTGAGCGCGCTTTCGCCGCAAGATTTGGCGAACGCCAACAATGTGGTCAACGAGCGCATGGGCAATCGCTCGAACGCGCTGGAAGAAGCCTGCGGCACGCTGCCGGCGGATATGTGCCTGCCGGTGTTCGCCCATTGCGTGGAGATCATCCTTTCAGATGGCGAGCTGCTCACCAGCGAGGCGCAATGGCTGCAAAGCCTCATTCCGCTGCTTGACCTCAACCCCGATGAGGCGCGCCGCGTGATGGAAGTGCTGCTGCTGAAGGGCCAATACTGAGCCTTTAGCCTCACGGCGAAACATTCAAACGCGCAGGCGCTTTGCGGCGCCTGCGCGTTTTGAGTCTGATCAGCTTGAGTCTGATCAACCGGGGGCGGCCTCGCACGCCACGATTTCCCGCCGGTGCTGCGCGGCGATGAGGGCCTCGATCTCGGCGTAATGATCTGCGCTCAGCAAGGAGCGCAATTCGCAGATATTGAACTGGCTGACGCTGAACATCGCCACGTTGCGCTGCGCTTCGGCCCCTGCCCGGCGCCGCTCAGCCCGGCTGGCTTCATAGGCGTTGGCGGCGGAAAAGGCGCGCATCGCCTCGTTCCAGGCAAACAGACCCGTTTGCGAGACAGCGACGGTGTTGCGGAAGGCGGCGTCATAATCGCCGTCGCGCAGATAGACGAAGCTGAGATTTTCCGCCGTGCCGCTGACTTGCTGCGGCAATTGATTGAGCGCGCGGCGCAGGCCGATCGCCTTCTCAAGACAGGCTTCGGCCAGCAGCATGCGCGCGCTGCGGCCCTCGCGCGGCGCCGGCGCGCCGCAGCGCTGCTGGGCGATCGCCACCGCAGCGGCCAGGCGCGGATCATCGTCCGCGACATCGGCGGTGGCGATCAAGGTGGTGCCGACGCCGTGATACGCATCGAGCGCCAATTGCAGCTCTGCCTCCGCTTCGCGCCGGCCCGGTGTTTCCGCCATCGCTTCGGCTGTTGGGGCCACCGCCTCAAGGCTCAGCGCGTAATTGCCAAGCGCCTCAAGCGCGCGGCCGAGCTTGCGCTCACATTGCGCGCGCCAATAGAGCGGCAAGGGCGCGGCCACGCCATTGTGCAAGCCTTCGATCGCGGCGAACACCGGCTCGCAAGCGGCGGGCGTGTAATTGGCGGCGCCTGCCTCGGCGAACAAAATCCACGCTTGCCCTGCGCGCGCCAATGTCGCCAAAGCGGGATCGGCGCGGGCGGCTTCGAGTTGGGCGTTGGCGGCGCCGAGGCGGCGGTTGAGGCCATCCTCGCCGCTTCTCACGGGCTCGCCGCTGTTTTCAAAATTGATGATCAGCCATGCCGCGCCCATCAGCGCGCGCAAATTGGGGCTGAGTTCGGCCACGCCTTCGCGCCGGCTGAATTGGCTGATGGCGCGCTGCTCGGCGCTGGAGAGCCGATGGCCGCGCATGAAGAACGCCTGCACCGCCGCGTGCGCCTGGGCGATGTTCTCCGGCGAGGCGGCGAGCTCCGCCCCCTGCCCCATCGCGGCGCGCATTTCATTGTTGAGCCGCGCCATGCGCCGCTCCTGCGCGGCAAGCTGGGTGTTTTGCGCCATGAAGGCGCGGCGGCTGTCAAATTGCAGGCGCGCGGTGGCGTCATCGAGCCGCTGCGAGACGAACCAGAAATAAAAGCCCATGCCAATGCTGAGCAGCGCCATGAAAATCAGCGTGACAAGCCCCACCATCAGCATGCGGCGGAAGCCGCGCTGCTCACGCACGATCAGATTGGCAAGATCTTCGTCCCCCGACGCTGTCATCGCTTTTCCCCTTGGCGCACGCGCCTACATCACAACGCCCTTCACGATCTCAAGCCAGGCTTCTTTCTTCTTTTATCGGCGCATTGGATCTGGCTGAGGAACGTCTCGAACAATTTCATGCGCTGATTGCGCGCGGCGCAGAGCGTGCGCTCGATCGCTGTTCACGCAATTTTGGGCGCCGCACCAAATGCTGAAAAACAGCAGCACCGCGCCCGCCAGCGTGCCAAGCGCCTGCACCAGCACCGCATGCTCGCCAATATCTTCAAGGCCCAACGCGCCGCCGCCGCTGAGATCGGCGGCGAGCGTGATCACCACCATGATGAAGGCCGCGATCAACACAGCGACGGCCGAAGCAAACAGCGCAAAACACATGCTGCACTTGCGCGCGTGCATGCGCTTTTCGTTCTCGAGGATTTCCTCAAGCGTTTGCAAATCTTCGGGGTCGAACTGGCTCGCGATCATGGTGCATCCGCGAAGGGCAGAACCAGAAGCTTAGCCCCTCCCCGCCGCAGCGTCATCCTCAATCTTAACCAGCGCGTAAGGCGCGTGGCGCGCCCGGCAGGACTTGAACCTGCAACCGATCGCTTAGAAGCGGGACTTGAGGCGCACGCGGTGCCCCTCTCTGCCCCTGAATTTGATTGTCGAACAAAGCCTTAGGGGGAATGATTCCCCTTAAGCTCCCCTCGCCGCCCTTCTGAGCACCCGGTTCGGAAACGGTTCGCGAAGCGGGCAAACACGGTTCGCAAGGATAGCTCAGTGGGAAACGATCAGCGGCAGCCGCGCAAACTTACCGAAGGCTACATCAAGTCGCTAGTGTTCGAGGGGCGGGCCTTCGCCGTGCGCGATGCAGCTGTCACCGGGCTGATGCTCGATGTGAACAAGCGCTGCAAATCCTACAAGGTGCAGCGCGACCTATGGGTAGGCGAGCGCGGCCGCCGCCGCTTGGTAAAGACCGTAAGGAAGACCTTGGGCACCACCGAGGACATCACGCTGGATGAAGCGCGCACCAGAGCCCTGGCGCTTATTGCCGAGATCAAGCGCGGCAAAGACCCAAACCGATCGTGGCAAGATATGGACGCTGGTTCGTGGACGGTCACCCGGATGTACGAGGAGTACGCCGCTGACCTACGCCGCCGAGAGTGCGCCGAGAGAACGGCCCTTGACGTGCTGGCGCGCCTGGAAAGCTACCTCGGCGACTGGAAGGCCCTGCCCATCAGCGAGATCAAAAAGAGCATGGCGCGGGAGAAGCACACCAAACTCAGCGTTAGGCGCGGCAAGCGCATTGCCAACATGGCGTTGAAGGATTTCCGCTGGGCCTACAATCTCGCGCTACGCGTTGTTGATGACCCCGATGCGCTCGGCGACAACCCCACCAACGCCATCACCTGGAACAAGGAACGCGCCAGCAATCGGGTGTTGATGCCCGATGAACTGCCCGAGTGGTGGGTAAAGGTGCAAGCCATCGACAATCCGGTTCGGCGTGCGATGCACGAACTCGGGCTCCTCTCCGGCCTCCGCCCGGGCACGCTGGTATCACTTAGATGCGAATGGGTCGATCTCGACAAGCGCGTGATCCATATTCCCAAGATGAAGTCGGGTCGCTCGTTCGACCTACCGCTCTCCGAACGCATGATTGAAGTCGTGCAGCAGGCGCTAGAAGCTGGCGCAGCCCTCTACCCGCGAACGGAGTGGCTATTTCCTACGCGACTGCGAAAGGGCGAGCGCGAAGTAAAGCACGTACAAGTTTGGCGCGAAAACACGCTGCCCAGCCAAACCGGACACATCCTGCGGCACACCTACCGCACCATCGCTAAACGGGCTGGGATTGATCAAATCGACGCGCGCCTCTTGCTCGACCATACAGTGCCCGGCATCGACGGCGTCTACATTCACAGCAGGGCGCTGTTTGATCGGTTGCTCTCGACGCAGGGTGTGATGAGCACCGAAATCCTGGCGTTATGCGAGCCGCGCTTAGACTGTAGCGCCGCCGCGCAAGCCGCAACGCACCCGAGATCGGCCTAGGTCGGCCTAGAGCGGCCTTTAGCCGCCGCGAGGCCCACCCTCCTCCCGCAATTCGGCCAAGCTCGCTGCTCGCCCCCGCAAGCAGGGCCACAACATCCCTCTCGCACGCATGTGCACGCCCGCGCGCGAGATCAACCACCCTCTTTCCCCCTCAGGCGCCTACGAGTGTTCGCGGAAGCTAAAAATGGATTGCGCCGAGTGCATCAGCAGGCCATAGGGGGCGCAAGCGTGACCCCGATCCATCGGCGTTCGGGTTTAGCGCTGGTGCGCCGGACATGGCGTGCGGAATGTGCCGGTGGTCATCGCTGCGATCCGGCCCAGGGGTGACCCGCGCACGCGCCCTTTGGGCAAACAGCAGGTGGCACGGTCGGATGTCCGAATCTGGGTGACGCCAAAGCGAGCATCGCACCACCGTGCGTCGCTCGATCGATAGAGGACGCACGGCCCCATAGGGGTCGATCATGTCAACACCAGAAAATTGTGAAGTCCACGCGCTTGCCGAGCATATTGGGCGAACCATCGCTGCACAAATCCTCGCAATTTTAGCCGAAAGCTCGTCGCGCGAGATCTCAGTGTATTTAACGCCGGCCGAGGCCGGACGCCTCAGCGGCTATAGCGCCAAGGCGCTGGAGGTAATGCGCTCGCGGCGGCAAGGGCCACGCTACTTTAAAGTCGGAAGCTCCGTACGCTATCGGACATCGGACGTGCGCGCCTGGATCGAAGGGGGCGCGTCGTGAAAAACGAAAAAGAAGCGGCGCAAGAATACATTGCGCGCGGTTGGCGCCCAATTCGGGTGGAGGCCTACGGCAAAAAACCTGCCGGCAAGGGTTGGAAAGATTCGGAGCCAAAACCCGAAGACTTCCACCCGGGAGACAACATCGGTATCGACTTCGGCCGCTCAGCTGATCTCGTAGATGTGGACCTTGATTGGCCAACCGCAAGGGAGATCGCGATCCACCCACTATTGTTTGGTGCAGCCCCAGCATTCGGACGAGAAGGCCAAACGCCAGGGCATCGCCTGGTGCGATGCAGCGACGCGCCGAACAAAAAGCTGCTGCAGTTCGCATTCTCGAAAGCCCATGAGCGACCAGCCCTCGACGCACTAGGCGTCAAAAAGAGCATGATTTTGGAGCTGCGCGGGTGCGGGCAATCGGTCGTGCCACCATCCACTCTCCATTCCCCCGATGGCGAGAAACAAAGAATTCTGTGGCAAGGTGGCGCAACCCCTGCTCAAATCCCGGAATTTTTATGGGAAGAGCTAAACCGACGCGCCGGGCTTACAGCACTTCTTGCCACTGTGCTTCAAGCCTACCCGCCCACTGGCGAACGCGATAACACTTGTCTCCATCTGGCTGGCACACTGGTGCATCTGGGCGTTCAACCCGACGATGCGGACGAACTCGTTTACGCGGTCGCCTCAGCAGCCGGCGATGAAGAAGCGCAAAATCGCCGAGGGAAGGCGCGGGTAGCTGCCAGCAGAATTGCTTCTGGTGACCCCGTGACCGGACTTCCGAGGCTTCTAAGCGCGCTCGGAATCGACACCCTTGAAGCTACTTTGCGAGGATGGCTGGGCGCCTCACCAAAGCTCGACAAAGAGACGTTCGCAACGGCCGATGGGATCGACGTGAGCAACCCAGCGGTTCACATTCTCGTCGAACAATTCGCGATGCTTTTGGCGGAGAAGAGCCAGCGAATATATAGGCGCGGATCTCAATTGATGCGACCAAGCCGCCTCGAACAGCCCGAAATGCAAGACGGGGTAATTCGGAACGCGGGTTTAGTAGAATTGCGAGTCGCTGAGCCAAAATGGCTCGTGCACGAAGCTAGCCGCTGCGGCGGAAATTTCGGCGTTTCTACAAAAGCTGGGTGGGTGCGGAGAGCACCTCCTTTGCAGGCGGCGATCATGCTCTCAGCAATTGCGGATGAGACCCCGTTCCCTGCGGTGCGAGGACTCGCTATGACTCCAACTCTCACGCGCGACGAACCGGGCTACGATCCAGATACACAGCTATTGCTAGAGTTTCCAGCTGGGATGTTTCCACCTATTCGTGAAAAGCCCACGAAGGAGGAGGCGGAAGAAGCGCTGGCGGCCTTGGAAGCACCTATTCGAGACTTTCCATTTGTCGATGAAGCCGCGCGCTCTGTTGCGCGCTCAGCAATCCTTTGCTCGGTGGTTCGCGGTCAGCTGCGCACTTGCCCAATGCATATCTTTGACGCGCCCACTGCGGGGAGCGGCAAAAGTAAGCTCGCGGATATATCAGGTATTGTCGCTACAGGCGTTGCTCCCTCCGTTGTCACCTACAGCGGTGATCAAGAAGAAAACGAAAAGCGACTCGCAACCATTCTGCGTGCTGGCGATCCGGTGATTGCAATCGACAATATCTCCCACGAGCTTGAGGGAGATTTTTTGTGCCAAATGTTAACCCAAGAAACCGTGCAAGCCCGAATACTAGGACAGTCGGAACGTGTACGGATGTCCACCCGTTCGCTGGTTCTAGGGACTGGCAACAATGTTCGATTTCGCGGCGACATTGCGCGCCGTGTTGTTGTTGGCCGCATCGACGCCAAAATGGCCAATCCCGAAGAACGGACCTTTGATTTTGACCCAGTGCAGATTGTGCGAGAGCAGCGGGCGCACTTGGTGGCTTGCGCGCTAACAGTGCTGCGTGCGTACAAAGCAGCGGGAACGCCAGTAGCCCTGCCCGCTTACGGCAGCTTCGAGGATTGGTCCCTCGTTCGAGGTGCTTTGGTGTGGCTCGGGCGCGCCGACCCAGCCGAAACCCGCCAGCGCGCTACTGTCGACAACGTGGTTATGGAAGAGCGCGCCGAGCTTTTTGCGGCGCTCTGGCAACACGCTGGAATCGAACATCGCATTACGGTCGCGGAAATGGAGCGCAACGACGATTTAGCGCGGAAACTGGTTCGTCTCACGGACAAACCAGTGTTCAATCGGAAATCCATTGGACATATGTTGGCGCACCATCGGGACATTCCCCATCAAGGTTTGACTCTCCGTTCGAAGCCTAACAACGCCAAGGTTCAGGCATGGTGGCTCTCTGGCTCGCCAACAAGCGAGCTCCACAGCGCCAGCCCCGAAACACAAGATGAAATCCCATACTAGCACGCGCCGGCTTTGCCGGGTTCTAGGGGTTTTTCGAGAGCCTTAGGCTATGCAGGATCCCGGAGGGGGTGTTGAAGCCCCCTACTAGCGCCAGGCAGCCACCGAGTGACTGATAAACCCCTGGAAACCCGGCAAACCTCTCGATTGCTGGCGGTTGGGGCGCGGAGGCGAGCCACCTCCGCGTACCCCTCACTGGTGGCGAGGCCCGCCTGCCCCCACGCATAGCGCTAGGCCGAGTTAAGCGCCCCCTGCTGGCCGCCCCCTCCGCTCGGAGTTCCCCAGGCTAGCGCCTGGTCACCACCAACGGCGAAGCCGCACGCCCCCGCGAGAGGCACAGCCTCAGGGCCCGGTTGATGGCGGGTCCGATATCGACGCGAAGCCCCGCCCGAGCCATCCGGGCATCGGGATGATGGGCCCATATCGGCTGCACGCGGGGGTAGCGGGCCGCAGCGGTCCCATTGAGCTGGAACTCGCGCCCCTCGGGGGTAGTGACCGTGGCCATGCCCACGCCCGCGCCACTAGGCTCGCGGCAGCGAAGCGTGGCCTCATCCACGGTGAACGGCCACGGCGACAACACCTCGGCCCTCGCCTCGCTGGCCGCCAGCGCCGCCACAACGACCGCCGCACCAAACAGTAGACCCGATCCACGCATGCCACCCCCTCCATATACCAAGATCGTATAGTCCAAGAACGCATCTAGGGCAAAGGCCGGAACCCTACCGGATGCCCCAATCGCTCTTCACCGACGCCTACGCCACGCTCCTGGAAACGCTCATCCAGGCGCGCCAAGGCGCCGGCCTTACGCAGGCGGAACTTTCTGAGCGCCTTGGTCGCCCCCAGCCCTTCATCTCCAAGGTGGAGCGGGGCGTGCGCCGCCTGGATGTAATTGAATTCTACGCGCTCGCTCGCGCGTTGGGGGCCGATCCGGTGAGGCTCTTCGCCAAAGTGGTCAACCGGCTCCCCCGAAAGGTAGAAATCTAAGCCTCCGCGCCATAGGCGGTCGTTCTGATCGGGTTAAGCGACTGGGGCGTTGAGAGAATTCCTGTGTCACTAGGAACTACGAACCGTTTTGCAAACCGCCCAACAGCGCAAATGGCCCCTCCTAGGCCCTCCTTAGCCCTTCGCACGCGCGCGAAGCTAATAGGCCGTGGGGGCCCTTTTCGAATCTGCCTCGGTGACGACGCCTTGATCCAGCCCCCTACTGCAACCCATGCTAAGGACGGAGCATGGAGGCATAAATGCCAAGAGGTGATCCTGGAACGCATTGCCCGGACTGCGGACTTCAATTGCGTCTACACGAGCCGACGCAGATTGAGGGCCGCACCTATGAATGTGAAACCGCTGGCTGTGTATCCAAGGGGTTGTTCGGTGTTGCAGGTACGCCAGAAGCCTCTGGATTTTGGCGAGAGCCGCGAGACGTTCAGAGCGCAGCGTTAAATCGAGCACGCGGTGCGCGCAGGCCAACAGACAAATTCCCGGTGGTGACAAGCTACCATGTCTAAAGGCCCAAGGGGCCCCTATCGATGTGATCGGCCACGTTTCTCTCGATTAGCGGTGGCGCATTAAGGAATAGAAGCAAACGTCCAATGGCCGATTGGCACCCATCGCGGCGCGATGTACCTTCATCCGCAGAACTGACAGCATTATTTCAGGTTTGTTTCGGGTGCGATTGGATTTGACGGTTCATGGCCCCATTGCAGGGTTAAGCACCGCTTACCATCTCAGCAACACAACCCCAGGCGCCAAGATGGACGAGACGATCAGCGAGGCGAATACGCAGTTTGATCGGGTGTTAGGCTTCGTCCCTCGGATAGATTCCAAGGCTTCCGCGCTCTTCGCGATGAATACCGGCGTCCTCACCGTAGGCACCTTGAATTTTCGCGCCTCGGACCTTGGCGTTTGGTACACCACGGTACCTGCTGTGGTCGGCTTGTTACTTACCGTCCTGAGCATCTTCACCTTGGTGGGGGGCAAGGATCACTGATCTGCCTTCCTCCAAATAGCGAACCGGACCGAAGCAGATCTCATCGCTCACGCCAAGGCTCGTAATCGCGAAGATCACCTGAACGCTCATCTCGGACAAATCTGGCGCTACTCTGCCAGCATCGAGACTGGCGGCGATGGTGACAATTCAATCGTGTATCCTTCAGCGACCAGGACGCCAAAGGAAGTAGTCAAGTTGGTAGCGGAACGGCAAACCCCACAGCTTTGCAACAATCGATGCCACATCTTGATACATCGCATGTTGATCGCGGGTTAGGTGAACTACGCCCGGCCACGCCGCCAGCGTCCACTTGAGATTCCTTTTGCCGGCCTCGCTCCGCAGGCCCCGCGCGACATCTAGATCAACGGGCACTTCCAAACCCTTCTCAAATTCGATGCCAAGCCCGTACTCGCGATGCAAAACCACATTGTTGCACGCCTCCATCAGAAAAATGTTTAGGGCTTTACGCGCTGGGGCCCATCTACTCCCCCGCGAAATTTCCTCTTTGGTAAGATGGCGGCCAACTCATCGGTAAGCGCGTCCAAATTGGATGCGAACTGGTCGCCCCCTCCCGATGTTTTTTAACAATGAAGGGTTGGCGCAGAACTCGCGCGCCGTAGCTATGCCACCGATTCCAACCATCGATCGCAACACAGGTGCCGCGATCGTAATGCCCGCGAGTCGCCTCTGGGCCGCGTTGACAATGTTGCCCCCTCCTGTCGCCATCAGCCCTCTGGCCTCCTCTGGTGCGAGATTAGCTGCAATGTGATTGGAGCCTCCGCCATACGACCTCTCGATGAGTTCTGGACAAAGGAAAACAACGACGGATAGGCTGACCGCACCGCATCTGGAGGCCAGATACATTGATGCTCAAGGTCGTCACCGCCTTCGAATCAGCAAAAAAGAAATTACGACCAAGCGCAGCCCGCTTTGGAGAGCGCCCTGGCCGTCGTTGCCGTATGTCTGGAAACGCTTAGCAAAGAAGCCAAAACCGAAGCCTTCGGGAACTACAGCTCTGGACCTAACGCCATTCCTTACCACGTGGCGCGCACTCAAACCAACATCTCGCGCCCGTTTCGAAGCGAGATGTTTGAAGGAGACCCCCAAGCATGGGCGAAGTTAAGCGGGGCATTGCAGGCTTCGCTCGCTGCCAAAGGCGCCCCCCATCAGCAGCGCCGACTTTGATCGCACGATCTACACAGCGGTTACGGCGTTCAGCCTCACGTACGATCTTTGGAAACCCAAGAGTCGCAAGACGCCTGGGACCTTCTTTGAGGTGCTTATTGGAGCAATATGCCGTCAACGCTTTCCCGACTATCGGTTGTCGAAACACATCCCGATCAAAGATGTCGGAATCGCTGAACAGGTCGCCGACGTTTTGGATGTTGCGGGGGAGAATGCGCAGGAGGACTTGGAAACATTCAGCGGCGATGCGGTGTCAACGGATTTGGTGATTACGAACCCCTCCACGGATCGTGCCGCAATCATTCCTTTAAAGATCACGACGCGCGAGAGAATCGTTCAACCGTTTGCCCATCAGCGCATTGTGGATTCTGCATTCCCCGGTCGCTACGCAAGCTTCATCGCCTGCATCAGCGAAGTTCAACGTGACGATAAAACTCAAACGGTGAAGCAAGTTTGCGTTCCCGGCACTGTCGCGCTGTTTCAGAAGCACCTCGCGAAGATTCAGGGTCTCTATTATTGCGACATTCCCGTTCGTTATGCGGCCGCGGACTTCCAGCAAGTTTTGCCGGTCCAGAGCTTCCATAAATTGTTGGAAGATGTCAGCACGCACCTCGGGCGGTCAGCATAAGTTTAAACAGGCAGCGCAAATTGCCTCGACGCAGCGGACGCTATCGCCCGTTGTCCGCGCTTTTCCGACGGCAGTTTCTTGCCGTCCAACATGCGCAAAATGGCTTCACCAGCGACCCGCGCAAGCGGTGGAGGCACTGCGTTGCCGATCTGGGTTCGCACGTCCATTCGGTTTCCGTGGAACACAAACTCATCGGGGAATCCCTGTAGTCGCGCCGCTTCCCTTGGTGTAATCGCTCGATTCTCAGATGGGTGACCGTAACGCCCCCGAGTGAAGCTATCAAAGCCGACGGTGATAGTCGGACACAGCCCATCCCAGCTCAGTCGCCCGTACACGTCCGGCCAGCCACCAGTCTTGGTGTTGACCACCTGATGACAAGGCAAGCGCAGGTCCCACGGAATATCCTGCCATCCACCGCCCTGCGGGACGTGAGAGAACCGCTCCTCATTGAGCTTGGTGATGCGACATTTTTGGTGGTTGGATATGGCGGGATGCACCGAATAATCGTCTGGAGGACTTGGTAGGTCGCCGATTACGTCCCTAACCGTCTTCTTCTCCTCACTTAGGCAAAGCATGGGGTTTGCTGCGCCCAGATCCTT
This sequence comes from Terricaulis sp., assembly GCA_024707365.1. Taxonomy (GTDB): domain Bacteria; phylum Pseudomonadota; class Alphaproteobacteria; order Caulobacterales; family Aquidulcibacteraceae; genus Vitreimonas. The sequence continues at coordinate 155,692 of JANPZV010000002.1, forward strand.
GCGCAAGCCTATCATCAGAAAACGACTGCGTGTCTGCGCTAGGCCGAAGTTGCTTCCGCAAACTTGAAAATAAGAAAGGTGATAGTCGCGAAGAGTCTCTTCGATCTCTTCGAGAAACGGCTGCCCGCGCTTCTGTCCGAAAATCTGCACGTTCTCGAAGAGTATCGCTTTCGGGCACATCTCGTGGACAAGCCGCGCGTACTCTAGAACCAGACGATTTCGCGGGTCGTGTAGGAATGCCGCTCCTCGACGCTGCTTGGAAAAGCCCTGACATGGCGGCCCGCCAGAAAACAGGTCGAGCTCCCCCACACCAATGCCGTAATCCCTCAAAAGGGTACGCCCAGAAACTGCGACGGCGTCCATCGTTCGCCCATGGTCTCCGAGATTTGCGTTGTGCGTCACGATGTGGGCTGGGACGTTGTCGAACGCGCACACGACTTCGAAGCCTGCTTGCGACAAGCCAAGCGACATCCCGCCAGCACCACAGAAGGACTCAATCGCCTTCGGCATCTTTACGCCGCCTCTCGCCGAATCTACCGTTCAAAGTTTGATGATGGCCAAAGGCTGATCCTTGGGCAATCGGGCCACTCCCGTAAACGTGGCGACCCCGGCGTGACTCGAACACGCAACCGATCGCTTAGAAGGCGATTGCTCTATCCAGTTGAGCTACGGGGTCGACTACACGGTTCGTAACACGGTTCGCAGCGCGCAGGCATTCCCCTAACCGACTCATCTGCCACACTTTTTCAGAGTCCAAGCCTCCGCTTAGAAGGCGATTGCTCTATCCAGTTGAGCTACGGGCGCTTTTTAAAAGCGGCTTGGTCTAGTGCGACCAGGGCTCGCGCCGGCTGAACGCGAAATTGTCGCCGTAGGCGCGCGGGATGCGCTTGGGCTCTGGCCGATCGATCACCTGATGCGGGATGGCGTGCGCACGGGCGAAAGCGATGGCTTGCTCTTTTGTATCGAAGGTGATGCGCACCTGGCCGTTGGGATCGGCCGAGCTTGTCCAGCCCATCAGCGCTTCGGTGCGCGGGGCGGAGGCGGCGACAAATTCGAGCCGCCATTTGCGTGTGGCGGCCTTGCCTGATTGCATCGCGTTCTTCGCGGGGCGGTAGATTTTCGCCAGCATGTCCGATCTCGCCTTCTCGCGCCCTGCTACAATAGCGCGGCCGATAAGAAAAGGGCGGCCCCGAGAAGCCGCCCCTTCTGGCGTCAGTTCAGCGCATCTTTCAGCGCCTTGCCGGCGCGGAAGCGGGCTTTTTTGCCAGCCGGCACCTTCACCTCTTCCTTGGTTTGCGGATTGCGCGCGATGCGCTCGGCGGTTTCCTTCACGTCGAACACGCCGAACGCCGGCAGGCGAATATCATCCCCGCGCTTGAGCGCGTCCGTCATGGCTTCAAACACGGCGTTGACGATCTCTTCGGCGCGCATCTTCGACTCGCCCGTACGCTCGGCGACGTCCGCGACCAATTCTGCTTTGTTCATGCTAACCCCCGCAAATATGCGTTTTTTCTATGGGAGATTGCGGCGGCGTCTCCCTGCACGCCGTCGCCGATAAGGCGACGCTAGGGGATTTCGCCCCCTAGCGCAAGCTTTTGGAAGGAAAAGCGCCGCCTAGTGCGGGCGGGCGCCCTCGCGATCCTCGGTTCCCGAGGCGCGCCGGACCTCCGCCAGCTCATCCTCATCGGTCCATTCGACCGGGGTGAGCGTGCCCGCGAGCGCCTTGGCCAGCACCTCGTCCACGGTCGAAACCGGGACGATTTCCAGGCCCGATTTCACGTTCTCGGGGATGTCGGCGAGATCCTTTTCGTTATCTTTCGGGATCAGCACCGTGCGGATGCCGCCGCGCAGCGCGGCCAGCAGCTTTTCCTTGAGCCCGCCAATCGGCAGCACGCGCCCGCGCAGGGTGATTTCACCCGTCATGGCCACGTCCTTGCGGATCGGCACGCCGGTGAGCACCGAGACGATGGCGGTGGCCATGGCCACGCCCGCCGAGGGGCCGTCCTTCGGGGTCGCCCCCTCGGGCACGTGGACGTGAATGTCCCGCTGGCGGAACACGGGCGGCTTGACGCCGAACTGGATCGACCGCGAGCGCACATAGGACGAGGCGGCCGAGATCGATTCCTTCATCACGTCGCGCAGATTGCCCGTCACCGTCATCGCGCCCTTGCCGGGCATGGCGACGGCTTCGATCGTGAGCAGATCCCCGCCCACCTCGGTCCAGGCGAGGCCCGTGACGACACCGACGCGATCTTCGAGCTCAGTCTCGCCATAGCGATATTTCCACACGCCGGCATAGTCAGGCAGGTTTTCGGCGGTGACATGCACTGCGCTCGCCTTCTTCTGCTCGATCTCACGCACGGCCTTGCGGGCGAGGTTTGAGAGTTCACGCTCAAGGCTGCGCACGCCCGCTTCGCGGGTGTAGCGGCGCACGAGATCGCGGATGGCGTCATCGGAAACGGAGAATTCCTTCTCCTTGAGGCCGTTCATCTCAAGCTGCTTGGGCAGCAAGTGGCGCTTGGCGATCTCGACCTTCTCATCCTCGGTGTAGCCGGGGATGCGAATGATCTCCATGCGGTCCAGCAAGGGCTGGGGCATGTTGAGACTGTTGGCCGTGGTGATGAACATCACGTCAGAGAGATCGTAATCGACCTCGAGATAGTGATCGTTGAACGTCGAGTTCTGCGCCGGATCGAGCACTTCAAGCAGCGCCGCCGCCGGATCGCCGCGATAATCGGCGCCGAGCTTGTCAATCTCATCGAGCAAGAACAGCGGATTGCCGCTCTTGGCCTTCTTCATCGATTGGATCACCCGCCCCGGCATCGAGCCGATATAAGTGCGGCGGTGGCCGCGGATTTCGGCTTCATCGCGCACCCCGCCCAGCGACACGCGCACGAAATCGCGCCCCGTCGCCTTGGCGATGGATTTGCCAAGCGAGGTTTTGCCGACGCCCGGAGGGCCGACAAGGCAAAGGATCGGCCCGCGCACTTTGGCGGTGCGCGCCTGCACGGCGAGATATTCAAGGATGCGATCCTTGACCTTCTCAAGCCCATAATGATCCTCGTTCAAGACCTGCTCGGCCTTGTCGATGTCCTTTTTAACGGGCTTTTTCTGGCCCCAGGGCAGCGAGAGAATCCAATCGAGATAATTGCGGACCACGGTGGATTCCGCACTCATCGGGCTCATCTGGCGCAGCTTCTTGAGTTCGGCTTCGGCCTTGGCCTTGGCTTCCTTCGGCAGCTTCTTTTGGCGGATGCGCGCTTCGAGTTCGGCGATATCGTCGCGCCCGTCCTCGCCTTCGCCCAGCTCGCGCTGGATCGCCTTCATCTGCTCGTTGAGATAATATTCGCGCTGCGTCTTTTCCATTTGACGCTTTACGCGGTTGCGGATTTTGCGCTCGACCTGCAACATGCCGATCTCGCCTTCGATGAGGGCGAGGATGCGCTCAAGCCGCTGGGGCACGTCCGCCTGTTCGAGCAGCGCCTGCTTATCGGGGATTTTCACCGTGAGATGCGCGGCGACGGAATCGGCGAGCCGCGCGGGCTCGGTGATCTGGCCGATGGCCTGGTGCACGTCCGGCGGGGTCTTGCGCGAGAGCTTGACGTAATTGTCCCACTGATCGGACACCGCGCGCGCCACCGCGCGCGCTTCGGGCGTATCGGCGTTGGTTTCTTCGATCGGCTCGATCTCGGCTTCAAAATAATCGCCGTTTTCGATGAAGCGCGTCACGCGCGCGCGCTCGCCGCCTTCGACGAGGACGCGGACGGTGCCATCGGGCAGTTTCAGCAATTGCACCACGGTGGCGACAGTGCCCACCGTGAAGATGCGCTCCGCCGAGGGCTCGTCTTCGGACGCGTCCATCTGCGCGGCGAGCAGGATCTGCTTGTCCTTGCGCATCACTTCATCGAGCGCGCGTACTGATTTTTCGCGGCCCACAAAAAGCGGCGCGGCCATCTTCGGATACACGACGATATCGCGCAGCGGCAGAACAGGCAGGATGCGGCTTTCAGCCATAGAGAACTCCTCCGCCAGCGCGCGGCTTGGGCAGGCCCCAGGCAGCAGGCGGCGTTAACATCTCAAAATGTGGAAGCGTTCGCGCCCAGCTTCAAGTGCTGGCGCCAAACGCGCGTGTGCGTTCACGGGGATGTTCCGCGCGCGGACGAAACGTGCGCAACCAAACGGTGTTAGCCGGCTGATTCTTGCCCGTTGCGGCGCTCGGAATGGATTTGCAGCGGCTTGGCCCGCCCTTCCACCACGTCCGCCGACACCACGACCTCCTCAACCGAGGTCATCGTCGGCAGATCGAACATGGTGTCGAGCAGGATGCTTTCGAGAATGGAACGCAAGCCGCGCGCGCCGGTCTTTCTGGCGATCGCCTTGCGGGCGATGGCGCTCAGCGCTTCTTGCGGGAAGGTGAGCTTCACCTTCTCCATCTCGAACATGCGCTGATATTGTTTCACCAGCGCATTCTTCGGTTCTGTCAGGATCGTGATCAGCGCCGGCTCATCAAGATCCTCAAGCGTGGCCAGCACCGGCAAGCGGCCGACAAATTCCGGGATCAGGCCGAATTTCAGCAAATCGTCCGGCTCGATCTCGCGCAGGATTTCGCCTGTGCGGCGATCTTCTTCGTCACGCACCTGGGCGCCAAAGCCCATGGACGAGCCCTTGCCGCGCTGGCTGATGATCTTATCGAGACCGGCGAACGCGCCGCCGCAGATGAAAAGAATATTGGTCGTATCGACTTGCAGGAATTCCTGCTGCGGATGCTTGCGCCCGCCTTGCGGCGGCACCGAGGCCACGGTGCCTTCCATGATCTTCAGCAGCGCTTGCTGCACGCCCTCGCCCGAGACATCGCGGGTAATCGAGGGATTGTCGCTCTTGCGGGAAATCTTATCGACCTCGTCGATATAGACGATGCCGCGCTGGGCGCGCTCGACATTATAATCCGCAGCCTGGAGCAGCTTGAGAATGATGTTCTCGACGTCCTCGCCCACATAACCGGCTTCGGTCAGCGTGGTGGCGTCAGCCATCGTGAACGGCACGTCGATGATGCGCGCCAACGTCTGCGCGAGCAGCGTCTTGCCGCAGCCGGTGGGGCCGATCAGCAGGATGTTGGATTTGGCGAGTTCGACGTCCTGGTTCTTCGTTGCGTGATTGAGGCGCTTGTAATGGTTGTGCACCGCCACCGAGAGCACGCGCTTGGCGTGATCTTGGCCGACGACGTAATCATCGAGCACGCCCTTGATTTCGCGCGGGGATGGCACGCCTTCCTTGGATTTGACCAGGGAGGTTTTATGCTCCTCACGGATAATATCCATGCAGAGCTCAACACACTCATCGCAGATGAACACAGTCGGGCCCGCAATCAGCTTGCGGACCTCGTGCTGGCTCTTGCCGCAGAACGAGCAATAGAGAGTGTTCTTGGACTCTCCGCCGGCGGCGCCTTTGCTCATGCCTAATCCTCTGCGGGCCGATCCCGCCATGCATAATATAGGAGCGAAAACGGCGAGCCTATGGCCCCCGGCGTCCCCAACATCATGAATGGTTGACCGCCATCCCTTTCAAAACCGTTCACCACCCGGCCGCCCCGGCCAGGTTCATACGACCATAGCAAGGATGGGGGCCGCAACCGCCCTGGGGGCGAAACGCAGCCGAATCCGAGCCCGAAAGGTCGAAGCGCGCCCAGAAATGGGCTGCGCCGGATGCGATTTCAAGCCGCCTCAGCCCGCCGGCGGCGCGCGCTTGGCCGGCGCCGGCCGCTCAGGGCGGTTTGGGGTGTCCGGTCATGGAACAGATTAAGAATCGATCGCCGCCCGCCCGTAGCGGCGCCGGCGTGAAACTCTAGCGGTATGTCCGGCGCAAATATTCCTCATCGGACGGGCTCAAGCGTTCCGCCTCAGGCCTGCGGAAAAGCCCGAGAATGGAGGCTTGGCCCGCCTCTGCGTCCTCGATCGGGGTAAGCGCCACCAGGGCCAGATAGTCTGACAGCGCCTCGAGCCGCACGCCGTTCACCTGCGCAAGATCGACGATCACGATCACATGGCTAAATCCATCCCGGACAGTCGGACGCAAGCGGCCCCGCTCATCGACATTGACGCGGGGCGCTTCGCCGAGGCGGGTGTTCCGGCTCACCACTTCGCCACGATCGCTCAAGGGCTGCACCACGCGCCACCAGCGCACAGGCGCGGTGGAGGTCACGAATTCGTTGAAGGCCGAAAGGCCGGCGGTTTGTCCGCTGACGCCGGTGACGGAGGCGGGGTCGCTGCGTTCACGGGCGATGGCGCGGGCCTGCCCGCTTGGATCAGCGCTGAACACGATCAGCAAATTGGCGGTGCAGCCGGGCCTGCCGGCGCGCACGCCGAATTGGGCGGCGCGCTGCGATATCCGATCAACGACGTATTGCGCGTTCGCCGCCGCCAGCCCGGAGACGCCGACGCATAGCGGCGTTCTCCAACGCGCGCCTTCGGCGGCGGCCAGCGATTTCTGAGCCGCGCCGCCTGAAGCGCCAAGCGCCGCCGCGAGGGCAGCCACCAAAAGCCAAGACGCCATCACGACCTCCCTTTTGGGGAAGTTTAGCGGAAATATCCCGGGCGTGCGCGGCTGTTACGACCAAGCGCCGATGATCAGCGCCCGCGGCGGAGCTGGCGCTCGATCGCGCGCTGCTGCTGGCGGGCGTTGCGCGCATCGCGCGGGGCGCCATAGAGGCCAACCAGATAGCTCTTATCCCACTCCGTCAGCGCAACCGGGAACTCGCGGCCCGCGTCACGCTCGCTGAACATGTTGAGGATAGAGGGAAATTCGCTGAGATCGGAGGACGGGTCGATCTGCGCGAGCGTCACCATGGCGATGTAATCGGCCAACGCGCCAAACGGGATGCCGGAGGCGCGGTTTGTGTCGAGCACGATGATGACGTGATTGAAATCCTCGCGCGTGGTGCTGCGGATACGCCCGCCGGTGCGCACTTGCACTGTGGTGGGCGCTGCGCCCGCGCTGCGCGCTTCGCTAGTGGCGGCCGCGCCATCGGCCGTCATGGTGCGGGTGACGTGCCACCAGCGCACCGCGCGCGGGGTGTCGCGGAACTCGCGGAACGCCGCGCGTCCGCGCGTATTGCCCGCTTGGCCGTAATACGAAACCGCGCGCGTGCTTTGAAGGTTTTGCGCCAGCGCGTCGGAATCGTCCGTCACCAGGATCAGCACGTTGGCGCGGCAGCCAGGCTCGCCGACATCAAGGCCGACCTCGTAGGCGCGCACGGCGATGCGATCGAGCAGGAATTCAGCCGCATTGGCGCGGGCGCCCATGACGCCTGGGCAAATCTGCCGATCCCAGCGGGCCAGCTGGCCGCTCTCGGATTCAGCGGAGAGCGCATCCACGAACGCGCGCACATCTTCGGCGCGCGGCGCGACGACGACGACATCCTCAGATTCCACCGTGCGGCCCACTTGACCGGGCGCGGGCTCAGGTTCGCCTTGCATCAGCATGAGCGCGGTGAGCGCGAGGGCGGCGTTCATCAAAGCCAAGGCGAGCACTCCATTGCGGCGCGGCCAAGCCCGCCAAACGCCAAATCTCACGCGGCGGGCGCGTGGTTGAGCCCTAAATGAGCCCGCTCGCGCCTCAATTGGCTAATCGACGAACAGCCCGTTTGCGCCGTTAGGCGGCGGTGTCCGGGCCCTCACGGCGCTCGTAGACGCGGTCCACGATGCCGAACGCCTGGGCTTCTTCGGCGGTCATAAAATGATCGCGGTCGAGCGTGCGCTCCACCCGCTCAAGCGGCTGGCCGGTGTGCTTGACGTAGATTTCGTTCAAGCGGCGCTTCGTGAAGAGGATGTCCTCGGCGTGGCGTTCGATATCCGAAGCCGGGCCGCGGAAGCCGCCCGAGGGCTGGTGCACCATCACGCGCGCGTTCGGCAACGAAATGCGCAGGCCCGCCTCACCCGCCGCCAGCAGCAGCGAGCCCATCGAGGCGGCAAGGCCGGTGCAGACGGTCGAAACCGGGCTGCGGATGTATTGCATGGTGTCGTAGATGGCGAGGCCCGCCGTCACGTAGCCGCCGGGGCTGTTGATATACATGGCGATTTCGCGCTTGGGGTTCTCGGACTCGAGAAACAGAAGCTGCGCGGTGACAACAGCGGCCACCGTATCGTCAATGCCGCCGCTGACGAAAATAATGCGTTCTTTCAAGAGCCGCGAGAAGATGTCGTGCTTGTCGTAGCCGCGGCTGGTTTGCTCCACGACCGTCGGGATGATGATGCCCCGCATACGTTCAATCGGATCTTGCATGTCCTATCCTTCAGCGGGGGCAAAGACGCCGCAAAGGCCCGACTCAGGGGCCCGCCGCGTGCTCCATATTTGGCCGCACGGCCGCTCCCGCAAGCCCTGGGCCAGCCCCCAGAAGCCGCGGGCGCTGTTCAATCCTCGGCTTTGGCCTTCTTGCGGGGCTTTTTTTCCTTTTCCGCAGCGGGCGCCGGGGCTTCGTCATCGGCGAACAGTGTTTCAACACTGACTTCTTCGTTCGTCACCGAAATGAGTTCGAGCACGTAATCGACCACCTTCTCCTCATAGATCGGGGCGCGAATGCCCGCGAGCATGTTGGGATTGCGGCGATACATTTCAAAAATCTGCTGCTCTTGGCCAGGGAAGTTGCGCGCCTGCACGCTGATGGCTTGGCCCACTTCCTGATCGGTGACTTCGATCTTGTGGCGACGGCCGATTTCCGCGAGCAACAGGCCAAGGCGCACGCGCCGCTCGGCGATGGCGCGATATTCGGCCTTCAGATCATCTTCGCTTTTGCCTTCGTCGCTCGGGTCAAGCCGGCCGGCTTGCTTGTCGGCTTCGATCTGGCGCCAAATCTGATCGAACTCGGCCTCCACCATGCGCGGCGGCAGTTCAAAATCGTGCAGCGCGTCGAGTTTATCGAACAGCGCGCGTTTGGCCTTGGCGCGCGATTGCGTGGTGTGGCGGCTTTCGACGCGCTGACGCAGCGCATCCTTCACCGCGGCTAGGTTTTCGAGGCCAAGCTCTTGGGCCCAAGCGTCGTCCGGCTCGCCTTGCTTGGGGCCGCGCACCTTTTTCACCTTGGTTTCAAACGCCGCTTGCTTGCCTGCAAGCTCGGCCGCGCCGTAATCGGCGGGGAACGTGACATCGAGCGTGCGCTCATCGCCGGCCTTGGCCAAGCAATTGCTCTTCAAAACCAGGAATGAATTGGCCCGAGCCGATCACAAGCTGCGCGTCTTCGGCCGAGCCGCCTTGGAAGGCTTCGCCATCAATGCGGCCAACGAAATCGATAATCAGCGCGTCGCCATCTTCGGCGGCGCCGTCCTTATCTTCAAAGCCGCGCTGGGCCTTGGCGAGTTCGGCCAATTCTTCATCAACGAGCTCATCGGTCACCGCCGCTGTGGGGCGCGTGATGGCGATGGACTTGATATCGGCCGGCTCAAAATCGGGCATGATCTCGAGCGAGAGCTCAAACGAAAGATCGGCCTCGCCAGCGACGACCTGATTGATGTCGCTTTTCAGATCGAGCGTCGGCTCAGACGCCGGGCGCGCATTGACTTTCTCAAGCCCTTCCTTGGTCGATTTCTGCACCGTCTCGTTGATGATGTCCTGCATCATCGAAGGACCGTAGACCTTGCGGATATGGCTCACCGGCACTTTGCCGGGGCGGAAGCCGTTGAGGCGCACGCGCGGCTGCACTTCGGCGATTTTGGCGCTGAGTTGTTGCTCCAATTCCGCCTTCGGGACGGTGACGTCGTAAACGCGCAGGAGACCTTCGGAGCGGCGCTCGGTGAGCTGCATGGGATGGGCTTTCGACATAGTTTAAGGGCCGCTGCAAATCCTTTGCCGGCGGCGGTGTTCGGAAAGGCGGGCTTATGGCATGGGCCCTGCCCGGTGTCCACGCGCGCCCGCGCCGGATGGACAGCCCCCAGCCCGCCCCCTAAACGGGCGCTTCGTGCGGACGTGGCGGAACTGGCAGACGCACTGGATTTAGGTTCCAGCGCTTCACGGCGTGCGGGTTCGACTCCCGCCGTCCGCACCATTAACTAACCCAGCCCCGGCAAGCGAAGCGCCGGGCCCATGCCCTGGCCTTGGGGCGTTTCAATATAGAGCGCCTCATCGGCCTGGCGGATCGGCAGCGGGCCGCCGCCGACCAGTTCCGCCCGCCCCACCGCCCGGCCCAGCGCCTGCCGGCCCAGCGCTCGGATCGCCAGCGGGGCGCCCGGCGCGGGCCAATCCATGGCGATGGCGTAGAGCGCGCCGCCCTTGGCGGTAAAGCGGATGTCCTCGGCGGTGAAGGGGCCGACCTGCCCCTCCCCGTGCATGCCCTCGACAATCCGCGCCGGCCCCTCGCCCCAGCGGCGCCAGGGGCGGGAGCCGTGGATCGCCTCACCGTTGACGCTCATCCAGGCGGCCATGTCGGCCAGGATCGCGCGCTCCTCGCTATCGATCGAGCCGTCGCCGCGCAGCGGGATCGAGAGCAGCAGCACGCCATTTTTGGAGACGACATCCACCAGACGCTGCAGCACGGCTTTGGCCGGCATGTAGGAGCGATCACGGAAGCGGGCGCGGTTGTAGTGCCAATCGCCGATGCAGGTGCAGGTTTGCCAGACCTCGGCGCGGGTATCGGTGAGGAAACCGCGCTCGACCGATTCCACAATGCCGCGCCGCTGCGATGCGTCGAGGCGCTTGCCTGTCACCACCGGCGTTTCGCCGCGCCAATTGAGCGCGGCGTTGTAGAAGATGCGCCGTGGCCTCAAGCCCGTAATGCTCAAGCGGCAGCGCGTAATTGTCGAAATAACAATAGTCGGGCTTATAGCGATCGATCAGATCGCGCTGGCGCAGCGCCCAGGAGCGGGCGAAGGCGTGATTGTTGGGCGGGATGGTTTCGATCCATTGGCCGCTATTGGCGTCATGAAACGCATTCATGGCCGCGATTGAATCGATTCCATCCGGCGGCGCCATGGTCGCGCCTGTATAGAGCACCTGCGGATCGAGCCCTTGCCAATATTTGCCTGCGCCGTCTGCGCGCGTGAGCCGCGCCGCGTCGTAACGCACGCCCGCGCGCGGGCCCATCGCGTCATAGCCGTATGCTGTTTGCCACCAATGCCAGGCATGGGCGGCATGGTTGGAGACGCCAAAGCGAAGCCCGCGCGCGCGCGCGGCGCGCTCCCATATGCCGACAATATCGCGCATCGGGCCAATGCGCGTTGTGTTCCAATCATGATGCGCGCTGGCGAACATATCGACGTTGTCGTGGTGGTTCGCCATCGAGACGATGAATTTCGCGCCGGCCGCTTGGTAGAGATCCAACAGCGCTTCGGGCTCAAACGCCTCCGCGCGCCAGCGGCCGATCAGATCGATAAAGCCAACCTCGCTCGGGTGCCCATAGGTGGCGACGTGATGCTCATAAAACGGCGAGCCCTGAATATACATGAGCCGGCCATACCAATCGCCAAACTCCGGCACGCATTGCGGCCCCCAATGAGCCCAGATGCCGAGCTTAGCGTCGGCAAACCAATCGGGCGTGCGATAATGCGAGATCAGCAGATCCCAATTGGCTTCAAACGGCCCTGGCGCTTTTGGCGCGGTGGCGCAGCCGGCCATGGCCGCTGCGCCCGCAAGCACACTGCGTCTGGAAAAATCCATCATGGCCTTGGCTCTCCGTACACCACGCCGCGCCCATCGGTGGCGAGATAAACCCGCCCGGCTATACGCGGATCGCCCGCAATGGCGCGATAACGGCGGGCGTATTGGTGTGCGTCGTCGTTGATGCGCAACCATGTGCGCCCTTCATCGGCGGAGCGATAAATCCCGCGCGCGCCGGCGCGTTCAGCGATGGCGTAGAGCGTCGGATAATCTGCGCCCGGCATCGGCGCGCCGAAATCCATGCGCTGGATCAGCACGTCGCCAGTTTCAACACGGCGGAAATTTTGCCCGCCATCGCGGGCGCGATAAAGCCCGCGCGTGGAGACAAACCATACATCCCCCGCCCGCCCCGGCGTGGCGCGGATCGGGCTTGGGACTTCGCGCCAATAAGGCTGATCGAGCCAAAGCTCGCCCGGCAAGCCGCGCGAGGGCACGCGCGAAAAACTCAGCGCGCCATCGACGCTGACATACCATTCGCCACTGGAATAATTCAGCGCGTAGAAAATCAGCGGGTCATCGCGATCGGCGATCGGGCGCAAACCTTCAGGCAGGCCCACCACCGTGCGCCACGTCGCGCCGCGATCGCGCGAGAGGATCGGCGTTGGCGTGGCGACAACGAACGTCTCGCCATCGGCGGATACGATGATCGGCGCGTCGCGATAAAGATCCATGCGCGGATCGCCCGCTTGCACGCTTGTCTGCGATGGCGCGGGCCGGCCGAGCGGGCGCCAACTCAGCCCCGCATCATCGGACCAGGCGAGCGTTGAACCATCGGCGCCTTCCGAGCCCACGCCCTGATGCGGCGTGCCGCTACGCACCACGATGTTGGGCGCATGCCATGCGTACTCGATCGTATTGGTGTTGCCGAACACGGGATTGGTGAATTGCCGCGCGGGCGAAACGCTTAAATCCTCATGCGCAAAGCCGGAAATATCGCCGAACGCGGTGAGCAAGGGCGGACCTGTGCGCGGGCTTGTCAGCGTGATCACTGCGGTTTGTTCGATGCCTTCCACCCAGGGGCGCCAATGGGTTGGCCGCCCCGCATCGGCTTCACCAAGATCGCGCGCGGCGTATAGCGTTGCGCCAGTGCCGTAGACGATGTGGTTTGAATCGAACGGATCAATCGCCAGCGCCGCGATCCACCAGCCGAAATGCGGCTCATCGCGCCCCCAATAAAGAAACGGCGTGGCGCTGACATCGCGCACCGCCTGTTCGCGCAGGCTGACCCAGTTCGCGCCATCGTCGGTGCTGCGCCAGAGCGTATCGCCCGGATGCCAGCGGTTCATGGTGGCGACGACGAGCACGCCGAGCCGCTGCCGATCAAGGCTGAGCCCCATGAAGCCGCCCTCGCCCTGCTTGGGCGGGGTGATTTCCGCCCAGGCGCCGCTTTGCGTATCGAGCCGCCACACCGCGCCGTCCGTCACGCCATTGGGGCCGATCCCGCGTGAAAAGGTGATGTAGAGCATGCCGCGCGCGTCGATCTGCGCTTGGACTGGGGCAAGGCCGGCGGCGGGCCCGCCCTCGAGTCGCCGCCAAGCGCGGCCGCCATCATCGCTGCGATAGAGCCCTTCCAGGCCGGGATCGGCCACGCCGACAAAAATCCGGTGGCTGGCCCGCCCCGGCGCGCCGCTGGCCGGATCGATGACGACGAAGCTCAAACCGGGGTTTGTTCCTTCATCCGAAACACCGCGCCCGCGATGCGGGAAATTTGCCACCGGTCTCCATGAGCGGCCGGCGTCTCTGCTCTGTTGCAAGCCGTCGTGGCGTGAGGCAAAGTAAATGATAGCGCTATCATTTGGATCGACGGCGAGGCGCTCGCCAAGCCCGCGCCCATCCTCATTGCCGCCCATTCGGAAGGAGACCAGATGCCGCTCCCATGTCGCGCCGCGATCGGCCGATCGCAGGATCGCCGCAGGCTCGCGCCTGCTCATGCCGACGGCGGCGTAAACGACATTGGCGTCACGCGGATCGGGCGCGATGCTTTCCACGCCGTAAAAGCTGGATTCGGGCTCGCTATCCTGCAGCGGGATCCAGCGGCCTGCGGCTTGGTCAAAGCGGTAAGCGCCGCCCATGTCCGAGCGGGCGTAAGCAAGGCCAGGCTCCACCTGGCTGAACACCACCGCTGGAATAAAGCCGCCGCCGCCGACTTTGACGCTGCGCCACACATAGGCGGCGTCTTGTGCGGCAGCGCCCACGGGGACGAGGCACGCCCATACGGCCGCGGCCAGCGCCGCGATCCAGCGCGATGTCATGCCCGCCTCCCAACAGGTCAATTCTCTTGATTGACCTTTTGCCACCTATGCAAGATCATTGACCAGTAAAAATATGCAGCGGATCAAAAATTCGCGCGCCGGGGAGGAACCCATCGTGACATTCTACGGACTGACCCAGCTTGCCGGAAAGCGCGCCTTGCTCGGCGCCGCCGCGCTCGCTCTGCTTGCCCTGCCCGCCGCCGCACAAAGCGATGGCCGTTCGCATCTGGCCGCCGAAACGCGCGCCGATGTTTCGCAATGGCCGCGCGCGGCCACGCCCTCGGCCATCACCGATGCGGAGACCGAAGCGCGCATCGATGCGCTGCTGGCTTCGATGAGCCTTGAGGAAAAGGTGGGCCAGATCATTCAGGCCGACATCGCCTCGATCACGCCGGAAGATTTGCGCACCTATCCGCTCGGTTCGATTCTGGCGGGCGGCAATTCCGATCCGAACGGCGATCCTTACGCCACGCCGCAACAATGGGTGGATCTGGCCCGCGCCTTCCGCGCCGCAGCGCAGGAGCGGCCCGGCGCGCGCATTCCGCTGATGTTCGGCATCGATGCGGTGCATGGGCACAATAATGTCGTCGGCGCCACCATCTTTCCGCACAATGTCGGGCTTGGCGCGGCGCGCAATCCGGCGCTGATCCGCCGCATCGCGGAGGTGACGGCGATCGAAGTGGCGGTGACGGGCGCGGATTGGACCTTTGGCCCAACCGTCGCCGTGCCGCGCGATGATCGCTGGGGCCGCGCTTATGAAGGCTATGGCGAGGATCCCGAAATCGTCGCCGCCTACGCAGGCGAAGTCACGCTGGGGCTGCAAGGCGAGCTGCGCGCAGGGGAAACGCTCGCCGCAGGGCGCATCGCCGGCTCGGCCAAGCATTATCTCTCTGATGGCGGCACGCTCAACGGGCTCGATCAGGGCGATGCGCTGATCAGCGAGCGCGAATTGATCGACATTCACGCCGCAGGCTATCCGCCCGCGATCAATGCCGGCGTGCTGACGGTGATGGCCACGTTTTCCAGTTGGAACGGGGAAAAAATCAGCGGCAACGCCACGCTGCTGACGGACGTGCTGCGCGGGCCGCTTGGGTTTGAAGGCTTTGTGGTTTCCGATTGGAACGCGCACGGCCAATTGCCGGGCTGCACCAATGAAAGCTGCGCGCTGGCCGTCAACGCCGGCATCGATATGTTCATGGCGCCTGATAGTTGGCGCGCGCTCTATCACAACACGCTGGCCCAGGCGCGCAGCGGTGAAATTTCAGCCGAACGCCTCGATGAAGCGGTGCGCCGCATCTTGCGCGTGAAATATCGCATGGGGCTGTTTGAAGATAACCGCCCCTACGAAGGCCGGCTTGAATTGCTGGGCAGCGCCGACCATCGCGCGGTGGCGCGCGATGCGGTGCGCCAATCGCTGGTGCTGCTGAAGAACAACCGCCGCACGCTGCCGATCCGCGCCAATGCGCGCGTGCTGGTGGCGGGCGCGGCGGCGGACGATATCGGCCAAGCCTCCGGCGGATGGACGCTGACATGGCAAGGCTTTACCGGGGCAAATCAGCATTTCCCGAACGCGCAATCGATCTGGGACGGCGTGCGTGAAGCGGTCCAAGCCGGCGGCGGCGCGGCCGAATACAGCGCTGACGGCGCCTACACGACGCGGCCGGACGTGGCGATCGTGGTGTTCGGTGAAACCCCGTATGCGGAATTTCAGGGCGACATCGAAAACCTCGATTTCACGCCAAGCGAGCCGCTCGAAATGCTGCGCCGCTTCCGCGCGGCGGGCATCCCCACCGTTTCGGTGTTCATCTCGGGCCGCCCGCTTTGGACCAATCCGGAGATCAACGCTTCTGACGCGTTCGTGGCCGCTTGGCTGCCGGGCACCGAGGGCGCGGGCGTGGCCGATGTGCTGATCGGCGATCGCCGCGGCCGCGCGCGCCACGATTTCAGCGGCACACTTTCCTTCTCCTGGCCGCGCACGGCGGTGCAGACCCCGCTCAATCGCGGCGAACCGGGCTACAATCCGCAATTTGCCTACGGCTATGGCCTCACCTATCGGCGCGGCGCCAATGTCGGCCAATTGGGCGAGCAATCGGGCGTGCTCAGCGATGGCGCCAATCCAGATCGCTATTTCGTTGAAGGGCGTTTTGCGGCGCCCTGGTCGCTCATGCTGCGCGATGCGGGCGGGGAATTACGCTTGGGCGAAGCCGCCTCCGGCGCCAGCCCGCGCGGGGGCGTGAGCACACGCCCTGTCGATGGCGCATCGCAGGAATCGGCGCGCGCTTACGTGTTCAGCGATGAAGGCGGCGACGCCACGATCGCGGCGCGCGGGGTTGATCTGACGCGCCAAGCCAATGGCGAGATGGCGCTCGGTTTCCGCTATCGTATTGATGCAGCGCCGGCAGGCCCCGTTGTACTGCGCGTCGATGAGGCGAGCTTTGACATCACCAGCATCCTGGCCGCTTCGCCCTTGGGCGAATGGCGGACGCTGAAAGTGCGGCTCTCCTGCTTCCGCGACGCGGGCGCCGATATCAGCGACGTGTCAGAGCCCTTCAGCCTCAGCACGCGCGCGGCCTTCGCTGTGAGCCTGGAGGACATCCGCCTTGCCTCCAATGAAGGAGACGCCGTCTGCCCCGCTTCATAAGCCGCACGCCATGAGCGCCCGTTTTGAGCTCATCGGCGTTGATTGGGGCGCCACCAATCTGCGCGCGTACGCGCTCGGGCCCGATGGCGCGCTTTTGGATCAACGTGAAAGCAGCGCAGGGGTGCGCACGCTCGGGCCCGGCGCATTCGCCGGCGCGCTGGCGGACATCCTCAAAGGATGGCCGGGCGCGCCGGTGCTGATGTGCGGGATGATCGGCGCGCGCCAGGGCTGGGTTGAGGCGCCCTATTGCATCACGCCCGTCAGCGCGGGCGAGTTGGCGCGCGCCTTCACCCAAGCTGCGCCTGGCGTGCAAATCGTGTGCGGCGTGGCCCAGCGCGCCGAAGGGCTGCTGCGCGATGTGATGCGCGGTGAAGAAACGCAAGTGTTCGGCGCAGTGGAGGAAGATTCCAGCGCGCGGCTGGTTTGCCCTGGCACGCATTCTAAGTGGGTGGAGGTTGAAAGCGGTCGCATCGTGGCGCTGCGCACCTACTTAACCGGCGAATTGTTTGCGCTGTTGCGTGAGCATTCGATGCTGGGCGTGCCGCGGCACAATTCAGCGTTCAATCCCGGCCCGTTCACCGAGGGACTTGAGCGTGGGCTGGAAGATCGCGCGCTCAGCGCGGCGATTTTTTCCACGCGCGTGGCCATGCTGGATGATCGCATGCGCGCCGATGAAACGGGCGATTACCTCTCTGGGCTGCTGATCGGGGCGGAATTCGCCGGGGCCGCGCCCAGGGGTGATATTCACATTATCGCCGCCCCCACGCTGGCGGAGCGCTACACGCACGCCTTGCGCCATATCGGCGCCCGCCCCCACATTGTATCGCCAGATCGCGCCGTGCCGCGCGGCCTCTGGCGCATTTGGAGCAACGCCCATCATGATCGCCCCGCTCGCGCACCTGGATGAGCTGCCGCTGATTGCGATCCTGCGCGGGCTGACGCCTGAGGAAGCGCCCGCGATTGGGGCCGCGCTGATCGAAGCGGGCGTGCGCGCGATAGAGGTTCCGCTCAATTCGCCGGAACCGCTGCGCAGTATTAAAATTCTTGCCGACCTATTCGGCGATCAAGCGCTGATCGGCGCCGGCACGGTGCTGACGCCCGATG
This sequence comes from Terricaulis sp., assembly GCA_024707365.1. Classification (GTDB taxonomy): domain Bacteria; phylum Pseudomonadota; class Alphaproteobacteria; order Caulobacterales; family Aquidulcibacteraceae; genus Vitreimonas. The sequence goes on from JANPZV010000002.1 coordinate 173,329, forward strand.
AGGTGCGCGCTGTGGCTGACCATGGCGGGCGGCTGATTGTTTCGCCCAACACCGATGCGGCGGTGATCGAAGCGGCCAAGCATGCGGGGCTGGTTTCCGCGCCGGGGTTTTACACCGCCACCGAGGCCTTCACCGCGATCAAGGCGGGCGCGGACATTCTCAAGCTCTTCCCCGCCGAGCTTGCAGGGCCGATCGGCTTGCGTGCGCTACGCGCGGTGCTGGCGCCGAGCCAGCGGGTTTACGCGGTTGGCGGGGTGTCGCCGCAAACGCTGCGCACATGGCGCGATGCGGGCGCAGCGGGTTTCGGCATCGGCTCTGCGCTCTACCGCTCCGGCCAGGCGGCGGCGGAAGTCTCCCCACCGCGCGCGCGCCTTTGTAACGGCTTGGCGGGCGCTTTAGCGCTTTGACTAAAATCAGCACGCCCTCCCCGGATCGCGCGGCGGCGCAATCCGGCGAGATCGCGCTTGTTAGCGCCGCACATTGATCGCAGCGCCGGTGTAGCTCACCGTGCGCTGCGGGGGAGCATCGACATTCCAGGGCGCTGCGCCGCGGCCGTCGATGAAGCGCACATGGATGGTGCGCTCGGCCGCCATGCCGGGATAGGAGCCCCTCACGCGCGCCGATCGTCAGCGTGCGCGCCCGCTCGTTCCAGCTGAGCGGGATGCGCGCGAAGGCGCCGTTCTCGTAATTGTAGTTCACGCCTTCATCTTCATAGAGATCGAAACGTCCATCGGCGCCGACATAAACATTGATCGTCAGCGGCCCATCAAGCGCTTCGGCGGTGTGCTGGATTGCAGGCCCCGTGGGCACAATGGCGCCGGCGCGCACAAAGAGCGGCATTCGCGCCAGCGGCGCGCGCGCGGTGATGGCGCGCCCGCCCGCATAACGCTGGCCGGTGTTGAAATCATACCAGGCGCTGCCGCGCGGCAGATAGACCTGCCGGCTGCGCGCCTGATGCTGCACCACGGGCGCGGCCATGAAGGCCGGGCCGAACATGTATTGATCGGCGATCGAGCGCACGCGCGCATCATCGGGGAAATCCATGACGAGCGCGCGCATCATCGTGCCGTGGCCGTGATACATATCGGCTGCGGCGGTGTAGATGTAGGGCATCAGCCGGTAGCGCAGCCGCAGATAATCGGCCATCGCGTTGTAAACTTCCGAGCCCTCCGGCGCGATGTGCCAGACCTCCCGGTACGGGAATTCGCCGTGCGAGCGGAACAGCGGCGTGAACGCGCCGAACTGAAACCAGCGCAGATTGAGTTCACGCCACTCAGCTTGGTTTTCCGGCGTGATGTTTTCTGTCGTGTAGCGCTCCTCCACCGAGAAGCCGCCAATGTCGTGCGTCCAGTTCGGGATGCCGGAGAGGCCGACATTCACGCCCGCCGCGATCTGCTCGCGCAGATCATCCCAGCGCGGCACGATATCGCCGGACCAGAGCGTCGAGCCGGTGCGTTGCAGCCCGCCCCATGCCGCGCGCGTCAGGATAAACACGCGCGCATCGGGCTTTTCCACGCGCAGGCCGTTATAAACGATCTCGGCGTTCAGCAGCGGATAGGAATTGAACACCAGCGCCGCAGGCCCGCCCCGGTCGGCCCCATGCGCAACGTGCGCTCGCGGCGGTCAAGGTTGGAGTGCATGTCAGGCTCAACGGAATCAAGCCACCAGCCGTCAAAGCCATGCGGCACGAGGTGCTCGCGGATCTGGCGCCAGTAAATCTCCGCCGCGGCGGGGTTGTAGGGATCATAAAAGGTGTTGGCGTAGCCCGGCCCCACCCAATCGCGCGCGCCAACTTCGAGGTTGCGCGTGTAGACGCCGTTTACTTCCGCAAGCTCACGATAATGCTCGGTGGTCGGGTAAAATTTCGGCCATACCGAGAGCATGATGTTGATGTTCTGCGCGTGCAGCGCATCGACCATCGCGGTGGGATCGGGGAAGCGGCTCGCCTCAAACTCATGGCTGCCCCAGGCGTTTTCCGGCCAATAGAACCAATCCTGCACGATATTATCGATCGGCAATTGGCGGCTGCGATAGCCTTCGGCCACCTCCAGCACTTCGGCTTGGGTGTTGTAGCGCTGGCGGCTTTGCCAAAAACCGTAGGCCCAGCGCGGCAGCATCACCGAAGCGCCGGTGAGCTGGCGATAGCCGGCGATCACCTGATCGAGATCATCGCCATGCACGAAATAATAATCGACCGCTTGGCCGACCTCGGACCAGAGCGAAAGCGCTTCATGCTCGGCCTGCGGCAGAGGATCGAGGTGGCGCAGCGCGATGTAGCCGTCATTGGGGATCCACTCGACACGGATCGGCGTGCGCGCGCCGGCGGCAAGCTGCACTTGGAAATCGTGGTTCCACGGATTCCAATTCTGCCGCCAGCGATCCATCACAAGCTCGCCGCCGATCCACACCTTCACGTAGGACGACGAATAGAGTCGGAATTTGTGCAGCCCGCTGACGGCCGCTTCGATCGTGCCTTCCCACACAACTGAAACGCCCGGCTGGCCTGAGCGGCCCATATCGCCCACTTGCGCGGGCTCGCCCTGCTGCACTTTGAAGCCGGGCGGCCAGCGCTGCTGATCGCGGATGAATTCGTAATTGATCTGGTTCTCCGGGCGCGCCAGCGTGAGCTGGCCGTCCTGGAAATAGCTCGCCGTCAGCCCGCCATAGGAGCCGTCTGTCCCGCGCAGCACTAGGCGCTGATCCAGCATGCCGTATTCGCGCGCATCGCCAAAGCGCGTCAGCGAATTGTTTTCCCAGAGGATGCCGTAATTACGGCTTGAGGTCAGGAACGGCACGCCCGCGTCGATATTGTGCTGCGTCAGCTCCACATCATGGCCACGATAATTGACGAGGCCCTGCTGATGCTGGCCAAGGCCGTAAAACGCCTCATCGGGGGCCGCGTTGAAAATCTGCCGGACGCTGCGATAGGGATGCTGGCCGGCTTGATCTTCCACGATGAAGGGCGAAATTTCGCGCGCGCGCTCAGCGAGAATCTCACGCCCTTGCGCATCGAGGAAGCGCACAGCGCCAGTGCGGCGCGACACCTCGGCGGTGAGCTGGCCAGTGCTGAGGCGCACCAGATCGCCCTCTCCGCTCACCTCAAAGCCGCTGCTGGCGGGTGACGCCGTCACCATGAAGCTCGCGGGCAAGTTTTCAAAATTTGCATCCGGGCTCGCCGTTACGCGGATGATGCGCGGGCCCATCACTTGTAGCCGCACGCGCCGCGCTGCGCCCTCTTGCGGGATGACGACGACGCCATCGGCGGTGCGGGCCACATCGGCGCTCGTCTGCGCATGCGCCTCGCTGGGCGCGCCCGCCGCGATCAATGGCAGCGCAAGGGCCGCCATGGCCAGAAGCGCGCCTTTAAGAAGGTGTGTCCCGATCATTTTGCGTTCCCTCTTGTTTTATTGGCCGTGCGCATCGCCCACCGTCAGCGTCGGCGCCGCCACCGCATGCGCGGCGAGGCGCACGCGGAGCAACACCGGCCGATCGTTGAGATTAAGTCCGTAATCGGTTTGATCGCCGTTCCAGCGGCGCTCGAACACCCATTCGCCATCAGAATCGAAATGGCCTTGTTCGACGCGCAGGATCTCGCCGCTGAGGCCATCTTCATTCGGCTTACGCTCAAAGCTCACGCGCGCGAAGCGCCCGGTGAGCACATAATCATCTTCGCCCAGGCGCGCGATCATCACCCCGCCATCGGGATAGGCGCGTTCGCGCGGCGGAATATCGCCGAGCCATGTCCAATCGTGCATGCCGAATTGCCAGAGGCGGAAACGCACGGTGGCTGTCCAATCGCCGAGATCGAGCACTTGTGGCGCGCTGTCATCGCCCTCGGCCGCGCCCCAGGCGCCGCCCTCAAACGCCGCACGCGCCCACACGCGCTGCCAGGGCGCGATCAGCGCGTAAACATCGCGGAAAGGCGCGAGGCTTTCTTCGTTGGTGACGCGCGCGCCGAGCGGGAAATTGGAATAGCCGCTATAATCGACGCCAAACACCGAAAGCCCGATGCCGCCGCGCCCATAGACGGAGAACGCATAGCGCGCGAACGGCCCGTCATTGCCGGTTTCGGCCACGAACAGCGCGTTATCTTCCCGCGCATAGCGCTCGAGGTTGGCCTCATACACGCGCGAGCCGCGCTCATAAATATCGGGCGCGAGAAAATCGAGCGCCGGCGCGGCGGTTTGCCAGATCTCGATCACGTTCCAGGTCGGCCCGCCGGAGGCGTAGCTTGACGCATGCTGCGGATTGATCGGATCGCGCAGCGCGGCGTTGGCGTACATCGGCAGCGCATACTCGGCTTTTCCGGCGGCCGCCACTTGCCCAATGAAGGACGCGATATGCCAGGCGTGGAAGAACTCATCCGCATCCGCGCCGAAGGCTTCGCTCCAGCTTTCGCCTTGGCGGCCGAGCCGCGCAAGCAACGCTGCGGGCGGGGCGGCCTCAAACAGAGCCTGCGCCGTCGGCCCGTAATCACGCACCGATCCGTACGTGCCCGGCTCATTCTCGGGCTGCACCATAATCACCGTGCGCCGGCGTTCATCGATGCGGCGGATGTGCGCCATAAGCGCTGCGAACGCGCGCGCATCGGCCGCGAGCGTTTCTTCGCTGTGCGGAGAAAGCGCGTAGGAAGGCTCGCCATTGGCCATGATCAGCCTCGGGAACCGTTCCGTGTTGAGCCGCACCCAGGCTGGCGCATATTTGGGCGCGGTGTTTTTCCATGTGCCGAACCAGAGCAGCACGAGGCGCACGTTGTTGTCCCGCGCCTGCGCCACCAGCGCGTCCACGAAGCTGAAATCGAACGCGCCCTCCTCAGGCTCAATCTGCTCCCAGGCGATCGGCGCCTGCACGGTGTTCGCGCCGATAAAGCGCACCGCCGGCCAAACATCGGCAAGCGCCGCCTCATAATTGGAGGAATTGTTGACTTGGGCGCCCAAGATCACAAACGGCGCGCCATCGACCATGAGCACATGGCGCCCGTCGCGGTGCACGATCTCGGGTGCGGGCGGTGCGGCCGGCGCACACGCCAACACAAACACCGCCGCAGACAAGGCGGTGTAGCGCACGATCGCCGAAACCAGCCGCTTTACGCCACCAACCAAACCCAAGCCCCTTATAAAGATAACGCCCGCCTCCCCCGTAGCTTACGCCACAGAAAGGCGGGCGCCAGTTGGGAGTTTATCAGAAGCGCGCGCGGAGCACCGCGGCGACGCGGCGATCGGTATCAACCCATGAATAACGCGGCATGCGCGCGCCATGGCCGACACGCAGGATCGTGCGTTCTTGCGTGAGGTTGGTGCCTTGCAGGCCGATTTTTACGTTGTCGGTAAGATCGTAGAAAATCGATCCATCCAGCTGGCCGTAATCTTCCGACCAGACAGGTGCGTTGATGTTCGCGGCGGAGGTCGTCAGCAGATATTGCTCACGCCAGTTCCACGCCAAACGCGCAGAAATGCCGTACCGCTCATAAAGCAGCGCGATATTGTAGCTGGTGGGCGACATGCCCTCGAGCGGCAGGCTGAGATTTGCGCCGCCCGTCTGGTTCGGGTCGAAGATGTTCACCGCGGTGTTACGCCCGCCATCGCTATCGATGTGGGTGTAATTGGCTTGCAGGCCAAGGCCAGACAGCGGCCCAGGCAGGAAATCGAAGAATTGCTGGTAGCCGATCTCAAAGCCCTGCACCGTGCCTTCTTCACCGTTCATCTGCTGGGTCACGTCGAACGTGTAGGTCACCCCCGCCATTGGTGAAGCTCTGCTGGCTGACGCCGGAATAGATGTAGTCGCTGATCTCCTTATAGAAGAGCACCGCCGTCAGCGCGCCTTGCGGGGCGAAATACCATTCAAGGCTGATGTCGAACTGATCGGCCATGATCGGGCGCAGCGTCGGGTTTCCGGCCGTGCCGGTGAATGGCGCTGTCGCGTCGAGGGTGTAGCCGTCCGCTTCAAAATTGATCTGCAATTCGGTGAACGGCTGCAGCTGGTTGAAATCTGGCCGCACCATGGCCCGCGAGGCGGCAAGGCGCAGTTGCAGATTGTCCGAAAGGTGCGCGCGCAAATTCAAGCTCGGCAGCACCTCGGTGTATTCGCTCTTGTAGGGAACGCCGGCGAGCGCGCCGCCCGAGGTGAACGCCACGGCTTGGTTGAAATCCGCGCAAGCGGCCGCGTCTGGCCCCGCGCATACCGGATTGCTGATCGTCGGCAGCGAAACCCGGCCAACGGTGGACGCTTCGGTTTGCACCACGCGCACGCCGATATTGCCGTCGATCGGGATCGAAAGATCGCTATTGCCGAAGCGCAGGAACGCATAAATCGCGTTGGTGTTTTCATCCTGGCGCGTCACGCCGCCGGTGGGGTTGTCCCCTTGCGGGGAGTAATCATCATAATTGCTCGACGCCGGCGACCAGCCCCAGCCCTGCCCTGTCGGCCAAGGCCGCCCCGTAATGCTGCTCAAAATCTGGTGCGCATAAGCGGTGCCGTTGCTGACAAGCGCGGCCGAAGGCAGCCACACACCCCCTGGCGCGCTCACATCGCCGCGGAAGAAATTGTCAAACGCGTACCATTCTGCATGGCCGGGCAGGCGCGGATCTAGAGCGCCGTCATTCACGTAGACCGGCATGAGATAGGTGTTCACGCCATCGGAATTGGTCATACCCCAATATTGAGCCGAGAGGATGCTCCAATTCCAATTGGATTGGCGCGTGATGTAGAATTTATCCGTGCCGCGATAGCCCACCGCGAACGAACGCAGCCAGGAGCTGTTGTCGAATTCGTAGGTCACGTCCCCGCGCCAGGCGAGCGACTCTGCTTCGTTGTCCTCGATGTGATCCATCGCGAAGCCCCAATAATATTGATCGGGGGCGTTGAGGTTCGCGCCAGTGACATTGAGGCTTGGCGTGCCGCTGCCGATGTTGAACGCGGCGGTAAGCGGCGTCGTGTTCAACATGGCGCGCTGGGTGCCAACCGTCATCGAAAGAATTTCGGCGGTGGAGCGCACGAACTGAAGATCGCCGGTGACGGTCCAATTGTTGTTCGGCGTAAATCTGAAGCCCGCCGAATAATCGGTGGTGACCTTATGATCGGCGCCAAAGCGGGTGTTGCCTTCGTAGGTGATCCCTTCCTGGGTGCCGAACATGCCGCCCGCCGGCGCATCGCCCGTTGGCCAGCAGCCCCAGCCGCCTTCGTGATAGCCGGTCATCGTGCCGCTGATCAGCACGCCGTTGGCGTAAGCCATGCCGCCAGTGGGGCAAAGCGTGGTGGCGTCCTGGATGCCGCCCGTGCGCTCGATATTGGTGGGATCGGCCACCGAATAAAAGCCCTGCAGCGTGAGCTCGAAGAAATTGTCGGGCCGCCATTGTGCGGCCACCGCCAACGCTTCGCGCTCTTGCTCCCAACGCCCATCGCGCCAGCCGAGATATTTCGGGTGATAGACCGTCGAGCCGTCCAGGCGCGTCACCGGGTCAAAGCGATCGGTGGTGATCGAATTGGTGCGGTTGCCGACATTGGAGGCTGAATAATTGATCAGGAAGCCAAGATCACCGATCGCGGTTTCCCAGCGATCGCTGAAGATCACGCTCCCAGACGTGTAACCCTCTTCCATCAGGTCGCCGTAATTATAATCGAGGGCGCCGGCGATGAGGCGCTCGCGTGAATCAAACGGCAGGCGCGTGCGCAGGTTCACCGTGCCGCCGATGCCGCCCTCGATCATGTTGGCGGTGGGGTTTTTATAGACGTCAACGCCTGTCAGCAGATCCGCGGAGACATCTTCAAACGAGAGCCCGCGCCCGTTGCGCGCGGAGAAAATATCGCGCCCGTTGGTTTCCGAACGCACCCAGGAAAGGCCGCGGATAAACACCGCACCGCCCTCAGAGGCCAGACGCGCCGGATCGCGCGCTTCATTGGTGCGCTGCAGGGTGACGCCTGAGATCCGTTGCAGCGCTTCGGAAACAGAGCGATCGGGCAGCGCGCCAATATCCACGGCGGTGATGGAATCGACGATCACCTCGGCGTCGCGCTTGATTTCCTGCGCGCTCTGGAGGCTGGCGCGCAGGCCCGTCACCACCAATTCGTCTTCTTCCGTGACGCGATCTTGCGCCGTCGCCGGCGATGCAAACGCGCAAAGGCTCAACAAAGATGCGCCGCACAGCAGCGCAATCCGATCCACGCGAATTTTCCGAGACATCCTGTGTCTCCTCCCCATTTGTGCGCCGGCGGGCTCTTAAGGCCCAGCTCGTCCGCCGTTGCGTCGTGGCACGGCGTTCGCCGCGACTCCGTTTTCAACTATGCAAGAATTTTTACAGAAGGAAAGACAAAATCGATAGCGCTAACACTGAATCCGTCACCACCAGAGGGTGTAGACGGCCGCCAGAAAGGCGATCACGCCAATACCGGCGAGGTTGAACCCCATCGACGTGCGATAATCGACGCCCTCCAGCGTCACCTTCAACGCCTCGGGCTTGGGCCGCCAAATCAGCGACACCAGGACCGCGAGCGCGAGCGCGGCGAGGAAAACGAGCCCCACCCGGTTCATGAACGGCATGGCGAACGCGCCCGTATCGTTGAGCCGCCAAAGCAGGGCCGAAAGGCCAACCCCGCCGATCGCGGCGGCCAGCGCCCCCGCTTCGGACGCGCCCTTCCAGAACATGCCAAGCAGGAAAATGACGACGATCGCCGGCGTGAAGAAGCCGGTGAAATCCTGGATGAATTGGAAGGCTTGATCGAAATTGCCAAGCAGCGGCCGCGCCAGCGCCGCGCCGATCAGCATCGCGATCGCGGCGGCGATGCGGCCCACATGCACCAATTCTGGTTGCGAGGCCTGTTTGCGCGCCTTGGCGTAGATATCGAGCGTGAAGATGGTCGAGATCGAATTCACCAGCGAGCCGAGCGTTGAGATGATCGCGGCCACAAGCGCGGCGAACACAAGCCCCTTAAGCCCCACAGGCAAAAGCGACATCATGGTGGGATACGCTTCATCGGGGCGGCTGAGATCAGGCGCGAGCACCACCGCCGCCAGCCCCGGCAGCACCACGATGAGCGGCATGAGCAGTTTCAGATACGCGGCGAACGCAACGCCCTTTTGCGCTTCGGCGATGCTGGGCGCGGCGAGCGCGCGCTGGATGATGTATTGATTAAAACCCCAATAGCTGAGGTTCATGATCCACATGCCGCCCACGAGCACGGCGATGCCCGGCAGCGCCGCATAATGGGGGTTATCCGGCGACAAGATCATATCGAATTTTTCAGGGAATTCGGTGGTGAGGCGGGCGAAGCCGCCCAGAACGCCGCTATCGCCGCCGATCTGGCCAAGCGTGATGTAAGCGATCACAAGCCCGCCGAAGACAAGCAGCGCCACCTGCACCGCATCGGTCATGGCGACAGCCTTGAGCCCGCCCCAGATCTGATAGCCAAGCCCAAACAGCGCGAGCCCGATCAGCGCCCAGGTCTGGTCAACGCCGGTCAGCGCGGTGATCGCCAACGACCCGAGCCAAAGGATCGAGGTGATGTTCACCGCGACATAGAGCACAAGCCAAAAAGCCGCCATGACGGTGCGGATCGAAGGGCCGTAACGCTGCTCAAGAAATTGCGGCATCGTGGCGATGCGGTTTTTCAGGAAGATCGGCAAAAAATATTTGCCGACGATCAGCAGCGTGAGTGCGGCCATCCATTCGTAAGAAGCGATCGCGAGGCCAATCACATAGCCTGAGCCGGACATGCCGATGATCTGCTCGGCCGAAATGTTCGCGGCGATGAGCGAGGCGCCGATCGCCCACCAGGGGAGGCTCTTGGAGGCGAGGAAATAATCGGCGGCGTCCTTCTGATGGCCGCGCTTCTCGCGCGAAACCCATTGCGCCAACGCAAATATGCCGACCGCATAAGCAGCCAGCACGGCAAGATCGATCCCGGTTAAGTTCATCGCGCCCTCCCCGCCCTTTTGGGGGAGCCCCCAAGGGTCTTTAATGGTTTCAGCCCTAAAGCGGACTTGCGCCGTTAGCAATGAAAACCATTTTACTAATAGAATTTTGCCGTCACACTGGGCGCCTTCTCATTCGCGGCGGGCGCGCCTAATCAGAAGCGCACCAGGCACACGGAATCATGGCTGCTCAAGACTCACCCGACGAAGATCGAAAATATCGCGCGCCCGCTCTCGAAAAGGGGCTGGACGTGCTGGAGCTGCTGGCCGCGCATGGCGCGCCGATGACAGCCTCGCAAATGTCGGCCGAGCTTGATCGCTCGGTCTCTGAACTCTTCCGCATGATTCAAGTGCTCGAATTTCGCGGCTATATCGAGCAAAGCCCCGAGGGCTATCGGCTCACCAACCGGCTGTTCACGCTGGGCATGTCGCAAGCGCCGGTGAAAACCCTGGTGGAAACCGCGCTGCCGCTCATGCGCGAGCTTTCAGCCAAGACCGTGCAATCGTGCCATCTGGTGCTGCCCACGGACACGCAGATCGTGGTGGTGGCGCGGATCGAATCGCCTGGCGATCTTGGCTATGCGGTGCGGCTTGGCTATCGGCGCAATATGATCGACGCGACCTCGGGGCGGCTGTTTTATGCGATGGCCGGGCCTGCCGCGCGCAAGCATTTGAAGGCGAGCCTCACCGCCCAACATGGCGCGGCGCGCTTTAAGCGGTTTGAGCGCGATGCGGATGCAATCGCACAGCAGCGCTATATCGAGCGCGCGAGCGATTTCGTGAAAGGCGTGATCGATCTGGCCGCGCCGATCATGGGCGCTGACGGGGTGCTGGGCGTGCTCATCACTCCGTTCATCGAACGCATTCCACCGACCTGCGACACGAAGCAGGCGCTCGCAGAGCTGAACCGCGCGGCGGCGGCAATTGCAAAGCAAATGGGCGCATCCACCCAAGCGTAACGCGCGCTTTTGCTGCGCGCGCTACGCTTGGCGCGATGTTATTGCGCCGGATCGGGGCGGCGCGTCGCCCCCCATGTCGCCACAGCTTCCGCCGCCGCTTCATTGACCTCATCGGGCAAGAGCTGGCCTTGAGCGGTGATGTTCACGCGATAGATCGCGCCATCGGCCATCGGCCAATAGACAGCCTGCCCATGCTCTGGCGTATCCACCAGCGGCACAACCTTGCCGACCGCTTGCGCGATCGGCAGGAAATCAAGGCCGGTGCGGCGCTCGGGCTGCAAATCTTCGACCGAAGGCGGCGTTGTCCGCGCTTCGGCGACATCGCGGTAAGAGCTATCGAACCGATCCAGCCGGTATTGCGCATCAAGGCCAAGCACCGTCGCCCACGGGCGCCAGCGCAGCACGCGCGCGCGCAGCATCCAATCATCGCCGACAGCGGTGAAATTGCGCACTTGGCCGGTTGAGCCGTCATCGTTGAATTCCGTCAGCGTCACATCGTAGGTGCGCGGGCTGACTTGCTCAAATTGCAGCGTGGCGACCTGGCGCTGGGCTTCACCCAAGCGGTGGTAGGTCTGCACATTAAGGCCGATAAGCGCGAGGATCGCAGCGATCGCCAAGAATGCGCCGCCGCCCAACACGCCGCGCCCGCCCTTGAACGGCCGCCCGCGAAACATCCAGCCGAGCCCGCTCAACGCAAACGCCAAGCCGATCACGGCGACAACGCCCGGTATGATCCACCACCACCAAACCATCGCTCCGACCCCTCTTCGCGCAATGTCCCGAGGGGGTGTGTTAACCCATAAGGACGGGGCGGGCGAGGCCCTGATCAGCCTTCTTCGACAGGCGACACCCCGCCGCGCAGCCATTCAGGGGCCAAATCCGCGAGTATCGCGGGCAAAATTTCCGGCAGATCCTCAGCAATCAGCCCTGGCCCAAGCGCTTCGCCGCATCGCCCGTGCAACCAGGCCGCGAGCGCCGCGGCCTCAAAACTTGCAAGCCCTTGCGCGATCAGCCCCGCGATCAGGCCAGAGAGCACGTCGCCTGAACCTGCGCTCGCCATAAAAGGCGAACCGCTTGTGTTCACCACCGCGCGCCCATCAGGCGCCGCAACTACCGTATCGGGGCCCTTCAGCAGCACCGCCGCGCCCGATTGCGCCGCCGCCGCGCGCGCCGCTTCGATGCGGCCTGCGTGCGCGCCGAGCAGGCCGGGGAAGAGGCGCTTGAACTCCCCCACATGCGGGGTGAGCACATCGTTTGGGGAAAGCGCGCCCTCAAGCGGGGCGAGCAGCGTCAGCGCATCGGCGTCGAGCACGCATGGCGCGCGCGACGGCGCCTCCAGCACCGCGCGCAGCTGCGCACGCTGCGTTGGCTCAAGCCCGAAGGCCGGGCCGATGACAAACGCTTTCGCGGCGGGGGCTGCGGCGGCGTAGTCGCTCTGCGCGTGCGCCGCTTTCAGCATGATCGCTGTCAAATGCGCGGCGTTTTCCGCCATCGCATCGGGCGGGCTCAACACCGTGACGAGCCCTGCGCCCACGCGCAGCGCCGCGCGCGCGGCCAAGCGCGCCGCGCCCGTGCGCCCATGGCCGCCGCTGGCGATGATCGCATGGCCGCGCGCATGCTTATGGGCGTCGCGCTTGGGCCAAGGATATTTGTCGCGCCAGAGCCGCCAATCGCTTTGCCAAAGTGTGATATTCTGCGCCGCCACGATCGCATCGCTGACGCCAATATCGGCCAGCACGATCTCACCGCAAAGATCGCGTCCAGGGCTCAGCACATGCGCGGGCTTTTTGCGCACGAACGTCACCGTCAAGGCCGCGCGGAAGCTCAACCCGGCGCGCGGCGCGCCGGTATCGGCGTCAAGGCCGCTTGGGGTATCGATGGCGACGACACGATCGGGCGGCAACGCCCGCGCAAGGCGCGCGCAGACGCCCGCCAATGGGCGCGTCAGGCCCGCACCGAATAATGCGTCGATAAACAGCGCCGCATCGGGCGCATCTTCCTCCAAGACGCGCATCTCGCCGCCCCAGGCGGCGGCCGCATCGGCCGCATCGCCTTGGAGGGCGGCGCGCGGAACCAGCGTCTCCACCCGGACCGGCCAGCCAAGCGCGGCGAGATGGCGCGCGGCGACCCAGCCATCGCCGCCATTGTCGCCCGGCCCGCACAGCACGGCGGTGGGGCGCGGGGTAAAGCGCTGCGCCACAGCCTCCGCCACCGCGCGGCCGGCGTTTTCCATGAGCACGCGCGTTGCGGTTCCGGCTGCCGCGGCGGCTTGGTCGAGCGCGCGCATCTGGGCGGCGGTGATCAACTCGGCAGGCACCTTAAACCTCGCGTCTCGAACAATCCTGGGCTGGACATCCGGGCCAGTCGCCGCATTTTTAGGCGCCGGCGCCGCCGAATCGGGCGCCCTGTAACAGCCGCGCCGAAGCACACCCGCCTGCGCTTCCCGACTCGCCCCCGGCCGTCCAGAAGGGCGGCTCAATAAAGCCCCTTGTGGTGGGAGAAGTCCCGATGAAAAAAGTTGAAGCTATCATCAAGCCCTTCAAGCTGGATGACGTGAAGGAAGCCCTGCAAGAGATCGGTCTGCAAGGCATGACCGTTGTGGAAGCCAAAGGCTTCGGCCGCCAGAAGGGCCATACCGAGCTCTACCGCGGCGCCGAATATGTCGTCGATTTTCTGCCGAAGCTGAAGGTCGAGGTCGTGGTTGGCGACGATCAGGTGGAGGCCGTGATTGAGGCCATCCAAAAAGCGGCTAAAACCGGCAAGATCGGCGATGGCAAGATTTTCGTGCTCGATGTGGCGAACGCCGTCCGCATCCGCACCGGCGAGACGGGCCAGGCCGCCGTTTAAGCGCGGCTAAATTCGCCACACACAGCAAAACGCCCGGGAGAGAGTGGGAATGTCAGACGAAGTTCTGAAACTGATCAAGGACAAGGAAGTCCAATACGTCGATCTGCGCTTTAACGATCTGCGCGGGAAAATGCAGCACGTCACCTTCGACGTGAGCATGATCGATAAGGACATCTTCACCGAAGGCACGATGTTCGACGGCTCCTCCATCGCCGGATGGAAGGCCATCAACGAGTCCGACATGGTGATGCGCCCCGACCCGGAAGGCGCGCACATTGATCCGTTTTATCAGCAAACCACGCTGGCGCTGTTCTGCGATATTCTCGAGCCGGGCACGCTGCAGCCCTACACGCGCTGCCCGCGCGGCATCGCCAAGAAAGGCGAGGCCTATGTAAAATCATCCGGCGCAGGCGACACCGCGTTCTTCGGCCCCGAAGCGGAATTCTTCGTGTTCGACGACGTGCGCTGGTCCACCGATCCGCACAACACCGGCTATTCGTTTGATTCCACCGAGCTGCCGTTCAACTCGAACAAGCCATATGAAGGCGGCAATTCCGGCTTCCGCCCTGGCCCGAAGGGCGGCTATTTCCCGGTGCCGCCGATCGACAGCCTGCAAGACATGCGCGGGGAAATGCTGGAAATCATGGGCAGCCTCGGCATGGCCCCTGAAAAGCACCACCACGAAGTGGCGCCCGCCCAGCACGAGCTTGGCCTCAAGTTCAACACGTTGACCAAAATGGCCGACAACATGAACTTGTATAAGTACATCATCCACCAAGTGGCGGCCTCTTACGGCAAATCCGCCACCTTCATGCCCAAGCCCTATTACAAGGATAACGGCTCGGGCATGCACGTGCACATGTCGATCTGGAAGAGCGGGCAAAACACCTTCGCCGGCGATCGCTACGCCGATCTCAGCGAAACCTGCCTCTATTATATCGGCGGCGTCATCAAGCACGCGAAGGCCATCAACGCCTTCGCGAACGCGACGACCAATTCTTACAAGCGCCTCGTGCCCGGCTATGAAGCCCCGGTTCTGCTCGCCTATTCGGCGCGCAACCGCTCAGCCTCTTGCCGCATTCCGCACGGCACGGGCCCGAAGGCCAAGCGTGTGGAAGTCCGCTTCCCCGATCCGGCCGGCAACATGTATCTGACCTATACGGCGCTGCTGATGGCCGGCCTCGACGGCATCGCCAACAAGATCCATCCCGGCGATCCGCTTGATAAAAACCTCTACGATCTGCCGCCGGAAGAGCTAAAGGACGTGCCGCATGTGGCGAGTTCGCTGCGCGAAGCGCTGAATTCACTCGATGCAGATCGGGATTTCCTGCTCAAGGGCGGGGTGTTCACCGACGATGTGATCGATGCCTACATCGATCTCAAGAAAGAAGAACTTCGATCGCTTCGAGACCCACCCGCACCCGGTGGAATTCGATATGTATTACAAAGCGTAAGCAGCGTTTCCTCTCAAACGCGCTGCGGGCCGGAGAGCGATCTCCGGCCCGTTTTGTTTATGCTTGCGCGCCGCGCTCTCGCCGCGCATATGCGGAGCATGATCCGAACCGCGCAATGCCAATGCGGCGCGCTCACCGCCGCAGCAGCCGGCGAGCCGAGCGCCGTGGTGCTGTGCTCTTGCAACGCCTGTCAGCGCCGCTCAGGTTCGCCCTTCGGCGCCGGCGCCTATTACGAGCGCGCGCAGGTGGCGACCAGCGGCGAGGCGCGCGAATATGTGCGCACGACCGATAGCGGCAACACGTTTCACACCTTCTTCTGCCCCGTTTGCGGTGCCTCGCTTTACTGGTTCAGCGCGCGCGACCCCGCGCGCATCGGCGTCGCCGTGGGCGCCTTCTCCGATCCGAACTTTCCGCCGCCGGATCGAAGCGTCTATGACGCAAACAAGCACGCTTGGCTGAACTTCCCCGCCGAACTTCCCGGCTTCCTGCGCGGACGCGACAGCGAACGCACGCGCTGAACGCCGCGCTTGGCGGCCGCGCCGATGCGCTTTAACACTCGCGGCATGGATCGGCGGCTCTTCATCATCGGCGCGCCAGCCGCGCTCGCTGGGTGCGTCTCCACCGCAAAGCCAGATGAACCTGGCGACGCCTGCGCGATCTTCGAGCAGCACGGCGCCTGGTGGCGCTCCTGCAAGCGCGCGGAGCGGCGCTGGGGCGCACCGCCTGCGCTGCAGCTCGCCATCATCCGCCAGGAGAGCGGCTTTGATCACAACGCCCGGCCCCCACGCGGGCGGTTTTTGTTTTTCTTCCCAGGCGCACGCGCCTCAAGCGCGCGCGGCTACGCCCAGGCGCTGAACGCGACCTGGGATGAATATCGCCGCGAAGCGGGCGAACGCGGCGCCGATCGCGATGAATTCCGCGACGCCGCAGATTTCGTCTCCTGGTATTGCGGCAAGACCCAGCGCCAATTGCGCGTGCCCTTCTCCGACGCGCGCGCACACTATCTCGCCTATCACGAAGGCCGCGGCGGCTATGCGCGCGGCTCCTATCGCGGCAACCGCACCCTGCTCGCCGCAGCAGACCGCGTGCAGAGCTGGGCCAGCGCCTATAGCGGCCAGCTCAATCGCTGTGAGCGGCGGCTTAATTCGTGGTGGCCTTTCTAAGCGCAAACGAAGAGAGGCCGAGCATGCGCCCGGCCTCTCTCGCATGATTGTTCACGCAACGCTTAGAAGCGGAAAACCCCGCCCAGCGAGACGCTATCGGCGTCGAGGTCGCCTTCCTGGCGCGTCACGTCGGCGCGGACGCCGAAACGTTCGGTGACGTTGAAGGTGCCGCCAACGCCGTAGGCCACGCCATCGCTATCGATATCGCCCAGCGGCGTGCCGATCTCGGTGGTTTGGTAGCCGAGGCGCCCGTGCAGGCTGAAGCGCTCGGCGACCGGCAGGATGCCGACCGTATACGCGCCCACCGTGTGGTTGAGCTCAAACGGGCCATCATCCTTCACGCCAAAGCCGGCTTCGCCTTCAACCGCAAAGTTCGGCGTGAACTGATAACCGACCCGGCCCGTCACCGCGCCGAGCTCACCCGCGCCGTCGGTGTCGAGATGGGTGTAGCCCGCGCCGACATAGACCTGCGCGCTCGCCGCCGCCGGCAGCGCCATCAGCGCGCCAAACGCAACAGCAGCGCTCAAAAGCATCTTATTCATCTGTAATCTCTCCAAGGGTTCGCCCCAGCGTCGCGAGGCATTCAGCCCTCCCGAACGGCTAAATGGGGGCGGAGTTTCGCGATTCACTGCTCGGCGCTGCCCCCTCTTGCCCGCTGTGGCGGGCGGGCAACGCATTGCGTCAACACCGTGGCGTTTACCCCTCGCACACCAAATCCTGTTCCGTTCGCTTTGCAGGTGAATGTTTGCGGTGGGCGCGCGAAGCGCCTTAAGAGAGCGTCATGGCGCAAGCGCAGAAGAAATCTTCCACGCCCAAAACGGGCTCCGGCGACACTTTATGGGACGAGAACCTGTTTGGTTCGAGCGAGCCGCCGCCGGCTGCGGCGGGCTCCTATTCCGCAAAAGATATTGAAGTCCTTGAAGGGCTTGAGCCGGTGCGCAAGCGGCCGGGGATGTATATTGGCGGCGTCGATGAGCGCGCGCTGCACCACCTCTTTGCCGAAGTGCTCGATAACTCGATGGACGAAGCGGTCGCCGGATATGCGGATCGCATCGAGGTCGAATTGAGGCCGACGGCACGCTGCGCGTGACCGATAATGGCCGCGGCATGCCGGTCGATCCGCACCCGAAATTTCCCAAGAAGTCCGCGCTCGAAATCATCATGACGGTGCTGCACGCGGGCGGGAAATTCTCCGACAAGGTCTACGCCACCTCGGGCGGCCTGCATGGCGTTGGCGTCAGCGTCGTCAACGCCCTCTCCGACAAGGTCGAGGTTGAGGTTGCGCGCGACCGCAAGCTCTATCGGCAAACCTTTTCGCGCGGCACGCCCACCTCAAAGCTTGTTGAAGTGGGCCCCGCGCACAATCGGCGCGGCACCACCGTGCGCTTCCATCCCGATGAGATCATTTTCGGCAAGGGCGCGGCCTTCAAGCCGGCGCGCCTTTTCCAAATGGCGCGCTCGAAAGCCTATTTGCAGCGCGGCGTGCAGATCCGCTGGAAATGCGACGCCTCGCGCATCACCGATGACACGCCCGCCGAAGCGGTGCTGCACTTTCCCAATGGCCTTGCGGACTTTCTGCAGGAGCTGGTGAAGGATAAGCGCGCGGTTGTGGCCGAACCGTTCGCCGGCAAGAGCGAAAAGAAAGACGGCCACGGCCGCGTTGAATGGGCTGTGACCTGGGTGGCCGATGGCTTTGGCGAGCTGGACGGCTTTCTCCGCTCCTATTGCAACACCATCTACACGCCTGATGGCGGCTTTCACGAGGCCGGCTTCCGCGCCGCGCTGTCCAAAGGGCTGAAAGCCTACGCCGAACTTAAGAACAACAAGAAAGCCTCGCTGATCTCGCCGGAAGACGTGATGAACACTGGCGCTGCGCTGGTTTCCGTTTTCATCCGCGATCCGCAATTTGAGGGCCAAACCAAAGGCGCCTGGTTTCCACCGAAGCGGCCAAGATCGTTGAGCAAGCGGTGCGCGATCCGTTCGATCATTGGCTCGCCGCCAATACGAACGAAGCCAACAAGCTGCTCGATTGGGCGATCCAGCAGGCGGAAGATCGCCTGCGCCGCCGCAAGGAAAAAGAGGTTTCCCGCCAAAGCGCCACGCGCAAGCTGCGCCTGCCGGGCAAGCTGGCCGATTGCAGCCGCGCCGGCGAGGCGGACACCGAAATCTTCCTGGTCGAAGGCGACAGCGCCGGCGGCTCGGCCAAGCAGGCGCGCAGCCGCGAAACCCAAGCGATCCTCCCCTTGCGCGGCAAGATCCTCAACGTCGCCAGCGCGGGCGCCGAGAAGATGAGCGGCAATCAGGAGCTTTCAGATCTCGCCCTCGCACTCGGGGTGCAGATGGGCAATAAATTCAAGCTCACCGATCTGCGCTATGAGCGCGTCGTCATCATGACCGACGCGGATGTGGACGGCGCCCACATCGCCTCCTTGCTCATCACCTTCTTCCACAAGCAGATGCCGCAACTGATCCGCGCTGGCCGGCTCTATCTGGCCATGCCGCCGCTCTATCGCATCACCGCCGGCAAAGAGAGCATCTACGCCCGCGACGATGCGCACAAAGACGCGCTGCTGAACGGCCAGTTCAAAGGCCGCAAAGTCGACATCAGCCGCTTCAAAGGCCTCGGCGAAATGATGCCCGCGGATTTGAAGGACACGACGATGAACCCCGCAACGCGCACGCTCGCGCGCGTGGTGCTTGATGAAAGCGGCGCGCCGGATTTTTGAGGTGCTGATCGAAACGCTGATGGGCAAGAAGGCCGAAAAGCGCTTCGATTACATCCAGGCGAACGCGAAGTTTGTGGCCGAAGAGATCGACGTTTAACGACGCTGTGATACGTCGAGACGCCCTTCTTTATTGACTTTTTCCACAAATCCGCCCATCTCCACCGCGTCCGTTGTGCGCGCCCTGGGGCGTGCTCGCCTCAGCTTGACGCCCCCGTCTCGTCCGGAGACGACGCCGGCTAAAGCGCCAACCAGAAGCCGCCCGCCGCGCGCCTATCGCGCGAACGGCCGCGCAAGTGAGAATGAATGACCCTGGAAAATGCCGCCCAAGAGGGCGAACAAGCCGCTGAAACCAAAGCGGAAACGCCGGCCGAGCCGAAAATCACCTTCGCCGATCTCGGCCTTTCGGAGCCCACGCTCCGCGCCGTCACCGAAAGCGGCTACACCTACCCCACCCCGATCCAGGCCGCCGCCATCCCGGAGGTTCTGATGAACCGGGACGTGCTCGGCATCGCCCAGACCGGCACCGGCAAAACCGCCGCCTTCACCCTGCCGATGATCGACATCCTGGCCGCCGGCCGCGCCCGCGCGCGCATGCCGCGCACGCTGATCCTTGAGCCCACGCGCGAGCTCGCCGCCCAGGTGGCCGAGGGCTTCGACAAATACGGCAAATACCAAAAACTCACCAAAGCGCTGCTGATCGGCGGGGTCTCCTTTGGCGATCAGGATGCGCTGCTGGCGCGCGGCGTGGACGTGCTGATCGCGACCCCTGGCCGGCTGCTCGATCATTTCGAGCGCGGCAAGCTCTTGCTGACGGGCGTGCAAGTGATGGTGGTCGATGAAGCGGACCGCATGCTCGACATGGGCTTCATCCCCGATATTGAGCGCATCTTCAAACTCACGCCGTTCACGCGGCAGACGCTGTTTTTCTCCGCCACCATGGCGCCGGAAATCACGCGCATCACCGATCAATTCCTCTCCAACCCCAAGCGCATCGAAGTGGCGAAACCCGCCACCACGGCGACGACGATCACCCAGCGCATCGTCGCCCTGCCCGGAAGCGATCCGCGCACCCGCCGCGCGGCGTTGCGCGCCACGATCAATTCCTGCGAAGTCAAAAACGCGATCATCTTTTGCAACCGCAAAACCGATGTCGATGTCGTCGCGCTTTCGCTCAAGCGGCACGGCTATAACGCAGCCCCCCATCCATGGCGATCTTGATCAATCGCTGCGCATGAAAACGCTCGACAGCTTCCGCAACGGCTCGCTGCAATATCTTGTCGCGTCCGATGTCGCCGCGCGCGGGCTCGATATTCCCGAAGTGAGCCACGTCTTCAATTACGAGCCACCGCGCAGCCCGGATGATTACGTCCACCGCATCGGCCGCACCGGCCGCGCCGGACGCCAAGGCGCATCGTTCACGCTTGTTGGCCCCAGCGATAAAAAAAGCCTTGATCTCATCGAAAAGCTCACCGGCAAGCCGATTGAGAAAGCCGAGATCGAGGGCCTGCCGGAAGCGGCGCTGGGCGATCCTTCAGATCGCGGCGGCCGCGGCGCCGCGCCGAAGAATTGAAGCGCGAGCATTCCAAGCGCATCAGCGAAAAGAAGGAAAAGTACGTCAAACGCGATCCGGCGCGCGGCGAAGCCTCCACCGAGCCGGTGAAGGCCGCGCCGGAAAAACGCGCCGAGCGCGCGCCTGAGCCGCGCAGCGAAGCAAAGCCGCGCAACCAAGCCCGCCCCGCCCGCGAACCCCGCCGCGAGCCGCGCGAAGCCGCCATCACCGGCTTCGGCGACAACATGCCGGCATTCCTCAAGCGGAAATAAAAGCGCGATTGCTTGGACCGCCGGCGCCCTCGCCGGCTGCGCTCTATCCGGTTGCGCAAGCGCTTGAAGCAAACAGCCATGCCGGCGAGCGCCGGCGCTCCAAGCGCGCCTAGGGCTTGAGCCGCGCGGCCACTTGCTTGCGGAATGTTTCGCCGTAAGGCGGGCGCAGCATGGCGATAAGTTCGCTCCCGGTTTGCCGGAAGATCGCCTTTTCGTGGCTGAATTCCATGAAGCCGCGCTTGCCGTGATAAGCGCCCATGCCCGAGGCGCCGACGCCGCCAAACGGCAGTTCCTCCTGCGAGACGTGCATGATCACGTCATTGATCGTCACCCCGCCCGAATGGGTGCGGCTCAGCAGCGCTTCGCTTTCCGCACTATCATCGCCGAAATAATAGAGCGCCAGCGGGCGCGGGCCTTTGTTCACGTAGGCGATCGCTTCATCCAGCGCGCTGTATGATTTGATCGGCAGAACGGGGCCGAAAATCTCTTCCTGCATCACGCCCATCTCATCGGTGGCGCCGAGGATTAAAGTGGGCGGGATTTTGCGATGCTCTTGCTGGGAAAAATCTTCGCGGCCTGGATTGATCTCGATCACCTCCGCGCCCTTGGCCTTGGCGTCTGCGATCAGACCGTGAAGCCGATCAAAGTGGCGCTGGTTGATGATGGCGGTGTAGTCGGGATTGTCTTTGATGGCGGGATACATCTTGCCCACTGCCGCCTTCGCCGCTTCCACGAACGGCGCGAGGTTCTGCGCCGGCGCCATCACATAATCGGGCGCAAGGCACACCTGGCCCGCATTCATGGTTTTACCCGCCATCACGCGCGCGGCGGTTTTGGCGAGATCGGCGCTTTGCCCGATAATCACAGGTGATTTGCCGCCAAGCTCCAGCGTCACCGGCGTCAAATTATCCGCCGCTGCGCGCATGACGTGCCGGCCGACGCTGGTGGCGCCGGTGAAGATCAGGTGATCAAACGGCAACCGCGTA
The DNA here is from genome assembly GCA_024707365.1 of Terricaulis sp. Lineage (GTDB taxonomy): Bacteria > Pseudomonadota > Alphaproteobacteria > Caulobacterales > Aquidulcibacteraceae > Vitreimonas. The sequence goes on from JANPZV010000002.1 coordinate 195,192, forward strand.
AAGGCCGCGCCGACCTCCGCCCCGCCCAGCACCACCGCGATCTCATCTTCATCGAAATAAAGATCGATCAGCTGCGCCAGCAGCGCCGAAGTGGCGGGGGTGTATTCCGAAGGCTTGAGCAGAATCGAGTTACCCGCCGCGATCGCCCCGGCCATTGGCGCGAACGCTAACTGGATCGGGAAATTCCACGGCGTCATCACCCCCACCACGCCCTTGGGCTGATAGCGCACCTCCCGCGCGCGCGCCGAGCACGCCGAGCGCCTTGGGGCTGACCCCGCGCGGCTCAGAGCGCATCCAGCGCTCCAGCGAAGCGCGCGCCTCTTTCAGCGGCGTCACAGCCGCAGCGAGATCGGTGAGCCGCGTCAGATCGCGTGAGCGCGCGCCGAAATCGCTATTGATCGCATCCGTCAGATCATCGGCATGGGTGAGCAAGAGGCTCACGCAGCGCGCGTCAGCCGGTCACGCCGCTGGGCCGCGCTGGGCGCGCCTTTGGCGGTGTTGACGCGCTTTTTGCAGATCAAGCAGCGCACGCATGCGCGCCTCGGCCGATTGGCTCATTGTTTCCCCCAAGATGATTTCGTTTCGGAGAAGATACCTTCCCGGCAATTGGTACGCCCAATATCGTATATCTCAAACAGTTCGAGCCCGCGTTTACTTCTCATCCACCTCCTGGCCGCTAGCGTTCCGCCACGTTTATCGAATCCGGACCGCGCCATCGTGATGGAAAACAATGCTGCCATGCAGGGGCCTGACGGCCCGTCCATCGCGCAAGAGGCGATTGACCTCATGCGTCTGCACGGCGTGCCGCCCTCCGGCCCGAACTACCAAGTATGGCTGACCTACCGTTTAGGCGCCCACCGCCCCTTGTGCGAGGCCATCGACGCGCGCATTTCGGGGGCCGAGGGCTTCACCGAAGAATTTAACAAAGAGCTGTACGAGCGTTTCTTCACTGGCCTTGGCGCCTCGGCGCAGATTGTGTTGGCCGGTGAAAAGATCGCCCGTGATCTTGGCCACGTCGTTTCGTTCTTGCGCGCCACCGAAGAAAAGAGCGGCGATTACGGGCGCACGCTTGAAAGCGCCGCCACCCATCTCGACCGCGGCGTCGGCCCTGAACAGATCCGCCAAATCGTCTCCAGCCTCGCGGCGGCGACGCTCGATATGGCCAGCCACAATCATTTGCTCTCCGAGCAATTGCAGCGCTCCACCAGAGAGGTGGAGAGCCTGCGCAAAAGCCTCGAAACCGTGCGCGTTGAATCGCTCACCGATAGCCTGACTGGGCTTGCGAACCGGCGCATGTTTGACGAAACGCTGCGCCTGCGCATGTCCGAAGCACGCGCGCAAAATCTGGAGCTCAGCTTGATCCTGGTCGATATCGACCATTTCAAGCGTTCTTCAACGACACTTGGGGCCATCATACGGGCGATCAGATCCTCCGTTTCCTCGCCAGCGCCCTGCAGGCGCACGCGCGGCCAGACTATCTTGTGGCGCGCCATGGCGGCGAAGAATTCGCCATGATCCTGCCGCGCACGAGCATGAAGATCGCCGCGCAGACGGCTGAAACGCTGCGCGCCGCGATCCAGACCAAGCGGCTGCGGCGACGCTCGACCAACGAGGATCTCGGCCAAGTCACCGTTTCGATCGGGGTCGCGCGACTACAGCCGGGCGATACGCCTCAGGGCCTGGCTGAGCGTGCCGACGCCTGCCTCTACGCCTCCAAGCGCAACGGCCGCAATCAAGTGACTACGGACGCCACGCCGATTCTTTACGTAGCGTAGGGCGCCCTTCAGACAATCTATCCGCCTCAAAGGCGGCGGCGTTATACTCCCGGCCATAAGGCCAGGAGGAACGCCATGCCAAAAACGCGTTACGATCGTGAAGGCTCAATCGCCGTCATCACGCTGGCCGATCCGGCCACGCTCAATGCGATCTCGCCGGAGACCTCAGACGAATTAAGCGCCCATCTCGAACGCGCCGCCGCTGAAGCACGCTGCATCGTGCTCACCGGCGAAGGGCGCGGCTTTTCTTCGGGGGCCAATTTGGCGGGCGGGGCGCCGCCGATCGGCGATGACGGCATCCCCGATATCGGCGTGCACCTCGAAAAGCGCTTCAATCCGCTCGCCACGCAAATGCGCGATCTGCCGATCCCGTTCATCACCGCCGTGAACGGCCCCGCCGCCGGCATCGGCGCCTCGTTCGCGCTGATGGGCGATCTCATCGTCGCTGCTGAGAGCGCCTATTTCCTGCAAGCCTTCGTGCGCATCGGCCTCGTCCCCGATGGCGGGGCGAGCTACCTTTTGCCGCGCATGACCAGCCGCGCCCGCGCCATGGAGCTGATGCTCATGGGCGATAAATTGCCGGCGGCTAAGGCACTAGAGTGGGGGCTGATCAATCGTTGCGTGCCCGACGCCGAGCTTATGACGACGGCGCTCAAACTGGCCCAGACGCTCGCGGATGGCCCCACCCGCACGCTCGGCATGATCCGGCGCCTCGCCTGGCTCGCGCTCGATGCGGATTGGGATGAGCAATTGCAAGCTGAGCGCCTGGCCCAGCGCGAAGCGGGCCGCACGGCGGATTTCGTGGAAGGCGTCACTGCGTTCGCGCAGAAGCGCCCAGCGAAATTCACCGGCGCGTAGTCAGCGCTTTTTGCTTTTGGGTTTCGGCGCGGGCGCGGCGAGCGCGGCGGCAAGCGCCTTGCGCGCCCATGCGGCGGCGAGATCGGGATCATCGAGCGCAGCATCCGGCATCCGCCAATAGCTCATCGCCACGCTCTGGCCCGCGCGCGGGCCGCTTGTGGCGCCCAAACGAACGGCCCGCATCCTTGCACCTCCAGCGCCGCTTTCAGCGCCGCATCGGCTTTAAGGTAAATCACCTCATCGGCCAGCAGCGCGAACATGCGCCCCTCGGCGTAAACGCCGGCGCCGCCGAACATGCGCTTGATTTGAATGGGCCCAAGCCCCGCGAACAGCTCCCGCACGAAATCGTGGAAGCTATCGCCCGCCATCAGAGCTCGGCTTTCGCCGGCACGATGGTCACGCTCTCGCCGCAGCCGCAGGCGTCGGTTTGGTTGGGATTGCGGAACACGAATTTGGAGGCGAGCCGCGTTGTCTCGTAATCGATCTCAGAGCCCAGCAGGAACAGCACCGCATCGGCCGCCACCAGGACCTTCACGCCGCGATCTTCCACCAGCTCGTCAAACGCCGCAGGCTCGGCCGCGTAATCGAGCGTGTATTCCATGCCGGCGCAGCCGCCATTGACGACGCCGACGCGCAGATATGGCTTATCGCCCCCTCATTATGATTCTGGCGATGATCGCCTGCACGCGCTGGGCGGCGGCGTCCGTCAGGGTGACGATCTTGGGGCGGGGACGGCGTGTGCTCATGGGATCAATATAGGCTCAAAGCATGTTGAGTTCGAGCTTGGCTTCATCGCTCATGCGCGCGGTGGTCCAAGGCGGATCGAACACCAGCTTCACCTCCACACTCGCGACGCCCTCGACCTTGCGCGCGGCGCTCTCCACCCAGCCGGGCATTTCCCCGGCGACGGGGCAGCCGGGGGCTGTCAGCGTCATTTCAATATCGACGTGCCGCTCATCATTGATGTCCACCTTATAGATGAGGCCAAGCTCATAGATATCGACCGGGATTTCCGGGTCGAACACGGTTTTGAACTGCGCCACCAGATCATCGGTGATGCGATCCAATTCCGCTTGCGGCAACGCCGATGGCGCGGGGGAAGTTGCGCTGTCCATCACTTTCCGTCCGCAAGCTCCAGGCGTTTTTCGAGCCGTTCGATGCGCTGGCGCAGTTTGTCGAGTTCGCTGTTTTGACGGGTTTCGGAGAGCTGAAACGCAGCGATATGCCCTTCGATGGACGCCAAACGAAGCTCTACCCGATCCTGCCCTTCCTTCAGATCGGCAGTATCTTTCCGAATAGCTTTAAGGTGCTCCAGCACCAGATTGTCCGGTTCCTTGGCCATGTCACACCTCTAGCTAAGCAGTTTCCGCGCCTTGTGCAGCGCTTCAACCAACGTATCGATTTCATCGAGCCGATTATAAAGAGCGAAGCTCGCCCGCGCCGTCGCCGTCACGCCAAGGCGCTGCATCAGCGGCTGGGCGCAATGGTGGCCGGCGCGGATGGCCACGCCCTGCCGATCCAAGATCTGCGCCACATCATGTGGGTGCGCGCCATCGATGGAAAAAGACACGATCGCGCCCTTATCGACGGCGCGTCCGTGCAAACGCACCCAATTCAGCTCACCCAGCGCCGCCATGGCGGCATCTCGCAGCGCCGCCTCATGCGCCTCGATCGCGGCGCGATCCTGCGTGTTGAGCCAATCGATCGCTGCTTTGAGCCCGATCGCTTCAAGGATCGGCGGCGTGCCAGCCTCAAACCGATGCGGCGGCGCGTTATAGGTGACGCGCCCCTGCTCGACGATGTCGATCATCTCGCCGCCGCCCTCAAAGGGGCGCAAAGCCGCGAGCCGTTCGGCCTTGCCATAGAGCGCGCCGATGCCGGTGGGCCCATAAAGCTTGTGGCCGGTAAAAGCGTAGAAATCGACATCGAGCGCGCCGACATCCACCCGCCCATGCACCGCCGCCTGGCAGCCATCAAGCAGCACCGGCACGCCCTTGGCGTGGGCGATGCGCACAATCTCCGCCGCCGGCGTTTTGGCGCCCAGCACATTCGACATATGCGTGATCGCCACCATCTTGGTGCGCGGGCCGATCAGCGCATCCAGCGCCTCAAGATCAATGCCGCCATCATCATCAATATCGAGCCAGCGCAGCACAGCGCCTTTGCGCTCGCGCAGAAAGTGCCAGGGCACGATGTTCGAGTGATGCTCCATCACCGAAAGCACGATCTCATCGCCGGACGCGATCTCGATGCCGTTGGCCACGATATTGATCGCTTGCGTGCCGCCCTTGGTGAACACGATCTGCTCAGGCGATGGCGCGCCGAGCAAGCCGGCCACCGCCGCGCGCGCGGCCTCGAACGCCCCGGTAGTTTCGTTCGCCAGCGTGTGCAGGCCGCGATGCACGTTGGCGAACGAGCCGCGCATGGCGGCCGCCATCGCTTCGATCACCGCTTCGGGCTTTTGCGCGCTGGCGGCGCTATCAAGATAGGCCAGCGGGCGGGAATGCACCTGCCGCGACAGAATGGGAAATTCCGCGCGGATCGCTTCCACGTCAAACGGGCGCTTGATCAGCGGCGCGTTCATGGCCGCACCGCCGCAAGCCAGCTGCGGATACGGCCCTCGATGTCGTCGCGGGCCGCTTGCGGCAAGCCATCGGGGATCGCTTCCACCAGGAACGCTTCAATGAGGAGCGCGCGCGCCTCAGCCTCCGGCACGCCGCGCGCGCGCGCATGTAAAACAGCGCACTTTCGTCAAGACCGCCAGCGGTGTTGCCATGCGCGCATTGCACGTCGTCGGCGTGAATCATGAGTTCGGGCTTAGCGAAAATCTCCGCGCCATCCTCCAGCAGCATGCCGTGATGATATTGGCGCGCGTCGGTTTTCTGCGCGTGCTGGGCCACCACGATCTTGCCCTGAAACACCCCGCGCCCGCCCTTGCGCGCCACGCCCTTGATCAGCTGGCGCGTTTGCCCGTTCGGCGCGGCGTGATGGATGATCGAGGTGAGATCGGCGTGCCGCCCAGCGGCGCACATATAAACACCGTTCAACTCAACGGCCGCGCCTTCGGCCGCATCTACATGGGTTTCGATGCGCGCCAGCTTGGCGCCTTCGGCCAGCACGAATTGCCGCAGCGTGGCGCGCCGCGCAAGATCGATGCGCGCGAGCGACAAAGGCAGCGCGCCGCCGGTTTGCAGCACAATGCGCACCAGCGTTCCGCCCTCATCCACGCGCCAATCGGCGACATGGGCGCTAAGGCTCGGCGCCGCGCCATCCAAACGCTCGATGACAACACGCGTCTCGCCCGCCGCCACGCGCTCAACGTGCGTTTCCGGCGCGAGCCGCTCGATGATGTCGCGCCCGGCGCGCAAGGGCGGCGCATCCGCCAGCGCCGCGCGCAAATCGGAATAGCGCCACGCCTCGTCGCGACGGCTCGGGAGTTCAGCCAAGGCGCTCACGCCGCCGCCTTGAGATATTTGTCATAGCCTTCGCGCTCCAGCTCAAGCGCAAGCTCGGGCCCGCCGCTTGTGACGATGCGCCCCTTGGCGAGCACATGCACGCGGTCGGGCTTGATGTAATCGAGCAGCCGCTGATAGTGCGTGATCACCAAAAGCGCGCGATCGGGCGCGCGCAGCGCGTTCACATTATCGGCCACGATCTTGAGCGCATCGATGTCGAGCCCGGAATCGGTCTCGTCCAAAATCGCAAAGCGCGGCTCAAGCATCGCCATCTGCAGCGCTTCAAAGCGTTTTTTCTCGCCGCCGGAAAAGCCCACGTTCAGCGGGCGTTTCAGCATCTCCGGATCAATCTTAAGCGCGGCGGCCTTCTCGCGCATCAGCTTCAAAAGCTCCGGCGCAGGCATCGGTTCAAGCCCGCGCGCGGCGCGCTGGGCGTTGAGCGCAGCCTTCAGAAACGCGATCACCGAAAGGCCCGGAATTTCCACCGGATATTGGAAGGAAAGAAACAGCCCCAGCGCCGCGCGCGCCTCAGGCTCAAGCGCGAGCAAATCAACGCCGCCAAGCGTGGCCGAACCGGCTGTCACCTCATACCCATCGCGCCCGGCGAGCGCGTAAGAGAGCGTGGATTTGCCCGAGCCGTTCGGCCCCATGATCGCATGCGTTTCGCCTGCCGGCACGGCAAGCGAAAGCCCTTTGATAATCTCCGCCTCGCCCACCGAGACATGCAGATCCTTCACTTCAAACACGCGGCTTGCCTTCCCTGTAATCGGCGACGGTGTGGATCGTGTCGCTATTGGCGCGCACGACCAGTTGAAACCACGCCGTGCCGGCGATGGCCGCGATGATGAACACCATGAGCCCTTGCACGAAATTCTGCTCAATCACCGCGTCCCAGATGAAGAACGCGCCCCCGCCCAGCAGCGCGGCGAGAAACACGCACGCCGCCGCCCAGCCCTTCCAATGCACCGGCGCATAGGATTGGCGCTGGCTGCCAAGCGGATAGCGGCGTGCGAACCAAAATTCAGTCTTTGGCTTCACGGGCACAGCGCCGAGCTCCATTGATTGGCCACATCCCCGCGCCGGCACATCCAGCGCCGATAAGCGTTGGTGGGGAAACCAGCCCTCCGGCTCGCGGCGAAATTCGATGCGGATGTGGCCTGCGGCGACCGAGTCATCTGGAATATTCTCACGCACCACGTCGGCCCAGATCGTCTCGCCATCTTCGCGCACGCTGACGCTGATGGCCGCATCCTCCTCGAACGCCTCGGGCGGAATGAGCGGCTCAAGCGCTTGCAGCACGCTTGGGGCGGGAAACACGCCCACCTCGCTCGGCTCAATCGCCGCGAACGCGGCATTGGGCGCGGCCAGAAGCGCTGGGTTCACCGGCTCTAGATCATCGAAATTCGGTTCAAGCCCTTCATCGGTTTCAACACCCGCGCTGGCACCCGGATCGGTGATCGTATCTCCGCCCGGCTGATCCGCCGGCTGGCCGCACGCGGCAAGCGCCGCCGCCAGCACCGCGATAAGAAGCCCCTTCTCATCCCACGCTCCCCTCAAGGCTCACTTCGAGCAATTTCTGCGCTTCGACGGCGAATTCCATCGGCAGCTTCTGCAGCACCTCGCGCACAAAGCCGTTCACCAGCAGCGCCACCGCTTCCTCCTCCGGGATGCCGCGCGCGCGCAGGTAAAACAGCTGATCGTCCGAGAGCTTGGTGGTTGTGGCCTCATGCTCAAATTGCGCGGAGGCCGTGCGAGTTTCGACATAAGGCACGGTGTGCGCGGCGCACTGGTCGCCGATCAGCAGGGAATCGCATTGCGTGAAATTGCGCGCGCCCTTGGCCTTGGCGTGCGCTGAAACGAGCCCGCGATAGGCGTTGGACGAACGCCCCGCCGAAATCCCCTTGGAAATGATACGCGAGCGCGTGTTGGCGCCCAGATGGATCATCTTGGTGCCCGTATCGGCCTGCTGGCGGCCATTGGTGACGGCGATGGAGTAAAACTCACCCACGCTTTCATCCCCGCGCAGGATGCAGGAGGGATATTTCCAAGTGATGGCCGAGCCTGTTTCAACTTGCGTCCACGAAATCTTGGCGCGCGCTTCGCGGCAATCACCGCGCTTGGTGACGAAATTATAGATACCGCCCTTGCCCTCGCTATCGCCGGGCCACCAATTCTGGACGGTGGAATATTTGATCTCCGCATCTTCCAGCGCGACGAGTTCAACCACCGCCGCGTGCAGCTGATTTTCATCGCGCATCGGAGCGGTGCAGCCTTCGAGATAAGAAACGTACGCGCCCTTATCGGCGATGATCAACGTGCGCTCGAACTGGCCGGTGCCTTCGGCGTTCATGCGGAAATAGGTGGAAAGCTCCATCGGGCAGCGCACGCCGGGCGGCACGTAAACGAACGAGCCGTCGGAGAACACCGCGCTGTTGAGCGTGGCGAAGAAATTGTCTGACGTGGGCACCACAGAGCCAAGATATTTGCGCACAAGCTCAGGATGCTCACGCACCGCTTCGCTCATCGAGCAGAAGATCACGCCCGCTTTCGCCAGCTCTTCCTTGAACGTGGTGACGACAGACACGCTATCGAACACCGCATCCACCGCCACCTTCGGCCCGCCTTCCACGCCCAGCAGCACCTCGGCTTCCTTCAGCGGAATGCCGAGTTTTTTGTAGGTCTCCAGAATTTCAGGATCGACGTCATCGAGGCTTTTGTATTTTGAGGCTTTGGGCGCCGCGTAATAGCGCGCCGCCTGGTAGTCGATCGGCGGGTAGTTTAGCAGCGCCCATGTCGGCTCTTGCATGGTTTGCCAGCGCTTGAAGGCTTCAAGCCGCCAAGCCAGCATCCATTCAGGCTCTTCCTTCGCGGCCGAGATAAAGCGCACGATCTCTTCGTTGAGACCAGGCGGGGCGATATCCTGCTCGATCTCGGTGATGAAGCCGTGCTTGTATTTCTCGCCTTCCAGCGCACGCGCGGCGGCGACGGTTTCCTTATCGATGCTTTCCTTCACAGCGCCCATCACGCGGCTCCCGCCAAAGTGCGGCGCGCCGCGATTTTGTTCAGCGCAGCCAAAGCCGCATCGACATCGGCCTCGCCCGAGGCCCAGCCAAAGCTCACGCGCAGCGCCGCCTTCGCCAGATCGGGCGCTACGCCCATGGCGCTGAGCACGCGGCTTACGCGCACCTTGCCCGATGAGCACGCAGCGCCGGAGGAGACAGCCACGCCTTCAAGATCCATGGCGATCACCGCCGTTTCAGCGGCAAGCCCCGGCAGCGCGAAATTGGAGGTGTTCGGCAAGCGCGGCGCACTTGCGCCAAAGATCACCGCATCGGCGGGCAAACCCGCCTCGAAGCGATCGCGCAACACAGCAAGGCGCGCGGCTTCATCCGCCAAAACGCGCACGCCCATTTCAGCGGCGACGCCGAAGCCCGCCAGCGCCGGGCCGTTTTCCGTACCGGGGCGGCGCCCGCGTTCTTGCCCGCCGCCAAACCGCGTCGTCACAAACGGCGCGCCCGGCGCCAGCACCAGCGCGCCCGCGCCGGGCGGGCCGCCGATCTTGTGGCTGGAAACGACGAGATATGTCGCATCGAGATCGGCGATTGAGACTGGGATACGGGTAAATGCTTGCGCGGCATCGACCAAGAGCAGCGCGCTGTACTGGCGCGCGAGCGCGGCCGCTTTCGCCACAGGCTGGATCAATCCGGTTTCGTTGTTCGCAAGTTGCAGCGCGATCAGCGCCGGCTTGGGCGCCGCCGCAAGCAAGCGCTCAAGCGCCTCAAGATCAATCAATCCGTGGCCATCGACGGGAGCAGTCAGCGCTGCGCCAAAAGCACGCGCGGCTTGCTCAAGCACGGCATCATGCTCCACCGCTGAAACAATCAGCGAAGCGGCGCCCGAAGCGCCCAGCGCCAAATGCAGCGCCTCGGTGGCGCCGGAGGTGAACACGATATTTTCGACGCGCGCTTCCAACGCGGCGGCGAGCTTTTCGCGCGCCTCTTCAATGTTGGCGCGCGCCCGCCGGCCCGCGCCATGCACGGACGAGGCGTTGCCGCCCGCCGCCAGCGCGCGCGACAGCGCAACGGCCGCCTCGGCGCGCACAGGGGCGCCGGCGTTGTAATCGCAATAGATCAGCGGCTTGCTCATATTCATTCTGCGGCCACGCGGGCGGCGCCGCCGTCGAACCGATTGTTCAAAACATCGTCGAGCGACACCGAGCCCAAAAACACATGGATGCGATCGCCCATCTCCTGCCAGAGCCCGTGCGCGATGCAGCGGCCATTGCGGCCAAGGCAAGATTTGCTCGAGGCGGAATCGCAGCGCGTGGCTTTGATCGGCTCGTTCACGGCGGCGATGATTTCCGCCACCGTCAGAGCATCAGCCCCGCGCGCCAGCCGATAGCCGCCGCCCGGCCCGCGCACGCCCGCCACCAGCCCCGCGCGCCGCATGCGCGCGAACAGCTGCTCAAGATAGGAGAGCGAAATCTCCTGCCGGCGCGCCACCTCCTGCAGCGGCACGGCCCGCTCCACCCCGCCATGCAGGGCCAAATCGGCCATCGCCATCACCGCGTAGCGGCCTTTCGAGGTCAAACGCATGCGCTTTCCTTCCCGCGGCCTCGCACGACCTTAAATTTGTGCTAGAAGCCGCCCCCTTCGGGGCTGGGCACACGGGCCCTATCCTCAGGGACAGCTAGGATACCTGAGCGTTTTGGTCAAGAATTTGCCCCCGGTTTTTCAGGGCCGGGCGGCTGGGGTCGATGAATGCCAGAAGTGATTTTTCCAGGCGCCGCAGGGCGGGTTGAAGGCCGGTATCAGGAGCCCTCACGCGAGGGCGCGCCGATTGCGCTGATCCTGCACGGGCATCCGCGCGCGCAAGGCTCGATGCGATCGCGTCACCGTGCAGCTCTATAAGCTGTTCACCGATTTTGGCTTTGGCGTGCTGCGCTTCAATTTCCGCGGCATCGGCCGCAGCCAAGGCGTGTTCGACAACGGCATGGGCGAATTGTCGGACGCCGCCTCCGCGCTCGATTATCTGCAGAGCATGAACCCCAACGCCGAGCAATGCTGGGTGGGCGGCTATTCGTTTGGCGCGTGGATCGGGCTGCAATTGCTGATGCGCCGGCCTGAGATTGACGGCTTCATCGCCGTCTCCCCGCCGGCGAACCATTATGATCTCTCGTTCCTCGCGCCCTGCCCGGCTTCGGGCGTCATCATCTATGGCACGCGCGACAGCGTGACGACCGCGCCTGATATGGAGCGCGTGATCAGCCGCATCCGCACGCAAAAGAACATCAAGGTGGATGGCCAGCCGGTGGAAGGCGCAGACCATTTCTATCGCGGCCGCGATCCGGGCGAGGATCACCTCGCGGACGTGGAAAAGCACGCGCGCGATTATCTGGAAAAGCGCCTGGCTGCGCCGCCCCGGCCGCCGACCAGCAAGCGCTAAAGCCGCAAACAAAAAGGGCACCCCCAATTAGGCGCCCTTTTCATTTTTATCAATCTGAACCCAAAAACGCCGGCTTTGGGCCGGGGCCGGCGAAGCCTTCGCGGCCATCCTCCCGCTCGGCCCGTTCAGCGCGCGGTTCGCGTGGTTCGCGCGGCGGGCGGGGTTCGCGCGGCTCGCGCCGTTCGCCGCCTTCTTCGCGCGCTTGGGCGGGCTCACCTTCGCCGCGTTCGCCGTCAGGGCGGAAACGGCTACGGCGGCCGCGCCGACGACGGAACTCGCCGTCGCGCTCACCGCCCTGCTGGGGCGCGCGCTCTTGCTCGGCGTCCGCCTCGACAGCTTCGCCTTCTTCGGCGCCGGCTTCTTCGCCGCCTTCGGCTTCGACGCCTTCGTCCTCGCCCTCCAGCTCCTCGCCGGCGCTGAAGCGATCGAATTGCTGCTGTGGCTGCACTGCTGGCTGCATCTGCCGGAGCAAGCGGAAATAATGATCCGCGTGCTGCATGAAATTTTCGCTGAGGATGCGATCGCCGGAGCTGGCCGCATCACGCGAGGCTTGCAGATAGCGTTCATAGATCAACGCTGCGGGCCCGCGCACCTTCCCCTCCGGCCCTGAGCTTTCCATGGTCCGGTTGGGGTTGCTGTTGTTGCCGTGGTGATGATGCCCGCCGCCGCCCGGCTTGCCGCCGCGGCCGCGGCCTCGCTGACGCTTCATTGGAAGTCCACCATTGTCGTCCGTGGTTGAGCGGCCAAGGCGCACGCGGGTGCGGGGCCTCGGCGGCTGGCGACCCGACCTTTCGGGCCCTATGATCCGGCGCACACGCGCCGCATTGGAAACTATCCTTGCCTCTTATTGAGGGAATGCTGGCCGCGCCCTCACGCGCCGGCCTGCTGTTTGGAACGTGGGTTCAGCCCCTGAACGCCGTTACCGTTCCGATTCCTGTTACAAATCTAGTCGCTCCAGGCAAGCCGTCAAAGGGCTTTTTCAGTCATCGCCCAGCAATAATTCACGGCGGCGGCCAGTCACCACACGGTCTACGCCCGCCAAATCGGCGCGCACGTCCAGCGGCTGGAGGCCAGCGGCGTCCGCCAGCGCCCACACGGCCTGGGCCTGGCCCTTGCCCACCTCCAGCGCGAACCGCCCGCCGGGAGCGAGCAGCGCCCGAATTTGCGGCATCAGCGCACGGTAAGCGTCGAGCCCATCGGCGCCGCCATCCAGCGCCAAGCGCGGCTCGAACTTGGCCACCTCAGGCGCCAAGGTCTCGATCTCGGCGCTGGCGATATAGGGCGGGTTGGAGAGGATGAGGTCAAACGGGCCCTCAAGCCCCGCGCCCCAATCGCCGGCGCGCCATTCGATCCGGCTGTTGAGATCTAGCGCCGCGCCATTGGCGCGCGCCACCGTCAGCGCCGCTTCGCTGAGATCAACGCCAACGCCCACCGCCTGCGGCCGCTCGCTCAACACCGTGAGCAGCACAACGCCCGAGCCCACGCCGAGATCGAGCACGCGCGCAGGCTTATCGGGCGCCAGAAACTCAAGGCCCGCTTCCACCAGCAATTCGGTGTCCGGGCGCGGGGTGAGCACGTCGGGCGTCACCGCAAATTCGAGCGTCCAGAAGCCTTTGCGGCCGATGATGTGACTGATCGGCTCACGCGCGAGACGGCGCGCGACCAACGCCTCAACACCCTCAATCTGCGCCTCTGTCATCTCACGCCGCGGATCGGTGACGATATCGAGCCGACGCACATCCGCGCCTTTCTCGATCAGCATGCGCGCATCAAGCACGGGCGAATCCACGCCCTCGGCCTCAAGCCGCTTTCTGATATCGGTCCAGAGCGAGACAAGCGTTGTCACGCTTCATCCTCCAACGCGGCGAGCTTGAGCGCCTGATCTTCCGCGGCGAGCGCATCGAGGATGGGATCAAGCGCGCCGTCAATCACCTCGGGGAGATTATAGACGGTGAGATTGATGCGATGGTCAGTGACGCGGCCTTGCGGGAAATTGTAAGTGCGAATGCGCTCGCTGCGATCGCCTGAGCCGATCTGGCCTTTGCGTTCGGCCGCGCGGGCGCTGTCGCGCTTTTCGCGTTCCAAATCGTAAAGCTTGGCTTTGAGCACATTCATCGCCTGGATGCGGTTCTGGTGCTGCGATTTCAGCGTGCTGACAACGATGATGCCCGTTGGCAAATGCGTGATGCGCACGGCGGAATCGGTTTTGTTGACGTGCTGGCCGCCCGCGCCGGAGGCGCGCATCGTATCGATGCGGATGTCTTTTTCATCGATCACCACATCGATCTCGCCCTCGGGCTGAGGCAGCACCGCGACCGTGGCCGCCGAAGTGTGGATGCGCCCGCCCGCTTCGGTTTCAGGCACGCGCTGCACCCGGTGCACGCCGCTTTCAAAGCGCAAACGGCCAAACACGCCCGCGCCGCTCACGGAAGCCACCGCCTCCTTAACCCCGCCAATGCCGGTGTCTGAAAGGCTTTCAAGCTCAAACTTCCAGCGCCGCGCGCCGGCATAGCGCTGATACATGCGCAAGAGATCGCCCGCGAACAGCGCGGCTTCTTCGCCGCCCGTGCCGGCGCGGATTTCGAGGATGGCGGAGGCGTTCTCGTCCTTATCCTTGGGCGCCAGCAACAGCATCGCCGCTTGCTCAAGCGCGGGCATGTTTTCGCGCGCGGCTTGCAATTCATCCTTGGCGAGCGCGGCCATCTCCGCATCGCCGTCCTTGCTCATCGCTTCAAGGCTTTCGATTTCCGCGCGCGCGGCGTTAAGCGCGGCGATCGCCTCCGCGAGCGGTTTGAGCTCGGCGTGCTCTTGCGAAAGCTTGGTAATCTCGGCGCTGTCGCTGGTGACGCCAAGGCGCGCCTCCACGCGCTCGAACCGCTCCAGCGCTTGGCCTAAGCGCCGTTCCAACCGGGTCAAATCGGGCATGGCTAAACCAGATCTGCGAAGATCTCGGGCACGACCTCGGTGATCTGCGGCTGAAAGAATGTGATCTGCGTGCCGGCGCGTTCGTACGGCAAGATCACTTCCAGCGCGCGGCCATTGGCCGTTTCCAGATGAAAGCAAAGCGCGGACGCATCATCGCTGCGCGCGCGCCCGTCAAACACCAGCCCCGCGGCGATGAGGCCGTTTTCCTTGTCATCGAGGCGGAAGCCGGCGATGAGGCCTGAGATATGATCCTGCGGCCCCGATGAATCGATCGGCAGATCGACATTGGTGTGGATCTGCTCACCCGTCTTGCGCAAGCCTGCGCCGAACGGCGCGAACGAGCCGCCTTCCAGCAGCGCGCGCTGGGCGGCTTCAAACAGATAATCGTAGGTATCCTGCAGGTGACGCTGCAGCATTGGCTAACCTTTCGCTGCACGCAGCGCCGCAGCGCGTTGTTCAACCAGATCAACGATATGGTCGATCATCTCGCCATTGTCGACCTTGTGGTCGGGCTTGCCGGAGACATACATCATGCCAGCGCCCTTGCCGCCCCCGGTGAAGCCAAGATCGGTCATCAGCGCCTCGCCGGGGCCGTTGACCACGCAGCCGATAATCGAGAGCGAAATCGGTTCGGCGATATGCGCCAGGCGCGCTTCCAGCGCCTCCACCGTCTTGATCACGTCATAGCCCTGCCGCGCGCAGGAGGGGCAGGCGATGATGGTGACGCCGCGCTGGCGCAGGCCGAGCGATTTCAAGAGATCGTTGCCGACCTTGATCTCCTCCGCCGGATCGGCGGCGAGCGAGACGCGGATGGTGTCGCCAATGCCGGCCCAGAGCAGCGCGCCCATGGCGATGGAGGATTTCACCGCGCCGGCGCGGAAGGAGCCCGCCTCGGTGACGCCAAGGTGCAGCGGCGCGTCGGTCGCGTCGGCCAACGCCTGATAGGCGGCGGCGGTGAGGAATACGTCGGAGGCTTTGACGCTGATTTTGTACTCGCGGAAATCATGCTCCTCGAGCAAGGCGGCGTGATAGAGCGCGCTTTCCACCATCGCTTCGGGGCACGGCTCGCCGTATTTTTCGAGCAGATGCGGTTCAAGCGAGCCGGCGTTGACGCCGATGCGCATCGAGCAGCCGTGATCCTTGGCCGCCTGCACCACTTCTTTCACGCGCTGGGCGTTGCCGATATTGCCGGGATTGATGCGCAGGCACGCAGCGCCCGCGGCGGCCGCTTCAATGCCGCGCTTATAGTGAAAATGAATATCCGCCACGAGCGGGACTTTGGCTTCACGCGCGATCTTGGCGAAGGCGGCGGTGCTATCTTCATCCGGGCACGACACCCGCACGATGTCGGCGCCCGCTTCCTCCAATTGGCGGATCTGGTTGATGGTGGCGGCGGCGTCGGCCGTCACGGTGTTGGTCATCGACTGGACGGTGATCGGCGCATCGCCGCCAACCTCCACCGCGCCGACGCGGATCTTGCGCGAGCGCCGGCGCTCAATGCGCCGCCAGGGCCGGATATGATGCAAATCGCCGTGGGCGCCGTCCATGGAGGCGTTCCTTTCCAGGGCTTGGAGATAGCGCGCCTGGGGCCCGCCCGCGAGCCCTAAGGGCGCGGCTTAACTGCGCGAGGGGCTGAGATTGGCCTGGGCGATCGGCTGGATTTCGTCGATCGGGCGGCCCAGCACCGGCATGCCGGCCGGGCCCATCACCCCCGCCGAGGCGCCGTTCACAAAAGCTCAAACGCCCCGCCGTCACGGGCGTGCAGCGTCCAGCCTGGGCTTGGATCAGGCCGGTACACCTCGCCCGCGCGCAGCGTGCGCGAAAGGAACACGGTGCCGTCTGGGCCGCGCGCCTCAAGCCAGCCATCAGTTACCGCCTTGATTTCAACCACGCGCCGCGTCGGGGCGGCCTCAACCAGCGCGCCGCCCATCTCAGCCGGGGAAAGCCCAGCCTGTTCCTGCGCGGCGGGATCGGCCGCCGGCTCCTGATCCAGCGCCCGCCAGCCGACAAAGCCAACCCCCAGCGCCACCAGCGCGGCGGCCGCCATCCAGGGCCGATCCTTGCGCGGGCGCGAGGCAGGGGCGCGGATCTGCTTTTCGTTGCTCTCACGCGTAAGGGCGACCTCGTCCTGAAATTGATCGACGATCGCCTTCTCATCCACGCCCAGCGCGCCGGCATAGGAGCGCAGGAACGCCAGCGCGTACGCCTTGCCCGGCAGCAGCTTCATATTCATCTGCTCGAGCGCTTCGAGGAATTCGCGGCGCACGCGGATCCGCTCGGCCACCTCATCCAGCGAAAGGCCCAATTGCGCGCGCGCCTCTGCGAGCTTGCGCCCGGCGCGCCAACTCGGATCAAGCGCAAGCGCCGGCGCGTTCGGCTTTAACCGTTCTTCGCGGGCCGCGCCCACGCCCGGCTCATCGGGGGCGTTGGAATTATGGTTCAGCATCAGTGCGCTGCAGAATCCTTACGACGCGATGCGTTGGTCAGAAGTTAATGTAGGCGTTAACAACGCAAATTTCGCGCCATCACGCCATCGTAATCGCGAATCAGGCGGCTCTCAACGCAGCGCTGCTCTGCGTTACAGTGCAAAACCCTGGCTTTGCGCGAATTCCGTGAGTTCCGCGCGCAAGGAGGCGCTTTGGGTTTTGAGGCGCGGCGCAAGATCAGCCGCCGCCGCCTCTACGCTCATCGAGCGGATCAGCCGCCGCACCGGCCCGACCCCGGAGGCCGGCATGGATAAGCGGCGGAAACCAAGCGCGACAAACGCCATCGCTTCAAGCGGCCGGCCGGCCGCCTCGCCGCAAATGGAGATTTGCAGGCCAGCCTCGTCCGCGCTCTGGCGGATGCTGCTGAGGAAGCGCAGCGCCGGCGCGGAAAGCACGTCATAGCGATCGGCCACGCGGGCGTTGCCGCGATCGGCCGCGAAGAAATATTGCATGAGGTCGTTGGTGCCGACCGAAAGGAAATCGGCCTTGCCCTTCAGCCCGGCGATGGACCACGCCAGCGCCGGCGCCTCAACCATCACCCCGATTTCGATCTCAGCCGGGGCGCCGCGGCCAAACCGCGCCGCCCATTCGAGCTCGCGGTCCACCAGCGCGCGCGCGGCCTCGAACTCGCTCACGATCGCCACCAGCGGGAACATGACGCGCAAACGCCTGCCGGCGGCGGCGTTGATCAGCGCGCGCAGCTGGTAGCGCAGCAGCGAGGGGCGATCGAGCCCGATCCGCACCGCCCGCCAGCCCAGCGCCGGGTTCTCCTCCCGCTCGGCCTTCACGTAGGGCAGCACTTTGTCGCCACCGAGATCGAGGGTGCGGAAGGTGACGGCGCGGTCCCCCGCCGTATCGAGCACGTCACGATAGAGCAGAATCTGGCTCTCAAGCCGCGGCAGCGTCTCTGACACCATGAACTGGAATTCGGTGCGAAACAGGCCGATGCCTTCGGCGCCGGTGTCGTCGAGATGATGCACGTCGAGCGCTAGCCCGGCATTGAGCAGCAGCGCCACCGCCGCGCCGTCCTGGGTGATGGCGGGCTCGTCCTTATCGCGCGCGAACTCGGCGGCGCGGGCCGAGCGCAGCTCGATCCGCTGACGATAGGTGGAAACCACTTGATCCTCAGGCCGCAGGCGCACCTCGCCCCGCTCGCCATCGAGCACCACCGCATCCCCATCCTCGACGCGCGAGAGCAGGCCAGAGAGCGAGCCAACCATCGGCACGCCGAGCGCCCGCGCGACGATCGCGGCATGGGCGGCGCTTGAGCCCTCCTCCAGCGCGATGCCGGCAAGGCGGCCGCCATAATCCAGCAATTCCGCGGGGCCAAGCTCACGCGCGATCAGAATGGCGTTCTCCGGCAGCGATTGCTGGGCCGCGCCATCAACGCCGGCGAGCGCGCGCAGCAGCCGGTTATCCAGATCCTCAAGATCGTGCATGCGCTCGCGCAGATAAGGATCGCGCGTGGCGTTGAACTTGGCCCGGTGCTCGCCGCGCACGCGCTCGACCGCTGCGTCCGCCGAAAGCCCGGCGCGCACGCCGTTGCGCAATTTGGCATCCCAACTCGGATCGTTGGCGAGCATGAGGAAGGTTTCCAGCACCTCGCGCGAAACGCCCGAGAGACGGCCAGGATCGCCCTCCAGCATCTCTGAAATGACGCCGCGCACTTGGGTGAGCGCAGCGTCGAGCCGCGCCTCTTCCTTGACCGGATCGTCCGCGATCACGCGCCCGAGCGGGGCGTGCGGCTCATGCAGCACGGCCACGCCAATGGCGACGCCATCTGAGAACGCCTTGCCCTGCATGAATTCAGGGCGGCTCGGCCGCGCTTCAACATCGGCAAGGCCCGAAAGATCGCCAAACGCATTGGCGGCGACCATTTCGGCAAGCACCATGGCGATGGTTTGCAGCGCCTCAACCTCGTCCTCGCCGTACATGCGCTGGACGCTGTTCTGCACGACCAGCACGCCGAAAGTGCGCTCAGAACGAACGATCGGCACCCCGAGGAACGATTGATAGGGATCCTCGCCGGTCTCTGGCCGGTATGAGAAGCGCGCGTGGTGCGGGGCGTCTGCGAGATTGAGCGGCTGGGCGGTTTCGGCCACCAGGCCGACGAGGCCCTCGCCGGTATTGAGCCGGGTGCGGTGCACCGCTTCGGGCTTAAGGCCCTGGGTGGCGAACAATTCGTGCTGCTCGCCGCGCGTCAGATAAATTGAGCAAACATCGGCCACCATGGTCGCGGCCACCATGGCCACGAGCCGATCCAGCCGCTCCTGCGCGGAGCCGCCCGCCTCCATGATCTCCCGCAGCTTGCGCAGGAGCATCCGGGACCCGCCGACATGCCCAGGGCCGTTCATCGGCGCTCGCTTTCCTCCTTGCCGCGCCTAAGCGGCGTCTAATCCATAGGCGGTATGCAGCGCGCGCACCGCAAGCTCTGTGTAAGCCGCATCAATCAAGACCGAGATTTTGATCTCGGAAGTGGCGATAGCCTCGATATTGACGCCCTTTTGCGCAAGCGCCGCGAACATGGTTTTGGCCACGCCCACCTGGCTGCGCATGCCGATGCCTATCACGGAGACTTTGGCGACATCGCGGCGAATGTTGACTTCATCCACGTTGATTTTATCGCGCGCGCCTTCAAGCACGCCCTTGGCGCGGATCGCGTCCCGGTCCGGGCAGGTGAACACGATGTTCTGACGCCCCGGCTGACGCGCATCGCTCTGCACGATCATGTCCACATTTATGTTGGATTCCGCCAGCAGCGAGAAAATGTCCGCCGCGACGCCAGGGTGATCTTCGACGCCCAAAAGCGTGATCTTGGCCTCGTCGCGCGAATAGGCGACGCCCGAAACAACCTGCTTTTCCACGATCTCTTCCTCGCCGCAAACGATGGTGCCGGGATTGGGCTCACCCGGCTCGACGAAACTGGACAACACCCGCACCGGCACCCGATGCGCGAACGCAAGCTCAACAGAGCGCGTCTGCAACACCTTGGCGCCAAGGGAGGCCATTTCGAGCATTTCTTCGTATGAAATTTTTTCGAGGCGCCTGGCCTTGGCCACGATGCGCGGGTCTGTGCTGTAGACCCCATCCACGTCCGTATAAATATCGCACCGCGCGGCCTTCAGCGCAGCGGCGAGCGCGACGGCGGAGGTGTCGGAGCCGCCGCGGCCAAGCGTGGTGATGCGCGCGCCCGCCGTCACGCCCTGAAAGCCAGGCACGATGGCGACGACGCCGGCATCCATCGAGATCGCCGATCGCGTGCTCTGCAATTTCAGCGATGCGCGCCTTGGCGTGTGCGGCGTCGGTGCGCACAGGGATCTGCCAATTCTGCCAGGAGCGCGCGGGCACGCCCAGGCGCCGCAGCGCCAACGCCAACAGCCCCGTCGTCACCTGCTCGCCGGTGGAGACAATCACATCGTATTCGTCATCGAAGTCGCGCGCGGTGAGCGCTGCGCCACTCTCGCCATCCTGGCCGCCAGCAGCGCGCGCCAGTTTCACCAAGCGATCCGTTTCGCCCGACATCGCCGAAACGACCACCGCCAGCCCGCGCCAATGCTTTCGTTCGGCCGCCACAATGCGCGCAACGCGCGCGATGCGCTCAACCTCGCCCACGGACGTGCCGCCAAATTTCATCACTAAGCGGGACATGGAATGGAGAGCCGTCACCTTCTATTTTTGTGCGGGGCGGCCTTAGCATGCTCCGTTGCGGCGCGATACCGCTTGACCCGGCTCATTTCCGCCCCGATTTGAGGCGCATGGCCCACCCCACGCTCGACCCCGCCGAGATCGCCAAATTCAGCGCTTTGGCCGCCGAATGGTGGAACCCAAAGGGCCCGTTCGGGGCTTTGCACCGGCTCAATCCGGCGCGGCTGGGCTTTATCCGAAATGTTGCGGCGCGGCACTTTGGCGCCAGCTCACGACATGCATTAGCTGGGCTTAAGGCGCTGGACCTCGGCTGCGGCGGCGGCCTGGTTTCGGCGCCGCTCAAGCGGATGGGCGCAGCGCTTACCGCCATCGACGCCTCGGCCGAAGCCATCGGCGCGGCGCGCGCGCACGCCGCCCAGGCTGGGCTCGATATCGATTTCCGCTGCATGACCGCCGAGGCGCTGGTTGCAGAGGGCGCGCAATTTGATCTCGTGGTCGCGCTTGAGATTATCGAACATGTGGCGGACGTGGCCGCATTCCTGGATGCAGCGCAAGCATTGGTGCGGCCCGGCGGCTTGATCGTGCTTTCCACCATCAACAGAACGCCCAAGGCGCGCGCGCTGGCGATCGTCGGCGCCGAGCGCATCCTCAAATGGGCGCCCGAGGGCGCGCATGACTATGACAAGCTGGTGACGCCCGATGAGATCCGCGCCGGCGGGCCGCACATCACGTGGGATGAGCCGGTGGGCGTTGTCTACAACCCGCTTGGCGAAGGCTGGTCGCTCTCCAGCGACATCGACATGAATTATATGATGGCGGGCGCGAAACCCGCCTAAGGCCCCTCCGGCGCCGCGCTGACCGGATGCAGCCCCAGAACACGCGTCACAAAAATCGCGCAGCGATACGCGCCGTCAGGCCCGTAGGCGTCAATAAATTGCGCATTGCCTTCAAACACCGCCTCATAGGCATCGGCCGCATCGCGCTGACGATGATGCTCAATCAGGCTTTCAAGATTTTGCAGCGCGAAACGATCGCCGTTCACCCACCAGAGCTCCTCACTCCCGCTCTCGCGGAAAAGCCCAACCCCGTCTTGCAGAACATAGGCGCCCCGAAAGTGCTGTTGCGCGCTGGGGGCGCAGCGCCGGGGGCGCGTTGAGGTTTCGGCCGTGATCACGCGGGTGATAAACACCTCGCGCCGAAACATGCCGAGATGGCCGTACGAACCGCGCGGACTCAATCGCCCCTCGACCTCGGCGCGGATGGCGAATGAATCGAACGGATCGCTGTAATCGCGCCCGCCGGCCTCCTGCAGCGTGCGCAGCGCATCGCTTTCGCCGGTGGCGGCCCAGCGCTCGCCCTCGCGCGCATCGGGCGTGAATGTCATTGATTCTGCGCCTTCTGCGTAAACGCCGCTGAACACTTGCGTGCGCGGCGCGCCGGCGCAGGCGGCGGTGAAAACGATGAAGCCAGCGATCAGAATAAAGCGAAGCATGGCGCCAGTATAAACAGGCGCGCGCGCAAAGCGCGAGCCGCTTTAGTTCAGCTTTTTATCCGGCGTTGCGGGCGCAAGCTCTGGCGGCAGCGGCGCTGCGGGGATGCCGTCTTCAGCCAAGGCTTGCGCTTCTTCCGGCGTCGCCTCGCCCCAGATCGGGCGCTCATCGGCTTCGCCTTCGTGCATTTTGCGCGCTTCATCGGCAAAGCGCGGGCCGACATAATCGAAATTATCCTTGATGTGCTCACGCACCTTGGCGGCCATGGCCATCGCCACCGCGCGCTCCTTGCGCTCAGTCTGCTTGCGCGCGGTGTGCACGGCGGGCGCCATCGGCGCCTTTTCGATCTTTGTGGAGGCGCAATGCGGGCATTCGATCAGCCCAGCTGCGGCCTGCTTATCGTAATCGGAGATCGAGCCGAACCAGGCGTCGAATTCATCACCATTGGCGCAGCGGAGGTCATAGCGGATCATGGGCCCTCAAAATCCGGGCCGCCATTCCAGGCGGGAATTTTCGCGCGCGCGGCGGCGACAGCATCGAGATCAAGATCGGCGACGATAAAGCCCGGCGCATCGTGATCGAGCGCGGCCAGCACCTTGCCCCAGGGATCGATGATCAGGCTGTGGCCATAAGTGGCGCGGCCATCTTCGTGCCGCCCGCCTTGCGCTGGCGCAATGACGAAGCAATGGGTTTCAATGGCCCGCGCGCGCAGCAATGTTTCCCAATGCGCTTGGCCGGTGGGCACGGTGAAAGCGGCGGGCGCGGTGATGATGTCGGCGCCGGCCTGGGCGTAGGCGTGATAGAGCGCCGGAAAGCGCAGATCATAGCAGATCGAAAAGCCAATCCTGGCGCCCATCGGCCCCTCGGCGATCACCGCTTTCTTGCCACCTTGCACCGTATCGCTCTCGCGATACGTCTCCCCGCCGCCGAGCGTGACGTCGAACAGATTGATCTTGTCATAGCGCGCGGCGATTTTGCCGCTGTCGCTGAACAGGAACGAGCGGTTGAACACCTTGCCGTTGCCCGTGGCGATCGGCCCCGAGCCCAGCAGCAGCCACACGCCCAATTCCTGCGCCAGCCGGCCCCAGGCTTTGAGTTCGCCATCGCCCTCTTCGGGCCCCACTGCCGCAAACATGCGGGCGCGATCACGATCCATGCGCAGCGTGTTCTCAGGCGTGGCGATGAGGCGCGCGCCGGCGGCGGCCGCTTCGCGCAAAGAACGGCAGCGCCGCTTCGCGGTTGGCGGCGGGCTCAATCCCCGAGCGCAATTGCACGGCGGCGGCGCGCAGGCGGCGCATCAGCCGCCCGCCAGCAAGGGATCGAGCGCCCCACGCCGCTCAAGCGCATGCAGATCGTCGCAGCCGCCCACATGGGTCTCGCCAATGAAAATCTGCGGGAAGGTGAAGCGGCCCGAGCGCTGGATCATCTCCTGGCGCTTTTCGGGATCGGCGGTGGCGTCGATCTCGGTGAAAGCCGCGCCCTTGCTGTGCAACAAATCCACCGCCCTCACACAATAAGGGCAGGCCGCGCGCGTGTAGATCGTGACTGAAGGCATCCGCAATTCCCGACTCAACCGATCAGATAGAAATATCTAGCGGACGCACAACCCGCGCCAGCGTCACAGCATGCACTTCGGCGGCGCCAGCCTTGCGCAGAGCGCGCGCGCACGCCTCCAAAGTCGCCCCGGTGGTGAAAACATCGTCAACCACCAGCACCACCTTGCCCTTAAAGCGCCCACTCGCCCGGATCGCACCGCCGACATTGCGGCGGCGTTCGGAGGCGGAAAGCCCCTCCTGGCTGCGCCGCCGCTTGGCCCGCACCAGCGCGCCGGGCTTCCACGGCTTGCCGCTGGCGCGGGCGAGCGCTTGGGTGAGCCACGCGGCCTGGTTGAAACTGCGCACCGCAAGGCGCGTCCAGTGCATCGGCGCGGGCGCCAGAAAATCAGCGCGCGCAAGGCTCTCGCCCGCCGCCGAAGCCATCCAGCGCGCGAACACCGGCAAGCCATCGCGCCGCCCGCCACGCTTCAGATCAAGGATCAGCCGGCGGCTGTGATCGTCGTACGCCAGCGCCGCGCGGGCGGTATCGTAGGCCGGCTTATGCCCGGCGCAGGCGCCGCAAACGCCGCCAGGCCCAGGATCGTCCGGCAGCGGGAAACCGCATTGCGCGCAGAGCGGATCGCCCAGAAAGTGCAGATCCCCCCACAGCGCCGGCTCGATCACACCGGGGCGATCGACGATGGCGTCCGAAAGCAGCGAGCGCGGCGGCCAGATCAGATCCGACAGCTGCGCGATCATTCCACGTTTCCGAAACGCCGCTCGCGCGCGATAGGATGTGCCCATGAACGCCCCCCGCCTCGGCCCATTCGAGCCACGCCTGTTGCGCCAGCGCAAGCGCCGCGCGGCCCCCAGCTTCCGGGAGGCGGCGTTTTTGCACGCGCGCGCGGCGGAGGATCTGGCCGATCGTCTCGAGGCGATCCCGCGCCCGTTCCCGCGCGTGCTGGCGCTGGGCGGGGCTGGGCTTTTCAGCGAAGCGGTGCGCGCCCGGCCTGGGCTTTCTGCGCGCGTGGGGGAAATTATCGAGGCGGACATCGCCGGGGCTGCGGTGGCGGTCGATCCCGAGGCGTTGCCGTTTGCGGCCGAGGCGTTCGATCTCATCGCCTCGCCGCTGCTGCTGCATTGGGTGAACGATCTGCCTGGGGCGCTGATCCAATTGCGGCGCGCGCTAAGGCCGGATGGGCTTTTGCTGGCGGCGCTGTTTGGCGGGGAGACGCTGCGCGAATTGCGGCTGGCGCTGATCGAAGCGGAAAGCGAACTCACCGGCGGCGCCGGCCCGCGCGTGGCCCCGTTCGCAGATTTGCAGGATCTGGCGCACCTGATGCAGCGCGCGGGCTTTGCGCTGCCGGCGGCGGATCGGGATGTCGTCACCGTGCGCTACGCCGAACCGATGCGCCTCTTCACGGATCTGCGCGCCATGGGCGAAACCGCAGCGTTGGCCGAGCGCAGCCCGCGCGCGTTAAGCCGCCGCATCCTGGCGCGCACGCTGGAAATCTACGCCGCGCGCTTTGCCGATCCCGATGGCCGCGTGCGCGCGACGTTCGAGATCATCCACCTCGCCGGCTGGGCGCCGCATGAGAGCCAGCAGAAGCCGCTGAAGCCGGGGAGCGCGAAAGCGCGGCTGGCGGATGCGCTTGGGGTGAAGGAGGAGAGCGCGGGGGATAAGGCGGGAAGGTAGGACGCTTTTCGCCGGAAAGAGAAACACCCTCCACCCATCTCCGGGGCGCAGCGAAGCTGCGAGCCCGGAGCCTATGAACACAAGCGTTTGAGGTGATGGGCCCCGGACTTGCGCTTCGCGCAATCCGGGGATGGGTGGGAAACAAAATCGCGAGCGTCCGCATCGGGCCACGCACGGAAATTACAGCCCTACACCTTCTCCGAAATCCGTATCGCCGCGCGGCAGCCGAATTTGATCAGCGCCGAAAGCACCGGATAGCCCGGCGCATCGCGCGCGCCCTGCTCCACCGCAGTGTCACGATGCGCAAGTTCTTCCTCGCGGAAGCGATCCACAATGGTTTTCAGATCCTCGTCCACGCCTTCAAGCGCGGCGCTTTGGCTGGCGTAGTGCTGCTCGATCACCTCTTCCACCGCTTCGGTGCAGGCGTGGGCGGCTTTCTCGCCCATGAGCGCGGTGGCGGCGCCGAGGCCAAAGCCGGCGACGCGCCAGATCGGGGCCATGATGGTGGGGCGCACGTTGCGTTCGGCGATCAGGCGATCGAAGGTTTCGAGGTGCTCTTCCTCACCCGCTTCCATCTCGGCGATGAGGCGCGCGGCGTGGCGTTTGGACTCGATGCGCTCAAACACAGCGCGCTGGCCGCGATAGATTTGCACCGCGCCAAACTCGCCCGCGTGATCGACGCGGATCATCTCATCGAGGCTCGAGGATGTTTGGCCGGGCATGGCGGGGCGGGCTCTCATGCTTTGCGCTCCGGCAGAAGGGCGATGGCGAAGGAGGCCAGCGCCATGATGAGCGAGATGATGGCATTGTAGCCGGCCATGGAAATGCCCCCAAGGCTCCAAGCGATCTTATCGCATTGCGGGGTCGTGAGCACGGCGTTGATGTCGAAGCGGAGATTGTCGAGATTGGGATCGGCGGCGCATTGGTGAATGATCCAGGCCTGCTCCACCGCGACATGAAACGCCGCCTGCGCCACGCTGCCGAGGAAAACCGCACCGAGCCCCGCCGCGACCCAGCGCGCCCATTGCGGCTTGAACCGGAGAATGACGGCGCCGAGAGCCGCCGCCGCCAGCACGCCCCAATGCCATTCGCGTTGGTCAAGGCAAAGCGGGCATGGCGCAAGGCCGCCAAAACGCTGAAACGCATGCGCCCCCGCCAGCAGCGCCGCCGAGACGAAACCCGCGATGAAAGGCCAGTAGAGACGCAAGCGTGAGATGGGCGGCATGGGCCGATCTTAGGCGAGCCCGCCCCCGCCCGGAAGCGCCGCCTGCGCGGCGCCGGGCCGCAGCCTCAGCGGCCCATCCATTCGAGCAGCCAGGGGGCGTGCTCGTTCACCAGCTGCACGGCAAAGCCGGCGCCGAAGAAAAGCCCCGCAATCAGCGTGCCCAGCGCCGTAAACCAGCCGAGCGCGACAGCCATGCCGGCCAGCGTGAAGAGCCCATCGCGCTGGATCAGCCCCACGCACATCAGCGTCAGCGCGATCGAGGGGATGGTGTTGGTGATCGGCAGCATCACGGTGATGGCCGCCAGCGCCATAAAGAACGCCACGACCCGCTCACCGAAGCCCGAAGCCAGGAAGCCAAGCCGCGGGCGCGCCAGCGCCTCGCCCCAGCGCAAGCGCTTATCGGCGAACTCGGCGATGCCGGAAATCCAGCTTTTCTTGACATGCGCGCGCATGAACCAGCCCGGCAGCCAGGGCTCGCGGCGGCCAATCAGCATCTGCACGGCCAGCAGGAAAATCGGGATGGCGATGATCTGCGCGCCCGGCAAGCCGGGCACCAGGCACGGCAGCGTCAGCAGCAGCACCAGCAGGCCAAAGGCGCGCTCATCCAGCTGATCGACGATCGCGGCCACCTTGAGGCCATCCTCGCCGGCGGCGGCGTCGATCTGCTTGAGCACGCCAATGATGCTTTGGCTTGTGTCGTCGCGGACCAGATCCGCCCCTTCCTGGGCGGCGCTGTCGGGGATTTGGCTCATGCGCTCCGACCTAGCACGGATCGGGCCATGCGGTGAGCGATTATTCCGCACTGCAGCATTTGACAGCGCCCAGCGCCGCCCTTAACCCTCCGCCCCCGACGCACTGGCTCAAAGTGCCCCAGTGGCGGAATCGGTAGACGCAGCAGATTCAAAATCTGCCGCAGGCAACTGCGTGCCCGTTCGAGTCGGGCCTGGGGCACCATCCATATCAGCGCCCGGCCTTGGCTGCGGGCGCGGCCTCATCGGCCCCAATCTGCAGGAGATCCGCTTGAGACACGCCCTCGCCGCCCTCGCCCTGGCGTTCGCCGCCGCTTCCTGCGCCAGCGCCGAAGCGCCCGCCGGCCAAACACAAACGCAAGCGGCCGCGCTCAGCGCGGCGGTCAACGGCCCATGGCGCAGCGCCGGGGACAAAGCGCGCGATGGCGCGCGCAATCCCGAAGCGAGCTTGGCGTTCTGGGGCGTTGGCCAAAACCAGACGATCGTTGAAATCGGCCCAGGCGGGGGGCTGGTGGACTGAAATCCTTGCGCCATACGCGGCCCAAACCGGGGGGCGCTACATCGCCGCCTTCGGCGATCTTGGCGCGCCGAATGTCAGCTCCGGGGCGCTGCAAGGCCGGCAGGTTTTCATCGAACGCTTCGGCAATCGCGCGATCTATGGCGAGGTTTCCGCCGTGGATTTCAGCATGCGCGCGGGGCTGGCCATGCCCGACGCCAGCGCCGATTTCATCCTTGTGGCGCGCGCGTTTCACAATTGGTCGCGCAGCGAAGGCGTGACCGAGCGCTACATGGCCGAGTTCGCCCGCGTGCTGAAACCGGGCGGGGTGCTCGCTGTCGAGCAGCACCGCGCGCCCGAAGGCGCGAACACCGCCGACACCGCCGCCAACGGCTATGTGCCGGAAGCCTATGTGATCGCCGCCGCAGCAGCGGCGGGGCTCAC
This sequence comes from Terricaulis sp., assembly GCA_024707365.1. Lineage (GTDB taxonomy): Bacteria > Pseudomonadota > Alphaproteobacteria > Caulobacterales > Aquidulcibacteraceae > Vitreimonas. The sequence goes on from JANPZV010000002.1 coordinate 223,416, forward strand.
CTTGGACGGCCGCGCGGAAATCAACGCCAACCCCGCCGATACGCGCGATCATCCCTTTGGCGTGTGGACGCTGCCGCCGACACGCCAAAGCGCCCCGCGCGGAGAGGCCGCCAATCCCGCCTTCGATCACACGCCCTATGACGCCATCGGCGAAAGCGATCGGATGACGCTGCGGTTTCGCAAGCCCGGCTAAACCAGGGTTTCGACCTTTTCCCAAAACGCTTTGGGCAGATCGAGGCCGGAGAGGCGCTTAAGCTCCTGCGCCAGCGTGGGCGAGGTGACGTTGATCTCGATCAACTTGCCGGCGATGACGTCGAGCCCGGCGAACACGATGCCCTCGCGCTCAAGCAGCGGCGCGACGGCTTTGACGATGGCGCGATCAGCCTCATCCAGCTCGCCCGCAACGGCTTGGCCGCCGACATGCAGATTGGCGCGAAAATCGCCCTCTTTCGGCATGCGCTTGAGCGCCGCGAAGGGCTCTCCGCCGATCGCGAACACGCGCTTATCGCCGCCGGTTACAGCCGGCATGAATTCTTGCGCCAGGATCGGCTCACGCCCAGCCGCTTCGATGAAGGCGGCGGCCTTGGCGCGGAAATCGGCGTCGGAAGCGGCAAGCTTGATCACGCCATCGCCGCCCATCAGGAACAGCACTTTCAGCACCACCTGATCAAAGCGCTTGGCGAACGCTTCGAGCGCATCGAGATCGCGGCCCACCCAGGTTGTGGGCGTGAGCTCAGGAAATTGCAGGATCGACATCTTCTCGGAGATGTTGCGGATGCCTTGCGGCGGGTTGAGCACCAGCGCTTTCGTCAGCTCCAGCAGATAGGTGTTCGACACATAACCCATGTCGAACGGCGGATCCTGGCGCACGAGGATGACGTCAAAATCATCGGCGGGCCGGATCGCCTCTTCATGGGTTTGATAATGGCCCGCCTCATCGAAGCTCACCGAAACCCGGCGCGCGCGGGCTTTGACGACGCCCGCTTCGTAAAACAAATCGTTCGGCGCCCACCACCACACCTCATGCCCACGCGCCTGCGCCTCCACCATCAGCGCCAGCGAGGTGTCATGGTTCACGATCATGGTTTCGATCGGGTCCATCTGGACGGCGGTGCGCAAGGGTTTCATTCAGAATCTGCCTCCGAGATCGGCACTTGTTCCGCAGAAATCACTTCCACGAAGTGCGCAGGCCGGTCCCCATTCGCGAGCGTCGGATAGACCGCCTGAACATAATATCGAACTACGTCATCGGCAGATCCGAACCGGCAAATATCCTGGTCAATCGGCGTACAATAATTGCCCGCATAGTTTGCGGACAGCGGGACAATGTAACGATCATCCCCCACTGGCCAGAGAAACGCATAGAATATTCCACCGGAGCGGCTCTCGACCTGCGCGATATAATCGTTCGCAGGCGTTTCGATTACGGGCACCAGAGTTACTCTTGAATCGGGGTGTTCGCTGCCGAGGCTGTAGGCGTCGTACTGCTGACCAACTCTCACATACTGAAAAAGCAAAACCTCGGTCGTGTCGTTGGAGCCATTTAGACGCCAGAAATACTGCGCGCCATCTTGTATCGGAGTGGGCGCCCAATTCCGCACTGAAAAGACCGTGCTCGGACATGGCGCAGCTGCCGACCGCGAACGCCAAAACTATCCCTTTAAGCGCACGCATCACGGGCTCCAAATTCAGCGCGCGGGCGTGAGCTCAATATAGGCGCGTGGCGCTGCGGCGCCGGAAACGAACGCCGGATAGACCGCTTCCCGGTAGATGGCGATTAGATCATCGCGCGCGGCGATCTTGCACTCGCCCTGCGGCCGCGCCGCGCAATGGCGGACAAGCACAGGCTCAGCCGCGGACATCGCATCAAGCGCGCTGGGCGCGGCGAACAAGCGATAGCCATCGCCGCTGGGCCAGAGGAAAGCGTAAGCGCGCGCGCCCTCGGCGTTGGGCAGCTTCACCTGCGCGATGAAATCGCCCTCCGGCGTTTCCGGCACGGCGATGAGCATCATCTCGATCGGCCGTTCATCCGGCTCGTTCACGTCTTGCAGCACATAGCCAGCGCCGGCGCGGGTAAACACCACGGTTTGCCGCTGCTGCGAGCCTGCCTCGCGCCAAACAAACCGCGCGCCATCGGCGATCGGATGCGCCGCCTCGTTATCGGCGAAGAATGGCCGCTCAGACCAGAACGCGCACGCCGCCAGCAGCAGCGCCGCGCAGAGCCCCCAAAGCGCCCTCACCCGGCCTGCACCTTGCGCTCATTGGCGCGCACGCCGCGCAGATGCTCGGCGATCAGGAACGCCAGATCGAGCGCTTGCGCGCCATTGAGGCGCGGGTCGCAATGGGTGTGATAGCGGCTGGAGAGATCCCTCCTCGCGCACTTCGGCGGCGCCGCCGAGGCATTCGGTGACTTGCTGGCCGGTCATCTCCACATGCACGCCGCCCGGATAGGCGCCTTCGGCGGTGAGGATGTCCATGAACGCGCGCACTTCTGAAAGGATGCGATCGAACGGGCGGGTCTTGAAGCCGTTGCCGGTTTTCAGCGTGTTGCCGTGCATCGGGTCGCAGGACCACACCACAGAACGCCCGGATTTCACCACCGCGCGCGCCAGCTTGGGCAAGCCCTGCTCCACCTTATCGGAGCCAAAGCGCGCGATCAGCGTGAGCCGGCCCGGCTCATCGTTCGGATTGAGAATGTCGATGAGGCGCAGCAGCTCATCGGGCTCAAGGCTCGGCCCGCATTTCATGCCGATCGGGTTTTTCACCCCGCGCATGAACTCGACATGGGCGCCGTCCGGCTGGCGGGTGCGGTCCCCGATCCAGAGCATGTGGGCGCTGGTGTCGTAATATTCGCCGCTGGTGGAATCCACGCGCGTCATGGCTTCTTCATAGCCAAGCAGCAGCGCTTCGTGGCTGGTGTAGACATCGACATGGCGCACTTGCGGCACGCTTTGCGGGGTGATGCCGCACGCCTCCATGAAGGCCACTGCTTCTGAGATGCGGTCGGCGATTTCCTGATAGCGCTTGCCTTGCGGGCTATCGGCGACAAAGCCCACCATCCAGCGATGGACGTTGTGCAGATCGGCGTAGCCGCCGTTTGCGAAGGCGCGGATGAGGTTCAGCGTGGCGGCCGATTGGCCATAGGCTTTGAGCAGACGCTCAGGATCGGGAATGCGCGCTTCGGGCGTGAATTCCATGCCGTTGATATTATCGCCGCGATAAGACGGCAGCGTGACGCCGCCCTGCGTTTCGATCGGCTCGCTGCGCGGCTTGCCGAACTGGCCGGCGATGCGGCCCACCTTCACCACCGGCTTTGAGCCGGCGAAGGTCAGCACCACGCTCATGGCCATCAACGTGCGGAAGGTGTCGCGGATATTGTCGGGGTGGAATTCCTTGAAGCTTTCGGCGCAATCGCCGCCTTGCAGCAGGAACGCCTTGCCGGCGGCCACATCGGCCAGCCGCGCCTTGAGATTGCGCGCCTCGCCCGCGAACACCAGCGGAGGGTAAGAGCGCAGCGTTGCTTCAACACGGGTGAGCGCGTCCGCATCCGGGTAATCGGTGGGGATGTGCTTGGCGGGCTTGGCGCGCCAGCCGGCGGGGGTCCATTTTTGTTGCATAGCACGGCTCATGTAGCACGCCGGGGGCCGAGCGCGAGGCCGTTAGCTGAACAAGGGCCCCAAAATCGGCGTGGCCAACCACCACACCAAGGCCGCCACGGCCGCCGCTGCGATGGCGGCGGCGTAATAATAGGCCGCATAGGCCCAACCGCCCGTGACCCCGGCAATGACGCCCTTGGAGAGCGTGTTCATCGCCACCGCCACCAGCACCGCGTGCGCGCCCACGCTCGCTTCTAGCCCGCCGCGCACCAAGCTCCCGGCGGCGAGCGCGACAGCGTCCACATCGGCAAGCCCGGCCGTGGCCGCGAACGGCAGAAGCCCGCCCTGGCCAAAGGCGTCCGCGATCAGCCGGCCAAGGATGATGACAGCGCCAAGGAACAGCGCAAATTTCGCCACCGACGCCAGTTCGAGCGGGCTTTTCACGGCCTGGGCGGTATCGCCCTTCTCCTGCTGGCGGTCGAACATGCGCAGCGCGAACGCGCCGGCGACAAACGCGAGCAAAGCCGCCGCCAGCGCAGGGCTTGCTTCCGGCAACATCGCCGCCGCCGTGATCCCCACCAGCACCAACACGCGGCCCACGCTGACGGCCGCCGCCAGCATCGCCGCCGCCGCGCCGACGGCCGCGTGGCTCTCGCCCTTGCGCACGCGCCGGCCGAGCTCGGCCGTCACCACGGTGGAGGACACCAGCGCCCCCGCGGTCGCCCCAGCCAGGACGCCAACATCCCCGCCAAGCACGCGCACCGCAACGTAGCCGGCGAACGAGGCGCCGGCGACAAGGATGGTCAGCAGCCACAATTCTCGCGGATTGATCGTCCCCCATGGGTCGATGGTCTGATCCGGCAGCAACGGCAGCGCGATCGCGCTCGCCGCCAGGATGATCAGCGCGGAGCGGATTTCCTTCCAGGTCAGCGCCTCAAGCCAGGCATGCAGCGCCTCCTTGAAGGCCATCAGCCCCACCAAGGTCACGCCAATTGCGGCGGCGACGCGCAGATCGCCCCACATCGCATAAACACCCAGCGCATAGACAAGGAGGCCGCTGATCGTGCCGGTAACGGAGAGATCCTTGTCGTGCTGGCTCTCCTGCCATTTGAAGGCGATGAAGGCGGCGGCGAAGGCCAGCGTGAGCGCCGCGAAGCCAAGGGCGCCCACCGCCGGCAGCAACAAGCCCGCCATTCCGCCGGTCAGCCCAATGACGGCATGGGTGCGCAGGCCAGCCGCGCGTGTTCCATCCGGCGCCCCTCGCGGTGGCGCCAGCCGCGCTCGACCCCGACAAGGAAGCCGATCCCCAACGCCATCGCCAGGCGGGAAAAGGTGTCGATCAGGATCGGGTCGGGCATTGGCTACCTAATTTGTACGGACGGTTTTCTGTTCCGCACGCTGGCGCTGCGCGGGCGATTGGGCCACCGGTGGAACCTCTCAGTCGCATTGCCAAGGCGTAATGCGCCCCGTTAGGGTCAACCTTAAGGGGAGTGGGTAAGCGGATCATGGCCAGCGAAGCCTTTCTGGCGTTCGAGCCGGCGGACGAAACCGCCGCGCAGATCGCGGGCGCCGAGCTTGAGCGCAACGGCTGGAGCGTTGTCCGCGCGAATGCCGAATTGCGCGCCGATGAAAACCGCAACGCGCTGATCCAGGCCGTGAGCCATGCGGCGATTTTTGTTCTGATCGCCTCCCCGCGGCTTCCGCCAGCGGCGCGCTGCAGCGCGAGGTGGCGATCGCGCTCAATAACGGGCGGCCGATCGTGATCGTATTGGCGGCCGATCTGCCGCCGGGCGGCTGGATCGAGTCCACGCTCGATCTCGAACACGCGATTGACCTGCGCGCCGGAGACAACGCCAGCGCAGAAACGCTGGGCAAGATCACCGAAGCCGCGCGCGGCGTTCGCGGCCAAGGCCGCGTGATCGCCATGCTCAACATCAAGGGCGGGGTCGGCAAAACCGTACTGGCGGCCAATCTCTTCGCCGCCGCGCACCTCGCGGACAAACGCTCAATCAGCTTTATCGACCTCGATCCGCAGCACAATCTCACGCAATATTTTCTCTCGCCGGGCGAGCGCGCCAGGGTGCGCTGATCGCAACCACACGCTTTACGGCGTGCTCAACGGCCGCGGCGAGCATGCGCTTTCGCGCGCCGATTTCGGCGCCATCGCCATCCCGCTCAATCGCGCCAAGCCGCGCGGCAAGGAAAAACAGCCCAATTTCGAGCTGATCGCGGGCGACGAGCGCTTGTTTGAATACACGCTCGACACCCGCTCCGATCACGATAAGGCTGAGGCGTTTATGCGTTTCCGCGCACTTGTGGCGGCGCTGCGCGCGCGCTCTGACGCTGTGGTGATCGATTCCAATCCGTGCGCGACCTTCCTCACGCGCCTGGCCATCACCACGGCCGATCACATCGTCGCCCCTGTTCGGCCCGAGCGCTATTCGCTGACAGGGCTCAACATGCTTGAGCATGTGGTGCGCGAAGTCAGGGAAGGCCCTTGCGCCCGGCGGAATTTTCCGTCCTGCTCAATGGCGTGAATGATCGCGCCCGCTCCAGCGAAACCAATCATGCCGATGCGCTGACGCGGGCGGAGATCGCTGGCGCGCCGTTTTTCAGCGCGGCGCTGCTTGAGGATGAGGTGCCGTACGCGGCGACGCTGCGCTCAACCCCGACGGAGCGCTTTGCGGCCAACCCGATCAACATCACCGCAATGATGCGCGTGGGCGGGCGGCAAACCAAGGAAGCGCTGGCGCGCGCGGCGGCGGCCGTGCTGCGGCGCAGCGCGCCATGAGCAAGCTGACCGCCGCCGAAGCCAAGGCGCTGCGCGCGATGCTGCGCAAGCGCCCAGCCAAAGAGCTCAAAGCCGCGTTCGCGCTGATCCGGGCCAAAAGCGATGCGGCGCTGATCGCCGCGATCGCGCCGGCGAAAAAGAAGAAGGCGGCCGCCAAGGCCGCCGATCCGCTGGTGCTGGCGCTGGATCGGGCGCTTAAACCCGTCATCGCGCCAGCGGCCGAGAAAGCGGACATGCTGATCGAGCACATCGCCAAAAAACGCCGCCGCAAACTCGACATCGAGGCCAAAGGGCTTGCCGACGCCGCGCGCCAATTGCGCAAGCGCTTCACCGACGCGGAAATCGAAGCCGACGCCAAAGGCCTCGCCGCGCATCTCGCCAAGCTCTATGGCGGGCGCGAAGGCGTGGTGTGACGCCTGGACGAAGCGGCGCGCGCACCCCATTTTGCGGGCATGACCCAATCCGCCACAGGCTTTGACCTCAGCCCGCCCACCGCCGCCGAACGCGCCGCGCTGGAAGCGGGGCTCAATGACGAAGAACGCCGCGTGCTGTTGCACCACGGCACCGAGGGGCGCCGTTCTGCGGCGGCTTGCTGGGCCAGAAACAGGCGGGCGCCTATTGCTGCCGCCTGTGCGGGCTGCCGCTGTTTCGGCAAGAAACCAAATTCGAGAGCGGCACCGGCTGGCCAAGCTTTTACGCGCCGATCGATCCGGCGCATGTGCGCGGGATCGAGGACAATTCTTATGGCATGCATCGGATCGAGACCCGCTGCGCGCGCTGCGACAGCCACCAGGGGCACGTCTCTTTCCAGATGGCCCGAAACCCACTGGCATGCGCTTTTGCATCAATTCGGTTTCGCTGAGCTTCACGCCAGCGGGCGAGCCGCTGCCCGATCCGCTCAAGCGCGGCGACGCGCTTTAGGGCTGTGCGCGGCGCATCTGCGCAATGAGCCGATCAAGATCACGCTCCAGCACGCGGAGGATGGCGTCATCCTCGACATGCTCGGGCAAGCTTCGGAACGCCCGTCCAAGCACCGTGCCGACAAGCAGGCTGGCTTCGTTGGCGTCGTCGGTGAAGCGGCGCGCCTTGTCGGCGAGCTCGCCCTGGTGGGATAAAATGGCCGTCACAGGTTGCGCCATGGCGCTCTCCCTCTGTTTCGGGCCGGTCAGCTCCCCCTGATCCGCACGGCGATGAGCGCCAAGACTAGCAGAGTTTTCCCCAGTTGGGAGAACGAAACGATCTATCTCTCCATATTTTAAGCTCGGCGCCGATTTGGAAACCTTTGCTTAAGTTTGCTGCCGCGCAATGGATGCGCCGTCTTGACGGAATTGGAGGTTCGGCGACCATGGGCGCTGCGTGACTAAGCCCTTTTCCGACCAAGAACCTGCGGTTCTTCCCTGACGGCGCCTGCGCCCTGCCCCTATTTGCCTGGGCGGCGCGAACGCAAAGTGTTCACCGCGCTCGATGGGCCAGGAGGCCAGCGAGCTGCACGACATCCTGACCAATTCCGGCTTCCGCCGCTCGCAAGGGATCGCCTATCGGCCATCGTGCGAAGGGTGCGGCGCATGCATTTCCGCGCGCGTGCCGGTGGGGGCGTTCAGCTTCAGCCGCCGCTGGCGCAAGATCGTGGCGCGCAACGCCGATCTCACCCGCGCGCTGCGCCCGCCCGAGGCGACGCGCGAGCAGTTTCATCTGCTGCGCCACTACCTCACCAGCCGCCACGCCGAGGGCGGCATGGCGGAAATGAGCTTTTCCGATTACGCGGCCATGGTGGAGGAAAGCGCGGTTCACACCCACATCGTGGAATATCGCTATTCTTCGGGCCCGATGCGCGGGGCGCTTGCGGGCGCGGCGCTGACGGACGCGCTGGGCGATGGCCTTAGCCTAGTGTATTCCTTCTTCGATCCGGGCGCGCCCAAACGCAGCCTCGGCAATTCCATCATCCTCGATCACATTCAGCAAGCGCGCGCGGCGGGCTTTGCCTACGTCTATCTCGGCTATTGGATCGCGGGCTCGGAGAAGATGGCTTACAAGGCCGAATTCCATCCGCTTGAATTGCTGATGGGCGGGGCTTGGCGGCCTTATGCGCCGGTGGAATTCTGACATCGCGCCGGTATCGCCTGCGCCGGCTGCTGTAGGATAGATTTCCGCCAAGGAGCTGGCCATGGCTGAGTCGAGAAAAAGCGCTTTGGCGCGCCGCGGAAATCGCGCCCACCGCGCGCCCGTTCACGCAGAAGCTCAATCCGCAATCGCTGTTCCGCGCCGCGCCTCTATCGCGGCTCGCCGGCATGAGCCGCGCGCATGTGAGCCTGGTGCGCCTGCCGCCGGGCAAAGAGAGCTTTGCCAAGCATGCGCACATGCTTGAGGAAGAATGGATCTACGTGCTCGAAGGCAGAGCCTCCGCCGAGATCGGCGATCAGAAATATTTGGTGGAGTCCGGCGATTTTCTCGGCTTTGCAGCGCCCGGCCCCGCGCATGTGATGCGCAACACGTTCGATGCGGAATGCGTTTATCTGATGGGCGGGGAAGATCGGGCGATCGATGTCGTTTCCTATCCTGAACTCGAAAAGCGCTATCTGCACATGCAGACCGAAAACGGCGCGGAATACTATGAATTGGGTGAGCCGGTGAAGCCGTTTGGCAAGGCTGAGTGATCACCAGAGCACGACGCCCGGGCGCCGCCGTTTGCACCTGCGCGTAAGCGTAGCGCCCGCACAGGCTGACAGCCTCGGCGTTCGGCCCTGGCGGCTCATCGCCGGCAAACACAAGCAACGTAAAGCGGCTCCGCCCCGGATCATGCGCCAGCGCGGCAAACGACGGCTCACCCCCTTCGCAGAACCCATCGGCCGCGCTTGCGCTCACCACGCGGCGCAATTCCACTTGGGCGACATCGGCGCCGGCGAGCGCGGCGTAGCTTGCGCCATTGCGGCTAGTGCGGTCGGCGCCCGCGCGCGGCTCAAGCGTGCGGGTGTAGAGCACGGCGCCGCTGGCGAAGATGAGGCCCGCGCGCTCGATCCCGACATCGCCCAGCGTGCGCGCGGCGTCTGAGGCGGCGGCGTACTCGCCAAGCAGCGCCGGCGGGGCGGCGGCGAGCGCCTCTCCCCCATCGCGCGCTTCGCCGCAGGCGGTGAGAAACACCGCCACAAGCATGAGGGGGATCAGCCAAGCGCGCATGCCCTGTTGTAAACGCAGCCACGCCAAAGCGTGACGCCGCTGATCGCATAGCGGCGCGCAATCATCGCCTTGGGCTTAAGGGATGGCGTAATTGAAGATGCCGCAGAGCGCGGTGTCGTGCGCGTTGGGGCCTGGGGCTTCGCCGCCGGAGAAAATCTGCAACGACAGCGTGTCGGCGCCGCGCGCGAGGATGACGAATGTGGGCTGAGCATCGCCGCACAGCTGCGGCGCGGGCGCATCGGCGGCGACGCGCACCAAATCAATGCGCCGCAGCTCAACCAGGCCGATGTTCTGCACCCCGCTTCCGCTTGAGATCGTGCCCCCGCCCGCGGAGAGATCGGTATCGCCCGTCAGCGCGCTTTCGATCACCGGCCCTTCGATGCGGAAGCCGCGCGCGAACGAGAGCACGTCGGCGCTGGCGTTTAGATCGCCGGTGAGGCTCATGGCCGTGGTGGAGATGGCGGTGAAGGCGCCAATGATGGGCGCTGGCGCATGCGCGGCGGGCGCAGGCTCAGCTTGCGGCGTTGGCGCAGGCTCTGCGCAGGCGGCGAGCGCGAGCAGCACGGCGGGAACAAGCAAACGCATCAAAGCCTCCATGTTTTGCGCAAGAGACTAGCGCGCGCGGCGCGCAAGTCACGCCAAGCAGCCGCACGCGCGCGGGCGCCGCGGGCAACGAGCGGAAGGCCGGGGCGCGTGCGGCGCGCCTGGGTTGGTTCCGTGTGCTGGCTTGCGCCAGCATGCGCGCGACACGCGCCCCGTGGATGATCGGCTGCATCGGCTCGGCACAGAGAGGTGTTTCACTCTCCTGGCGCGATCGCCGATGGCGTGCTGGTTGGCGGGTTCGCGCCAATCCCCTCTTTCTTCCCGCGCTTTTGGCTTCCCGCGGGCTTTGCGCTGATGCGCCCGGTAACGCGCCCCGCAGCGTTCGCGCCGATCGCAGGACTTGCCCGGCACCCTCTTCCAACACCGCGACAATGCCGGGGCTGGGCGTCAAACATCAGAGCTTCACGCTCAATCATCACCACGCCCGCATCGGCTGAACTCAGGATCCGATCGCCTTCCGGCGGATGTGGTGAGGGGATTATGCGGGAGGTTTGGAGGTGTGGGATAGATTTTTTCGGGATGAGGGTGAACTCACTCTGCGGAGGATACGAGCCGCACAACGCCGCGGCCCGCCTCAATCAACTCGCCGCCGCCATGAACCGCAGCACTAATCAAAGTAACGCGCACGGCCCACGTCTCGACCGTCGCCCAAAGCCCTTTGAGAAAATCACCTGTATCCTCGTCGGAACGACTTGCTTGCCGCTGTATCGCCGACAGCAAATCCACATATGCAGACTTCGCTGCATCGAACCCAAATATGTCGGTGTTTCTAATCAATATTTGTAGGGCTGTAATATTGGCGAGCGGCCCTCTTGGCGTCAACGCTGATTTCTGCTGCCTGCACCTTTTTGTAGAGATCAGTTAACTCTGCATCCAGTGAAACCAATGCGTGATCGGCCTCCGCACAAAGCGGAGAGTCCTTTTGCACGAAACCTGCGATCAATGAGAATTGAGTGATCTCGAGATTCACATTCGGGAAATATTTCTGGACAGGCTGGTCCATTCCGCACGTCTGGATCGCAGACTTTAGCTGAGTTAACGTGTGCAACAGCCCCGATCGTCCCTCGGCGTCGAGGCGATCTTCCTCATTCACCGCTTGGACGGCTGCATCTGTCAGTTCCAAAAGCACCGCTATTTCGCGGAAGAATGCCGGTGAGTTGCGACTAACTTTGAGCGCCCTGGAAAGTATGTGCCCTATCGGCTCTGCCGAATTGCTATCTCTTATGAGACGCAGCAACTCCAGTACCCGCGATAGCGGAGGCTTAATCATTCGCATTGTTTCTCACCGTGCAAACGCGCGGCGGATATATCACACGCTACACGTGTGCGATACCTTGAGTTATGTTCTCCACCCGAAACATCTTAAAGCGGAATATTATCGTGCTTCTTCCAGGGGTTCTCGAGCTTCTTGTTCTTCAGCGTCGCCAGCGCGCGGATGATGCGTTTGCGGGTTTCGCGGGGCATGATCACGTCGTCGATGAAGCCGCGTGAGGCGGCGACGAAGGGGTTGGCGAAGCGGTCTGAATATTCCTTGGTGCGGGCGGCGATCTTTTCGGGGTCGCCGATGTCGGCGCGGAAAATGATCTCCACCGCGCCCTTGGCGCCCATCACGGCGATCTCGGCGCTGGGCCAAGCATAATTCACATCGCCGCGCAGGTGCTTGGAACTCATCACGTCATAGGCGCCGCCATAGGCTTTGCGGGTGATGACCGTCACTTTCGGCACGGTGGCTTCGCCATAGGCGAAGAGCAGCTTGGCGCCATGCTTGATGAGCCCGCCCAGCTCCTGCTTGGTGCCCGGCAGGAAGCCCGGCACGTCCACGAAGGTCACGATCGGGATATTGAACGCATCGCAGAAGCGCACAAAGCGCGCGGCTTTGCGTGAGGCGTCGATATCGAGCACGCCCGCCAGCGTCATCGGCTGGTTGGCGACGATGCCCACGGTTGAGCCATCGAGCCGCGCGAAAGCGGTGATGATGTTCTTGCCGAATTCCGGCCCGATCTCGAAGAAATCGCCCTCATCGGCCACTTTCTCGATCAGCTCCTTCATGTCGTAGGGCTTGTTGGGGTTATCGGGGATGAGACGGTCGAGCGAGGCATCCTCGCGCGTCAGTTCATCAAAATGCGGGCGCGTGGGCGGCTTTTCGCGGTTCGACAGCGGCAAAAAATCGATCAGGCGGCGCATTTGCGCCAGCGTCTCGAAATCGTTTTCAAACGCGCCATCGACAACGCCGGATTTGGAGGCGTGCACGCGCGCGCCGCCGAGCTCTTCATGGGTGACGATTTCGTTCGTCACGGTTTTCACCACTTCGGGGCCGGTGACGTACATATAGCTCGTATCCTTCACCATGAAGATGAAGTCCGTCATCGCCGGGGAATACACATCCCCGCCCGCGCATGGGCCCATGATGATGGAGATTTGCGGGATGACGCCGCTGGAGAGGATGTTGTTCTGAAAAATATCGGCGTAGCCGGCGAGGCTTTCGACGCCTTCCTGAATGCGCGCGCCGCCCGCATCGAAAATGCCGACGATCGGCGCGCCGTTCTTCAGCGCCATTTCCTGCACCTTGACGATCTTGGCCGCGTGCGTGGCCGAGAGCGAGCCGCCGAACACGGTAAAGTCTTTGGAAAACAGATAGACGATGCGGCCATTGATCGTGCCCCAGCCGGTGACGACGCCATCGCCGGGGATGTTCTGATCGGCGCGGCTGAAATCATTGGCGCGCGCTTCGACGAACATATCGAATTCTTCAAAGCTGCCTTCATCGAGCAAAAGCTCGATCCGCTCGCGCGCGGTGAGCTTGCCTTTGGCGTGCTGAGCCGCGTGGCGCTTCTCGCCCCCGCCGGCGCGGGCGGCTTCGCGTTTGGCTTCAAGGGCGGCGACGATGTTTTTCATGTGCGGCTTATCCCAGCGTCTCGATAAATCGGGCGATGTTGTCGAACTCTTGGGCCTGTCTGTCCAGCTTGGCGCGGGCCTCCGCATCCTCACCCCAGCGTTCCAGGCTCCAGAGATTATCCAAAGCGGCGGCTTCAAACGCGGCTTTTCCGCTCAAACGCTTGTCCAGCAAAGCAAGCGCAATCACCGCCGAACCGGAGAGCCCTGCCGCTTGCGCAAGCGCGGTGAGGGAAAATCATCGAGCGCGCGCGCATAAGCGGCAAGATGTTCGCGCATGGCGGGATCAGCATCCGCGGCGATGATCCCGGAAACCACCGGCGGCGTCAGCCCATGCGCCTCGGCGGCCCAGGCCAGCAGCGGATCCCATGCGGCGCTCTGGCGCGCCGCCAATTCCGCCGGCGCCTCGGCGCGATGGGCGCAGAGATCGGTTTCGATATAGGCGCCCACATAGTGGACAAGCTCATCCCGGCGCACAGGCGCCCAATCGATGGCGGCGAAGGCCAATTGCGAAAGCGGCATCGAGGCGGGAATGATCTCTTCGCCCTGCGCCTCCCACTCGGCCGCCACCGCAGCGGCGAGCGCGGCGGTGGGCGCGGCGAACACGGCTCCGCCCGGCGTGCGCAACGTGCGTTGATCGAGCGCCACGCCATCCGCGGGCGTGGGAAGCGCAGTTTTGTAAAAGCGGCGGGCGAGCGCGGTCATACCCTTAAGCACACGAGCGCACGGCAAAACTCAAGCGCTGATCAGCCGGGGATCACATCGAACGACAGCGAAAGCCGCTCAGGCCCCTCCATCGGCGTGACGCCGTGCCAGAAATAGGAAGGATAAAGGATGAGCCGGCCCTGCACCGGCGCATCGAACCGCTCGGCGGCGCAGGCGGGCGTGGGGCGCGGCGGCTCGCCGAATTTAAGCCAGCCGGGGCGGCCGCTCTTGGGCTTTTCCGCGCCGATGAGAGATACGATGTAGGCCGCGCTGATCCAGCCATGATCATGCACATGGTTCGGCAGCCAGCCGCCATCCTCAAGCCGCGTGGACCAAAGCCCGGCATAGCGATAGCGCTCGGTGCGGCGCGCGCCGACTGGATCGCTGAGATCGGGTTTGAGCCGCGAAATATAATCGCGCACCGCCTCATCGGCGGCGGCGAGAAAGCCCTTGAGCGCGGGATCTTCCGAGGTGAGCAGCGTGCGCCCGGTTTGCGTGCCGTGCTGGAGCACCTGATCGAGCGGATGGGCGTTCACCCGATGCTGGCGGCGCAGCACGTCCGCCAGCGCGGCGTTGAGATTTTCGATCGTGAAATAGCCGCGCGGCGGGGCGATATCGTAGCTGCGGACCAGGCGGTCGTAATCATAGAGCACGCGCGCGCGGCGATCGCCCAAGAGGCGCAGCGCCGTGCCTTCGATGGCGATGAGATATTGATCGTGCGCATCCGCCGCAAGCAGATCGCGCGCGATGGCCAGCGCCTCCTCCGCGCGGCGCGCGCGCAACAGCGTGGAGAGCATGTTGCGCAGCGGCGCGCGATCACCAGGGGAAAGCTCGGCCACGCGGCGCAGCGGCGTTAACGCATCGCGCGGGCGGTCAAGCTCATCGAGCACGAAGGCGTAGGCGGTGAGCAAGGCGGGCGTATCGGGCGCCTGGCGCATCGCCGCATCCAGCAGGCTGAGCGCTTTCACATGCAGCTTGCCGCGATGCAGCGCATCAGCGCAGGCGAGCCAAAGCGAAAGATCCTGCGGCCGCTCAGCGATCGCAGCCTCCAGCGGGGCGGTGGCGGCCTCGCCCTCCCCGCGCAGGATGCGCATGCGCGCAAGCGCCCCGTGCAACGCGGCGCTGGGCCAGATCTCGAGCGCTTTTTCGAGCAGCGTCTCGGCTTCCTGCTTGGCGCCGGCGTAGAACAGCCCACGTGCGCAAGAGAGCGCAAGTTCGGGCGTGTCGAGTTCTTCCAAAACGAGGCGCTTATAAATTTCCAGCGCCTCGCCCGGCCGGCCCGCGCGATCGAGCGCGCCAGCGTAATTGAGCCGAAGCCCGCGCATCTTCGGCGCGTAATCGAGCGCGGCGGCGGCCGAGGCCAGCGCTTGCTCGTGCCGCTCCTGCGCGCGCTGCACCTGGGCAAGCAGCGTCCAGGATTCGGGGCCGGGATTGGCGTCCACAAAATCGCGCGCTTCATGCTCGGCTTCGGCCAGCGCATCGGCGGCCAGTAAGCAGCGCACGAGATTGACGCGCACGGCGTCCACATGCGGGGAGAGAGCGCGCGCGGCGCGGTAGACGCGCACGGCTTCCGCATATTGGCTGCACGCTTGAAGCACGACGCCAAGATCGTTGTAATAGCCGCCCTCGGTGAGCGCGTGGGCCACGGCGCTGCGCATGTAGCGCTCGGCCTCTTCAAGCTTGTTTTGCGCTTTCTTGATGAGGCCCATCAGATGCAGCGTGGGCGCATCGGTGCGCAGGCGATTGAGGATCGGCGCAAGCACGCGCTCGGCGCCCACAGGATCGCCTTGGTTCAGAAGCGCGCGGCTCGCTTTGGCGAGGGCCTCGGCTTCCAGAACCCTGTTCACCCCTTTTCCCCGAATGGCGCGAACGGATCGCGCGCCTCGTGCTCACTAAAGCCCATCACCTCAAACGCGGCGCGCATATGTTTGGGCGTCGGCGCGATGACTTTGAGTTCGCCCCCGAAGGATGCGGCAAGCGGATCGCGCGCGCATGCAGCAGCAATTGCCGCTCAAGCCCGCCAGGGGTTGGCCGATCGCATTTATATTTCGGATCGCCGGCGATGGCGTAGCCCATCTCGGCCATGTGAAAGCGCAGCTGGTGGGTGCGCCCCGTGACAGGGCGTAGCGCCACCCAGGCGGCGCTTTGCGCGGCTTCTTCCAACACCGCGTATTGGGTGATCGCATGCACCGCGCCATCCTGGCTTTGCAGCGCGCTCTGCATCATTTCGCGGTCCGCATCGTGCACGCCGGCGCCTTGCGCATCCAGGAGCGCAACTCACCCACTTTCGGGCGCGGGCTGCCGACGACGATGGCCCAATAAATCTTATCGGTGTCCCGATCGCGGAAGGCTTCGCCCAGCGCCGCCGCCGCGCGGGGATGACGCGCCAGCACAAGGCAGCCGGAGGTGTCGCGATCGAGCCGATGCACAAGCTTTGGCTTTTTCTCAGCGTCGAATCTGAGGCCCTCAAGCATGCCGTCGATATGGCGCAGCGTATTGGCGCCGCCCTGGACGGCGATGCCGTGCGGCTTATTCAGCACGATCACGTCGTTATCCTTATGGATCACGAGCGAGCGGATGAAATCAGCATCCTTGGGCGTGAGGCTGCCGATCGGCGGGCGCGGCGCGGCGTCCGGCACCGGCGGGATGCGCACGATCTGGCCGGCGCTGACGCGATCGGCGGCTTTCACCCGCGCGCCATCGACGCGCACTTGCCCGGTGCGCAGCAATTTTTCCACTTGGCCTTGTGTCAGGTGCGGATAGCGGCGGCGCAGCCAGCGATCAATCCGGGGCGCGCCGTCATTTTCTTCCACCATGACGGTTTCAACCGTCTTCATCACCGCCCCAATATCATTCCGGCCCAGCACGCGCCCACGCTCAGGATAAGCGAAGCAGCGATGTAAAGCGCCCCATGGGCGTGGGCTTGCTGCATCAGGCGCACTGTCTCAAGCGAAAACGCCGAGAAAGTGGTGAAGCCGCCCAAAAGGCCGACGCCCAGGAGCAAACGCAGATTTTCCTGCTCAGGCCCCACGCGCGCGGCGAGCAGCCCCATGGCAAGCCCGCCGATCACGTTCACCGCCAGCGTGCCCCAGGGAAAGCCAAGGTCAAGCCAGCGCGCAGCGGCAAGGCCCACGCCGTAGCGCGCCATCGATCCCACCGCCCCCGCCAAGGGCCACCAGCAGAATATGGGTCATGCGCCCCCAGCCGGCAGGCGCGCGCGCAGCGCTTGGGCGGTGGAGCGCGCGTCATACGCATCGGCGCTATCGGGTTTTGCGCCTTCGCCAACGCGGATTTCCAGCGTCACCGCGCCCGCCCGCTGGCCGCCGCCGCCGCCGAGCGGAATGTTGATGCCAACCCCCACGCTGCCGCCGCCGCGCCCGCCCCAGGAGCCGCCGCCAACGCCCACGCCGACGCTTGGCCCGCTGCGCGCATTGGCTTCATCCATGGTGCGCCGATCGACCCAGAACCACTCGCCGCCGCGCTCGATGGTGAGTTCAGCGGCGCGCAGCAGCGCGTAATCGCTCAGCACCGAAGCCTCGGCTGCGCCGCGCGCGCGATAGGTCACGAAATAGCGGTTGGATTCGATTTGCGTCTCGGAATAGCCGGCGCCGCCGGGCGCGGAGGCCGGAGCGTAAGTTGGCGTTGAGGCGCAGGCCGCCAGGGCGGCAAGGGCGAAGGCGGCGATGAAAACACGCATGGCAAATCTCGCAATTGCTCCCCACAAGGGATTCTACTTTGGGGGCAGCTTAACAGCTAATGCGGGCGGGCGCCGCCTCAAGGGCGGGCGGAGGCCGCAAATTCAAGCTCAAGTGATCGCGCCGCGTGGGCGAAGGCGGCCGGCGGCGGGGCGGAAAGGCGCAAGAGCCCGCCGGCAGGGTGCGGCAGCTCCAGCGCCGCGGCATGCAGCATGAGGCCGGGTGCCTCGACCGCGCCGAGGCGGAACAGGCCGCCATACTTGCCATCGCCAAAGATCGGCCGGCCGATCGCGGCCAGATGCGCGCGCAGCTGGTGCATGCGGCCGGTTTCGGGGTGCAACGCCACGAGCGCGGCTGAGGCGGCGGCGCTTTCGGTGGCGTAGCGCGTCAGCGCGCTTTGGCCATCGGCGGCGGGCTCCATGATGTCGAGCCCGCGGCGGGAGGACTTTTTGAGCGCGAGATTGATCTCGCCCTCGCGCGGCTCAGGCGCGCCGCCGCAAACGATGGCGAGATAGGTTTTCTTAGCCGTGCGGCCCGCGAACGCTTGGGAGAGAAACGCCGCCGCAGGCTTGGTGCGCGCCGCGACGATGACGCCGGAGGTGTCACGATCGAGCCGATGCACCAGGCGCGGGCGCTTGCCATTGGATTTGGCGAAGGCGCCAAGCAGATCCTCAAGGCTAAGGCTCACGCCCGAACCGCCCTGCACGGCAAGGCCGGCGGGCTTGTTGAAGGCCAGCACGTGCGCGTCTTCATGGATCAGCAGCGATTGGGCGAAGGCGATGTCGCGGCCGGAAAGCTCAGCCATTCCGCTCAGCTCTCAACTTGGCCCAATGCTCCAGCCGCTCCTTGATCACGCCTTCGCGGCCGCGGCCTTCGGGGCTGTAGAATTGGCGGCGCGGCATTTCATCGGGGAAATAGCTTTGGCCGGAAAAGCCATCTTCGGCATCGTGATCGTAGGCATAGCCTGAGCCGTAGCCGAGATCCTTCATCAGCTTGGTGGGCGCGTTGCGGATGTGCATCGGCGGGCCCAGCGCGCCGGTTTCATTCGCCGCGCGTTTGGCGGCTTTCCATGCCACATAAGCGGCGTTGGATTTCGGCGCGGTGGCGAGGTGGATCACCGCTTGCGCAAGGTGCAGTTCGGCTTCCGGCGGGCCGATGAAATGCACCGCATCCTTGGCCGCATTGGCGACCAGCAGCGCGGTGGGATCGGCAAGGCCGATGTCTTCCGCCGCCGCGCGCACAAGCCGGCGCGCGATGAACAGCAGATCCTCTCCGCCCGACACCATGCGCGCGAGCCAGTAGAGCGCCGCGTCGGGATCGGAACCGCGAATGGATTTGTGCAGCGCGGAGATGAGATTGTAATGCTCCTCCCGATCCTTGTCGTAAGCGGGTGCGCGCTTTTGCAGGAGTTCGCCGAGGGCTTTCGCATCGAGCGGCTGGATGGTTTTTAGCGCGAAGAGTTCTTCGGCCAGCGTGAGCAGATAGCGGCCATCGCCATCGGCCAGATTGGTGAAGGCGATGCGCGCTTCCTCTGTCAGCGGAAGCTGTTTGCCGAGCAATTTTTCCGCGCGCTGCAACAGCAAATCGAGCGCAGCGTCATCGAGCCGCTTGAGCACGAACACTTGCGCGCGCGAGAGCAGCGCGGCGTTGATCTCAAAACTCGGGTTCTCCGTGGTGGCGCCGACGAGGGTGACGACGCCCTGCTCCACATACGGCAAAAACCCATCTTGCTGCGCGCGGTTGAAGCGGTGGATTTCATCCACGAACAAAAGCGTGGGCTTGCCGCTGGCGCGGCGCGCCTTGGCGGTTTCAAACGCCTTCTTGAGATCGGCCACGCCTGAGAACACGGCGCTGATCTGCTGGTATTCGTGGCCGGTTTCTTCGGCCAAGAGGCGCGCGATAGTGGTTTTGCCGACGCCGGGCGGCCCCCAAAGGATGATGGAGGCGAGCCGCTTGCCCGCCACCATGCGCCCGATTGGCCCCTCGGGTTTGAGCAGATGATCCTGGCCGACCACCTCTTCCAGCTTTTTGGGGCGCAGCCGCTCGGCCAAAGGCGTCGGGGCGCCCTGGTCGAGCCCGGCGGCGGCGAATAAATCTGACATCAGGCTAAGATAGCGCTTCGGAAGGAGAGAGACGATGGCGGAAGTCGATACGGCGGTCCCGACGGGGGTTTACCCCTACCTCTCGGTCAAAGGCGGCAAAGCGGCGATCGAAGTTTTACACCCGCGCTTTCGGCGCGACCGAAAGGGTGTGCATGCTGGCCGATGACGGCGAGCGGATCATGCACGCGCAGATCGTCATCAATGGCGGGCTCATCATGATCTCGGACGATTTCCCCGAATATCGGGGCGGCGCGGAGACCCCGCCGCCTGCGGGCGTGACCATCCACCTTGAGGTGGATGACGCCGACGCCTGGTGGGCGCGCGCGGTTGAGGCCGGCGCCAGCATCCTGATGCCGATCGACGATCAATTCTGGGGCGACCGCTTCGGCCAGCTGAAAGACCCATTCGGCCACGATTGGAGCATCGGCGCGCCGATCAAACGCTAGAACCGCACCTCACGGCGCTGCCCGCCCCGTTCGAGGCCGATGACCCAGCTTTGGTTCTGGCTCATGGCGGTATCGAGGGCGGCGGCGTCGCGGATCGGCTGCTGGTTGATCTCATCGATAATGTCGCCGGGGCGGAAGCCGATGCGGGCGGCGACGCCCCCGCGATCGAGCGCCTGGATGAACACCCCGCTCTTGAAGGGATCAAGCCCTGCGGCTTCCGCCGTGGCGGGCGTCAGCGTGACGACGCGCGCGCCGGAAAGCGGATGCCGGCCAGCCAGCTCGCGCGCTTCGGGCGCGCCGCCGGGTGGGGCTTCGGCGGCGGCGGTGAGCGTCACCTCCCGGCCATCGCGGCGCACCACCAGCGGCACGCGCACGCCGGGGCGCTGGGTGGCGAATTGATAGCGCACGCCGCCTTCATCGCGCACCGATGCGCCAGCGACGGAGAGAATCACATCGCCTTCGCGCAGCCCCGCACGCTCGCCCGCCGCACGCGGGTAAAGCTGCGTGACCATCACGCCCTCGGGCCGTGAGAGCCCCATGGAGCGGGCGATATCTTGCGTGACCGGCTGCACGCGCGCGCCGAGCCAGGGGCGCACAACCTCGGTGCCTCCAGAGACCGCCGATTCCACAACACGGCGCACCATCTCCGACGGGATGGCGAAGCCGATGCCGTTGGAGCCGCCGCTTTCGGAGAAAATGGCGGTGTTCACGCCCACAAGCGCGCCGTTCATATCGACAAGCGCCCCGCCGGAATTGCCGCGATTGATGGCGGCGTCTGTTTGAATAAAGAAGGCGTAGTCGGAGACGCCCACTTCGGTGCGCGCCAGCGCGGAGATGATGCCGCTCGTCACCGTTTGACTGAGGCCGAACGGGTTGCCGATGGCGAGCACGAGATCGCCCACGGCGAGCGCGTTCGTGTCCGCGAACGGCAAGCTTGGCAGCGTTTCGCCCGCATTGATGCGCAGCACGGCCAGATCAACGCGCGGATCGGCAAGCAGAAGCTCCGCATCAAACTCGCGCCGATCGGCCAGCACGACCTTAAGCCGCTGCGCGCCCTGGATGACGTGGTTGTTGGTCACGATCACGCCGTCCCCGCGCAGAATGACGCCAGAGCCGAGCGATTGCTCAACGCGCGGCTGGCTGAAGCGGCCGAAGAACGGATCGCGCACCATCGCCCGCGACACGCGCTCAGCATAGACGTTCACCACCGCAGGGCCGGCCTCTGCGGCGACGGGCGCGAAAGACAGCTGCACCTGCCCTTGGCTGGTGGGCGCGGCGCGCACCAGCGGCTCGGCCTGGACCAGTTGCAGGTAGGGATCGGCTTGCTCACGGACGGGCGGCGGCTCGCCCTGCTGCGCCAAGGGCGAGATCGCCAACGCCCCGCCGGCGAACCCGGCGATCAGGGCGGCGAACGGAGAGGCTTTCAGCAAGCCGGCGCGGGTGATCTTCATGGCGGAACCCTGTTTGGCGCGCATCATGCGGGGCAGATTGACAGAAACAAGGCGAGCAGGCCCTTGTTGGCGCCGGACTGCTGCGGCAATCTCGGGCAGCTTCGATCGAGGGGAAAACCGTGATTGATCTTCTATTTATCGCGTTGATGCAGGCGGCGGTGGCCACAACGGAACCGGCCGCGCCGCCGCCCACGCCTGAAACGCAGGCGGCGCAGGGCGAGCAAGCCGAGGCGCCGCCGGAGGCCGTACGCTGCCGGATGGTGCGGGTCGAGAATTCCAATCTCCGCCAGCGCCGCTGCACCACCCGCGCCCAGGACGAGGCAATGAATCAGGCCACCTCCCGCGAATTGCGTGAAATGCAGTCCCAAGCCGGGCGCGGCGGCGACCGGACGTTCGGCTCCGGCGGCGTTCAGTAACGCGGCCTGATCTCGAAAAAACCAAACACCCTTCAAAACGCAGAGAAGGATACTCGCGTTGCTTACATGTCTTGTGATTGCGTTCCTGGCCGGCTTTGCCGGCGATCCCGCCGTGGGTGAATCTGCGCCGCCTGTGGAGGTATCCGCACCAGAGGCGGCCGAAGCGCCGGCCACGGCGCCCGCGCCTGCGGCGAATGAGGCCGCCGCCGAAAACGCAGCGCCGGCGGCGCCGCAATATCGGACCGAGCGCCGGTGTGAAAATATTGAGATCACCGGCCGCCGCATGCCGCAGCGGGTATGCCGAAACGTCCAGGTGCTGGTTGAGGCTGACGAGGCCGAGTAGCGCTACTCGGCAAGCGCGGGCGCGACGCTCTCCAACGTCCCGTCATTCGCTTCGGGCGCAACGCCGATCAGATGCGCCAGCAGCGGGTAGATCGAGACGCCCTCGAAGCTTTCAATGGTTGCGCCGCGCCGGAACGCGGGACCGCTTCCGATGAAGATCGCCGCCATTTCCGGCGCGGCCGGATCAAAGCCGTGCGCGCCGCCGGCGGGATATTGGCCGCGCTGGCTGCTGCGGTAGCGCCAGCCAATGTCGGCAAGGCAAATCACGCCGGGCACGCGCCGATGCGTCCCGAAGTGGAAACGCGCAGGCAACTCGCCCTTGCGCCAGCACTCGCCATGCGCACTGCGCCCCACCAGCGCAGCCTCAACCGCCGCCTCATGCCCCGGCAACGGCGCAATGCCCGCGAACGGGCCATCCCACACCACGCGCGCCTGCTCGCGCGTGATCGACGCATCAAGATCGATCAAGCGATCATCGGAAACCGCCGCCATGCCATGATCGGCGACAACAACGAAATTCACCCGCCCGCGATAGCCGCGCGCATCAAGGCCAGCGATGAGGCGGGCGATGGCCGCGTCTGTTTCGGCGATGGCGCCGTTGGTTTCGGGCGCGTCCGGGCCGTAGCGATGGCCGGCTGTATCGACGATATCGAAATAAAGCGTGAGGAAACGGGGGCGCTCCGCCTCAGGCAGATCGAGCCAAGAGAGCAAAATATCCACGCGCGAGAAGCCAGGGAGCGATTGATCGAAATCGCGATATTGGCTGGGACGCCCGCCGCCGATTTCCCATTCGCTGCCGGGCCAGAACATCGTGCCGGTGCGCACGCCCGCGCGCTCGGCGCTCACCCACAGCGGCAGCCCGCCCTCCCACCAGATCGGATCGGAGGCGACAGCGCGATCAGCCAGCGTGAACACAACGCCCGGCCGCTCGGGATCTTCCATGCGGTTGTTGATGAGCCCGTGCCGATCGGGGCGCAGGCCAGTGATCAGCGAATAATGGTTGGGAAAGGTGACCGACGGAAAGCTCGGCTCGATCTGCCCGCGCACGCCGGCTTCGGCGAGGCTCAGCAAAGCTGGCGATTGGCCGCGATCGAGATAATCAGGGCGGAAGCCGTCGATGCCGATCAGGATGGTGATTTCGCGCGGGGCGGCTTGCGGCGGGGCGCTGGCGCACGAAGCGATGGCGGCGGCGAGAGCGACAAAAAGAAAGGAGCGGAGCCAGTTCATGGCCCCGCTCCTAAACCGTGTTCGTGACAGATGCACGA
This sequence comes from Terricaulis sp., assembly GCA_024707365.1. Classification (GTDB taxonomy): domain Bacteria; phylum Pseudomonadota; class Alphaproteobacteria; order Caulobacterales; family Aquidulcibacteraceae; genus Vitreimonas. Next base: position 246,894 of record JANPZV010000002.1, read on the forward strand.
AGCGATTTTAGCCTTCGTCGGTGTAGATCGCTTCCGGGCGCGGGCCGCTGTCTTGGCCCTTGGCCGCTTCGTCGCGATCGACAAATTCGATCACCGCGAGCGGGGCGTTGTCGCCATAGCGGAAGCCCGCCTTCAGCACGCGCGTGTAGCCGCCAGCGCGGGCGCTGTAGCGCGGCGCGATGGTTTCAAACAGCTTCTTGGTTTGCGTTTCATCGCGCAGGCGCGAGAGCACCAAGCGGCGCGCGCCCAGATCGCCCTTTTTGGCGAGCGTGATGAGACGCTCCACCACCGGGCGCAAGGCCTTGGCCTTGGGCAGCGTCGTCACGATCTGCTCGTGCTTGATGAGAGCCGCGGCCTGGTTGGCGAACATGGCCTGCCGATGGCTTGCGGTGCGATTGAGTTTTTGTGTCCGACGCCGTGGCGCATTGTATTCCCCGGGGATTGGGGATTGGGGATTGGGGACTGGGGATTGAGCGAACCCAATCCCTAATCCCCAAAACCTAATCCCTAAATTTGGTCTTCGTATTTCTTAGCGAGATCGTCGATATTGTCCGGCGGCCAATTCTCGACCGCCATGCCAAGGTGCAGGCCCATCGAGGCGAGCACTTCCTTGATCTCATTGAGCGACTTGCGCCCGAAGTTCGGGGTGCGGAGCATTTCCGCTTCCGACTTCTGAATGAGATCGCCGATATAAACGATGTTGTCGTTCTTCAGGCAGTTGGCCGAACGGACCGAGAGCTCAAGCTCATCGACCTTCTTCAGCAGCGCCGGGTTGAACGGCAGATCAGGCTTCTCGCCGCCTTCCTTCTTCGCCTTCGGCTCTTCAAAGGTGATGAAGACTTGCAGCTGATCCTGCAGGATGCGCGCCGCATAGGCGATCGCATCTTCGGGGCGGATCGCGCCGTTGGTTTCGACCTCGAGCACGAGCTTGTCGTAATCAAGCACTTGGCCTTCGCGGGTGTTGTCCACGCGATAAGCCACGCGGCGCACCGGCGAATAGATCGAATCGACCGCGATGAGGCCGATCGGCGCGTCATCGGGGCGGTTCTGCTCGGCCGGGACGTAGCCCTTGCCGTTATTGATGGTGAGCTCCATGCGGATCGAGGCGCCCTCGTCCAGCGTGCATAGCACGAGCTCAGGATTGAGGATCTCCATATCGGAGACCGTCTGGATCTGGCCAGCCTTCACTTCGCCGGGGCCGTCAGCCGTCAGCATCACGCGCTTGGGGCCCTCGCCCTGCATGCGGATGGCGACTTGCTTGAGGTTCAGCACGATGTCGGTGACGTCTTCGCGCACGCCGGGGATCGAGCTGAACTCGTGCACCACGCCATCGATCTGCACCGATGTGATGGCCGCGCCTTGCAGCGAGGAGAGCAGCACGCGACGCAGCGCGTTGCCGAGCGTGAGGCCAAAGCCGCGCTCAAGCGGCTCAGCCACCATGGTGGCGCGACGCACGGCGTCGAACCCATGTTCAAAGATCGGCTTTTTCGGCCGGATCAGTTCAAGCCAATTCTTTTCGATCGAGATCATAACGGCAGCCTTTGGGGCTTTAAGGGACGAACAAAGTCAGTCGTGAATAGTCAGTAGTCAGGGCCGCGCCGCTTATCCCTACTGACTATTGCCTACTGACTACTCACTAAACTCTACGGCGCTTGGGCGGGCGGCAGCCATTGTGCGGAATCGGCGTCACGTCGCGGATCGAGGTGACGGTGAAACCAATGGCTTGCAGCGCTCTGAGCGCGCTTTCGCGGCCCGAACCGGGGCCCGACACGTTCACTTCAACGGTGCGCATGCCGTGCTCCATCGCCTTGCGGCCCGCATCTTCAGCGGCGACCTGCGCGGCGTAGGGCGTGGACTTACGCGAGCCCTTGAAATTCATCGAACCAGCGCTCGACCACGAGATCGCATTGCCTTGCGCATCGGTGATGGTGATCATCGTGTTGTTGAACGAGGCATGGACGTGCGCCACGCCGGTCACGATGTTCTTGCGCTCACGCTTCTTAACGCGCGTTGCTTCCTTGGCCATTGCGGCGTGTCCTTACTTCTTGACTTGCTTCTTGCCGGCGATGGGTTTCGCCGGGCCCTTGCGCGTGCGCGCGTTCGTGTGCGTGCGCTGACCACGGACCGGCAGGCCGCGGCGATGGCGCAGGCCGCGATAGCAGGCAAGATCCATCAGGCGCTTGATGTTCGTCGCCGTTTCGCGGCGCAGATCGCCCTCAACGGTGTAGTCGCGGTCGATCGTTTCGCGGATCTGGAGCACTTCGGCGTCCGTCAGCTCGTTCACGCGGCGCTCAGGCGCGATGGAGACCTTTTCGCAGATCTCTTTGGCAAATTGCTGACCGATCCCATGGATGTATTGCAGCGCGATAACCACGCGCTTCTGGGTCGGGATGTTGACGCCGGCGATACGCGCCATTTCGTGTGCTCCAATACGCAATAGGCGCGACGCCGCCGGGCGTTCATAGCCCGTTGGTGGCATCGCGCGCTGGGTGTTCGCGAAGGAGGCGGTTATAGCGGGGCGAAATGCCGCGTCAACCGGCCGTTACGCGCTCGTGATGCGGCGTTTCGGCAACCTCACGAGCGTCAAATTGGGCGCGCGCCGCAATAATGCAAGGCTGGTGGCGGATCGCCCACTCCGAGAGCGCGTTGACGGGCCCTAAAAGGTCGCGCCCGAGCTCGGTTAACGCATAATCGACGCGCGGCGGGACGGTGGGGGTCACCGTGCGGCTGATGAGGCCGTCGCGCTCAAGGTTGCGAAGCGTCAGGGTCAGCATGCGTTGGCTGATGCCGCCGACGACACGCTTAATTTCGTTGAACCTTTTGCCCCCCTCCCCGAGCCGGGCGATGATCAGGACGCTCCATTTATCGCCAATACGCGAGAGGATGCCCGAGATCGCGCGGCAATCATGGGAGTTTGGGTCGGACACATAGGTGTGCCCTGGTGAGGCGTTTGTGCGTTCTTGCGTACTTTCCATGGTTGCACATATAGCCCTGGTTACCTGTTTAGACCAGGGGAGATTTGGGAACCATGACTAAAGTCGCCGTCATCGTCGGAAGCCTGCGTAAAGGCTCCTTCAACCGCCAGCTTGCGGAGGCGCTCACCAAATTGGCGGCCCCGCGGCTTGAACTAGAGATCGTCGAGATCGGCGATTTGCCGCTTTACAACCAGGATGACGAGGGTGAGCTCCCCGCCCCGGTGGCGCGCTTTAAGGGCCAGATCGAGGCCGCTGACGCGGTGCTGTTTGTGACACCGGAGTTCAACCGCTCCTTCAGCGCGGCGATCAAGAAGCGATCGAGTGGGGCAGCCGGCCCTGGGGCAAGAATTCCTGGATGGGCAAGCCGGGGCGATCGTGGGCGCAACCCCCGGCGCTGTCGGCACCGCCGCCGGCCAATCGCAGCTGCGCAATGTCGCCCAAGCCATCGGCATCGCGCTGATGGTGCATCCCGAAATTTATCTCAGCTACCGCGAAAGCCAATTCAGCGGCCCGAACGTCACCGATGACGGTTTGGCGCAATTGCTGAACGGCTGGGTCGATAGCTTCGCCGATTGGATCAAGCGGCTGAGCTAAGCTTTGCCGCACGCCATAAAGAAAAAGCCCGCCTGAGTGATCAGGCGGGCTTTTTTAATTTCGACTTGGGCGCTTCTAAGCGAGCGCGCTCGCGATCGATGCAGAGACGGCGCTGACATCGGCCATGCCGTCCACGCTGCGGATTTTGCCTTGCGCTTCGTAATACGGCACGAGCGGCGCGGTTTGCGCGAAATACGCATCAAGCCGCACTTTGTAGGCTTCGGGATTATCGTCAGCGCGCCCCTCTTCGGCGAAGCGCTTGGCGATGCGATCCATCAATTGCTGAGAATCGACCTCAAGCCGCACCACGCGATCAATCTGCTGGCCGTGCTTGGCGAGCATAGCGTCCAGCGCCTCGGCCTGGGCCACAGTGCGCGGGAAGCCGTCGAAGATGAAGCCCGGCGCGCCTTTGTGGGCGGAGAGCGCATCTTCGATCAGCTCAATCACGATCTCGTCCGAAACCAGCGAGCCTGCGTCCATGATCGCCGCAACGCGAGCGCCAAGCTCGGAGCCGGACTTGCGCGCCGCGCGGAGCATGTCCCCGGTGGAGAGCTGCACATAGCCGCGCTCAGCGGTGAGTTTCTTAGCCTGCGTGCCTTTGCCGGCCGCGGGCGGCCCAAACAGGATCAAGTTCATTTCTTGACGATCCCTGGCCCGCCCCCGCGCAGCTTCGAGCGCTTGATAAGGCCCTCATACTGGTGCGCAACAAGGTGCGACTGGATTTGCGCCACGGTATCGAGCGTCACCGAAACCACAATCAGCACCGAGGTGCCGCCAAGATAGAACGGCACGCCATACGCCGCGATCAGGATTTCCGGCAGCAAGCACACCAGCGTGATGTAAGCGGCGCCGATCACGGTGAGGCGGGTAAGCACGTAGTCGAGATATTCGGCAGTTTTTTTGCCGGGGCGGATGCCAGGCAGGAAGCCGCCATATTTGCGCAGATTGTCGGCCGTCTCTTCCGGGTTAAACACGATCGAGGTGTAGAAGAACGTGAAAAAGATGATGAGGACGGCGTAGAACACCATATGGCCCGGCGTGCCGTAGCCGATATAACGCATGAAGGTGTCGAGCCATTCAGGCGTGTTCGCGCCCATGCCGGCAAAGCTCACCACCGTCGTCGGCAGCAAAAGCAGCGAGGAAGCGAAGATCGGCGGAATGACGCCCGAGGGGTTGAGCTTGAGCGGCAAGAACGAGCGCTCACCCATGCTCATCATGCCGCCGGCCTGCTGACGCTTGGGATATTGCACCACCAGCCGGCGCTGCGAGCGCTCCATGAACACGATAAAGACGATGCACGCGAGCAAAAGCAGGCCAATCGCCAGCACGGCGAAGGCGTTGATATCGCCGGTGCGCATCAGTTCGAGGCTCGAAAGCACCATTGTCGGCATCGCGGCGATAATGCCGGCGAAGATGATCAATGAAACGCCGTTGCCGACGCCGCGCGCGGTCACCTGCTCGCCCAGCCACATCAAGAACATGGTGCCGCCCGTCAGCGTGATGACGGTGGAGGCGATGAAGAACACGCCCGGATTGGTGACGATGCCCGCGCTCGATTGCAGGCCGATGGCGATGCCGTAGGACTGGAACACCGCCAGCACCAGCGTGAGATAGCGCGTATATTGGTTGATTTGCTTGCGGCCGACCTCCCCTTCCTTCTTCAAGCGCTCAAGCGAAGGCACAGAGGCCGACATGAGCTGCATGATGATGGAGGCCGAGATGTAGGGCATCACGTTGAGCGCGAACACGGCCATACGCTCAACGGCGCCGCCGGAGAACGTGTTGACGAGGCCCAAAATGCCGCCCGCCTGCTGATCGAAGGCGGCGGCGAACGCGGTGGGATCGATGCCCGGAATCGGAATGAAGGTGCCGATCCGGTAGACGACAAGCGCCATCAGCGTGAACAGGATCCGCTTTTGCAGTTCCTTGGCTTTGGCGAAGGCCGCGAAATTGACATTCGCGGCAAGTTGTTCTGCGGCTGAGGCCATAGGGGCGAAGGGCTCCGAACTCGTGTCACGCTAAGCGGGCGCGCTTGCGCGCACCCACGGCTTCGCCGCGCTGGCTTAAGCTCTTTGCTTCTTCCGCCTTGGGCGGGTTCAGCAAAAGTCACCGTACCGCCGGCCTTCTCCACGGCCGCGATGGCCGCGGCGGTGGCGCCGGTGAGCGTGATGTTCACTTTGGCCTTCAGCTCGCCGCGCGCAAGGAGGCGCACGCCATCCTTTTTTGCGGCGCACAAGGCCCGCCGCGACGAGGGCGTCCTCGGTGATGTCGGCCTTTGCGTCGAGCTTCTTGTTATCAATGGCCTTTTGCAAGCCATCGAGGTTCACCCAAGCAAGCTTCTTGGGGTTCAGCGGATTGAAGCCGCGCTTGGGCATGCGCATGTGCAGCGGCATCTGGCCGCCTTCAAAGCCATTGATCGCCACGCCGCGACGGGATTTTTGCCCCTTCACGCCGCGCCCGCCGGTCTTGCCCTTGCCCGAGCCGACGCCGCGGCCGACGCGCATCAGCTTCTTGGAAGAGCCCGGATTATCGGCCAGTTCGTTCAGTTTCATGACGCTTCGCTCCGGGGATTGGGTTTTGGGGGATTGGGGATTGGCGAAGCGCCGCTCAAACCCAATCCCATTCCCTAATCCCTCATCCCTTATTCCACGACTTCGACGAGATGGGCGACCTTGCGGATCATGCCCTGCACCGAGGGCGTGTCTTCAAGTTCGACCGTTTGATAATTGCGCTTAAGGCCAAGGCCCAGCAGCGTCGCGCGCTGGCTTTCGTCCCGACGGATCGGGCTGCCGATGCGGCGCACTTTGACGGTTTTCTTCGCGGCCATGTCTTAGCCCTCCGCCGGCACTTCGCCGAGGCTCGCGCCATCCTTACGGCGGCCGACGATATCGGCGACCTTCAGGCCGCGGCGGTTGGCGACCGCGCGGGGCGAGGTTTGATGCTTGAGCGCGTCAAACGTGGCGCGCACCATGTTGTAAGGGTTGGACGAGCCCTTCGACTTGGCGACGACATCCTGCACGCCCAGCACTTCGAGCACGGCGCGCATCGGACCGCCGGCGATGATGCCGCGGCCCGCAGGGGCCGCGCGCAGCATCACCTTGCCCGCACCCCAATGGCCGTCGCCATCATGGTGCAGAGTGCGCCCCGCGCAGCGGCACGCGGATCATCGTCTTTTTTGGCTTCTTCGGTGGCTTTGCGGATGGCTTCGGGCACTTCGCGCGCCTTGCCATGGCCAAAGCCGACGCGGCCTTTCTTGTCGCCGACAACGACAAGCGCCGCAAAGCCGAAATTCTTACCGCCCTTCACCACTTTGGCGACGCGGTTGATCGCAACCAGCTTATCGACGAGTTCGCTTTCGCCGCGTTCGTCGGTCGCTTGCGCATCGCGCGGGCCACGACGGCGGTTGTCACGATCGCCGCCGCCCGGGCCGCGGCCAGGGCCGCCTGGTCCACGACCTGCGCCGGGGCCGCCGCGACGCGGACCACGCGGCCCACGGCCGCGCGGCTGATCCGGCGAGTCAGAAGGCGGAGCGCCTGCAGTTTCGTCAGTCATCGGATCTTCCTCAGAATTCGAGCCCGCCCTCGCGGGCGGCGTCGGCCAGGGCTTTCACCCGGCCATGGAAAATGAAACGGCCGCGATCGAACACAGCGCTCTTTTTGGCCGGCGGCCAGCGCGCGCTCGGCCAGGAGCTTGCCGACAGCAGCGGCGCCTTCCTTGTTGGAGCCTTTGGCGGTGATCGCCTTCTCCAGCGAAGAAGCGGCGGCGACCGTGACGCCCTTGGAATCATCGATCAGCTGCGCCGAAATATTCTTCGACGAACGGCTGACCGAAAGACGCAGGCGCCCTTCGCCAGCGAACTTCTTGAGCCGGGTGCGGTTGCGCTGCGTGCGGCGCGCGACGGGGGAAAGTTTGCGAGCCATGGCTTACTTCTTCTTGCCTTCTTTGCGGCGGATGCGCTCGCCGGCGTAGCGGACGCCTTTGCCCTTATAGGGCTCGGGCGGGCGATAGGCGCGGATTTCAGCGGCGGCTTGGCCCACAGCTTGCGGATCGATGCCGGAGATTTTGATTTCCGTCGGCTTCGGGGTGGCGAGCGTGACGCCATCGCGCGGCGCGTAGAGGATTTCGTGGCTATAGCCGAGCTGCATCTGCAGGTTCTTGCCCTGCATTGCCGCGCGATAGCCAACGCCCGTCATTTCGAGCGTTTTCTCAAAACCTTCGGTCACGCCCTTGACGTTGTTGGCGAGCACCGCGCGCGCGGTGCCCCACTGGGCGCGCGCGCGTTGGGTTTCAAAGCGCGGCTTCACTGAAAGCGCGCCATCGCCAAAGGCGACTTCCACATCGTCATGGACGCGGAAATCGAGCGTGCCCTTGGGGCCCTTCACGCTCACGTCCTGGCCCTTCACCGTAACGGTGACGCCGCTGGGCGCGGGGATCGGTTTTTTGCCAAGGCGTGACATTAGTAGACCTCGCAGAGGATCTCGCCGCCGACATTAGCGTCGCGCGCGGCTGCATCGCTCATCACGCCCTTCGGCGTGGAGATGATGGAAATGCCAAGCCCGTTGCGCACCAGGCCCAAGTCCTTGATGGACGAGTAGACGCGGCGGCCAGGCTTGGAGACGCGCTGGATCTGGTGGATCGCGGGCGCGCCCTCAAAATACTTCAGCTCGACCTCCAGCTCCTTGTGGACGCCGTTTTCGATCTCGCGGAAGTCGCGGATATAGCCTTCATCCTTCAGCACCTGCAGCACGCGGGCGCGCAGCGTCGAAGCCGGGGAGACAAGCTTAGAGCGGCCGCGCAGCTGAGCGTTGCGGATGCGGGTGATGAGATCGCCGATGGGATCGTTCAGATTCATGTGACGCGCCCCTTACCAGCTCGACTTGACCATGCCGGGGATCTGGCCTTTGGAAGCCAAATCACGCAGCGCGATCCGCGAGATGCGGAGTTTGCGGTAGAACGCACGCGGGCGGCCCGACACCTCGCACCGATTGCGGATGCGCGTGGCCGACGAGTTGCGCGGCAATTGCGCCAGCTTAAGGCGCGCCTCAAAGCGCTCCTCAAGCGGCAGACTTTCATCAAGGGCGGTCGCGCGCAGCTTGGCGCGGCGGGCGGCGAATTTCTTCGCCAACTGCTCACGCTTCTTGTTGCGTTCGATAGAGCTTGTCTTCGCCATACTCTCACTCTCTCCCGGTGCGTTCAGGGGTGGATCGCAGGTGCGATCAGTTCCGGAACGGGAAATCGAATTGCTTCAAAAGGGACTTGGCTTCGGCGTCAGTCTTGGCAGTCGTGCAGACGACGATGTCCATGCCCCACATCTGTTCGATCTGGTCATAATTGATTTCGGGGAACACGATGTGTTCCTTGACGCCCATGGCGTAATTGCCATTGCCGTCGAAGCTCTTGCCGTTGAGGCCCCGGAAATCCTTCACGCGCGGCAGCGCGATCGGGATCAGACGATCCATGAATTCGTACATCCGGTCCGCGCGGAGCGTGACCTTGGCGCCGATACTCATGCCTTCACGCAGCTTAAACGCCGCGATCGACTTGCGCGCCTTGGTGGCCACGGGCTTTTGGCCCGCGATCGCCGTCAAAGCTTCGATCGCCGATTTCAGCTTCTTGCTGTCTTGGGTGGCTTCGCCAACGCCCATGTTGATCACGATCTTTTCCAGACGCGGGATCTGCATTTCGTTGGAATAGCCGAATTCTTCGCGCAGCTGCTTGCGGATCTCGTTCTTGTAACGAGTCTTCAGGCGCGGCTCATATGCCTCAGACATCGATCTCGACTCCCGAGCCCTTGGCGACGCGCACCTTCTGGCCCTTGTCATTGACTTTGAAGCCCACGCGCGTGGCCTTGCCCGTCTGCGGATCGCGCAGGGCGACATTCGACAGGTGCAGCGGGGCTTCCTTGGAAATCACGCCGCCGTTCGGATTGGCGACATCAGGCTTGGTGTGGCGCTTGATCAGGTTCACGCCTTCGACGACGACGCGCTCTTCCTTGGGCAGCACTTTCAGCACCTTGCCCGAGCGGCCTTTATCCTTGCCGGCGATGACGATCACGGTGTCGTCTTTACGGATGCGGGCGGCCATTAGAGCACCTCCGGCGCGAGCGACACGATCTTCATGTGGTTCTTCGCGCGCAGTTCGCGCGGCACCGGGCCGAAGATGCGCGTGCCGATCGGCTCGCCTTGGTTGTTGATGAGAACGGCGGCGTTGGAATCAAAGCGGATGGTGGAGCCATCCTTGCGCTTAAGATCCTTGGACACGCGCACCACGATAGCCTTGCGGACATCGCCCTTCTTAACGCGGCCGCGCGGCATCGCTTCCTTCACGGAAACGACGATGATGTCGCCCACGGTGGCGTAGCGGCGCTTGGAGCCGCCGAGCACCTTGATGCACATCACGCGCTTGGCGCCGCTATTATCGGCGACGTCCAGATTGGTTTGCATCTGGATCATGGCTTACGCTCCGACGCGGCCGACCACTTCCCAGCGTTTCAGCTTGGACTTGGGCGGGCATTCAATGATTTCGACGGCCTCGCCCACCTTGTAGGCGTTGGCTTCGTCATGGGCGTGGAACTTGGCGGAGCGGCGGACCGTCTTCTTCAGAAGCGGGTGCAGATAGGTGCGTTCCACCTGCACGACGACGGTTTTGTCGCCCTTATCGCTCACGATCGTTCCTTGCATTACGCGGCGCGGCATCTTCGTATCCTCTACCTTACGCCTTGGGCGCTTGCTTTTCCCGCAGCACCGTTTTTGAGCGCGCGATCATGCGGCGCACTTCACGGATGCGGGAAGATTTCTCGAGCTGGCCGGTGGCCTGCTGGAAGCGCAGGTTGAACTGCTCTTTCTTCAGATCGACGAGGTCGGCTTCGACCTTCGCAGCGTCCCCGCCGCGATAATCGTTCAGCTCTTTCTTGATCTCACGGAGTTTCATTTAGAGCCCCTCCACGCGCGAGACGATCTTGGTGCGGATCGGGAGCTTGGCCGCGCCAAGGCGCAGGGCTTCCCGCGCAACCGCTTCCGGCACGCCGTCGATTTCAAACATGATGCGGCCCGGCGCAACGCGCGCGGCCCAAAAATTCCGGCGCGCCCTTGCCCGAGCCCATGCGGACTTCGTTGGGCTTCTTCGACACCGGCAGATCCGGGAAAATGCGGATCCACACCCGGCCCTGACGCTTCATTTCGCGCGTGACGGCGCGGCGGCAGGCTTCGATCTGGCGCGCGGTGACACGCTCAGGCTCAAGCGCTTTCAGGCCGAACTGGCCGAAATTGAGCGAGGCGCCGCCCTTGGTCAGTCCCTTGATCCGGCCTTTGAAGGCGCGGCGGAACTTGGTTTTCTTAGGCTGCATCATGGCGGGTTAGCCTTCCGAATCCGAAGCTTCATCGCGGCGGCCGCGGCCGCGGCGGGCCCGGTCAGCACCGGGGCGATCATCGCGCGGCGGGCGGGGGCCACGCTCGTCGCGATCGCGGCGTTCACGGCTCTCGCCGGTTTCCATGGCGCGGCGATCTTGCGCCATCGGATCGTGCTCGAGGATCTCGCCTTTGAAGATCCACACCTTCACGCCGATCTTGCCGTACGCCGTATCGGCTTCGGTGAAGCCGTAATCGACATCAGCGCGCAGCGTGTGCAGCGGCACGCGGCCTTCGCGGTACCATTCCATGCGCGCGATTTCCGCGCCGCCAAGGCGGCCCGAGACGTTGATGCGGATGCCCTGCGCGCCAAGGCGCATGGCCGATTGCATCGCGCGCTTCATGGCGCGGCGGAACGCAACGCGGCGCTCGAGCTGCTGGGCCACGCCCTCGGCGACGAGGTTGGCGTCGGTTTCGGGCTTGCGCACTTCAACCAGGTTGAGGTGCACTTCCGCGCCCGGCGCCATCTTGGCCAGATCCTTGCGCAGCTTTTCGATATCCGCGCCCTTCTTGCCGATCACGACGCCAGGCTTGGCGGTGTGAACGGTGATGCGGCACTTCTTGAGCGGGCGCTCAATGATGATCTTGGAAACGCCGGCGGCTTTCAGCTTCTCGCGCACGAACTTACGGATGGCGAGATCCTGATGAAGCAGCGTCGCGTAATCCTTGGTGTTGGCGTACCAGCGGCTGTCCCAGGTGCGGTTCACACCGACGCGCAGGCCGATCGGATTAACTTTCTGACCCATTACGCGGCCTCCGCCGACTCGGGCTGCTTCGTCGTATCGCGCAGCACGATGGTGATCTGAGAAAAGGCTTTTTCGATGCGCACGCCACGGCCGCGGGCGCGGGCGTGAAAGCGCTTCATCACAAGGTTCTTGCCGACATGGGCTTGAGCGACGACGAGGCCGTCAACATCCAGGCCATGATTGTTCTCGGCGTTGTCGATCGCCGATTGCAGGCACTTGAGCACGTCCGCCGCGATCCGCTTGCGCGAGAAGCGCAGCTCGTTCTTGGCCTTCTCGGCCGAGAGCCCGCGGATCGATTGGGCGACGAGGTTCAGCTTCTGCGGGCTCACGCGGAGCGAGCGCAGCACAGCTTTGGCCTCATTCGACGCTTCGCGGCGGAGGTTCTTCCCGTCGGGCCCGCGTTGGGGCTTTCGCACGACCGTCATGGCTTACTTCCTCTTGGCCTTCTTATCGGCGCCGTGGCCGAAATAGTTACGCGTCGGCGCGAACTCGCCGAGCTTGTGGCCCACCATGTCCTCGCTCACCAGCACGGGGGTGAACGTCTTGCCGTTGTGGACCTGGAAGGTGAGGCCAACAAATTGCGGCATGATGGTTGACCGGCGCGACCAGGTCTTGATCGGCGCAGGGCGAGCGCCGCCGCCAGCCTTCTCGGCCTTGGCGAGCAGATAACCGTCAACAAACGGGCCTTTCCAAACGGAACGCGGCATCCTCTATCCTCAGCTCGATTTCTTGGAGTGACGGCGGCGAATGATGAGCCGATCCGACGGTTTGGTTTTGCGGGTTTTGGGCCCGCGCGTTTTCTTGCCCCAGGGCGTGACCGGGTGGCGGCCGCCCGAGGTTTTGCCTTCACCACCGCCGTGGGGGTGATCGACCGGGTTCATGGCGACGCCGCGAACCGAAGGACGAATGCCAAGCCACTTTGAGCGGCCGGCCTTGCCCCAGACTTCGTTCATGTTGTCGGGGTTGGAGACAGCGCCGATGGTGGCGATGCACACATCCGGCACCATGCGCACTTCGCCCGAGGCCATGCGCAGCTGCGCGTAGCCGGCGTCACGGCCGACGACCTGCGCATAGGTACCGGCCGAACGCGCCATTTGCGCGCCCTTAAGCGGCTTGAGCTCGACATTGTGAATGATGGTGCCGACCGGGATCGACTTGAGCGGCATGGCGTTGCCGGGCTTCACGTCGACCTTCTCACCGGCGATCACCTTATCGCCGGCCTTCAGGCGTTGCGGCGCGATGATGTAAGCCAGTTCGCCATCAGCGTACTTGAGCAGCGCGATGAAGGCGGTGCGGTTCGGGTCATATTCCAGACGCTCGACCGTAGCCTCGATATCCCACTTGCGGCGCTTGAAATCGATCACCCGATAGGTGCGCTTGTGGCCCCCGCCATGACGGAACGAGGTCACGCGGCCGGCATTGTTGCGGCCGCCGGACTTGGTGAGCCCTTCGGTGAGCGCTTTGACCGGCTTGCCTTTGAACAGCTCGCTGCGATCAACGATCACAAGCTCGCGGCGGCCCGGCGAGGTGGGGCGGAAATGCTTCAGAGCCATTAGGAGAGCCCCGTCGTGACGTCGATGGAATAGCCGGCGAGCAGGGTCACGATGGCTTTCTTCGTGTCCGGACGCTTGCCTTCACGGCCGCGGAAAAACTTGGTTTTGCCCTTGGAGCGGACGGTGTTCACCGCGCCGACCTTGACGTTGAAGAGCGCTTCGACAGCGGCCTTCACCTGGGGCTTGGTCGCCGTCAGCGGCACCGCGAAAACGACTTGGTTCTTCTCGGAGAGAAGCGTCGCCTTTTCGGTGATCACCGGGGCGAGGATCACGTCATAATGCTTGAGCGCGCTCATGCTGCGGCCCCTTCAGCTTTGTTGAAACGGGCGTGGATGGCTTCCACGGCCGCCGGCGTCAGCACCAGCTTGGAGCGGCGCAGGATGTCGTAAACATTGAGGCCAGCGTTCGGCAGCACGTCGATCGTGCCGAGATTGCCGACGGCGCGGGCGAAGTTTGCGTCAACTTCCGGGCCCGCGATCACGAGCGCGTTGTCGAGCTTCAGCGCGGTGAGCTGCTTGAGCAGCGCGGCCGTCTTGGCTTCCTTGAGCGCGATGGTGTCGAGCACCACGATCTCGCCGGACTTGGCCTTGGAGGAGAGCGCATGCTTGAGCGCGAGCGCGCGGACCTTCTTGGGCAGGTCATGCGTATAATCGCGCGGCAGGCGATTGTGGGCATGGCCGCCGCCGCGGAAGATCGGCGCGTTGGCCGAGCCGTGACGCGCCTGGCCAGTGCCCTTTTGCTTATAGAGCTTGGCGTGCGTGCGGTTCACTTCGCCGCGCGAGAGCGTCTTGTGGGTGCCGGCGCGGCGCTTGGCGAGCTGGTACTTGACCATGCGCTGCAGGATGTCGGCGCGGATTTCTTCGATGCCGAATACGGAATCGTCGAGATCGATCGAGCCGGCCGTTTTGGCGTCGAGGGTTTGGATATCGAGTTTCATGGGCCCTTACTCCGCCGCCGCCGCTTCACGCACGCCGGCAGGCTTGGGGGCTTCCTTCGGCAACGCCACCTTGGCGGCGTCGCGGACTTCAACCCATGAGCCTTCAGCGCCGGGCACAGCGCCACGGACAAACAAAAGCCCGCGCTCGGCATCGACGCGGACGATCTGCAGATTCTGCGTGGTGACGCGCTCATCGCCCAGGTGGCCGGCCATCTTCTTGCCTTTGAAGACCTTGCCCGGATCCTGGCGCTGGCCGGTGGAGCCGTGCGCGCGGTGGGTGATGGACACGCCGTGCGATGCGCGCATGCCGCCGAAATTCCAGCGCTTCATGGCGCCGGCGAAGCCTTTACCGATGGAGAGGCCCGAGACGTCCACCTTCTGCCCCGGCACGAAATGCTCGGCGCTGATCAGCGCGCCAACGGGCAGCAGGTTTTCGGCGCTGACGCGAAACTCGCGCACAACTTCCTTCGGCTCGACATTGGCGCGGCCGAACTGGCCACGTTCGGCCTGGGTTTTGTTCTTCGCCTTGGCGACGCCGGCGGCGAGCTGCACGGCGTTGTAGCCATCACCCTTAGGCTCGCGCGCGGGCGCCGCGGCGGTGTTCTTGCGGGTTTTCTTGGGCTTGAGCGCCACGGCCTCGCCGGCGGCGTTCTTGAACTCTTCAGCTTCGACCGTGCGGCGGCCGACGACTTGGCAGCCTTCGAGATCGAGCACGGTGCACGGCACATGCGCGCCATCTTCGGCGAACACGCGCATCATGCCGACCTTGCGGGCGATAACGCCGGTGCGGCGGAATTTTTCTGCTTCAGCCATCGCGATTACCCGAGCACTTGGATTTGCACGTCAACGCCAGCCGAAAGATCGAGCTTCATCAGCGCATCGACCGTTTGCGGGGTGGGTTGAACGATATCGAGCACGCGCTTGTGCGTGCGGATTTCAAATTGCTCGCGGCTCGTCTTGTCGATGTGGGGCGAGCGGTTGACGGTGAACTTTTCAATGCGCGTCGGCAGCGGCACGGGGCCGATCACCGTCGCGCCCGTCCGCTTGGCCGTCGAGACGATTTCCTTCGCCGACAGATCAAGCGTGCGGTGATCAAAGGCTTTGAGCCTGATCCGGATATTTTGCTGCATCATCGCGCACCAATTCCCAAAAATTTCACGCGCCGCGCGAGGGCGGCCCGAGACGCAAAACACGACGGCGCGGACCTTTCCGCGCCGACGAATTTTGCGCCGCTCCGAACGGCTTTGGGCTTTGACAGGAGATCCGCAAAAACCGCGACTGGACGGGGCTTTAAGAGCCCCGCGCCTCAAACCCAAATTTCTGCGCTGTTGAGCGCTGGGGGATGAAAGGTCGCGTCTATTGCGAACCGCGTCTAAGCAAAGCTTACAGCCGGCTCGAAGGGCGCTCAGATACAGATGCGCGAAGGGTGCGTCAAGGCGTGTTTCCCAGCCTATTTAGCATGAAAGCTATTGGCCGATGCGCACCGTCCCCGAGCCGCGCACTTCTTGGCTAACGGCCCCGCTCACCGATTGGACCCGAACATCGCCCGAACCGAAGATTTTTGCGTCCAAACTGCCCATCGCGACCGGCGCATCCACGTCCCCGGAGCCAAAAATCGACACGCTGAGCCGCTCGGCTGGGGCGTTCAGACGCACCTGGCCCGAGCCGAAGAGGTCAATCTCCGCCTCCGTCAGCGCGCCGGATTCGACCACCACGGAGCCCGAACCGCGATTCTGGAGATTAAGACGCCCATTGGCCGCCCCGATCGAGACCCCGCCCGAGCCATTAACTTCAGATCTCGACGCTGGCGCGCACGGCGTCCACACGCACCCGGCCCGAGCCGCTGAGATCAATCACAGCGTTCTCGACCCCGGCGATGCTCACCTGGCCGTTGCCGTTCACATCAATATCCGCATCGCCGGCCACATTGGCGGCGACGGCGTGCGCGCAGCCATTTACCGTCAAATCAAGCGCCTCGGTCTCGCCTATTTCGGCGCGGCCCGCGCCGGTGAAATTCAGGTCAAGCGAGCGGGGCGCGCGGATGGTGATCAGCGGCGCCTGCTCATACAAGGCAAAGCCATAGCCGCGCAGCTCGACCCCATCCTCCCGGCACGCGCCGATGCGGCCGGAGAGGCGGCCATCGATGGTCAGGCGGCCACGCTCCAGGCTGATCTCTGGGGTGGGCGCGGCGCCGGGGTTTTCGATGCTGATTTCCACATCAGGCCGATCCTCAACGGTGACAACCACCCTGGCCGCCACATGGCGCAGGCGGATCGCGTCCGCCTCATAGCTCTGAGCGGGAACCGCGCCGGCGGTGAGTTCGACCAGCTCGGCCATTCTGCCGTCATCGTCGAAATGGAAGGAGAAAGTGCCGTCGCCTTTGCCGAAAATGGCCCCCAGCGCGAAGATCGAAGCCACCACAATCGCGGCCACGAACACGAAACGTTCCATCGCAAGCTCTCCCTCGGCCTTGCGGCCCCTTTTACAGCAGATGCGCGCCGAAGGCGCGCTGGATGCAACAAAAAAGGGCCGCCCGATTGGGCGGCCCTTTCGTCTTAACCCTGAGGCTAAAGACTATTCGAGGATCTTGGCCACAACGCCCGAGCCGACCGTACGGCCGCCTTCGCGGATGGCGAAGCGCAGGCCTTGGTCCATGGCGATCGGGGTGATCAGCTCAACCACCATCTTCACGTTGTCGCCCGGCATGACCATTTCCACGCCCGCCGGCAACTGGCAGATGCCGGTCACGTCGGTGGTGCGGAAGTAAAATTGCGGGCGATAGTTCGTGAAGAACGGGGTGTGACGGCCGCCTTCTTCCTTGGTCAGAATATAGACCTCGGATTCGAACTTCTTGTGCGGCTTGATCGAGCCCGGCTTGGCCAGAACCTGGCCGCGCTCAACCCCTTCACGATCGATGCCGCGCAGCAGCGCGCCGATATTGTCGCCGGCCTGGCCCTGATCGAGCAGCTTGCGGAACATTTCGACGCCCGTGACGGTGGATTTCACGGTATCGCGGATGCCGATGATCTCGATTTCCTCGCCAACCTTGACGATGCCCTTCTCGACCCGGCCGGTCACAACCGTGCCGCGGCCCGAGATGGAGAACACGTCTTCGACCGGCATCAGGAACGGCTGATCGATCGGGCGCTCCGGCTGCGGAATGTAGTTATCGACCGCTTCCATCAGCTTGAGGATGGCTTGCTCGCCGATTTCGGCATCGCGGCCTTCGACGGCGGCCAGCGCCGAGCCCTTGATCACCGGGATGTCGTCGCCGGGGAATTCGTAGGACGAAAGCAGCTCGCGCACTTCCATTTCCACGAGATCGAGCAGCTCTTGGTCATCGACCATGTCGACTTTGTTCATGAACACCACGAGCGCGGGCACCCCGACCTGACGGGCGAGCAGGATGTGCTCGCGCGTTTGCGGCATCGGGCCATCGGCCGAGGACACAACCAGGATCGCGCCATCCATCTGCGCCGCGCCGGTGATCATGTTTTTCACGTAGTCGGCGTGGCCGGGGCAATCGACGTGCGCATAGTGGCGGTTCGCCGTCTCATATTCGACGTGCGAGGTGTTGATCGTGATGCCGCGCGCCTTTTCCTCGGGCGCGTTATCGATATCGGCATAGTTTTTCGCCGTGGCGCCGCCGGCTTTCGCCAGCACCATGGTGATGGCCGCCGTCAGCGTCGTCTTGCCATGGTCCACGTGGCCAATGGTGCCGATGTTGCAGTGCGGCTTGCTCCGCTCAAACTTTTCCTTGGCCATCTTGGGGTCCTGTCTCTCCGGCGATCCTAGTAAAGCGTCTCGGCGCTACGGCCCGGCCGAAGCGCTCATAAGGTGCGCGTCTTTAGCGGGCATGAAGCGCGCGTCAAGCCCTCAAGCGCGCATGTAGGCGTCTTGGCGCCCGCAAACAACACCGCTAGAAGCCCGGTTCGCGACGGTTCGTCCGCAAGGACGTGAAAAGGGAACGCGGTGAGGGGTTGGTTTTCGGACCGAGCCCCAAATCCGCGGCTGTGCCCGCAACTGTAAGCGGCGAGCGCTCCGCCAACCGCCACTGGCCTCTCATTTTGGGGTTGGGAAGGCGGCGGAACGTGATGACCCGTGAGCCAGGAGACCTGCCGCCGCACGTCGCTCGTTCGCCGGCCGGGACCAGCCGATCGAACCGGAACGCTCCGAAGCAGCGACGCGGGCGGCCCCGCGTGCAGGTTTTATCGCCTGAGCGCCCCGCTTGTCGCTGTGATGAGGCGCCGGTGGGGACGGGGCGCGTCTGCGAAAAAGGGACGCTCCTATGCGCCAAACACATCATTTCACCGCCGCCCTGTTGGCGGCCTCCTCCCTCGCCTTCCCGGCCATGGCCGAGGAGGACGAGGTTATCGTCACCGCGACGCGCACCGCGACGGCGGCGGCGGCGTTGCCGGCGGCGGTCGTCGTGATCGACGCCGACGCAGCGCGCGCCCGCGGCGAGGTGACGCTTGATCAGGCGCTCACCCAGGTTCCGGGGCTGCAAGCGCCGCGCACCGGGCCAATCGGTCAGCAAACCTCGATTTTCAGCGGCGGCTTTGAATCCAACCACACGCTGGTTTTGTTCGACGGCGTGCGGCTCGATGACGTCTCCACGCCCGAGGGCGTGTTCGACGCTGGCCAGGATCTGCTGGGCGATGCAAGCCGCATCGAAGTGGTGCAAGGGCCGATGAGCGCGCTCTACGGCTCCCAAGCGCTGGGCGGGGTTGTCAACGTGCTGCCGCGGCGCGGCGGCGAAGGCGGCTTCAATCCAAGCTTTGAGGCGGCCGCCGGCTCGTTCGATACATTGACGGCCACGCTCGCGCCGATGGAACGCTGGGGCGTTTCCGCTATGCGGTGACAGGATCGGCGTTCGCCAGCAATGGCTACGACATCGTGCCCGAGCGCATCAGCACGCACACAGGTGAAAAAGACGGCGCCGACATCAACACGCTGACGGGCGTGTTCGACTATGCGCTGACAGATAACGTCTCACTCGATCTCTTGCTGCGCCGGCGCGATGCGCAAGTGGAGTACGATCCGGGCCTGTTCGGCAATATCGACGAAAATCTTTTCACCGAAATCGCCAGCGAAAGCGCGCTTTGGCGCCCTCGGCGCGACATGGGCCCCGATCGCGGCGGCTTCACTACGCTTGAGCGGCGGCGCACTGGAAACCGACCGTGAGGTCACCGATGCAGGCGTGCTGGGCGATGAATTTCATGGCGAGCGGCGCTTTGCGGATTTCGACGCCGAATGGCGCCTCGGCGCCCTGGACGTTGCTCGGCGGCGCCACCGTGGAAGATGAGAAGATCAACGCCGTGAGCTGGGGCTCCGCCATCGTCGGAACGCAGGAGCATTGGGGTGTTTACGCCGGCGCGCAAGGCGCGCTCGGGCCCGTCAACCTGACGGCGGCGCTGCGCCACGATGATTATGAGGGCTTCGGCGGCGAAACCACTTGGCGCGCCGGCGCATCCTACAACATCACCGCCGCGCTGCGCGTCTACGCCGCGTACGGCACAAGCTTCCGCGCGCCCTCTCTCTATGAGCGCTACGTGCCGTTCTATGGCGCGCCCGATCTTGATCCCGAAACCGGCGAAAGCTGGGAGGCCGGCGCGGACGCGCGTTTTGCCTTGTTTGGCCGCGAAAATGGCTTGGAGCTTGGCGCGCTCTATCGCTCAAGCGAAATCGACAACCTGATCGGCTTCTTCGGCCTCACCTACGCCAATATCGACGCAGCCGAGATCGATTACGCCGAGGCGCGCATCGCGCTGCGGCCGCTTGATTGGCTCACCGCGCGCGTCACTTACGCCAACACCGATGCGCGCGACGCCAGCAGCGACACAGCGCTCGCGCGCCGCCCGCGCCACGGCTGGAGCGCTTCGCTTGAAGCAGAGCATGGGCCGTTCGCGGCGCAGCTTTCCTGGCGCGAGGTCGGCGCGCGGCTCGATACGACGTATGACGATTTCGGCTTCTGGGCCGGAACGGGGCGCGCCGGTTCCTACGAGATCGTGCGTGTTTCGGCCTCGTGGGCGGTCAATGACGGCGTACTGCTCTACGTGGCTGGCGATAACGTGCTGGATGAAACCTATGAGCCGGTGAACGGCTTTGCCGGGGCGCCGGCGAGCGTGCTCGTGGGCGTGCGCTTGCGGCCCTGATCGGCGTCGGCGGGCGGCGGGCGCCTTGGCGCACGCCGCCTTGCAGCCTAGTTTGTTGCGGCGGGGGCTTTCAGAGGAGAACGCCCATGGCCGTCGCCAAAGTGATCGAAGTCAACGCTGGCTCCAGCAAGGGCTTGCAAGAGGCCATCGAGGCCGGCATCAGCAAAGCCTCAGACACGCTCGAAAACGTCGAGGGCGCCTGGATTCAGGATATCAAAGTCACCTGCAAGAACGGCAAGATCAGCGAATGGCGCGTGAACATGAAGGTCACGTTCGTGCTGGAATAATCAGCCGCCGCTAAACAGCACAAGATCATCACCGATCACGCGCGCGCGGTTCGCGTCAAAGCACATTGACGCCAGCTCCCCCCGGCCAAGCCCGCTTTGCCGATTGCGGCTGCTGATCCAGCGGCGCGCGAACGTGACAGCGCCTTGCGCTTCGGCGCCGGGCGCGGGCCAGCTTTGCGCCAGGCGCGCGCGCATGGTCTCGGCCTGCGCCCAACTGGGCCAGCCTTCCCCCACATGTGTGAAGCGCACGCGCATATTGCCGCAATCGAACTGCCCCCACTCGGTCGCGGTGACGGCGAGCAGCCGCCGCTCCGCCGGCGCGCAGAAGCTTGGGCGCTCCCCGCTATAAGGCGAGCCGGTCATGATCGCATCGCCCGCCGGCGTGAGCGCGTACTCCACAGCGCCAGGGCCAAGCTCGTCGCGCGCGCGGCGGGTGAGAAAGCCCGCGGCCACGAATTCCTCCATCCGCTCAAGGCTGGAGGAGGCGATCTCCGCGCCCCAATCGCGGGCCATGAGATCGTAGCGGGCGATAAACAGCGTGCGCCGCCCGCCATCCTGCAACCAGAGCGTGGGCCAGGCAAAGCATACGGGCGCGGCGGCGATCATCGCCTGCACCGCGGCGGCGACCTCCCCTTCCGAGACGCCGCGCTCCACATTCTGCGCCGCTGTTTCGGCCGCGCCGACGCGAATTTCGCGCGGCGCGCTTGGCCCGTCAGCCGCCGGCGCGGCGCAAGCGGCTAGCGCACATATCAGGGCGGCAATCGCGCTTGGGCCAGCTTTGAACATTGGCGGCGTCCCCATCTCTGGCCCTCCATTATCGGCGCGCGCGCCAGGGTAGCAATGGGTGAGATCACAGAGCCGTGAACAATTCCCGCGCCTGCGCAATCGGCGGGCGGCTTGGCGGGGCTAGAGGGAATCCAAAAACCTCCTACGGCCCCTGGAAACAAAGGGCCGTAGCCAATGCGATCTTTAAGATGCCCCCAATCATGCCCCCAAATGTCCGCGCTTGGGCCGTGAGCAATGCCTGCCGGCTATATACTGACGCCGCTGTTTACACGGACGAACGCGAGCGGTTCACGGTGGACCCTTTGGAAAATACATAGCACAAAAGCACGATAGCGCACTGCAAAGGGCTGGGGCCCCCGTCCGCCCCTGCTACGCGGATCGCCGGGAAGGACCCGCGCACCATTTCCCTGAAACTTGCGGCGGCGCAAGAAAGAGTACCCGCGCCGTTCCGGGCTTTGGCGGTCAAATGTTTTCGGAGGGGGCGGGGTCTGCCGCTCAGCGCAGCCCCAGCAGCACCTCCACCGCCAGCCGCGCCACCCGCTCGCATGCGGCGTCCATGGCGGGCCAGCAGCGGCGGTGAAGCCAGGCATGACCGCCAGCCGCCAGCACAGGCGTGCCCCCCTGCCCCGGCCCGCCGCAATGGGCGCACAGGCCATCGTCAGCCGCTTGCAAGGGATGGAGCGCCCGCCACCGCGCCACGCAATCGGCAAGCGCGCCTGCCTCCGCATCGGGGCGGCTCACGCCCCCGTCATACTCGCGGATGGCGGCGCGCTCGGCAAAATAGGCGCGCCAATCGAGGCGTTCGCTGGCGTCCGCAAGGGCGTTCCGCTCGCACATTTGCGCGGAACGCCCCGGAACGCTGCCGTTCCGCTTGGCGTTCCGCCTGCCGTTCCGCTCCGCAATCCGCTCCAAGGCTTGCAACGCAAGGATTTTGAGGGAAGCGCCGCCACCGCGTTCCGCTTGGCGTTCCGCGCTCCGTTCCGCAAAATCGCCAAGCGTTCCGCGTTCCGTTCCTAGGGGTGTGGAACGCGGAACGCTTTTCCGCCTGTGTTCGCTATCAGGGCTCGGCATGAGCGCTCCCATTGGGGCGCTTCAAGGCGCGTTGCACGGTGGCGTTGCCGACGCCCAGTTCCCTCGCAATGTCGCGGACGCTGTAGCCTTGCTCTTTCATCTCCCTGATTTCCACATCGCGCGAAGCGGTAACGGTCTTCACGCTCCATACGCCCGCGTGGGCGTCCAGCGCCGCCTCAAACGCTTCCGCATCCGCCCCGGCAAAGCCGCGCGCCTTGTCGAAGGTCACAATGAAGCGCGCCCCTTGCTTGGCGTCGTAATCATCGGGGCGTCTCAGCAACAGCACGCTATCGAGCACATCCTCCCGGCGCGAGGTTCCGCGTTGGGCGCCGCCCTTGCCAGTGTGGTGGATGAACAGCACCGATTTACCGGACCGCCGCAGCGCCAGCGCAAAGCCTTGCATAGCAGTCCAGCTTTCCGCCTCATTCTCGCGCCCTGTCCGGCAAAGCGTCGATAGGTTGTCCATGACGATAAGGCCGTAAGGTTCCAACACCGGCATGAGCGCGGCTTGCGCTTCTGGCGTTGAAAGATCAGGCACGCCTTGCTCGCCCATGTCGGCGGCCATGAGCGCCAACGCATCGCCGGCAGGCGCGGCGCCTGCGTCCTTAACGATGCGCGCCAAACGCTCTTGCAGCGCCACCGCCGGCATCTCGCCGTCGATATAGAGCACGCGGCGCGCGTGCTCCGCGCGCCAGCCGAGAAAGCTCCCCCGCTCGCCACCGCGTAGGCGACATTCAGCGCGACGAAGGTTTTACCGATACCGCGCGGCGCGGCGATCATTGCCAAGCCCTTCGCCGGCAACCATGGCGCCAGCAGCAGCTCGCGCGGTGGAATATCGAGCTTGAGAAAATCGGCTAAACCGATTGGCGGTGGAAATACCAGCGGCGCTTGCGCTTCCGGCGCGGGAAATTGCGCCACGGTGGCTTTAAGGGCGTCGCTCATACACGCCTCCAATTCTTGTGTTGAGGAATGGCGCGCGGATGCGCGAGCCCCTGTTTGAAACCGCTGGCGATGGTGGCGCGTGCGGCGTGCTCGCCGTCCTCGCCAATCAGGCCGTTCGCGGTGGCGGCTTCCAGCAGCGCAGCGGCCACCGGCTCGGCAGGCAGCATCCCGGCCGCACACAAACTGCCGAGCGAAGCTGCGGCCTTGAACAGCGCGGCATTGCGAGAGCCTGCCGGCGCGCCTGCTACGGCCCTTAGCTCGCGTTCCAGCGCGACCTTGGCGTAAGGGCTGGCATCGCCGCGATATGGCCGCACCTGCGCATGCGGTTTGGCCGGCGGCGGTGGCGGTGCGATCAATCGCAAGAGCCAAGCGGGCGCCGGCGGCAAATCACGCTCCCATGGCGAAGGCTCCCACCGATAGCCAGGCGAAGGCGCCACCGTCGCAAGGCCGCCGTCGCCACGCACATCAACACCGGGCGCAATCGCCACCGTGTTGCGGACACGCAGCGCCGGATCGCAGGCAAACCAAAGATGCACGCCACCGCGCGGGGTGCGCGTGCGCGGGCCAAGCGCCAGCGGCTCGCCGCCACCGTGCTCGGCAATCAGCGCCGCAAAGCTTGCAACGCCGTCCGCGCCATCGGCGTGCCCACGATCCAAGTCTATGACGAACACGCCGGCGCCGGCAGCGATTGCAAATCCGGTGGCATGCGGCGCATCGGCAAACAACGCAGCCACCGCGCAAGGATCGATGCTGGCACGCTCACGCCAACCCCCTGAGCGCGGGACGCTTCGCGGCAGCGATCATGGGGATGGGCCGCAGACCGATCGACGCGAGGTCAAGCGCGGCTCGCAAAAGCTGGCCTTGCTCGCGCGCGGTGGCGCGGCCATATTCGTGATGCGTCGCCGCCAAGCAAAACGCATCCTCAGAACCCGTCGCGCCTTCCAGCGCGGCGGGTTTGCACTGATGGCTCATGGCGTGCGCCCCTCACGATTGGTTCGCGGT
Source organism: Terricaulis sp. (assembly GCA_024707365.1). Lineage (GTDB taxonomy): Bacteria > Pseudomonadota > Alphaproteobacteria > Caulobacterales > Aquidulcibacteraceae > Vitreimonas. The sequence goes on from JANPZV010000002.1 coordinate 271,348, forward strand.
GGCGGCATTGGCCGCGCCGGACTTAAACCGGGGCAGCGATGCTGCCCAGGCTTCGGCGCTTTCCACCGGGATGAGGGTTTTCGGCCCATCCTTGACGGCCTGGATTTTGCCGGCGGCGATCAGGTCATAGAGCCGCGTGCGGCCCATGCCGTAGGCGCGGCAGAAGTCTTTGACGGTGTAGAAGCGAGGCATTGGCGGTTTCTCCGTTCACGCCCGGATGCGGGCGCGAAAGGGAGAATGGACGCGTGCGATTGCAGCGAAGATGCTTTCTGCAAACTTTCAGCAGGACTTAATAGCTTCATACACCGTGCGCGGGCTCTTCCCATATTTGACCGCATTGGCCTTCGCCCAGGCGGTGCGAGATTGACGAGTTTCGCGGCACGGTTCCTTTGCGCAGTAGGCGGCCCAATCGCGGCGCGCCTCGTCTGCCCACCGCTTCGCCTTTCTTCCTCTCTCCTCGCCGCCCTGCCGCCCGTGAGTTTGCGCTTGCCACCTACGGACATGCGTTTGTGCTGCGTCGTCAATTATGCCTTCGTCGAAGCTGTCCAGCACCGAAACCTGCAAGCCGAGGAGAAACCCGGCATGCGCCGCCTTTGCGGCTCCGCCGCCGCTCTGCCGAGTATGTAGCACGGCGACGGCGGCGGCGAGCGTGTTAACACCAAGCTCCGCGCCAAGGTCTCTTTCGGCGCGGCGGGCAATTGCTTATGCAGTTCGCGCACGCGCTTTGTAAGCGCGCCGGCCGCGTCTGCCTCCACCTCCGCCTCCGAGACCGGAGAAATTGAGAAGCCCTTGCTCTGCAGAAATAAAAAAAAAGTGCAGCGACAGTTTTGTGATGCAATTCCAGAAAGTCGCCGGCAGCGATTGCCTCGATATAAAATTCAGGTGTCTGAACAATCGTGGCGCCTTCGCCCTCAGCCTCAAGATATTCTGCGAAGGATTCCTTCGATGGCGGTGGAAGTCTGGCGCGCCGACGCTTCGCCATAGTCGCGCCTCCGCTGACGCTCCGCAGGAATGAAACGCGGCAGGCCGGTGCGGGCCGGCTTTTCGGGAGCTACCCTATCCGCACTCGATTGGTCGCACCACAACCGCCGCGCGGCAAGCCTTTGCGTACGTTCACTTTGACGTTGGAAAGGCGCGGGGCTCGTAAGCGGCGGGCTGATAATTGGGCGCCGGCCGGAAGATCCATTCAAGCCCGCCGATGATGGTGAGCGCGTTAACGTCAAGCTCTTGCACATCGCCGCCTTCGGGTAGCACGCGCCAGCGGCGCACGTCGCCAAGGTCGCGCTCTAGGCGGCAGATCGCTTCGGCACCATCGGCGAAACGCACCGCATAGAGCCCCGGCCCATTGTAAGGCGCGCCGCGCGTAACAAGGAAGCAATCACGTTCTCCGATGGGATCACCATTCCATGTGCGCAACATCGGAAACGGCCCCGCCCACAATTCGCTTTCGGCAATCGCGTTCTTGCTCATTGCTTCGACCCTTGCGTGATCTTTTTTCCAACGCCGCCGGCGTGTGCACCACGACGCCGCTGGGCTCGCCCTTGGCGTAAGCGATGGCGTCCTTGAGGCCGGCGATGATGCGCTTGCCGAGGGGGGCTAAGGGGTTTGGATTTGGCCTTCTTAGGTCATGACACTTTCTCCCTTGTACGGAACCAATTCAGCGCGGCATTGAGACCGCGCCAGACTCTATGTGCGCAGCAAAATCGCTGCATCAAACAGCCTCGCACTCGGGAAAGGCCACAACCGCCCCACCTCAGCAGCCGACATGAATTGAGACCTCATAGGTGCGGCCCGTTTCGGGGTCGTAGCAGCGCTGAACCTCGCGGATGACGGTGTCAATGAATTCGCGGTTTTGGCGGTGATCGCGCTCTTGTTCGCGGCGCCAGCGGTCCATGTCGACGCCAGGACTGGGTCCACCGCGAGGGCCAGCGCTTGATCGCGGCGGCGCGGAAACCGTGCGCAGCGTCTCATCGATCTGGCTGCGCCATTGCGGATCCCATTGTGCCGCCGAAATCAACCCCCGCGCGGTTTGCAGCAATTCCTGCGCTCGTTGCGCGGAAGCAGCGCGGACTGAAAGGATGCCGGAATTGTTGTTCAGCACAATCGGGGGCACGCCCTGGATCATTTGCGGGTACGAGATGGCGTAGCCATCAAGCGCCATCACTTCGATCGTGCCGTCAGAGTGGGTGATCCACACTTCGATCAGATACACATCCACACGCATGCCGGGCGAGGATTGCGCCAGCTGATCAAGTTGCGCCTTCATCTGCTGAAGACTCGGCGTAAGCGGCGCGTTGACGATGCGGTCCACCCGCACGCCCTGGCGCATACGCGGCAGCATCACCGTGCGCACCAATGCGTCTCCGGTCGGCACGTTTGCGACCACACAAAAATCACCGGGGCGTGAGCCGCGATTGGTGATGTTGGAAGCATCTGTCGTCGCCAGATAGCCGGGCAGGATTTCGATCAGATCGCGCCCGCTTGTCATGCGGATGTGCGGGCTCGCCATGCCGGAGCTGCACTGGCCGTTTACATTGTCCCAGCGAATGGTGGATTCGGCCTGCCAGCCGCGCGGCACTGGTATCGTCAGCGCCCGCACTGGCTGAGCGAAACCGTTGGGATCGATCACCTCATGCTGAGTCGTGCCCGAAGGCGCGCCGGTATTCGTTGGCCCAGAGGCGCCGGGGCCAGGGGTCGAAAAGCCGCTGTCGGCTGGTGTCGGGCTCTGGCCTCCGCCGCGATCGGACATGCCAAAAACCGCCAGCGCGGCGACCCCGGCGATCACCGCCGACGTCACTTTGTGAGTGGAAACGAATTCCGTGATCTTATCCAGCATGGCCGGGCCTCATGGTCTGGGGCGCATCTTCGAGGCCCGTCCCTCGTGATGGCGCGCCCGCGCCGGAAAACGGGTCAAGGAAGGCGCACGAGCGCGCGGCGACGTAGCCGGGCGATACGCCTGCAACACGATCCGCACGCTATAGAGCCTGATGGCCGCGCAAACCGCGACGTGTGCGAAGGCGTGGCCGGCGCAGCACCGTTGAATTGACCAGAACACAAGCGGCAAGAGACGGCGAGCAACGCGATGCTCTATACTGGCCTTCATTTGGGCGGCAGTGATAGGCGCAAACTCAATAGCGCTTCTGCAGTGCTAGCGCGATCAAACAGCCTCACGCTCGGGAAAGGACACGACCTCCCCACCGCGCCGAAGCTGATCGAGAAAATCGCTCCACCATTGCGCCATCTCGACGCGCTCCTTCCAATGCGCGCCGCGATGATAGGCCGCGCGCACTTTGTCGGTGTCGCCATGGGCAAGCGCACGCTCAATGGCGTCGGGATGCCATTTGCCGCTCTCATTGAGCAGCGTTGACGCCATCGCGCGAAAACCATGCGCCGTCATTTCATCGCTGGCGTAGCCGAGCCGCCGCAGGCCGCCATTGACGGTGTTCTCGCTCATGGGCCGCACGCGGGATCGGATCGAAGGGAAAACGTAGCCGTTCGGCCCTGAGACGGCGCGCGCCTGCCTGAACAGGTCAACGGCCTGACGCGAGAGCGGGACGTGGTGCGGCCGGCGCATTTTCATTTTCTCGGCAGGGATGATCCATAGCGCGCCGTCCAGATCGAGTTCGCTCCAATCAGCATGGCGAAGCTCGCCGGGGCGCACAAAGACGTGCGGCGAAATCTGCAAGGCCAGCTTGGTCAGCCCATGGCCTTCATAGCCGTCGATGGCGCGGAGCAATTCCCCGGCGCGCTTGGCGTCGGTAATCGCACCATAATGCGTCACAGTGGGCGCTGTCAGCGCGCCGCGCAAATCCCGCGTCGGGTCCGAGCGCAGCCGCGCCGTCGCCACCGCGTAGCGAAACACAGCCCCGGCAAGCTGCAAGGTCCGCTTCGCGCTTTCGAGATTGCCCTTCGCCTCAATGCGCCGGATCGCCGCCAGCACGTCCGCCGGCCCAATCTCGGCAATAGGCACCGGACCAATGCTGCTGTTGAGCTGGGAGAGCAGATATTCGCTGCGGGCGGCGGTGGCGGGCGCCCAGCCGCCCTTACCGCCATCCAGCCGGCGCTTGGCGCAATACTCGGCAGAGATGGCCTTGAAAGTGTCAGCCGCCTGGAGACGCGCCCGCGCCTTGTCACGCTGCTTTTCGCGCGCGGGGTCATTGCCTTGCGCGATCATTGCCCGCGCTTCATCACGCCGCTTGCGGGCGGCGCTCAGACCAATGGCGGGGTAGGCGCCCAGCGCCAATTGCTTCTCACTGCCGGCGATACGGTACTTTAGCCGCCACAGCTTGCCGCCAGCGGGGGTGACCAGCAGATGCAAGCCACCGCCGTCCGCCAGCTTAAACGGCTTGGGGCCAGGCTTGGCATTGCGGATTGCAATGTCTGTGAGGGCCATGCTTTTCCTTCACCCTTTTTCCAGAATGCCCCCGGCGCACCTCAAAGTGCCCCCAGGACTTTCAAAACGCCCCCAACCAAGCCCCCAGTGGATCGAGGCTTCCGGCGAACACGGCTGGACGCTTGCGGCCTAATTTCCGTTAAATATGAGGGATTTTCAGGGCTTGTCCAGACGCGTACGGGCATCAGCGAACAGGGAAATGGAGCGGGTAGAGGGAATCGAACCCTCGTCTTCAGCTTGGAAGGCTGCGGCTCTACCATTGAGCTATACCCGCAACCGCTCTGGCGCAGCTCGGCGTAAGCCATCCGAAGCTCGCGGGTGGCGTACGTCCTCCTTGGCCAAGGCTACGGAGGACACCATCCAACCCTCGCTTACGCGAGCGTGGGATGGTGGAAGGGGCTGGATCTCGAACCAGCGTACGCTCTCGCGGGCAGATTTACAGTCTGCTGCCATTAACCACTCGGCCACCCTTCCGGCCCTGCTTCCGTGAAGGCTCAAGCGGCTGTAAGGCATCGCCTGAAATCACGGAGCGCGTCCTATAGCTAAGCACCTTCCCCCACTCAAGCCGCCCAATCGCATTCCGCGCAGGCAATTTGAGGAAGAAACCGGCGGCCCCTCCTGGGTGTGGGGCGTCCATGCCGTTTTGGCCGCGCTCGCCAACCCCGCGCGGCGGATCGAGCGCGTCGTGGCCACCCGCAATGCTGCGTCCCGGCTGCCGGAGGCAATCGAGGCCCAGATCCTCGATCCCGACGCGATCGACGGCATGCTGCCTCCAGGCGCGGTGCATCAGGGGCTGGCGGTGCGCGCCTTCCCGCTTGAGCCGCTCTCGCTGGAAGCCGCCTGCACGCCGCCTGACGGGCGCAGCGTGATCATCCTCGATGGCGTGACCGATCCGCAGAACGTGGCGCCGTGTTTCGCTCGGCCGCGGCGTTCGGCGCGCGCGCGGTGATCATGCAGGACCGCAAATCCCCGCCGCTGACGGGCGTTCTGGCCAAAGCCTCGACCGGGGCGGTGGAAATCGTGCCGCACGTGCGCGTGATCAATATCGGCCGCGCGATCGAAACGCTGCGCTCTTACGGCTACCTCACCGTCGCGCTGGAAGGCGAAACCGAGCTTTCGATCAGCGATGCGCTGGCCGGCAATCGCCCGGCGGCTTTGGTGCTCGGCGCCGAAGGCAAGGGCTTGCGCCCCGGCGTCGCCGAAGCCTGCGAGAAACGCGCGCGCATCCCGATCGCCGGCGATGGAGAGCCTCAATGTCTCCAACGCCGCAGCCATCGCGCTTTATGAAGCGGCGCGCGCGAAAGCTTAGTGCGCGGCTTTGCGGCGGAAGATGAGGCTCTTCAGGAAATAGAAGATGCCGATGATCACGAGATAGCCCAGGAACAGCACAAGCGCCTGGGTCCAGAAGCTTTCGCTCAGCAATTCGGGCAAGCGCACATCGCCTTCCCCGCCGCTCAGCACCGGGCGAAGCTGATCGATGGCGATATGAATCACCAGCGCCACCACCGAAAGCGGCAGCCATTGCTTCCACGACCCCATGAACACAACCGCAGCGAGCGCGATCAGCAGCCCCTTGGGATTGTTGATGTTGGCGAAGCCCTCGCGCAGATACGCCACGGCCTGATCCAGAATTTCCATGCCCGCCCCTCCCGCGAACCCTCACGGTAAGCGGATTTTTACGGGCGTTCCGCGATCTCGTCCAGCCGCGGCTATGGCTTGCGCGCGCGCATCCAACCTGTGATGGAGTAGCGCGCCCCGCGCGCGAACGGCGCCACCACCGACACCGCATGCGGCTGCGGCACTTTCAGAATGTTGAGCGCATTCCAGCGGGGCGTGAACGCTTCGGCGACATGCCCATCTTCATCCAAGAACATAAGCAGCCCGCCCCAATCGGCGCGCCAGGTCGGCGTCAGATTGATGACGTAAGCGTAAAGCCGATCCTTGCCGGGCTGGTGATCGTCATGAACGGTGAGGAAATGGCCGGGGCGATAGCGTGTGGCCTGGGCGTCCAGATATTCGATCCGGTCATCGCCGGTGAGCGCGCGCAGGCCTGCGATCATTTCCGGCGCATTCAGTGCGCTAAAAAAATCCGCAAGCGGCCCTTGCGTCAAGCGGCCGGCCTCGACCTCATCGCTGATGCGGTAAGAATCGAACAAATATTGAAAGCCCGCGCTGGCCTGGGCGTTGATTGCGGTGGTGAGTTCCACGCGCTGGCTGACATTGAGCGCGCCAATATCAGCACCTTTGACGTCATATGCGCCCTGCGCGCCTTGAAACACGACGCTGTATTCGAGCTCACGGCACGCTTCAAACAGCACCTGCGCCGCGTCTGTCGTGAAAAAAATCCGGCACATGCACACGGCTGCCGCGCGCGAGCACCATGCGAATTTGATTGACGATGCGCGCATCGCTCAACGCGGGCGTTGCTTGCCCGCCCATGATCGGCGCGTTCTTCATCGTTTGCGGCATCCGGCGCCTATCGCAAGGCAATGCGACCACAATCGGGCTGCGATGGCAGAAAAAGAAGCACGCTCGTCGCGGCTGGTTGCGCCCCTGTCGAAAACGCGTCGTCAACCGCCGCCGAAGCGCTCCGCCCAAGCGGCGACATCAGTGTCTTCAATCTTCTTGAACAACACGTCAGGCGGGGTAATGGCGAGGCCGCGCGGCAACGCATCGAGCGCGCCGGCGATTTGCTTGGGCCATGCGCGATGCTGATCAGGCACGCCGATCGCATCGAGCACGGTTTTCGCCGCGTCCGGAATGAAGGGCTGCGCCAGGATGGCGAACAGCGCCGCAAGGTTCAGCCCCACGCGCACGCCCACCGCCGCGCGCTCCACATCGGTTTTAAAGGCTGTCCAGGGCGCGGCGACTTGCAGATATTCATTGCCCGCCGCCCACATCGCGCGCAGCTCGGCCGCCGCCTTGCGGAATTCCATCTGCTCATGAAATTCGGTGAGTGCTTTAAGCCGCGCGGCAAGATCAGTTTCGAGCTTTTGCTCAAGCGCGCCCGGCGCGCCGCCTTCGGGCACGACGCCCTCGAACTTCGAGGCGCAAAACCGCGTGATGCGGTTGACGAAATTGCCGAACACGTTGGCGAGATCGGCGTTCACGGTTTGCTGGAATTGCTCCAGCGTGAAGGCCGCGTCCGCGCTTTCGGGCGCGTTGGCCATGAGATACCAGCGCCAATAATCGCTCGGCAAAAGATCAAGCGCCTGATCCATAAAGATGCCGCGCTTTTCCGATGTGCTGAACTTGCCGCCGTACCATGTCACCCAATTGAACGCTTTGAGGCGATCCACCAGCTTCCAAGGCTCGCCCGAGCCCATGATGGTGACGGGAAAAGAAACGGTGTGGAACGCGACGTTATCCTTGCCCATGAATTGCACATAGGTGACGTCATCGGCGCCCCTATCGGTGCGCCACCAGCGCTCCCAATCGCCGCCGCCCGCTTGCGACCATTCCACCGTTGAGCCGATATATTCGATCGGCGCATCGAACCAGACGTAGAACACCTTGTTCTCAAAGCCGGGCCGGGGCTGGCCATTCTGCGTCACCTTGATGCCCCAGGAAAGGTCGCGCGTGATCGAGCGATCGATCAGGCCCTCATCGAGCCATTTGTAAGCGATCGAGCGCGCAAGAGGCGGCCATTCGGTGCTTTGATCCACCCAGGCGCGGATGCGATCCTGCATCAAGGGCTGCTTCAAAAAAAGATGCGCGGTGTCGCGCGGCTCGACATTGGTGGAGCCGGAAATTTTCGAGCGCGGATTGATGAGCTCGATCGGGTCAAGCAGCGTGCCGCAATTATCGCATTGATCGCCGCGCGCGCGCTCAAAGCCGCAATGGGGGCATGTGCCTTCGACATAACGATCGGGCAAGAAGCGGCCGTCATCGATCGAATAGATCTGCTTGGAGACGCGCTCCTCGATCAGCGCGTTTTTTTCCAGCGCCTCGCAGAAGGCCTGCGTGAGCTTGTGGTTGGGCGGGTTGGACGAGCGGCCAAAATGATCGAACGAAAGCTTAAAGCCCGCGCACGCATCGCGCTGGATTTCATACTGCGCATCGCAATAGGCGCGCACGTCCTGGCCGGCCTCGGCGGCGGCGAGCTCAGCGGGGGTGCCGTGCTCATCGGTGGCGCAGATATAGAGCACCTCATGGCCCTGCAGGCGGCGGAAGCGCGCGTGAATATCGGCCGGCAGCATCGAGCCGGCGAGATTGCCTAAGTGCTTGATGCCGTTGATGTACGGAAGCGCGGAGGTGATGAGGTAACGGGCCATAAGGCCCGCTACCTAGGCGCACCGCCCCTAGCGCGCAAGCGCTTAGGCGATAGGGGTGTTTTTCAGCTTGGCGTAGGCTTGCGCCATTTTCACGTCGTATTGGTTTTGGGCGTAGCTTGGGCCGTTATAGCGGCTGGCGAAGCCCGCCCAATCCTTGCGCTGCAACTCATCTATGAGGCTGTTGGCGCGCACAAAGCCTTCAAACGCCTCCAGCTGATCGCGCTCAGATCGCGCCAGCTTGCTCACATATTCATGCGCGTTGGCCATGCCGAGATTGGGATAATTCTGCCCCAGCACCTGGAAGCGGCCATAGCTGGCGCTTTGCAGCGCCGCTTCGGGATCAAGCGCGAAGGCTTCCGCCAATTGCGCCCAGCGATCGGCCTGGCTGCGCGGATACCCGCCGGGCGTGCGGTTCGACAGATGCGGGTGCGAGGCATCGTAAGCCGAGTTAGTTTTGCGCGAGAACAGATGCCGCTCATACAGGATCACCAGCCGGCCATCCGCAGCGAAGCCGCCAAGCGGGCCTGACTCGACCTCGGCGACAGCCGCCAGGGCCTCCCATTCGCAATTCATACGCGCCGCGATCGCCTCGAAATCCGCGCGCGTCAGCGGCGAAGCATCCTGCACGCGCAGCGTGGCGAGATAATCCGTCGCAGGCGGCGGCGGTGGCGGGGTCACCGGCGGCGGCGCGGGCGGCGTTACAGGGGGCGGCGGCGTCACAGGGGGCGGACTCACCGGAGGCGGCGCAGGCGGGGTCACCGGCGGCGGAGGCGGCGGCGATTGATTGCGCTTACGGCCAAATAGCGCGCCGAACAGCCAATTGAAAAACCCCATGATCGCCCCTCCCTTAAACCTGCGGCTTTAAGCGCGCATAAGCCTCACGCATGAGGCGCGCATACCGCTCCACTTGGCCTGCGCCGTTGTAGCCGGCGGCGAAACCTTCCCAATCCTTGCGCTGAAGCTCGTCATCCAGCTTGTTGGCGCGCACGAAATTCGCGAACGCCTTCAATTGCTGCACTTCGCCGCGGCACATATCCGCCACGAAACTTTTTGGATCGGGAAATCCGCAAGCGTCGTGATTGAAGCCCATGATCTGGAATTTGCCCCAGCTGGCTGAGGCGATCGCGTCTTGCGGCGAGAGCGCATAGGCCTGCCGCAGCTGCTCCCAGCGCGCCTCTTGCGCGCGCGGATATTTGGAAGCGTCCCACGTACGATAGGAAATGGTGGGGTGGCTCGCATCGTAGCGGCGCTCGGTCCGGCGCGAGAAGATATGCGGCTCATAAAGAATGATCAGGCGCCCATCGGCGGCGAAGGCGCCAAGCGCGCCGCTTTCGACCTCGACCACCGCCTGAACGGCCTCAGGCTCACAGCCCAATTGCTGGGCGATCGCTTCGTAATCAGCGCGCGTCAGCGGCGCACGCGAGCCGGCGACGAGGCTTTCGAGATAGCCATCGCCGGCAGCCGGCGGGAAAGTCGCGTAGGCGCGCTGCAAGGCCGAAGCATATTGGCCCGCCCCCGCCTCGCCTTCATAGGCGCGCGCGAACGCGGCCCAATCCTTGGCTTGCAGCGCAGCGCCAAGGCCGGCGCGATTGATATAGGCCTCAAACGCCGCAAGTTGGCGCGCCTCTGAATGCGCATGATCGCGCACAAAGGCGTAAATATCGGCGTAGCCCGCTTGCGCGAAATAGCGGCCCGGCAATTGGAACGCGCCCCAGCTGGCCGCGCCGAGCGCCGCCTCCGGCGCCAGCGCGTAAGCCGCTTCAAGCCTTTGCCAGCGCGTATCCTGATTGCCGCCAAGATAAGCGCGGCTCGATGAGGAAGAGATTTGCGGGTGGCTCGCGTCATGGCGCGCGCCGGTGCTTTGGCTGAACACATAGGGCTCAAAACCGAGCAGCGGGCGATTGTTTGAGAAACCCGGCCCTGCGCTTTCCACAGAGATCAGCGCACGCAGCACATTGACCTCAACTCCGAGCCGCGAGGCGGCGGCGGCGATCTCAGCGTCGGTGAGGCGCGCGGCGTTCTCGGCGCGGAGCGAGGCAAGCGTGAAGCCCGCAGGCGGGCCAGCGGGCGGCGCAACCGGAGGCGCTGGCGGCGCGGTCGGCGGTGCAGGCGGCGGCGTAACCGGTGGTGCGGGCGGCGGCGCGGGCGGCGTAACCGGCGGCGCAGGCGGAGGCGGCGGTGGCGGCGGGCTCGAACCACGGCTGCCGAAAATGGCGCGGAACAGCGAATTCCAGAAACTCATGCGCGCGTCCCCTGCTTGTTCGTCCGCCAAACGCCCCAGCCCGGCCCGGTTAACCATAGTCAGGCGCCTGGGGCAAAGGGAGTTGCGTCCCTCCTCTTCCGTCTTGGCGCAGAGGCTGGCAAAAGTGCGGCGCGCCGCCTTAGCTCAGCTGGTAGAGCACCTGATTTGTAATCAGGGGGTCGTGGGGTTCGAGTCCCCCAGGCGGCACGTAAATTCGCGGGGGGAATAATCTTACATGCGCCAACTTTTTCTTTGCGCCTCATTGCTCGCTCTCGCCGCATGCGGGCCCTCCCCGAGCAGCGCGCCCACATCGCCGCCGCCCGCCGCCCCAGCAGCGGCCCCCGCGCTCGATCCGGCCGAGATGCAAGCCCGCGTCACAGCCCTGCCTGCGCCTTACAATGAGGCCAGCTTTGAAGCCGGGATGCGTGAATTCGCCACCTGCCGCACCTGCCACACGGTGGCCGCGGGCGGCGGCAATCGCGTTGGCCCCAATCTACACGGGGTGTTCACGCGCGAGATCGGCGCGCTGGAAGGCTTTAGCTATTCGCCTGCGGTGCAGGCCGCCGATTTCGCCTGGACGCCAGAGCAGCTCGATCATTGGCTGGAGAACCCGCGCTCGTTCCTGCCGGGCAACCGCATGGCGTTCGCCGGCGTGCGCGACGCGACCAAGCGCCGCGACTTGATCGCCTATCTGCTGGTGGCGACGGCCGAAGACTGACTATTCCGCCGGGCGCGCGTGCGCGTCCTTATGCTCGAAGGATTCGATTTCCTTGGCGGTGGCGTCCGGTGATTTGGTGTAGCGCGCGAGCAGATCGTAAAACACCGGCACGACAAACAGCGTCAGCATCGTCGCCACCAGAAGCCCGAAGAAAATCACCACCCCGATCGTGGCGCGACTTTCGCTGCCCGCCCCATGGCCGATCATCAGCGGCACCACGCCGACAATCGTGGCGATGGATGTCATCAGCACCGGCCGCAGCCGCAGATCGGACGCATCAAGGATCGCATCGCGCACGCTGCGGCCTTCATCGCGCAGCTGATTGGCGAACTCCACAATCAGGATGCCGTTTTTGGCAGCCAGCGCGATGAGAATGATGAGCCCGATCTGGCTGTAAATGTTCAGCGTCTCGCCGAACAGGAAAAGCCCGAACAATCCGCCCATCACAGCCAGCGGCACCGAAAGCATGATGACAAGCGGATGCACGAAGCTTTCAAACTGCGCCGCCAGCACCAGAAACACGATGAGCAGCGCAAAGCCAAAGGCGAACAAAATTGCGCCTGAGGCCTCGCGGTATTGGCGCGCGGCGCCTGTGTAATCGACTGTGATCGGCGCATCGCCGATCGCTTGCTGGGCGATCGCGTTCAATTCCACCATCGCGTCGCCAATAGCGTAATCGCCGGCGATCGAGGCCGAAATCGTGATCGCCGCTTGCCTATTCATCCGCCGCCGCTCGGACGCATCGCCCACCGTGCGCGTGCTCACCAGCGTCGAGAGCGGCACAAGTTCGCCTGTGCGATCTGATCGCACGAACTTGTTCGACAGATCGTCGATATTGGAACGCTCCTCGCGCGCCGCTTGGATGTAGACGTAATATTCCTCGCCGCGATCGGTGATGGTGTTCACCCGCCGCTGGCCCATGGTGGCCTCGAGCGTGCGCCCGATCGCCTGCACCGAAACGCCAAGCGCCGCCGCGCGCTCGCGATCGATATCGACGAGCACGCGCGGAGATGTCGGCTCGTAATTGGAACGCGGACGTTGGAAATTCGGACTTTGACGCAGGCGATCGACAACCGCATCCGCCACCGGCGCGAGCGTCTCATAGGTTGAGCCCAGCAAAACGATGGACGCGCCATCGCCGCCGCCCTGGAAGGCGCCGACCATCCGCGCGCGGATCGTCGCCCCTGGGATCTGCCCGAGGCGCTGGTTCATCTCGGTTTCAATATCGGCGCCGCTGCGGTCTCGATCTTCCCAATCGGCCAAAAAACACCCGCGCCATGCCGGATGAAAAACGATTTGTGCCGGAATCGCCAAAGCCGGGCACCATCACCATCGCCCGCTGCGCCTCGCCATTTTCGACATAAGAGGCGAGGATTTCTTCCACCTGCCCCATCACGCGGCTCATATATTCAAAGCCGGAGCCTTCGGGCGCTTGCGCCCATACGATGATGACGCCGCGATCCTCGGGCGGGGTCAGCTCCGACGAGAGCTGGCTGAACAAAAAGCCGCCCATCAGCACCACGGCGCCGAACAGGGCGAACACCAGCGCTTTGGTCTGCAACGCCGCTTCCAGCGACACGCGATAGGAGGCGCGCACCGCGCCCATGGTTTTATCCACGAACGCGGTGAGCTTGGTCGATGAGCGCGCGGGCTTGACCAGCTTTGAGCACATCATGGGCGACAGCGAGAGCGCGCAGAACGCTGAAATGACGATCACTCCCGCGATCACCACCGCAAGCTCGACAAACAGCGCCCCGACATAGCCGCGCACGAACAGAAGCGGCGTGAACACCGCAACCAACACGGCGGAGGTCGCCACGATCGCGAAAAACACCTGCTTTGCGCCGCGCTCGGCCGCGACCAGCGGCGGCTCGCCTAGCGTATCGACCCGGCGCTGCACGTTTTCGAGCACGATGATGGAATCATCCACCACCAGCCCGATGGCGAGCACCAGCGCCAAAAGCGTCAGCAAATTGATCGAAAAGCCGAACACCGACATCACCAGGAAGGCGCCGATCAAACAGACCGGAATCACCGCCGCGGGGATGAAGGCGGCGCGCCACGAGCCGAGGAAAAGGAAAATCACCAGCACCACGAGAATGGTGCATTCCAGCAGCACTTGCCCCACGCGGCCGATGGCGCGGTCAATGAACACGGTGGAGTCCGCGGTGAGGATCATGTTCGTGCCGGGCGGCAGCGTTGGAATGATCCGCTCAATCTCCGCCTTCACACGTTCGCCGACTTGCAGCGCGTTGGAGCGCGATTGGCGCACAATGCCAAGGCCGACCTGATCATTGCCGTTGCCGCGGAAGATGCGCCTTGTCTCCTCCGGCGCCATCTCCACGCGCGCTACATCGCCCAGCCGCACCACCACCGCATTGGGATCGCTGCCCGAGCGCAGCGGCAAGCGTTCAAATTGCTCGGGCGTCTCAAACGCACGGGCGACGCGCACCTGATAATCCCGCTCCTGGCTCTGCACATAGCCGGCGGGCAGTTCGATATTCTGCGCACGCAGCGCGGTTTCGATATCCTGCACCGTAAGCCCGCGCGCGGCCATGGCGTTGGTGTCGAGCCAGATGCGGAGCGCAGGGCGGAACGAGCCGCCAATCTGAATATTGGCCACGCCGTCGAGCACGGCGAGCCTGTCCACCACGTAGCGCTCGGCATAATCGGTCAATTGGATCGCGATCGAGCGTGGTCGATTCCAGCGAATACCAGATGATCGCCTCGGCGTCGGCGTCGGCTTTGCGGATGACCGGCTCATCAAATCCGGCGGCAATTGCCCGCGCGCGCGGCTGACGGCGTTGCGCACGTCATTGGTGGCGTCTTCAAGATCGCGATCGAGCGAGAACTCGATATTGATCGAAGAGCGCCCGTCGCGGCTGTTGGAATGGATGACGTCGATCCCGTCGATGCCGGAAAGCTGATCTTCGATGATGCGGGTGACTTGGTTTTCCACGACCTCGGCCGAGGCGCCGGGATAGGTGGCGTTCACCGACACGATGGGGCGATCCACATCCGGCAATTCGCGCAGCGGCAGCGATGTCAGTGCGATCAGGCCGAAGGCGATAATCAGCAAAGAAAACACCGTCGCAAGGACGGGACGGCGCACCGAGAGATCAGAAAGGGTCATCGGCCTATCCGCGCGGGCGCAATTCGCCGGCGGCCGGCGAGGGCGCGCCGCCGTCGGCGGCGGCGGCGTTGTTGATATGCACCGGCGCGCCAGGGCGCATGCTTTGCACGCCTTCGATCACCACAAGATCGCCCGCGGTAAGGCCGGACAAAATCTCCGCCGCCCCGCCCGCGCGTTGGCCTGTGGTGACGGCGACGCGTTCGGCCACATGCCCGTTCTCGCTGCTGTTGACGCGATAGACATAAGAGGCGCCGGCCTGTTCAAGAATGGCGATCTCAGGCACTGAAAGCGCCTCGCGCGGGTTTGAGCGCACATCCACCGTCATCAGCATGCCCGCGCGCAGCGCTTCATCGGCATTGGGCAGCACCGCACGCACGCGCACCGTGCGCGTGGCCGGGTTCACGCGCGTATCCACATGATCGATCGTGCCTTGAAAGGTGCGATCCGGAAACGCCGCAGTGCGCGCAATGATGGCGACACCTGGCGCAAGCCGCGCGATTTGTGTTTCCGTCACGTCGAAATCGAGCTTGATCTCAGCAATATCATCCAGCGTGCCGATCTGGGTGCCGGGGGTGACGTACTGGCCAGGGCTTGCGGTGCGCAGCCCAACCACGCCCGCGAACGGGGCGCGGAGCGTCCGGTCAGCGGCGCGTGAATCGCCCGCATTCAGCCGCGCCCGCGCAGCGTCCGCCGCCGCGCGCACCGCATCGATCCGCGCCTGTGAGGCAAAGCCGCGATCGTACAATTCCTGGAAACGCCGCAATTCTTCCTGGGCCGCTTCGTTGGCGGCGCGCGCTTCGGCCACAGAGGCGATCTGCTCCACGCTCGACATCTCAACCAGAACTTGGCCGGCGCGCACCCGGTCACCGCTATCAAAGCGAATGACGCGGATTGTATCGGCCACTTTCGGCGTGATGATGATGCTTTCACGCGCTTGGGCGGTGCCGATCGCCTGCACCCCGTCGGTAAACAGATGCGGCGTGGCCGCCGCCACATTCACGCCCGTCGCCATCCCGGCGCCAGGCGCGCTCGGCCCGCCTTGCCCGCCGATCAACGCGCCAACGCCGCCGAACACGGATTTGCCCGCTACCACCAGCGCCATCGCGGCCAGCGCCCCTGCAACGATCGCGGCGAAGCCGTACTTTTTGAATAAACCGCCCATCGCGCGCTTCTAAACCGAGAACCTTTGCGGATGTGTGTCTAGGTGTGTCACCGGCGCGGGGGCCTCACCCGAACGGCCGCCGCCACATCCCTAGCACAAGGGCGGTCTCGCCGCCGCCGTCAAGCCGCGTGCGAAGACCCAGCTGTATTCCGCGATCATTGTCGTCGAAGCGCACCAAGCTGAGCTGGAAATGAAGGCTTTTTTCTCCGTCCTGCGGCGCATCGTAGAAAATTTGCCCCATGGCGAGCCAATTTTCGCGCGGCCTGAAGCCCGCCGTGAGCTCCGCCCGCCCGCCCAGGCACCCCTCATCCAGAGCCCGCGCGCCAAGTTCCAGGTTCACGAACCGCCCGCCGCCGAAGCTGCGCCCGCCCAGCCAGCGCGCCTCGATCCCGCCTTCGCCGCAATCTCCGGGCGGATCTGAGCGCCAATAGAGCCCGCCCTGCACCGCCATCACGCTTGCGTCATCACGGAAAACGGCGCGCTTGACGCCAACCACCGCCTCCCCGCGCCAGCCGCTTTGCAGATCCGAGGCGGTTTCGCTCCAAGGCGCAAAAATCAGCGATGACCGCTCATCGAGCGGCGCTTCGAGATAGGCGGAACTCTCAAACACCATCACATCGGCGCGCATGCCCGCGGCGCCGGTGAGGATTTCCTGGCCGCCCTCGGGCGCGATCCAGGCGCTCGCATTGGCGCGCCCGGCTGCGCTGGCCGCCGCCAGCGCCATACTCGCCCCCCAAGAGAAACCGCCCCATCCCACACTCGCGCGTTACGCGAGATTACCGTTACACACCCGAAACAGGGCGCCAAGCGGTACGTTGGTATTCAGGCGTCATAGCCTGGATTTTTGCGATCCAATTGGCGCTTGAGCCCGGCCCATGCGAGGCCCGACACCATGCCGAGCCCGGCGCTTTGCCCACGCGCCTCAGCTTGCGCGGCCTCCGGCGCAACCAGCACATGCTCGAGCCCGCCCGACAGCGCCGCCACTTGCTGGGCGCGCGCGCTCAAGAAAGAAGATGCCGACAAACGCCTGCGCCGCCGTTTGGCCCACAGAAAGCGTGCCGTGATTGCGCAGCAGCATGAGGTTCTTATCGCCGATATCATGCACCAGCCGTTCACGCTCATCGAGATTGAGGGCCACGCCTTCATATTCGTGCTGCGCCAATTGCGGCAGCACCAAAAGCGCGTTCTGCGTCAGCGGCAAAAGCCCGTGTTTTTGCGCCGAAACACCGACGCCCGCATCCGTGTGCAAATGGATGACGCACAGCGCATCCTCGCGCGCGGCGTGGATGGCCGAGTGAATCGTGAAGCCCGCCGGATTGATGTAAAATGGCGTCGGCGCGACGATATTTCCCTCAAGATCCACCTTCACCAGCGATGAAGCGGTAATCTCGTCAAAGAACATCCCGTAGGGGTTAATCAGGAAATGGTGCTCAGGCCCCGGCACGCGCATCGAGATGTGCGTGAAGATCATGTCGTCCCAGCCATGCAGCGCCACGAGCCGGTAAAGCGCCGCGCAATCGACGCGCGCCTGCCACTCCTCCGCGCTCACACGCCCTTTTAGGGAAACGCCTGCATCATCGGCCATGGTTCGCACTCCGTCCCTATTTATGATACAAGTTTAGCCCGATGAGCCTCCAAGGCAAAGCCGCGATCCCATGAAACTCGCTTTCACCGCAAGCGCCCGCCCCGAAGCGCAGGACGCCCTGCGCCGGCTGCGCCACGCCTATGGCGATTACGGCGCCGCGGAAGCCGACATCATCGTCGCTCTCGGCGGGGATGGGCACATGCTGGAAACGCTGCGTCAGCGGCTGAAAGATAAAAAGCCGGTTTACGGCATGCACCGCGGCACGGTCGGCTTCCTGATGAACGATTACCTTGAGGAAGGCTTGGCCGAGCGGCTGGCCAAGGCCGAGCAAGTGCGGGTGCGCCCGCTGGTGGCGCGGATTGAAACCCTGGACGGCCGCACCGTGGCCGAGCGCGCTTTCAATGAGGTTTCGTTGCTGCGGCAAACGGCCCAAACAGCGCGCCTGCGCGTCATCGTCGATGGCGCGGTGCGCATGCCGGAACTGCATTGCGATGGGGTGATGGTGGCCACGCCCGCCGGCTCCACCGCCTACAATTTCTCCGCCCATGGGCCGATCCTGCCGATCAACGCCCGGCTTTTGGCGCTGACGCCGATCAGCGCGTTTCGGCCGCGCCGCTGGCGCGGGGCGTTGTTGCCGCAAAGCGCGCATGTGCGCATCGAGGTGCTCGAGGCCGAACGGCGCGGCGTAAGCGCCGCTGCCGATAATCTCGAAACCCGCGACATCAAAAGCGTCGAGGTGCGCGAGGATGGCGGCGCGGCGCTGACGCTTCTGTTTGACCAAGGCCACGCCCTGGACGAGCGCATCCTGCGCGAACAATTCAATGTATGAGCATCAACGCTCCGTTCACCAAGTCCGGTGAATCTGGCGCGGTGACTCGCCCCAAGGCTCAAATCATCTCCGCGCGCGACGCTGGTTTGCCCGTATTTGACGGCGCAGCGCCCGTGTTTGACGCCGACGCCGTCGCCCGCGCCGATGAAACGCTCAAGGCCATGAGCGGCTCCTTCCAGAGCTGGCTGGAAACGGATGTCGCCAAGCTGCAAACGGCGCGTCAGGCGGCCGAGCAGAGCGGGTGGAGCGATGCGGCCCTTTTCCCAGCTGATGGATGTGGCGCACGACATCAAGGGCATGGGCGCAAGCTACGGCTATCCGCTGGCGACAGAGATCGCCGCCTCGCTGTGCCGCCTGATTGAAACCAGCGCCGGCAAGGCCGCCGCGCGCGCAGAGCCCCGCCTTGCCTCCGCGCATGTGGACAGCCTGCGCGCCATCGTGCGTGACCAGATCAAGTCCGCCGAGCACCCCACAGGGCGGGCAGTGCTGAAAATGCTGGCCGCCGAGGTCGAAAAAGCTCGGCGTCGCGCCGCGCTGAGCGCACTGCGGATAACGCCTTTTTCACCTTGTTTATCCGCGTGATTTTAACTGCGGCGGCGCATGCTCACGCCCTCAATGACCGTGATCCCCTTCCGCCGCCCGGCAGAGCCGGCGCCTCTGGCCTTCGCGATCGGCGCGCGCGTCGATCTGCGTTTGGGCGCCATCGCCTCGGGCGTGGTGCGCCCGCGCGCGCCGGCTGAGCAGGCGTTTGCGTTCAGCCATCTGGCGCGCGTGCTGCGCGCGGCGCGCATGGCCTGGCGTGAGCGGGCGCATGTGAATCTCACCCTCGCCATCCCGGCCGAAATCCAGAGCCATTTGGAAGCCGATCTTTTGTGCGAAGCGGCCATTGAGGCCGGCTGCACCCGCCACGGGCTCTGCTTTGAGCTCGATGAGCGCGAGATGGTGTCCGCTGGCCCCGCGCTCGCGGAAGATCTGCGCGCGCGCGGCTGGAGCGTATGCCTGCGCGGGGATCCAGAATGCCCGCTGCCCTTCGGCGCCCGCGCCCGCGCCCTCTACGCCGAGGTCGTGCTGCAAGCGCCGGAAAACCTTGATCCCTTCCTTGGCCTTGCCGATGGCGATCGCACACCGCTCGGCCGGCGCCTGCTGGCAGCGCGCGCGGCCGGCATCATCGTCACGGCCGAGGCTGTGCGCAGCGCAAGCGAAGCGCGCACGCTCGCCATCGCCGGCTTTGATCGCGGCGGCGGCCCATTTGCGGAAGCGTGCTTGCGTTAGTGAACGGCGGCGGCTTGCGGCGTGCGCCCGCCCGCGTGATCCAATTTCTCTAAGAGATAATCGAGATCATCCTTCGGAACTGATTGGAACAGCGTCAGCGTGCGCTCAAGCATGCGCCGCCGGAACAGGCCCCGATCGGCTTCGACGCCCTCGCGCTCCACGCTGTGATACACCTCGATCGCCGCGCGGAAAGAGCTGTAAAGCCGCGGCGGCAAGCCGGCGCGATCGAACGCGGCCTTCAGCCCAAGCGGGCCGCTATCATGCACAAGCAGCCACATGCGCTGGTGCGACATGCCGGCAAGTTCGGCCAGCGCATGCTCGACAAATTCCATATAGCCAAGGCAGAGTCCGCGCATGATGATCGAGGGCGTGAGCCGCCCGTTCAAGTTCAACTGCTGCACAAAGCGGCCCACATCCTTTTGCCGCCCCGCCTGCTCGACGATATCAAGCGTCGCCCGCTCACGCGCGCCGACGGCGAGATCAATCGCCAATTGCGGCGGCAGTTCGTGATTGTTGACGAGGTGATCAAACACCTCGCCCGTCACGATGGCGATCAGCTTTTCCGTCACGGCCAGCGGCAACGCCTCACGATGCACCATCGCGCGCGTGACCGAAGAAACGCCGGCAAAGCGCTCAAGCACGGTGTCGAGCGCCGCTTCTTCAAACACGGCGTTGTCATTGGCCAGCGCCCGCTCCACCGCCACGGGGGCGCCAAATTGCGCGATCGCGCCGGTGACGACGCTGGAAACACGCTCGCGGCTCGCCACCGCGACTTGCTTGGCCGGCGGGCTTGCGCGCACGATCTCGATGAGATCGGCATCTGTCAGCATCGGCGAATTGAGGATCACCGGCAGGGCGATGGAATCCACGTCCTGCGCCAGCCGCGTTGCGATCTCCCGCGGCAGCCGCGGCGAGTTTTGCAGCGTCACCGCCAGCGCACGCCGCACCAGCACCGCCGCATCCTGCGCCATGATGGAAAGGATGCTCTCGGCGTGCGCGCGCTCATCGGCCGTGAGTTCCGCATCCTCGATGCAGCGGCAGATCTTATGAGCGACATGCGCGCGCTCTTCATCATCGGGACCTTTGATCAAGGTCCGAATATCACTGTCCGTAAGTACGGCGCGCATGGTGACGACAGACATGCGAAGAAAAACTCCGAGCGGCGAGTCAGTATCCCCACCGTTGCCGCGAGCGCTTAACGAAGGCTTGACGAAATTCGTTGCACCGGAAGAACAACGCCGCCTTAACGCTGCACGCGATAGGCGTTGAGCGCGCGCAGCGGATCGGGCCGCGCTTCATCATCGGCGCTGCTTTGCAGCAACGGCAAAAGCGCCATGGTGAAGAGCGCCTGAGCCAAGGCGGGCGAAAGCGGGCCCCCGCTCCGCCCCAGTTCGATGCGCCCGCGCGCGCCAATGCCCGCCTCGGCGTCGAGCGAGAGCCGATCCAGCAGCCCTTGCGCCGAGCGGGCCTCTCCTTGCGCATAAAACAAGCCGCGATTGGCCGCCGCCTCGCGCGGAAACAGCGCCGCCGCATCAGGCGCGCCTTGCGCCGCCGCTTCGATCAGCCGCCCCGCGCCGGCGGGCCCCATCACATGCGCTGCGTAAAGCTCGCCGGCGCTCGGGCTGCGGCCGAGCCGGGCTTGCAGCGCCGCCGCGTTCTCCCGCGCCAATTCGCCCGCCATGCGCGCCGAGAGCTCTGGATCGGCGCGCAGAGCCAAAATCGCCTGCCGGGTTTGAGCATCCGCGCCCTGATTGAGCGCGGCAGCCTCGGCCCCCAGCCCATGCCGGCCGCCGTGGCGGCGCACCATGTCGAGCCAGGTGCTGTCGATAAATTGGAACAGGCCAGTGGCTGAGGAGGTGGCGGCGCGCGCTTCGGGATTGAACGCGCTTTCGCGCCGCGCGGTTTCGACCAGGAGCGAGAAATTCACGCCCGTCGCATCAGCCGCGCGCCGTATCGCAGCGCGCACTGCATCAGGGCCGGCCGGGGCGATCGGATCGCTCATGCTTCAGCGCTGGGCTGATTTTATGAAGGCGCGATTAACGGCGCGGCGACGCGCAAAGAATACGCAAGCAAAACAAACACCCACAATTTGCGATTGCGGGGCGGGCGGCAAAATGCTGATGCTGCGCTGGGGAGAACATCATGCGCGCGATTTTGCTCATCTGCTCACTGCTGATCGCCAGCCTGGCCCCTGCGCCGACGCTGGCGCAAAGCCAGAGCGCGGAAGCCGCCGATAGCGCGCAGCGCCAAGCGCTTGCGCGACGCTTTGTGTCGATTGGCGGCTCCGAGGATCTGTTTGTCCGCGGCGCGATCATCGGCATCGAAGCCACGCTGCAGCAGCAAGGCGTCAACCTCTCGGAGCGGCAGCGGCTGCTGCTGACGCAGATGCTGGAAGCCTCGTTCACCGCGCCGGCCACTGTCTTTATCGACGAGATGAGCAATTATTTTGCGGCCAATTCCAGCGCCGCCGATTTGGAAGCGGCGCTCGCTTATTATGAATCGGAGACAGGCGGCCGCTATGTCGTCGCCGCGATCGATTTGGTGATGACGCTGCTCAACACTGCGCTCTCCGGCGATTTTAGCGCCCTGCCCGCAACAACCCAGCCCCTCGCCCTAGCTCATGAGGCGCTCGCGGGCCGGCTTGGCGCGGCGTTCCTTGAGCGCCTCTCTGCGGTGGAGGTCGAGCAGATGGCGATCTATGGGCTCGACAGCGGCGATTTCGCAGATTGGATCGGCCGCTTCGTCGCCGCGCGCTTAGAACCCGCCGATCTTGAAGCCGCCGTGCTCTGGTCCGAATCGGAGCCCTCGCAGCGGCTGGAGCGCAGCAATCCCTTGCGCGCAGAGGCCGAGCAGCTTGCCGCGTTGCGGGCGATGCGCGCGATCGACATCGAAGCGCTCGGCCAAGCGATCCAAAAGGTGCTCGCCGAAACGCCGACCTAAGCGCGCGGCTTGCGGCGCAGCCAGCCGAAGCGGTACGGCGCAAGCACAAACCCGCTGAGCACCACAACCAGCGCCAAGAATGACGCCAGGATCAAAAGGCCGTTGTTGAAATTCTCGCGGTCGCGCCAATCCATGATGTGCAGCGCCCACAAGGCGTCGAACACGCGCCAAAGATCTGAACGCCGCGCCGTGACGCGCCCGGTATCGGCGGCGACATAAACCGCGAGCCCCTCGGCGTCGTCAAACGCCACCCGCCACGCCGGCAACAGCCCGCGATATTCGGTGCTTTCTTCGGTGATAAGCCGCACGTCGCGCACAGGCGGGGCCTCCGCCACATAAACTTGCGCAATGTGCCGCGCGGCCTCCGCCGAAAGCGGGGAGGCGATGCGCCAATCGGCAAGATCAATCAGAATCGGCGCGCGCGCAGCGAACTCCGCGACCGCAACGGGATGGCCGGCGGCGTCATTCTCATAGGTGAGGCGCAATGGCGGCTCAGGCAGCAGGCCCGCCACCTCCGCCGGCGCGCGCAACAGCGCAACATCCGGCGCCGGATACGCCTGCGCCGCGATGCGGTGCTCGCTACGCACCCGCTCAATCGGAAACACCGAAAAGAAAAGCCCGGAGCTCACCCAAAAGAGGAGCTGCACCCCGACGATCAAAGCCAGCCATTTGTGCGCAAGGGCGGCGGCGCGCGCGAGTTTCATCAATAGCTCTTGGGCAAGCCAAGCACGCGCTCGGCGATAAAATTGAGGATCATCTCGCGGCTCACCGGCGCAATGCGCGCGATCATCGCTTCGCGGAAATAGCGTTCGACATAATATTCCTTGGCGTAGCCCATGCCGCCATGGGCGAGCAGCGCGGCTTCGCAAGCGCGAAAGCCCGCTTCCGCGCCAAGATATTTTGATGCGTTCGCCTCCGCGCCGCATTCCTTGCCGGCGTCGTAAAGCGCGGCGGCTTTGAACGCGAGCAAGCTTGCGGCCTCCAACTCAGCCCACGATTTGGCCAGCGGATGCTGCACGCCCTGGTTCTGGCCAATCGGGCGGCCGAACACGATGCGCTCCTTGGCGTATTGCGCCGCGCGCCGCAGCGCCGCATGGCCAAGCCCGGTGGCTTCGGCCGCGAACAGCACGCGTTCTGGGTTGAGGCCCGAGAGCAGAATTTTAAAGCCCTGCCCTTCTTCGCCAATCAGCTCCGCATCCGTGACTTCCAAATCCTCGATGAACAGCGTGTTGCACTCCACCGCCTTGCGGCCCATTTTCGGGATTGGGTTGGCCTCGATGCGCGCGCGATCGAAATCGGCGTAAAACAGCGAAAGCCCTTCGGTGGGGCGCTTCACCTGATGCTTCGGCGTGGTGCGCGCGATGAGGAGGATTTTGTTGGCGCGTTGGGCGTTCGTCGTCCAAATCTTGCGGCCACGGATGCGATAGCCGCCGCTGACCTTATCCGCGCGCGTTTCCAGGCTCGCGGTATCAAGCCCTGAATTGGGCTCGGTGACGGCGAAGCACGCTTTATCGGTTCCATCGATTGCCGGCGGCAAAAAGCGCGCCTGCTGCTCGGGCGTGCCGAATTTCACGATCGGCATGAGGCCGAAAATATTGAGATGGATCGCGCTCGCGCCGGAAAAGCCCGCGCCGGATGCGGCCACCGTCTGCATCATCAGCGCAGCCTCTGTGAGCCCCAGCCCTGCCCCGCCGACACTCTCGGGCATGGCCACGCCAAGCCAGCCGCCAGCGGCGATGTCATTGACGAATTCATCAGGAAACCGCCCGCTGTCATCGATCTTGAGCCAATACTGATCGTCGTATTTCTCGCAAATATCTTCGATCGCGGCTTTGATGGCGCTTTGTTCGGGCGTGAGTTCGATTGCGAATGTCATGTTTCAAACCTTTGCGGCGCAAACGCGCGCGCAGGCGCAGGCCCGCCCGCGATATGCGCAGCGATGATCTCAGCCGTGAGCGGCGCGAGCAACCAGCCTTGCCGCGAATGCCCGGCCGCGACAAGCACTTGCTTGCTCTGTCCAATGATCGGCCACCCATCAGGCGACATCGGCCGGATCCCGGTCCATGCGCGCCCTGCCGGCGCAATCGGGCCGGGCGCGAGTGAAACAGCTGCGGCCATAAGCTTTTGCACCTGCTCATCCTCGACGCCGCGCTCATAGCGATCATATTGCAGCGTCGAGCCAAGCACCGTTTCATCGCCGCGCCGCGCGAGATAAATTCCGCCTGCATGCACATTGGCCTGCAACGGCTTTGAGGTTTTTACCGCGACAAGATGGCCCTTGGCGGGCCGCACGCGGCCGAGCACGGGCGCGGCTTCAACAAGCGCCGCGTTCGCCCAGACCCCAGGCGCAAGCAAAACCGCATCGCCCTCATAGCGATCGCCTTCAAACGTCTCGGCGCTATGGCCATCCACGCGCGCGACATCCGCATTATGCCGCACCAGCGCGCCAAGGCTGCGCACCTCCTCTGTGAGCGCGGCCAGCAGCGGCAGCGTGTTGGCCACCGCCTCATCCTCGACAAACGCCGCGTGATCGAGCGCGATGTCAAAGCCCGCGCGCTTGGCGATCTCCGCGCGCGTCAATGGCGCGCTTTACGGCCCGCCACCATCGCCCGCGCCTGCACAGCGGCGGCGTCCGCCTCACTGGCGGCGCCGATCAGCCCGCCGCCAAAGCGCACATGCGCCCCCCAAGGCGCGCGCTCAACGCTCTCTTTCCAGAGATCGAACGCCGCCAGCGTGGCGTCGAGATAGGCGTTATCTTCGATATCAAACGGCGCGAGCATGCCGGCGGCGGCTTGTGACGCAGCGGGCCGGAAAACGTGGAAATCCTCAGGCTCGGCCTCCAGCAGCGTGACGCGCACGCTCTGATGGATCAGCCGCCGCGCGCACATGAGCCCGACAATTCCAGCGCCGACGATGATCACATGCGTCATGCTACGCGCATCGCCTCGGGCCGCGCGATCCGTTCAAAATCAGCCGCCAGCGCTTCATGCAAGGCGCGGCGGAAGCTGCCGGCGCGCGGCAACGGCGCAGGCGCGACCAGCCTGGTCGCCCCGCCATCGGCCGGGATCCAAAGCACAAGCCCGCCCTTTTCCAGCATCAGCGCCGCGACCTCCGATGTGCCGCCCGGCCCTTTGGGCGGCAATCCATTCCACACACACAAAAGCAAATCCGCCTTCTCAATCAAAGCGCGCCCAACCGCCGCATAGGGCGCAGCGCCCCCGCCGCCTGTCTTGGCGATAAGCTCATCAGACACCGGCAGCACCCGGCGCGAGGCCCAAAGCAAGCGCTGATAATGCTCTTTGCTGTCCTGATCGGGAAAATCTTCCTCGTATCGCTCCACCGAATACGGCAACGGCGTCACCAGCCGCCAGCCGCGCGCGAGCGCTGCGTCAGCGGCGTAGCGATCGGGCGCCCTCGGCTATGGCCGAATGCAGCACGCAGCGCGCGGGCGCGCCGGTGGCCGCGCGGGCCGCGCGTTCGGCTTGTTCAAGGCAGCGCGCGATTTCATCTTGAATGCGTGGGCGCTCGCTCTCCGGCAATTGGTTGAGACGATGGCCGGTGACGGCGACGATCAAGGTGCGGGGTGCGCTCAATTTAAGCCTCGCCACTCAGGCAAATCGAAATTCGGATCGGGATATTGGCTATCGATATAGCCGCGCCCCGCCGCAAGCCCAACCTCAAGCAAAAGCGCGAGATTGGCGGGCTTGCCATTATCCATGAGGTCAAGCGCGTTGAGCGCATCGGCCTCAAGCTCGCGCCCGATCAAGCGCTCGAGGCTCGTCATCGGCGGGATGGGATCACCGAGCTTTTTGGCTTTTGGCTTGGGCTCAAGCGCAACATCCATGCGCTGGTAATCCAGCAGCGGCGCGCCGGTGATGCAGCCGCCAGCCTGATCGCCGATTTCGGAATTGACGCGCCATGGCTTGCGCGGCGCGGACATCGCCTGCAGCAGCATCACGCCTTGCATTTGTGTATCGTACACCATCGCCCGCAGCGCATGCACGCCGCGCAAGCCAGGCGGCAAGCCTTGAAACGCGCGCCCGTCAATCTCCGGCCGGCGCGCGCCCGTGCCCAGGGACGTCATCATCAGGTTCGCGGCGCCGCCCTTCCAGCCGAAGCGATAGGACGGCTCAAGCGCCAGCATCAGCAATTGCAGGCCGGGATTGTTGTTTGCGCTCACCGCGCCATCGACGAAATAGCCCTTCTTGATCGGGCGGCGGCGCTCATCAAACGCGATATCGATCGTGACCTCGTCGAAAAATGTCGGGGCGGCCGCACTCGCCAGCACAAGATCGACAAGGCGATAGCGCTTGTTTGGAAATATGCCCGTCTCCGGCGCGGGATCATAATACGCGCCCAAAGGATGGTTGGTGATCACCCAGGCCGAGCCGGTGTCGATCCGCTTGGCGTGAATGGCGAGGCCGGTG
Organism: Terricaulis sp.; assembly: GCA_024707365.1. GTDB lineage: Bacteria > Pseudomonadota > Alphaproteobacteria > Caulobacterales > Aquidulcibacteraceae > Vitreimonas. Next base: position 298,323 of record JANPZV010000002.1, read on the forward strand.
CGCAAATCCCCGGTGCCGAGCGTTTTGGTCGAGATCACGCGGGCAAGCGCGCGGCGCAATTTCTTGGCCTCAAACCGCGATTGCAGAAACACCCCATCGCCCGCCGCGCGGCCGAACACGTCCGGGCAAAGCTGCTGATAAAGCGCGATCAGCTCATCCACGCTGAGCCCGAGCGCAAGGCCTGTGGCGATAATCGCGCCGGTGGAGGTGCCGCCGATCAGGTCGTAATAGTCGCTGAGCCGAAACGCCTCGTCCCCGCCGGCGCGGGCGCGCAGTTCATCTTCCAGCGGCTTGAGCATGCCGAGCGTGAGCAGCCCTTTCACGCCCCCGCCATCCAGCGCGAGGATGCGCTTTGGCCCGGTATCGGCCGATAAGTGCTCGAACAACGACCGGCGCATGCTCCCCCTCAGGGGCGCACTCTAACGCCACGGTTCAGCGAACAGAAGGCGCTAGAAGAAATAGAGCGCGCCCGGCTCGCGCCCAAGATGCAGCGCACGCGCCTCCGCGGCGAGAAACAAGCCTCCCGCGACATAAATCGCCCCGTTTTCCCCTGCGCGCGCCAGCGCGATGGCCCGCGCATCGGCCACGGATTCAGCAATGACGATCTCAGCCGCAGGATGGGCGGCGGCGGCCGCCTTGGCGATCTCAGCAGCCGGCGCGCCCTTGTGCGCGGCGGCGGCGGCGATGATCAGCGGAAAATCCGGCGCAAGCGCCGCGATCATGCCGGCCCAAGCCTTATCGGCGGATGCGCCGCAGATCAGCACGCGCGGCCGCGCGCCGGCGATTTCCACAAAGCCTTCAAGCGCTGCAGCGATCGCGGCGGGCGTATGGCCCGCATCGATCACCAGCAGCGGATCGCGTTGCAACACCTCAAGCCGCGCTGGCCAGCGCGTCGCTTCAAGGCCCGCGCGCGCCTGCGCCGCGCTCAGCGCCGCTGCATCGCGCGCCAACGCCAGCGCCAACGCCGCATTGGATTTTTGATGCGCGCCCGCCAGGGCGCGCGTCCGCTGCGGGCGGCGTCAAAACGGCGCGCACGCCCAGCGCCGCGCAATGGGCTTCGATCGCCGCGCGCGCCGGCGTTTCCGCGAAAAACAGCTTCGCGCCCTGCGGCGCAGCTTCGATCTTTTCGCGCGCGATGGCTTCCAGCGTATCGCCCAAGAGCGCGGTGTGCTCCAGATCGAGCGCTGTCAGCGCCAGGCGCCGCGCCTCAATCAGCCGCACCGGATCGAGCCGCCCGCCGAGCCCCGCCTCCCAAACCGTATGCGCGCAACCTTGCGCAGCGAACCAATCGGCGGCGATCAAAAACAAAAACTCAAACCCGCCCAGCTTCGCGCCGAGCGCTTCATCCGCCACCGCCGCCTCAACGCGCGCCCAATGATGCGCGAGCGCGGCATCGGCAATATCCTCGTTATCAATACGAAATCGCTCATTCAGCGCCATGAGGTGCGGCGAGGTGAACAGCCCCACGCGCGCGCCGCTTTGGCGCAGCAGCGCCGCGCACATCGCCGCGGTTGAGCCCTTGCCATTGGAGCCGACGATCACAGCGCCGGTTTGGCCAAAGCCTGCAAGATCAAGCCCAAGCCGCCGCGCAATCACGCCGATCCGCTCAAGCGCGGGGCCATCGCCGAATTTCGCGTACGGCACGCGCCAGCGATTCATCGCAGCGCCGCTTCAAAATTCGCGCGCCAGATGGCGCCGATCAGATCCCAGCGGCCGTGATCTTCGATCGTCTGGATCATCGGATTGGAATTGACCTCGATGATCGCCAAATCGCTGCAATCGCGCGCGGGCGAAAGATCAAACACATCAACCCCGGCCAGCCGCAAGCCCAGCGCCGCGCAAGCTTCCACCGCCAAACGCTCCAGCGCAGGCGCGGCGCCATCTTGCAGATCGCTTGCCCCGCCGCCTGCGGCGCGATTGGCCGGGCCTTCAAGCACGAGGCGCGCGCCCGCTTGCGGCACATCGTCAAGCGCGGCGATCGCGCCGCTTTCATAACGCGCCCGCGTGCGCGCGATCGCCCGCCATTGTCGCGCATGAGCGCTTCCACCAATGTGCGCACGCTTGCGCGGCCATCGCCCACAATCTGCGGCGCGTGCTTACGATAGGTGAACAGGGCCTTGCCATCGAGCACGAACACCCGCCGCTCATCCCCGCGCAGATAAGGCTGGATCAGGATGGCGAAATGCTCGCGCGATACGCGCCCCATGTAGTCGGCGAACGCCTCTGTATCGGCGATCACCTCGGCGAATATGCCGTTGGAGCCTGAGATCGGCTTGCAAAACAGCGGATAGGTTGCGCGCGCGGCGTAAGCGAGCGCATCGCGCGGCTCGCGCCCCGGCCCGCGCATCTCCGCCCAGCGTTCGGTGACGAAAAACATCTCGCCCGGCAGCGCCGGCAAGCCCGCCGCTTCAAGCGCCTTGGCGCAAAACGCCTTGTCACGCGCCAGGCTCGCCGCGCGCGCATCGTTGAGCGCGTAAGGCACGCCCGCGCCCGCCGCGAACACCGCCCGCCGCGCGCCATCGCGCACTTCAAAGAGATAGCCATCCTCCCCATCGAGGGAGCGGAAGCCAAAGCCAAGCTGAGCGGCTGCATAAGCCGCGTAGCGGGCATGAGCGCTACGGAACGATGGCGTGGGGCTCAAGCCAGCAAGCTCCACAAGGATGGTACCGCCTGTTGGGCTCGAACCAACGACACCCGGCTCCACAAGCCGATGCTCTACCAACTGAGCTAAGGCGGCGCACGCGGGGCTGCATAGCCATAGCCGCGCGCGGACGCAAGCTGCGCCCTACCAGCCCTGCTGCTGGATATAGGCCTGCATGCGCGCGATGCGGTTGGCCGGATCAGGGTGAGTGGAGAGAAATTCCGGCTGGCGCGCCCCGCTTTGCGACATCCGCTGCCAGAGCGGGATGGCCTCGCGCGGGTTGTACCCGGCGGCGTGCATATAATTGAGGCCCAGAATATCAGCCTCGCTCTCCTGCTCGCGCGAGAACGGCAATTGGATACCAACCTGCGCGCCCAGCCCCAGCGCGGCCATGGCCAGCTGGTTATTGGTCACTTGCCCGGCCACCTGCAGCCCGGTTTGCGTCGCCACATCGCGGCTGTAGCGCTCGGCGGCGTGCCGGCCGGTGACGTGGCCGACCTCGTGGCCCAGCACGGTGGCCATCCAATCGTCCTTCTCGCAGATTTCATAGAGGCCGCGATAAAAGCCCACTTGCCCGCCCGGCAGCACGAAGGCGTTGAGCTCTGCGCTGTCAAACAACACAAATTCCCAAGATTGCCCGCCCCGGCCGGCGGCGTTGACGATGCGGCGGCCCACGCTTTCAAGCCGGCGCTGGGCGGCGGTATTGTTCCAGGTGCGGGTCTGCTGGCGCATCTCCGCCCAGGCCTGCAGCGAGGCCTGCTGCAATTGCGCCTCGTCGATCAGGATGAGCTGGCTGCGGCCGGTTTCGGCGTTGGTGGCGCAGCCTGCGGCCAAGAGCAGCGTGCCGCCCGCCAGCCCGCGCAAAAGCGCCCTCCGCTCCATTTTGGAGACATCCACAAGGCTCGGCTGCGTGTCATGGTTCTGGGCGGCGTGATCATGGGTGCACATGCGGCGTTTCCTTCGATGGGGGGCGGATCGCCCGCTTCGGGTTAATCTTCTTTCTCGCGCGCGCCGAGGCAAGGGCGAACGGGCGTGGACATGCCCCTCAGGCGCCGCTATAGACCCTCGCTCCGCGCCGGGCGCCCGTTTGGGCCACCGGCGGACAGGCGCCTGGGTAGCTCAGTCGGTAGAGCAGCGGATTGAAAATCCGCGTGTCGCTGGTTCGATTCCGGCCCCAGGCACCATCGCCCTCCAAAACCTGGGATGAGGCGCGCCCGCCCTGCGCGTCTGCGCGCAGGCAGCCGCGTTTGGCGCCTATCCGATCATGATCGAACCATGAGCGCCTCTTATTGGCCTTGCTGTGTCACGCTCAGTATAACGGCGGCAGCACGCTCCCTCGCCGCCCTGTGTGATGCCTGACCTTTACCTTGCGACCTTCGCCTTCGCCGCACTCCTGCTCACCGCGGCGGTGATCGATTTTCGCACGATGCGCATTCCAAATGCGCTGAACGCCTTGATCGTGCTTGCAGGGCTGATCGCGACGTTTTGGCTTGGCTTTTCCTTGCGCGACGCGCTGATCGGCGTGGCGGCCGGCTATACGGCGCTTTTCCTTTTAAACTCGGCCTACCGCGCGCTTCGCGGCAGAGACGGGTTGGGATTGGGCGATGCGAAATTGCTCGCCGGCGCGGGCGCATGGCTGGGATGGGCGGGGCTGCCGTTTGTCGTCCTCATCGCCTCCGCGCTCGGCATCGCCTTCGTGGCCGCGCTGCGGATCGCCGGCCGCCAAATGGGCGGGGGCGATGCGCTGGCGTTCGGCCCTTTCTTTGCATCGGCGCGCTGATCGTATGGATCGTGCAGCGCTTTTAAAGCGTCGGAATGCGACCCACACTGAGGCGCATTTAAAGTCCGTTGCCTTAGCTCGCGCAGGCCAACAAGCCGCCAATTGGCACGATGGTTTCCCAGCCTTCGCGATCCCTGACGCGCATAACCCCGGTGCGGATGGAGGCTCCATCGCGCAGGGGGCGATCCAAGTCAAAGGTCACATCCAACGTGAGCGCCATGTTGCGATCTTCAAAGGTCTGCACCTCAAAATGCCCCGAATTTGGCGCGCCATCAAAACTCGTGCGCGCAAGCACACGATCACGCCCATCGATGCGGACATGCACCTGCGCCGGCGTGTTGTACGCCACGGCGATGAAAAGGGGCTGTTGCGCGCTTTGCGCCCACACGTAAAGCCCGCAACGGCCGGGCTCCAAAGGCCGCGGCTCAAGCACGTCAAAGCGCATATCCCGGCCAGCGACGCTTTGCGGATAGGATGTCTCTGCGCCCCCGCCCGCGCTTGCGCAGGCGCTCAGCACACATGCCGCGGCGCATGCGAGCGCCTGTCTTAAATTGGCAACCATGTCAGCCTCTCGCTCATCACCAAAACATCAGATTGCGGCTGAAATCCCGCCCCCGCGAGCGCGGCCGCAGTTTCGGCGTTCGCGCCATGCACGGCAAGGCGCCACTCCCCGGAGCCATCGCCCCGCAAGCGCAGATCAAAACTGACCTGCTCGCCGGTTGTTGCGGCCCCGGCCATGGCGAGCAGCGCATCGCCCCCCTCGCAGCGCGCCGCCCCCGAAAGCTCAGGCGCTTCTGAAAGCCGAGCATGCGGCCAGCGCGCGCCAGCACATTTGATGAAACCGTTCCCTCCGCCAGCGCGCACGCCCCTTTTTCAAAGAACAGATCAAGCCCTTGCACCTGCGTTTCGCCATCCAAATGCAGGCGCGCCATACGAAGCCCTGTGACGCGCATGTTCGGAATCTGCAACCGGGCATCGGTCATATTGGCCAACACCACAGCCTCTCCTTCAAGGTCGCCGCGCAAACGCAGCGGGGCGATCACCCTGCCTTGCACGAGATCGAACGGTGAAATGCGCCAAGCGATTTCCTTCACCCCGTAGCCGCCAAGGCGCGCGCCCTCGATGCGCGCATCCCAGATCGCGCCGCTGATGCGCGCGTACGAAAAACCTTCGCGCGGCGCGACAAAAAAGCCGCCGGCGCGAACGCCAGCGCGAAGCCCCCCAGCGCGACCGCGAACACCAGAAAATGCCAAATACGCATCATTGCGCCTCGGCAATCTCGAACTCAGCGTTAACCTGGTCGCTCTCGCCGATGCGTGCGATGCTGCTGCGTGTCACGGCAATGCGCCTCTGGCCCACCGCCTCCACCCAGCCATAGAGCGCAACCGAGCTGGCGGATTCAAAAATCACTCCTCACCCGATCTGGGCCGGCGTCTTCAAAGCGTGCGATTGTGAGCGCGCCTTCCTGCGCCGATGTTAGGGCGCGATCGCGGACTGAGCCATCCACGCCGGAAAAGTTCGCGCGTTGCGCTTGCACCTGCTCACTCAATCGCGCCACGTCGGCGCTCAGCATCCGCGCCGCGGCCAGTTCGTTTGCTGCGTTCGTGCGGTAGGCGCTCGCACTGAGATAAATCCAGCCCGGCAGGATGAGCACGCACACAAGGCCCGCCGCGATTTGCAGCAAGAGACGCTCGCGCCTCGTGCGCGCACGCCACAAAGCGCCGAGCTTGTCCATCATAGCGGCGCCTCAAGCTAAGCTCTGCGCTGTAGCGCCCATCGCGCGGTGAAACATCGCGCCGATCCAACTGCACACCGCCTGCGCGCAGCGCGGCGATGACCGCCTCAAGCCCGGCTTGATCGGTCCCGGAGATCATCACGCGCACGCTTCGCCCCGGCGCCTGATGGCGCACATCATCGACCCGCACGGCCGGGTTCCGCCGTAAGGCTGCGGCCAGCGGCTCAGCGACCGTGAGTAGAGGATGGCGCCCCGATTGCGCCACTTGGTTCGTGAGCGCCGTCACCTGCGCGCGGAGATTTACGATCCGCCCTGGGTGCACGGCCTGAAAATCGCGTTCCGCAGCCACGGTAATTTGACGCGCCGCCTGCCCGTCTCGCACCGCGTGGATCAGCAGCGAGCCGACCTGCAAGAGAAACGCCGCCGCGGCGAGCAAGGCTGCAAAGCGCCAAAGCTTCAGGGGCGATGCTTTGGCCGCCTCAACGCCAAACGCGCCTTGGAGAAGATTTGGCGCACCATAATCAGCTTGCACAGCCCCACGCGCAAGCAGCGCGGCCAAGTCCTGCGCCGGGGCCACGTCAAGCTAACGGCGCATGCGCGCCCAACGCCTCTCGCCAGCGCGCGGGCTCACCGCCGATCAGCACAATGCGCCGCGGCGTGATGCGCGCTTGCGCAAGCCAGTGCGAAAACACAAGCGGCGCAAGATCCGGCTCGATCGTAAAGCCGCCCGCTGCGCCCGCCGCCACAATCGTATGCGCCGGCGTCGCGGCGATGGTCACCTCGCCCCCGGCCGCCGGCGTCAACAGGAAATCAAGCGTCACCCAATGCGGCTTGGCCCCGCTTTGGGCGCAGCGTGCGAGCCAGTGCTTCAAGCGCGACTGAGCAATGGCGGCGACCAATCGCTGGCCGGCGTCGTTTTGCGCCGCGCCCACCGCCCAATGCATATCTTCGTTCTCGGCCAGCACGCCTTCAAACAGGAAAGGCGCGCCGGCGCGCGCTTGCGCTTGCGTGCGCGCAGGCAAGTCCAGCAGCTTAACCCTTGCATCCGCGCCCGGCAGCACCAGCACGGTGCGCTGCGGCGAAGCAATTGGCGCAGCAACGCCCGGCGCCAAAACGCCTTGCGCCAACACCGCGCCTTCATCGTCGATTTGGGCCCAGCCCATCGGCGCCCCTCGGGATCGGCTCCCCCAATCAGCAAAAGGAGAGCGCTCATAGCGCGCTCCGCTTCGGCCACGCCAAAAACACGACGCACAACACCCCGCTCTGCGGACGCATACGGATCAGCGCGGCTTGCGTCTCACGTTCGCCATCGCGTTCCACGCTGGCGATCATCACGTAATAGACCGGCTCAAGGGTAAAGCTCGCGCGGCGCAGCTCGTTTTGCTCAAGCCCGGCCAAGCGCGGATGGGAGAAGAAGGCGTCAAGATCGCTCCAGCCGCCCCGCGGCCGATCGCGAATAACCCCGCGCGCCTCCGCAACATCAATATCCGGCAGCACCATCGCCAGCAATGGCGCATCATCTGGCGTAAGCGTGTTGGGATTTAGGAGATTGGGCGCGGCCGTGGGGCGCACGCAAACGTGAGGGGCGATACGCGCGATCACGTCGTCGCTAAAGCCCTCCACGCGCCGAAGCTCGCTGAAATCCGCGAGCAATGTGTTCGACGGCCTATAGCGCGCGCCATCCCGCCCCGCGCCATCTTCCAGCCCGCCAGGCGAGGGCAGCGTATCGGCGTCGATCCAATCGGCCAAAGTCGCGCCCAGCGCCGCGCGGTCCGAATGCACGCCCAACAAATCAAGCAGCAGCGCAAACTGCATCACCCCCGGCATTGGCCGTGGCGGCGTCATCTTCGGCCTGGCGCACCACGCTGTTCAGATTGAAGCAATTGCCGCCATCATAGAGCGCAACCTGCATCATCCCGTCGTCCAACGGAAAGGAAAGCACGCGGCCATGCCAATCGCCAGCAGGCGCCGCCCCTTCGCGCGCCGCGCGGCGCATCTCTTCCAGCTTGCCGATCGCAAACGCCTCAGCGCCGAGAAGATACCAATGGGTCTGCTCCATGCGGGTTTGATTGAAGGTGCGCCGCACGCTCATGCTGGCGGCGTCAACAGCCACCACCGCAAGCGCGGACATGATCGCCACCATGGTCAGCACCGTGACCAGCGCCGCGCCGCGCTCACCCTGGTTGACGGCCGCACGCTTTGTCACAGCCCGAGCTCCACAATCGCCTCAAGCCGCATTTCGCCATAACGCGCGCTTTCAAACACAAGCGCCACCGCGCGCGGCGGGCGCCGCCTTCGGGCCCAACCAGCCACGCCTCGCGCCAAACCGTCCCGTCGAAAAACTCAAACCTGCCATTGCGCACATCGGAGAGCATCACCCGCTCGCTCATCTCTCCGCCGCCATCGGGATCGGCGCGGCTGGCGCGAATAATGGCGTCCTCAGTGATGCGATAGGAAACAAGACTGAGCGCCGTCGCCCGCGCGTACGCTTCGCCCGGCTCAGCGCGCGCGCGCACAAACTGCAAGGGCGCTGCGCCATCGCCGCCGATAAAGCGCGGCAGCCGGGCGCCATCTTGGCCGCGCACCTCACGCAGCACCATTTGCGCAAGATCGCTGGCGAGCAGCGCGCGCGTCGTTTGCAGTTCGCGCAGCGTCTCGTGCGCGGCGCTGACGCGGCGCTGGCTTTCCACGCTTTGCATCAGCATGGCCACGCATCCGCTGGCGATAAGGCTAAACACAAGCAAGGAAACCAACGCTTCCACCAGCGTGAATCCAGCCTCGTTGGCGGGGCGCGCGGTCACGGGGCGGCCTCCGGGGAGGTCGCGATAAAAGCATGGGTCTGCACCGCGGGCGCAGCAGCGCCGGCCTCCCGCGCCGCAACGCTGATGCGCCGCGCCGCAGGATCGGGCGTCGCCGCCACATCCACCGTCACCTGCCAATCGCGCCCGGCAAATCGCCGTTCAAGCGCGCGCGCCCCCAGCGCAGGGGCGCTATCAGCGGCGACCGTTTCGACCAAAATATTGTACGCCAACGTCTCGGCGAGCGCGCGCGTTTCCACCGCCACGAGCGTGCGCAAGGAATGGGTCTGCAATTGCACAAGGCCCACGCCCGCCATTGCGAACACGCCCAGCGCCACCAACGCCTCAACCAGCGTAAAGCCGGAATCAGTCCGCGCGGGCGACATGCGCTTCTCCCTGGCCGTTGACGGCGACGCGCCAACGCGCACCCCATCCGCTCAGCACCAGCGCCACCGGCGTTGCGCCGCCGAGCGCATCAAAGCGCGCGATGCGCGTGTTGTCCTCGGCCCCCTCCTGCTGCTCGATATGCACGGTCAGATCAGCTGGCCAGGCGCGAAATCCGAGCGGCGCGCTATGGCCAGCGGCAATCCACCCTTGCGGCTCCAGCCGCTCAAATGCGTAGCCGTTTTGCGTCACCACAAGCGCCAGCGGCCGGTTGGTCAGAATGCTCTCGTCCTGCGCGGCGACGATCCGCGCCGCCAGGCGCTCAGCTTCTTGGCGCACTTTATGATCGGCGCCGGGCGCGGCCAGCACAACCGCGCCAACCAACAGCCCAATCACCATCAACGCCGTAAGCGCTTCCACGAGGCTAAAGCCCGCATCGGGCGCGGGCCTATTGCCAATTGCCAATGTCGGCATCGACACCCTGCCCCCCTTCGCGTCCATCGGCGCCATAGCTGAAGAGATCAAACGGCCCGTTCGCGCCGGGAATGACATAGAGATACGCGCGCCCCCACGGATCGTTCGGGAGGCGGCGGATATAGGCTTCGCGCGCCGCGCCATCTGGTCCTGCCGCGCGTGTCAGCGCCTCAAGCCCTTCTTCCATCGCGGGATAGCGCGAATTGTCGAGCCGGTAGAGCTCCAAGGCCTGCTCGATAACACGCAGATCCGCGCGCGCCTTTTCAACACGCGCGGTATCCTGGCTCGGCAGCACATTGATCACCACAATCGCCGTTACAAGCCCGATGATGACGATCACCACCATCATCTCCACGAGCGTCACGCCGGCTTCCGCGTGCAACCGGCGCAGCCCTTGCGGGCGGCGCAGCCCTTGCATCATGCGCGTCATCATTGCTTTCATCCGATAGCCAATCTGTTCAGTTGGAGAATAGGCAGCATAATCGCCAGAACGATCGAGGCGACGATCAACCCCATCAAAACGATGATCGCAGGTTCAAGAAGGCTGAGCGCCGAAGCGGTGAACGCCTCAAATTCCTGATCGAGATGATCGGCCGCCTTATCGAGCATGACCGCCAGCTCACCAGCGTTCTCCCCGCTTTGGGTCATGTAGCACACCATCGGCGGGATGACGTCCGAGCGCCGCATCGCCGCTGACAGCGGCTCGCCCTCTTCAATACGCACCGCCATCTGCGCCACCGCCAATGCAACAGCACGATTGCCAACCGACTCGCGCGCGGCGCGCACGCTTTCAAGCACCGGCATGCCGGATGAAACCAACGTCGATACCGCGCGCACAAACCGGCTGGCGCTCACCGCCTTCGCCCATCGGCCGGCCACAGGCGCACGGAGCAGGAAAGCATCCACCGATAGACGCACCGGCTCGCGCCCAAGAAGCGCCCGCAACACAAGCGCCCCTGCCGCCATGTCGATCAGCAAAAGCGGCCAGAACTGCGTTAAAAACCCCGACACCGCGATCAGGATCTGCGTCAGCAGCGGCAAGGTCTGATCGAAGCGCTCAAATTGCTCGGTGAGGCTTGGCACCACAAAAATCATCAGGCACGTCACCACGGTGAGCGCCACCAGCGATAACGCCGCCGGATAAATCATCGCGGTCTGCACTTTGGTGCGCATCGCATGCGCGCGGCCAAGATATTCGGCCAGCCGCATGAGCACCAAGCCAAGCCGCCCGGCGCGCTCCCCGCCCGCCACCGCCGCGCGATAAAGCGCAGAAAAACTGGCGGGATGCAGCGCCAGCGCGTCGGCCAAGAGCCGCCCTTCCAGCACCCCGGCCTTCACCTCGTTAAGAATTGCCCGCGCGGCGGCGCTTTCCTGCTGCGCGGCGATCATCGCCAAGGCTTCATCCACCTGCACCGAAGCGTCGATCAGCGTGGCCAGCTGGCGCGTCATCAGCAACAAATTCTTGTGGCTGAGCTTGACGCGCCCTGTCGGCGCGCTTGCTGCCGCCACGCGCCGCTGCTTGAAGGCGCCCACCTCGATTTGCACAGGCATAAGGCTGCGCTTTTGCAGCAGCGCGCGCGCTGTAGCCTCATTGGCCGCTTCCAGCGCGCCCGTTCGCTCTTGCCCATCGGCGTCAATCGCGCGGTACTGAAATTGGGCCATGACGCTAGCCGCCGCTCGCCGCGCGCAGAACATCGCTGAGCGATGTCACCCCCGCCGCCGCGCAGGCAAGGCCGCTGCGCAACAGCGATTGCGAATCGCGAAAGGCGTATGCGCCCATGGCCTGCTCATCGGCGCCGGCATGGATAAGACGGCGGATTTCGTCGTCGATCACCACGAACTCGTAAAGCCCGATCCGCCCGACATAACCCGAACCACGGCATTGCGTGCAGCCGACGCCCTCAAACACCTTCGCATCTTCGCGCCCGACGGTGCAAAGCATGGCCCGCTCCTGCGCGCCGATGATTGCGGGCCGCTTGCAGGCATTGCAAAGCCGGCGCACAAGCCGCTGCGCCACGATGGCGCGCAGCGTCGAGGCGAGCAGGTAAGGCTCGACGCCCATGTCGCGCAGCCGCGTGATCGCCGCGATCGCATCGTTGGTATGCACCGTGGAAAAAACCAAATGGCCCGTGAGGCTCGCCTGCACGGCAATTTGGGCGGTTTCGGATCCCGTATTTCCCCAACCATGACGACATCGGGATCTTGCCGCAGGATCGCGCGCAAGCCCGCTGCGAATGTCATGCCGATCTTGGCGTTGACTTGCGTCTGACCGACGCCGTTCATCGCGTACTCGATCGGATCTTCAACGGTGAGAATGTTGCGCGCCTGATCGTTCAGCAGCGAAAGCGCGGCATATAATGTCGTGGTTTTGCCCGAGCCGGTTGGGCCGGTGACAAGAACAATGCCGTTTGGCGTGCTGAGCGAAGCTTTGAACCGCATCAGCAGGTCCGAGCTCATCCCCAGCATATCGAGGCTCCTGAGCCCCTGATCCTTGTCGAGCAAGCGCAGCACGACGCGCTCGCCATAGCGCGACGGCAGCGTCGAAACGCGCACATCCACCCCACGCCCGCCCAAGGCGAGCGACATGCGCCCATCCTGCGGCAGACGCTTTTCGGCGATGTCCAAGCGCGCCATCACCTTGATGCGAGACACAAGGCGCGCGCGGATGCGCGCCGGCGCCTGCAACACTTCGCGCAGCACCCCATCGATCCGCAGCCGCACGACAACCGCATGTTCGTATGGCTCGATATGGATGTCCGACGCGCTTTGGCTGATTGCTTCGGAGATGAGCCCATTGATCAAGCGGATGATCGGCGCATCGTCCTGGCTGTCGAGCAGGTCGGCGGTGGCGTCGGCGCTGTCTGCGAGCGCATCGAGGCTGGCTTCGGCGTCAAGCGACTGAACGATCGACCGCGCCGCCTCACTCGACACCGCATAATGTTGCGACAGCGCCTCATCGAACGCCGCAGGCGCAAGCTCCACGATCTCGAACGATCCGCCCAGCACCCGCCGTGTTTCGATCAGCGCCAGCGCATCGGCGCCAGTGCGCAGCCCGACGCGCCAGGGCGCCTCTGAGGTCAGCAACACCACGCCATGTGATTTTGCGAAAGCATAGTCGAGCCGCGGCGCCGCGCGGCGAGCGGCAGGCGCGGTCAGATTGTTCGCCATGATGGGCGCTCCGGCCTCATTGATTTGACGCCCCCGCCTCGGCGGCCGGCGCAGGCGGAGGAGGCGCCGGCAAGGCTGAACGCTGCATTTCCTCCGCGAGACTGCGCGCCACCAGCGGATCAAGCCCCTGATAGCCGCGCACCGCCTCATATTGCCGCCGCGTGACATCGGCCGCCTGCTGCGGGCTGGTGACGATGGTCGGCCGCAAGAACACCATGAGATTGGTGCGCCGATGCGAACGGCCTTCGCTGCGAAACAGCCGACCGACGACCGGGGCGCGCCGCAAGCCGGGCACGCCCGCGTCGCTTCGGTTGATCTCATCCTGAATCAAGCCGCCAAGCACGATGATCTGCCCCGCATCGACCTGCACGACGGTTTGAATCTCGCGGCGATTGGTGATCAGGTCCGTCGATTCGGAAACGACCTGGCCAAAAATGCTTGAGACTTCCTGGCGGATCTCGAGGCGGATCGCCCCGCCCTCGCTGATTTGCGGACGCACCTCAAGGGTTACGCCGACATCCGCGCGCGAGACGGTGCGGAATTGGTTTTGCAGATCGCTGCCAAGCGCTTCGCCCGTGGTGATCGGAATCTGCTGCCCCACGAGGATCGAAGCGGCCTCATTGTCGAGCATCATGACCGAAGGGGTCATGAGCACGTTGGAATCGCGATCTTCCGCCAACGCGTTGAGCAGGACGCCGAAAATGCTGCCGTCGTCGCGCTGCCCGCCCCCGCCCAGCAACAGGCCGGACGTGCTGACAAGCGCGTTCACCGCAGCGCGGCGCAATTCGGCGAGCGCATCGCTATCGGGGCTGTCTTCATCGCCGCGCAGCAGCGCCGCGCCCGTCAGCGCCAGCAGGTTTGGCGCCGATCCGCCATAGCTGTTGGAAAGAAACGGCATGGCGTTCTCGCCGCTGGCGCCGCTCGCCACATATTGCAGCCCAAGCTCCCGCATCGTGCTGTCGGAGACTTCCACCACAATCGCTTCCACCAGCACCTGCTGTCGGCGCACATCAAGCGCACGCACAACCCGCGTCAGCGCTTCCTGCGTTTCGGGATCGGCGCTGACGATCAGCGAATTTGTGGCCGCATGATGGGCGATATTGGCGCGCCGGCCCACAGCTTGGCTCGCATCCTCGCCAGGCGCCTGCCCCATAGAGGCTGACAATTGCTGCAGGATCGGCACAAGCTCGGCCGCCACCGCATAGCGAAGCGGGATCACCGTGACCCCGGCTTGGAAATCGGCCCGCGCATCCAATTCTTCGATCATCGGCGCCAGCTGATCAAGCATTTGGGCGTCGCCCCGCAACACCAGCACATTGCTGCTCGTCACCGGCACGGCGCGGACAAGCGCGCCCCTCTTCCCCGATCGCGGTTGCAGCGCTCAGCGCAACACGCGACATCTCCGCCGCCGAGGTATTGCGCAATTGGATCGAGCGCAATTCAGAGGTATCGCGATCAAGCCGGCCGATCACATCGCGCAATCTCCCCATGGTCGAGCCGAACTCCACCACGACAAGCGAATTGCCGCGCCGATTGGCAGTGACCTGCCCGCGCTCGGACAACATGGGCCGCAGCGCAGCGGCCACCGATTCCGCATCGGCAAAGCGCAGCGAGAACACCTGGCTCACATAGGTGTTGTCAGTCGGCCCATTGCCGCTTGTGGCGGGCTCGCGCGCGGCCACATCGCCCGGAACGATCCGATACGCACCATTGGCCGTCGGCACGGCGGCGAAGCCATTTACCCGCAGCGTCGACATAAAGACGTCCATCAGCTCACGCTGAGACAATGATTGCTGCGACACGACCGTCACACGGCCGCTCACGCGCGGATCGACGATGAAAGTCCGCCCGGTGGCGTTCGAGACATCCTCGATGAACGCGCGAATATCGACTTCACGAAGCGTGACAGCACTCGCTTGGTCCGCCTGCGCATTTGTCTGGGCCTCGGCCGGCGTAAAAAGCGCAACGCCCGCCAATCCTGCGGCCAACGCACGCACGCGACGCTTAAGATGGATCATTGTTGGCCGCCGAGTGTGAGCATGATGCGGCTTGCGTCGCGGCGGACTTCAAGCTGCACTGAGCCGCTCTGAAGCGCCGCCAGCACGGCCGGCGCGCCGCTATCGGGGCCCGCGCCGTTCACCGTGAGGATGATATCCCCCGGCATGATCCCAGCTTGGCTCGCGGCAAGCGGCAAGGGCTCGGCCACGCGCCAGCCTTGCGCGCCTCCTTCAAGGGGCGCGATCTGTGATAATGTCGCCTCGATCCACGCCGCTTCGCCGCCGGCTTGCTGCGGAATGACAGTTTCCGCAGGTTGTACGGAAATCTCCGTCGCCGCCGGCGCGCCGGGCGCGGGCTCCAAACCCATCATCGCGCGCGCGAACGAATAGGACGGCCCCGATGTCATCGCGATCCGCTGCCGCCCACCGCCATAGGCGATAACCACGTAATCGGCGCCAACTTCCGCAAGCGAAGCGCCCGCGCTGATTTCTTGCCCAACCGCGAACGCGCGCTGGACGCCATCACTCAATGTCAGGACAGCGCCGCTGAGCGCTGGATCGGCCGCGGTGCGCACGCCGCTGAGCTGCACGCCCGAAAGCAATGCGGCCACCGCTTGAGATCGGTGATCGCCCTCAACACGGTTCGGCTCAAATGGGGAGACCACATCAATTGCGCTTAGGCGGGTTGGGGCGGCGTCCATGTCGCTGCTGGCGCCAAGCGCATCGGCCGCATTCGGCGTGAGCACGCTCCAGCCCGCTTGCGCACACCCAAGCGCCACAGCCGCAAGCAACAGAGCCTCAACGCCAGGCCGCAACGCCGCCTGAGCGCGCCGCCTTATGCCGACGCCAACCGACGAAAACAAAAAGCTATCTGATCCCACGACGGAGCCCCCGCTTCTGGCGATGCTCTTACTCACTCCGTAAGCAAGCGCAAAACAGATTCCAGCGCTTTTACTGACAATAGATCGCGCCGCCTGCGAGGCGCCGCGCGACGTCACAAAACGTACATTTGAGGTTCACAAAAACGTCGCGCGTCCGCACTGCACGGACGCGCGACGCCCTGTTTAGTATTTCGCCGTCAAACTCAGCGAGAACGAGGTTCCGCGGTCATACCGGTTGTACGGCGTGCTTCCCAACGCCGTGCGTTGGTATTCATTGTACTCGGTATTGAGCAGATTGCGCCCGCTCGCGCCGAGCACGATTTCCGAATTGCCGATATTGAATGTTTGCCGGAACACGACGTCGAGATTGACGCCAGGATCTTCAAACACAGTCGGCACGCCAAGCCCGCTCGGCGTGCCGCGGATCAAGATCCGCTCCGACACGTAACCGACAAGGAATGTCAGCTCCGCCGAATTGGTCTCAATGCCGAACTGCAGGTTGGCGATATGCTCAGGCGTGCCTTGAAGCGGCGAGCCGTCCTCAATGAACAACGCGCCCGGCAACAGGTTCAGCGCGCCCGGGCTGTTCGGGCTGGAGACCAAGCCGTCAGCGCTGACTTCCGAGTATGTGTAGGTGTAGTTGGCGCCCACGAACAGCGAAGCGTTCGGGATGAAACCCACCTCAAACATCGCGCGAAACTCCGCTTCAGCGCCATAAAGCATTGCTTCCGGCGCATTGATAAAGCGGGTCTGCGTGTTGGTGCCGTCTTGTGTGACGACCACCTCTTCGATCGGCGCGTCGATCTGCTTGTAGAAGGCGCCAAAGGTGACGAAGCGGTTCTCACCGAAATAGTATTCGAGCCGCGCGTCGAAATTCTGCAGCTCGCTATCGGTGAGGAACGGATTGCCGATATATTCGCGGCCCGTATCGGGATCGGTGTACGGGGTAAACGCCAGCTCGCGGAATTGCGGGCGCGCGATGGTTTGCGAATAGCCAAGCCGAAGCTGCAAATTTTCCGCAAAATTCCACGTCACTGTCGCCGCGGGCAGCCAATACTCGTTTTCAAGGCTTGTGGGCGCCGCGCCGATATTGGTGAAGCGCACGAACGTATCGACCGATTGCTCGGCCTCTTCGTACCGTGCGCCAACCGCTGCGCGCAATTGCGGCAGGATTTCTATATCGGCCGAAAGATAAGCCGAATTGATCGCCAGCACGCCAAGATAATTGGTGTCGAGCGCGCCGCTTTCGCTCAGCTCAAAGCGATCGGGGTGGATATTGTCCGGTGAAAACAAATAGTCCGGCCGCAATTGCAGAACATCAGCGGGTGTGGCCGGATCGGTGTCGAACGCAAACAGATAGCTTTCATAGGCGCGATCCGTTTCCGAGCGCGCCACCCCGGCCGAGAGAACAAGATCACGCTCAGAGCCGAGCGCGATGGTGTAAGCGGCGTCGATGCCGCCGCTATTGACCTCGTCGGTCAGGTAGGAGAACGCCGTGCTGTTTGAATACGCGAATGAAGCCGGGCCGCCGCCATGAGGCAGCACATAGGTGATGCTGCGCTCATAAGGTGCGTCGCGGGTCGATTCGGCTGTCGCCAGGCGCCAGTTCACGTCCAACGCGCCAAAGCGATGCTCGCCGGCGAGTTGCACCGAGGTGAGCTGCCGCTCATACCATGCGGTGGATTCATCGTAGCGGTCGCCGCCGACGAAGTTCTCGTTAAAGCCTTGTTGGATCTGCGCGTACTTGGTGGAGGAGCGGATAATCAGCCCGCTGAGGGTCAGTTCATGCTGATCCCACCCCAGTGACGCGCTGCCAAAACCATTGGCGACCACATCCCAGGCGGTCGATTGGCTCACAAGGTCGCTGCCCACATTGGCGCCGGCGGAGCCGCCGATGACGACCATGCGGTCCGCCGTGCGTGCGCGGAACGCGCTGTCATAGCCAGCGACGCCAACCAGGCCCACGTTAAAGCGCCCAACGTCAAACGAGCCGCCGGCCGTCACCTCGCCCTCGAAATCGGGCTGCAATTCTTCTGTTTGAATCACCGTCAACGGCGAGTTGACGAGGCTCTCGCCGATGATCTCAAGCTCGGCCGCGGTAAAGTTCGTGGAATTGATTTGCTGATTGCGCGCAATGGCGCTCGCCAGCGGCGCGGGAATATCACGCAGGCCATCGCTCACCGTGCTCCAATCGCTCCGCTCGCCATAATAGACGAGCCCGCGTTCGCCGGTGGATTCTGTGTTGCCGCCCGTACCCACCTTTATGGTGAGAAAGCTCTCGCGCGGCATGCGCAGCGTGCGCAGATCGATGATGCCGCCGCCGAACTCGCCCGGATAATTCGGCGAGAAGGTTTTCTGCACGGCCGCGCCGTCCAGAATGTTCGACGGGAAGAGATCAAGCGGCACTTGCCGGCGCAGCGGCTCGGGGCTCGGCAGCGGCGAGCCGTTGAGCAATGCCGAAGAATACCGGTCGCCCAGGCCGCGCACGTACACGAAGCGGCCCGATACAACCGAAAGACCCGCCAAGCGCGTTAGCGCGGCCGCGGCGTTGGAATCGCCTTGGCGTGAGAGATCTTCCGCGGAGAGGAAGCTCGCCACTTCCGAGGTCTCACGCATGGGCTCCGGGATGAAGCGGCCAAGCACGACGATTTCATCGGCGCTGGCTTCGTCTTCAGCCGGCGCCGAATCTTGCGCCTGCGCCATGGCGAGCGAGGGCGAGAAGAAAATGGACGTCGTGAGCAACAGCAGCAGCCGGCTCAACGACAATTTTTGCGGTTTCATCGAAGATGACCCTTTTGGGTGAAAGCGAAACGGAAGACGGGCGGCGGGAGAAACCGCCGCCCGTCCAGCACTCAGCAAGGCGTGTTATCGAGCCTGCAGGTCCAGCCCTGCCACCACGTATCGGCCGGCCCTTGCACCGCGCCGATATAGCTCGTGGCGGTGAAGAACGAATTCAGCGTGGAAGCATCGACGGCAGTGCGCGCGTTTTCTGTCGCGCCGTTGATGAACGGACGCCCGCCCGCATACGCGGAAGTCAGCGAATTGGCGGTCGTCGTCGAGTTGTTGGCGCCGGCATTGATGCGATCGGTTGCGGCCGCCGCGTAAGCGCCGGGGCAATCGAACAGCACCGAGTTGATCTGCGGCGCGGGGTTGGTGTTCGCCGCAGTGGCGACCAGGCACGTCGTCGAACCGGTGACCACGCCATTGGCCCACACGCCCGAGCTTCCCGGCGTGCCGCCCGTCGCGTTCATCTCAATACCGTTGATGTTGCTGCCGCCCAGATTGGTCGGCATGCCCACGAAGGTGAAGTTCGAGATGGTGGGGTTGGTCATCAGGTCGTCGCCCGTGGAGGAGACGCGCAGATTGCTGGCTTCCACCATGCGGTCACGGTCCGTATCCGGGCCTTGAACGATGATGGCGAACTGCAGCAGGCCATTCCAGCCGGCGTCATAATCCAGCGAGTCATCGACAGCGCCGGTGATCACGATGTGACGCATGCGCGCCGTGCCGCCGAACAGCTCAATGCCATCGTCGCCCGAATTGTGGACTTGGATGTGGTCGAGCTGCGTGGCCGAGCCGACGCCGCCGAGGGTGAGGCCATTGAGGTCATCGCCCGCCGCAGCCGAGGTCAGGAACGCGCCCGGATAGCGGATTTGCAGGTAGCTGATGCGGCCGCTGTTGTCGTTGGCCACAGCGCCGCCATACAGCGCCTGGCTGCCGGTGGCGACGGTGACGCCTTCAACCGCCTGTTCGCACGCAGCCGTGCCTTGGGCGACGGCGGCGTTGCAATTGCGGATCGGCGCGCGGCCGAGCACGATAAGGCCCGCCCACTCGCGCGTCGCCGCGCTTTCGTTGGCGCGGCCCGGATTGGCCACGTCGGCGATCGAGGTCATGATCACCGGCGCGTTGGCCGTGCCGTTGACGAAGATTTGCGAGCCGCGATTGATGATCAGCATGTCGGCCGCGTTCTTGCCGAACACGGTGACGCCCGGATCGATCGTCAGCGCGGCGGCGACGCCGCCCGCGCCGTTCGCGCCGCGGTCAACGCCAACATCCACGCGGCCCGAAAGCTCATAGATGTTGCCGGCGACAAGGCGCACGCTGGCGGGAACATTGTTCGCGCCGATCGTGCCCGAAAGCGTGCAGCGGCGCAGGCCGGCGAGCGTGCCGTTCTCCACCGTGCCGGCCGGGCAAGCCGAAGCGCCAAACAATTGATAGGACCAGCCGGTCGCCCAATTGGCGGCGATGGTTTCCGTGCTGGAGAAGGCGCCGATATAGGTCGCGGGATCGAAGAAGGAATTGATCGTCGCGGGGTTCACGGCGGTGTGCGCCAGTTCGTTCGGCCCCGGCAGAACCCCTTGCAGCGAGCTGGGCGTGTTGGTGGAATTGTTAGAGCCCGCATTGATGATGGCTTGCGCCGACGCGCCGTAGGCGCCGGGGCAATCAAGCAGGACCGAGTTCATTTGCGGGGCGAGCGTCGTGTTCGCGCCATCGGTGTGCAGGCACGTGGTCGAACCCGTGACAACGCCATTGTAATAGCGGCCAGAGCTGCCCGGCGTGCCGCCGGTGGCGTTCATCTCAATGCCGCGGATCGCGGAATTGGTGCTGTTCACCGGCAGGCCGACCATCGTGAAGTTCGAGATCGTCGGGTTGGTGAAGAGCGCATCGCCCGTGGAGGAGACGCGCAGATTGCTGGCTTCCACCATGCGGTCAGGCCCGCCGACCATGGCCGATTGGCTGATGACGAGATACTGAAGATTGCCGGCCCAGCCCGCATCGTAATCGAGTGAATCGTCGAGCGCGCCGGTGATGATGATGTTCTTGAGGTTCACCGTGCCGCCGAACAGCTCAACGCCGTCATCGCCGGAATTGTGCACCTGCACGTGAGAAATCGTCGTGCCCGAGCCAACGCCGCCAAGCGTCAAGCCGTTCAAATCATCGCCCGCCGCCGCTGAGGTCAGGAACGCGCCGGGATAGCGGATCTGAACGTATTGGAAGGCGCCGCTATTGTCGTTGGCGGTGGCGCCGCCATAGAGGGCCTGACTGCCGGTGGCGGCGGTGACGCCTTCAACCGCGTTTTCGCACTGCACGGTCGCTTGCGCCACCGCTGCGTTGCAATTGCGGATCGGCGCGCGGCCGAGGATGATCACCCCGCCCCATTGACGGGTCGAGGTCGCCGGATCGTTGGAGCCTTGCAAGTCCGCGCGGCTGGTAAAGATAATCGGTTGCGAAGCTGAGCCCACCGCCTGAATGCGCGAGCCGCGATTGATAATGAGCATGTCGCCGGCGGAATCGGCCATCAGCGTCACGCCAGGTTCGATCGTCAGCGTCGCGGCGACGCCCGAACCGCCGGCGGCGCCGACATCCGTGCCCACGTCAACGCGCCCGTTGATCTCATAGACGCGGCCCGCGACAGCGTTCAGCGTCACGTTGCCCGCGCGCGTAGCGGCGGCGTTGATGGTCACGATTTCAGTGACAGGCGCGCCGCTCGGCAGGGTCAAACCCGTGGGCGTGCCGCCACCGCCGCCGCCGGGCGGCGTCGTGGGCCCCGTGCCGCCTGGTGAGGCGATGTTTGATCCGCCGCCGCCGCAACTTGCAACGCCTAGCGCCAACGCGAGCAAAAGCCCGCGCACTATGCTCTGAGAGGCCATGTATTCCCCCGCATCCCAATAAAATACAGAAGCGTGGGGGACTCATCAGCCCGCCACGCTGGGCTGCGCTTAAGGGGGCGAGCTAACTCTTTGATGCCAGTTTGATGATAGTTCGATGAAGGGCGCTAAAATTTGGCCAGGCGCGGCCCCGCCGCGCCACCCCGCCAGGCCGGCGCAAACCAGCGCCGTCACGCCTAGCGTGTTGAAAACCAGCTCAACTTCCGCGCGACCGCTCACGTGCGGCGCCATCGCATGCTAGTCACAGGCTGCGCGCAGATGGCGCTCCAGCCAGTTGTGCATTTCCCAGAGCGCATGCCCCACGCTTTCGCGCGCGCGGTAGCCATGCGCTTCGTGCGGCAACACCACATAGCGCGCGGTGGCGCCATTGCCGCGCAACGCGGCGTAGAAGCGCTCGCTCTGCATCGGGAAGGTGCCGGAATTATCGTCCACCTCGCCGTGAAGCAGCAGGATCGGCTCGTTGACGCGATTGGCGTGGGTGAAGGGGCTCATCTCGGTGTAGGTTTCCACCGCCTGCCAATATGGGCGCTGCTCGGCCTGAAAGCCGAACGGCGTGAGCGTGCGGTTATAGGCGCCAGAGCGCGCGATGCCGGCGCGGAAAAGATCGGTGTGCGCCAGAAGGTTCGCCGTCATGAACGCGCCATAGGAATGGCCGCCCACCGCGACGCAGCGCCGATCGGAAACGCCGCGCGCCACCAGCGCATTCACCGCCGCTTCCGCGCCGGCGCTTAATTGCTGCACATAGGTATCGTTCGGTTCGGCGCCGCCTTCGCCCACGATCGGCATGGTGGGGTTGTCGAAGATGGCGTAGCCCTGCGTCAGCAGGAAGAGATGGCTTGAGCCGCCAGGGCGCACGAAGCGATTGGCCTGATCCACGACTTGCCCGGCCACGCGCGCGTCGGTGTATTCGGTGGGATAGGCCCACAAGAGCGTCGGCAACGGGCCATCGCGCGCGGGATCGTAATTGGCCGGCAGATAGAGCGTGCCGCTGAGTTCGACGCCATCGGCGCGCTGATAGGTGATAAGCTCTTTGCGCACGCCGGCAAATTGCGGCGCGGGATCGGGGAAATTGGTGATGGGCGACGCTTCGCCCGTGCGCGCGCGGATATAATAATTGGGCGCCTCGGCCTCGCTTTCGCGCCGCGTCAGCAGCCGCTCTCCGCCCTCATCGAGCAGCGCCACGAGGCTCTCATAATAAGGCGCCTCAGCGCGCCACAGCCGCGTGATCTCCCCATCGGCGATGCTGACCCGATCAAGGAACGGAAACGCGCCTTCGCGCGTGGCGCCCGGCCCGGAGACGAAATAGCCTTCGCCATCGGGCGTGAAATGGATCACGCTTTGCCCACGCGCATTGGTGGTGGTGACGGGAAAGCCCGGATTATCGTAGCGATCCTGATAATTGCGCTCGATCAGCAGCCGCGCGCGGCCAGGGCGCGATGGGTTCACAGCGAAGCGCTTTTCATTGCGCGTGTTGAACCAACGCGAATAGACGATGGCGAAATCGCCGCGCCCCCAGCTGATGCCGCTATAGCGATCGGCCAATTCGGCCAGCACGCGCGGGCGGCCGCGGAACGGCGCATCCAGCATCAGCACGCGATCACGCACCGCGACTTCATTGGCCGGATCGCCGCGATCCTGGGTTTCGGCCCACACAAGCGTGGCGGCCGCATCGGCGCGCCACTCGGCCGAGCGCGGGCCCGTAACCACGGAATCAAACGCCGGCGGCAAATCATCGGCCAAAGGCCGATCCACCAAGCGGTGCACGAGGCGCCCGTTCATATCGAGCACCGCGATCTCCATTGGAAAGCGCGACGCGGGCACAGCGGTGCTGAACGGGCGCTTAAGCTCCGTCACCAACAGATAGCGCCCATCCGGCGAAGGCGCGACGGTGAGATAAAGCCCAGGCGCGCCAATGGGGGCGGCTGCCCCGCTTGCGGCGTCGATGCGCAGCAATCGCGCGGTGAAATAGTGCTCAAACAGCGCTTCATCGTGCGGGTTTTGCAACAAATCCTGGAAGGTCCGTACTGGCGCAACGCGCCCCTCATTCTCCTGCACCAAAGGCCCGCCCGCCGAAGCGGCGGCCGCAGGCGCAGGCCCGCGCCCCGCCGGGATGGCATTGACGATCAGCGCGGCGCTGTCGGACGTCCAGCGAAAGGGCGCGCCGAAGGCGGCGTTGAGCGCCACATCGCTCAGCTTGCGCGCCTCACCGCTGCTGCGGCTCGCCACCCATAGCTCAAGCCGGCCCTCCGCCTCGGCGGCGAAAGCGAGCATCGCGCCATCCGGCGAAAACTGCGGGTAGAGATAGCGCAGGCCCTGCGGCAGCGCGACCTCGCGCACCACGCCCGCGCTCACATCCTGAAACGCCAGCGTATTGAGCCATTGCACGCGTCCATCGCTTGGCCCGTTGAGCTCTGGATTGATGCGATAGCCGGCGAGGCGCAAAATCGGCTTGGCCAAATCCGCCACCGGCGGCAGATCGGCGCGGCCTAGCAACGCCAACGTTTGCCGATCGCGGCTGATCATGATCGCGGGCGTGGGCGGGGTATCAAGAATTTGCGCAATCGGCGCGGGCGGCTGCATGTAGCGCATCACCGCTTCGCCTTGCGCCGCCGCAAGCGGCGCCGCCGCCAACGCCGCCGCCACGCCCGCGCCGCACAATCCCAAAGCCAAAAGCGGCTTGCGGCGCAGGATGCGTGCGATCAGCTTGTTCATGGGCGCTCTCTCTGAATTCTTGCTGCGCGCATTGTTCAGCCTTGGCGCGCCTAAAGCAACTTTTTGGAGCTAAAGCGTCTTTGAAGGCTGTCCCGACGCTTTAGGGGCCGATCACTGCGCCGGCGCGGCGCGCGAGGCCTCTTGGATGCCTTCGACGCGCCCGTTCAATTCGCGCTCAACCCGGCCGTTGAGATCGGCGGCATAGGTCAATTCCCACCACGGCCCGCGCACCGAGAACGGGAACGTCGCCCCGCCTTGGGGCGAGCGCGGCGAAAGCCGCATGTCCAGCCGCCGGCGCGAGGTATCGATCACGCCCAAGCCAAGAATGCGCAAATCCTCTGTGTTGAAGCGCAGATTGTTCGACGCCAGCACCCCGTCAAACACCGCGAACGTGCCGGAAAAGCCAAGAAACGGCGTGCGCGCCTGCGGGGCGATCAATTCCCCGCGCAAGGCGTTGCGGATCGTGGTGGACACCCCGCCAAGATCAACCCCGTTTAAAACGCCCGAGACAATCTCAAGATGGATGCGCCCATCGGCGCTCGAGACCAATTCATCCACGCTGCGGCCCACCGCGCGCAGATGCACGGAAAGCTCAGAGCGCCCCTCAAGCCCAGCATAATTGACCGCATCGGTGAGGAAGCGCTGCGTATCGAGATTGGTAAACGCAAAATCCTGCACGATCCGCACCTCCGGCCCGCGCGCATCGATCTCAAATCGGCCCCGCCCCGAGCCGCGATAAAGCCGGATCTCCTGCACGGTGCCGGCCAGGAAGCCTTCATTGATCACCACGTTCGCGCGCGCGCGCTCGATCCGCAGATGCTCCACCAGCACCGCGCCAGTAACGATCTCAAGATCGCCATTGATCGCATGCAGGCCGCTGAAATCGATGGCGGCGGTGGAGAGTTGGGCTGCGCGCACGTCCACCGCGCGCGGCGGCGCTTCAACCGCCGCAAGCGCTGCGCTTGGCGCGGCCGCGCCCGCCGCCGCTGGCTCTGCTGCGGCGGCGGTTTGCGGGCTCGGCCCAGGCGGGGCGCCTAAAAGATAGGGATTGAGATCGAAATCCATGAGTTCGAGGCGCCCGCTGAGATAGGGCTTTTCATCGAGATTGGAGAGGGTGAAATCCCCGCGCCCCTGCACGCGGTCCACGCTGAAAGAGGCGTTGGTGAACGCGATCACGCCATCGCCCATCGCCACGCGCCCGGTGATGGCGAAATCGGCGAACCCCGCTTCGCCCGGAATCGGCGCGCCATGCCACGCCGCAAGGCGGCGCAGGCTTGGCCCCGATGCGCGCACGATGCCCGCAAGCTCTCCCGATGAAGCGATGGTGCGGCCATCGAAATCGGCGGCCAGCAGCTCCCCGCGCAGGCTGAATTTGAGCGGCGTCAATTCCCCGCGCGCGACAGCGCCCGGCCGCATGAGTTCGGCGTCGATCTCAAGATCGGCGTCGTTGTAGCGCACGCGCCCTTCGAGCCGCATGGGCTCATCCATGTGCGTGATCGCCGTGGTGAGATTGACCTCCCCGACCGACCAGCCGCTCGCGCGGCGCGCGTCAAAGAAGCTGGCCTCGCCATCTTCGATGCGAATTTCGCGCAGGCTGGGGCTTGGCGCGGGCGGCGGGGCCGGCTGCTCGCCCTGCGCAGGTGGCGCAGGCGGCGGCGTCGGCGGCGGCGGGGTTTGCGGCGCCAGCACCCAATTGGGCGCGCCTGCTTCATCGACCTCGAACGCAATCGCCGGGCGCTGCAGCACCAGCCGCCGCACCTCGATCCGCTGCTCAAACAGCGGCCTGATCTCAACGCCGATATCGAGTTCGCGCGCGGTGATGAAGCTCGGCGCGCGCCCGCCCGGCACGTTGGCCAAGGAGACCTCATGCGCCCGCACGCCAATCACCGGCCAGAAGCTGACCCCGACATCCCCGGCGATCGTCAGGTTCCGCCCGGTGGCGTTTTCCACAACCCGCTCAATTTCAGGTTTCAGGTCAATCCGATGCACCAGATAGACCAGCAGCCCCGCGCCCATCAGCGTCAGCGCCACCACGCCGCCCAGAATTATGACGCCCCAGCGCCAAACAGCCGCCCGCATTGGCCCTCTCCGGTTTCTTTCGGCCAGCCTACCGGCTGGCGCCGGCCCCCGGAATAGCTATCTAGGGGCGATGACCCAGCCTATCCCCGTCACCGTGCTCACTGGCTTCCTCGGCGCCGGCAAAACCACGCTGCTGAACCGCATCCTGACCGAGCCGCACGGCAAGAAGTACGCGGTTATCGTCAACGAATTCGGCGAAATCGGGATCGACAACGATCTCATCGTCGATGCTGACGAAGAAGTGTTCGAGATGAACAATGGCTGCGTCTGCTGCACCGTGCGCGGCGATCTCATCCGCATCATTGAAGGCCTGATGAAGCGCAAAGGCGGCTTTGACGCCATCCTGGTGGAAACCACGGGCCTTGCGAAGCCGGCGCCGGTTGCGCAGACCTTCTTCGTCGATCAGGACGTGCGCGCCAAAACCAAGCTCGACGCAATCGTCACGGTGGCGGACGCCAAGCACCTTGTCGGCCAACTGGAAAGTTCCGAAGAGGCTGTCGAGCAGATCGCCTTCGCCGACGTGATCCTGCTGAACAAAACCGATCTGGTGTCCAAGGACGATCTCGCCGCCGTTGAGCGGCGCATCCGCAGCATCAATCCCTCCGCGCGCCTGCACCGGATGACGCGCGGCGATGTTCCGCTCGATGCGATTTTGAACATCGGCGCTTTTGAGCTTGACCGCATCACCGAGATCGATCCGCATTTCCTGCCCGATCACGATTGCGACGATGCGTGCGCGCACCACGATCATCACCATGATCACGATCACGGCCATCACCATCATGACCACGCGCACGATCACGCCGCCGCGGCCGGCATCGCCAGCGTTTCGCTCTCCACCGAAAAGCCGATCGATCCCGAAAAGCTGCTGCCCTGGATCAACGAGATCACGCAAACGCGCGGGCCGGATATCCTCCGCCTCAAAGGCATTTTCGCCTTCCCAGACGAGCCCAAGCGTTTTGTGGTGCAAGGTGTGCACATGATCGTCGAGGGCGACACCCAGCGCGATTGGAAAGAAGGGGAGAAGCGGCTTTCGCGGCTTGTGTTCATCGGCCGCAATCTTGATCGCGCCGAATTGGAAGCCGCCTTTCTGGCCTGCGCGGCATGAGCGCTGAGGTTTACACAAATGGCCGGCGCCTTGCCTTGGGCGCCGCGGCCACCGGCGTACATTGGATCGGCGAAGAAGCGCTGTTCGCGCTGGGCGATGGGCGCGTCATCGCCGCCGCGCGCGAAGGGCAAACGCGGGCGTTTGCCGCCCATGACGGCGCCATCCTCAGCACAGCGCTCCACCCCGATCGCAAACGCCTCGTCACTGGCGGCGATGATGGCCGGATCAAAATCGTCGCACCCGATGGCGCGCTCGAAACGCTGGGCGAAACCCGCAAATGGATTGACCACATCGCGGCCAATCCCGCCTCCGGCGTGATCGCCGCCGCCGCCGGCAAGGAAGCGATCATCTTCCGCGACGGGCGCGAGAGCCATCGCTTCACGCATCCCACAACCATCGGCGGCCTTGCGCTCGACGCCAAAGGCCGCCGCCTTGCCGTGAGCCATTATGGCGGGGTGACGATGCGGCTCGCGCTCGCGGCGGATGATAAGGGCAATGCGCTCAATTGGGCGGGCTCGCACCTTGCCGTCACGCTCTCGCCCGAGGGCGAGTACGTCGTCACCGCGATGCAGGAAAACGCGCTGCATGGCTGGCGCCTGCCGGAGAAAACCGATCTGCGCATGGATGGCTATCCGGCCAAAACCCGCTCTTTCTCCTGGGATAAGCGCGGCCGCTGGCTCGCCACCTCGGGCGCGGAAAGCGCGATCGTGTGGCCGTTCGTCGGCAAGCTCGGCCCGCAGGGCAAGGCGCCGCTCCAGCCGGGCCAGCGCGAGGCGCTTGTCACCGCGGTTGCGTTTCATCCGAGTGAGGAGGTGCTGGCGATCGGCTATGCCGATGGCGCGGCGATCTTGGTGCGCTTCGCCGATCAAGCCGGCATGGAATTGGATGAGCCGGGCGAAGGCCCTGTCACCGCGCTCGCTTGGAGCGCTGATGGCAAAGCCATCGCCATTGGCGACGAAGCCGGGCGCGGCGCGATCATTAGACTCTAACCCCGGCTCAGCGCGTATCCCAAGCCAGCCAAAACGCGATCAGCGCAATTCCGACCGCCAACACACGCCGCACGATGCGCATGCGCCCGTGCTGGGCCAGCAACATTCCCGCGCGTGCGGCCACAAGCACGATTCCAGTGTGAACGATAACGCTGATCAGAATATGCGCGCCGCCCAAGATGAGCGCCTGCACCCAATAAGGTGCGCGCTCCGGCGCCACGAAACTCGGCAATAGCGCAACATAGAAAACCAGCGCTTTGGGGTTGAGCACATTGGCGATGAGGCCACGCCAGAATGGCGCATGATCGCTCTGCACGCTTGCATGGCCGGGCGACTCCTCATCGGCGCCGCGCCAGGCCTGCCAAGCAAGATAGAGCAGAAACGCAACCCCCGCCCAGCGCAGCGCCTGATACGCCAGCGGCGCCTGCGCGATAAGCTGGGCCACCCCAAGCACAGCGGCCAGCATGTAGATGCAGAGCCCAAGCGTGACGCCGAGCACCGCGCGCATGCCGGCAACGCGCCCCGACGCTGCAGAAAGCGCGGCGAGATAGCCCATGTTCGGCCCAGGCGTCGCTTCGATCAACAGCACCGCTAAAAGGAAAGACGCCAAGATGGCCGGATCGATAGGCAAGTCCATCACGGCAAACGCTGAGTCTGCGCTGTCAGCACCTGATCCATCACTTGAAACACGCCGGCAAGTTCATTCACGATCCGCCGCGCCCGCGCAGGATCGACCAGCGGTTTGAACAGATCGCCCGGCTCAAACAGATTGCCGCCTTCAACCGCGACGAGCAGATCTCCGCCCTCAAACGCGCAGCGCAGGCGCTTGCCGTGCAGACCTTTTTCCAGCCCCATCAGCCGTTCCATCATCACCGGATGGATGAGATAGCGCGCCTCCACCTGATCGGTGCTCCACACCTCGAACGCCCGCTCGAGCGCCGCATCGACCAGGCGCACGCGCTCTAACTTGCGGCCGTTGAACTGCCCGCCGCCAAACGCATTGAGCACGCCCGCATCGCGGCGCACGATGGTGACGCCCAGGAAATCGCGCGGGAAATGCATGCGCACAAATTGCCCGCGAAACACGGTGTCGTAACGCGTGCGGCCTTTGCTGTCGGTGCGGCGCTGCTCAAGATGGGCTTCGTAAAGATCAAAGCTGGCGCCCTTATAGGGCCGCTGAAATGATCCTCGAATTTGGAGCGCGCGAAGCTGGGCGCGAGCTTGAGTTCACGCAAGCGCTCAAACGCCGGCGGCGCAAAATCGCAGATCGCAAAATTCGCGCCCATCGCCTCGGCGATGGATTGGCAATATTGCTGCTTCAAACGCGCGCCCACCTTGCTAAGCGGCTGATAGCCCCAAATGGCCGCGCCCCCGAGCGTGAACGCCCCCCAGCAGCAGCGTGAGCCCCCATTCGCGCCCAGAGAGAATGAACGTGGCGATCGCCACCGCGAGCGCCGCCGCAATCCCAAGCGCCATGCGCTGCTTGTAGATTTTCACCGCCTCAAGCCGATCGGCCTCGTTGGCGATGAAATAGGGCTCGATCCGATCCTTGTAGATGCGCGCAAAGCTCGCCTCGTCCAGGCGCGCAAGATCGATGGCTTCCTCACTCATGGCCTGAGCATGAAGAGGCGCGGCCCCGATTGCAACGCCGATCAGAGCGCGCTTGGATAGCCGCCATGAATGCTTCGCTCACACGCCGCGCCGCCATCGCCTCCGCGCTCGCCACAGCGATCCCCGTTTCGGCCGCCGCAGAGAGCTCAAGCCCGATCGCCCGCACCCGCCTTGGCCGGCTGCGCGGCGCAAGCGAAGGCGGGGTGCTGAGCTTCAAGGGCGTGCGCTATGGCGCGCCGCCGCAGCGCTTTGCCGCGCCTCAGCCGGCGCCTGCATGGCGCGGCGTGCGCGATGCGTTGGCGTTTGGCGCCGCCAGCCCGCAGCGCGCGCAAACCATCGAGCCGCAGAGCGAAGATTGCCTCTTCTTGAATATCTGGACGCCGAGCCTCAGCGGGCGCCGGCCCGTTCTGGTTTACATCCATGGCGGCGCTTACGCGAACGGCTCAGGCGCCGCGCCCGAAACCGATGGCGCACGGCTCAGCGCTTATGGCGACGTGGTGGTGCTGACGCTCAACCATCGGCTCAACGTGTTCGGCTACGGCTTCTTCCCCGGCCATGGCTTTGCCGATAGCGGCAATGCCGGCCAGCTTGATCTCATCCTCGCGCTCGAATGGGTGCGCGATCACATCGCGGCGTTTGGCGGCGATCCTGATTGCGTGACGGTGTTTGGCCAATCGGGCGGCGGCGCGAAGATCGCCACGCTGATGGCCATGCCCGCCGCGCGCGGGCTGTTCCATCGCGCCTTCACCATGAGCGGCCAGCAAGTGACGGCCTCCGGCCCGCTGAATGCAACGCGCCGCGCCGAAAGCTTCATCGAAGCGCTGGGCGGCGCCAATCGGCTTGGCTGGGCGCCTGTTTCGGACTTGATCGCGGCGATGGCGCCCACCGATCCTGTGTTCGGCTATGGTTCGCTCTATTTCGGCCCGGTGCTGGATCAGCGCCATCTCTTGCGGCATCCGTTCTATCCCGACGCCGCGCCGCAATCACTTTCGATCCCGATGATGATCGGCAACACGCGCGATGAAACGCGCGGCTTTGTCGGCGCTGATCGCGCGCTGTTTTCGATGAGCTGGGAAGAGCTGCCTGCGCGCCTTTCCAGCGGCATGCGCGTGGACATTCTGCCCAGCCACGTGATCGAAACCTATCAGCGGCTCTATCCCGGCATCAGCGCCAGCGATCTTTACTTCGCCGCCACCACCGCCAGCCGCTCCTGGCGCGGGGCGGTGATTGAGTTGGAAGAACGCGCGAAAGCGGGCGCGCCGGCCTTCGCCTATCAGCTCGATTGGCGCTGCCCGCGCGAGGGCGGGATTTTCGGCGCGCCACATACGTTGGATATTCCGCTCATGTTCGGCAACCTTGCCGAAAGCGAATGGATCGGCGCGCGCACGCCGGAAGCGGAGGCTGTGTCGCGCACGATGATGGAGGCCCTCTTGGCCTTCGCCCGCAGCGGCGATCCCGGCTGGGCGCCCTACACGCTCGAAACCCGCGCAACCATGCTGTTCGACACGCAAAGCCAGCTCGCGCACGATCCGCGCAAAGCAGAGCGCGAACTTTTCAACGCCGTGCCTTACGTGCAGCCCGGAACCTAAGCCTGGATCTGCGCCCGCGCCTGCTTCAGCTTGGCGATGGAGGCAATTGCATCCGCCGCCCGCTCGCGCAGCTCATCGACCACCTCGTCCGGCGCCTTTTCCAAGAATTGCGCGTTGCCGAGCTTGGCTTCCATCTTGGCAAGCTCGCTTTCGAGTTTACCGATTTCCTTGGCGAGCCTTGCAGCTTCGGCCGGCAGATCGACAACGCCTTCCAGCGGCAACGCCACCGTGGCGCCATCGAGCACGAACGTGACAGACCCTTTCGGCGCCTCAGCGGCGCTGGTGGAATAGTCAAGCCGGCCCATACGATCGATCAGATCCTGATAGCGCTCAAGCCGCGCCTCTGTTGCCGCATCCGCGCCGATCAGCAGCAGCGGGATTTTCGCAGCGGGGGGCACATTGAGCGCCGAGCGGGTCGAGCGCGTGCCGGCGATGAGGTCCACCATCCATTCGATCTCGCCCTCGGCCGCTTCGTCCACCAGATCGAGCGGCAATTTGGGCCAGCTTTCGGTGATCAGCATACCAGTGCGCTTTTGCCCGTACTCGCCGGTGCGCGCCCAGATTTCCTCGGTGATGAACGGCATAAACGGATGGAGCATGATGAGGATTTGATCGAGCGCCCACGCCGCCGTGCGCCGGGTTTCAAGCTTGGCCGCTTCATCCTCGCCGTTCAGCAGCGGCTTGATGAATTCAAGATACCAATCGCAATAGACGTTCCACACGAATTTATAGAGCGCGCCCGCCGCTTCGTTGAAGCGCCGCGCCTCCAATTCGCGCGTCACCGCCGCCAAGGTTTTCGCTGTTTCGCCCACGACCCAGCGGTTCACCGTTTCTTTCGGCGAGCGCGGATCATATTCATCCCACACCGCGCATTCGTTCATCTGCGCAAAGCGGGCGGCGTTCCAAAGCTTGGTGCCGAAATTACGATAGCCTTCGATGCGCTGCTCGCTGAGCTTGATGTCGCGCCCTTGGGCGGCCATCGCCGCCAGCGTGAAGCGCAGCGCATCGGCGCCGTATTTATCGACAAGGTCCAGCGGGTCCATGGTGTTGCCCTTGGACTTGGACATCTTCGCGCCCTTGGCGTCGCGCACCAGGGCATGGATGTAGACCTCGTGGAACGGCTCTTCCTTCATGAAGTGCAGCCCCAGCATCATCATCCGCGCCACCCAGAAGAAGATGATGTCATGCGCGGTGACGAGCGTTGAGGTGGGATAAAAGCGCTTAAGCTCGGTGGTTTGCTCAGGCCAGCCCAGCGTCGAGAACGGCCAGAGCCCGGAGGAAAACCAGGTGTCGAGAACGTCCTCGTCCTGCTTGAGCGCAACGTCCTTGCCGTAATGCTTCTTGGCCGCGCTTTTGGCCGCGCTTTCGCTTTCCTCTACGAACACCTGCCCGTCAGGGCCGTACCAAGCCGGAATGCGATGGCCCCACCAGAGCTGGCGCGAGACGCACCACGGCTCGATATTGCGCATCCAATTATAATAGGTCTTGGTCCAGCTCTCGGGCGTGAATTTGGTTTTGCCGCTTTCAACCGCCGCGATCGCGGGCTTCGCCAGCTCACCCGCATTGACGTACCATTGGTCCGTCAGCATCGGCTCGATCACGACGCCCGAGCGGTCGCCGAAAGGCTGCTGGATTTTCTTATCTTCCACCCGCTCAAGCAGGCCCAGCGCATCGATATCGGCCACGATTGCTTTGCGCGCCTCGAAGCGGTCCAGCCCGCGATATTTCGCCGGCACGTGGGGCGCATCGGCCATGCGGCCCTTGCCGTCCATCAGCACGTACATTTCAAGATCGTGCGCGCGGGCGACCTTGTAGTCGTTGAAATCGTGCGCGCCGGTGATCTTCACCGCGCCCGAGCCAAAATCGGGATCGGGATATTCATCGGCGATGATGGGAATGTAACGATCGGCCAGCGGCAACAGCACGCGCTTGCCCACGATCGGCGCATAGCGCGCGTCCGAGGGATGCACGGCCACCGCGCCGTCGCCCAGCATGGTTTCAGGCCGCGTGGTGGCGATGGCGATGTAATCGCGGGTTTCCCATTCGGCAGGCTTGCCTTCTTCATCGAAGGCGATCGGGAATTGATAGGTCTCGCCGTTTTCGAGCGGGTATTTGAAGTGCCAGAAATGGCCGGCGACCTCTTTGTTCTCGACCTCGAGGTCTGAGATCGCCGTCTCGAAATGCGGATCCCAATTGACGAGGCGCTTATCCTTGTAAAGCAGCCCTTCCTTGTAGAGCTGCACGAACACTTTGAGCACGGCGGCCGAGAGGCCCTCGTCCATGGTGAAGCGTTCGCGGCTCCAATCGCAGCTCGCGCCGAGGCGGCGCAGCTGCTTGAAGATCATGCCGCCGCTTTCTTCCTTCCAGGCCCAGACGCGCTTGAGAAATTCCTCGCGCCCCAAAGTGCGGCGATCTTCGTTGCCGTCCTCTGCCAGCTTGCGCTCAACCACCATTTGCGTGGCGATGCCGGCATGATCCATGCCCGGCTGCCACAAGACGCTCTTGCCGCGCAGCCGCTCAAACCGCACCAGCACGTCCTGCAGCGTGTTGTTGAGCGCGTGCCCGATATGCAGCGAGCCGGTGACGTTCGGCGGCGGGATGACGATGCAGAAGGGATCGGCCTTCGGATCGGTTTTGGGCTTATAGGCGCCAGATTGCTCCCAAGCCTCGCTCCAGCGCGGCTCGACGTCTTTGGGATTGAAGGTGGTTTCGATCATCTCTTTGGGGATTCAGCACCCCGCAGATGGCGAGGCCAAAGCGCTATAGCAACCCTCGCGGCCCGGCGCGAGGCGTACAAAACAACACCGCCCCGGCTGTGAACCGGGGCGGCGGCTTAGAATGCAGCGGTGAGCCTTAGCGCGCCAGGCGCGGAAATCCGCTCAAGCTCGGCTTCCACGCGGGCCTCGACGATGGCCGGCAGATTGCGATCCAGCCATTCCTTCAGCATGGGCTTGAGCAACTCGCGCACCACGCCTTCGATGGTTTGGCCCGGCGCGTCGCTGATGCGCAGCGTGCCGGCCAGGCGCGCCATCGAGCCGGCGGCGGCCGAAGCGGCGGGTGGGGAAATGATGGTTTCCGGCGTGATCGCCGCGGCGGCGGGCGCGGCGTGAACCGGCGCAGGCTCAGGTTCGGCGATGGGCTCGACCGCTTCAAACACGATGTCATCTTCCACCACTGGCGGCGGCGCGGCGGCGACAGGCGCGGCCGGCGCGGACTCGGTGAGATCCAGCACAGGCTCGGCGGGCGATTGCTCCTCCTCGGAGATGATGCGGCGGATCGACGCCAGAATCTCTTCCATGGAAGGTTCGGCTTGCGGATCTTGCAGCGCCATTTTCGAGCCTCGTGAATGCCAAGTTTGAGTCGTTCGACTCAAAGGTTATTGCGTGCAGCGATTCTCGTCCACGCACGCGCATTGAATCGCCTGTTGCTTCACAACAAATGCTGAGGCGTGAGCGAATAAGGGAACGTTAACGCGCGGACAGAGTCAGCGCCGCGCTCAGAACGCGAAAGCGGGCGCTTGCGCGAGCCCCGGCGCAACCGGCGGCGCTGCATCGAACGCCACGCGAAACGCGATGGTTTCGCCAGTTTTCGTATAGATTCGCGCCGAGCCCGCTGGCCCCTGGCGCACGATCACGCCCAAGCGCCCGCCCGGCGCAAGCTGATCAAGCCACGCATCTGGAACGATCTCGGCCGAGCCGTTGAGCATGATGAGATCGTAGGGCGCGGCATCGGCCCAGCCATGGGCGGCGGTGGTGCAAACGGTTTGCACATTGGCGATCCCGCACGCTTCCAGCGCCGCGCGCGCGGCGAACGAGAGCTCAGGATCGGGATCGTGCGCCACCACCTCTTTGCAGCAGGCGGCCAGCACGGCCGCGCCATAGCCGGTGGCGCCGGCGATTTCGAGCCCGCGCTCATGGCTCTTGGCCCCGAGCGCATGGATCAGCTTGGCGAGATCGCGCGGGCGCATCAGCACCCGGCCGGGCGCCACCTCAAGCTCCATATCGCCATAGGCGAGGCCCCGCTTGGCGGGCGGCGCGAACCGCTCACGCGGCAGCGTGCGCATCGCGCCGAGAATGCGCGGGTCCGTCACGTCATTGGTGCGGACTTGAGATTCGACCATTTGATCGCGGGCTTGCGCGAAATCCATGTGAGGCACCCTCTTCAACGCCCCGGTTAAGCCGCCCCGGCCCCGCCGGCAAGCGCCCTACCGGCACATCTTGTCGCGCCCGAGATCGAAATGCAGGTGATCGCGGTGGGCGGCGTTGTAATCGGGGGAGAGCACCGCCTCGAACAACGGGCGGGCAGGCGCCATCGCGCACCGCGCGGAGGAAGGCGCGCTCCGCAGGCCGGCCGCGCCAGCCGCCCAGCACCTTGATTTCGCTGCCATCTTCCAGCGTGAAGCCGCCAATATCGACGGCGTTGGCGCGCGCATGCTCGCTGAGCCGGCGATCGCTGCGCCCCGCCACTTGGCGGCAGGCATAGACCGCCCCGGCCAGATCAATGCGCGCCACGCCCTGGCCCAGATGCTCGGCCGCCGCCGGGGCCACCACGTCCCGCTCCCACAGCGCCAGCGCCGCGGCCAGCGCGCAGGAGCCGCCCACCGGGCTCGAATAAGGGTGCACCGAAAGCGTCAGCTCCACCGCCTCGTCATAGCCGCAGGCCCCCTCGCGCCGATCCGGCAGTTCCGCGATTCCAAAGCCGGCCTCTTCCAGCGCCGCCCGGCAGATGGCCACATCGTCCTGAAACACCGCGATCTGGTCGGTGCGCAGCAGCGCAGGCTCGGCTGGCGGCTCGGGCACAGCCGGCCGGAGCAGGAACAGCCCGCCCATCAGCACGGCCAGCCCCGCCAGCGCGCCGGCGGCGACCAGCCTGGCCCGCGCCTGGCCTTCTGCTTTTAGAGGACGAAAGAAACCCAGCATGGTGCGCCGCGCCTTGACCGATTCCCTGCAACACGCCTAGGAGAAGCCCCCCGGCGCACTGCGCCGCGCCCGGCCTCGTGGCGGAGTGGTTACGCAGCGGATTGCAAATCCGTGCACCCCGGTTCGATTCGGGCGAGGCCTCCAATTTCCCACCATAGCAACACTTTTGCAGGCTTCGTGAATGGCGCGTTCGCTATTTACGGAATGTTTACCCGTTAGAGGGATATTCACCTCGTCTTCCCTTGGAGACACCCCACCATACCCAACGCCTTCGAGGGCCCCGCAAGGGGCCTCGTTTTCGTTAGGGGCTTGGCAATATCCTGCTCACCCCTGCTTAACGGCTTCGATCAAGGCCCGGCGCCCGCCTGCGGCGCCAGATACGCAAACAGGGCTTTTCCCTGCGCGCCGAACTTGATAGGAAGCCGCCCTCGCGCTTCGGCGCGCGAAAATGGTCCTCGGTAGCTCAGCGGTAGAGCAACCGGCTGTTAACCGGTTGGTCGTAGGTTCGAATCCTACCCGGGGAGCCATTCCCTATCCTCATAGAGATATCGCCCCGCTCGGCATGCGCCGTGCGGGGTTTTGTTTGCGCCGCGCCGGCGCAGCCGCTTTTCAGCCCCGCCCCAAGCGGGCATGACGCGCTGATGCATGACGTGATCATCATCGGGGCCGGGCATAACGGGCTGACGTGCGCGGCATATCTGGCGCGGGCGGGGTTCAAAGTGCTGGTGCTGGAGCGGCGCGGCGTCGTGGGCGGGGCGGCGGTGACGGAGGCGTTTCACCCCGGCTTCCGCAATTCGGTGGCGAGCTACACCGTCTCCCTGCTCAATCCCAAGGTGATCGCCGATCTTGAACTCAAGCGTCACGGCTTGCGGCTCGTGGAGCGGAAGGTCTCGAACTTTCTGCCGCTGCCAGGCGATGACTATTTCATGGCCGCGCCGGGGATCACGCAGGATCAAGTGGCGCGGTTTTCCAAGCGCGATGCGGCGCGGCTGCCTGAGTATGAGCAGCGGCTTGAAACCATCGCCGACGTGGTGCGCGCGCTGCTGCTTAAGCCGCCGCCGAACCTCGTAGAGCATGGCCTCGTGCGCGGCATCGAAGAAGCGGTGCGCGCCGCGCAATTGGGCGGGCGGCTCAACAAGCTCGACATCACCGCCAAGCGCGATCTGCTTGATCTCTTCACCAAATCCGCCGGCGAGTGGCTGGATCATTGGTTTGAGAGCGAACCGGTGAAGGCGCTGTTTGGCTTTGACTCGATCGTCGGCAATTTCGCCAGCCCTTACACGCCGGGCTCGGCCTATGTGCTACTGCATCATGTGTTTGGCGAGGTGAATGGCAAGAAGGGCCTGTGGGGGCACGCGATCGGCGGCATGGGCGCGATCACCCAAGCGATGGCCGCCTGCTGTCGCGAGCGCGGCGTAGAGATTCGCACCGATGCGGGCGTTGCGGAGATCATCGTCGATGATGACGGCGACGCGCGCGGCGTCATCACCGAGAGCGGCGAGCGGCTGCATGCGCGGGCGGTGATTTCCAATCTCAATCCGAAGCTGCTGTTTACGAGCCTTGCGCCGCAAGAGGCGTTGCCGGCCGATTTCCGCGAGCGCATCGGCCGCTACAAGAACGGCTCGGGCACGTTCCGCATGAACGTGGCGCTTTCGGAGCTGCCGCGTTTCACCTGCAAGCCCGAAGCGGGCGATCACCTCACCGCCGGCATCATCATCGCGCCAAGCCTTGCCTATATGGAGCGCGCTTATGACAGCGCGCGCGCGAAAGGCTGGTCTGATCAGCCGATCGTGGAGATGCTGATCCCTTCGACGCTGGACGAGACGCTGGCGCCGCCCGGCCAGCATGTGGCGAGCTTGTTTTGTCAGCACGTTGAGCCGCAGCTTTCGGGCGGGCGCTCATGGGATGATCACAAGGATGAGGTGGCGGATCTGATGATCGCCACGGTGGATCGATACGCGCCGGGCTTCGCCGCTTCCGTGCTGGGGCGGCAGGTGCTTTCCCCGCGCGATCTCGAACGCACGTTCGGGCTGGTGAATGGCGACATCATGCACGGCGCGCTATCGCTGGATCAGTTGTTCTCCGCGCGGCCGGTGCTGGGGCATGGCGATTATCGCACGCCGATCAAGCGGCTCTATCAATGCGGCAGCGGCACGCACCCCGGCGGGGGCGTCACCGGCGCGCCGGGGCATAATGCGGCGAAGGTGGTGGCCAGGGATTTAGGCGCGCGTTAGCGCCCTCGCGCGCCAAAGGCTGCGGAGGCGGAAGCGCAGCGTGCGCGCGCGGTTTTTATGCAAAGCTTGCGCTTTGCGGGATTGAGCTCGGTGCGTGCTGCACGCTGCGCTCCCGCGATCGTTGTTCTGCCAGCGTTATGTCCGGGGCGCGTGTTCAGCGCGTGGACGATCCAGCCAACGGCGAGCGGGTTTGGCCAAACCCAAACCCGGACCCGGCGGTTTCACTGCCCCGCCGGCATGGCGCCCGCACGCTTCATGCTCCCCGTTTACGGGGGAGCTGTCAGCGAAGCTGACTGAGGGGGCGGCGACAACCTCCCCCTTCGGCTCGCTTCGCTCGCCACTTCCCCCGCAAGCGGGGGAAGATGAGTCGGCAGCGTTTCTCGCTCGATCGCATCGCTATTCCAGTGTGGGATTTGAGCGCCAACTCCCTCCGCGTGAACGGCGATGAGGCAAGTATAAACGCGCGGGCGAAGGGGTTGGATAGATTTTTTGCGGGGCGCTGAAATCGGCGGTTTTTATGGGAAAACCTGTGGGATAGCGCCCTATTCGGCGGCCAGCGCCGGCTCTTCGGCCTGTAGCTTCCAAAGGCTGGCGTAGAGCCCATCTTCGGCGATCAGCGCCGCATGCGCGCCGCGCTCAACCACGCGCCCCTCTTCCAGCACGATGATCTGATCGGCGGCGGCGATGGTGGAAAGCCGGTGCGCGACGACGATAGTGGTGCGCCCGCGCGAGGCTTCTTCCAACGCATCCTGCACCTCGGCCTCGGTGCCGCTGTCGAGCGATGAGGTGGCTTCATCGAGGATAAGGATGGCGGGATTTTTCAGCACCACGCGGGCGATGCCGACGCGCTGCTTTTCACCGCCCGAAAGCTTGAGCCCGCGTTCGCCCACGCGCGTATCCCAGCCTTGGGGCAGGCTTTCGATGAAATGCAAAAGCTGCGCGCGGCGTGCGGCGTCATCCAGCTCTTGCTGCGTCGCTTCGGGGCGGGCGTAGCTGATATTGTAGCGGATGGTGTCGTTAAACAGCACCACGTCCTGGGGCACGAGGCCGAGCGCCTGGCGCACGGAGTTTTGCGTGACGCTGCGCAGATCCTGGCCATCGATCAGCACGCGGCCCGCGCTTGGATCGTAAAAGCGGAACAGCAGTTTGAGGATGGTGGATTTGCCGGCGCCGGAGGGGCCGACGATGGCGGTGGTTTTGCCCGCGGGCGCGGTAAAGCTCACGGAATCAAGCCCGCGATCGCGGCCCTCGTGCGCGAAGCTGACGGCCTCGAACGCCACCTCGCCGCTTTTGGGCGCAAGCGCGGGCGCGCCCGGCGCATCGGCGATATCTGGCTGCTCATCAAGCAGCGCATACATCTTTTCCATATCGATCGAGGTTTGCTTGATCTCGCGATAGGCAAAGCCCAGCATGTTGAGCGGGGCGTAAAGGTTCGTCATGATGAGGATGACGGCGGTGATGTCGCCCGGCCCCATCGGCCCGCGCGCGACAAGAAACCCGGCCGACAGCACCATCGCCAGCAGGCCGATATTCATCACCACGTTCTGCGCCACGTTGAGCAGCACCAGCGAGGTGTTGGCGCGCACGGCGGCTTTGGCGTATTGCGCCAGCGCCCCGTCATAACGCTCGGCCTCGCGCGCTTCGGCGGCGAAGCTTTTCACGGTTTCAAAATTGAGCAGCAGATCCACGGCGCGGCCTGCGGCTTCGCTATCGAGCTCATTCATTTCGCGGCGATATTTCAGCCGCCATTCGGTCACGCCGAAGGTGGCCCAGGCGTAAACGCCCACCGTGAGCGCCGCGATCAGCGCGAAATTCCAGCCATAGCGCCAGGCCAGAACGCCTGCGGCGAGCGCAAGCTCAACCACCGTAGGCCCGATATTGAAGGCCAGAAAGCGCAACAGAAAATCGATCGCGCGGACGCCGCGCTCAATGGTGCGATAGACCGTGCCGGTGCGTTTGGATTGATGGAAGCGGACCGAGAGCGCATGCACATGCGCGAACACGCGCGCCGGCGCGGCGCTGGGCCTCTTCGGTGATGGGCTGAAACAGCGCGTCGCGCAATTGCGGGCCGGCGGTGGAGGCAAAGCGCAGCGCCGCCCAAAAGCCGGCGAGCCCCAAAAACAACGGCAGCGCGCGCCTCGCCGCGCCCCTCCGACAGCGCGTTGATGCCGTCGGCCAGCACCAAGGGCGAAAACACCGCGAGCACTTTGGCCGCGAGCGTGAGCCCGAACGAGGCCCACAGGCGCACGCGATAGCCTGGCCCTTTCAGCCCGCCGATGAGCACCATAAGGCGCGTGATGCTGCGCAACAGCGGGGGCGAGCCGTCGTCCGCCTCGCCCGATCCCTCGCCATGTCTTCCTTCGCCGCGCGCCATCTGAAACAATCCTTCGCTGCGGACTTAGGCCGGCTGGTTTTCCCCGCAATGGCGCCTTAATGGCTAAGTGTAATGATACCTCATGGCTGATTCCAAATCCCTCCAGCGCCAGATCAAGTCGGTGTGCGTGTATTGCGGCTCCTCGGAGACGACGCGCCCCGAATATCTCGATCTCGCCACACGTTTTGGCGTGGAATTGGCCGCGCGCGGGCTGCGGCTTGTCTATGGCGGAGGGCGATCGGCCTGATGGGGCGCGTGGCGCGCGCCGCGCACGAGGCGGGCGGAAGCGTGTTGGGCATTATGCCGCGCTTTTTGGAGCGGCGCGAAGTGGTGTTCGACGCTGTCGAGCACCGGCTTGTCGATACCATGCATGAGCGCAAGCACATCATGTTCGAGGAAAGCGATGCGTTCGTGGTGCTGCCGGGCGGCATCGGCACGCTGGAGGAAGCGGTGGAGACGCTCTCCTGGCGGCGGCTTGATCTGCACAAAAGCCCACCGTGTTCCTCTCGGAAGACGATTTCTGGGCGCCGTTCTTTCACCTGATCGATCACCGCGATCGAGGCCAACCTCACCCCGCGCGATTTCGTGGACACGGTGGCGAACGCGCGCAGCATCGAGGAATGCTTCACTGCGCTTGAGGCGCTTGCGCGCTGAGCACGCGCGCGGCCTCTGCGGCGCAATCATAGGTGTGATCAATCACGCGGCAGAAATCGGGCCAACGATCTGTATCGCGCCAGTATTCAAGCAGGCCCGTATCGCGCACCACCGCAATGAAGCGCTTATCGCGATGCAGCGCGGTGAACGGCCCCATGAAAATAGAGGCGGTGCTCACGCCCGGGATGGCGAGATGGCCTTCGATCACCTCGAACGCCGCATCGACCTCGCCCGCCGTCGCCAGCACGGCGGCGACCGACATGCGGTTGATCTGACGCTGGCGGATCAGGTCACGCATGTTGAGCGCGGCGCGCCGCATTGCGGCGGAATCGCCGGCCACGCGCGCGGTGAGAAAGGCGCGCCAATGGGCGCGGACACCCTGCTCAAGCCGGACCGGGGCGCGGTCCATGTCATCGAGCATGCCAAGCGCCTCGCGCGGATCGGCGAGATAGGCGCTGTTGAAAAAGCGGTTGAACCAGCCTGTCGGCGAATTGGGCCAAACCCGATAATAGCGGGCGCGCAATTGATCTGTCTCGGCGCGGTGGCCGGCGGCGGCCAGGGCCGGGGTGAGGTTGATCAAAATTCTTGCGATAAAGGCTCGCGCGCCACCGCGCGCCGCAATGCGGCGACCGCACCCTGCATACGGCCGATATCCATATCGAGATAAGCTTGCGCCGCGTGCGCGGCGGCAAGATCGGGCTCCGCCGCCAAGGCGCTGTTAATCAGATCCTGGCGCGCGGCCCACGCGCCCATGGCCGGCAACAAGCTTGTTTCAGCGAGATAGCTTTCGCCGTTGTTGCGATCGAGCGCGCGCGCGCGCGCAGCGGCCTCG
The DNA here is from genome assembly GCA_024707365.1 of Terricaulis sp. Lineage (GTDB taxonomy): Bacteria > Pseudomonadota > Alphaproteobacteria > Caulobacterales > Aquidulcibacteraceae > Vitreimonas. The sequence goes on from JANPZV010000002.1 coordinate 340,951, forward strand.
CGCACCTCTTCAGCGTAGGCGGCTTGTTCTTCTGGCGAGCCGAAAGCCGCGAACAGGCCGGCCGCCGTCGCGCGCATGGACCAGCCGCGTGAGAAACGCGGCGCGCGCTCCGTCACCTGGCGCGCGACCTGGAGGAAGCCTTCAAAGGTTTCATCCACCTTGGCGCTGCGCTCGCAGGCGCGCAGGTAAAGCGCGAGGGTTTGGGTGTCGATTTCCCCCGATTGCGGGCGGCGTGAGATCAACGCGCAGCTGAGCACATGGCCAAGATCGGCGGCGATCTGCTCGGGCAGATATTCGGCCTCCGCCGCAGGCCGCGCATATTCGGCGGACCAGAGCGCAACGCCCTCGCGCGTGTCGATGATCTGCGCGCTGGCGGCGACCATATCCCCGCTTGTGCGCAACGCCCCATCGACCACAAAAGCAACGCCCCGCCGCGCCAGCGCGCGCGCCGGCGCCGCGAAAATCAGCCGCCTGCGCTGGCGGCACGGTTTGCAATTCGCTTTGGCTGATCGCCGAGACGATCCGGCTGGCGACGCCGCTCGCGAGCGGGGCAAGCGCGTCATCGCCCGGTGTCTCAAATTGCAGCACGGCCACGCGCTCGATCCGCGGCGCCAGCATGCCGGGGCCAAGCACGAGCGCGAGTGCGGCAAGGGCCGCAACCAAAGCGCCAAGCGCCGCCAATTTGCGTTTGTGCAGCCGCCAATCAAAGCCCGAGGGCGCCTTTCCAGGCGGCGCTGAGGCTGAACACCTCAATGCGCTCGCGCATCTTGTTCAGCTGCACGCCGCCGCGTGAAGCCAAACGCGCTGCGACCTCCGGCGGGGCTGCGTTTTTCACATCGGCTGAAACCAGCACCTCGCCCGGCTTGGCAAGGCCCTGCAGCCGCGCGGCGATATTGACGCCGCGCCCGAGCAAATCCTCATCCGGCGTCTGGGTGACTTGCCCAAGATGCACGCCGATGCGCACCGGCACGCGGTTGTTGGAGATTATTTCCTCAGCCGCCGCCAGCGCGCCGGGCGCGCCGCCAAATTCCAGCATGAAGCCGTCGCCGGCGGTGTTGAACACGCGCCCGCCATGGGCGGCGGCGGCGGCGCGGATGCGCTCGCTCAGCGCAGAGATTTCACGGATGGCGACCGATTCATCGATTTCGCTCTGGCGCGAATAGCCAGCCGCATCGATGGCCACGATCGCGGCCAGCCGCTTGGCCCCGGCGGGGCCTTCGGCTTCGGTTGGAACGTCCGTGTTCAAGACGTGTCGGTCCCTCAAACGAACCGCGAAAAAGACCCCAATGCACCGCGAGGGGCAAGCGTCTTCGGATTTAAATCCGCGCGCGCGGGTCAAACCACGCGAAACGCCAGCGGAACGCGCAAGCGTCCGCCCTCCATGGGCACGCCATCGCGGGTCGCGGGGCGGACGCGCCAATGGCTTGATATTTCCAAAGCCGCTGCGCCAAAGCCCCAATCCGTCGGCGTTTCCTCGGCCACGTCGCAATCGAGCGTGGTGTCGAGATTGACGATGCAATCCAACACGACGCGCCCATCAACGCCCTGCATGTTCGCCTCGTGCGGATAGTACCGCGCAAAGAGATCCGGGCTTGTGCGCACGATCCATTCGGGATTGGCGAACACAGGCTCGCGCACCGCCGGGCTTGCGCATGCGCTCAGGCACAGCGCCAGCGCGCCGAAGAGCGCGCGAAAGCTCACGCCGCCTCGCCGTTGAGCCGCTTGCGCGCGCGGGCTTCGCCGATGAGCGGGAAGAGTGCGGCCATTTCCGGGCCGTGCTCGCGGCCCGTCAGCGCCTGGCGCAGCGGCATGAACAGGGCTTTGCCCTTGGCGCCGGTTTTTTCCTTCACCGCGTTGACGAAGGCTTGCCAGGTTTGGGCGTCGTAGGCGCCGGTGGGCAGAACCTCGGCGGCGGCGGCTGCGAAGGCCGCATCGGGCACGACAGGCTCAATCGGCCCATCGATGATCGCGGCCCATTCTTTCACATCCGGCAGCAGCACCAGATTGGCGCGCACCGCGTTCCAGAAATCGGGGCCCTTATCGGCGCCGAGCGCGGCGAGGCGTTCTTTCACCACCGCATAATCCAATTGGTGCAGCACAGCGGCGTTGACGCGCTTGAGCTCTTCGGGATCGAAGCGCGCGGGCGCGCGGCCGATTTTGTCGAAGGAAAATTCTTCGGCGAGCTGCGCCAGCGTCAGCCGCGCCTCGACCGGATCGGAGGTGCCGATTTTGGCGAGATGCGACAGCAGCGCCATCGGCTCATAGCCTTCCGCCGCCAATTCACCCACGCCGAGCGAGCCGATGCGCTTGGAGAGCGCCGCGCCGTCAGCGCCCACCAGCAGCGGGAAATGCCCGAATGCGGGCGCCGCCCCGCCCAGCGCTTCAAAGATTTCGATCTGCACGCCGGAATTGGTGACGTGATCTTCGCCGCGCACGATGTGGGTGATCTTGAAATCAATGTCATCGACCACGCTGGGCAGCGTGTAGAGGAAGGCGCCATCCTCGCGGATCAGCACCGGATCGGAGAGCGAGGCGGTATCGATCGATTGGGGCCCGCGCACCAGATCGTTCCATTCCTTGCGATCGCCGGAGAGCTTGAAGCGCCAATGCGCCTTGCGCCCTTCGGCTTCCAGCCTGGCGCGATCTGCGTCGGTGAGCTTCAGCGCGGCGCGATCATAGACGGGCGGGCGGCCCGTCGCCTGGGCGATCTTGCGCTTCGCGATCGAGCTCATCCTCGGTTTCATAGCACGGATAGATGAGGCTGGCGGCTTTGAGCTTGGCGGCGGCGGCTTCGTATTCGGCAAAGCGATGCGATTGGTTGGCGCGCGCATTCCAGGGCAGGCCAAGCCAGGCGAGATCGCTGACGATGCCATCCTCATATTCCTTGGTGGAGCGCGCGAGATCGGTGTCGTCGATGCGCAGCAGCACCTCTCCGCCCTGCCCCAGCGCGAACAGCCAGTTCATCAGCGCGGTGCGGACATTGCCGACATGGATCCGCCCAGTGGGCGAAGGCGCGAAACGGAGGCGGATGGACATTCGGTTGGACTCTGTGGGCGGGAAGCGCCGGGTTATGCGTCCGCGCCGGGGCTTAGTCCAGGGCCGGCGCCGGCTTGGATATGCCTCCGCCCCGCTTTAGGGTGCCCGGAAAAGGAAGGGACGCCCCAATGGCCATCACCGCACGCGAAATCCTGCTGAAAAGCCGCCCCGAAGGCATGCCGCGGGCGGAGAATTTCGAGCTGGTCACGGTCGAACTCGACAGCCCCGGCCCCGGCGAAGTGCTGGTGCGCAACGAATGGATGTCGGTCGACCCTTACATGCGCGGGCGCATGTATGACCGGCCAAGCTATGTGCCGCCGTTTGAACTGGGCAAAGCGCTGCAAGGCGGGGCCGTGGGGCGCGTGGTGGAATCCGGCGACGAACGCTTTGCGCCCGGCGATCTGGTGGAGTCCATGTTCGGCTGGCGCGAGGCCTATATCGCGCCCGCGCCAATGCTGACGAAACTGCCGGATGTGGGCGCGCCGCCGCAGGCGTTTTTGGGCGTGCTCGGCATGCCGGGGATGACGGCCTATACCGGCTTTCACCGCATCGGCGCGCCGAAGGAAGGCGACGTTGTGTTTGTGTCCGGCGCGGGCGGGGCCGTGGGCTCAAGCGTGTGCCAGATTGCGAAAATTCGCGGCTGCACGGTGATCGCTTCGGCGGGCTCGGATGAAAAGCTTGAATGGCTCAAAAGCGTCGGCGTTGATGAGGTGGTCAATTATAAAAAGACGCCTGATCTGTTGAAGGCGGTGCAAGCGGCCGCGCCCAAGGGCGTGGACATCTATTTCGACAATGTGGGCGGCGATCATTTGGAGGTGGCGCTTGAAGTGGCGCGGCCGTTCGCGCGCTTTATCGAGTGCGGCATGATCGCGATCTATAATGACGCCGAGCCCAAGCCCGGCCCGCGCAACATGGCTTACGTGGTGGGCAAGCGCATCAAGATGCAGGGCTTTATCGTGTTCGATTTCATCGACATGAAAGAGCAATTCTTCGCCGATATGAGCCAATGGGTGCGCGAGGGGCGGATCAAATGGCAAGAAACGGTTGAAATTGGCGTTGAAAACGCGCCTAAGGCGTTCCTCCAATTGTTCAGCGGCGGCAATGCCGGCAAAATGCTCGTGAAACTCGATTGATATGAACCCGCGTCTTTTCCAAGCGTACATCATGGTGGATTGGAGCGCCGCTTCCAAACCCACCACAGGCCCCGATTCGGTTTGGATCGGGGTGATGAAGCGCAATGTGCGTTTTCAGATGGCGTTCGAGGCGTTCAATCCCGCAACGCGCGCGGAGGCCGAAAAGCTGCTGGACGCGCAGCTGGCCGAGCTTTCGCGCAAGAGCGAGCGCGTGCTGGTTGGGTTTGATTTCCCGCTGGGCTTTCCGCGCGGCACGGCGGCGGCGCTGAAACTCGATGGCGCGCCCTGGCGGGCGCTGATCGATTTCGTCGCCAAGGAAGTCAAAGATAAAGCCGATAACACCAACAACCGTTTCCAAGTCGGCGCCAAGATGAACCGGCTGATGACGGGCGAGGCGTTTCCGTTCTGGGGCGCGCCGGCGCGCGATACGCAAACCATGCTTTCGGCCAAGCGCGTGCGCGAGCACACAGAGGGCGATCTGCCGGAATTCCGCTATGCCGAGGAAAGCGCCAAGGGGCGCCTCTTCGATCTGGAAGCTTTATTATCAAGGCTCCGTCGGCGGGCAGGCGCTGACGGGGCTGCCGGTGGTGAAGCGGCTGGCGGCGAAGCGGCCGACGAAACTCTGGCCGTTTGAAACCGGCTGGGGCCCGCTGGCGCAGAGCGATCTCGAAGAAACCGAAGCGGTGTTCGCGGAAATCTATCCTTCCGCGCTCGCCCCCAAGCCAAAGCCCGGCGAAACCAAGGATGCGGCCCAAGTGCGCGCCGCGTGCGAGCATTTCAATGCGCGTGACGAAAAAGGCCAGCTTGGCGCCCTCTTCGGGCCAGCGGGCGATGATCCGCGCCGCGCGGTGATCGAAGCCGAGGAAGGCTGGATTTTAGGGGCTTAGGCTTGGGTCAAGCGTTTGCGGCGCGGGCAATACGCCCGAGCGCGCAAGCGCCTGCCAGCGCGCCAGCAAAATCCCGAACGACAAAACGCTCGACCAGAAGATGGCGAGGATGAGCCCGGCCACGCCCATGCCCTGATGCTCGGCCAGCCAATAGCCCAGAAGCGGCATGACGATGGCGTAAGAGAGGATGTGGCTGAACGTGGGAAACCAATTATCGCCGCGCGCGCGCAAGGCGGAGGCGGCCACCACCTGCCCCGCCATCGGAGCCAGCACCAAGGCGCAGGCCCACATCAAGCCGGCGATCAAAGCGGCGAGTTCAAGATCGGCGGTGTAGGCGCGGCCGATCGGGCTGGCGAAGATCAAGATCACCGCCGCCGCGATCAGCATGGCGATGGTGTTGAGGCCAAGCCCTGTCCAGCCCGCACGCGCGGCGTCCTGCGGGGCGCGGCGGCCCACCGCTTCTGACACAAGCACCGCGCTGGCCGCGCCCACGCCCATGGCGATCATGAACACCAGCGCCATCACGTTGAGCAAAATCTGATAGCCGGAAACGGCCTCCGCGCCGATGCGCCCGGCGATCACCGTCATGGCCGAAAACGCGCCGGCTTCCACCGCCTGGCTCACGGCGGCGGCGATGCCGACAGCGAACAGCGAACGGTAGCTCGGCCCTTTGCCGCCAAGCTTGCGCACGCCGTAATAGGCGCCATCGCGCAAAAACCAGATGGCGGCGAGGATCGCCACGGCCAGGAAAATGCGCGCGCCCACTGTCGCCCAGGCCGAGCCCACCGCGCCATGCTCAGGCACGAGCCAGAGATTGAGCACGAGGTTGAGAATGTTCGCCGCCCACATCACCGCGGTGGAGATCACCGGCTTTTTGATCGCTTCAAGAAAGAAGGTGCCGGCGATGTAAATGAGATGCAGCGGGATCGAGACGGCGAGCACGCTCATCACCACCGCCGAAGGGCCGGCAAGCTCGGGCGCGATGCCGAAGGTGAGGAAGAGGTTTTCGCCCCAGGCCGCCATCGCCACAGCGGCGATGATCCCCGTCCGCGATCGCGATGATGAGGCCGCGCCGCAGCGCCATGCCCGCGCCTTGCGGGGCGCCCTCGCCCATGGCGCGCGCGGCCAGCACTTGCACGCCTTGCAACAGGCCGATGCCAGCGACGAGAAACACCGCCGTCGGCGCCCAGCCGAGCGCCTGGTGCGGCAATTCGGCCGGCGCAAGCTGGCCCACCGCGATCACGTCCACCAGCGCCATGGTGATGATGCCCAGGCGCGCGAGCGCAACCGGGCCCGCAAGCCGCAACGTATCGATGATATAAGGGCGTGAAGCGGCGGCCATGGGAGCGCGGGTTTACGCGGAGCCTTGAGGGCCGTCCAGCCTCAGCCTGGTTTGATGCGCCGGTAAAGCGCGGCTGAAAGCGCGGCCTCCAGCGCGCCATAGAGCGCGATCTGCGCAAACAGCCCGATGGCGAAAAACAGCAAAAACAATCCGGGATTGGCCTGCACCTGCGCCAGCAGCGCGGCCGCATCACTGGTGTTGAAGCCGAACGCAACCGCGAGCAATGATTGCAGCGCCCAAACCAGCACCAGCGCCGGCAAAAGCAGCATGAGGCGCGCGCCCATGATTTTCAGCGTATGCCCGCGTGTTAAGCGCCAGCTATCGAATGCGCGCACGCGGCCTTCAACAACGCTTGCCGGCGCGGCGAGGTAAAAGCGCGTGGTGATGTAGAAAATCAGCGCCGCCCCGATCGCCAAGGCGATGGAGGCCACGTGCGGCTGGGATTCGACGGCGCGGTTGAAGATGGCGGTTAGTTGCTCCTGGTTTTCGCCGGCGGCGCGCGCCTCATCCGCAAACGGCGCAATCAGCACCATCATCGCGCCATAGACGCCGGCAATGATGATGAAGCCAATCACCAGCCCCACCATGGCCATGGCCGCGCCCACGCGCCCGGCATCGCCCAGGAGCCGCGCCCGCACCGCCGCCGCGCCATTGAACGCCGCCGAAATCAGCGCGGTATGGCAGGTGACAAGCACCACAAAAATCGCCAGCAGCGCGAGCGGGCCAAGCACGGCCCCCACCATCGCCGCCAAAGCGCCGGCGCCCGCCACGATCAGCACGAAACGCCCCAGCGCCCGCGCCGTGCGCAAAGCTTCGCCGACGCTGTCTTTGATGGAAATCGGTGTGCTCATCGGCCCGGTCTGCCACGGATGGCGCGGGCGGATCAATGGCGGCAAAAGCGTCTTTGACGGGCTTAAATGCGACATGGCGGCCGATCCATCGTGCGGGCCGCATTTAAGTCCCGACGCTTTAGCCAAGGCTGAACGAAACCGGGACAAGCAAATGCATGTCCATACGGCAGTTTGCCGGGGAAGTCTTCTTGCCGCACGACCGTCCAGCGGTTCCTCGAATTGTTGATCGCCTGCGCAAATGCATCGTCGCCGATCACCGCCACCGCGCGGGTCTGGATCACCTCGCCGGCCGCGTTGATCGATACGCGCATCGTCAGCCCCGCAAGCGCCCCCTGATCCAGCGCGCGCGCCGGATAGAGCGAGGCCAAATTGCCCCGGCCATGGCGCAGGGAGACAAAACAGCGCGGCTGGCCCGCCTCGATCGGCGCGGCCACCTCCATCGCGCCATCGGCGTCACCTTCAGCCTCGGTATATTCGGGCACGTTCATGCGATCGGTGCGCGCCTTTGCGCGCAGCGCCGCGCGCCAGGCCAGCGCCTCGGCCAGCGCAGATTGCGCCAGCGACATTTCCCCCGATGGCGGATCGACAACGGCGAGCGGCTGCAGCAGCAGCACCGCTTCGCTCAATTCGCGCCAGGCATATTCGAGCCCATCTACGCTGAGCGTTCCCCGACGCGCGCGCGTGCGATTCAAATCTTCGAGCATGGCCGCCGCGGCCGCGCCAACCTGCGCCCGCGCCCGCGCGTACGCCTCAGGGTAGCGCGAGCTGCCGGCATAATCGGCGGCGATGGACCAGCCCTCGCGCGCCAGCGCGAATTGGCTTTCACCGAGGGCGAAGATGCCGAGCTCAAGCGCCGCGTCGTAGATTTCCTCGCCCGGAACGCCAGCGGCGGGCGCCGCCTCCAGCGCTGCGCTCAGCCGTTCGGCGTCGCGGCCAAGCTTGAGATCGGCGCGGCCGATCAGAAGCTGCGGCAGGACGGGAGAAAAGCCCGCGGCCGCTTCATCAGCCGCCGCCAAATCCGCCGCCCGCTGCGCCGCCGCCGCCGCGCCTGCGGCGTCATCATTGATGAAACGGGCGGTGGCGAGGTTCATCGCGAGCGCGGCCGTGGCGCCGCCATCACCGTCGCGCGCTTCGGAGGCCGCCAGCGCGGCTTCCGCTTGCCGCGCCGCCTCGGGCAGATCGCCGCGCTCAAGCGCCGCTTGGTAGGCGCGGTAATGGGCGGTTACGGGATTGGGGGTTTGCGCGGCGGCGCCGGCGCACGCGGCCCAGATCAGCACAACAGCCGCCAGCCGCTTCATATCGCCACTCCCGCTACATCCTTGGGCTGAGTATGAGTGCGCAATGAGTAAAACGCCATCCCCGTTTTCGTCGTCGGCGCCGGCATGGCCGGATCGGAGGCGGCCTGGGCGCTGGCCCAGGCGGGCGTGCCGGTGGCGCTCTATGAAATGCGCCCGGTGCGGAAAACCGACGCGCACCATACCGATAAGTTCGCCGAGCTGGTTTGCTCCAATTCGTTTCGCTCCGATGATTGGCGCGGCAATGCGGTGGGGCTGCTGCATGAGGAAATGCGCCGGCTTGGCTCGCTGGTGATGCAGAGCGCCCTGCCCGCCCAAGTGCCCGCCGGCAGCGCGCTGGCGGTGGATCGGGACGTGTTCGCCGATGCGGTGACGGCGGCGCTGATGAGCCATCCGCTGATCGAGGTGCGGCGGCAGGAAGTGCCTGCGCTGGATGCGCTGCTCAACGATGCGGACACGCGCGTGATCTTCGCCACCGGGCCGCTGACCTCGCCGGCGCTGGCGGATTCCATCCGCGCCATGACCGGCGAAGACAGCCTCGCCTTCTTCGACGCCATCGCGCCGATCGTGCACGCCGATTCGATCAATTTCGACATCGCCTGGAAACAATCGCGCTACGACAAGGAAGGCCCCGGCGGCGATAAGGCCGCTTACGTCAATTGCCCGATGGATCAGGGCCAATACGAAGCCTTCATCGCCGCGCTGAACGATGGCGAGAAAACCGAATTCCGCGAATGGGAAAAGTCGACGCCCTATTTTGAAGGCTGCCTGCCGATCGAGGTGATGGCCGCGCGCGGGCCGGAAACATTGCGCTTTGGGCCGATGAAGCCGGTGGGCCTCATGGATGCGCGCGTGGGCAAGCGGCCATATGCTGTGGTGCAGCTTCGGCAAGACAACAAGCTTGGCACGCTGTTCAACATCGTGGGCTTTCAGACCAAGCTGAAATACGGCGCGCAGGAAAAGATTTTCCGCATGATCCCTGGGCTTGAGAACGCGCGGTTTGCAAGGCTTGGCGGCATACACCGCAATACGTTCCTCAATTCACCGCGCCTGCTGGATGCGTCGCTGCGTTTGAAAAGCGAACCGCGCGTGCGCTTTGCGGGGCAAGTGACGGGCGTTGAGGGCTATGTCGAAAGCGCGGCCATGGGGATGATGGCGGGCCGCTTCGCCGCGGCCGAGCGCCTGGGCAAGCCGCTTGAGCCGCCGCCGCCCACCACCGCGTTCGGCGCATTGCTCGCGCACGTCACCGGCGGGCATGTCAGTGACGGCAAGGGCTCGTTTCAGCCGATGAACGTGAATTTCGGTTTGTTTCCGCCGATTGAAGCGCCGACGCATGGGCCGGATGGGAAGAAGCTGAAAGGCGAAGAACGCGGCCGGGCGAAAAAGCTGGCGCTGGCGGAACGGGCGTTGGGGGATTTGGCGGGGTGGCTGGGAAGCTGATCGCTCCTGTTGGCGAGGGAGCCATCCCCTCACCCTGCCCTCTCCCCCTCTCGGGGGAGAGGGTTGTGTCAGATCAAACCCGCCAATGGCGAGCTTGGGTCTGCGTAGCGCTTCTTGCCCATCCGCCCCGCGAGATACGCTTCGCGTCCGGCGATCACCGCGTGCTTCATGGCTTTGGCCATGCGCACTGGATCTTTCGCTTCGGCGATGGCGGTGTTCATCAGCACGCCGTCCACGCCCAGTTCCATCGCCACGGCCGCATCGCTCGCGGTGCCGACGCCCGCGTCCACGATCACCGGCACGCGGGCTTGTTCGACGATGAGGCGGATGCCCACCGGGTTTTGCACGCCCAGCCCCGAGCCGATCAGCGAGCCGAGCGGCATGATGGCGACGCACCCCGCATCCTCCAGCTTGCGCGCATAGACCGGATCGTCGCTGCAATAGACCATCACCTCAAAGCCCTCGGCGACGAGGATTTTGGCGGCGGAAAGGGTTTCTTCCATATCGGGATAGAGCGTTTTCTGATCGGCCAGCACTTCGAGCTTCACCAGCTTCCAATCGCCCGCCTCGCGCGCCAGGCGCAGCGTGCGCAGCGCTTCATCGGCGGTGAAGCAGCCGGCGGTGTTGGGCAGGAACACCACCTTCTTCGGATCGATATGATCGGTGAGCCGCTCCTTGGTGGGATCGGAGAGATTCACGCGGCGCACCGCGACGGTGACGATTTCGGCGCCGGAGGCTTCCAGCGCGGCGGCGTTTTCGGCATAGGTTTTATACTTGCCGGTGCCGATGATGAGGCGGGAGCTGAAGGCCTTGCCGGCGATGGTGAGGGTGTCGGTCATGGGATAGATACTTCGATCAAAGCGCCAGGCGCGGCGCGCGCGAGCGCCTCCGCGACAAGCGACATGTGCAATTTGATGCGCCGCCAATTGGTCGTCGAAAGCACGATGATCGCCAAACGACGGCCCGCAAGGTTCTGCTGATAGCGCAAATTCTGATCTGTCGTCATCAGCACATCAAATCCATCAGCCTCGGCGGCGGATAGCAGATTTCCATTGGAGAGCATCTGCCAACCGCGCAGGGGTTCCTTGATCGAAAAGCACTTTCACGGCGCTATGCCGTCTCAAGGCTGCGCTGCGCGTGCTCCAAAACCGCCTCGGCGTCGGCGCGCGCCACGCCTGGAAACCATTCCAGGAATTGGTCGATGCTCGCCCCGCCCTCCAGGTTCTCGAACAGCGCTTTCACCGGCACGCGCGTGCCTTTGAAGAGCCAGGCGCCGCTGACCTTCTCGGGGCTGCGCTCGACAGCCGGGCATTGGCTCCAGTCGATCATCTTTCAAACCTGACGCTGGGCGGGGGCAAAAACAAGCTCACCCGCCCCCCACAAATTGCACGATCTCCAGTTGATCCCCTTCCGCGAGCGCCGTCTCGGCCCAGAGGCTCCTGGGGGCGATCTCGCGGTTGTGCTCCACGGCCACGCGCCGGCCCTCGATCTCCAGGGAGGCGAGCAGGTCGGCGATCGTCGCCGAATCGGGAACTTCCCGCATTTCTCCGTTGACGGTGAGAAGCATCGGCTTTCCTATCGCCCCCGACTTAAGCCCCCTTGAGCCGGGGTTCAACGTGCCCGCCCCCAGGGGCGCTAGCGAAATGAATTTCCAGGGACGATGCCGGAACCAAAGCCCCTTTACGTGCTGAACGGGCCCAACCTGAATTTGTTGGGAACCCGCGAGCCGCACATCTACGGCCACGCCACGCTGGCCGATATTGAGGCCGCCTGCGCCCAGCGGGCGGCCGATCTGGGGCGCGGTATCGTGTTCCGCCAGTCCAATATCGAGGGGCAATTGGTGGATTGGCTGCAAGAGGCGCGCGACAAAGCGGGCGCTGTTGTTTTAAACGCCGGCGCCTATACCCACACCTCCGTCGCGCTGCACGACGCTATCAAGGCCATTGGCGTGCCGGTGATCGAGACCCATCTTTCCAACCCCGCAACGCGCGAAGAGTTTCGCCATGTGTCGCTCGTGGGCCAAGCGGCCAAGGGCGTGATCGCGGGGTTTGGGGCGATGTCCTATCTGCTGGCCATTGAAGCGGCGGCCTTGCTGGCGAATGAAATTGAAAGCCCGCGCGCTTGAGCAGGAAAACAAAAGCAATGAGTGAGAAGAAAACAAATATCGATCCGGGCCTGGTGCGCGAGCTTGCGTCCATCCTGAACGATACTGGGCTTTCCGAAATCGAGGTCGAGCAAGGCGAATTGCGCCTGCGCCTGGCGCGCACGCTGACGGTGGCCGCAGCGCCTGCGCCAGCTTTCGCCGCCGCCGCCGCGCCTGCTGCGATCGCTGCGCCGGCTGCGCCCGCGCCCGCCGCTTCGGCCCCGGCCGCGGCCGATCTTTCCAAGCATCCGGGCGCTGTGGCCTCCCCGATGGTGGGCACGGCCTATCTTTCGCCCGAGCCAGGCGCGCCGACCTTTATCAAGGTGGGCGACACCGTCACCCAAGGCCAGACGCTGATGGTGGTGGAAGCGATGAAGACGTTCAACCCGATCCCCGCCCCGCGCGCGGGCAAGGTGACGGCGATCCTAGTGACCGACGCCCAGCCGGTGGAATTCGGCGAGCCGCTGGCGATTATCGAATGAGATCGGCAATAGGCAATAGGCAATGGGCAATGGGAGCGCGCGTTGGCGCGCCTCGAGCGCTTAAGCCGGCCGCCGCGCGATTCACCCCATTCCCCATTCCCCATTCCCCATTCCCGAACCCTCATGTTTGAAAAAGTCCTCATCGCCAACCGAGGCGAGATCGCGCTGCGCATTCATCGCGCGTGCAAAGAGATGGGCATCGCCACCGTGGCGGTGCATTCCACCGCCGACGCCGAAGCCATGCATGTGCGCCTCGCCGATGAGAGCGTGTGCATCGGCCCGCCGCAGGCGGCGAAATCCTATCTCAATATCGCCTCGATCATCGCCGCCGCCGAGATCACCGGCGCGCAGGCGATCCATCCCGGCTACGGCTTTCTTTCCGAGAACGCCAAATTCGCGGACATCGTCACCCAGCATGGCATGACGTTTATCGGCCCCACGGCCGAGCATATCCGGCTGATGGGCGATAAGATCGCCGCCAAACAAGCCGCGATCGATACCGGCATGCCCGTGGTGCCCGGCTCCGATGGCGGACTTGAAAGCGAAGCCGAAGCGCTCAAAGTGGCGAAAAAGATCGGCTATCCGGTGCTGATCAAAGCCGCCGCGGGCGGGGGCGGGCGCGGCATGAAAGTGGCGCGCACGGCCGAAGAATTGCCCGTCGCCTTCGCCACCGCGCGCGCCGAAGCCAAAGCCGCGTTCGGCGACGATGCGGTCTATATGGAAAAATACCTGACGCGCCCGCGCCATATCGAGATCCAAGTGGTGGCCGATAGCCACGGCAACGTGATCCATCTGGGCGAGCGTGATTGCTCCTTGCAGCGCCGCCACCAAAAGGTGCTCGAAGAAGCGCCCTCCCCGGCGCTCAACGATGAGGATCGCGCCAAGATCGGCAAGATCACGGCCGATGCGATTTCAAAGCTCGGCTATCTCGGCGTCGGCACGGTTGAGTATCTTTATGAGGACGGCGAGTTCTATTTCATCGAAATGAACACGCGCCTGCAGGTGGAGCATCCCGTCACCGAGATGATCACCGGCATTGACCTTGTGCGTGAGCAGATCCGCATCGCCGATGGCGCGCAGCTTTCGGTGAAGCAGAAGGACGTGAAGTTCAACGGCCATTCCATCGAGTGCCGCGTCAACGCCGAGCATCCGCGCACGTTCGCGCCCTCGCCCGGCCGCATCACCGGCTTTCACCCGCCCGGCGGGCTTGGCGTGCGGCTCGATAGCGCGATCTACGCGAACTACGCGATCCCGCCGAATTATGACTCGCTGATCGGCAAGCTGATCGTGCATGGGCGCGATCGCTCTGAGTGCCTGATGCGGCTCAAGCGCGCCCTGAACGAGATGGTGATCACCGGGGTGGACACCACGCTGCCGCTGTTCCGCGATCTGGTGAACGAGCCGGACGTGATCAATGGCGATTACTCGATCCACTGGCTTGAGCAGCATTTGAAGGCTGAGGCCGAAGGCTAAGCTGAGCCCCGCTTTGCAAGCGGGCGCAGCTTTGGCATCCTTGCGCACGTGAAGCCGTTCTCCACCGACGATCTCTTGGCCTGCTATCGGCGCGGGGTGTTTCCCATGGCCGAGAGCCGGGAGGATGAGGGCTTTTTCATCGTCGATCCCGATTGGCGCACGGTATTGCCGCTTGAGCCGTTTGCGATGCCGCGCCGGCTTGCACGCACGCTGCGCCAGGATCGCTTCCGCTTCAGCATCGACCGCGATTTTGAAGCGGTGATTGATTCTTGCGCCGCCCCCGCCGCCGACCGCGAGGACACCTGGATCAATCCCGACATCCGCGCGCTTTATCTTTCGCTCCACGCCCAGGGCGCGGCCCATAGCGTGGAGGCGCGCATCGATGGCGCGCTGGTGGGCGGGCTTTATGGCGTGGCGATCGGCGGGGCGTTCTTCGGCGAGAGCATGTTCAGCCGCGCGACCGACGCCAGCAAAGCCGCGCTCGTGCATCTGGCCGCGCGGCTGCGCTTTGGCGGCTTTAAACTGCTCGACGCGCAATTTACCACGCCGCACCTTTTGCAATTTGGCGCGCAAACGCTGCCGCGCCGGGTATTTCAGGATTTGCTCAGCGTGGCGCTGCACACGCGCGCGGATTTTTCGGCGCTGCCGGAAGATACGCGCGGGGCGGCATTGGCGGCGATTGCGGGGGCTTAGGCCTTCTCATTTCGCGCGGCGTGCATGTCAGCGAGCAAACCTTCGGCGTCCATTGGGCCAGTCTCTTCGCCTTCAGGGGCGTCTCTGATCATGGCCTGGAGCTTGCCGACCCTGGCGGCTTGATCGCGGCGGATGAGGTCGCACACATACTCGCTGGCGCTCCCATAGCGCCCGGCGCGCACTTGCGCCTCCACCCACGCCGCGAGCGGTTCAGGCAAGGTGATCACGCCGGTTTGCCGATCTTCGTCAGCCCGCCCATGTAGGGCGCGAGCGCTTTGGGCGTCAGAATCGACCCATCGGCCTGCTGATAATTTTCCAGCACCGCCACCAGCGTGCGGCCAACGGCGAGGCCGGAGCCGTTGAGCGTGTGCACGAATTCGGTGCGGCCTTCCTTGTTGCGGAAGCGCGCGTTCATGCGGCGGGCTTGGAAATCGCCGCAATTGGAGCAGGAGCTGATCTCGCGGTACTTGCCTTGGCTGGGCAGCCAAACCTCGAGATCGTAGGTCTTGCGTGCGCCAAAACCGATGTCGCCGGTGCAGAGCATCATCACGCGGTACGGCAATTCGAGGCGTTTCAGCACCTCCTCGGCGCAGGAGACCATGCGCTCATGCTCAGCCTGGCTTTGCTCGGCGGTGGTGATGGAAACCAGCTCCACCTTGCGGAATTGGTGCTGGCGGATCATGCCGCGCGTGTCGCGCCCGGCCGCGCCCGCTTCGGCGCGGAAGCAAGGCGTATCGGCGGTGAAGCGCAGCGGCAGCGGCGCTTCATCGAGGATCTGCTCGCGCACCAGATTGGTGAGCGCCACCTCGGCGGTGGGGATGAGCCAGAAATCCTCATGCGTGGGCGCCTCGGCCAGCAGCTCCTTCATCACCTCGGTGGGTTTAGCGCCTTTGCGGCGTTCAAACTCGTCATCGAAACGGTCTAGCGCTTCAAACAGCAATTCCTCGCGGCTCACGGTGCGGGCGGCGGTGAATTGATCGTCCACGAATTTCGGCAATTGGCCGGTGCCGAACATCACATGGTCTTTGACCAGAAGCGGCGGGTTCACCTCGGTATAGCCGAACTCGGTGGTGTGCAGATCGAGCATGAAGGCCGCGAGCGCCCGCTCCATGCGCGCGATCGCGCCCTTGGTGACGACAAAGCGCGCGCCCGAAAGCCGCGCCGCCGCCTCGAAATCCATCAGCCCAAGATTTTCCCCGAGCGTGACATGATCGGCGGTGAGATCGAGCGCGGGGGGCTCCCCGCCATCGGTTTTGTACCAACGGCGCACCTCGACATTGGCGTTTTCATCGGGCCCATCGGGCGTATCCACCGCCGGCAGGTTCGGCAACGAGGCGAGCACCGCTTCGCGCTTTTTCAGAAGCTCGGCTTCCTTGGCGCCGGTTTCATCGAGCTTGACCTTAAGCGCAGCCACCTCGGCCATCAGGGACGCGGCGCGCGCTTCATCCTTGCCGGCTTTGGCTTTGCCGATTTCCTTGGAGGCGGCGTTGCGCGCAGCTTCGGCCTCCTGCTTGGCGGTGGTGAGCGCGCGCAAGGATGCGTCAAGCTCAAGCAGGCCGTCGAGCTCTGCGAGCTGCTCGGCGCTCAGCGGGCGGCGCGTCAGCGCCTTGCGGAAGGCGGGAAAATCTTCGCGGATAAAACGGATGTCGTGCATGGGGCCTCGCTTAGCCCAAGCTAGCCGGACGCGCTACTGGGCGGCGGCGGCCGCCGCCTCTTCGGCGGCTTCCTTCTTGGCGCGCCAGCGCTCGATCAGCCAGACCAGCCAGATCGAAATCTCATAGAGCGTATACATCGGGATCCACATCACGACGAGCGAGATCACGTCGGGCGGGGTCACCAAGGAGGAGAATACGGCGATGCCCAAAATGGCGTAGCGCCGCCCCTTGCGCAGCATCTCGGCCGAGACAACCCCGATGCGCGCCAGCAGCGAGAGCACCACCGGCAATTGGAAGCAAATGCCGAACGCCAGCACCAAAGTGGAGGCGAGCGCAAAATACTCGTTCATCTTCGGGATGAGTTCGACGCTGACGGCCTCGTTCTCAATCTGGAAATTCAGCGCGAAATACATGGCAAAGCGCAGGCCGACAAAATAGGCGAACGCCGCCCCGGCCAGAAACATGAGCGGCGAGGCCACCAGGAACGGCGCCACCGCCCCGCGCTCGCGCTTATAAAGCCCCGGCGCAATGAAGGCGTAGGCCTGATAGGCCAGATACGGGAACGAGATGGCGACGCCGCCCATCAAGGCGATGCGGAGATAGGTGTAAAAGCCCTCGAGCGGGGCGGTGATCTGCAAGCGCGGGGTTTCCCCCGGCTCAAGGAAACCGCGCTGCACCAGCGCTTCCCGATACGGGCCGACCAGCAATTCAAAAATCGGCGCGGCGAAGAAATAAGCCACCACCGTGCCGACAACCAGCGCGATCAGCGCCTTGATCAGCCGGTCACGCAATTCGGAAAGATGATCGAGCAGCGGCGCGCGGGAGGCTTCGATTTCATCCTCGTCGCTCGATTGTTTCTGCGCCTCTTGCGTCACGAGGCGCTCCGCTGCGCGGGGGCGGGCTCAACCGGCGCTTCGGTGAGATTTTCTTCCGGCGCTTCGGGCGCGGCTTCGGCCTTGGGCGCTTCGCCTTCCGGCGCTTCAAGCGCGGGCGCTGGCGATGGCGCGGGGATGGCGGGCGGGGATTTTACCCCGGCGTAATCCTCAAGCGTGGGCAGCGGCTTGTTGAGTTCGCGGGTGATGTCTTGCAGCGAGGTGGCGCGGCGCAGCGATTCCACCTCGCGCTTGAGCTCATCAAGTTCAGCCTGGCGGGCGAGCTCATCAAAGCCGGTGCGGAATTCTTGCGCCATGCCGCGCAGCTTGGCGGTGAAGCGGCCGATCTTGCGGAACAGCAAAGGCAATTCCTTCGGGCCCACCACCACAAGGGCGAGCACCGCAATGACCAGCATTTCTGTCCAGCCGAGGCTCGGAAACATGGGCGCTTACCCCGCGCGCGCTCTACTGCACGCGGTCCTTTTGATCGGTGACCTGGGCGGGAGGCTCCTCGGGCTTTTTATCTTCTTCACTGATGCCTTTGCGGAAGCCCTTAATGCCCTCGCCGACATCCTTCATCAGATTGGCGATCCGGCCCGGCTTGCCAAACAGCAAGAAGGCAAGCGCAAGGATAATCAGAAGGGCCCAAATGCTCGGGGGGTGCATTGTGCAAACTCCATTCAGCGCATCATGCGCATTGGCGCGGGATTACTCGTCCTCGCCCAGATGATCCACGAAAAAGCTTGCTGCGTCGTCACCTTCTGACAGCGGCTCTTCGTCCGGGGCCTGCCCTTCACTTGGGCGCGGCACCTCGATCTGGCCCGCCGCGCGTGGATCGAGCAGGCCAAGGCCCTTGAGATCGTCCTTGCCCGGCAGGGCGTCAAGCGAAGCCAGGCCGAACTGGCTGAGAAATGCGTCCGTCGTCCCGAAGGTGAGCGGCCGGCCCGGCGTGCGGCGGCGGCCGCGCGGGCGAATCCAGCCGATTTCCAGCAAAAGCTCCATCGCCCCGCGCGAGAGCGAGACGCCGCAGATCTCTTCGATTTCGGCGCGGGTGACCGGCTGATGGTATGCAATAACCGCAAGCGTTTCCATCGCGGCTTTGGGCAGGCGCTTGGGCTGCTGCCTGGTTTCGGCGAAGAGCCCGCCCAGATCCGGCGCGGATTGGAACCGCCAGGCCCCGCCCGCCTCCACCAGCTCCACGCCCCGGCCGGCATAATCGGCTTTGAGCTGCATCAGCACGGCGGCGATGTCGAGGCCGGGAAAGCGCTCGGCCAGGGCCTTGGCGGAGATCGGCTCTCCGCCCGCGAACAGAAGCGCCTCAACCGCGCGGATCGCATCGGCCGAAGGGGGGCTGCGCTCACCCTCGGCGAACGCATCCTCGATGCGCTTCATGGCGTCAGCGACGGGGGTGTCGGGACCGGTCATGCTTCATCATGCCCTTGGCGGGCGCGCACGAACAGCGGCGCGAACGCCTCGGCCTGGCGCAATTCCATCTTGCCCTCGCGCGCGAGTTCCAACGCAGCGCCGAAGGTGGAGGCCACATAGCTTTCCGGCGGGGGCGCATCGGGCCCCTCCTCGGCTGCGGGCGCCACCGCTTCGATCACGCGCCACTCTTCGAGGCTTTTGAGCGCCTGCTCGAGCCGCTTGCGCGCGGTTTCGAGCGGATAGGCGCGGCGCACGAAGGTTTTGAACGCGCGCTTGCGCACGCTCTTGGTGCGTTCGGCGCAATAGGCGTTGAGCAATTCGTAGAGATCGGCGCGCCAGGCGGTTTGCATCGTGATCAGCGTCGGGCGCGGATCGCCGTTGAGAAACACCTCGCGCCCCAGCTGCGGCAAATCCTCAAGCCGCTTGGCGCCGGCGCGCGCCAGTTCGAGCCGCTGCAATTTATCGCGCAGCGCCGCCGCTTGCTGCAGCGGATCGGGCTCATCAGGCTCAAGCTGCGGCTTGGGGATGAGCAGGCGCGATTTCAGCAGCGCAAGCCAGGCGGCCATGACGAGATAATCGCCGGCCAGTTCAATATTCGCGGCGCGCGCCTCGGCGATGAAGGCGAGATATTGATCGGCGATCTCGCCCACGGAAATCTGCGTGATGTCGAGCTTTTTGGCGCGCGCCAGTTCGAGCAGCACATAGAGCGGCCCCTCGAACGCATCGAGCGCCACAACCAACGCCTCGCCCTCTTCCGCTTCGGCGGCGGCGGCGAGATCGAGTTCTGTCTGTTCTTCCAAATCCGACATGCGTGTTTAGGCGCCTGGCCCCATCAATTCCTTAAACCGCACCCAGCCCGCTTGCGCATCAAATTCATCCGCCGGGCGTTTGGCGAAGCCTTCCACCGCGCGGGCGCGATCCAGCGCCGCCCCTTGCAGCGGCCCGCAGCCGGCGGCGGCCTGGCGCATTTCCTTAAGAGCGCCCGAGCATTGCAGCACCACATCGCAGCCAGCGCCAAGCGCGGCGGCCGCGCGCTCTTTCAGCCCGCCTTTGACGGCGTGGGCGAGCGCCTTCATATCGAGATCATCGCTCATCAACAGGCCCGAAAAGCCGATGCGGCCGCGGATGATGTCCTCGATCACGCGCGGCGAGCATGTGGCTGGGCGGGCGCTGTCGAAGGCGTCAAACACGATATGCGCCGTCATCGCCGCTTCCGCATCTTTCAGGGCGATGAAAGGCGTGAGATCGGCGGCCAGCGCTTCGGCCTCGGCACTGACGCGCGGCAGGTGGAAATGGCTGTCGACGGCAGCGCGGCCATGGCCGGGCATGTGCTTGACGCAGCCCGCCACCGCGCCGGCATGCAGCCCTTCGAGCGCAGCGCGCGCGAGGATGCCGACATTTTTCGGATCAGCCGAAAACGCCCGATCGCCCACGATCTTATCGCTGCCGATCACCGGCACATCGAGCACCGGGGCGAAATCGCCATCGACGCCGATGGCTTTAAGTTCATGCGCGATCAGCCGATGGCCAAGGCGCGCCGATTCAACGCCGGCGATCGCGTCCCGCTGGAAGAGATCGCCATAGGCTTTCGCAGGCGGCCAGGTTGGCCATTCCGGGGCTTTCAGGCGCGCGACGCGCCCGCCCTCCTGATCGATCCAGATCAGCGCATGCCGGCCCACGCTCTCGCGCAGATCGGCGCAGAGCGCGCGGGTTTGTTCGCGGCTCACGCAGGCTTCGCGGAAGAGGATGAAGGCCCAAGGCTGCGCCTCACGGAAAAACGCGCGCGTTTCCGCATCGAGCTTGGGTTGGCGAAGGCCGAGCGCGCAGCTGAGCATGCGATGCCCTTAGCGCGCCACGACGATGCAGTCTTGGGCCATACGCCGGATTCGCTCGCAGAAGCGGTTGGCGTTTTCCCGGTCAGCGAAATAGCCGGCGCGCACGCGGTGATAGACGCCGCGGCTGCCAAGATCGGCGCGCTCCACATCCAGGCGCGCATGGGCGAACAGGTCCGGCGCGCGCGAGGCCAGCCGGTTCCATGCCGGCTCCGCCGCTTCGGCCGATTGCAGCGCCGCGAGTTGGGCGAGATACGGCCCGTTTGCAACAAAGCGCGGCCCGGCAGGCGTCGCCGCGGCGGGCGCTGGCGTGCGCACGGCGCTGGGCGGGGTCATTGCGGCCGATGTATCGGGCGCAGGCGCGCCCTGCTCGGCCGCGTCAGGCGCGATGGCGGCTTCGGGCGCTGGCTCGGTTTTGTAAGGGCCGGGCTGGGGGGCGATGCGCGGGATTTCCGGGCCGCTATAGAGCTGCCACACGAACGCCCCGAACGCGACCGCCACCACGATCAGCAGCATGTAGATCACGCCCGCAAAGCGGTTGCGCTCCTCGTATTCATGCGCGCGTGGATCGGATCGGGCGGACAAAATTCAGGTTCCTTGAGAGTGAATCGGGCGTCAGTTTAGCATGCGCGCCCGCCGATGGCCGAACGATCATCACGCCTATTGGTTGCCGAGCTGCTACCGGACGCCTAACGATCCAGTGAGAAAAGCCGCTTGTGTTCCTCGATGGCGTAATCGTCGGTCATGCCGGCGATGTAATCGCAGACCCGCCGGGCGGTGCGCTGCCCGCCGGGGCCATCGCCGCCAATCTGCCAGGAGGGCGGCAGCAATTCCGGCTCCGCAAGGAACAGCTCAAACAGCGCCCTGAGCGTGCGCTTGGCCATGCTGCGTGAGCGGTTGACCTTCCAATGCCGGTACATGCGCGCCATCAGGAAGCGGCGCAGCACCGCTTGGGCCTCGTTCATCTCATCGGAAAAGCCGATCAGCGGCCGGCCCGCGCCGCGCACATCCTCGGCGCTTTGCGGCTTGGCGGCGGCGAGGCGATTGGTCGTTTCCCAGACCAGATCATCCACCCACACCCCGATCAGACGGCGCACGGTTTCGGCGATGTGGCGCGCTTGTTCCAGGCCCGGATAATCGCGATCCACCGTGGCGGCCACGCGCTCCACCATCGGCGCTTCGGCGCGCAATTCGGCGTAGCTGAAAAGCCCGGCGCGCAGGCCGTCATCAATATCGTGATTGTTGTAGGCCACATCATCGGCGTGCGCGGCGATCTGCGCTTCGGGGCCGGGCCAGGTGTGCAATTCAAGATCGTGCGCGGAGTCATATTCCTGGATCGCCACCGGCAGATCGCTGAGCGCCCTGCCCGGAAAGATCAGCGGGCCATTGTGCTTGACCACGCCTTCAAGCGTTTCCCACGCCAGGTTCAGCCCATCGAACGCCGGGTAGCGGCGCTCAAGCTTGGTGAGCACGCGCAGCGTCTGGGCGTTATGGTCGAACCCGCCAAACGGCTCCATGCAGGCGTCGAGCACGTCCTCCCCGGTATGGCCGAACGGGGGGTGGCCAAGATCGTGGGCAAGGCCCAGCGCCTCGGCCAGATCGTCATCCAGCGCCAGCCGGCGCGCGGCGGCGCGGGCGATCTGGGCCACCTCAAGCGAATGGGTGAGCCGCGTGCGGTAATGATCGCCCTCATGGGCGACGAACACTTGGGTTTTGCCCTTGAGGCGCCGGAAGGCGCTGGCGTGGACGATACGGTCCCGGTCGCGCTCAAACGCCGTGCGATTGGCGCTCTCGGGCTCGGGGTGGAGCCGCCCGCGGGTGCGTTCCCAGGCGGTGGCGTAGCGCGCGCGCGGGGGGGCGCTGATACGCGGCCTTTTGAGGCTCCAGCTTATTTGCGCCCGGTTCCGCCACGTTCGCCCTTCTCCTAAACCAGCGATTGGGACCATATATGGAGCGCAAGGTTTGAGAAATCGCCCCCCAAGGGCGCGGCGCATGAGGCGTTAACGTATGAGTTCTGTGGCCCTATCCGCTTCCGCCGCCGCCCAAATCAAGGCGGTGACGCAAGGCGAGCCGCCCGGCGCGGGCTTGCGCGTGGCGGTAGAAGGGGGCGGCTGCTCTGGGTTTCAGTATGAAATCGCCGTGGCCCCCGCTGCAAACGCGGACGATCTGGTGATTGAGCGTGATGGGGCGCTTTTGTTCGTTGATCCGATTTCGCTGCCCTTCCTGCTCGGCTCGGAGGTCGATTGGGCCGACGAGCTGATTGGGGCTGCGTTCAAAGTGAAAAACCCCAACGCCAAATCCGCTTGCGGCTGCGGCGTCAGCTTCGCTGTCTGACATGTTCGGCCGCAAAAGCGCGCTGGACCGTGGGCTCGATGCGTTCGAGAGCCGCAATTGGAAACGCGCGCGGCGGCATCTGGAAGAAGCGCAGCAGAACGAGCAGCGCGCGGCCGGCGATTATCATTTGGGCTTGCTCTATTGGCGCGGGCTTGGCGGCGAACGCCAGCAAGCGGAGGCGGTGGCGCTGTTTGAGCGCGCGGCCGCAAGCGGGCATTCAGCGGCGCAAACCGCTTACGCCATGGCGCTACGCGCCGGTACGGGGACCAAGCAGGATCTGAACGCCGCGCGCGCGCTCTTCCGCGAAGCCGCAGGCGCAGGCGATAAAACCGCGATGGTGGAGCTTGCCGCCATGAGCCCGCCCGACGACGCGCGCTATTGGATGCTGCGCGCTGGCGAACTCGGCCATGCGCCGGCGATGGTGTTTTTGGCGGACATTCTGATGCGGCGCGAGCCGATCGAGGCGCTGGCGTGGCTCTACACCGCCGCCACGATCTCAGGCGAGGACGCCCCGCGCAAACGCGCCGCTGCGCTGGCGCGCGAAATGAGCGCCGCCGAAATCGACGAGGCGCAAAAGCTTGGCCGCGCGCGCGCCAAAAGCCTACAGAACCAGATGCGGGAGCGCAGATGAACATCGACGAGGCCATAAAGGCCGCATCTCCGTGCGCGCGTTTACCGATGCGCCCATTGCTGAAGCGCTGCTGCGCGAAATTCTTGATGTGGCGCGCTATGCGCCCTCCGGCGGCAATGTGCAGCCATGGCGCCTGATCGCGGTGGCTGGCGCCGAACGCGATGCGGTGATCGCGCTGGCGCAGGCCAACCTGCCCGGCGATGAGGGCGGCGAGTATCCGGTTTATCCGGCCAATCTGTGGGAGCCCTATCGCAGCCGCCGTTTCAAGGTCGGTGAAGATATGTATGCGGTGATGGGCATAGCGCGCGAGGATAAGCCGGCGCGGCTGGCGCATGTGGCGCGGAATTTTCAATTCTTTGGCGCGCCGGTGGGGCTGTTCTTCGTGATGGATACGCGCATGGGCCATGGCCAATGGGCGCATCTGGGCATGTTCATGCAGACCATCGCGCTGGCCGCGCAGGCGCGCGGGGTTTCAAGCTGCATGCAGGAAGCTTGGCGGCGGATCGCGGGGCCATTGCACGCGCACTTTGCCCTCGCCGCGCATGAGACGCTGGTGTGCGGCATGGCGCTTGGCTACGCGGATGCAGCCGCGCCGGTGAACACGCTCCGCGCCGATCGCGCCAGCGTGGATGAGATCGCGGTGTTTAAGGGCTTCTAAGGCTTGCGCGCGTTGCCGATGACGCCGTCCTCGGCGTAATCGACGATGGCGTAGACAACGCCCATCACGATCAGCCAGCCAATCGGCAAAAGCATCAGCGGCATCGCGGCGTGATCGCCCGCGGCGAGGGCGCGCCAGGCGCTCTTGACGCTGACGAACGCGGCCACCGGATAAACCCAGACCAGAAACTCCGCAGAAAATCGCGCGGCGGCGGAGCTCCATTGCGCGCGCTCCCCCGCTGAGAGCAGCCGCACGGCCGCCGCAACGCAGGCCAGCGCCACCGCAATGTGGAACAAAGTAAAGGCGGTGAGAATTATCGCCATACGCCCAAGCCTAAACGCGCCGCCATCGCCGCGCGATGGCCAAGATAGCGCATCGGGGCGAAAGGAGAAACGCCTATGACCGCCCGCAAAGTCGGCGATCACGTCGAAATCCCGCAAGAGGACGCCCGCGCCGGACGCACCGGGGTGGGCCTGCGCTATGTGCTGGCCGCTTCGATCGTGCTGGTTGTGCTTGGCTTTGGCATCGCGGCGATCTTCACCTGAGCCCGCGCACAGGCTAAAGCCTGCGGCATGAAAATCGCCGCCTGGAACGTCAATTCGATCAATGCGCGCCTGCCCACGGCGCTGAAAGTGTTTGAGGCCGTGGACGCCGATGTGTGGTGTCTGCAGGAGATCAAGTGCGAGGATCCGCGCTTTTCCCGGCTCGAATTTGAAGCCATGGGCTACAATATCGAGACGTTCGGCCAGAAGAGCTATAATGGCGTGGCCATCCTCTCAAAGTACCGGATTGAAGAAACCGTGCGCGGCGTGCCGGGGCTGGAGCACGATCAATCGCGCTATATCGAATGCGTGCTGGCCGGGCCCGATGGGCCGGTGCGGGTGGCTTCAATCTACGCGCCGAACGGCAATCCGATCGACGGAAAAGTTCGGCTTTAAGCTGGCCTTCATGGAGACGCTCTACGCGCATTTGCGCGCGCTGCTGAAAGGCGAAGAACGCTTCATCATCGCCGGCGATTACAACGTGATCCCGCGCGAGGTCGATTGCGTCGATCCGCGCGTGTGGGCGAATGATGCGCTCTATCAGCCGGAAACCCGCGCCGCCTATCGCGCCCTCATCAATCTGGGCCTTGCCGACGCCTACATGCAGGCCGATGGCGCGGCGCATAAATATACCTTCTGGGATTATCAGGCCGGCACTGGCAAAAAGATAACGGCATCCGCATCGATCACCTGCTGCTTTCACCGCAGGCGGCGGCGATCGGCTCGAAGCCGTTGAAATTTACAAAGCCGCGCGCGCGCTGGAAAAAAGCCAGCGATCACGTGCCGATCATCGGGCGCTTTGCTTAATCGACGCAAATCGTGGTTGTGACGGCGCCGTTCACAATGGTGGAATAGCAGCCAAATTGCTGGTTCGTGGCTTGGCATTGGCCTTTCACCGGGGCCTGCGCATCCTCCTGCGGCTCGGCGATGCAGCGCCCAGCTTGGCAAGCGCTTCCATCACTGCACGCGGCGCCTGCGTCGGCGTAATGGATCACGCATTGCAGCGTTTGGGCGCGGCCCACGCGCTCGAGCTGGCCGCCTTGGGCGGCGCATTGGGCTTCGGCGGTGTTTTGCGCAGGCGGCGCCTCCTCAGCCGGCGCGGCGCAGGCGGCGAGCGCGAGCGCGAACAGAGCCAAAATCGCACGCCTCATTGCCGTTCCTCCTTATCTTCGCCCTCATCCTCTTCGGAGGCTGGGATGGCGTAGCCGCCGGCGAACCAGCGGTTCAAATCCACATCGGCGCAGCGTTTGGAGCAGAAGGGTTTGAACTTCTCATCCTTCGGCTTGCCGCAGATCACGCATTTTCCGCTCATAGCGCCCTCGCATCGATCTTATCGCGCGGGCCGGGGCTTGCGTCCAAGCTCCAGCGCATGCCGATGCGGTTCGACAGCGCCTCGCGCCAAGCAATTTCGCCCGCGTCAAACCAGGCCTTCACCTCGGGCGAGACGGTGCAAGCGATCTGCCGGCCGGAACTTGCCCGCGCTTCGCGCTCGATCGCGCGCAGCGCCATGAGCGCGAGCGTTTCAGCGCTGAGCCGGCCTTCGCCATCGCGCATCTGCTCATGCAGCGGCGTGCGCAATTGCGCGCGCGCGAGCTCAAAGACGCCAAAGTGCGAAAGCCCGCCAAACTGCACCGCCCAGGGATCGCCGGCGAAAGCTTTGCGCACCGCCTCTTCCAGCGCCTTGTTATGGCTCTTGGCGCGCATGTTCACAAAATCGATAGCGATGACGCCGCCAAGATTGCGCAAGCGGATCTGCCGCGCCGCCTCTTCGGCGGCGGCGATGTTGAGATCGAGCGCAAAGCGCTCAGGATCGGATGAGCCGGGCCGGGCGCCTGCATCGACGTCAATCGCCGTGAGCGCAGCTGTGGGCTCGATGCTGAGCACGCCCCCGCCTGGGATGGGCGCAATGCGCGCCAGCGCATCTTCGATCAGCGCATCCAGCTTGCCGCGCATCTGCGCATCGGCGGGCTTGGCCAGCACCATATCGTCATCGCTGGCGTGATGGCCGATTTTGTGCGGCGGCTCGCCATCGTGGCCGATCTCTTGCAACTCAACCACCGGGTTTTTGCCGCGCGCGGCTTCGCGCACGATGGCGATGATGACGCCCTGGCCTTCGCGCAGCGCGATGCGCTCCTTGCCGCCGCGGCGCGCGCGGCCATCATGGCCAAGCGGCAAAAAGCCCTGCTGGGCGCTGAGGCCAAGCTCAAGGAACGCCCCGCGCCGGCGCTGATCCACCTCGCGCACGCGCGCACAATAGATTTCGCCCCAACGCGCCCGCGCGCCTTCATCGGAGGCGCGCGCGATGCGCAGCGCGATGGGCCGGCCCTGGCGCACCAGGGCTTCGCGCGTTTCGCCGATGGCGGCGTCGATCCAGGTTTCCAAAGGCTCGCTCAAGCTTTTCCCTCTTGAGCGCCTTCGAGCAAATTCGCGGTTTCAAACAAGGGCAAGCCGACAATGGCCGAATAGGAGCCGACAATGCCGGTGATGAAGCGGCTGGCGCGGCCTTGGATGGCGTAGCCGCCGGCCTTGCCGCGCCATTCATCGCTTTGGATGTAGGCTTCGATTTCCGCCACGCTCAGCACTTTGAAGCTCACGCGCGCTTCGCCGAGGCGCGTGCGCAAGCCGTGCGGGGTTTTCAGGGCGACGCCGGTGTAAACGCGATGGCCGCGCCCGGAGAGCAGCTCCAGGCACGCGCGCGCTTCCGCTTCGGTTTCGGTTTTCGGCAGCAGCCGGCGGCCAACCGCGACGACCGTATCGGCGCCCAGCACCACCGCATCGGCCACATCCACGGCCAGCGCCTTCGCGCGCGCGAGGCGCAGCGCCAGCGCGCGGGGGCTTTCTTTCGCGCGCGGGGTTTCATCGATATCGGCCGGCAGCACAGCGTCAGGGCGCCACGCCAATCTGCGCGAGCAAAGCCAGCCGGCGCGGGCTTGCGCTGGCGAGCACGAGCTTTGTCATGGGGCGGCTTTGTCAAAGCCCAGCCGCTTGGCGATGATGCGATCCACCGCGCGCGGCCCCATCAGGCGCGGCAGCGTGCGATCCAGCAATGGGCGGCGCAGGATCGGATAGCGGGTTTTGGGCGAAGCATCGGAGAGGCAGAACCAGACAAGATCGCCCACGTCAGACGCCGGCAGGCCCTTGCGGCCATTATCGACCATGAACGCGGCGACACGCTCAATGAACGCGCCATAGGGCGTGTTCTGAAAGCGGGCGACATCTTCTTTTTCGGCCTTATCCCAGATCGGGGTGGCGATGGCGCCGGGGCCGATGATAATGACGTCGATCCCAAACAGCAAAAGCTCGCGCCGCAGCGATTTTGAATAGCCCTCAAGCGCGTGCTTGGACATCGCGTAAGGGCCGAGAAACGGATTGCTGTCCTGCCCGGCGACAGAGGAGATCATGACGATGCGGCCAGGCTTGCCCGTGCGATCACGATCGGCGCCGAGCAGAGGCGCGAACGCGCGCGTGACATTGTGCACGCCCAGCACGTTGATCTCGAATTGCCGGCGCAATTCTTCGCTGTCCATATAAAGCAGCGGGCCCGGCACGGCGACGCCGGCATTGTTGACGAGGCCATAAAGCTTGCGCCCGCCCAAGGCGGCGCTGACCTCAGCGGCGGCGGCGGCGATGGCGCTTTCATCGGTGACGTCGAACGTCAGCGGCGTGACGGCGGCGCCATATTCAGATTTGAGGCTCTCCGCATCGGCGGCCTTGCGCACGCTGGCGAACACATGCGCGCCTTCGCGCACGGCTTTGCCGACAGCGGCGCGGCCGATGCCGGTGGAAGCGCCCGTGACGACAACGGCGCGATCGAGCGAGCCTTGGTTCATCTGATCCGCATTATTTGAAACGGTAGGTGATGCGCCCCTTGGTCAGATCATAGGGCGTCATTTCCACGAGCACTTTATCGCCCGCGAGCACGCGGATGCGGTTCTTGCGCATCTTGCCGGCGGTGTGGGCGATGATCTCGTGATCGTTCTCGAGTTTCACGCGGAAGGTGGCGTTGGGCAAAAGCTCAACCACCGTTCCTGCGAATTCCAAAAGTTCTTCCTTGGCCATTATGTCTCCTGAATCGGCCGTCTGGCCGCGCGGGGCTTATAATCCCCCATCTCTATCCCGTCGATGGGCGCGGAAACCGGGCTGCGATGCGCTTATCCAGCCCGTCGCGCACCAGCCGGTATTCCATAAGTCTTTGTTCCCGCGAGCCTTCCATGAGGGATGGGTCGAAGGTGGGCCAGTATTCGGCCGCTTTCCCCAATCGGGGGACAAGATCGAGAGCCCGGTGATGGGCCTCGGGGCTGAGCGTGACCATGAGATCGAACGGCTCAGCCTCATCAAGCAGGAGCTCTGACAGCGCCTTGGGCCGGTGCTTCATGATATCGGCGCCCAATTCGTCCAAAACAAGAACCGCCAGCGGATCGACGAAATCAGCCTCCCGCACCCCGGCGCTATCGATGCGCAGCAAAGGCCCGTGCCGAAGCTTGGCCAAAGCCGCGGCCATGGGCGAGCGGATGGCGTTGTGCGTGCAGACGAACAACACCGAGCGCGGGGCCTCGCCCTCGCTCACCTTAAGCCCGCACGTGCAAGGCGCAGATCAAAGTGAACAGCCGGCGCGCGGTTTCGAGATCGATGATGAAGCGTTCGCGCAAGCTCTCTTGCAGCACCTCGGCCGCTTCGTTGTGCAGCCCGCGCCGGCCCATATCGATGGCTTCGATCTGGCTGGGCGCGGCGGTGCGGATGGCGGTGTGATAGCTCTCACACAGAAATGCATAATCCTTGACGATCTTGCGCACCGGCGAGAGCGGCATGTGATGAAGGCACAAACGCGCGCCCGCTTCATCGCTGACATCAAACGCAAGCCGCCCATCATGGATGGCGAGATTGAGCAGATACGGCCCCTGATCGGCGCCGACGATCGCGAAGGAATTGCTTTCCTTGAGATCGAACAGCGCGATGCGGCGCTCATGCTCGGCATTGGGCGAAGCAGGCGCGAGCGAGCTCTCTTCGAGCGCGACATCGATGAGGCGGTTTTTATCGCTCATCGCGCGTGTTTCTAAGCCTGGTGATCGGGGCGGCGCGGCGTGTTCCAGGCCGGGCCTATATCAAGCAGCAGCGCATCCAGGCACTCGACATCGAGCACAATCTCGCCCCCGCCCGCCAGCACGATGCGCACCACTCCGCCGGGCGGCTCCGCCGCCGGCTCAAAGCCGACCGCCAGAACCGAAGCGAGCGCATCAGGCGCATCGCGGCGCAGCTTGCGGCTTTTCACGCTCAAAACGCTTTCAAACGAAAGCGCGGCGCGCACGCGCTGATACGGCCCCTCCGGTTCGGCCGCTTCCCAGCGGAAACGGTTGATAAAGGCGGCAAAGCGCCGCGATTTGGGATCGAAACTCAAATCGCCCATGCGCACCAGCGCGTCCTGGGCCGCGGCGGCCAGGATTTCGAGATCGGCGCCATCTTCGGCCAGCAGCTTTAAGCCGTCGCTCATGCAGCTTGATCCTCACGCTGGCGCGCCACCTGCGCGCCGCAGGCGGTGAGCTTGGCTTCCAGCCGCTCAAAGCCCGCGATCGAGGTGATAGACACGGTTGACGATGGTTTCGCCTTGCGCCGCAAGGCCGGCGATCACCAGGCTCACCGACGCGCGCAGATCGGTGGCCATCACCGGCGCGCCAATCAGGCGTTCAACCCCGGTCACCACCGCTTCGTTGCCGTGCACGGCGATTTGCGCGCCAAGCCGGGCAAGCTCGGGGGCGTGCATGAAGCGGTTCTCGAAAATGGTTTCCTTGATGCGCGATTGGCCGTCCGCGAAGCAGAGCATGGCCATGACTTGCGCTTGCAGATCGGTGGGAAAGCCGGGAAACGGCGCGGTGTCGAAATCCACCGCTTTGAGCCGGCCGCCATCGCGCTTCACGCGCAGGCCCTTGGCCTCGGCCTCAACAGCAACGCCGGCTTGTTGCAGCACGGCGATCATGGCGCCCAGATGCTCGGCGCGCGCGCCTTCGAGCAGCACATCGCCGCCCGCCGCGCCCACAGCGGCTGCAAACGTGCCCGCTTCGATCCGATCGGCCACCACGCGATGGGTGGCGCCGCTGAGCGAGGTGACGCCCTTGATGCGGATTTCGCTTTCGCCCGCACCTTCGATGCGCGCGCCCATGGCGTTGAGGCATTCGGCGAGATCGACGATCTCCGGCTCACGCGCCACGTTGCGCAGCACCGTATCGCCATGCGCCAGCGCGGCGGCGAGCATGGCGTGCTCTGTCGCGCCCACCGAGACGAACGGGAATTCGATCTCCGCGCCCTTGAGCCCGCGCAGCGCAGCGGCTTTCACATAGCCCTGCTCAATGACGATATCGGCGCCCATCGCCTCGAAGGCTTTAAGGTGCAGATCCACCGGGCGCGCGCCGATGGCGCAGCCGCCGGGCAAGGACACGGTGGCGTGGCCCACGCGCGCCAACAGCGGGCCCAGCACGTTGAACGAGGCGCGCATCTTCCGCACCTGATCGTAAGGGGCGATGGTGGAGCCGATCTCGCCCGCGGCCATGCGCAAGGTGCGGGTTTCCTTGATCCAGGTGATCTCGACCCCGAGCGAGGCCAAGAGCTGCGCCATGAAGCGCGTATCGGCGAGATCAGGCATGTTTTCGAGCATGAGCGGCTGGGCGGCCAGAAGGCTGGCCGCCTGCAGCTTCAGCGCCGAATTCTTGGCGCCGTAGATTGGAATGGTCCCTTGAAGGGCTGCGCCCCCGGTGATGGCGATGCGATCCATGGTGTCTTTCGTGCCAGCCCGAGCCCCGGGCTCCCCGCAAAGGGGCGGTTTTCGCTTATGAGGGCCGCGCCCGGCGTAAGCAAGGCGCCGCTTAAGCGTCGGGACTTAAATGCGACCCACACGAGGGATCGACCGCCGCGTCGCATTTAAGTCCCATAAGACGCTTTAGATTCAAAGTTTTCCAAAGCAACTTATGGACTTTAAATTCGCGCAGCGCACGCCATCAAACTGAGGCGAATTTAAAGTCCGTTGCTTTAAAGGCGGGCGTCAGCCCTTTGGTTTTTCTGCCGGTTTCTCGGCCTTCTGGGCGGCCTTGCGGCGCTGGATATTGCGCTTGAGCGCCTCGGCCAGGCGGGCGTCACGCGGGGATTTCGGCGGTTTTGGCGCGCTCATGGCTTGGCCTGGAACGGAAATGGTGCCGCAGGGGAGGATTGAACTCCCGACCTCAGCCTTACCAAGGATGCGCTCTACCACTGAGCTACTGCGGCGGTTCCGGCGCGGAAAGGGAATCCCCAAACGCCGGAGGCGGCGCTTCTAGCCCGCGCCGCGCCCGGAGGGAAGCCCCGGCGCAGCCTTAGCCCCCGCCCGTCAGCCGCGAGAGCGCCGCCTGATAATTGGCGAGCTGCTTGGTGTAATATTCGGGGACCGCCCCGCCGGCCAGCCGGCGCTGCTCCAGGGCCTTTTCGGCGTCCGTCATTTCCTTGGCGTTGGGGTTGAGGAGGTGCTCGTAGGCTTGGCGCACGATGGAGATCGCCGCCGAAAGCTCCGCCTTGGTGGAGGCGATGGCGGCTTTGCTGTCGAGCTTGAGATCGGCGGCGATGAGGCCAAGGCCGTACGTCTGCACGCTGGAGCGGCTTTTACTGTTCACGGCGATGATTCCCGGCCCAAGCCCGAGCCCGGCGAGCGCATCGCGCCCTTCGCGGCCCGCATCAAGGCGCAAGGCGCTGTTGTTGAAGGCGCGGATGCGCAGGCGCTCAACGCCATCTTCCTTGATGATCTCGGCGCGGCCGCCCGCGCCGATGGCGCGATTGATCTTCGCGGCCAGGGTGGCGAGCGTGTCTTTTTCCTCGATGCGGATGCTTGTGAGCCTCCGGCCATCGAGCCCGACCTGAAATTCATCGCCCACGCGCAGCGCGCTGCGGGCAGTGAGCGCCGATGAATCGGCTGCGCCCAGCACGCCGCGCGGCAGGCCCAGCACGTCGAACGCCGTGGAGCCGCTTGTATCGACGGCAAGGCCGTTGAGCGTCATCGCCCCGCCGCCGCTTTGGAACGCACGCGCCCAGGTGATGTCGCCCTCATCATCGAGCCGCGCGAGGAAGCTTGAGGGCGCGTTGGCATTGCCGACGCCCGCGATCAGCCCGCCCGCCGTGCCGGCGGCGTAGACCGCGCCGTCAACCACGACGATGCTTTTGACCGCGTCATCCTTGGCCGAGCCGATATAGCTGGCGCGATCCTGCGCGGTGGAGCTGAGATCGGCGTCCATCCGCGCGACGAAACCTTCAAGCCCCGCAACCGCGCCCTGCGCTGTCGCGCCCAGCGTCAGCCGATCCGCGCCGATGGCGCCGCCGACATAAAGCGCCGCGCCATCAAGCGCGATGCTGTTGATGGCGCCGCCATGGAAATTGCCGATGTCGCGCACTGCGCCCGCGCTGAAACCTGCGCTGGCCGAATAAGTGAAGCTGCGGATCATTCCGCGATTGTTTTCCACCCCGCCGGTGAAAATCTCGATGCCGCCCGCGCCGTTATCGCGCACCGTAAGCGCGGTGGCGCTATCGGCGCCGCCTGTGCCGAACTGGCGGGTGAAAAGCTCAACGCCGCTGGCGCTGAAGCCGCGCACGTAAGCATCCTTGCCGCCTGCGGCCAAGGCCGGGCCCAGCGCGGATTCGGTTTCGCCGGAGATAATCACAGAGCCGTCGGAAGCGAACGCCACCGCGCGCACGGCGTCATTGGCCGTCGCGCCGCGCCGCTGGCTCCACAGCTCTTTGCCGCTGGCGTCAAACACGCTGACGAAGGAATCTGTCCCGCCGCGCTCGGCGCCCGCGCCCGAGAGCGCGCCCTCAACCGCGCCGGCCACCGCGACCTTGCCATCGGCGGACACAGCAAGCGCAAAGCCGCTGGCGCTTTCGCTGGCGCCCAGCACTTGCATGAAGGCGAGCTTGCCGGCGCTATCGTATTTCAGCAGCGCGACATCGCGCGCGCCTTTGATCGCCGTGTTCGCTGAATCGCCGCCAAGATCGGCAAGCACGTAGACCGAGCCATCGGGCCCGGTTTGCACCGCTTGCGCGGTGGCGACCTTGCCGGCGACGCCGACATCAAACGCCCGGCCCGGAAACCAATTGGAGGCCGCAGCGCTCGGCGCCGTGGCGGTTGAGCCCGGCAGCGTTTCGATCACCGCCGCCCCGCGCGAAGCGCGCGCAGCGGCGAGCGGATTGGAATCGAGCGTGACGCCAAAAGCTGCATCGCCCAGCGCGAAGCCAGCGACGCCGCGCACGCTATGGGTGGAGCCGGTGACGATGCGCAAGCTTGCGCCGCCGCCGGAAAGATCGGTGACAGCCACGCCCGCATCATAGCCTTGCGCGGCGAGCGCTTCGTTGAGGCGGAGCGCTGCGCTTTCCAGCGTGCGCGGATCGCCCGGCTCCAAGCTGGCGCTGATGGTGCGCTGGCCCCAGATGGTGTCGATGGTGATCGAGACGCTGGGATTGGCGGTGAGCGCCGCGCTGGTTTCATCGGCGGCGGCGGCCGCATGCGCGCCTGTGAAGCTGCGCTCGGGCGATGCGGCGCCGCCAAGGCCAAGCGCGGGCGCCTCAGCCGTCAACGCCAATGCATCGCCATTGATGGAGACAGACATCACCCGATGGCCCGCGCCTTCGGCGGCCGTCCACGCGGTGAGATCATCGGAGGCGGACACATAAACGCCCGCCGCGTTCAGCGCCGCATCGAGCCGATCCTGAAACGCGCTATTCCAAACGCCCGCCGCAATATCTGGATTATCCAGCCGCTCCTGCGCGGAGACGGCCACAGACACCGTGCGCTGGCCCGTGGGCGTTTGCACCACGATCTCAAGATCAAGCGCGCCCGTATGCGCGAGCAGAGGAGAGCCGCCCGCGCTCATCACGCGCAGATTATCGCTGAGGCCAGTGGGCAAGCCGCCATCGCTCCAGGCGCCCGGCGCGAGCAATTCAGCCGCATGCGTGGTTTGATTGAGCCGCGCACTGATGGAGGCGACCTCGTGCATGCCGTCGAGGCGGAAATTCAGCGCGCCGCCTTCTTCCACGAAAGACGCCGCCGCCGCGATGTTCTTGGCGCGCAATTGGGTGTTGAGCTTTTCGATCAGCGTTTCAGCGTCGATCCCATCATCGCCGCCATCGATGGTGATGGTTTGCGTTACCCCGCCCGCGCTCACCGTGAAGGTTTGCTTGCCGGTGAAGAGCTCGGCCGCGCCGGCGACAGCGCCCGCTTCAAACCGGCGCGCGAACACGCCATCGCGCAACCCGCCGACCATGCCGGGCGGATCAATGCTTTCGAGCGCGGCGTTGTGCCCGCCAATGCTGAGCTGCGAAACCGAGAGCATGTCATCGCTCAGCACCGAGAGGCCGTACTCGCCATCTTCTTCCCAGGCGACGACCTTGGCGGCCACGCCTTGCTCATGCAGCAATTGCGAGAGCCGCTCGGCGAGATCGCCCATCATCGCGGCGTCATCAGTCCCGGCCCAGGCTTCCTGATCGCCCGCGCGCCAGCCGGTGGCGACAGAAAGCGTGCGGCCATCGGCAAATTGCAGCTTGAGCACCGCTTCGCCCGCGGCGCGCAGCGCGGTTTCAAACTTATTGCCCTCGGTTTCGACCATGAGCGCGTTGGAGCGTTGCTCAAACCCGCCGCCAAGGAAGCCAAGCGACACATAAGGCCCAATCGGATCATCGGTGGCGCCGGGGCGATCGAGCCACAGCGGCTGGCCCGCATCCCCGCCGGTATCTTCCAATTTGATCAGCCGGGCGCCGCCGTTCACATCGCCCACCGCGTAGAAGGCGGGCGTGGCGGCCACCGGCTCGAACGAGACTTTCTCACCGGCGCGTACATCGACTTTGAGGGCGTATTGTTTGGGGCCTGTGTAACGCGTGGTGTGGGTTTGCCCGGCGAGATTGATGGTGTTGGTTTTCGGCGTTTGATCCACCGTTTCAAGCCGCGTGGCCACGCCCGCAGCGGAAAGCCTTCCATTGATGAAGCTCACCACGTTCGACAGCGTGCGCGGGATGGAATTCATCTCGGCCAAATCAATCGCCACGCGCCGCTCAGTCCCGCCCGGCGATTGGGCCACGATCTCGAACTTGGCGTCAGCGGCAAGCCCTGAGACTTTATCGTAGAGCCCGCCGCGATGGATGATCCCGGTGATGTAGTCTTCGCTGCGCATGGGCAGCGCCAGCGTGGTTTGCGCCGCATCCACGCGATCGGGCTTGCACGAGGCGAATATCGTCAAATTGCTGGCTGGCGAAGAAGCTTTTCAGCTCATCAAGCCCGCGCGCGAATTGCGCCAGCGTCTGCGCCGCCTGGGATTTGCTGAGCGATGCATCCTCCGCCAGCGTCGCCAGCGAATTGAGGGTGGTAAGCCCCGAATAAAGCGCAAACAGGCGCTTGAAATCGCCGGTGGCGCCAAGATCGCTATAGAGCTTGGCGCTGGTGTCGAAGAAGGGCCGCCCGGTGAGCGCGCGCTGGATCAGCGCTTCGGCGCTCGGGGAAACGCCGGGCGACCATACCGGCGCGATCGGGCGTTGGGATTTTGCGCCATAGCGGCGGCGCTGACGCCCACGCCGGCCTTGGCGCTGGCCCATTGCGTCAGCAGATCGGCGCTGACGCCCGATGTCGTTCCGCTCGACTGGCTAAGCCAGACGTTCAGCAATGCGGTGTTGACGGTGTTGACCAAGGCGGGCTCCGGCCGATCAGAATCGCACCGAATGAGTAAACGCCCGGTTGGCCCGATCGCTAACGCGGCGGTTAAACCGCCGTTTCGAGCCCGAGCGCGGTTTCCACCCGGCCAATCCAGGCGCGCAGCGCCGGATATGGCGCAAGATCGAACCCGCCCTTGGGGGCGTTGCGGGTGTAGGCCGCGAGTGCGATGTCCGCGAGGCTCAGCGCTTCGCCGGCCAGCCAATCGGCGCCTTGAAGCGCCAGCTCCATCCGCGCCAGCGCCGCCTCGCCCTTGGTTTTCAGCGCCGGATCGAGATCGGCTTCGGCCACGCCCATGAAATGGAGGCGCGCGATGCGCACCGCGATCGCCGGCTCGTGGCTGTATTGCTCCCAAAACAGCCATTCAAACATTTTGGCGCGCGCGAACGCATCTTTTGGGATGAGATCGGAGCCTTCGGCCAGATGCAGCAGGATGGCGTTCGATTGCGCCAAGGCGCGGCCGTCATCCAGCACCAGCGCCGGCGCTTGGCCGGCGGGGTTGATGGCGAGAAAGGCCGGCGTGCGCGTTTCGCCCTTGAACGTATCGGTTTCAATCCAATCGAATGGGAGCCCGAGCCGCTCAGCCACCCATTTGACCTTGAGGCAATTGCCGCTGGTTGAACTGCCGTAGATTGTCAGCATCGCCGCCTCCCGCGCGCTTGAGATAAGCGCGCGGGAGGCCAAACGAAAGCGTTAGCGGCCATCAGCCTCGCGCGCGGCGCGGAATTCGGCGTTGTCGCGCCAGCGCGGCCATTCTTCGCTATCGGCAAGGCGGCGGCCCACGTCATAGAGCAGGCCAAGATCTTCCGATCCGCCGCGCATGTCCCAAGCGTCAGTCAGCTCATCCGAGGGCTTGTGATAATGGTTGGCGATGTAATCGGCCACCAGCGCGCGGCCGCGATCAACCCCGCCTTCGAGAAGATCAATACCGGCCTTGGTGTAAAGCACCGGAATGCCCAGCTGCGCGAAATGGATATGGTCCGAGCGATAGAAGAAGCCCGCCTCGGGCAATGAATCAGGCTCCACGCGCCGCCCTTCGGCGCGGGCGGCCTCGGTGATGAGATCGTCCATCTCGCTTTTGCCGAAGCCGATCACCTCAATATCGCGGGTGGGGCCGTTACGGTTGAGCCCATCCATATTGATCGCCGCTACCGTCTGCCGCGAGGGGAAGAGCGGGTTCTGCTGATAATAAAGCGCGCCGAGCAAGCCTTGCTCCTCCGCCGTCAGCGCGATGAACACGACAGAACGCTCAGGCGCGCCTTGCCCGCTGAACTGGCGCGCCAATTCGATCAGCCCGCCCGTGCCGGTAGCGTTGTCGAGCGCGCCATTGCAGATGTCGTCGCCGTCCACCGGCGCGCAGCGGCCAAGATGATCCCAGTGCGCGGTGTAGATGACATATTCATCGGGCCGGCTCGTCCCCGGCAGGATGCCGACGACATTGGCCGATTGCAGCGTCTCGAAACTGGTTTCCAGCGTGACAGAGCCGGTGAGCCGGCCCATGGCCACCGGGCGGAAGCCCTGGCGCTGGGCGCGCGCGCGCAATTGATCAAAATTGAGCCCAGCGCGGGTGAACGTATCGCGCGCCACGCGCTCTTGGATCCAGCCCCTCAAAGCCCGCGCGCGGGCGCCGCGATCTTCGCGCGCCACGTCAAAGCGCGCCCCGGTGACGCGGCTGCCGATCACCTCCCACGGATAGGCGGCGGGCGCGGTTTGGTGGACGATGATGGCGCCGGCCGCGCCTTGGCGGGCGGCTTCTTCGTATTTGTAAGTCCAGCGGCCGTAATAGGTCATCGCCCGGCCGCCGAAGCCGCGATCATCGCCCGTATCGAAATCGGGATCGTTGATCAGGATCACGGCGATTTTGCCGCGCATGTCCACGCCTTCGTAATCGTTCCAATTCAGCTCCGGCGCGACGATGCCGTAGCCGACGAACACCAACTCGGCGTTCTCCACCGCCACGGTGGGATCAAGCCGCTTGGTCCATGCGGTGAAATCCTGGCCGTACACATAGTCGCGCGCGCCATCGCGGCCGCTGATCGTCAGCACCGGCTCATTGGTGAGCGTGGCGGCGACGAGCCCGGCGTTCTGGCGCCACGATCCGTTCGCGCCCGGCTGCAAGCCGGCGGCGGCGAACGTGCGCTCAAGATAGTCAACCGTCAGCCGCTCGCCTTCGCCGCCGGGGCGCGGCCTTCAAACCCATCGGAGGCGAGGATGCGCACATGCTCGATCAGCGCCTCGGCGGTCATCGGCCCGTACTCGAACGAGGGCGCGGCGGGGATGATTCCCTCTTCGCCCGAATGATCGTGCCCATGGCTGGCGCATGCTGCGAGCGCGAAAAGCGCCGCCGCCGCTGCAAATTGGAGTTTCATCGCATCCCCCTGATGTTTCACTGGGGGCGGTTGTAGGCCGATTGCGCCGAAGCTCAATCCTCAAGCCAGGGCGGAACCGGCAGATCCTTGCTGCGCAGGAAATCGGGATTGAACAGCTTGCCCATGTAGCGATTGCCGTAATCGGCCAGGATGGTGACGATGGTTTTGCCCGGCCCAAGTTTTTTGCCGAGCTCAATCGCGCCCAGCACGTTGAGCGCGGAAGATCCGCCAAGGCTCAAACCCTCTTCCTGGATCAGCTTGTAAAGCACCGGCAGCCAATCGCGATCTTCGATGCGGAAGGCTTCGTCCACCACGACGCCTTCAAGGTTTGCGGTGATGCGCCCCCTGGCCGATGCCTTCGGTGATCGAGGTGCCTTCGGCGCGCAATTCGCCGTGCTTGTAGTAGTTGAAGAGCGCCGCGCCCCCCGGATCGGCGATGCCGATCACCACGTCCTTGCTCTTGGCTTTGAGCCCGAGGCTCACACCGCCCAGCGTGCCTCCAGAACCGACGGCGCAAATGAAGCCATCGACCTTGCCTTGGGTCTGCTCCCAGATCTCGGGCGCGGTGGTGTCGATATGGCCCTGCCGGTTGGCGACGTTGTCGAATTGGTTGGCCCAGATCGCGCCATTGGGATCGGTTTGCGCTTTTTCCTCGGCGATGCGGCGGGCGATCTTGGGGTAGTGGTTGTCGCTGGCGGCGGGGGCGGCGTCCACCTCCACCAATTCAGCGCCCAGCGCGCGCACGGCGTCTTTCTTCTCCTGGCTTTGGGTGCGCGGCATCACCACGATCACCTTATAGCCCTTGGCCGCGCCGATGAGCGCAAGGCCAATGCCGGTATTGCCGGCCGTGCCTTCGACGATGGTGCCGCCGGGCTTGAGCAGGCCCTTGGCCTCGGCGTCCTTGACGATGGCGAGCGCGGCGCGATCCTTCACCGATTGGCCCGGATTGAGAAATTCGGCCTTGCCCAAAATGGTGCAGCCGGTTTCTTCCGACGCGCGCTTGAGCTTGATCAGCGGCGTGTTGCCGATGGCGTCAAGAACAGAAGCGTAAGGCATGGATCGTACTCCCTGGGATCAGGCCGGCCGGATTTGGCCGGTTTTAGCCCGCCGTCCAAGCCCCAAACGCCACACCTGGGCTAAACCTTGCCTTTAGCCGGCGGGCGCGGGCTATAATTGCACCCAAAGAGAGAAACATGGCGCTGGGATCTGAGGACAAATCGCCGCCGGCGGACGCGGCCAAGGCGGCGGCCATGCCGAAGCTGATCAAGCCGTATTTCTACCTCTCGGGCTATTACGGCCTGCTGGCGGGCGTGATCATCCTGGTGCTGCTGCTGCAGCCGGGCCTGGTGCAATATATGCCGATCGGCGGGGCGGCGAGTTTTGGCGCGGTGGAGCCCGCGTTCGAGCCGGTGCAGCGCGATGTGCGCCCCACTGAATCGGCGCTGGTTGAAGGGGTGAAGCTAGCGCTTTCGATCGTTTCGGCCTTCCTCCTGATGCTGCCGGTGACATGGATCTGCATGGGCGCGCGCCGGCGCAAGGATGTGAGCCAGAGCTTCATCCAAACCATCCTGATCTTGCCGATGATCATCACCGGCGTGGTGCATATCGTGCACAATTCGCTGGCGCTGGCGTTTAGCCTCGCTGGCATTGTCGCGGGCGTGCGCTTCCGCCACACGCTGAAAGACAGCGCCGAGACGACCTACCTTTTCACCGCCATCGCCGTGGGCCTCGCCTGCGGCATCCATGCGGTGGAGGTGGCGGCGATCATCTCGATCTTCTTCAATTACACCGTGCTTGGCCTCTGGGCGACGGAGTTCGGCGCGGAGGCCACCTCCAAGCAGAGCTTCTCCCGCGAATGGATGGGGCGCGACGACGCCGCGCCCGAGCCGCCGCGCAAAAAGAAAAAAGGATGACGAGGAAGATGATGATTAGAGCCCTCGCCGCCGCACTCGCGCTCGCCGCCTGCGCCCAGCCGCAAGTAGGCGCAGCAGCGCCGGCCCCGCCCGGCTCACTGTTCGCCGCCGCGCCCGAGCAGCAATGGCGCCTGCCGCAGCGGCTCGCGGAAATCTCCGGCCTCGCCGTCCATCCCGACGGGCGCGTGTTCACGCACGACGATGAAACCGGCGTGATCTATCAGATCGACGTGACGGAGGGGCGCCTCATCAAGAATTTCGCGCTCGGCGATCCGATCGAGCTTGGCGATTTCGAGGGCCTTTCGATCAGCCCCGAGGGCGTGTTCTATCTCATCACCAGCCGCGGCCTCATCTATCGTTTTGAAGAGGGCGCCGATGGCGCGCACGTCGCGTTCGAGACCATCGACACCGGCATGCATCGGGTGTGCGAGATCGAAGGGCTTGCCTATTTCGCGCCGGAAGAAAGCCTCATCCTTGCCTGCAAGCGGATGAATGCTCGGCCCATGCGTGAGAGCGTGCGGCTCTATTCCTGGCGGCCCGATGCGCCGCAAAACCCGGCGCAAGAATGGCTCGCGCTGCCGGCGGCCGATCTTGCCGCGCGCGCCGGCGTTGAGCAATTTCGCCCCTCAAGCGTGGAGATCGATCCGGTGAGCGGGCGCATCCTTTTGCTTTCGGGCAATGACGGCGCCTTCGCCGAGCTTTCGCATGAGGGCGAGATTTTGGCGGCGCGCGCCCTTTCTGGGCATGCGCAGGCCGAGGGCGTCACCGTCGCGCCGGATGGAACGCTGATCGTCTCGGACGAAGCGGCCGGTGGCCAAGCCATGCTCAGCCGCTATGCTCGCGCCCCATGATGACTCTGCTTCGCACCGCGCTTGCGGCCTTCGCCGCGTTTGTCCTGTTTTCCAGCCCGCACGCGGCGCGCGCGCAATCGAGCTTTGCAGGCGTTGAGCGCATCGTCGCCATCGGCGATCTTGAAGGCGCCTACGAAAAATATCTCGACATGCTGCGCACCGCCGGCCTCATCGATGCGGACGGCGATTGGATCGGCGGGCGCGCCCATCTTGTGCAATTGGGCGATATTCCCGATCGCGGCCCCCATAGCCGCGCCATCATCGATCATTTGCGCCGCATCGCCCCGCAAGCGCGCCGCGCCGGCGGGCGCGTGCATGCGCTCATCGGCAATCATGAAGCGATGAATGTCGAAGGCGATCTGCGCTACGTGCATCCCGGCGAATACGCCGCCTTCGCCACAGCCGCCTCGCCGCGCGCGCGCGAACAATACATGCAGCGCGCCATCCGCCATATCCGCGCCAATCCGCCGCCCGAGGGCGCGCCCGCTTTTGACGCCGCCTGGCGCGCGCAATGGGAGGCCGAACATCCGCTCGGCTGGGTGGAGCATCGCCGCGCTTGGGGGCCCACAGGCGAGTATGGCCGCTGGATCAGCGGCAACAACGCCGTGGTGCGCATCAATGACACGCTGTTCCTGCATGGCGGGCTGGGCCCAAGCTATGTGACGCCGGACGTTGCGCTGCTGAACCGCGCCGTCACCGGCGCGCTGCGGCTGCGCCCCGTGCCCGGCTATGAGGGCATCGTCGAAGATGAGGAAGGCCCGCTCTGGTATCGGGGCCTTGCCCGCAATGACGAGCCGGCCGAAACCGCCCATCTTGAAGCGCTGCTGGCGCGCCACGGCGTTTCCCGCATCGTGATCGGCCACACCAAGCTTGCGCCCATGGTCGTGCCGCGCTTTGGCGGGCGGGTGCTGGTGGCCGATATCGCCGCGCCGCGCGGCTACAGCGATCCGCATGCGTTCGTCGTGATTGAAGGGACGCAGGCTTTCGCCATGCATCGCGGCCAGCGCGTGCCGATCAACGCCGCAACCAGCGAAGCGCGCTGCGCCTATATCGGCGCCATCGCCGCGCTTGATCCCGAAGGCGCGCCCACCGCCGCGCTGGCCGAGGCTTGCGCCGGGCCAGCGCTCACCACAGCGGACTAATTAAAGCGTCGGGACTTAAATGCGACCCACACGATGGATCAAGCACCGCGTCGCATTTAAGTCCTCAAAGACGCTTTAGATTCAAAGTTTTCTAAAGCAACTTCTGGACTTTAAATTCGCTCCGCGCCTGCCATCAAGCTGAGGCGAATTTAAAGTCCGTTGCTTTAGTTCATCCCGCCGCGGCAGCGATTGATCAATTGGCGCTCCACCTGCGCCGGATCGCTGATGGTTTGGTAAAATTCCTCGATAAAGCGGCGCGCGCCGGCGCGGCGGCTATCGGAAAGCCGCGGCTCATTATCGATCAGCGCCAGAACCGCCTCACGCCGCGCCTGGAAATGCGCGATCGCCTCGGGCAATTGGTCATTGAAGCGGCAATAGCCGCGATAATAGCGCTGGCGCACATTGCGCACCGGCAGCGATTCCGGCGGCAGCGCGTAAGGCGCGTTCACAAAGCCCGAATAATCGAAATCATACGGCGCGGGGATGAGGTTTTCGCGGCTTTCGTTGCTGGCGGCCAAAAGCCGGCTGTTGTGGCAGCAATCGCGGCCGCTGCGCGCTTCAATCATATCCCAATCGAGATTGCCGATCATGAATTGAAACAGCGCAAATTGCGTCGCCGCGCGTGGATTGAGCTGGGTGGACCGCACCTCGCCCGTGGCGACATCAAGCGCGCGCCAGCGCTCATTGCGGCGCGCCAGATCATCGACATCTTCGATCAAAAAATTGAACTGCACCTCATCGCGGCGATCCCGATAGGTGATGGTTGCAGGGCGCACCGCGTAACTCCACGGCGTGATCTCGTTGTAGATCCGGTAGGCGAGATATTCGAGCACGGTGA
Source organism: Terricaulis sp. (assembly GCA_024707365.1). Taxonomy (GTDB): domain Bacteria; phylum Pseudomonadota; class Alphaproteobacteria; order Caulobacterales; family Aquidulcibacteraceae; genus Vitreimonas. The sequence continues at coordinate 384,489 of JANPZV010000002.1, forward strand.
GCTGCTCAAACGCCGCCCCGTTGCGGCAGCGCGTGACAACCTTGATGCGGTTTTGCCCGCGAAACAGCGTGCCGCGCGTGCCCTCGTCAAAATCGAGCCGCATGGGCGGGAAGCTGCAGAGCCCGCCCGTGCGGCGCGAAACGCCGCGCGGCTCTAGCTGGATCTGCCAGCGCGGCTCGTGCCCGGTCACGCTCAGCGTTGCGGGCACAGGCTCTACGTTGCGCGCGGCGCGGCGCACCAGCGTATCGACCGGCCCTTCGACGAGGATTTCGAGCTCCGAGTGCTCGGAAAACAGTGGATGCTGGGCGGCGGCGGGAGAAATCGCAGCGGCGGACAGCGCGCCAAACGCCAAAGCGAAGAGGAATTTTCTCGGCATCACGGCGCCCCCTGCCGTTCAAGACATTTCTATGACGAAACATTACCCCCGGTTCAGGCGATCTGGAAGCCGATCGACACCAAAGTCAGCGGCAAAACCATGCCCGCCCCGATGCACATGGCGAACACGGCCAGCGTCTGCGCTTGGCTCCAGGCGGCGCGGGCGGCTTGTGCAACATGGGTCATCGGGGCTTCCTCCTCTGGAGGGCGGCGCGGCGCCGCTCTCCATGCGCTCAAGATGCAAAATCCCGCCGCCTGGCGCCGTTACGCCGGTCACACATCCGTGAGGCTCGGCTAGCCCTCTGTTTTAGCGTGACATTTATCCGCACGCCGGGCCTGGATGACGGGGCCTGCGGCTTACGCTAGCGTCCGCGCCCGCCAAAGGGGGGCTGCGTGCGCAGTGTGACCGATATCAGTGCGCCAGAGCCCGCCTTCATCCGCGTTGCGGGCGTGCGCCACGCTTATCGCGGCGCGCCAGCGCCCGCGCTGGACGGCGTCAGCTTCGACATCGCCCAGGGCGCCTGCTTTGGCCTGCTTGGCCCCAACGGCGCGGGCAAGAGCACGCTGTTTGCGCTGCTGACGGGCGTGCGCAAGCTGCAAAGCGGGGAGATCAGCGTGGGCGGGATTTCCGCGCGCGCCGATCTGCCGGGCCTGCGCGCCCAAGGCGCGATCGCACCGCAAGATCTGGCGTTTTACCCCGACCTCACCGGCCGCGAGAATCTCGATTTCTTCGCCGGCGCCTATCGGCTCGACCGCGCAGCGTGGCGCGAGGCGATGGCGCGCGCAGTGGAAACATGCCAGCTCAGCGAGGTGCTCGACCGGCGCGCCGAAACTTATTCGGGCGGGCTCAAGCGCCGGCTTAATCTCGCCATCGCGCTGCTGAACGAGCCGCGCGTGCTTTATCTGGATGAGCCCACCGTGGGCATCGACGCCCGCTCGCGCCGGCTGATCGTGGATGCGATCGCGGCGCTGAAAGCAGAGGGCGTCACCATCATCTACACCTCCCATTACATGGAAGAGGTGGAAGCGCTGTGCGATGGCGCGGCGATCATCGATCGCGGGCGCGTGGTGGCGCAAGGCTCGATCCGTGAGATCGTGCGCGCCCATGGCGGCGGCGCTTTGGAACTGGTGTTCGCCGCCCCTGCCGGCGATGGCTTGCGCGCCGGCCTTGCCCCACTCGGCGCTGTGTGGCGCGACGAGCAAACCGCCGCCATTGCCGCAGCAGACGGCGAAACCATTGCGCGCGCGGTGGACGCCGTCACCCAAAGCGGGGCGCCGCTGGCGCACATGAATTTCGGCCAGGCGCGGCTTGAGGCGGCGTATCTCAGCGTGCTGGGCCAAAGCGGGGATGAGGCATGAGGCGCTCGGCCACCCTCGCCGCGATTATCAAGGAATTGCGCCTGATCCGGCGCGATCCGCATGGGCTGGCGCTTTTGTTCGTGCTGCCGCTGGTGTTCATCCTCATCATGTCGCTGGCGATGCGCGATCTTTACGCGACCCGCGCCGGCGCCGGCGTTGGCGTTCTGGTGATCGATCGCGGCGGCGGCGCGCAGGCTGAGGCGCTCTATCAGCGGCTTGCCGCCAACCAGGGTTTTGCACTGACGCGCCTTGCCGAAGCCGCCGATGCGCGCGCGGCGTTGCGCGCGGGCGATTACGCTTTTGCGGTGGAGCTGCCTGCGGATTTTGAAACCCGCATCGGCGAAGCCGCATTGCTTGCCTCGCAAAGCGCCCTGGTGCGCGTGACGGTGGCGGCCGATACAAGCCGGCAGCTTGAGCTGATCTTCAACGCCGCGCTGCGCGAGGCGCTGCAAAGGCAGCGCGCGGAGATCATGCTCACGCGCATGGGCGTGACCTCGCTCGCGGCCGAGGATGAAGCCTCAAGCCGCCGCGTTGAGACTGTGTACGCCTATGAAGGCGCGCGCGCGGCGGCGCCCAGCGCGGTGCAGCAGAACGTGCCAGCCTGGCTTGTGTTTGCGCTTTTCTTCGTGGCCGTGCCGTTCTCGAACGCTTTTATCAAGGAGCGCCAGCACGGCGCGCTGGCGCGGCTGCGCAGCACCAATATGGGCGCGGGCGCGCAATTTGCCGGCAAGCTCGCGCCCTATTTCGCCATCAACCAGATCCAGGTCGTGCTTATGCTGCTGGCGGGGGCCTTTCTTGTGCCGCTGCTGGGCGGGGAAGCGCTGGCGCTCAATGGCGCGCCCTTGGGCTTTATCCTGCTATCAACCGCGCTTTCGATCGCGGCGCTGGGCATGGCGATGCTGATCGCGGTGATCGCGCGCACCAGCGAGCAGGCCACGCTCACAGCCGGGGTGGGCAATATCGTGCTGGCCGCCATTGGCGGGGTGATGGTGCCGAAATTCGTCATGCCCGAAGCGATGCAGACGCTGGCGGGCTTTTCGCCCATGGCCTGGGGCGTCGATGGATTTCTGGAATTGCTGCTGCGCGGCGGCGGCGTTCTGGACATTCAAATGGAATTGCTAAAATTAACCGGCTTTGGCTTGGCGGCGCTGGCGCTTGCTTGGGCGCTTTACCGGCCGCAGGAGTAATCATGCCCGCACCCGACACCGCCACCCTGATCGCCGAACTCAAACAGGTGATAATCACCGAATGCGATAAGGAGGTAACCCCCGATGAGATCGATCAGGCCGATCGGCTGATCGGCGGGGCGCTGGAGCTTGATTCGCTTGATGCGTTGCAGCTCAGCCTTGCGGTGAAGGAGCGTTACGGCGTGCGCATCGAAGGCGGGCCCGATGGGCGCGCCGCGTTTGAAACGCTGGAGACGCTGGCGAAATTCATCCAAGAGCGGGCCGCATGAAGCGCAGCGCCTTTTTAGGCGCGGGCGTTCACACCGCGCTGGGCGCGGGGCTTGCGCAAAATATCGAGGCGTTGTTCGCCGCCCCACCGAAAGCGGGGGAAGCTGCGCTGCAAGTTGGCGCTGAAAACGTGCGCGTGCCGGCGCTGCTTTTGGCGGAGCGCCCGCTCGATGACATCGAGGCGCGCTTCTGGCGCGCGGCGGAAGCGGTGGTGGGGCACGCCATCGCCGCCGCGGGGCTTACGCAAGACGAAGTGCGCCAGGCCGCCTTCCTGATCGGCACCTCATCGCTCGACATCGCCGTCAGCGAAGCGATCTATCAGCGCGAGCTCAGCGAGGGCGCGGACGCCCATCCGCTCACCAGCAATTCCACCATGGGGCGCCTCGCCCAACGCTTGCGCCAGGCGCACGGCATTGGCGGCCCCGAATACACGATCTGCACCGCCTGCACCGCCAGCGCCAATGCGCTGCTTTATGCGGATCAACTCGTGCAAAGCGGGCGCGTGCGCCACGCTATCGTGGTGGGCGTTGAGATTTTCAACCAGATCACCGCGCTTGGCTTTCATGGGCTGGAGCTTTTGGCCAAGGACGGCATGAAGCCGTTCGACAGCGCGCGCGGCGGGCTCACGCTCGGCGAAAGCTGCGCGGCTCTGGTGATTGGGCAAGCGCGCACGGAAGGCTTTCATCTGCGCGGCGGCGCCAATCTCTGCGATATTCACGGCATTTCCGCCGCCAACCCCGACGGCTCCACCGTGGCCGACGTGATCCGTCTTGCGCTGGCCGATGCGCAACTGGCGCCCGATCAAATCGATGGCGTCAAAGCGCACGGCACGGCCAGCCTGATGAACGACGAAGCGGAGGCGGCGGGCATGGCGCTGGTGTTTGAAACCGCCCCGCCGATCTGCGCGCTGAAGCCATTCATCGGCCACACCTTCGGCGCGTGCGGGGTCACTGAACTCATTCTCTTCTGCGGCATGATCGAGCGCGGCTATTTTCCCGCCACGCCGGGCGTGTGCGCAGAGCCGAGCGATCTTGGCGTGCGGCTTGAGCAAAAGCCGCTGCCGATTAGGCCGGGCGTGTTTCAGCTCAATTTCTTCGGCTTTGGCGGCAACAACACCTCGCTGGTGATCGCCAATGGCTGATGTGATCATCCGCGGCTGCGGCGATTATTATGCGCCGGTGGAGGGTGAGGCCCTGCCGGACGTGCGCGCGCTCGCCAAGGAAACGCTTGGCAAGCAGGTGCGGCGCGTGGGGCGCTTTATTCTGCTGGGGCTCGTGGGCGCGGCGCGCTGCGTGGGCGCGCACGCCCCGCCCGCGCACACCGCGATCTATCTCAGCTCCCGGCGCGGGGATCTCGAAACCAATGTCGAGGTGATGCAGGATTTGTTCGCGCGCGGGCTCGCGCCCAAGCCGCTCTCCTTCATCAACACCGTCTCCAACGCCTCCTGCTATTATGTGGCGCGGCATTTCGGGCTGCACGGGCGCTCGCTGTTTGTGAGCGGGGTGTGCTTTTCGTTTGAAACCGCGCTGCAGGCGGCGCTGCTGGATTTCGAGGCAGGGCAAGTGCGCTCGGCGCTGGTGGGCGGGCTCGATACGCTGATCGCGCCGCTGGCGATTGAGCGGCGCCGGCTTGGGCTCGCGCCGGGCGCGCCGGTTGCGGAGGCGAGCCATTGGCTCTGGCTGGAAACCGGGCCGGCGCAGCCGGGCGACCTGGTGCTGGAGGCGAGCGAAGCGTTCGCCGATCGCGCCGCCCTCATCGCCTGGCTCAGCGCGCGCGGAACTGAAAAAAACCGTGCTGGCGCAGGGGCAATATCTGGACGCCGCCGCCTTCGCCGCGATCGCCGCCGAGGCGGGCCTGCCCCGCTCGTTCCGCTACCGCGACGGGCGCGCCTATTATGACGGGCAGGCAGCGGCGGCCTTAAGCGCCTTTGCAGCCTCCGATCTCGACGGCGCTGTGCTGACGCATATAAATGCGGATGCCGATGGCCGATACGCGGCCTTCGTGGCGCGCAGGGTTTAAACGAGCCGGGGGCTCAGGTGCCTAAAGTCATCACCAATTACATGACCGCGAAAACCGAGGGCGATTTCGTCGTCCTCTTGACGGGCATGCGCATCAACAAATTCTGGAAGATCTGGAAATGGCTGCCTGTGTTCATCGCCATGCCGCGCATGAACCATGAGCTGATGAAGCACCCTGAGCTTGGGCTTTTGCACTATCGCAATCATGTCGGCTTTCGCGAGATGATGGTGGTGCAATATTGGGAGAGCTGGGAAAAGCTGCACGCCTGGGCGACAGACCCAACCCGCCGCCACCTGCCCGCCTGGCTTAAGCTCAACAAGGATGTGGGGCTCAACGGCGATGTCGGCACCTGGCACGAAACCTACATCGTCAAGGAGCGCGCGCAGTTTGAGTGCCTGTACGTGAACATGCCCCCGCATGGGCTTGGCAAAGCCATGGGCGTGGCTGAAGCGCGCGGATCAAAGCGCACGGCCAAAGGGCGCCCTAGGCCAGAAGGAAAGCGCGATCCCGACGCCGCCGCCGGTGAAAGAGCCGGCTAAAGTCCGCGAAGCAGAGCCCACATTTCTTGCTCGCGATCGGCAACGTGATTGAGCTGCGCATCGAGCGCCTTCACATCCATCTTCGCGCGGCCACGGCACATCTTGGTGGCGTTGAGCGCAAAGCGCCGCCACTCATCGCCCGCATCGGTGAACGCCTTTGAGGCTTCAAGCAGGCGATCGTTGTTGAGCAGCTTGCCCGCTTCTTGCAGGAACGAGGCGTAGAGGAAACGGAAGCCCGCCCCGCCCGTGCCGATCTCTTCCTGCATGCGCACGATATGGCCAAGATAAAGCGGCAGCATCTTCTCGGCTTCGGCGCCTTGGGACACCTTGACGATATTGCGCCCTAAAAAGCGAATGCCGCGAATGCCGGCGATCGGCACCGGGCCGTTCATGGTTTTATAATTCCAGCGGATCGCGCTTTTGATCACGCGCTCATAATCGACGCTGCTGGGCAATTCGGTGGGGTAATACATGTGGCCTTTGGCGGCCATGTCGCCCTTGGCGAAGCGCGCGCGCGTGAGCGCGGGGCCATCGCAGCGCGTGGTTTCCTCAAACACCGGATCGCTGATGAGATAATCCTCACCATCGCGGCCATAGACGACGATATTGTGCGAATTGAAATGGAAGCGCATTTCCTCGGGGAAATACGGCAGCCAATAGATGCAGGTTTGCAAGCCCACCGGCCGGCCCGCGCGCACTTCTTCGTCAAGCGCCGCAGCGCCCGCGCGCGGATCGGAAAAGCGCCGCCGCGCCCATTTCATGCCGAGCCGCTTTTCCACCCCGCGAATGATCGAGCCCGGAAACATCCGATACGCGATCACCGGCATGCCGGCCATTTTGATCATCGGCATGTAAGCAAAGGTGAGCGAGGCCGAGATGCCGAACGCCATCGCCTCGCTCATCGGCAAGCCGTGATGGGTGAGCAGGTTCGACACCACGCCGCTTTCGCAATGGGCCGATTGGCGATGCTGGAAGGGAGCGGCGGCGTCAAACATTGTCAGGTAATCCGCGCAATTCTTCGATCGTGATGCCCATGACGAACGCATAGCGCTCGTGCAGATCGGCGCTCAGCTTTGGAAACACGTCCGGCTTCAAATGCCGCGCAACGCGCCATTTCCAGATGCCGGTGGTGGCTGAAAGCGTGGCGAGATCCATGCGCCGGGCGTACATGTGATATTCAAGCGTGGAGGCTTTGCCCGCCTTGGCGCGCACAAGCGCCGCCTCGGCTTGGCGCTTCAGCTCATCCACCGCCGCAAGCGTGACGTAGTTTTCAACCTCCCAGCCGGTGGATTGCACCCCGCCATACTCGCCCTTTTCATCGACGGCGTAGAGCAGCTTGCGGATGCCGGCGTGGATCTGGCTGGGATCTTGGGGGACTTCGTCCTTCTTCATGTCACACCGCCCTCATGCTCACACCGCAGTGACCTGGAAGAAGCAGCCCGAGAAGCGCCCGCTTTCCGGCACCCAGCAGAGCACCCGCTCCCCGCGCTTCAGATTGCCCGAACGCACCAGCTCATCGAGCATGATGTAGATCGAAGCAGCGCCGGTATTGCCGCGCGTGGTGAGGTTGGTGAACCAACGCTCAAGCGGAATGTCAAAGCCGACATTCTGGATCGCCTGATGCAGCCGCGGGCGGAAAAATTCCGAGGAATAATGCGGCAAAAACCAGCTGATCGCCTCGGGCTTTAGGTTGTGCTTTTCGATGCAATATTTCAGCGGCCGCTCAGCCGCATAATGCATCACGTTTTCATTGAGCAGGCGCACGTCCTGCTTGACCGCCATCACCGAATTGCGCGCGCGCTCATCGCCGTCAAACCGGGCCCAGCCGGTGACCGAGCCATCCTCGTTCTTCACCGCGCCCGCATACATGCAGGTTTCCATCTCGCCCGCATAAGATTGGATCTCGATCCAATCGAGGCGGAAGATTGAGCGCCCCCTCACGCGGCGCGCTTTCCAGCAGCATCGCGCCGGCGCCGTCCGACAGCATCCAGCGCAGGAAATCCTTCTCGAACGCCAGCTCCGGCTGGGTTTCAAGTTCGGTGACTTTGGCTTCCACCTCAGCGCTATAATTTTTCGCGCCGAACACGGCCGAGGAAAGCTCAGAGCCGGTTGAAATCGCGCGCGCGTGCATGCCCGAGGCGACGGAGAAATACGCATATTTCAGCGCCGCCGCGCCCGAAATGCACACCCCGCTGGTGGAGACAACCTCAAGCCCAGGCGCGCCCAATTCTCCATGCACCATCACGCCATGGCCCGGCACGATCTGATCGGGGATCGAGGTGCCGCTGGCGAGCACGCCGACATCGCTCAAATCAATTCCAAGCCGGCGCACAGCTTCCGCTGCGAGCGAAGCGTTGGAGTGCGTCGGCGCCAGGGTTTCAGGATCGATCGCGTAATGGCGCGTCTTGATGCCGTTGGAGCGCAGCACCGTGCGGCGCGCGCGAGAGGGACGCGCCCCCGGCTGGCCCAGCACGCGCTCCATATTGTCGTTATCGACCGGCGCATTCGGCAGGAACGAGGCGGTCTGCGTGATGTAAACCGACTGCGTCATGCTTTGCCTTGCTCCACCAAATGCATCGACTCCCCCGAGGGCGCTGCAAAATATTCACGCTGGCGCGCAATGCGTTTGCGCGTCAGCGGTTTCAAAATCGCCTTGATGATCGCCAGCAGCGGCACCACCGTGACGATCACCAGGAATAAGAACACCACGTAAAGGCACACAAGCAGGTTACGCAGCAGATTGCCCGGCTTGCCGGCCGAGCGGATCAGCGCGCCCCATAAACGGAAGCTGCGTTTAATCGCCTTTTCCGATTCAATCAGGCTCTCGCGCACATGCACGGCGCCAAGGCCGGCGAACATCGGCGATGAATCGCTGCGCTCCCGGCTCGGCAATTGCGCGGCGATGGCGCGGCCAAAGCGGGCGCTGGCGGCGATGTCTGCGTCAGAGACGCCCGCCGCCGGGATCATGCCGCCGAAGAACGGGCCCTTATCGCCCGTCAGCAGCCAGGCCGGCGTCGAATAGAAGGTGAAGGCCGAGTGGGTGCTGTCAGACAGCACCACATTGTCGATGATGCGCCCGCCAAGACCGGCGACGATCTCCTTCACCCGCTCCTGCGCCATCAGCCACATATTGCGGCAGCCGCACAGCGTGATGACGGGCCGATCCTTGAACAGCGCCTTCGCGCCCTCCGATTTCAAGAACGCCTGCACCGGCAGCGACGGTTGCAGAAACCAGACTTGGTACGCGAGCACGATCAGATCGTAATCCTTGCCCGCATCGATCGGCGCCCTCGACCGGGGCGATGTCCTCGTAGATGGTTTCGGGGAAGGTGTTGAAGAAGCGCAGCGCCGGCCAGGGAAACGGATAAGATGAAGGCGGCGCGATCTCGACCACGTCGAGTTCAATATCCGTGCGCTCACCCAGCGGCGCCAGCGCCGCGTGAACGATGTCGCGCAACTGGCCCGTCTGCGAAAAATAGACCGCCAGAACCCGTTTCATAGCAAATTAACCCATCCCGCTCGCGGCGGACTGAACACGCAATCGCAGCATCGGGCAAGCCAAGCCCGCGCATTTGCAGGCTATTGCGGCGTTCGCGCCGCAGCGCCAGCGCCTTGCGCGAGCAGCAGCTGCCCAGAAGCGAGCGGCTCTTCGCCCACGCTGACGGTAAAGCGCACGCCTTGGTTTTGCGGCGCGCTGAAAGCGATGCTGAACGCCTCGCCCGGCGCCAAGGGCCGGGTGAATTTCATGCGCTTCACGCCCCGCGCGGCAAGGCCGGTTTGCGCCGCCAGCTCTGCGACGATCCGCGCAAGGATCACCACGCCGGGCGCGATCGGATGGCCGGGAAAATGGCCCGGCAAGGCAGGATGATCGGCGGGAATGACGTGTTGCGTCGGCATGCCCGCTCCCTTATGGGCCGCCCAAGCCGCTGACAACAGGACATGCAATGCTGGACCGCGACGCCATTGCGCGCCTCATCCCCCATGCGGGCGCGATGTGCCTGCTGGCCAGGGTGGTCGTGCATGACGCAACGTCAATCACCTGCGAGGCCGAGAGCCACCGCGATGGCGACAATCCGCTGCGCAACACAACCGGCCTGCCCGTCAGCGCCGGGATCGAATACGCCGCCCAGGCCATCGCCTTGCACGCCGCCCTGCGCAAAGGCGCCGGCCCCTCCGGCCGAGGCTTCCTGGCGGTCTTGAGCGACGTGCGCTGGAGCCGCGAGCGGCTGGACGACCTGCCCGCGCCCTTACTTATCCAAGCCGACCTGCTCGCCGACACCGGCGGCGGCCTCCAGTACCGCTTTTCGGTGAGGATAGAGGGTGAAGCGCCGGCGATTGAGGGCGTGCAGGTGGTGGCCCGAGCGCCTTCGTGAGCCTCAAGGCCTGCCACCCGAAGCCCGCAAGGGCGTAGGGTGGCGGAGACGCAGGGATTCGAACCCTGGATACTCGGTTAAAGTATGCTCCCTTAGCAAGGGAGTGCCTTCAGCCACTCGGCCACGTCTCCGGCGCGGGGGCACGCTTAGCTTTCACGCCCCACTCCCGCAAGCATGGATTTTAGGCCGGCGCAGGCCAAGGCTTGGTAAATTGGCGCCGGCTTTGCGCGAACCCTCCGCGACGACTTAGTGCGAGGGGCGAAAAACCGATGAGCCAAGCCGCTTTGCAGCGCGCCGGCGCCGATATGGCGCAGCCCGAGGGGGCGACCAAAGCCCCGAGGCGCGGGAAGCCCAGCGCATCGCCGAAGGCGCGGCGGCGTTTTGCCTGTTTGGCCTGCGCATCGCCCTTGATGAAGCGGCCTGGCGCACGCCCGCGCCTGCCCCGGAAGATCATCCTGATTGGGAGCTGGCCGACGGCGCGGCCGGCTGGCTGGCCTCTGAAGCCTCCCCGCCGCAGCCCGCGAACGACACGGCGCACGCGTTCGCCCCGCTGAAACGGCGCGGCCTGCACCTGCCCGCCGCCATGCCGAGCCGCTTCATGCGCGGCGTCGATTGGCTGCTGATCGCCGCAGGCGCCGAATACGCCGCCCGCTGGGGCGCAGGTTCGAGCCTGCTGGGCCTCAGCCTTGGCGGGGCGTTCGCATTCGTGCTGGCGGCGCTGGCGCTGAAGGCCGGGCTTTGGCTTACGGAAACCTATCGCTTCTCACCCGCGCATGCGCGGGCCGAGCGCGGGCTTGGCGGCTTGGCGCTGGGCGCGATGCTGGGCGTTTGCGCCTCTGCGCTGTTTGCGCCGGACGCGCGCAGCGCCGGCGCGCTGGCGGCCGTGCTGCCGCTGACGGCCATGCTGATGGCGGGCGCGCATGTCGCGCTCATGCTGTGGACCCGCGCCGCGCACCGGGCGGGCGTGTTTGCCGAAACCATCGCCATCATCGGCGCCAATGACGCCGCAGCGCGCCTCGCCGCGCGCGCGATGAAAACCGGCGAAGCGCGCATCGTCGCCATCGTCGATGATCGCCGTACGCGGGCGCCCGCCGCGATCGGGCCAACGCCGGTGAGCGGAAGCATTCAAGATTTGCTGGCCTGGGAAGGCCTGCCGCACGTGGACCGCATCGTCATCGCCGTGTCGCAGAAGGCCGAGGCGCGCGTGCGCGGCATCATTGATGAATTGCGCGCCGCGCCCAATCGCGTCGATCTTTTGCTGGATCATCACACGCTGGCGCTGCGCGCGGGCGCAGATCGCCTGGGCGGCGGGGCTTTGGCCTGCGTGCTGGGCCGGCCGCGCAATTTCACGCGCGCGGCGATCAAGCGGGCGCAAGATCTCGTTATTGCAGGCGCGCTGCTTGCGATGATGGCGCTGCCGATGCTGGCCATCGCCGCCGCGATCCGGCTCGACAGCAAAGGCCCCGCGCTTTATCGGCAGCGCCGCACCGGCTTTAACAATCGCCCGATCACCATTCTCAAATTCCGCAGCATGGCGCATGCGCCGGATGCGCCGATCACGCCCGTGCGCAAGAACGATAAGCGCATCACGCGCGTGGGCCGCTGGCTGCGCCGCTATAGCCTTGATGAGCTGCCGCAGCTGATCAATGTGCTCAAGGGCGAGATGAGCCTTGTCGGCCCGCGCCCGCACGCCATCGGCATGCAAGCCACCAAGCGCGCCTACGCCGAAATCGTCGCTGAATACGCGCATCGCCATCGCGTAAAGCCTGGCGTGACGGGCTGGGCGCAAATCAATGGCGCACGCGGCTCGGTGACAAGCGCGGCCGCGCTGCGCAAGCGCGTGAAGCTCGATCTCGATTATGTGGCGCGCGCCAGCCTTTGGGTTGATCTTCAAATCCTGGCGCAAACGCCGCGCGCGATGTGGCGCGGCAAGTGATCTCAGATTCGTGAACGCCGCTCTCGCGCGCGTGATTGGGCAAAAGCGAAAACCGCGTGCAGGCTTCGCCGCAAGACCGCAGCAAGCGGCTGGGAGGCAAAGCGATGGCGGCACTCATGGCGCGCAAACGCGCGCGGCTTCATCCTGAAGCGGATCCGAACGTCATTCCGTTTATTGACGTGCTTTTGGTGCTGCTGGTGATTTTCATGGTGACGGCGCCAACGCCGACCACCGATCTCAAAGTCGATCTGCCGCCGCCCGCGCCGGGGCCTGCGTCAAGGATCGCGCCGACGATCGTGGAATTGCGCACAGCGCCCGGCGGCTATGCGGTGTTTGTGGCTGGCGCGGAAGCACATCTTGATGCGATCGGCGCCCGCGCGCTTGCGCACATCCTCGCCGCCGATCCCGCCATCGACGCCGCCGGCGCCTATGCGGACGCGAGCGTGTTCGTGCGCTCGGAGCTGGATGTGGCGTATGCGCCGGTTGTGGCCACGGTCGAAGCGCTCAAAACCGCGGGCTTCGCCAACGTGTCGATCGTGGCGCAGCGGGCGGATGAGGCTTAGCGCAGTCAACTATGGAGCGCGGGCGTCCTCGCCCGCGTTTGCGCCAGCCACCCACGCGGGCGAGGACGCCCGCGCTCCATAACGCCAATTAGTGGCGCGTGACCGAAAGCCATTCGCGCGCGGCGCGTTGGGCTTGGGCGATCTCATCCTTGCTCATCATGTCGGCGAGTTCGCGGCGGCAATCTTTCGCCGCTTCCGAACCGCGCGAGGCCGCAAGGTTGAACCACATATGGGCTTGGATCAGATCCACGTCGCCGCCTTGCCCGGTGGAATAGATAAGGCCCAGTTTATAAAGATTATCGCAATCGCCCGCTTTGCGCACCGCTTCGTGGGCTTCAGCAATTTCAAAATCCGTGAACGCCATGACTGGCTGCTCCCTTGGCATATTTTGGAGCGGTTGGGTTATCCCATATCCGCCCCACCCCAATGGCGTGCATTTTTCGCGCCGCCGGTTTTGAGAAATGCCATGGATAAATTGCGATAAGCTTAAGCGGCGTCAGCCTTGTTTTGATTTCTCGTCATTCACCGAAGCGGCGGTTTGGCCGAACAAGGATTTGGCCATCGCGCGCGCCTCTTCCTTACTCAATTCTTTCTGCTTGCCGATCGCATCGCCCGCTTCAAGCGCGCGCTGCACCGCGGGGCGCTGCGCGATCGCGTCGATCCAGGCTTTAAGCTTTGGGAAATCATCGAAGCTCTGGCCCAGCTTGTGCGCGATGCGCGCCCAGGGCCAGGCGGCCATGTCCGCGATGCTATATTCAGCGCCGGCAAGATAGGCGTTCTCGCTCAAGCGGCGATCCATCACCCCGCACAAACGATTGAGCTCGTTCACATAGCGGGTGCGGCCATATTCGATGAGCGCAGGATCATCGACGATCTTCGGCGCGTAATTGATAAAGTGGCTCGCTTGGCCGGCCATCGGCCCAAGCCCGCCCATCTGCCAGAACAGCCATTCATCCGCAGCCACGCGCGCGCGCGCATCGGCTGGATAAAACAGCCCCGTCTTGCGCCCAAGATATTGCAGGATCGCGCCTGATTCAAAAACCGAGATCGCCGTCCCGCCCGGCCCGTCATGATCGATGATCGCCGGCATGCGGTTGTTCGGCGCGATTTTCAGAAAGTCAGGCTTAAACTGCTCACCCGCGCCGATGTTCACCGGCTTGATCTCATAGGCAAGGCCCATCTCTTCAAGTGCGATGGAAATCTTGTGCCCGTTGGGCGTGGGCCAGAAATACAATTCGATCGGCTTGCTCATGAACGCCCCTTCATACTCTTCACACAAATGGGATCGCCGCGCGGCCCGTCAAGCTTCGCCAAACTCTGCAGTTCCCGCGATTCATTCAGACACGGTTCAGTCACACACAGACACACTCCACTTGAGAGAGGGATCTTTCCTTGGGCGCTTGCCGTTCAGGGATCAGGAAGGAGAAATCTCGTGAGAAAGCAATTGGCCATCGCCGCGCTTGCCGCCGCCACGTTCGCGGCCCCGCTTGCGCTGGCCCGAAGCGGCCGCGCAGCATCGCGGGGACCGCTATGACCGTGACGACCGCCGTGGCGATCGTTATGACCGCCGCGATAACCGCCGTGGCGACCGCTACGACCGCCGCGCGGACCGGCGCGATCGCTGGGACAACCGCCGCCACAACGGCTATCATTATCAAGGCCGCTGGCACTACGGCCCGCCCCCGAGCCATTATCGCGACGTGCGCTACGATTATCGCCAATGGCGGCGCGGGGACCGGCTGCCGAGCTATTATCGCTCGCACTATCGCGTCGTCGAGTATCGCCACCATCGCCTGCGCCCGCCGCCGCGCGGCTACCATTATGTGCGCGACGATCGCGGCGACTACCTGCTCGTCGGCATCGCCACCGGCGTCATCCTTGGGGTGATCCTGGGCAGCTAAAACCTGACGCAGCGCCCCGGAGCTTCACGCTTCGGGGCGTTTGCTTTTAGGGCTGCACATAGATCAAGCTTTCGCGCCGCTCTCGAAGCTTTCTTCGATGCGCGCGTAATCTTCCGCTTCGTAAATATCGGCGGCGGCGAGCTCTTCGGGCGTAATCTCGAAAATCACGCCGGGCACGCGATCCTCGGCCTTGCCGGTTTTCACCGCGATCCAATGAAAGCGCGCCCCGCTTTCGGCGATCACTTCTTCGTCGGTGATTTCAAGCTTATCGAGCACGTAGCCGATCAGCACATCCGGCGCGCCTTTGAGCAGGCGCCCGAAATTGGCTTGCTGCACGCTTTCAAGCTGCAAGGTGCCGTAGGAGAACAGCCGCTCCACGTCCGCCGTCACATGCCGCCGAATGCGCGATAGAGCGGGCCGCTATAGAGCACGCCCACGGCGAGCACGGCGGCGATAAGCAAGCCAATCGCCCAAAGCCCCCAACGCAAACCGCGCCAGCGTTCGCGGAAATCGGAGGCTTGCACGAACAGATCGACCGGATAAGCGGCGCAATAGAGCAGGTTCGCCATCACCGCGAAGATAAACAGCCCCGGCAACAAAGGCAGCCAAACCGCCCAATCGCCGCCCGACCAAAAGAACCCGCCCGCCACGATCGCCGCCAGCACGCCATTATAAGCGATGCGCCCCGTTTCCCAGAAGCGCAGCGCATCTGTGACGTGCTCGCGGTTCAGCATGGATCAGACACCCAGCTTCTTCTTCAAAATCTCATTCACCACCGCAGGGTTGGCCTTGCCGCCCGTGGCCTTCATGGTTTGGCCGACCCACCAGCCGAAAGCTTTGGGGTTCTTCTGCACATCGGCCACCTTATCGGCGTTCGCGGCCATGAGATCGTCGATGGCTTTTTCGATCGCGCCCGTATCGGTGACTTGGCGAAGCCCTTCGCGCTCGACAATGGCGGCGGGCTGATCGCCGGTTTCGATCATCTTGGCGAATACGTCCTTGGCGATCTTGCCATTGATAGTCCCGTCCTTGATGAGATCGAGCAGCGCGCCGAGCGCTTCGGCCTTTACCGGCGAAGCGCCAAGCTCCAAGCCCGCCTTGTTCAGCGCGCCGAACAGCTCTTGCGTCACCCAATTGGCCGCCGCCTTGCCGTCACGGCCTTTGGCCACTGTCTCGAAATACGCCGCCGCTTCGCTATCGCCGGCAAGCACGCCCGCATCATAGGCCGTGAGCCCGTAATCAGCCACGAAGCGCTTTTTCTTCGCGTCCGGCAATTCCGGCAGCGAGGCGCGGATTTCCTCGATCCAGG
Organism: Terricaulis sp.; assembly: GCA_024707365.1. Classification (GTDB taxonomy): domain Bacteria; phylum Pseudomonadota; class Alphaproteobacteria; order Caulobacterales; family Aquidulcibacteraceae; genus Vitreimonas. The sequence goes on from JANPZV010000002.1 coordinate 400,317, forward strand.
CCTCGTCCAGCACCAGCGGCAGCAGGTCCGGGTCCGGGAAATAGCGATAATCGTGCGCATCTTCTTTTGAGCGCATGGTGCGGGTTTCGCCGGTTGTGGCGTCGAACAGGCGGGTTTCCTGATCGATCGTCCCGCCATTTTCCAGAGATCTCGATCTGGCGGCGGCTTTCAAACTCAATCGCCTGCATCATGAAGCGGGTGGAGTTCACGTTCTTGATTTCGCAGCGCGTGCCGAATTCATCGCCCGGCTTGCGCACCGAGACATTCACGTCCGCGCGCATGGAGCCTTCCTCCATATTGCCGTCGCAGGTGCCGAGCGCGCGCAGGATCGCGCGCAGCTTGTTGAAATACGCCGCCGCCTCCTTGGCGCTGCGAATATCCGGGCGCGAGACGATCTCCATCAGCGCAACGCCGGAGCGGTTCAAATCCACGAAGGTTTCGTTCGGCGAAAGATCGTGGATGGATTTGCCGGCGTCCTGCTCAAGATGCAGCCGCTCGATCCGCACCTGAATCGGCTCCTCGCCCTCGGGCTCCACCTCGATCTGGCCTTCGCCCACAATCGGATGCTGGAATTGGCTGATCTGATAGCCTTGCGGCAAATCCGGGTAGAAATAATTCTTCCGGTCAAACCGGCTGACGCGATGGATTTCCGCATTGAGCCCAAGCCCGGTGCGGATCGCCTGCTCGACGCAGAATTTGTTGATCACCGGCAGCATGCCCGGCATCGCCGCATCCACGGTGGAGACATGCGCGTTCGGCGCGCCGCCATAAGCGGCGCTCGCGCCGGAGAACAATTTGGCGTTCGACGTCACCTGCGCGTGGACCTCAAGCCCCACGATGATTTCCCAATCGGCTTTTTCCCCGCGCACGATCTGATCGGGCCGGGCGGAACGGACGTCTAGAATGCTCATGAAGGGGGATTAGGGGAGCGGCGCGGGCTTTGTCCAGGGGCGATGCGGTATAGGCTTGGCGCCAGAAGCCGGTTGGACAAAACTGCGCCAATCCCCATTTGGAGGCGATGATGCCTGCCCTCCGCCATATCGCCGCCGCCACCCTCGCCGCCTGCGCGCTCGCCGCCTGCGCCGGCGCCCCGGAGCCCACCCCCGTGACAGAACCGCCCGCCCGCGCCTGCGCCGTTTATGAAAGCAGCGATTGGGCCGCCTGGATCAATTCCATGCCCGGCCCCGGCGCGCAGCGCACGCTGCATGTCACAGGCAACATCGTTGTCCCCACGCCGAATTATTCAGCCACGCTCACCGCCGGCATCGCCGACCGCAGCGCCATCCCGGTGCAGCAGATCAATCTCAACCTGACGACGACGGACGGCATGGCCCTGCAAGTGCTCACCCCGCTTGAGGTGCGCTACGAAGGCCCGGCCATCGCCCAAGAATACCGGGCGATCCGCATCATGTGCGGCGGGCGCGTGCTTGCCGAGATCACCGAGATCGAAACCGCGCACTAGGCGCCCAAGAAAAAGCCCCCGCATTGCGGGGGCTGGGGCCAAGGGGGTTAGCTGGCCTAAGCACGAGCGGGCGCCGCTTACGTCAGAGCAAAAACAGCCCCAGCGCGGCGATCCCGAAGGCGAGCGCTGCCCGTATCGCATTGGCACGCTCCATCCGTTTTACGCACCCTGCGTTGCAAAGCTGAGGCCGCACGCTCGCGCTTTGCGCGAAACCGCCCCCTTCCAGCACGCATTTCCCCCGAATGCTTAAGGCCCGCGCTTTGCACTTGGCCCACCCATGCTGGGCGAAGAAACCTTTCATCCTGATACGCGGGCGTTGCTCACCTATGGGCGCGCGCTGGCTGGCGCGCAGAGCCCGCCCAAGCGCGGCCGCGCCGATCAGGTGCTCGAACGGCTGTTTGTGATCGAGCGCATGGCCGAGGGCCGGCTGCCGATCCGCACCTTCGGGCGCGATCTTGTGAACCTCTTCGGCGCCGACCTGCGCGAGCATGATTTCACCCGCTTCTTCCTTGCGCCCGATCTTGAATTGCTGCGCGCGCTGATCCGCGCCTGTGAGGCGGCGGGCGAGCCCGGCATCATGCGCATCACCGCAGAGATGGGCGATGGCGGCCGCCTGGGCGCGGAATTACTGATCACCCCGCTCAAGGTCGATTCGCACCTGGGCTATCGCTTCTTGTGCATGTTCCAGGCGCTGGGCGGGGAAGCCTTCACCCATGGGCAGATGATCCAGCGCCTGCGCGTGGGCTCACTGCATCCGCCCGCGGCGAAGGCGCCGGCCAAACTGCGCCTTGCGGTGGTGAACGACTAGCGCGCCGCGCTCAGTTGACAATGAATCGCAACTAACTAGAGACTCGCCGCGCCCGTAGCGGGCGCGAAGGTGAATCTCATGATGCGCGGCCTTATCCTTTCCTCGGCGCTCGCGATGACGCTCTCGGCCTGCGGCCAGCAGGCAGAGCACAGCCCCGCGCACCAAACCGCCGAAGCCGCCGCCGATTTCAGCACCGATAAGCCGGCTTATCTTGCCCAGCTCATGCTCATTCGCGGACATTTGCAGGCGGGCGCCGCGCTCTACGCCGCGGGCGAAGCCGCGATGGCCGCAACGCACATGAAGCATCCCGAGGATGAATTGTACGCCCAGCTCAAGCCGGCGCTGCCCGCATGGGGCGCGACCGATTTCGCCGGCGCGCTGCAGGCGCTGGCGGCGAGCGTGGAAGGGCGCGCCGCAGCCAGCCAGGTTGAAACCGATCTCGCCAATGTGCGCGCCGCGATCGATGCGGCGGCGGACGCCTCCAATCCGAGCGCGCGCGAACTCCTGCTGGCCAGCGCCGCGACGCTGCGGACGGCGGCCGAGGAATTCGACATCGCACTCACCGACTCGGCGGTCACGGACGTTCACGAATATCAGGACGCCTACGGCTTCATGACCACGACGCTGGAATATTTGAACCGCTTCGAGGCTGCTGATGCGGCGGCGCAAAACGCGTTTACGCTCGCACGCGCGCAGGCCGCGCTCGCCCTCGCCGTCGCGCCCAGCGCGCTCCCGCCAGCGCAAACCGCGACGCGCGCGGAAACGATTTACGCCGCCGCCGCGCAGATTGAAGCGGCGGCGCAGGCGTTGGAGTGAAGCTGCAAATTGGTGCGCGTCACCACTTTCTTTCATATTGTGATTGTGCGCCCCAAAATCGAAGGTGCTTCGTACAGTCCAGTTTGGAATTCGAGGCCGTGAAATGCACGATGACGAATGTCCCGCAGGGGCCCACATCAAAACGCTTGAAGGTTACATCGATTTTTTGTCGGTAGTGGTAGCATGTGCCCCGGAAAATTTCATTCATCGAGATTACTTGAAGGAAGAAGAGCAGCTCAACTTTGGACGAGCCTTTCAAATCCTACGGGAGAAATTTCATTTGGCCGAAGCGCGGGTTGTTGACAAAAAGGGTGACGCCTCAGCTTCGTGCTCTGATCGATGCTGCATACGACGCCTATCGCGGGGGGGATGACATCACGGGCGCGCACATCATTCAAGACTTTGAAGAGCAGATACTGGCGGCGGCGAAGCCACGTATCACCTGAGCTATAGAAGTGGTTAGAAGTGGTGACACGCACCATATCCCAGCGCTGCACGCACCCGCCGCTTGCGCTGCGCGCACCGCTCATGCCGCCGCATCTTCCGCGATCGGCGCTTCTTCGCGCGGCAAGGCCGCGCGCCCGCGCATTTGATCGGCCAGCTTTTCCGCGATCATGATCGTGGGCGCGTTGGTGTTGCCGCCGATTAGCGTCGGCATCACCGAGGCGTCGATCACGCGCAAACCCTCAACCCCGCGCACGCGCAGATGCGGATCGACCGGCGCCTTGGCATCCACGCCCATGCGCACGGTGCCGACGGGGTGATAGATCGTCTCGGCCACGCGGCGGATCCAATCGTCGATTTCGCTGTCGGTGTTGATGTTCGGCCCCGGCCGCATCTCCGGCCCGCGAAACAATTTCAGCGCATCCTGGCCGATAATGTCGCGCACCATGCGCACGCTATCGCGCAGCACGCGGCGATCGGTTTCGCTGGCGAGGTAGTTCGGATCGATGCCCGGATGATCGAAGGCATCGGCGGATTTGAGGAACACGCTGCCGCGGCTCTCTGGGCGCAATTGGCAGGAATGGATGGTGAAGCCGTCGCGATCGGCCTGCACCTTGGCATGCTCGATCATCACGCCATTGACGAAATGCAGCTGAATATCGGGCGCATCAAGCTCCCCGCGCGATTTCAAGAACGCGCCCGCCTGCAAATGATTGGTGCGCCCCGCGCCCTGCTTGCTGAGGATCCATTGGATGCCGACAGCGGGTTTCTTGATCCCCTTGGTGATCGAATAGGCCGTGATCGGCTTGGTGCATTCCCAGATCAGCGAAACATCAAGGTGATCCTGCAGATTTTTGCCCACCTCCGGCGCATCGGCCACCACCTCAATCCCGCGCGCGCGCAAATCTTCCGCAGGGCCAATGCCGGAAAGCAGCAGCAGATGCGGCGATTGGAACGCGCCGCCGCTTAAGATCACCTCGCGGCCGGCGAAAACCTTTTGCGCCGGCTTGCCGCGCCCGGCGGCATATTCAACGCCAATGGCTTTTTTGCCTTCAAACAAAACCCGCGTGGCGTAGGGCCCGAGATCACTTTGAGGTTGGGCCGCTTCAGCGCCGGCGCGAGATACGCCGCCGCCGCGCTCCAGCGCTCGCCATCCTTGATGGTGAGATGGTAAGGCCCCATGCCCTCTTGCTGATAGCCGTTGAAATCGCGCGTCACCGGATAGCCCGCCTGCGCGCCCGCTTGAATGAAGGCTTTATAGAGCGGATTGCCGGGCGGCCCGCGCGACACCCAAAGCGGCCCGCTTTCGCCGTTCCAAGCATCGGCGCCATCCTCGTGGTGCTGGGATTTTTTGAAATAGGGCAGCACGTCCGCATAGCCCCAGCCCTCAAGCCCCATCTGCCGCCACTGATCGTAATCGCGCGCGTGGCCGCGAATATAGATCATGCCGTTGATCGCCGAGGAGCCGCCCCAGCCGCGCCCGCGCGGCTGATAGAGCCGGCGATTGTTGAGGTGCTTTTGCGGCTCGGTTTCAAAGCCCCAATTGAAGGCGCCCGGCGTGGAAATGAGATTGCCGACGCCGGCCGGCATGCGCACCAGCACGCTGGTGTTTTTGCCCCCCGCCTCCAGCAGCGCCACCTTGACGCCCGGATCCTCCGAGAGCCGCGCCGCCAGCACGCAGCCGGCGCTGCCCGCGCCCACAATCACATAATCAAAGCGTTCGCTTGCGCCTTCGGACACCGCTTCTCTCCCCCACAGCTCTCACGGCCGTTAAAAATGAATCCGCGTCATCTATCGGTATCAGACTTCCGCCGCGCGCCAAGCCTGACGCAGCGGCGCCGCAAATGATTAAGCCGGCGTTTACGGTACCACGCGATAAGGATCGGATGCGCAACGCCGCCCTCAAACTCGATCTTGCCGCCATCGCCAGCAAGCTCTCCAACGCCCAGATGGGCGCGCGCGAACGCCGGCGCTTCCGCCGCCTGCCGCTGGTGGTGGGCGGACGCATGCTGGGGGCCGATGGCGCGGAATATGATTGCCGCACCGAGGATATCTCCCCGGAGACGCCCGCATCGCCGCCACCACGCTGCCCGAGATCGGCGCGCGCGTGGTGATTTACCTTGAGGGCGGGCTGGGGCGCGTCTCCGGCAAGGTGGCGCGGCGCTGCGGCGACGGGGAAGTCGCCGTCATTTTCGATTTCAGCGCGCACAAGCGCGAGAAGCTGGCCGAGTTCCTAACCCTCGCCATCAACAAGGATCTCGGCGTCGAAGCCGATACGCACGCCATCCCGGAGGGCGCGCAGACCGTTTCGCTGCAGTTTGAAACCGGCGAGGCCTATGAGGGCGAGGTGATCGATTTCTCGCTCGCGGGCGTCACCATCCGCACGCAGCGCGCCCCGCCGCTGGTTGGCGTTTGGGTGCGCGTCGGCGCGATCTATGGGCGCGTGGCGCGGCTGACGGAAACCGGCTTCGCCATCGACTTTGAACAGCGCCCGCGTCGTTAACAGCGCTTTACCGCCCTACCGGCACGCACATTGCATCACACCGTTCCGCCGGAGGCGTGCGTGCGCGCTCCGTGCTGAAACGGAGCATGTGGCGTGAGCGACGCGGACAATCTGAAAGCCGCCACCGAGAATACTTGGTGGGTCCAGGTTCGCGGCCGCGCGTTCGGCCCGTACTCGATCGAACGGATGGCGCAATTCATGATCGAAGGGCGCGTGCGCCCCAATTCGCTGGTTTCACCCAACGGCCAAACCGATTGGTCGCCCGCGCGCCGCATCATGGCGCTGCGCGGCCTGCGCACGCCCAAAGCGGCGAACGACGCCGCGGAAATCGCCAACGTGTTCGTGCACGCCGAGATTTTCTCGGGCGCGACGATGGAATTCATCTCCGCGCTCGAAAGCCTTGGCCGCATTTGCGACATGGCGCCGGGGCTTTGGCTCTTGCGCACCGAGCACTCGGCGGGCGTCGTCCGCAACACGCTCTCGCAAACCTTGGAACGCGGCGATCGCTTCGTGGTGATCGACGCCACGCGCGACCGGCTGGCATGGTTCAATCTCGGCCCCGAAACCGACGTGCGCATCTCCCATGTGTGGAACGCCGCGATCCCGCTGCGCGCAGAGGCGCAAAGCGCGTTAGTCGAAGCGGCTCGGCTTCAGATCGCTTTTATAGCGCTTCCAGTTTTCAACATAATGCGCGGCCGAAAGCTGCAGCATCTGCTTTTGCGGCTCTTCCAATTGCCGCTGCCCGCGCGCGGGCGCGCCGGTGATCAGCCAGCCTTGCTCAAAGCTTTTGCGCTCCGTCACCAGCGCATGCGCGCCGAGCAGGCAGAAACTGGGAATCAAAGCGTGGTTCAGCACCGTGGCCTTGATGCCGATCAGCGAATTGTCTCCGATGGTGCAGCCATGCAGCATGGCTTGATGGCCGATCGCGGACATTGGCGCCGATCGCCAGCGGCGCGCCCATGTCGGTGTGCAGCACGCTGCCATCCTGCACGTTCGAGTTCTCCCCACCACGATCGGCTCGTTATCGCCGCGCAAAACGGCGCCGAACCACACCGATGCGTTTTTCTTGAGCACAATCTTGCCAATCAGCACCGCGCCCGGCGCCACCCAGAACGCCTCACCATCTTCCACCTCAAGATCGGCGTCAGCGAGAGCATAGATCGGCATGGGGCGGCCTCCTTTGTGCGAAATTTTTGAGACGTTTCGCATATTCAACGCCTCGTTAACCGGTTCAGCGTCTCCTGAGAACATTCGGATGGGGATTTTCTCATCCGCCCGTCTCCAGGGCCTTGGCCCATTTGTGGGGGAGAGCGTGGGCGAAGAGCGCAAGTTCAGCGCAGCTTCAAAATCGCCGCCAGGCGCGCCCATCACCGACTCCCAGAGTCACGACTTCCAAATCTCAGCTTTTCGACCCGCTTGGCAGAAACCCGGCGGGACTTTGGCCACTCCAGCAAGGAGACGAGCATGGCGAAGCGTAGCACCAAGCGTCGGCAAACCACCCAGGGCGTTCTCAACGTCCAGGAGTTTCAGCGAGAGGATCGCCGCCAGCGCAATTTGAAAGTGCTCGATGGCGGCTATAATCCCGCGAATGACAGCGCGCGCGACGCCAGCTTCGTCAAAAACGTTCGCGCCAAATCCAAAGGCCAGCAAGCGCTGCTTGAAGCGATGGATCAGCACGCGCTGGTGCTCGCGCTCGGCCCCGCAGGCACGGGCAAAACCTATCTCGCCATTTCCAAAGCGGTCGAGGCGCTGGAAGCCGGCAAGGTGGGGCGCATCGTGCTTTCACGCCCTGCGGTGGAGGCCGGTGAATCGCTTGGCTTCCTGCCCGGCGCGATGGAAGACAAACTCGCCCCATACTTGCGCCCGCTCTACGATGCGCTGCAGGACCGGCTCTCGGCCAAGCGCCTCAAGGCGCTGATGGCCGAAGGCCTGATCGAGATCGCGCCGGTGGGCTTCATGCGCGGGCGCACGCTCAACAACGCCTTCATCGTCATCGACGAAGCGCAAAATTGCACCTACGGCCAAATCAAAATGCTGCTGACGCGGCTTGGCTGGCATTCGACCATGGTCGTCACCGGCGACCCTGCGCAAACCGATCTGCTGCCTGACCTTTCGGGCCTGCACGCTGTCGCCGACAAGCTTGAAGAAGTGCCCAACATCGCCGTCTGCCGCCTGGGCGACGCCGACATCGTCCGCCATCCGCTGGTCGCCTCGATGCTGGGTGTCTTGTAACGCCCGCACCCACGCCGTTTCCTCTGAAATCGCGTGGTTGGACTGGATTGGACACACGACACACTCGCCCCGGCCCATGCCGGGGCGTCTCTTTTTTGGATTATGGCAATGGGGAATGGGGAATAGGCAATGGGGCCTATTGCTCGCTCAATTTGCGGATGAGCCCGTTGATGAGCTTGCCCACCGTCTCTGTGTCACCGAGCACAGCCTCAAGCGCATCTCCACTCATGTGACCAACGCGGAAGGCCACATCCAAGTGCGTCTCCAACTCCTTGAGCGAACCATGAGCAATCTTCAGAAAATGCACATAGCTCGCGCGCCCGGCGCGCCCATAGCCCTCAGCAATATTTGCTGGCACTGAAACCGCAGCCCGCTTGGCCTGCGCACTCAAACCGTAAATCTCGTCTTTCGGCCATTGCGAGGCCAAGTCGTAAACGCGCACCACCAAATCCATGGCGCGCTGCCAGGCAATCAAATCGCGATGTGACCTTATCTCCCCCATCGCCCCAATTGCCTATTGCCCATTCCCTATCGCCTATTCTTCCCCATCCAAATCGATATCCAGCACCGTCATCGTCAGCACTTGGCCTTCGTCCACGTCGGCGGAGATGGTGCCGACGAATTCGTCGTTCACATAGACTTCGGCGGAATCGGTTTTGCGCGGGCGGGCGCGGACATCGAGATCGGCCGCGTGCAGCTTTTGGCGCAGCAGCATTTGCAGGCGCGAACGTTCCGCATCATCGATTGGCGCATCTTTCTTGGCGCCCGCTTTGCGCGGCAGCGCAAGGCTGATGGAATAGCTTAGCTCGCCCTCCTCATCATCGCGCAGCAGATCGGCCACCTTGTCGCCATCGACGAGCACATCGGCCTCTTCCGCATTGCGCGAGACGACAGAAACCGTCGGCGAGCCCAGCATTTTGCTTAGATAAGCGCCCAGGCGCGTGCATTCAGCGGTGTTCACGGAGCCTCTCCTTCAAGGCCGGGAAACTCGACGCTTGAGCCTGCTAGGTCAAGGCTAATCGAAATCCCAATGTGTAGCTTCCCGGCGCAAATGCCGCCCATACATGAAGGAAGCCAACCCAAGTGCGGCGAATACGCCCAGCACCGCAAGATAATCCCACGCCCCGTCATAGACGGTGTCCGCCAGCGTGAACGGGGTGATCAGCAAGATCCCGCCCAGCGCAACGCCGGCGGCGACGCCGGTTTTGATGAACACGTCGCCGAAGAAATAATTGCGGTCGATCTCTTTGCGCCCGCGGCGCTTGGCTGATGACTTGGACATGCCCGCGATCCTAACGGGATTCGCAAGCCCCCGGTTCAGCGTTTCGCCGCCGGAACCGCCCGCCCAGGCTCAAGCTCATAGGAGATGACGCAGGCGCGCGCCTCATCCTTCACTTCCTTGCTGCAATTGGATTGCGCGAAGGCGTCCGCCAATTGGCGCGCGCGCTCGATATTGCCGGCCCAGCCGTTTTGCGTGTCATAGAGCGCGGCGAACCCGCTCCAGGCCATCATGGTCTCGCCAAGGCTGGGGCTATCGAAAATCTTCTGGAACGTCGGCTGGAAAAAGCCGAGCCGCGCGGCCAGCGTGCCGGTGTCGGCGCCGTTCAGCTCGCTGAGAAAATCGCTCCAGGCGCGATTGGCCTGCCGGCACATGCCGATCAGGCGCTCATCGCCCCGCCCCAAGCGCTCCAACAATTCGTGCATGCTCACGCCGCCTTTCTACAGGCAAGGGATCACGCCTTGATGAAGGAAGCACGAAGGCTCACCCCTGAGCGGTGCTTACACCCACCATTTCGCCGCCTTGGCTTTAAAGCCCGCCGCCTTCTCAAGCGCCGCGCTGACCGCGAACACGCTTTCCTCATCCAGCGCCTTGCCGATCACTTGCAGGCCAAGCGGCAGGCCGTTCGTATCCTGCGCCGCCGGCAGCGCCAGCGCGGGCAAGCCGGCAAGGTTCGCTGTCACCGTGAAGATGTCGTTGAGATACATGGAAACAGGATCGCCGCTCTTTTCGCCGAGCGCGAACGCGGCTGAAGGCGTGGCGGGCGTCAGGATCGCATCCACATCCGCGAACGCATCGCGGAAATCCTGGGCGATGCGCTGGCGCACTTTTTGCGCGCGCAGATAGTACGCATCGTAATAGCCGGCGCTGAGCACGTAGGTGCCGATCAGGATGCGCCGCTGCACCTCCGCGCCGAAGCCCGAAGCGCGCGTGTTTTCATACGCGCCAGCGAGATCCTTGCCCGCCACGCGCGCGCCATAGCGCATGCCGTCATAGCGCGCGAGGTTGGAGGAAGCTTCCGCAGGGGCCACGATGTAATAGGCCGGCAGCGCATACTTGGTGTGCTTGAGCGAGATTTTCTTGATCGTGCATCCCGCATCCTTCAGCCATTCGATGCCTTGCGCCCAGAGCTTTTCGATCTCTTCGGGCATGCCATCGACGCGATATTCTTCCGGCACGCCGATCACCATGCCTTTCACCGAGCGCTGGCACGCGGCGCGAAAATCCGGCAGCGCATTCGGCAGCGAGGTGGAATCCTTCGGATCGTGCCCGGCCATGCTTTGCAAAAGCATCGCGCTATCTTCGACCGTTTTCGCGATCGGCCCGGCCTGATCGAGCGAGGAGGCGAACGCCACGATGCCCCAGCGCGAGCAGCGCCCGTAAGTCGGCTTGATCCCCACCGTGCCGGTGAACGCCGCCGGCTGGCGGATCGAGCCGCCCGTATCGGTGGCGGTTGCGCCCAGGCACAAATCGGCCGCCACCGAAGCGGCAGAGCCGCCGGATGAGCCGCCGGGCGTGAGCTTTGTATCTTCATTGCCGCGCCGCCAGGGGTTGACGACATTGCCGAACGCGCTCGTCTCGTTCGACGAGCCCATGGCGAATTCATCGAGATTGAGCTTGCCCAGCATGATGGCGCCATCGGCGAACAAATTGGCCGTCACCGTGCTCTCATAAGTCGGCGTGAAGTCGCCTAGGATTTTCGAGCAGGCCGTGGTGCGCACGCCCTCGGTGCAGAACAAATCCTTAATCCCAAGCGGGGCGCCTTCCAGCGGCCCGGCCTTGCCGGAAGCGCGCTTTGCGTCCGACGCCTTCGCCGCCGCGCGCGCCTTATCACCGGTGACGACAATATACGCATTCAGATGCGGATTGGCCTTCTCGATCGCGCCGAGAAACGCGTCCGTCAGCTCGGCGGAAGAAAATTGCTTCTTCTCCATGCCATCGAGCGCTTGGGCGAGGGTGAGGCTGGTGAGGTCAGTCATCGTTCATACGCATCCAAAAAATCACATCGTCATTCCGGTCGCGCAAAGCGCGGGCACGGCGCGTTTGCCCCTGGGTTCCGGGCTCGTCGCTGCGCGATGCCCCGGAATGACGAAACCGGCTCACGCCAGCTCCTTCTCATAAAACGCGGTCCACGGGCTCGCCGGATAATCCAGCACCGCATCGCACGTCACAAAGCCCGCGCGCGCATACACGCGCTTGGCTGCATCGAAATTTGAACCTGTTTCCAGCACGAGCTTGGAAAAGCCCTCCGCCCGCGCCAGCTTTTCAATCTCGGAGAGGATCGCCCCGCCAAGGCCGCCGCCGCGCACGGCGGGCGACACAAACATCCGCTTCACCTCGCCCGCGCCCTCATGCCGCCTCAGCGCCCCCATGCCGATCGCGGCCCCGCCTGCATCGCGCGCAACGAACACGCTCGTATCAGCGGCGGCCATTTGCTCGACGCTCATGTGATGGCGAAACTCGGCGGGCGTCAGCTCATAGGTGAATTCATTCAATGCCTGCACCAGCACGCGCACGTCATCCTGCAATGGGGATTCCGAGGTGATGATGAAGCTCACGCTTCACCTCCTTCCCCTTGATGGGGAAGGTGGCCGCGAAGCGGCCGGATGGGGTGGCGGCTCGGTGCTTCAAAATGCGGCGCAACCACCCACTCAGTCACCGCGCTGCGCGCGGCGACAGCTCGCCCATCAAGGGCGAGCATGAAGCGCGCGCCAAAGCTCACTCCACCACCTTCGGCACAACGAAGAAGCCGTCCTCGGCCTTCGGCGCGTTTTTCAGCACGCGCTCGGGGTTTCCCCGTCCGTCACCACGTCCTCGCGCATCGGCAGCGAAAGCCCCTCCACCGCGCTCGTCATCGGTTCGACGCCTTCGACGTCCACCTCATTGAGCTGCTCGATCCAGGCCATGATGGCGTTGAGCTCGCCCGCCATTGGCGCCACGCGCTCTTCCGGCAGCGAAAGCCGGGCGAGCTTGGCCACCCGGCGCACGGTTTTTTCATCGATAGACATGGCGCCGAGCTACCAGCGCCCGGCGCCGCTTTCAAGGCTCGGCGGCCGTGCACACCCCGGCCCAGCCGGCGCTGAGCCCGCGCTCGACATTCAGCAGCACAAATTCCGTGCGGTTCTCGTTCAAAGAGAGCTGATAATCCACCACCGGCACATTCTGGTACTCCTCGGTCGAGCCCGAATGCTGCGACAGGGTGAAACCCGTATCGGGGGCTCGCCTGCCCCGCCGCCGTAGGCTGGGGCAAAAGCTCAAAGCCCCTGCAATAGGTATAGGTGCAAAGATCGCCGGTGCGGGTTTGGGGCTCGTAGTGCAAATTCACATAGATGCTGTCGCTGGCCTCGCTGACACAGCCATCGGCGCCGCAGCGGATATCGCGCGTGGCTTGGCAATACACCACCTCCGCCTCTGGCGCGGGGGAGGTCGCCTGCGCCGCAGCCACGCCCATACCCCCGCCAGCACCAGCGTGGCGAGCAATTTTTGTCTAGCCATGGCCGCAACCTCCGCTTTCGCCCAAAACTTGCATCCAAGGCCAAGCGTTGACGCGGGGCAAGCGCTAAGCGAGGGAGAGCGCCTTGGCCATCCTCGCCCTCCCCGATTTTCTCGCCGCGCTGCCGCGCATGGGCGCGCTGCTGGGCGTTGACCCTGGCGAAAAGCGCATCGGCGTGGCGGTGAGCGATGTCTCGCGCATGATCGCCTCCTCGCTCGATACGATCCAGCGCAGCAAGTTCGCCCTCGATGCCGAAGCGCTGTTCAAGCTGTATGACGCCCGCCAATGCGCCGGCCTCATCATCGGCCATCCGCTGAATATGGACGGCTCGGCCGGCCCCTCCGCGCAAGCGGCGCGCGCCTTCGCGCGCAACCTTATCGGCAAGCGCGATGTGCCGCTCTTGCTCTGGGATGAGCGGCTCTCCACCGCCGCCGTCACCCGCACGCTGATCGAAAGCGACGCCAGCCGCAAACGGCGTGGGCAAGTGGTCGATAAAATGGCCGCCGCCTACATGCTGCAAGGCGCGCTTGATGCAATGCAGGAGCAGCGCGCGTGATCGGCGTTATTTCCGCGCTTGCGCCGGTTTTTCTGCTGATTGCGTTTGGCTGGGGCGCGCGCGTGCGGCGTCTGGCCACCGCCGAACAATTCGGCGCGGTGAACCGGTTTGGCTATTTTGTGCTGTATCCGGCGTTTTTGTTCACCCTGGTTTCCGGCGCCGATTTCAGCGTGGGCGATTCCGGGGAATTCGTCGCCGCCGTGCTGCTGGGCTTTTTGGGCGTGTCCGTGTTCGGGCTCATGCTGCTTTGGCCGTTCCGCAACAACACGCCCGCTTTCACCTCGGTGTTTCAGGGCGTGACGCGCTGGAACGGCTTCTCCTTGCTCGCCGCCGCGCCCGCGCTCTATGGCGAGGCGGGCGCAAGCATGATCGGCATCGTGTTTGGCCCGCTTGTGTTCATGATCAACGTCATTTGCGTGATCGTGTTGGCGCGCTGGGGGGCTGCGCGCGCCACATCGATGCGCGCGGTGCTGGATCAGATCATCGCCAACCCGCTGGTGCTTGGCTGCAGCGCCGGGCTTTTGGTCCAGGCGCTCGGCGTGCGCGATCTTGGCCCCTTGAGCGATGCGCTGAGCCTGCTGGGGCAAGCGGCCATGCCGGTGGCGCTGCTCTGCGTTGGCGCGGGGCTTGATTTCAGGGCGCTGCGCGGCTCGGCGGCGCATATCGGCGCGGCGTGCTTTGGCCGGCTGCTCGCCGCGCCCGCGATCGTCTATGGCGTGGCGCTGCTGATGGGGCTGAGCCCTTTATCCACAGCTGTCGCCGTTGGCGTGGCGGCCACGCCAACGGCTGCGGCGGGTTACACGCTGGCGCATGAGATGGGCGGAGACGCCCGCCTCATGGCCTCGATCATTACCGCCACGACGCTGTTTTCGGCCATCACCATGCCGCTTGTGATTGGCCTCGCCCTGCACTGAGCCTTTGCTTTCAGTCCTTCTTCCCGAACGGGGCCACCGGCGCGGAGCGGCCTACCACCAACTCGGGATCCTCATCGAAGCCCGGATGATTGGTGTGATCGATCACATAGGTTTTCCCTTGCGTCGCGGGCTCGAGCGGGGCGTGGACGCGCGGCGCTTCCGCCGCTTGCGCCTTCCCGGCCCCGAGGCCAGCCACCACGGCGGCGATCGCCAAGCCCACCGGCCGCAGCGCCGGCAACTCATCCTTTTGATTAGAGTGGGGTTTCTTCAAGTGACCCTCCCGCTTTAACCCGTTCGACCCGCCCGTTCTCACCATGAGAACAAAACGGATACAAGACGGAGTCTTTGGCGTGAATGGGGCGGAAACGAATTATCTTGCGGCGGTTTGGCCGCACAGCTTAACAAGCCCCCATGGACAAGCGAGGCGCCGGCGTAAAATCAAACGATCAACAGACCCCGGCGCGTTTCCGCAAGAAGCACCTGCTGTCCATCGCCGATCTCGATCGGCCCGAAGCCGAAGCGCTGCTGACGCGCGCCGAGGCCTTCGCGCCTTTGCTTGAGCAAAAGATCAAGAAGCTCGACACCCTGCGCGGGCGCACTTTGATCAATCTCTTCTTTGAAAACTCCACCCGCACGCAAAGCTCTTTTGAACTCGCCGGCAAGCGCATGGGCGCGGATGTGGTGAACATGAGCGTGAAGAGCTCATCTGTGGCCAAGGGCGAAACCCTGATCGATACGGCCGCCACGCTCAACGCCATGCGCGCCGATCTGCTGGTGGTGCGCCACGGCTCATCGGGCGCGGCGGAGCTCTTGGCGCAGAAAGTCGATTGCGCGGTGATCAATGCCGGCGATGGCAAGCATGAGCATCCGACGCAAGCTTTGCTCGACGCCTTCACCATCCGCTCGCGCCTTGGCGCCATCGAGGGCCTCACCATCGCCATTTGCGGCGACATCGCCCATAGCCGCGTCGCGCGCTCGAATGTCGCCTTGCTCAACATTCTCGGCGCGCGCGTGCGCCTGATCGCCCCGCCGACGCTGATGCCGAACGGCGCCCGATCGCTGGGGCGCGGAAGTGTTCACCGATATGCGCAAGGGCCTTGAGGGCGCGGACGTGGTGATGATGCTGCGCGTGCAGCGCGAGCGCATGGATGGCGGCTTCTTCCCCTCCGCGCGCGAGTTTTTTCTGGTTCTACGGCCTTGATGAAGACAAGCTCCGCCACGCCAAGCCCGGCGCGCTGGTGATGCACCCAGGGCCGATGAATCGCGGCGTTGAGATTGACTCAAGCGTGGCCGACAATCCCAGCGTTTCGCTGATCGAAACCCAAGTGCGCATGGGGGTCGCCGTGCGCATGGCTGTGCTCGAAGCGCTCAATGCGGGCGCCGAACAATGAGGAGCGGCGAAATCCATGTGGCTGTTTCTGCTCTGGTGGTGCGTGGACGATCATCTGGCCGCCGCGCTCGAAACCCCCAAGCTCGGCGAATTGCCGATCTGGGTGCCCTTCATCATCGCCATCGCGTTCTCGACAACGCTCAACGTGGCGATGAAGCGGCGATGACATGACCCGCCCCACCCTTATCACCAACGCCAAGCTCATCGATCCGGCCAAAAGCACGGTCGAAACCGGCGCGATCCTGTTTGACGACGCCATCCTCGACGTCGGCGCCGTCAGCAGCGCGCCCGATGGCGCCGAGATCATCGACGCGGGCGGGCTCTACATCGCGCCGGGCCTGATCGACATGCGCGTCGTCATCGGCGAGCCGGGCGCCGAGCATAAAGAGACGTTCAAATCCGCCGGCCGCGCCGCAGCCAACGGGGGCGTCACCACCATGGTGATGATGCCGAACACAAATCCGGTGATCGACGATCAGAGCCTTGTCGATTTCGTGCGCCGGCGCGGGCCCGATCGCGACCGGCGGGGTGCGCATCCTGCCCGCCGCCGCGCTGACCCGCCATCTCGACGGCGAAGCGATGACCGAGATCGGCCTCCTGGCCGAAGCGGGCGCTGTGCTGTTCACCAATGGCGATAAGCCGATCGCCTCTTCCCGCGTGCTGCGCCGCGCGCTTTCTTACGCCACCGCCTTCGGCGCGCTCATCGCCAACCGGCCCGAGGATGCGAGCCTTGCCGAAGGCGGGGTGATGCATGAGGGCGAGCTTGCCGCGCGGCTTGGCCTGCCCGGCATTCCTGCGGCGGCCGAAACCATCATGGCCGAGCGCGATTTGAAGCTCGCGGAAATCACCGGCGGGCGGCTCCTGGTGGACATGATCTCCGCCGCCGAGACGCTCGATGCGCTGAAACGCGCCAAGGCGCGCGGGGTCAACGCCGCCGCCAGCGTCAACGTGCATCATCTCGTGCTCAACGAAAACGACGTGGACGGCTATCGCACCTTCGCCAAACTCGCCCCGCCGCTGCGCAGCGAAGAGGATCGCCGCGCGCTGGTGGACGCGGTGGCGAGCGGGCTGATCGATGTGATCGTCTCCGGGCACGATCCGCGCCCGGCGGAAGATAAGCGTTTGCCGTTTGAGGAAGCGGCCTTTGGCGCTGTGGGTTTGGAAACGCTGCTGCCGGGCGCGCTCAGCCTCGCGCACAAGGGCGAGGCCAGCTTCAACACCGTGCTGCGCGCGCTCACGCTCCGCCCCGCCGAAATCCTGAAACTGCCGCAAGGGCGCCTCAGCAAAGGCGCGCCTGCGGATATTATCGTGATCGACGCCGGCGCGCCGTTTAAGCTCGATAGCGACGCGCTGAAATCGAAGTCGAAAAATTCGCCCTTCGATGAAAAGCTGATGCAGGGGCTTGTGCAACGCACGTTCATCGCCGGCCGCCAGGTTTTCGCCCGCTAAGCGTCGGACATTAAGGAGGATCGCTCATGCACAAGCTCATCGCCGCAGCATCGCTGCTGGCGCTCGCCGCCTGCTCCACCAATCCGTTTGAGCCGCCCGCGCCCGATCTGCCGCCCACCGGGCCGATCGCCTACACGTGCGCGGACGGCACGCAGCTGATGGTCGATTACCAGGGCGCCGAGGCGCGCGTGGCGATCATCGGCGGGCCCTCGATGGTGCTGCCCAGCGCGGGCGAGAATTATTATTCCAACGGCCGCTACGCCGTGCGCGGCGCCGGCGCCAACGCGCAATGGGAAGTCGGCCGCGCCGCGCCCGTGAGCTGCCGGGGCGGATGAGCGGGCTCAAACTGTTCGCGGTGCTGGTTGGCGGCGCGCATCCACGCGCGTCGATTGAATTGCACGACATGCAATTCCTCGCCGCGCCCAGCATTGAAGCGGCCTATCCGCTCTTGCGCCAGCGCTGGTGGGGCGCGCCCAAATCGCTGCATATCGACGCCTACGCCGAAATCGAAACCGTGGATGGCTATGATGTGGCGCCCCTCCCCGGCGCCGCGCGCGGTGATGTTTCGCTCTATTTCGTGAACACGGGCGGCTATGAGCCGGGCCTGTTCAATGAGCTGCACGCCTTTTCATTCCATGTCGGCGCCGCAAAACCCGCGATCTGGGCCGCTGCGAAAGCCCGCGCGCAATTCAGCTCCAAACACAAAGACAATTTCGATGCGATCGACGATGTGATCGCCATCGATGAAGCGCTGGCGCAGCAGAATATCGGCCTTGCGCTCACGCCCGCGCCCGGCAAGCCGGATGCGATCCGCATCACCGCACGCTATATCCCGATTGGCTAAGCTTCGGGCTCGGGCCGCGCCTCAGCCTCTGCGATCAGCGCCTGAAAGCGCGGATCATCGCGCAGCCCGTCAAAATCTGGATCAAGCTTGGCGTAGGCGACGCGGCTGCGGGAGCCGCGCATCAGCACCGGGCGCAACATCTTGATCGCCGCATCGGGATCATTCAATTGCGTGGCGAGACAGCAAGCGAAATTGTAGCGCATGCCCCAGTTTTCAGGATCGATCAGCAGCGCGCGGGCCATCCATTCCTTCGCCCGCTCAAATTGGCCCAGCACCGCCAGCGCGTCGCTGCCATGGCCCATCGCGGTGCCGTTGTTGCGATCCTGCGCCAGCACTTTTTCAACCCGCGCCAAGGTGAGTTCGGCAGCCGCGCGCGCCGCCGCCTCGTCGCCGAGCGCAGTGTAGCAAGTCACCAGCATCGAGGCGGAGCCGAAGTCCAACTCAAACAGCTCCACCGCCCGCGCATAAAACGGAATCGCGCCGGCAAAATCGCGCTGCGCGAAAAACACCCTCGCCGAATTGCGATTAACCTCGTGGGAATTGGGATCAAGCCTGAGTGCGACCTCCATCTCGCGCACCGCCTCTTCCATGCGATGCTGCTCGATGAAAATCCGCGAGCGCACCGAGTGCGCCTCGGCCAGATCGCCATCGAGCGCAAGCGCCCGCTCAACCGCCGCAAGCCCGTCATCGTGGACCATGCCGGCCACATGATAGGCGGCCACCTGCGCTGTCGCCATCAGCGCCCAGGCGCGCGCGTATTTCGGATCGATCTCCGTTGCGCGCTGGCAAAGCCGGATGATGGCGCTAACGCGGCGCGGATCGCCTTCAAAGCCCGTCAGATATTCCTGACGCGCCATCAGGTAGAGATTGTAGGCCTCGACATTATCGGTGCCGCGCTTTTCGATGGTTTTCTTTTCTTCGGGCAGCAATTTGAGTTTCAGCGCCGCGACGATCGCTTCGGAGATTTCATCCTGCAGCGCGAAGATGTCATCGAGGTTGCGGTCGTAGCGCTCGGCCCAGATGTGATCATTCTGCGCGCCGTCGATCAGCTGGGCGGTGATGCGCACGCGCCCGCCGGATTTGCGCACGCTGCCTTCAAGCACGTAGGCCACGTTGAGCTGCCGCGCCACCTGGATGAGATCGACATTCTTGCCCTTGAAGGCGAAGGCGCTGTTGCGCGCGATGACTGAAAGGGCCGAGACCTTCGAGAGATCGGTGATGATGTCTTCGCTGATGCCGTCGGAAAAATATTCCTGCTCTGCGTCTCCGCTCATATTGGCGAAGGGCAGAACGCAGATCGAAACCTTCTCGCGCGCTTGCGCTTCCTGAGCCAATTCAGCCCCTCCTTCGCGCGGGCCGCGCACGCTGAACACATGCACCGCCCCAGCGATATTTTTCACCTGGTGCAAGCCCAGATCGTCGAACTCGACCGGCGCCTTGCCCGCCACCTGATCGCGCACATAGCGCGAAACCGCCACCCCGCCCACCGGCGCCAGCGCTTGCAGCCGCGCGGCCACGTTCACGCCTTCGCCGTAAATATCGTCGCCCTCGACGATGACATCGCCCAAATTGATGCCCACGCGATAGCGCAGCTTTTCCGCTTCGGGCCGCCCCGCCTCGGCCAATTCCATCGCCGCCTGGATTTCAACCGCGCACTCCACCGCCGCCGCCGCGCTGGAAAACTCGATCAGCACCCCATCGCCCATCAGCTTGAAAATCCGCCCCCCGCGCGCGGCCACGCACGGATCAAACAGCGATTTCCGGTTTTCCTTCAGGCGCGCCAGCGTGCCAGCCTCATCCCGCTCCATGAGCCCCGAATAGCCGACAATGTCCGCAGACAGGATGACTGTGAGTTTGCGTTGCATGGAATCCTGGCCAGCCAAGCGCCCAGCATAGGGGTCTCAGCCCCCCGCGTCAGCCATCTTCGGCCCGATGCGCCTCTCCCCAAATCAAAGCTGGCCTGCTAAGTGAGCAATGGTGCTGGCTTTTTATTTCATCCTCGCCGCCGCTGGCGGCTATCTCCTTGGCTCGATCCCGTTCGGGCTCGTGCTTACGCGGCTTGCGGGGCTGGGCGATATTCGCGCCATAGGCTCAGGCAATATCGGCGCAACCAATGTGCTGCGCACCGGGCGGAAAGACATCGCGCTGGCCACGCTGCTGCTCGACGCCGGCAAGGCCGCGATCGCGCTTTTGCTGGCGCGCTGGATCGCGGGCGCTGCGGGCTTTGACAATGACGCGCAAACCCAGATCGGGCTCACCGCGGGGGCGTTCGCCTTCCTTGGCCATTGTTTTCCGGTGTGGCTCGGCTTCAAGGGCGGCAAGGGCGTGGCGACGTTCTTCGGCGTGCTGCTGGCCGGGATTTGGCCGCTTGGGCTGGTGGCGGGGCTGGTGTGGCTCGCCGTGTTCACGATCTTCCGCATCTCATCGCTGGCCGCGCTCTGCGCCGCCGCCATCGCGCCGCTGTTTGCGTTGATCGCGCAATTCAGCTGGCACGAGATCATCTTCACGCTGGCGCTCGCGCTGCTGATCTTCTGGCGCCATCACGAAAACATCGCCCGCCTGCTCGCCGGCACGGAGCCGCGCTTTGGCGCGAAAAAAGCCGAAACTGTCGCCGAAGCAGAGCCCGCCCCGCCTGAACCGCCGGCCGCGCCCGAGCCGCCCGCGCAAACGGGGCCATGAACCGCACGCTCTCGCGCCCGGAGCGGATCGCCTGGGCGCGGCTGGCGCGCACCCCGCGCATCGGCGCGCTGAGCTTTCATCGCCTCATCGCCCGCTTCAAAACACCAAGCGCCGCGCTCGAGGCGCTGCCACGCATGGGCGATCTCAAAGCCCCGCCCGCTTCCGCCATCGAGGCTGAACTTGATGGGCTGGAGCGCATCGGCGCGCGCCTCATCGCCGCGTGCGAGCCTGAATATCCGCCGCTGCTGGCCGCGCTTGACGCGCCCCCGCCGATCCTCGCCGCGCGCGGAAATGTGCGGCTGCTGCATCGCCCATGCGTGGGAATCGTCGGCGCGCGCGAAGGCTCGGCCGCCGCGCTTGTGTTCGCCGAGCGCCTGGCCGCAGCGCTGGGCGAAGCGGGCTTCACGCTCGTCTCGGGCCTGGCGCGCGGCGTCGATGGCGCGGTGCATCGCGGCTCATTGCAAACCGGCACCGCCGCCGTGCTGGCGGGCGGGGTGGATCAGCCCTATCCGCCGCAGCATCTCAAACTCTATGACGCGATTTGCGCGCAAGGCGTTGTCGTCAGCGAAGCGCCGTTTGGCGCAGTGGCGCGGGCGCGGGATTTTCCGCGCCGCAACACCATCATCGCTGGGCTCTCGCGCGGGGTCGTGGTGGTGGAAGCGGCGCTGCGTTCTGGCTCGCTCATCACCGCGCGCGCGGCGGGCGAGCAAGGGCGCGAGGTGATGGCCGCGCCCGGCTCGCCGATGGATCCGCGCGCCCATGGCTCGAACGCGCTGATCAAACAGGGCGCGGCGCTGATCGAAAACGCCGAGGACGTGATCGCCGCTTTGGGCGAAGGGGCCGCCCCTTTGCGCCCGCTCTCGGCGGGGCCGTTGTTTGACACGACGCAAGCGCCGCCGGCTTCGCCTGGCCTGCCGCGCAAAATCGCGGCGCTGCTCTCGCCCACGCCGATCCATGTCAACGATCTGGCGCGCCTCACCGAAAGCCCCGCCGCTGCGGTGGCCGCCGCTTTGGTTGAGCTCGAGATGGACGGCAAAGCCGCCTCCCTGCCCGGCGGCTACGCCGCGCTCGCGCGCGCAGCATTCGACTGACGCGCGCACCGCCTTGCCACCCCCGCGCTTTCATGCGCATGGTAGCGCAACCATAAGCTGGGGAGGCGGCGATGAGCACGGCAGAGATGAGCATCATGTTCTTCCTGCAGATGGCGGCGATCATCGCCGCGTGCCGGATCGTGGGGTGGCTGGCCAAGCGCTATCTCGGCCAGCCGCAAGTGGTGGGCGAGATGATCGCCGGGGTGATGCTTGGGCCCTCATTGTTTGGCCTCATCGCGCCCGAGGCGCAGCAATGGCTGTTTCCGCAAGCCTCACGCGATCTTCTGTTCGTCGTCGCCCAGCTTGGGGTTGGGCTTTACATGTTCATCGTCGGGCTTGGCTTTGATGTCGGGCATTTCCGCGCCAAGGCGGGAAGCGCCGCGGCGGTTTCGCTCTCGGGCATCGCCGCGCCGTTTTTGCTCGCGGTGCTGATCACGCCTTGGCTTTTGCAAACGCCCGGCCTGTTCGCGGCGCATGTGCCTTTGCCGCAAGCCACTTTATTCCTCGGCGCCTGCATCGCCATCACCGCCTTTCCCATGCTGGCGCGCATCATCCATGAGCGCGGGCTTTCCAAATCCCCGCTTGGCACGCTCGCGCTTTCGGCCGGCGCGGTGGATGACGCCAGCGCCTGGATCGTGCTCGCCATCGTGCTGGCCAGCCTTGGCGCGGGCGCGGGCGTTGCGATCACGGCCATCTGCGGCGCGATCGCTTTTGTGCTGGTGATGACGCTGCTCATGCCGCGCCTGCTCGCCCCGCTCGCCCGCGCGGCGGAGAAGCAAGGCAAGCTCAGCCAGCCCGCATTCGGCGTGATGCTGGGGCTTTTCATGCTGTGCGCGTTTGCGATGGATATCGCCGGCCTGCATGCCGTGTTTGGCGGCTTCATCCTGGGCGTGGTCACCCCGCGCGGGGTGCTGACGCAGGATTTGCGCAAGAGCCTCGAACCCTTTGTGGTGACGGCGCTGTTGCCGGTGTTCTTCTGCTATTCGGGGCTGAACACTCAGCTCACCATGGTCAACAGCGCAGGCCTTGTGCTGGTCACGCTCGCCATTCTGGCCGCGTCCATTCTCGCCAAGGGCGGCGCCTGCTGGGCCGCGGCGCGCCTCACCGGGCAGGATAATTCCACCGCGCTCGGCATCGGCGCGCTGATGAACGCGCGCGGCCTGATGGAGCTCATCATCATCAATATCGGCCTGCAGCGCGGGGTGATTGAGCCGGCGCTGTTTTCCATGCTGGTGCTGATGGCGGTGGTGACGACGCTGATGGCCTCGCCACTGTTTGAATTCGTCTATGGCCGCAAGGCGCGCGAACGCGGAGAGCTTGGCGCCCTGCATGACGCCGAAGCGGCCCCGCCCGCGCTCGAGGCGCACGCCGCCCCGCCTTCGCCTTAAGCCTCCTCCTCGAGCGCCGCGTCGCAAAGCTCCCGCGCCAGGGCCAGCGCCCGCGCCGGCTCTTTCAGCCCCGCGCCCAGCGCCATCGCCGCCAGTTGGGCGGCCATATCGCGCACATAATGGGCGACATCGCTTTGGCTTGGGTCTGGCGGGCGGGCTGGTTCAACGCAGGGCATTATCGCCGTTTACGCGATATTTGCCGAAAATGCTACCTATGGTTGATTTTTTGAGTGAGAATTCAAATCAATGCTTAACCTATGGGCCAGGAAGGAAAAATTAGCTCCGCCCGGCGATAAGGGCGGTACCGGCCCGCTCACGGCGCGTTGACAGGGGCTGCCGCACTCACCAGTTTCCGGCCCGCTTCGGCTCCGGCCCTCATCCTAAAGCCACCTCGAAAGCCCGCCCCCCGCATGAACGTCGTCGTCGTCGAATCCCCGGCTAAGGCCAAGACAATCAACAAATATTTGGGCTCGGACTATAAAGTCCTGGCCTCCTACGGGCATATCCGGGATCTCCCGCCCAAGGACGGCTCGGTGAAACCCGACGATGATTTCGCCATGGCCTGGGAGGTCGATGCGAAATCCTCCAAGCACGTCAAAGCCATCGCCGACGCGCTGAAGGAAGCCGATCACCTCATCCTCGCCACCGACCCGGATCGTGAAGGCGAAGCGATTTCCTGGCACGTGCTTGAGGCGCTGAATCAGAAAAAGGCGCTGAAAGGCAAAACCGTTAAGCGCGTCACCTTCAACGCCATCACCAAGCCCGCCGTGCAGGCCGCCATGGCCGCCCCGCGCGACATCGACATGGAGCTGGTGGACGCCTACCTCGCCCGCCGCGCGCTGGATTACCTCGTCGGCTTCACGCTTTCCCCCGTGCTCTGGCGCAAGCTGCCCGGCGCGCGCTCGGCCGGCCGCGTGCAATCGGTGGCGCTGCGCCTCATCGTTGACCGCGAGGTCGAGATCGAGCGCTTCAAGCCGCAGGAATATTGGTCGGTCGATGCGATCATGGCCAACCAGCGCAGCGAAAACTTCCCCGCGCGCCTTTCGGCCTTTGAAGGCAAGAAGCTCAAGCGCCTCGATATTCCGAACGCGGACATGGCGCACGCCGCGCGCGATGCGGTGAAGGCCGGCAAATTCACCGTCAGCGCCGTGGAAGCCAAGCCCACGCGCCGCAACCCGCCCCCGCCGTTCACGACATCAACGCTCCAGCAAGAAGCCGCCCGCAAGCTCGGCTTCAACGCCTCGCGCACGATGCAGACCGCCCAGCGCCTCTACGAAGCGGGCCACATCACCTATATGCGGACCGACGGCGTCAGCATGGACGAAGGCGCGATCCGCGATCTGCGCTCCGCCATCGGCAAGGATTTCGGCAAGGATTACGTGCCGGCCGAGCCGCGCAAATACGTCTCCAAGATCAAGAACGCCCAGGAAGCGCACGAAGCCATCCGCCCGACGGACCCGACCAATACGCCCAAAAGCATGAGCCTCGAAGGCGATCAGGAGCGGCTCTACGATCTGATCTGGAAGCGCGCGGTCGCCTCGCAAATGGAAGCGGCCTCGATCGAACGCACCAGCGTCGATCTCACCGAGCCGACGGGCCGCGTCGAGCTGCGCGCCACCGGGCAAGTCATTCTGTTCGACGGCTTCCTGAAACTCTACCAGGAAGGCCGCGACGATGAGGAAGACGAAGAAAACCGCCGCCTGCCGCAATTGAAGCAAGGCGAGAGCGTGGCTGTGCAAGAGGTGAAAGCCGATCAGCATTTCACCGAGCCGCCGCCGCGCTATTCGGAAGCGAGCCTTGTGAAAAAGCTGGAAGAGCTCGGCATTGGCCGGCCCTCCACCTATGCGGCGATCCTCGAAAAGCTGCGCGAACGCAATTACGTGAAAACCGAGAAAAACCGCTTCATCCCCGATGATCGCGGCCGCCTCGTCACCGCGTTCATGGAAAATTTCTTCGCCAAATATGTCGAATACGATTTCACCGCCGATCTCGAAACCAAGCTCGATCAGGTCTCGGCGGGCGAATTGCCTTGGAAGGCGCTGATGCGCGAATTCTGGACCGATTTCCACGGCGCGGTGGACGATATCGGCGATCTCAGGATTGGCGATGTCATCGATAAGATGAACGAGGTGCTGGGCGATCACATCTTCCCAGCGCGCGAAGATGGTTCCGATCCGCGCACCTGCCAGGTCTGCGGCACGGGGCAGCTTTCGCTGCGCCTCGGCAAATTCGGCGCCTTCGTCGGCTGCTCGAATTATCCGGAATGTAAATTCACGCGGCCGCTCGCGGGCGGCGATGAGGCCGACAACACGATCCCCGCCGAAGGCATCGAGCTTGGCGATGGCCCGAACGGGCCGGTGCTTTTGAAGAACGGCCGCTTTGGCCCCTATTTTGAAACCATCAACCCCGACGATGAGAAAAAGCCCAAACGCGCCGGCGTGCCGCGCGGCTGGAAGGCCGAGGAAGTTTCGCTCGATAAAGCCATCGCGCTCTTATCGCTGCCGCGCGAAGTGGGCATGCACCCGAGCGACAACGAGATGATCCTCGCCAGCATCGGCCGCTTTGGCCCGTATCTGCAGATCGGCAAAATGTATGCGAGCCTGCCGAGCGTGGACGATGTGTTCGAGATTCAAATGAACCGCGCCGTCGCCATCATCGACGAAAAAGAAAGCCGGCGGCGGCAAAGGCCGCTTCGGCCGCGCCGCAGCCACAGCGCTCAAAGAACTCGGCGAAAGCCCCGTCACCGGCAAGCCGGTGAAAGTCCTCAACGGCCGCTACGGCCCCTACATCAATGACGGCGAAACCAACGCCAACGTCCCGAAGGATAAAAAGCCCGAAGACGTAACGATGGACGAAGCTTTGGCGCTGCTCGCCGAACGCGCCGGTAAAGGCGGCGGCAAAAAGAAAAAAGCGGCGGCGAAGAAAGCGGCGAAAGAGCCTGCGCCAAAGACAGCGGCGGCGAAAAAGCCAGCCGCGAAGAAAGCCACAGCTAAAAAAGCGCCCGCCAAAAAGGCCGCGAAAAAAGCCTAACCTCTCCCTTCTCCCCCGCGAGGGGGGAGAAGGTGGCGCGCAGCGCCAGATGAGGGCGCGTGCGTCAGAATGTGACTCATTTAGGAGTGCATCGTGACCGACGACGAGTACGAGCGCGACATCCTCAGCAACGTGAAAGAGCACGGCTGGTTTTGCTCATCTGTTTTCGATCCGAAGGGCAAAAGCCCTTCATTCTCCTACTCTGTCGGCTTCACTCAAACGCTTCAGGCGCCCGAATTTATCGTTTTCGGCCTCGACACCAAGCTGATGCACGCAATGCTTTGGCAGGTATTCCGCGCCCTCAAGGCCGGCCGCGTCCCAGCAGACATGCAGCGCTGGGCCGGCCTGTTGGAGGGCCATGAGTGCATCTTGCGCGCCGTCCATCCCACGAATGTCGTCAGAGACTACCTGAACTCGGCCATGTGGTTTTGGGGCGATCCAGACGAGCGCGGGCCCTTGCAAGCATTCCAGATTTTCTGGCCCGCCGTGGGCGGGAATCTCTTTCCGTGGGATTCGTCCTGCCCGCAGGTGGTCCGCGATAGTCAGCCGGCGCTTTACCTCCCAAACACTGCGCTCCACTGAGCCCCATCCGGAACCCCGCCCCCTCACCCGCGCGAACTTTGTCCGCGCGACCTCTCCCCTCGCGGGGGAGAGGTGACACACTGGACTCATGTCCGAGCACCCGCGTTCAATTTGGCCCTATCTTCTCGCGCCAATCGTCTTCGCCGCTTACTTTGCTTACGAAAACTACGTCCGCGCACTCCCTGACCGAGCCGCTACACAACCGAACGAAGGGCTTGGCCAAATTTGGCAAATCACCTATCGCGGCGGCGTGGTGCACTATGTCCAGTTTTGGGACTATTTGGCGTTCAATCTTCCCGTCATCGCGGTTCTAATCGTGATTTCCTTAGCCGCGCTCTGCCTCTTTGCACTGCGCAAGAAACGGCCTCCCAAATAAGCGATGGCAAAACGCCCCCCTCTCCCATTCGCCCCCCTCACCCGCGAGCGCGTGCTTGAAGCGCTGCGCAAGGCGGGCCCCGGCGCGCATAAATCCGACATCGCGCGCGAGCTCGGCATCGGGCCGGATCAGAAGAAAGAACTCCGCCACCTCCTGCGCGAGCTGGAGGAAGCCGGCGCGCTCGGCCGCTCGGGGCGGCGCAGCTACACCGATGCGCAGGCGCTGCCGCAATCGGGCGTGATGGATGTGGTCGACGCTGATCCCGATGGCGAATTGCTCGCGCGCATGCGCGGGCCTGACGGCTATTTCGGCCCGCCGGTGCGGCTCGCGCCCGGCGAGGCGCGGCGCATGAAAGGCGAAGCGGCCATCGGCATCGGTGATCGCGTACTGGCGCGCCTCAGCCAAAACGCCGAAGGCGAGTATGAAGCGCGCATCATCAAGCGCCTGGGCCAAAGCGCGCATCGCATCCTTGGCGTCTATCGCGCCAACAAAGATCCGCGCGCGCGCTTTGGCGGCGGCCGTGTCGAGCCCGCAGATCGCAAAGCGCGCTATCCGCTTTTGGTTGAGCAGAAAGACGTGGGCGATGCTGAAGACGGCGATCTTGTCTTCGCCGAAGTGCGCGTGGGCGCACGGGAACGCATGGGCGGGCCCAAATATGGCGTGATCAAGCAAAGCATAGGCCGCGAGGACGATCCGCGCGCCGCCTCGATCCTGGCCATGCACACGCACGGCATCCGCGAAGGCTTCACCCCCGAGGAAGAAGCCCAAGCGCATGCGGCCAAACCGCCAACGCTGAAAGGCCGCACCGATCTGCGCGATGTGCCCCTTATCACCATCGACCCTGAAGACGCGCGCGATCATGACGATGCGGTCTATGCGCAAGCCGATGATGATCCGAACAATCAAGGCGGCTTCCGCGTGTGGGTGGCGATCGCGGATGTGGCGGCCTATGTGACGCCGAACTCCCCGCTCGATCGCGGCGCGTATCGGCGCGGCAATTCCACCTATTTTCCCGATCGCGTCGCCCCCATGCTGCCCGAGGCGCTCAGCGCCGATTTGTGCAGCCTGCGCGAAAAGGAAGAGCGCGCGTGCCTGGCCGTTGAGATCATCTTCGATAAGAACGGCAATAAGAAGCGCCACAAATTCGTGCGCGGCCTCATGCGCTCGGCGGCGAAACTTTCCTACGAGCAAACGCAAGCCGCGATTGACGGCAAGCCAGACGATAAAACCGGCCCGCTGCTTGAGCCGATCCTCAAGCCGCTCTGGGCCGCTTATGCTTGCGTCTGGGCCGCGCGTGAAAAGCGCCAGCCGCTCGAAATCGATGCGCCCGAGCACAAGATCATCTTCAAGGATGGCAAAATCGTTGGCGTGAAGCGGCGCGAGCGCTTTGATGCGCACAAGCTGATCGAAGAATTCATGATCATGGCCAACGTGGCCGCCGCCGAGGAGCTGGAAAAGCGCCAGCGCCCGCTGATCTATCGCATCCATGATCAGCCCAGCGAAGAAAAGCTCGCCGCCTTCGGCGATTTCCTCACCACCGTGAATCTGAAATGGACCAAGGGCGAGCGCGCTCTCCCCGCGCGCTTCAACCGCATCCTGCATCAAGCCGAGCAAAGCACGCACAAGGACATCATCAACGAAGTGGTGCTGCGCACCCAATCGCAGGCGGTGTACTCACCCGATAATATCGGCCACTTTGGCCTCAACCTTTCGCACTACGCGCATTTCACCTCCCCGATCCGCCGCTACGCCGATCTCACCGTCCACCGCGCGCTGATCCGCGCGCTCAAGCTGGGCGATGACGGCGCAACCGACGCCGAAGAGCAGCGCTACGCCGAAACCGCCGAGCATATCAGCCAAACCGAACGCGCCTCCATGGCCGCCGAGCGTGACGCCACAGCGCGCTATATCAGCGCCTTCCTGGCCGATCGCGTCGGGCTTGAGTTTGACGGCCGCGTTTCCGGCGTCACCCGTTTTGGGCTGTTCATTCGCCTCGATGAAACCCAGGCCGATGGGCTTGCGCCCATCTCCTCACTCGGCCCCGAGCGCTGGATCCATGACGAAGCCGCGCATGCGCTGGTGGGCGAGCACAGCGGCCAGCGCTTTCCGCTTGGCATGAAAGTGCAAGTGCGCCTCGAAGAAGCCACCCCGATCAGCGGCGGCTTGCTCTTCTCAGTGCTCTCCGATCCCGAACCGCCCGCGCCCGGCTGGAAAAAATCCCGCCGCAGCGGCCAAACCCGCGAGGGCCGCGACCGCCGCCCGCAACGCGGCAAAAAGCGGCGCTAAGCGAACCAAACGCCGCTGTCGCCAACATATTCCCAGCGCCCGTCGCGTTGCTCGAATAGATAGAAGGCGCCCATGCCGCACCAGTCCCAGCACTCGTACTCGGCGTAAATCAGCGCAAAGCGCCCATCAGCCGAATACCCCGCCGGTGAGAGCCGCCACACGCCCGGCGCGATCACTTCCTCCCCGCGCGCCCAGGCGCGCACCGCCGTCGACAGCGCAAACTCCAGCGCTGAGCCGCTGAATTCAGGCTGCTGCGCCGCGTCAAAGCAACCGCGCACAGATTGGCGCGGCCCTTGGTGCAGGGCGTCGAAATAGCTGCCCGTATCCACCTCGATCACCTCGACCGTCTCCGCCTCAGAGCCGGCGGGGAGGATCCGCAACACGAAATCCTCGCCCGTATTGTTATGGAAACGCGAGGGCGCACCGCCCCACTCGAGCGAATACGGCTTGGTTACGGGCGCCAACGCGCTTTGGGTTTCATTTTTTGTCTGCGCATAAAATGCGCGATAAACCGCACAGGCGCGCTCATCCGCAGCAGGCGTTGGCGCGGCGCAGGCGCCAAGCGCAAAAATCGCGGCGGCGAGCAGCATCCGCAACGCCTACCCCTTCCTAAACGGCGTATAATCCCCCAGCGCCTCCACCTCCTGCACCACCGCCGGCGTTTCGGCGCGCAAGAAATTCCACACCGCGCTGCGCAAGCCGGGATGGGCGATCCAGTGCGCGCTGAAGGTTTGCGTCGGCTCATACCCGCGCGCGAGTTTGTGCTCGCCCTGCGCGCCCGCTTCCACGCGCGGCAAGCCAAGCTCAATCGCCATCTCGATCGCCTGATAATAGCAAAGTTCAAAATGCAAAAACGGGATATCGGCCACGCGGCCCCAATAGCGCCCGTAAAGCGCATCACCGCCCAAAAGGTTCAAAGCCGAGGCCACAGGCGCGCCATCGGCCTCGGCCAGAAACACCACGCAATGATCGCCCATGCGCTCACCCAGAGCCGTGAAGAATTCGCGGTTGAGATAAGGCGAGCCCCATTTGCGCGCGCCCGTATCCTGATAGCAGCGGAAGAAGAAATCCCAATCTGCCGCCTTGATATCATCGCCGCGCAGCCGCTTGATCTTCATGCCTTCGGCCCGCGCGCGCGCTCGCGGCGGATGGTTTTGCGCTTTTGCGAGGAAAGCGCGGCGAGAAAATCGTCAAAGCGCCGATAGCCGCGATTGAACCAATGATATTGGATGCCCGCACGCGTCATGAAATCGAGCGGCTCAAGCGCCCGGCACGCCGCTTCATCCGCAAACGTCACATGCACCGATGAGCAGCGCGTTTGCTTGGCGACGCTGATCGCAGCCTGCGCCAGCGCGGCCGCCGCGCGCGCATCGCGCGCCAGGATGCGCCGCCCCGGCACGGGCGTGAACGGGCTGGCGCATTGCAGCTTCGGATAATAAGCCCCGCCCGCCCGGTGCAGCGCATCGGCCCAAGCGTGATCGAACACATACTCCCCGTAAGAATGATCCTTGGCGTAGAGCGGCGCCGCGGCGATCGCCGCGCCCGCTTCATCGCGCACGATCAGGTGCGCGGGCCTCCAGCCGGCCTCAACGCCCACGCAGCCGCTTTCCTCCAGCGCGCGCAGAAAATCCCAGGAGATGAACGGATCGAAAGGCGCGCCGGCCGGATTGGCCAGCCCATCCCATTCGGCCTTGGCGATCTTGGAGAGATCGCTGACGATATGCAGATTGGTGGGATCGCCGCCGCCGTCCATGGCTTCAATGTAGCGCCGAACTGAAAAGCGCCAAGCGGGGCGCCCCAGATTTGATCAGCCGATTTGATCAGCCGATTTCAAACAGCCCATCAACTTCCACGGCAAAGTCGAGCGGCAGATTGGCCATGCCCACGGCCGAGCGCGCGCGTGCTTTCCCGCATCGCCGAACACGGCCACCATCAAATCCGAGCAGCCGTTCATCACCTGTGGGATCGGGCTGAAATCGGGCGCCACGTTCACAAAACCGTTCAGCTTCACCACGCGCTTGACGCGATCGAGATCGCCGGCGCACGCGGCCTTCACCTGCGCCAAGAGGTTGAGCCCGCACAGCCGCGCGGCGGCCTGGCCTTCCTCCACCTCAATATCGGCGCCCAGCTTGCCCTTGATGCCCCCCGCCCGCATCGACCGACACCTGCCCCGACACATGCACGACATTGCCCACGATGACGAACGGCACATAAGAGGCCACCGGCGCCGGCGGGTTCGGCAATGTGATTCCAAGCTCCGCTAAGCGCGCTTCAATTTGGCTCATCGACCCCAACTCCGTGTTTTGACCCTTAGTAGCGGCGCAAGCCGCGCCCGTCACCCCATAGGCGGCCAAAGCGGCGATCGCCTCGCGCCGGCGCCAACTAATCATCATCCCGCTCCCGCTTGAGCGCGCGGCCGGTCTGCACCGCGCTTTTGCCGAATTTGCCGCGCGCCTTGGCGATCGCGGCCTCCGCGGCGGCGCGCTTGGGGGTTTGCGCGTCAAGCAGATCGCCCTTATCGGCGCCCGCCGCCGCGCTGAAATCGGAGAGGCCGACGCCAATCAGGCGGAACTTGGTTTTGCCGTCGGCGTCGCCGGCGAGCAATTGGCGCGCGATGTCAAACAGCCGCGAGGCGAGGATGGTCGGCTCCGGCAATTGGCGGCGGCGGGTGATGGTTTTAAAGCGCGTGTCCTTCAGCTTCAGCGTCACCGTTCGCCCGGCCATCTCGCTCGCGCGCGCCCGCGCGGCCACCTTTTCACACAGCGGCCAGAGAATATCCTCCAGCCGCTCAAGCGCGGCCACATCTTCAAAGAACGTCGTTTCCGCCGAAATGCTCTTGCGCTCGCCATCGGGATCAACGCACCGCTTATCCTGGGCCATCGACAGCGCGAAAAAGATACCCGCCCCAATCGCCATAGAGCGCGCGCATGCGCTGCTCGCCGGCTTCGCGGATATCGCCCACGCGCTTCAATCCATTGCGCTCCAACGCCGCCACGCTGGCGGGGCCGACGCCCGGCAGCGCGCCCACAGCGCGCGGCGCCAGAAACTCCAAAGCCTCCCCGCGCCCGATCACCGAAAAGCCGCGCGGCTTATCGAGATCAGATGCGGTTTTCGCCAGAAACTTGTTGAAGCTCAGCCCAATCGAAACCGTAAGCCCGCGCTCTTTCCAAATCGCGTTCTGCAGCTTCACCAAAGTCTGCGCCGGTGTTCCGGCATGCAGCGCTTCGGTGCCGCTCAGATCCATGAAGGCTTCATCGATCGAGAGCGGCTCCACCAGCGGGGTGAGCTCTTGCATCATCAGCCGTATGGCGCGGCCTTCTTCTGCATATTTGCGCATATCCCCGCGCACCACCTTGGCCTGCGGGCACAGCTTGAGCGCCTGAAACATCGGCATGGCCGAGCGCACGCCATAGGCCCGCGCCACATAGCAGCAGGTGGAAACCACCCCCGCTTGCCCCCGCCCACGATCACCGGATGCGGCAGGAGGCTTGGATCATCGCGTTTTTCAATCGAAGCGTAGAACGCATCGCAATCGAGATGCGCGATGGAAAGCACGCCAAGCTCTGCATGCTCCAGCGGCGCGTCTTCTCCGCACGCGCACCGCGCTTGGGCAAAGAACGACGCGCAGGCGCGGCAGAGTTTCATTGCAAATGCGCCGACTCCGCCCCGCCCGGCTCAAACAGCCACGCCGCCCCGCGCACGCCGGAGCTATCGCCGTGCTTGTTCTTCACCACCTTGGTGTCGATCTTGTCGCTGAAAGCATAGGCGATCAGCTTGCCCTGCACCGCCGCATAGAGCCAATCGATATTGGAGATGCCGCCGCCAAACACGATCACGTGCGGATCGGCGATGTCGATCCACGATCGCCAGCGCCCGCGCGATCCGATCCGACAGCGCATCCAGCGCCGCAAGCGCGGCCGCATCGCCACTGGCCGCGCGCTCAGCCGCCTCGCCCCCGCTCATGCCCGACCAGCGCTTGAACCCGGTGCCGGAGAGCCATTGCTCGAGGCAATTCCAGCGCCCGCACCAATCCTGCACCGGGGCTTCATCGGGGCGCATCCAGGGCAACGGCAAATGCCCCCATTCGCCGGCCACCCCGTTCGCGCCTTCCACGATCTTGCCGTCCACCACCAGCCCGCCGCCGCAGCCGGTGCCGAAGATGCAGCCGAACACCACCCCGCGCGCCCGCCGCCGCCCCATCGGTCGCTTCCGAGAGCGCAAAGCAATTGGCGTCATTTTCGATCCGCACCGGGCGGCCGAGCAGCGTTTTCAGGTCTTGCAGAAACGGTTTGCCGTTGAGCCAGGTGGAATTTGAATTGCGCACCATGCCGGTGACTTCCGACAGCGAGCCGGGGATGGCCAGGCCAATCGTTTTGGCCCGCGCGCCCGCTTCTTGCTCGATTCGCGCCGTCAGTTCGCCCACCGCCCGCACCGCGCCCTGATAATCCCCAGGATTGGGCACGCGCAGGCGCATGCGAATTTCGCCTTGGGAATCAAGCAGCGCGCCTTCAATTTTGGTGCCGCCAAAATCAACGCCAAGCCGCATTTTCAATCCTTAAGAGCTTATTAATAAAATGGGCGAGATTGCTGGTCTTACATCGGGTTGTTAACGGCTTTGCCCTATGGAGGGGCGCGGCCAGTCTAGCGGCCCGTGGGGCGTATTCGGGTACATGGCTAAGACCGTTCTCATCGTCGAAGACAGCGACCTCAATATGAGGCTGTTCAACGATCTGTTGGAAGCCTTTGGCTATCGCACGGTCAAGACCAAAGACGGCCGCCAGGCTGTTCCCTGGCGCGCGAACATAAGCCTGACCTCATTATCATGGATATCCAGCTGCCCGAAATCTCGGGCCTGGAAATCACCGACCGGCTCAAGAAGGACGAGGCGCTGAAATCCATCCCGGTCGTGGCCGTCACCGCCTTCGCCATGCGCGGGGACGAGCAGAAAATCCTCGCCGCCGGCTGCGACGCCTATCTCTCCAAGCCGATCTCGGTGACGACCTTCCTCGAAACCATCCCGCAAGTTCATCGGCTAGGGAGGGCGGCCTTGAGCGCGCGCATCCTTGTTGTTGACGATCTCGAGGCCAACCGCCGCCTGCTCGAAGCCAAGCTCACGGCCGAATATTACGAAGTGCTGCTGGCCTCGCGCGGCGAGGAAGCGGTGCAGCGCGCGCCAAGCGCGAAAAGCCCGATCTCATCCTTCTCGATGTGATGATGCCCGGCGGCATCGATGGCGCTTGAGGCCTGCCGCCGGCTCAAGGCGCAAGCCGAGACGCGCCACATCCCCGTCGTCATCTCACGACGCTCGACGATCAATCGAGCCGCGTGCGCGGGCTGCAGGCCGGCGCGGAAGATTTCGTCACCAAGCCGATCGATGACGTGCATCTGATGGCGCGGGTGAAGAACCTGCTCGCGCTCAAGGTCGTCACCGATGAATTGCGCGCGCGCGAAGCCAGCGGGCGCAAGCTGGGCGTGATCGAAGAAGAGCTGCGCCCCGATCCT